>NZ_JHZV01000010.1 GCF_000620805.1 Exiguobacterium undae DSM 14481 | reverse complement strand
CAAAGTCGAGGAACGATGCGGAGTCCCGTAGGGACGAAGGTCACGATTTCACACTGCCAAGAAAAGCCTCTAGTGAGGTGGAAGGTGCCAGTACCGTAAACCGACACAGGTAGGCGGGATGAGAATTCTAAGACGCGCGGGATAACTCTCGTTAAGGAACTCGGCAAAATGGTCCCGTAACTTCGGGAGAAGGGACGCTCTACATGAGTAGAGCCGCAGTGAATAGGCCCAAACGACTGTTTAGCAAAAACACAGGTCTCTGCTAAATCGCAAGATGACGTATAGGGGCTGACGCCTGCCCGGTGCTGGAAGGTTAAGGGGATGGGTTAGCGCAAGCGAAGCTTTGAACCGAAGCCCCAGTAAACGGCGGCCGTAACTATAACGGTCCTAAGGTAGCGAAATTCCTTGTCGGGTAAGTTCCGACCCGCACGAAAGGCGTAACGATTTGGGCACTGTCTCAACGAGAGACCCGGTGAAATCATAGTACCTGTGAAGATGCAGGTTACCCGCGACAGGACGGAAAGACCCCATGGAGCTTTACTACAGCCTGATATTGAGGCTTTGTGCATGATGTACAGGATAGGCGGGAGACGTCGAGACCGGAGCGCCAGCTTCGGAGGAGTCACCCTTGGGATACCGCCCTTCATGCATAGAGTCTCTAACTCGCAGCCGTCATCCGGCTGGAGGACCGTGTCAGGCGGGTAGTTTGACTGGGGCGGTCGCCTCCTAAACAGTAACGGAGGCGCCCAAAGGTTCCCTCAGAATGGTTGGAAATCATTCGTAGAGCGCAAAGGCAGAAGGGAGCTTGACTGCGAGACCTACAAGTCGAGCAGGGACGAAAGTCGGGCTTAGTGATCCGGTGGTTCCGCATGGAAGGGCCATCGCTCAACGGATAAAAGCTACCCTGGGGATAACAGGCTGATCTCCCCCAAGAGTCCACATCGACGGGGAGGTTTGGCACCTCGATGTCGGCTCATCGCATCCTGGGGCTGGAGTAGGTCCCAAGGGTTGGGCTGTTCGCCCATTAAAGCGGTACGCGAGCTGGGTTCAGAACGTCGTGAGACAGTTCGGTCCCTATCCGTCGTGGGCGCAGGAAATTTGAGGAGAGCTGTCCTTAGTACGAGAGGACCGGGATGGACGCACCGCTGGTGTACCAGTTGTTCCGCCAGGAGCATCGCTGGGTAGCTACGTGCGGACGGGATAAATGCTGAAAGCATCTAAGCATGAAGCCCCCTCCAAGATGAGATTTCCCTTTGAGTAATCAAGAAAGACCCCTCAGAGACGATGAGGTAGATAGGTCACGGGTGGAAGCATGGCGACATGCGGAGCTGAGTGATACTAATCGGTCGAGGCCTTGTTCTAGCAGATG
>NZ_JHZV01000009.1 GCF_000620805.1 Exiguobacterium undae DSM 14481 | reverse complement strand
GCTTTACCTTTGTTGGTATAGGCAATCTTGAACACTCCCTGGTTAACATCCTCTGCATTGAAGATATGTACAAACATAGATTCAACCTCACCTTTTTGCTTCCCTTTATGTTCGGCTGCAACTTGCTTAACAAGTGCTTTAACCTGTGTATCATCCTTCACGTCTGCTTTAGCCGTGATATAGAAAGTACCTGCCTTATCGTATCGTTGTTGTGTCACTGTGTACTCTTGCTTCGATACTTCAGACTTTCCTTTCTTAGTGTCCTCTTCTGCATCTTTCCCAAACACAATAATAGCCACCAACAAGGCTATTACAATCCATAAAGCAATTGCAATCACACGCACAATTGGTTTCACTGGCTTCTTCTCTTTTTTTACTGATGCCATAATCCAACCCCTCTTCCTATTTTTAACAACATTAAGACATTTTAGAGAAGTGAGTTTTAACATGCAAACAATATCCTCTATATCTCTCCATTAACCACCAATCTAGTTTCCTTTCGACACCTACTCAAAATATTTTCCTCACAAACCTATTTTATTAATGCCCTCCCTACCTTATCAGTGAAGAAGTTGTTAGCCAGCATCAATTTTTAGAAGAAAAGGGTGTTAATCCGGTTAATACCTTGTCGGTGAGAAGGTCGAGAATAATTTTTTCAAACACCTTCATGGTTAACGTCACTTCTACCTTAGGGGTGAAGGGGGGACAAAAGAAGTGCGTACAGTACGAAAAAAGCGACGTCTGAATATTTTATTTAAAACGTTACTACTATGAAAAAGGATATTACAAAGGAACTTCAAAAACGCCATTCATCCAAAAATCCGTCGTGATTTTTGTAAGTGGTAGTAAAAAAGGAGGTTAATTCGAGATTAAAGGTAGTGTCTGAAACTACTTTCTGAAACGTTATTAATTTGTAGGAGGAGATGGACAAGAAAAGACATCCAAATGCTGATAATTTTTATAGAACTCGAAGATGGGGGGCAACTCCGTCTTCTTGACCACTTTCATTGAAAAATTGAGTGCTGATATTACGAATTTTTGGGACAGTTTTCGGATGAACTACTCACCTTGCAGTTTCGAAGGACGATATGACGTTCTTTTCCTCACATGAGTTAGTCCGCCGAAGAGTTCGAAGTACAAAGTTTGAAGTATCTCCTTTCAAGGTTCCCTGTTTCCAGTTGTCACTCATTCGGAACAGTCACACTTTGCTAGAACACTCTAAATGATTAATGAAGAGGGCAGTCGCATAGCATATACAAACTAAAGAAAGAGGTGGTTCTCTAATGGGAAAAAGTCGGAAGAAAAAACGCTGCAACTTTAAAAAAAATACGAGAAGGAAGGTGATTCATGTGAAGAAGGATTCTAAGGAAACTTTGTCTAATCGGATTAACTCTGTGTTAATGCTTATAGGGTTACTCGAAGTACCACAAAAAGTATATGGACTAGTTAAGTTCATCGTTGACTTGTTCTAAACAATAAAGGGCTTATACTAGCCCTTTTTGTTATACATATTCTTGTTTCTCCAACATTCTAAAGTATTCCTATTAACACGCACTGATAACACATCCTATGTTCTAATCATTTGAACAACTATATGTGCTGATAGTTCTCGATGCAACACAGGACGAATCTAAGCGACATTTTTAGTCTGATAGCGTAACTTTTAAGCATACTCTATTGAAGATGCCTAACCTTTCACATTAATGCACTGGGTCAACAACTTCCGGTCATTTGATTTTAGGTTCGATAGGAGAAAGTAAATAAAAAAGACTAGGGCTTAGTTGCCTTAGTCTTCATATGATTATTTGTTATTATTCTCTTTAGCTTCCAAAGCATCTAATGCTTTTTCAAGCACATCCGACGTGAACGTCGATTTGAATCCTTTACCGTATTTCTTTGCAGCCCGGTCCAATCTTTTGGCAAGTGCCGGTTCAAGGAAAAGAGAAACACGAGTTTTAGCGTCCTTTTCCTTTTCTTTTTCTTTCTTAGTTTTGTACTTGTCCATGTCCAGTGCGATAGACGCTGCTGGGACTGTTGCTGTATCTTTCTCTTCTTTATTCACTTCATTAAATTGATTTGGTATGTTCTTCATTTAAAATCTCCTCCATTAATTTGTAGTACACATCTACAATGTCCCGGTCACGGGCATTTAACTTATCTAATAAAACTGTCGGCTTACTTTCTACTGCTACGGTTTCTGCAAACTTGATTGTTTGCTTAATTACTGTGTCGAACATTCTGATTCCTTTGTGCTGACAGTAAGAACGGGTTTGTTGCAATAATTCTGTGTGTAATGCTGTCGTTCTTACAAGAGTAGCAAGCACCCCTACAATCTCAATCGGGTCTTTTCTACGTTCGTTAAACAAAGCAACCATATCAACGGCTTTCTTAAGTCCTTTGATTGCGTATGGTTCTAACTGCAATGGAATAATTACCTTGTCCGTTACATTCAGTACATTACCTACGTTCAAAGAGTAGGCTGGTGGTGTATCAACCAGGATGTAATCGTAAGAATCACGAATACCCTTCAAAGCATCTTTTAATAGATTGAACGGGCTTATTCCTTCGTCTTGATAAGTAGTCCATACCTGATAATCTAAGTCATTCAGTTGATTGTTTGCAGGCACTATATCCAGGTTCGGCAAGATAGATTGCTTCACTTCTGCTATCGTTTTTTCTCCCATATACACGTCAAAAATACTATGGGGTAATGCTTCAGAATCAATACCGAAGGTATCAGATAGATTGCCCTGGGGGTCTGTTTCTAGCAATAGGACACGTTTGTCCGGGTATCGTTTTGCAATCGCACTTCCTAAGTTGGCGACGATAGATGTCTTAAGAACACCACCTTTACTAATTGTAACGGTGATTATTTCTCCCACGAAAAGCCCTCCCTTACTCAATCAAATATGAACTCATTATACTTTCAACCACAAACAAAAACCACTGTAAATATTAAAAGATACTAAATACGTGTAGTATACAGTTTAATTGTGTAGTTCATACTTGCAGTATTAACTGTAAGTTTATTGTTGACACGTAGTTAATTTAGATATTAAGATAGGTGTATATTAACTAGACAAGATACTTACAAAAAGGGGATTTTACATATGGAATATGGATACGTACGAGTTTCTGCAATTGACCAAAACTATGAAATCCAAATAGAAAAATTAGTTGCTTATGGAGTAAAAGAAGAGAATATTTTTCACGATAAAGCTTCCGGAAAAGATAAAGAAAGAAAGGGGCTTACTCTGCTTATGGAAACACTTCAAGAAGGTGATTCTTTGATTGTTTACAAACTAGACCGTTTAGCACGTTCAATGCGTCATCTAACGAATATGGCACATGAACTCCATGAACGAGGCATACGCCTGGTATTCATCAATGAACAAATAGACTTTTCGACAAGCGTGGGACGACTAGTATTTAATATGATGGGTTCAATCGCCGAGTTTGAAAGGGACATCATTAGTGAACGTGTGGCAGAAGGAAGAGTACGGGCAAAAGAACGGGGTGTCCGTTTCGGAAGAAGAAGAGTAGAAGACGACGAGACTAAACGATTGGCTTTAGAGAATGCTATTGAGGACTACAAAGAAGGAAAGAAGCCTCTTAAGACGATTATTGCTAGTTCAGGTGTTTCACGTCCCACCTTCTACAAAAAGCTAAGACAGTATGAAGTGATTGTTTGAAGATTAATATTCAAGACTAAAGCACTCCTGGTTAGTAATCCTCTAACTAGGAGTTTTTCTGCTTCAAATCTACGTATCCAGGCAAAAAAAGAGACGCAAAGAGAATTACTCTTTACGTCATCGCCCGGCTATCCTTAGTGTTCATTCTAGAAGTTCATCTAGTTCAATCAGTATTTCTTCTTTAGTCCTAGGTTCTTCATAGTCCGGATGCTTCCAGTAGGATTGATTAGACAACTTCAATTCTTGCCCGACACGTTTGTAAATCTCAATATGAAGGTTGTTACCTTCAATCACTTCGTCCATATCCAACATATACAACAATTCATAATAAGCATCGCTTAGCATCATACATCCTCCTTTAGATAAAAAAATAAGAGACGCCTTTTCAGACGTCCCTAGTAATTACTTCTTATTCGTTTTTAAATTATTTACGTCAATCGCAACCTCTTGCGTTTTCTGTGCTTCGTCTGCCGTGTAACCGTTTATTAGTAAGTCTAAAGCAGTTAGCTTACGTTTCTGCTTCTGACCTTCAAAGTTAGTCACGTCGCCTTCTTCTTTAGCATCGTGCTTGGTTAACACACCTTCTTGCAACCGTTCTTTCTCCGTCTTATCGTATCCCATCGCAATCAATTGAACGGCACTAGGTCTACGTTCTACCATAATCATTTCCTGTTTCATTCTGTTCATCCCCTTTGTTATTTTCGATTTGAGTAGCACTCATTAACAAACACTTCGTATTCTTCCACCGACATATCGTTACGTGCTGCAAGCGTCGGAACAAGTGCGTTATGAAAGTTAGCCTGGTATTGGTCCGGTTGTCCTTTAATCCAGGTGAAGATGTTCTTTTTTCCCTTTGAAGAGTTCAAGCGTTTGGACATAAACACTACATTACCGTAGGTGTCACCGAAGCCCGTTCCCCAACTTAGAGGAATGACGTGTTCCGTCGTAAGACATTCTGTTTCGCCGGACAAGATACATTTATTGCCCTGTCGCTTCTTTATCTTCTCTCGCACAAGTTGTGTCATATCTGACGGTAATCCATTCATTTTAGCCCGACGTTTACCGTTTTGAATTGAAGTTGCTTGTCGAAAAGTTACGTTGTGACATGCTTTACAGTCCGAACGCTTATTGTAGGCTAGTCCTTTATTACTTCCGAAGTCACTAGCTAATTTCAATTCTTTGCATTTGGTACAAATACGACTAGTCATTTCTCCAGCATCATCTAGAAATATAACCGTTTCCCAACCTCGCTTTGTTATCAACTTTCCCACCCTAATCACCTCTGTTGTTTAATTTTCCCCACTAAAAAAGACGCCTGTTATCTCAATAACAATCGCCCTGCATCATAAGTTATTTTCTTTTTTGAATTGAATCGCACGATAAGGCATTTTACCGTGATAGGCTTCACGAAGTTCTTCCATTGTGAACATTCCCTGGTAGTCTGCATTCCAAAGTTGCGTTGTATTGAACGGAATACCTTTTTCCAATGCACCACGACGCTTCAAGCCCAGGCTGTCCAAAACTTCACCATGTACACCGTATTGCTGACGTGCTTTTAAGTTAGCCTGATTGTATTCAATCAATTTTTCAAAGTATTGCAGTTTGATTCTTTTCAAATCATCGTGCATTTTCTTTTCAAGTTGTTCATAGTCGGATACTACTTTATCTGATTCCTTAACTACGTCTCCCTTATACTTCTCTAGTTCTTTAGATAAAATTCCATCTAGGCTGCCTAACTGAAGTTCCAGGTGTCCTAACTCTGAAGTCACTTTATCGTAATCACTTTTTAGCTTTTTATCCGGTGGAACTTCTTCCATGATTTGACGTTGAAAGTCATCTTCAATCGCACTTCGTAACATATCTTGTTCACGCAGCAACAACGTTCGCTTTCCAATCAATTCATCTTTTTTCTTTTCAATCTTAGCTTTAACCCCGTTCACCTTTTTAATGACGTCCCCTTTAAGTAGTCCCATGATTATTCCTCTCCCTTTTCAGTTATTCAATCAACCGTAGCTTTTTATCTTCTTCAAACATCCGACGCAGTTCCGAAATATCAAGTGGTGAAGTGCTTCCGGAAGTACGACGTTTCTCTTCTTCTTCACGAAGTTCTCTAGACGATTTAAGACGTCCCGTTGCTTCTAGGTAAAGTTTTGCATGAGGGTGACTACCCTGCTTAGCTTTGAGAACAACCGTGTTCATAATTTCGTGATACGAATTCTCTAGTAACTTATCGTTCAGTTCCTTTTCGAACTCCTGCCATTGTGGTAGTTGGCGACGTCGGTAAAAGGTTTTACGGTCGATACCTAAGTCCTTACAAATAGAAGTTAGTGTTTCTCCCTTGAATTGTCGCTGGTGAATTTCTGTAAGTTGTTCAATTTCGCTTGTTGTTAATTTACCGTTACGCAATGTAACCACCTTCTTTCTGATTAATAAATGCTTGTAGAACCACGACTTCATCCGGTGTGTATTGAAGTTCGTTCAATAAATAACGGGCTAATTTGAGTTGTGAAAAGCTAGTCACTTTTCTTGTCTCATTCTCCATTGCAGATAACGTGGAGATAGCTAACCCCGTCTCTCTCACTACATCTTGCAACGTCTTGTCTTTAATAACTCGTAGCACTTTAATTGTCTTACCTCGCATGACCATTCTATTTTTAATCTCTAATACTCCATCGACATTATCCATTTCTTTGCCCCCTGTTATTGATTGAATGCAAAAAAGTATGTAACTAAGTAAGGGGTGACTTCATTAGCTTCATACCTTCTTGCTAAACTCTTTCTTTCCTAATCTATAAGCAAGCTAAATGCCCCTTTTACAAGTAATCGAATGAAGTTTTTTCTTATTTAGAACAATAAAAAAGCCCCTCTGACCCTGTTAAGGAACAAAGAGGCTAAAAAAGTATGGTGTATGTTTCCATTAATTACGTTTTAAGATGTTTGGCATTAACTTTTTTTTGAACTTATTCCTAAATTCGACTAAGCTTAGTATACAAAAAAACATTTGAACGGAGTAATAAACATGAATGAGTTCTCTAATATTTTGGATGTAGTTAAAAAAATTGATTTCATTGCTTTTTCTGCTTTAGCCTTAGCTGGTCGAACATTTTATGTACAACAGTTCGGAGTCGAAGTAATTGTTTATCCTTATCAGGAGAAACATGGGGATTACGGTATAGCTATTGAGAATATCGGGAAAGGTACTGCTATTGATTATACTTTTAAAGTATTAAGCTACGATGAAAATACAGAACCCGAAACAAAAAATTTTTTAGATACTTACAAGTTACTGAACGGTGAAGCACGAATAACTCTAGCTGGTGGTAAAATACATAAAATTAAAATAGGTCATCAGGGCGACATACCATATAAAAACATGAATCGAAGAGAAGAAGAGGAAGATTTCCCGACTATCGAAATACAAATATTAAAAAGAAATCATGATAGAAACTATAAAATAATAACAAGAAGCACAATTTGTGATTTAAAAGCTTTTGAAGGATATCCATATACCGAAGAACCACTGGAACTTATCAGACGAGATATGAACCACCAAGCACTTATGAGTATGGGGTCAGGGAGTTCTAGATAAATAAAATGATTGTTAAAACAATAGTTAACGAACGAAGTGAGTTAACACGCCGTAAGGCGTAATGTCTTTTAATCCTTTTAACAAAAGGATATAGATATTCATTAAGTTCTTAACGACTTACGTCGTGGCTAACGCCCAATAACTAACAACAAGTAACTTAACTCTCTATATCTCTATATATAGGTCAAGCTAAGCAGTAAAAATACAAGCAAGGGGCATGAACTTCTTTTTTGTAGAACTACTTAAAGTGCCTTCAGACATACTCCCCCAACGGGTTTCGGACTTATTACAATGTAGTAACAATTCATTCGAATTGCTTGTATAAAAAACAACTATTTCGAAGCAGGCATACTCCCTTGTGTCACTTAATTTGTGGCGATACCAAAATATAGTTTTCCTTCTGTTTAGCTTTCTTGCAACCTAACTTGTCACAGCACAGCACAATTTACCCCAACGTAAAGTATCTAAGCGTAGGGGGTAATCTTTTGAATGAATTGAAATTAAAAGCAGCAATTATGAACGACATTCGTGCAGGCGTTAAATGGGGAAATGTAGCTTCTAAGTATGGAGTTCCAATGTCTTACGTACAATCCGTTTATGCAAAGAGTAAGAACGGTACTTCGAGTGAGAAAAAGGTAGGGGGAAACGGAAAGCGTTGGAAGGGCTGGCGTATTCAAGATGGTACGGAATCGCCTGTAATAACGTATAACATCAACGAAATAAATAAGTAAGTTTATCATATAGTCCTAGAACGCTTTAAAACGGCTTCTGAGGGCTTTTTATATGCAGTTTAATACCTAAGTATATGTTTGAACAGAAGTGCTTTAAATGGCTTATTAAGAAGCATTTGACATCATTACAAACACTTGCACTATATATGTGTAGTTGAATATTAATATTCAATTTTGTAGTACACAGTAACACTACACAAAACACTTAATACGTTTTAGATGCCCTTTAGAGGCTTTCGAAAGGTTTTTGGTGCATTGGTATGCCCGAGGCCCTCGGAGACGCTTAGAATCGAATCTGAAGCGTCTGAAGGCTATTCAAGGGTTTACACTGTCTTATTTACTTTCGCTTTCAAAGTGACCGGTATAGCTTAGGGCTAGTTTTGTCTTTTCTAACTCTTTTTCAGCACTAGCAGCAACTTCTTGGAACTCGGGAACCATTGGCATCATTTCTAGATTCTTTTTAGACATTACATTTCTTTGTTCTACTTTCGCCAAAAGAACTTTAGTATCCGGAAAACTATAATTGTACATTTGTAACTCTAAATACATTTTTGCAGACTCTTCGTTTTCGACAACCATCATGTATGCTGCTTCATGCGTGTCGTTTGGTAATCCTAATTCGTTCATGTTCACTTGAAAACCTCTTTTCCAGTAATTGAGATACGTTTTGGATTGATTCCGTCCAATCGTAATAAAGCACCCATAGTGTTCATGTAGTTAGATGTGTCATCACGAAGACTGTCTTCATCAATTTGAGAAACAGTGATTCCTTGTTCTTTTGATGTTATTGACTTTTGAAGTGCTTCATCTGCTTTTTGTTTATAGCTTTTAAAAAGTTCGTCTGCTTTTTCTTTGTCTGAAGTAATCATATGCACTTCGAGAAATGCCTCGGCTTTTTCTTTCTCGCTTCCTTCTTCCGAAGTTTCTAAGAAGCCAGGCTTATTAACTTCAGCAAGTACTTGTGCCAAAGTTAGTTGCTGTTCTTCAAATCTAGATAAGACACGATTCGTATAAAACATCTAATCACCCATTTCTAGTTTTTATGAACGTCTTGCGAAATTCCCTGTAAATTCTAAAGCTAATTCAATTCTTTCTAAATCAGACTTATGGAATTCACGGGTTCTCGCTAATCCAACACTATTGATTCCATATGTCTCTAAATCTTTTTGGAACTCTGCATGCTTTACTTCTAATCTGCGATGTAACTCCAGTAATTCTTTTGTATCGTTGGCGTTATCCAAAATCATATAAATTTCAAGAAACGCTTCTGCTTTTTCTTCATCCGTAATCTCTAAATCATCTAAAAGGGAATTACCTTCTAACCTAACTGCCTTACCTACAATTTTATTGAAAGTAGCGTTATTCAGTGGCGTCATACTAACTTCTCCTTTTCAAATGTGGTTACTGTTTGAAGCTTAATCAGTTCACCATACTATCTCTGGAAGGTGTTCACGTGCTTCGTTTACTTTTTCATGCAATTCTTCAGTACCTTGAATTTCGAGAGTAGTCTGTTTTGCAAGTTCACTTGAACCATCTAAGGTTTTTAAATAATATTCCAAGTTACTTTCTCTGTTCATAATCCAAACTAATAAATCTTTAATATCTTCTTTATTCCACGCTGAAAGATACACTTGTATGCGTGCTTCTGCTTTTTCTTTATTATCAACATCTAATTCATTTGCCATTCTCACAGCATCAGATATGTCGAATGCCGTACTTTGAATCTTAAGGTATTCTCGATTGCTTAGGATATTAGGCGTAATCATTTTGCTTCCTCCTTTCTCTGCATATAGATTTATGTTCTGTTAGAAAACTTAACCTAATCATTTTTGAATTTTCTGAATCCCAAGTATGTAGACATGTAATTTTTCATACTTGATATTCCTTCAAATTTAGGTTGATGGGCTATATATACACTGATTATGAATTAATAACGTTAAACGTTCAGTCAGTGTTAATTGAGTATTCTTCATGTCTGATTGAATTATGGACGTACTTATTTTAATAAACCAGTCTTGACTTCGACTTTAATTAAACTAGTGTTCTTTTTTCTAGTTCCTCTTTTTCCTACTTCGCCCTGTTTGCCTTTTGTTTCCCTTAGCTTTCCTGTCTGCGTTCGTCAGTAGCTTCGTCGTTTCTTCAATCTTTCTGCGATTTTCTTTACGTAATCACTTGACCTTAAGGGTTTTCAAAATCTGAAAATGGGTTGCGGTGTTGGAAACGGCGGGGCAGACTTTTCCCCTATATACCGACAAATGAAGCTATTTATGTATGTCGGCATATAGAGAGAAAAGTCGCTTGGAAACTCCTGAAAATTGGGAGACTTGGCTGGTATCCGTGTACGCCCCTTCTTGACTTCCGGTTTTCACCGACACTATCTTTCTACATGTTAAAAACGTCCCTAACATGCTGGTATCTGATAGCGTACCCTAGTCCCGTAGGACTAACGTCTTCCACCCGTGCCGTTAATGGTCGCACCCACCTGACAACGCACGGACGATAAGAAGGGGAATCGTCGTAAGTGTGCGTTCGCTATTTTTCTGCATCGGCATAGCTGACCTGTTCAATGTTTAGCGTGTGTTAGGCATTCCACGTCGAAAAGAACAACAAAAAAATCCTCCGAGTATCTCGAAAGGATTCACCTCCATGCCATATAAGTTAGATTTTAAGAAAAAGTTCTTCGCTAAATAAAGCCTGTATAGACTTTTCTACCGCATGAAAACGCTTAAGCGTATAAATCCCTTGAAAAAGGATATAATTACACTTATACTTATCTCATACAGTAATTAGTGAAGGACTTTTCCCAACTAGCTTTGGTCGGCGTGGGGGGTGGAGTCCTTTTCTTCTGTATTTTTTTATGGGTGTTGCTGGATGTTTCTTGGATATGTCTACTATTCTACTAAAGCATGGCAGAACTTACAATCAATTATTTTCTCAAATGCCTTCAGATTGGCGTATAACGCTTTTGCGTAATAGAACAAACCTTTTATCACATTAAAATTTACAGGACGTCAGAACAAGCGTGAGACGCCTATTTTATAGTGCTATACATATGATTCAACAAGAATAACCATATTCCTTTTTAATCCCTTTAGATTTCTCTAAGGGGATTTTTTATGTTCCCTGCTGCACGTTAGGTCAAATTGCATTCACCGTGCTATGTCCTTTGGAATCTTTCTTTCAATCAATAACAAATACAAGTCTAACACTTTTTTAATACAATATACAACAACCATATGATACTACACGTATTAACTACACTTTTTAACTTACGATTTTGTATATGGACAATATTGTTTATTATCAGTCTTATTCTTTACTTTATATGTGTACTCCATATCAAAATTATTGATTAAAAGTAGTCAACATTAAAATAAAATACATTGCCACAAATGGACGCTATTTTTAGAACAGGAATATATTTTTGGAAAGTAGTGAATTTGTAGGAATGATTTATGCATATAGAAGAAACATGGTAAGTCTGACTGTAAGAGGAATGTGTACGGAGAACTAAACAGTGTAATTGCTGCAAAAGATACGAACAAATTGACATACTCACCTGTAATTGTAGATAGGGACACCATATGAGGTTTCTGATTTATATACACCAGTTTCACAGTGTCTAGCGTCTCCCTATCCCCTTCCCCCGTTCACCGGGGTATCTTCGTATGCTGGACTATCTAATAGTTAATAGTACGTCTTTAGTTCCGGACACGACTTATGGAACACGATGAACCACTGATACTACGTAACCCTTGCTGCTGTCTCACAAGTGAAGGATTTTGACACAATGATAAATGCGTACTTTTACTATCAGTTCCTTCTATATAAGAGAACTGAAAAGATAATACGAATAGAAAGGTAACACTCATTGTGATTGATAAGATAATTGGCTTGCTTACTGAACAGAAGTAATTAGTTAAGTAATGGGTAAAAAGCAACTAGTTAATTAAAGTATACTTTTTTTCCTAACGATTTTTTAAAAACACAATGGCTTAACACCAACGTTTATAGCGTGAGGGTTAACTGATTTAATTAACTAACCCGTATTTTGTAGAATTTCTTAGAGAACGGCTAAGTTAACTATGAGGATTTAGTGTCACAAAGCTATGTCTGATAATAGATGTACTTCGGAACTAAAAGAACTGGTGTACGTATGTTTATTAGGGATAATGACACAAAGGCAGGTGTATGAACTGGTACATGCATGGGGCTATTTTTGGATTATATTTGAATATCATAAAATAACTCACGTGAAAATGTATTTCTCCAGTCACATCACGTATTGTTGAAAATATAAATATACTAGGAGGTTTAATTTTGGAAAACTCATTAAACGTTTTCTTAACGTTGACGCTTTTAACAATTCTTTATACAACTACTTCATTTTTTATAACTACACGAAGAAGAGAAAAAGACATACCCTTGAAAAGAAGATATCTTTATAATTTCTTATATAAAGTATCTTTGTACATAGCAGAAATACTGCTGATGTTTTCTCTGTTTGCATGGTTAACTGACTATTTTAAAGTAGACTACGAGGAAGAAGGAAAGCTTAAGCAATTTATTGACTTCTTTACGGTTTATCAAATTTTTATATTCGCTGTATTAAATCTATATGATTCATTAAAAAAGGAAGTTCATATATCTTTAATTCATCAAATTGAATATATTCAACTTTATCTAGAGGCAAATAAGAATATTGATAAAGAAATAGAAAAAGTTAAGCATCAGTTTTCTAATGAAAAACGTTTACAGTACGATGATATTGATATTTCTGAAAATAAAGAGGTAACAAAACTTATAGCATCTTTAGAAAAATACAATGAAAATAGAGAAAGTAACAGTGAACTAGCTTCTGATGCGAAATTTGAAATTTCCTTACAAAAAAATGAACTAAATGAACGGAAAGAACGAATTGATAGCTTATGGAATATATCTCTATTTTTACGTTTTTTCACTGTTATATACTCAAAAAAAGAAGCCCCCGATAACCTGTGACGGTTAATAGGGGCTTTACTTATGCACTATTACTTACTGCTTCGTCCACTTACCCGTTTCATCTAGCCCAGTTTGTGCTTTACCTTTGTTGGTATAGGCAATCTTGAACACTCCCTGGTTAACATCCTCTGCATTGAAGATATGTACAAACATAGATTCAACCTCACCTTT
>NZ_JHZV01000008.1 GCF_000620805.1 Exiguobacterium undae DSM 14481 | reverse complement strand
CAAGGCGGTGGGTTTAGAGCACGTTCCCCCACGAACTCTGATATCCGGTACCGGATATCTGTCTAGGGTTTTTCGATGACCCTCAACGAATAGGTGACCTGTGGGCGAGTTTTAGGAGAATCCCGCCAAACCATTTCTGCGTATATCCCGCTCATCCGGTCACAGATGAGGGACACGCCGGTATGTGATTGGAGTGACTGTCCTTAGCGATATGCTGCTACGGTCATCAATTCCTCTTGTCATTGATTAATGTTATTTCATAAGCAAATACCTATACATAGATGGCTTACTAATGAACTAGTATTTTACGTGAGACGTGAATCAATTCATCAGTCGGATGCTTTCGTTTCGCGATAACTTGATTCTCACCGACAACGGTCCGAATTCGGTAATAGAGTTGCGAGATTTCTTGTGTCTCCTGACTATCGCGCTCGATGGCAATCCTGCCATGGAGCTGATACGTCTTGCCGTCAAATGTGCGGACGGAATCCGCAAGCGGGAGTTCCGCTAGATCAAAGCGTTCTTGCTTGAGGTTCGACCAGTTCCGTTTCTTCTCCGTCCGGAAGTCGAATTCATCCCAAGGAATGGATCCCAACGTCTGATCACAGGCTGTCGCAAGAATCTGGACATCTAGGATAGAAGGAAGTGAACGATTCCGCTCATATGCGCTGATCGCTGCCTGCGAAATCTCGCCATATGTCTTTTCTGCTAACTCTACCTGACTCCAACCATGTTCTAAACGTTCACGTCGTAACCACTCTCCGAATCGGTACATACATATGCTCCTTTCCTTCGAGAACCACTGTGTGACAATGTTTTCCTGTTGATAGTTAGAATATAGCAGATTGTTCTGTTAATTCAATTCTTATTTTAATATGTCAAATACTTTACAATTGTCGATTGATGTCGAAACAACTAATGACAAGGGAGCAAGAACTAATAAATTTGAAAATTGCTGAATGTGTAGCAGAATTGTAAAAAACAAATCCAAAAATCCATATCGAATTTAAAAAGACAAATGGGGTAAATAAATTATAAAGATAGAAATATTTACTACTTTACTTTTATTCACGTAAATCTTTTTTTGAATTTCCTTCTCTTTATGAGTAAAAATATACATGCTTAAGTAAATAAACAGATATCTGAGGACTTAAGAACTATTTAGTTAATTTTGAATATTATGTAAAATTAAGTTATGAATTTCTTGATAATTCAAATAACTTATTTAGGAGCAAATCCATGCGAAAAACTGTACTTGCACTATCAGTAGTAGCAGCTACACTTATTCTTCCTTCAAATGTCGATGCTCATTTCTTAGGACATTCCTCTGTAGATGGGAAAGAAATCAGATGGGGCACCGCAAAAGGTACAACTGGATGGACTACAGCGCGAAATCACTCAATTAGTGTATGGAATACGATGGGGACTATTAAAATCGCAGGAGACACTACTTCAACTGTTGAAGATTTATCTTTTAAAGATGTTGATCGGAGCGATGTGACTTGGAGTGGCAGTCATTCCCCTCAAACTGGAGCAGACGTCATCTCCTACAATGATTATTATTTTTATGACTTCACGAGTTCTCAAAGAAAGCACACAGCACTTCATGAAATGGGACATGCTCTTGGATTAGATCATCACGGACTTGCTGGAAACGTGTTGAGATCTGGCTTTTACAGTTATGAAGTTTTAGGTTCGCACGATAAGTCAGATTATCGAACTCTTTGGGGCTATTAATCCAATATAAGGAGCGTTAACTATGAAAAAATTCTTAATAGGTTCAGTAGCAGCAGTTATTGGCCTGACTGTTTATGGATTTGATCATTACCAATCAGAAAAGAAGCCCGTTAAAATTGTTGATGCATATTTAAATGAAGTGGCTGATTTTTCTGATGATCGAATCTTAGTTGGTGCTGCTCAAAATGTGTTTGTAGGAGAAGTTATCAAAGAAGTTGGGAGTAAACGACTTGATGGAACACCAGAAACACAGTATTCAGTAAAAGTGCATAAAAATTTAAAGGGAAAGTTAAAAGGAGAAGTCATTGTTAATCAATTTGGAGGATATGATAAGGATTCGGAAGGAAATAGCGTTTTGATTTTATATAATGAAGATGAAATGTTAAAAGAAGGTCGTCAATACATGTTTGCTACACGTTATTTAGAATCTGAGGACTGGCATACTGCAATTACTAACCAAGGTACGGTAGAACTTAAAAACGCTGAAGAAGAAAACACTTCAGTTGGAGAGATCATGAGTGCTTTAAAATCACCAATTGTTCCGGAAGCCATGAAAAATAAAGAAAAGTACAATAATCGGAATAATGACGATAAATCAAAATTAGATAAGGAATGATTAAAAAAAGTCCCTCAGATTATAGACAAACCCTCATTTCAATTACGAAATGAGGGTTTGTTGTATGTATCCGTCATTAAAACGTTCAAGGTGCTTTTATTAAACTGCCCAAACTCAAGGGCTCAGTTTATATTAAGAATATCTTTCATGTTTTTTAGAACAGATTCATCATATGTTATACAGACACAAAAGTCGAAAATGATTGATGTATTGAACCGCACAAGCCTGCATTCCTTTTTTGC
Source organism: Exiguobacterium undae DSM 14481 (assembly GCF_000620805.1). Lineage (GTDB taxonomy): Bacteria > Bacillota > Bacilli > Exiguobacteriales > Exiguobacteriaceae > Exiguobacterium_A > Exiguobacterium_A undae. Next base: position 102,832 of record NZ_JHZV01000008.1, on the reverse strand, counting down.
ATTACACAAGTGTCCGCACTATTCCGATCAATCAGTTTTATAAGATACGTTCATTCGATTTAATATATTTTGAAGTAGAATCAAACTTAGGATCTATACATACATTTAAAGTAATCGATAGTACCCGTCATCTTTTTTTTTATTTTTTCAAGTATTTGGTATGATGAATAAAAAAACAGAGGTGTCTTATTTGGAAGTAAATAAAAATTTTAACACTCCTTCGAACGTTACCATCATCGTCTTCGGTATAATAATCATCCTTTCGACAGCTTCGTTACTGTATGTGTTCCCTGATAAATTTGAAATCATCTTCGGTATCGGAACGGTGTTGTTTGTTTCGCTTGGTATTTTCGTTAACTTGAAATCACTCGCGACAGCTCAATCAGCACGAGAGGATTCAAAAAGCTCCGCTGCCTCGGCAAAAGATTCTGTCAGGGTGGCGGAAAATGCTTTGGAGATTGCGAAAAGTGAAGCTGATGCAAATGCCATGCGATATCGTATTGAAAAAGGATCGTTCTTAGCTTTGAAGAAGAAAGAATTCCTTGTTCCGCTATTCGCTCCTCATTCATATAAAGCGAGGTTTCACACAACAGAAAGTTTGGACGCGTTACACAATCCGGGTGCGATGCTCTTAGAGAATAAAGGAATGGGGACAGCAACGAATGTCAGTTATAGCTTCCATCTTTTAAATGCGGACGACTATCGAAATTTAAAATTCGAATCAGATAATGTTGCGGATGATAGTGCGATAAACGAAAGCTTTTATCATTCCTACCACAGAGGATTTCCTAAGTACACTCTATACTCCAAGTTGTACACGGACCGCAAAAATGAACGTACTGGATTACTATTGACGTGTACAGAGGATCAGGGCAATTTTTCAGAACAGACTAGTCCGAGAAACAAAAAAGCTTTTCAAAGGTATATTGAGTCACCTGAAGCAATCCAAATCGGATATTTGGATAACAAAGAAGGGAAATGGATTCATCTACCATTATCATTTCGTGTTTTGAGTCATCAATACTTTTTAGAACAAAGAATCTTGAAAGAAGAATTTCAAAAAACCGCGAGTCCTCAATTGCTACTACGGGTCTATTACACGGAAGAAATCTCGGAACATATGAATCAGTTTGAAGAGTCGAGACGTGTGAAAGAATTTTTGATTACTTCTTCGAATAATATAAAAGTCGTACCCGAACCTGCCGACACTACACACGATCGGACCGGGAAAATGCTTTTGTGCCAATATGTAATTAAAGCATTAGGAAACGAACCGCTTTCAAGCTATGAATCAGAACAAACGGAGGTGTTGACAGATGGAAGCACTGGACCGACTGAAGGATGACTTGGCGAACAGCGCTGATTGGAACGTGACGATCACAGTCAGCAAGAAAGACCTGGAGAAGCTGGTCGCCGCCTATGAAGCATTAAAACAGGAACTAAACGAAAAAAAGAAATAAGATGAAACGTCTTCCAAGCCGGAGGACGTTTTGTTTAGTGATGGATGACGGCTTGATAGTGTCGGTAGGTCTCGTCCTTACAATGCAATATATAAATCTTGTCGTTCTAGTTACGACTGACGAACAACGAGGCGTAGAAATCGCCACGTCTGAGGTCTGAGCGTCTTGAAGAGGGTACCACCCGTAAACAGACTGCTGAACGTGCCACTGTCGGTGAACACGATATCGTCTTTGAGTGCAGATAACTGTTCCACCTAGAAATGTTGGCTGTCGCGGAATCCGAGCAGTTGATGACTAACAAGTCACAAAGTCACAGTTAAATCAGGCATAAAAAAAGAAGGGACGTATTGTCCCTGAAATCGCTGTGTGGATTCGGATGCAGATCATCAAACCCAAACGATTTCATTTGATATTCAATTCCTTCTTGCTCCAGCTCCAGCATAAGTCGAAATAGGTACCGATGACCTTCCCTTCGACGCAGATGAATCCTCGCTTGAGCAACGACAGCAATAGGTAGTTTCTTTCATGCCGCATCCCGACGAGACCTCTTTCTTCTAACTCGGTGTACCGAATGATTGGTGCTTTGACTGATTGTCTTCTCACTGATATCCCTCCTAACAGCTAGATATTCTTCATTGATTCCCGATATCCCGCTGTCTACACATCAAAAAGACGCGAAAGTCATTCTCCGGCGCCCGTAGCTTCTTATTGGTCTCGATCATCGACGAAATGCGGCAGGCTGAACTCATAGTCCTCGCCCCCACCAAACTGTGTTTGGAAGACGCGGAGGTTGTATTCTGTCACGACTTCACCATTTTCGTGATTGCTGTGATATTCTTACTCGTCAAGCGGGCAAATCCATACGTGAGTACCGTCTTCATGCCGTCTTCTACTGTCTGCGAGATGTGGACGTCGCTTCCACCGCTCACGAGATTCTTGATTTCCGTCAGAGTGATCGGGCGTGATGTCTTCTTTTGTTGACGTATCTTGTGCTGTGTCGTCATTGCCATCCGCTCCATTCCAAAGATGATCACCGCTTTCCTTGGTGTCTCCTTCATTATAAGGCGAGCGGAAGTCGATTTTTCAGCGGGTTACTTTGATCAAAAAAAGCACGACCGCAGTCGCACTCAATATTCACCGACTCTCCCTTCGTACCAGAGTTGGCCGTAGAGTGGTTCGTCGGTGTAGCGGGCATTGAATTTGTATTTCTTTTCTTCGATGATCCAGTAGAAGTGCGGGAAACATTTCTTCTTCCATATCCATGACCATTTGCCGATCTGATGAATCTTGGCTTTGCCGCGGGAGCGGATCTTTGACTTGAGTGCCTCGATTAAACAATTGATGTGCTTCGTGTTGTTCATGATGATTCCTCCTTTTTGTGTGTGGTTCACCTTATTAATCACAGTTATCAGGACGAATCATCGAGCACTCGTTTTGGCTTTTTGCGCGGGTGGGTTGACGACGAGGGGTGGAGTGTTTATCCTTACTTATCCTCTTTCTTTACATCCGCTCATTTTCCCATTTCGACGCCAGCGAAATGAACGAGACAATCTTGTAAATTGGAAATACACGTTAACTTTTTTACAGGTAAATGGACGAACCGACACAAAAAAATGACATCATGTTTTGGGAAAATTTCAGACTTCGAAAAATGGGTTGACACCGGCACACCAAGTGCTTTAGATGAAAAGGCGTCGGTGGTACCAACACTTTTTATTACGCGGTGGCCTCTGTGTTTCAGGTTCGTTCTCACCATCTTTACGGTTCGTTCTGAAACGCGAATCAGGTGAGACATAGACAAACGAGCAACGTTGTACACTTACCGTACTCGTTAAAACCGCGGATTCATTTGTTATGATCGAAATTCGTCGATCCCGTTCCAACCACGCACCCATTTACTGTGATCATCTTTCGTTCGAACGGTTCGCGGTCACAGTTTTCATATATGCTCTAAATATCTCTTGTGAAGATGCTGCCGATTCAGCTGGTCGGTGGCGGATTCTTCCACGTCGTGACACCATTTGAGTTCCAATCATATCGTTATATCTCTCGAAAAGGTAATGAAAAGCGAATCTAAGGTAAAGTATCCATACGAATCATTGGCGAGTCTCATTGCCACTATTTTTCCGTCATTTTGTATCGTTGAATTGTTTGCTGGTGACGGCGGCGTTTCGTTACATTTATGGCGTTACGTTTATGAAGTTTTTCGTTTGCGGATGTCCTTTTTTCTCTCGTAATTGCAAGTACGGGTGTAGAGGGGATTCATCGCTGGTGATAAGTTTGGTCGAACTGGGTACTGTTTCTACAGAAAAACACCAAAAAATCGCAAAAAACTACAGTTATTTTAAGGATTTACTCGATATCATTCATCAATGAGTCGAACTCTGGTCGGAACCCTGTCACAATAGGATACTCGTCATGCAGCGCTGAGACCTTCTATATGAATGGTGATCTTAATTCAGAAAGCATATCATTCCGCCATCGATTCTTTATTAGTCGTCTAACCCCCTCCCCTTATATCAGGGTGAGTATCTGTTGTACAATAAAACACATGTTCAGAGCGGATGATGTCCTTTGTATTTCGAAACCAATCAATTTACCGCAATGATATTAGAGCCATACCAGCATAAAACCTATCAGAATCAATGGATGGTTCGTTGCTTTGATTTGCGCGACATCTGCCGGCTTCGTTTTAAATGAATTTTTCGTAGTACAATTAAGAAACCGGTCCGAACGGAGTATTTCTTCAAATTTCGAAGATGGCTTCACGTCGCTATCTGATGGATGAGATTCAAGAGACTTTTCGGATAATGATTTCTTTTTGAAATTTCCGTAGTACAATACCGTATCGGACAAATCACTTCATGTTGTCTGAAATGGATTTATCATACGTTTAATGGGTGACAAGATCGGATTGGCCGTCCGTCGAGTCGCCGCCCTTCTATTTTCAATAGCGAAATGTTTTCATTAATCAATCATATCTATAATGCTAACTTTATTTTTGAGCTCACTTAAAAAGCAGTACTTTGTACTATATATTGTCTTGTAACGTTACCACGTCGTTACACGGTGCTTCGACCATCCTGATCAAATGGTTCTAGCCATCGCGTTCGATCGGTTTTATTCGAATCGAGGGCGAAAAACGCAGAAATCACGCAAAAAAGAGCAAAAATCACCGAAAAGTGACGCATAGATCGTCAAAACGTGTCGAGAGCCGTGCTAGCGGACTCTCACACGCCTTATGTGAAATGGTTTTCTTTTTTTTTATGCTTCATACTAAAAATAACAAGTTGCACGGTGCTTTCGCCATTCTCTTCGGGTATCAGTTGAGCGGGATTGCGGATCACGATTCCGGGGTAAAATAAGAACTTATGTTCTTATTTTTCGAAACCTAGAGGAGATGAAACACATGCCACGCTATGTCGACCGTGGAAACTTGGAATGGATACCGTTCCTCATGCCGGAACATAAGGCCATGCTCAAACAGTATTACCGGGAAGTACATCCAACTGGATGTCCCGAATTACGACAAGCGTTTGGACCCACAGATTGAAAATGTACTGAATGATGCAATCTTTAATGGAGGACTCCTCCGGATCGTCGTGCATCGCAACGGTATCGAATTCAAGTTCGATGCATACTTTGAGAAGCTCGACTACCAGACGGACACCATCACGCTACGCAAGAGTAACTATCAAGAAGAACTCGTAAGGTTCGATCAGAAGATCGGAGTATCTAAAGTATTCCGAGTATATGCCTGATATGCATGGTGATTGCCCCGCAATGCGCGGATTCGTCACATGCCAATACGACCTGAAACGTCCGAATCAGACACTAATTTGTCGAAAACGGGCGGAAAATGAGCAAAAACGCTTGTTTTGATTGTCGTATTCGGGGTAATATACTTATAGAAGGATACAGGTACTATCCGGACCCGCCCAGGGGCAGCATGTCTAACGCGCTGAAAAAACATACTGAGGACTATCCTGACTGGTGATTGTCCAGTCGTACCTTACGTTTAATTCTCGAGAGTGACTCTGCTGATGCGGGGTCACTCTTTTTGCGTAGAATCTAAACTAAGGGGTCATTGATCATGACTAATGATAAAAAATATTCGACGTTCAATCCTGATATTACGTTGCAAGAAATCGCGGAGATGTACCGGGACACATTCGTGGGGAAAATCTTTCAGTTCGACGTGGTAGATCAAGACACGCCGATCCGCGTCAAGTTTGACGAAAGTAATTTGAAACACTTGATCGGTTTGCATTACCTGTATCCGATGAAGGGGAAACGATTCCGTGCAGAAAAAATGTACCGTAGCATGCTTGACGGCAGTCTCACGTTAGAAATGCTGGAAAAAAAGAACCCCCAGGAATATCGTAAACGATTGATGCGGATCCAATGCTTCCAGCTCTTGCCGGAAGTACTCAAGCAATCGTATTGCGGCGTCGGGACGGCAACTGGACATCTGAAGAGTGTCAATTTCTTCTTCTTTGACGAGGCGATCGGTCGTTACCTCTACCTCGGAGTCATGCTGGAGGAAAATACTGGACTGTACTTGCCGATTACCTTCGTCGAGAACAGAAGTAAGAAGGTTCAATACACAAAAGATGGTGAATCGCTGATCAACGGACTACGGATTCTTGATCATAACGCCGTACTAGATCAGTAGAGACAACGAGGGACGTCGTCATTACATCCTTTTACTTAGCGATGAAGCGTCTTGTATACTATTAGGTACATCGTGCCTCTGTTGTAGTGAAGTGGGAACTCTCCACGTATAAAAGTTGAACGACAAATCTTACGTCTGAAAATTATACACATGTTTCTTGACAGGATGACCATCGTCACTCCATCAAACATCGGCGAATCATGTCCGAGAAAATCATAGTGCTCATCAAAGCGGTCTCACTCATCCTGATCGCGATCAGTACGACATACATTGCTTGGCACCTCGATGAGATCATCGATGTACTCAACCAAATCGCTGGAGGTAGCTAGACGATTTTCTCTATTCGGAAGAGGGAAGGCATAATTCTTTAAAGTAGGGGGATTTGAAGCTTACGACGTAAAAAACGCGTATTGTATCAGTTACTTCGACAAGCGGTACATGGCACCAATACATTTTTCGAGTCTTTCCTCTTCACTCATCGTCATCCTTGATAAATGGACGTGATCTGTCGATTAGCCACATGCTGCGTGACTCCCATACGTCGTATGAGTAACAACATGCAGATAACTGTCATCCACGGCTTTACAGCACAAAACTCCTCTTTATGAGACAAATTCGTTTTGACAGACTCTATAGGATAGTTAACGAGATTGTACTCGTATTCCATTTCTCCACCCTACCGTCATTTTCGCAATAATCAAGTTATGTCAACTGAATTTCCTATTTAAATTTACTTGTGATAATTAACTGTTATCACAAGTAGTTGTTTGTTATACTAAATATAAAGATTTTATGTAATACACTATTTAACTGTTTTAATTAGCCATAAATACATATGTATATCAGTCATAACTTTATATAATACATGATTATATAGTTAATTGATCAGTAAACTTAAAAAGAAGTCATCAAAAGAGGAAGCGTTGGGCAGATAGATGGGAGGATGGACCATGAATGAAAAAGGAATGATCGTGATCAGAGAAGAAGCAGTATTAGCATTTGCCGATAGTCGAGAGAAGTTACTGGCCGTGCTCGAGGATGATCACTTGAATATGGAGGCACTGAGCGACCTCGAAATCTTCGAACTATTTTGGGCCACAGAGTTATTTCCGATCTACAGCGCAAAAAGCCCGCATACGAAGCGGGCCTACAAACAAGATCTCGATTATATCTTACGTTTCTTTGTGACGAAGACGCAGGGCGTCAAGCAGCTGACGATCCTCAATCTACATGAGTACTTAAAGGACGTTCATGACCAATACGCGCCACGGACCGTCAAACGCCGCAATGCCATGTTGCGACGCTTCCTACGCTTCCTCCACATCAACGACTATCACACGCGTGATTTATCAATACAGGTGAAGGACCAGATGAAGCCGGAGCCGCTCCGTCGCGAGATTGACTTCGACGAGATGGAGGCAATTGCACTCGCCTTTCGACATACAGTAAAGCAAGAAAAACATCGTGAATTATTAAAAATGAGAAATGAAGTCATAGGATATCTTCTTTTAACAACAGGATTACGAGCATCTGAATTATTATCTTTAAAATTCGAAGATTTTATTAATAAAACGTATATAGAAGTTCAAGGAAAACGAAAGCAATGGCGGCGTGTTCCGCTCACAACAAAAACCTTGTCTTTAATTGATAGATTATCAGAACTATTAAGAATTGAAAATAAAACTCGAAATTATATATGTTTTAATTTACGTGATGATAGTCAACCTATTACTTATGAAAATCTTCGTTTAATTACTAAATCAGCAGTAAGCCAGTTATCTAAAGAAAAAATGCCTCCTCATTGGTTCAGACGTTCTTTTATCACTCAAATGTTATCTCACGGAATTCCGCTTTATGAAGTTATGCAAGTAGTTGGACATCAATCAATTAATACTACTAATCATTATCTTCAAGATAACAAAAATTCAATAATCTATAAACAATTTAATAATGTATTCGAATAAATAGACTGTACTTAAGTTAATCACGCTTATTAATTTTGTAAATACAAAAGTATATTATTTAAGGAGTTATTATGCCAGAATTAATTTCATTTGAAAATTTTAATACGTTTTGGGATGAAGATCCCATCGTTATAATCGATAGTTGTTCTCTTCTAGATTTGTATCGTTATGCTCCTAATGCCTCTAAACGAATATTAAATAATCTAAAAGAAATTCAAAGTTCTATTTGGATTCCATCACAAGTTATTAATGAATATTTAGAAAACAAAAGTGTAGTAATTGCAGATGCACATAAAAAATTTGAAAATGTTTCTAAAGATGTTCAAAAAATTATTAAAGATGCTGATTCCGATATCACAATGAAATTTCACAGATATGGAAAATTTAAATTTCCCAATATAAATAGATTCAGAAATGATATTAGTGAAAATATCGGCGAGTTACTAGAGAAAGTAGAAGCTTTTAAAGAAATAGTCACAAATGAGATTCAAGAAAACAAAGTAAATTTAATTGAAGATGATGTTAATTTATTTATTGAATCTTTGAATAAATTAACTCAAGTTGGAAAACCTTTATCATTTCACGACTCTTTAAAACTTTATGAAGAAGGAGCTCTAAGATATAACCATCTTATACCTCCAGGATATATGGATGCTTCTAAGGATAAAAAGGATACTACTAAGCTTAAAAAATTTGGAGACTTGATTATTTGGAAAGAAATATTGCTAATGGTATCTAAAGAAAAAAGGAAAGTAATATTTATTACAGATGACGAAAAGGAAGATTGGTGGGAAATTAAAACTAAAAATACACCTAATGGGATAAAAGAAACATTGATTGGACCAAGAAAAGAACTTCTTTCAGAGTTTAAAGATTATTACAATGAAGATTTTAGTTTCTTAATGCTAACACTTCCCGAATTTAATAAGCATATTTCAAAAGTCATTAGAGAAACAAATTACAAAGAAGCTTATTTGAATGATATTGAGTTAAATCCTTCAAAAATAGTGGAAGAACTTATTAAATCAAAAGACTGGTCATTAATTCTTAATAATTCAAATAATTTAACACATTCCCTTTTAAATGATGGTGAATTTCAAGAATTAATAAACGAGATATTAATTGATGTCGAGATATCAGATTATTTTGATCCGTCATTTGAAGATCTATATGTAGATTATGAAGATAGCTCTGAAACAAGTAAAATTTCTATTGAAGGTCGATTTAAATGTAAAATTGAAGTAAACATCGAAACAGCACTTTCCAAAGAGTATCATGAAACAAAAGAATATTTTCTATATTTATCCGGAAATATCAGCTTAGAGTTTGAATACTTCTACGATGAAGAACATGATCTTTATAAATCGTTTAATGAACAAATTAGTGTAGATAACACTGAAATTTTTAATTATGAAGATTTGTCCTTCGGAAAAGATTATTCAGAAATTGAATGTACCGTATGTAAAATAGCCTCTGGAGCACATTTTACCAATGAGGGTGAGCAAGTTTGTAGAGAATGTGTTACTCACTTTGATATATGTACAAAGTGCGGGGTTTTGTATCCCCATAATTCCTTAGGTGGTCAGTTCTGTAACAATTGCGAGGATTAATTTTTATTATTTGGACACATCTCAATCCAATTTCGATGAACTGGGCACTATATTTTGACAATTTTATAAAAATACTTTCATTTTTTAAGCTACTATGAGATGACTTCTGTATTGTGTAAGAGCACAAAAACACTTACGCGCTACTCGAGCGCTATCGGGAGAAAAGGTGATTGACTCAGTCAGGTCAATCGCCTTTTTTCTTACTATTAAGCGTTTTTTATTTTTGAAGGTTGACAATTCGCTTCAAATTGTCTGATTTGATTTAAAGTGAAGATGAATCTTTTCATGAATACCTCTCCCGTCTAAATTGAATAGGTAGAGTATATCGATATCTCTAAACACAAAAAAACCGAATGGGGTCTTTTATCAAGTGTCCACTATTCAAGGTTCAGTTCACACTTTCAACTAACTGTTTTTTTATCCATGGTATCTATTCTTTACTTTGAAGAAGAACGAACCTGTTGAAGTTCCAAAAAAAAAAGCATCCATTAGCGTTATAGTCTGCTTCTTAATCGCTATATCCAACAACTCTAAGATATCTTTCGGTACGTAATACATACGTTTTTTGATTCTTTTTGCCACTTTGGTTCTAAAATAGTAAGAAGATTTTAATTATTTTAGATTTATTAGAGTTTAACCCCATTTGTTTCAAACTGTCACAAAGATCACCAAGTTCTTTGCTTTGAAATTCAGTTAAATTTAGTAATTTAACTTCTTTCTCAACATCGCTTTTATCACTCATTTTAGTACGCCGAATGCATCTAATCAATTGCGACTTGTCTAATCCTTTATCTAGAACCTCTCGTAGTTGTTTACTTCCTTGTCATCCAAACTTTTTTTCTTAAAAAGCACAATTAACGGATTTTGACACCTAAAAATTATAGCGTTTCATACAACAACCTCTCTTACTATGTTTAATTACATCATATAAACAACAAAGAGTAATTTTCTTTACTATTAGTACTACTGATATCACTAGCATAAAAAAGAGCAAAGCTGCTCTTTATCCATATGTCTTAATCAAATAAATAATATTTGATGCTGTCATATGAAGAGCAAATTCGCAATGTCTTTTGTGCGTTTCAATTATTTCGTTTCCTTCCCCATGACCTCCATGTGCATTTCTTAATGAAGCTAATGTTTGTAAGCTATTTCGCATTCCTTCTAATGCAGTCTTATGGAATTTTTCTAAATCTCCATGTTCTAAAGTTGTATCTATTAGCAAATTTAATTGAGCATGTTCTAAAATTGTATCGATCAACAAGTTAGCGCTAGCTGCTTGTACACTTGGTGACTTCTTTTTGGGATTCCGATTAACAATTGACCAATTATTTTTATGAATAATAATTTTCATTGTACTTTCAAATGCTTTATTTGCTTGATGAATAGCGTCCTTAAATTTATTTTCTCTAAATTTTGAAAAAGCATCTAACATTTCCTTATTAGCTGTTGAATAAAGAGGATCTGATAAATATAAGAGAGCTGGACGGATTATTTCTAAATGAGTGATTTCATTTCCTTTATGAATCACGTGCCCTTTAACCAATTCATAACCTATTCCATTATGTCGAAATACTTCGTTAATTAATTCATCAATTTTTTCTGAGGACCCCTTTTTAAATCGTTCTAAAACTGAGTATGAAAGCAGATCTATCATATCTAAAATCAACAAATAATCTTTTTCGTCTGCATAAATGAGCAACTTAAAAAATTCTCCCTCATCTTTATCTCTCGAAAAAACACCATAGTCTTTTGTACTTCTCCGATTCATTTCTTGAATTGATGCTTTAGATAATAAATCAGCGAAATCTGTTACTCCTTTTCTTCGTTTAAGATTACTCATAAGTCCATAGTAAAAAGATCCTATATCATCGTGCTTACTACGAAATGTAAAAGTACGCAACATTGAACTTACTTGTTGAAAAATTTGAACACGTGTCTTCCGACTAATAACCTCATATGCTAATACATCATACTTAGTAGGAAACATTCTTTCAGAATACAATTCTCTTCCCAAGTAGCCTTCATTACTCATAGATGACCCTCTCTTTTAAATAATTCTCTTAGCGCAAGATTTACAGTAGCAGACTTTACTCCTCGTTGCTCCTTTTGCTGAAAACCATTTAAATTTTTTGCTAAGTCTTCTTCTATATAAAATCCTGTATATACCGTATTACTTCTCTTAGTATGCAAAATTTCTTTAAGAACGCTATTATTTACATTTTCACTAATGCTATTGCTAGCGTTATCAAATGGATCATTAGCAACTTCATTAAATCTCTTTAGTCTTCTTTCTTTATTACTCATTTCATAGTCTCCTTATCCAAGCTTCAATATCCAAGCTTCAATTCTTTTAATAATTCACTGTATATTTTGCCCCTTTAGAAGTAGGAGCTGCTAGCGACAAAGGTCTCTGATCAAAACCAACACTGGATGCAAACTCGATTGTTGTCGGTATAAACGTTTTAGTGATCTTTATTTTCGAGTTCATTGTGTAATCTTGTAAAAGTTCCATAATCCCTAAGTGTTCTTTGACTTACTAGTGTAGGGACGATCGCTCGCAGACGTAACTCAGGATTCATTTGACTCTAAAAATCATTCACTATCTTCAAGGGTTTCTATAATGATCGCATACCATATTTTTCAGGTTGGAATGGAATAATCATATCCTGGCACGCCACTAAAATGTTTCCTGGTATTAACCCCAAACTTGTTGGCGTATCGATCAATACATAATCGTAATCCATCTTAATTTTTTCAATTACTTCTTTAAGTAATGAAGATCGCTTTTGTGTAGGAAATTGTCTTGCATCTAACAATACATCGAACTTAAATGAGAGCATATCATCATTCGTAACTAGAAGATCGATATTCTTATCAACACTAACTAACGCCTTTTTAGGATCTGCACCTTTAATAAGTGCATCGTATAAAGAAAACTCTACATCTTCTTCTAACAGATCCGAGTTTTAGCCAAACGTTACGGCCACATCTGATTGTATTTCCATATCAACGATTAAGACTTTCTTATCAATTAATGAGAGTTGACCAGCAAGGTTTATTGTCATGGAGGTTTTTAATGTTACTTATGACTGCAATTACTTCTCCAGGCATCATTACAGCTCATACTTCCTCAGCTTTTTTTTTGCGGTACTTATAGAACGTAGGTGGTTTCAGTGGTAAGACATTACAAATATCCTTTACAGTCATTCCAGCTTCGAACATCATGTTAGCTTTATCAATGACTGATTGCTCAATCGGCTTTCTACCACCGACTCTCCCTCTACTTCTTGCTGCAGCTAATCCTGCCTTAGTTCGCTCAATTGTTAATTCTCTCTCCATTTCTGCAAGACCTGCCATAATCGTGAAATACAGCTTACCAGCTGGTGTATTGGTATCAACACCTAAAGTAAGTATTTTCAGTCCTATACCGTTCTCTTCTAACCACTCTGATAACTCGAGTAACTTTTTAGTTTGACGACCTAAACGATCTAACTTCCAAACAACCAATGTATCTCCAGGACGTAAATAATTTAAACAAGCTTCAAACTCTGGACGTTCTTTTACTGAGCTCTTCTTTTCTTCAAAAATCTTTTCACACCCGGCCGCCTTAACTGCATCAAGCTGCAACTCTAAATTTTGTTCAATAGTCGATACTCTGACATATCCAATGTTCGCCATCTAGACACCTCCTGTTTTTTTGTTTGCTCGAGCAAACAACGATCTCGTAGCGAGGTTTTTTTATATAAAACGTCAAATACAATCAATAAATAGATATTGATTAATATACGAGAAAATATAAGACTTTCCTGCTCATTATACTAAATTTATTAACGTATTGGTTTTTATATTAAACGACCGTTTAATATAAAAGTATCGAATCAAAATTTTAGAAAAATAAAGTTTATATGTAGTATAATTTAATATGAAATATCTTAAAAATATGGGAGGTAACTTAAATGCCTGGTAAAACTATGTATATTGATTGTTTAATAGATTCCAAAAATGCTGTATTGAGGGTAAACGAGGATCTTCAAGAAGTTGGTTACATGACATATTTTACTTCTAACGGAATTATTGTAGGAAAAGTAAGTGAGGTAAATAGCTTAGAAATGACGGATGATGGTAACTCAGAAGAAGAATTAGCACGTCGGTTTAAGGAAAACATTCCTGTTACAGTATTTGATGTAGCCGATGGTATGTTTAAAAATTTAGTTAAGGATTCAGAAGATAACATTGAGAAAGATAGTAAATCCATTATCTTAGAAGATGTTCAAATCCTGACTTACCCAAAGCATATTCTTAAGCTCAATTTTTTGGTATTGTTTACTGATCAGATTATAGGGATTGCTCCAGGAAGAATTGATTTAAACACCATGTAACTTTAATCGGAATGGTTAAAATGTTACTAAAACAGAAGTATCTATATGCCATATAAAAAAAGATAAGTGAACATTCTTTCGTAAGAATGTCCACTTATCTTTTTAGATGCTCTAATAAAAAATATTTAGTAGCTAGATATTGTATCTACATTCATGATTTTTTCAAAAGGGAAAGCATGTAGACTATTTTGTGAATCAATCAGCTTAATACATTGATTGGAATAATCTATTTGATTTACGTACCCTTTATATGATTTCATTTGACAAGTTACTTCATCATAAATAGTTAATTTATTCCTCTTTTCGTTTTTGATGTTTTCGAATTTGGTTTTTCCGTTGTCTCCTCGGGGCGCTAAAAGCCTCAATAAGGCTTATTTTTGCCGATTTGACACCGAATGCGGACACTCGCTGCCTACGACGTGTCAAGGGATCTCTTGAGGAAACTTTTATTCTCTGATCTTCAGAGAATGATACAAAGTTTCCGTCCCTTGATGAGGAGTCCAGGTCTAGGTGCTGGAGGATCCCGAGAGGCGAAGCCGAGGCTCGGGTCCTCCAACATCAGCCCTGGTCAGTGAAGTGTACGCTCCGTGGCAGCCGTCAAACGAAGGACAGGAACGTACAGATCCTAGCGCCTATTGGCGCTTAGGACACGTCGTTATCGGCCCAGAGTAGGATGACAGCGGTAGTTAGGGTCCTGTCAGCATATAGATGCGTTACAGGACCTTCTATGAGCCCTAAAGCTATTAATGATATTATGTAGTTATCGCAAACAAGGGGGATAATTCATTTTGGAGAGAAAGATGCAAGTTTTTATTTCATCAACATACACAGACTTAATCGAGGAACGTCAACATGCTGTACAAGCTGTTTTAGATGCTAACCATATCCCAGCTGGAATGGAACTTTTTAAAGCAGGTGATGAGGATCAGTTAACGGTTATAAAAAAATGGATTGATGATTCCGATATTTACATGCTTATTTTAGGTGGGAGATATGGATCACTTGAGCCTAAAACAAAATTAAGTTACACTCATTTAGAATTTGATTATGCGTTGAAAAGTGGCAAACCTATTTTTGCTCTTGTTTTATCAGACAACATGTTAAAACATAAAACTCTTCCTTCATCCAATATTTCTTTGAATGATAAAGACGTGTATGAGCAAAAAAATAAAAAAAAGTACATTGAGTTCAAAAGCTTAGTTGCAGGTCCTAATAGAACTGTAAAATTTCCTGATAATGTAGATCAGTTAAAAATGTACACTTTAACATCACTATACGATATGATAAGGTCCAAAAATTTAAGTGGATGGGTAAAGGCAACAGATAGTGAATTGATTGCTGAAAACACAACATTAAGAAAAAAAATTACTGAATTAACTGATGAGATAAACTCTTTAAAAACTGTAAATACCAATTCTTTTTCAAGAGTTGATGCTGGTTTAGCTCCTGCTCCAACTATAGATAATATCGGTGGTTTTACAATAAACGAAATTGTCGATGCCATGAAAAATGTACACATTGAAATGTACTCTCTTCCTTATGACATTAAAGTTAATACTGGCATCATGGATACACATGTTACTGCTCTTGAACTCTTTGTAAATCCTTTTGTGACCAAAGCATTTTCAGGCGTATTAGAACTTTCATCGTATAAAAATGACGATTTAATAGAACTAGTTGTAAGTGATGTTGTACCCTTACTACTTCGTTTTAATCTTGTACATGAATATGTATCAACTAATGGATATACACCAACAGGATATGCACTCAATCCTAATGGCCACTTCTTTTTAGGGAAATTAATTGACTAAAGTGATTACAAGTCATCAATGACTTGTAATCACTTTAGATTCTATTTGAATTTGTTTCTTAAGTTTTTCATAAAAAATAGTGTCAGAATCATTTTCTATATCAATCCCTTTTCCTAGCCACTCAAGAACACCATCATCAGAAATAAAATCTTCATTCCATGTTTCTGAATGAACAAATACAATACCCTCACTTATTTCAAGCAGTGTTGAGTTACAAACTGAAGAAAATCTTCTTCAGTTTGTAATTCAATTACTTCTTCGTTTTCCCATAAATAACTTACTTCTATCAAATCCACTTCATTTCACCCTGACATTGATTTACTAGCTATTAAGCTAGTAAATCAATGTTCCCTTTCTTCTCAATTGTCCAAATACGAATCAGCAATGCTTGTACGTTGTCAATTGATACTGATTCATATTGATGTGTCTTTACTCTTTCTAGCTCCCAGTTGAAAATTTCATCAATAACGTTCACTTTATTGTTTGGTTCAAGAATAAAATCTGTGACATGAAACAAGAAATCATTACCTAAGAAATTTACCGATATTTTTTTCTTTTTCGGTCAACATGATAACCTGTTCCACCATATTCATAGATAAGCTTTTGAGATATTTCACTTTTTAAATGTTCAAACGACCGTTTTCTATAAAAAAAACTTCGAGGACTCAATTTTTTTATAGAAACTTTGTATTTCTACTTTCGTAGATTATTTTATAAAAATTGAAATGAGGAACTGTCTATGAAAATACCATCAATCATTGCACTAATAATATCCTTATCTGCAGGAATAATCCCTGGAATCTCTTTAGTGTCTAAAACAAAATTTGAAAGTACATTTCTGACTACAGAACAAATCCTGAAGAGACATTTTTTTATAGTATTTGTCGCTGCCTTATACTTAAGCTTCTTACTATCTTTTTTCTATGTATTGGTGAGCTACTTTATTAGAGATTTAAGTTATGAATCTATCAACTGGTCAACTGTAATCATCATCGCCGTAAGCACCTTCCTACTTAGCTTCGTTTTTTCTATTTGTTATGCAAAACCAATCAGTAATTTTATTATAAAAGAAAAATCGGTATACAAAGTGCGCTTAGAAAACTTAGGCGAACTTTATATAATTAAGATGTTAGACCACGAAACATGTATCTGTTCTTACGATCCTAATGCTAATCTAAACAGTCCAGGGACTCAGATATATTTAGTGAAAGTAGACGATTTAATTAAACTACCTTTATCAAAAGAAATAATCACACTTCCGTCTCGAAGTTTTTACAAAAAGTTATTCGATTAAACATATAGGACTAAATTTCCTTTCACTAGACTTATTGTTTTTTTTAGCAATAAAATCTATCAAAAATGACTCACAGTTCAATCTTCCAGAAGATGAATCGTGAGTCATTTAATAATGTTCAAAGATATCAATTTGATAAAATCATTTTCATATCAATCATCTTCGCGTCGGTATATTCTTTATTTTGTAAAATAACTACTATGCATTCCTTAAGATACATTACAGCTAAATCAGCAGTTAGTATGGAACCTAAGCTTTCAAGTTCTATTTTACGTTTCTTTTCCCACTTAAGATCGCCGTGAACTATTAATGACCTGAATGAATATATATGCTTCATATTAATAAAAATCTCAAGCTTACTTTGATTTAATGAAGACAACTGCAACAGAAAAGCTATTCTCATAGAAAGTTTGTGTGTAATTTCTCCTTTTTCTGAATCACTCAACAAAGATTCTAGACCAATAACTGCATCTATAATGATGTCTCGTTCATCTTTCCTTAGATAACAGCTTTCTAATCTTTTACACGCTAATTGAATTTTTTTGTTTCCTTTTTCTTTTAAGCCATTATATATAGCAATTATACTTCTCAATTCTTCCATAGAAATACTAGGTATTGAAGGCCGCAGCCAATAATTTTCTTTGAATTCATGTGGAAAAGCATCTATCAAACCCCCGCTGAGATTTATGAGGTCAGCTTTATAACTATAAGTCCAATCGATTTGTTTAGTAATAACTTGAGCGTATCCTGTAGGGTGATCTATTACCATTCTTAGCGCATTAAAAAAGTCATTAATTATTTCTAGTGGATAAGAATTAGGATTTTTTAAAATTCTTGAATTTTCAAATCTACTTCCATTTGGAAGGTTGTAACCATCAATAACTAAAGCATGGGTAGCACAACTTAATAAAGGCTCATTAATATTTTTAATAAATGAATTTATTCCATTTCTCGATAATTGCATTTTTTCGTCTAATTTTTCTATAAAGAGATTCTTATTAATTTCGAAAGAGTCAAAATCAAACTTTAAAAATAAGATAGGAATATAAAAAGAGACTGAGAGATTATCTAAATAGATACTATTTTCAAAAGGCATATAAATTTCGGAAAATTTTTCTTTAGTAAGTTCAACTTCTTCTCCCCAATGATGTAAAGATCTAGATACAAGTCCTTTTATATGATTATTTATAGTGATTTCTAATAAATTTAAATCAGATTTCTCTTCGTTTGTCTCATCAGGATATCTATAAACCATTTGATATTTTTCATTTTCATATAAATAAGAGAAAACTTCTTTATAATTAATTAATTCTTCTAAGACTATAGAAGGGGTTTTTTCATTTTGGCTCTCAAAAAAATTTTCATACTCAATTGGAGAAGAACTTTCACTAAAAAAAGTCGTAGAAAAATTAGGCATACCATTAGGCCAATACGTTACTATTGGATAATTAAAATAGTACGGTGTATAGCTATAGTTCTTTAGCTTATTATTGCCAACAACTACTTTTACTTTTTCTACCCCGTCTACTACTAAAGGATATAGTAAGTCGAATAATACTTTCTTTTGTGGTTTGCTCATTTAAAACTACCTCTTATCTTTAATAAGTATTAAATTCACTTTTTCTAAATATACTAAAATAACGAAAAGATGAATATATAAACTCAGAAATAAGATTCTTAATTGAACCAAATAAAATTGATTTTTTAATGAAAATAGGACTAAATCATCCACTTCGAAAGAAGCTTTGACTCAGTCCTTTAACTTTATCTCTATTTTTTAGTTTCATTCCCTTTCTTAGATTGCTTTTTTTAATTCTTCATAAGCACTTATCAGCTTTTCAAGATCTTTTTTAATGACTGTAATAGTTACATTCCAATCTGCACTATTCTCAATATCTTCTTTCAATCTTTCAATTTCCTTCATACATGTTCACCCTTTTTTTATTACCTCTCTAAATCATAGTTATTTTTAATTATATTTATTGAAGTAACACTTTTACTATTTATCTGTGGATGATCAGATTTACTCTTAAAGTGTTTGGTTACAAGTACCTCTTCGAAGACTTTCTTTAAAGGTCTTCCAGTTCCATTTACTGATTCAATTGTTACCTCGAGTAATTTTTTAGAGTCTACCTTTTCTAGTTGGAGAGAATAACCTAGATTATCTGCTACTTTTTCAATAAATATTTTCTGTGTACGTCCGTTCCCCTCTCGGAACGGATGAATCATATTAAGTTCACCATAATAATAAGCTAACTTTTCACTTATGTTATTGACCGTAATAGACTTCGATGTGATATCTCTATTTAACTTTGTAACTAAAATACTCTAGTGAAGCTGGTACATACAGAGTATTGGCAAACATCGTTTTTCTTTTAACGATGTTAACCGTTCTTTACTCACTAGACAATCATGTATAATGCTTTTGATTTTGACCTACGCTCCTTGGCAGTTTTTACTTCGATTCCGTACAACTTAAGTCCATTGCCCTGATTAAAGCTATCAACTATTTTTGATCATTGAATACTTGTGTTTTATTAATACTAGCACTAGGGCGTTGCAAGCTATTTTTCAGATGAGAAGTATAAATTTCTAATCTATTTTTCTTTGTAAATATGTACAATAAAAATACAAGATGCATAATAATTTTTTAAGGAGCTGAATTCATGAACATCCGAAAAGTGTTCTTACTCGTCGTGCTTGCTATCGTTTATCTGTTACTCTTTACTCTCACCTTTTGGAGTCTAATTGGCTTATTCGTTTCCGCCCTTGGTCTGTATTTTTATTTCAAACCAAGACTTCGAAATCCAGTGAAGTATCCAGTCTTTGTCGTTTGGTTAGGCGTGTTTATTGCTTTTGCGACTTCTATCTATATGGTGGATGGAACAAATAAACCTCAGAAAATTGAAGCAAGAACTTCTTCAAAAGAAACCAAGATGTTGGAATCATTAAAGAAAGAGTCGAAGACGTTAGAGACGTCATTGAAAGACACACAACTTAAACTAAAAGAGCAACAACACGAAACGAAAAAATTGAAAGATGAGTTAGCACGAGAAAAAGAGTTACGTCTACAAACGGTTGAAAGTTACCAGGAAGAAGCAGACAAACGTGCTGCTTTAGAGAGTGAACTCAAAGAAGAAGAAACGAAACGAATTGCTGCGGAAGAGAAGGTCGATGAACTCGAATCGTCTTTAGCAAGTATCGAGATGATAGATGAAGATGAGAATATACCTGATGAGGGATACATAGACGAAGAAGAAACAGAAGTAGCAACTGATCTTGAATACGATCCATTTGGCGCAGATCGCGATTGTGGTGATTTTTCCAGCGCTCAAGCCGCTCAAGACTTTTATATAGCTGCCGGAGGTCCTTCATATGATCCCCATGACTTAGACCGTGATAACGATGGAAATGCTTGTGATTGGAACTGACGTCTTTGTCATATCTCTCTCAAGTGTCTTGAACTTCATACTTGCATCTTTTTTCTAATTCAACTTTATTTTATGTAAATACTTCAAAAATGATTTGATAGTAATACACGCTGAATAAAGCCCTAGATGATACCAATCATACGGTCTCAATTGAAGATGTCTGGGATCAAATCTCGACCAGTCGATCTCTATTAAGTGTTTCACCTTACTCATTCTAAAAAAGTGTGCGCCAGCGCACACTTTTTTTTCTTATAAGACCCATGGTAAATCCTGAAAGTACACGAACCAAGTTCCTCGTGACCAATCGGAGAATCATTCTACACATCTTCCATCAACCAACTCTGTCTTCAAACAATCAAATCATCTCGTTACGAGGTGTTTCTCACAGTGCATGATTTCATGTTTCACGTGAAACCTCATCTTCTATTTTGTGTTTTCCTAATTTCTACTTATCGAGCCTCAAAATCCTCTCGTCATATTTTATGGGCGTCGTGACGATGATCTCTAATCTATCTATTTCAGTCGATTCATGAAAACAAAAAATGACATGTTGATGATTGATGGCTTACTTTTTTTACGTAGATTTAAACTTCAAAAATCCCTCGTGATAAATTTATTTTTTCACATTAAATATGGTACGTGAAATAACAAAAAATATGCACCGGCGCATATTTTTTGTTATTTTCCTTTTACTTTTACGATACCCGTCCTCTTATATGTTTAGTTTCGAAATTCAAATCTGAGTTCTCTTCCAATTTACATAGTCACATCCTGGACTCGTACATTCAGGGATAATAACTTCAAAAAGAGGATAAACTTAGAAAGACTCTTGCTAAGTTTCCTTTTTAAACTAACTATAAATTCTATCCAAACGGGTGAAAGTAAATCAGTTCGATTGATTCCCTGTACCGCTTTTCGATTGTCTAGAATCCGCTTTAGTACAACACTCATCCCCATCCCTGACTCTACGCATTTAGGATAGACTCGATTGTATCGAACTCCATTATTCTAGGATCTGAATATCCCATTTCCTTTGCAACTTCAATCGTTTTGGTCCGGTACGTACACATAGTGTCACTATTATCGATGAGTGTCGGGCATCTATTTTTTCCTAACTTGATTTGACATCCAGGTGTGACCAGAGGACTACATTTTCAAAAAAAACTATATACAGATTCGAAGCGTTTTTCGTAAAACAATCGGTTGACGAATACTTCATCAATTTCACCATAGACAAGCATCTCTTGCAACCTCTGCTTGTTTTGTGTTTTCATCGACATGTAGATATCATTGTTTTATTCCATGAAGAGCGAAAAGATTTTTGGTAGCATCGCCGCCGATACGGTCTGTGTTGCATCAATGGCAAAGTCTTCTCTGCATTTCTTTTTGCTGATCGCGGATTTCGCATCGTGCATTAGCTTTAGGATGTCCTCAGCATACTCGTACAGCATAGTCCGTTACTTCCGTCAGTCTTACTCCACGATTACTAAGGATCAATAGACGAACGTCTAGCTCGTCCTCAAGAATCTTTATCCGCTGACTAACGTTCGATTAAACATAACATATCCCAACTTCTCAGCTGCTCTTGATATCGAATGTAAATCTGCTACATGCTTGAAAATCAATAAATTCTGGGTCTCCAATGTTATCCTCCTTTTTGACATCACTCGCAGTGATACCCCGGTCATTATCAAGATTTGTACTCCCGGCTCGAATAGAAAGATAACCAAATCAATCACATAAAAGAAGAAGGGAAAATTTTAGATGATTTTAAAGAATAAAGTAACCAACGTGACAGGTGCTGGGTCCGGCATCAGACGCGCGACAGCGCTCCGGTTAGCCGCTGAAGGAGCAAATGTTATCTTCAATTATAGTCAGTCTGAATAAGGGGCACTTGGGGTCATAGAAAAGATTTTTAACAATGGTTGTTTAGCATTCCCTTATCGAGCAGATATCTCAAAAGAGTGTGAGGTTCTGATATGGTCACCCTTACCCTCTTGATGTTTGGAAGGATTGTTTTTTTGGTGAACAACGCAAGCATCACGTCTCAGATTCCTATGAGTGAACTGAATGAAGTGACGGAAAAGTTATGGGATTCTCTATTTGCAGTTAACGTGAAGGGCATGTTCTATTGTGTGAAGGCGGTCTTCGCATACATGAAAAAACAATCCGCAGGTGCAATCGTCAACTACGGGAGCGTAGTGAGAGTTAGCGGTATCGGTTCTTCAATCGCTTATGCAGCCACGAAATCGGCCATCCATACGATGACACGCTCACTTGCCACCTTACTCGCACCTAAAGTTCGCGTTAACTGTATCTCCCCGTGAGCTGTCGCCAAGCGTTGGTGGGCTGGGAATGAGGAGCAGATGAATGGTTTGGCGGGTAACCTTCAATTGGAGAGAATCTCCACACCGGAGGATATATCGCGGATGTTATCCTATTTCAGTTGACACAATCGCTCATAATGGGGCAAGTCTTCGTGATTGATAACGGTTAAACGCTCTAAAGTTTAAACGATGCAAGATACATATAGACCGATGTATTTTTCAAAAAGTGTGCGCCGGCGCACACTTTTTATCAAGTCTCCTCACATTTAACAATACATGCTATGCTTATTGTATTGAATTAAGGGGGCGATGCATTATGGACTCTACCTCATCCGTCCAACATAGACAACTTGTTGTATCTCAAGCAGCGAAGACATTGCTCGAGAACGATGTTACAGAACAACTGATCTCCATCGATATCATCGACGTCGAAGCGTATGTAAATCAACTCTATGAAGAGTACTATGAGTTTCAGAACGAAGAAGATGTCTATACAAAACTTCGTTATTACTCATTTAAGAAACTGAAACGGCGCTGGGTTCGTGCAGCTGTTAAAAACTATCTTGAGAATAAAGGGCCGATGAAAGAATTACGTGGTCTTTATAAGATGTATCTTGAGTACTGGGACATTGCCGGGAAAGAAGGCTTTCAGCGAAAGTTCTCTGCTGATAGTGTTGAGAAATTAATGCAGGAACATATACAAGAGCTTGAAGAATGGGCCGAGAATAATAATTTACTCATTCATACCTATCCGCATTGGAGACAAAAAACGAAAAATCAACAAACTACGACGATGCGAACGGATATTTTAATGGTAATTGGAGAAGTTGCGAAGGAATTGCAACGAGCGCAACCAAAAGCGCATGTTGCTACTTCTACTTCAATTACTGTACCGTTTTTCGGAATCGCTGATCGTATGAAGAATATGACAGAAAAATTCAGTCAGGGTGAAAGCATGTTGAGTGATTTATCCCTCGATCTACATGACTATTCCGCTGTTGTACCTAAATACAAACAAGGTGTACCGACTAATTTATCTGTTCTTGTAAGTAACGAATTCATTGCCGAGCTCGAGGGAAATGTACCAGATCTTGACGCACGCGATTTTGAGGCACTTAATGAGATTCTGTCTTATCGAGATGTAACCTTCCAGACTAGTCGAAAAATTGTTTTTCCGATCTCGAAACTCGTCAAAAAGATTTATGGAAACGACAGTGGCAAAAGCTACACACTTACAACACAGCGTCTGGTAAAGCTCGGCTATTATCGTGTTGCAGTTAGAAGTGAAGAAGGCGATCTTTCAATCTTTGGTCTCTTCTCTTCTGTCAAAATTAGCGGAGCTTCTTCTGTTAAACGGGATACTCAAATCACTGTCACTGTTTCGGAAGAAGTCTATGATGATCTATTGAAACAACAGATCATTAGTATCTACGGGGAACAAATTGAGCGATTAAAGGGGACTTTTGCTTATCATTTATCCTTTGTTCTTCAAAAAGAACGGTTAAGTTCTTACCAACTGAATGAAGAAATGCCAGCAAAACGCCATTGGCGTCAGTTCACTCATTCTATCCGATTTAATAAAAGTCGGAAGGCGGAGAATTTGAAAGAGCTGGAACTAAACTTAGATCGCATTAAAGAACTTGATTTCATAATTCGAGACTGGCATCGATCTGGAGATTTCTACTTCTTGTACTTCCATCCGTTAGAACGCTGGGAACACCATGATCGGAGTAATGCACTTCTACTTTAAGCATGTGTTAATTGTATTTAAGAGTAAGTGTATTGAAAAACATATATACGAATAAACAAGAAAAGCGTACGAGATTTTTATCTTGAACGCTTTTCTTGTTGCTTATTTATTAATGTCGACTTAAATATGCTACAAACTTTTGTCAGGCTATTTTAAATGTACTTATTCATTCTTAAAGTAATAAGACTTCATTCCTCTGATCTTTTGACTACTTATACGATAGTAGTTGGTTGACGATCTGAAAGAGGAAATTACCTAAGTATTTTTTAGAGCTATATTGACTAGCTTCATGTAGTTGAATATCCATGCATATATACCAAATAATAATGATAAACAGAAAACAAATTGATCATTTTCAAAATAGTCGTTTTCACAATAAGAACATATGTTCTTATTGAATCAATTGTACCGTCTACGTCTTTAACATAGTGCATCTGAACATTTGTTTAACTACAAATTAAAGACTGATCAAAATGTCGAATCATGTCGTAAAGCGACCAATTTTCATTTTTAGTTGCCCCTTTCCATACTATAATCGTAATTTTATCAACACTTTAATAGCTTTTGGTCGTTTTAGACCGTACTGAAACGACATACTAATTATATTGGTCGCTAAGTTCCGTACCGAAACAACATTTTAATTGAAATGGTCGCCAAATCCCTTACTGAAACAACATTTATTAAAAAAAGTACTTTTTTAATAAAAATTTTTAAAGCTCTTTTTTTGTGTGTTGGTCGCCAGATCCCGTACTGAAACAGCACTTTTCACTATACTGGTCGTTAAATACCGTACTGAAACAACACTTTTAACCAATTGGTCGTCAAATACCGTACTGAAATGACACTTTTGCTTCATTACCTTTAAAAATTATAGAGCTAAAAAGTACTTCTACGGCGCTACTATGCGATTCTTTAGATTTTGGTCGTTTTTGACCGTACCGAAACGACATGTTTTTTGGCTCTGAAAACGGCTTCACACCAACGTTTTTAGCGTTTTGGTCGCTGCTTACCGTACCGTAGTTACATTTTGACAGTTGTTCTTTTGAACAGGATACTAGGTGTAATAGTTCAGAGTAGAGGAGGTGTAGGTATGTCATTCAACCATGAGAATCGTCACGTGTTAATTGCCAATAAAGTACTCATTGCGATGAGCGGTCTCACGCGATGGACAAAACGACAAGAAGGTTTTATGTATGAAAAGCACCATTATAATATCCCAGGGCCGTTTTTAGCTTTGAAATGGACAAAATCACGGATCCGTCATCTCATCACACTTTTGACTCACTGTGACGACAAAGGGATGCTCTCGCTAATTGAGAGCTCGCAATTAGCAGAATATGCCCATACTTCTGTTCGTTCACTCCATGATAACCTACGCCTCTTTGAAGAAGTAGGACTGCTGCGGTATTCTGTCCACTTCTCTGGGGTCATCTCGATCGAGCTGATTGACTACCTTGCAAACTATCGTGACCTCTTTGAGGAAGCTGGTACCTACCAGTCAAAAACCGGCTATACGTCTGTCTGGTGTGAAATGGTTCGTCACCTGATGGAAATCGAACACGTCAATATTTTACGTGTTGCGCTACGTGCATTGGTTCAGGTAGAACGGGATATCCATGTCCAATCTCAGAAACAAGCCACACTTACCTATGATGAAGTGAAAGGGTTCCTGCCACGCTATTGTGGCCATCGTCTTGCCGTCAAAGGCATGCTCGATCAACTTTCACGTCTCTTCCGTGTGCAGCTGGTTGAAAATACGAAGGATTTCCTCAGTGCTGTGAAAGAAAATCTCTCTTTACAGAAACGCATACATACTGTTTCTCGTCCTCTTATGTTTCACGTGAAACTTGAAGATCAAGTGAATAGCAAGCGCATCAAAGAAGCTGAACGTGCTGATACATTGATCGGATGGTTTGATCTTCGAGAGATTGCGCGTGACTTCGTTGATTTTGATGCACTTGAAGTACCTGTGTCTTCTCTCCAGTCCCTTAGCGATACCTATGGCTTCTCGGCCTGTGGTGAAGTCTTACGAACGATTCGAAACGACTTCCATCGCTATGGAGAAGGTCTTCAAGATACAGACGTGTACCGTCTTTTCTTTGAATCTCCAATTTTATATCTCAATGAACGTCTTCAGCAGCGTTCTAAAAAATCGGCCATCGCATGATGGTCTATTTGTCGTGCTCTTTTTTGAAATATCGTGTGAAAACAAGCAGTTTATCGATACAACCTACTCATTTACCGTGTGAAAAAGATAAAAATGTCTTTTTAAAGAGCTTAAAAGTTCAATCTTAAATGTGCTATACCTTTTTGGAAAAAAAACAAATTTTAGTTAATATAAATCAAATAAATTTTACTTATAAACAAAAAAGGTTGAATTTAATCATTTTTTAAATACTAAAAAAGCAAACATTTAAGAACTTCTCCTAATTCTTTTGTCTCTTTTCAAATACATATTTTGTTTCGAAATCGTTGGTATCAAAGGGATCTCGTGCCCTTTGCTTTTTCCAATTCTTTTTAATTCTTTTTTAACTCCTTTAATCTCTCAAAATGTATTAAATACTAATAATCTGTTCAGTATCACTATTATTTTTATTCGACCTGCAAGGTCCCAACGAATCGTTGATTCTATAGAAGACAGATCAGGAGAAAAATAGATTTTACAATTCAAAATCTGTATACATTTCGACGTCGAAATGTATACTATAAAAATTAATGTATACATGATTTTTATTTAAATATTGTTAGATTACCGATAAAATAATTGTTTTTCATGATCTCTTATGTGATGATGAAAAAGGAAAGGGGAGAAATTATGAATATATTAACGTTTTACATCTCAAAAGGCGGTTCAGGCAAAACCACATGCTCCTTAAATATGGGACATGCCTTAGGAGAGCTCGGTTACCGGACGTTACTAGTGGACCTTGATCCACAAGGTTCTCTCAGCAAATTGATGCTCAAGGAATCAGATACCATCCAATACATGACACTGTATGATGTCCATGCAAAAGGTCTTGCTATTGAAGACGTGTTATTTGATGATGAAAAACATAATATTAGTCTTCTCCCTTCAAATGAACGGAATGCACGACTCATCAATTTGATCTCGGAACAAGACAAGATCTTCTTGTTGAAAGATATGCTTGCTCCACTTGCAGAGGAATTTGACTGGATTATCTTGGACTCAGTGCCTTCTATCAATGAACTGTCAAAAGTGGTCCTGTCGTGTGCGGATCATGTAGTCGTACCCTTTATGCCAAAGAAGCTGGTATTCGATCAATTAGGTAGTACCATTCGTACCATTCGTCAGGTGAAAAAGTTCTATAATGCTGATCTCGATTTAACCGGTATTATGCCAGTTGCCATCGATTTAGGACTAAAGGGGGATCGGGAATATGCAGAGGCGATGAATCAGTTAGCACATGCGGAGAGTCTTGCCGTTCTTCCGGCCGTTCGCCGTGCTGCCTTTATTGAGAAAGCAGCAGACAATGGAAAAAGTGTTCTTCAATACAAGTCAAAGGAAGGACTAGAACTTGCGCTACCATTTCGAGAACTTGCACGTCACATGACCGGAGGCAATCAAAATGAAGGCACGGAATAAACAGATTCATAAAGTGAAGCCGCAAGAGCAACATCCTTACCGGAGTGGTTTAACCGATATCGGATCTGTTGTGCAAAAGTTACCGGTCTCACGTGATCTTGAAAATCTTGCGGTTGAGATTAAAGAGCTAGCGAAGGTCCAAACCATCTCAGTCTTTGAAATTGGAAAACGTCTTTCAATCGCCCGATCGGAAATGCATGATAAGCAAGAATGGCGAAACTTTTTAGATGTCATCAGCTTCTCCAATTCGCTTGCCTCACGCTACGTTAAGGCCTATGACACATTACAACCATTTGAAGAGTCACTTGGTACATTACCGGCTTCAAAGATCTTTGAATTGATGTATGTCGAGGATCCGGAAGATGTTGTGCTACATGGTCTTCCTGTAGAAGATGGACGTAAGCCCATTGAGCAAGCAACAGTTCGAGAGATTCGTGCCAATCGTTCTAGTACATCTGGTGTAAAAGTCCGTGCTTTTCGACAGAAAGAAGTGGCATCGACGGTTGTCTCAGCGCGAGTGCCAACAGAAACGTCTGAACGTATTCAGATGATGGCGAGTGCGAAAGGACTCAGCATTAGTGAGTACCTCTCAAACATTATAGAAGACACGATCAGCCGTGACATTTTGGAAAATGATCAGAATACGAATAGGCTAGAAGGGGAGGAAGAACAGTGAAGAAAATCGCATTATACAATCGTAAGGGAGGCGTCGGGAAATCGACGACGACGATTAACCTTGCCCATGTGTACGCACGACAAGGACTACGTGTCCTCGTCATCGATGCAGATGATCAGGCTTCAACAACAAACGGTCTTGGATTGACAGATGACTACGACGGAAAAGTACTTCTCGATTGTTTAATGGAAGAACATGATCCTTTCTATGTGCCGATTGAACAAGTCATTGTCACGTGTGAATATGAGAACGGTACGATTCATTTAGTACCTACACGTCGCTCAGCATCCCCAACAGGACTGACGAGTCAATTAGGGTATGAGTATCGCTTAAGCGAAGAGCTCGCTCGTTTAGAAGAGTTCTTTGATATTTGTTTGATCGATTGTCCAGGATCCACCTCTGCATTAAATCCATATGCGCGTTGCGCACTTGTCGCACAGGACCGAATTATTATGCCGGTTCAAATGCAGAAGTTTTCGATGGATGCTGTTTATACCGCTCCTGAGGAATTAGAGGAAATGAAACGGTACAAAGCAGATATCCATATCGCTGCTTTTATTCCAACCATGGTGAGCGCACGTTCGAAAGGAGACGTGACGACGGTGGAAGAACTGAATGAATTAGGGCAAGAGGTTGGAATTCCTGTTTTAACTACAATCCCATACATTTTAAAGATTCAGTCGCTCCAACGTGAATCCCGTCCAGTCATTGATCATAAAAGTCCGGCAACCGATGCCTATTTACAGTTAGCAGAGGAGGTACGTGCCTTATGAGTCGAAGTCGTAAAAAGGGGCAGCCCACGTTCAAGAGCTTTCAAGGAACGGTAAC
The DNA here is from genome assembly GCF_000620805.1 of Exiguobacterium undae DSM 14481. Lineage (GTDB taxonomy): Bacteria > Bacillota > Bacilli > Exiguobacteriales > Exiguobacteriaceae > Exiguobacterium_A > Exiguobacterium_A undae. Next base: position 73,020 of record NZ_JHZV01000008.1, on the reverse strand, counting down.
AGAACCGTCAGTTAACGATAGTGCAACGGAATCCTTACGTGATGAACAAATAGAGGCTGTTAAAAAATTTGCAGCACCTGCGATCTCGAATCCCTATCAATCCCTTCCGGCAACTGGTCTATCGCGTATTTTAACAAAACGGCTCCCACAAGATGTCGATGGACTGGTTCAGTATTATAATCACATTGATACCATCCAAGCGACCAGCTTTGTTGAAAAATGTCGAATCTTAGCTCATGCAAATGCTTTATTCCATAGTGAAGAAACAAGAGCTCAGTTTAAAGCAGAGCAAGGAAGCTGGACAGATTTCTTAACTAAAATTGGACAAACACGTTCTCAAGTCAGTCGATACGTATCCTTTTGGAATGTTTTTGGAGAGAAGATTCTTCAGAAAGTGATCGATGTTGATTTTAGTGCCTCTAAGCTAGCAGAATTGTTAACTTGGCCAGAAGATCCAAAGTTAGCTTTACTAGAAGAGCGGAAATATCCGACACAAAACGGAGAATTGACGGTATATGAGATGACACGTGAACAATTGCGTGAAGTGAAGCGGATGTTGATTGAACGTCAAGAACAACGTACGCTTGAGGCCGAAGTGAAACCCGTAAAGCCAATGAAAGTACAAATCCGCTTTCCAGACTTAACAGATCCGTTATTTATTGGGCTAACACAAGCTGCGCGCAAAGAGCAGGTATCAGAAGATGAAATTATTCGTCGTGCTCTTCAAGCCTATTTAAAGACAAATTAAACGAAGTGACTCTGAAAGATGAAATAGATAGTATGTATGACGATGATTGCTAAATCATCAATTTCGCATGAAATCGTTATCGTAAGCGCCTTAGGAATACTCATATTTATTGAATTGATGAATAAGAAAACGATGTATCGACCTACACGAGACATTGATATTCGAATAACGGAAGGAACAGTGACACAAGAACTTAAGGCTGCGCTTCAGGAGTATGAAATTGAAATTGTCGAAGGTGTTATTCAGTTTCCGCCACGGGAAGATTTTCAGGAAAATGATTTCCGAAACAAGATTGAAGGGCTATTTGAAGCGATTGAAGTCTATGTACCAGATATCGAACTCTTAGCGTGTACTAAAATCTTTTCTTCTAGACAGAAAGATTTAGAAGACCTTGAAAGTACGAATTTGTTGGAGTTGTGTGATAAAAGTAAGCCACTTGAGCTTGTCGAAGAGTACAAATCAAACATGACCTGGAACGATCCATTTTGTAATGTGCATGACTTGAGTCGAATTTTTCAGGAAAAGGGTATATAGTTAGTAAAACTATTTGGGAGGAGGGTGACACATGACCGGTGAAAAATATGCACGGTTCCGAGAAGAACTGACAAACGAATTGAATCGTCTGCAAGTAGGCAGTTCGAGTTACCGTCAACAGACCGTTCAAAAGGCGCTAGATTTAAGTCGGCATGTTACGGCACCTGAATCTTTACGTGATCGTGAAACTGCCCGTCACTATGTTAAAAATGCTCAGTTACAGATGCATGAAGATCAACTAGAAGACGTAGCTAAAATGATGAGTATGGCAGCACGGTGTGCTTATAATTCGCCGGAGGGCGCATTTTCAGTAGACATGAAAGTAAAACTAGAAGAAAAACGTAATCGATTTAAAGCTTTTGGGTTACTCATTAAGTCTTAATGCATCTTCTGTTAAATCCTAAGCAATGATTAAACGAAGTAAAATCATACAAAAAAGGGATCGTATTCATTCCAATAAGAATGTAAGATCCCTTTTTGTGTGTTGTAAAACAGAGAAGCCAGGTAAAACGGTCCGTTGAGGAATTAGGCGTAGTATAAAAATTAGTCATTTTCGTTTTTAGAATATTGTTGCGTCCGCTCTCGTAAAACAGCTAATTCTACTTGTTCTTGAAGTCGCCGTTCAAAGGCCTCTTGATCGCGTTGAGTAATGGCTAGATCTAACAATAATTTACGATTTTCTTCTTCAAGTTGCTCTGCTCGGTGACTTCGTGTTTTAAACTCGTCCACCATATCAGCTAATGTTTTATTTTGTCGATACAATTGATCACGTTCTTCTTCTAATTTTGTAATTGTACCTTCCATATGAAAGACTTCCCGCTTTATAGATGTTATCTCTTCTTTTTTCGTCACTTCAAAACGTTCTCTTTGCTCCTTTGATTGTGCCAAAGCAACTTCGACTTTTTCAAGTTTATCTTGTAATTCATCGATTTCTTGCTGATGGAAAGACGTTTTTTCCATGTACTCTATTTCCAAAGCTTCTTTTGTCTTTGCGACGTCTGCTTCTAAATGTGTTACCGCTTCTAAATGACGCGATTGAATCCGCTGATTTTCATATTGAAACTTTTCAAGACGTGCAGCTCGTTCTTGAAAAAGAAGAGTAATTTGCTTGAGCGAAGATTCTAAAACAGCATCTTCTTCACTCAGTTTTGGGTCGATTACTTTTTGCTCCGCTAATACAATAAACTCTTCAAATAGTTGATTAGTCGTAATTTGACGTCCTTTTAATAATTCACCAATTTTGTCCGTTACTTCTTCAGATAAACGGAAAGATTTATTTTTCATTTCTTGGGATGACATATGCATACCTCTCTTAATACAAATATATTTCTTCAATTATATCTCACACGGAGATTAAAGATATGTAATTTAGAATTGTTTTGTATTTCTAATAATACTTAATATCGATAAGTATTAACTGAACCCCGAATGGTGGAAACTTGATAAAAAACTCCATTCGAGGTTTTTTTGTGTTTAAAGATATCGATATAATGAAACTACTTAATGTAAACGGAAGAACTATTTATGAGCAAACGTACCTTCAATCCAGATTAAATTAGACAACTTGAAACGAATCTTCACGTAGCCTCAGTACCAGATCTTACGATTCATACAAAGGAGAATTCAAAGTTCACGCTGTAGGTGAGAATTTAGCTGGTAAACGACCGATACAAATCTTTGAAGAAAGCAGCTTTGATCTAGCCATGATCGGTAAGTAAACAACGAACGAAGCGTTGAAACGATGGTGGAAGACATATCGCATTTAATTAGAAGAAGGACTCTTGAATGAGAGACGTGGAATATACATCTAGAAGCCATGATTCATTCCAATCAAAGATTCCGTTATACGCATTCTGCTTATCAAATACGCATATTTGAGATGGCCATGCTTCAATCTATGTCCTTAGAGGAAACTACCTCGACAATGCGCCTATGGAATCGTTCTTTGGGCACTTGAAAGATTATGTCGATTATAAATTAGCATTTGACCTCGATGAAGTCTGTACCATAGTCGATGGATAAATTGACTGTTACAATATCGAACGAAGACAATGGAAACTACAAAAGATGAATCCGGTACAATACCGAAGTCATCTCATAGTAGCTTAAAACTATGAAAGTGCTGTTATTAAACTGTCCAAACTCTAGGGCTCAGTTTAAATATAATAACTCAATCTTGTATACTCGGTAGTGTTGGTTGATTTGGATAGATTTCTTTAAGACAAAGACTCAATTATTGGATTCTTTTATCGTTAGACCATTAATTTTTTTTAGTTCTAAAGTAAAGTTATTTAATTTATCAGAGTCAATTTTTATAAGTTGAAACTGTGAAGAAAAGGTTTTAGTCTTTAAATCGACTTTAGAAATGAGAGCTTTACTATTATCTAAATGTAAAACAACATAGCTAGTATTAGAAGATAAGTCTTGAATTACTAATTTATTTGTTTGAATTTTTTCAAACAAGAATCCTATTGTAAAAAATAATGAGAGTATAAAGATAACTAAAGTAACAAAAGCAATTTGTTTTTTTTCCGCAAGATAATAATAAACTGTAAATAATAAAAATGAAATTAGAACAACTATAAAAAAATCGAAATATTCAAATAAAAACGCAACTATAATAATATATAGAAATGAATAAACTCTGATTTTTTTTTTGAATTCATGAATAACATTGGTAGTAAATCGATTTTTGAGTGGTACTAAAATTATTTCTTTTAATAATTCTAAATAAAATAAAACTAAAATTGAAATAATACTTAGAATCACTAATGAACTTAGTAAAATATTCGAATTAATTTCTATAAAAGAAATTGGTATGGAGTAATAATAAAATTTCCCCCACTGAAAAAAGTATACAATTAAATAACTAAGCGATGACAGAAAAAAGATCGTTAAAGCCTCATGCTCAGTAATTTTTTTATTCAAATTAAAACACATCCCTCAAGAAAAATATTATTAAAAAATAAAAAATGCTCCTTTATTTTATGATAATATTTCTTACAGTAGAAAACTTATATTTAAAAAGGTAAAAAGGTCAATACTATGAAAAGGTCTAATTTTTAGTTAGATAGAAATAGCATTTCATTACAAGGTATAAAATTAGAATATTGGATGAGGTCTCTGAATCTATTTTCCGCATTCAACATTCTAATCCCCGTAATCATATTGACTAATCTATTAAAAATCAGTCTCTACTTCCATTTCTTTTACATAAGAAGATGAGAATCGAAGTTCTTCTTTCTTCCGTATTTCATAAGATAAGGTATCTAAACCAGGATATATAAATGATTCATTTATACCTAAATTAGATAAGTCTTCTCTTATTTCATCAATGCATCCATAAGGTATAAAAATTTTCTGGATTTTTTGCTGAAGTATTTCATAATAATCCAGTGACCAGATATTAGAACCATGGAGAGTAAAGTTACCTGACTGTGCTCGAATTCGATCCTCTAAATAATTACCTAAAACACATATTGGTCCAAATTCTTGATTGTCTGAGGTCTCACTGTAACCTTTCCATGTATTAGGTGAAGCCGCAATATCGATTGGATGAGGTATATCATGAAAAATAAGATTAATTTCAGCTGGATTAATTACAAAAATAGCAACACCTTCATCAGTGAGTTCATTTCTTTCGTATTCTTTCAATGCGTTATCAATATTTTTTTCTGATTTTCGTTTATCAGTACTTTTGCCTAAAGCAAAGTAGAGGGCAATTAACGGATTAAGTGTCCAGTCTAACAATTTTGTAGGTAAGTGATAGTGCTGTGCGAGAAACATCCATTCGAACTCATTTGTAGGACGTTCATTTAAAAATGGAAGCGATCTTCTTTTGAATTCACTTAACATGTTAGATAAGCTTGGTCCAACATAAGTATCACCATAAGTAGTACTTTGAGAATCTATTTTATAGCCTCTGCTATTGAGATAAGGCTTCATATTTCTTACTCCTACTGGTGATAAACGCCAAGATGCATTCCCTTGACCTCGATACCATAATTCTTCACCATTCTCTTGGAAAGGCTTATTTATCTGTTTAATTACATGAAGGTACTCGTTAATCGTAGTAGCGGTATGCTTTATAAAGATATCACTCATGATTTATCTCCTTTAAAGATATGTATTTTGATTTTAACTCAGTACAATTCAATACTGGAATGAAAATCACCTTGTTAATTTACTATTTATTTTAAAAAATTAAATAAATAGTAAATCTGGATTAGTAGTCGTAAGGTGAGTTCTGGTTTTAGTCTCATCGACAAAACTGAACGGTACGATTTCTTGAGACTTTAGTTGGTTTAAGTGGTGTGCTTCACGAAGAGGTGTAAACGACGTTAAATTCCAAATGTCTGATTCGTTAAAACCAATCGATCGAATATTATGCATGAGTCGATCAATCGTGTAAGATCCTGCAGCCACATATCCTTTTCCTTGATACCATAGATTGTTTTCCCCGTTTTTCTTCAGTTCCTGTCCACACATGACATCTGTATCGATGCGATCAGTCATCGCGATGATATTGCTAGTACCGATCAACTCGACTACTTTGCGGACGATTTCTAAATCAACATGTTCACTGTCGAAATTCATACAAATAGTGATGTCACCTGCAGCCGCAGCTTTGATTAGTGTTCCCGGAACCTGACCCACTTTCTCACAAATATTATCGAGCGACCAACCTTGGATTTCTGATTCGTATAACTCTTGCAATCTGACTTTTCTCTCTTCCGATGTTCTCCACGTATGCTTAAAGTTTAAAGGCATGTCATTGAACAGATGGTCTGTAATGACTGGTGTAGAGTCCATAAATCTATTTGTATCTTTAGCAATTTTAATGACCTGCTTGATTAATTCAGAAGTATGGATAGGATCATTCTTTTGAAAATGTCCTAACGCAGGTTTAATGCCGTTTTCGACGAGAGTCTTAACAATCCATTCGATGGAAGGATGGTCATCAGTAATTTGCTCCTTAAGATAAGAATCTTTGGTCATCGTATCTGGAGAGAGGACTGTATAAATTAATCCTAAATTTCCACATGAAGCAATCATTGACCACTCTTCTTTGGTTGGAGCCCAGTTTCCTTTAGCGGGAGTTCCAGCAAAACTAGCCAGAAGCGGACCTTCTAATGAAATACCTAAAATATTTGAAAGTTTTCCGTTTGACTTCTTCACCGCGAAATCATTCATCATCAAAATAAACAAATCAAGTTGATGGTGCGGTAGAAAGATAGAGGGCACACAGTAAATGCCTTCTTCTTCAGCCAGTACGTTGACTCTTTCCAAATCTAGCTCGTCAAGATTACTAAAATCGTAATCGCCGATTCCATGACAATGGAATTCTACAGGTAATGAGGGGACGAGATATGAACCTGATTTCTTATATTGTCCTTCTCCAAGAATTTCATAACGTTTCCAGTTACCGTTTTCGAACTGTATTTTGGCCAGATGCATGGTAGCATCGACTTCAAGAAGCGATGGACTATTAAATTTTATATTTGACATAGTGACTCCTCCTAGTGAATCTAATCTCTTTTTGTACAAATCAAATTTCTTCAATGAGTACTATCGAAGAATAAGATATGAAACGTGTCCCAGGTCAACAGAAAAAAAGAAAAAATTCCAAAAAATAATTATTTTTTGGAATTTAAAATCTTTTCATAGTTCATAATTCTTTTATCAAACTCTATTAGCAATTGGTTAAGCTCAAAGGCCTTCAGGACCTCCATCCTAATCTTAAGAGGAGCTTTTTTTTCGTTTAACCATTTAAAAACCTCTAATTCCTCAGTGCTCAACAAAGAAATTCACCTCCCTTAGGAAACCACTGGTAATGACGCCGTCTCCGTTACGCTTACCAGTGTTAGACTTACCATAATTTATGAAATGCATTTCAGGTCAATAGTTTTTTTAGTTGTTGCTCTGAAACGCGTTTCAGAGATTAAGATAAAATCAGATAGAAAATTAATCTAGGTGGAGGAAAAATATGAAGTTATTTGCGATTGATTTAGATGGTACTCTCTTAAAATCTGATCATACGATTTCAGCAGAAAATGTTTCAGCAATTAAGAAAAGGCAAAAAGATGGAGATATTATTCTCATTGCTACAGGAAGAGCTTCTTTTGATGCACAAAATATTTTACGGAAGCATCACATACATGGTTGTCCTATAATCGCTTCAAATGGAGCTGAGCTTCAATATAAGGTAAACGAAAATTCAATTAGAAGTAGTACATCAATTGATCCGCAGACAAGTGAAAAAATATTTCGTTATTTAAATGAGGAAGAGTTGTACATACAAGTTTATTTGGAAGACAAAATTCTTCTGGAGTCAGATGCAACTGATACTTTACTTTCGAGGGCGACAAATGAGAAAGTACTAAACCGATCTTTTAGCTATGATACATTTATCCATTCGATTCAAGCACAATTAGAACAATATGGTGTGCATCCTATCGATTTAATTACTAAAAATGATTTATCAAAAGTTATAAAATTTATGATTGTATCCCCAAATCAAAGTCTTTTAAAAAAAGTAGAGCGAAGACTATCTATGATTAATTCTTGTTCGATCTCTAGCTCGGGTGCATATAATTTAGAAGTTATGTCAGCAGGTATAAGTAAAGGAGAAGCACTAAAGAAAGTGACATCTGACTACGAAATTGAACTACGAGATACGATTGCAATTGGTGACAATCAAAATGATTTATCTATGTTCCAAGTAGCGGGAAGTAGCATAGCAATGAAGAATGCTGATGAATCCATAAAAAATATAGCTACTTATGAAACACTAGATCATAATCACAATGGTGTGGCGAATGCTCTAAATGACTATCCTTCGAATTTAATTGAACGTCTGAAGCGAGTAAATATATGAATCGAAAAAGAAAATGGATTATGTACCTGGGGGGTCTACTGACACTTTCATTCGGTGTTGTTCTAATGATTCAAGCCAGAATTGGAATAGCGCCTTGGGATGCTCTTAACGTCGCGTTAGAGAAACATTTGGGTATGAGTATTGGATTTTGGGTATTTGCAGTAGGGAGTATCCTCATTATAATAAATGGATTTATTAAACAAGGAATGCCGAATCTTCTAGGCTTCATACCCATTATCATAATAGGTTTATTAATTGATGGGATAAACTTCTTATTCGCAGATGGGATGGATTCAAACAATAAGATTACAGGATGGTTTTTATTTATCACCGGACTATTGGTATTAAGTTGCGGGATCGCATTTTATATTCGCTCTTCTTTACCTGCCGTGCCAAATGATGAATTTATGATTGAATTGAGTAAACGGACTGGTTGGAGCCTTGCACTGACTAAGACTTGCGGAGAAGGTCTAGCATTTTTAATTGCCTTTTTATTAAATGGACCGATTGGTGTCGGAACCTTAGTTGTTGTATGTCTTTTAGGTGTTTTGATCAATGTGGCATCACGCTTCTTTGATATGATAAAAATACCAAAATACTGATATCGAAAGGAAAGCGAATGGCAAACATAACAGAAATTGCGCGACAGGCTAAAGTATCGCGCTCTACGGTATCACGAGTTTTAAATGATCATCCATATGTAACTGTACAAAAAAAAGAAGCCGTTTTAGAAGCGATTCGTTCACTAGATTATGTTCCTAATCGAAATGCGATTAACCTATCAAAAGGGAAGACGAACATCATCGGTGTAATGGTCCCACAGATCAATCATCCGTTTTTTAATAACCTAATCAGTGGAATGGGGGAAGCTTGTTCTCGTTTAAATTTATCATTACTTGTCACTCCAACAAATAATGATTTTGAAAAAGAAAAAGTATCATTTGATCAATTGCGTTATAAACAAATAGATGGCCTGGTCATTGCCTCTACTGTAAGCTCGGCAGAGTTTTTAGCAGAAGTGAATAGACATGGTCCCATCGTATCTTGTGAATGGTCTGAAGGTAGTCATAGTCAGGTTTATATCGATCATTCAAACGGCATTGAATTAATAATGAACCATTTAATTGAAAGAAGTTATGAGAAGATAGCCCTCTGTTTAGGAAATCCAGATAGTGGTGTCGGAAAAAGTCGAAAAAATGCATTTTATGAATTTGTTGATAAAAGTAAGATTATTCATCTCAAGGAATGGTACTTTGAGAAGAAGTATAGTTTTGAAGATGGTAGAGCCGTTATGAATGACTTGTACGGTCTCTCAGCTCTTCCAAGAGCTATTGTGGTAGGAAATGACTATGTCGCAGCAGGAATCATTCATCAAGCTAAACTACTAAATGTAAAAGTTCCTGAAGATCTTGCCGTTACTGGATTTGATAATCAATCGATTTCCGAAGCAATGGGTATCACGACGATTGACCAACCGATTCATCAATTGGGGATTGAAGTGATTAAAACGATAGATAGTTTGATCAATGGTCAACACAAAAATGTGGGAAATACATTACCCCTCCAGTTAATATCCCGGCAATCTACCTAAATACTTATTATTAAAATTTGATTTTTAAGGAGATATAAATAGTGCGGAAATTGATTATATTCCATAAGAATACCTATAAACCAAAACCAATTAAAGAAAGATTTAAAACAAAAGAATTTGCAATTAGTGTCTCTTGGATAGTAGCCTTTCTTTTAAGTGTTATCTTTGTACCGCTATTGAATAAACAATTCTCATTAGCCATTCTCTGGCTCATTCCCGCACTGGTTGCTATAGGTATGTATCGTCACTTTAACTATTTAGAGAGGGAAACAGAATTCTTTGTAAATGATGATGAAGAATATAAAAAATCATTAAAAGCATTTCTGAACAACATAAATATCATCAATAGCGCTCAACTTGATGTACTTATTAAATCGCTAGTAGAAGAAAGGGACAGTAATCGAAAGCAAATGGGTGTAGCTCTTCCGTTTGTAGTTATTGGTGTAACCTTGATTTCTATTATTTCGAACAAAGTTCAAATAACGAATAAAGAATTAATTGTTTATTTTGTCATCTATTTTATTGCAGTATTTGTACTTCATGCGATATTGAAAATGTGTGAACCCTTCTTTAATCTGTATGCAGACAATGTTTCAACGCTTATTAATTTTTTAAAACAAATTCAGATAGAGTGGCTAGATGATCGTTCAACAGATATCGCTAATAATGTGGTTCTAGACGAGGGGGATGAAAGAAAACCAGAAGGAGAAAAATTACTAGTCGAGATTGAGGATGAAAATGTGTTAAATCTAACTGAGACGAATCAATTAAGTTAATCTACAAATAAGCGTATGTATGAGTAAGCGATAGTATTTGTTACTTTCATAAAAGTAGTGTGTCCATTTCTAAAAATAAACATATGAAATTAATTTTGAACTGTTCTTTATAGTTTTGATAAACTAATAAATGTACCTTTAATGTTTAAGCTACTATGAGATGATTTCGGTAATGTACCGGAGTCATTTTTTGTAGTTTTCGATATTTTTGTTTAATATTTTAATAATCAATGTACGTATCGACCAGATGCTAATGGATAATCAACTGATGCGATTTTCAAGTGCTTAAAGAACAGAGGATTTTATCGCACAATTAATGTCCATCTCACATATACGTGCCTGATAGGCAAGATGAATATAATAGAACCCACATTCACAATGTATTATGGCTTTTGGAAGGGTATTTCCTTGAAGTTGCTCGTGAAGCGTTTTCGTCATGGAAAGAACAAGTTTTATGTAAAGGTCTCTTAGAAGTAACAGTTTGGCTAGATCGGAATCTCAAATCGTTTAATTATTCAAAAAGTCGACTTAATTGGTGAATTTTTTTATAAGACTAAAAAAAAACAGTATACATTTCAACGTTGAAATACATACTGTTCTAAAAAAACAAATCAATTATTTTTTTCTGAAATTACTCGTTCTTTACTTGAGCTTTTTAGGAAATTTAATATACACGTCTCATTTCTACCAACCAGCGAGATCCTAAAGAGCAATGATAAAATTGGAATATACAGTCGAATCGAGAAAGATATTTGAGAAGTTAGGATTGAAGTATAAAGTTTCTGTAACTAGATAAACGGTGCACTTAATATACAATTTAGTCCTCTTATTTTGAATTTTCGCTATGATACTTGTTGAAAAAATAAGATGATTTATCAATTAATCCAAGATTGAAATAAATTTTAGCGAAATATAAGTCTTTCTCTGAAAAATTATCGGTGTTGTTAATGAGATTTAAGGCTTCTTCATATTTTTCGTGAGATAAATAACATGTCAACATTGTAATATATAAGTCTGTTTTCAAGTTGATAAAGGCGTTAGGTAAATATGTGATTAGACTTCTAAATTCTTCTTCAACATTATTTATTGTGAATTTATCTTCTAATAGTGTACTTTTAAATATCTCAATTTTGCAGTTCCAAATTTGATAAGTATCATTTAATTCTTCAAAATTTGTTTTTGCTGTATATAAATATTCTAGTGATTTTGATGCATTATTCATTTCTCTGTAAATAATACCTAAGTTAACTAAAGTACCCGCTTTATTGAAAGTGTTATTAAATAGAGTGAAAAAGCTATTGGCTTTCTCATAATACTTTTTTGAGGCTTTTAAGTCATTTATTTTTTTATAACAAATTCCTAGAGTCATGAATAATTCTCCGCTTTTATGAGTAGAGTTCGAAAGCTCATTAATGTGATTAGCCTCATTGCATAATCGAATACTTGAGTAATACTCCCCAATCCTTCCGTGGCAGATTCCCATATTAAGCAAAACTTCTATCTTCAATAAGTTACTTAGTTGTGATGAGACAATTAAATTATGTGCCTCATTTAAATACCTTAGAGCATCGTGGTATTGATTTTTTTGAATGTAACATTTAGATATCTGAATTAAAAATTCTGTATGATGGACGTCCGAATGATTTTGCTTAGAAATATCAAGTCCTTTTTCAGTATATTTTAGAGATTCATCGTATTTTTTATCCAAAAAATAATACAAAGAAATTGAATAATAGTAGTCACATTTTTCACTTACGCTTAGTTTATTCAATTGATCTAATGGCAATTCAATAAGCTTTTTGACGGAATTTTTAATACTGTATGCTTGATTCAATTGTAATTGTTGCTTTGAAGTTCTAATTAAATTTTTTATCTCAGAAATCGAAAGTACTACTAATTCTGTTTCACCATAAAAGATAGATACATCAATATCAAGTCGTTTAGATAATTGGGTCATCGTTTTAAATGAAGGTTGAACCAAGTTTTTCTCAATCTGACTTATATAACTCCTGTTTACAATGCCTTTAGAAAGCTGATCTTGGGTCATTTTCCGCTGCTTACGAACTGATCTTAAAAGTTCTCCTACACTGGACATACAATCTTCTCCTTTAATTCATATTGTTACTTAAAAGTAGAAAAAATAAAGATAACAATAATGTTGTTTCATATTGACAATATGATAGTAAAAAATTAAGTTTATGATATGCAGTAAAAAGTTATTTTTTTTAACTTTTTAAAAATTTTAATGATTTTTTATTTATAATAACAAAAAAGGGGATTAACATGTCAAAAGAGTTTAAATTATTTTATATCTCAAATATAATATCTGTTTTAGGAAATAGCGTTTCTTACATAGCTGTATACTGGTTTAGCGCTCAAATTCTGAATCCTTTTCAATTATCTTTAATGATTGCTTCTGTATTCTTAATGAGGTTTTTATTTTCTACTTTTGGTGGACCAATTATAGATCACTATGATGGGTTTAAGCTTTTAAAAATATCAATTAGTTTAAGAGTGATATTACTCTTTACTGTGTATCTTGCTATTTTTAAAGAAGAATACACAATAACATTTCTAGTTTTACTAGTTCTTTGTCAAACTGCGATTCAAATTGTTGCGTCAAACGCTAGTTTTAAATTAGTAAAAATCATTGTAGAAGATGAAATGTTGTTAAAAGCAAACTCTTACTTGAATACATTAGATCGAATTGGGAGTTTAGTCGGGTTGCTTCTCGGAGGTATTTTTATAGCAAACTTCAGTATTCAAAATATCATCTTTTTTGAAGCGGTAGCTCATGTATTTGCCTTATTACTAATTATAAATTTAAAAAGTAATAAAGAGAGCGATGAAATAGATAATAATGTAAAGTCTTTTGAATACTTTAAATCTTTAAAAATAGGATTTAGATATCTAAGTAAAGATAAAGCACTTCTAAAAATCCTAATAGCTGCGATTTTAGCAAATTTAATAATTACTCCATCTAATACTTTATTAGCTCCATTTGTAGAAAGAGTATTGGGTAGGGGGGCTGAATGGTTTTCGTATATTCAAATCGCAACAGTAGTAGGAGGAATCCTAGCTTCACTTTATTATGCAAAATCTTCTCTAATGAAAAATATAAAGTTAGAACATATGTTTTATATTTCTATAATGCTACAAGGGATATTCATGATAGGATTATCATATTTTGAAAATATTGTGCTGAGCGTTTTAATGTTTACATTATTAGGTGCAGCGCTAAGTTTATTTGGTATTCCATTTGCGACAATGCTACAGCAGAATACACCAGAAAACTTGCTCGGTAGAGTACGTTCTTCTATGGTGGCACTTTCAACTCTGAGTTCAACGTTTTTCTATTTTTTATCTGGTTATATGACCAAGTTTGTGAGTGTAAAATTAGTCTTTTTAAGCTTTTCTATTACTGGTTTTATTTTTGTAACTTTACTAACTTTCATAGCTTTCAGTAAGAAAAAAGTTACTATGAGAGAAGAAAACTTAAAGGGTGAAGTAAGTCAAACCAAGGTAGGTAAATAAAATGACTTATGAGAAAATACATGGAGATTTAAACCATCAAAATTATTTAGAGTTCACAAGTAAAATTCAAAAATTTTTTAACGAAGAAGAGGTTAAAACAAAAAATAAAAAACCTTTTAAAAAAAACAAGTTAAAAATAGAGAACAATTTACTAACTGTATTGATGAATAGAAAATCTACTAGGAATTTTAGCGGAGATTCTATGTCTAAAGAAATACTAGAATATCTTCTCTACTATAGCAATTTTTATCCTTCAGCTGGTGACTTAATGAGCTTGAAAATTGGGATAATAATAAATAATGTCAGTGAAGTAGAAAATGGCGTGTACCTATACGATGATCAGTTAGATGAACTGATTCCTGTAAGATTACTTAATGCAAAAGAGTTTATTCAAACTGCAAATTTACAGCATAGTAATATTATTGGAAGTAACGTAGTACTTTTTATCATTTCCAAATTTGACAAAGTTGAAAAGAAGTATGGAACAAGATGATATCGCTTTATTAACTTAGAAACTGGTCACTTACAACATAATATTTGTTTACTTTCTGAAAGCGTTGGTATCAAGCACTTTATATGTGGTGGATATTTTGATCACAAATATAAAGATTTATTTGATCTAGATGAGGACGAAATAATCTTAAGTCAGATAGTTATAGGAACATAAAATCGTAAAAATCCGTATTCTCTTTACTTGAATCGAACTCTAAATGATGTACATCTGATAAAAAATTACATTCCGAACTACTCCATAAAAGTTGGACATTTAAATCCAACTATTATGGAGTGTTTTTTATGATCAGGTTTACGAAAGTATTCAAATTGAAAATTGTTAAACGTTACTTGACAGGTAACAATGACTATACAGTGTTAGGACAAAGAAGGTGACGAGGATGTGAAGGAGTGCGGGAAAATCGTTCTCAAGAGATTAGAGGAACTGATTAGAGCAGACAGACTCATCGTAGCTCAAAAAAATTTGGATGAAGTTAGCTGGTACAGCATTCATTCCTCGTTGCAGGGAACGTTCTATAGATTATCGATTAGCGCACTTCTACACGAACGTCCCCGTATTATCCAGAAACAGAATAATGAACCGAGTACTGGGAATAGCTCCTATTGAGCTCGCGGCGACTTATTACGTGTTGAACAAGGAAGGGAAGCGAAGGAACTGTGTGAACAGCACATGGGACTGCTTGATGACGACGGTATGCTAAAAGTAAAGATGCTGTCTGTTCCTTCTCGGACAGATCGAACTCGATTGACAAGAAAATACCACGGCCTTACGATTTGTCGAGAAGGCGATGAGGTCGGCAGAAAAGCAGGGGATCGTACATTGCTCCGTGAAGGCTAATATTTCCAAAGGACAGGGCCTAGTCGAGGAGGCATTCGAACATCTACTATCCATGGTCCGGATGTATGAGTCGATGGTAGACAAGTCGTGATCCTGATGTTTGCTGAGGCCATGCGAATCTCAATATGAAAGAAGAAGTAGAGGAAGGAACGTTATTGGATCTGAAAAAATTGGAGAACGCTGATGAGATGTTGAGGTGTCTTCCGTCTTTCTTAGTATCGTCAGCAGCGGAAGGTCTCCCGACCGAAGAAGTCGATTCGTTCTATGATGAGAAATTAAGACGCCTTAGCCCCGAGAACACGAAAGACCTGGATACTTTCAGCTGAAAGTATCCAGGTCTTTTCACATTATCCATTTTTCATTTGATGCTATTTGGAGCGTCCTACTGAATTCATGAAAAACATTAAGAATTTGCGACTTACTTGATCTATACGAGATGAGAGTCATGTTCTGAATGACGAAATCAGTTCCTCCATCGTCTTCTCGAAACTTCGGATGGGACGATAGCCAAGCTCATACATCTTCTCGTTCGAGTAGGTCGGGCGTTCGATAGACCTATTTGGAATGTGATAAGGCCTTCCGCTGGCCTCAATCAGTCGCATACGGAAAGATGTTTCGGGAACGTTCAAGTCAATCGCATTGAAGATGTCTCCATCCCGTCCCTTGCTTAGCGTGAGGATGATCATTTCTACTAAATTGTCGGCATGGACCCATGGGACGATATCTTTTGGATGGACCCATGTTACGTAATCAGCCATCTTCATCCTCCGCACCTGATGATCTCCCCAATGCGAGTTGACCTCTGCACATATTGCTCCGGGACGTAAGATGATGACATCCGTGTGCGGTGTTTCTTTTAAAAGGATTTGTTCAGAAAGAATTTTAGTTTTGATATAGACTTGATCCGTGTCAGACGTTGGGGATTCTTCGGTGAAATGACCATCTGTCTCACCGTAAACAGAAGTCGTTGAAAGATGGATGATACGCTTTACGCCAGCGTGTGTCGCTGCCTTTGCCAAATTGGATATGCCAGTAACGTTTGCTTCTTCAGCACGTACTGGGCCACCGAGATATGCCGCACAGTGAATCAGTAAGTCGACATCTTTCATAGCAGCTACGAGCGAAGCTTGGTCGTTAAGTTCACCAATGATTGGAAGTAATCTTTTAGGTACATTTCCTGCCGTCTGCTCTTTTGTACGGTAGAGACCTCGTACCTCTAATGCTTTTGGTATCAAACGAAGGGCGATTCGAGTACCTAATGTTCCAGTCATTCCAGTAACCAGGATTCGTATGTTTTCTAGGCGCAATTTTGAGCACTCCTTTAGTTCAAAGTGAAAGATTCATCAGCATCAGAAATTTTATTCCTTCTCTTCATGCTAGTTTCATGATGCATCATGAATATGAAAGTGCGTCCCCGTACAAAAGAGAACTGATGTGGGGACTGAGATCTTTTCTTGAATTTTTTATGATACCTTCGTAAAATCGATTCGTTCTGTCGAGGCGTAATAGGACTTTTTGTTTTTTTTCAGCACTATATATCCGATTAAAAATCCAAATGTAAAAAATAAGATGGAAAAGATGCTGTACGTGTTTCGGATAGAAACAAATTCTGCCGCGGAACCTATTATGAACGTCAGTGTAATGATAAGAACGGATTGAGTAGCATGAAGAACGGCCGAGAATCTTCCCATGATTTCCGTAGGTACATTCGTTTGATAGAACGACATGAACCCTGTATTGGCGAAGGATAGGGAAAACGTCAGCAAGAAGAATCCTAGCGAAGCCATGGTAAACGATTGGGACAAAGAAAAAATCAAGTATCCCAGTGGTGTAAAGAAACCACCGAAGCAAATCAAGAAGCGCAGACTGAGATTTCTATCGAATGCTACGTTGAGGATGGATCCCAAGACGATACCGCCCCCCGCGATGCTGACCAAAAATCCATAGGTGCTCTCAGAAAAATTCAGTACCTGAGTTGCGAAGGATGCTTCCAAAGAATCTAGACTACTCATGAAGACGACCATCAAGCAATACAGTGAATAGACGAGCGTAATATATTTATTTGAATGCGTAAATCGATATATTTCTTTCCAATCCTTTAGGATGAGATGTATTGTCAATTTCTCGCTTTCGATGGATGTTACCTTTTCCTCTAGGTCAGGTAATAAAAATAATATGGTAGCAGAGATGATGAGGGCGAGTGCGTTCAATTGGATTGCGGAAGTTGGTGACCCGACGATGAACAACAAGCCAGCGACGGATGGACCTAGTATGAAACCACATGATTGTATGAAATTTTTAAGTGCATTGAACTTTTGACGGCTACCTTCGGGAACGAGCTTTGTCATGTAAATCATTGACGAAGACTCGAACATTGTATTTGCTATGTTCAAGAAGAAGACGAAGGTATAGATGACAAGGAGTGAATCAGTGAATGCCAACAAAAAAACTAGGAGAGCTCTTGATAAATCCAAAACCAGCATGAGATTTCTTTTATTAACGCGATCGATGAAGCTACCAGACCAGAGGCTCGTGACGAATGCTGAGATTGGTAACAAGATATATAAAACAGAGACTGCGAACGGAGAGCCAGTCATCTCTAATACGATTAAGTTCAAGGCGATAAAATAAATCCATGCGCCCAAGTTCGAGATTCCTACACCTACTAATAGTAACCCTGGATATTTCCATTTATGAACGTTCAAACCATCATCTCCTAAATTAGATTTTAGCAAGTAGTACTTGATTACATGATTCTTGAAGGTGTCGTGCCACATAAAAACTGGATGTCAGCGAAACGAAGATGATTCCTAATCGACGTAACGTGAGCACTAGTAAAAATCCGGCAACCTTCTTGTGGCAGCCATTGGTATTTCAGACTTCAAGCGTTTGATCATTAAAACAGACTAAGCGTTGTTACGAACGACAAAAAAAATCCCACCCCCAAGACTGCTGTCTTGGGGACGAGATTACTAAAATCGTGGTGCCACCCCTGTTCGTCGATACGTCACCGTATCAACCTCATTCGGTACAGCCAGAAAAATATGGCGATTACCTAAGCTCTATAACGGGAGCTCCCGTCATGATATCCACACCTGCTAAAGAGGATTTCCACCATGCTGCTCAGAGGCTTGTTTCGACACATGACTTTTACTCCTTCCCACCAATCGGAGCTCTCTACAAAAAGTTTGATGTATGTACTTTTCTCATCATTGCTTTTCTCAAATGAAATTTTTCCAATCTTATCATGTATCAAACCATAATGTAAACCAATAAATGCGAAATATTGGAATAAAATAAGGATTAGACCCTTTATCTTTATATCTATTAGACGAATTGTAATATTAAGTGCAACACCTAACTGAAAACACAAAAAAACCCATAACGGCCTCGTGTAGAATAGAGTTACCACACAAAATTCAACGGAGGATTCGTCATGAGCTATGTTCATCTTACCACATCAGAAAGAGTCAAAATAGAGACGTATCTCGAGCTAGATTTCTCTGCCCGAAAGATTGCGGGACGCCTGGGGCGTCAACCTTCTACGATTTCACGAGAATTAAAACGAAATCCTCACTGCGATTCTTCTCATGCTGACCAGCGTTATGTGGAGCGAAAAAAGAAGTGCGGTGCACGGACGAAGTTTACGCTCGAAAAAGGAGTCCGCATCCTCGAAAAGTTACAGGAGACGTGGTCGCCTGAACAGATTGCCGGACGATTATTCCAAGAAGAAGGACTCTCGTTCAAGACAATTTATCGTTGGATCTATACGGGCCTCGTCGAGGCCGATTCTGGACTCCTTCGACAAAAGGGAAAGCGTCAGAAACCACGTGAGACGCGTGGACGCTTCACGTCGGACTACCAATCAGTAAACGTCCAGCCGACGTCAAAGGGCGTCAAACGTTCGGAAATTGGGAGCTTGATACTGTTGTCTCGGGTAGAGGGAAATCCAAAGCCTGTGTCGCAACGTTCGTCGAGCGAAAGAGCCGTTTTTATCTCGCTGTACCGATGAAAGATCGGTCCGCTCAATCGATGGAGTCTGCGATTCAAGCCTTGCATCTCTACTTCCCGTTGGGAACGTTCCAAACGGCGACGACAGATCGTGGAAAAGAGTTTAGCTGTCATGAGCGAATTCGTGACACGTTAGGCGTACCGATGTATTTTGCAGATCCGTATTCTTCTTGGCAGCGTGGGAGTAACGAGAACGCCAATGGTCTTCTCCGTGAATTTTTCCCGAAGGGGACAGACTTCGGAAAGGTCAGGCGTTCTGAACTCGCTTAAGCGCTCGCCTGGATCAATGGGAGACCACGAAAATGTCTCAACTGGAAAACTGCATACGAGGTCTTCACGGAAGAAGTGTTGCACTTAATTTGACAAACCGTCATATAAATAATTCAAAAAATCCTCTTTATAGAAAACGTTTAGAATACAGGGTTGCTTTTCTTTTTTTTCCAAAGCCTTAATTTCCTCTGGGAATTTAGACGCTACATCCAGACGAATAAACGGCAGCTTTTCTTGCGCTTTTTGTGATCGAATGTTTATAACCCTTGCTCCTGCAAAAACATAGTCCAGTTTTAATTCTTCAAAAGCAATTTGTAAAATAGCAATTTTGGATGCTTCATTATATCCTTGTCCCCAATACTCATGGCCAATCCATGTACCGATATGACATGATTTTTTGTCGTAATCAATAAACATTAAATCAGTGAGACCGATTAGTTTATTTGCTTCATTCAGAATCACACGAGGAACTGTTTTACCTGCTTGCTCTTCCTCGATAACTCGCTGTATAAAGCGTTTTGTATCTTCAATTGTTCCGTCAGGAAGACCCAGCGCATCTTTCACCGGAAGTGCCGAAGAAAGTCTAAAAATTTCCTCACTATATTCCTCTCGATGTTTCACTAACTTAATCATTTTTATAAAATCCCTTCATTTCATCACTAAGTTGACAATCCACTTAGAAAAACAAAAAAGCCCTGCTTTTAAACAAAAAGCCCCCCTGGAGGTGGTATCACCCTTATTTAAAGCAAAGCTTTACTCTCTAAATGGATAACGGGATAAACCGCTATATTTTTCAATACAGTTTATGAAAGGTAGGTTCAATAAACATCTTTTGGATATCTTTCAGCTTTCGATATCCTCTCTGAGAAAGTACCGTTTATTTACTAGTCCTTAAATTTACTAATTGCTTGATATTTACATTTTATCTAGAATAGTTGAAATATTATAACAAGTCAATAAAAAATCAACTTTCTATTTCTTTGTTCCGAAACTCGTACTTTTACGAACGGTTTTGATGTCTCTTTAAAACTCATATTATTCATTTCTTATTATCCAAATAATATGAAAACATGATATATTAGTAAAATCCTGTAAAAATTTTTCGCATAGAGAAGACCCACGATATCAGAAGCATTATTTATTGAAAAAGCAAAAGGAGGTATTTTAATTGGAAATTTGGGATTTAGTTGATGAATCACGAAAGCTATTAGGTAAGCTGCATACTAGAGGGAATGAGTTGCAACGTGGTGAATTCCATGTTGTGGTAGAAATATTTACGTTTAATGCTGACGCTCAAATTTTATTGACTCAAAGAGATCCTCTAAAATCTTATCCATTACTGTGGGAAAGTACAGGAGGTTCGGTTAATGCTGGAGAAGGTAGCATAGATGGAGCAATTCGAGAACTCGAAGAAGAAACAGGAATAGTTGTAAATCCAGCAGATCTTCAATACTTAGGAGAGATGAAAAAGGGCAATTATTTCTTAGACAGCTATTTATACGTAAGCACGAGGAATATTGAAATTAGCGAGTTGATTTTACAGTCGGGGGAAGTATGCGATGCTAAATGGGCTACATTAAATGAATTGAAAGAAATGAATAAAATGGGCCACATCGTTCCTACAGTATGGGAAAGATACCAATTGTATCATAAAGAATTAGAGACTTTACAAAAGAAATTAATGAAGATATAAAATTTAAAGAATTAGTTTACATATCATCAGATTATCGGAAGTGCTTTCGCATAATAGTATGCACAATCCTTTAATCCACAAGCCAACGCACATAAATTCATGTTTTAGAATTTCTCTTTTTCAAACATGAAATTATAGTATAATCAGAATAATTTTTAATTTGAAAGATAAAAGGAGAAATTAAAATGACAATCGAATGAGAGAGATTGGAATTCCGCAAATGCAGTAATGATGATTTTGAATTCTTACTTTCGTTAGTAAGCGATCCAGAAATGGTTAGGTATATAGGTGAAGGCAAAATAAGAAATAGAGAGGGTGCTCAAGATTTTCTAGAGTGGATTTATAAAACATATGATTCTGGTTCGAATAAGGGGTTAATGTTATTAGTAGATAAAGAAGTTAATAATCCAATAGGACATGCTGGTCTAATTCCTCAAACCATTGATGGTATGGAACAAGTAGAGATAGGCTATTGCATTTCTCGCGAACACTGGGGAAAAGGGTATGCTACTGAAGCGGCAGAAGCACTAAGAAATTATGGACTTAATGTTCTTTCTGAAGAAAAACTTATTGCGTTAATTCCACCTGGAAACATTGCTTCAAAGAAGGTGGCCACCAAAGTGGGGATGAACTTAGAAAAAGAGATCATATTACGTGGTCAAGATGTTCATATGTATTCAATATCAAAATAACCTCTTGCTTCTTTCGATACAGATTATTGGATTATCGGAAGCTTTTATAAACATAATTTATATTTGACGAATTGTAATATTAAGTGCAACACCTAACTGAAAACACAAAAAAAACCATAACGGCCTCGTGTAGAATAGAGTTATCACACAAAATTCAACGGAGGATTCGTTATGAGCTATGTTCATCTTACCACATCAGAAAGAGTCAAAATAGAGACGTATCCAGAGCTAGGTTTCTCTGCCCGAAAGATTGCGGGACGCCTGGGGCGTCAAACGTTCGGACATTGGGAGCTTGATACTGTTGTCTCGGGTAGAGGGAAATCCAAAGGCTGTGTCGCAACGTTCGTCGAGCGAAAGAGCCGTTTTTATCTCGCTGTACCGATGGAAGATCGGTCCGCTCAATCGATGGAGTCTGCGATTCAAGCATTGCATCTCTACTTCCCGTTGGAAACGTTCCAAACGGCGACCACAGATCGTGGAAAAGAGTTTAGCTGTCATGAGCGAATTCGTGACACGTTAGGCGTACCGATGTATTTCGCGGATCCGTATTCTTCTTGGTAGCGTGGGAGTAACGAGAACGCCAATGGTCTTCTCCGTGAATTTTTCCCGAAGGGGACAGACTTCGGAAAGGTCAGGCGTTCTGAGCTCGCTCAAGCGCTCGCCTGGATCAATGGGAGACCACGAAAATGTCTCAACTGGAAAACTACATACGAGGTCTTCACGGAAGAAGTGTTGCACTTAATTTGACAAACCGTCTTATAAAAAAGTCTGGTTCAAGGGAAGAGACTAATGAAAAAATTAATTAAATTAAGAGCAGGTGACTCGATAGGTATTTTTTCACCGTCCTCACCGGTTACTTATTCAAGTCCTAAACGATTCAATCGGGCTAAGTCATTCTTAGAAGAGAAGGGATTTAATATCATAGAGGGAAAACTTACAGGAAAACAAGATCATTACAGATCCGGAGGCATTAAAGAACGAGCAGATGAACTCAACGAGTTGATTAGAAACCCTACAATTAAATGTATCATGTCAACGATTGGTGGGATGAACTCGAACTCCCTCCTTCCATACATAGACTATGAAGCATTCAAGCAACATCCGAAAATCATAATAGGATACTCGGATGTCACAGCTATCTTACTCGCAATTTATGCCAAGACAGGCATTCAGACGTTCTACGGTCCAGCACTAGTTCCTTCCTTCGGTGAATTCGAGCCGTTCGTCAACCATACATATGATTACTTCAAAGACATATTGATCGAGGAGCAGTCGCTACCGTACGAAATGAAAGTCCCCCCATACTGGACGGATGAATTCGTAAACTGGAAAGAGAAAACGAAGGAAAAGGACCAGCGGCCTAACGAATGGATTTGTGTTAACGAAGGAACGGCTACAGGGAGAGTCATTGATGGGAATCTAAACACAATTCAAGGCTTTTGGGGCAGCGAATATATGCCTGAAATGAAAAAGGGAGATATTCTCTTCATAGAAGATACGATGAAGACCGCAGCAGAAATCGAAAGAAGTTTTTCGCTCTTGATGGTGAATGGAGTCTTCGAAAAAGTTTCTGGAATCATTCTTGGTAAGCATGAACACTTTGACGATAATGGTACAGGTAGAAAGCCATATGAAATATTATTAGAGGTGTTAGGAGAGACGAAGATACCTTTCCTTGCCGACTTCGATTGTTGTCACACGCATCCTATGCTTACCCTTCCAATAGGAGCTGAAATCAAGTTAGATGCTACTAATAAAAAAGTGTTTATTATTAGTGATTTTACAGCTAAATAAATTGACATAGGATATGTATCTTTTAAGAGCTTCAAAAATGTACCTAATCAATCGTTGAATTCTTAGTAGACTTTAAAATTAATTGAGTATTAACATGTTGAGGAGCAAATCAAGCAGGTGATTACTTTTATATTTGAGAGTGACGTATAGATCGATAGAAATTTAATTTTACAACTGATTAAAGTGTTTACCACAATAGTATTCAATGTAATTAAATAACTTGAATATCTTATATGAATAAGTAAAATGACGATAAAGCTTTCTGAAATAACTTGTTCTAGAAACTCTGTATTTAATTTAGTCTCGACGATATTTTATTTTGTGTCTAATTTCGATCCATAGCTCGCTTACTAACCTTTGTAATACTAAAATGAACATTCAAATACTTTACTATTGGAAGAATGTTGTGGATGTAAATCATAAAATAACAATTAATAGTTAAGGATTTATGGTCATAAGTATGATGAAATATTCGGAGTTATTAACCAATAAAATTAATTAGAGATGAGAGATGTTATTTATGGCAATTGAAACTAGTAGAATAAACAATGAAAGTATAAAAATTAATTTATTAGAACATTATAATATAGACGTACACAGCATTAGTAAAGTTAACAATGGCTCTGCAAATATATATGAAATAGTTTCTAAAAATGACAAGACGTATATCTTAAAAGAATTTCAAAGTTTTATAGATAAGAATAAATTAAAGTTAGAGCCTACTATCAATCAATTACTTTTAAACAGTAAATTCCCTACATCTAAAATTTTAAAGACTCTAAAAAATGAGTATTTATGGTCATTCAACGAAAGAATATTTCACCTTCAAGAAAAAGCCGAAGGAATAATTTTTTCTCAAAATAATGCTCCTGATTGGTTATTAAGAGATTCAGCAATGTATTTGGCTAAACTACATGAAATTTTAAAATACCTCCCAAATTTTCCAATTGGAATGCCTAAAAGTGGATGGGACAATGAAAGCAAAATAAGAAAAATTGAAAAAATGATACATATAAAAAAAGAATTTATTTCTTTAGAATCTTCAAATTTTATGATATTAGAAGCTATTAATTGTTTAGATTTTAAAATCAAATATTTAAAAGAGAGTAAATTAAGTGAAAAAAATAATTTTGATAATTTGACAATTAAAAATACTCACGGTGATTTTAATTTGAATCAGATTTTAATAAAAAATAACAGTGTAGAAAGTGTAATTGATTTTTCATCTGCTTCAGCTCTACCTGCAAGTTGGGAAATTATTCGATCATTTACGTACAGTCATAAATCAAGTCATAGTGGTGAAATTAATATTTTAGATTTAAAAAAGTATATCGAGGAATATTTAAAATATTCATTATTAACTAGAGATGATATAAATGAAATGCCAGCTTTTTATTTGAATCAACTCGCTTTCTCTTTGTATGGATTCGAACAATATTTGAAATTTCAACAAGATGAATCTTTACTTATCTTTGCTATATGGAGAACCAAACTACAAAAATACTTATTTGAAAACTTACAAACGATCAATAATGATTTTCGAAATTGGAGTATTTTATAGTTCGGATTTTGTATAAAAACTTTAGAGTTACTATATTTTAAAAATAAATCTTATAATTTAAAAATAGAATTACTATAAAAACAATAAGCGAACTACCCATCATCAATTGGACAGGTAAAATAATAAACAATTCTTAAACAGTGTTGGTTCTGAATTTTATTGGGCTCAACCTGCTTAGTCGTTTTTGGTATTAATTTTCGTTATAGAATCGAATGTATTGCTGAATCGCATAAATGAGTTCGTCGAACTTCTCGAATTGATGTAGATAGTAAATATCGCATTTCAATGCACCCCAGAACCATTTCATCGTACGAGAGCATTTTGGAGAAAAGAGGATTCGTTATCGTAGAAGGAAAGCTTACTGGAAAACAGGACCGTTACAGATCCGGAAGCATCAAAGAACGGGTGGAGGAAATCAATGATTTGATTCGAAACCCTGAAATCACATGCATCATGTCGACGATTGGAAGAATGAACTCAAACTCGCTTCTTCCGTACATCGATTATGAAGCCTTTAACCACATCCGTATATCATCATCGGCTACTCGGATGTTACTGCGATTCTATTCGCGATCTATGCCAAAATCGACATCCCGACACTCTATGGTCCAGTACTTGTTCCATCGTTCGGCGAATTCGAGTGTTCTTGAATCATTCTTGTTAAGCATGAACACTTTCACGGCAAGTCGTATTGTCGGATGGACTGCTCATATTTTAGAGCAATCTGAAAATAATCGTATTTTTAGACCTCAATCTCAATACACGGGTGATGTCCCGAAAGATGATTTCATCTAAAAGGTTAATGAATGGATGTATGTAAGACTCCGTTCTTTCTAACTTTTAATTGATTGCGACGAATCAAGGTACGAAAAAGACGAGTAGTACAAAATGCGATCAACCTGAGGCAAGGACGTTCTGTCCTTGCTTTTTTATACATCCGATGTCAATATTCCGTATACTCAAAACATACTAAGAAATGGAAAGGGTTGATGACCTATGATATTTCCTTTTGTAAAAAGTGGCACCTCAGATTTTTCTTTAGTAGTAAATTCGCGAGAAAAAGAGTGCTACGTCGCAGGATTCGTAGCGTGGAAAGGAATTTATGACAAGCTGGAGGTTGAGCATTTCCTATACGCCAATCGAATCGGTACGCTTGATTGTGGTTTGATTCGATACTTGCCCACCGGTAAGTCATCGATGGTCAATCTGATTGACCGATTGTTCTTATCTCAAGCAATAAACGCCGTCGTGCACCCTGAATGTGTCGAAAGATTCCATGATTATACAGAGACGGTCTCGATAAAAAATGAACATTTTAATGCGGTCTCACCGTTCGGAGAACGACTTTCGGTGAACGAGGAGGTAGTTTGATGAATGTGACCGTCCTCCATTATGATGTCTTCACGGAAACGCCCGGTCATGGTAACCCGGCCGGTGTCGTCCTCCAAGCAGATCACCTAACGCATCAACAGATGCAATCGATTGCTCATGTTGCTGGATTCACGGAGACGACATTTGTGCAACGTTCGAGCAATGCGACGTGGCGTATGCGTTATTTCGCGCCTGGCAAGGAGATGAATCTTTGTGGTCATGGGACGATTGCTGCGTTGACCGCGCTAGAACAAGCTAGTCAGATACCGCAGACATTCACGGTTAACACACAAGCCGGTATTCTCGAAGGAAAACAGGTAGCTTTAAAAACTCGATTCCGGTTACGGCAAGGGAGTCCACGAATCGTTCCGTTCCAAGGAGCAGTCCGTCCCATACTCGTAACCATCGGATTAGACATCAAGCATCTCGATGATCGTCTACCAATTGTCTATGGCAACACAGGAAACTGGACACTCATTTTACCCATCCGCCGGTTGATGGATTTCAAGAGGATGCGGCCAGACAACGAACAATTCCAACAGGTATTGACCGCATTTCCTACTGCATCCGTACATCCGATTTGTCTCGAGACCTATCATACTGCTCATCTGCATGGTCGGCACTTTTCCGCATCCGGTGCTGGAACAGTGGAAGACCCAGTCACTGGGACTGCATGTGGCGTGATGGGGGTCTACCATCGTCTGTTTATTGATCCGCTGTCTACGGAGATAATCAGAATTGAACAAGGACATGAGATGAATCGCCCCGGCACCGTCGACATTCTTGTTAGCGGAACAGACTCGGACCCTTCACAGTGGCAGGTCGAAATGGAAGGAGGGAGTATTTTTGTAGGTGCACGATACATTACGATATAGAGAGACGGACGGTCTGATCATCGCCTCGATTGCCATCTTCACTGATTTTGACTGCAGAGGATAGAGATGGTCGATAGTGTATTATGAATGGTCTGTCGGTAAACATCTTCAGACATATATCGATCATTCACACCACATTGGACTAATGATGAAACGACTAGTTGAAAGATGTCATGAGAGCAGCCCTTTGTTTGGTAAATCCAAAGAGTGGTGCAGTGTTTTCTCATCATACATAGCCATAGATTAATATGACCGTCATCGTATGATGCTGCAGGTGTTAAAAAATGAACATCGATGATAATGTTAATATATGTAAGGTGTTATTATTTTTTAGTGTGAAAAGGAGAGATTAACGTGAGTCGGTTTGGAATCTGTCAGGTGGACGTTTCACCACCACTCGGAATGCCGTTCATTGGTTATAGTCGACTGAATGGTATTTCTGAAGTTCACGACCCACTCTACGTCACGGCATGTGTGTTCGAGAGTGAGAAGGCGAAGTCCGTATTCGTCAGTATCGATAACATCGGCATGCTAGTTGAAGATACGAGCCTGATACGAGAGAGAGTCGGGAAACGTCTCGATATGAGTGAAGAAAAAATTACGGTCGTATTCTCGCATACACATTCGGGGCCAGCGACGGCAAGTACGGACCCACTCATCCTAGCTTATAAAACGTTGCTCATTCAGCAGACAGTTGAAGCTGTCGTCAAGGCTAATGATAACCTAGAAAATGCCGAAGTCGGCTGGCATGTCACGGATGGGAAGATTGGGGTCAATCGAAGAGAAAAGACGACAGAAGGATACGCGAAGATGGGGACGGATCCAGCTGGTATCGTTGACGAGAGGATTGGTACGTTATTGATCCGTGATCCATCGGCGAAGCATCTGATTGGTGCCCTCATCTTTTGTACGGCACACCCTAATGTGTTGAAGTCAAATAGTATGTCCTTGTCTGGTGACTATCCCGGGATTGCTAGAAAGATTTTAGAACAGTCACTCTCCTGTCCGGTCGTGATCATCCAAGGAGCGGCCGGAAATGTGAATGCGAAATATCGTGGGGATCAGGCGAGTCTCAAAAAAATGGCCTATGGGCTTAGCGGAAATGTCTTGACCATGGTACCAGAAGTAACCTTCCATCCGATCTTCAAACATAGTGTACAATCCGTCAGCTATCCAATGAGGCTCGATGATGTACCGAACCCGACTGACATAGAACGTATGGCATCACGAGCAGAGGTGGATTGGAATGTCAGTACGAAACGATGGCGTGACTACATGGTGGAGCGATGGGAACGACAATCAACGACTATAGTGATGGATATAGAAGTCCAACTGTTTAAACTCAATGAGGGATCGTTTGCTGGCATCCCGATGGAGCCTTTTTGTGAGTCTGCCTTGTTCATTCGGCAATCACTTCAAGACGATCTCGCTTTTTTCGGGGGCTATACAAACGGATATATTGGCTATTTGCCGACGGAAGAAGAATATCCGTACGGAGGATATGAAGTCACAATCAATCCAGTTGTATATGGTCCTGTTACAGGGTTATGGATGCCACCAGTTGCCTCAACGGCTACAGAAATCACTAAAACGATTCTAGAACTTTACCAAACATAGTCATCTTCGTATGTTGTCTACCAGGTGGATACTTAATTTGCTTTTCGACAATGCTGAGAAATTTGAGTGTTTATCCAGTTAAAAGCAGCTCTATTGTATTCGGAAAATTTCAGTGTTTTGAACATCCGTTCGCGATTGCTTCAGTAAACCGTGCTCTCTAACACTTATCGTTCTTTAAGAGAAAATATTTCAAAATCTGAGAAAAAATAAAGGCGGGTGAAACACATTGAAAAAGTTCGACCTGAATATTGAGCAGGTACTCGAAAACTGGGAAGTCTATCATGCTCTTCGAGAAATTATCGCCAATGCATTAGACGAACAGGTCCTTACACGATCAAAAGATATCCGTATCGAATGTGATTCGGATGGCAATTGGCGCATTCGTGATTATGGCCGAGGCTTGCAGTACGTGCACTTCACGCAAAATGAGAACCAGGAGAAGTTGAACCATCCGAATCTAATCGGGCGTTTTGGTGTCGGGTTGAAGGATGCGATGGCGACGTTTGATCGTCATGATGTCGGTGTTGAGATTCTATCGAGACACGGGCGGTTCACCTTAGGAAAAAGCAATAAACATGCGTTCGAGGATGTCATGACGCTCCATGCCTATATCGAGCCATCTCTCGATGATGCGTTCGAGGGAACGGAATTCATTCTCTCGAATATATCCGAAGAGGACATCCAGAAAGCGAAGCGACTCTTTCTACTCTTCAGTGATGAGCAGGTACTTTCCACCGTTCAATACGGTCAAATCTTAGAAAAGCATGGTCATACGGCGAATATCTACATCAATGGCGTGAAGGTCGCAGCGGAGGAGGACTTCCTCTTCTCTTACAATATCACCTCATTGACGAAGGCGATGAAGAAGGAGTTGAATCGAGAACGTACGAACGTCGGACGTACCGCCTATTCGTCTCGTGTGAAGCAGATACTCCTTGATAACAAGGAACCTCGTACGACCCGTCTTCTAGTAGAATCATTGAATCGGTTCACGGAAGGAGAGCTTCCAGTTGAACTCACATGGAAGGACGTGGCGATCCATTCCTGTAAGCTATTGAACATGCTTGAGGATGTCGTGTTCATGACACCATCCCAAATCAGGAGCCACGCCTCGATCATGGACGATGTCAGCGGATACGATTACAAAATCGTCACCATTCCGGAGAACTTGGGTAGTGCGTTGATCAACCAGAAAGATGAGGCAGGAAGGCCGATACGGGATTTAAGTACATTTGTCGAGGAAGTAAGGGATTCGCTCTCCTATCAAATCGTACCAGTAGAAGAACTGAGTCAACAGGAACGTATACTTTGGGAGATGAGAACCGACATATTGAATATGCTAGGTCCGATGCCACCTCAAATCCAGGAAGTGAAGCTCGTGAAATCCATCGATTTCGCATTCGACCGCAACCAGACATTGGGATTATGGCAGGGAGAGAGCGGGACGATTCTAATTGCACGATCCCAGTTACGTTCGCTGTCAGCATTCACAGGGACACTTCTACACGAAAGGGCGCATGCAAGTAGCGGACGACCAGATGTCGACCGAGAATTCGAACTAGAGTTGACGCGTTATATAGGTTCTCTAGCGGAAGGTCTAATCCAACAACAACCATCTCTCAAGGATACGAGTGAACTATCCGTTACTGCGCAGATAAATCCTGAAGACGATGCAAGCGCGAAGCCTACCATCGGATTTTTCAGACGCCTCTTTGGTACCAAGTGATGGTCTTATACTAACCAGATACTGAAATGATTTCGACGTCGAAATGTATACAAACTATACGTCCGCCTGATATAGGAAAGATTTAGTATCCTCTCGAGAGGAGAAGAGACCCCCTTTCGGTGGCATCATATCGAGGGACGTATTGACGCTGCGGGTGAAGGCTTCCCACATCGAGAAGGGTATACAAACAAACGATCATGATGAAAAACAGTCCAATCCTTGAGTAAAGAGCGTACTAAAGGATTGGACTGTTGCGTTTCTGGATTAAAAAATTCTTTTATCCTTAAAATTAGATGTATAAAAATCCTCCTGACATAAAAATATTCATTAATTTCTAATTTTGTAGTCGACTACACCGTATGCTATACTTATCTTGAAAGAAGGTGTCATGATGAATTCGAACAAAATAGTCGTTAACAACATCAAATCCTGGTTGCTAGATAATCAAAAGACACATCAGTGGTTAGCTCAAGAAATAGGTGTCAGCAAGGCACTGATCGGTCATATGTTGAATGAAAGCCGTGTCATTCAACCACAACGAATTGTTGATATCGCTAATGCATTAGGTCTATCAGTCAAGGAATTGACAACTGATGCTTCGATGAAGGAAGAGCGTATGACTGTGCAATTACGAGGTTCACTTTCAAATCGACGTTCTAAAATGGAATTAGAGCGTTTAAAATTTGCTGTGGAAGATTACATCGGACTCAAGGGGAGTCGATCATGAAGCCATCCATAAAGATTACTGAAGAGATTGCAGAAGCATTTGCTGCTAGCTTTCTCGAACACGTGATTGATAGTACGGTCTTTATCGGTGCGTATATTGAACAGGTGTTGGCTAAAAAAGCCAACCTGATTTTTCAATATGTTGAGGACGATGCGTATTTCGGTGCTGCTATCAAACATATGTCAGGAGAAGAGTTCATTGCCTTGAACTCCTATCAATCTTTGCGCATGCGCTATTTTACTGCCGCCCACGAACTTTGGCACTTATCTGAGATGAGTAAATTTCAAGTCAGTGGATTTGACCATGAGCGGGCAGCCGATCGATTTGCAGCGGCACTCATGCTACCAAAGAGTACGACTAAAGAGGTATGGGAAAAACTTAAAGAGTCATATGATACAACCCTTGCTATCATATATCTCGCTGATATGGCCCAAGTCCCATATGTATCAGTGGTCCGACGCCTACGGGAGCTCGGATATCGCTTCTCTGACTTAAGCGAACGAGAAGAAGATTGGGTAAAAGAGCGGGTTCAATTGAGAGTTTCGCCAAGTCTACTGGATCAACGACAAAGGTTCGAATCATTTCCCGCTTACGAGACCGAAGTTGTTAGTGCAGTAAAAGAAAAACGCTTGACTCGTTTAAGTGCAGCGAACAAACTTTCTGTCTATCGACCTACACTTGCAAAAGAGTTCCAAGAAGAGACGATGCAATCGTTACAAGAGGAATCAATGGATGATTAAGGAACCTGTATTCATTGATGCGAACATCATTATCCATGCGACAAGTTTTCGACAAGCAGATGTCTTCGATTGGTTAAATAGTCTGTATGGGCAAATTCTAATCCACATTGAAGTATTAGAAGAATTAAAAATCTCTTCGGTGAGAGAAAAGATAGATACTCTAATTGCAGAAGGAAAGTGGATCCTGTTTGATCCGGAATCGGAAGCATCCATTGAGACTGATGCACTTTATGACCTTTACCTCGTTTACTTGCAAGAAGTGCGAGTGGCATTTGAACAACTCGACGAAAAGAAAATACGAGAAGGGCGTCCACTCAAACACACAAGTGATCTAGGAGAGATTCATAGTCTTGCAGCAGCTCGACTACTTAGCGCTGACTTGATTTGTAGTGATGATGCGGATATCCGTGAGGTGATCACAGATGCTGATCTACGCATCATTAATCACAAGGAACAAGAAATATTAATCCGTCAACACACCCTTATGGATTTCTGTTTAAATCTAAAGAGACACGACATCGTGAAACGAAGCGAAATCCGAAAGTTTTTCAAATCAATTCGTCCCTATGAGGTAAAGCGTTTCGATGAACACATAGATGAGGTTTAAATTATTGAAATGTTATCCATTCAAAGATGTAAACGTTTCGACATCGAAACGTTTACATCTTTTTTGTTTTTATATAAAAAATTTTAGAAACATTTTACATCTATAAAAAGATAAGTTTACGGACATTCGTTTATGATGAAATCTTATGAAAAATTAAATAAATGAATAGACTATTAAAATTGTATGCATATTGGTCATCTGAAATAAAAAAAGAAGACTCATATACATCCATACGTAAGTCTTCTCCATCTCATTTGCAGATATCCCGTCGATGTCCAATCTTGAGAATCAAAATCACGACTTTCTCACCTTGAATTTCAGCAATCAGACGGTAGTCACCGATGCGATAACGCCATTCACCCGAACGATTCGAAACGAGTCGCTTTCCGTGAAAACGTTGATCATTCGTCCCGACAAGATTTTTCTTGGTTCAGGACATGATGATCCATCTTCTTAAGAGATTTTTAAGCCTCGCGCTTAAACTTTACGGTGTATGCCGTCATTCTAAATCAAGTTCCTTCATCATATCGACACTGCAAAGTCATCCAGATAGCCTAGACGAATAGTCGATTTTTTGAATCATCGCACTCAGTCCTCAGTACTTAATGATTATCATTCGTTCACGCATGTGATTATAGTAAAATGATAATCGATACCTTAAAACGATGGAGGTCATTTAATGATAAGAAAAGAAACACCAATAGAAGAAATTTTGTTCGAGGCAATGAACCATGCAGGTGTCTCTTTACCGATTATGATTGGAGAGGGAGCATGGCACAGGGCATGGAAAGTGACGAAAGAGGATGAAGAGTTGGTACTTCGAATTCCCAAAAAAGTTGCTTATGAAAAGCCAGTTCCATTCGATCATGACGCATTGACGGCAGAATATTCGGCAACAAAATGGTATTACGAATCCGTGAATCAAATGGTCCCAGGTGGTGCACCAGCGCTTTTTAAATTTCATGTTACGCCTGAGCTTACATATACGTTGGAGTCATTTGGTGGAAAATCATTGCCTTTAAGAGAAATGTCGCTAGTCGAAGCGGTGCGTTTAGGTAGACAAATTGGAGCTATCTATCGAAAAATGGAAAGTCTTACTCCTGAAATTGAGGGATTTGGTCGTTTAGCATGGACAGAAAATAAAGGACTCCATGGAACTATAAACGAGGAATTTCAGACGTTTTTTCAAGAAAAAAGTCTAACTCACATCCATAATTATCAAAAACTAGTTAACGCGTATCCGATGTTTCAAAACAAGGGGGTGGCACATGCACTTCAAGTAGTGACTACAAATCGAAATCGCCGAATCGTTTCGGCAAGATTAGTCAATCAAGACGTCTCGCCTGAAAACATTTTGTGGGGAGGCGACAGCGTCTGCCTGATTGACCCTTACCCAATTGTCTATGAACCTCGTGAAATGGCCGGTAATTTCATGAACTTGTACGAGACTTTATTTAGAATGTTAGCAAATACCCAACGCTATAAAAAACACCAGTTTGAGAAATATGAGGATATTCTAAAGACTATAGCTACAGGATTTCTTGATGGGTATAGTGATGGTGATCTAGCTATTTCTCGAGAAGTCAGAGGTGAGCAGTACCTTCAATTGCTTGAAACGGCTTACCAACATCATTGCTTGTTGATTAGAACATTGACGTCAGAAGATATCATTCGATACGGAGATCGGAAAGAAATCGAAGAGCGCCTTGCTAATTTAGGTGATGAGATAAAACAATTTGCCGAGACTTACTTCTTCTGACTGTTGTGTATTGAATCCCTGACTTACGAATATCTCGACGATGCCCGATCTCAAGAATCAAAATCACGACTTTCTCATCCTGAATGTCAATGATCAGACGATAGTCACCAATGTGATACCGCCATTCACCTGAACGATTTGAGACCAGTCCTTTTCCATGACGACGCGGATCATCCGTCCCGACCAGATTCTTCTTGATCCAGGACATGATGATCCGCGCTTGTTGGGGATTCATCTTCTTGAAAGACTTTTGAGCTCCGCACTCAAAATCTATATTATATGATGTCATTCTAAATCAAGTTCCTTTTTCATATCGTCAATAGAGAGTGCTTTCGATTGTTTGCGGTGTGCCACCATGGAGTCATCATAGAGTTGCAAATCAATTTCGTCTTCGATACGGTCGAGGACAGCATCACGAACAAGTGTAGAATTCGTGATATTCTTTGCTTTCGCATATTCTTTAATAAGTTGTGTGTCCTGGTCATCAAGTCGTACAGAAATAGTACTCATAATTGTCTTCTCCTTTGTAATACAAATCAAGTTTTTAGTATAGATATGAGCTCTATTCATTTGGATTCAGAGCAAAGTACTTTACAATAGTAAGAAATGGATAAAGATGAAGAAGGTAGGGAATTATGATGTACAAGGCTCTATTGATAGCAGTCAATGAACAAAGAAGTCGTGAAATCGATGCTCTTCCCAATACTTTAAATGATGTGACAGAAATCAAGCGATTATTAACGGAAGAGCCAGCTGTTTTCAAACAGTCAGATGTCTTAACCTTAAGCGGTAACTTAGCTACTAAATCCATGATAAATCATGCACTAAAGGGCTTTTTTAGTGATGCTTCATCAGAGAACGTCTTATTTTTGTATTGGGCAGGGCATGGAGGATTCGATCAAAGTGATGCTTATTTTATTCCGTATGATGCCGATGTGTCTACCATAAGTAATACTAGTATCAATATGTCTGATGTAAAAAAGTATATTGATGAGACCCCTGCTCAGACTGTCTTAAGCTTTTTCGATACGTGTCACAGCGGTGCACTGTTAAGAGGCACTACCATCAATGATTTAATGAAACGAGGACTGGATATTAAAGGTTCCGGAAAGTTTGTCGTTGCAGCATGTACCGAAGATCAATCTGCCTGGGACAGAGGTAGACATGGCGCATTCACAGATCACTTAATTCGTGGTCTTGAAGGGGGAGCCATGAATCCTAGAGGAGAAGTGGACATTTATACGCTCTATTCTTATGTCAGCCAAGCAGTGTCTAATGAATTTTCCGATCAGCATCCAGTTTTAAAAGGTACACTTTCTGGAGCACCAATCATTATCAAACACACAAAGGCACGAGAGCATGCGCAACAGCAACAGTTCGTATCGCAGTCAAGCGTAACACGTCGTAAAGTGGACGAATCGGGTGATTGGTTTTTGTTAGGAGATTTACGCGCACGACATCATTCATATCGTTACAACAGTTCTACTAAGACATACTCTTTGATACTAAAAGCTACTTCTAACGCTAGAAGCATTGAAATGACACTCAAACAAATGTTGAGAACAGTCCGACCATTCGCTATTGAGGATGGTGCTGAATATGTTCAAGTAGAAGATGTAGACGTAGAAGTGATTGATGGAGAGAAGACCATTAATCTTACACTCGTATCTAGTCAGAATCGAAATGGTCATATGTCTCATGACATGACGATCAATGGCATTAAGCCTGATGATATAGCAAAACTAAGAATTGAGCGTTTTATTTTCAATCAAGACATTCCAAGCCATGTTAATACTACCTTTTCGGGAGGAATGATTTATGGTACGTCTTCTGAATATCCAGTGTCAGATCGCTTGATTCCAGAATTACTCGAACAACAAGTCGAACCAGAATGTATCAGACTTTACGTCATTGCTGTTCTCGTATTTAAATCTATCTTGTCTGAAGTGAATGAAGTCAGTTTAATTATCCAAGATAATACCATCGTCCGCATCACGATTAATGGGAATCGTCCACGCATATATTCTAACGAAGCTCCATCGAACATCATGGTAGATCACCCAGTTACTTTTCCTATGTAGATGATGGACAACTATCGTCCTACTTGATTAAGATGGATGTAACAATCAGATAGCATATTTTTAGGTAAAGACTCAATGTACTACAGTTGACGGTAATAAAATACTTACGATAAATAAAAGATCCTTTGTTTAATAGCAAACTAACTTATTCTGAAAAGAGGAGCTATATAATGAATTTAGAGTATCAAATGACTTTCGAAGACTTTATGGCCTTACAAAAGGACTCTCTAAAGCGAATTCATTATCACCAAGCAAGATACAATATTACTTTTGTAGCGCTCTCTATGATTGTATTTTTACTAGGTATGATTGTTTTCACTTTACTGGTGCGGATTTTTCTCGACTTTCTCTCAGAAAATGTAAGGGACATTCTTAAAATCTGCTTGTCTTTTATTCCAGTTATATTATTAAGACCAACTTTAACAAAATACTATGAATTCGTTACAATTCGACAATTAAGATCTTCACTTAAAAAGGATAAGCGATGGCCGAGAAATGTCGCATTAAGCTTTAATACAGCTGGCATTCAAGTAAATTCATCTTATAACGGTATAATTAAAAATACAGATATAGCATGGAAAGAAATTAAACAGATTGGTGAAGATGATGATCGTTTCTTTTTATACTATGAAAATGCGGAAGCGATTATATTACCGAAAAAGAATTCAACACTAACTGAATCTGAAAGAACGAAACTTGGTGAATTAATGAAGCAGCACTTGAATCATGAATTTAGACTAGAATAAAAAATATTAATTAATTCATTCATTCCCGTTTCTCATTAAGCCATTGAGAGCTCACACTTAGTTCGTGTATAGAAAGATGTATACAAATCTATAAGATAAAATAAAGCCACCAAGTGCGAAGGAACTTCGCCTGGTGGCCACTTTTTTGTATAAGTGTAATATAATACTCTGTATTTAAAACATGTCATTTCGATAAATTGTTTTTAATATATACATTACTTTTAACTTTTAAATATCAGTATCTTCAGGTAACTCTCCATGCAACAAGAAATATATGGCCGATACAATACTAAGTGTTCCACCAGCAGCAACTGCAGTAGGTGCAAGTAGGATTATTGCCAAAACTCCAATTCCAATACCGTAAAATACAACTTCTTCTCCATCAATAGAAATAGCTTGAGATGCTTTAGAAAGTAACGTGTTCCAAATAGGATCTGGCGTAGGAGAAGAAGATGATCCCGAATTAGTGTTTTTGAGCACTAGCGTAACCGTGATTTCAAGTAACATCTTATCTTTTGTCAAACTAACCTCAACTTCTTCACTAAACACTTTGAGATCGATTGTCAATTCATTTCCAACAGCAGTCAAAGAAGTAGTTAAAAAACCATTGCTTGCGGATAGAGTGATATTTTTTAAAAAGTTATCATAATCCTCAATTTCTTGTACGGAAAGTTTAGTGGCAGTTCCTTCTAAAAGTGTTTTTGCATCTAAGCTTGTCTTGCCATTCGTACTATTGAGTTGGATAAATGAAAGCTCAGGTAGTCCTGGCATTACAACAGAAGCATCGGCCTTTACAAATACGTCGTAATTAGGAGTATTAATCAATTGATATTCTTGATTAAATTTGAACTCAATGTCAAATAGATTAATAGGTCCTTCTTGCAAAATCGGAATTTGAGAGGCAATCTCTTTGAACTTTTTATATAGCGCCGTATATGCCATTGGGTCTTTGTTAGGGTCAATTTCACGAGGTCCAACAGAAGCTTGACCATTATCTCGACCGGACTTGATATTATTATCAATTTCGATAAACCCTTCATCACTACCAAGTGAGATGGTTGAAATCTGATCGAATGCCCAGTTTTTAGGTAGTGGATATCCGAGATTTCCGCTAAATCCATTGGACATTCCGCTCACGAAGCTAGTAACTGCTAGTCCATTATCAGATACGCTAATACAAACACTTCGTGGGCCATAAACTCCGACCCGATATTTTGCTCCAAGGTCTTTTAGTTTTTGATTGATTCCCTCGAAGTGTGGCATAATGTTGTCGACAATTTGATAACCCAGTGCATCGAAATCCACAGCAAAATAAATGATAGTATCTTTTTTGAAACCATAGCTGTTGGCCGCTTGATAAGCTTCTGCTGCTGCACTCATACCTTGTGCGTAACTAAAATCTTCAACTCGTGATCCTTGAGTTTGGAAAATTGGAAAAACAGTCAATCCAGCATCGAAAATAGCATCCAACTCTCCGGGTTGGATTTTTTTATTTAGTCCACCTGGAACATTGGATAGATAGCGACCGATAGTTTGATAGCCAGCGTTCTTCAATGTCTGCGCACGAGCTGATGTTACTTCAGTAATACAATCACTGGCTGTTCCACGTCTTGTGGGATCTCCAGAGCTCACGAGTAATGAGAGCCATGTTTGTCGACCAACTAAACCGTCTGACGTCAATCCTACAAAATCTTGAAATTCTAATACTTTCGTTTTGACTGCTGAACTAAATGAACTGTCAAATGCGCCTGTATCAAAGTTATTTACATACATCGCATATTGAAGGAATTTTACGAAGACTCCAGTCTCACCAATGGAAAGATTCGGAAGACGGTCTCTCGTAGTTGGACCGACAGAGCCCGTTTGCTGGGATGCAGAAATACCTTGTTCTGTTTGGATTCCGTAGATGAGAGCCCGGTTGGTGCCTCTTTGATACTGGCCATCAGCAGGTTGAACCCCTGATGTAGTGAAATAATGGTAGTTCAAGTCGCGTTGCATTTCTTGAATTTTTACATCCCCACCCGGTGTAAGGCTATATGCATCCATTGTTAAAAGCGCTTTGAAAATGTAATCGTATACTTTTCCATCACGTACAGGTAATCCTGCGTCTGTTTGAAGATTAATAATCGCTTGTCGAGTAAGCTCGGTAAATGAACCGTTAAATGCGCCTGGACTGTATCCTTTGCACCAACATGCTCCCTGCAAGATCCGAACAATTCTTTGTCCTTTTGTATCTGTCGGGACACGTCCTAAAACCATTTCTCCCCACCGCTTGTATTCAGAAGCTGTTAAAGGTCCAAAACTATCGCTTGTTGAAGTAATACCAAGTTCCAGTTGTAAGGCTCGAGTGAGAGAATACATTGTTGACCAACCCGTTTTTCCATTTTCCGGTGCGGGTGTGTACCCCGTTCTATTTCCGTAAGTATTGTTTAAATACTCTTGAACTTGTAACACCATTGGATCCATAATAATTCCTCCTTTTGTTTTATCCATTTATTGATGCTGTCTTACACTGTCTTTATATCTTAAGGATTCAAAATGTAAATGATATTTCTTCGATACAATGATTTAATTTTCTAGAAACTATACTGTTGGTGTTAATCGATTCAAAGTTAGTTATGATTTAGGCGCACAACTATTTTTTCGAGACAATCAGAATATCTCCCACGTAAATAAAGTGAGAAGATAGATTATTCCAATCCATGATTTGTTTGACACTGATCTGATGTTTTTGAGAAATACTCCATAGAGTGTCTCCAGGCAAAACTTTGTATGAATTGATGGATTTTTTAGAGGCGTCTGTATCATTCTTTTTCTTTAGCTGTTTCTGATGAGCTACAATCTGAGCTACTTTTTGACCAGCTTTTTTGAGTACGCTATCATCTCGTAATTTTTTAATATCGATGAACGAATCCATAAAGCCGCCTTCAATCAAGATTGAGAGTGCATTCGTTTCTCGAAGAATGTGAAAATTTGCGGATTTAACACCACGATCTTGAAGAGAGTAAGCTTGGAGTAATCCTTTTTGAACTTCTTTAGCAAGATTACGATTTGTCGAACTAGCATTTAGATGCACATATGTTTCTGTTCCAGTCCAATTACCCCAGGACCCGTTGTTTGCATTGTGATGAAAAGAGATGACTAAATCTGCGTTCCATGAATTGGCATCATCTGTCCGTTTTTTCAATGAGACGTCCGTGATGCCAGTGGAGTCATCTAATCGTAGTAGCTGTACATTCTCATATTTTTCTATTTCAGATATAAAGGATAACAGGACTTTATTATTAAAGTTCCACTCGTATTCTCCATCAGGTGATCGTTTTCCTGGAGTAGAGTTTTTCCCTCCATGTCCAGCATCAATTGCGATTCTTAGCATAGCTGTTCCTCCTCTTTCGTTTTGATAGTACCCTAAGCGTTATATCTAATTTTTTTTAAATGTAAATAGAATTGTTATGATCTATCCTTTTCAATGCCCTAAGAAAATTATTTAGTGTAAAAATGAACTACATATGTTACTTATCAAAATTGATGAATGGGATACGATTTTCCGTGACTACTTAATTTGATGTTGTTTACATAAGAAAAAAATTTGATATAAATGATTACTATCTCGTTTTGAGAAGGAGGGTTAACGAAGAAGGGTGCGAGAAGATGCTAAGGGAAATGAAGAAATCATAAAGCCCGATGTTGTACTTGAAAAAAACAAATTAGTAATAGAGGAGGACAGGTATCAGATGACTGAGAAAATAGTCACTCGGATTCGAAATCCCAAAGTACTCGTTGGAGTTATTTCGGGAGTATTGATGATTTTAGTCAACTTTGAAGTTATCAGCATAGATTTATCTAATCAAATAAGCGACTTAGTAAATGCTGTCTTAAGTATCGGCATTTCGATTGGCATATTTGCTAATCCAGAAAGTCACGTAAAGGATGATCAAGCAAATTATAATCAAGAATAAAATAGTAAAAGGCCTTCTCAAATTTAGAGAAGGCCTCAGATCGTAGACAAACCCTCATTTCAACGTTGAAATGAGGGTTTGTCTTATGTAGTCGTATAAAGTGATGTGAAAAATAAGGATTCCCACCGGAATCCCATGACCAGTTCGCTAATTTTTTGAGGTTCAGGGCACTAAAAGTAAGCATCGCTTGTAGCGTTGTTTTTTTCAGACCACGATATCGGGCCCAAAGCATGCCATGCTTTTCTTTTGCATCTGCGAAGACGCGTTCGATTGTCTCCTGTCGTTTTCGATACAATGCACGATTCACGGAAGTATGCCGTAAATGCTCCACCTCATCCATTGCTTCCTGCCAGACATGACGCAGGATCATTTTTTTA
Organism: Exiguobacterium undae DSM 14481; assembly: GCF_000620805.1. GTDB lineage: Bacteria > Bacillota > Bacilli > Exiguobacteriales > Exiguobacteriaceae > Exiguobacterium_A > Exiguobacterium_A undae. Next base: position 31,003 of record NZ_JHZV01000008.1, on the reverse strand, counting down.
TTCTCTTGGCTCTTCGTGCATCTTGAAAGAAAAGAGCACGACGCACAGATTGTGGGGTCAGAGACGTATTCCTGATAGCCCTCTCGATTGGTCGTCCGATAACGAAGAACTTGATTCTTAGGACACAAATAACAGTCATAGTATTCATCGTAATAGAAGTCTTTCGTTTTGAACATTCCTTTCACCCCTCTGGGGCGGGTATAAGGAAAAACTGGTAAGATGTTTCGTTGAAGGAGATGACGTGCGAGTTGGATGGTCTTGTAGGCAGAGTCAGCTACGACAGCGAATGGCTGACCAAAACGATGACTGACGGACTCAAGAAGAGGTTCAAGCATTTTACTATCATGTACATTGCCAGGTGTGAGGATCAGTCCAAGTACGAAGCCATTTCGATCACAGGCTGTATGGCAAGAATAAGCGAATAGTCGTTCACGTTCCCCCTTCACGTAATAACCACTCTCGGGATCTGTCGTACTTTCCTTGATTTCCCTTGTTTCAAGACGGCTCTCCTTGGGGGTGAAGGGCTTTTTTCCATGAAGTACCCGATCCTCGTTGATTTCCAAATCGAGTTCTTCTTTATACTGTTGGATAGCGCGACGGACAATCTTTTTCTTCTTGAATTTCCGTTTGTTCGCGTTCGCCTTGATGTGTGTGGAATCCATGAACAGGACCGAAGGGTCCACGAACCCAGCATCGACAGCTTGTGAGAGGATACGATAAAAGATGGTTTCGAACACATCCGTGTCCTGAAAACGCCGGACGTAATTTTTTCCGAAAGTAGAGAAGTGTGGCACTTTCTCATCCAGCCCGATTCCTAGAAACCACCGATACGCGACGTTCGTCTCAATCTCCTTGATGGTCCGACGCATCGATGGAATACCAAACAGGTATTGGAGAAGTGCCATCTTAATCAATAGAACAGGATCGATACTAGGTCTTCCGTTATTTTCACAATACAGTTTCTCTACTAAAGGATAGATGAATTCAAAGTCCATGACCTGGTCCACTTTTCGAACGAGATGGTCCTGCGGGACCAATTGTTCCAATGTGATGGTGATGTTCTCAGAACGATGATGTTGGTCTCTTTTTCCCATCATAATGAGTCCTCCTCTTTCGAATGTCTATGCTAGTTTTATACCCGGAAGTATGAAAGAAAAAGCGTTTGTTCGCTCGTAATCGTTTCCTAGGGAAAAACAAGCAGGAGCGACCCAGCAGCGAAGCGATGCGGCGCGATGCTTGTCCCAGGAAAACGATTCGAAGCGAACAAAAAAGCGGTTCTTCTCAATCAAGAGAAAAACCACTACTTTGTCTTCAGTCTGAGGCCTTCTCAAATTTAGAGAAGGCCTTTTACTATAACTAAGTTCAAAAAACATCAAGATAGTCTGAACGTCCACAATGAGAACATAGTTGTGTATCTAAAGAGACTGAATTACATAACTCGCATCGTGCTTTTCCTATTCGTTGATCGTCTATGATCATATCCACATAGTCGTCCAAAATACGAATTGTCGCATCGGATACTCCGGATATAGGAAGAACATCAAATTCATGTTTGAATAAATTTTCTTGATCAACTTTCAACTCTTTACCTGAAACTTGTTTGAGGAACGATTCCCACCAATCATGACCATGATAATCACCATGATAATCGGTATGATCTCGCACATATATGGAAAGAGCGTCTTGTTTAATTTTTATTAGCATGACTTACTCCTCTTGACATGATAATTAGGTTTTAGCATATCGCTTTGACCTCATGGTTACTTCCATAATTTATAGATGATCGGAAGAATAGTCAAATAAAAAAGCAGTATTCGCTAAAACAAAATTAACCGTTTCCAGAAGCACTGGATTAAAAAATTAAGGTTTATCAAAATACTGCTCCTTAACAACCTTTCTGAGTTTATTTCTAAATTTAATAATTCGTTGATTAGCAGCTTGCCTAGTAATTGTATGCTTATCCGCATACTGTTGAATGCTAAATTCTTTTCTATTTATTAACGACTGCAACATCTCTTCTTCTCCAGAATCGATTGCCGATAAAATAATGGATTCTAGTTCAGAATTCAATATTCCATTCAATGAATCATCAGGAATAGAAAGAAAATCTTCTAAAGTAAAATCTGGGTTTTTAAAGGGGGCATCCAGTGAAATTTCAATACTCTGATTTTTCTTTGAAAATTTTGAGTATGTTACATCACGAACACCTTTTTGAAGTCTGAAATATAAATACGTTGTAAAGCTAGTACCAATAATGTAGTCATATTTTTCATAAGCTCGCCATAATTCAAGATATAGTTCTTGTAAAAAATCTTCTTCCTCTACTTTGTTAAAGTAAAATTTGTTATTTGCTTTCCTCATCACACTTGTTACCAAAGACGTGAATTCAACGAAAACCTCCTCAAAAGTCATTTCACAGCAGTTACCATTGGAAAAGCGAATTGTTTTTCTCATAAATGCCCTTCTTTCATAGAAAAAAATTAAATACATGAAAAATTGGAAAAACATCACATATTTTTTTAGGATTATAATGTATATTAGAACACACGTTCGTTTTTAAAACAAAAAATAAGAACTCAAGTTCTTATTTATGGAATGTGTGGATGGAATAGAGCGCACCGCTTTGTCTGATGGAAGGGGCCGAAAGCCGTCCTGTTTCCGTACTCTAGCTCGCTCCTCGTCGGCGCAAGGGCCATCAAAAAAAGCCGCTGCCGTTCTTCGTCTTCCTCCGCGTTTTGGCTCAAAGCAAGCTTTTCGCTCGCGGGCTCTGGAAGCCTTCATCCCGGTGCGCTGTCCGCTTTTTTTGATCTTTCCCTGCGGTCACCCTTGCCCCGTCTCGCGACGCTCGCTGCGTTCCCGTCAACAGGACGGCATCGTGTCGGGCTGCATTCCACTCGCGAAAGGAGCTTTTCCATGAAACTGACCAAACTCGTTGAAATCACCCGTATCCGCCAAGAGGTCCGAGAACCGGACGTCGCCCTCGAGACGACGCATATCACGTCCCCAGAGGACGCCTTTCTTGTCGCTAGACGCTTCATCCAGGACGATGACCGTGAGGTGTTCCTTGTCATCCTACTGAACACGAAGAACCGGGTCATCGCCGTTCACCGGGCGCATGTCGGGAGCATCAATTCGAGCATTATCCACCCTCGTGAAATTTTCAAGTCAGCTATCCTCAACAATGCAACGTCGCTCATCGTCAGCCATCAGCATCCGAGCGGCGACCCGAAGCCGTCCCTCGAGGACATCGAGGTAACGGAACGCTTGCAGGAAGTCGGACGCATCATTGGTATCAAATTGCTTGACCATATCGTTGTCGGGGCAGGAGACGATTACGTCAGTTTAAAAGCCCAAGGAGTGCTTTAAATTTTTCAGCGTAGACAGGTGAGGCGCTCCCTTCCTGTCCGCGCGTAAAGCATGGACGAAAAACGAATCCGTTTTTCTTTGAAGGGTGTACAAGCAGATGCAGATACGGAATGGATTTGTATCAAATCCAAGTGAGGAAAGAAGCCCGCAGTGGACAAATCCACTGCGGGCCAAAGAGTCTCATATCGATTCGTGAGAGATGCTGATCATTGAGGAAGTGGTTTAATAAGAAGTAGTGGAATTGCTGTCGGTGTACGTATGTACATCTTTTATCTTTGAGTGGATTATCCTCTGTACGTTTCGATTTAGTTTGTATGTGTTAGTAGAGACAAGAGAAGAGATTTCGGGCTCATGCGTGAGGCTGTAAGTTGCAGGTAGCAACATCCTCATCGCACCGCTGCCCTCCTGCCGGACCGATAACAAGAGCTGCACATCGCTTGCGCGAGGCATCTCTATGTTCCTGTTCCTTGCGACGGAAGACACGGAGCGTTCAAAAAATAAAAATAATTAATTTAAAGTATAGGTCTTATCACAAATATTTGGTCATTAATAAAAAACCAACAGTCAAATGACTGTTGGTAGAAGAGGAAGTATGGGGAAAAGGAAGGGAGTTAGTCTACTTTAACCAGAAAAGCGAATTGTCCGTCACCGTTGGACCACTTTGCTTTGATTTCATAGGCATACGTTCCTGTTTCTTTCGGGGCAGTAACGCCATCATCAGTTAAAGTAACTTTTTCAGCATCTTGCTTATCTTTCCAACGAACAATCTCAATAGAATCGGGTTCGTCTTCAAAAGAAATATCGATTTTTTTATTTGAGGATACTACAGTTGGTTTACTTTTTTTCGTCATATCGAGTCCGTCAACATACACTTTATCGACACATTGGTTGCGCAATAGACCATCCCAACAAAATGATCCTTGGACCGTTGGAATATCTTTTCCTTGTGCCTCTACTTTTGGGTTTGGTGGTTCCCCGCGAAAAGGATCAAACACAAAAAATAGAATAACCAATACTACCAAAACACCAATCCATTTAAATTTACCCATAAAGCACCCTCCCTTGATAAGGATAATTTAAATAAAGTTTGAGTGTTCTTATTGAGCGGCTTCTTCCTCAACAAATCCTTCTTCTAGTTCGAGTTCATCGTGTCTCTCCATGATGGGTGAAATCGTTTGATTCTCAAATGCAGTTTCATACGTATCAGCTACTGTTTGAATATCCGCACCATCTTCAAGAAGAACTTCTCCATAAGCAGGAACTGGGTTGTGCCAGTCCGTTTTTTCATCATGGATTGTTGCAAATAAATATGTTTTTCCAGGTACAAGCATTTCTTGATCTTCGTATGTTAATAATACTTTTTCGCCATTATCATCAAAAATTCCTGCATTTTGATTTACGACTTGTTCTTCGCTCAATTCACCTTTAACATTTTTGACTATTGTTACTTGAAACTGTGTACTTGGTAATGTTTCATCGTGACTAATTTCCTTTTCTACTTTTGCGATGAAAACGTTTTCAGAATTTCCAACGACAGAAGTAGTTTTTGTAACGTCCATTGCAAAGTCACCTGTCATAGTAACTTTCTTTAAATCTGCTTTTTGAATAGAAGAGACTTGTTTTCCTGAAGCACTCTCGTTTTGATCAACGAGGTAAAATGTTCCTAACCCTAAAATTCCAGCTAAACCAACAATAGCGGTGATTTTCTTTGCTTTCATTGTTTTTCCTCCTCAGTAATGACTGTTGTAGTCACTTTTAATGTGCGAATCTAAAGTTGTCATGCTAAATAGCCCTTGTTTCATAATTCCTGAATCGTGGTGGTTAAAGCCTAAGGCATGTCCCATTTCATGTAAGGCAGTTTTTTTCTGTTCCCCTGATGTCATATCAGTGAAGTTATACGTATTGTATTCAATAACGTCGGCACCTGACATTGGCATATATCGACCTAATAATGAGCTAGCTACATAAATATCTCTGAACGATAAATCTTCTACTACGTCTGCATTGTCACCAGCGATATTAATTGATCCCATGTTGTCCCAAACTGTAATGGAATGGTTTCTTGCTGTAGTGTAGGCAGTTTTTCCGCGAGCAGTACCCCAGCGAATTTCGTTCCCATCTACTGCACCATCGCCTGTCCAGTGCGTACCTGCACTAACAGGAATCGAAGATCCTAAAGTAATGAAAGCACTAGCTAAAAGTAATGTAGTGATTTTTTTATGCATGATATTTTCTCCTTTAATGTCATTTTATTACCTTTTTATGATATAGTATTTTTATGTAAATTACAACTGTATATACAGTTGTAATTTGGAAAAAAGGGGGAGTTTTTAATGGAATTGAAGAAGTTTGCGTTAGTAGCTTGTATGATTCCAGCTGTTTCTTTAGTCAGTGCGCCACAAGCGTCAGCTAAAACTGTAGTTACATATGCAGCGGGATCGTGGGATAAAGTTGGCTATACTGAATCAATTTATTTACACAATCAGCAAATTGAAAGTACACAGACGATTTCTTCAGGTGGTGGTAACGTTCAAATTAGACCTTCTGGAATAAGTGGTACTAACACTTATGTTGTATGGCTTTACGAAACTGATGGCGATAAGATCAATAAACAGTTGATTGGTAAAAAATATGGCTATGGAACTAATCCATTGACTTGGGATGTATCTAATTTTGTTGACGGAACAAACGGAAAAGCAGAAATCTTTGCGCATATAGGATATGCAAAAGTAGAACAAAGTGGATACTTCACTTTTTACGATTGAACCGAATATCGCTAAGATAAAGTAAAACGTCCCCTCAAAAGGACGTTTTTTTATTTAAAGAATGGATTTGTCCCAAATCCAAAGGCAATGAGATGCCCGCAGTGGACGAGTCCAAGCCTATGTGCATCGTCTCTTCTATAAGAAGGAGTGTCTTTCGTAATGTATGAGTGAGTGAAGAAGTGATTAAATGAATGGAGGTTTATAGATAGTTGATCTGGGGCGGTTGATTATGATGTAATCCCGTTTTGATATTTCTATAGTAATGAAGATGACTAAAGAACGTTCCTGTTTCTTGCGACACAGGGCACGGAGCGTGATAAGACAAGAAAATAAGTTTTTGGTAAACAAGGGATGAAGTAAAGAAGAAAGAGTTCCGTTTTGACATCGCGGTTTAGTCGATGCGAAGTGAAAAACAATAGATATACGATTCATTTTTAGTCTATATCCGCTTTACTTTTTTATCCTTTATATTAGATTAGGAGTAGTAAGGTGATGATTTCGAAAAGGCATAATAACCAAAGGAGAAACACTTTGAAACGTATAGATGTAGCTTCAGCTCTGATTCATGATGAGAATGGGAACATATTATTGGTAAAGAACGTCAAAGGTGATTCTTTTTACTGGAGTCCGCCAGGTGGAGCTGTGGAAAAAGACGAGACGCTTGAAGAGGCGATCATTCGTGAAGTAAAAGAAGAGACGGGGTTTGAAAGTAAGGTCATCGGTATGCATTCTGTTAGAGAAGTCATCTTCTCGGAGAAGGGACATCACGCATTAATCATTACCTTTTTCGTTCAGATTATTGGTGGAAAAATCGATATCATGGATCCGAATCAGGAAATCACGGATGTAAGATGGGTGGATTACCAAACCGCGAAAGAACTGATGCCTTCGTTGGTTGAAATGCTAAGACTGGATGCTGACATGGAGAAGACGCCTGCATTCTATGAATTCGAGGGAGTACGTTGAGTATGGTTAGACGTTGAGACGATTTTGGACAAATGGCCAGGTAAATGGGACATTACTCCTTAGAATTACAGTCATTTTCTGATGAATGCGTTGAAAAATCATCTGAATGCTCGGTTAATTCCTTTGTTGATTCAGATAACGCTTATGCTTGTTTGAATCAATTCAGTTCGTACAGCTTTACTCCCGATTGTATGCTGTATTCAAGCAAACTAAGGAGGAATGAGGCAATGAGTACGGTTTTGATGGATGAGGAATCTAAAAAATGGAACGACATGATGGAACAGTCGCAAAAGGTGACAATACTCGATGCGCAGGTTCGGTTTGTTCGCGAAGTAGACGGCTGCATCGAGCATGTGACTTGGTTCGTTGATATTGATCTATTGCTCGCCTTCATTCAGCAACATTATTTAGAACAGGCCCGTTAAAGGTCTGTTTTTTCTTTTTATTCATACACATATATGCTAACCCATAAAGAAAAATAAATGGGTGGGAAATATACCCAACTTTCTCCTGCTATTCACTGTATACTAAAAATAACGTACAAATCAGAAATGGAGCGATACAAGATGAAGAGAAAATGGATGGGTACCAGCCTGGCACTCGCAAGTGTAGGATTACTCGTTGGACCGTTACAGAGTGCAGAGGCCGCAACGCCGAAAATCAAGGTCCACTATATCGATGTCGGACAAGGTGATGCAATCTATATCAAGATGCCGAGCGGTGAGGATATCGTCATGGACGGCGGGAACAAAGGGAAGGGCGATGAACTCGTCGCCTATCTGAAAAAACAGAAGGTCGGTGACATCGAGATGTTGATCTCGACGCATCCGGACGCCGATCACATCGGTGGACTTGATGAAGTCCTCGACTCGTTCAAGGTCAAGAGTGTCTATGCTCCGAAGGTCAAACATACGACGCAAGCTTATAAAGACTTCTTGCTGGCCGTCAAGCGCGAGAAGCTGAAAATCAAACCGGCGAAAGCAGGCGTCTCGCTTCCTGTCAAGGGTGTGAAGGCGCAGTTCGTCGGACCAGTCAAGGACTACGCGAACAGTGATCTCAACAACTGGAGTGCTGTGCTACACGTGGCTTATAAAAAGAACACGTTCCTGTTCACGGGAGACGCGGAACTGAAGTCGGAACAGGACATGATCGCGAAGAAGAAGACGCTGCGTGCGGATGTCCTCAAGGTCGGGCATCACGGTGCAAAAACATCGACGAGCGCGACATTCCTCAAATACGTCAAACCGAAGTATGCCGTCATCAGTGTCGGGAAGAATGCCTATGGTCATCCGACGAAGGAAGTTGTGACGAACCTGAAGCGTGCGAAGGCGACGATGCTGCGGACGGATAAGAGTGGCACGATCGTCTTCGAAGGGAATGGATCGTCCTACACGATCAAGAAATCGAAATGAAGAAGCGAAAAGGAATCATCGACCGGATTGAGGGGAAGTGGGTCGCCGTCGAGTTCGACGATGGGATGCGCGACATCCTGCTTTCTCGCTTCCCAATGACGGTGGAATCCGGCGATGTTATCTGGATGGATGAATATGGGCATATTGAGAAGGATGAACAAGAACGACAGCGGCTCTCCAATGAAATCGATGAGCTGATGGATGAGCTATGGGAAAACTAAAATTTTAAAATAAAAAGGAAGATTTGAATGGCAAAAAAATTAGAAAATAATAATCATGATACTAAAGAAATTGAAGTTTGGTATGATAATGAGTTTAAAATTTTTGAAATACTAGCTACTAAAATCACTAGTCTTATAAAAGAAATAATTGAGTATAAAGATATTAAATATCATTCTATAACTCATAGAATCAAAGATAAAAGTAGCTTATTGAATAAAATAAAAAGTAAGAAATATGAAGATCCAATTTCTCAAATTCATGATTATATAGGGATTCGTATAGTTACGTTTGTTAAGTCAGATGTAGAAAAAGTTTGCAAGGAAATTGAAGGATTATTTGAAATAGACACTGAAAATAGTTCAAATAAAAGTGAAGAATTAGGTGAAGATAAAGTAGGATACAGATCTATTCACTATGTAGCAAAAATAGATGATAAAAGAGCAAAAATGCCAGAATATGCTCACTTAAAAGATAAGTGTTTTGAAATACAAGTAAGGACAATTTTGGAGCATGCGTGGGCAGATATTTCGCATGATAGAACGTATAAGTTCAACAAGATTCTTCCTGAAAAGAATGACATTCGGAGAAGATTCGCTTTAGCCTCTGCGAGTTTAGAGATGGTTGACAGAGAATTTGATAGGTTATCAAAAGAAATTGAAGAATATTCATTTGAAGTGTCAGAAGAAACTGAAAAAGGGAATTTAGAGTACTTAATTGACAGTACATCTTTACTGATTTATTTGAAAGAGAAGTTTAAAGATGAAATTGATAAAAAGATGATTTCACCATCTTTTAATGATAAAGATGAGATAATAATTGAAGAATTAAATAATTTAGGTATTCATAGACTTGAGCAATTAGAAGAAAAAATTGACGATTTGTTTAAACAAAAGTATTTAGGTTACGTAAAATATTTAAATGAGAACAACCATATACCAAATTTTTTAGGGATATTAAGACATTTTATGGTTATAAATTATGGCGATTTATATTTTGAAAAATCGTGGGGGGATGGAAAATGGGGCGGTATGAAACATCAAGATGCATTAAAATTGTTCGAAATTTATCCTGATGTAGAAAAGGTGATGGATGACTCTCCTATATCATTTTATTAATTCGAGAAATAATTAATTGAAAAACGTTTTGAACTGCTTCTGGTTCAAGTAATGGGTTTCATGTATGAGTTAATAAGATATATGACTGACTTCATACCAACATACTACACTAAGCAGACACTTGGAGGTCTGCTTTTTTTTCTTTTTTTATTTGTGGAAAGAGTTATAAGCTAACCTATCTACTCTCGCAAAAGGTTAAAAGACGTAGTTCGTCGGACCAATCAATAACTATAATATTTATACGACCGGAGTACTGTCCTAAACGTTATCAATAAAAAGAATACTATCCTGTTCATGAGAGACGCAGAACTGGAGATACTTGCTAAGAAGACTATACGTGCAGACATCCTCAAGGTCGGACATCATGGAGCGAAGACATCGACGAGCACGACGTTCCTTAAGTACGTCAAACCGAAGTACGCCGTCATCAGTGTCGGGAAGAACGCTTACGGACATCCAACGAAGGAAGTCGTAATGAACCTGAAGCGTGCGAAGGCGACGATGCTACGAGCGGATAAGAGCGGCACGATCGTTTTTGAAGGGAACGGATCGTCTTACACGATCAAGAAGTCAAAATGAGTAAGCGTAAAGGGATCATCGATCGCATTGAAGGAAGGTGGGTCGTCGTCGAGTTCGAAGATGGAATGCGGGACATCCTGATTTCTCGCTTTCCCATGACGGTTGAATTCGGAGATGTCATCCTGGACCGATGAGTACGGTCATATCGAAAAAGATGAAAGTGAGCGACAGCGAATGTCGAAACGAAATCGTCGGGTTGGGATTATCACTTGTCGGATGTGAGACAGAAGAAGTAGCACAAGATACACCTAAGAAGGCGGAAAATCCGACTGAAAAAGTCAGGGTAGCAGAAACGAAAAAAGAGAATGTTTATTTCAAGAATGATACTTTGAAAATTAATATGGCGACAGTCAAAATTCTTTCGACAAAAGTGCTTGAGCCAAGTAAGGAGTATTTCCGAGAAAAGCCACAGCTTGTCTTCACATACGAGACGACAAATGATAATAAGGAACCATTGAATGGAATGACCACGTGGATCGCCTGTTTCGAAGCTACACAGGAAGGAACCGACATAATCAATAAGTTAGAGGTAGGCATGACGCCACAAGAAGAGAAGTATGCCTCTTATTTAAAACATCAGCTCGATGACATCAAACCAGGTGGTACCGCGAAGGGAATCATGGCTTACGACATCGATGATCCACAAGCGGTCGTCACATTGAAAGCGACTCAAGGAATGGCGGGAAAAGAATTAGGTGAAAAAAAGATTGAACTCAAATAAGCAGATGAATAAAAAGAATCACGTTGAATGAAGTTTACAGCAGAAATATTTCAAGTAAGCAAAAACAGCAATATCGCTTCTTTTTTTAAAGCGATGTTGCTGTTTTATTTTATCCCTTTAAGATAGTAGTTGCTTTCTTTTCAGCTGTTTCTTCATCCGACCAGTCCATCTCAGATAGCATGCTGGCTTGAACTTTTTCGATCTGCTCGATTGTATAGCCGAGTTGCTCCATGGCAATGACGGCGTAAGCAACTGCTTGATTGTTATTCATGGTTGTTCCTCCATTCGTTGATATGTAGTGAAGTTTTTATTATATCGCATTGACTGTCATGTCCTATTATAGACATTTTCTTGAGGAGCGTTAAATCATTCGTTCCACAATGAATTTTACCAACAACGGAATAAGAAAGCAGATGACGATCAATTTCAAGAAGGCTCGTTGCTTTCTTTTCTTGCTCTCACGATGTATAGAGATGTCAAAATCTACTTTAGGATATAAGGTGTCTAGATTGTTACCTAGTAATCGTCCCGTCCAAAAATGAGCCCATAGAACTGCTACGATTAGCCAAGCATATCCAGCACGACTAGATAAATAGTTCTCGATAAGTAAGTACATGAAGCTAAAAATAAGGAGAACTAAAAGAATGGATAGACCTGTTCTCCAAACAGGGTGTGCGAGATACTGATTTTGATTCGGGGTAGCATTGATGATTTTTTGAATTTGTGCCGATTTTTCTTTTACCCACTCTTGATGATTACCTTCGACAGCGTATGTACTGCTGTTTTTCGCATTATCAATGTGAAGATTCATAGCGATTGATGTATGTAAACTTTTATTGGTGAGACTAAAGACGACGGATTGTATTGACCGATTCCGGTCGATAGTCAATCGATCAGAACCACTAGCAATTGTTCCATCTTTAAATTGAATCGTGTAGATGACTTCTGTTTCCTCATGGCCCAATTCTTTTTCTGTCGAAAAGAATACATCCATCAATTTGTTGATATCCTGTTCGTGAAAAATCTTATATTTGATTTGTTCCCTTTTCTCTATGCCCATTTAGTTACTCCTTTTAAATAAATACAAACTACTTTAAAGTATAGCGCACTGTTGAAAGAGGAGGGTAGCTTTTACTGGATAAAGTTCCCACCCTCTTTAATTGATACGATTCAATTACACATTAGGACACATCATATCTGCTCATTTCTGTTGCTGTATAAGCAATCGTCTCATGTTTCTCAAAGTCACGGTCGTTAGCTTTCGCGAACGGCTCGAAGAAGTCTGTTATGCCATGGACGAACACCATCGGTTCGTCCAACGTTGAAAGGTCTTGTTGCGTGTCCTGCTTAGCAATACTCGTCAGATAAGCCCAGACGTCCTCCGGTGAATGTTGCATAACTCGCTCCAGCCGTTCGGCTAATGGTAAACCGTGTTCTGTGATCTGAGCAGTCTGTTCGATGCGCTCAATCATTTTTAATCGGTAATTATGGTCATATCGAGTAGGATGACCTCGAACGGTAACGACTCTCAAACGGTAAAGATTCTCGAACGAAATCGATGAGTCGATGGAAGAAATATGGGGAAATAAACAAAGGAAATGATAAATAAAATAAGCAAAGTTCTTTCACTATTCGAGGCGAAAGAACTTTGCTTATTTTTTATTGCTGAAGAGTCTCTTGATATTTATATCCTTTCAAAAGATCAGCTTCACTTTTAAATGACCAGTCTTCTACTGAAGAATCTGGATGTGACTTAAAGTAATGATTGAGGATATCATGCCCTAAGTTGTAGTTACTCCAGCGGGGGATTTCTTTTTGTGGACTACCAGCCACAAGGTCCTCATACGAAGCTTCACCGTTTTGAATCAGCTTCGCGACATGCTTTATCGTCGCATCGTCCATCGGATCACTCCATGGCGCCTTCACATCTTTGAGGACTCGATCAGCAAAGGCATCTGCTTTCCCTTCGATAATGACCGAATCGAGTAATTTATTCATCTGATATTTATGTCTGTCGTGGAGAATTAAATGATGATATTCATGCGCAACCGTATAAGCTAACGCATCTTTATCGAAATTCGAATCAATATATAGTACGATGGCATCTTTGTACGCACCTGCGGCTACTCCACCCATAGGTTCGGTCATCGTTTTATATTCCGAGTTTATCGGTACGATGAAGATCGTACTCTTTTTTTTCGGAAGAACTTTGTGCGCAGCGATGTAATTTTTTGTGATGATCTTTTTTATCTCGTCTTGTCGCTCTTCCAAAGCATTGATTCGATCAAGTAGCGCTTGCTGATAAGCAGTCGATTCCATCATGAAGAAACCTTTCAGGGAAGTAGTATCAAAATTTTCTTTTTCACCCATTTTATCGATATCGTTAAGAACATACTTTATGTAATTTTTTTTGCTCACTTCAGCATCGTAATCTTTAAGTGATGCTTTCAAGTATTTTTGATAAGGTCCATAAAGAGGAACGATATTCACTTCACTGTCATTATCGATCTTAACAACCTTAGGTTTAGATTGTTCACTTTGTCCATCTTCCGTACATGCGGTCAAGACGATTAAGGGAATACACAAAAGCGGTGTAAGTATTCTTTTCAAAACATTATCGCTCCTTCAATAAAATATTAATAACATAAGAGAGTGATTTAAGAACGGATAGAATCATTAAGTAAAAGATAGCATTAAAAAATTGTATAGTCAAAAAATGTAATATGAGATAAATAAAACTACTTGTTTTTCCAAATCGTATATTGATTATTACAGAGCGGGAACACATATGGAGTTCTTAATTTTAGCTTTAGCAGTTGATGCAATGCTTTGGTTTTACTTTTGCTGTTTACTTGGGTTCCGAAAAAAAGAATACTACAATGACTTTTTACGACCGGCTACTATACTTTAGAGGAAAATATTGATGCTATCGAACATGAATTAGTAGAGGATGAGCATTCAGCACGTTACCTTGTTGACCGTCGCTTTAAAATAGATGGTAAGCCTTATTTATTCTTTGAACGTACAGTCTCAGTCGGTGATGTTCCGACACAGCAGACAATCCTTGAACGACAAAAAAACATTCTAAATAAATTCTGTACAAGTAGTCTTTGACTTTTTTAAGAAAGTCATAATTTATGCGAAAGTAGCATAAAAAAAGAGGATCGAAGTAATGAACTCGATCCTCTTTTTTTATGGAATGAGATATACTTTCTGATTTGCAGTACCTAATCTTGAAAGAAAGTAGGGAGTGTTTTTAACGACTACGGAAATCCTGTTCCGGTACATTGAAGTGACGCGTCACACTCTGCCGGACCTTTTCTAAATCGCGATCTTCAGTCGAAATCATCTCGTCATACCACGCCTTTTCAAGTACTTGTTCCGTCTTTTTACTGACGACTTCGGTTTTCAGGATATGATGCAGTGGTCCTGAAGCGTCATCAAGGATGCGGAAGTGTTGGCTGATTGGTTCTTCCCCCGGGATGACGAGTGTATAGGCGACTGTTTCATGCTCGTCAAAATCACGGTCATTGGCTTTCGCGAACGGTTCGAAGAAATCTGTCGCTCTATGGACAAGCATCATCGGTTCGTTAAACGATGAAAAGTCTTGTTGCGTGTCCTGCTTAGCAATACTCGTCAGGTAAGCACCGACGTCCTCCGGTGTGTGCTGCATGATTCGCTCGAGTCGTTCGGCTAATGGCATCCTTTGATCTGTAATTTGTGCCACGTTCTCGATATGTTCGATCATCTTGAGAGGCGATGCTTCCCGTTCAAGTACTTGTTCGTGCTCGAGCGAAGTATGGATTTCGCGGATGAAATGACCAGATGTCTGATGGACTTCGTACAACAAGTCTTCTTTATCGCGTAAGTTTCGCCCTTGTGTCCAGTTGGCGAGATACGACAATGAAAACTCGTCCGTTGAAAAACCAAAGTGTGCCGCGACCGTGTAAGCGACCATCTCCGCTTGGAATTCCTTCTCATGCGGATTCAACTCAATTCCGCGCTCTTCATTTCGTTCTACGTTGTGCAGATTGGCATGTGCGAGTTCATGAATCAGGACGGTCACGTTCTCAATGTCCGAGTTCCGCGGATTGAGGGCGATTGCGTTCAGTTCCGGATAAAAGCATCCTTTTGCCGTACCAAGTTCGTTCAGTGGCTGGTCGAGTATTTTCACGTCTTGTGTCTCGGCAATCCCGTTCAATGCGCGGCGAAACGTTTCCGCCTCACGAAGTGATCCATTTCGATGATAGGAAGCGAAGAGCTCGGAGACTTCGAGACCCTTCTCACGAGCATCGGTTTGCGTGTACTCGAAGACGTGACCAATCTTATAGTACATCGCTTTCCGTGTCGGAAGAGCACCTTCCTTTGCACGCTTTTGCTCTGTCTTCGTTGCGTCCTTCCATGCTACCCAATCCGTATCTCGCTTAATGAAAGTAACAGGGGAGGGAACAAAAATCTTGATGCCTTTCTCTCCTTTTTGGACCTGGACGCCTTGCTTCTCCCAGTACGCATAGGAACCGACGGCACGGGCGCCTTGGAACTGTTCCTCGATCAATAGCATGTTCCGAGTAGAGTAGCGATGGAATCGGCTCATGAAGTCGAGATGTTCCTTGATGCTCTCCTGACTGACGAAGTGAGAAGCGAGCTGCGTCTCCATCTTGTCGGTCAACGCTTGTACTTCCTTCTGATAATCTTCACGTGTTTTCTTCTTGTATGCCATGTGTCTCACGCTCCTTCAGACGAGAAAGACGAATCGGCAGCACCTTCGAAATCTTCTAGTTCCTGCAGAACAATCGGATCGGTAGCGAGTCGATCCAGTAGTAGATGACGACGATCACGTGATACCGGTAGCAACAACAAAGGTTCTTCTTGCAGGATCTCAAGGAACGAATATTCGTCATATGAGACAGGGATGTCGTATCGTGCTTGATGAATCAAGACTGTGACGTGGGTCGGTTGCAGTTCGAGAAACATTGCGATTGTGAAAGCTTCTAGTCGTCTCATTTATGGATCATCCTTTCCTCATCCGAATGCTTATGCTGCTTTCGTTGTTCGATCCGTGATTTAACGGCCGTCTCCGCTGTCTCAAGGAACGAAGGACGGTATTCGGTCGTCGGGATGATATCTTCGATGCTTTCCGTCTGCATTAAGGCTTGCACCAGTTCAATCAAGATCTGTGTTTGAAGGTCTGTCTGTTGGACACTCTTTCGTAATGGAGAGAGACTTTTTGTGATCTGTTCTTCCCAGAACGATGTCAACTCTTGTTCGATCTGTTTTGATACGGAACGACTGATATAGTTCAAATCCCATTGCTTCTTGATCATCTCTTGATAGTCACGGATGATATGATCGATTGCCGGACCAATTCCGGACAGTCGTTCCCTCTCACGATACTCCTCTAAAAATTCAGCGGTCACGGCACTCATCCGGATCCGGACTTGCTTCGTCTCTTCCATTCCGTTTCACCTTACCTTTCGTGTTGAACTTCCTGCTCGAGTTGTTCAAAAGCACGCTGGTTCTTGATGTGGTCCCACTCATCATTCATGTGTCGTCCGATCCGATAAAGCGTCTCTTGCATGATCCGTTCACGTCGAAACGCTGACCGGATTCTTTGTTTGGGTGAGGATGCAGCTTTCTTCGCAAGCTTCTGAGGTGGCTTGGACGAATCACGCATCTCGGACAGGACGGCATTTCCCATCCGTGTGTAGAGATCCTGTTCTTTCGTCTTTCGATAAGCCGATGCTTGGGATGCCGATCCATAACTCCGCTCGTAGAATGCGACCTCTGTATCGAGTTGTTGTTTAAACTCGCTGTGCTCTTTCTCGAAGTAGGTCGCAAGATACGTGTCAGTAAATTGATTGAGTGAAGGACGCAGTTCGTGCATGCCGTTCATGTTGTAATACCACTGTCGCTTATCGTCCGGTAGTTGTTTCTGAATCGCTTTATACTGTCGTACGAGTTCAGGATGTAGCACGCGGTTCGAAACAGCTAGTGTTGAACGATTCCGTTTGTGCGCCAGAACCTCATCACGGATAAAAGCATTCAGTTTCTCTTGTTCACGTGTCCGGTCGGCAAGTGTATGGACGACTTGTGCCTTCATCTTCTCGATCGTTTTCGGTTTGCGTTTGCCGCGTTCGCGTGGATGCATCGTCTCGACTGTTGCGACATGAACATGGATGTTGTCCGTGTTGTAATGAATGGCAGCAGTCCATGTCGCGTGCAGCATCTGTTCTTTTTCGATCATTAAAGTGATAGCATTGCGAGTTGCTTGCATCAAACGTTGTTCATCGATGTAACGATTTTCTTTGACACCGACTTCCTGTAACCACGCCTCATCGAATGAGATGACATCTTGCCACAGGATGCTACCGTTCTCCTGTGCCCGTCGAAAGACTTCACGCAATTGCTCTCGTTGAATCGCACTCAATCGATTTTGCTTCGCTGTGAACAGACCACTCGATTTCAGTTCATCCTCCATATAATCGTGATAGTTCTCAAACTGTTGCGACCGTGCTTTCGTCTCCGGTCGATCGATGTAACTGAGGTACGTCGTATAGCGACGCGCACGTCGGATTGTTTGAGGGAGTTTGAACTTCGACTTGATGATGACACCAGGAACGTTAGTCATCCTGCATCACCTCACGAAAGAGTTTGGTCAATTGTTCAAGTTCTGTTGCACTCCGCTTTAGGTGTAACGTGTTCGCTTCGAGTTGTCGTTCGAGGCGCGCAACCTGTGTCGACTGGATGCCGTCTACGCACCAAGTAGTCAGTAATCCTTTCAATAATTCTTGTCGGGAACACATCTGTTTCTCCGCCTGCTCGTCGAGTTGTTTGACGAATACGGAGTCGATGTCGCGAATCAAGAGATCCATCTCTTTACCTCCTTCCTTTAGGAAAGTAAGTCTCGGCTTTCTAAAAAAATGAAATTCTTTCCGAACAATTCGACCGTTCTTCCTGTCATTAGAAGTGAGAAAGGTAATACTACCCAGAGGAAGAACGGAGGGAACTACATGCAGTCAATCATCGAACATAGTTATACACTCGGAGAAGCCTTGATCGTCTCCTTGATCATCGAACTCCTGAAAAACATGTATTCGAGAACGCGCACACGTGAATCTGATTCACCAAATATGAGTGACGTCCATTAATCGAATAAAGATCAGATGAGAGTGAATTAAGAAAATTTTCCATTTGTTGAAACCTCGCTCTCCCAAATCATGTATAAGGATGAAAGGGGGAATTGAGGATGACGGTTTGGGAACTCGCTTTGTTCGGATTAACCTGTAGCTTCGGTTCGTTTTATGTCATGTTTAAAGTATTTGAGACGTTTAAAAAATAATCATGGAGCGAATTCAACGAGCTGCGATGCTCGTTTTTTTATTCAATCAAACAGAAAAAATGAGTTGTCTCCAATCAAAAACTTAGAAACCGTAGAAACAGAGATGGACCTAAAACCGTGAAAAAGAGCATAAGGGGAAACTGCTATCACGCAGCGTGCTAGCCTAGGCGGAGCCTAGTGTTTCACTGATATCATCAAAATCGCGAAAAGGTCACACCCTGTGCCACCAAAAACGGCATTTTGGCACGGTGTGTGCCGCCTTACCATTTCAGTTCACGTGCTTTAATGCGCAACTGATCTTGTCGTTTCTCTTCTTGGCTGAGTTGTTTTTTTAGATCCGTTTGTCGTAGAAGTGCTTCTTCTTTGTTCTGCTTCAGATTGAAGATTTCATCCTCACGTTCGACTTGTTCGTCGAGTGTCAGGTCAGGTAACGTAGCTTTTTTCGACTCGATGTCCTGTTCGATTTGTTGGATGAGAGAAGCTTGTTCCATCTGTTCGCGCTTCATTTTCTTGATCCGTTTTTGACTTTGCACGTGCTCGTCAGTGAGAAAAAGTTGCGCATAGTCGTCCGCTTGTTGAATAGAAAGTGATGTCCTTAAGACACGTCGCTGATCCATATAGAGTGATTCGACTAGCGCATCTTCTCGCTTCGTAGCACTCAGCTTCTCGAGTGACTGTTGTGGTTCAATGACATACAAGCGGAGTGCTAGCTGATCAAAGTCGCGCGGTACATCTTCGATTTCGAAGACGTAGTGCTCGTCCTGGTGATAGACGACTCGGACGCGTTGCTCATCCGTCGGTCGTTCCTTGTAAGCTACGTGCGCGACAAGTTTCGTCGCGTAGTCTTGGGGTTGGTCGAACTGGAGGCGGACACGCATCTTCTTCCGTTGCGCATCATAAGACCAGTCGAAAAGCATGACAGTCTGTCCATTCGTCAATCGTTTTTCTTCACCGATTGGCGTCGCGTTGATCGGTTGTTCTTCGGCAAAGAAGAGGGAGGAAAAGCCGAAAAAGAGAAAACCGATCAAGAAGAATAGTCCTGTTCCGAGATACAGTCGCGACCAGTCACGGCTCAACGTCTTTCGTTTTCCTGAATGCATTCAGACACCTCCTGACGTTTGAAGACTCTTCATCTGATCGACGATGTATCGTCCGTCTTGATGTGTAAACGTCAGTTCGACCAGCTCATCGGATGTCTCTTCATAGCCGTTTGAATCGATCGTCAACGTTCGTTTGAATCGGACGAGACAATGCTCTGGGTCGTCACGACTCGGAAAGACTTCGATGTCAGAGACAGCGGCAGTAAACTTGCCATCGCTTCCGCTACTTGCGAACAAGGTCCGTTCGATTGACTCCGACATATACTGCCTGGCCTGTCGCTTACGCGTCGGATAGGTCCCGTTTTCCCACGTGAATGCGAACGTGATGAAGCGTTCCGCATTCTTAGAAATTGACGACTGCTGCTCTTGATCCTGTCCGTCAGTGGGAATAGGAGAGTCCATCGTGGTCGTCTCTGGTAACGAATCCTTTCTGTTTTTATCTACTGTCGTGTGCTCTCCATCTGATGCCGACGAACGGTATTGATAGAAGTTAGCACTGACAGAAAGTAACAGACAGAACAACACGAGCCACAGGAGATGACGACTTGTCAACGCCATGATACATCCCTCCTTAGCGAAAAGAGTGGTGCCGGATCAATGTGTCCGGACCAATCACTCGTCTTGAATTCGATGTGAAGATGGTTCCCGGTTGAACGTCCAGTCGAACCACATATCCCGATTGCTTGACCGGCTTCAATCTTCTGACCCGTCTTGACTTGGCGCGCGGAAAGGTGCGCGTAGGCGGTGATCCATTCTCCTTGTTTGATCTGAATCAGTTGTCCATACGGTCCGCGTAAGCCGCTGTAGGTGACGGTACCGGAGCGGACGGCGTGGACCGTATCGGTATCGTGGCAGCTGAAGTCGATTCCCGTGTGGACGTCCGTCTTTCCGAAAACGATCCGTGATCCGAACCCCGACGTCATCTGAAGCGGGATGTCGAGGGGGGCATGTAGCGTCCCTTTGATGGGTCCTGTCTTGCCTTCCGTCAGTACCGTCGGCGTCAGATACCGGAGAACGGCATCGACATATTCGATGTCACCGTAACAGGCTTGATGCTCGATTGCGCTCGGACGATGGCACTGATAGATGCTACTTTTCTTGACACGTTGGTACATCATCTGTGAAAAAGAAATCGCGAGTTGTTTCGTGTAGCGTCCACCTTTCTCTTGGACATAATCGATGAAGCCACCCCCGAAGTTGTAACTTTGGAGCGTCAACTTGACGTCTTGATTCGCTTGTCGGAAGACCGATGCGAAGTGTTTCACACCGTAGCGAATGCTCTCATCGGGAGAGGTGATGCAGCCGATCCGTCCGCACTTTGATTCACTGGCTTGCATCGGATCATTCCCACGTCCACCGCTTTCCTGCATCACCAAGGCGAGGACGACGTTCGTCTGTCCCTCGAGTTGTTGCTTCTTTAATTCGCGTGCGATCGTCTCGCGATATTGTAAGACGTCATCACTGACTTGTAGACTCGCGTCCGAATAAGCAATCGGTGTCTCGGTCGCCTGATCGTTCTCGATCCCGGTCAACGTATCGAGAATGCCTGCGACGATGATAATCAGAAGCAACAATAGTAGCGCGATACCAAGCGCAATCAAACGATATTTCAAGGTCAAGAGTCGCCACTTCATCCGGACGGCGACGCGTGCCGATTGCCGGACCGTACTCCACATCAGGCACCACCTCCGAACAAGGTCAGCTCCTCGGGTGAGACATCAACATCGAAGATCAACGTCTTCACACCGGAGATACTAAGGACAATCCGACCAGTTTCGAGCGACGGAATCAACCGCGTCTCACTCTCGGTCAACTGACCGTCGAAGACGGTCTGGATCGTCGGGATGCTCTCAGCATCCTGCTCGCCGATGAACTTATACTGCGTCAGCTGGAACAGTGTCTTGACGTTCTCAGCGTTCTCCGACTTCGAACCGGTCGGGACGAAGTCCGTAATCAAGTGCGAGGCGAAGAAGATGCCGCCGAAGTATTTCCGCGCTTCGCGCATGAACTGTTGCAGATATAGAATCGCCGGTTGGGCGATATCGCGCGTATTGATCAGATGATGCGCCTCATCGATGACGATCAGATACTTGAAGGCATCCTCGATCAACAACTCGCCCTGGTTGTAGCTGCGCAGTTGTCCGGCACCGTTGAGGATCATCCCATCCCAGAGCATGTTCATCAGGTTGAAGACCTGTGCCTGAAAGATTTCGTCCTTTAAGTTCGTCAGGTTACGTAGTGGAAACGAAACGATCGCTTCCTCATCGAACCGCTCAATCGAAGAATGCCCGTCGAAGATATTGCCGTAGTTGTGGACGAGGTTCGTGATCGCGAGTTCGATGTTCTCGAGCCGTCTGACACGGTTTGTACTGATGCTCTCGCGGATCGTCGTCCGCGCAGCATCGACATACAATTCGGAGCGGACCAGCGCTAAGAAGTCGGAGAAGACCGGATAGGCGTTCGCAGGATGCGTCGTGATTGGCGCGTCACCGTCCTCATTCCAAAGTCCCTTCTCAAGATAGAGCTGACGGAGCAGAATCTCGAACTCGTTTGCCTCTTCTTGCGTCGCTGCCGGATTGATGTAGTGATAGAAGACAGCGATTTTCGATAGGTGTTGCATGAATGATAGAGCTTCGTCCGCAGAACCGTCGGCGTGCGTCACCGTCTTATAGACATGGAGCGGATTGATCCGTCCGGCGGAACCGTCGAGCGCAATCTCTTTACCACCCAGTTGTCGTACGAGGTCGGAGAACTCACCGGTCACGTCCAAGATGCGGACATGATTACCTTTGATCGCTTGATCGAGGACCGTCTTCTTGAGCAAAGTAGATTTTCCGGAACCCATTTTCCCAATCATCAACGCGTTATAAAACTTCCGTTGCTTATCCTTATGGAACAGGTCAAAGATGACACTCCCGTTCGTGTCGGTCGTCCCGTAATAGGTACCAGTCGGATCCTGTAACGACGTGAAGTGGAACGGATAACCACCCGCGATCGAGAGCGACGGAATCTCTTTCCCGCGACGCCGGTTCGGTAGTTTTTGCTGTTGCTCGTAGCTGAGGAAGAGACTCTGCCATTCCCATTCCTGTTCGTTCAGGAAGACGGCAACGCGGAAGTTTCGTGCTTCGAGTTCTTCCATCGCGTCCTGTACCTGACGTTCAAGTACGTCGAGTGTCTTCGCTTTGACGTAGAGTCGGAGATGCAAGTACTTCATCGTCTCGCCTTGCGTGATCTGTTCATAGAGTTCGTTCAGTTCCTTATACGTCTCGCGCGCATCAATCCGGTCGACATTATCTTTCGCATTCTCGAAGCGTGTATTCTGCTCGGCCATCGACTTATTGATCGTCCGGATCATCTCTCGCTTGTCCGCTGTTCCGATGTCGAGCGTCGTCAGGACACCGGGCAGGTTAAGGATGGGCTCGAGCCAGAAATCATAGACGGTCGACTGATACTTATAGACATGGAGGCAGGCGAGATAACCGTCACCGGTCCGGACATAGTTCGGTTCGAAGCGGAGTCCGCCTTGCGGCTGGATCGCTTGGACGAATGTCGGATTGTAGCCGTCCAGTTGTTTAATCGTCTCGGGATCTTGCTTCCGTAGAAAACGCGTACGCCACATGACGTCATCACTCCTTTCCGTCCTGGGTCGGTTTCGTATTCGGGTTGTGCAGTTGGAACAATACATGGATTTTCTGTTCTAGCGTCAGTTCGACCATCGGGTTGCTGCGTCGAAGGAGTTTCGTCAATTGATGCTTCCGTTCGCGGAGCATTGCCTCGTCCGGAGCATAAAAAAAGAGGAGATAATCGCGATTCGTGCGATGCTCCTCGAGGTAGATCAGTTCTTGTTTCTTTTTTTGAAGAAACGGACGATAGGCGGCAATCTGATTCTGTCGCAGCTGTCGTTCGATTCGTTGTTTCTGTTTTTCTAGATTAAGCGGTGTATTGAGTGGAATGACCTTCAATGGATGGACATACGCCTGTAAGAGATAGGCGAGGGAGAAGATGTCATGGTCCTTCTCCGTCTCAGATAGTCCGTAAATATCTTTTGAAGTCAGTTGAATGATGTCGCAAAACGTCCCATCCTGCATCTCGAAAACATCGAACGCTGTGGAGTCGACGATTGGCAAGAGGGAGGCGACAGACGGTGGGATTCGGACGCGCTTCTCCTTGCTTGCTTTCGGTGTCGTCAACTGGACCTCGTCGAGCCAAGTGATATCGGTCGTAGCACTCGTCTTCAATCGTGTGTCTTCTGATAAACTCATCTGATCACGCTCCTTTCGAAGATTCATTCCGGTCGGCCAACGCGATATAGGTGTCTTTCTTCTTGATCAGTGCGTAATAGAGCACGTGGACCATCCGCTTTTCCGGATTCGTCGTCGGTCGGATGACAAGGAAAAGTCCGAACCCGACGAGGAAACACGTGAACGGTAGATGCAAGACGTCCGGGATAAATGGAAGAGCGATCAACCGGACGATGATCAAAGCGACGAGAAATAGTAAATCATAGAGGTAGAGCATCTTGTTGATCTTGAGTTCGGTCGTGACTTCGTTCGGAATCCGGTATTGGCGCTGTTGCATGGTCTCACTCCTTTTTCGGGTCTAGACGCGGAACGTCCGTCGAGTACATCCGGGATGATTCCTGTGTCACGCGTGTCTGGGTTTGTTCAACATGTTTGAGTTCTTTCTGCGTTGTGGTCTCCAGTGTCTGATAGATCGACTTTCGCTGACGCTGCGTTCCGGATGACGTCTCCTGCGACGATTCATTCATGGATGGTGAGCCACTGGAAGAGCCAGACAAGGTGACGCTCGGAGACACATTCTCTGTTGTTTCCACAGAATGAGCAGACGCGCTAGTAGTCGTTTTGTCGAACGGTGTCGAATCCGCTGAAGAAGTAACAGGCTTACGATTTACTTCGGAAGTCTGTGGAGACTGTGATACTGGTTGTGAGGAGACAGACATTTCGGGTGACTTGAATGCATCAGTTGAGTTGGCATTTCTTTCATTCGTCGGTGAATCGGGAATCTTTGGTTGCGTAGCAGGTATTGTCGATTGCGAAGTCGATGGCGCAGGTTTTGCTTGTGAGACAGAGTCTGGACGATGTGGAACGGATTCCGGTGATGCTGTTGCAGTCTGAGCCTCTTGCGCCGTGCCATGCATTGGTATCTCAACTGACTCGAGTTGTTGATTCTCTGGCCCTGCTGGACGAGATATCCGCTCTTGTGCTTGTGATGGAATCGGAGCACTCTCAGACGAACGATCTGGACGACTCGCGGGTGTACCGCCATTCGGTGGCGGATTCGGTGGAAACTTCATACTTGCTACTTCCGAGACAGAAGGAGTGGCAGGGCGTGATGTCATCTTCATCGTCTGACCGGCGACACGAGCGCCCACTTTCGCGGTTCCTTTCCCGACGGCATACGCACCGAGTGCAACACCCCAACCACGCTTCAGACCGGCATCAATCCCGAAGAGACGTTCGACCATGTTTGGTCCATCAATCAAAGCGGCAGAGAAGGCGATCAACGCGATCAAATAGGCGAGTCCGTCCAGTGTATCGGCCAGGTATGCCGTTCCAATCGTATAGAGTTTGATCGAAACGAAGATCAGAATGATGACGAGAAAGGTGTTCAAGATGCTTTGAATGACCTTCTTCGTCTTTTGTCCGCTGTGTAAATCAGCGGGTGCCACTAAAATCGCCAAGACATAATTAAAAGCCAACTCGAACGAGAGTCGAGCCAGCTTGTAGGCAATCGAGAAGAGGGTGAAGCCCATCACCCCGAGCGTGACGAGGATTGTCAGCCAGTTAGGATGATAGCGATAATAGTACTGGTTGTTCCATTCAACACCGCTCTGATCTAACTCGGTTTCGGTCATTTCTTTCCCATTCCAAGCAAGCTTGTTCTGAGAAATATCTTCACCTTCTTTACTCAATCGATACTCATCGCTATCAAATACATCATTGATGTCTATATTCTTGATTTGGCTTGCTGGAACAGAATTTGGATTTTTAATTTTTTTATCTTTGAAAGCAGTTTTATCGTATTCAACTAAATCATGTACATTTTTTTGGAGCACTGATTGCGATAAAGTATGATCCTGATTTTCATATACTCCATCTTGATTGATGCTTGTTATAGCTTTGTCTGTGAATTCATTTGTCTTTATCATTGTCGGAGATAATAACCCTAAAACTAACAAAGTGATGAACAGATTAATGAGAAACCCTTCTCGATCAAATTTTTTCTGAAAAATCATCAAGTAACCGGTAAATAAAAAGCTCCCAGCTAAAATGACATATAAAAAAGGTTGAATCGTCTGAACGAATTCAACCACTTGAGGATTATTAAAGAATGATTTTATGAGGAGGATGTCATTTGTAATCTGTTCAAGACCATCGATGATGAAGGAGAGACCTCTAACGAAAAGCCAACCAATAGAACGAAGCGCATCTCTCACCAAATCACTGATGTTCAGTAAGTCTTGAAATTCCTCCAGTTTGGATGCTATATCTCCATTAGCCATGATGGTCCTCCCTTCTCTGTCTGCTTTTAGTCAATAAAAGAGGTTACTTCATCTTCGAGTGCCTTGTCATCTAACGCAGTGAGATCGAGAGAACTAACTAATTTACCATGTTCTAGTTTGTACAGACGACCACCCTTTAATTCTCCATGTTCATCTGTAGCACGGTCTTCTAGATCTTTCCCGTTAGGTTGAAAAGGATTAAATAATTTTACTTGTATGTCCTCTTTCTCAGCGATGTCCTTCACTTTATCTACATAAGGCTCAAATTCTGCTTTACTGTCGCTATCAACAAGTAAGAAATTGCTTTGATCATTATCTTTTAGTTGATCAATTTCTTTTACAGAAACTTGTTTAAGAGACTTTGCTTCACTATTTTCACTACAACCGACTAAAAGTAACGCAGAGGAAATCAACAGTCCGGAGAGTACTCGTTTCGCTTGCATGCCTCCACCCCTTTTCCTATGATGACACCTGTTCCGGATCCGTTAGATCGCCATTACTGACGTGGACCCGAAAATCGAATGTGTCTATAAGCGTAACAGTTTTTCGGTCGCCTGAGTCTGGGTCTTCTTCCTCAAATACGACTAAAAAGCCATCTTTGGTTTGGATGTTTAATACTTCACCACGACGGAGGCGATTCTTGTTCTCCTTGATGATGGTCGCGATGACCCGGAGTTCGCGCTGGACGCGTTCGGTGCGTGTCAGTTCTGTCATATGATGCCCTCCTTAGACGCCATGACGAAGTTTCTCGAGTCGTTTGCTGATGATCGTCTTCAAAAAGTGACGTTGGTTGTCGGTCACAGGAATCGTCTTATCCATGATGCCTTGCTCGAACGCCGTGATGGATAGGGTGTCGTATTCCGTCGTCTCGAAGATCGAGCGTAGGATTTTTGGTTGCAGGACATCACAGACACGCCATTCTGTTGCAACAGATGTCTCCTCATCCGTCTCAACGTGCTTCGATGCCACTGAGGGACCGAGTTGGAACGGGATTCGGAGTGTATTCAAGTCAAGATGGGCATGTGCGCATGGAATCACGAGATCGTTGATGGAACGTTCTGTATTAAAGTCATCCGCTAAGTATTCATAGCGGTATTTCATCGCCGTCCGCCCAGTCAGGAAGAGGGGATAGGACTGGATCCGTTTCTGTTGTTTATCCTGTCGTTTGATGACACGGATGATCAGCATCTCGCCTTCTTTCAATCCCATCACTTCTGTTGCCGTCAGCAAGCGCCGGCCATCGACGCTCTCCGTCTTCGATTTCGAGAATGAGAACGTCTGTCCGGAACGCGACTTCGTGACGATTGTTTGTTCGCCAAGCTTCTTCGAGATCAATTCTGCCGTCGACTCGTCTGCCGTCAACAAGTAGTGTGTATTCCCACAGTTCCCATCGATTGTTTTCCAATCCTCCCCGTACAGATTCTCCAGTTGCGCGTAAGACTGGATGACGAGGTTGAAGCGGATGTTCCGACCGAGACAGACGGTGATGATGTTCGCCATCCCTTCGATTGCTGGCATGTTCCCGAACTCGTCGAGGAGGAAGATGACCTGTCGTTCACACCGTCCACTCGTTGCTTGTGAGGCAACGCGAGCCAGTGATGTATAGACTTGTTTGACATAGAGCGAGGCGATGACGTTCAGCGTCGGATCATAGTCCGGGACAATCAAGAAGACGGCAACCGGACGCTGGTGCTGGCGAATCTCCCGGATGTCGATCGGGGCATCAGTCGTCCAGTCGAAGATCCCATTTGCTTTGTCTTTCCAACCTGAGAGCGTCATGGTGTACGTTTGTTTATTGATTTTCACTGTGATATTAGATCCGGCATCGAGAATTTCTTCGTGATGCAGTACGAAACTCCCGTCGTCGTCCGTCGTCAAGGCAAGCTGTTTCCCGCTCGGAAAACAGAAGGTTAGTCGTGACAAGGGGAGCGCACGTCCGCGGAACCAACGATTGAAGCCGATCAGCTTCATGTCGAGCGAGTTCTGTGCCGTCAGTCGTGCCGTCGCATCAAGGGTGAAGATGCCGAGCTTTGCGTTCGTGTTCGCCAGGATGCTGGCGCGCGTCTGGCCGCCGGAGAAATGAAGGGTCGCATACTGCATGCGTGCCGGATGATTCTCTGGGAACGACGAGAAGAAGGTGTCGAGTGCGGATTGTTCTTGTCCCATGTCATCTGTGACCGTCCGTGAGCCGAGATCAGACAGCATCAGGGCGACGTTATACATCGTGATCTTTTCCGGTTCGTATTTCGCCTGTTCACAAAGTCCAAGAATCAAGGCGGTACAGAGGTCCGTTGAGGAGTTGCTCCAAAATGGATCCTTCGCTTTCGGATCATGGTAGAGCATATAGGCGACCGAGCGGGCATACTGTTGGGCGAGAGAGTAGTTCTCGTCCAAATAGGCATCGATTGTCAGCTGTAACAGATTATAGGACATCGATTGGGACGGGTTCATCAGGTTCAGGACCTCGACTTGATACCCACGCGCCTCGAGCGTTTCTTTGGAGGCGGCGAACAGCTCGCCTTTTGGATCATTAATGATCAGGCTTGCTTGACATTCGGCACGACTGTAGAGATCGATTGTCGAGAAGACAAACGTCTCACCTTTCCCGGACCGAGTCGTCCCGATGACGAGATTGTTGACGGCACTGTCATCGATATAGAGGCGATCGCGATAACGTCCGACCGGGACGCCACCGGATCCGGTATACGTCTCTTTGCGGTCTGGCACATCCCGATACTGCTGTTTCAGCTCTTGGAACGTCGTGAAGCGGGCACTTCCTTTCTGTGCTGCCTTGAGATCACGGAAATTGAGCCAATACTTCAATAAGAGAAACCCTCCCAGGAGGAAGCAGACACCGAACAAAGCGAAAGCGAGGGAGGTCGACCAGGCGAGCGTCGTCCACCAACTCGGATCGTATTGAAGCGGGGAACCAGTCGTCAACTTCCCGTCCTGAAAGAGATTTTGGATGGTCTGCTGCAGGAACTGAAACGCGACATTGAGTACTAAGAACAATACAATTGGTAAAGCAATCAAAAAGGCAAGACATCGCCACAGCCAAGCGGAGGTAGCGAGGGAACGAAGTGAGAAGTTCATCATTATTTCAGTCACCACACTTTCATTAAAGAAGAGAAGAAACTTGTCTTTGCTTCGCTGCGAGCGACTCATTCAGCTTATCGAGTTCTTTTTTGTCCGTTTTCTCCGATAACTGTCGTTTTTGATCTTCAAGTGCTTGAATCTCTTCATCCAGTTGGACAAGTGTTACTACTTGCTGTTTCAGTTGTTCGTCTTGGATCATCTTGACGCTTTCTTGTGCCTTCGCCACATCTTTCAACGCGATGTAGGCACGTGTCTTCGCTTCCTTGCGCGCGGTCGTCATCTCGACGTCCGGGATGGAGACGGCACGTGTATAGTCTTTCTCTAGGATGGCGAGATCGAAAGCGCCTTCATCCGTCGGATGGACCGCTTGGAAGGCTTGCAATGTCTCTTGACGGTCTGTTGCGAATGGCTTCGACTGCATGATGATCGTCTCGACGTCAATTGGATCGTTCGTCACAGCAACGGCCTGATCGTAATCTTGCTTTTCGACATACTGCGTGACGAGAAACTGTTGTTGTTCGTTGCTCAATGACTTTTGTTTTTCCAGACGTTGCATGAGTGAATCGGTCTTGCCATTTAATGCTTCTTCATAAAGTGGTTGCCAATCCCCTGACGATGTTGCACGGACATTGTTTGGTGAGTCGGGCTGTGTCAGTTGAACGATGGATAGCGCACCGAGTAGTAAAAGACTCACACTACTGACGCCATAGACGAGACGACGCTGTCCTCGACGTAAGCGGGAGACGTGTGTCGTATCCGGATGTTGCTGAGTCGCTACAGTCGTCATCGTCTTATAGGATTCCGGTGTCAAACGTTCCAAGTTTTCGAGCAACAGGATCTTCTTCGTCGCATCCTCCTTCCGGATTCGGATGCGTGGGATCCTTTCTTTCAGCTGCAAATAAAGATTCGGATAGGTCGGATCACCAAACTGGAACGTTCCTTTATAGACGAGCTGATCGGCATCATCGAAGATCCGGAACTCACTCGCGAACCGTTCGTTCACTTGCTGTGCTTCCTGATGGACTTGGGTGGATAATAAAAGCGCCTCCTCATACGGGAGACGCTCGTAGTTCGGGAAAGCTTCTTTCGCTACATCAGTGAAACGGACAAAGAGCATAGATTTTCCTCCTTTGAAGCAAGACATCTTGTATGAAGGCAATAAAAAAAGCCATCCAGTTTGGAATGACGGTCTGTTTGATCGCTTGTTAAATTAGAATTTGATATTGTCGTTGACCATCTCAGCTAGCGTGACGGCGCCCATGATGATGATTAGACCGACGGCACCGCCAACGAGCCAACCAACTGCCTTCGATCGTCCACGATCCCCACCGAAGATGAAATAGAAGCCAGCAACTACGAAAGCAATTGCTGCCGCGATGACGGCCAGCCCCTGGAAGAACTGGAGCAAGCTCAGTCCTGTCTCATTCAAGCCCATGTTATTTCCTCCTCTCAATCCCGTGACAAGGTAACAGGCGATGTGACGTTCAGTTTCGAATCGAGTGCTTCTAAGATCAGTTCCTGGTTCTCCTGGATGACGAGCTGATGCTGGGCGTCGAGCCACTCCTCATAGTCTTTCCCTTGGATCCGGAGCAATTTCTCGGCAAAGGTCTTGTTCTGCTTCTGTTCACGTGTCGGCATGGCGTGTACACTCCTTCCTTGAGGTTGATGCGCAGCAGCACATCCTTAAGGACAGTCGGAGTCAAGCAAGGCGGTGGGTTTAGAGCACGTTCCCCCACGAACTCTGATATCCGGTACCGGATATCTGTCTAGGGTTTTTCGATGACCCTCAACGAATAGGT
>NZ_KK211187.1:3071281-3126126 GCF_000620805.1 Exiguobacterium undae DSM 14481 | reverse complement strand
AGCCAAGTGGTCACACCCGTTCCCATGCCGAACACGGAAGTTAAGCACTTGAACGCCGAAAGTAGTTGGGGGCTTCCCCCTGTGAGGATAGGACGTTGCCAGGCAATTGAAGAAGCCGATCTGCATCTGCAGGTCGGCTTTTTTGTGTACTTCGGATGAAAAGGCGAAATGGTTGCAATTCACTTTTAAGATGATTACTATTAAATCAAATAATAGTCAAAGATGGTCAGAGAGGTGGTGCCCATGCAAAACATCACAGATATCATCGAAGCCTATTTAAAGCAGATTTTACATGACCAGAAAAAAATTGAAATCAAACGTCAAGAGATTGCCGAACGTTTTGATTGTGTACCCTCACAAATCAATTATGTCATCAATACCCGCTTTACGATTGAAAAAGGATATTTCGTCGAAAGTAAGCGTGGTGGTGGTGGGTATATCCGGATTCAAAAGATTGTAATTCTGGATAGCCACGATCTGCTCGATGAGATGAGCCGATGGATTGGAAATGATTTGACGCAACAAGCAGCAGAAGATTATCTGATTCGATTGGTGAATGAACAACTTTTAACACGACGAGAAGCCATTGTCATTCAATCGTTGTTACAAAAGGAAAGTTTGCCGATGGCGCTTGAAGACCAACGTCGAATGCGGGCTCACTTGATGCAGACAGTCCTGCAAACCATTAAGCGACTTTGACGCGGGAGGAATGAGTATGCGTTGTCAACGGTGTGGTGAACGAGAAGCCGTCGTGCGTGTCAAACTTCCACAAGATCAAGAGGGAACGGAACAGATACTCTGTTCCGTATGCGTAAAAGAGTTGGCAAAAGCCTATCAAGAAACCGCTTGTCCTTCGTGTGGAATGACACGTCAACAAGTTTTACATGTCCGAAAAGTTGGTTGTGCGACATGCTATTCGTTTTTTAAAGAAGAAGTAGATGGGATGATTCGTCAGTTTCAACACGGTCATACAAAGCATTATGGATCACGTCCGGAAGAAGAGTCGGTTGAAAGACGCTTGTCCCAGCAGTTAAGTCGACTCAAAGAACAGTTGAACCGGAAGATTTTATCGGAAGACTACGAGGAAGCCGAACTCATCAAACAGCAAATTTTGAACGTCGAGGAGGATTTGCGCCATGTTTGAACAATTATTGACGCGGCCTCTCAGTGAAAAGATGGATCAACAAGCTCCGTACGATGATATCGTCGTCTCGACACGGATTCGATTGGCGCGAAACGTCACCCATTATCCGTTTTCGACCCGCATGACAGAAGATCAAGCCAATGCTTTGATCAACGAAACAGAACGTCAATTGTCGGGCTTAAAAGGATTTCAGTTCGGACGGGTCGATCAAGTCGATGCGTTGACAAGAACTGCTTTAGTAGAAAAGCATTTAATCAGTCCTGCTCTTGCGACACATCCACGGACCGGACTTTTCGTCAGCGAAGATGAACAGATCAGTGTCATGGTGAATGAGGAAGATCATTTCCGGATTCAGACGCTTTTACCGGGGCTGCAATTGGAAGAAGCATTCCGCGTCGCCAAACAAGTGGATCGTTTGATCAGTGAACGGTTTAAAATCGCCTTTGACGATACACTCGGTTATCTGACGACGTGCCCGAGTAACGTCGGGACAGGGTTGCGGGCTTCTGTGATGTTACATCTACCTGGACTTGTCCTGACGAATCAGATCCAAGGGTATATCAAACACCTGCGGCAACTGGGTTTTGCGATTCGGGGACGGTACGGCGAAGGAAGCGACGCCTCGGGAAGAATGTTCCAACTCTCGAATCAACGGACGCTTGGAGCCAGTGAAGACATGCTGATTACTGATTATCAATTTGCCGTTGAAGCATTAATTGAAGCAGAACAGGCTGCAAGAAAAGGATTATTGGAGATGTATCAAGAAGAACTAGAAGACCGACTTTATCGGTCGTACGGTATCTTAAAATCGGCACGTTTGATTACGGCACGGGAAGCAACCGAACGCTTATCCGATGTCCGTCTGGCAGACAGCCTAGGGTTGGCCGTCACTTTGCCGCCAAACTTGTTCCATCATTTACTTGTATCACTACAAACAGGTTTTCTACAAAAGCATTTCGGGAAACAATTAACATCAAGAGAACGGGACATCGAACGAGCGACAGTCATTCGTGAGATGTTAACCGAACAGACAAACAGGGATCACACACAAGGAGGTTTTGCGTAATGATGTTTGGACGATTCACAGAACGTGCTCAACGCGTACTCGCACTTGCACAAGAAGAAGCGGTACGTCTTGGTCACCATAATATCGGGACAGAACACATTTTACTCGGACTTGTACGTGAAGGAGACGGGATTGCGGCAAAAGCCTTAACAGCACTCGGACTCAGTTCAGATAAGATTCAGATGGAAGTTGAAGCTTTAATTGGTCGCGGTCAAGATGGCGCGACAACGATCCACTATACACCACGCGCGAAAAAAGTCATCGAACTTTCGATGGATGAGGCCCGTAAACTCGGTCACTCTTACGTTGGAACGGAACACCTCTTACTCGGTTTAATCCGTGAAGGAGAAGGTGTCGCAGCACGTGTCTTGAACAATCTCGGGATCAGCCTTTCAAAAGCCCGTCAGCAAGTACTTCAGTTGCTTGGGAACAGCGAAACGACAGCAAACGCTTCACAAGCCGGCTCAGGTGTCGCAACACCGACACTTGATGGTCTAGCGCGTGATTTGACGCAACAAGCACGTGAGACACGTCTCGACCCAGTCATCGGTCGTGCCAAAGAAATCCAACGGGTCATTGAAGTCTTAAGTCGTCGGACAAAAAACAATCCCGTGTTAATCGGGGAACCAGGTGTTGGTAAGACAGCAGTCGTTGAAGGGCTTGCTCAACAAATCATCAATAACGAAGTACCGGAAACGTTACGGAATAAACGCGTCATGGTGCTCGATATGGGGACACTCGTTGCGGGAACGAAGTACCGTGGTGAGTTTGAAGATCGTTTGAAGAAAGTCATGGACGAGATTCGTCAGGCTGGAAACATCATTCTCTTCATCGATGAGTTGCACACGTTAATCGGTGCCGGTGGAGCGGAAGGGGCGATTGATGCCTCGAACATCCTCAAGCCGTCACTCGCTCGTGGTGAACTTCAATGTATCGGAGCAACGACACTGGATGAGTACCGGAAATACATCGAAAAAGATGCGGCACTCGAACGTCGTTTCCAACCGATCCAAGTCGCTGAGCCGACAACGGATGAAGCGACACAAATCTTGTTTGGTCTACGTGACCGTTATGAAGCCCACCACCGTGTCACCATCACGGATGAAGCGATTCAAGAAGCTGTAACACTCTCGGACCGTTATATCTCAGACCGTTTCCTACCGGATAAAGCGATCGATTTGATCGACGAAGCGGCTTCAAAAGTCCGTTTACGTTCTTACACGGCACCACCAAACTTAAAAGAAGTCGAAGCGAAGCTTGAAGGCATTCGCAAAGACAAAGATGAAGCGGTTCAAAGCCAGGAATTCGAAAAAGCAGCCAGTCTCCGTGATACGGAACAAAAATTACGGGATGAATTGGAACGTTTGAAAGAAGAATGGCAGAACAAGCAAGGCAATGAAAAACTAGAAGTGACAAAAGATGATATCGCGCAAGTCGTCGCCAACTGGACAGGTGTTCCGGTCACGAAAATCGCAGAAGAAGAAACGGATCGTTTATTACGTCTCGAAGAAATTCTGCATGGACGTGTCATCGGTCAAGACGAGGCCGTCAAATCGATTTCAAAAGCCATCCGCCGTGCGCGGGCAGGACTAAAAGATCCAAAACGTCCGATTGGTTCGTTCATCTTCCTCGGTCCAACTGGTGTTGGTAAGACGGAACTGGCACGAGCAGTCGCAGAAGCCATGTTTGGTGACGAGGATGCCATTATCCGCATCGATATGTCAGAGTACATGGAGAAACATGCAACAAGCCGTTTGGTCGGTTCTCCTCCAGGATATGTCGGATATGAAGAAGGCGGTCAGTTAACGGAAAAAGTACGCCGGAAACCATACTCGGTCATCTTGCTGGATGAAATCGAAAAAGCACACCCTGAAGTCTTCAACATCTTACTTCAAGTGCTTGATGACGGTCGTTTGACGGATTCAAAAGGCCGGACGGTCGATTTCCGAAATACGATCATCGTCATGACATCGAACGTCGGGGCAAGTGCCCTTAAACGCAATAAATATGTTGGATTTGCCGTCTCGGATGATACGGATCGTGAGTACAAAGACATGAAGGGCAAAGTCATGGATGAGCTCAAAAAAGCTTTCCGCCCTGAATTCTTGAACCGGATTGACGAAACCATCGTCTTCCACTCACTTGAGAAAAAACACATCGAAGAAATCGTGAAGTTGATGGCGAAAACACTGGAACAACGACTTGCTGAACAACAGGTGCATTTCGAGTTGACACCAGCAGCCCTCTCGAAAATCGCAGATGTCGGATACGATCCGGAATACGGAGCCCGTCCGATTCGCCGAGCGCTTCAACGGGAAGCGGAGGATCGTTTGTCGGAAGCATTGCTTGCGGGAGACATCCAAAAAGGTGAACGCGTGGCACTTGATGTCGAGAACGGTGAATTTATCGTCCGTCGTCATCAAGCTGAACCGGCAACGACTGAGAATAAGTGATCAACAGGGTCCAGCTTTCGCAAGTATGAGGCGAAAGCTGGATTTTTTTCTTGATAAAGAGAAAGGATGAATCGATTGGCTAAACTGAAGACGAAATTTGTCTGCCAAAGTTGTGGAACGGAATCTCCAAAATGGATGGGCCGTTGTTCAGGCTGTGGCGAATGGAACACGATGGTCGAAGAAGTCGTAGAAGAGAAAAAAGCCCGTCGTGGTTCTGCTTTTGTGCATACGACGACAAAGCAATTAAAACCGGAACGCTTGTCGAATATCGTTTCGCAGGAAGAAAGCCGCGTCTTTACCGGAAGCAGTGAGTTTGACCGTGTGCTCGGTGGAGGAATCGTTCCCGGATCGATGGTACTGGTCGGAGGAGATCCCGGAATCGGGAAATCGACGATTTTACTCCAGACAAGTGCCCGTCTCGCACAACGGGGCGAAAAGGTGCTCTATATTTCAGGAGAAGAATCACTGAAACAAACGAAATTACGAGCTGAACGACTGGGATTACCGACACAGGATCTGTTCGTGTTAAGTGAAACCGATATGAACATGATCGAACGGGTCGTCGATGAAGAAAACCCGGGCTTTTTAATCATTGACTCGATTCAGACGGTGTATATCGATGAGATCCAGTCGGCACCGGGCAGCGTCACGCAAGTCCGGGAATGTACAGCGATGCTGATGAAAATTGCGAAGAGCCGCGGAATCGCCATCTTTATCGTCGGTCATGTGACGAAACAAGGTTCGATTGCGGGTCCCCGTCTGCTTGAGCACATGGTTGATGCCGTATTGTATTTTGAAGGAGAACGTCATCACACGTTCCGGATTTTACGTGCCGTCAAAAACCGGTTTGGTTCAACCAATGAGATCGGGATTTTTGAAATGCGGGAATCGGGACTCGAAGAGGTCTTGAATCCGTCGGAGATTTTCCTCGAAGAACGGACATCCGGTGTTTCCGGATCGACGATCGTCGCCTCGATGGAAGGAACCCGAACAGTCCTCGTTGAGTTACAGGCGTTGATTTCACCGACCTCATTTGGTAATCCACGCCGTATGGCGACAGGCATTGATCAAAATAAAGTCGCTTTATTGATGGCGGTTCTGGAAAAACGGTCCGGCTTGTTGCTTCAAACCCAGGATGCGTATCTCAAGGCAGCGGGTGGCGTCAAATTGGATGAACCGGCGATCGATTTAGCGATTTGTGTTGCCGTCGCCTCGAGTTTCCGTGATAAGCCGACACGTCCGACTGACGTCGTCATTGGCGAAGTCGGTTTGACAGGAGAAGTCAGACGGGTATCACGGATTGAACAACGTGTCGCCGAAGCAGCCAAGCTCGGTTTCACACGGGCAATCATTCCGAAAAACAACCTCGGAGGTTGGACCTATCCTCCCGGCATCACGGTGATCGGTGTTGAAAGTGTCGATGAAGCCTTACGTGAGACAATTCCGTTTTAAGCGGTTTCAACTGCGGTAAAAGATGGGGAAGGT
The DNA here is from genome assembly GCF_000620805.1 of Exiguobacterium undae DSM 14481. Classification (GTDB taxonomy): domain Bacteria; phylum Bacillota; class Bacilli; order Exiguobacteriales; family Exiguobacteriaceae; genus Exiguobacterium_A; species Exiguobacterium_A undae. Next base: position 3,119,978 of record NZ_KK211187.1, on the reverse strand, counting down.
GTTAAAGAATTGTAAACAGTTTCCCCACCTTAAGCCGTAGGTGAATCAAATAAATACATGTTACAATGAACTTAAAATAATAGAAGGAGGTGGGAAGATTGAAAATCGTCATCAGGATCTTTTTTGCGTTACTAGGTCTTGCGCTTGGTATCTTGTTGCTTCCTGAATTATTTCAACTGATTGAAGCAGCGACGAAGACGGCTTTCCCGGAATGGTTGATGACCACATACGTAACAGGAACGATTGGTGCACTCATATTTTTATTAATTGGATTATTCATTACGGATTCTGTGATTCGACTTCTCCGGTTTTTAGAAGAAAAATTAGTGAAAGCACCTGTCGCCGATTTGTTTTTCGGCACATTTGGTCTATTGATTGGTCTTGTCATGGCCTTTCTCGTCAGTATGTTGATTGAACTTGTCGGTATTCCTTTACTGAGTAACGTGTTAACGATGATTGTCGCAGTCCTGTTCGGCTACCTCGGATTTACCGTCGGTTACCGGAAGCGTCATGAACTGACAAAAGTCTTCTTGCGCAACAACAATAACAATCAAGCTGAGAAAAAAGCGGCGGCCGAACCCGTCGTCGTCGCAAAATCGAACAGCAAAGTACTCGATACGAGTGTCATCATCGACGGTCGGATCACGGATATCGCCAAAACCGGATTTGTAGAAGGCAAATTGATTGTCCCTCAATTCGTCATCGGTGAGTTGCAGTATATCGCCGACTCATCCGATACACTGAAGCGGAACCGTGGACGCCGCGGGCTGGATGTCCTCAAGGAATTGCAGTCGATTCCCGGGATGGAAGTTGAAATTTATGATGGTGATTTTGAAGATGTACCGGAAGTTGACATCAAGTTGATAAAGCTTGCCGAACTGATCAAAGGAATCGTCGTCACCAACGATTACAACTTAAATAAGGTCTGTGAAGTCCGGAATGTACCGGTCTTGAACATCAACGATTTGGCGAATGCCGTCAAACAAGTGGTGATTCCGGGTGAAGAGATGACGGTCCTTGTCATCAAAGAAGGAAAAGAGCAAAAACAGGGAATTGCGTACCTCGAGGACGGGACGATGGTCGTCGTCGAAGAGGGAAAACATTTGATTTCGAAGACGATTGGTGTCGTCGTGACCAGTGTTCTGCAAACGTCTGCAGGTCGGATGATTTTTGCGAAACCACAAGAAAAATAAACAAGGGACTGCCAAATCTGTTTTGGCAGTCTTTACTTATGTGAAAAGAGGGAATTAGATGAAAGAACATACATACCGGATCGTCATTCCGGCTGCCGGAGCAGGAAAACGGATGGGGGCGGATCGAAACAAGTTGATGCTGACATTACGGGACCGGTCGATCATCGAATGGACACTCGATGTCTTTGAGCAGGATCCGGCGTGTCTTGAAATCATCTTAGCCATCAATCCGGTCGAACAGATCTGGTTTGAAGAGATGACGGCACAGTATCAAACACCGATCCGTCTCGTTCCGGGTGGCCGCGAACGTCAGGAAAGTGTAAAGCGTGGACTAGAGGCGGTTACGGAACCCGGAATCGTCTTGATTCATGACGGGGCACGCCCCTTCGTGACAATCGAATCGATTCAGCAGGTCGTCGAAGCAGCCGAACAGACCGGGGCTGCAATTTTAGGTGTTCCGATCAAGGATACGGTCAAACGGATTCAACACGATGTGATCGTCGAGACAGTCCCCCGCGATGAGTTAATGGCAGCTCAGACACCGCAAGCTTTTCAGCTGGAAGTGATTCGGACCGTTCACGAAAAAGCGGCAACCGAATTTTTAGGTACGGATGACGCAAGTTTGATAGAATGGGACGGAGGAACGGTGACTTGGGTCACCGGACAATACGAGAACATTAAAGTGACGACACCGGACGATTTATTGTTTGGTGAAGCGATTTTAACGAAACGAGGGAAATGATGATGATTCGAATTGGACAAGGTTTTGATGTACATGCATTTGCAGAGGATCGGAAACTGATTTTAGGTGGAATCGAGATTCCACACACTAAAGGATTGCTTGGTCACTCGGATGCGGACGTGTTGTTACATACGATTGCGGACGCGGCACTCGGAGCCATCGCAGCCGGTGACATCGGGAAACATTTCCCGGATACGGATCCGGAATTCAAGGACGCGGATTCGGCGAAGTTGTTGCAACATGTTTATGCGCTCGTCAAAGCCGAGGGGTACGAACTTGGTAATCTCGATGCAACCGTCATCGCACAGGCGCCGAAGTTACGTCCGTACATCGACACAATCCGGGCCCGGATCGCGGAATTGCTGGAAGCGGATATCGAGCAGATTAACGTCAAGGCAACGACGACGGAATGGCTCGGCTTTACGGGACGGGAAGAAGGAATCGCGTGTCAGGCTGTGATTTTGCTGAAACGAATCGAAGAATAAGGTATACTAGGTAAGCGAATTTTAGACTAAAGGAGTGGATCGGTAATGGCAGAAGTACGTGTACGTTATGCACCAAGTCCAACGGGACACCTTCATATCGGGAATGCACGAACAGCATTGTTCAACTACCTGTTTGCACGGCACGCAGGCGGCAAGATGATTTTACGAATTGAGGATACGGATCAGAAGCGAAACATCGATGGTGGTGTTGAAAGTCAGATGAAGTATCTGGAATGGCTCGGCATCGACTGGGACGAAGGTCCGGGTCGCGGTGGGGAGTACGGTCCTTATTTCCAAATGGAACGACTGGATCTGTACAAGAAGTATACGGACGAGTTGCTTGAAAAAGGCCTCGCATACCGGTGCTACATGACTTCAGAAGAACTCGAAGCAGAGCGGGAAGCCCAGATTGCCCGCGGCGAAGCACCCCGTTATTCGGGTGCACACCGCAACCTGACACAGGAACAAGAAGAGGCGTTTGTGGCAGAAGGCCGGACGCCGTCGATTCGGATCCGTGTCCCGGAAGCGGTCACGTATACATGGAATGACATCGTCAAAGAAGACGTCTCGTTTGAATCAAAAGACTTCGGAGACTGGGTCATCGTCAAAAAAGACGGTATCCCGACGTACAACTTCGCTGTTGTCATCGATGACCACTTGATGGCGATCAGCCATGTTCTCCGCGGAGACGACCACATCTCGAACACACCAAAACAGATGATGATTTATGATGCGTTTGGTTGGGAGTACCCGACATTTGGTCACATGACATTGATCGTCAACGAAGAACACAAAAAACTGTCGAAACGTGATCAATCGATCATTCAATACATCGAGCAGTACAAAGACCTCGGTTACCTGCCGGAAGCGTTGCTCAACTTCGTGACGTTGCTCGGATGGTCACCAGTCGGCGAACAGGAAATCTTTACGAAAGAGGAGTTCATCGACATCTTTGATGCATCTCGTCTATCGAAGAGTCCGGCTGTCTTTGATCAACAAAAACTTGCGTGGATCAACGGTCAATACATGAAACACCAATCGTTTGAAGAAGTATTCGAAGCGAGCCTGCCGTTCTTACAAGAAGCAGGACGTGTCTCGAGTGAGCCGACGGAAGAAGAACTCGTCTGGGCGCAAAACTTGGTTGGCCTGTACCGCGAACAAATGACACACGGTGCGGAAATTGTTGAGCTTTCAGAGATGTTTTTTGAGGATGAACTGGTGTATGATGAAGAGGCAAACACTGTCTTGGCAGGAGAAACGGTTCCTGCTGTCTTGAGTGAATTCGCAGCACAGTTGCGGACGCTTGAGGAATGGACACCGGAAGCCATCAAAGGCGCGATCAAAGCGACTCAAAAAGCAACCGGACAAAAAGGGAAAAATCTGTTCATGCCGATCCGTGTCGCAACGACCGGACAAACACACGGACCAGAGCTTCCAAACACGATTCAACTACTAGGAAAAGACCGCGTACTTGCACGTCTGGACGCATAAATAAAGCGTAGATGAGGAAAGTAGTGACGATGTCTGTTGTACAGAGACAAGCTTGAACGGTGAGAGAGCTTGAACGGACGCGTTCGCGAAATGCCCCTCTGAGTGCTACCCGAAATCAGTGAGAGTAGGCGTAGACGTATCTCCGGCGTTAACGGACCGGAGAGGGATGACCCGTTCATCCAAACAGAGTGGGACCGCGCTGATTAGCGTCTCTGTGCAGCGATGCACGGAGGCGCTTTTTCTTATGGAGAGGAGAACAAACATGACACGGATGCGTGAAGATATCCGAAATGTATTTAAGCAGGATCCAGCTGCCCGGAGTGCGATGGAAGTGGTGTTGACCTATCCCGGACTGCATGCAGTCTGGATGCACCGGCTGGCTCATCGCATGTGGAAGATGAATCTGCATCTGGCCGCCCGGATGCTGTCGCAATTCAGTCGTTTCATCACGGGAATCGAAATCCATCCCGGTGCGACGATCGGCCGGCGTTTCTTCATCGATCACGGTATGGGAGTCGTCATCGGCGAAACGGCCATCATCGGCGACGATGTGACGATCTTTCAAGGTGTGACACTTGGAGGGACGGGGAAAGAAACCGGAAAACGGCATCCGACACTCGGCAATGGGGTGCTGGTTTCTGCTGGAGCACGTGTACTGGGTGATATCACAATTGGTGACTCCTCAAAAATCGGTGCGAGTTCCGTTGTGTTAAAGGATGTTCCGGCGAATGCGACAGTCGTCGGTATTCCCGGACGAGTCGTCATTCAAGACGGCATCAAGGTCAATGCCCCGCTTGATCACCAACTCCCGGATCCCGTCAGCGAATGCCAGGAACGAATCGAGCTGGAACTGGATCGGTTAAAACGTGAAATTGAACGAATAAAAGGAGGACGCCGCCATGATACAACTGTACAACAGCATGACCGGAAAAAAGGAACCATTTAAACCGTTAGAAGAGGGAAAGGTCAAGATGTATGTCTGCGGTCCGACCGTCTACAATTACATCCATATTGGAAATGCCCGTCCGGCAATCGTGTTTGATACGGTCCGCCGTTACTTCACATATCGGGGGTATGACGTCAAATACGTGTCGAACTTCACGGATGTGGATGATAAAATCATCCGCACAGCAAACGAACTCGGTGAAGACTACCATGCCTTGACGAAACGGTTCATCGACGCTTACCATGCGGACACAGGTGCATTGAACGTTCAAAAGGCAGACATCCACCCGCTTGTCACGGAAACGATGGACGATATCATCGCCTTCATCGAAGTGCTCGTTGAAAAAGGAAATGCCTATGCCTCGAGTGGAGACGTCTATTTCCGAACACGCAGTTTCAAAGATTACGGACAATTGAGCCAACAGTCGATTGATGAGCTCCGGTCCGGTGCCCGGATTGAAGTCGGCGAGAAAAAAGAAGATCCCCTTGATTTCGTGTTATGGAAAGCAGCGAAACCGGGCGAACCGGCTTGGACAAGTCCATGGGGAGAAGGGCGTCCCGGCTGGCACATCGAGTGCTCGGCGATGGCGAAAAAGTATCTCGGCGACACGATTGATATTCACGCGGGCGGACAGGACTTGAAGTTCCCCCACCACGAGAATGAGATTGCCCAGTCGGAAGCCTGCAATTCGCAAAAGTTCGCGAATTACTGGATGCACAACGGATTCCTCAACATTGAAAATGAAAAGATGTCAAAATCCCTCGGTAACTTCCTGACGGTCCACGAAGCGATTCAAGCGGTCGATCCGATGGTCTTACGTTTCTTCATGTTGTCGGTCCAATACCGTCATCCGATCAACTACAGCCGTGAATTGATCGATCAGGCGGCAAATGGTCTGGCCCGGATCCGGGAATCGGTCGCAAACGTCGAACACCGTTTGGCAATGACCGCGAACCTTGGAACAGCAAACGAAAAATGGTTGAAGCGGATCGAGGAAATCAAACAACATTTCATTACATCGATGGATGATGATTTCAATACAGCCAATGCTGTGACAGATTTGTTTGATTTATCAAAAGAAGCGAACCTCTATCTTGGCGAGGACCAAGTCGCAACGGAAGTCCTCGAACAATTCTTAGCGGTCTTCCAAGAACTTTCAACGGTCCTCGGTGTGACGTTGACGGTCGACAAAGGATTACTTGATGAAGAAGTCGAACAGCTGATTCGCGATCGTGACACAGCACGAAAAGAACGTGACTTCGCCCGTGCGGATGCGATCCGTGATCAATTGCGTGATCAAGGCATCTTGCTTGAGGATACAGCACAAGGGATGCGGTGGAAGCGCGGATGAAGAACTACAAACAATTAAATGCGTTGGCGCTCGCTTATATGGGCGACGTCGTCTATGAGATGCATGTCCGGGAACGGCTGCTTGATCAAGGATTCGTTAAACCGGGTGAGTTGCATCAAGCCGCCATTCGTTATGTTCGTGCGCAAGCCCAAGCCTTTGTCGTGACACATTGGTTAAACGAAAATACGTTGACAGAAGAAGAACAGGCTGTTGTCCGTCGCGGAAAAAATGCGAAGTCTGGATCCGTCCCTAAAAGCACGGATGTCCACACGTACCGTTATGCGACGGCATTTGAAGCCTTGTTAGGATATGTCTATCTTTCAGAAGGAGGAGATCGTCTTGAAGAACTCATCGGACAAGCGTTCGAATTACTCGAAGCCGAAGCAGCGGACGGAAAATAAATCGGTTCACCCGTCGCGGAAACCAAAAAACGACAAGCCGCACGGCGAAAAAACGAAACAGAAGAAGGTCGAACCAAAACAAGAAGATTCCATCGTGATCGAGCCGCTTGAGGAAGGGCAGGATTTCTTATACGGACGTAATCCGGTCCTTGAAGCATTGCGGACGGGCCGTGAGATGAACAAGCTCTTTATCCAAGAAGGACAGCAGAAGGGACCGCTTGCCGTCATCCATGCGATGGCGAAAGAAGCCGGTGTCCAGACACAAATCGTCCCGCGTTCGAAATTACACGGGCTGACAGGCAGTGACAACCACCAAGGTGTCGTGGCTGCCGTCGCTGCCTACGAATATGCGGAGCTCGATGACATCTTCGCGCTCGCAGAGAAGAAAGACGAAACGCCGCTGATGATTTTGCTCGACGAGCTGGAAGATCCACATAACCTCGGATCGATTCTCCGGACGGCGGACGCCGTCGGTGCCCACGGGATCATCATTCCGAAGCGCCGGTCGGTCGGATTGACACAAGTCGTCGCCAAAGCCTCAACAGGGGCAATCGAACACATTCCGGTCGTCCGCGTGACGAACTTGACCCGGACGATGGAAGACTTGAAGAAAAAGGGCATCTGGTTTGTCGGAACGGATGCACGCGAAAGTGATGATTACCGAACGCTTGACGGGACGATGCCGCTTGGAATCGTCATCGGCAGCGAAGGCAAAGGGATGAGTCGACTCGTCCGTGAAAAATGTGATTTCCTTGTGCATCTTCCGATGGCAGGGCACGTCACATCACTCAATGCATCGGTCGCAGCCTCGTTATTGTTGTATGAGGTCTACCGGACGAGAAAGCCGTATTCGCGATGAAATATGACCGTCTGATCGTTGATGGCTACAATATCATTGGCGCATGGCCGGAATTCCGGACATTGCGGGAGCAGGATTTTGAATTAGCACGGGAACGATTGGTCGATGCGATGGCCGAGTATCAAGCCGTAACGGGAATCAGTGTGACGATTGTATTTGATGCCTACTTGCAACCGGGACGAGAATCCCGGATTAAGAAAAGCGGGATCGAAGTCATCTATACACGAGAAAACGAAACGGCGGATGAGTGGATTGAAAAAACAGCAGCGGAATGGTTGCAGGACATCCGGGTTAAACTGACCGTTGCGACAAATGACTTCACGGAGCAATGGGTCATTTTCACACTGGGTGCGTTGCGGATTTCGGCACAGGAGTTACGCCGGGACTGGAAAGCGGCCGTTGTCGTCATCCGGGGTCAGACGACGATGTCGAAGACCAGCAAAAAACCGCGGTCGACAATCGATATGCCGGCGGATGTCATCGAACGTCTGGAAGAAATCCGGCGGCGTAAAAATTCAGATTCATAAGATATTCGGACAAGCGGGGTTCACGATACAGTCGTGGATCCTGCTTTTTTTATCGTCATCTGTGCCGAATCTTCACCCGACCGTTCAGACAAAAAGAGGTCATGCCAATTTTCATTGTCGTACGATAGGAAATTATTGTATAATTAGAAACAATCGATTAGTTGGCTAGAGAAGCTTGGAGGGATGAAGGATGAGTTTGGTTTCGTTCGACCAGTTTGAGTGCATGACCGATGAGGCGCTTGTGGAACAAGCGAAGGTATTTGACAACAGTGATGCGCTCGAATTTCTGATCGAGCGGTATCGCAACTTCGTACGAGCTAAAGCACGGTCTTACTTCTTAATCGGAGCGGACCGGGAAGATATCGTTCAAGAAGGCATGATCGGACTGTATAAAGCGGTCCGGGATTATCGAACCGATAAACTAGCTTCTTTTAAAGGATTTGCCGAACTCTGCATTACACGACAGATGATCACAGCCATCAAAACGGCGACACGTCAAAAACATATTCCGCTTAATTCGTACATCTCGCTGGATAAACCGATTTACGATGACGAATCGGAGCGGACGTTACTCGATATCATCACGTCGACGGCGCCGTCTGATCCGCAGATTCTGATCGTCAACCGGGAAGAGTATGCCGATATTGAAAGTAAGATGGATGAGATTTTAAGTGATCTGGAACGAAAGGTTCTGGCTCTGTACTTGGACGGTAGAACGTATCAAGAAATCTCAGATGATCTTGACCGCCATGTGAAATCGATCGATAATGCGTTACAACGCGTCAAGAAGAAACTGGAACGGTACCTCGAGGCGCGGAAACTGACAGTATGATCGAGAGGTGGATTGACCACTGAATCCGGGTGTGCTACTGTATAAATAGCGCCTTACTAGCGAGACGCCGCTCATAGGCGTTTTTTTTTACGCTCTTTTTTGGAGAGAGACTTCTTTTCGCAAAGAGAAAGAGTGGCAAAGAAGGAGGTCTTTTGAGATGGCGAAGAAAGTAGGCCTTGCTTGTGATATTTGCGGTGCCCGCGACTACACGACGATGAAAAAAGAGGATGTCAGCATCCGCTTGGAACTGAAAAAGTTCTGTCGCCGCTGTAACGCGCATACGATTCATAAAGAAGCGAAATAAGGCTTCATCTGTCCCGATTTAATACATCCTGGAGGGAAAGTACGATGAAATTTTTGCGTGACGTATGGAATGAACTGAAAAAGACGAGCTGGCCAAAACGAAAAGAACTGACGAAGTATACACTGACCGTAATCGGTATGGTCATTTTCATGGGTGTCTTCATCTTTGGTGTCGATTCTGGGCTCAGCGCATTCATGAGTTGGTTGATTAAGTAAAAAGAAGAGGTGACGTACCATGGATAAGCAGTGGTTTGTTGTCCAAACGTACTCTGGATTCGAAAACAACGTCAAGGCGAACCTTGAGCGTCGGATCGAGTCTATGAACATGGACGAGAAAATCTTCCGTGTACTCGTTCCGATCGAAACGGTACAGGAAGAAGTAACAAATAAAAAAGGCGAGACGAAAATCAAGGAACGTGAAATCAAGATCTTCCCGGGGTATGTCCTCGTGGAAATGGTCATGACGGATGATTCTTGGTACGTCGTCCGTAACACGCCGAACGTCACAGGATTCCTTGGTTCGGTCGGCGGCGGTTCAAAACCGACACCACTTCTTCCTGAAGAAGCAGAAAACATTCTTGGATCAATGGGACTTGTCGACATGAAGAGTCGTTACGACTTTGCAATGGGACAAATTGTTCGGATCAAAGAAGGTGCGTTTGAGAACTTGGAAGGAACGGTTGAAGAGCTCGACACGGAAACGGAAAAAATGAAGGTTTCTGTCGATATGTTCGGTCGTGAAACAAAAGTCGAGCTTGATTTCTCACAGGTTGAGAAAATAGATTAAGTTTCCTATTGCGAAACTTTTGTTTTAATGGTACAATTTTTCCTGTTTGATGTTGTGCTTATTTCGATAAATTACTCGTCGAATAGAATGAGTGGGAGGACGCGCAACGTCCAATTAAACCACATTAAAGAATTAAGGAGGTGTGTCTCGTGGCGAAGAAGGTTATGAAACTAGTTAAACTTCAAATTCCTGCGGGCAAAGCAAACCCAGCTCCACCAGTTGGACCGGCACTCGGTCAAGCAGGTGTGAACATCATGGGCTTCTGTAAAGAGTTCAACGCTCGTACACAAGACCAAGCCGGCTTGATTATTCCTGTAGTCATCACGGTTTTTGAAGATCGTTCATTTACGTTTATTACTAAAACTCCACCAGCAGCAGTTCTCTTGAAGAAAGCAGCTGGAATCGAGAGCGGTTCAGGCGAGCCTAACCGTAAGAAAGTAGCGACTGTCAAACGTGACAAAGTTCGCGAAATCGCTGAAACGAAAATGCCAGACCTCAACGCAGCATCTGTTGAAACAGCGATGTTGATGGTTGAAGGTACTGCACGTTCTATGGGTATCGTAATCGAAGACTGAGTCTTTTGATTGCAATGAACAACGATGAGGGTCGCAGGCGGATAGTTACTTGAAGCCTTGCTACCCTTTCATTATGTGGGAGGATTTTCCGCACAACCACAAAGGAGGAACCTAAAATGGGTAAGAAGTATAAAGAAGCTGCTAAACTTATCGATCGTACGGTTTCATACGAACTCGCTGAAGCGGTAGACTTGACTAAAAAGTCTGCAACTGCGAAATTCGATGAAACAATCGAACTTGCTGTTCGTCTCGGAGTCGATCCGAAGAAAGCAGATCAACAAATCCGTGGAGCAGTCGTATTGCCACACGGTACTGGTAAAACACAAAAAGTTCTCGTCTTTGCTAAAGGTGAGAAATTGAAAGAAGCGGAAGCTGCTGGAGCAGACTTCGCTGGTGATTCTGAGTACATCACTAAAATCCAACAAGGATGGTTCGACTTCGATGTTATCGTTGCGACACCTGACATGATGGGTGAAGTTGGTAAACTCGGTCGTGTTCTCGGACCTAAAGGCCTCATGCCTAACCCGAAAACAGGAACAGTTACATTTGACGTCACAAAAGCAATCAACGATATCAAAGCTGGTAAAGTTGAGTACCGTGTCGACAAATCAGGTAACATCCACGTTCCTGTCGGTAAAAAATCATTTGATGACACGAAACTTGTTGAGAACATCAACACAGTCATCGAAACACTCGTTAAAGTTAAGCCTGCTACTGCTAAAGGTATCTACCTTAAGAACATCGCGATCGCTTCAACAATGGGTCCTGGTGTAAAAGTATCTTCAGCTGACTTCGCGAAATAATTTCGTCTAAAACGAACTTGACAACGTTCTAAGAACGCTGTTACAGTATAAAACGTTGATATATTCGACATACCGTAGACAGAAGGTGCTCATCGATTGAGCATAAACCCTTCCGAGGTGTTCTTGCTCAGAGAGCCTGTTTGTTCAGGTATCCTTTTTGACGATTACGCCTCCTCTGCTTCGCAGACGGAGGCTTTTTATTTGAAATCGAGCAGCCCCTCGCGCCGGTACATTCCATTTACCAGGAGGTGCAACAGAAATGGCAAACGAAAAAGTTATCGCTGTCAAAGCGGATCTCGTATCTGAGATCGCTGAGAAAATGCAAGCGAGTGCTGGAACGATCGTCGTCGACTACCGTGGTCTCACAGTAGACGAAGTAACTGAACTTCGTAAACAACTCCGCGAAGCGGGTGTTGAATTCAAAGTTTACAAAAACGGTCTCCTCCGCCGTGCAGCAGTTCAAAGCAATCTTGAAGGTCTTGAGGAAGTCTTTACAGGTCCTACTGCGATCGCCTTCAGCAATGAAGACGTTATCGCTCCAGCTAAGATCTTAAACAACTTCTCGAAAGAACACAAAGCTCTTGAGCTTAAAGGTGGTATCATCGAAGGCAAAGTCACTTCAGTAGAAGATGTCAAAGCCCTTGCGGAACTTCCATCACGCGAAGGTCTCCTTTCGATGCTTCTCAGCGTGCTTCAAGCGCCAATCCGTGGTCTTGCGGTGGCAACGAACGCAATTGCAGAGCAAAAAGAAGAACAATCTGCTTAATGTCCGCTTAGCGGGATAGGCAAACACACAATTTTTCAAACCCCAACGTGGGCTAAATCAAAGGAGGAAAACCATAATGGCTTTCAACAAAGAGCAATTTATCGAAGACCTCAAGGGCATGACTGTTCTTGAACTTAACGAACTCGTAAAAACAATCGAAGAAGAATTCGGCGTATCAGCAGCAGCTCCAGTAGCAGCAGCAGGTGCAGGCGCAGCAGCAGCTGAAGAGCAAACTGAATTCGACGTTATCCTCACAAACGCAGGATCTGGTAAAATCAACGTCATCAAAGCAGTTCGCGAATTGACAGGCCTCGGTCTTAAAGAAGCGAAAGCACTCGTTGACGGAACTCCAGCTCCAGTTAAAGAAGGCGTTTCGAAAGAAGACGCTGACGCAATCAAAGCTAAGCTTGAAGAAGCTGGCGCTACTGTAGAAGTTAAGTAATTTTCTTCTTCACGTAAAACAAAAGAAGCTCGCTTTGCGGGCTTCTTTTGTTTTCAACTTTAATGCAGAGAGGGGAAGGAAACATGGCCGATCATTATTACACAAATGATCCCTCCTCGAAACGGGATCCGAAGTCGTGGGAGTTTGTATTACGTGGTGAAACGTTCCGTTTTACATCCGATCATGGTGTCTTTTCAAAAGGCGGCATTGATTTTGGTTCACGTCTTTTAATAGAAGCATTTGTCGAACCAGACGTCACCGGTGCAATTCTTGATGTCGGTTGTGGATACGGTCCGATGGGTATTTCGCTTGCGAAGACGACCGGACGAGAAGCGGTTTTGGTTGATGTAAACGAGCGGGCACTTGAGCTTGCTGCTGACAACGCACGTGCGAATGGTGTTTCCGTGACGACCGGTGTAAGTGACGGATACGCTGGCGTGGTTGATCAGACGTTTGCAGCGATCGTGACGAATCCACCGATTCGCGCAGGAAAAACTGTAGTTCACCGGATTTTACGGGAAGCGTATGATCATTTGGAAATCGGCGGTGCCTTATGGGTCGTCATTCAGAAAAAACAAGGCGGACCGTCAGCGAAAAAACTGATGGAAGAAGTCTTTGGTTCATGTGAAACCGTTACCCGGGATAAAGGGTACTCGATATTTAAATCAATTCGGTCTTGACAAATCGAGTGATTTGTCGTTGACCTTGTCTAATGTCTATGATAGTATTATAAAATGCCATTGGAGTGATTTTTGGATAAGCAGTTTGAAGCAGCTGGCGTTCTCGACTACAGATGATTGAGTAGACAAGACGTCGCTTTTTTGCGCTTATCGGTCAAAAAATGGCTTCAATGTTCGATATTACACCCGTCCTTCTCTAGAAGAAGAAGTGGGTCTGAGAGGTGAATCAGTTGACTGGTCAACTTGTTCAGTACGGTCGTCACCGTCAGAGAAGAAGCTATGCACGTATCAGCGAAGTATTAGAACTTCCAAATCTTATTGAGATTCAAACGAATTCATACGAATGGTTCCTGCGGGAAGGTCTTCGTGAGATGTTTCATGATATCTCGCCGATTTCCGACTTCACTGGAAATCTCGTATTAGAATTCATCGACTACTCGCTCGGAGAGCCGAAGTATTCGATTGATGAATCAAAAGAACGCGATGTGACCTATTCGGCACCACTACGCGTAAAAGTCCGTCTTCAAAACAAAGAGACGGGTGAATTGAAGGAACAAGAAGTCTTCATGGGTGACTTCCCGCTTATGACGGAGTCGGGAACATTCATTATTAATGGTGCGGAACGAGTCATCGTTTCTCAGCTTGTTCGTTCGCCAAGTGTGTATTACAACAATAAGTTAGATAAGAACGGTAAACGTGGATTTTCGGCAACGGTCATCCCGAACCGTGGAGCATGGCTCGAACTTGAGACAGATGCGAAGGATATCGTATATGTCCGAATCGACCGCACGCGTAAGATTCCAGTAACGGTTCTTTTACGTGCTCTTGGTTTCGGCACGGATCAGGAAATCATCGATCTCCTTGGAGATGATGAATACCTCCGCAACTCCCTTGAAAAAGATAATACAGAAACAACGGAAAAAGCCCTCATTGAGATTTATGAGCGTCTGCGTCCGGGAGAGCCACCGACTGTCGAAAATGCGAAAGCACTTCTCGTGTCACGGTTCTTTGACCCGAAACGTTATGATTTGGCAAACGTTGGTCGTTATAAAATCAATAAAAAACTTCATTTGAAGAATCGTCTGTTCGGACAGAAACTTGCGGAAACGCTTGTGGACCCGGAAACAGGTGAAGTAATCGCAGAAGAAGGAACAGTCCTTGATCGTCGTATGCTCGATAAGGTTCTGCCATTCCTTGAAGGATCTGTCGGTTATATCGAAGCGACGCCAACTGGCGGCGTAACACAAGGCGAAGCCTTCAACTTGCAGTCGATCAAGGTGTTCGCACCGGACGATGCTGAAGGTGAACGCATCATCAATATCATCGGTAACGGTAACATCGATCGTGACATCAAGCACATTACGCCTGCTGACATGATTTCTGCTATCAACTACTTCTTCAACTTGTTGCATGAAGTAGGAACGACAGACGATATCGACCACCTCGGTAACCGTCGTCTCCGTTCAGTCGGTGAATTGCTCCAAAACCAGTTCCGGATCGGGCTTTCCCGTATGGAACGTGTCGTTAAGGAGCGGATGTCGATTCAGGATCAGAACGCGATCACGCCACAGGCATTGATCAACATTCGTCCGGTTATCGCATCGATTAAAGAGTTCTTCGGTAGCTCGCAGTTGTCACAGTTCATGGACCAAACGAACCCGCTTGCCGAGTTGACGCACAAACGTCGTCTCTCTGCACTTGGACCCGGTGGTCTTACACGTGAGCGTGCCGGCTTCGAAGTCCGAGATGTTCACTACTCGCATTATTCCCGTATGTGTCCAATCGAAACGCCTGAGGGTCCGAACATCGGGCTGATCAACTCACTGTCTTCGTTCGCGAAGGTCAATGAGTATGGTTTCATTGAAGCACCATACCGTCGTGTCGATCCGGAAACGGGTGTCGTCACGAATGAAATCCACTACATGACGGCAGACGAAGAAGATCTCTACGTCGTCGCACAGGCAAACATGTTGTTGACGGAAGAGAAGACGTTCCAAGATACACACGTCTTGTCACGTTTCCGTGGACAAAACTTGTCTGTCGAACCAGCTCGTGTCGATTACATGGACGTATCTCCGAAACAGGTTGTTTCGGCAGCGACGGCATGTATCCCGTTCCTTGAGAACGATGACTCGAACCGTGCCCTCATGGGAGCAAACATGCAACGTCAGGCCGTCCCACTTCTCGATCCGGAATCACCGATTGTCGGAACAGGAATGGAGTACGTGTCTGCGAAAGACTCAGGTGCTGCGGTTGTTGCTAAACACTCAGGTATCGCTGAGCGTGTAACGGCGCGTGAAATCCTTGTCCGTCGTACGACGGAAGTCGATGGCAACATCGTTCAAGGTGAACTCG
Source organism: Exiguobacterium undae DSM 14481 (assembly GCF_000620805.1). GTDB lineage: Bacteria > Bacillota > Bacilli > Exiguobacteriales > Exiguobacteriaceae > Exiguobacterium_A > Exiguobacterium_A undae. Next base: position 3,104,440 of record NZ_KK211187.1, on the reverse strand, counting down.
ATCGTTACAAGATTCAAAAATTCATCCGTTCCAACCAAGGAACGTGCTATAACCAAAAACCAATCATCAAAGCAGGCGATCCAGTCGATAAAGGCGAGATTCTTGCAGATGGTCCATCGATGGACGGTGGGGAACTTGCGCTTGGTCGTAACGTACTCGTCGGTTTCATGACATGGGATGGTTACAACTACGAGGATGCCGTCATCATGAGCGAACGTCTCGTGAAAGACGATGTCTACACGTCGATCCACATCGAGGAATATGAGTGTGAGTCGCGTGATACAAAACTCGGACCGGAAGAGATCACTCGTGACATTCCGAACGTCGGCGACGACGCCCTGAAAAACCTCGACGACCGCGGAATCATCCGCGTCGGTGCTGAAGTTAAAGACGGGGATATCCTGGTCGGTAAAGTTACACCTAAGGGCGTAACGGAATTGACAGCTGAAGAACGCCTGCTTCATGCCATCTTCGGTGAAAAAGCACGTGAAGTCCGTGATACATCACTCCGTGTACCGCACGGCGGCGACGGTATCATCCTTGACGTGAAAATCTTCGATCGTGATAACGGCGACGAACTGTCACCTGGTGTCAACCAGTTGATCCGTGCGTACATCGTTCAGAAGCGTAAGATTCACGAAGGAGATAAAATGGCGGGACGTCACGGTAACAAAGGTGTTATCTCACGTATCTTGCCAGAAGAAGACATGCCGTACATGCCAGACGGCACACCAATCGACATCATGTTGAACCCACTTGGTGTACCATCACGGATGAACATCGGGCAGTTGCTCGAGCTTCACCTTGGTATGGCTGCACGCCAACTCGGAATCAAAGTCGCATCACCGGTATTCGATGGTGCGCGTGAGGAAGATGTTTGGGCAACGATTGAAGAAGCCGGTATGGATCGCGACGCCAAAACCATCCTTTATGATGGACGTTCTGGTGAAGCCTTCGACAACCGTATCTCGGTCGGTGTCATGTATATGATCAAACTCGCCCACATGGTCGATGATAAACTTCACGCACGTTCGACGGGTCCTTACTCACTCGTTACGCAGCAGCCGCTCGGTGGTAAAGCCCAGTTCGGTGGACAGCGTTTCGGTGAGATGGAAGTATGGGCACTGGAAGCATATGGTGCCGCTTATACGCTCCAAGAGATCCTGACAATCAAGTCGGATGATACAATCGGTCGTGTCAAAGCATATGAAGCGATTGTTAAAGGTGAAAATGTACCACAACCGGGCGTACCGGAATCGTTCCGAGTCCTCATTAAAGAGCTTCAATCACTGGGTATGGATGTTAAGATGATGTCTGCCGAAGATGAAGAGATCGAAATGAAAGACGACGACGAGGACAACATCCCGAACGCGACTCCAGCACTCGAAGAAGTTCAAGCGCCTGTCGCACCAGTTGTTACTGAAGAGGAATAAGCGAAAGGGAGGTCCACCCCTTGGTAGATGTTAATAGATTTGAATATATGAAAATCGGCCTCGCTTCCCCTGAAAAGATCCGTTCATGGTCTTTCGGGGAAGTGAAGAAGCCGGAAACGATCAACTATCGTACGCTCAAGCCAGAGAAAGACGGCTTGTTCTGTGAACGGATTTTTGGTCCGACGAAAGACTGGGAATGTTACTGTGGGAAATACAAACGAATCCGTTATAAAGGAATCATTTGTGACCGCTGTGGCGTTGAAGTCACGAAGTCGAAAGTCCGCCGTGAACGCATGGGTCACATTGAACTTGCTGCACCGGTTTCGCACATTTGGTACTTCAAAGGAATCCCAAGTCGTATGGGTCTCGTCCTTGATATGTCACCACGTGCACTCGAAGAGATCATTTACTTCGCGTCGTACGTCGTAACGGATCCAGGCGAATCGACACTCGAGAAGAAACAACTCCTTTCAGAAAAAGAGTATCGCGCATACCGCGAGAAATTCGGTAGTTCGTTTACCGCTGAAATGGGTGCAGAAGCCGTTCGTAAATTGCTTCGCGACGTTGAACTCGAAAAAGAAGTAGCTGGCTTACGTGAAGATCTTCGAATGATTCAAGGACAACGTCGTACTCGTGCGATTAAACGCCTTGAAGTCCTCGATGCCTTCCGTAACTCAGGCAACAACCCGGAGTGGATGGTTCTTGAAGTATTACCGGTCATCCCGCCGGAACTCCGTCCGATGGTCCAGCTTGATGGTGGACGTTTCGCGACATCTGACTTAAACGATTTGTACCGTCGTGTCATCAACCGTAACAACCGTCTCAAGCGTCTTCTTGACCTTGGCGCTCCGAACATCATCGTTCAGAATGAAAAACGGATGTTGCAAGAAGCGGTTGATGCCTTGATTGATAACGGTCGTCGCGGTCGTCCTGTTACTGGACCGGGTAACCGTCCATTAAAATCTCTTTCACATATGTTGAAAGGGAAACAAGGACGTTTCCGTCAAAACTTGCTCGGTAAACGTGTCGACTACTCTGGTCGTTCGGTTATCGTCGTTGGTCCAAACCTGAAGATGTATCAGTGTGGTCTTCCGAAAGAAATGGCCCTTGAGCTCTTCAAACCGTTTGTCATGAAAGAGCTTGTCTCACGTGGCATCGCACCTAACATTAAGAGTGCAAAACGGAAAATCGAACGTGTACAACCTGAAATTTGGGACGTTTTAGAAGAAGTCATCCGTGAGCATCCGGTTCTCTTGAACCGTGCCCCGACCCTTCACCGTCTCGGTATCCAGGCGTTCGAACCAACGCTCGTCGAAGGTCGCGCGATTCGCCTTCACCCACTCGTATGTACGGCATACAACGCCGACTTCGATGGTGACCAAATGGCGGTTCACGTACCACTCTCGGCAGAAGCACAAGCAGAAGCACGTCTTCTCATGCTCGCTGCTCAAAACATCTTGAACCCGAAAGACGGTAAACCTGTTGTTACACCATCGCAGGATATGGTCCTCGGTAACTACTACCTGACGCTTGAGCGTGAAAACGCAATCGGCGAAGGGAAAACATTCTCGACCGTGAACGAAGCGTTGATTGCCTACCAAAATGGGTATGTCCACTTCCATACACGTGTTGCAGTTCCAGCCGGCGTTCTTAAAAACCCGACATTCACGGAAGCGCAAAACGAGAAATTATTGGTTACGACGGTCGGTAAGTTGATCTTCAACGAGATCCTCCCAACGACGTTCCCATACTTGAATGAACCATCGATGAGCAATCTGCAGGAAGCAACGCCTGATCAGTACTTCCTTGAAAAAGGAACGGATGTCGCTGCTGAAATCAAGAGCCGTCCGATCATCGAACCATTCAAAAAAGGATTCCTCGGAAATGTCATCGCGGAAGTCTTCAAGCGTTTTGAAACGACTGAAACGAGCCGCATGCTTGACCGAATGAAAAACCTTGGTTTCAAACACTCGACACGTGCGGGTATTACGGTTGGTATCGCCGATATCATCGTACTTCCGGACAAACAGGAAATCCTCGTCGAGGCACAAGATAATGTTGACCGCGTTATGAAATCGTACCGTCGTGGTCTCATCACAGAAGAAGAGCGCTATGAGCGTGTCGTTAAATCGTGGAATGATGCGAAGGATGAAATTCAGTCTCGTCTGATGAAATCCCTTAACCGTCTCAACCCGATCTTCATGATGAGTGACTCCGGTGCCCGTGGTAACGCGTCAAACTTTACGCAGCTTGCAGGGATGCGTGGACTCATGGCCGCTCCAAGTGGACGGATCATCGAGCTCCCGATCAAATCTTCGTTCCGTGAGGGTCTGACGGTTCAGGAATACTTCATCTCGACGCACGGTGCGCGTAAAGGTCTTGCCGATACAGCCTTGAAGACTGCCGATTCAGGTTACCTGACTCGTCGTCTCGTTGACGTAGCGCAAGATGTTATCATTCGTGAAGATGATTGTGGAACGGATCGTGGTATCCGCGTCACAGCACTTCGTGAAGGAACGGAAGAAATTGAAAACCTTTACGACCGTCTTGTTGGCCGTACAGCGTTTGAAAAAGTCGTTCACCCGGAAACAGGTGCCGTTCTCGTTTCAACAAACGAACTCATCGACGAAGATATCGCGCGTGCGATTACGGACGCAGGCATCGACAACGTTGAGATTCGTACAGCCTTCACATGTAACACAAGTCATGGTGTCTGTAAGAAATGTTACGGACGTAACCTTGCGACTGGTAACGACGTCGAAGTCGGCGAAGCAGTCGGAATCATCGCGGCACAATCAATCGGTGAGCCGGGAACGCAGCTTACAATGCGTACCTTCCACACAGGTGGGGTTGCCGGAGACGATATCACACAAGGTCTCCCGCGTATCCAGGAGTTGTTCGAGGCCCGTAACCCGAAAGGTCAAGCGGTCATCTCGGAGATCGACGGACAAGTCATCGACTTTACGGAGTCGCGTGACAAGCGTGAGTTGACGATTCAAGGTCTGAGCGAGACACGGACATACACGATTCCTTTCGGATCGCGTCTGCGTGTTCAACTCGGTGAAGAAGTCAAAGCCGGACAAGTGTTCACAGAAGGTTCAATCGACCCGAAAGAACTCTTGAACGTCAAAGGTGTATCAGGCGTACAGAACTATCTTCTCCAAGAAGTTCAAAAAGTATACCGGATGCAGGGGGTTGAGATCGGTGACAAGCACGTCGAGGTCATGGTACGTCAGATGATCCGTCGCGTCCGCGTCATCGAATCAGGTGAGACATCACTCTTACCAGGTTCGCTTGTCGATATCAGCACGTTTAAAGAAGCATGTAAAGAAGCGCTCCGTGCCGGTAAAGCACTCGCTTCGGCTAAACCAGTTCTCCTCGGTATCACAAAAGCGTCGCTTGAAACGGATTCGTTCCTATCAGCTGCTTCGTTCCAGGAAACTACTCGTGTCCTTACGGATGCGGCGATTAAAGGGAAGAGCGACTACCTTCGCGGCTTGAAAGAGAACGTTATTATCGGTAAACTTGTTCCAGCTGGTACAGGAATGACACGTTACCGTCAAATCGGTCTCGAAATAGCAGGCGAAACACCTGTAGAAGCAGATTCTCCTGTAGAATAAAACGCCTTGACACGCCGGTATGGCGGTGCTACTATGATATAGTGTTGCCAACCGGCTGTGTTATTTTGGAGGATATCTTCATGTCTTACAAAAAAGTAGTCGGCGCAGATTTGAAGTTTGTCGGTCAAAAGCAAACGCTCAAAGCATTGCGATCTGGCAAGGCGTCGGAAGTGATCATCGCAGATGACGCAGATGAACACGTAAAGCAAGCATTGCTCGACGCGGCGAAACAAGCAAACGTTCCAGTCGTGAGCGTTCCTTCTAAGCTTGAGCTTGGTAAGGCTTGTGGAATCGACGTTGCTGCAACTGCTGTTGCCATTAAGAAAGTTTGATAATACGTTTTGTGTGGCGATGGAATGCCTGAGCCACGCAAAACGTTTCATTATGACTTTCGATGAACCACCCGGCTCGGTGGTTTTGAAACTTGTCATGAATTCAGGAAGGGAGGATCTCAAAGATGCCTACTATCAACCAATTAGTCCGTAAAGGACGTCAATCAAAAGTTGTGAAATCAGATTCGCCAGCGCTGAACAAAGGGTACAACAGCTTTATTAAAGCTCGTACTGACATCAGCTCACCACAAAAACGTGGTGTTTGTACTCGTGTAGGTACAATGACTCCGAAGAAACCGAACTCGGCTCTTCGTAAGTACGCACGTGTACGTTTAACGAACACAATGGAAGTAACAGCTTACATCCCAGGTATCGGCCACAACTTGCAAGAACACAGTGTTGTTCTTATTCGCGGCGGTCGCGTAAAAGACTTACCAGGGGTACGTTACCACATCGTTCGTGGTGCACTCGATACAGCTGGAGTTGACGGCCGTATGCAAGGTCGTTCGAAATATGGTACTAAACGTCCAAAAGCAGCAAAAAAATAATCTAGATATCAGAAGATATCACCTCACTATATGAAAGGAGGGACTCGGAATGCCACGTAAAGGTCAAGTAGAACGCCGTGATGTAATGGCTGATCCGATCTACAACTCTAAACTCGTTACCCGCCTTATCAACCGTCTTATGTTAGATGGTAAAAAAGGTACTGCTCAACAAATCTTATACAAAGCTTTCGAAACTATCGCTGAACGTTCAGGTCGCGATGCAATGGAAGTTTTTGAAGAGGCGATGAACAACATCATGCCAGTTCTTGAAGTAAAAGCACGCCGTGTAGGTGGAGCTAACTATCAAGTTCCTGTCGAAGTCCGCCCTGAGCGCCGTACGACACTCGCACTTCGTTACCTCGTGAACTACTCACGTCTCCGTAACGAGAAAACAATGGATGCTCGTCTTGCTAACGAAATCATGGACGCTGCAAACAACACTGGTGCTTCTGTTAAGAAGCGCGAAGATATGCACAAAATGGCGGAAGCGAACAAAGCGTTTGCTCACTACCGCTGGTAAATCCGGAATTAACCACCTCATCTATGCCATTTTGTATGGAAATATGAGGTGGCTTTCGGGTATAGTCATGACGTGTGGCAACACACGGACACTAAACTAAAATGCGAAAGGAGAATGTTTAAAGATGGCAAGAGAATTCTCCCTTAAGAACACCCGTAATATCGGGATCATGGCCCACATCGATGCTGGTAAAACAACAACGACTGAGCGTATCCTCTATTACACGGGTCGTATCCACAAGATTGGTGAAACGCACGAAGGTGCTTCACAGATGGACTGGATGGAGCAAGAGCAAGAGCGCGGAATCACGATTACATCGGCAGCAACAACTGCACAATGGAAAGGTAACCGCGTAAACATCATCGATACACCTGGACACGTAGACTTCACTGTTGAAGTTGAACGTTCACTCCGTGTACTTGATGGTGCGGTAGCAGTACTTGATGCTCAGTCTGGTGTTGAGCCACAAACTGAGACAGTATGGCGCCAAGCTACAACTTACGGCGTACCACGTATCGTTTTCGTTAACAAAATGGATAAAATCGGTGCAGACTTCCTGTACTCGGTTGGAACGCTCCGCGACCGCCTTCAAGCGAACGCACACGCAATCCAAATCCCAATCGGCGCTGAAGATGAATTCAAAGGAATCATCGACCTCGTTGAAAAGAAAACTTACATGTACGGTAACGACCTCGGTACTGACATCGAAGAAACTGAAGGTTTCCCTGCAGAATTCGCAGAAGAAGCTGAAGAACTTCGTGCGTCATTAATCGAAGCAGTTGCAGATTACGAAGAAGAAATGATGATGAAATACCTCGAGGGCGAGGAAATCACAATTGAAGAGCTTAAAGCGGGTATCCGTAAAGCGACACTTACAGTTGATTTCTACCCAGTTCTCGTTGGTTCGGCATTCAAGAACAAAGGTGTTCAGCTTATGCTTGACGCAGTCCTTGACTACCTCCCATCACCAGTCGACGTAAAAGCAATCACAGGAATTAACATGGATACAGATGAAGAGATCGTTCGTGAGTCAACTGACGAAGCGCCATTCTCTGCACTTGCATTCAAAGTTATGACTGACCCGTATGTTGGTAAATTGACGTTCTTCCGTGTGTACTCTGGTACAGCTTCGGCAGGATCATACGTCAAGAACTCAACAAAAGGTAAACGTGAGCGTCTTGGACGTATCCTTCAAATGCACGCGAACAGCCGTGAGGAGATCCCAATGGTCTTCGCTGGTGACATCGCAGCAGCTGTAGGTCTTAAAGATACTACTACTGGTGATACGCTTTGTTCAGAGAAAGACAACGTCGTTCTCGAATCAATGACATTCCCAGAACCAGTTATCTCGGTCGCAATCGAGCCTAAAACGAAAGCTGACCAAGATAAAATGGGTCAAGCACTCGCTAAGCTTGCTGAAGAGGATCCAACATTCCGCACTGAAACTAACCCAGAGACTGGTCAAACGATCATCTCAGGTATGGGTGAGCTTCACCTCGACATCATCGTTGACCGTATGCGTCGCGAATTCAAAGTCGAAGCAAATGTTGGTGCTCCACAAGTAGCTTACCGTGAAACGATCCGCCAAGCGGCGAAAATCGATTCTAAGTTTGCTCGTCAATCAGGTGGTCGTGGTCAGTATGGTCACGTCGTCGTAGAATTCGAGCCAAACGAAGAAGGTGCTGGCTTTGAGTTCAACAACAAAATCGTCGGTGGTGTTGTTCCACGTGAATACATCCCAGCGGTTGAACACGGAATCGAAGAAGCGCTTCAAAACGGTATCCTTGCTGGTTATCCAGTAGTTGACGTTAAAGCGGCACTCGTTTTCGGTTCGTACCACGATGTCGACTCAAACGAGATGGCATTTAAAATCGCGGCTTCAATGGCCGTCAAACAACTTAAAGATAAGAGCGGCGCTGTTATCCTTGAGCCAATGATGAAAGTTGAAATCGTTATCCCAGATGAATACATGGGAGACATCATGGGTGATGTTACATCACGCCGTGGACGCGTTGAAGGTATGGAAGCTCGTGGGAACGCTCAAGTCGTTCGTTCGATGATTCCACTTTCAGAGATGTTCGGTTACGCTACTGGTCTTCGTTCACGCACACAAGGTCGCGGAACGTACTCGATGCACTTCGATCACTACGAAGAAGTACCGAAATCAGTTGCTGAAGAAATCATCAAAAAAGCAAACGGCTAATCCTTCACAGGTTGTCACGCTTTTATGATTAGTGTAAGCTAAGGAAGGTGTACGTTATTCGACGATTCACCTTCCTAGTTATAAAATATTATTAGACACATAGAGGAGGAATTCAGAATGGGTAAAGAAAAATTCGACCGTTCTAAACCGCACGTTAACGTTGGTACAATTGGCCACGTCGACCACGGTAAAACAACTTTAACAGCAGCTATCTCAGCTGTACTTGCAAAAGCACAAGGTAAAGCTGCAACTAAGTTTGACCAAATCGATGGTGCTCCAGAAGAGCGCGAGCGCGGTATCACTATCGCAACAGCTCACATCGAGTACGAAACAGAAAAACGCCACTATGCACACGTTGACTGCCCAGGTCACGCTGACTATGTTAAAAACATGATCACTGGTGCTGCACAAATGGACGGCGCGATCCTCGTTGTTTCTGCAACTGATGGTCCAATGCCACAAACACGTGAGCACATCTTGCTTTCACGTCAAGTAGGTGTTCCTTTCATCGTAGTATTCATGAACAAAGTCGACATGGTTGACGACGAAGAGCTTCTTGAACTCGTTGAAATGGAAATCCGCGAACTTCTTTCTGAGTACGACTTCCCAGGCGATGACCTCCCAGTTATCCAAGGATCTGCTCTCGGCGCGCTTAACGGCGAAGCTAAATGGGAAGAAAAAATCATGGAACTCATGACAGCTGTTGATGAGTACATCCCTGAGCCAACTCGTGACACTGAAAAAGACTTCATGATGCCAGTTGAGGATGTTTTCTCAATCACTGGTCGTGGTACAGTTGCTACTGGCCGCGTTGAGCGTGGAGTTCTTAAAGTCAACGACGAAGTTGAAATCGTTGGTCTTCACGAAGAAACTAAAAAATCAGTATGTACTGGTGTAGAGATGTTCCGTAAGCTTCTTGACTATGCTGAAGCTGGCGACAACATCGGAGCACTTCTCCGTGGTGTATCACGTGACGACATCGAGCGTGGACAAGTTCTCGCGAAACCAAACACAATCACACCGCACAAAACTTTCAAAGCGCAAGTTTACATCCTTTCAAAAGAAGAGGGTGGCCGTCACACGCCATTCTTCGGTAACTACCGTCCACAGTTCTACTTCCGTACAACTGACGTAACTGGTATGTGCCAACTTCCAGAAGGAACTGAAATGGTAATGCCTGGGGACAACATCGAATTGACTGTTGAACTCATCGCGCCAATCGCTCTTGAAAAAGAAACTCGTTTCTCAATCCGTGAAGGTGGCCGTACAGTAGGCGCTGGATCAGTTACAGAAATCGTTGAGTAATTTTTAAGACAAAAGGTCTTCCGTCTCCCGTGACGGAAGACCTTTTTTTTGATTTGCTGAAAACAGTCTTGCAACATGGTCAGACATCTTATATACTGAGGAAAGTGTTTGTGCGAGTGGTGAGAGACTTGAAAACAAATTCTATTTTTATTTTACTTGCTTTCCTGCTTGGAATTAAGTAAACTAGAATATGTTGGTCACAAACACAACGCGATGAAGCGGGAGGTTATGACACACCAGGCGGCATTGCCATGGCTAGTGTGGAAATTTCCGCGGAGAATGTCTATTTACAAAATAGGCGAAAAGGAGGGAAACAACATGGCAAATGAAAAAATTCGGATCCGTTTGAAAGCATACGATCACCGCGTGCTTGATCAATCGGCTGAGAAGATTGTCGAAACAGCAAAACGTTCTGGTGCTACTGTATCTGGTCCGATCCCACTCCCAACGGAGAAAGCGATCTACACAGTACTTCGTGCCGTTCACAAGTACAAAGATGCTCGTGAGCAGTTCGAAATGCGTACACACAAACGTTTGATCGACATCGTTAACCCAACACCGAAAACAGTTGATGCGCTTATGCGTCTTGAACTTCCATCGGGCGTTGACATCGAAATCAAACTTTAATTTTTCTTCTATAAATAGTTGATACTAGCCAGAAGATCAAAATCATTCAATATTAGGAGGTGTATCTCATGGCTAAAGGAATCTTAGGAACTAAACTCGGTATGACACAAGTCTTCAACGAGTCAGGCGAAGTAGTACCGGTTACTGTCGTTTCAGTAGAAGGTAACGTTGTTCTTCAATTGAAGACAATGGAAGTGGACGGTTACGAAGCAGTCCAACTCGGCTTTGGTGATATCAAAGAAGGTCGTCAAAACAAACCGCAAAAAGGTCACGCAGCGAAAGCTAGTGCGACACCTAAGCGCTTCATTAAAGAAATCCGTACATCTGTAACAGATTTCGAAATCGGTCAAGAGATTAAAGCAGATACTTTCGCTGCAGGCGAAATGGTTGATGTAACAGGTACGTCGAAAGGTAAAGGTTTCGCTGGAGCAATCAAGCGTCACAACCAATCACGTGGTCCAATGGCTCACGGTTCGCGTTACCACCGTCGCCCAGGTTCAATGGGTCCTGTCGCTCCAAACCGTGTATTCAAAGGGAAATTGCTCCCAGGACGCATGGGTGGAGAGCAAGTCACTGTTCAAAACCTTGAAATCGTAAAAGTTGATGTAGAACGCGGCTTACTCCTCGTCAAGGGTGCTATCCCAGGCGCACGTAAGAGCCAAGTTGTCGTCAAAACTGCGGTAAAAGGCAACTAATTTGTTTGCAAGGAAAGGAGGAATAACGAATGCCTAAAGTAGCTTTGCTTAACCAAACAGGTACACAAGTTGGAGACATCGAGTTGGCAGATACCGTTTTCGGAATCGAGCCAAACGAAGCAGTCGTATACGATGCAATCGTCATGCAACAAGCTTCACGTCGCCAAGGTACACATGATACAAAAGGTCGCTCGGAAGTTCGCGGTGGCGGCCGTAAACCATGGAAACAAAAAGGTACTGGTCGTGCACGCCAAGGTTCGATCCGTTCGCCACAATGGGTTGGCGGTGGAACAGTCTTCGGTCCAACACCACGTTCGTACGCTTATAAACTTCCTAAAAAGGTTCGTCGTCTCGCATTACGTTCAGCACTTTCTTCGAAAGTCGCTAACAACGAGTTCATCGTTCTTGAAGGATTGACAATCGATGCTCCGAAAACAAAAGACATGATTTCGGTCTTCGCTGCTCTTTCAATCGAACGTAAAGTCCTCGTCGTTACTGCTGATTACAACGAGACAGTCGTTCTTTCAACACGCAACATTCCGGGTGTCACAGTCGTTGACGCTGCTGGAGTAAACGTCCTTGATCTTGTCGCACACGACAAAGTCATCTTCACGAAGGATGCAGTTGCGAGAGTAGAGGAGGTGCTTGCATAATGGCAAACGCACACGACATTATCAAACGTCCTGTAATTACTGAACGCTCAGTGAACCAAATGGCTGAGAAAAAGTACACGTTCGAAGTAGACGTAAAGGCATCTAAGACACAAATCAAAGATGCAGTTGAAGCGATCTTCGGCGTTAAAGTTGAAAAAATCAACACACTTATCTCTAAACCAAAAGCAAAACGCGTAGGTCGTCACGCTGGTTACACAGCACGCCGCAAAAAAGCGGTCGTCACGCTTACTGCAGATAGCAAAGAACTCGATTACCTCGGTTAATCGGTACTCTGTAGAAAAGGAGGGAACTCTCGATGGGAATTAAAAAGTTTAAACCGACCACTAACGGTCGTCGTAATATGACTGCTCTTGACTTTGCTGAGATTACGGCTTCACGTCCTGAAAAATCGTTAACTGAAAAGCTTTCGAAAAAGGGCGGACGTAACAACCAAGGTCGCTTGACAGTACGTCACCAAGGTGGCGGACACAAACGTAAATACCGTATCATCGACTTCAAACGTAACAAGGATGGCATCGCTGGCCGTATCGCTACAATCGAGTACGATCCGAACCGCTCTGCAAACATCGCTCTTGTACACTACATCGATGGTGAAAAACGCTACATCCTCGCACCTAAAGGATTGAAAGTTGACATGCAAGTCATGTCAGGAGTTGAGGCTGACATTAAAGTCGGTAACGCTCTTCCACTTTCAAACATCCCAGTTGGTACATTGATCCACAACATCGAACTTAAGCCAGGTAAAGGTGGTCAGCTCGTTCGTTCAGCTGGTACTTCTGCTCAGCTTCTCGGTAAAGATGGTAAATACGCGATCGTTCGTCTTCAATCAGGCGAAACACGTATGATCCTTGCTACTTGCCGTGCAACAGTCGGCGCTGTCGGTAACGAAGAGCATGAGCTCGTCAATATCGGTAAAGCTGGTCGTTCACGCTGGCTCGGAAAACGTCCTACAGTTCGTGGTTCTGTAATGAACCCAGTTGATCACCCACACGGTGGTGGTGAAGGACGTGCTCCAATCGGTCGTTCAGGCCCACTTACTCCTTGGGGTAAACCGGCACTCGGCTACAAAACTCGTAAGAAAAACAAAGCGAGCGATAAATATATCGTCCGTCGTTCTAAAAAATAATTACGTGATTTCTGAACGGTTCGCAGGAACCGTTCCTGAATCATGCCAAAGGGAGGTACAACTATGGGTCGCAGCTTGAAAAAAGGTCCATTTGCAGATCACCATTTGCTCGCTAAGGTTGATAAAGCCAACGAAGCTGGTGACAAGCATGTTATCAAAACTTGGTCACGCCGCTCTACAATCTTCCCAGAGTTCATCGGTCACACGATCGCTGTCTACGATGGTCGTAAACACGTACCGGTTTACGTGACAGAAGATATGGTCGGTCACAAACTTGGTGAATTCGCGCCAACACGTTCTTATAAAGGACATGCTGGAAACGATAAGAAGACTAAACGTTAATCTGAGGGGAGGTACTCATTATGCAATCAAAAGCATCGGCTAATATGGTTCGCATTGCTCCTCGTAAGGCACGTCTAGTAGTAGACTTAATCCGCGGGAAGCAAATCGGCGAAGCACTTTCGATTCTTGCTTACACGAACAAGGCAGCAACGCCAATCGTTGAGAAAGTATTGAAATCGGCAATCGCGAACGCTGAGCACAACTTCGACATGAACATCGAAAACCTCGTAGTAACAGAGGCTTACGTAAACGAAGGTCCAACGCTCAAACGTTTCCGCCCACGTGCAATGGGTCGCGCAAGCCGCATCAACAAACGTACGAGCCACGTTCACATCGTGGTATCTGAAAAATAAGGAGGGATTACCGTGGGTCAGAAGATTAACCCAACTGGTCTTCGCGTAGGTATCATCAAAGACTGGGAATCACGTTGGTTCGCAGATAAAGACTATGCTGATCTCCTTCATGAAGACTACGTAGTTCGTGAATATATCGAAAAACGTCTTAAAGACGCTAGTGTCTCTAAAATTGAAATCGAGCGCGCAGCAAACCGCTTGAACATTTCACTTCACACTGCTAAGCCGGGTATGGTTATCGGTAAAGGCGGTTCTGAAATCGAAACACTTCGTACAGACATCACTAACCTTGCAAAAGGCAAACGCGTTCACGTTAACGTCGTTGAAGTGAAAAACCCGGATGCAGTTGCTAAACTTGTCGCTGAGAACATCGCACGCCAACTTGAAGGCCGTGTTTCGTTCCGTCGTGCAATGAAGCAATCAATCCAACGTTCTATGCGTTCAGGTATCAAAGGAATCAAGACTGAAGTTTCTGGTCGTCTTGGCGGCGCTGATATCGCTCGTTCAGAGAAGTATTCAGAAGGAACAGTTCCACTTCATACACTCCGTGCAGACATCGATTACGGTACTGCTGAAGCTGATACAACTTACGGCAAAATTGGCGTAAAAGTATGGCTCCACCACGGTGAAGTGCTTCCTACGAAAAAAGCAGCATCAAACGAACAATAATCCACATCCGTCTAGGGAAGGAGGCAACACAACATGTTGTTACCAAAACGTGTAAAATATCGTCGTGTTCACCGCGGCAACATGCGTGGTAAAGCGAAACGTGGTACTACAGTACACTTCGGCGAGTTCGGTATCCAAGCTCAAGAAGCTAGCTGGATCACTAGCCGTCAAATCGAATCAGCGCGTATCGCGATGACTCGTTATATGAAACGTGGTGGTAAAGTGTGGATCAAGATCTTCCCACACAAACCATACACTAAAAAACCTCTTGAAGTCCGAATGGGTTCAGGTAAAGGTGCTCCGGAGGGCTGGGTTGCAGTCGTCAAACCGGGTAAAGTAATGTTCGAAATCGCAGGAGTATCGGAAGAGATCGCACGCGAAGCTCTCCGTCTTGCATCACACAAACTTCCAGTAAAATGTAAGTTCGTAAAACGTGAAGAAAATGGTGGTGATACGAATGAAAGCAACTGATCTCCGTCAGCAAACTACAGAAGAGCTCAACGGTAAAGTCGGTTCGTGGAAAGAAGAGTTGTTCAACCTTCGTTTCCAACTCGCGACTGGTCAGCTTGAGAACCCTGCTCGTATCCGTGAAGTGCGCAAGTCGATTGCACGCGCGAAAACCGTTCTTCGTGAACGCGAACTCGGCATCAACAACGCATAATTCACTCGGATTCTGAGAGGAGGAACACTCAATGGAACGCACTAACAACCGCAAAGTATTAACTGGACGCGTCGTATCTGACAAAATGGATAAAACGATCGTTGTTTCAGTTGAGACAAAAGTAAAGCACAAGCTCTACGGCAAACGCGTAAACTACTCGAAGAAGTATAAAACGCATGATGAAAGCAACACAGCTAAAATCGGTGATGTTGTACGCATTCAAGAAACACGTCCACTTTCTAAGGACAAACGTTTCCGTCTCGTAGAAGTCGTCGAAAAAGCAGTAATCATCTAAACTCTAATTAGTTCGGGTGAATAAACATCCGGAGGGAGGTACAATCGTATGATTCAACAAGAATCTCGCTTGAAAGTAGCAGATAACTCAGGAGCTCGTGAAGTCTTGACGATCAAAGTCCTCGGTGGATCTGGTCGTAAAACTGCTAACATCGGTGATGTAATTGTTTGCACAGTTAAACAAGCAACACCAGGTGGCGTTGTCAAAAAAGGTGAAGTTGTACGCGCAGTAGTCGTTCGTACTAAACGTGGCGTTCGTCGTAAAGACGGTTCGTACATCCGTTTTGACGAAAATGCAGCAGTCATCATCAAAGATGATAAAAGCCCACGTGGCACACGTATCTTCGGACCAGTCGCACGCGAACTTCGTGAAAAAGACTTCATGAAGATCGTCTCGTTGGCACCGGAAGTACTTTAATTCCAAAGAATTCCTACAAGGAGGTGCTCTAACGATGCATGTCAAAAAAGGTGATAAAGTTCAGGTTATGACTGGTAAAGATAAAGGCAAACAAGGTGTTGTCCTTACTGCTATGCCTAAAAAAGATCGCATTATCGTCGAAGGCGTTAATATGATCAAAAAACACTCAAAACCTTCTCAACTCAACCCGCAAGGCGGAATTGTCGAGAAAGAAGCACCGATTCACGTATCGAACGTTATGCTCATCGACCCTAAGACAGGAAACCCAACACGCGTTGGTTTCACTGTGGTTGACGGCAAGAAAGTACGTATCGCTAAAAAATCGGGCGAAGCTTTAGATAAATAAGAAGATTTAAAGAAAGGAGGTCCACTTTCTGATGAACCGTTTAAAAGCTAAATACCAAGACGAAATCGTCAAAGTAATGATGGAGAAATTCAACTATACTTCTGTAATGCAAGCGCCGAAAGTCGATAAGATCGTAATCAACATGGGTGTTGGTGACGCTGTTACGAACACGAAAGCACTTGACATGGCAGTCGAAGAGCTTCAGCTCCTCACTGGTCAGAAGCCACTCATCACGAAAGCTAAGAAATCAATCGCTGGTTTCAAACTTCGTGAAGGTATGCCAATCGGCGCGAAGGTAACACTTCGTGGAGAGCGCATGTATGAGTTCCTCGACAAGTTGATCAACGTGTCACTTCCACGTGTACGTGACTTCCGTGGTGTATCGAAGAAATCATTCGATGGCCGTGGTAACTACACGCTAGGCGTGAAGGAACAATTGATCTTCCCAGAGATCGACTACGATCGCGTATCGAAAGTCCGTGGTATGGACATCGTTATCGTTACAACTGCAAATACGGATGAAGAGTCACGTGAGCTTCTCACTGCACTCGGCATGCCATTCCAAAAATAAGGGAGGTCGACAACATGGCTAAGAAATCAATGATCGCACGTGAAGTAAAACGCCAAGCACTCGTAGAGCGCTACGCTGAACAACGCGCAGAATTGAAAGCACAAGGCGACTACATCGGCTTGAGCAAACTCCCACGTAACTCTTCAGCGGTTCGTTTACACAACCGTTGCAGTATCACTGGCCGTCCACACGGTTACATTGGTAAATTCGGTATCAGCCGTATTAAGTTCCGTGATCTTGCTCATAAAGGTCAAATCCCTGGTGTTAAAAAAGCAAGCTGGTAATTCATTAAAGTTGTGAAAGGAGGTACATCGCATGGTTATGACAGATCCGATTGCAGATATGCTTACACGCATTCGTAATGCAAACATGGTTCGCCATGAGAAGTTGGAAATGCCAGCTTCTACAATCAAACGTGAAGTCGCTGAAATCCTCAAACGTGAAGGTTTCATCCGCGATGTTGAATATCTCGAGGACAGCAAACAAGGTACGCTCCGCGTATTCCTTAAGTACGGCGCAAGCAACGAACGCGTCATCACTGGACTCAAACGTATCTCGAAACCAGGTCTTCGCGTTTACGCGAAAGCTGATGAAATCCCGAAAGTACTCGGTGGTCTCGGAATCGCTATCGTTTCAACATCTAAAGGTGTTATGACAGACAAAGAAGCTCGCCAACAAAAAGTCGGCGGCGAAGTGATCGCATACATCTGGTAATTCACGCATAAAAAGAACGGAGGTGTCTTAAATGTCACGTATTGGTAAAAAGCCAGTCGTTATCCCAGCAGGCGTTACAGTAACAGTTGAAAACAGCACAGTTACGGTAAAAGGTCCTAAAGGTGAACTTACTCGTGAGTTCAACCCGACAATGGCTATCAACGTAGAAGGTAATGAATTGACTGTCACTCGTCCAAACGACGAGAAAGCTAACCGTACAATCCACGGAACGACTCGTGCGCTTATCGCGAACATGGTCGAAGGTGTAAACAACGGTTTCGCTAAGACACTCGATATCCAAGGTGTTGGTTACCGTGCTCAAAAGCAAGGTAACAAAATCGTACTCAACCTCGGTTATTCACACCCAATCGAGTACACTCCGGAACAAGGCATTGAAGTCGAAGTTCCTACGAATACGCAAATCATCGTCCGCGGAATCAACAAAGAGCGTGTTGGACACGTTGCTGCATTGATCCGTTCGTACCGTCAGCCTGAGCCGTACAAAGGTAAAGGAATTCGTTACAGTGATGAAGTCGTTCGTCGTAAAGAAGGTAAAACAGGTAAGTAATTCGTTGATACGAATTGACCGGAAAGGAGTGGCATAAATGATCTCAAAGGCAAACAAAAATGCTACGCGTAAAAAGCGTCATGGTCGTGTACGTCGTACAATCATCGGGACTGCAGCTCGTCCACGCTTGAATGTATTCCGTTCGAACAAGAACATTTACGTACAAGTCATTGACGATGCAACACATGCAACACTCGCATCTGCATCATCACTCGACCTTGAAAAAGGCAACACGACTGACGCTGCATCAGCAGTTGGTAAGCTTGCAGCTGAACGCGCTCTTGAAAAAGGTATTGAAACAGTCGTTTTCGACCGTGGAGGATATCTCTATCATGGACGTATTAAAGCAGTAGCTGAAGCAGCTCGTGAAGCTGGTCTCAAATTCTAATAGAAAAGGAGGGAACCTCTACATGCGCCAGTTAGAAATTAACATGGATCAACTCGAAGAACGCGTTGTTACTGTAAACCGCGTCGCGAAAGTAGTAAAAGGTGGCCGTCGCTTCCGTTTTGCTGCACTCGTCGTCGTAGGTGACAAGAATGGTCACGTAGGTTTCGGTACGGGTAAAGCTCAGGAAGTGCCTGAAGCGATCCGTAAAGCAATCGAAGATGCAAAGAAAAACATGGTTAACGTTCCAATCGTTAACACTACAATTCCACACGAAATCAACGGAATTTTCGGTGCAGGTCACGTCTTCTTGAAACCTGCTTCTGAAGGTACTGGAGTCATCGCTGGTGGCCCAGTTCGTGCGGTTCTCGAATTAGCGGGAATCAACGACATTCTTTCGAAATCACTTGGATCAAGCACTCCAATCAACATGGTTCGTGCGACTGTTAAAGGTCTCACTTCACTTAAACGTGCTGAAGACGTTGCGAAACTCCGCGGTAAAACCGTCGAAGAACTTCGCGGTTAAGAAAGGGAGGGAATACAGATGGCGAAACTCGCAGTTACCCTCACACGCAGCATGATCGGTCGTCCGGAGAACCAACGCGTTACTACTCGTACGCTTGGTCTCCGTAAGATGCACCAAACTGTTGTCGTACCTGACAACGCTGCTATGCGTGGGATGATTAACCACGTGTCACACTTATTGACAGTAAAAGAAATTCAAGAGTAATACGTTCGATATAATTTTATGAGGAGGTGCCCCACTATGAAACTCCATGAATTGAAACCAGCTGCTGGTTCACGTTCAGAACGCAACCGTGTAGGTCGCGGTATGTCTTCTGGTAACGGTAAGACTTCTGGCCGTGGTCACAAAGGTCAAAAAGCTCGTTCAGGCGGTGGTGTTCGTCCAGGTTTCGAAGGTGGACAAAACCCACTTTTCCGTCGTTTACCAAAACGCGGCTTCAACAACCCAACTCGTAAAGAGTTCGCGGTTATCAACCTTGACACACTTAACCGTTTTGAAGATGGAACGGAAGTAACACCAGAACTTCTTATCGAGACTCGCGCAGTCAAAGGTATGAAGGATGGCGTGAAGATCCTTTCTAACGGTAAGATTGAAAAGAAACTGACAGTAAAAGCTCACAAGTTCTCCGAAGCTGCGAAGCAAGCGATCGAAGCTGCCGGCGGTACGGTTGAGGTGATCTAATGTTTCAAGCGATCTCCAATATGTGGCGCGTAGCCGACATCCGTCGGCGCATTCTCTTTACCTTGGCTCTGATTATCGTGTTCCGTATCGGTGCACATATCCCAGTCCCAATGGTAAACACTGAAGTATTCAAGATTGACGAGAATGGTATTCTTGGCTTCTTGAACTCCTTCGGCGGGAATGCTTTGCAGAATTTCTCACTCTTTGCGATGGGAATCATGCCGTATATCACGGCCTCGATCGTTGTCCAACTCTTACAGATGGACGTTGTTCCAAAGTTTGCCGAATGGGCAAAACAAGGAGAGGCGGGCCGTAAGAAGTTAGCAACGGTAACGCGCTATGGAACGATCGTACTCGGCTTAGTCCAAGCGTTTGGAATCGCGCTTGGATTTAACCGTATCTACCCAGGTCTTGTCAATGAAGATTTTGGCACCTGGACGTACGTGATGATTGCACTTGTTTTGACGGCGGGTACCGCATTCTTGATGTTCCTCGGTGAACTCATCACGGAGAAGGGCATTGGTAACGGGATATCAATGATCATCTTCGCTGGGATCGTCGCGAGCTTCCCGAACGCATTCCGTCAGATCTATGAAACAAAGCTCCAAAATGCAGGGGATGCTTTGTTTGTCAATGTGCTTTATATCGTACTGTTGCTTTTAATCATCATCGCGGTCATCGTCGGTGTCATCTATGTGCAGCAAGCTGCACGGAAGATTCCGATTCAGTACGCCAAGCGTACGGTGAACCGTGCACCAGTCGGCGGCCAATCGACACACTTGCCGATCAAGCTTAACGCTGCTGGTGTTATCCCAGTTATCTTCGCTGTATCGTTTATGGTGACTCCACCAACGGTTGCAAGTTTCTTTGCAAGTCCGGAGAACGCGACGAAGATCCGTGACATTTTCGACTATACGAGTCCAATCGGTATGTCGATTTATGTAGCGCTCATCATCGCATTTTCGTACTTCTATACATTCGTTCAGGTCAATCCGGAACAAATGGCAGAGAACCTTCAAAAACAAGGCGGATACATTCCTGGTATTCGTCCTGGTAAGCAAACGGAACAATACATCACGAAGATCCTATACCGTCTGACATTCTTCGGTTCACTCTTCCTTGCTGTCATCGCGATAACACCAACGTTCTTTATTAAGTTCGCTGGTTTACCGAACTCGGTGCAGATTGGTGGAACAAGCTTGTTGATCGTCATCGGTGTAGGTCTTGAGACGATGAAACAGATTGAAAGTCAACTGGTTAAACGACACTACAAAGGCTTTATCCGATAAGGCGGGAGGAAGGGGACCATCCCTTTCCTTTCTGTTGTGTCTATAGAGTCTATAGAAGTGGAGGCTACCGACATGAATCTTGTATTGATGGGCTTGCCGGGTGCTGGAAAAGGGACGCAGGCTGCGAAAATTATCGAAGACTACGCCATTCCACACATCTCGACAGGCGACATGTTCCGCGCGGCGATCAAAGATCAAACACCGCTCGGGCAGGAAGCGAAATCGTACATGGATAAAGGGGAACTCGTTCCGGACGAAGTCACAATCGGCATCGTACGTGAGCGTCTCGCCAAAGAAGACTGTGCAAATGGTTTTCTTCTTGACGGTTTCCCACGCACAGTGAAACAAGCAGACGCTCTTGAAGCATTGCTTGCGGATCTAAACAAACAAATCGATCACGTCATTCACATCGGTGTGAACCCGGAGAAACTTGTTCCTCGTTTGACAGGCCGCCGGATTTGCCCGACATGTGGAGCAACGTATCACGTCATCTACAACCCACCAAAAGTGGAGGGTGTCTGTGATATCGACGGATCAGCACTTGTTCAACGTGAAGATGATCAAGAAGAAACGGTTCGCCGTCGTCTTGAAGTCAACGTCGCGCAAGCGCAACCTTTGATTGACTTTTACGCTGAAAAAGGGTATCTTCGTAATTTGGACGGTGATCGTCCGATTAATGAAGTTTATTCCGATGTTCAAGCACTTCTTGGTGGTCAGTAATGATCATTACGAAAGCGCCGCGTGAAATCGATATTATGCGGAAGGCGGGACAAATCGTCGCCCGGACGCATAAAGAGTTGAAAGCTCATATTCGTCCAGGGATCACAACGGGGCAACTCGATGCGATTGCTGAACGGTATATTCGAAGTCAAGGGGCAACACCATCGTTTAAAGGTTATAATGGGTTTACTGGCAGCATCTGTGCGTCGGTAAATGAAGAACTTGTCCATGGTATTCCGGGTGACCGCGTACTCCACGATGGAGACATCATCTCGATTGATATCGGGGCGGAGTATAACGGATATCACGGAGATTCAGCCTGGACATATCCGGTAGGTACAATCTCTGAAGAGACGAAGCGGTTACTTGACGTAACTGAAGAATCTCTGTATAAAGGATTGGAGCGCGCCAAAGCCGGCGTGCACCTGACAGATATTTCGCATGCGATTCAGTCACATGTTGAAGCTGCGAATTTTTCTGTAGTCCGCGAATATGTGGGCCACGGCGTGGGACAAAATTTGCATGAAGATCCGCAAATTCCACATTATGGACCACCGGGGAAAGGGCCGCGCCTGAAAACCGGCATGACCTTGGCGATTGAGCCAATGGTGAATGTCGGGAAACGCTATGTTCGCACGCTATCGGACAATTGGACGGTAGTGACAGTGGACGGTAGCATGTGCGCCCACTTTGAGCACACCATCGCCATCACAGACGAAGGCTACGAGATCTTAACGGTCGATGCAGAGTGAGCTGTGCGCGTTATTGGTGTCACCTTTCTATAAGCCGCTATCCACTCGTGTTTGTGACCGATGATTCTCTCACGGCTACTGTAGAAAGCCCCTAAGCGCTACAAATCGTCTGGGCTCCCAATCAACTTTATAGAGAAAGGGGTATAATTGATGGCGAAACAAGATGTAATCGAAGTGGAAGGTACGGTTATCGAACCGCTTCCAAACGCGATGTTTAAGGTGGAGTTAGAAAACGGCCACACGGTCCTCGCGCACGTCTCAGGGAAAATTCGGATGCACTTCATTCGGATCCTGCCAGGAGATAAAGTAACAGTTGAGTTGTCACCATACGACTTGACTCGCGGACGGATCACATACCGTTTCAAATAAAAACTCCGATTTTTTCAGGAGGAGGTATTCACAATGAAAGTAAGACCTTCGGTTAAACCGATCTGTGAAAAGTGTAAAGTTATCCGCCGTAAAGGCAAAGTAATGGTTATTTGCGAAAACCCTAAGCATAAACAAAAACAAGGGTAATTAAACAAGGAGGTGCACACATGGCACGTATTGCTGGTGTAGATATTCCACGTGAGAAACGCATCGTTATCTCACTCACTTACATCTATGGTGTTGGTAAAACGACTGCTCAGAAAGTCTTGAAAGAAGCTGGTATCTCTGAAGATACTCGTACTCGTGAATTGACTGAAGAACAACTCAACCAACTCCGTGATGGATTAGATAAAGTAAAAGTTGAGGGTGACCTTCGTCGTGAAATCTCACTCAACATCAAACGTTTGATCGAAATCGGTTGCTACCGTGGTGTTCGTCACCGTCGTGGTCTTCCAGTTCGTGGTCAAAACACTAAAAACAACTCGCGTACTCGTAAAGGCCCACGCCGTACAGTAGCGAACAAGAAGAAGTAAGGGAGGGTAAACTAAGATGGCAAAACGTAAACAGAATGTTCGTAGTAAACGTAAAGTCAAAAAGAATATTGAATCTGGTATCGTGCATATCCGTTCAACATTCAACAACACAATCGTTACGATCACTGACATGCAAGGGAATGCAATCTCTTGGGCAACTGCAGGAAACATGGGCTTCAAAGGCTCACGTAAATCAACTCCATTTGCTGCGCAACTCGCTTCTGAAACTGCTGCGAAAACAGCAATGGATAACGGTATGCGTACTGTAGAAGTTAACGTTAAAGGTCCTGGTGCAGGTCGTGAAGCTGCAATCCGTGCGCTCCAAGCAATCGGTCTTGAAGTAACAGCGATCCGTGACGTAACTCCAGTTCCACACAACGGTTGCCGCCCTCCAAAACGTCGTCGCGTGTAACCCGTCTTGTACTGCAAAGCGGGAATTCGAGTAGACTTTTGTTGATCGTATGACCAAGCAAGGCAGTAGAAACGTGCACAAGACGGTTGGCGATTGAACGCGATGGCCAACATGACGATATTCAAGGAGGGGTTCAGATGATCGAAATCGAAAAGCCGAAGATTGAAACGGTCGAATTAAGCGACAACGCTACGTTTGGTAAATTCGTGGTAGAACCGCTTGAGCGTGGATTCGGTACAACGCTTGGTAACTCATTGCGTCGTATCCTATTATCTTCACTTCCGGGTGCTGCAGTCACTGCAGTCCAAATCGATGGCGTTCTTCATGAGTTCTCGACGATTGATGGCGTTGTAGAAGACGTTACCCAAATCATCTTGAACCTCAAGAAACTCGCCCTCAAAGTTTACTCGGAAGAAGAGAAAACACTTGAGATCGATATTCAAGGCGCTGGCGTTGTTACTGCTGCGAACATTACGCATGACAGCGACGTCGAAATCCTCAACCCAGAACTGCACATCGCAACACTTGCAGAAGGTGCATCACTTCATATGCGTCTGACAGCTCGTCGTGGCCGTGGTTACGTTCAGGCTGAAGATAACAAACGGGACGATATGCCAATCGGTGTAATCCCAATTGATTCGATTTACACGCCAATTCAACGTGTAAACTATCAAGTTGAAAAAACACGTGTTGGTCAAGATGCGAGCTTCGATAAATTGACGCTTGATGTTTGGACGGACGGTTCAATCCGCCCTGAAGAAGCAGTGTCACTCGGTGCAAAAATCATGACAGAACACTTAAACATCTTTGTTGGTCTTACGGACGAAGCGCTCCATGCCGAAATCATGGTCGAAAAGGAAGAAGATCAAAAAGAAAAAGTACTTGAAATGACGATCGAAGAACTCGATCTTTCAGTTCGTTCGTACAACTGTTTGAAACGTGCCGGCATCAATACGGTTCAAGAACTCGCGAACAAGAGCGAAGACGAGATGATGAAAGTTCGTAACCTCGGACGTAAATCACTCGAAGAAGTTCAAGCGAAACTCGATGAACTCGGACTGGGCCTACGTAAAGAAGACTAAAACTATTAATTGCACGAAGGAGGGAATCCATCCATGGCATACTCGAAATTAGGCCGTACAAGCTCACAACGTAAGGCACTTTTGCGTGACCTTGCGACTGATCTCATCATCAATGAGCGTATCCAAACTACAGAACAAAAAGCGAAGGAACTTCGTCCAGTCGTTGAGAAACTCATCACTTTAGGTAAACGCGGTGATCTCCACGCTCGTCGTCAAGTTGCATCGTTCGTTCGTCGCGAAGCTGCTGGTCAAAACGAAGCTGGTAAAACACAAGATGCAATCCAAAAGTTGTTTGCTGATGTTGCTCCACGTTTTGCTGAGCGTCAAGGTGGTTACACACGTATCATGAAAATGGGACCACGTCGTGGTGACGGCGCAGAAATGGTCATCATCGAACTCGTTTAATTTTTAAATGATTCGGATAAAAAGGGCAGTGCGTAACTCGCTTCTGCCCTTTTGTTACAAATGAAATTATTTTGATTTGATGAAGGAGGAGCAGACATGACAAAGCTGATTGAGCTGGAACAGGTGACATACCGTTACCCGGAACAAGAACAACCAGCCTTACGCGATGTCTCTCTTTCGATTCATTCGCAGGAATGGGTCGCGATCGTTGGACACAACGGCTCTGGAAAATCAACGCTGACAAAGTTGTTTAACGGATTGTTGCTTCCTGAACAAGGAACGGTCACTGTCAACGAGACATTCTCGAGTGCAGTGCCGGAGCAACTATGGGAGATGCGCCGCGCAATCGGAATCGTCTTTCAAAATCCGGATAATCAATTTGTTGGCACGACCGTGCGCGACGACGTGGCATTTGCCCTTGAAAATTGGGGTGTGTCACGCGAGGAAATGGTTCGTCGTATCGACGACAGTCTAGCGCGCGTTGGCCTTACGGATTTTGTTGATCGGGAACCCCATCAACTATCCGGCGGACAGAAGCAGCGTGTCGCAATCGCCTCGGCGCTTGCGATGCGCCCTGATGTTCTCGTGCTCGATGAAGCAACATCGATGCTTGATCCGATTGCACGATCTGAGGTTATGTCGACCGTCCAGGAATTATATGAACAACATCCGATGGCCGTTGTTGCCATCACACATGAACTCGACGAAGTCTTACGGGCCAGTCGTGTGATTGTCATGGATGCGGGTCAAATCGTATTAGAAGGAACACCGCAAGAGGTGTTTGCACAATCCGCGTTTCTTGAGCAGATTGGACTAGATGTTCCGTTTGTCGTCCGGGTGCAGGAACAACTTTCAGCACGTGGTCTTACTTACGCGGACACGATACTAGATGAAAGAGACTTGGTGAACCGCTTATGCCAATCTTAATCCAGGAATTAAACTATACGTACCAACTCAATAGTCCGTTTGAACGAGTCGCGCTGCGTGATGTGAATCTTGAGATTCCGTCAGGGGCGCTTGTTGCGTTTGTGGGGCATACCGGTTCCGGAAAATCGACGCTCGTCCAACACATCAACGGGTTGTTGAAGCCGACTGCCGGGAAGGTACAGGTCGATGACATCATCATCGAACCCAAACGAAAACAAGATTTAAAAGCGTTACGTAAACGGGTCGGTCTTGTGTTCCAATATCCGGAATATCAATTGTTTGAAGAAACCGTCCTGAAGGATGTCATGTTTGGACCGATGAACTTCGGTCATGAACCGGCGGAAGCAGAGCGGTTGGCAAAAGATGCATTACGTACCGTCGGACTGGATGAAGTATTCTGGTCACGTTCGCCGTTTGACCTGTCTGGTGGGCAAATGAGGCGTGTTGCGATTGCGGGCGTACTCGCTAGTCAACCAGACGTGTTGATCGTCGATGAACCAACTGCCGGGCTCGATCCGCAAGGACGAAAGCAGATGTTGCGTCTGTTTGCCGAATTGCATGCCCAAGCAGGAATGACGTTGCTGTTGATCACACATGATATGGATCAGGTCCTTGAGTATACAAACCGGGTCGTCGTGATGGAGGATGGGCAAGTCGCCTACGATGGAGAACCAATGGGTCTATTCCGTCAAGAAACGTTATTGCGCCAGTTCCATCTCGATTTACCACACGTCTTGGCATTTGCCTGGCAAATGGCGGATCAGTTGAAGCTGACGCGTCCGGCGCTTCAGACAGAAGCTGAACTGATTGAGTGGATTTTACACGTACGGGGGGAAACACGATGATCGTCGGTCAACATATACCAGGTACATCGTATTTACACCGTTCGTCGGCTGTCGCGAAAATCATTTTTGCTTTTTGTTTCATTCCGCTCGTGTTTCTGGCGAACAATACGGCAACAAATGTCTTTTTGCTTGTTTTTACATTCTTGGCGCTGGCAAGCAGTAAACTGCCAATCCGTTACGTCTTAAAAGGCTTGCGGCCGATTTTATTTTTAATCGTCTTCACGTTCATCATCCAGCTGCTGTTTACCCGGGAAGGGGCCGTTCTGATTGAACTGGGCTGGTTCAAGATTTACGAAGAAGGATTGCGTCTCGCCATCATCGTCTCGCTCCGGTTCTTCTATTTGGTGTCGATCACGACACTCGTCACGTTGACGACGTCGCCGATTGAACTGACAGACGCGATTGAATTGTTACTCAAACCGTTTAAGATTGTCCGTGTACCGACGCACGAGATTGCCTTGATGCTGTCGATTTCACTCCGTTTCCTGCCGACGTTGGCAGAAGAGACGGAAAAGATCATGAAGGCACAACAGGCACGCGGCGTCGATTTGTCGGCAGGTCCGATCAAAGAACGTTTGCGGGCAATCATTCCGCTGCTGATCCCACTCTTCATCTCGGCCTTTAAACGGGCGGAGGATCTCGCAACAGCGATGGAAGCCCGGGGATACCGGGGTGGAGAAGGGCGGACACGGCTCCGTGAGTCAAAATGGACAGGCCGTGATACGGGACTGATGATACTTCTGATCGTCATCGGATTGCTTCTAGTCTATTTACGGGGAGGATTTTGATGCGACGTTTTAAATGTACGATTCAGTATGACGGAACCGACTATTCCGGTTATCAAGTGCAGCCAAACGGTCTGACGATCCAGGAAGTCCTCGAGAAGACGCTTGAGCGGATGCATAAGCACCCGGTCAAGGTCATCGGTTCCGGGCGTACAGACGCCCGTGTGCACGCACAAGGGCAGGTGATCCATTTTGATACGGAACTGTCGATTGCACCCGCAAGCATGGTAAAGGCCCTAAATACGTTATTACCGGACGATATTCGAATTCGTGACTGTATAGAGGTCGCTTCTGACTTCGAAGCAAGGTATGATGTAGTAGGGAAAGAATACCGGTACTTCGTGCGTCAGACGGAAGATGCGTTTCGGCGTCATCAATCCGTGCTGATTCCGTATTCGCTCGATGTGGCGCAAGTTCGTCTGGGACTGGCGTATTTAATCGGGACTCATGACTTCAGTTCGTTCTGTGTCGCGAAGACAGAGACGGACAATCGTGTTCGGACGATTTATGAGGCAGAGCTGATTGAACAAGGGGAAGAACTGATTTTCCGTTTCCGGGGAAGCGGCTTTCTCTACAATCAGATCCGCATCATGGTCGGCACGTTGCTTGATGTCGGACGCGGGCGTTTTGCACCGGAAGACATCAAACGGATGCTCGAAGCGAAGGATCGAAACGTCGCTGGTGTGACGGCACCACCGCACGGGTTATACCTTTGGGAAGTTTTCTACCCAGAGTCTAAAAAAGGCATTTGACATTAGCCGCTAAAAAACATACAATGTTTATTGGCATTTCATTTATTATGAAACCACAATCTTAGCCCCGTACACCTAAGATTCTGATAGATTCAAACAGTGAATAAATGAAAAATCAAAAAAGAAATTTTTAAATTCCTTAGGAGGTATTTTACATGCGCACAACTTTCATGGCGAAAGCTACTGATGTAGAACGCAAATGGCTCCTTATCGACGCAGAAGGCAAAACACTCGGTCGTCTTTCGAGCGAAGTGGCTTCACTTCTCCGCGGTAAGCACAAACCTACGTTCACACCACACGTTGACTGTGGGGATCACGTTATCCTCATCAACGTTGAGAAAATCGTTTTAACTGGTAACAAACTCGACAAAAAGGTCTACTACCGTCACTCTGGTCATCCAGGCGGCTTGAAGCAGACTGTCGCACGCGACTTACTCGCTAACAAACCTGAGCGTATGCTTGAACTCGCGATCAAAGGGATGCTTCCAAAAGGTAGCCTCGGTCGTCAAATGTTCAACAAACTCCACGTTTACGCTGGAGATACTCATAAGCAAGAAGCACAACAACCAGAAGTTTACGAACTTCGCGGTTAATACGAATTTAGGAGGAACTACACGATGGCAGATGTACGTTACTACGGCACTGGTCGCCGTAAACACGCGGCAGCTCGCGTTTTCCTCGTTGCTGGAGACGGTAAAGTCACAGTTAACGGGCGCGATATCAGCGAATACTTCGGTTATGAAACTTTAATCATGACTGCAAAAGAACCACTTGTACTCACAGAAACAGAAGGCAAATACGATATCATGGTAACGGTTAAAGGCGGCGGCTTCACTGGTCAAGCAGGCGCAATCCGTCACGGTATCTCACGTGCTCTTCTTCAAGCGGATCCAGACTTCCGTGGCACACTTAAAGCTAAAGGTTTCCTCACACGCGATGCTCGTATGAAAGAACGTAAAAAATACGGTCTTAAAGCAGCACGTCGTGCACCTCAGTTCTCAAAACGTTAATCGTTTTATCTCTCATCCTTACGGGTGGGAGATTTTTTTGTTTAAAAGAGGCTGACTCAAAAAAATCACTCGTCTTTTCACGCTCTTTCCTCAGGCGAGACACAAGCCAGTTTTCCTGCCTCATTCAGGCAGGAAAGCGGGTCTTGTTTGTCTCTGACAGCGCAAAAATGCGCTTTTTCCTGTAGGAGTTGCGTGTAACGAGTAATTCTTTTTTTACGAGCTAAGGGTGGCAGATGATCGCTCTGTCACCCTTATCTTTGGAGAAACTGATTTTTAAGATATGCGCCGACGGATCCGGTGCATCAATGAGAAAAGCAATAACAAGGCAATAAACGTGAGCGGTACACTCCACAGGAACAGATCCTGTAAAAAAGCAGCCGGATTAAACGCAGTTTGCGGACCGACCTTTCCAACAAATGCTGTGTCCTGACTTAACACGGTGCTGTTCTCAGGGAGAGCAGGCTGATAAGTCGCGTTCGCTTCATACGTTGTATAAAAGTAGAACGCATAACCGGTATGTAAGAGAACGGTCAAGATGCCCGCGAAGGCGAACGTTTTTTTCATCAAAAAACTCCTTTTTCCAAATGCTTGGTGAAGACAAGTCCATCATCAAGTATACCGGATTCTGTTTTCGGGAACAGAGGAGAAAGGAGTGTGGTGAAAGATGACAGTATCAGTCAGTTGGTTGCTCGAACGGGCCAATCGCAAACTGAATGTTCCCGGACTCTCGCCGGAAGTCGCCCGTAAGACACGCCAAGTCATCCGGGAGCTCCATGTCAAAGGAATTTATGTCGGGGTGGCCCAAGGCTTCCGGTCCTATGCCGAGCAGGAGAAACTCTATGCGCAAGGGCGGACGACGCCGGGAGCGATTGTCACGAATGCCCGTGGAGGACAATCGAATCATAACCGCGGGATTGCCGTTGATCTGTTTCAATACTCGATGGACGGAACGGAAGCGATCTTCAATACCGATGCCAACTTTCAACAAATCGTTCAAGCAATGAAACGGCAAGGTTTTTCCTGGGGCGGAGACTGGAGTGGGTTTAAAGATTATCCGCACTTTGAGTTAAATAAAGTGACGACGGATGTTTTGGTGCCTTATCCGGGACAGCCGCTCTATCGAGGTGCCGTCCAGATGAACAGTCGGGACATCGAGCGGATTCAGCGGGCGGTCAAGGCAACCGTCACGAAACGATTTGATGCAGAGACGGTTGAAAAGGTCCGTGCCTACCAAGCACGCCAAGGATTAGCGGTTGACGGAGTCGTCGGACCGGCAACCTGGAATCGGATGTTTTAACAGATCGGGAGATCCCTTTGAGCGACAGTGCGGAGGAGATCTCTTTTTTTGAAGTTGCTGGACCGATTCTTCCGGGTCGACAAGGAAATGTCATCCTTTATGAGCCGAAATGTGCAAGCGCTATCTTATTTTTGTTATACTGAAATGGATTAAATCGAACGTTCTCAGGGGGAAGGCACTATGTTGAATGAACAAGAAATTCGCGAGGTGGTCGGGCAATTGATCGATCCGACGATTGAACGCTCGCTTTCAGATACGAACGGGATTCGGGATGTCCGCATCAAGGGGGATTATGTCAGTCTGAAAATCGCCCTTGCTCAAGCGGGTTCCGGTGAACAGTTGACGTTACAGCAACAGATTGTCAAAGAATTAAAGGAAAAAGGATTCAAGACGGTCGGCTTACGTTTTGAGGCACTCGGTGATCACGGGATCCAAGCGGCCACGACGCCGTCGATTCTCAAACCGGAGTCGGGCACGACCTTCATCGCGATTGCTTCCGGTAAAGGGGGCGTCGGAAAATCAACTGTTTCCGTCAACTTGGCAGTGGCACTTGCCCGGGCAGGAAAAAAGGTTGGTTTGATTGACGCGGATATCTACGGATTCAGCGTCCCGGACATGATGGGAATCGAAACCCGTCCGACGGTCGTCAATGACCGGATTGTTCCGCCTGAACGGTTTGGTGTCAAAGTCATCTCCATGGGCTTCTTCGTCGAAGACAATGCACCTGTCATCTGGCGTGGTCCAATGCTCGGGAAGATGTTAAACAACTTCTTCTCGGACGTCGAGTGGGGCGAACTGGATTATCTGTTGCTTGATTTACCTCCAGGCACCGGTGATGTGGCACTTGATATCCATTCGATGCTGCCGAGTTGTCAGGAATTGATCGTCACGACACCGCATGCGACTGCGGCGTTTGTTGCAGCACGCGCCGGGGCGATGGCGATCAAAACAAACCACCGTCTGCTCGGGATTATCGAGAACATGGCGTATTTCGAAAGTCAGAAGACAGGCGAAAGAGAGTATGTCTTTGGTTCGGGTGGCGGAGAGAAGTTGTCAGAAGCGCTGAAAACAGATATCCTAGCTAAGATTCCACTTGGTCAACCGTATGCGAACGAGACGGATTTTGCACCGTCGATTTATCGTGACGGCCATCCATTTGAAACACACTATAATGAACTCGCAACGCGTGTCATCGAAAAAGTAGAGGGATAATGAATGAAGACTAGAGGATTTTTGAAGCTGTTTTGGATGACGCTCCTCATCGGGACGCTCGCCGGCTTCGTGTTTAACCTTGTTGCTGAACCAGGATATATCCGGAACCAATCGATCAGCGGATATGTCACCGCACTGGCTTACAGCAGCACTTGGACTGCCATCAGCCTGATGGGATTCTTTTCGTACCTGATCCTGCACCGGGTGGGGCTTGATATTTTCCGGGGCGCGAGATTGTGGAACCGGGTCCAAATTGTCTTGATTGCGTTTGCCTTGTTTGACGGCATCTATCTACGCGGTCTGGCATTTGGGTTTGAGAAGACGAACTTGTACATCGGGGAAATGGTCGTTCTGTTGTTCATCGCTTTCCTCGTAGCCCGGACGAAAGCACGGGAAACGAATTTTACGGCTTTCATCCCGACCTTGTTTCTGATGACGGTCATCACATTAATTGAATGGGTGCCGGCACTTCAGGCGACACAGGATAAACGGATGTTGTGGGCGGCACTCGCCACACTACTCGTTTGTAACGCCTATCAGATTTTGATGTTACATCGGTTACAGGAAAAACCGAATTCAGCTAACGCAACGTCTGAAAAAAGAGCATAAAAGAAAGGGCGCCGTTCTACCGTTTGATCCGGTCAGAGCGGCGTCCATCTTTTTTTAATATTTTTTTAGAAAAACAGTTGACGTAAAAAACAAGAGTTGATATATTAATACATGTCGCTGAGGCACACGCCACACAGACACGTCGGAAACGAAAAAAACTTATGAAAAAAGTTATTGACACCAGTTAATACTTTACTGTAAGATTTAAAAGTCGTCAAACGACATATCGGACTTTGAAAACTGAACGATGAGGCAAAAAACGTATCTTCGGATACAAACAATGAATGAAGCGCAAGCTTCGTCAACGTGACTTCGGTCACACAACGAGCAAGTCAAACACTTTATGGAGAGTTTGATCCTGGCTCAGGACGAACGCTGGCGGCGTGCCTAATACATGCAAGTCGAGCGCAGGAAGCTCACGGAACTCTTCGGAGGGAAGTGAAGGGAATGAGCGGCGGACGGGTGAGTAACACGTAAGGAACCTGCCCCAAGGATTGGGATAACTCCGAGAAATCGGAGCTAATACCGAATAGTTCTTCAGACCGCATG
>NZ_KK211187.1:2481388-3066556 GCF_000620805.1 Exiguobacterium undae DSM 14481 | reverse complement strand
CGATAGCCAAGTGGTCACACCCGTTCCCATGCCGAACACGGAAGTTAAGCACTTGAACGCCGAAAGTAGTTGGGGGCTTCCCCCTGTGAGGATAGGACGTTGCCAGGCAATTTATTTTTATTTATTCCGCAATAGCTCAGTGGTAGAGCAACCGGCTGTTAACCGGTAGGTCGTAGGTTCAAATCCTACTTGCGGAGCCAATGGCCCGTTGGTCAAGCGGTTAAGACACCGCCCTTTCACGGCGGTATCACGGGTTCGATTCCCGTACGGGTCACCATTTTTTATTTTTTGCCGGTGTAGCTCAGCTGGTAGAGCAACTGACTTGTAATCAGTAGGTCGCGGGTTCGACTCCTGTTGCCGGCACTGTTTTTTTCAATTGTATAGTTCCTAGACAAACTGGGGGGGTAGCGAAGTGGCTAAACGCGGCGGACTGTAAATCCGCTCCCTCGGGTTCGGCGGTTCGAATCCGCCCCCCCCCACCATGTCGAGCCATTAGCTCAGTTGGTAGAGCATCTGACTTTTAATCAGAGGGTCGCAGGTTCGAATCCTGCATGGCTCATATTTTGCGGAAGTAGTTCAGTGGTAGAATACGACCTTGCCAAGGTCGGGGTCGCGGGTTCGAATCCCGTCTTCCGCTTTTTATTTTTATGATTTGGGGCCTTAGCTCAGCTGGGAGAGCGCCTGCCTTGCACGCAGGAGGTCAGCGGTTCGATCCCGCTAGGCTCCACCAATTTTGCTTAAAGATCTTAAGCGAGTTTCGTTCGACTTAAGTTTTTTTATACTTGAAATGCCTGCAATTAAAGTACGTACGCGAAAGCACTGTGAGGACACTCACGGTGCTTTTTTGTCGTTTGTTCCTGTATAATCATGCGTCTTTATGTCGAGTTGAACCACCCTGTTGTTACCGCTTACAATTAAAGTAACTTACTGAGTAAAGGGGAACAGGTCGATGAACATTGCATATATCAGCGTACCGTATCGTTATGGTCAAGGAAAACCGGGGACAGAACAGGGACCGGCTGCTGTTGAAGAAGCAGGCTTGCTGGAAACACTTGCAGTACACGGACAAGAAGCAGCACGCTATGGGGAAGCGGCTGTCTTGTCAGAAGATGCTGTCCGGGAAGAAGATCCAAAGCTCAAACGGTTGGAAGGTGTCGTCCATACGACAAACGATTTACAATTAATCGTACGCGATGCGCTGACCGAGCAACGTTTCCCGTTACTCGTCGGAGGCGATCACAGCATGGCGATCGGAACGATTGCCGGTCTGCGTCAAGTCGTCCCGCGTCTCGGCGTCATCTGGTTTGATGCACACGGTGATTTGAACACACCAGAAACATCACCGTCCGGCAACATTCACGGCATGCCGCTTGCTGTCGCGTTAGGAGAAGGCCATCAACGGTTGACCGAGATCGGCGGCAGTGCGGTCAAACTGCAGCCGGAGCACCTCGTCTTTATCGGTTTACGGGACGTGGACGCCGGGGAACAGGAACTGATCGATCGTCTGGGAATCCGGGTGTATGACATGGAAGCGATTCGGACACGCGGCATGGACACGATCATGGAAGAAGCAATTGCGTATTTAAAAGAGACGACCGACGCGTTTTATCTCAGCTTTGATATGGACGGTCTTGATCCAAGTCTTGTCCAAGGAACCGGGACACGCGTTGCGGACGGTATTCTATTGGAGGATGCGCAAACGGTCTTACGTCATTGCGCGGAGCAGGAAGACTTCATCGCAGCCGAATTCGTTGAAGTCAATCCGCTGTTGGAAGAAGGAAACGGGACAGCGATCCTTGCGAATGACTTGATTGGAAACTTGCTCCAGTATATGCGGAACCATCGTTTAGTAAAATAATGGATGGAACTTGAACTCTTTTCGTCAGAGTTCAAGTTTTTTTTGTTACAATTCAAATTGAGATGAAACATTTGTTGGTCGACTCCGTATAAGAGATTGACCGCATAGAGCGGGGGGTATTCAAAGTGGAAGAAACAACACTACGCTTGATAGAGCGGGTGAAGCAGGGCGACCGTGATGCATTTGCGGCACTTGTTGATCTATATAAAGAAGGTGCCTTTTTAGTCGCCTTCCGTGTTTTACGTGATCGAATGGAAGCAGAGGATGCCACGCAAGAAGCCTTTATCCGTGTATTCACGAAAATTGAATCGTATAATGCCCAGTGGAAGTTCCGAACGTGGTTATACCGGATCGTGACGAACGTGTCGATTGATCGACTCCGTAAGAAACGTCCCGATTATTCCCTTGATGCTGAGATGTCAGGGACTGAAGGACTGACGCTGTATTCCCAGCTCGAAAGCAAGGACCAGTTGCCGGAAGATCAAGTGATCGATTCCGAGCAACGACAAGATGTGGGGGAAGCCATTGCCGGTTTACCTGAAAAGTATCGGATTCCACTTGTCTTGAAATATATCGAAGATCTGTCGCTCAAAGAAATCAGTGAGCTGATTGATTTACCTGTCGCTACTGTCAAAACTAGAATTCATCGTGGACGCGAAGCCTTGAAAAAGCATTTTGCGAAGCAATGAGAAGGAGGCACTCATCATGACACGAGAGAAAGTGTATGAACGGATACAGGATTATTTAGATCAAAATCAACCTCCGGAAGACTTCAAACGACTTGAAGCGGAGTTACGGGAAGCAAATGCGATGGACGAGTTCGAAGAGTATCGGCTCCTCGATGCTGAGTTACGCACGCTTCCAGCACCCAAGCTTTCGGCGGATTTTACATCCCGCGTGCTGGCACAATTGCCCGAACAGGTGGACCAACCGAATGTAACTCCGCTCAGGAAATCCTCCCGTTTCGGCGGGAAGATGAAGCAGTATCCGTTACTTGCAGCCGCTTCGATCTTTATGTTGTTGTCCGTCGGCAGCCTTGGTGGGTACTTGACACAGGAAGAACATGACTTGTCCTATACGAACGTACCCGGCATCGTGGCAGAAAACGGCGAAGTCGTCGTACCGGAAGGGGTCACGGTCGATCAAGACCTCTACGTTGAGGGTGGAAACGTCCGCATTGAAGGCAACGTCAACGGTGACGTGACGACAGTGGACGGAAAAGCGTATACAGCGAGCGCCGGAAACGTCACGGGCGAGATCAAACAGATCGATCAACTGTTTGAACGTGTCTGGTATGGAATTAAACGAATCTTCGAATGAGTCAGGTGGGACGAGTCTAACTCGTCCCTTTGTGCTATAATGAAAGCTGTTTAAATCAGATGAGATAGGGGGCACGGTTGGTGAATTACTTCAACTGGCAACCACTTCAATTTCAATTGTTGAAACTGGGAGAAAACGTACATTGGTACGATTATATTAACGATGTGATTGATATCGCGGTCGTGACATTCGTCATTTACCGTCTGATGATCATTGTCAAAGGTACAAAAGCAGTCCAATTGATCAAAGGGATTTCGGTCATTTTGATCAGCTGGTTCTTAAGCGGATTCTTCGGACTGAAGACGTTACAATTTCTGCTGAACCAAATCATTACGTACGGTCTGCTCGGGATTATCATCATTTTCCAGCCGGAATTACGCCGGGGACTGGAACACCTCGGACGGACAAGTAAATTTTTCTCACGGAGCGCGATCAGTGACGAGGACGAACAAGTCCGGATTGTCGACGCGTTGGTCACGTCTGCACAATACATGTCCAAACGCCGAATCGGGGCACTGGTCACGATTGAGCGGGAAACGGGACTTAGCGAATATGTCGAAACCGGCATTCCGCTTGGTTCTCAAATCACGAGTCAGTTATTGATCAACCTGTTTATTCCGAACACGCCCCTCCATGATGGGGCCGTCATCGTCCAACAAGGTAAACTTGCGGCAGCCGCTTGTTACTTACCGCTTTCTGAGAGTGCACATATCTCAAAAGATCTTGGAACACGTCACCGGGCAGCCATCGGTGTCAGCGAAGTGACGGATAGCGTTACGTTGGTCGTATCAGAAGAAACCGGTGGTGTTTCCCTTGCCATCAATGGTCGTCTGTACCGGGAGCTGGATGAAGAATCGCTCCGGACGAAGTTACTTGAAACGATTGTCAAAGCTGAACCGACGAATACTTCCTTCTTGAACTGGATGGGGGCGAAAAAATAATGTTCGAAAAATGGTTCAATGAACGCTGGTTTCTTCGCATCGTTGCCGTATTGCTTGCCGTCATGCTGTATCTGATGGTGGCAGGAACCAATTCGACCGTCAAAAGTGATGCGGCGAGCCTGTTGCCGATCGCCGGTCAAGGCTCAGCAAAGTTTGACGTACCGGTATCCGTCAATTATGATGAAACGCAGTGGGTCGCCTATAATATTCCAGAAACCGTCGAAACGACGGTTAAAGGACCATCCAGCAGTTTGACGATGCTCCGGCTCGTTAAAG
Source organism: Exiguobacterium undae DSM 14481 (assembly GCF_000620805.1). Lineage (GTDB taxonomy): Bacteria > Bacillota > Bacilli > Exiguobacteriales > Exiguobacteriaceae > Exiguobacterium_A > Exiguobacterium_A undae. Next base: position 3,062,161 of record NZ_KK211187.1, on the reverse strand, counting down.
ACTTTGGTCTGTCGATTGACTTGACGGGTCTGGATCCCGGGTATCACCGGGTGCGACTGTCTGCCGACGGGTTTGGCAAAGATGTTGAAGTGACACCAAAACAAGAAACGATTGAAGTATTCCTGGATAAAAAGGTCACAAAAGAAGTGCCTGTTCAAGTGGCACTGTTGAATAAAAACAAAATCGCCGAAGGGTATGTCGTCGGCGAAGCACAGCCGACCCAACAAACGGTCTCTGTGACCGGCGGTGCGGAGAAGCTTCAAGCCATCACCGCAATCCAAGTCCCGATCGATGTAACCGGACGAGCGGAGACGTTTACGGAATCGTTTAATGTCAAAGCAACTGATGCGAACGGAAATGCGATCAGTGCGACCTATGACCCCGAGCAACTTGAGGTGACGGTGCCTGTCTACAAAGAAAGCAAAACCGTCCCGATTAATGTCGAAACAAAAGATGCCGTCAAAAAAGGGTATAAAGTCGTTAAAATCGTTCCGGTCATCACGGAAGCCCGGTTATACGGAACAAAAGAAGAGTTGTCGCGCATCGGCTCCGTTTCGACGGAAGCGGTCTCCTTAAAAGGATTAACGAAGACGGTGGATCGAACCGTCAAGCTGATTGAACCGGATAATGTCACGGCGATGGAACCAACCTCGATTACGGTCAGTATCGTCGTCGAGAAGGAAAACGCCGAAGCAACGACAGAAACGGTGGAAGATCGGGCCGAAAAAACGATTTCCGGTATTCCGGTAACGTTGAATGGTTTTGATGAATCGAAGTACACGGTCGATTACGAACAAACGATTGATCTTGTCGTGCGCGGCAGTGAGGCGGATCTTGCCTCGATTGATGCAACGGATATCAAAGCGGTCATTGATGTGACCGGCTTAAAAGAAGGTACACACGGCTTACCGATTTCGTACCAGACGTCAAAAGCCTTTGACGTCCTCCGTCCGGATCATATGGACATCACGCTCAAAGCGGTGCCCCGGACCTCGGTTCAAGCCAATTAAATCAACTTTGTGAAATGAGGAAATAGTATATGGGTAAGTATTTTGGAACTGACGGCGTTCGCGGCGTCGCAAACGTAGAATTGACGCCTGAATTGGCATATCGTCTTGGTCGTACAGGCGGGTATGTCTTGACGAAACACGAAAGCACACGTCCAAAAGTCTTGATCGGCCGTGATACACGTGTTTCCGGACAAATGCTTGAGAATGCCTTGATTGCCGGACTCCTGTCAATCGGAGCGGAAGTCATGCGTCTTGGTGTCATCTCGACACCAGGTGTCGCGTACTTGACGAAAACAATGGATGCGACAGCGGGCGTCATGATTTCCGCGTCACACAATCCGGTCGAAGACAACGGAATCAAGTTCTTCGGTTCAGACGGCTTTAAGCTTGATGATGCGACAGAACTTGAAATCGAAGACCTGCTGGATCAAGTGGAAGATACATTACCACGTCCGTCCGGCAAAGAACTCGGTTTTGTCCACGATTATTATGAAGGCGCACAAAAATACCTGCATATGTTACGTCAGACATCGGATGAAGATTTCTCAGGCATCCACGTCGCGATCGACGGCGCACACGGAGCGACATCAAGTCTCGCACCACGTCTGTTCGGTGACCTGGAAGCGGAAGTCTCGACAATCGGAACAACACCAAACGGTCTCAACATCAACGAAGGTGTCGGATCAACACACCCGGAACATCTCGCGGCATTCGTCCTTGAAAAGGGTGCACACGTCGGTCTGTCATTTGACGGTGACGGCGACCGCTTGATTGCGATCGATGAGAACGGTGAAATCGTCGACGGCGATAAAATCATGTTCATCTGTGGGAAGTACCTCAACGAAATCGGTCGCCTGAAGGACAACACGATCGTCGCGACGGTCATGAGTAACCTCGGTTTCCACAAGACGGTCGAAGAACACGGTATGACAGCGTTACAGACAGCGGTCGGTGACCGGTATGTCGTCGAAGAAATGCGCAAAAACAACTACACACTCGGCGGCGAACAGTCGGGTCACATCATCTTCATGGATTATTCAACGACAGGAGACGGGATGCTGTCCGGCGTTCAACTCTTACAAATCATGAAGGCGACAGGCAAGAAATTGTCGGAACTCGCAGCAGAAATGCCGGTTTTCCCGCAACGTCTCGTCAACATTCGCGTATCGGATAAAAATGGTGCGATGAACGGTCCGGCCGTTCAAGCCATCATTGCGGAAGTCGAAGCGGAAATGGCCGGCAACGGTCGGATTCTCGTCCGTGCGTCAGGGACAGAACCACTTGTCCGTGTCATGGCGGAAGCGCCGACGCAAGAAGCGTGTGACATGTACGTTGAGCGGATCGCGAACGTTGTCCGTGAAAACTACGCATTACAAGAAAACTGAGTAAATCGGAGGGGCGGATGAATATCCGCTCCTTTTTTTGTTGGACGGATTGTCAGGGGGACTATGACAGCTTTCAAGCTGACTCTGTCAAAATGCTTTTTTCACGCGCTTTTCTCAGGCGGAACGCAAGCTAGCTGTCGTCTCTCGACAACCGGGTCTTGCCTGTTCCTGACAGAAGCAGAGCTTCCTCTTCCTGTAGAAGTCGCATGAAAAATACATTTCTGTTGTCACATGATAAAAAAGCATCATTAAAAAAGCAGAGCCAAAAATAAAAAAGAGTTTTTTACAAAATCTAGGTATTAGAGGTATCGTTTAGAAAAATATCGGGAATAGTTACAAATACGTTACCTTTCTTGCTTTTTCTAAATAAAGTTCGTATGATTGTAAAGTCGGACAGAAACGGGGTCGGACAGAAATGAAAGCGCCAGGGCTGACTATGTGATAGGCAGCTGACGAGGTGGAGGTTTATCGAATCATTCGGCGGATGCCTCCCGGTACCATGTCAGTACCGAAAACACATCTGAAATCGTTTAAGTGATTAGACGGACAAACAGATGCGTCATGACAACTCTCGACAAGAGCCGTTTCCTCTTCAGGGAAATACTTGTAAATGGGAGAGAATGTATTATGTGCGGTATCGTAGGTATGATCGGACAGGTTAACACAAAGGAAATTTTATTAAAGGGACTCGAAAAACTCGAGTACCGCGGTTATGATTCGGCTGGTCTTGCGTTCGTTAATGACGGCGTTCAAGTCCATAAAGAAGTCGGCCGGATTGCTGCGCTACGCGAAGTTGTTCCTGCAGAAGCAGATGGTCTTGTTGGAATTGGTCACACACGTTGGGCGACACACGGTGTCCCAAGTGTACCGAATGCCCACCCACACCAAAGTGCTTCATCACGTTTCACACTCGTGCACAACGGTGTCATCGAAAACGATGAGCAGTTAAAAGCAGAACTCAATGTTGATTTACTCAGCGACACGGATACAGAAGTCATCGTGCAAATGATCGAAAAGAACTTTGCTGCAACAGGTGATGTCGTCGAAGCATTCCGTCAAACACTTCGTGTGCTTCACGGTTCGTATGCACTCGCGTTAATCGATGCCGAGAACCCGGATGTCTTGTACGTCGCAAAAAATAAATCACCACTTCTTGTAGGTCTCGGTGACGGTACGTTCAACGTTGTTGCGTCTGACGCAATGGCTATGCTTCAAGTAACGGATCAATTCGTTGAGTTGCATGACGGCGAAATGATCATCTTGACGCGTGACAGTGTCACAATCCAAGATTTAGACGGAAACGTCAAAGAGCGTGAGGCGTATACAGCAGAAATCGATGCATCAGATATCGAAAAAGGCACGTACGCGCACTATATGCTTAAAGAAATGGACGAGCAGCCGGCAGTTATCCGGAACATCGTTCAGAAATACCAAAACGAGTCAGGCGAAATCACGCTCGATCAATCAGTCCGTGATTTAGTCCTCGGACGTGACCGTGTCTACATCATCGGTTGCGGAACAAGCTACCATGCAGGATTGATCGGAAAACAATTGATCGAACAAATCGCGGGTATCCCGACAGAAGTCCACATCTCGTCTGAGTTCGGCTACAACATGCCGCTCTTGACTGAGAAACCACTGTTCCTCTTCCTTTCACAATCAGGTGAAACAGCGGACAGCCGTGCAGTTCTTGTCGAAGCGAAAAAACTCGGTCACCCGGCACTGACAATCACGAACGTCGCAGGATCAACGTTGTCACGTGAAGCAAACGCAACACTCTTGTTGCATGCAGGTCCTGAAATCGCCGTAGCGTCAACAAAAGCGTACACAGCGCAAATCGCTGTTCTCGCAGTCCTTGCGTTTGACCTTGCTCAAGCAAAAGGTGTCGACGTGAACTTCGATCTCATGAAAGAACTCGGGAAAATCTCAAGCGCAATGGAGTCCGTCATGTCACAAAAAGAACGGTTCCAAGAAATCGCTTCAGAATACTTGTCTGAATCACGCAATGCGTTCTTCATCGGTCGTGGTCAAGATGCGTATGTCGGAATGGAAGGGGCCCTCAAGCTCAAAGAAATTTCGTACATCCAAGCAGAAGGTTATGCCGGCGGCGAATTGAAACACGGTCCAATCGCTTTGATCGAAGACAACACACCGGTCATCGCCCTCGTGACACAACCACACGTTCACCTCAACAACCGAGGCAACGTCAAGGAAGTCGTCGCACGTGGCGCTAACGCGTGTGTCATCGCAGCGGAAGGTCTTGAATTGCCAACAGATGCATTCGTCATCCCAGCAGTCGAGCCGCTCTTGTCACCACTCTTGTCTGTTTTACCGCTTCAGTTGATCTCGTACTATGCGGCACTCGGCCGTGATTGCGACGTCGACAAGCCACGTAACTTGGCGAAGTCAGTAACGGTTGAGTAAAAAAATAATTTGTATACGTTTTATTAGCAAATTAATTTCTACCTTAGCAAAACAAATTGTATTTTTTAAAATAAAACGCTACCTTACACGAGCGAAAATCGGAATCCTCATCCGATTTTCCTCGTGTTTTTTTTTAGATAAAACAGAGACAAAGTATGAAGCAAGGTGTGAAAAAGCAGAATAAATATAAGTAAGATGAAAAGAATATATTTCATCGTTTTATGTTAGTACTCCTTCATATAAACATTTTTGTTATTTACAGGAAAATTTATTTGAATTCAAATGGAAATAAGGTGACAATGACATCATATTACTTGTTCATTTGATAGTTGAAAATAATAAATTGAATTGGAGAGATTAATTTGAAGACAGCAGTACATTTTTTGTCAGAATGGGCAGAGGGAGAAGCTTGGAAAGTATATATACTTAATAAAGTATTAGCAAAGAGTAAGACTGACTCTGAGCAATTATTAAAAGACGTACTTTATTTAATGAAAAGTAGAGAAATACCTGACAAAGTCTCTGATGTAGACAGAAATGATATGGAAAAACAGGTGTTGACTATAGACGAAATAAGCTCCCCAAGAAATATCAATGCTTTATCGAGTGATATTAACTTTTCATTAGGAAAAAAACTTAATGTGTTCTACGGAGAAAATGGTTCAGGGAAATCTTCATACGTTCGTATGTTTCGGAAATTTGCCGATAACTACTTTACTTCAGAAAAAGATTTAACAATAATTCCAAATGTCTATATGGAGCAATTAACTAAAAAGACAATGGAGCAAGTGGTTGAAACAACCTACTCATTAGGTGAACAAAAGAAAAAAGAAATAGTTAATATAAATCAAAGACACAATGTACTTTGTAAAATAAATATATTTGATACCGATTCAATTGTTCCTTTGATTAATAATGACCTTAGCTTTAGTATATTACCCAAAGGATTCGAAAATTTTCAAATCACATCAAATTTGTTGGATATACTTAGAATTGAGACTTTAAAAGCTATAAATCACATGAATGAAAGCAGAGATAAAATATTTATAGATTCTTCTCATAATTTTATTCGGGAAGATATCGAAAATATACTTGGAAACGTAAAAACCACTGGAAAACTGAAAAGTTATCTTGAAAGTAATTATCCTAAAAGTGATGAATATGATGAAGTTATTAAAGAAATTGATTTTCAAATAAATGAGCTTGAATCATCAAATCCAATTGATAAAATTAAAATTTTAAATGCACAGAAAACAAAGCTTTTCACAATCGTGAAATCAATTGAGAACTTATCAGTCTTACTAAACCAAGAAAATTTAAAAAAAGTTAATAAACTCATTGTAGATTTTGAAAATAAACTTATTGAAGAACATAAGTTTAATCTGTCTTTCAAAAAGAGAGTTTCGTTTTTAGAAGTAGTAAATAATGAGTGGTTAGAGTTTATTAAAGCTGGTAAACACTATTTCGACTCCATTAATAAAAAGCAAATTAACTTAAATGAACCTTGCATTTTTTGTAGCACTCCTCTCAACTCAACTAGTGCAACTTTGATAGATAGTTACATGAAACAAATCAGTAATAGTAATAGGGAAACATTAAACTCTATTGAAAAAGAAATACAAAATCATGATATTACGAATATGATCAAGCTGTTAGTAAAAGAGGAAGAAGCACTATTTGAAAGTGAGAAATTTATAGAAAAGATTAAATCCACGATGCAATTATTAAATCGTAATATAGATATTTTTAATACAAACCTTAAAGCAAAGAAAACTATAGGTGCTGAAGTGATTTTAGATGTGACGGATGTGATAGAAACAATCAATACAGAATTTGATGCTTTAAACAATCGAATTGAAAATCTCAGTAAATCTAAAGACGAGACAGGAAAGCTTATCGTTTCACTTAAAAATTCAAAGTTAAGTGTACAAAAAAACGAGAAACTTCATACTCTAACTGAGCAACTCGAAAAATGGATTTTCCTACAAGAAGAAATAGAAAGATATAAAAAGATAAAAGGTAAATTCTCTACAAATACATTAACCAATAAACAAGCTGAAGCATTTAAGATTATTGTACAGGAAGAATATATTAAAACATTTGAAGATTTTTCAAAGGATTTGAAAGTACCGAACGTAGATTTAAAACTTATTCCGAAAAAAGGAGAAACTCTTCGTAAAAAGTTTGTTGCCTCTGAGAAATATAAAGTGACTCAAATAATGAGTGAGGGAGAACAGAAAGCAATAGCAATGGTTGAATTTGCTACTGATTTAACGATGAGAAATGATTTTAATACTATTCTTTTCGATGACCCGGTTACATCATTAGATTATAAAAGAACAGAGTCAATTGTTAATCTAATATATAAGTTATCAAAGGATAGACAAATCCTTGTATTCACTCACAATATTATGTTTTATTATATGCTTTATAACATAAGTGAAAAGACAACGAATAAAGAAAATAAATTCTTTAAAGTAGATGAGTTAGATAAGATGAATAAAGGACTTGTATCAGAATCCTTCAACGGTAAGTTAGAAAATTTAAGTGGAATTACGAAAAGATTAAAAGATCAAAAACAAAGTATAAACTCAAAAAAATGTTACGGAGATGAGTTGGAACAGCTTCTTAAAAAGGCATATTCAGACATACGAACTTGGTGCGAATTAATTGTTGAAGAGGGCTTTTTGAAAAAAATAATCAGACGTCATGAGCCTAATATTATGTTCTCGAAGGTTAAGGACATCAATGGTAGTTTCGTAAATGAATTAGAACAAGTAAGTGATCTGTTTGAAAAATCTTGTCGTTGGATGGCAGGACATAGTCAATCTGTAGAAAGTCAGAACAGTAGTGCTTCTAAGGAATCATTTAATGAAGATATGGAATATATATTAAAAATTAGTGAACAGTATAAATCAAATTGATTAGATATTAATGTTCCTTTGTCAGCGCTTATTTTACCTTATGTGGGAAAAACAGAAAAAATACAACGTTTTAGGAAAAGATTTTTTAAAAAGAATAAATAAAGCCAATCTGAAAATAAGAACATAACGTTCTGTTTAAATTTTCAGATTGGCTTATTTTAATCGATGAATCGTATGAATACCGCCGGTCTCATAAAAATCTATGCTCAAATCCACGGGTTCAGGAATTGAGCTGTAATCCTGTCCTTTCAGTTGATCGATGTGCTCGGTAACGATCAATTTACTAGAGCGTATTTTTTCTTGATGATAGGTTAGCTGTTTATCGATATCTTCTTTTTTGCTGGTGATTGTTTTATTTCTTCTGAAGGTCGCATCAAGACTAATATGTTTATCGTTTAGTATTTTTTCAAAATTGTGATGGAACTCGGTGATTTGTTGGTGATATTTTTCGATATCCGATAACCTCGTCGCATTTGTCTGTGAATCCTGATTCCAGTCATTCATAATTTTTAAGCAAATCGACATGACTTCTAAGTTTCCGTATCCAATCAGGACAGTTTGTTCAAATGATGCGGCGAGTTCTTTTATCTCATCAACCGTTTTATCCAATTTGAATGTTGTTTTTTCTTCAATTTCGTTAGCGCTTCTGACTAAAAAATCCAACTCCGGTAAAATCGATTCCAGCTCTTGATAAGAGATGACTGCCATGTCTTCTAATTTTATTGAATATCGTTCTTCTTCATCAGGGATGCTTGGCAGAATCGAAAGCAGATATTTGATATGACCTTTGATGATGCCGGCTTTATCATTTTTAGATTGACGAATTAATGTGTCGACCTTTCGATTCAAAGATGTAAGTTGTTGATTAATCCGGTCCAAGTGTTCTTGGGCAGTGACCATGGTCGCGACTCCAAGAGCTAAATTCGCCAATTGAGCGGGATTGATTTGTTTAATATCTTGGATTTCGAACTTTCCGTGATGTCTGATTCTATTTTTATGATCAACGGCAAGTGCTCTGAATTGATCCACCGACCCCTTTGCCTTCATGATTCGTAATTCACCGGATGTAAGCTTGGTAAGAGCTTCTTCACTGAATTTGATGATGACTCTCTGTTCTTTTTGGATGAGATCTTTGGCATGTGGTGAAAGTTTTATAATATTACCGACCTGGTCTTTTAGACGTTTTGTTACGATTAATGATTCGGAATGATGATAAGAGGTCTTATCAGTTAAATCATACGACTCAATTTCCCAAGGAAGTTCATCGGCATGAAGTTCCTGAACGGTTGTTTGCGAAGTAATGGCTGGAAGCAACGAATCCGTTACAGCACCACGACGACTGAATTTACGAAAAAGCAAATAACTAAAGAGAAGTAATATGATAATTACAGTTATGATTCCTAAAGCGTTATCCATGATAACCCACCTCTCAGCGATAGTTTGAATGTAACCTGTAAATATATAGTAACTCATTCTGTCGTTAAAATGATAAGTTGATAAAAGACAGAAACGATGTATGAAGGAGGAAACAACACGTGAACAGAAAATGGAACTGGGCAGGCGCGTTTCCACAATCTTGTACGGATGATGTTCGAGTCGTGACACTTCTCCTACCGCGCCGGCTCTTTAGAACGGTGACCTGGGGAACGATTGATGTCATGTTTTTTGGGGAATCATTAATTTTTCCATCACGCCTGTATTTAAATGAAGTAAAAGAAGAAAAAATGCAAACTCTGACGGATCGTCAACGGTGGATATTGTACTGCATGTATACCCGTCATCACGACGGATACATCCGTGAAAAATATGTTCAACGACTAAAACAGGAACAGGCAAAAGCAGACTGGGTACTGCTTTATTTAATTGAACTGACAGGCGAATACGTCCGCGAGATTCTAGAACGGATCGAACCGATGTTGCAGACATGGTCCGAAGAACAGCTGAGAACTTTTGCCGCAGCAAACGACCTTTATCTGCAACGAGTCGAACGACGGATTATCAGCTATTGGGATGTATATCAAAGGACGACCTATCCGGTGCTATGGGATTCGACCTATGTCGGCTTTCGGATTGCTCAGTTCTATCGCACGTATCGTGCTCATTCTTGAAAAAAACTTCAGATTTGCGGTAGGCTGAACACGTAGTCCAGATCAGAAGGGGGATAAAGAGATGAGAATTTTAGTAGTCGGTGCGAGCGGGACAATCGGGCAAACCGTCGTCGCACAATTAGGGGAGCGGCATGAGATTATCCGGGCCGGACGGACAGCAGCGGACGTCCAAGTCGACATCACGTCGGAAGCCAGCATCCGTTCGATGTACGAAGCGGTCGGTCCGGTCGATGCTGTCGTCAGTGCGACTGGCGGGGCACACTTCGGACCGCTGACCGATTTGACACCGGCGTTAAACCAGATCGGAATCGACAGTAAGTTGAAGGGGCAGGTCAATCTCGTCCTGCTTGGTTTGGAGACGGTTCGGGATGGGGGCAGCTTTACATTAACGACCGGTATCATGATGGACGATCCGATTCGGCAAGGCGCGTCAGCGGCCCTTGCAAATGGTGGAATCAAAGCATTTGTCCATGCCGCGGCGATCGAGATGCCACGTGGTATCCGGATCAACAGTGTCAGTCCAAACGTTTTGATTGAGTCACTCGAGAAGTATGGACCATTTTTCCGCGGATTCGAAGCCGTTCCGGCATCGCGTGTCGCGACAGCGTTCGAGAAAAGTGTCGAAGGGGCACAGACCGGACAAAACTACGAAGTCTATTGAAGCCAATAAGACCGCTCACTCGGATCAAGTGGGCGGTCTTATTGTTCAGCTCATCAAAGATTGTAAATAAAAGATATTTGTCAGAACCAGCGAAATCAAAAAGCAGATAAAGAGATTAGTTAAAAAAACAGGTCGTGTCATCTCACGGTTCATGATCATCTTGTCGAGAAATAGATTCACAGCCAAGACGATAGTGAAAGTTACAAAAAAGAGCGGCAACAATTCCATACATAACATCCTTTCCATCGTTTTATTCAACGCATCCATCCGATTAAAAGTTTCGTAAAGGCTTAAAATCTCTTGTGAAAAACAGGATTTTCCAGTAGGGAAGGGAAAGAAGAAAGTAAAGAAACCAAAAGGAGGGACATTCAGATGCGACAAGCGGTACTCGTCATCGATTTTCAACAGGATCTCGTCGAAGGAACACCCGAAGAATCCGGTGTGTATGCGAAGGAATCTGTCATCGGAGTCATCAATCAAGTGGTGCAAGAAGCCCGCGATCATGATCATACGATTGTCTTCATCCGGGATCTTGATGTCGCGAATGGACAAGGAGCCGGCTTTGCGGTGCACTCCTCGATTCAGATTCCGGATCAGGCGGTCACGTTCGACAAAGCCGCCACCAATTCATTTCACGGCACGCCGTTGCTCAGTCATCTGAAAGAGCAACAGGTCGGACATATCGTCATCCTCGGCTGCAAGACGGAACACTGTATCGATACGGCTGTCCGCAGTGCAACCGTCAACGGATTTGATGTGACGCTCGTTGCTGATGGACATACGACGAACGGTTCCGATGTCTTATCGGCAGAGCAGATGATTGCCCATCACAATCAAGTCTTGCACGGACACTACAATGTCGAACATTTTGCGGTGGTCCGTCCCTCAACGGAGAAGTTGTTTGAACCCATCCACAATCACTATAGAACGTAAAAGGAGCGACCTCATGATTGAACTACGAAAAGTGGAAGAAGCGGATTATCCCGCCTATGCGACACTCGTCACGGATGAGCGGGTCATGCGCTATATCACAGAACATCCCTTAACCGAAACAGAAGCCAAGCGGCGGTTCGCGTCGATCATCGAGCAACAGCGGCATGACCGTCTCGGATCATACCTCGTCTATCAGGACGCGACATGGATTGGCATCGGTCATGTCACGCGGGATACACGGCAACCGTTTGAAGCGGAACTCGGCTACATGTTGTTGCCGGAACAGTGGGGTCACGGTTACGGATCATTACTCGCCTCACGATTGCTCGAACTGGCAACGGAACATGAATTGACCGTCGTCACGGCAACGATTGATCCGAATCATCTGGCGTCGCGAAAGATTTTGACGAATCTTGGATTCCACTCGACGTACGTTGGACCGATTGACGGGTTGCCTGGTGAAATTCTCGAAAAACGATTGGGGGAATCTTCATGACGCGGGAAGAGTGGATTCAATCGTTTGATCTGGACGTCGCGGATATCTTTTCCGTCACTGACTCGTACAGTTCGGATGTCGACCGCCTGGTACTGCGCGATGGACGGACTGTGTTTTTAAAGCGTCCGTATACGGCAGACAAATGGTACCGGGAACACGGCTGGTTAACGTATTTAGCCAGTCGTGTTGCTGTGCCGAAGATTCTCATGGAGGCGCAACCGACCGGGCAGACGACGGGTGCGTTTGTGCTCGAAGCACTTTCCGGTTCAACGATTGAGACGGTCACACCGGCGCTCGCCGCGCAAATCGGACAATTGCATGCAACACTCCATACGTGTACGAGTGAGGCGTACGGCGATTTTGAGGAGAAGGGCTTCACCGCCTTTACCTCCCAGGACTGGCGTGTTTTCCGAAATGCGAAGATGACCTCATTTGAGCCGGCGATTCAACAGGTGTTGTCACCTGCACTCTATCAAGCCGCCTTTACAGAATTGAAGCGGCGTGAACGTGAGTTACCGGAGCCCTCTCGACCTGTCGCCGTCCATTTGGACTTCCGGCTGGGTAACTTGCTCGCAGACGGGGGGAACCTCACTGGATTGATTGACTTTGAAACCTCACGTTTCGGAGCGACGGAGATCGACTTCACGAAACTCGATCGCGATGTCTTCCAGAGCGAATCCGGGTTACTTGACGCCTACCAAAAAGGTTACGGGCAAGTCAGGACACCGGAACCGATTGAAGTCTATTTGCCGTATTACCGTCTGTTTGAAGCACTGACGGGAATCGGTTGGTGTGTCCAGCGCGGACTGGAGCATCACCAACAGTTTTTCAATCACAACTATGCCCGTGTACTGGTCGAGTTGGAACGGACGAGCATATTCGAAGAACGTTAAAAGGCGTCGTTTGACGAGCGAACCGCTATACTTGTGGAAATGAAGCAAGTAGAGGGGGAATTTGGATGGAACAACAGAAACGGATTGGGATTATTGGGGGCGGGCTCGCCGGAATTTTTGCGGCACGTCAATTGGTGACGGAAGGATATGCGGTCGAGGTCATTGAAAAAAGCCAAAGTGTCGGGGGACGGATGGCGACGAGACGGATCGACCAGGGAACAGCGGATCATGGGGCTGTCTTCTTTACGGTTAGGACGGACGAGTTGGCGCAAGAAGTGGACGAATGGCTGGAACAGGGACTGATCCGAAAATGGTTCGGGGATGACTTTCCCCGCTACATTGCGGTCAACGGGATGAATCAGCTGGTTCAATCGATAGCTCGCGGGATTCCGGTGCATCTAAATGAACAGGTCGAACGGATTGTGTCGGATGCACCCGGACTTCAAACCATCGCCTCTGAAGAAACACGGACGTATGATGCCATCCTGCTGACGGCACCGGTGCCGCAAGCTTATGACTTACTGGAAGCATCTCCGTTGACGTTAGTTGAATCCGATCACGCCCGTCTTGGGAAAGTGACGTTCGAGCCGACGTTCGTCGGTTTGTTCGAGATTCAGGAAACGCTCGAAATTGGTGAGGTCGGTCTACTTGATGAAGGTCTCGCAACCGGAATGTTGAAAATCGTCAACAATGCGCAAAAAGAAGTGTCGGCGACCCCGCTTCTGAGTGTCTATATGGCAGGAGACTGGAGTGAATCCTGGTATGACAAAGGGGAAGACGCGACGCTTGCGGAAATCGAACGGTTACTGCAGGAGCAACTCGGACCGGTCACGATCATCTCCCGCCAACTCAAACGTTGGCGGTATGCGCAGGCGCGCGACGTCTTCCGCACGCCTTACCTGAAGCTCGATCAACATCCGCTCTGGCTTGCGGGAGATGCCTTTCTCGATCCGAAAGATACGTCCGGACGGACACGGGTCGAGAGTGCCGTCATTTCCGGACTGCGTGTTGCAGCGGCAATGGATGCGCACTTCAAAGCGGTCGTAACAGAACAATAAGCCGTAAAAAAGGGTGATTTCCAACAATGGAAGTCGCCCTTTTAAGTATCACGATTTGGATTCGGGTGGAAAATGGCGGTTGCTCCAAGCAGCCATCTGATCGAGGATCGGAAGAAAGCTGTGTCCGGTGTCGGTTAAGGAGTATTCGACTTTCGGTGGGACTTCCCGGTAGACTTTCCGGTCGATCATTTCGTCCGCTTCCAGTTCCCGTAATTGTCGTGTCAAAATGCCTTTTGAAATCCCCGGCAACAGGTGTTCGAGTTCGTGAAATCGTTTTGTTCCGGTACTGAGATGCCAAAGCAACACGATTTTCCACTTGCCGGCGATGATGTTCTGGGCTCGGGTAACAGGGCACGCCGTCCGCTGGGAAAGAGGGGAGTCAGTTGTCGAAGCTTGATTCATCGGGAATTCCTCCTATAGTTCGGTTTGTATGACCTGGTATCGAAAAAGTGCCTACTCCTCATAGTGTATCACCTGTAATATAATTGGATACAGGTAGAAACTGATTAGAAAAGGAGCTTACGTATATGAAATTACTTGTAACCGGAGCAACCGGAAAATTAGGAACCAAAATTGTCGAGCATCTCTTAACGAAAATCGCAGCAGAAGATCTGATTGTCAGCGTCCGTGATCCGAAAAAAGCATCGGATTTAGCATCGCGCGGTGTTGAAGTGCGTCATGGTGATTTTGATAAACCCGGTACGCTGCAAGAAACGTTTGCGGGCGTCGACCGGCTCTTGCTCATCTCGACCGACGGCGAAGAAGCGACGCGGATCCGTCAACATACGGCAGCAGTTGAGGCAGCTAAAGCAGCCGGAGTCGGCTTGATTGCCTATACGAGTATCGCCAACGCGGAAGCCAGTCAAAATTTCTTGGCCCGAACGCATCAGGTGACGGAACAGTTAATCCGTGATACGAGAATTCCGTTTTTGTTCTTCCGGAATAACTGGTACTTGGAGAACGAACAGTCGACGATCGATGCGGTCCAAGCCGGACAAGACTGGCTGACGAGTGCCGGAAACGGTAAAGTTGGTTGGGCGCTCCAGGAAGATTATGCCGAAGCCATCGCGACGGTCTTGGTTGATCCGAAGCCGACAAAATCAATTTATGAACTGTCCGGTCCTCTCCATACGCAACAAGAGATTGCAGGAGCACTCGGACAGGTCCTCGGTCGCCCGGTGCATGTGAATCAGGTCGATGCTGTGACCTACACGGCAATTTTGGAACAAGCGGGAGTCCCGGAATTTTTGCTGCCGATGCTACAGGCGATTCAAGAAGGGATTGCGGCTGGAACGCTGGCGGTTGAGAGCCAGGATTTTGAAGAGATTCTCGGCCGGCCACCGGTTTCTCTTGAAGACGGCTTACGACAACTTGTTCAAAGATAAGTTCACCTGAACGTTTCCTTCTGAAGGGCTTTGGGTAAATATCCCTTACGTACATAAAAACGAGGGGGATTACCATGAACATTAAAAAATACCGTGTGACACCAGGGGAATCAATCCGATTATCCGATTATCCGACGTCGGATGAAAACCGGATTGCAGAAGACGAGTTACTGGATCAGCACATTCCGAAAAGTGTCGAGGAATTAAAAGAATTGCATTGGCGTCTGCATGCCGAAGAAAAAAACGGAGTTCTCGTGATTTTACAGGCGATTGATGCCGGCGGAAAAGATGAAGCCATCAGCTATATCTTCTCGAATCTCAACGCCCAAGGGTTACGGACGCTTTCCGTCAAAAAACCGTCCGATACGGAGCAAAAGCATGACTATCTCTGGCGGATTCACGAAGGCTTGCCGGAAAAAGGCGAAGTCGGCATTTTGAACCGGTCGTATTACGAAGAGGTCATCGCACCACGGATTCATGACTTGCTGGAAGAAGAGGAAGTGCCGGACGATCAAGATGTCTGGAAGATGCGTTACCGCCAAATCAATGACTTTGAGCGTTATCTTGTTGAAAACGGCTTCCGCGTCGTCAAGTTTCTGTTTAACGTCTCAAAAGACGAGCAGAAAAAACGATTGCTCGAACGGATCAAAGATCCTAAGAAAAACTTTGAGTTTTCGTTCAGCGATGTGGAAGAACGGGAGCATTGGGATGAGTATCAGGACATCTTTGCCGAGCTCGTTTCGCACACGTCAACGGAACACGCACCGTGGCATGTCCTGCCGGCCGATGACGAATGGTTCACGCGTTACATCGTGACGGAGGTCATGAATGACGTCCTGCGTGAAATCGACCCGCAGTATCCGAAGCTGACGGACGAGGATCAGGAAAAACTCGATGAAGCGATTAAAAAATTAGAAAATGAATAAGTGTGCGAACTGACGCAGCAGTCAGTTTTCAGATGACAACGGGAGACAGACTTTAACATCTGTCTCCTTTGTTGTGCGGAAAAACGGCTTTCTTTTGCAGGATCGCTGTTATAATCAAAGGGAAGAATCGATCAAGTACTGGAGGAATCAGCATGAATGAATACCCGAACTGTCCGAACTGTGGCTCAGCGTATACATACGAAGACGGCAATGTATTGGTGTGTCCGGAATGTGCCCATGAATGGACGGCCGCCGATACGGCAGCGGCAGAAGAAGCCAACGTCATCCGGGATGCGAACGGTAATGTACTGAACGACGGTGATACGATCACGGTCATCAAGGACTTAAAAGTGAAGGGCACGTCGCTTGTCGTTAAACAAGGGACACGCGTCAAAGGGATCCGTCTCGTCGACGGGGATCATGACATCGATTGCAAGATTGATGGACTTGGTGCGATGAAGTTGAAGTCGGAGTTTGTAAAGAAAATCTAAATCAAAAGACCACCGTTGAATTTCAAACGGTGGTCTTTTGATTTAGAGTCCCGGTAAAATTCCGGTGAAGAGACTCAGGATAAATACAGTGGCGAGTGCGGTCAGTCCGGCGATGAAACCGCCGCCTGTCCATGCCAGCAAGGTTTGTGTGATCGTCAGCTTACCGAACCGGTTGACGACCCAAAAGCCCGAGTCATTTGGCAAGGAGAGTCCGATTCCGCCGGCACAAATCGCAAGACCAAGAAGAATCGGCGAGACCCCAAGCTCTCCGACCATCGGCCCAAGGATACTTGACGTTGTGACAAGGGCGACGGTGGCGGACCCGAGTGACGCCCGCAAAATTTGTGAAAAGATGAAGGCAAGCAGGAGGACCGGAATGCTCCAGTCTTGCATGGTCGTAATCAAGTGATCACCGATGCCACTGTTGTTAATGACAGCTCCGAATGCGCCACCGGCTCCGGTAATCAAGATGATGATCCCGGCTGAACTGATGGCTTCTGAATACAAGCGGGTATTGGGAATCGAGATGTAAGGACGCAATAGGATGACAGCAGCAAATACACTGATTAACAAGGCAACATTTTTTTCACCGATGAATCCAAAGAAGCTGGCGATGGAGGTGCCCGGAAAAAGTAACTGTGAGACTGTATTCAGTAAAATCAAGACGATGGGTAAAGCCAACATGAAGAAGCTCAGCCCTGTACCGATTTCTTTTTTCGGTAAATCGGCCGGATCAACGGAAAGCTCTTCGATGTCGCCGGAATGTTTGATGCGTTTGCCGATGAACATGCCGTATAAGTAACCTCCGACTAATGTAGCCGGAATCGCAACGATGATACCGTACAAAATAAAGAAGCCGAGTTCGGATCCTGTATTTTCTGCGACGACCAGTGGTCCCGGTGTCGGGGCAATCATGTTGTGGGAGACAATCAAGCCGACACCAAGCGCAGTGACGAAACTGACGACGGAGATCCCTGTTTTTGAAGAGAGAGACCGGATCAAACCACTTAAAATAACGAAGGCTGCATCAAAAAAGACCGGAATCGAAACAGCGGTACCCGTTAAAGCGAGACCAGCGGACGATTTTTTAGTCCCGAAGACATTCAAGACAGCTTGAGCAATTTTTTCGACGGCCCCGGAAGCACCAAGAAACTGACCGAAGATGACGCCGAGTCCGATCAGGATGCCGACACCAGCCAAGGTATTCCCGAAGCCGGTCGTGACGACAGAAGCCACTTCTTTGACCGGCATGCCGATTGCTAAAGCCGTCAAGATGGAAATGGCAACAAGGGCAAGGAATGGCTCAATCTTAAGTTTCAGGATGGAAAAGAACAGTAAAGCGAGTGACAGAATAAAAATGACGACCAATAGATTACCCGTAACCATGAAAATCTCTCCTTCATGTCATGAATTCATATCAGGTGATCCAATCAGAAGATTGACCACCACGGATGTATCCGCTTACAAAATTATCAGGTGTGAAGTGTTTCAGCTACTTCCCTCAAGGTCGTCTTTGAACCGACGTTTCCCGGGAAGATGACATACGTCAGATTCGGGAATTTACTTTCTTCCCCTGTAATCCAGACAGGAATTCCTGGTTTGATTTGACCAGCAACAGTGGCACGTTTGACTTGAAGTCCGGTCGTGCCGATATCACTTGAGGTAATGCCGCCTTTGGCGATGATGTAACTGGGACGTACGTGTAATCGGCTAACGATACTGGTTACGGCATCAGAAATCTGAATCGAAAGCTTCAGTTCATTTTCCTGTTGGTTGTCCCCTAAATCGAGGCGTTCCCGTTTTGTATAGACCGCTACCGTCTGACCCGATTGAATCAATCGTTCCGTTGTTGTGATGATCCGCTTGATTTCTTCCCGAAACTTATCGGGGAACAGAACAAGATGGACATCAAATTCAATGAAGTGGATAAAGGGACATGTCTTTAATTCCTCTAATTGTTCCGTCGTCTTTTTGACGTGAGAACCAATCATGATTAAACCACCGTGACCGTTGCCGGAAATCAATTCTTTTTTTGTCAGCAACGGACGATTGGTTACCCCGCCGATGACCTTTGTAAAAGCAGCAGCTGTTCGGAACATAAACCGTTTTCCGGCATTCATGGCGCGAATCAGTGCAATCGTCGCGACTTTGACATCCACATAATCCGTCGCGTTGATGATAATTTTATTAAAATCATGGACGTTCATGAGTTGATCGACCAACTGATCAAGATTCAGCTGTCGCAAATCCGCAAGAGATAAGGAAACGACATCGTCTGCCTGGAACACACCATTTGATTTTTCTTCGGCCCATTCGCCCAGATGTGACGCAGCGTAGCCGAACGTTCGATCCTTGGCGAACTCGGTTTGACCAGCGGGGACCAATGTCTCTTCTTCAAGAACATAATGGACATTTTCGATCGTGTAACGACCGCCTTCTTGGAAAAACGGCATGATGATTTCTCCATCATGGTAGCGATTTGACTGTTGTTCGAGCGTTTGTCGCAGAACCTCGGTTTCAAGAGGATAATGACCACGGAGTGTGGAATCGCCGCGACTGATTAAAATGAACGGCTGATGAAGTTGATCGGAAACCTGTTGAATGGTTGCCGCAATGTCTTCATGAACCTGTCGCGTTTCTTCACTTGTGAATCCCCGTGAATTCGTCAAAATGAAGAACATCGGCTGTTCTTCCTTAAAACCGGCTTCAATGCTTTCGGCTGTCCAATCCGTGTAGACGGAAACACCGTGGACGGTCTGAACACCTGTCGGATCATCGTCGAGAACGATAATCTTGTGTTTAAACTGTCGCAACTCTTCGAAAAGTAGGCCATCCACTACTTGTGCATCCGGGAGTGCCGGAAGATTGGCCAACGTTTCAGCGGCCGGTAATGTTCGAAATGTTGAAATCATCTGTTACACCTTCCTTACTTCAACATGTGCTAATTTTTCATAATATTGAATGATGCCGCCATGGTCATCCGCCGCTTTACCATCAATCTTCAAAGCATGAAAAATTTCGACAAGCTGACTGGAGAGCGGGAGCGGGACACCGATTTCATGAGCGGTTTCCATGACATTTGTCATATCTTTTAAATTGATGTCGATGCGTCCGCCGGCGACGAAGTTTCGTTCAAGAATCAAAGGGACTTTCGCATCGAGGACAGCACTGCCGGCAAGACCACCGCGGATGGCATGATACATTTTCTCAACATCGATTCCGGCTTTCGCGGCAAGCGTCAGAGCTTCTGACATGGCAGCGATGTTCAAATTAACGATGATTTGATTGGCGAGTTTGGCGGTTACACCGCTTCCGTTTTTCCCGACGAGTGTGACACTGGCACCGATGACATCAAGCAATGGCTTGACGGAATTGAAGATGTCTTCTTTTCCACCGACCATGATGGAGAGTGTTCCGTCGATTGCTTTTGGTTCACCGCCACTGACCGGGGCATCCAACATTTCAACACCACGCAGAGCGGCTTGATTCGCGATTTCAACAGAGGCAACGGGAGAGATGGAACTCATATCAATCAGGATGGTGCCGGGTGTAGCAGTGTGCAAAATACCGTTTTCTCCGAGTACAACCTGCTCGACGTGATGCGAAGCCGGCAACATCGTAATGATGACATCACATGTCGCCCCCATGTCAGCAGGTGTTCCTGAAGTTGCGCCTGCCTCGATTAATGCCTGTACACTGTCCGCGTTCAAATCATTGACGGTCACATTATAGCCTGCCTGCAATATATTCAATGCCATAGGTTTCCCCATGATGCCTAAGCCGATAAATCCAATACGAGTTGTCATATCATCAAAACTCCTTTTTAGATAAAAGATAGCGCTTTCATAAGCCTTTAATCGAAGTGTACACACTTTGTTCAATTTTGTATACAATTTATTTTAAAATGTATACAAAATAAGTTCCTTTTCTATTTCCAGTATTAAACTTATACTTTGATATAAGAGGAAAAACGAATGTAGGAGACGATTCTAGTGGGGAAAAAAACAACGCAATTGGCATATGTACAAGCATATGAATATATACGCGACCGCATATTAAGCGGAGAGCTGGAGCGTGGGACAAAATTAGTGGAAGAACGATTGGCGGAAGAAATGGGCATCAGTCGGACGCCGGTTCGGGACTCGATTCGAAAGTTAGAGCAGGAAGGTTTGATTAAACAAAAACGGGTGGTAAATCCAACAGATATGGATTTACGTGATCTTTTTCAAGTTCGGATGCTGCTTGAAGGATTTGCCGCGAGCCATTGCGCGACATACATGAAGGACGAGGATTTGCAAAAATTGAAACGTTGTGTCGAAATCGGACGAACCGGTGAACTCGAAGAGGTAATGGCAGCGAACAAAGAATTTCATGATCTTATCGTCGGTGCGACAAATAACCCCGTCATGATTGACATCATCGACCGTATGCAGTCAATCATCTACTTGTTCCGCAAAACGGTGGTCCTTCATAAAAGACCGTTGTTGATTGAAGAACACGATGATATTTATCAAGCCATTTTGCAACATCAGCCGGAAGAAGCGGAACGATTGATGAAGGCGCATTTACAACTGGATTTAGAATTTTGTTTGAACTGGATGAAAGGATAAACGACGGGAAACGTCGTTTATCCTTTTTTTATAGAGTGGATTCTTCTCTTCAGGACAAATGTCCTTTATCATTCAGGGAGGCTTCGTTTAAATGGAAGTATGAAAATCAAGAAGAGGAGGGACAACGATGCGTGGCATTCTTTTTGCAATCAGCGGCGGTTTTTTTCTGACACTTCAAAGTGTCGCCAATGCCCGAATCAGCAACAGCATCGGGACGTGGCAAGCAGCGACCTTGACCCAGATGACCGGTTTTGTCGTCGCCTTATTGATCACGTTGATCCTGCGTGACCGGACGTTCCGGCAGATGAAAGAGGTTAAGCTGCTTTATTTATCCGGAGGAGCATTGGCCGCTGCCGTCTTATTCAGTAACATGACAGCCGTTCATTTGATGGGTGTGACGTTGACAATCTCTTTATTCCTGATTGCCCAGCTCGGCTTGGCACTGGTGATTGATTGGAACGGATGGTTCGGAATGATCAAGCGGCGGTTACAGCTACCGCAAGTAATCGGCATTTTAATGATGATCGGCGGCGTGCTGATCTTGAAATGGTAAGGGGGAAAAAACGTGGAACAAGCACAACTGGATGAGTACTTGGCGCGGTTTCAATTGACGGAAGTGTTTGCCGGCGGGTTGCGGGAGCATTTACAACCGGTCGCTTTTCAAGCCGGAGATTGGCTGTGTCGTCAAGGAGACGCAGCGGACCGAATGTACTTGTTGCTCGAGGGGAAGCTGAAGATTACCCATATGTCAGCGACCGGAAAACGGCTCGTCTTATCGTTTAAACATCCGTTTGATCTGGTCGGCGACATCGAATACGTCCGCCGGACACCGTTGATGAATACGGTCGAAGCAGTCACACCGGTCAAAGCGGTCAGTATTTCCTATGCGGCACTGGAACAAAACGGAGCCGATAATCCGGCACTGCTCCGCTTTTTACTCGAGACGATTACGATGAAGTTTGAGCTGAAGTCGCATTCGATGAGCTTTAATCTGCTGTATCCGGTCGAAGTCCGACTCGCCAGTTACCTCTTGTCGATGACACCGGAAACACCGACGTTACCGGTCAGTGATCTCGTCGATGCGGCGGATCTGATCGGCACGAGTTACCGTCACCTGAACCGTGTCCTGCGACAGTTCAGTCAGGACGGCTTGATTGAGCGGACGAACCGGACGATTACGATCGTGGACCGGGACGGCTTGACGGAACGGGTCGGCGAAAGTATCTATGAGTGAGGAGGAAAGAAGATGACACTTGGAATAGTTCTGGCTTTATTCGGCGGCATGATGGTCTGTATTCAGAATACGTTTAATGCCAAGGTCAAGGAACGTGTCGGCGCATGGGCGACGACGACGCTTGTCCTCGGACTCGGATTCCTGGCCTCACTGACGATCGGACTGCTTGTTGAAGGCGGTGGTCTTTTTTCAACGAGTGGGATGCAACCATGGTTTTGGTTCAGCGGCATCATCGGAGTCGGTGTTGTTTTGTGCGTAACGCAAGGGGTGCAACAGCTCGGACCGAGTTATGCGATTTCAATCGTCATGGTCTCACAAATCCTGTTTGCCTTGCTGTGGGATACGCTCGGGTGGTTTGGTCTCGATCAAGTGGCATTTACGTGGACGAAAGCCGTCGGTGTTGTCCTGATTGGCGGCGGTGTTTTATTATTCCAACTCGGCGGCAAGTTAACCGAACGACGGATGTTACGAAAAGGAGCCTGACGGATGAATTACACGACATTATTATTTGATATCGATCATACTTTGCTTGATTTTGATGCGACGGAACGCGCGGCGTTACGGCAATTGTTTGAAGAGGAACAACTCGAGTGGACGGACGAACGGGAAGCCCGTTACCGGACGATCAACCGCTCCTTATGGCAGGCACTTGAACGGGGAGAGGTAACACGGCAGGAAGTGATTACGTCACGTTTTGTGGCGTTTTTTGCCGAGCAGGGCCGGACGGTCGACGGCAGTCGAATGGATACTCGTTACCGTGCGTACTTGAGTCAAGGGACGGAACTGATTGCAGGGGCAATCGAGCTGCTCGAATCGCTCAAGGGGAAGTATCGGCTGTATGTCGTGACGAACGGTGTCGCGGCGACGCAACATGCACGACTCAAAGGATCTGGCCTGGCGCCTTATTTTGACGGGATTTTTGTCTCGGAAGAAACCGGCTATCAAAAACCGATGCCAGCCTTTTTTGATTACGTGTTTGACCGGATCCCGGATGCGACGCGCGATCAGACGTTGATCATCGGCGACTCGTTGACAGCAGACATCCAGGGCGGCATCTCGGCAGGAATTGCGACGTGTTGGTTTAATCCCGGTCATGCCGCAGTACCTGTGGAACTGACACCCACTTATACGATTGATCGGCTCGATCAGCTCACGGCAGTACTGAAAACAAAGGAGGAAGTCCGATGAGAGTGGCGTTGATCGGTGCCGGGTTCCATGCCCGGACGAACTTATTTCCGGCAATGAAAGAAGCCGATTTTGAGATTGTTGCGGTGACGACACGCCGTCTTGAAAGTGCGGAACGGGCGTTACGCGACATCGGCAGTACAGGCCGCGCCTATATGGACTACACGCAGATGCTTGCAGAGGAACAGATGGATGCAGTCCTCATTTGTCTTCAACCGGCGGATCAGGTCGAGGTTGTCCGGTCGTGTCTGGCAGCGGGCTGTGCCGTCTACGTCGAAAAACCGCTCGGCTTATCGGTTGGACAGGCGAAAGAGCTGGCTGAACTCGTTACGGATCAGGTGACAAGCGTCGGCTTCATGAAACGGTATGCGCCGGTTTATACGAAACTGAAGCAAGTACTGGTCCAAAACACATACGGCGATCTTCGTTCGTTCGAATTACGGTTTGCCTGTGATGCGTCCGGCTTCTGTCACGACCGAGCCGACTTTTTATCACTCGCTGCGATTCATCAACTCGATTTGATCCGCTTCTTGGCGGGCGAAGTCGCGGAAATCACCGGTGTGTCGCTTGAAGCGGACGGTGAGTTGCACCTGCAGCTGTCACTTCGGATGACAAACGGGGCAGTCGGACAGGTGACCTTGATAAACTCTCCGCTCTATACAAGAGAAGTCGAGGAGCTGACGCTGCGCTTTGAACGGGCCGTGTGCCAAGTCGAGGAAATGGAGCATTTGATCATCGAGGAAAAACAAGCACCGACATCCTGGCAGGAGCTCGAAGAACGGCAGATGTATTACCGGTCCCCGATGTCGACGATGTCCGGTGGGATGAAAGATTTGTATTTGCGCGGATTCGTCGGCGAGATGAAACATTTTCAAGCAGCGGTTCAAGGCGATGTCGTATCCCACTCCGATTTTCGGGACAACATCAAAACGATGCAATTGATTCAAGATATTCTCGATACCGTCCGATAATAGGTAAAAGATCACGAAAGGGGGCGATCATGGTGAACATGACGCAAACAAAACAGGAAACGGGGCGCGACGCGTAACCCGCTTTTCTTAAAAAAACGGGGGAATGGATATGCAGATTGAATTACGCCCAGTCACGAACGAGAACTGGGAAGCCTGCTGTGCGCTTGAATTGACGGCGGAACAACAGGGATTTTTAGAACCGAACGTCTACTCGATTGCGCAGGCTGGTTTTGAGCCGACGCTCGTCATGCGGGCGATTTATGCAGCGGATGAGTTGGTCGGATTTTTGGTGTACAATTCGGAACGGGAAGAACTGGATAGCTACTGGATTTATCGACTGATGGTCGACCAACGCCATCAAGGGTCAGGAGTCGGCCGGGAAGCGATGCGGTTGTTGCTCGGAGAGATGCAACAGCTTCCGGAAGCGACGTGTATCGTCGTCGGTTACCGTCCGGACAATCAAGCAGCGCACCGTCTGTATGAACGACTCGGATTTATCGATCACGGGGACCGGTTCGGAAAAGAGATGGCAGTCCGATACACGTTTTAAGGAGTAAGATCTTAGCCTCGCTAAGGTCTTTTTTAGTGGAATGGATATTTCTTGAAACTTTTTGAACGACCGAGTGCTCTAATCAGTAAAAGGAGGGAACGGAATTGGACTTACGAACGGAGCACACGGAGCTTGTCCGGCGTGCCATCAAGCAAGACGAGGCAGCCTTTGAACAATTGATTCTCCTACATAGTGAACAGCTCTACCGGACGGCCTACGTCTATGTGAAAAACGAACAGGATGCGCTCGACGTCGTCCAGGAAACGGTCTACAAAGCCTTCATTTCCATCGGACAGGTCAAAGAACCCAAATATTTCGTGACCTGGTTGACGAAAATTCTGATTCGGAACTGTTACCGTGTCCTGAACCAACAGACCGCGGTAGCGGATCTCATTGAACAGATTCCGGTGATGGAATCTTCGCGGGAAGAACATCTGGACTTGATTGATGCCTTGTCGCACCTGCGAAAAGAATACCGGGATGTTTTGGTACTCTTTTATTTTCACGATGTCCCGATGAAGGAGATTGCTTCTTTTATCGGCATCACCCTGAATACGGTCAAGACATATCTCAAACGGGGACGGGCAGAATTGAAGAAACAGTTGGGAGGACTTGATTATGTCGAAGCACGATCTTCAAAATGACTATAACCAGATTCCTGTGCCGCAGGCCGCCTTACAGGAGCGGATTCGTCAAGGAATGGAGCAGGGAAAGCGGGAGCAACAAATCAAACGGCCGAAACGTCTGCGACGCCTGGTTGTTTCGACGGGACTGGCGGCGTCACTGTTGATCACATCGACATTCGTCATCCCGTCCTTTGCGACGGCGATGGCAAAAGTTCCATTACTCGGTCAGATGTACCGACCATTCCTCGAACAGGAAAACACCGGCACCGCCATTAGTCAGAAACAACTCGCAACGAAAATCAATCAAGTCGCAAGTGACAACGGGATCGACATCCAAGTCATCGATGCCTACTACGACGGGGCAACAATCGGTATGAATCTGACGGCGACCGGTGTCCCAAATGTGAAAGCGGAAGCGCGGTCAGGATTATATGAACTGTTCAAAGGGGATAAACGGTTTGAAGGGACGGAGACCATGGAACTGGTTCATTTCAAGCAGGTCAAAGGTGTCTGGCAAGGACGAATTGAATACACGCTCGGTGAAACCAAACTGCAAGATACGATGCGGGTTCCGGTCGTGTTGACGGACGTATTCGGCGTCAAAGGAAATTGGGCGTTTAACGTTCCGGTCAAACGGCTTCCGGTCGTCGAACAAGTCTACGGCACAACGGTCAAAAATCCAATCTATCAAACGGAAGTCACATTGGATAAGTTGATTCAGGGCAAAGGGAGCACGTCGTTCGACTACACAACACGTTCACCGAAAAAAGAACGCGCCCGTGTTGAGATGACATTGCTCGATTCATCCGCCAAGGAAATCATTCACAACTGGACAAATTCGACTCAGTCCGTCAAACGGACGAAAACTGGAACGGCAGCCATCGAGCAGTCGCGGTTAATCCTCGGGAACTATGTGATTCCAAAAGGGAGCTATCTGTTGCAACCGTCCCTATCCATCGATATCAACACACAACCGATTCCGTTAACCGAGCCGTTGCCGTACCGTCAACAGTCGGAAACGCATCCGCTCGAAATGACCATCACGTCAATTGAGACAACACCCGAGCAAGTCGTCGTTGAATTTTCGAAGAAATCCAGCTCGTCACAATCGGACATGAAGCTTAATATATCAAGGTCTATGCGATTGCTTGAAGGAACAGAACCGCCGGACGGTCGGGAAATCAAGCCGAAAGTCACCGTTCTTGATGCCGAAAAACAGACGTTCCGGTCGACGTTCCGCCTGCCGGAACCATCCGAACACACGCGGGAAGAATATTATCTCGAAACCGGCTACAGCAATACCCTCGTTAATACACCACTTGAGTTACGCCCGATTCCGTTTACGGTTAACTAACAGGAAAACCGGACCGGGCGTCGAACTCCAAACGGATGACGATTGAATAAGGAGTGGGAGAGTATGAAGATACGGGCAATGACCGCAGCAGATTATCCGGAAGTCGGCCGGATTTACCAACAGGGCATCGAGACGCAGAATGCGACGTTTCGAACGGAAGTACCGCCGTTTGACTACTGGGATGCCCATCATCACATACACAGCCGGATTGTGGCGGAAGAAGACGGGAAGGTGCTCGGATGGGTCGCCATCAGTCCGTTTTCGTCGATTCCCGCCTATCAGGGGGTGGCGGAAGTCAGTCTTTATATTGACGAAGACGCACGCGGCAAAGGCATCGGGACCGCATTGATGCATGCTGTTATTGAAGCGAGTGAAGCGGCGGGCATTTGGACGTTGCACTCGCAAATATTTCCGGAAAACACTGCGAGTTTAAAGCTGCACCAACGGTTTGGTTTCCGGGAAGTCGGCCGGCGGGAACGGATCGGACAATTGGCGGGTGTCTGGCGGGATACGATTTTACTGGAACGCAGAAGTCAGATGTAAAAGCAGATGAGAGGAAAAAGGGAAGACGGATGTCACATCCGTCTTCCCTTTTTGTGTGGTGAGGGCTGTTTTAACATCATCAGTTCTTTTTGGTCAGAACAAAGGCAAAAATCTGTTCACCTTTTTTCATCGTGATGTTCTCAGGACCATGAATATCGTTAAATGGATTCGACGAGAGGTTTCCGCTTGCGGACAACTGACGGAGGAACAGGACATTGTAATCTTCCAGCGTGAACTCACTTGACGGATTTTGTGTGTTGACGGCATCCGGTTTTATTTTCAACGCTTCGTGTGAACGCAGGCTCACACCATTCAAATTAGCGCCGAACCAAGTGTATTTGGCCGAAGAAGATTGCACGATCCGCAACGTCGAGTCGTATGTTTTAGGCGGAATCTCCATTGAAAAGAGAGTCCGCTCTTTATGGTTTGGTAAGTATTCGACACCTTTCAGGACGTATGGTTTTTTTAATTTACCTTCCAAATGAAAGGCAACAATATCCTGATCATTGATTTGCGCAAAGGCTTTTTCACCGGCTTTCAATTCGAGCGGTGTGACCGTTAGTGTTTCATTTTTGGGAGCAAGGCAGCCGCTGAGGGAAAAAGCAGATAATAAACAGACGATCCAAAATTTTCTCATGGAAAAAGCATCCTTTCTTAAAGGATTACGGTAACAAACAAAAAACGTCTTGTCGAGAAAGACAAGACGCGGATATCATTACTTGTGATTCGATAAGACGATCCCGAAAATCCGTTCACCCTTTTTAAGCGGGACGTCAGCCGGACGGGTGACCTCGTTTAAATTAAAGCCGCGAATCCCATTATTTTTTGTCATGTGATAGACCATCAACAGATTGTACGGGGTAGCGGCAGAAGGACCGGATCGGAAATCAGCACCACGCACCAT
Organism: Exiguobacterium undae DSM 14481; assembly: GCF_000620805.1. GTDB lineage: Bacteria > Bacillota > Bacilli > Exiguobacteriales > Exiguobacteriaceae > Exiguobacterium_A > Exiguobacterium_A undae. Next base: position 3,033,490 of record NZ_KK211187.1, on the reverse strand, counting down.
GTAATCATCAAGCTGTTTAAAGGTATGGTCCCCTTGGACTGTCGTGTCATCCACGTCGATGCCAAGGTGGATCTTATCGTCGGAGAAAGACTGGGCAAAGCGGACTTGTGTGTCATAGCTTTTGGGTTCAAGCTCGAGTGTAAAGAGAGACCGTTCTTTTTTATTCGGCAGGTATTCGACCCCTTTAAGCCAGTGTGTCTTCGTCAACTTTCCTTTTAACTGGACGCTGCCGATCTGTTGATTGCCAAGCGCCGCAAATTTTTCTTCGCCTTCGGTGATGGGGACGGGAGAAATCGTCAGACTCGATGTGTAGTCAGCCGATGCTGCTTTTTTTGGAACGGATTCTTGTGCCTGTTCTTGATTACATCCGGTCAAGACAAGCGCCGCAAGTGGTATGTAAAGCCATTTCTTCATGAAAAACGCCTCATTTCATCTTTTTTTGGTAACATTATCCATAATTAATCGTATCGCTTTTGGGGGATGATTTCAATGGAGAACGGGAAAAGACCGACAGCAGGTATTTTCAGGAGGGATAAAGATGGATGATTTTTTTGGAGAAGGTCTTGAGACCAATGAGCAGAAACGAAAACGAAAACTCGAAGAAGTGTTTGACCAATCGTTTGAGTCGGAACGCCGCGACTTTAACCAGTCACTTGAACAGGAAGTGACCGTCGCCTTGATCGGGGACGTCAATGCGGGCAAATCCTCGACGCTGAATGCGATCCTTGGTCGGGAAGTGGCGACCGTTGGAGCAAAGCCGGGGGAAACGACGCGGATTGATCAAATCCGGCAACATCCGGAAGATAAGGTCGTCTTCGTCGATACGCCGGGACTGAACGATGCGAACAGCTTAAACTCGGACACGACATGGAAGTTTTACCAAAGTGCGGATGTCATCCTCTACTTCTTGAACGCCGCCGGAACCGTCTTATCGGAAACGGAAACAAAAAACTTCAAGAAGATTTATGCCCACAATAAAAACATCGTCATCGTCGTCACGAAAATCGATGCGACGAATGACCTCACGACGATTCTGACGCATATCGAATCGAAGTTACCGGGACCCAAAGTCGTGCCGGTCTCCGCGATGGACGGGACGAACATTGACCGTCTGCGGCGAGAGGTGCTCGACATCCTAAAAAAGTTCAACAAGGATAATCTGTTTGTTCGCGAGATCGATCCGGCGTTGCGGGGGAAAATCGCGAACAACTGGATCGTCGGAGCAGGGACCGCGGCAGGAGCGATTGGGGCCGTCCCGTTTCCGGGAGCCGACATCATTCCGTTGACATCGATTCAAATCGGGCTGATGCTGAAACTGTCGAACTTGTACGAGCGGAATCTTTCGAAGGAAAGTGCAAAGGAGTTGCTGGTCGTGACGATTGTCGGCAACTCCGGAAAAACGGCGTTCCGGCAACTGGCGAAGATGGTTCCCGGGTACGGGGCCGTCATCGGAGCCGGCGTCGCCTCGACGGCGACACTTGCACTCGGATACGGGACGAAGTACGCTTACGAAAATAAATTAGAACTGACGCCGGAAAGCTTGATGGGCTTCATCAAAAAGTTCCGCAAAAAATCAGACGGAGCAAAATAACGGACAGATTTTCCCCTCCCTGCTATGCTAGGACGAAAGCAGGGAGGGAAAGTCATGTCAACACTATTAGAAGAAATCCGCGCGTATCAAGAACAGTTTCGTCAAAAAGCGCCGCAGGAAAAGCAACGGTTGATGGCACAAGCGACAAATGAGTTAGCCGCATCAGACGGCGCCAAAGGATTGACTGTCGGAGATGAGGCACCCCGCTTCACATTGCCGAATGCATCCGGTCAGTCGGTGTCGTTAGAGGAGCTGCTGCAAGACGGTCCCGTCATCGTGACGTTTTATCGCGGCGGTTGGTGCCCATATTGTAATTTGGAGCTCCGGGCCTACCAACGGGAATTAGAAAAAATTGAGGCAAAAGGAGCGACGCTTGTGGCGATCAGTCCGGAAACACCGGATCATTCGCTCTCGACACAGGAAAAAAATGACCTGGCCTTTCAGGTGTTGAGTGATGTCGATAACGTCGTCGCCCGTCAGTTCGACCTTGTGTTTGATATGCCCGACTATTTAATTGACGTGTACAAGGCATCCGGTCTTGACGTTGCCGGTCATAACGGCAACGAGGACTGGCAGTTGCCAAAACCAGCAACGTTCATCATTCAGCCGTCTGGTAAAGTTTCATTTGCGGACGTCCCGGCTGATTATACAAAACGGACAGATCCGCTGACGATCATCGAAGCGTTGTAAAAATCGCATGAAACAAGAACGAAATCCCGTCTATCATCGAGGCGGGATTTTTTGTCGTAGTGTGCCATTCTTTTGTTGATAAATGTATATAAATGGGTATAGAAAGGTAACGAATTGAAGAAATGGAGGTGGGCGTTACTCCTTTTTCAATCAAGGAGTTCGCTGTGTCTATGTATAAAATCGAGCCAGTATTCAAAGAACGGATTTGGGGTGGTCGTCGTCTTGAAGAGTTGTTTCATTTCGATTTACCGGCAGGATCAATCGGAGAATGCTGGACGGTTTCGGCACATCCGAGCGGACGAACTCCTTTAGTGGACGGTCCTTATCAAGGACAGACGCTCGATCAATTGTGGCAGACCCACCGGACAAGTTTATTTGGTCCATACGCACTGGAGGCGTTTCCTTTACACGTTAAGCTGCTCGATTCTTCCTCGTATTTGTCCGTTCAAGTCCATCCGAATGATGAAGATGCGAAACGGTTGGAAGGCGAACCGTACGGAAAAAATGAATGTTGGTATATCCTCGAGGCGGAGGAAGGAGCGGAAGTCATTGTTGGTCACCATCTGTCTTGTCGCGAAGAACTCGTGACGTGTGCAGAGCGGAAGGAGTGGGATGCCTGCCTTCGTCATCAATCTGTCCAAAAAGGGGATTTCATTTACATTCCGAGTGGAACGATTCATGCCCTTGGACCGGGAATCGTGTTGCTCGAAATTCAACAAATGAGTGACCGGACGTATCGACTGTATGATTATGACCGTCTCGACGCCGATGGAAACCGCCGTGAGCTGCACCTCGAAAAAGCAATCGCCGTTACGACGATTCCGGATGAACCGTTGACCATCCGACCGATTCGAGAGACAACGGCTTCCGGAACGAAAACGACATTGTTGGAAGTCCCTTTCTTCACGGTCATCCATCATGACATCAAGGGGACGGAGTACTGCTTATCCGACAGCCCGACGTTTCGATTGCTGACCGTCGTGTCAGGTCAAGGTGAAGTATGTGCAGCTGACGGTTCCGAACAACGCCAGTTACAAAAAGGCGATCAGTATTTCATTCCCTGTTCGGCAGGAGAATACCGGATCTCCGGACAGCTGGCGTGCGTGACCAGTGAGGTGTTTCCAAGTTAAAAGCACGTATCGCCTTTGCGATACGTGCCACCGTTAATTCGAACCGAGTGAAATCGGAAGCGGATAGTTGTCTTCCTCCGTCCAGTCGATGGAGTATTTGATTTCGATCATGATCAAGTCACTCAATGTCTTTAATGTATGCGGCACCTCGCGTGGAATGTGGACGACGGAAGTCGGACCAAGCAATTGATGTTTCCCATCGATGATTGCTTCGGCTTGTCCTTGAAGAATGCTCCACGTCGAGTCTGTCTGAGCATGGTAATGATGGCTGATCTGATGGTTGGCTTGGATATGCAGCCGGCGTGTCACGGCATATCGCCCGTCGTCCAATTGTTGTTGATGAAGAATCGTCGCATACCCCCAGCGTTTCCATTCAAATTGCGGAGGCAGTTCTTGATCAACAAGATAATCTTTAAGATGGGGCGTTTCCTTCTTTGACGAAACGAGCACACCATCGGGACTGACTGAAACGATTAAGTCGGTCAAACCGATTCCGAGGACAGGAACTTGTAATTCATTGACGATATGCGTATTGGTGGAATGGATCAACCGCGCATTGCCATGAATCGAACTCGGCATTTCTTCCGTCAGCGTATTCCACGTCCCGAGATCTTTCCAGTATCCTTCATACCGATGAACAAATAAGTTGGTTGTTTTCTCGACGACGGCATAATCAAACGATGTTTTCTCAAGCGAATCATACGCCGTTCGTAATGCCTGATACGTAACAGGCACCTGTTGCTCGTTCAGTCGTTCCGTCAAGAAGTCAAGCCGGCAGGCGAAGACCCCGCAATTCCACAACGCTCCTTGATCAATCAACTCGACTGCAGTCTCCAAGGAGGGTTTTTCACGAAATTGTTGGACCGGAGACATCGTGCTTGTCGATTCAGGAATGATATAGCCGTATTTAGAAGTTGGATGAAGCGGTTCGACTCCCATTAAATGAAGCGCGTCAGGGTGGGCCTGGACGGCCGCATCGAGCGCAGAAAACCGCTGGAAAAAGGAAGCGTCGACGTAAGGATCAACCGGCATGACGATGATCGTTTCCGTTGGATCAATCCGTTCTGCCAGATAACTCGTTGCGAGCATGATGGCCGGGAACGTATCCCGCCGAGACGGTTCATGGATGACGGACACCTTGGTGCCGAGTTGATGTTCAATCGCATCGAGTTGGGCTTCCGTCGTCGTGATGACGGTCCGGTCCGCTAAACCGCTCGCTTCTAACTGTTGAAACACCCGTTCCATCATTGATTGTTTGTGTCCATCGGCATCTTCAAGAATGCGCAGGAACTGTTTGGAATTCAAATCGTTCGACAGCGGCCAAAGTCGTTTTCCGGATCCACCTGATAATAAGAGAATATACATCATCCAACACCCTTTCTGAACTGGAGGTTTTAAAGATGGCACTGTACTTATTAGTTGATGCGCACGAGCCGACAAGAAAGATTTTGCAACGGAAGTTACTGGAACAGAATCAAGAAGTAGCAGAAGCCGCCTCGGCAGAAGAAGCTTTATCGGTCCTCGAAGCACAAGACGTGGATGTCATCGTGACTGAATTACGCTTGCCGCAACTCGATGGGGTTGAACTGCTGAAAAAGGTCACGCGCTTGTACCCGTTGACCAAACAAATTGTTCTGACGGATTACATGCAATTGCATACGTTGCTCGCTGCCGTCAATTCGGGCAACATCAGCCGCTTGATGACGAAACCGTTGAAAGTTGACGAAACGATTCTTCGGATCATGAAAAAAATCGGAGCGGAAGTGGTGGAGACGAAACACCGGAAAAACAATATCGGTGTCATGTTTAACGGGATTTTAACCAATGCCAATCGTCCTTATTGTTTATTTTTTGAGGATGGAACGATTGTTGGTCGCCGTGCGCTGGAAATTCCGAATCAAGAAGCGCCGGATGATGAAATGAACGGCTTGCACCGTTTTGAGTTTCCGACGCAATTCGGAACCTATATCTTGTACCAATCAATGAATGGAACGGTCATGAAACACGTTTGAAGACAAGCGACTCGACTCCGATGAAGCTGAGGCGGATGTACATGTAGATCACACCGGCAGCGAGAAGCGGATGACGCACGTATTTTTTGAGATTCGTTTTATGATACAAAACAGGTCGGAAAAAGTACCAGCGTTGCAACGCCTTTGCCAGTCCGCCGTCTTCGTTTTGAAGCGTCGTCGGCATGACGTCAAAGTAATAGCGTTTCTTTTGGAGCAGGTCGGTCAGTTCGACCTGTTTTTCATTGTGCCGGACGAAAGTGAAGGTCGCCCGCCGGATTTGCCCTCCTTGCTCCAGGTAACGGATGGTGGGTTGGGTTTCCTCAAAACTGATTTGTGTCGGATCAATTTCACCCGAAGTCACATAGGCGTCGAGCCGCCAAAAACGGGCGGCTTCGATCGAATTGGCATCAAGCTGATCGGTCGGAATGTTAAACAGGTTCCGTTCGAACACTTTGACCTGGCTGAAAAAATTCGAATGGTCGCTGTATGCCTGTTCCGGGATGACAAGTGCTCCGATATCCGGATGGGCTTCGAGGTACAACAGACAACTCTTCAAGAGGTCATCCGACAGCACCATATCCGAATCGATGATATACAGATAATCGACGTCGAGTGCTTTTAGACGATCGATGGCCGTCTTTCGCGCAATCCCGCGTTCGCCATGCGGCAACGCGATGACCTCAAAGCGTTCATCGTGTTGTGTTAACCGTCTGATTGTCTCGACCGTTTGATCAGTCGATCCATCGTCGGCAATGATACAACGAAAAGGTGAAGCTTGGGCTTGGAGAGAACGAATCGTTTCTTCGATAATGGCTTCATTTTGATACGTCGACATCGCGATTCCAATCATACATACTCCTCCTTCACATCAGGTAGTGGAAGTTCGTTCTGGAGCCAGTTTCGAAAATGTTGACCGGTGTTATCCCAGTGCAACGTCTGGGCGAAGCGATAGGCAGCATAACGAATCGTGTCGTATTGTTCGGTGTCTTGAATGCAGGAACGCATTTCGGAAGCGAGCGCACCGGGCGACTGGGCGACAGTCATATAACCCGCCATCCCGTACTGGACGGCATCTCGTAAACCGGGGGCGTCATAAACGATCGTCGGTGTGCCGACAGCGGCCGCTTCACTGACCGTCAATCCCCAGCCTTCCCGTTTGGAAGGGAAGAGAAGGGCGGTCGCCCGACTCATTCGTTCTAGCTTTTCCTCTGCGCTGACAAAGCCGAAGTACGTAATGTCTCCCCGAATCTCTTCCGGGACAAGCGGGTCCAGCTGCTGTTGGATATAGCGCTCATCTTTTTTACCGATGACCCAAAACTTCGCTGTCGGAAATTCTTGTTTTAGGATGACGAAGGCCTGAATGGCATCGTCGATTCCTTTATAAGCAGACATCCGTCCGACGTATAAAAAGGTCGGGACCGCCTCTTTCGGCTGCCAGGCGTCTTCTTTCCAGGGAACAAAATCGAGTCCTTCGGGCAGAATCGTGATCTGTTGTTTGGAGAAGCCGATGGAGCGTAAGTCATCCGCCGTCGACTGACTGACCGTCAAGGCGCGTCCGTGACGATACAACTGGAGCCGGGGCGTCTCGGTCTGTTCGCCGAGCCAGGCATACGGGCGCTTGACGTTGATTTGCCAGATTTCACGCGTGAACTGATGAATGAACAAAGCACGCTTGGCACGTGGAACATACAACGGCGTGAAGAACTGATGGGTGTTGACCTGATCGACGACGAGATCGATCGATGAAGCGTGTTTGTAATAGTAAGAAGCCGCATACGGAATGACGGTTGCGAGTGTACCGTGGCGGACATACGTGATGCCGTCCAAAAATTCGACGTCATGTCCCCCTTCAAAGGCGGGGGAAATGTGCGTGATCGTATAGTCATCCGCGACACGGCGAAGCATTTCGTGTGTAAAGACCTCGGCACCACCGGCCTTCGGGTGTTTGATGTCACGCCACGATAAAAATAAGAGATGGGGTTTCATAAATGCTCCTCCTTTTTCGCAATCAATCGCTGTTTTGGCAAAATGAATCTCAGGACAAAGGCACTTCCTAACAAGACGACCGCTTGCCCGGTCAACCAAATTTCAACCGTTTGGCGGACGAACATAAGGGAGAGGACCAATAAGACGAGAATCCCCCAGAACCATTTCAGATAGCTTGTCCGGTGCAGCGAAAATTGGACAAGTGCTTCGTACTGGATCAGGGTGATGCCGGCGTAGACGAGCACCATGTATTTGACATACTGTCCGGCTAAGTCATAACCGGATCCGAATAACCAGGGAATGAGATACGGGACCACTGTGACGTAAAAGAGGACGGCACAGGCAAGACCACTTAATAGAAACAGGTACAACTTACGTTCCCAAATGTGAAAGGACTGTTGGTGATTAAGGCTGCTAAGGCGCGGTAAAAGAAGCTGCGATAAGGAAAGGGCGACAAACAACAACAACTGACCGAACCGCAAGGCGACGGAATAGTCGCCGGCAAATGTCGGGAAAAACCGTGTCACGAGCAGGCTGTCGAGTGTAAAGAAGAGGGTCATGACGACTTGGGTGTGAATCATATGTGTCAAACCGTGCCACCGGGTTGGACCGGTACTCTCTGGGAACGGTGTCTGAAGCAGGCTGACAAGATAAGCCATCAGCATCCCGATCAAGATAAAGGTTAAGGCAAGCGTCACATTCGTATACTGAAGCAAGAACCAGGTGGCCATCACTTTTGTTAACGATTCAACATAATACGAAAGGTTCAGGGCGTAAAAACGTTCTTGCGCTTGAATGACACCACGCCGGAAAGATAATAAGATATGGAAGAAGACTGTAAGCACAACAAGAAGAAGGTTTATTCTGGTAAAAGGTAGAAGGTTAGGTAAGACATACAGTAAGATAAGTAAAATGACTCCGACGACAGCCAACAACCGGTTTCGTAAAACACGATAATGATTCGTTAAATGTTGACTGAGATCGCGTGTGACCGTCCACTGCAAGGCGCTTCCGATGATCAGAAGCAGACCCAGTAAAGCGAGATAACCGTTTAAAAATCCATAGTCGACACTTGATAATTGACGGGCTAACAACAAGTGATAGGCATAGTTGACGATGTTCAATAAAATATCGAGAACCGGAAAAATCAAAATTACCGCATGACGGTTTAGAAAACCAGTCATCGGAACACCTCCCATCAATCGTTTGAATGATACGGAAAGGATGAATCAGTATGAATCAAGGTCATATCGCAGTCTTTACGGACCACGGACGGAACATTCCTTACGAAACCCTGATTTCCTATTATCCTGTACTCTTTTATACACAACCTGGTAAATGTCCTGCTTCATTTGAACAAATTGCCATTACAGAAGTGCAGAGTGCGGAAGGTGAACATGATATCAAGTTGTATGTCGTCGACTATCAGACGCGTGAAGACGAGTTGAAAATCGTGAATCAAATCCGCAGTATCCGTTCGCGCGCCAAAATTCTGCTGATCAAAGATGTCGTGCGGATGAAAGGGGATTTCCCCTACGAAGCAGTAAAAGGGGACGGCATTTTACGCACCTTTTCCTACCGGGCGGGCTACCCGAATGAACTGTTTGCTGAAATCCAACATATCATCCATCCTGAATATCCCATTTTAAAAGACACTATAGCCTTTATATTACCAATATTTAACGAAGAGAAACGTTTTATGCATGTAAAACAATTTTTAGAAGCCTTGGCAGAGCTGATCAGTGAAGATTACATTCATGCCTCGATCAACTTCTTTGATGATGCCTCTTCCGACCGTTCAAAGGCGTTGTTACATGACTACCGGTCCATCGTCATGGAAGCGACGGATACACTGTTTACAGTCGGATATCTGGAAGTCCATCAGGTGGAACGGAATACTCGGAAAGCGGGACTTTTCATCGAAGGGATGAAAAATATCTCGAGTGATTATTACGTGTTCGTCGATGCCGACAATTCGTTTAAGACAGAAGACATCGCCCGTCTGTTGACGATTGCCCAAAACGATTATTATGATATCGTCATCGGAACGAAGGACCTGACGATCGAAGACCGCGGTCTTGTCCGGCGTTTGCTCAGTTTTGCCAAACGGAATCTGACACGGACCTTTTTACCAAAAGGGGTGACGGATTCACAGACCGGTCTAAAAATCATCAATCGTCGTGTCGTCCCGCGGATCCTGCCGTATTTAAACGTCGAGAGTGGTCTGGCGATTGATCTGGAATTGATGTATGCCGCGAAAAAAGAGCGGTTGCGTGTGTTCCAACAGCCTGTGACCTGTATCGAGCGGGAAGGATCACACGTCAATCTGGTCAAGGACTCGATTGCTTTTTTAAAGACGATGATTGCTTTGTATCGACGCCATCGTTAAATACCCTGTACCGGCTCGCTATGCAACGGGTCGGTACAGGGTATTTGTCATGTCTTCGTTTTTTTAGGGCGACGAATCGTTGAGGACAGTTTTGCGCGGAACCGTTGACGAACCGCTACGAACCGGTGACCCGTCATCCACCAGATCAGCAACCCGCTCAAGGGGAATGCGAGCAATAGGACCGTCAGTCCGACGTAATAGACGGGACGTAAGACGACGGTGACATCGGCCGTTGATTGAGTCGAGCGGTACAGTTGGCTGACGCCGTTCAGCGCGATGTTGCCCCGCATCGGTTCTACGCCGTCCCGTAACTCAAAGAGCGGTGTCGGCGAATCGTTGACTGTAAAACGACCAAGGGACGCATCACTTGTGATGTGTCGATTCATCAAGGATGGAGTGATGCCGAGTTTCTCGGCCGGTGTTTTGGCAAACAGCGGTTTTCCGGTCTGTTCTGCCATCACGAACTGGTCGACGAGGATCAGTTGATCGTAAGGGAGAAACTCCAGATTTTTAAGCTGTAAGCTGCCCGCCTTTTTTTCGTTGCCGCGTGTCCAGATATGGAGCTGCATCCGGACCGTTTTTTTCGGAGGAATGATCATCTGTTCGTAATGATTCCAGCGGCTCTTTTTGTCTTCCTCGACTTCATTGATGAAATCAGTCCCGATGACACGGTCTTTTTCATCCAGATAAAAAACTTTCAAGTGGCGTTGCCGGACATTTTTACTGACCGCATCAAACTGCAGCAAGTATTCATGATTCGGACGTGCCTTGATTTTTTGAGAGGCGAAGATATACCAGTCACACGAACAAGTTGCTTCATATTCCATGCGATACGTACCGTCTTTTTCGCTCCCGCTGAACATATCGTCCGTGATCGAGACACACGTCGCACAATTGGCGGCTGCTTCCGGTTCCGTAAGCGGCTTGTCGGTGACGATTTCATTCGGATCAAATTGATGCAGATCGTCCATCGTAACGAGTGACGGAACGGCACTCGCATACACCAGTTCAACTTCATAACGACCGCCCGTCAACGGAATGTCTTCCAGCGTAATCTGATGAAGTGCCGAGTAGACATCCGGCAAGGATTCGAGTTGATACGGAAAATCCCGGTGCAACGGATCGAAGGTCACCGTTTCTTGACCAATCGCTTGTTTTCGGATGTCTGCCGTCTTGAAATCCTGCGCTGTCAAGACACGCCGGTAGATTGTTTCTTTTCCATCACGCAGCAAGACGGTCAGACGTCCTTTTGGATTCGTCGGTCGTGTCGCCTTCAGTTGGATGTCGTAAGTGCCGTCTTCACGTACATCAATCGTTCGACGCAACGCACCGTTTTGAGCAGCCACACCCTTTCCGAAACTGAATCCGGGATAGTTGCGTTCGGATTGAAGATGTCCCTCGTAATCAAAGGCGGTTTCTGCTTCGAGCACCATCAACGTTTTGGTGATGGCGAGCTTCTCGTCCAGTCGTTCCTGAACTTTCGTCCATTCTGCTTTCGGAATCAAGACGATATTTTGGACGGCATTAAAGCCGGCCGTATTCGTGATCCGGAGTGTCGAACTGCTGTTTTCTGCGATGAGGTTTCCAAGCGGCACCCAAACGAGTTTTGCCCCTGCCGCTTGCTTCGTCTTGACCGAGAATGTTTGATCGTTGAATTCAAAGTCAAGCTGGCCGCCGTTTTGGTTCAATAAGACACGTGCGTAACCGGCATAACGACCGCGGGTAGTCTCTTTTGTCATCTCAATCGTGTTCGGTACCATGTAGTCCTCGAAACTGAAAATCTTGATGTCGTGGACCCACCAGTACGTTTTCCGCTCCGGACGCTGAAAACTCAGCAAATCGATCCGCATCGTCTTGGCGTCTTTCGGGGTGACATATTCGCCTTGCAGATGGATCGCGTCAAGGTCACCGGAATCGCGTGGGGCGACGACATACGTCTGATTCAGCTCACGCTCCTGTGCATCATAAAACCGGACTTTGACATGCAACCGGTCGACGCCACGACCGGACGCCGTGATATCAAACCGGTACGCATTGTTCGGTAAGGCGTCCAGCTTGCCGGATTTTGCGACTTGCCAAATGTATTTCGGATCGCCTTCTGCGACTTCTGCGTGCAGGACAGGCAGATTGTTTTCTTTTGATAAGGGATTCGGCGACAAGTCGACGATGTCCGGATTATCCGCTTTGAAAAACGTCTCGTCCTCAAGCATTGAGTTGAACGACGCGACTTGTTTTGTCTTCAACTGATCAAGTTTATAGACGGGGGCATTGATCTTGGCCGAGGCGAAAGACAACCCGATTCCATCCCCGAAGTCGAGATCAAACGACGGATTTGCGATCCCCTGTGTCCGTAAATACCAGCGCCAATCACTGTTTGCCAAAAAGGTTTTGCCCCAGTTCAGGAACGAGTTGGCGGAGTCGATTGCCTCAAACGGTTTCCAGTAGTACTGTTCCGGAACCTGGCTCAGCAACACATCGTTTTCTTCCGCCATTTCGATGATGTCATCTTGTTTCAACCAGGATAACCCGTCCTGATGAGCTTGCGTCGCATATAAAATCGACTGGGGACCGAGGGCGTAGTCGTCCAATGTGGAGAATGTAACCGACCGTTCAAGTCCGTACGGTGTCAAAATCAGTTGCGGAACGGTCCGACTGTCGAGTGGTTCGATTAAATCGAATAACGTAAACAGACCCACTTGTTTCGTCGCGAGTAGATCATGTTGGGTGGCGAGAATCTTTTTGTTGAAGGCTTGACGCTCCTTCATGCCCGTATACTCCGTCCGGTACGCGAACTGTTGCAGGCCAAACGCCTGTGCAATTTGTCCGGCTTGATCGGAGCGACCCGTATCGAGCAAATACTGCATGAACGTCATCATGTAGCGGACCGTCTGGGTGGTACCTTCGTGGTGAAAGACGGTGTTTGCCTGCGAACCGTAGACGTGGACATCGCCGGTTGCTTTGGTTTCGCCGTCCGGATGCGGATTTTTATTCCAGGTCGGTGTCGCGACCCCGGTACTCGGTTGTGTCATTTCATCCGCAATCGGAAACTGAAGCCATTTCCCGTCAATCAGTTTTTGAACGGCGGTATATTCTTTCGGCATCTTCACCGGATGATAAAAACCTTCCATGTAAACGGCGCGGTACGGCCAGAAAAACAAACCGAGAGCGATGACCGTCGTCCCGATTGCAAGCAGGCGGTAAATCGGGAGCGGCAACGTTTTGGAAGGGCGGTTGAATACGGTTGCGAGACTTGAAGCGAGCAACAAACTATAGCTCACCATCAGCAATCCGACTAACTTGTTAGGGTCCCGAAACATGGCGCCGATCAGCGGCGTCTTCGTGACGAACAAGACAAAGAGGTCGGCGACCTGCTCGTGCGTCCCTGTCGCAAACACAATCAACGGGATGCTGAGCCCGCTGAAGAATAACAGGATCGGCTGACGATAGGAGACGAACGCACCAAGCGAAATCAATAACAGAATAACACCGCCGCCTAACCAGAAACTGAGTGGTAACGTCGTCAGATCAAACATCGGCCACCAGTAGCTCGTTAAATAAAATACATTCGTCCATGAAGAATGACGACTGAACAACATCAACGTATCGGAGACATTGATGTTATGTTGCGAAGCTTGTGATCCGGTCAAGATGGAACCGACATACATGAAAAACCAGTATGAATTAAACAACAGGAAAACAAGCGAAAAGGCAATCGTGGAGCGGACATAAAAACCGATCAACGGTTGAATGATTTGCTCCTTTCGACGTGTCCAGAAGGTCTTCGCAAAAATCAGGGCGACCATGATCCCCATGTAGATCAAGGAGAAGAAAAAGTAATGGATGCCGGCCGCCATGAAAGCAAAGACAACGGACAGTCCGGTAATGTCGATCCATGTCCGGCGCGACAGCCGGTCGGATAAGGAAAAGTTCGGATTCAGCTGTTCGCGGAACTTGGGATCAAATATATTAAAAAACAACAACAAGGCAAGTGGAAAGACGGAGTAGCCACATAAGAGATAGATGTGCTGGATCCGCGTGATGACCCATGGATTCAAGGCATAAAACAAAGCGGCGAGACCAAAGGCGACGAGTGATAAAAAAGAGAAGTGAGGTGAGACGTAGACCGAATGCAACCGTTTCGTCAAAGCGAACATCGAAACAGCGGACACGATCAACAAGCCAAAAATAAACGACTTGATCAGAATCGGACCGGACGCACCAAACAGCAGACTGAGCAGATAAAAAGGAAAGATGTAAATCAGACGGGCGACGTTCAACAAGGTCGTCGTACTCCACCGGTTGTTCCAGGCGCCAAAAATTTCCTCGAGATACCGATTGGACGAGAGACCAAATGACATATCACTGAAGACGACCATTCCCGGTTTCAGCAGGGGGGCGCCGTACAGAACAATCAAAACGAGAACGCCGGTTAACACGAGAGCATCTTTGCGGTAGGTTCGACCAAATCTGCGGGCAGCATCGAGTAGTGATTGTAGTGAGGTCTGCATCAAAGAACTCCTCTCTTAAAAAAGGTCAATTCTTTTACTATTCGGGATGTACCGGGATGATTCCTAGAACAGCTTCACTTAATTTTAACAAAAATGACAACAGACTCCTCCGTCTGAAGGAGGAGCCTGCATGGTTTACATTACCGTTCGATGTGATTGGTCAATTCATCAACCAATTGTTCCAAAGAACTTGTCATCTGACCGAGTGACTGGGTCATCGTTTCAAATTCGTGTTGGACGGTCGTTTGTTGTTCGAGTGAGGCGGCGGTCGATTCAATGCCATGGCGGACTTCCAGCGAGGCAGTTCGGGTCGTCTCCATCCGCTGTTCGATATCAAGCATCTGGACCCCGACCCCTTGACGGGCTGTTTGAATCGAGCTGATGCTTTGTTCGACCTCCTGGACCAGTTGCGTGATGTCGGCAAACGTTTGCCGGACACGCTTGGTCATCTGCTGGTTTTCCGACAGTGTCGTCGTATAACTGGCTGCCGTTTCCTTGATTTGATCGGTATCGGCAATCAATGCCTGTAAAACTTCCGTCACTTCATTGGCATAGCTGCGGGACTGGACCGCGAGGTGACCAACTTCCGTCGCGACGACGGCAAAGCCACGCCCGGCGTCACCGGCACGTGCGGCTTCGATGGCGGCGTTTAACGCCAGCAAGTTGGTCTGGCCGGCAATCGCTTCCAGACTGGCAAGGATTTTTTGGATTTTATCCGATCGGCTGGCCATTGCTGTAACAGAAGTATGCAGACCGTTCGTCGATTCGACCATCGCTTCCACCCGGCGGTCCATCAGATGCATTTCTTCGTTTCCGGTCAAAGCGGTTTTCGTCATATTTTCCGTCGTCGTGGCCGTCCGCGCCATTTTCGCCTGAATCGTTGCGATAGCGGCATTAATCTGATGCAACTGATCCGTTCCTTGTTGCATCGATTGGTGTTGGCCGTCGGCAGAATGGACGATCGGCGCAATGGCAGTCGCGATTTGATTGGTCGCTTCAACCGATTGGACAGCGGCCTGTTGTAAATGCATCGTATTGGTCTTCAAACTACCGACCAGGGATTCAATCTGTTGACTGACATTCGTGATCAGCGTCGTTGCCTCCGCTTCACGACGTGACGCCGCTTGACGTTCCTTATTCTGAACACTGATTTGAATGATGAGCGCAGCACTCGTCAAAATCAGGAAGACGGCATGAATCATCAGAATGCTGAACGGATAACCGGTCGTCCCGCAAATCAACGCCGGTGCAAAAAAGAAGCCGGCAAAATGTTGAATGGCAAACAGAACGGTACTGACAAGAATCAAATCAATCCGACGGAAGTAGGCAATCAAGGCCAACACCATAAAAATCGAGAAATGGTATTCGACGAGCCCGTTTCCGCCAGCGATCATCGACATACTGGAAAAAGTTAACGTCAGCGTCAACAAAAGCGGTACGTGTTTACTGCGCGGGTGCATCCGGTACAGGACTGCAGCAGCAAGCAAACAGAACACCGGTAACAAAGCAATCCAAGTCAGCATGATTGGTGAGGCGGCACTGACGTTTCCACGGATGATTTGATATCCGTCCGCAAATGCTGTGAAGCGGTGTAAACCATGAATGATCAATGACAAGACGACGACAAAAAGGCTGATTCCAAGCATAAGTTGATTTCGACGTTTCATAAAATAAAATTCCCCCATTTTTTAGTTAAAAGTGAAACAAATCACGAGTAAACATGCTAAACGTATACCACTATCGGTCGAGGAATTCAGATTGTTTAGCTTCAAGATACTTAAAACAAAATTAAATGTTAAAATCTGATTTTACGGCTAAACGACTACGATATGGGGTATAGAAATGCATTGAGACTTGTAGGAGGAACGTGTATGAAATGGAAGGGCAGAGAAAGAAGTTCGAACGTTGAAGACCGGCGGGGGATGGGTGGAAAAGGAGTCGCCGGAATCGGCGGCGGACTCGGAATCATCATTCTGATTGTCGTGACCTTGATGGGAGGCAATCCGGCTGATCTGTTAGGGGGATTAACAGAATCAGAGAACGGGAATCAGACGGAATACCAGGAAACGGCTGAAGAAAAAGAAGCGGCTGATTTCGTTTCCGTTGTCTTGGCGGACACGGAAAAAGTCTGGACAAAAGAGTTTAAGCAGGACGGCATGACCTATCAAGAACCGACACTTGTCCTCTATACGGATCAAGTCAGTTCCGCATGTGGAGAAGCCGGGAAGTCTGTCGGGCCTTTTTATTGTCCGGGGGATCAGAAATTATACATCGATTTAAGTTTTTATGACGAGTTGCAAACGAAATACGGCGCACCGGGTGATTTTGCGATGGCGTATGTCATCGCCCATGAAGTCGGGCACCATGTCCAGACCTTGCTCGGAACATCAGACGAAATCATGCCGCTTCGTCAAAAGATGAGCGAAGAGAAATTTAACAAGTATCTCGTTCGTTTTGAACTGCAGGCGGATTATTATGCGGGCGTCTGGGCGCATCACGCGCAAGGACAAAATCTGCTGGAAGAAGGCGATTTGGAAGAGGCGCTTGGTGCCGCGAATGCCGTCGGCGACGATACGTTACAGGAGAAAGGACAAGGCTATGTCGTGCCGGAAAGCTTTACGCACGGGACGTCTGCGCAGCGGGAACGTTGGTTCCAAAAAGGATTTGACAACGGAACGATTGAAGGCGGCGACACCTTCAAAGCGAAGAACTTATAAGCATGAGCAACAGGCACCACTTCATAAAGAAGTGATGCCTGTTTTAGATTAATCGTTGTATTGGTTGAACATCGTAGTATCATCCGGGACATTAGCGAGGTAGACGATTTTTCCGTCTGCATCCAATCGGGCGATATCCGTTCCGTCTTGCGTGAAGACCGATCCGTCCGCCCGCTTACCGCAAACGGCCCAGCGTGTTTCCATCGTATCGCCTGTTTCGGAAGGCAACCATCCCGCATACATGTGCTTGATGTCCTGATTGGCGGTAAAGACCATCCGGACAAACTGTTTCCAGGCGTCGATCCCGTGTTGTTCCTGTCCGTTTAAGACGAAGGTGATATCGTCCGAGAACAGGGAAACAAGATCAGTGAAAGCTTGTTCGTCGGTCCGGGAAGCATCAAATAAATCAAAATAGCGGTCGAGTGTAGTAGTGTTCATCATAATAATCTCCTTTTAATTGCGAATCATTTTTTCTTCGATTAAGCTTTGCAGTTTTGTCAGATGGTCGGGCGGACAGTTCAAATAAATTTCACGGCGGATCGAATCGATCGTCTCGCGTTTGAGCGTCGATTGCCACGACTGTTCGGCTTCCGCCATCAAGTCGGACAATAAGCAGATGTTTTGATTTTGGATCCCCATCAAATCTTCAAAGACTCCGCTTGACGCATACAAAGATTGTTTGCCTTCAATTGCTTCGTAGACATCAAACACACGAATTTGTTCCGGCGAAGCTTTCAGCCGGAACCCGCCTTTGGCTCCGGGAACGGACATCAGCAGATCCGCATGAACAAGCTTGCGGAGCAGTTTTTGAAAGTAGGTCGGGGAAGCACCGAGTTGTTGGCTGATGAATTCGCCCGGCAGGACCCCTTTATCCGGTAAAAACGTCAATAACAGCATGGCATAGATGGATTGCTCAACACCGGTCTTCATTTGCATAAGACATTCTCCTTTTTGTATAACGTGGATAACTATTGTCCACGATACAACCGGATCAATGGATTGTCCAGTAAAATGTCTCTCACAAAACCGTCACACCTTTTCGACAGCATACCCGTGGCATCAATAGAATGGATTCGGTATACTGAATGTACGATATGTGAAAATATTCACTAAAAGTCGTTCACACTTTGTGAAAGGGCGTTTGATTATGAATCCACTTAAAGGAATCATCACGATTCCACGTTCAATTTTAATACAACTGATGCTGGCGGCCGTCTTAATGGGTGTTGCCGTCATCGGTCAATCCTATTTGATCGTCATCATCGTCGATCGGATTTTCCTGCAAGGGGATCCGTTCGCGGCAGTCATTCCGTTGCTTGGTGTCCTGCTCGGGATGCTTGTCCTGCGTGTCGGCGTCACGTACTGGAACGGACGTCTCGGGACGAATCTTGCGGCACGGGTCAAACAGGACTTACGCCAGGCACTTGTTGCGAAATATACGAAAAACTCCGTTGAATCGATGCTCGAAGGACAATCCGGAAAAAAGGTCAGTGTCTTGCTGGATTCCGTCGATGAGATGGACAGTTATTACAGTCAGTACATGCCGAAAGTCATCCAGACGTCAATCGTCCCGCTGATGGTGCTGATCGCAGCCTTCAGCTATGACTGGGTCACGGGACTCGTCATGATGATTACAGCCCCGTTCATTCCGTTGTTTTACATCGTCATCGGAATCATGACCCAAAATCGGGCCGATACGCAGCTGGAGAAGATGAATGCTTTCTCCGGAACATTTCTGGATACGTTACAGGGACTGACGACGTTGAAATTATTTGGTCGGGCGAAGGCCCAACAGGACGTCATCGAACGGAGCAGCCTCGACTTTCGGGATGCGACGTTGACGGTGCTGAAACTTGCCTTCTTGTCATCATTGATGCTCGAATTCATCTCGATGCTCAGTATGGGAATGATTGCGCTTGAAGTCAGCTTACGTTTGATTCTGTTCCAAAGCATCACCTTTGTCCCGGCCTTTTTGATGTTGGTATTGGCGCCGGAATACTATCTGGCGTTAAAGGAAATGGGCGCAGCGTTCCATACAGGACGGGGCAGTGTCGCGGCTGCGAAACAGATTGCGGCGGAACTGACGGAAGATGACCGGAGCGTCGTCTTCGGACAGACGGAACTGCCGGCAGCCCGTCCACCACAGATCGAATTAAAGGACGTCGCTTTTTCGTACCGCGATGCCCGGTTTGCGATGACCGAACTGAATCTTGCAATCGAACCGCATCAGAAGGTCGCGTTGATCGGTCGCAGCGGTGCCGGTAAATCGACGGTCCTTCAGTTGCTCGCGGGTCTCGCCGATCCGCAGGACGGACAACTGTTACTTGACGGTCAACCCCGTCAGATGATCACCGAAGCAAGTTGGTTCCGCCAACTGAGCTATATCTCCCAGCATCCGTATTTGTATGCCGGGACACTTGCGGAAAATATCGCGATTGGTGAATTGCGTGAAGCATCCCGTTCAGCGATTGAACAGGCCGCATCTGACGCCGGTCTGACGGAACTGATCGGACAGTTGCCGAACGGACTCGATACGGTGATTGGGGAAGGCGGACGCGGATTATCCGGCGGAGAAAAGCAGCGCGTCGCTTTGGCGCGTGCGTTCTTAAAACGACCAAACATCATCTTGTTTGATGAACCGACGACCGGTCTTGACGTCAAGACGGAACGGTTGTTGCAGGAAGCAATCACGGTTTTAGGACGTGAAGCGACCGTCATCACGGTCGCCCATCGGTTGCATACGATTGAACAATCGGATCAAATCGTCATTCTGGAAGCAGGACGGATTGTCGACCGAGGGACACATGAAGAGTTGATGGGACGTGAATCGGAGTATGCGATGATGCGTGCCGTTCAACGAGGGGAGGAGACACGATGAAAGAGTTGATGGGAATTTTTCGCTTGATGTTGCACCAAAAACGAGACATCGTCTTCTCGATTTTCTTCGGTGTTCTGGCTGGAGTCACAGCGGTCGGGTTGTTTGCGGCAAGTGGATTTTTAATCTCGAAAGCAGCACTGTTGCCACCGATCCAGACACTGGCTGTCTTGATTGCCTTACAGAAACTGTCCAGCTTGACGCGGGCGGCGAGTCGTTACGCCGAACGCTATTATTCGCACCGGGCGACGTTTACGATTCTCAGTGATTTACGAACGACGTTTTATAAACGACTTGAACCGCTCGCACCAGGCATCTTTGCCAAGTACCGGAGCGGCGACTTGCTCGCACGAATCGTCGGAGATGTCGAAAGTCTGCAAAATACGTTTCTACGTGTTGTTTATCCACCGATCATCTTAGTGCTCGTTTTTCTTTGTACGATCTTTTTCGTCAGCTTCTTTTCGCTCAGTGTTGCGCTTGTCCTCGTGATCGGTCTTCTGTTGACGGGATTCATCATTCCCGGCTGGTTTGCCTACCGGGAACAACGCTTTGCGCGGTCCGTTCGGGCACGGCGCGGGGAACTGTCGACGGAAGTGACGGAACTCTTCCAAGGATACCGGGACTTAAAGATTTACCAACAACTCGGAAACAAGGAAGCAGAACTGAATGCTGTCGCAGCGCGATACGTCGCGGAAGAAAAACGTAACGGTCTGCACGCCGTCTCGAATCTTGCATGGAACACACTTGCCACCTTGATCATTTCCTGGATTGTCCTTGGTCTTGGTGCTTATCTGGTCGCTGACGGTCAGCTCGAAGGTGTTTTCCTGGCCTTACTCGTCATGACCTCGTTGACGGTGTTTGAAAATGCAGCCCCAATGGCGATTTTGCCGGGCTTCTTTGAAGACAGCCGCCACGCGGCGCGACGGCTCGATGATGTGGTCGAAGCGACGGTTGAACCGAACTATCGTCCGTTTGAGCTGACGCGGGCACCGGAACTCCGGGCCGAACAGGTCACGTTTGCGTTTCCCGATCAGGAACGTCCGGTCTTACGAGACGTCAGCGTGACGTTTCCTGCCGGCAGCAAAACAGCAGTCGTCGGAGCGAGCGGCTCTGGGAAATCGACCTTACTGCAACTGTTGTTGCGCATGTATCCGGCAGACGGGATCCGGATTGAAGGAACGCCAGGTCAAGAGATTGATCCGGAAGCAGTATGGCGACAGTCGAATGTCGTCTTGCAACAAAACCATTTCTTTTATGGAACGATCCGCGACAATTTGAAGCTGGCCAGTAGCGAGGCAACGGATGATCAGATGATTGAAGCACTGAATCAAGTGGGTCTTTCGTTGCTCGCTCTAGACGACCGGGTGCTCGAAAAAGGGGAAAACCTGTCCGGCGGTGAAAAACAACGGCTGGCGATTGCCCGGATTTTCTTACGACAAGCTCCGCTCTACCTGCTCGACGAACCGACCTCATCGGTCGATGCCTTGACGGAACAGACCATCTTACAGCACTTGTTCGCACGTGCGGCGGATGCAACGTTGTTGCTGGTCAGTCACCGTCTCGCAGGACTCGAGGAGATGGACCAAATCGTTGTCATGGAGCAAGGTCAAGTCGTCGAAGTTGGCACGTATGCCGATTTGATGGCACGACAAGGTGCTTTTTATGCTTTAAAACAAGTTGAACAGTCAGTCTTTACACCGGATCAACTGGTCCGCTGAACCAAAAGCCACATCCTTCGCTTTGTCAGCGTGGGATGTGGCTTTTTTTGTGGAATCATAGCTGGCTATTTAAAAACGGAGTTTTGATAACAGACGCTTTGATCCAACAGTCAGGCTGCTTAAGATGACAATCAGACAAACATACAAGAAAAAAGTATTGAGATTAAACACTTGAGCATTCATGAAGATACTAAATGCGTCGGTGAGGGACTCGGCATACTCAAAATCATCCGTGTTCTCTACGACGATCCGGATCAGCTCTTCTTGATAAGCTTGGTACCGGATGATTTGATACAACGAACCGCCGATGAGGTACAGTCCGCTTAGCAGCGTCATAAACATCAGCCAAATCGGACGAAACGCAAGGTGCAGGAACAGACGTGCCATCGTAATTGTAGTAAATATAGCCAGTACCAGGAGAAGCGGAATCAACAGGAGAGCGGGATTGCCATTGCCGGACGATTGATGCGGATAGGGTGTCATGACATAACCAAAACAAAAGCAACCGGCTGCAAGCAACAGTAAACCAATCGAGAGGCGTGAAAAATAGCGAATCGGCATGAGAACCTCCTGGAAAAGATGTAGTAGTTTTAGTGTACTCGATTGCCTGACCGGACAAGGGCAAAAGCTAGGACGATAGGGAAATGGGATTTTAATGGACGATTTAAGTATCTGATGGTAAAGTAAGGAAAAATTTAAAGGGGGAGCACCAATGGAAATTCGCCGCTGTCAGACACAAGTGGGGGATCAAGCGATTGCCTATAATCATTATTATTCCGATTCGAACGAGGTCTGTTTTATGTTGTCCGGCGCAGGCTATGCCTATGACCATCCGTACTTTTACTTCAGTCGGATGATGTTACTAAAGCGGGGAGTCAACGTGATCGAGATTCAGTATGTCTCGGACGACCTGTTCAGTTTGCCGGACGAGCAGGGAGATGCGGAGATGAGTCGGCGGATTGAAGCGGTCATCGATGAGGTGTTACGGCCACGTACATATAAAACGATTCACTTCATTGCCAAATCACTTGGAACAGTACCTCTGGTTTCCTTGATCCGGCGGGGACTTTTTCCGGATGCGACAATCGTTTTGCTGACACCCTTGTTAAAAGATCCGGCAATCGTCGAAGCGATTGCGAACAGCCGGCAGCCCGGGTTACTGGTCATCGGGGATCAGGATCATCAGTACAGTCCGGAAGCATTTGAACGTTGTCGCAGCTCGAACCTCGTACTAGAAAAAATCAAGGGGGCCAATCATTCCCTTGATCTCGATTTTGAGGTCGGTCCGTCCCTTCAAGTACTCGGACAGATGATGCAACGGACGGAAGAAGTTTTATTCCCCGTATCGGTTAAGGAAAACTGAAAAAACCGACAGAAAGCTCTTGGAAGAGAATTCTGTCGGTTTTTTTAATACGGTCGCATCAACGCACGGACAGGACTGCCGTCACCGTCGACGAGCGGAAGCGGAACGGCGTTTAGATGATAGTCACCCGGTGTGATCGCATCGAGCACGAGCCCCTCCAGGATGTGGACACCGTGTGCTGCGAGGGCATGGTGGGCACTCATCTCTTTACTGTCGATCGCGTCAACAGACGGCAAATCAAGTCCAATCAATTCGATGCCGAGTGCTCCGAGACGTTCGGCAAGACTCGGTGTCAGGACCGGAATCGTTTCCGGGAAAATCGACTTATCGACCCAGCCGTCCGTTTTGATGATCAGTCGGCGGACATCGGTTAAATCAAACGCATCAAGGTCACTTGCGATAATCTCTGTTCGACCGGGCAGATAGATGACGCGGGCATGGCCGATATAGAGGTCCGGATCAAGATCAATCACTTTTTGACCGGAATCGTCAAAGTGAAACGGTGCGTCGATGTGGGTGCCGGTATGCAGACTCATCGTGACTTGACCGACGTTGACGGAACCGGTGTCGGCTTTACTCCAATTGATCGTGTAATTGAACTTCGTATCGCCCGGCCATGTCGTAATCGACGAGGTTAACGGTTGTGAGACATCAATCCAACGGTTCATTTCACATTCCTCCTCAAAGTTTTGTCCGGACCGACCAGAGTTCCGGGAAGAACCGGTGGTCGAGCACCCGGCGCAGGTAACTGACACCGGATGAACCGCCTGTGCCCGGTTTTTGACCGATGATCCGTTCGACGGTGCTCATGTGGTTAAAGCGCCACATTTGTTGCTGACTGCCGATATCGAGTAACTTTTCACCAAGTTCATATAAATCCCAGTACTGTTCGACGTCTTGATAGACGATGGCCCAGGCCGCTTCAACACTCGCGTCGGCTTCCCAGTCTTGCGTGACATCCCGGTTGAGGATCGCCGCATCAATCGGCAAGCCGCGTCGTTTCATCGCCCGCACGGTCTCGTCATAGATGCTTGGTGTCTTCAAGTCTGCCGTCAATTGAGCGAACAGCGCCGTTTCATGCTCATAGACCCGAAGCATCTGTGCATTCTTAAAGCCGAGGGCAAACTCGATTTGCCGGTTTTGGTACGACTGGAATCCCGACGAATGTCCAAGCGAATCACGGAACTCCAGATACTCAGCCGGTGTCAGCGTCGACAGGACACTCCATGATTGAATCAGTTGTTGTTGAATTTTCGAGATTCGGGCGAGCATCTTAAACGACCGCTCGAGCTGATCGTCGGCAATCGCTTTAGTGGCGGCCGTCATCTCATGCAAAATCAACTTCATCCACAGCTCGCTTGTCTGATGGATGACGATGAACAGCATCTCATCATGGTGGTCCGATAAGCGTTGCTGGCTCATCAAAAGTGAGTCGAGCTGTAAATAATCCCCGTAAGACATATCTTTTTTGAAGTCGGTTTGAATCGTTTCTTCAATTTGTGTCGCATCCGTCTGTTTCATTCCAATCGATCCCCTTTACATCAAAGTGATTGTGAACGGTTCGTTTGATCCGCTTGCGGCGGATTGTTGCGTTTCCAAAAAACATAGGCAATCGTCAAGAACAGTAACCATGGAACTCCGAATTTCAAGACGATTTGGAAATCCGTGAACCAGGTCGTGATGACGAGGGCAAACAGCAGGATGGCCCCGAGTGCCGTCAAGTACGGATAGCCCATCATGCGGACCGGCAGTTTCCGCCCACCATCCCGTTCCCAGGCTTTCCGGAAATAGAGGTGGGAGATGAAAATCATGAACCAGGTGAAGATTGCTCCGAACATCGAAATCCCCATCATGAACGGATAAGACACGCTCGACTGGCTACTGATGACAGCGGCGAGGAAAATCCCCAGTGTCGAGACGGCAAGCGCAAACAAGGGAACACCTTTCGTATTCAAGCGGCTGAAAATCCGCGGTGCGTACGTTGCTTTCGACAACGAGTACATCATGCGTGTCGACGCATACAACTGACTGTTCATCGCGGACAAGGCAGCCGTCAGGATGATGAAGTTCATGATGCCGGCAGCTCCGGGAATCGATAACATCTCCATCACTTTGACGAACGGGCTTTGATCAACGCCGCCCGCCTGTTGCCACGGCACGATCATCAGCATCAAGGCAATCGTGATGACATAAAACGTCGATAAGCGGAAGACGGTGGCCTTCAGCGCTTTTGGGACCGCGACGTCCGGATCTTTCGCTTCGCCGGCCGTGACGGCAATCAGTTCCGTTCCGAGAAAACTAAACAACGAGATGAAGACGGCAATCCAGAGACCGGAAAAACCAAACGGCAGGAATCCGCCGTCGTTCGTGAAGTTTTGTGGTCCGATGTCCGGTGAGTTGCTGCCGAAGACCAGATAGGCACCGAGAATCATGAACATTAAAATCGCACTGATCTTAATGACGGAGAACCAGTATTCAAACGTCGCAAACGTATTGACGGTCGTGGCGTTGATATAAATCAAGGCTACCGCAAAGACTAAAATCCAGACGTACCCGGGAACATCCGGGAACCAATATTTCATATAGATGGCGATCGCACTGACTTCAACGCCGATCGCCAGGACGTTTGCCACCCAGTAGGAGTAGCGGACAAGAAATCCGGCATACGGACTGATGTATTGTTCGGCAATCGTTCCGAATGAGCCGGAGGTCGGGTGGGCGACGGTCATTTCTGCGAGGCAACCCATCAACAGCAGGACGATGAAGGCGCCGATCGCATAACTGACGAGGACGCTTGGTCCGGCGAGACTGATGGCGAGACCGCTTCCGAGAAAGAGTCCTGTTCCAATCGCACAACCCATCGCAATCATCGTCAGTTGGCGTGTTTTTAAATCACGCCGTAGTTCAGTAGGGTGTTCTTTCATAATTCCTCCTTACGCGACGACTTCGCGTTCGTTCTTAAATTGTTCATATTGTTTTTCATCCATGATCGTTTTCAAAATTGAGACGACCTCATAGACATCTTCAAACTTATTATACAAGGCAACAGGGGCCAGGCGGACAATATTCGGTGCCCGGAAATCAGGAATGACGTGATGTGCCTTCAATGCTTTACAGATCCGTGCCGCTTCCGGATGTTCGAGACTCAAGTGAGCACCACGCCGTTTGTCGTCACGCGGATTCCCGATCACAAAGCCATACGGCGTCAATTCCTGATCGACGAGCGTCATCATGTAGTCCGTCAGTGCGAGTGACTTTGTCCGGACCGCTTCAATCCCGACTTCTGCAAACAGCTCGAGTGCACCGATTTGCGGGGCAAGGCTCAAGACGTGCGGCGTTCCGATCTGGAAGGCACCGGCGTTTTCGGCGGGAGTCATCGTATGATCCATATCAAACTGTTTATCTTTACGGGAGCCGAACCAGCCGGTCAGACCCGGCAACGTGCCGAAATGGCGTTCATGGACAAAGAGTCCGCCGACCGTTCCCGGACCGCCGTTTAAATGTTTGTAGTTGCACCAGTAGGCAAAGTCGACGCCCCAGTCATGAAAGGCATGCGGAATCGCACCGACGGAATGACAGCCGTCAAAGCCGATCAAGATACCGCGGGCATGGGCTTCCCGTGTCAAACGTTCCATATCTAAAATCTGACCACTCCGGTACAGGACGGTCGGTAAGACGATCAACGCAATCTCTTCCGTCATCGCGGCAATGATATCCGCTTCATCGAGAAATCGTCCGTCACGACTCTCGGCTTGGACGAGATGTTCTGCCGGATCGAGTCCGCGCAACCGCAACTGGCTTTGGAGCGCATAAATATC
The DNA here is from genome assembly GCF_000620805.1 of Exiguobacterium undae DSM 14481. Classification (GTDB taxonomy): domain Bacteria; phylum Bacillota; class Bacilli; order Exiguobacteriales; family Exiguobacteriaceae; genus Exiguobacterium_A; species Exiguobacterium_A undae. Next base: position 3,006,693 of record NZ_KK211187.1, on the reverse strand, counting down.
AGACGGGAATGTTAAGCTGTCGGCTAAAATCTTTGTCCGTTGTCCGGACGGGGCAAAAAACGTTGCCACGAGTTGATGCAGATTGACCGTCGTCGAACCGGTCACCATGACTTCATCCGCGCTTCCACCGACGAGCGGTGCGTTTAAGGCAGCCAGTTTTTCCGACAGTTCAAACCACGGATGGCGTCCTTTCATCCAACCGTCAATCCCAAGTTCCCGCCAATCGGCGAGCGATTCCAGCAACGTCGCTTCCGCACGTTTTGACAACAATCCAAGTGAATTGCCGTCCATGTAAATCGAGCCCTCCTGCAGATAAAATTCGTTCCGGTAAGGGGCCAGTCGATCCTGTTCGTCTCGTTCGATTGCTTCTTCACGCTTAGCGGTCAATGGCATGTCCGTTCCTCCTTAAAATGAATCAGTAATCAATTTTGACAAAAGCGTAGCAAACAAATTGACATTGTGTCAATATTATCGGATAGAGAAGCAGGAGAGGTGGGGAAAATCATGAACTCAGACGACATGAAAATCGATAAACGGCATCTTCGGACGATCCGGACGCGGGAAAAACTGTTGGTGGCAGCCCGGGAAGTTTTTCTTGAAAACGACTTTCAAACGACGACGATTTCACAAATCATTAAGCGGGCCGGAGTAGGCTACGGAACGGCCTACGTTCACTTTGAAGGGAAGGATGAACTGCTGATCGTTTTGATTGAAACCGTGATGGATCAGTTCCATCAGGTCGCAGAACAGCCGTTTGAGCCCCGAACCGCCGAGGAAGCACGGGAGCAAATCGAACAGCAGGCGACGGCTTTCTTACAGCTTGCCGAACAAGAACGCGAGCTGCTCCGGATCGTCGAACAGGCAATCGGCGTATCGTATGCGATCCGGACCAAGTGGAAACAAATCCGCGAACGCTTCATTGAACGGATCAGTCGGGACATTCGTTATGCGCAAGCGACAGGACTCGCCCGTTCGGACCTCAATCCGACACTCGTTGCCCGCGGGTGGTTTTTTGCGAACGAAATGTATCTGTTTGAAGTCATCCGGGAAGAGACGACAGCGACGATTGACGAGATTGCGAAAACCTTGACGGCTGTTTATACGACCGGACTGTATCCACACGATTAAAGCGGGCTGTTCCCGGGAATCCTTTAGGGAAAGGGAGCGATGCGCATGGCATTTGATTACGATTTGGATTTTGAGACGACGGATTTTCGGAAAGAACCGGACAAGTATCGGGTCGGACGGGGGGAGCAGGGTGTCCTGCTCGTTGAACCCTATAAAGGAGAAATTTTGCCGCACTGGCGATTCAAGACGCCGGAGATTGCGAAGGAATCTTCTGAAAAAATCTATCAGATGTATCTCGATTATAAAGCGGCCGGAGACTTCGTCGGAATGGACATGGCGCGGAAGTTCATTCAGATGGGACACACACGGGCGCGCCGGTACACGAATTACAAAGGCGGACGCAAATATAAAAACAAAGCGACCGGTGAATTAAACGAGCGGAAAATTGATCCCGAAAAAGCAAAGTCAGCTGAGATTTTTCAAGAAAAGTGGGATTTGATTCGGGCGGATGAAGAATATTTAGCGTTAAAAAAAGCCCATCAGAAACAATACGGCTAAACGAACGGTCAGGGATTCTTCAAGTGAAGGAATGGAGTGAAGACGGTGCGAAACGGATCAAAAATCATATTGGCAATCGTGGTTGTCTGTGTATTGGCGTTGAGTTGGTGGCTCGTGTCGCCATTGTTCTTGAATCAAGCCGTGGACGAAGAGTTGCCGCCGAGTTCTTCGACGGTAAAACAAGAAGAGGAGACACCAGCATCCGAGACGGACCAGTCGGAACCTACAACACCGGCTCCCGAAGAAGCACCGGCTGACTTCTCCGGAACGTTCGTGGACGGTGAAAAAAATTATCAAACGTCCGGAAACATTAAAACGGTACCGGCAGACGATGCGGTGTATCTACGGTTCGAAGATTTTCAAACGACGAACGGACCGGACTTGTTTGTTTACTTGGTCGAGCCAGGTAAGGAGACAGCAGACGGGATCCGGCTCGGAGCGCTAAAAGGGAATCAGGGAGACCAAAACTACGTCCTCCCGAAAAACGTCGATTTGATGAAATACAGTCGTGTCGTCATCTGGTGTCGCGCCTTTGATGCTGATTTTGGCACGGGGGATTTAAAAGCAACAGGTAAATAAAAAAGCAACTTGCTTCCGTATGTGCTACTGGAAGCAAGTTGCTTTTTGTCTGGTATTAAGACGTTTGTTCGATTTTTTTGATCAGCCGGGATTGGCGGCGTTGCCAGATGACAGAACCAATCAAAGTCACAGCCAAGAAGACAAGTCCGAGCATGAACGGATAAAGAATGTTGACATCATATAACAGTCCGGCCAGTGTCGGACCGAGGACGTTTCCGATGCTCATGTAGGCGTTGTTCATCCCCATCGCAAATCCTTGTTCGTTTCCGGCGAGTTTTGAAATCATCGTGTTCAAAACAGGACGCAGGATCGACGTCGCAAGGAAGATGACGAGTGTGACGGCGAAGAAGCCGCCGTAACTTGCTGTCAGGAGTGACAACAAGAAGCCAAGCGTCGCAATCAACAGGAAGATGTTCAAGACTTTACCTTCGCCGAGACTGCGGGACAGTTTATCGACGACGAAAATCTGAGCGATGACACTGATGATTCCGGTCGACGTCACCATGATGGCGATGTCTTTTGGAGAGGCGCCAAATTGATTGTCGACGAACAGACCAAGAACGGACTCATATGCCATCAAACCAAAACTCATGACCAGTGTGATGACGAGCGGGACGAAGTACGGTTTATGGAACGACGCGCCGAGCTTGCTCCACATCGACCCTTCGTCGGGTGCCATCGCCGTCGCGTCATGAACGTCACTTTCTTGAAGAAGGATGACACTGAATAAGACGGCCAGAAGCGAGACGAGTGCCGAAACAAGTAACGGCAGCTTCAGATCAAACTCGGCGAGGAAGCCGCCGATCCCGGGACCGATGACGATTCCGAGCGACATGGCAGCAGACACGTAACTGTTTCCTTTTGCCCGCTGATCCATCGTCGTGATATCCGCGACATAAGCAAAAATCGCCGGAATCAACAGTGCTGCACCAACACCGCCAATCGCCCGTGAGATGTAGAGGATGGTGACGGAATTTGAAAAATAAAAGACGAACATCGATAAGGTCAATCCGATCAAACCGTAAATGATCATCTTGCGGCGACCGTACTGGTCAGCCCATTTTCCGGCAACCGGTGACATGACGAGCTGTGCTCCGGCAAAGATGGCGATCATCAAACCGGCGGCGGTACCGCCTTGACCGATTGAGGCTAGATAAGCGGGCAGAATCGGAATGATGATCCCGAAGCTCCCGACGGCGATGAACATATTGATCATCAGGACCGTTAATTTTTTACGTTGATCCGCTTGCAAGGGGATCCCTTCTTTCTGCACGCTTGTGTAAGCGTTTATTGTGGCAACCTCTACTATCTTAGTTTCAAGGGAAAGATCCTGTCAATTTTATCGCCCCCTCAAAAAAGAACCAAATCTCAAGAAGCGAGATCTGGTCCTGGTATCAGGTGCTTTTTGGGAAGAAAAGTTTACGATGTTTTCTTGAACAGCCAGTTGACGTTTGGTGATAATAACGGTCGAAACAGTCGAACAACCGGACGACTCGATAAAATCCAGACGAAGAACAGGGCGAGCAAGAAAGATAAGCCGATTAACAGCAGGGGCGACTCGACGATCCATGGCGGAACAGAATCCCGGAACAGGCGGACGATGAACGAGTGTAACAAGTAAATCGCCAAGGTCTGAATTCCGATCTGATCAAATCGTTCCCCGAATGACCGATGTGGCACGAGCATCAGGACGGAAAAGATCATCACGGTACTGACCGCGTACAAAAAGAGTTGGATCAATGCCCCTTTTACAAGCGGCACGTCAAACTCACCGTACGTATCGCGGTAAAACAGCCAGACGGTATCAAAACCATTTTTCGTCCACACGGCCATCGCGACGGCAATCGAAACGGAGACAATCAGTCCGGTCAATCGACCGATCGGTGACGTCAAGCGTTCCCGGATCAGACCCGTTGCAAGCCATCCCTGTGTTTTGACAAGGTAACCCATCAAGAAAAACGGGTAAAAACTGACGACTTTTTGGAGTGACAGGAAGTTCGTGATCGACCCCGGATTGGCATTGATGAGTAAGGCGAACGCCACACTGATCAACAACGGATAACGTAATGCCAGGAAACCGGGCGTCACGATTTGCCAGATGATGATTCCGAGCAGATACCACAGCGTCCAGCTCGGGACGAGCGGATGAAGCAATCCGTCAATGAGACCGTCGAACCCCTTATCATTGACATAAGCGAGATACACTTCATGAATCGATTGCCAGATGAGATAGAGGACAACAAACGAAATGATCCGTTTCGGCCGCACTTCTTTAAAGAAGTAACCGCTCATGAAGATGAAAGCCGGCATATGCAACAGATAGATGATGTTGTAGACGACTTGAACGGAATCATTTCCATCCAGATTACGGAACGTCTCGATCAGATGACCAAAAACGACCATGAAAATTAGTAAGACTTTATAGTTCCCGAGCCAATGATCATAAGAAGCGGTCACTGGTTTTGGTGTTGGATTCATTTGTTTTCTCCAAGAATGATTTGGTCGACGAAGCGCTCGCTTGACTTCCCGTCCTGATGTTCAAAGAAGTATTCGGCAAATGCTTTGACGTTTTGCATCTCGAAGTCTTCGTTTTTAATCCGTTCAATCAATTCTTCGGATGTTCGAACGATTGGACCCGGAACAAATTCTTCGAAGTCATAATAGAAGTCTCGTTTTGAGATGTAGTCTTCCAAGTCGTACGCGAAGAACAACATCGGGCGGTCGAGCAGTGAGAATTCAAAACAAGTGGACGAATAGTCCGTGATCAGAATATCAGAAACGAACAGCAACTCGTTGATTTCCCGGTGATCGGTCAAATCAAGGAAAAAGTCGGCGTAGACTTCAGGAATCTCGAGGCGTCGACGGACGAACGGGTGCATCTTCAAGACGAAGACATAGTCCTCGTGGAAGGCTTCATAAAGCGCATCCAAGTCCAGTTGGCTGAAATCGTAGTGTGCGCTCTTTGCGCCGTTTCCACGGAATGTCGGTGCAAACATAATGACTTTTTTTGTTTTAAAGATCGGATATTCTTCATAAATCCGCTCCTTGGCAGCTGCGATGTAATCTTGATCAAAGAACATGTCCGTTCGCGGAATACCGGTTGCGATGACTTGGTCTTCCCGCAGCCCAAACCCTTCAGCGTAATGACGGGCGACATGATGCGAGCTGACGATGGCTTTCGTGTAGTTCCGGTGACTGAGTGAGTTGGCACTTGGACCACCCGGTTTTCCGAGACGGCTGTAGCCGAATGTCTTAAAGGCGCCGACGGCATGCCAGACTTGGACCAGATCACTGCCTTTGCGGATATTAAGCGGATAGATCATCGGATAAAAATCATCCACTAAGATCGTCTTCGCCGTCGCGAGATGATATGGTAACGTAAATTTATCACGCCAATCACGTCTCGATTGAAGGTTCGGTTTGAAAAACGTTTTGACATCGAGGTTCAAGTCACGTCGTTCGATCTCGTTCAAGATGTAGGCGAAGTTCCCGCTGACATCACTTCTTGAATCAGAAGCAAAAATAACTTTATTGTCTTGGATTGGTTGCGTCCATTTCGTCACATTGTAAATCGTCTTGAAGGTAAACCGACGGAATTTAAAAGCCCGTTTCCGCCAATTTTTTTTCGACTTGTTGTATTTTTCAATCAATCGGACAAAACGTTTCGTCTCCCCTTGCTTAAGGGAATGGAAACCTAAAGTATTACTGTATTCCGAATACTGGACGACCAGTTCATACTCCAGTTTGAGCAGAGCGTTGCTATGTTTTGTGTCCACGCGGTAGATGACCGGAATCAAGGCGCGTGTATCACCAAATGGTGCTTCATGTAAGATCGATTTGCCTTGGACAATGGCAAAAAAGGCATCAAAATAACCCATTGGCAACGGACGACCGGTCGGAGTAATGTGATTGAGGTCAAGTTCACCACGGAATGTTTCTTCTGTCCAATCTCCTTCAAACGGGAAACGGAGGATAAACGTCCGTTTGTTTCGTTTGTTGCGGAAAATGACAGCCCGCTCGAGCGGAATCGGCTCCTCTGCGGCTTCGGACTGGATGTATCCATCCTCCGGCTGTGTGTCTTCTGTCAGTTCGGGAGTCGCTGGATTTTCAAAAAGTAACTGCTCGGCTTGAAGAAAATCAGTTAATCCAAAAAGACGTGCTTCAAAGCGGAATTTCGTTCCGGCTAGCTCTAGATAATCAACCTGTGCCTGTAAAATCGGCATCTGTGTTTCTTCTGTCAAAACAATCTCTCCTCGCTTAAATGGTTACAATGCATTTACACAATAATGACAGATTTTTAAAATCAACATGAACATAGTATAGTGATATTAGAAATCACCCATCATTATATCGTGATGAACCAAAAAAAATAGAACTTTGTCTATTTTTTTTGGTTCGGTGAACAAAATCGTCGAAAAAAAAGACCATATTTGAAGACATACCCACATCGCTGGCAAGTGGAAACAAAAAATTCTTTTTGACAAGGGAGGGAAGCAGGGGAACTCATGACAGCGCCGTCGTTTAGGGATGAGTCCTTTGCGTTACAAGATGATTTATGCAGCAATTTTAGCAGGTGGAAAAGGCACAAGAATGGGGAACGTGGATCGTCCGAAACAATTCCTCTCGATTGGAGAACGTCCGATTCTCGTCCATACCGTCGAAAAATTTTTACTACATGAAGATTTTGATCAGATCATCATTGTGACCCCGACAGCGTGGATCAACTATACCCGCGATATCTTAGAGAAGTATATCGGCAAAGACCAACGCATCGTCATTACGGCAGGCGGGAACGATCGAAACGAATCCATCATGGCTGCCATCAATTGGATTGAGGATAAAAATGGATTGTCGGATGAAGACATCATCGTCACGCATGATGCGGTCCGTCCTTTCTTGACACACCGTATCATCAAAGAAAATATTTCGACTGCTTTGGAATACGGGGCTTGCGATACCGTCATCTCGGCCATCGATACGATCGTTGCTTCAACGGACGGGAAAACCATCTCCGAGATTCCGGTTCGTGATCAGATGTACCAAGGACAGACACCACAAAGTTTCCAAATCACGAAACTCAAAAATCATTACGAAGCGTTGTCAGCAGAAGAACGTGCCATCTTAACGGATGCTTGTAAAATTTTGTTGCTAAAAGGCGAAGATGTTGCGCTCGTGACGGGTGAACTGTTTAACATCAAAGTCACAACCCCGTATGACTTGCGGATCGCCAATGCAATTCTGAAGGAGCGGATTCACCAATGATTAACCAAGTCTATCAACTCGTGGCGCCACGCCAAATCGAGGTGACGTATGACGAACGGTCACTCAATTCAGACCGGGTTGTCGTCCGTCCGACTTACTTGTCCATTTGCCATGCCGATCAGCGATACTTCACAGGAAGCCGCAGTGCGGAAGTGTTGGCGAAAAAGCTGCCGATGGCGATGATTCATGAAGGGATCGGGAAAGTAGTCCATGATCCATCGGGAACATTCCCGATCGGTACGTTAGTGGCGATGGTACCGAACACGCCATCGGAAACGGATGAGATCATCGGTGAAAATTATTTGCGGACCAGCCGTTTCCGTTCGAGCGGATACGACGGGTATATGCAGGATTATGTCTTCATTAAACCGGACCGGCTCGTCGTCGTTCCGGCTGACTTGGATCCTGAAGTCGCGGCATTCACAGAACTTGTCAGCGTCTCTGTGCATGCGATGACGCGTTTCGACCAGATTGCACACAGCCGCCGGGAAACATTCGGCGTCTGGGGCGACGGGAATCTTGGATTCATTACCGCCTTGATGTTGCGGAAACTGTATCCGGAAGCAAAATTACTTGTGTTCGGAAAAACCCAATCGAAACTGGATTATTTCTCGTTTGCGGACGAGACGTACCACATCGATCAAATTCCGGAAGGCGTGTCCTTTAATCATGGATTTGAATGTGTCGGGGGAATCGGCAGTCAATATGCGATCAATCAGATGATCGACTACATCATCCCGGAAGGCACGATGGCCTTGCTTGGTGTCTCGGAAGAACCCGTTGCGGTCAACACACGGATGATTCTTGAAAAAGGATTGCGTGTGTATGGATCAAGCCGCAGTACACCGGCTGATTTTGCCCGGACGATGGAACTGTATCAACTGTATCCGGATATTCCGGCATACCTCTCGAATTTGGTCTCGGGTGTTTTCCAAATTCGACAAATCGAAGATATCCATCAAGCGTTTGAGAGTGATTTGACGAACCGTTTCGGGAAAACTGTCATGGAATGGTGTATGTGAGGATGAGACCGGAAAGAGAAGGGATCGCTTTATGAAACAGAAATTACGTTTGATTCAACGACGGACGGTTCATTATCTACTTTTGTTAACGTATTGGGTGTCGAAATTTTTTCCACTCCAACACAAAAAAGTGGTTTTCGCGACGTATCGTTCCGACAAGCTCGTCGATAACTTCCGCGCCGTCTATGACGAACTGGAAAGCCGGGAACTCGGTTTTCAGTATGTCTTTTTATTAAAACGGTTCCCGCAAAATGTATTCGGTCAGATCAAATATGTTTTTCATATGATGCGGGCGACTTATGAGCTGGCGACAGCACGTTATTTCATCATTGATGACTACTATTATCCGGTCTACGTCTCGCGGTTGCGTCCAGGAACCGAAGTCGTTCAATTGTGGCATGCGTGTGGCGCCTTCAAGAAATTCGGCTACAGTGTGCTCGATAAGTCGTATTCACCGGACGATGATTACTTGAAGATGGTGGCGATTCACCGCAACTACGCAAAGGTCTACGTGTCCGGCGAAGCGTGTATCGCACCGTTTGCCGAAGCCTTTGGAATGGATTCGAGCCGGATTCATCCACTCGGTGTTCCGCGGACGGATCAGCTGTTGAATCAAAAACGGCAACTTCAGGTTGAGAGCAAGCTGTATGCACAATATCCGGAATGGCGCGCAAAAAAACTCATTTTGCTGGCACCGACGTTCCGCGGTAACGGACAGACGACCGCTCATTATGATCAAGAACTGAATTTCCAGCAATTCCGGGACCAGCTCGGACCTGATCATATTCTTTTGTTACGGATGCATCCGTTTGTCTTGAATCGTCCTGTCGTTCCGGCAGAATTTGCTGATCAAATCATCGATATGACGGATTATCCGGATATCAACGACTTGATGCAGATTGCAGATATCTTGGTGACCGATTATTCTTCCGTCATTTTTGAATTTGCCTTGCTGAAAAAACCGATCATCTTTTTGGTCAACGATTTGAATGCGTACAAGGAAGAACGTGATTTTTACTTCCCGTATGAATCCTTTGTTCCGGGACCGATCGTGTCATCGTTTGATGATGTCATCACGTGGATCAAAACCAATCAATACGAAGCGGAACAAATCGAAGACTTCGCGGCCCGATTCTTTACGTATCAAGATGGACAGGCGACGAAACGTATCGTCGATCATATCCTGACCGGTGCGCTTCCGGATGCGGCTTATCAGGAAGAAATGAAGACCGTCTGACAAAAACGATCTTTCAACAAGTTCTAACCAAGCTGATTTTAAAATCGGTTTTTCACAAAGCAGGCAGGTGGATTTCAATATCCGCCTGCCTGCTTTTTAGTTTGAAAAAATCGCGGATACACAAAGACTTCTAAAGGAACAAGTGTAAATCGACCTACGCCGTCTCGCACGCTTTCTGACAACAAAAAGAGCCTATCTTTTACGATTCCGTTTGGGGAGGGAATGAAAAAGTAGACTCTTCGATTTTAATGGGGCTTGATTGGCGCGAGCAGGGGTAGCTCGCAAAATGCGCACCGGGTTAGAAGTGCGTTAACTTGTCACGGGCAGCCGTCCGTTTTTTCAGCGGCGGGATCACGGCAGGCCAGCCGAGTTGAATGACACCTGCGACACGCTCCGTTTCCGTTGCTCCGATCAATTCGGCGTATCCATCGGTAAACCAATGTTTGCCGCTTTTCCAACAGCAACCTAAACCAAGTTCAGTCGCCAGCAGTTGAATGTTTTGGATCATCGCGGCCGTTGCGAGTAAATCTTCCATCTGCTGATCTTCCGTTCCCTGTACCTCATATAAAACAGTCAGATAAACGGGGACGTCTGCAAATTTCTGACGCATCAGTTGCCGTTGCTCGTCTGTTTTCTGATCGAGTTGACCACGTGCAGCGAGCAAATTCATCAGCTGATCGACGTAACGTGCTTGTCCATCCTCATTTGCCAGGACGAACCGCCACGGCTCACGTAATTTATGCGTCGGGGCATAGATGGCAGCTTCTAAAATTTCTTCAATCATTTCGTTTGGAATGGGCTGATCCGTATAGGCACGAACCGAGCGACGTTCCAAAATCAGTTGTCGTGCGTTCATCGTGATCATCTCCTGACGTAAGTACTCTTAGAATATAATTGATAACGATTATCATTGTCAATGGTTAATTAAAAAAACGCTGAATCGATTCAGCGCTTTTTTAGATCAAGAAGATAGTTTTTTCTTCAGCTGACGAATTCGGAACAAGGCGAACAGATAGTGGGCAAAATAAATCGTAAACCCAAAGAACAGAGCCATCGCACTGCTAAGCTGAACACCAGGAACAACCGTCAAATTGAGGTAGAGCAACAATGCCATTGAAAGGGTGTAAAGCGACGCTTCCAGTAACTGCGGCATCATCCGATTTTTTTTCAGGAAGAATGACCGTGCAATCGGCAGGACGACTAAACTGACGAGCCGATCAAGGAGACCGATGACAAGAACACTGATGATGATTGACAAGGGACCTGCGAATTGAATCAAGTTCGGGAACAGGACATAAGAGACGAGCAGAAGCGGTCCAATCAATAGGAAGATCGATACCGAAGCCCGGAAAAAGATGAACAAGCTGTTGATACTCGTTAAAAAGGCACGGGTGACTTTTTGGGACCAAGACGAAGGGCGTCCGACTTGCCACGCAAAACAACAAGCAAAAATGAACGCATAGAACTGTAGAAAGGCAACCATAAAGCAACTCCTTTTGGATATGGAACTCAATGACCTTAGTGTAGCGATTTTATAAAAGAAGTGCAAAGGCGAACGATTCAAAAACCCGTTGACGATGTGCCGTCAACGGGAGCAGTCAAACATTAATCAAGATTCGGTTCTTTTTTCCCGTGCAGGAAGAAGGACAAGACTAAGGCAAGGGCAGACAAGACGGTGGCGACCCAAAAGGCATCTGTGATGCCGGTGATCGTCGCTTGTTTCGTCAACTGGGAGAACCAGCTGAGCGAAGCCGCTTGCGAGCTTCCTAATTGTTGACCAAGATCCCCTATATGTTGCGAAAGCGCAGGATCAAGTGTCGTGAACTGGTTGGCATCGTCTGCAAGGTGGGCTGTTGTCTGGCGTGTCATCACCGTGACGAGGATCGCCGTTCCGATTGAACCGGCCACTTGACGCAACGTATTTTGCGTCGCATTTCCGTGCGGAATCATCTTCATCGGCAAGGCGTTCATCCCGGCCGTCATGATCGGCATCATGATGAAAGCCATTCCGAACGACCGGAGCATATAGATGCCCATGATGGAATGATATGACGTATCCATATCGAGTTGAGTCAGTTCCCAGGTCCCGTACGTCATCAAGGTCAGCCCGAAAATCGCCAGAGGGCGGATGCCGAAGCGGTCAAACAGACGACCGGCAATCGGACCGGTGATTCCCATGATCAGTGATCCGGGTAATAATAAGAGACCGGAATCGACGGGTGAGAAACCCCGAATGCTCTGCAAGTAAATCGGAAGCAATAACATTCCGCCAAATAAGGCCATCGTAACGATGACATTAATGAATAAGGTAAACGAAAACTCAGGGACTTTGAGCACACGGATATTCAACATCGGATCATCCATGGAGAGTTCACGCAACGCAAAGGCTGCAATGCCCAAGATGCCGATTACAATCGTACTGATGACGACGGGACTGTCCCATCCGTCATTTCCGGCCTCACTGAATCCATACAGCAAACTCCCGAAGCCGATCGTACTGAAGATGACACCGAGTGCATCAAATGTTGGTTTCGACAACGGTTGAACAAGCTTAAACCATGCCAGTCCAAGGAAAAGCGTCACTAGTCCAAAGAAGGACATGCCATAAAACAGAACGTGCCAATCGTAGTTCTGAATGACATAACCTGTCACCGTTGGACCGACCGCAGGGGCAAGAATCATTGCAATTCCAAGCATCCCCATGGCGGCACCACGTTTGTGCGGCGGAAAGAGGGTCATGAAGACGTTGGAGCCAAGCGGCATTAAGATACCCGCACCGGCCGCCTGGACAACACGTCCAAGCATCATGACAGGGAAGTTCATTGCCATCGAACAGATGACGGAGCCAAAAAAGAACAGCGTCATTGAAACGAGGAACAATTGACGAAACGTATAGCTTCGCATTAAAAACGCGCTGATTGGAATCAAGATACCGTTGACGAGCATGAAGCCTGTCGTCAACCATTGTGCCGTCGATGTCGAGACGTTAAAATCGTTGATCAAGACCGGTAAAGCGACGTTGATCAACGTCTGGTTCAAGATGGCGATAAACATCCCGATCAACAACACAGTCAAGACTTTCGGAATGCTGATGTCCGCTGTCGCGAGTGGTGTCCGTTCTTGAACCGGTGGACGCAACGTCGCCGATTCTTCAAGAGCCACTTCAAGCGATCCATCGGTTGCTCCGGCAAGACGGGACGGACGGGAGCGCCGGGCGATCAGATTGACACTGATGAGGACGACAACCATAAACGCCATGTATCCGAACAGGAAGGTCATAGACATACAAGTCCCTCCTTAATCCTTATGAATGCGGACGGTCACATTCATACCAGGTCGAATGTCGAGTGATTTTTCTTGTGAAAGGGAAACCTTCACCGGAATGACTTGGGCGACTTTCGTATAATTTGCATTGCCGTTCGAAGACGGCATCATTGAAAACGTTCCAGCCGTCGTCATCCCGATTTGTTCGACTTCGCCGGATAACGTCGTATCCGGATAACTGTCGACGTAGACATCAACGGTTTGTCCGACTTTGACTTCGTCAATGTCCGTTTCTTCGATGTTAGCCGTGACCCAGAGATTGTTTAAGTTAAAACCGTAAGCCAGTGGTGTCCCCGCACCGACAACACCGTTTTCTGTCGCCATCGACTGAACGACCGTTGCTTTAGTTGGCATGACGATTGAGGTGCTGACAGGTTTTTGACCGGCTTGCGCCATCATGACGTGACCTAACGTCGCGTCGCTGTCCAGTGTTTGACCCGTTTTAGCGGTCCAATCGGTCAGTTTACCGGCACCCGGGCTGGCAATCGTAATCATCTTTCCGTCGATTTTCGCATTTTCTGTTTTGACGTAGCTCGTCGCTTGGTCGTAATAGTAGTAGCCGATCGCGCCGCCACCAATCAACACGACCAACGTCAAAATGTTAATCAGCAATACTTTTTTCATGTTCATGATATGAGATGCATCCTTTCTTACGTCTACTCCACTGTCCCCGTCAGCCATAAAAAAGACTCCTCTGGGGGGAGGAGTAGTTAATACAGTTAATTATATGGTCGTATAACCAACATACAACCGACAATTTCCGACAAAGTGTTGGAAAAGTCGATGAGAACGGATACACTATTAAAAAAAAGGGGGAAGAGCAGATGAATCCGGCATCCGATCCGCGACCCAAACGTTCACGTGACCGTATCACAAAAGAATTGTTTCATTTACTTGAACAGCATCCGTTTTCAGCAATCACCGTAAAAATGCTGGCGGACGGGGCAAACGTGAATCGCTCGACGTTTTATGCCCACTTTACGGATAAATACGATTTGATGGATCAGATTGTCGAGGATCACATGCGGTTACTCGTCGACGCGATTCGGATTCACGGTGTAGTTCCACCCGAGTCTCCCTCCGTTGAAAAGGTCAGCCGTTATTTTGAACGGCTCTTTATCCACATCGAGCAACACGAACAGTTTTACCGGACGATGTTGTTGCAAGGACCGATCAAGACGTTTATTTCCCGTTTCCTGGACACGTTAAAGGAAAACTACCGCCTCGTGTTTAAAGCGCATACCGTCAGTGAAACGAGACAGGTGGATCAGGATCTGTTGTTAAACTATGTGATTGGGGGACAACTGGGGTTATTGATTTCTTGGTTACGCAATGACCGTCCTTACTCGGCAACCTACATGGCCGACCAGCTCAGTCGGATGATCGTGTTTGGAACAGTCGAGAGTATCGGTTTTCCGAATCGTACGCAAGATACGGTTTGAAAATCGGGTTTTGTTTGCTGTTGCCTGCACTTGTGAAGCGAATCGTCGTTGGGAACGAGACAAGGGTGGCAGAATTATCCTCTGCCACCCTTGTCTTATAGAAATTAATTTTTGAATCAGCACCAGTTGGGGTCAGGCCTGCTCGAGTTCAAGTGCTTTTGTATAGATCGTACTGCGGTTGCGTCCTGATTTTTTAGAATGATACAACGCCTTATCTGCTTGTTGCAACGCTTCAAGTGACGTATGAGAACCACTCGAATGCGCGATGCCGAGTGAAATCGTGATTTGCAGATCAGGGACGCTCGTCGTCGGGAACAGATTCCGGGCAACCGTCATCCGGGCGAGCTCGGAGATTTTTTTCGCTTCGGCAGCGGACGTATCCGGCAAGATGATTAAAAACTCTTCACCGCCGTAACGACCGACTAAATCGTCCGGACGGGCGAGGGAAGCAAGGGTCGTACCGAGTTGACGCAAAACATCATCGCCGGCATCATGACCATATGTATCGTTGACGTGTTTAAAGAAGTCGATATCGATTAAGACGAGGGAGTAACCGTCTTCCGCAGAACCGACAAGGGATAAGGAATCATCCAGTCGACGGCGGTTGGCGAGACCGGTCAAGGCATCCGTCATCGCGAGTTTTTGTTGGTACTGAATGTTCTCAAAGTGGCGTCGCAGTTCCGTGAGTAACTGATACGTCACAAAACCGGCAATCAGATTAAAGAAGATATATGCTGCCGATACTTTAAAGAATGTTGACCAACTATGGGTCAATAGATAGATGGCGGGTAAGGAATACAGGATTCCGATGCCGATCATCAACTCAAAATTCCAAAATGTCATGCGGACGTAGCGTCTGACGACACTAATCGTGACAATAAATACGCTGATGACAATCGCCGAAAGAATCGCCGCATCAATTTGGTCGAGCGGTGTAATCGCAAACCGTGCCCCGATGATCATCAGACCGGTGATGGCGGCGCTCGTTAATCCACCGAACATCATGGCGATGGCGACCGGGATAATTCGTAAGTCAACCCGTGCAACATCAATTTGAATGCTGTTGAACATCAAGAGAACAGCGATTAAACCGGCGGCTCCTCCTAAGAAAAGTCGTGTTTTTACATTTGTTTTAGGGGTGATCCTCGGTTGGTTTCGAAAGGGTAGAAACAAAAGAGTGATCGTTGTGAACAGTAGACAAAAATTGATGATGAAATTATTCATGATGGACAACAAATCCTCCCAGCTCCTCGTAAACGCATTTCCGTAACATACTTCCAGTATACTCATTTTACTAACGGCAAGAAATGGAAAAATGTGAAGTAAAACAGGAAAAATCGACAAAAAAGACAAAGTACACAGTCAAGTGAACTTTGCCTGAAAAATAAGTTGAATATTTTTTACACACATTTTTTAGGAAGAAACGGCTTCTTCATCCATCGTCAAAAGAATCTTATCGAAGACGCGAACCATGACATTCAGTTCCTCTTCCGTCAATGTGCCGAACCGTTCCTGCAGGTATTTCCGGCGGACGACTTCGAGTTCACGAAACGCCGCTTCTCCTTCATCCGTCAAAGCAAGGACAATCGATCTCCGGTCATCTGTTGAACGGGTCCGAGTGACGAAGCCTGCTTTATACAGACGGTCGGTTAAAGCCGTTACCTGACTTGTCGCAAGCTCAAACTGTTCTGCGAGTAGAGTCGGACGTTGGGGACCATTTTCGGACAGGCTGCGTAAGATGAAAAATTCACTTCGCGTCGCGGTTCCTTCAAACAGTCGGTTCAGTTCACGACGTAATGTCCGGAGAATGACACGCATTTGTTCCTCTAATCGGTAAGTCAGTTGATCACGTTCTTGTGGCATTCAAGCAACATCCTTTCTCTCGGTTAACTTCTATTGTTTAGTGTACTAAAAATTACGGAATTTTACCATGAAGAGCCGTCAATTCAAAAAAAGAATTGACAATTTAAAGACGTTTTGTGTAACATGACGAGGTAATTACGAAATTAATCACTAACTTAATTAGTTCTCACTCAACCAGTGGGATGGAGGTTGCGGTTCTTATGAGTACAGTTACGGATGTCGTCAAGCGGCAGATGAGGTGACTGAAAAGGAAGAATTGCCGAAATCAATCATCGCTTTGAAGATGATCGATTGGGATTAGATCAAACAGGTCTAATACTGTCACAGGTCATCTATGACTTGTGGGGAGCTATCTTTCACGACGGTAGAATGAGGCGCATCCTTTTACTATGTTGCGTTCTCATCTTCCTTCTGGAAGATGAGGGCGCTTTTTGTTTTTTCCAAAAAGTGTCCTCTCAAAAAATCTAAGAAGAGAGAAGCGAATCACATGAATACTTTACAACCCCAAAGAAAACTTGATTCAACTGAAGAAGGCTTAAAACGTGGTCTGCAAGCCCGTCACATGTCGATGATTGCGATTGGCGGTGCCATCGGAACCGGACTCTTCATCGCATCCGGTGCATCTGTTGCCGCTGCAGGTCCGGGCGGTGCCCTGTTGTCATATGCTATCGTCGGATTGATGGTGTATTTCCTAATGACGAGCTTGGGCGAGATGGCAGCTTACATGCCGGTCGCCGGTTCGTTCTCGACGTATGGTGCGAAATTCGTCGATCCATCGTTTGGTTTTGCCTTAGGCTGGAACTATTGGTACAACTGGGCGGTTACGATCGCGGTTGAACTCGTTGCGGCACAAATCGTCATGACGTACTGGTTCCCCGGCGTACCTGGTTTCTATTTCAGTGCCATTTTCTTATTGTTGATGATTGGTTTAAATTTCTTCTCCGTTAAAGGGTTCGGAGAAGCAGAATATTGGTTTGCGATGATCAAGGTCGTGACTGTCATCATTTTCTTGATTGTCGGTGTTGCAATGATTTTTGGTGTCTTCACATCGGAAGCACCGGTCGGATTTAAAAACTTTGCATTAGGTGATGCACCGTTCGTCGGTGGTATTCCTGCCGTCATCGGAATTATCCTCGTCGCCGGTTTCAGCTTCCAAGGAACCGAACTCGTCGGAATCGCCGCAGGAGAGTCGGAAGATCCGAAAAAGAACGTTCCGAAAGCTGTCAAACAAGTTTTCTGGCGGATCCTGTTGTTTTACGTCTTCGCGATTTTTGTCATCGGGATGTTGATTCCGTATACGAGTCCGAACTTAGTGTCGAATGATATTACGGATGTAGCCGTCAGCCCGTTTACACTCGTCTTTGAAAAAGCCGGACTCGCGTTTTCAGCAGCCTTAATGAACGCCGTCATCTTGACGTCCGTCTTATCAGCCGGGAACTCGGGGATGTATGCCTCGACACGCATGCTGTACACACTGGCACGTCAAGGCGATGCACCAAAAATGTTTGCTAAAGTCTCGAAAAACGGTGTACCACGTAATGCCTTGCTCGCAACCGGAGCCATCGGCGCACTCTGCTTCCTGACATCGATGTTTGGCGGTCAAGTCTACCTCTGGCTGTTGAATGCCTCAGGTATGACCGGTTTCATCGCGTGGCTTGGAATCGCAATCAGTCACTACCGGTTCCGTAAAGGATTCCTTGCTCAAGGACATTCGTTAAGCGACTTGCCGTACGTTGCGCCGGCATTCCCGTTTGGACCACTGTTTGCCTTTGGACTTTGTTTCCTTGTCATCGTTGGTCAAAACTACGCCGCGTTCCTCGCGGATCAAATTGATTGGGTCGGAATCGCTGCGACGTATATCGGTATCCCGTTGTTCCTTGCCTTCTGGTTAGGTCATAAATTTAAAAACCGGACATCGGTTGTTCCTTATGCAGAAATGGACTTCCCGGAACATCCGCGTCCATGATCAACGGTCATCCTTTTTAAAGGGATGACTTTTTTTTGTATAAAATAATCAATAGAATCAATATAATTCTGAAATATTGTTTTGGAGAGGTAAAAAAAAGGAATCATATAAACAATTGTTTGGCTTAAAAAGGGGAGAAGGGGAGAAAACAATGAATACATATGATTTAATTTTGACGCTGGGATCGGCAGCCTTTTTTATGGCGCTTGTCGCTTACGTCTCTTACCGGATGACGCGGGGAAAGACGGAAGGAATCGATGAATATTTTTTGGCGGGGCGCGGGTTGAGCGGCGTATTCATTGCCGGATCTTTGCTGTTGACGAATTTATCAGCAGAGCAGTTAATCGGCTTGAATGGACAGTCGTTCGTCGGCAATATGTCGAGTATGGCGTGGGAAGTAACGGCCGGTTTTGCAGCTATCATCATGGCGATTTATTTACTTCCGAAGTTTCTCGGGATGGGGATCTCGACGTTACCGGAGTTTTTGAGTCAACGTTACGATGAGACCGTACGGCGTATGACAGTCTTACTGTTCTTGCTCGGCTATATGTGTGTCACGATTCCTTCGATGCTGTATTCCGGAGGGATTGCAGTCTTACAACTGTTTGACGTACCGGCTTTGTTCGGTCTTGGATACACGGAGTCACTTTGGATTGTGATTTGGATTGTCGGTATTATTGGAGCCGTCTACGCTATTTTCGGTGGATTACGGGCTGTTGCTGTATCGGATACATTAAACGGCATCGGCTTAGTCATCATCGGATTTTTAGTACCGATTCTTGGATTCTTTGCTTTAGGAGACGGCAATATGCTGGCAGGGATGAAACAAATCGCAACCGTCCATCCGGAAAAGTTAAATGCCATCGGCTCATCGGATGATGCGGTACCCTTTTTCTCCATTTTCACCGGAATTTTGTTCGCCAACTTATTTTATTGGTCGTTGAATCAATATGTCATTCAACGTGTACTCGGTGCAAAGGATTTAAAAGAAGGACAAAAAGGTGTGTTAATGACCGGTTTTTTAAAGTTACTGGTGCCGATTTTCATGTTGCTTCCGGGAATCATCGCGTTTCACTTGTATGGTGGCAGCTTGGCAAGCGGCGATTTGTCCTATCCGAAACTGATCACGGAACTCCTGCCGGTCTCCTTGATGGGCTTTTTCCTGGCAGTGTTGCTAGGTGCTGTGTTCAGTTCGTTTAATTCGTTGCTCAACAGCATTGCGACGTTATTCGTTCTCGATATCTATCAACCGGTGTTTGCCAAAGACGCTTCGGAAAAGCAGTTGATCCGGGTCAGTAAGATATTCGGAACCGTCGTGGCATTGATTTCGTTCATCGTCGCGCCTTTTCTCATGTATGCACCGGACGGTCTGTGGAGCTTAATTCGCCAGTTTACAGGATTCTTTAACATTCCGATTCTGGTCATTGTCCTGATGGGAATGTTTATGCGGACAATCCCGCCGATTGCCGCTAAAATCGTCATCGTGTTCCACGTCATTGCCTATTACTTCTTTGTGTTTGGTCTCAAACAGATTTTTGGATGGGATCACGGCATCAGCTATATTCACGGGTACGGCATTTTGCTTGTGATTGAAGTCCTGTTTATGATCGTGATGGGGAAATACCGACCGGCGACAGCGACGAAGAAAATGTACCGTCGCGGCAATGTCGAATTGACGCCCTGGAAATATGCGATCCCGGTCTCGGTCCTGCTGACGTCATCCATCGTCTGGATGTATGTCTTATTTTCAAAAATTGGTGTCGCTTATCCGGACGGCATCGTATCGAATTGGTTCTGGCCGATCACGCTTCTGTTGGTCGTAACAACAGTGATTTTGTGGCGGTATGCTTTAAAAGCATGGAATACGCGTTATGCGGAATATCTCGAAGAATACAAACGTGCGCAATAATGTCACTACGGGGTCGGGAAATCAAGTAAGATAAAAGAAAAAACGGAGGCGACCCCAGTGAATTATTGGTATCACTTTAAACGGGCATTCATCCCGATTGCCATCTTGCTTGTAACGCTGGCGATTTATCAGATGCTCTATCGCATGAACAACATCTGGTATTCGTTTGGTGGATTGATCTTAGTGTTTGCCGCGATTTATTTTGTCATGCGGCGCTTAAAAGTGAATCCCGAAGATTGACTGAGCAAGATAGTAGGGGAGTGGGACGGAACGCGTTAAAATAGGCATATACAGAGGAGGGGAAGCTAGATGGCAAAAGCAATATTCGCAGGTGGCTGTTTTTGGTGCATGGTCAAGCCATTTCATAAATATGATGGTGTCGAACAAGTCATTTCCGGTTATACAGGTGGTCATACAGAAAACCCGACTTATAAAGAGGTCTGTTCAGAAACAACAGGACATTTAGAAGCCGTAGAAGTTACGTATGACCCGTCTGTCATTACGTATGAGGAATTACTTGAAATTTTTTGGCGCCAAATCGATCCGACGGACGGCGGCGGGCAGTTTAACGACCGCGGTCAATCGTACGAACCAGCCATTTTCTATGTTGATGAAGAACAAAAACAAGCAGCTGAACGTTCAAAAGCGGCGCTTGACGCATCCGGCCGTTTCTCACGACCGGTAGCTGTCGACATTCGTCCGGCGAAACCATTCTGGCCGGCGGAAGAGTACCATCAAGATTATTACAAAAAAAATCCGTTCCGCTATCAGATGTATAGTGTCGGCTCCGGTCGGGCGAAGTTCGTCAAAGAAGCCTGGAAGGATCAAGGCAAGGAACAGGAATTAAAACAACGTCTGACGCCGATCCAGTATAAAGTCACACAGGAAAACGGTACAGAACCGGCTTTCCGCAATGAATACTGGGATGAGGAACGACCGGGTCTTTATGTCGATATCGTCGATGGAACACCACTCTTTACGTCAAAAGACAAGTTTAACTCGAACTGCGGATGGCCGAGTTTCGCAAAACCGATTTCTGAAGACAAAATGGAAGTCGAACTCGACACGACGCACGGCATGACGCGGACAGAAGTCCGTTCCGCTAATGCAGACAGTCATCTTGGTCATATTTTTGATGACGGTCCAAAAGAGTTGGGTGGCTTACGCTACTGCATCAATTCAGCAGCCCTGCGATTTATTCCGTTAGAAGAGCTTGATACTGCGGGATATGGGGAATATAAAAAACACTTCGAATAATGAAGACAAAAGACAGCAAAGCGGATTCGTTTTGCTGTCTTTTTACTAATTTTAAAAAGGAGGGTTTTCCATGTTCACACGTGTATATGAAGAAATTCGACAGTTAACGATTGCAAAGGTGCTCGATTTTTACGATCACGAAATTCGGGGACTGGATGAAACAGCACGACAAGTGAAGTATCAAAAGATGAGTACCAGCCCGTTTCTTTTTTTCCGTGGCAGCTCCCATCTCTTTTATTACGATCTGACCCGAATTCCGTTGGGATTTGATACACCAAGTGAAACGCCGACTTGGATTCAGGGTGATTTACACTTCGAAAATTTCGGAGTTCATGGGAATGCCAAAGGCGAAATCATTTATGACGTCAATGATTTTGATGAAGGGTATCTCGGTTCTTATTTGTACGATGTGATCCGAATGGCCGTCTCCGTCCAACTGTTTGCGAAGGAAGCGGGATACGATCCGGAACCGGCAATCGCTGCCTATGTCCACCATTACTTAGATGACTTACGGCAATATGCCAAAGGTAAAAATCCAAGCAAAGTGTGTTTTACGATCGATAATACAAAAGGACCGATTCGTAAACTGATCAAAAAGGCAGAGAAAAAGAAGGCGGACTTGTTGGGGGAACGGACCACTGTCGTCGAAGGACAACGAAAATTTGCCGATTTACCGGACATGAAGCAAGTCGATGCAGCGACGTATGCCGCCATTGAATCGATTTGGCCGGATTACATCGCTTCGATTGATGAAGAAGACCGGCAGAAAGAGGGATTTTACGAGATTAAAGATATCGTCTATAAACTGGATAGCGGCACGGCATCAATTGGTCTCGAACGGTATTACATCCTCGTGGAAGGAAAGGGCGGCGAACATGAAGATTTGATTTTAGAGATGAAACAAGCGCAATCGCCAGTGCCGGCGCTCTTTCTGCCCGTCTATTTGGAAGACGTCGAAGCGGTCCATCAAGGACGCCGTGTCGTGACGTCGCAAAAAGCCATGCAGGCGCATGAAGATCCTTATCTTGGATATGTGACGATGAATGGAAAAGAATATTACCTCCGCGAACGTTCTCCTTACAAAAAGAAATTAAAAGCAAAGCATATCAAGAGCCAGGAAGACCTCGAAAACGTCCTTTCGATTCAAGGTCAAATTACCGCCAAAATTCATGCGCGGGCAGACATGGATGCCGGAATTGATGTTGATATTTTAAAGCATCATGCGGACGTCGTCATCATCGAATCGATCGGAGTATCCGATGCAGAATTCACCCGGCAAATCCAACGCTGGTCAAGTGCCTATGCGGCACGCACAACCCTTGATTTCCAAGTGTTTTTAACTTGGTTAGCTAATCGGTGATTCCTATATTTGCTCTCTGTGTCTGAAGATTATTTCATCTGAAAAATTCTTTCTGGAAGCCTGGTTAAAGGGTTGCGGAAAGAATTTTTTTTAGTGACCGGAAATTATGTAAGCGGATATCAATTTGCAAATAGTACAAATGACCTACATCAATTTATCTGAAAACTTCGTAAATTTTGGTTTAAGTAATTGCGAAACATGTTTTGTAATACGAACTAAACACACAACAGGGGGAAGATCATCATGAGTTTGACGCGGAAAAAAGATGTTTCCGCTATGATTGCTGCGAGTCAACGTAACAGTGGACTTGCTCGAAATCTTGGCGCAATGGATTTAACGTTTTTAGGAATTGGCGCCATCATTGGTACGGGAATCTTCGTCCTAACCGGAACAGGAGCATTGACAGCAGGACCTGGTCTTATTGTTTCTTTCATTTTATCTGCCATTGCCTGTGGGTTAGCAGCGCTCGCTTATGCGGAGTTTGCTTCGACGATTCCCGTGAGTGGATCCGTCTATACGTATACGTATGCGACGATGGGTGAAATCTTTGCCTGGATCATCGGTTGGAACTTAATACTGGAGTACGGACTTGCCTCCAGTGCCGTCGCGGCAGGGTGGTCCGGTTACTTCCAATCCTTACTCGGCGGATTCGGGATTCATCTTCCGACAGCCATTTCAGCAGCTCCCGGTGCAGTGGAGGGAGCGAGAACATTCTTTAACTTACCGGCCTTCCTGATTTTACTTGCGATTACAGCTCTCTTATCGATGGGAATTAAAGAAACAAAACGTGTCAACAATATCATGGTCGTCATTAAACTTGCCGTCGTCGTCTTGTTCATCGTCGTTGGTGTCGGCTATGTCGAACCGACGAACTGGGCTCCGTTCACACCATTCGGTTGGGGTGGCGTCTTCTCAGGAGCCGCCATCGTCTTCTTCGCGTACATCGGCTTTGATGCCGTTACATCAGCAGCAGAAGAAGTGCGGGAACCACAAAAGAACTTACCGCGTGGAATCATCGGTTCATTGGCAGTGTGTACAGTACTTTACGTCATCGTCGCCGCCATCATGACAGGGATCGTTCCTTACCAACAGTTTGCTGGTGTCGATCACCCGGTCTCACTCGCCATTCAAATGGCAGGTCAAAACTGGGTTGCAGGATTCATCGATCTAGGTGCCATCCTCGGGATTACAACGGTTATTCTCGTCATGACATACGGAATGGTCCGCTTGGCGTTCGCCATCTCACGTGACGGAATGTTCCCGAAAGTGTTCTCAGAAGTTCATCCGAAATACCAAACACCATTCAAAGCAACGTGGATGATTGGTCTCGGAAGTGCGACCGTCGCAGGGCTTGTCCCACTTGACGTCATCGCCAACCTCGTTAACATGGGAACCCTTGCAGCGTTCGTCTTGATCTCAGTCGCTGTTTTGATCCTTCGTAAAACACAACCGGATCTTCCACGGGCATTTAAATGTCCAGGTATGCCGTATGTGCCGATTGCAGCAATCGCTTCTTGTCTCTTCTTGATGTTCAACTTGAAACTCGAGACGTGGATTGCATTCCTCATCTGGCTTGCGATTGGACTTGTCCTGTACTTTGCGTTTGCTCGAAAGAATTCAAAATTGTCTCCAGAAAATATGCCGGCAGCTGAATTCGCAGCTTCGGACGACAAATAAAAAAATGCGATCCCGAAAGGGGTCGCATTTTTTCTGTGATGACTTCAACCAAAGCAGAAGTCCGCCAATGATGCATCAGAGTGCTGGAATCGAGCTTTTAATTCGAACGGCGTCAAACTCCCGCTGAATGCTTTCGTTGGCTTTGGCTTCCTCTTCCGCTGACCAACCAAGTTCACTCCGCATCAAGGCGAGTACACCGTCAGCATGTTTTTCGGCATTCGGGAAATCAAAGAAGACGGCAGAAGCGCGGCGGTTCAAGAAGTCACCCGGTTGCATGACGAGTTCCGCTTCGAGTCCGTACAAGAGTCCGCCAAACCAGTGTAACGGCAACTGATACCGTTCGGCTTCGCTGCCGCGCGAACGAATCAATTCAAAGACGCGTTCGACGTCGGTGCCGTAGCGTTGAATCAACCAAGTCGCTTCTTTCGGCGACAGTCCAAGGGCTTCGCCTTTTGGCTGCTGTTCTTTTAAATAACGGGCAAATCCTTTACTGCCGTCGGGATGGCCACCACCGAGTAAGATGTCATGGGTCCGCGATGCCAGATAAATCCGATTTTCTTCCTCTTTGAACTGATCCGCGACCATGTCGATGATCCGCTCGGCCATCTTCCGGTAACCTGTCAATTTACCGCCGGCGATAGACATCAATCCGGATTTTGAGACGAAGATTTCGTCTTTCCGTGATAATTCGCTCGGATCTTTTCCGTCTTCATGAATCAACGGACGTAATCCGGACCAGGTCGATTCCACATGTTCCGGACGAAGTTCGACATTAAACATCTGGTTCGTCGCATCGAGGATATAGTCGCGATCCTCTTCCGTGACACCAGGTTCCAAAATATCCCCTTGGTAGTTCGTGTCGGTCGTTCCGACGTACGTTTTGCCTTCGCGTGGAATCGCAAAAATCATGCGTCCATCCGCGACGTCAAAGTAGACCGCTTGTTGCAACGGGAAGTGGGCCTGATCGATGACGAGGTGAATCCCTTTTGTCAGGTGAAGTGATTTCCCGGCTTTTGAACCGTCTTTTTCGCGCAACTCATCCACCCATGGACCTGTTGCATTGATGATTTTTTTCGCACGAATCGTGTACGTCTTACCGCTTAAGACGTCTTGGACTTCGACCCCGACGACTTTTCCGTTATGGTAGACGAGCGACTCCGCTTTCGTGTAGTTAACGGCGCGTCCACCGTATCCGACAGCCGCCTTTAAGACTTCGACGGTCAGTCGGGCGTCATCCGTTTTATACTCGACGTAACGTCCGCCGCCGACGAGGTGTTCCGATTGGAGAAGAGGTTCATAACGAAGCGTCTCTTCTTTTGACAACATCGTCCGTCGTTCATGTCGCCGGACTCCTGCCAATTGATCATAGACACGTAAACCGATTGACGTTGAAAAACTGCCGAACGTCCCGCCTTCGACAAGTGGCAACATCATCCACTCGGGTGTCGTGACGTGCGGGGCGTTCTCATACACGATTGCCCGTTCTTTCCCGACCTCTGCGACTAACTTGATTTCAAATTGTTTCAGGTAACGTAAGCCGCCGTGGACGAGTTTCGTCGAACGGCTTGATGTTCCCTCTGCGAAATCCTGCATCTCAATCAACCCGGTCCGCATGCCCCGGCTTTGAGCGTCCAGTAAAATCCCGGCCCCGGTGATTCCGCCGCCAATGACCAATACATCGAGCAGTTCCTGTCCCATCTCTTCTAGCCATGCTGTTCGTTCCGTACTTGAAAACATGCATATTTCCCCCTGTTCGTCTGAAATGGATTAATTTATTCTACTTCTATCCATTTACCCTCTTTTACGCTTTTTTGAGCACAATCGATGATTTTCATGACAAGCAGGGCTTGCTCTGTCGTAACAGCCAGTGGTGCCTCGTTTCGAAGCGCGGCTGCCAGATCAAGATAATAGTTCTGAAAGCCGGATTCAAGGAAGGGACGGGCTTCGAGCGGTTGCTCCGGTCTGCCCCACGTGTATGTCTCTTGTTTCGTATCGACATGATCGACGAAATAACTGGCTTTTGTCCCATGAACGGCAAGCGAAGGACCGGGAGCCGGCACAAGCGATCCGATGTGCAGGATGGCACGACGGGTTCCGAAGGTCAGGATCAGATGCGTGTAATCTTCGACCGGACCATCAGGGCGTTGGATCGTCTGGTCACAAAAGACACGGTCGGGCTGCTCGCCAAACAACATCAGTGCTTGATCAATCAAATGTGACCCCAAATCGTAAAGCAGACCGGCTCCGGGAACGTCTTGTTCCCGCCAGCGTGCCCGAACGGTCGGACGATACCGGTCGTAATGCGCTTCCAACGTCTGAACACGTCCGAGTTCACCGTCTTCGAGCAGTTGGAGTAAGGTCCGGAAGTCTTTTGTGTAACGGCGGTTATGGTAAACTGTCAGTACACGCTGTTGTTTTTTTGCTAGATCCGTCAACTGTTCGGCTTCAGCCAAGGTGACGGTAAAGGGCTTTTCGACCAAGACGTGACACCCTGCCAAAAGGGCCGTGTGGGCGAGAGGATAATGTTCGGCGTTGGGTGTCGCGATGACGACAAGATCAATCGTTTCCGACGCCAATAACTGTTCGAGTGACGAATAGACCGGCACATCCGGATAACTTCCGGCAACGGCTTCCGGACGACTGGATTGGACGGCAACGAGCTGATAATCAGGAGCAGTGATGTACGGAGCATGCAGATGTTCGCCGGCAAGCCCAAAACCAACTAGAGCAGTACGGATCATAAGGACACTTCCTTTTCGGTTAATACATTCAATTTATCATACGAGGTGAGAAAGATGATTACAGAACAGCAGGTCATCGAAAAAATGCGACAGACGATGACGAAGATTGAACAGACAAGCGGCACCGATCAAACGGGACACATTGCGGCCATGAAAGCCTACTGTGAATTGTTATTGGAGCAACCGCAGACAGAACAAACGACTGCATCTGTCATGATGCCGACATCCCAGCCGGCAACGCCGGAAGTTGACCCGATGCTGGCCCGATTCATGGGAGTGGCTCAGGAAAAAGAGGAAAAAGGACCGTCTTTACTCGATTTTTGAGTAAATCAAATTGATTCCGGGAATAGAGTAGAAGGAAAAAACAAGGGGGAACAGATTATGAAAACAGTCATCGTCATCGGAGCAGGTCCAGGAAACGGAGCAGAAATCAGTAAACGATTCGGAAAAGAAGGCTTTCAAGTCGTCTGTGCCGCGCGCACGCAAGAAACACTGGCTGCCGTCATCACGGAATTGAAGGAACAAGGCATTGAAGCCGTTGGCGTCGAATGTGATGCGTCACGCCGGACGGATCTGGAATCGCTTGTCGAATGGACAAAAGATCAGTACGGGCAAATCGATGTCCTCGTCTACAACGCTTCGATTTTACATCAAGCATCGGTCCTTGAGGTGTCGGCAGAACAGATTACAAAAGAATTCGAAATCGATGTGCTCGGGGCGTTACATGCCGCACAAATCGTTGCACCGGATATGATTGCGCGTAAAGACGGGGCAATCCTCATCACAGGCGGTGGTGCCGCTCTTCACGCCATCAAATCACTACCGGGTCTCTCGATCGGGAAAGCAGGCGTGCGTCAATTGACGCATATGCTGCACGACACGTTAAAAGACGACAACGTTTACGTCGGTACGGTCACGATTGCGGGTGAAGTCAAACGCGGAACGGCGCTTGATCCGAAAAACGTGGCTGAAGCCTTCTATACGTTGTATACGAACAAAACGGACGTGGAAAAAGTGCTGGCTGCCGAATGAGAACGTTGACGGTTTATTTTGACGGATGGTGTCCGCTTTGTCAGAAATCCAAGCGGTTCTTGGAACAGCTGGATCGGTTTGAACAGTTGACGTTCATCGATGCACGGCAAGTCCGGACGTTTGAACAGCCGGCTTTACTCGAGCGGATGCATGTCGAAACCGAACAAGGTGTCCGGTATGCCGGGATTCATGGTATTCGTTTACTGACAAAGACGTTGCCGTTTCTACGACCGGCGTATCCGTTTGTCTCGTTATCGATTCGTCTCGGAATCGGTGCAGCAATCTATGACCGCGTCGCTAAAAATCGGGTCATTCCCGTCAGCTGTACGACGGATTGCCGGATCAATTGAGGAAATAAAGCGTCGACGTGTCTCATGTCGGCGTTTTTTTCATGATTCGTCAGATAGGAGAGGAACTTTCAGATGAAAAGATGGATTAGTTATATATTATTCATAATCGGCGTCATGTTCATAACCGGCTGTGCACTTGACCCGGAACCGGATGCACAGACCGGGATTCAACAGCCGGATGAGGAGAAGGTGACACAAGCGACCGTCGAACGTGTCATCGATGGCGATACGGTCAAAGTCCGGCTGGAAAATGGTCAGACAGAAGATGTCCGCCTGCTGTTGATCGATACACCAGAAACGGTTAATCCGGAAAAACCGGTTCAACCGTATGGACCAGAAGCCTCGCGTTTTACGAAAGACGCCTTGCCTGCCGGCAGTGATGTCCTGATTGAACGGGATCAATCGAAAACAGATCGATACGGACGGCTGCTCGCGTATGTCTGGGCAGACGGAAAGATGATCAATCAGGAATTGCTTCGACAGGGTCTGGCGCGTGTCGCCTATATTTATGAACCGGATACGCGTTACGTCGAGACGTTCCAAGAGATTGAAGCAGAAGCAAAAGGAGAGAAGATCGGCGTTTGGGAGACGACCGGTTATGCGACTGAGCGTGGATTTGATGCTTCCGTCCTGACCGAGAAGCCGGTGAAGCAAACGGATGACTGTCAAAACATCAAAGGCAACATCAACCGTCAAGGGAAAAAAATCTATCACGTCGAAGGGGGACGCTCATACGAAGAAGTGAATCCGGAAGAGATATTTTGCAGTGAACAGGAAGCGAAAGAAGCAGGATTTATCCGGGCGGCCAATTAAACGTTCATCACAAAAGAGGTACCTGCCGAAAAAATCGGAGGTACCTCTTTGACATGTACGCTACTGTTGTGATCAAGGCTGCGTCGGGGGTTGATACTGTTGAATCTTATCATCTTCATCAAAGGCAATCGTCACATCGGTGATGCCTTTGAGAATACGGATTTGCAACTCGAGACGGTCTTTAATATCGTCTGCTTGAGCAATCGTCAGTCCCGGATCGACTTCGAGTTCGATTTCAACATGGAAGTGATCGCCTTCTTTGATGACTTCCAGCTTTTCGATATCCCGCACATCTGGATCGCGCATCAGGATTTCGCCGATTTTTGCCGTCAAGACTTCATCAATCTCGCCAAGGGCACCGGCCGCATTTTGAATAAAGACGTTATACACGACATAAAACATCATCAGACCGATGAGAATCGAAGCGATTCCCTCTGCTTGATAAAACGAGGTGTAGTGTGAAATCAAGACCGCGATGATGGCGATGATACCACCAAGCGTCGCTACTAAATCTTCCATAAAGACGAGACGTGTCGCAGGTTTTGCTTGCGACAAGTTCGTAAAACTTTGACCGACTAACGTCAGGCCACGTGATTTCAAACCGGTTTCATGACCGACTTCAATCATCGCTTTATAGAAGACACCCACTTCAAGGACGACACCGATTCCGAGAGCGGTCAAAATGATCCAAAGACCACTTGTCTTGTCGCCCGGGGCATGCAGAATGTGCAAAATCCCTTCGCGGATGGTTTCATAGGCAAGGATTGCGACGACGAGAATCGCTGCCAGCAGGACAAGGTTGACGAGGCGACCGAAACCGTTCGGAAACCGTTTGGTCGGTGCTTTTTTACTTAAAGCTGATCCGATGTACACGAAAAACTGGTTGGCTGCGTCACCGATCGTATGCATCATTTCCGCAAACATGGCGATGTTCCCGGTTAAGATGTAAGCGACGAATTTTATAATGGCAATAATGGTGTTGACGATGGCGGCAGCGAGGGCGGATTTATTTCCGCGCCTTAACAGCGTAAAAAAATTCGACATGAGGGGTTCCTCCCTTTAGAGAGCAGAAACGCGGGGGTTACCCGCGTCCAGCTTGGAATGATGGATAAAGTGTCATGCCGCCGTCTGCGAACAGCGTGATGCCTGTGACATAACTCGCTTCGTCTGAAGCAAGCCATGCGGCGACCGCTGAAATTTCTTCCGGCTTGCCGATGTTTCCCATGGGAATCATGCTTTCGACATCTGCCCGTTGTTTCGGGTCTTCGAATTTTTCGGCGTTGATTGGTGTATTGATGGCACCGGGACCAATCGCATTGATGCGAATCCCTTTTGGAGCATACTCCATCGCCAGTGTCTGGGTCATCAGTTTGACGCCGCCTTTACTGGCAGCGTAATGAACGAATGTCGGCCAAGGGATGATTTCATGAACACTCGACATGTTGATGATATTTCCTTTGACGTTGTGTTCAACGAAGTATTTGAGTGCTTCACGTGCTCCGAGGAAAGCACCGGTCAAGTTGACGTCGATGACCTTTTGCCAATCTTCGAGTGACATTTCGTGAGACGGGGACGGCATTTCGACACCAGCATTGTTGACGAAGACGTCGAGTTGTCCGAAATGCTCGACCGCCTGCTTGACGAGATTGATCATATCGTCTTCTTTTGACACATCACCTTGAACGGTAATGGCTTCACCACCGGCTTGCTTGATGGCGTCTGCGATTTTAGTCGCTTCTTCCGGGTGGCTCCGGTAGTTGATGACGACACGCATGCCTTCTTCCGCATAACGGCGGACGATGGCTTCACCGATTCCCATTGAACCGCCTGTGACGATGGCGACTTTTCCTTTTAGACTGTTATACATAAAATCAATTCCTCCTTATTATTGTTTCGTGAATCCAATCATGATTCCGCCAACGACGACCAAGATACAGCCGATGATGACAAACGTCATTTCCTTTTTCGTCTTGGCTTCTTTTAAGAGCACGACACCACCAATCGTCGAGATGACGACTCCGGTTTGTGATAATGAGAAGCTGGTTGCCACACCGACTTTGGCTGTAGCGAACAGTAAAGCGATGTTCCCGACGGCCCACATGAGACCACCAATCGTATTACCGGCTGTTTTCTTCGTGAACAAGTTCCCTTTACGAAGTGACAGCAGAATCGCACTGATGACCATTCCGATTGCTTGCGGTAACACCGCTTCCCAACCATTGATGTTGAACCAACGGGCGATGACGACATACCCGACATACCCGACCGTCGAGATTAACAGCAGGAGTAATCCTTTTCCGATGTTCTCATCCTGTTTGCTCTTGTCTTCTTTATAGGAAGTAAAAGCAGCTCCGGCGACGATCAGGACGAGCGCACTGATGCCGAGAATTAAAGCGGTCCGATTCGACCATTCACCGAAGGCGAGGACACCAAACAAAGAAGTCCCGACAAGTTGCATTCCGGTTGAAATCGGCATCGTCTTCGAGACACCCATCTGTTTGAAAGCTGCAAACTGGTTCATCTGACCAAGCGCCCAAAAAGCACCTGAGAAGAAGCCGGCGACCCAAGCCGTTGTGGAAAGTTCAGGACTGACAAAAAAGAAGGTGATGATGGCAAAAATCAATGCACCCAGTGTCGTTCCGATAATTTGTTGCTCCGTCGAACCACCGATTTTAGAGACGACTAAAGGAAGACTTCCCCACATTAAGGCCGGTACGAGCGCAATTAAGATATCAATCAAGTGTTTCACCTCTTCTGGTTTTGTATCTATCTACTTGAAGATGTACCCCGGGAACAGATTCGAAAAACATGCCAAAATGGAAAAGTATTATTTCGATATAAAAAAACGTCCTGTTAAAAGGACGTTGTGGCGGTTATTTAAACGGTTCATCGGCAATCCGGACAATCTGACGTCCGATGCGCCGGGCATTCCATAACGCAATGATGGCAATGGTGAGCGATGCGCCCATCAAATCATACTGTGCCAAGAAGTAGCCGGCATAACTGACGGGTAAACTGACGATTCCGACGAGGGAACTGGTCCACTGGCGGATCTTCAGCGATTCCATGTTGGCGACCCGAGAAAACTTCTGTTGTTCAAACAGACGCCAGCGGGTCGGCTCACTGAGCGCATCGTTGACGAGGCGCGGGAAAGCAAGCAGTCGTGCTGCGTAGGAACCGGCGATTTGTAAGTAACGATTTTGGTTTTTTCCTTCTTCATCCAACCATCTTCGGACCATCGGTTTCGCAAGGTCCAGTAAATTAATCTGTGGCGATAAAATTTGCAGGATGCCAAGAATCGTCGAGGCGGCCCGACCGAAAAACGCAAACTCGGCCGGGAGTTGAATCGGTTCGTTTCGAACGAGTAATTCAATATCGGATAATACTTTTTCAATCAACTTCGTATCGACGTTTTCCATGTCACTTTCAAGATAGAAGGTGACCGCTTTTTCAATCGCTTGCCGGATGTTTTGTTTATTGGCGTTTGGTAATAAAAACCGTAAATCTTCGAGCCCGTCGACGATTGCATCGTAATCGAGCGTGACGAACGACTGGAGGATGCGTTGAATAGCCCGCATATCATCAGCGGTCGTCGCCCCGATCATTCCGAAATCCAGCAGGACGATGCGGCCGTCACTTTGGACGAGGACGTTACCCGGATGGGGATCGGCGTGGAATTTTCCGCCGAACAACAGCTGTTCACCGGCATTTAAAAACAGATTACGGGCTAATTCGTCCCGGTCAATGTTATGTTTTTCTAAATACTCGAGATCCGTGATCCGTGTACCTTCGATCCACTCCATGACAAGCACACGGTTCGTACAATGTTCTTCAAAGTAATCCGGAATATAGATGACGGGATTCGTTTCGTACATCTTTTTGAAGTACAGACCGTTTTTCAATTCTGTCCGGTAGTTCAGCTCATCTCCGATGACGAAGACCATCTGACGGTAGAGGCTCTGTAAATCGGTTGATTTGTTGAGTGATGTCCGGCGGAGCATGGCGATGACGAGGCGCATCGCCCGGAAATCGGTTTTGATGATTTGTTCGATGTTCGGTCGTTGCACTTTAATCGCGACTTTGCGACCGTTTGATTTGAGGGTCGCGCTGTAGACTTCACCGATTGAGGCAGAGGCAATCGGTCGAGGAGAGATATCGTCGACAATGTCTTCGATTGTCGTTCCCCAGTCCTCCTCGATGATTTTTCTGGATTCGCCAAGCTTGCTGGACGGGACTTTATCAACGAGTTCCGTCAGTTCCATTAAAACAGACGGAGGAAACAAGTCTGCCCGAATCGACAGGAACTGTCCGAGTTTAATGAGGAGTCCTTCGAGACGAAGGGCTTTTTTCTTATAATCACGGGCGATCGTAATCATGATCCGCTCGAATTCTTCGTTATTCGTACCGGGTCGGTTCTTCCGGGTGAATCGATAAATCGTCCAAATGTAACGAGCGAACATCGTTACGATGATGAAAATCCGATAAAGCGCCCAACGTTTCATACGGTCACCTAGCTTCCTGTACAGTTTGTTTCAGTATAGGTTACTTTACCTAAAAACGTCACTTACAAACGGTTGAATCGGTGACAGAAAAAATAAGCTTGCCGGAATCAAAAAAGAGCGTATAGTAAGTATTGGAATTTCTAATGGGAAAGGTGAAATGTGCGTATGTCCTGGGACTTATTAAATATCATTGGAACGGTTGCGTTTGCGATGAGTGGCGCGATTGTCGCGATGGAAGAAAAATATGATTTGTTTGGTGTGTGGTTACTCGCGTTGATCACGGCATTTGGCGGCGGCGCCATCCGAAACCTGCTGATTGGGGTCCCGGTTTCCGCGCTCTGGTCGCAAGGCGGTCTGTTTTTGATTGCAATTTTAGTCGCTTTGCTGATCTTCGTTTTACCGCAATTATTTTTACCGCACTGGACACGGTGGGGAGTGCTCGCTGATGCACTCGGTTTATCGGCGTTTGCGATTCAAGGTGCGTTGATGGCTTCCGCAAAAGGATTGCCATTATCGGCAACGATTTCCGCAGCTGTCTTGACGGGAGTCGGCGGCGGGGTGATCCGCGATTTACTCGCCGGTCGCAAACCACTGGTCCTGCATAAAGAAATTTATGCGATGTGGGCCGTCATGGCGGCACTCGTCATCGATCGGTTTGAACTGACCAATCCTCTCCATTTGTTCACATTACTGGGGCTGATCACGATTTTACGTATGCTATCCTATTATTATGAATGGAATTTACCAGCACGACGTTTAGGGGGAGAAAAAGAATGAAAATCTTAATCATGATTGGGGCACTGTCGATGATGATGGCAGTGGCACTCGGGGCGTTTGGTGCCCATGCGTTAAAAGATATGTTGTCCGAGCGGATGCTCGCGAACTGGCAAACCGGTGTCCTCTATCAGATGGTTCACTCGCTTGGCATTTTGGCACTGGGCGGCATGCTATTAAAAGTGTCGATATCACAATTTTCACTGGCCGGCTGGTTGATGCTCGCCGGAATCGTCTTCTTCTCCGGCAGCCTGTACGTGATGGCGTTGACAGGAGTGACGAAGCTGGGAGCGATTACACCAATTGGTGGTGTCCTGTTCATCGCGGCTTGGATTTTTGTCGCCATCGGGGCATATAAAGGATTGTAACAGTAAGGATCTACTCGCTTCACGTGACTCGAACAGAGCAACGTGAAGCGGATAGATCCTTTTTTTGATGAACGCAAAAAAACCGGCAAACAGAACATCGTCTGTTCACCGGTACGATATAGAGCGATGGAAGCAGATGCCTCAGCGCTTTGCAGGTTGTGTTTTATTTAGCTTCGATAATGCTTGCTCATAGCGATCCAGTACACGTTCCGCGACTGGCTTTAGCTCTTTTGAAAGCACAGCGAATTGCAATTCACGCGATCGCGTTGATCGGTTCATAGCATTCCCCATGGTAATTCCTCCTTCAGGTACAAATCTGACAGTTTTTGTGGCCGCAAAGAGTATATTCCCGTAGGGTTTTTCTATGAAACGTGATTTAGCAGATTAAAGTGCGAAATGTGCTTCGAGATCGGTTGACTCCAGACGATTCCCGATGAAGAACTCACCGAATTCGCCGTATTTCGCGCTGACTTCGTCAAAGCGCATTTCATAGACGATTTTCTTGAACTGGAGAATATCGTTGGCGAAAAGCGTGACGCCCCATTCCCAATCGTCAAATCCAGTTGATCCGCCGATGATTTGTTGAATCTTGCCGGCATAACTCCGACCGATCATCCCGTGACGGTACATCAGCTCTTTCCGTTTCTCCATCGACAGGGTATACCAGTTATCGCCGTCGCGGCGTGATTTACTCATTGGATAGAAACAGATGTGCTTCGATTTCGGCAGGATTGGATACAAGCGGTCACGGACGTATGGATTTTCATACGGATTGCCTTCTCCTGAACCACGGTATGTCCCCAGTTCGACAACAGACACATACGAATAGGTGGGGATCAGGTAATCGTAGAGATCAAGTTTCTGCATTTTGACTTCGACGGCTTGAATGTCTTCCATCGTCGGACGAAGCACCATCAAGACGAGGTCGGCTTTTTGACCGATGATCGTATAAAGGGCATGACTTCCTTCTTTTTGTTCTTCGACCTGTGCGAGTTCACTCAAGAAAGCTTGGAATTCATGAACCATCTTTGTGCGGACCGTAGCTTCGACTTGCTTGAGACGGCTCCAGTCAATCCGGCGAAAATCATGGAATGTATACCAGCCGTCGAGTGTTTCGGCGGCTTGTTGCGTAACGGTTGGTTCTGATGATTGATGTTGCATAAGAAAACCTCCTGAATCTGGAATGGTAAACGGGTTGATCCATGTTCAATCTTACCATATCTTTTCAAATTGCCCGTAAGAAAACGGTTCATTTCACAAGCGGACCGGACATATATCCCGAAGGAACAGGGTATGCTCTTAAAGGGTGTGAGATTTTCAGAATGTCCGGAACTGTACTATATGAAAAAAATACTGTAATAGTATTCGAAAAGTCAGTCGTAGGAATGAAAAACACACTTTTTTGCAAATTGTTTTAATAACGAAACAGAACTGTGTATAATGAACACTGGAATGAACGTACAACAAAAACCGACACTTATTCGCCATAAAAGGAGCTAATATCATGCAATTATTCGAAATGCTTGAGACAAAAGTAAAAGCCCACCAACCAACGATCGTTTTCCCTGAAGGAATCGACGCACGTGTTCTTGGTGCAGCTGTCCGTTTGAAAAAAGATGGTCTTGTGACACCGATCGTCATCGGACCACGCGTTAAAATCGAAGAGACAGCGGCTGCGAACCAAATCGATGTCACGGATCTCGAAACCATCGATCCGGCTTCATATGATGGAATTGAAGAACTGGTTGCCTCATTCGTCGAGCGCCGTAAAGGAAAAGCGACAGCCGAGCAGGCGCGTGAAGTCATTCTCAAAGATGTCAACACGTTCGGTACGATGCTCGTTCACACAGGAAAAGCAGAAGGTCTTGTTTCTGGTGCGATGCACGCAACAGGCGATACGGTACGCCCGGCACTTCAAATCATCAAGATGCAAGAAGGGTACAAAAAGACATCAGGTGTCTTCATCATGGTCCGTGACGACGAGCAGTACGTGTTCGCCGATTGCGCAATCAACATTGCACCTGACGCTAACGATTTAGCTGAAAATGCCATCGCTTCTGCCAAAACAGCGAAAACATTCGGCATCGAGCCGAAAGTTGCGTTACTCAGCTTCTCAACAAAAGGTTCGGCGAAATCACCGGAAACAGAACGCGTCGTCGAAGCGACACGTCTTGCGAAAGAACGGGCGCCGGAACTTGCAATCGACGGCGAATTACAGTTCGACGCAGCATTCGTTCCGAGTGTCGCGAAATCAAAAGCACCGGAATCAGATGTTGCGGGTCAAGCGAACGTCTTCATTTTCCCAAGCCTTGAGTCTGGAAACATCGGCTACAAAATCGCCCAGCGTCTCGGTGGTTTCGAAGCGATTGGTCCGATCCTCCAAGGTCTCAACAAACCGGTCAACGACCTTTCACGTGGTTGTAACGAAGAGGACGTCTACAAATTGGCAATCATCACAGCAGCTCAAGCGGTTGAAGAACGTCAAGGATAAGCCATTTTCGAAAAAGGCTTTACTTTTTCAGTGAACTCCGTAAAATGGAACACATCACGCATCAACGAATAAACGTATAGCAACGCTCGTATAATAGTGGGAATTGGCCCACGAGTCTCTACCGGATCGCCGTAACGGTCCGACTACGGGTGGTGAGTTACTGCTCTCTTTTTAGCGTACAGTGGCTGCCCCCGGGTAGCGGCTGTACGTTTTTTTTCGTCAAAAAGGAGAAATCAGTTATGAAACGTTTGGAAGATATGATTACACAAGAAGGACTGGTCTTATCGGATCAAGTCTTAAAAGTCGATTCCTTTTTAAACCATCAGGTCGATCCGACTTTGATGTGGGAAATCGCCTATGAATTCATGGACCGGTTTAAAGATGCCGGAATCACCCGGATTTTGACGATTGAAGCAGGCGGGATTGCCCCCGCCATGATGACAGCCTTACGTCTTGGCGTCCCGATGGTCTACGCCCGGAAAACCAAGTCGTTGACGCTGAACGAAGGGACGATTTCAGCCGAAGTCTACTCCTTTACGAAACAACAGACAAGCACGATCACCGTCGCTGAAAAGTATCTGCAGGCAGGCGAACGGGTGTTGATCATCGATGATTTCCTGGCGAACGGCGAAGCCGCCTTTGGTCTGGCGAAACTTGTTGAACAGGCGGGAGCTGAAGTGGCAGGCTTCGGAATCGTCATTGAAAAATCATTCCAACCGGGCCGTCAAAAATTACTGGATGCCGGGTTCCGCGTCGAATCGTTGGCACGGATTAAAAAACTGGAAGCCGGACAAGCGACGTTTGTTGACCGGGTGAACGTATGAAGACATTATCGAACGTCAAGGCAGCAAGCCTTGGTCTGCAACATGTGTTGGCGATGTATACCGGAGCTGCGATTGTTCCTTTGATTGTCGGTAGTGCGATTGGTTTATCCGGTGAAGAACTGGCGTATCTCGTAGCGATTGATTTATTCATGTGTGGTGTCGCGACGTTGTTGCAGGTCTTCGTGACGAAATATACAGGGGTCGGCTTACCGGTCGTCCTCGGCTGTACGTTTACCGCAGTCGGTCCGATGATTGCCATCGGGAGTCTGCAAGGCATTACAGCGATTTACGGTGCCTTGATTGCCAGTGGACTGATTATCCTGGTGATTTCCGGTGTGTTCAGCCGGATCGCCGTTTTGTTTCCGCCGGTCGTTCTTGGATCAGTCGTCACGATCATCGGCATTTCGCTGATTCCGGCTGCCATCAATGATATCGGTGGGGGACAAGGGGCAAAGGATTTTGGCGACTTACGCTACTTAGGACTCGCAACGTTGACGATTGTCTTGATTCTGGTCTTCAACCGATACGGGACCGTTTTTTCAAAAGCCGCGGCGGTGTTGATTGCTGTTTTGATCGGTACATTGGTCGCATTCGGCATGGGGATGATTGATTTCAGTCCGGTTGCCGAGGCATCGTGGTTCCAGATGGTGACACCATTTTACTTTGGTGTGCCGACGTTCAATGCAACAGCGATTCTGACGATGACGTTGGTTGGACTTGTTTCGATGGTCGAGTCGACAGGTGTCTTCTTGACGCTTGGAGAAATTACCGATAAAAAGTTGACGGACAAAGACTTGGCGCGCGGTTACCGCGCGGAAGGGGCAGCGACGATCATCGGCGGGATTTTTAACAGTTTCCCGTATACGACGTACAGCCAAAATGTCGGTCTGGTTCAACTGACGGGTGTCAAAACACGGAAAGTCATCGTGTTTGCAGGATTCTTTTTAATTCTGCTTGGTTTTTTACCAAAAGTCGCAACGTTCACGACCTTGATTCCAAAACCCGTTCTCGGTGGAGCAATGCTCGTCATGTTCGGGACGGTTGCAGCGAGCGGGATTCGGATTTTATCCCGTGTCAATTTTGCTAAAAATGATAATGTGATTACCGTTGCCTTAGCGCTTGGTGTCGGGCTTGGCATCAGCATGAATCCGGCGATCGTCGCGTCACTGCCGGAACAAGTCCGCGTCTTGACGGACAGTCCGATCGTCGCCGGATCGTTGACGGCCCTTCTGTTAAACGGTTTATTCCGGTTGACCGAAAAGAGACAGTACACGGAGAAATCACGTCTCGCCAAAGTTGAATAAGGTTTGTAACTTCTCAGAGGGGAGCGGTCATCTATACTACTAGGTATAGCCGGTTGCTCCTTTCTCGTTGCGTTACATAAATCAGAATATTTCGAGTATGTGTTCTTGAACAAAAATATCACTTGAAAACGTTTACAAAACGGACACAATTTCATTATACTGACAACGTAGCGGTTAGGGGAACTGCTAGGAAACAAACAGAGACGGGAAGGACGTCGTACAGATGAAACAACAGACAGAACTGAATCGCGGGCTGGAAGAACGTCACATTACGCTGATGTCGCTGGGGGCGGCAATCGGTGTCGGACTGTTCTTGGGATCAGCGAAAGCGATTCAACTGGCAGGACCAGGTATATTGATCGGCTACTTAATCGGAGGCATCATCATCTTCATCATCATGCGGGCACTTGGGGAG
Organism: Exiguobacterium undae DSM 14481; assembly: GCF_000620805.1. Taxonomy (GTDB): domain Bacteria; phylum Bacillota; class Bacilli; order Exiguobacteriales; family Exiguobacteriaceae; genus Exiguobacterium_A; species Exiguobacterium_A undae. The sequence continues at coordinate 2,966,555 of NZ_KK211187.1, read as the reverse complement.
CTCGCTGTTCGGGAGCCGGTATCCGGCAGTTTTGCCGAGTATGCACGAAAATATGTCAGTCCGTTAGCCGGATTCCTGACAGGCTGGAATTATTGGTTGCTCTGGATCTTTACATGTATGGCGGAAATCACGGCAGTCGGGATCTACATGCAAGAATGGTTCCCGAATTCACCGACCTGGATGTGGGCACTTGGTGCACTCATCTTAATGACGAGCATCAACTTCATTGCCGTTAAATTTTACGGTGAGTTTGAATTTTGGTTTGCATTGATTAAAATCATCGCCATCATTGCGATGATTGTACTTGGAACATTGACGATTGTCATCGGTTTCGGAAACGGTGGAACACCGGTCGGGATTTCAAATCTTTGGTCGAATGGTGGATTCTTGCCAAACGGCTTTGGTGGTGTCTTGCTTGCGATGCAGATGGTCATGTTTGCCTTCTTAGGGATTGAAGTGATTGGGGTCACAGCAGGGGAAGCAAAAAATCCGAAGAGAACGATCCGTAAGGCGGTCAACAACGTCTTCTTGCGGATTCTCGTGTTCTATATCGGAGCGTTGTTCGTCATTCTGTCGATTTATCCATGGAATGAAGTCGGACAGAATAACAGCAGTCCATTCGTGTTATTATTTGATTCACTTAATATTCCGGCAGCGGCCGGTATCATCAACTTTGTCGTCTTGACGGCAGCACTGTCGTCGTGTAACTCAGGGATTTTCTCGACGGCACGGATGATGATGAACTTGTCGCAAAACCAGGAAGCACCAAAACGATTCGCGAAGATTTCAAAAAATGGTGTCCCGGCATTGGCAACGATTCTCTCGGGCGTCGCATTGTTAGTCGGCGTGGCCTTGAACTACTTCTTGCCGGAAGATGTGTTTGCGATCGTCACGAGCATCGCGACATTCGGAGCCGTCTGGACATGGGCGATGATCTTGATTGCTCAAATGCGGGCACGAAAAGTGCATGGTACGGCTGAATTCGCCGTTCCGTTTTTCCCGATTGCGAACTATCTTGCGTTAGCCGCACTCGCAGGTGTCATCGTCTTGATGGCGTTTGATGCCGGCACACGGATCGCATTGATCGTCGGTCCGCTCTGGTACGTGATTTTGATTGCCGTTTATTATGCACGGGGCATGCATAAGGAAAAACGTCAATCGCTGGATCAAGCATCAGGAGAATGACAGAAGAGATCAGCTTCGGCTGGTCTCTTTTGTTCTGTTTCGACGTCAGTTTTGCTACACTGAACAAAGATGAAATTAGAGGAGGAACTACTATGAAGACGATCCATGTCGATGAATTACAAGAAAAGCTTGAAGCGGGCGAAGCGTTACACGTCGTTGATGTCCGGGAACAAGACGAGTACGACGCCGGTCATATTCCAAACGTCCGTTTCCTGCCGATGTCGGAAATCGGTGAGCGCTATACCGAACTGCAAGAAGGCGAAACGTATTATCTGATCTGTAAAGCAGGGGCCCGAAGTGAGAACGTCGGACGTTTCCTTGAACAGTACGGTTACGACATCATTAATGTCGAAGGCGGCATGATGAACTGGAAGGGCGATCAAGAAGCTTAACTGAAATGAGTGAAAAGAAGAAGGTTCCTTACAAAAAGGAATTTTCTTCTTTTTTTATTTGCTGTGAAAAAATACACATTCTAGCCGATAAAAAGAATAGAACAACGAGTCATCGTACTCGAGAATGGGAGAGAGAGATGAAAGAAAAGAAAAAACGCACGTTAAGCATCAAACAAAAACTAATTTTGACCTCTATGCTCTTATTATTGATTCCGTCACTTTTAATCGGCTTTGTCTCATACAGTCAAGCCAAACAAAAAATCACGGACCAGATTCTTCAGTCCGCCCACGCCGGTGTCGACCGGATGAATGACGAAATCATGAACATCGTTGATCCAATGCGACGGGATGTCGCGTTTTTTGCGGATCGCATCGACGGAACGTTATATGAATCGGGCAAGCAGAACCTCGACTTAAAAGAAAAAATGACCGAATACTTAGATACACACCCGCAAGCCGCCAACATTTATTATGCGACGACGACGGGGGAAATGACGATATATCCGGAACAGTCGATGCCGGAAGACTATGATCCACGGGACCGTCCGTGGTATCAGGCAGCAGAAGATGCGAGCGGTAAAGTCGTCATCACCGATCCTTACGTCGACGCTTCTTCAGGAAAAATGATGGTTACCTTGTCTCAAACCGGAGGCAACGGACGTGGTGTCATCGCGGTGGACGTCGATGTCGACCGAATCGCGGAAATCGCCAAGAAAATCAAAATCGGGAAAGAAGGTTACGTGACGATTTTGGATTCTAATAAAAAATTCGTCAGTCACCCGACATTAAAACCCGGTGAAACAGCCTCAGGAGACTGGGTCGATTCAATCTACGCCGGCAAAGCAGGACAATTTTCTTATCTGTTTGAAAATGAAGAAAAACAAATGGACTTCATGACGAACAGTCTGACGGGCTGGAAGGTCGCCGGCACACTGTACGACCATGAAATCACGGATGAATCATCGAGTATCCTTTGGACGACACTCGGCGTCATCGCCGCGACATTCGTCTTGGCGGCAGTGCTCTTATTCTTTATCTTACGGTCAATCATCAGCCCGCTGAGTCGACTGACGAAGAGTGCGGAACGGATTCAAGAAGGTGATTTGACGGAGCAGGTCGTCGTCGAATCCAACGATGAAATCGGGCAAGTGGCGGAAAGCTTTAACGTCATGATTGGATCGCTCCGGTCGATCATCACGAATCTCGATCAATCGATTGGTCAAGTTGCCGCCTCTTCGGAGGAGTTGATGGCAAATGCCACACAAACGACGGCAGCGTCTGAACAAATCGCCGGCTCGATCCAAGAGATGGCGGCAGGTGCCGGTCAATCGAAACGTCAACTTGACGGGAATGCCGTCTCCTTACAAGCGATTACTTCCGGCGTCATGCGAATTGCTGAAAGTTCGACCAACGTGTCCGAGCTGTCACGCGCGACGGCAACAGAAGCGGAAGACGGAACAGCAGCCGTTGCCAAAAACGTCGAACAGATGAAAGCGATTGATGCCTCGGTCGAAAACTTCGGAGAAGTCATCCAGTCGCTTGCACACCGTTCAAATGAAATCGGGAAGATTGTCGATGTCATCAACGGTATTGCGACACAAACGAATTTGCTTGCGCTCAACGCGGCCATCGAAGCGGCACGAGCAGGCGAAAACGGGAAAGGATTTGCCGTCGTCGCAAGTGAAGTCCGTAAACTCGCGGAACAATCGCAGGACTCGACGAAACAAATCTCCGACTTGATTCAAAATATCAAACAAGAAACGGAACGATCCGTCTTCCTGATGAAAGAAGTGTCGCATCATACGAAAGCGGGACTGGAAACGACGGAAGATTCGGCAGTCCGTTTCGAACAAATCATGTTGCGGACACAAGAGATGACACCGCGCATTGAAGATGTCACGGCAACAGTCGAAGAAATTGCCGCAAACGTCCAGGAAGTGTCCGCCTCTGCGACGGAAATCGCGCATATCGCCGATGAGAACTCTTCAGCAGCAGAACGTGTCGCTGCGACAACAGAAGAACAGCTTGGTTCGATGGAAGATATTTCGCAGTCGGCCAAAACATTATCCAATATGGCAGAAGAACTGCAAGTCCTTGTTTCACGTTTTAAAGTCTAATCCTTCAAACGATCGTCCCTGCGGGTGACGGTCGTTTTTTTGTCTCTGAAAAAGGTCTTGTTTCCGACGGGATTTCCGGTGTTTTTTGCTTGAACGTCCCCTGAAACGGGAAAATACAACTATAGCCTGGTCATTCATAATCGGGAGGTGTTGACGATGGCACGACTGACAAAATTGATGGAGTGGCAACAAGCGGGTCTGATTGATGCGGAGACCATCAACCGGATCAAAGACTACGAAACACACCGGCAAAAAAAGAACCGTGTCCCGCTTTTGTTGATTGTCGGCCTGACCTTCGTGGGTCTGGCCCTACTCAGCTTTTTAGCAGCAAATTGGCAAGCGATTCCCGCACTCATTAAAATTGGGTTAGTCCTGGTCCTTATGGTCAGCTGTTACGTCCTCGCCGATTTATCGGAGCGACGGACGATCTGGAATCCTGTTGCTTTTCGCATTCTCGGTATCATCGCGTTTGCGGGAGCCCTCATTGTCACCGTCCAAAGTTTTCACATGTCGATGCAAGGATCCTTCATCGGGTGGGCCGTATTTTTGGCGGCGCTCGGTCATTTCTTCACTTGGCGTCATCCGGCATACGCGATTCTTGCTTTCATCGCCGGTCTGAACATCTTTACCGGCGTCGGGGGATTCGGAAGCGAACAGGCGACGTTTCTAGACTGGACATCAATCGTTTTTCTCGCCCTCGTCTCGCTCGCTTGGTTTTATTTCAGCCAGTCTTTCCCGTCCTTGATCCTCAGTTGGTTGTTTCTTTATCTGGTGGGTCTCGAACTGTTTGCCCTTGTCTCCTATGACGGTGTCCTGTGGCCGATTTGGACGTTATTTGTGCTCGTTCCGCTGTTACTCGTCGTTAAAGAAGAGGCGCATCGTCAGGTGTTATACCATCTCTACCTGGTCGTCGCCGCGATCAACTCCTTGATTTATCTGACGGTCCGTGCCGAGACGACGGATTCCTCGATTCCTTGGGGGGAAGCGATTGCCCTTGTGGTGTTCACGATCGGAATCGGTTACCTCGTCTACCGGAAGTTTCAACCGTTGCTTTGGATTTTGCCGCTCGGTCTGTTCGGATTGTTATGGTTTGATGAACAGGCGATTTTAATCGCGGCGCTTGTTGAAATCCTTGCCTTTGTCTATTTGATTGAACGGGAACGCCAAGGCAGCCGATTGACGATCCCATTCCTCTATTTCATCGCCGTCCAGCTGACGATCTACTTCATCTATGCCTGGAACCGGCTTGATATGTCGCTGTTTTTCTTGGTCGGAGCAGTGCTCGTATTCCTGATTGCCGGTATCTTGTGGTGGATCCGAAAACGTCGTGAGGGAGGAGTGACGTCATGAAACGGTATCTGTTTCCGGTTCTGCAAATCATCGTCGTCTTAGGTGTGATTCTGAGCTTTTATTCGATTTCCTGGTTGGGTGACAGCTATCGTTTCCGGGCGGAACCCTTTGATCCGTTTAGTCCTGTGTACGGAGAATATGTCATGTTGCAATATCCGGACTTAAAACCGGAGGACTCCGTCAAGAAAGGGTTGGTCTACGTCACGTTTACGACAGATGCGGACGGTTATGCGAAGATCGACCGGATCTCCAATGAACGCTTTTTCGGGTCTGTTGCCGGTGACTATTACGATCAATACGTGACGATTCCCCAACTGACCCAGTACTATGTCGAACAAGGCACCGGTAAAGGATATGAGGATGCAAAAAAACTGGAAGTCAAAGCCGATGTTTCGCCTTGGGGAACAGTCCGGGCGACTGAATTGTTGGTCCGGAAGTAGTTGGTTGGACTCAGAAAAACACAAAAACCGTTTGGAACCATCACCTTTAAACGTGATGATCCAAGCGGTTTTATGATTATGCTGATTTTTTTACTTTTTCCCAACGCGGTGAATTGAGCAACTCAATCCATTTGCGGACAGCAGAGATTGTGATGACAATCGCGAGTATCCCCATCGTGACCGAAAGCACCGTATTGAGGATGCTGAAGCCGGCAGATGCCGGATTGGCATAGACGTTTGCCACCATCCAGATGTCGGCGAACGTCACCGTCACGAGCAAGTAGACGAGCGGAATGAATGTCGTTAAGGCATACACCTTTTTGTCGGCAATCTTCAGGATGATCGTCGTTCCGATAATCAATCCGATGGATGCCATCAATTGATTCGAGACGCCGAACAATGCCCAAATCGATCCGATGTCACCGGAGAACAGCAGATAACCCCAGAAGAACGTACCGAGTGCACTGGCAAAAATCGCACCCGGAATCCAGTCGACCCGTTTTAACGGTTTGTAGAATTCTCCGAAGAAGTCCTGAATCAGGTAACGGGCAACCCGTGTTCCGGCGTCGATTGCCGTTAAGATGAAGACGGCTTCGAAAAGAATCACGAATTGGAAGAAGAAGCCGGCGATTTCCCGGAACCATGGAATCGCCCGGAAGATGAACGTCATCCCGACGGCAAGGGAAACCGCTCCGCCGGTCCGTCCGGCAAGATCAAGACCGATTTCCCGCGACATTTCGTCAAGATAGACCGTACTCATACCAAGTGTTGCGAATACTTCAGGTGTCGAGTTGATCGCGAAGTAGTCACCGACTTCGAGTGACGTCGCGGCAATCAAAGCCATGACGGCGACGAGACACTCGACGAGCATGGCGCCAAAGGCAACCGGTTTGATGTCGCTCCAACGATTGATCATCTTGGGTGTCGTCCCGGAACCGACAAAAGCATGGAAACCGGAAATCGCACCACACGCGATCGTGATCGAGATGAACGGCCAGACGGGACCGGCGATGATTGGACCACCACCATCCACGAATTTCGTGAAGGCCGGGAAGCGGATATCCGGATTGATGATAAAGACCCCGATGATCAAGGCAAGGAAAACCCCGATCTTCATGAAACTTGATAAGTAATCCCGTGGAGCGAGCAACAGCCAAACCGGCAGCGCCGCAGCAAAGAAGGCATAGATCGGTAAAGCGATTGCCAGTTGGCGGGACGATAAATCAAACCAACTGCCGATGAACGTATCTGTCAGCTGCGGACCAAAACCGATTGCGGCAAGAATCAGTAAAAAGCCGACGATTGATGCGAACACGAGATTTCCGCCTTTGCGTAAGTAGATACCGACTGCCATCGCGATCGGAATCGTCGAGAAGACAGCAAACGTTCCCCATGGGTTATGTTCGAGGGCATGCAAGACGACCATCGACAAGCCGGCCATCGTGATTGTGATGATGAAGAGCATCGCAAGACCGGCACAAAAACCAGCGACCGGTCCGAGTTCTTTTTTGGCGACTTCCGATAACGATTGACCGTCTTGGCGCATCGAAGCGAACAGGACGACCATATCGTGGACGGCACCGCCGATGACAGCTCCAATCAAGAGCCAAAGCAGACCGGGTAAGTAACCGAACTGAGCGGCGAGTACAGGACCGACAAGCGGTCCGGCAGCTGCGATCGCGGCGAAGTGGTGACCAAACGAAACCCACTTGTTCGTCGGGACATAGTCTTTTCCATCGGCAAATTTATGGGCCGGGGTTTCCCGGTCCTCTTTGATTTTTAGGACCTTAACGGCCATGAACGTGCCGTAAAGACGATAGACGATTAATAAAATACAAATGACAGCAATGACAATCGGGGTAGCGCTCATTCGTTAGACCTCCTCGTAAATTGGTATAAGGAAAGTGTACGTTAAATGAAAACGCTTTCTTTTGTTTTGAGGACAAGTGGTTGTTTTTGAAGGATGACACGTTGGAAAGGGGCGATGAACGGAAAAAGAAGCACTCAGATGCCGAGTGCTTCCTTTAAGATTTTGACATACGTCCGACTGACCGGAACATCAATTTGTTGGATTTTAATCGTATAGGCACCGTTGAACCATGGTTCGATCGCTTCGATGGCGGCTAAATTGACGAGATAAGACCGGTGGACACGCAAGAAACGATGGTCGGCTAATTTTTTTTCGAGTTCTTGTAACGTATCATTCGACGGATAAGCATCCGAGCGGGTGACGATTTTGGTTTTACCGTTTTCGGCGACGATGTAATCGACCTCTCGCGGGGAGAGCAGCTTCAACTGATCTCCCGACTCGACCGCCAACCGTTCGACACGCGGCGCTTTGGCGAGTGGTTTTCGCATGACTTTTTCAATGGCCCGGACAATCCGTGACGGATCGTACGGTTTTAAGATGTAGTCATACGCATTCAGTTCAAAAGCTTCGAGTGCGTGCGCATCATAAGCGGTTACGAACAAGATGGCCGGAGGGTGAGGCATCGACTGCAACCGTTTGGCGATGTCGAGACCACTCCCGTCAATCAATTCGATGTCGAGAAAAACGAGGTCCGGTTGGAGTGTTCGCACGAGTTGCTCCGCTTCGAGGACGTGTCCGGTCTCGGCGACGACATCGAGTCCGGCCCGGACGACGTGATAGCGGAGTTCGTCGCGGGCAAGCGGTTCATCTTCAATTAGAATCGTGCGCATGAAGCATCTCCTTTCCTGTTTCGAGCGGAAGATGGATGGTGATGGTCGTTCCTTCCCCGGGCTGACTGGTCAATCGGAAGGTCCCTTTTTCCGCATAAAGACTTTTGATTCGTTCTGCTGTATTAAAGATCGCGGTTCCGGTTCCGTTTGACGCGACGACTTCACGACCCAAGCGGGCCAGTCGGTCCGGTGCGATGCCGCATCCGTTGTCGACGACTTCCAAGACCAATTGATCGGACGTTGTCCAAGCGGTCACTCCCACGTAGCCGGTCTGTCCGGGAGAGAAGGCGTGCTGAAACGCGTTTTCGATGAGCGGTTGGAGGATGAACGGTGGGACCAGTAACTGTTCGCTCCCGTCCGCGAGATCAATATCGACGAAGGGGCGATTGGGAAATCGGGCCGCTTCGAGTGAAATATAGGCTTCGATATGTTCCAGTTCTTTTTGTAAGGGAATCTTCGTCGAACGGGCGCCCTGCAGATTACTGCGGAAGAAAGTCGACAATTCGAGTAACAAGCTCCGTGCTTGTTCGACATCCGTCCGGCAGGAAGCATAAATCGTATTGATGGCATTAAACAAGAAGTGCGGATGGATTTGTGCTTCAAGGGCGCGGATTTCCGCATCCTTCAGCAAACCTGCCTGTCGTTCCGCATTACCGAGTGCGAGTTGCGTCGAAAATAATTTCGCTAACCCTTCAATCAGTTCGACTTCGACCGCATCGAGTACATCAGGGTGCGGATAGTAGACTTTCAGTGTTCCGACGGTTGTTCCGCCGATTGTCAACGGAGCAATGATCCCGGCTTGAAGCGGACAATCTGATTTCGGACAGCCGATGTCATCGCGGTCGGTGACGAGTCGGAGTTGTCCGTCTCTCAAGACATGTTCGGTCGGACGTGTCGTCCATTGACCACCCGCTTGATGATGGTCGCTGCCGACGCCAAGATGCGCCAGGATGACGGATTGATCGGTCAAGGAGACCGCGTCGGCACGCGTTTGTTGCAACAGGATGTCCGCGACGGCTTCGGCCGTTTGGATATTCAAGCCGCGTGTTAAGTACGGTAACGTCAAGTCGGCGATATGCAGCGAGCGCTCCGCTTCCCGTGCCCGGACATGTTCTTCCTCCCGCGCCGCCAATCGAATGATCGATAAGAACAGCCAGACGCCAAGAACATTAACAATCGTCATCGGGATGAAGATGAACTGGACGAGTTCGATCGCAGCCGGAAAGGGATCAGACAACAGAAGAATCAGTGACATTTCAAAAATCATTAAAAATCCGGTCAAACAAATCGGGAGCAGCGCTTGGCTCCCCAAGCGATCACGCCAATAAGCGCGTAAGCACCCGCTGACACCACCTGCAATCACGGTCGCGAGGGCGCAGGCGAAGGCGGTAAAACCACCGAGTGTATACCGGTGGATTCCGACGAGCAGTCCCGTAATCGTGCCGCCGACAGGACCGGCAAGCAAGCCGCTGATGACGACGATCATCGTCCGTGTATTTGCGATGGCAGACGTTCCGTTCACTTCATCAAGCCAGGTATGCGGTAAAAACTTGGTCAAGTCGACTTTGACACCGGTGTAGTTGCTGAGTATGCCGTATGTAGCGAAAAATAAAATCAGTAAACCGAATTGCCAACCGGCTTCCGGTTGTTTCAGCACACGACGTGTTGGTCCCCACTGGGCGAGGATGAACGCCAAAATGATCATGATCCCCAAACGCTCCAGTAAAAAGGGGATGAGTTCCAGCATGACATCCCTCCATTCGCTTTAAGTGTAAACGCTACCGAAAAAGAGGACAACGAAAAAAAGGATGACAGATTTTAAAGTCCGTCATCCTTTTCTATGAAGAGCGCGACTTGAAGCCAGCTCCTTGATGTTCCTGATTATTGTGCGTCTTTGTCGAACGTGATCCGAGCAATCGCATCGTGTTGGTGGATAGTTTCTTCATTTCGGCATTCGACGAAGAAGGACGCGATTGGATCCATTTCGTAAAGATCGGCAGCAATTAAGCGCACCATGTCTTCGACGAAACGTGGGTTTTCGTATGCCATTTCTGTGACACGTTTTTCATCCGGACGTTTGAGGACCGGATGAAGCGGTGCTGAAGCATTTGATTCTGCAGCGTCGAGGAGCTCTTGTTTCCAGTTGAAGTCATCCGCTTCGTCGCGTAAAGCAGCTTCCATCGTGACGTAACCACGTTGGTTATGGGCACTGTATTCACTGATTTCTTTTGAACATGGGCAAAGTGTCGTCACATTGATCGTCAAACCGACCGACAATGTGGCTTCGTTTGTTTCGGTGTTGACACTGACGGTTTGCCACACTTCGGCATTCATCAAGCCACTGAGTCCCGTTGCCGGAGCTTTACGTGTGAAGAACCACGGGTAACGGATTGTTAATTGTCCTTCTGATTGCTCCATCCGCTCCGCGAGATCACGAGCGAATTGAATGAGTGATTCATTTGTGACGACCCAGCCTTCGTTATGGTACTGGTCGAGTTGTTCTGTCAAACGACTCATGTTGATCCCTTTACGGTCTTGTACAAGCGAAGTCGACAGTTCGAACGTCGCGATGGTTGCTTGTGTCGTCTCGCCATCTTGAATGACAACCGGATGTTTCACGTTGGAGATTCCTACTGCATCCAGTGCAAATAAGAAATTCTTTGGTGTATTTTGCAGATCGACCATTTTATCTTTTTCAGTTGGTTTTGTTCCTTTAATAGGGGGAACAGAACCAAAAAGCTTGTGACGCTCTTCTTTGGTTGGCAGTGTAATCGGGTAGGTAGACATTCAGATCGGCCCCTTTGTCCTTTTGTAGTAGTGCAAGTAGTAATAACATGACAGGAATGCTAGAGACGAGCAAGTCTGATGATTCCGTGAATGTGTTTCGCGACATATCGTTGCTATGAATTTTATCACGAACACGACCCAAAACGAAACTCGCAAGTCTCGAAAGAAACAGTTTGCTGATTTGATGGAATAACTTGCTTGCAATCGGGTATACTATCATATAGTATGTGTTCATGTGAACGTGTAAACTATCGTGTCGTGTGAATTCTTAATTTAGCTTATATTGTATAGGAAGGAATGAAGTAGATGGATTGGCAGTTAGTACTTCAATATGCCTGGGTCGTCCTTGTTTTAATCGCTCTAGAAGGACTTCTTTCGGCAGATAACGCGCTTGTTTTGGCAGTAATGGTAAAACATTTGCCGGGCGAGCAACAGAAAAAGGCTTTATTTTATGGATTGGCAGGAGCATTTGTGCTTCGATTCGCGGCATTATTCGCAATTTCATTCCTCGTCGACATTTGGCAGATTCAAGCACTTGGTGCCGCCTATCTCTTGATCATGGGACTGCGGCATATCTACAAAACCGTCAAGGCCCGGCGAATTGGTGAAAATCATGGCGCCGAAAATGAACTTGACGAAGAACCAAAATCAGAAGAACCGGTCTCAAAAGCAGAGTTTTGGAGAACCGTCGCAAAAATCGAATTCGCTGACCTTGCGTTTGCCGTCGATTCGATTTTGGCAGCCGTCGCACTGGCTGTTGCTCTTCCGAACTGGGGAACTGGAGAAATTGGTGGCTTAAACACAGGTCACTTCGTCGTCATCTTAACGGGTGGACTGATGGGAGTCGTCTTGATGCGATTCGCAGCACGTGTCTTCGTTAAATTGCTCGCGGAGCGTCCTGGTCTTGAAACAGCCGCTTTCGCCATCGTTGCTTGGGTCGGGGTAAAACTCGCAGTCCTCGCACTCGAACACCCGAACTACCATGCATCGATCGAAGGAACGATTTTTGAAGCAATGAAACTTCCGGAAGGTTTTGCTCACAGTACACCATGGCAAATCTTCTTCTGGACAGTGATGGTCAGTCTTGCACTTTGGGGTTGGTTCTCATCTCCAAAAACGAAATCAAATCCAGATGCAGAAAAGAAAGTCGAAAAAGAGTTATAAGAAAGCTGAGGCTCTCCTGAAATGGAGAGTCTTTTTTTGTCTGAAAATCCTCCGGACCGGGTAAAAAGAACAATCATCCTCAAGCCTTCAGTCTTTTTCTTTTAGGTAAGCCGCATTATAATAAACTTACTGAACAAAAAGGGGATTCGTTTTATGGATATTGGATTAATTACGCAGTATGCGACCGTTGGGCTCGTCTTGATCATCTTGCAAGGGCTGTTGTCTGCGGACAACGCGATGGTCATGGCTGTCCTCGTTCGTCCGTTACCGGATGAGCAACGGAAAAAAGCTTTGTTTTATGGATTGATTGGGGCCCTCGTCTTACGTTTTGTCGCCATCTTCTTCGCCTCGTACTTGGCGACGGTTTGGGAACTCCAGGCACTTGGGGCGATTTATCTGTTTTATGTCGCCTTCAAAGGGATTGTGGAAGCACGATCGAATAAACATCAAGTGCCGGACGCGATGGCATCACAAAAAGCGTCCCCTAATTTTTGGTGGACGGTCGTCAAAGTCGAGTTTTCGGATTTGGCATTTGCCGTCGACTCGACGCTGGCAGCGGTTGCCATGGCGACGACGCTACCGATGATTGGCGGAACGATTGGTGGATTGAACACCGGACAATTCTGGGTCGTCTTCTTCAGCGGAATCATCGGACTGGTCATCATGCGTTACTTCGCCAGCTGGTTCGTCGTCTTGTTACAGAAACGACCGGGTATTGAAGAAGCTGCCTTTTGGCTCGTCGCCTGGGTTGGGGTGAAGTTAGTCGTCATGACGCTTGCTCATCCATCGATTGACGTGTTACCACATGAATTTCCGGAGAGTACACTCTGGCAAACTATTTTCTGGGTTGTCCTCGCACTGATTTTGGTGTTAGGTTGGTTTAGAAGTGGTACAAAAACAGAAAAACAATAAAGAAGAGCGGGCAAGGGTCATCATTCCCCTGTCCGTTTTTGAATGAGGAGAGATGACGATGCAAAACGGTAATTTCATTCGGATGTTGACACGGATGCAAAATGTTCCGCGCTGGGATGAGTACGCTCCGCGTTTTCCGGATAATGCGGCGAGTCACAGCTTTCGGGTCGCGTTATTCAGCTTGATGGCGAGTTATATCGAAGAGGAGGCGACCGGCGTCAAGTTGGATCGTCTGTCGTTACTCGGAAAAGCTTTGTTTCACGACATGAACGAAGTCATCACGGGACCGATCAAACACCGGACGAAAAAAGAACCGACGCTGCATGCGCATATTCAGGCGATGGAACAACAAGCGAGTGAAAAACTCGTCGCATTGCTGTCCAAGTCGTTGCAACCGGATTTTACGAACTATCTCGTCTTTGCGGAAGATGATTCGCCGGAAGGACAGATGGTCGAGGCGGTGGATACGTTTGATGCGATGTTGTTTGCGAAACGGGAAGCCGACATGACCGGGTCGACGTTCTTTAAAGCCAAAACGGCGGAATTGCAGACAGTGCTTTTAGATCATCCTATACATGCGATCCGGACGTTGACCCATTCCGTTTTTGCGGAAGATGCCATGTCGCGCTTCATCGACAACGTCCTGATGATGGATACGATCCGGCGCTGGAAAGGCCGTTTTAATACGATTGATGATAACGATGCGACGCATGCGTTCCGTGCTGCATCGCTTGGGCTATTCAACGGCTTGATTGAATCGAAGAAGTACGGCGTGGAGATCGATACGGCGGAAGTCGTGTCGCGTCTGCTTTGTCACGATTTGGTCGAAGGAACGACAGGCGATGTTCTCGGTCCCGTCAAACATGCGACGCCCGTCACGGCAGCGGCTTTTGAAGCGTATGAGCGGACGGAAGGGGAAGCGTTGATTCATCTGCTTCCGGCATCGATGCAGCGTGAGTTTCACCGGTTTGTCGTTGAAGCCAAAGATGAAACGTATGAAGGACAGATGGTCGATGTCGTCGACAAACTCGATGCGTTGATTAAGATGAACATGGAGCGGAAACTGAACGGCGTCGAATACGAGACGGGTTACCGGGCACAATTAAAGAAAGTCCAAACGGCTTATGAGAATCCATCGGTAGTCTTTTTCCTTGCCTATGTCTTACATGACTTGGATTACGTGACATCCTAAAAGGAGGAAGACGATGACAAACGCCTCACCGATTCAAACGAAACGATTGACGCTCATTTTAATTTTAGGATCACTCGCGGCACTTGGTCCGCTGTCGATTGACATGTATTTACCGGCGTTTCCCGACATGTCGCGCTCGTTTGGTGCCAGTGCCTCGTCAATTCAACTGAGCTTGACCGCCTGTATGCTCGGGATGGCGCTCGGGCAGATTATCGTTGGACCGCTCAGTGACGTACGCGGACGAAAACGCCCGTTATTGATGGCGTTGTTCGCCTACTTGCTCGCCTCACTCGCCTGTGCCTTTGCACCGACGATTGAAGTCTTGATTGCCTTACGGTTTGTGCAAGGGGCGGCAGGTGCATCGGGAATCGTCATTTCGCGAGCGATTGTCCGCGATTTATTTGAAGGACCCGAACTGACGAAATTTTTTGCGGCGTTGTCGCTTGTCAACGGAACGGCACCGATTTTGGCACCGATCATCGGTGGACAGATCTTACGGTTCGGAGACTGGCGGGTTGTCTTTTACCTTCTTGCCATTCTCAGTACACTGATGCTGATTGCCGTCGCCTTCCGGTTACCGGAAACACTCCCGGTTCATCATCGGGTGGAGGGGAACTTAAAAACGACGTTCCAGACATTCGGACGGTTGTTATCGGACCGGACGTTCCTCGGGTACGCGTTCGCCCAAGCGTTTGTCATGGGAGCGATGTTCGCCTATATTTCCGGCTCGCCGTTTGTCTTACAAAATATTTATGGTGCCAGTCCACAACAGTTCAGCTTTTTGTTTGGAATCAACGGAATCGGAATCATCATCGCGGCACAAACCGCGGGACGACTGGCCGGACGGGTCGACAGTGAGAAGATGATGCGGATTGCGTTAACGGTCGTTGCGCTTGCGGGCATCGGTCTTTTCCTTGCCTTAACCTTGTCGAGTTCCTTGATTCTGGTCATGATTCCATTATTCTTTGTCGTCTCGAGTGTCGGGATGATTTCGACGCTTGGTTTCACCTTGGCCATGCAAAATTATGGGTCGACGGCAGGAAGTGCTTCGGCGTTGCTCGGTTTGTTGCCGATGCTTGTCGGTTCACTCGTCTCTCCGCTTGTGGGTGTGATGGGCGAAGACTCAGCCTTTCCGATGGGATTGATCATCATGACGCTTGACTGTTTGGCACTGCTCGTCTACATGTTGCTGATCGTTCGAAAAAAAGGATAAGCCGATCATGACAACGAAGCCGATTCCTGTTGAATCGGCTTTTTTGTTGCGGATACACTCAGATTCCAGAAAAAAGTCAAAATGGATTCTGTGGATTTTGAAACTATTTCCAAAAAGAGACCGTAAATAAAAGTGAGCTCAGCACGCAGGAAAGGAGCAGGCGGATGAAAAAACGACACATGTCAGGTACACGGCCGGTACCTGAACTTCGTGATCAACGGACACTTGAAAGTCTGCTGGCACGGCATTATGCGGCACAAAAAAAGTATGACAGGCGCCGCCGCGAAGCGGACAGTCCTCGGGAACGGGAACTGGCCGGATTGTTATATGAAGAAAACCGGTATGCCTATCTTCAAGCTTACCGCCAACTCTACGGATCGAGTCCGTTCGTCGAGGTGACCGAAGATGGACGTTAGTACACTGTATCTTTATGCACTGGCAGCCGCTGCTTGCGGCGTCTTATTGTCCGTTGTTTTTTCCGATTTGATTCCGGGTATCGATCAAATCTTTCATCCGACGTTGATTTTGTCCTTTGTGATCGTGACGTCAGCTTTCGGCTTTGCTTTGGAGCATCTGACAGCACTGGGTTCACTCGTTATTTTGCTGATCAGTGCCGGAATCAGCCTTGTCGTCACGTCCTTATTGCATCTATTTATTTTTGTTCCCTTGGCAAAGGCGGAGCAATCAATCAGTTTTTCAGAACAGACATTAGAAGGACGCAGTGCGATCGTCATCGTCCCGATTCCGGAAGCGGGGTACGGTGAAATTCTCGTCGATGATGTATCAGGACGAATTGCCAAATCAGCCGTTCTTTTTGAAGGTCCTGCTTTAGAACAAGGAACAAAAGTCATCATCATTGAAATTAAACAAGGCGTGGCTCATGTCATGACCTATCCCATCCAGTGGAAAGAGGAGATGTTTTCATGAATCCGATTATTATCGTAGCCATCATTGCCGGCGCTCTGATTTTGGCGCTGATTGCTTTATTCGTAACAAAATACCGGACAGTCGGACCGGAAGAAGCCTTAATCGTATCCGGGAGTTACCTCGGAAATAGTCCGACCGTCAACACCGATGAATCCGGCAACCGGGTCAAGATCATTCGCGGCGGCGGAGCCTTCATCTTACCGGTCTTTCAACAAGCATCACCACTCAGTTTACTGTCGAGCAAACTCGAAGTGACAACGCCCGAAGTCTACACGGAGCAAGGGGTTCCGGTCATGGCGGACGGAACGGCTATCATTAAAATCGGCAGCTCGATTTCTGAAATCGCGACGGCAGCCGAACAATTTCTCGGTAAATCAAAGGAAGACCGGGAAGGCGAAGCCCGTGAAGTCCTTGAAGGTCATTTGCGTTCGATCCTCGGTTCGATGACGGTCGAAGAAATCTATAAGAACCGCGATAAATTCTCGCAAGAAGTCCAACGTGTCGCGTCTCAGGATTTAGCGAAGATGGGACTGGTCATCGTATCGTTTACGATCAAAGATGTCCGGGATAAAAACGGCTATTTGGAGTCACTCGGGAAACCGCGGATTGCCCAGGTTCGCCGTGATGCAGACATCGCGACGGCTGATGCGGAAAAAGAAACACGGATCAAACGGGCGGAAGCCTCAAAAGATGCCAAAAAAGCAGAGCTCGAACGGGCGACGGAAATTGCGGAAGCGGAAAAAGAAAATCAGCTGAAGATGGCCGATTACCGCCGCGAGCAGGACATCGCGAAAGCGAAAGCCGACCAAGCGTATGATCTCGAAAATGCGCGTGCCCAACAGGAAGTCACGGAACAACAAATGCAAATCAAAATCATCGAACGTCAGAAGCAAATCGAACTGGAAGAACGTGAGATTCTCCGTCGCGAGAAACAATATGATGCGGAAGTCAAAAAACGGGCGGACGCCGACCGGTACTCGATCGAGCAGGCGGCACAAGCCGACCGGGCGAAACAATACGCGGAAGCCGATGCCACGAAATACCGGATTGAAGCGTCCGCGAAAGCCGACGCTGAACGAATTCGTCTTGATGGTCTGGCCAAAGCGGAAGCGGAGCGGGCACAAGGGGAAACGGAAGCCGATATCATCCGTCTGAAAGGTCTTGCAGAAGCCGAAGCAAAAGAAAAAATCGCTCAAGCGTTCGAACAGTTTGGACAAGCGGCGATTCTCGATATGGTCGTCCGGATGATGCCGGAATATGCGAAACAAGTGGCGACACCGCTCAGCAACATCGACAAGATTACAGTCGTCGATACGGGAAGCGGCGAAGGTGGCGGAGCAAACCGGGTGACCGGATACGCCACTGACTTGATGGCATCGTTGCAGGAAACACTCAAAGCGTCATCCGGCATCGATGTGAAAGACTTGATCGAAAACTTCTCGGGCAAAGGAACAACGAAACCGTTGACGGTCAACTTGAACCAAGGAGAACCGGTCGCGTCGGGAACGAAGTCTGAATGAAACCGAACGTTGTCTTGACGGTGCTGTTCCTGCTGGTCATCGTAAATCTCGTTGCCCCGCTTTCGACACTTTTCCTCGTAGCAATCGCTGCGGCGTTCGGGCTGTACAAAGGCTATACATCAGAGGACGGAATCCAGAACATCTTTAACGTCAAGCGGGTTTCCTATTCGCTTCGCCATCCGCTGACGCGGGCGGAAGCGCTGGCTGCCGGTCTGATCGGTCTGTTGACGATAGATCTTCCCTACTTGTGGAACGGAATCCGGACAGGACTGTCCTTGCAAGACGTCGGCTATTTGTTCTTTGAACTGGTGACGTTGCTCTTGTTTGTATATGTGTTGTTCCGCTTTTTGGTACTCGGGCTTTTTGAACCGGGAACAGAGCGGACACCGTATGCATCGAGACGATGAAACCGTGAAATGACAGGCTTTAAAAGTAAAAAAATCCGGATGATCCAACCTTTCCTGATCAAGAAGAGGGGGATCATTCGGATTTTTTTAATGTGAATAAAATCAAGCGGCTGTCAGGCCGGCAAATCATAGCCGATGACAAGCAGTCCCGGTCCAGTGTGCGAACCGATGGCCGCTCCGGCAATCGTAATCAAGACTTCACTTGGAGAGAACTGGGCTTCGATCAATTGTTTTAATTGTTCCGCCCGTTCGAGCGAGTCGCCGTGACCGATGATGATCCGGTGTCCGTCGATGGCGGGACGTGCTTCTTCCATCCATTCGACGATCCGGTTCATGACCTTTTTCTGACCACGGATCTTTTCTTTTGGGATCAGTTTCCCGTCTTCGACCGTCAACAGCGGAAGAATCGACAACAAACCGCCGATGAAGGCACTTGCCCGCGAGACACGCCCGCCGCGCATCAAGTATTCGAGCGATTCGACCGTAAATAAGTGTCGGACGGTACTGATTTTTTGTTCCGTATAGGTCTTCGTTTCCTCAAATGAATGCGTCTTTGCATATTCAGCGACGTCTAAGACGAACAGTCCTTGACCGGTCGAAGCGGTTTTTGTGTCGATGATCGCATACGGGACATCGGGATAGGTTTCAGCGAGTTCTGCTGCAAGCATCGTCGCGGTTTGGTAAGTACCGGACAGTTCGCTGGAAAACGCCAGATAGATAAACGGGTCACCTTGTTTAAAGTGCGCCGTAAAGACCTCGACCATCCGTGACACCTCGACTTGGAACGTTTTAGGTGCGGCACCTTCCCGCATTTTGGCGTAGAGTTCGAGCGGCGAAATGGATTCCCCGTCAAAAAACGTATCTTCTCCAATCAATACGCCAAACGGCATGACGGTAAAGTCATAGGCATTCAGTAATTCTTTTGGTGCATCGGCACCACTGTCTGTAATAAAACGTATCATGTTCGTTCTCTCCTTTATTCACCTAGGACTTTTTCATTTCGATCCAACATCCGACCCAGGTTTACACCGAAGCGTTCGTTCTCGATTTCGCTCAAGACGGACGGTGTGAGTGTCGCGCCGAGTTCCATCAAGGAGCGATAGACACGCAAGAGACATGATTCGACCGTTAACGGAAGCTGCAGTAACTCTTCAAGGGAAGCCATCGTTTCCGGGACGACGGTCGGATACACGAATTTAGTTGTTTCTCCTTGTAAGGCGGCAGCGTAAAAATCACGGACAAGTTGCGCTCGGGCACTGCCACTGCCGTTCACGCAGAGATAAATTTGGACAGCGACGCCTCCGCGGACACGTCGTTGTGAGATGCCGGCAAACTTTTTACCGGCAATCGATAAATCATACGATCCGGGACAATACGAACCAACGACCTCTCCGGCGACGATCGCATCGGTTTCTTCGGCGAACATACGGCGGACAAGAGCGAGCATTGCTTCATATCCGCTGTCGATATCAATCCCGCCGCGTTCCGGAAGAACAAGCGAGACATTGAGGACGCCGGCATCGAGGACGACGGCAAGGCCGCCGGAATTCCGGATGACCGGTTGAAAACCATGGGCATGCAAAACGTCAATTCCTTGATCGAGATGAGGAAGACGTGCATCTTGGATTCCGAGGACAACGGTTTCGTGGTGGACCCACGAGCGGATGGCCGCACCTTCTGTAGCGACGGAGGCGCATAATGTATCGTCCATCGCAAACGATTGTGTCGCATGAAAGGCGTTTCCGAGTGACGTTTGATCAAAAATACGATAATGTTCTTGTTTTAAGAGTTCGATTCCCATAGGCTCGTTCCTTTTTTTCTGGATTTGCGACATCATTATAGCATAAGGCGATGTAAACTTTCTGTAAGAAGCAAGTGAAGGAACAGGAACAAACCGTTTCAGACCGAAATAGAACGATAGAGAACGAACCATTAAAGGAGAGAGCGTATGTATCAGTCACTGGGGCAATTAAAAGAAACAAAGGTATTTAAGGATCCCGTTCATCGTTACATCTACGTCAGTGACCAATTGATCTGGCAATTGATTGGAACAAAGGAATTTCAGCGCTTGCGCCGGATCAAACAACTCGGAACATCGTTTTTGACGTTCCATGGGGCCGAGCACACCCGTTTCCACCATTCGCTCGGCGTATATGAGATTACGCGGCAATTGATTGACGTCTTTAACGGTCGGGCTGATTGGGACGATCAGTACCGTGAATTGACGCTTGTCGCGGCACTGCTGCACGACGTTGGACATGGACCCTTTTCCCATGCCTTTGAGAACGTCTTTGGCGTCGATCATGAGGAATGGACGGAACGGATCATCTTGGGGGATACAGAAATCAAGCAGGTTTTGGATCAAGTCGGTGAAGGGTTTGCGGAAGAAGTGGCGTCGATCATCAATAAAACCCACCCGAACCAATTGCTCGTGACGATGATCAGTTCCCAGCTCGATGTCGATCGGATGGACTACCTGTTGCGGGATGCGCACTTCGCCGGTGTCAGTTACGGGAAGTTTGACCTCGAACGGATGCTGCGTGTCCTGCGTCCGGCACCGAATCAGATGGTCGTCAAGCAGTCCGGCATGCACTCGATCGAAGATTACATCATGCGGCGTTATCAGATGTACTGGCAAGTCTATCTCCATCCCGTCACGCGATCGAGTGATTATTTATTAAAAGCGATTCTGGAACGGGCCAAAGAACTGTATACGGGCGATTACGAATTTGCGATTGATCCGATTCATTTAAGTCCACTCTTTACACAACAGATGTCCTTAAAAAACTATTTGGCGCTCGACGAGACAATCGTCTACTTCTACTTCCAACAGTGGGCGGAGGAGGAAGACGTGGTATTAAGCGATCTGGCACGTCGGTTCGTCGACCGGAAATTATTTAAATATGTCGATTACCCGGCTGATAAACGGGCGCGTGTTCATAAAAAACTCTGTTCCTTATTTGAACAGATTGGTCTTGATCCAACCTATTATCTGCTCGAAGACAAGCTCAGCCGCCTGCCGTATGACTTGTACGGGGACAATGGAGAAATCAGCAAACAACCGATCATGCTCCAGATGAAAAGCGGTCAGATGAAAGAGATTTCTCAAGTCTCGCCTCTTGTTCAAGCGATTGCCAATTCGCGTCAGACGGACGAGAAGCTGTTTTACCCCCAAGAAATCTTGCACGACTTACGCGAATTTGCGAATGAGAAGATGCAAATCGACCAATTGTTACTTGGAGAAGAGTCATGAACGACATCATCGCGACCATTTTACGACGTGTCGGGTTGGAGCAAGAACTGATTGAACCGTTAAAAGGCGCCACTTCCTCGCATGTGTTTCGAGCGGGGGAGAGTGTCTTTCGAATTCATACAAACGCTGCATGGCTCAAGCAGGAACCGGACCTCGTCGCGCACGAGGTTTTTGCGTTACAGGCCGCAGGTCATCTTGGACCGGATGTTGAGAATTATCAATTGACGCAGGAGGGCGACATTCCGCCATGGATCCAAATGACGCATCTGCCGGGAACCATTCGACTCGAGCCGCTCGATCAGTCCTATCTCAGACAACTGGCGAAGACGTTAGTGAGGATTCATCAACTGCCGGTCCCGGAACGCCGGTATCAGTATGCTCCGTATGCGACGCAACGAATGGTTCCGTCTTGGGCGAAACAAACTGAAGTATGGCAACGAGCTGTAGCAGAACCGCCGGCAGAGAGTCGGCAGATCCGGTTCATTCACCGTGATTTCCATCCGGTCAATGTGTTATACGAATCAGCTGAAAAGTATAACGTAGTCGATTGGATCAATGCCTGTGTGGGTCCGATCGAAGTCGACGTCGCCCATTGCCGATTAAATCTGGCGCTGCTCGAATCACTCGAGGCAGCAGAGCAATTTTTAGCTGAATATATCGAATTGAGCGGATTTTCGTATGACCGAAAGTGGGATCTAACGGCTGTTTTTGATTTTGAACCTGAGACAATCGATGTGTATCCCGGTTGGAAAGCATATGGGAAGGCGAACATCAGTCAGGCCAATGTTCGGGAACGGATGGAAAACATTGTATTGAAAGTTTATGAAAATGACGAAAGCGGTTACTAAATGAACTTTACCCCTTGCAGTTCTTCCGAATGTTGATTATTCTAGTACTTGGGAAAGAGATTGAACGTCAGACCTCGTACTTATGTACAACTGATAAAATACACTATGGATTGAGGGATAGTTCGTGAAATATTTAATCGCAATACTTGGACTTGTCGTCGTGTTCGGCTTGGCATTCCTTGTCAGTAGCAACCGTAAAGGCATCAAATTGAAACCGCTTGCGGTCATGCTAGTGCTTCAGCTTGTTCTTGGATTCATCCTGTTGAATACGTCGTTCGGTTTTATCATCATTAAAGGGATCGCCCAAGTCTTTGATAAATTGCTCAGTTATGCAGCAATCGGTATCAACTTCGTCTTCGGCGGATTAGCGAACGAAGGGTCGCAACCATTCTTCATCAACGTCCTGTTACCAATCGTTTTCATCTCGGCTTTGATCGGGATTTTACAGTTCACGAAAATTTTACCGCTCCTCATGCGTGGGATCGGTTTAGTCCTTTCAAAAATCAACGGCATGGGACAACTTGAGTCATACAATGCCGTAGCGTCAGCTGCAATCGGTCAGTCAGAAGTTTTCATCACGGTTAAAAAACAAATCGGTAAATTACCGCCGAACCGTCTGTATACGTTATGTGCGTCCGCGATGTCGACGGTGTCGATGTCAATCGTCGGAGCGTACATGACAATGGTTGAACCGAAATATGTCGTCACAGCCATCGTCTTGAACCTGTTTGGTGGATTCATGATCGTTTCGATCATCAATCCGTATACGGTTGATCCAAAAGAAGATATTTTGGAAATCGTTGAAGAAAAACAAACGTTCTTCGAAATGCTCGGCGAATACATCATGGACGGATTCAAAGTTGCGATCATCGTCGGAGCGATGTTGATCGGATACAATGCCTTGATCGGAATGGTCAATGACATCTTCTTGATGGTACTCGGCATCTCATTCCAAGACATCCTTGGTTACATCTTCGCACCGTTCGCCTTCATCATGGGGATTCCATGGGCCGAAGCGGTCAGTGCAGGTAGTATCATGGCAACGAAATTGATCACAAACGAATTCGTCGCGATGCTCAGCTTGCCTGAATACGCAAAAGAATTCTCAGAGCGGACACTCGGAATCGTTTCCGTCTTCTTGATTTCGTTCGCGAACTTCTCTTCAATCGGAATCATTGCTGGTGCGGTCAAAGGACTTGACGATCGTCAAGGTAGTGTCGCAGCAAGCTTTGGTCTGAAATTACTCTACGGAGCAACACTGGTCAGCGTCTTGACGGCAATCGTCGTCAGCGTGTTACTGTAATTTAAATTGGGGTGACGATCCGGTCGCTCAATCAAAGAAGGACCTGATTTTTAAAATCAGGTCCTTCTTTTTTTTGTTGTTCATATTCATTGCTTTAACCGCGCGAAGCAATCCCGACCCGTTCCCGGTGGAAAAGATCTTCCGTATAGACTTCATACGCAAAGCGGGCGACATTAATCCGTGGAATCGGACCGGTATCTTGCGTAAAACGGTTGGATTCAATCAATACGTCCTCGATCGCCTCTTCTTCAACGAGTTGTGTCGGGCAGATGACGGTGTAATCGACGTCGGCATCTTTCAGCGTCAGATACGCTTTCAGATGATCTTCGGCCGCGACAGTCGAACGACGACGGGATTCGCTCGACTGGAACCGGTACTTGCCGGGTTCATCGGAAGCATCCAGAATGCCGGCCGTGCCGACAAAAACGATGCGGTCGATCTGTTGTTCTTTCATTTTTGTGACGAGGTGGGGAATCGCTACTGAAAGAATTTGTTTTTGATCGGTTCCGAGACAGCTGAAGACAGCCGAAGTTCCTTGAACCACACGTTCGAGATCATCGACGTCGGTGGCATCACCCTGGATGACTGTCAGATGGGGATGGTCAGGCAAACCGTGTTGCTCAGAACGAACGAGTGCGTGCACCTCGTGTCCTTCTTGCAGCAGTAAGTCGAGTAATGGTCGTCCCGTTCTCCCGGTAGCGCCGAGTAAGCTGAATGTTGCCATGATAATTCATCCTTTCTCCGGTAAGTATATGGAACAGGAGGAACGATACGGTAGAATCGTTCCTCCTGAAAAGTGTTTATTTATCAGCGAACATCACGCCAGCTTGACCATAATCGGTTTTCTCCATCTCTTCGATGAAGACAGTAACGTTTTCTTTTGGTGCATCAACTGACTCAGACACAGCTGCCGTGACTTTTTCGATCAAAGCACGTTTTTGTTCAACCGTGCGTCCGGCTAACATTTTGACTGTAACGTAAGGCATTTCTATTCCTCCTTCTGGCATAAGTTCAACACGCCATCAGTATACCGTACGTCACCCGGGTTGCGTCAAACCGCACATGGAAATCGAAAAAGAAGGGTATAAGACAGGAGTAGCCTGTCGTAAGCAAGAAGTACTTACACTAACAAATGATGAGGATGAGGTGAAGGCATGGAGATGGAACCGGTGATTCGTAAAAAAATCCATACGCTACTGATTTTTGACCGCGCTTTACCAGAAGATGATACGTACCCCCTGTCAGGGGCAAAAGGTCTCGAGGTCGCGGAAGTGTTGTTCGGACAAAACATTCCGTTTGGACGGCTCGTGACGGACAAGGAACTGGCTGTACTTGTCGGCAACGAGGAAGCGAAACGATACGGGATGCTGACATTGTTACGTGATGATGTCCGATTTAAGCCGATTTTTCAAAATCGGAAACCAACGCCGGAAATTGAAGAAGAAATTTCGGAGCGCGTTCGGGAGCTGGCCAAACAATTGCGGGCCATCCGCTCAAGATGTTCGTCACTCGAGCGGGTCATCTTGTTTGGACGCGGTGCGCAAACGCTGTATGATC
Source organism: Exiguobacterium undae DSM 14481 (assembly GCF_000620805.1). Classification (GTDB taxonomy): domain Bacteria; phylum Bacillota; class Bacilli; order Exiguobacteriales; family Exiguobacteriaceae; genus Exiguobacterium_A; species Exiguobacterium_A undae. The sequence goes on along the minus strand of NZ_KK211187.1, from coordinate 2,941,288 downwards.
AGGCCTTAGTGCAGTTGGAAGAGCTGAATCCTCCCGCCCACGAAGAGCTGACTTCCCTTGAGTGTCATCGCTTACCGACGATTCGTCGTGTCACACGTGACCAGCTGGAGACGCTGAGACGATAAACGAAGACTTGCGCCGACTGTTGGATGCGGTATGATAGAAGCAACAGCGGTAAAAGGGGACGAGTAAACGATGGAAAAGAAAATTAACTTTAATATCATTTCAGATAACTCAACAGACGGACACGGTGGATTTGGTGTCGGAACGTTGAGCCTAAACAGCATGTCACCAGTCATCATCTCACCGGAAGATGGTGAAGCTTATATCGATATGGGCGCCATGCATGCCAAAGCGGCAATCGAAAAACGGATTAAGTTCACGACGGACAAAGCGGATACACCAAACGGGAAACCGTACTGGATCGTCTGGGTGACGGTCGGTCGGAAACCGGAAGGCTTTTATTACGGCGGCGTCGCAGCGTGTGACCTGTTAGTCGATGTCGAAGCGAGACGCGGCTTTAAGATTTTGGCGGATCATGTCAACAAAATGGACAAATCGTTAAAAGGTCGGATCGTCGTCAGTCATATGGATGAGACATCGAAACAATTGTTGCGTGAATTCCTGCAAACACATAAACCGGAGATGTGGGAGAATGCAGAACCGGAATTACATGAAGCATTGGCTTAAAACAAGGGGCTGACTCAAAAGTCAGTCTCTCCAAAGACAAGGGTGGCAGAATGATAATCTGCCACCCTTGTTTTACGTCTGCCCCTTTTGATGGATCACGTGCGTAATGTCACGACAATCAGCTCGGGGTGATTGAAAATCCGGAACGGAAACAGGCTGTTGCCAAGTCCGCGGCTGATGATCATCTTTGTCTGCTCGATGGTGTGTTGTCCCGCTGTCAGCTCCGGGAAAAATCCTTGACCCGGTGCATACATCCCGTCAGTCAACGGAAGCCGGATTTGTCCGCCGTGAGCATGTCCGGACAGGACGAGGTCCATGTTTCGTTCAGCATACAACGGCAAGTATTCCGGCCGGTGCGCCATCAACAGTTGGAAGGCGCTGGTGTCGACTGCTGACTGAGCTTGATCGAGACTTTGACGGATTCCGTCCGGCTCTTGCAACCCTTCACTCCAGCGGGTCGTCGTCGGATCGTCGATTCCGAGCAATTCAATGAACTGTCCTTCCCGCTCAAGCGGAACGGATGTATTTCGCAGAACCGTTACGCCGAGCTGTTCAAGCTTCGGCAAAATCGTGAAATTACGCCGGACTTCATGATTGCCGGTGACAAAATAGACAGGATAGTCTGCCGTCAATTTTTCCATCAGCAGAAGAGCATCTGCTTCACCGTCACGTCGTGAGTCAATCAAGTCACCCGTCATTAAAATGAGATCGGGCTGGAGCTGATCAATTTTTTTCAAAAGATGTGTCTGACGGGAACCAAACGATTTCCCGTGCAAATCGGCAATCTGCAAGATTTTATAGTCGTCAAACGCGGCAGGCAGTTTATCCGATTGAACGGTTACTGCCGTCGTGTCGATTTGATTGTTTTCCCGGTACAAAAACCAACTGCTGAGAGCAAGAATCCCGAGTGGAATAAACCATTTTTTTTTGAGACGCAAGTCCCCACCTCTTTTCTTATCTTCAGCATACCAAAAAGACCCTGTCTTCCGCATGAGGGAGACAGGGTCTGACTACAGTTACGCTTCTTTTTTCAAATCATCTGTTGCTTTCGCAGCATCCGGTTCATTGGAAAGATCCATGAACAGGGCAATCACCATCATCCCGACAACAAAGATGAACGGGAAGGCCGCGAGAACGGCTGCTGCCTGCAAGGCACTGAGCCCGCCGGCATACAGGAGAACGGCAGCGATGGATGACTGGATGATGCCCCATGTCAATTTGATGCGCAGACTCGGCATCAAGCTACCACCGGAAGACAACATCCCGAGGACGTAAGTCGCCGAGTCGGCAGACGTGATGAAGAATGTTGTGATCAAGAAGACGGCAATGATGCTGAGGACGGTTCCGAGACCACCAAACGTCTCGAACAAGGCAAACATGCCGGTTTCGACACCTTTGTCATTGACCGTTGAAATGAGATCAACGTTGTTGAACAATTCGTTCCAGATCGCAGATCCGCCGAAGACGGAGAACCACAGCAAACCGAAAATCGTTGGCACGAGCATAATACCAAGAACGAACTCACGAATCGTCCGTCCCTTCGAAACACGGGCGATGAACGTTCCGACGAATGGAGACCAAGAAATCCACCATGCCCAGTAGAAAATCGTCCAATCATTAATCCATTGTCGTTCATCCGGATTAAAAGCGGATGCCCGGAAACTCATGATCGGCAGGTTTTGCAAGTAGGCACCTGTCGTCTGGACGAATAAATCCATGATGAAGCTGAATGGTCCGAGGAACAGGACACAAATCATCAAGAGTGCTGCGAGTACGAGATTCGCATTACTGAGACGGACGATTCCCTTATCAAGACCGGAAGCGGCACTGATCATGTAAAGGACAGATACGACCAAGATGATGATCAATTGAGTGAAGAAGGAGTTCGGAATACTGCCGACGAGGAAATGAAGCCCTCCAGAAATTTGTTGGGCACCAAGACCAAGTGACGTTGCAACACCAAATGCAGTAGCGACGATGGCGAGTACTTCAACCGTTCCTTTACCTGCTGCTTCGTACTTCGGTTTCATCAGTGAGGCGACCGTGTCGCCGATTGTTGCCGGACGTCCTTTACGGAACGTCGAGTAGGCGATGGCAAGTGCGACAATCGCATAAAGTGCCCACGGATGGAGCCCCCAGTGGAAGAACGAGTAGCGCATCGCGAGCGAGGCAGCTTCCGTTGGATCATTTGTTGCGACGGGAGGTGTATGGAAGTGGGTCAGTGGTTCCGAAACACCCCAGAACACAAGACCAATCCCCATGCCGGCGCTGAATAACATTGCGAACCAGGAAATGAGTCCGTACTCCGGACGGTCCGAGTCTTTACCGAGTCGGATCGAACCGAAACGGGAGAAAATTAAGAAGATAGCAATTAATAAAAAGGCACTCATACCAATGAGATAAAGCCAGCCGAAGCCGTTTGAGACAAAGTTTTGAGCGATTCCTGTAACATTGCCAAGATTTGCGGCACCAATGAGTGATTCAGGCAAGATTCCCCATATGGTAAAGAGCACACAGAAAATGACGGATACAATAAAGACGTTCGTGATCTTACTTTTTCGATTATTTTCCATCGTGATCAACACCTTCTTTCGAATTTTACATGTAGTTTTGTTTTTCTTTTAGACAACGACATTAATGATTCCCGCGTTCTTCGAAAACGAAACCTTATCACGCAAGTTCTTACCGTAACAAACTTTGGAGGTAACTGGCAAATCACAATGGGTAATGACTAAAAGTGGAAGGGCTTCAATTACATTGAGTGTTTTCAGTGAAAATCCCTTGATGGCGCGGTTCAGACCTCCTGCTGTTAAGGGCGAAAGCAAGAAGAATATTTATTATTTCCCGTTCCTGCTTTTTTGTAACACACATCAACGAAGCAAAATAACAGACGTGTTGAAAAGGGTTTGATATCGTATCAAATAGTCACTACATTAATCAGGAGGAATCAACCATGCATCACGAGCAAACGAAACAACAGATTTTAGAAGCATTTCAGTTCCGCCATGCAACCAAGTCATTTGATCCAACGAAAAAAATAACATCAGAAGATTTTTCATTTATTTTGGAGACGGCACGTCTTTCACCAAGCTCATTTGGCTATGAGCCGTGGAATCTGCTTGTCATTCAAAACGAAGCGCTCCGCAACGAAATCCGGAACGTCTCGTGGGGGGCGCAAGGTCAACTGCCGACCGCGAGCCATTATGTCATCTTCCTCGCCCGGACAGGCGAACAGATGCAACCGGACGGGGCACATGTGCAACATATGATGGATGTGCTCGGTTTAACGGACGAAGCGAAAGCCGGTCGGACGAAACGATATGGCTTGTTCCTCGAAGAAGACTTTCAGATTGGTCGCAATGAAAAAGCGATGGCAGATTGGTCAGCAAAACAGGCTTACATTGCGCTCGGAAACATGATGTCGACGGCAGCACAAATCGGGATTGATTCCTGTCCAATCGAAGGATTTGATCAGCAGGCGGTCGAACAACTTTTGGAACAGCATGATTTGCTGGATCGATCTGTTTTTACCGTCCCGGTCATGGTTGCCTTCGGTTATCGGTCGGACGAGCCAAAACGTGAAAAACAGCGGCGGTCCCTGGATGAAATCGTCACATTCATCGACTAAAAAACGGTTGAAAATTTTCGAATTATATAGAAGTTTCTTTCAAAGTCCGGTATACTCGCATTTGTATGATTAAGAAGCGCCGTAAACGCCACTCGCATACGAACAACTTTTGTCTTGATGAAAGAAAGGGGTTCTATCGCAAATGGAACAAAAATTAAAGTTATGGTTCACGGAACACCAAACGGAAGATTACGGTATCACATTCCGTGTCAACCACGTTTATGAGAGCGAACAAACGGAGTTTCAACGCCTGGAGATGGTTGAGACGGACGAGTTCGGTACGATGTTGTTGCTTGACGGAATGGTCATGACGACAGATCGAGATGAGTTTGTATATCACGAAATGGTCGCACACGTTCCACTTTTCACACACCCGAATCCAAAATCGGTTCTGGTTGTTGGTGGAGGAGACGGTGGCGTCATCCGCGAAGTGTTAAAACACCCATCAGTCGAAAAGGCTGTTCTTGTCGAAATCGACGGAAAAGTCATCGAATACTCGAAGAAATATCTACCAAACATCGCAGGTGGTCTCGACGACGCACGTGTTGAAGTCATCGTGGGAGACGGCTTCATGCATATCGCAGAAGCAGTCAATGAATATGATGTCATCATGGTTGACTCGACAGAACCTGTTGGTCCTGCCGTTAACCTGTTTACAAAAGGTTTCTACTCAGGAATCTCAAAAGCATTAAAAGAAGACGGTATCTTCGTCGCACAGTCGGATAACCCATGGTTCACACCAGACTTGATCCGTGATGTCCAACGCGATGTCAAAGAGATCTTCCCGATCACGAAACTCTACATTGCCAACGTTCCGACTTATCCGAGCGGTCTGTGGACATTCACGATTGGATCGAAAAAACATGATCCTCTCGCTGTCGCACCAGAGCGTTTCCACGAGATCGAAACGAAGTACTATACACCGGAACTTCACACAGCAGCATTCGCGCTACCGAAGTTCGTCAAAGATTTAACGATTTAATTGTACGTCAGGAGTGTTCCGTTTTTAGGGGCACTCCTTTCTATGACTGGAGGAATAATGATGCGTTTTGATGAAGCTTATTCAGGTAAAGTGTTTATCGCGAGTCAACCGACTCACGAAGATGCAAAAGGTGTATTGTACGGTATGCCGATGGACTGGACGGTCAGTTTCCGTCCCGGCTCACGATTTGGTCCGGCCCGGATCCGTGAAGTGTCACTCGGACTCGAAGAATACAGTCCGTATCTTGACGGCGATATCGCCGATGCCAAATTGTTTGATGCTGGCGATATCCCGTTGCCGTTCGGCAATGCCCAAAAGTCACTCGACATGATCGAAGAATACGTCGATTCGTTGTTGACGGCAGGAAAGTTCCCGCTCGGTATGGGAGGCGAACACCTCGTCACATGGCCGGTCGTCAAAGCCTTTGACAAACATTATGATGATTTTGTTGTCCTGCACTTTGATGCACATACGGACTTACGTGATTCATATGAAGGAGAGCCGTTGTCGCACTCGACACCACTCAAAAAAATTGCGAACTTGATCGGACCGGAAAACTGTTATTCGTTCGGTATTCGTTCAGGAATGAAAGAAGAGTTTGAATGGGCGAAGACGTCCGGTTACAACTTGTTTAAATATGAAATCGTCGAACCGTTAAAAGCCGTTTTACCGAAGCTTGCCGGTAAAAAGGTCTACGTGACGATCGATATCGATGTGCTCGATCCTTCGGCGGCACCCGGAACCGGGACGCAGGAAATCGGTGGTGTGACGACAAAAGAATTACTCGAAGTCGTTCATATGATTGCACGTGCGGATGTCGACGTCATTGGAGCCGATTTGGTTGAGGTCTGTCCGGCGTATGATCAGTCTGACATGACAGCAATCGCAGCTGCCAAAGTCTTACGTGAAATGATGATTGGATTCATCAAGTAAAAACGAAAAGGTCAGATCCGGTTTTCAGGATCTGACCTTTTTTCGTCATATCAGAAGTTCATACAATCCGTATCCACCAAAACCCAGCAACAAGAAAGCCGACAAATATTGAATGGAGCGGGAGAGAGCAGGGGAAATTTGTTTTTTGACGAGATGCATCAGTTGGCTTAAAAACAGCCACCAACTGGCTGAACCAAGAAAAATACCAAGCAGTAAGCTGAGTGGCGATGCTGTTGTCTCCTGAAAACGGGCAAGAATGGCTAAAAAGGCAAGAATCGTCATCGGATTCATCAACGTGAGCAGTAAGGTCGATCCATACGCTACTGCTAATGAGGTAGTTGGCCTCGATAACGGAACCGCATGTGTCTGCTTAAGTGTCTTCACACCGAAATAACAGAGAAACAGACTGCCGACGAATTGAAGCGGAACGGTATGTGTCACAAACAGCTGGATCAGTGATAAGCCGGATAAAGCGATCAATCCATAAATTAAATCCGCTGTGGCAGCGCCTAAACCGGAAACGAATCCGAAACGTCTACCGAACTGAAGCGTCCGTTGGATACAGAGTAACCCGATTGGTCCAACCGGGGCTGCGATGGCGAAGCCGATCAGAAAACCGTTTATTACCATGGATCAATCCTCCGGAAGCAGAGGTAAAGCCGTCGATTCTTTTAATGTCCGCATGATGATCGTCGTTTTCGTCCGGGAGATGCCGTGCAGACTTTTGATCTGGTTCGTGATGATATCGTCCAATTCTTCGGTATTGCGGCACCGGATTTTCAGCAGATAATCATCTTCTCCTGCGACATGATGGCATTCAAGGACATGCGGCAACTCCTGAATCCGTTGTAAAAAAGGATCACGGTGTTCGGGGCGTTCCAGAGAAACGGCGACGAATGCGCCGAGATCGTAGCCAAGCCGCGCAGGGTCGAGCACCGTCTCGAACCGACGAATTATCCCTTGTTCTTGTAAACGGTTGACGCGGTCAGCTGTTGCGGGAGCCGATAAGCCAATGTGCTTTGCAAGGGTCGACCACTTCATTCGAGCGTCTTGCATAAGTAACTTAATTATCTTCATATCTAATGAATTCATAATCAAAAACCTTCTTTTCTATTGTTTTTAATTATAATTTATTTCATTTGAAATAAAATCGCAATATGCAATTTTTGAAAAAACAGCACACTCAAACATTTACAGAGGTTGTGATTTACTTTAAGTTTAAGATGTCACCACAAGGGAAATGTTCTAAGTGTAAAACGAAATGTTGGTTTGAGAGCGGAATACATCATGACATGAGAGGTGGAAAAAAAGATGAAAAAGATTTTATCTTTCGTTACAGCTGCTCTGCTATTCGCACTTTTTGTGCTCCCAGTAGGCGCAGCGGACCATCAGGCAATGGTACGTGTAATTCATGCTTCGCCGGATGCTCCAGCAGTTGACATCGCTGTCGACGGCAAAAAAGCCGTGTCAGGAGCGGAGTTTAAAGCAGTCACAGATTATCTCACTCTCCCAGAAGGAGAACATAAAGTAGAAGTCTTCGCAGCAGGTACAACAAAAGATCCTGTACTTTCTCAAACACTCAACATCGAAGCGGGAAAATTCTATTCTGTTGCGGCAATCGGTAAATTAGCAGACATCAAACTTGCTGTTATGGAAGATAACGGCAAAGGGGAAGACGGCAAATCAATGGTCCGTGTCGCTCACTTTGCACCGGATGCACCAGCAGTTGACGTCGCTCCAAAAGGTGGAGATCCACTCTTCAGCGACCTCGAATTCTCGAAAGTCTCAGATTATGGCACACTGGATGCCGGCACGTATGATCTTGAAGTACGCCCAGCCGGTGCGACAGATGTCGTCAAAGCACTAGATGGTATCAAGCTCGACAGTGGCAAAAACTATACAGCACTTGCAATTGGTTTACTTGAAGGAGAACCAGCCTTCGACGTCCTCTTGATTCCAGATGGCGGTGAAATGGCAGCAATGCCGGACACTGGTCTCGGCGGAACAACGGAAAACTCTTCAATGGCAACAACTTGGGCACTCGTAGCACTTGCTGGAGCAGCGCTTGTTGGGACAGCCTATGTCGTCCGTCGTAAAGAAAACGCGTAATCTCCTTTTATTCTGTACCGTGATGCTCGCTGGGTGTGGAGGAGCAGAGAAACCGGCTGCTCCGTCCGTACCACAGTCAGAGGAACCGGCATCACCTGTCGTTGAGCAACCGAAGCCAAAATCAACTGAGAAACAGACGGAACCATTTGTTCCAGCACGTTTACGTATTCCGACCATCGACGTGGATACAAAAGTAGAAGTCGTCGGGAAGGATACGAAAGGGCGAATGGACGTACCAAAACAGACGGATCAAGTCGGATGGTACCAGTATGGGGCGAAAGCCAACCAGACCGGCAATGTCATTTTGGCGGGTCATTTAGATGATACGGATGGACCGGCAGTTTTTTATGATTTAGCGAAGGTCAAGCAGGGGCAGCGGATTGAAGTAAGTTCAAAAACGGGTGAGAAAGTCTCATACGTGGTGACAAACGTGAAGTCTTATCCCGTTGATCAAGCACCTGTCGGATCGATTTTTGGTGCGACACTTGCACAACGTTTAACCTTGATTACTTGTATCGGAACGTTCACCCAATCGAAAGGGTACGATGAACGATTGGTCGTGACGGCGGAACAGGAGAAATAGCAAAAGGACCAATTCATAACGGATTGGTCCTTTTGTTTAGTCAAAACGGATTGGAAAAACGATTGCCGGCGGAATTAGGCGTTGACTTCAGAAGCCGCGACGAGATCCGTTGTTAAAGCAGACAACCCTTGTGTCGTTTGACTGATGCCTTGGATCGTTTGGACGATTTGACTTAAATCATTTTTATTACGTCCGAACATGTCTAAGTAATTTTCCATCTCTTTTTTAACGGTGTGGATCCCGACTTTCACTTGTTGCAACTCATTGCGGGAAGCGGAGTTCGAACGGGTGATGTCCTCCATCTGTGACACCAATTCGTTGATGTTGCCGTTGTTTTTTTGAATTAATGTATTGATGCTGCTGCTGAGTAACTTCGCGTTTTCCGCCAAGTTGCGGACTTCGATCGCAACAACGGAGAAACCTTTCCCGTGTTCACCGGCCCGGGCGGCTTCAATCGACGCATTCAAGGCAAGCAAGTTCGTCTGATTCGCGATGTCTTCAATTCCTTGCGTCATCTTGACAATTTCATCCGACGTCGTTTTCAGTTGCTGAATGCTCGTCAACGACGTGCTGACTTGTTCCGTCGATTGGACGAATTGTTGCTCCATTTTTTCCATCTGCGTTTCATTTTCTGATGTCAATCCGACCAGATTGCGGCTCGTCTTTTCCGTTTGATCGGTTTCAGATAAGATTTGTGTCGCGCGACGACTCGTTTCCGAGATCGCACCTTCCGTCTGTTCGACAGTGCTTGCGACTTCCTGGCTGACACGCACGACGTCTTGTAACAGACGGCTCCGTGATTCGTTTGCCGCACTGACTTCATGTAAACGGGCATCGACGTATTGACTCGTCACGATTTGCGCATCGAGATTCATCGCGTGGTTGAGCGCTAAAATGGCATTCGACAACTGAGCCGGATCGTGTTGGAAATGCTCGACGATTTTCGGAATCAACAATGTATTAAACGCTGCGTAAGACGCGATGAACCAGGTCACCGGGACGAAGTTGCGGTTATGCGTTTTCCCCATGCGGGTCCGCATCGCCAAGAACTTATCATCCATGTTACCGGTCAATAAACTGCCGAAGTAGTCAGCAAACACTTTTTTCAACCGTTCCCGTGTCGATGAGTTTTGAGCAATCTGGACCATCTCTGGATGCAGAAGCAAATGATCGAGTACTTGCTCGAGGACTTCATCCAAGATGCTGTTGACGACAGGTGCCATCGCTTTTAAGGTTTGCAGGTGTTCTTCCGTGTAGCCCATGTATTCTAAGCGTCCTGTTAAGCTCGGATCACTTGTTTTCGTAATGAGTCGTTTGTCTGGAAATCCGATTGTCGCCTGATAGGTCGACGTCGATGATTTAGTTTTAAATGGATTGCGCACGATTTGCCCCCGATTTTCTTGGAATTAAGATTTTTAGTGTCTTGTTTGTTATCGGCTGTTTCTGGAAATCCGATAATCGTTTTCTATAAAATTTAGTTCTGGCTGATAAAACATTGACCTGAAACAAAAAAACTCACGGTCTTGGACCATGAGTGAAATGACCTCTTCTGAAATGAAGGGTACGTGCTATATGTGTCAAACGATAATTAGACAGGTTGATCCTCTTGAAAGGCTTTTTTGGCGTCGACGATTGTCCGCATCCGGCTGACACAACCTTGAACGAACTGAATGTCGATCGACGTAAAGCGGGTGACAGGTCCTTTGGCTGACTCAGCGCTGAATGTGAAGGTTCCGAGATTCCAAAGTTCGATTTTAAATCGTTTTCCTTTGTTGTCATCGAAGTGTTCTACGAATTCGATTTTCGGTACCATACGAACCCCTCCTTGTAGAACCATTCCCGTTTTTTTCAAAATAAAAAAGCCAAACTGCGTGTTTCAGACAGTTTGGCTCGAAATATTTAAGCGGATGGAACGTCGTATCCGATTTCTTCAATGGCGTCGACAAGACGTTCTGTCGTGACGTCTTCGTGTGTCACCGTGACATTGTTGTCAGCAAGTGAGACCGTTGCGTTGGTTACACCGTCCAATTCATTTAGTGCCGATTCGACACTCGCTTTGCAGTGGTTACATGTCATCCCGATGACAGGAATAGTTGTTTCTTTCATGATAAATGTCCTCCTTTAGATAATGGAATACGTTTTAAGCGTAACGCATTTGTGACGACGGAAACAGAGCTGAATGCCATGGCAGCACCTGCGACCCAAGGGGCGAGGAGGCCGAGGCAGGCGATCGGAATCCCGATCGTGTTGTATCCGAGGGCGAAAACCAGATTTTGCCGAATGTTTTTCATCGTCTGTTCACTGAGTCGAACGGCGGTGACGACTTGCTGCAGGTCATGCCCAAGCAGAGTGACGTCTGCCGCTTCGAGTGCGACGTCTGTCCCGCTGCCAAGCGCAATCCCGACGTCTGCCGTCGCCAGTGCCGGCGCGTCATTGATGCCGTCCCCGACCATGGCGACCCGTCGTCCCGTTGCCTGCAATGCTTTGACGTGGTCGGCTTTTTCAACCGGTAACACATCAGCGAAGACGTGATCTTGCGGAATACCAAGTTCGACTGCCAACTGGTCCGCGACTTCCTGCCGGTCACCGGTCAACAGGTAGACTGCTTTTGTTTGTTGTAGTTCTTGAATGACCTGCTTGGTGGTAGGTTTCAGTTCATCCCGGATGGCGTAACCGGCTTTGATTTCCTGATCAACTGCGACATACACGAATGTAGCGCCGGCAGCCGACCAGTCGGGGAGAGGGAGGTTACGTTCCCGCATCATGCGTGCCGATCCGACGATCACGTCACGCCCTACAATCACTCCGCTGACACCTCGTCCGGCATCAACGGTGAAGCGGTCGATGTCAAAGACGACATCCCGTTCCTCCGTAATCGCATGCGCAAGCGGGTGTTCCGATTTTTTCTCAAGTGCTGCCGCAAAATCAAGGGCTTCCTCCTGACCAAACGTCTTGACGACGACAGGGCGACCAACTGTCAACGTTCCCGTCTTATCAAAGACAACGGCGTCGACATGCTGTAACGACTCGAGTTGCGCACCGCCTTTAAATAACACACCATGTTCGGCTCCTTTGCCCGTTCCGACCATGATGGAAGTCGGTGTCGCAAGTCCAAGGGCACACGGACAGGCGATGACAAGTACGGCGATTGCCGGACGAATCGCTTCTGCGAACGAACCGGTCGTCCACCACCAGACCACTAATGTCAGCAAGGCGATGGCGACGACGATCGGCACGAAGACACCGGAAATCCGGTCAGCCTGCCGCTGAATCGGCGCTTTTTCCGTCTGCGCTTGTTCGACGACGCGGATGATGTTCGCAAGCATCGTCTCCTGACCAACTTTTGTCGCTTCGATCACGAGATGTCCGTTCGTGTTCAAGGTGCCGCCGATGACGGTATCGTTGTTCGTTTTATGAACCGGAAGCGGTTCGCCGGTCAACATCGATTCGTCGAGATAGGCATCACCGGATACAATCTGTCCGTCCACCGGGATTTTTTGTCCCGGTTTCACGACGAGCTGCATCCCGGTTTGGATCTGATCCATCGGGACCGTCCGTTCGACGCCTTGTTCGAGGACAACCGCATCGGTCGCCTGTAAGGAAAGAAGACTTTTAATGGCACCCGTCGTTTGTTGTTTGGCACGGTCCTCGAGGACTTTTCCAAGAAGGACAAGTGTGATCAACACGGCGCTGGTCTCAAAATAGAGATTCGGCATCGCCGGATGGATCAGCATTTCCGCGACCGAATAAAAGTAGGCAGCCGATGTCCCGAGGGCGACGAGGACATCCATATTGGCGCTTCCGCTGCGCAGGCTCTTATAGGCTCCGATATAGAACGGAGCACCGATGATGAACTGGACCGGTGTCGCCAGCGTGAACTGGAGCCACGGATTCATCAGGAATGGCAAATGGATCGGGCTATTCGGGATGTGTGACACCATGCTGAGCAACAACGGCAAGGACAACAAGGCGGCGATCCAAAAGCGGTAGAGCATCCGGCGGTTTTGAACCTGTTCGTGCGGAGTTGTCTTAAGCGTGGCGCTGTAGCCGACTTTTTTTATCTTATCGAGGATCGTCTGCTCTTCCATGTCGTCCGGAACAGCAATTCGAGCGGTCTCAAGGGGCAGGTTGACCGTCGCTTCGACACCGTCCATCCGATTTAAGACCTTTTCAATCCGTGCGGAGCAGGCAGCACAGGTCATGCCTTCGATGTTGAGTTCAATCGTTTTCGACATCTGAATCCCTCCTTACTTCTTGAGACGCGCGATGACGGCCATCAGTTCATCGACATACACATCCGTGTCCTCGTTGCCGGTTGCAGCATCGTGCATACACATTTTGACGTGACGTTCGATGATCTGCAGTTCCACTTGCCGGAGTGCGGCCTGAATCGATGCGGTTTGGGTCAAGATATCAATGCAGTAGCGGTCTTCCGCGACCATGTTGGCAATGCCGCGGACTTGACCTTCAATTCGTTTTAAGCGTTTCGTTAAGGCATCTTGTTCCTCGGATGAGCGGGGAACAAGCGGGTGATCATGTGCCATGAGAGGACACCTCCTTTTGGTTTCTTTGTCTGGTTCGACTATACCATATAGGTATGGGGGGTACCAGTATAAAGATTGAAAATAAAAAAAACCGCTTCATCCAAAAGGACAAAGCGGTCGTAAGAACTAATTGATTTACTGATTTGAGACTTGCGGTTTGACGATTTGTTCATTCAACGACCGGTTGCTGATGATATCTTCGGCTTGTGTCGCTCGTTTGATGAAGAACGAGAGCACAAACGCAAGACCGGCGATAAACGTCGAGATGAAGAAGGCATAGTTGATGCCGTCGAGCGTCGCCTGCATGACGATTTGCTGTTTCATGGCAGCCGCAGCCTCGGCAGTCGGTTGACTCGTCATGTTTTTCGCTGCTTCCTGCGCGAGTTCTGTCCCGCGTGTTTTTGCATGGGTCGACATGATCGTGACGAGCAGAGCAGTTCCGATCGCACCGGAGACTTGCTGTAACGTATTGTTCATCGCTGTCCCGTGCGGATAGTAACGGGTAGGCAACTGGTTCAGGCCGTTCGTCGAAACCGGCATCATGACCATCGACATCCCGAACATCCGGAGCGAATACAGGATGATCAAATGCGTATACGTCGTATCCATCTCAAGCTGACTGAAGTAGTAACTCGTGACAACCGTGATGAACAGTCCGGTAATCGCCAGCGGACGTCCGCCAATCTTATCAAACAATTTTCCGTTGATTGGCGACATGACAGCCATCAAGATGGCTCCCGGCAGTAACATCAGACCGGCATCGAGCGGAGAGATGCCGCGAATCGTCTGAACGTAGATCGGTAAGAGCAACATCCCGGAGAACATCGCGATCGTCACGACCATCGAGATGACCGACGACAGGGCGAACATCGGATACCGGTAAATTTTAAAGTTGAGCATCGGACGTTCCATCTTCAATTGACGCAGGATGAACGTGACGAGGGCAACAACTCCGATGATCAAGGCCAAGATGACATGGAGACTGTCCCATCCCTTAGAACCGGCAGAACTGAAGCCGTACAACAGACCTCCAAATCCAAAGGAAGACAAGACGACCGACGTAAAGTCGAGCTTGGCATTGGACCGTTCTTTGACGTCACGGAGTAAAACAAATCCGGTCACAAGAACGATCAAGGCGATCGGCGTGATGAAATGGAACAACATCCGCCAATCATAATGCTCGATGATCCAGCCGGATAATGTCGGACCGATAGCCGGTGCGCCCATCATGATAAGACCAAAGAAGCCCATCGCGGTGCCGCGTTTTTCAATCGGGAAACTGACAAGCATGACGTTCATCAAAAGAGGCATCATGATGGCAGATCCAGAAGCCTGGATCATCCGACCGGCAAGCAGGACCGGGAAGGCATCCGCAAAGCCGGCGAGAATCGTCCCGAGCGAGAACAAGGTCATCGCCAGCAGAAACAGGCGGCGGACTGAGAATTTTTGAATCAAGAAAGCGGAAGTCGGGATTAAAATCCCGTTAACGAGCATGAAACCCGTCGACAACCACTGAACGGTCGAGGTTTCAATGTTCAAATCCTTCATGATCGAAGGTAGGGCGATGTTAAGTAACGTGTTATTTAAAAAAGCAATAAAGGCACCGATCATCAGTACGGCAATGATGCCATAGGGGGGACGAGCGGAAGCAGATTTTTCGTGTTGCATGGGTTTCCTCCTTAATGAACTGGCAGTACACATTTCTATACGGTCGTTCTATCTGTTGTCTATCTTAATCTGATTCAACTTGAATTACAAATATTAATAGCTAAGAAAGATAATTTTATTTTTTGTAAACAAGATGAATTGATAAGAGGGATCGTCTCATATAAAAAAAGCGTCACTCCTTTTGCTTTGTTGAAAACAAAAGGAGTGACGCTTTAATAAAATGCACGTTATTATCCGACGTGTGTCTTCAGGGCATCCATCGTAATGTCGTAATGCGATGTCGTCCAAACAGCGCGTCCGTCCTGAATAAACAGCACTTGCGGTGACTCATGCCGGACATTGTAATGTTCTGCGATGTGATTCGACAAGGTCCGTGCTTCCTGAACCAACAAGTAAGCAGTCGGAACGGATGTCGTATCAGCATACTTCGTGTACTCGGAAAAACCAGCCGAACTGATCGGGCAGGTCGTACTGTGTTTACAGATGACGAATGTCGTATGTTCTGAAACAAATTGATCAAAGTCGGAAAGCGATTGTAATTTTCTAAGCTGTGTCATTCTATCATCCTCCATAAGTTCGTAAACGGTCACTTAACTTCAGATTCTCCCTGTAATCGACCGGACAGTCAATTAAAACGGGTCCGTCACTCAGGAAAGCTTGCTCGAGACAAGCGGAAAGTGTGCCGTGTTCTCCGACACGCAGACCAAGTGCGCCAAAGGCGACAGCGAGTTGCACGAGGTCCGGATTGTCGAATTCGATATAAGGTGCCCGTCCGTAAGCTTGCTGTTGTTTCCATTCGATCAGTCCATACGTCCCGTCACGCCAGATGATGACGACGATCGGCAATTTCAGCCGAACAGCCGTCTCAAGATCCTGACCATTCATTAAAAAGGCCCCGTCACCTGACGCACAGAGGACACGCCGGTCCGGATAAAGCAGTTTCGCGGCGATGGCACTTGATAACCCGTACCCCATCGAAGAGAAGCCGTTCGAAATGAACAGTTGATTCGGGCGTGTCGTTTGAAAATGCCGTCCGAGCCAAACTTTATGCGCGCCGACATCGGAAAAGACCATCCCGTCCGAACCAATCGCCTGTTCCAATTCCCGGACGATACTTTGCGGGTGAAGCGGCAGTGCCATCGAGTAGGGTGCCTGAATTTCCTTGCGTAATCGATCACGGTCTTGTTGCCAACCGGACCAGGCACGATTCGGCACGTCTTCGGCAAGTAACCGTAACGTATCCGGCAACGAACCAATCAAATTGGCGACGACCGGATAATACTGGTCCACCTCATGTTGATTCGTGTCGATATGGAGGACCGGTGTCCGGTTCGGGTTCCATTTCGACGGCGGCAGTTCCGTAATGTCATAACCAATTGCGATGATTAGATCGCTTTGGTCGATGATGCGTTGATTATAATCAGCGTTTGGCAGGCCGATCGTGTGAGCAGCGAGCTCGTGGTCGGACGCAATCGTTCCTTTTCCCATCATCGTCTCGACGACGGGGACACCTAAACGTTCGACGAAGTGACGAAAGGCATCCGTCGCTCCGCTCCGGTTGATGCCAAATCCTGCGATGACAACAGGTTTTGTCGCGTGCTCGATCTGTTGCAAGACAGCACTGTCCTTGACCGAGGTCGGATGCAGATACGTTGGAGCACTATCCACAAGCAAAGGAGTTTTGGCATCGACGTCAGCTTTAGCGATGTCTTCCGGGAAGGAGATGTGGGTCGCGCCCGGTTTTTCGGAAGCAGCTTGAGCAAACGCCTGACGGACGACTTCTGAAATGACTTCACCGGAAGAAATCGATGTACTGGATTTTGTAATCGGTTGGTACATCTCAACCAAATCGAACATCTGATGCGAGGCTTTATGTTGCCGCCACGTCGCCCCTTGCCCGGTAATCGCGACGACCGGAGAATGATCCATCGTCGCACTGGCGATACCGGTCATCATATTTGTTGCACCGGGTCCGAGCGTCGAAAGGCAGACGCCGGGGCGTCCGCTCAATCGGCCGAACATCGAGGCCATGAATGCCGCGTTTGTTTCATGACGTGTCGTCACGAAGGTGATGTCTGACTTACTGATCGCTTCGAGTAACGTAATGTTCTCTTCCCCCGGCACACCGAAAATGTGTGTCACACCTTCTGCTTTGAGACAATCGACGAATCGTTCAGCGGCGTTCATTGGTCGAGACCGCCAATCGAGACATACTTCGTTTCAAGATAAGCTTCAAGTCCTTCAGAACCGCCTTCACGTCCGACACCGGACTGTTTCATGCCGCCGAACGGTGCTTGAGCCGCCGAAGGAACACCGTCATTCCAACCGACGATTCCATAATCGAGATTTTCGATGGCCCGGAATGCACGGGCATAGTTGTTCGTAAAGACGTAAGACGCCAGACCAAACGGCGTCTGATTGGCATAATGAACGGCTTCTTCATCCGAACTGACCCGTTGGACGGGGGCGACCGGACCAAACGTCTCTTCGTTCATGATCAGCATCTGTGGAGTGACGTCAGCGAGAACCGTTGCTTCATAATAGTAGACATCCTGATCCTCGTCGGTTTGTCCTGTTCCGCCGGTTACGATCCGTGCACCGGCCGATGTGGCGTCATCGACATGTTTTTTGACTTTGTCGTAGCCGGACTTGTTGATCATCGGTCCGATTTTCGTGTCGTTGTCGAGTCCGTTGCCGGTTTTCAGTTTAGCTGTTTCTTGACCCAGTTTTTCGACGAAAGCGTCGTAAATCGAATCGGATACATAAATGCGGTTCCCACAGACACATGTTTGCCCGCCGTTCCGGAACTTCGATTTAATCGTTTCAGCGACAGCAAGATCCAAATCGCAGTCATCAAATACAAGGATCGGAGCATGTCCGCCAAGTTCGAGGGACATCGCCTTGATCGTCTCGGCACCTTGAGCCATCAATGTCCGACCGACTTCAGTTGAACCGGTGAAGGTGATCTTATCGACGTGGGGATGGGTCGCAAGCGATTCCCCCAAGTCTTTACCGCTGCCCGTTACGGCATTGACGACACCGTCCGGAATGCCGACTTCCTGACAGAGCTCAAGCAGGCGGAGTGCGGTCAACGGAGTAGCTGTTGGCGGTTTTAAGACAAACGTACAGCCGGCGACGAGTGCAGGTGCCAACTTACGTGTAATCATTGCTGCCGGGAAATTCCATGGTGTAATCGCAGCGACGACACCGACCGGCTGTTTGATGACATGCAGTCGTTTGTTTGTATCATGTGACGGAATGATCCGACCGTAGGCGCGTTTTCCTTCTTCCGCAAACCATTTGACGAAGTTCGCCGCATACTCGACTTCGCCTTCCGACTCGGCGAGGGGTTTTCCCATCTCGAGTGTCATCAGCCGTGCCAATTCATCCTTTTTCTCAAGCATCTTCGCATACAATTTTTCAAGTAAGGCAGCGCGTTCGTATACGCTTCGTTTCGACCATTCCGGAAAAGCCTTACGGGCGGCTTCGACGGCATCGTTGACATCTGACTTTGTTCCGTTCGGTACACTCCCGACGACTTCCCCGGTCGCCGGATTTTTGACATCGGTTCGTTCCCGCTCATGATTGAGCCATTGTCCATTAATCAAAAACTGTCCGTCCATCTTACAAAATCCCCCTTTTTTATTCGCATTGTTAAGGATATACCCGAAGATTGAAAAAAAGATTCATTTTTCCGGGAAAAGGTTGTGCAAAAGGCTAGAAATTGACCGATAAACAGTGTAGGATAATTCAGTAAATGTAATGTATTTCTGTTAGAAAAATTTTGTTTGAAAATCAAATTCGGCAATTGTGTAAAGTAACGGAATCAACCTCGAATCGTTGACATTCCAACTGGGTTTGATAAGATAAAGATAGGGTATTTGCGCAATCGGTTGCGCTATAAAAAACTAAACCGATGAATAGTATAAAACGTCGAGAATTTGTATAAAAAAACGGACAACAAAGACTGAAATACGAGAGGATTTATCCATAATGACACAAATGATACCGCGTCCGGAAACGGCACAAAAAACACTCACGCGAGCTTGGTGGAAAGAAGCAGTTGCTTATCAAATTTATCCACGCAGCTTTTATGATGCAAACAACGATGGAATCGGCGATATCCCGGGTATCATCGCAAAATTGGATTATCTGAAAGATCTCGGAGTCGATGTGTTATGGATTTGCCCGATGTTCAAATCACCAAACGATGACAACGGATATGACATCAGTGATTATGAAGACATCATGGACGAATTTGGAACGATGGCCGATTTTGATTTATTAATGGAAGAAGCACATAAACGCGATATTAAAGTACTGCTGGATTTAGTCGTCAATCATACGTCGGACGAACACCCGTGGTTCCTCGAATCCCGTTCGTCAAAAGACAACGATAAACGTGACTGGTACATCTGGAAGGATGCAGTCAACGGCGGTGAGCCGAACAACTGGGAAAGCATCTTCGGCGGTTCAGCCTGGGAATACGATGAAAAGACCGAGCAGTATTTCCTGCACGTCTTCTCACGTCGTCAACCCGATTTGAACTGGCGGAATAAAGACATGCGTCAAGCGGTCTACACGATGATCAACTGGTGGCTTGATAAAGGGGTCGACGGTTTCCGGATCGATGCCATCAGCCACATCAACAAGGATCAATCGTATGCCGACTTGCCAAATCCACTCGGTATGCCGCACGTCCCTTCATTTGAGATGCATATGAATGTCGAAGGGATTCACGAATATCTCGAAGAATTAAAGAATGAGACGTTCTCCAAATACGACATCATGACAGTCGGTGAAGCGAACGGTGTAACACCGGAAGAAGCCGATCTTTGGGTCGGAGAAGAAAACGGCAAAATGAACATGGTCTTCCAGTTCGAACACATGGATCTGTGGCGGGCTGACGCCGAAAAAGGCGTCGACGTTGTCAAACTGAAACAAGTTTTGACGAAATGGCAAAAAGGACTTGAAGAAACAGGCTGGAACGCACTGTATCTTGAAAACCACGATAAAGTCCGCTCCGTCTCGCTTTGGGGTGATGAAGGACAATACTGGAAACAAAGCGCGAAGTCACTTGCGATGATGTACTTCTTCATGCAAGGGACGCCGTTCATCTACCAAGGGCAAGAGATTGGGATGACAAACGTTCAGTTCCCCGACATCTCCGACTACGATGATGTCGCGACGAAAAACATGTACAACATGCAACTGGCATCAGGGAAAACACATGAAGAGATCATGGAAGTCATCTGGAACTCGTCCCGTGATAACTCCCGCACACCGATGCAGTGGACGAATGAACAAAACGGCGGGTTCTCGGAACAGTCGCCATGGTTCGGCGTCAATCCGAACTTCGCGGATATTAACGTCGCGTCCCAGCAAACAGATGAAGACTCGATCCTGAACTTCTACAAACGGATGATTCAGATTCGAAAGATGGAAGAAACGTTAATTTACGGAGAATACGACTTAATCCTTCCTGAGGATACAAAAGTGTATGCTTACACACGAACACTCGGAAATGAACAATTCCTGATCGTGACGAATCTAAAAGATGAAGTGGCGGAAGTCGATACCGACATCATTCTTCACTCGGATAACGTCATGCTCGCGAACTACGAGACGACGTATCACGAAGGAACAGAATTGACGCTTCAGCCGTTCGAAGCACGTCTGTACCGCGTACGCTGAGAAGAAGACCGGATTTGGCAGATGCTGAATCCGGTCTTTTTTGTTTTGGCGTACAGAAAGCAGAAGATGCAGGACATCAGAAAATCGTGTACGCTAGACGGTGAGGTGATAAAAAGTGAAACCAACACGTTATCCGGTGCGGTTGCGACAAGTCACATCGATTCAAGATGAAGCGATGCGAGAATCTGTCGAGCTTGAAACCGATGGCACATTGTTCGAAACGAAGGACGGGTTTGCCCTGAAGTTCATTCAAGAGGACGATCAACCGATTGACACGACCATCAAATGGTCACTCGATCAGGTGGCGTTGAACCGAAAAGGTCCGGTCTCGATGCATCATGTCTTCATACTGGGTCAAAAGACGAAAAGTGGTTATGAGAGCCAGTTTGGTCAGATGGTCATGGAGACGGAAACGGCAACAATCGAAATGACAGAACAACGCATGCAATTCCAGTACGACCTGATGATGAACCATCAGCCGGTCGGCACGTATACGATTGAATTAACTTGGGAACGGAGTGAGACAGATGGCATTTGAACAAACGGTAAAAGAGATGGAACAGATGCTCGAAGAAGATTGGTTCGAGTGGTTGGAAAATGATGAGCCGAAATACAACGAATGGCGCGATCAACTTGAGGCGCTTGCAGAGCAGGTCATGACGGAATACAATTCGAAAGTCGATTCGGACGCGATTGATTCCTTATTATTGATTAACGAAGACTTACCGGTCTTGTACGGTGAAGATACGGTCATGCTGTATACGGCGTTACTTCATTCACGAAAAGAAGATGATTCGGTCTACGAACGTTATTTGACGATCTTAGGTGCCTTTTCAGAAGAAAATCATCCGGCAATCCGGGAAGTCGAACAGGCCGTGTCGAAAAAAGATTACAAAACAGCATATGCACGTGCCGTGAAATTACCGCAATCGCTTGGATTAGAATAAGTATGTGCCGGAGCAGTTCCATTCAAAGGATATTTGAACGGGCTGCTTTTTTTGTGTTCATGACAAAGGGGGAATCAGCATGAGAACGTTATACCGGATTGTCGTCGGGATTGTCAGACAAGGGGATCAGTTGTTGTTGGTCAAAAATCAGGCGGATGGAGCGGAATCGATCTGGAGTCTGCCGGGTGGTGTGATTGAAGCCGGCGAGACGCTGGCGGACGCTTTAAAACGGGAGATGGCAGAAGAAACCGGACTGTCCGTCGAGACGTTCCAACTGGCATACGTGACAGAAAACTTCATCGAACAGTTTGATGCCCACAGTCTCGTTACCTATTTTGAGTGTACGGCCAGAGGCGAATTGTTACCAAATGACCCTGACCGAGAAGTCGTCGCCTGTCAGTGGGTGCCGATCGAACAGCTGGGGGACTATCTCCTGAATCGTGACGTGCTTGGACCGTTGCGGGATCACTTGCGGGAAGCATCAAGATCGTATTACGTATTCGAAAAGATGACATGGTAACAGTGTGACATTAAATCTTTACATTTATTAAAGTCTTCTCCATCATCCGTTTACATCGGTCTTCTACGATGAAGACAGAACAGATTTGAGGAGGAGTTACAATCATGAAGAAAACATGGATCACGACAAGCGTACTGGGAATGACATTAGTGGCAGGTGTCACGGCGTATACATATGAAGCACCACGACACGTCGAGGCAAAACCACAGACGGAGTCGAAGAAAAAGGTCAAAAATGTCATCATGATGATTCCGGACGGTTATTCTGCGTCATACGCAACAAATTATCGTTGGTACAACGGCGGTGACGAGACGGAACTGGATCGTCAGCTCAAGGGCATGATGCGGACATATTCCGCGAGTTCTAAAGTAACGGACTCTGCTGCGGCAGGAACGGCGATGGCAACGGGCACAAAAACGAACAACGGCACGATCGGGATGAATCCAAGTGGGCAGGAAGTTGAATCAATCCTTGACCGGGCGGACCGTGTCGGCAAATCAACGGGACTGGTAGCGACATCTGCCATCACACATGCGACGCCGGCTGTCTTCGCTTCCCACGTCGCTTCACGTGCCAACGAAGCAGACATCGCAAAACAATACATGGATGAGATGAAAGTAGATGTCTTGCTTGGCGGCGGTCAAAAGTATTTCTTTGATAAGGAAAATGGTGGCGTACAAGAAGCAGGAAACCTCGTCAAAAAAGCGGAACGCGCCGGATATCAATATGCCGACTCGCTGGAAAGTCTTCAGGAGACCGATGGGCGAAAAGTGCTCGGCTTGTTTGCCGAGGAAGGAATGGCACCGGAACTCGATCGAGAATTGACGAAACAACCAAGTTTGTCGACGATGACAAAAAAAGCAATTCAAACGCTGAATAAAGATAAAGAAGGATTTTTCCTGATGGTGGAAGGCAGTCAGATTGATTGGGCAGGTCATGCACATGATGCTGCCTGGGCGATGAAGGATTCGGACGCCTTCCACAAAGCCGTAAAAGAAGCGATGCGTTTTGCGGCAAAAGATAAAAACACGTTGGTCGTCGTAGCAGGCGATCATGAAACAGGAGGGATGACGGTTGGCGGTTATGATGAGTATGTGGCAAAGCCGGAAGTCTTGAAGAACGTCAAAGCAACCGGTGACCAGATGGTCCGTCAATTTAATGATGATTTGACGAATATCGCGGAAATCGTCAAACAAGAAACATCATTTGATTTGACTGCTCAAGAAGTCAAGACGCTCCAAACTGCTGATTCTAAAAAACGTGTCATGCTGTTGAATGAAATGATCAGTAAGCGGGCCTATGTCGGTTGGACGACAACTGTTCATACAGGTGTAGATGTTCCGTTGTATGCATACGGTCCCCACAGCGATCAGTTTGCCGGTTTACATGACAATACGGACTTACCCGGTTTAATTGCCAATGCGATGAAACTCAAGAAATAAGACAACAATCAGCAACAAAGAGATGAACGCAACGATTCATCCGGACACAAACGAGGATGTTCAGTTGTCGTCCTTGTCCCGTCTAAAAAAAATCACTCGTTTCATACGCAACTCCTGCAGGAGCTGCGTGTGAAAGAACGGGTGGTTCTTTTTTGTGTCAGCTCCTCTTTTCTTAGAAGGATGGGTGAACGGGTTTTGAGAAAAAAGAAGAGAGGAAAAGGTAAAGCATCACCATAAAAAGAGAAAGAAGCTGATTCTATGAAAGTTGTCCAAGTGAAGGGATACGGCGGTGTCGAGCAACTCGAAGTCGTCGAACGTTCAGTACCGAAACCGCGCGCCGGAGAAGTTCTGATCGAAGTGAAAGCATGTGGCATCAACAATACGGAAATCTGGATGCGGGAAGGCGCCTACGGAACGGACACCCAATCAGGCTGGAAACCGGAAGGCGTTCAGTTTCCTCGTGTCCCCGGTTCTGACATCAGTGGACGAATCGTGCAAGTCGGAAGCGGGGTCGACGAGGCACGCAACGGTCAAGACGTCGTCTTGTTTCCGTTCACTTCAGGCGGTCGGACGGGAACGGAACATATCAGTGAAGACATGGCGTTCATCGGATCAGAGTATGACGGAGGATATGCCGAGTATGTCGTTTGGCCGGCAGAACTGTGTTATGCGATGCCGCTAACCGATTACACGAAAAGTGCTGTTTTCTCCGTCAGTGGATTAACCGCATGGCACATGAACGAACAAGTGCAACTCCAACCGGGACAAACGGTCCTCGTTACAGGCGCAAACGGCGGCGTCGGTTCCTTGAATGTCCAGATTGCCGCCCGCGTGTTTGGGGCGACCGTCATTGCCGTGGTCGGAGATTTGAAGACGGAAGAGGCACTCAAACGTCTTGGCGCCACGCATGTCTTGTCGTACCACTCGGAACAATTGGCGGACGAGATCATCGCCGTTAACGGCGGACCGATTGACGCTGTGCTCGACGTGGTCGGGGATCCGATGTTCAAGACGGCGCTGACTGTTTTGAAAAATGGCGGGAAGTTCTGCATTTCCGGTTCTGCCGGCGGTCAGCAGACCAACTTGGATTTCCGGACGCTGTATTTAAAGCATTTGACGTTTTACGGCTCTGTCCTCGGAACACGTGCTGAATTTGCACGGATGCTTGACGCGATTGCTGCCGGCAAACTGGAACCCGTCATCGACCGGACATTTCCGCTGGAAGAAGCAGCGGCAGCCCAGACGTATTTTAAAGAGACAGGAAAGCTCGGGAAAATCGTATTAATACCGGATCAAAATTAAAAAACGTGATTGGTAAAACGTGTTGTTTTCACTCGCCTGAGTAAAGCGAGAGAGAACAATACGTTTTTTGTGTGGTCTTTCATCTAACAGCGTCTCAGAAAAAACATTAAAATAATGAATGAATAGCCATTCATTATATGCTATACTCATATCAAATAATGGCTTTAGGGGGAAAGGGGCTTGTTTCATGGGGACGTTTTTACTGATTAACTGGATTGCCTTCCTGCTCGTCGCAGGTTATGCAGGTTACTTGTTCGTCACGCTTGTCAAAAGTCGGTATGAGGCGATTCGCAGGGGGAAAAAGGCGGAATGGACGCTGACGAACAAAGAACGGCTCAATGCAGTTCTCGTCAACGTATTCGGTCAAAAGAAACTGTTGAAGGATAAGAAAAGTGGCACGATTCACGTCATGATGTTTTATGGATTTTTACTCGTTCAATTTGGAGCGATTGATTTTATCTGGAAAGGACTTGCGGTCGGACAACGTTTTCCGCACGTCCCGCTCGGACCACTGTATCCGATCTTTACATTTTTCCAAGAAATCGTCATGCTCGTCATCTTAGTGGCTGTCGTTTGGGGATTCTACCGCCGCTATGTTGAAAAACTGGTTCGTCTGAAACGGAACTTCATGGCCGGACTGGCGTTGATTTTCATCGGCGGGTTAATGGTCGCCGTTCTGTTCGGAAACGGATTTTTCCTGGTCTATGAAAATCATTCGACGTTCGGAGAACCGGTGGCGTCAGCGATTGCCTTTTTATTCAGCTGGGTACCGGAACAAGTGGCGTTTGGTCTGTTTGTCTTCTTCTGGTGGGTCCATCTCTTGTTCCTGCTGAGCTTCATGGTCTATATTCCACAAGGAAAACATGCGCACTTGATTGCCGGAACCGCCAACGTTTGGCTTGGACGGACATCAAAAGTCGGACGGATTACACCGATCGATTTATCGGTCATGGAAGAAGCGGAAGACGACGAAGCGGAATTCAGCTTTGGTGTCAACCGGATTGAAGATTTTAATCAGAAGCAACTCGTTGACCTGTATGCCTGTGTCGAATGCGGTCGCTGTACCAACATGTGTCCGGCGAGTGGAACCGGAAAGATGCTGTCACCGATGGACTTGATCGTTAAACTGCGTGATCACCTGAATATGAAGACGGCAGCGATCACTCAAAAATCTCCGTGGGCACCGGCGTTTGCCTTTGAAGGATCACAAGGCAATCAAATCGCGTCGCTTGCTGCGGCAGGTCAGATGGATGTTGTGCCGGATTCGCTGATCGGCAACGTCATCACAGAAGAAGAAATTTGGGCCTGTACGACATGCCGGAACTGTGAAGATCAATGTCCGGTCATGAACGAACACGTCGATAAAATCATCGACCTCCGTCGTCACCTTGTGATGATGGAAGGAAAAATGGATCCCGAGATGCAACGGACGATGGCGAACATCGAACGTCAAGGGAATCCATGGGGAATGAACCGGAAAGAACGCGAAAACTGGCGCAAAACGCGCGAAGAGTTGGTCGTGCCGACTGCAAAAGAAAAGAAAAAAGCCGGCGAAGAGTTCGAATACCTCTTCTGGGTCGGAGCAATGGGCTCATATGACAGCCGCAGTCAAAAAATCGCGATGGCGTTTGCGCGAATCTTAAATGAAGCGGACATCTCGTTTGCGATTCTCGGCAACGATGAGAAAAACTCCGGCGATACACCACGCCGCATCGGGAATGAGGTTCTGTTCCAGGAACTGGCGGAAGCGAACATCAAGTCGTTTGAGAAATACGGCGTCAAAAAAATCGTCACGATCGATCCGCATGCGTACAATACGTTCAAAAATGAGTACCCGGACTTTGGTCTCAGTCCGGACGTCGAAGTGTACCACCATACGGAATTGCTCGCCCGGTTGATTGACGATCAACGGATCAAACCGATCCATGAGGTCAGTGAACGGGTAGTCTATCACGATTCGTGTTACCTTGGTCGTTACAATGATATTTATGATGCACCGCGTTACATCTTAGAGAAGATTCCGGGAATCACGCTTGTCGAAACGGAACGCAACCGGGAAAAAGGGATGTGTTGCGGAGCCGGAGGCGGCATGATGTGGCAGGAGGAAAAAGTCGGGGCACGTGTCAATGTCGCCCGGACCGAGCAGTTGTTGACGGTTCAACCATCCGTCATCGGATCGGCTTGTCCGTACTGCCTGACGATGCTCAGCGACGGGACAAAAGCGAAGGAAGTCGATGAACAGGTTGCGACCTATGACGTCGTTGAACTGCTCGAACGGTCGATTGTCGGAACACCGATGAAGGAAGCGGTAACAAACTAAGTCTGAAAAATAGCTTGAGCAAACGGAACGTCTCCTCTAAGAAAGAGGGGGCGTTTTTTTTAGGTGCCTAATAAGCATAACGTTGTTGTGTACGGTTTAACCGTGGTATGATAAAAGCATTATTTAATGAGAGGGAGGTGAGGATCTTTGGGAAGGCGTTGCTTAAAATCGGTCAGGTCGCGGAGGCCACCGGCTTATCAAAACGGACGATCGACTACTATACATCGCTCGGTTTATTAACAACAGAGCGCACAGCATCCGGCTATCGTTTGTATACGGAAGATGTCATTCAACATATTCAAAAGATTGAGTATTTAAAAACACAACGGCTGTCCCTGCAAGAGATTCTTGCTTTCTTCACGGAGCGTGAAGTCAAAACGGGTGACGCCATTTATCAGGAAGTACAGCAGCTTCAAAACACGGTCACGGGACTCGAACAGCGTTTGATGCAGGCGACGGATTTTGAGAAACAAGAAATTCGGCTTGAATTGTCGCGTCGGTTAACATTGATTGCTTCGTTGATTGCTCAGCTGTAACAAAAAAATGGAGGTGACCCCTGTTTAGGGGATTTTGGATACTATATTATTTATCAATTTATTTTTAGTGGTGTTATTGATCGCGTTGACCGCGTTTTTCGTCGGATCAGAGTTTGCTGTCGTGAAGGTACGGATGTCGCGTCTGGATCAAATGATTCAGGAAGGAAACAAAAGTGCCATCTTGGCGAAAAAGATTGCCGGCGACCTCGATTATTACTTGTCTGCCTGTCAGCTTGGAATCACGGTAACGGCACTTGGTCTTGGGGCACTCGGTGAACCGACCGTCGAAAAAATCTTACACCCGGTGTTTGATGAATTTGGTGTGTCGGCTGCCGTTTCGACCTTATTGTCATTCGGGATTGCCTTTGTTTCCGTGACGTTTTTACACGTCGTTATCGGAGAATTGGCACCAAAGACACTTGCGATTCAGTATGCGGAAAAAATGACCTTATTGTTTGCCCGTCCACTGTATATTTTCGGGAAAATCATGTACCCGTTCATTTGGTTGCTGAATGGTTCGGCCCGACTGTTCCTTGGATTATTCGGTGTCAAACCGGCTGGACACGAACAAGCCCACTCAGAAGATGAGTTGAAAATCATCATGGCACAAAGTTTCCAAAGCGGTGAAATCAATCAGACGGAACTTGCGCTCATGCAGAACGTCTTTGCGTTTGACGAACATGTCGTAAAAGATTTGATGGTTCCGCGGATGCGGATGGCGACGATCTCAGAACGGTTGTCAAAAGACGAATTGATGGAAATCTTCATGGATAATCCGTTTACACGTTATCCGGTCACAGAAGAAAATGATAAAGACCGGATTCTCGGTTACATCAACGTCAAAGAGATGTTGACGGACTTCGCCAACGGGAATAACCATCCGGTCACACATTACGTGAAAGATTTACCGGTCGTCTCGGAAGTCACATCGCTCCAAGACACGTTGCGGAAAATGAAGAAAACGCGCTCTCACATCGTATTGGTCGTCGACGAATACGGCGGAACAGCCGGAATCGTCGCGATGGAAGACTTGCTCGAAGAGATCGTCGGTGAAATCCGTGACGAGTTTGACACGGATGAAGTCGAAGAAATCCAAGAGTTGCCGAACAATGAGTATCTGATTGCCGGTACTGTATTGCTGGAAGATCTTGAAAACCGATTCGGCTTGACGTTTACGAACGATGAGGACGTCGATACGATCGGCGGTTGGATTCAGATGCACAACATCGATTTACAACCGGGAGAACACATCGATACGGAAGCCTTCTCAGTCGAAGTGATCGAGATGGAAAACTATCAGATCAATCAAATTAAATTATGGTTGCACCCGCTTGAACAAGCGGAATAACCTGTTGCGTCTTTCGCCCTGTGCGGAAGGCGCTTTTTTTCGGGAAAAGATCAGTCGGAAATTGAAATTCACGGCGAATGTGTAAAGAATATTTCAGTTGGTAGGGAAACGGTGAAGCGACCGGGAAAGAGGTAACAAGACAAATAGAGGGTTCATGAGAAGGGAGGTTTCCGGTGCTTGAGCAAATTCCGTTTTTACTCAGCCGCTTAGGCATGTTGGCTTTACTGGCCTTTTTATTATCGCAGTGGCGGACGTCACGGCACCTGTTCCAGACGTCTTCGCGACGTGCCCATCACCTGGTGTTGTTAAGCGTGTTTGTTGTATCCGGCATCCTGATGAATTATGCCGGCATCGGCTTGTCGGCGGACCAGACGATTGATCCGTTGCTTGGACTTGCAGTCTCGCCCAATCAATGGGTCGTCGATACCCGACTGACGATTATCGTGACGAGTGGTCTGCTCGGCGGACCGCTTGTTGGCGGAGTGACCGGTTTGCTCGTAGGTTTTCACCGATTTTGGCTCGGATCGTTTGGTGCGGAATCCGGTTGGATCATCGCCGTTTTAGCGGGATTGTTAAGCGGATTGTACAGCCGGCACTGGCGGATGAAGGATCAGTATGCCTTGCTCCAACCGATCGGGATTGTCTTGAGTGCCGTCATTCTTGATATTGGGATTGCCCTGCTGTTAGCTTCAGACCAAGCCCTTGTCCTGGAATTGACACGCCAGGCCGTCTTTCCGATGTTGTTCGTCAATGCTGTCGGAATCAGTGTGTTCATCGCAATTCTGCGAGCCCAGTTAAAGCTTGAACATGAACTGTTTGTCCGCGAGTCGGCACGCGCATATCGCCTGCTTGATGCGATCCGTCCGTTACGGAAACATGGATTGACGGTCGACGTTGCCCGTCAGATCGGCACGACGATTTTGGCCGAGACGAAGATTAACCGTGTGGTATTGCTCGGCGCAGACGGGATTCTGGCGGATGTCCGAACGGGACACGACACCGCCGATTTGTTTCAACATCAGACGATTATCGAGTGGGTGGAAGCCGGAGTAGTCCACCGGTCGGAGGATGCACTGACGCATCAAATTGTCTCGTTCCACCCGTTCCAGATCGAAGGGAAAAAAGCCGGCATCGTCTGTTGGTTCCCGGCTAATCTGTTTGACGATACGATGGAACAGACAATGGAACAACTGGTCGGACTGTTGGCTCGGGAACTGGCGCTGTATCAAGACGAGCAACTCGAGCACTCTCCGAACCAAACGATCAAACCGATTTTAAGCATGAATTATCTGCTTGGCATCGTCGACGAAATCCACCAAACGGCGGATCCGGACAGCCCCGTCAAACATCAGCTGGGTGCGTTACGGCAACTGTTGACGACGGCTCGCCGGATGGATCTCCATCCGCTGCGCGAGGAGTTGCTGACGCTGAAGTCGTATTTATCGCTTGAAGGGATACGCCGGCATCATCCGTTGACATCTGCTGCCGTCACGATCGATCTCGACATCGAGACGGCTGTCGAAGAACATTTTGTTTTTCCGCTGCTCGTGACGCAACTGGTCGATAATGCGTTACGGCATGCCTTTCCGCAAAGTGGACCTCATCACCGGATCGACGTCCGGGCATTTCAGGAGGAAGCCCATTGGGTGTTGGAAGTGACGGACAATGGAACGGGACTGCCGTTAGACTTCTTGAAACGATGGGAGCAGGACAAAAAGCTTGAAACGAGTAATCTCTTTTTATTGCGCCGGGCCTTGATCCGGCGATATGGAACCACCGCTCAGTGCACGATCCATTCGCGACCCGGGAACGGGACGCGGATCAAAATCGTCCTGCCGATGGAAACCGACTGGACCTGACAATCGTTTGATTCCGCGTGCTGGAATCGGACGATTGTTTTTTTTTAGCTGATCCTGGGTAAAAATGAAAGCAAGAGCAGATTGATACAGGAGGATAAGGCGCATGATTACAACAAAAGAAGTCGGGTATTCCGGCGAGCAACCGATCATCGCTTTTACATTGATGAATCGCAGCGGACACAGCGTAGAGCTACTCAATTTAGGCGGGAAAATCACGGCAATCCGCGTTCCGGATCAACAGGGAACGATCGAAAATGTCGTCTTGGCCTTTGATGATATCGAAGAATATTTAGAAGATCCCCATCATTTAGGGGCGACGATCGGACGGGTCGGCGGTCGGATTGCCAACGGAGCATTTGCGCTCGAAGGGATGAATTATATCCTTGAACAAAACGAAGGCGATCATCATCTGCATGGCGGCAGCGTCAACTGGTCGAACCGATTTTTTGAACATGAAATCGACGGCGACACGCTCCACCTGTTGTTGACGAGTCCGGATGGCGAAAACGGTTATCCGGGACAACTTGATGTCCGGTTGACGATTGACTGGACCGATGACGATGCGTTGATTTTAACCTACCATGCGACGACGACGGCTTCGACACCGTTCAGTCCGACGAACCACACGTATTTCAATTTGACGGGAAATGCAAAAACGACGATTGAGCAGCACCGTTTGCGAATGGATGCACCGTTTTATATTCCGTTAAATGAGGAATCGGTTCCGACGGGTGAGATTTTATCCGTCAATGAGACTGTCTTTGACTTCCGGACAGCGCGTTCTCTGTATGAAGTGACACATGCGAGCGATGAAGCATTACGTCAGGCCGGCAGCGGCGTCGACCACCCGTTCCTATTAAAAGAAGGCGGGGAAATTGTATTGGAAGAGCCGGTCAGCGGTCGGACACTGCGTGTCGAGACCGATCAACCGGGCGTCGTCGTCTATACGGGCAATCATCTGGCGGGAGACTTTACGATTGCCGGACGTCGCGCAACACCGTATCTTGGAATTTGTCTTGAGACCCAGGGGTTGCCGGATGCCATCAATCAGCCGGATTTTCCGTCTGTCGTCTTGCGGGCAGACGAGGTCTATGAAAAACGGACGACCTTCCAATTTAGTCGGATGCAGTAACGTTTTTTTGCTAACATCCTAAGCGAGTATGGTAGGATAAAGCGAGAAGAATCTAACGGAGGCATAGGAAAATGACTAAAATAGCATGGGTGACCGATAGTATGGCCTATTTCAAAAAGGAAGAGGCAGAAGCAATCGGCGTCAATGTCGTACCGATTCAAATCTTGCTCGGTGAGACAGCATATAACGAAGATACGATTACCGTCGAACGGTTATTCCGCGCGCTTGAGGCAGACAAGAAGTTGGTCGCCAAAACCTCGCAACCGATTTTTGGGGAATTCGTCGGGACGTATGAACGATTAAAAGAAGAAGGATATGACTGTGCGATTGCTGTCCACTGTACGAACGGTTTGTCGAGTACGGTGCAAAGTTCAGCATCGGCAGCGGAAGCAGCCAGCTTCCCGGTCCATATCATTGATTCCCATACGGCGTTTGAAAACCAACAGGAATTCATCCGTTACGGCATGGAACTTGAAGCAGCAGGCAAGTCAGTCGAAGAAATTACGGCAGCCTTGCATGGACTGGCGAAGAAAACGCATTTCTACATGATCGTCGGAAACATGGAGACGATGCGCCGGGGCGGACGTGTCTCATCCGGTGATTTGTTCCTCGCCAACCTGCTCAGCATCAAACCGATCATCACGACGGACGAATCCGGAAAAATCGTCCCGTTTAAAAAAGCGCGGTCGCTGAAAAAGGCGTACATCGAAATCATTAAACAGGTCGAAGAAGCGATGCGTCAGCATACGTTTTATAAAAACCGGATTTATGTCGCAACGACGATGGCACCAGAGATGGCAGCTGATTTGCGCGCACAAGTCGCAGCAAAATTCCCGGAACTGACGGTGCTCGACGGGACGTTCGGTCCGGCAATCGGAACACACGCCGGAGCAGAAACAGTCGGCTTGTTCTGGCTGAATGACTAAAACACAACGAAAAACCAGAATCGATTCCTTGAGGCAGGGAATTGATTCTGGTTTTTTTATGTCGATCAGGCAAGAATGATTCCTAAAAAAGCGGCACCGATCCCGCAGAGGTAACTGAGTCCGAGATACAGCACCAATGTCTTTCGATTTTGATTCTGAACGAGTTGTAGCGTTTCCAGCTTAAAGGTCGAAAACGTCGTAAATGAGCCGAGGAATCCGGTCCCGAGCAACAACGTCCAGGTCGAATCGAGGTGGGAGCCGATGACAAGACCGAGTAAAAACGAACCGAGCACATTGATGAGGAATGTCGCCAACGGAAAATCCTGTTTCCACACTGTTTTCATCCACTGGCTTAAGGCGAAGCGGCTGATTGCCCCAAAAAAGGCACCGGTCGCAAGAGCAAGGAGATTCATGAGACCTCCTCCTTTTGAAAGCGGCGTAACCGGCGTGTTCCGAGGAGGTAACCCACGTAAGACAACAACAGGCCGCCAAACAAACTGAGACTGATATAGGCGAACGCATAACTGTACACACCAGCCCGCAACAATTCAACCGATTCGACACTGAACGTCGAGAAGGTCGTGAAGGAACCGACAAAACCGGTTCCAAGTGCCGTCATCGCATACTGATGCAGCAAGGTTGTCTTAAATAAAAAATGTGTCGCGTAGCCAAGCACGAAGCAACCGATTAAATTGATGCTTAACGTCGTCCACGGGAACACACCCACTGCAACGTGTCCGATGAGAAGACCAAGACCGTACCGGGCAGAGGCACCGAGTATACCGGCGAGCCCGACTAATAGATAGAGCATCAGGAGCCTCCTTTCACTCATTTTGTATCCACCATACGCTTTTCGGAAATCAAGCGTCAAGTCATGAAAATTTACATGAAGACTAAACGTCATCTCAAAATCGGACGATAAGAAAAGTGTACGAATCCAACAGAAGGAGTTTTGCAGATGATCTCACCGCTTGAACGATTGAGTTCAAAAATACTCTCTCGTCTGATTCCTGTATTGATTACAATTGCCCATCCCTTGATTTTTATTTTTGCACAAATCGGCTATGTCCCGATGAGTGTCTTTTATCAGTTTTTAGCCGGCGGGCTGTTATTAACAGTCGCGTTGCTTGCCGGAAATCAGTTTTTTGGTGAAAAGCCGAGCGGGAAATACATTCAAATCGTCTTGACGTACCTTGTCCTGGCACTGGTGCTTGTCACCTTACCGTCCCAAAGCATCTGGACGATTGCCTATCTCTATCTGACAATCTCGATTGTTTATCTTATCCCGCACCTGGTCGTACTCGCAGGTGTCCTCGGATTGTTTGAACTGGTTCTCTTTACGATGCTTGGAACCATCGTCTTTACGAACACGTTTGACATGATCGTTGCTTTCGTCATCTACTTGATGGTCTTTTCGGCAGCGACGTTCGTCGCCGTATTTGGGCGAAACGTCATGCGGGAAGTGAAGCGCCAACAAGAAAAAGCCGAGCATTATGCAGAGACGTCTCAACTGACGCTTCGTCAGTCAGCGGCGACCGCAACGGATGTCACGACGTTCACCGAAGAGATGAGTGAAACGGTCGATACGGCAAAAGCTTCATTTGAGAAAATTGATCAAGCAATGCAGATGCTGGCGGACAATTCTTCGAAAAATGCCCAATCCGTCCGACAGATTAAACGGATGAACACCGATAACGTCGAGTTGATGGCAGATGTGGCAACAGCCGTCGATCGGGCACTTGCCCTCAGTTCGTCATCAAAAGTCACCGCGGAGCAAAGTCAGGCTACGATCAGCGAAGCCGGCGAGTCGTTACAACAATTAACCGAAAGCATGGATGAATCCGTCACGGCCTTTGGACAGCTCGCAGGACGCTTCAAAGAGATCGTCAGCATCACCTCGAGCATCAATGCGATTGCGACACAAACCAATCTGTTGAGCTTAAATGCCTCGATTGAAGCGGCACGTGCCGGTGAGTTCGGGAAAGGGTTCACCGTCGTCGCTCAGGAAATC
Organism: Exiguobacterium undae DSM 14481; assembly: GCF_000620805.1. Lineage (GTDB taxonomy): Bacteria > Bacillota > Bacilli > Exiguobacteriales > Exiguobacteriaceae > Exiguobacterium_A > Exiguobacterium_A undae. Next base: position 2,906,114 of record NZ_KK211187.1, on the reverse strand, counting down.
CGGAATCTGTCCGCGCAGACGGCAGCGGCTTCGACGGAAATCAATCAGATCATCGAACGGGTTGATCGTGATGTCATGCACACCGGAAACTCGATTGATGCCAGCACCAGCTTGCTGCGGGAGCAGGAGGCGCGGATGCAACGGAGTCAAACTGCGTTACAGACGATTGCGACAGACTCGAATGATTCCGTGCAGGCGATCAGCGGTGCACAACAGCAATTCGTGACGATCACGAACAGTCTGACGAACATCGCACAGGCGACGGAACAGCTTGATGCCTTCATGGATCTGTTACTGACGAGCAGTGATCAACTGTCCGGATTGACACGGTCGCAAGTCGAACAAATCGTTGATTTACAGCAGGCCATCCATACATTAAATGCCACGGCATCAACACTGCAACAGACAGCTCATGCCTGACACCGGTGTACCGATTCTGACGAGTCGGTACACTTTTTTCGTTTGTCGCAAGTGGTGAACGGGAACAACTAAGAGGTACAACAAGCAGAGGAGGAAATGACATGAAAGCAGCCTATATTGAACAGTACGGTGGTTCGGAGCAATTTAAAGTGGGGGAACTGGACCGTCCGGGTATCGGAGCGGATGACGTCTTGATTGCAGTGCACGCCGCGAGTGTCAATCCGGTTGATTGGAAGTTGCGTGAAGGATACTTAAAAGAAATGCTCAGTTACGATATGCCGCTCGTCATCGGTTGGGACGTGTCCGGTGTCATTGAAGAAGTCGGGGCGAACGTGACGGACTTAAAAGTCGGCGACGAAGTGTTCAGCCGTCCGGATATCGCCCGTCAAGGGACCTATGCGGAATACGTCGCAGTCGATGCTCATCTTGTCGTCAAGAAACCGGAAGCGCTGACGTTCGAAGAGGCAGCGTCACTCCCGCTCGTCGCCCACACGGCATGGCAGGTCATGTTTGAAGTGATGGACGCGAAAGCGGGGGACAAAATCTTTATCGGTGCCGGGTCAGGCGGCGTCGGAACAGTCGCGATTCAACTCGCGAAAGCACACGGGCTGCATGTCATCACCTCGACGAGCACAAAAAACGTCGACTGGGTTAAAGCGCTCGGAGCAGACGAAGTCATCGATTACAAACAGGAAGACCCGGCGGATCGTGTCCGTGATCTTGATTTTGTATTTGATACGATGGGCGGCGACGGACAAGCGAAGTTGTACCACATGCTTAAACCAAACGGAATGCTCGTCTCGATTTCGACACCACCCGACGAAGATCAAGCGAAGGAAGCACAGGCACGCGTCGCCTATGTCTTCATGCAACCGACAGGCGAGCGGCTGCAACATATCGCCGAAGCCGTTGAACGAGGTGAATTGAAACCGGTCGTCGACCGGATCTTTGATTTAGACCAGATTAAAGAAGCGCATGATTACGGCGAAGAAGGTCATGCCAAAGGGAAAATCGTCATTAAAGTGAAGTGAGCAAGAAAACAGAACGCGCTCTCAAATAGACCAAAGTCAATATCCTTACGTAATCCATGAGATACACAGGCAAGACTTCGCTTTCCTCGGGCGAAACGTGAGCCTCCTCGTCGCCTGCGCGACTTGCGGGGTCTCACCGGTTCCGCTTTTCCCGTAGGAGTCTTCGTCTTGCCTGCTTCTCTAGTAATCTCCTGAAAATCACACAAGAAAGCCGATCCCTTCTTTTTTTAAAGAGGAGGGATCGGCTTTTTGCACGAAGCTGGATTTAATGGTCTCAATAGACCTGTTCGGATGCCAACAGTCGGTCGAGTAACTGTAACGTATCCGGCTGACGGACCAGCATCTGTTGCAGGTGTGGTAATTCTGCCTGCAGAAATTCCCGGTAGAGACGAGCTGCTTCGCCATGCGTGGACGGAACGAGGACCGCATAAATCGCTTCCAGGCGCAGGCGTGGAGCGTCCGGTAAATAATCAGGAATCGTCTTTAAACCGAGTTGGGCCCGGTCGGGGACGTAACGGTGCAGCAACACTTTGGCGAATTTCGTCAAGGCACTCCGCAACATTTCAACCGCCCATAAGGCATTGCCGCGTCCGGCCGCTTTTTGGTACTGGAACAGGAACCAGATCGCATCAATCGCTTCGTCTTCTGCTTCTTGTGTACTCAGTGCTAAAGAGGACGTGTCGGTATAGCGCTCGAGTTGTCCGGCCGGATCGTACAGAACACGGATCGTATCGTGGTGATTCAAGGAATCGAGTGTCACCGTAAACAAATCAATATGTAAGAGGTCGTCATAGACGGCAATCAACTGCGGGGCGACGATGAAGATGTCGTCTTTCCAGATGATGGGGCGGTAAGCAGACAGATGATCCATCCGGCGTGTCAAAAAATCGGGCATTGTGTTACCGGCGACTAGGCAATAAAGGTCAATATCTGAATAGACATCTTCCTCTCCACGGCCAAATGATCCTTTCAGAAAGACGGCTTCGACGGCCGGATCTTGTTTTAAGCTTTCAAGCAACTGTTCAATCGCATAAAGTTGACGCATTGGTTTCGCTCCCTTAAGTAGTCTATTCCGTCAGTATACGTGAAATTAGGGATATTATTCCATAAAAAAGAGCGATTCGATTAAAATGAATCGCTTGCACTAGAAGCAGTGGTTTCTTGTAGCATTTCTTTCTGCGCCAAATGGTCGACGTGTTTTTCACCCCACGCGTTGATGGCGTGGAGGACTGGAATGAGCGTCTTGCCATAATCAGTCAGTGAATACTCGACACGGGGCGGGACAACCTGATAAATTTCCCGGTGGACAATATCGTTCAGTTCCAGTTCCCGGAGCTGGGCCGTCAGCATTTTTTGCGTGATGTTCGGCAGATGCCGTTTCAGCTCGCTGAAGCGAAGGGTGTCATGGGTAATTAATTCGAGCAAAATCGACGGTTTCCATTTTCCAGTCAGAATTTCTAGTGCGGTCTCGACACGACAGCTGGGTGTCTGTTCCATCATGGTGCCTCCTTCGTGGTATCGTTTAGGATACTATACCACCTTTTAGTGCCTACTTCCGTTCCGGTCGCTCCTGATGGATAATGAACACACGAAGCGAATCCATGAGGAGGAAAAAAGATGAACATTGACCCAAACATTACACTCGGACCCGTCCGTTTACGGATTACGAATTTAGCTCAATCGATTACCTTTTACCGTGATTCACTCGGCTTGACGGTCTTGGCACAAGACGAACAGACGGCCACACTCGGTGCCAAAACGACACCGCTCGTAGTGCTCGACCAGCACAGTACGGCAAAACAACTGCCGAACAATTCGGTGGCCGGCTTGTATCATTTCGCAATTTTATTGCCGAACCGAAAAGAGCTCGGATTTGTCATCCGTAATCTGATTGCCCAAGGAGTTGAACTCGGACAAGGCGATCATCTTGTCAGCGAAGCATTTTATTTGTCGGATCCGGACGGGAACGGCATTGAAATTTATGCCGATCGTCCACGCGAGACGTGGACCTACGAAGCGAACGGTGACGTCAAGATGACGACCGATCCGGTTGATTGGCAAAGCATGCTCGTGGAAGCGGGTGAGGAAGAGTGGTACGGAATGCCGGCGGATACGGTCATGGGACACGTTCATTTCCACGTCAAATCGCTGGAAGCGGCGCGGAAGTTTTATGTCGAGACGCTCGGCTTTGATGTCGCGGCGGATGCTTCCCGGATGCGGGCATTATTCCTTGCTGCCGGTGGTTATCATCACCATATCGGAACAAACGTCTGGGCAGGTGTTGATGCGCCGGAAACACCATCGGACGCCGTTGGACTTTCATACTGGACACTGATTTATCCGACTGAAGCATCACGTGAAGCAGCAGTTTCGGCAATCGAACAGACGTCGTATGAGATGAACCGGACGGGCGACGCTATTTACGTGACGGATGACGCCGGGATCACCGTTCGATTGGCTCTGGCTCCGTCTGAGTGATCGACACTGCAGATAAAACAATATCCCCCGCCACATGACGATGTCGTGTCGCGGGGGATGTTTGGGTTGAAAGATAAGGGGAGACTGATTTTAAAGCAAAAACAGTTGAACCGATAGGAATCCGGATAACGGTATCATTAGCTTTGATCCGAATAAATGCGTCTGCATGTACATGTAAGCGAGCCAAAGTAAAATAACGGAAATCAGAACGCGTTCTAGCAGCATCTTTCCCGAATAACGTGTTTTTTTCAAAAAAGTCACCGTCCTCTTATTTGATATAGCTTTACTTTATCGACATCAAGAGGAACGAACGTAAAAAGTCGCTTATTTGATACCTGAATCCGGTCCTTCTTCTCCGAGAAGGGTGACAAAAAAAGAACGGGAGAGTTCTTCTTGGTGATGGTAGCCGAGTACGTTGTAGATCATCAACGCCCGCTCGACGTCCTGTTTCCCGGTGTTGTGCTCACCTTGGGCAATCAGGAGGAGGCCTGTATAAAAGAGATGAGTATTTCGATAAAACATCGTTTCGATCCCTTGTGAAAATTCATCGAGTTGGATGAGTAAAGTCTGCGCCATATTCAGCTCAGAACTCATGATCAATTCATGGATTTCATTAATCAGCAAAGTACAGATGACGGTCCGTCCGCGCTTAAAGTGCTTGTAACGATGCAGGGAGGGGAGAATGCTGCGGAAGTATTCTGTTTTCCGCTCATAGTCAATGAAATCAAGCGTGTTCGCAAAAAAACGTAGTTCGCCAATCGTCCAAGTTTGAATCTGGTCCAAGTAGTCATGAATCGTATCACGCGTCTCTTGTGAGACCGCTTCTTTCGACAGCACACCGTATTGATTGAAATAGGAAAGTTGCTCGATACGAGCATTCAGTTCGGCAATCCGTAAATCATTTTGGTAGGAATCAGGAAAATCGCGATAGGTCTCCCGTAACGCCATCAATCCTTTAATATCATTCGCATTTCCCTTTAATCCATACTCATCATAAAATTGTTCGACGAGCGATTCCTTGTATTCATGTTGAATGTACAGGAATTCATCAAGTTCTATACCAAGCCGTTCGAGGAGTAATTGAATGAGATGAAACGAAATCTCATGTTTTCCCTGTTCGAATCGAATCGCATAGGATTTGGACATGACGTCACTGTACAGTTCTTTTTGTGTGACGCCTTTTTTGATCCGCAATTCCCTCAGTAATTCTCCGTGAGATAAGATAAAAATCCCTCCTGTGTTCATAGTCAATGGACTGCTGTTTCCCAATGAGAAAAGAACAAGACAAAAGAATAAACGTTCCTAAAAAGGACAGGTACTAAATAGGAGACTATTGGAATTATTCCCGAATGTACGTCTTATACTTCAAGTATCAAATCAAACACGATTTAGACATCGTGTAACTACTCAAGGAGGAACATGTCATGAAAACGATGCGGACGACAAACAGTGGCTTATTAATAGGAGCAATCTTATTATTAATTGGTTTTGGAGCATTAGTACAGTGGGAGTCAGCATGGTCAGCGTTATTTGTTTGTGGGCTTATCGCATGGGCAGTAGCTTTTAAAAAGGATAGTCTTCAAGTACTTTCGTTTCCGAAAAAGATTTGGATGATTCCCCTTAGCGTCATCCTTTACTTTGTCGTGGGTCTGCTGATCGGGGTATTATCGGGCATGGCAGGAATGGAATGGGCGGCGAACCCGGTATCCGGTCATCTGGGACAAATCATTTTTATCATGCCGTTCATGTTGATGGGTGAAGAATTGCTCGGGATCGGTATTCTTGAAGGCGCACGGAGTAAAGGATTATCAATGTGGACGAGTACGCTGTTAAGTGCTGTCGTCTTCGGTCTCATGCATATTCCGTCATACTGGGATGGTTCATTCGTATCGACACTCTTGCATGTTCTTCTTCTGCAAGGTGTGGCTCGAGTAATCTTCAACTACCTCTATATTAAAACAGGTCGTAGTATTTGGGGTTCCTGGATTGCGCACGTGATTGTCGACCTGATTGCACTCTCCCTCTAACAAAATGCATGTCTGAACCTAAATTCAAAAATCCAGCAGTAGACGTATAGAGTCTACTACTGGATTTTTTTGTTGAGTACGAATGAATTACACGTTAATTAACGGAAAGATGACGTTGCATTTCCGTCATAACGGCTGATCAGTTCATACGGTCTGACTTTATATAAGGCATGCGGGAAGTAATGAGGTTCCATCGCGTCGAGTGTCCGCAATTGGAAGTGTTCCCGCTTGATATACGTGTCGATAGTGTCGCGCGTCAGCGGGAAGAAGCCGACTTCCGCCGTTTCCCCTTCTTGCGGACGGAGTTCTCCGCTTGTGTACGTGCCGCGGAAAGCAACGCAGAGGACGTGGCTTGAGATGTTTTGATAAATCCCCGTGATGCCGTCGATTGTGACATCTGCGCCGGTTTCCTCTTTAACTTCACGCTTGATGGCATCAAGAATCGATTCATGATTTTCGACCTGACCACCCGGCATTTCATACGTGTCCCCACGATGGAGGTTGCGGACAAGCAGAACTTCTCCGGCTTCGTTCGTGATATAAGCGGTGACGCTGACGATGGCACGCGGCGGGGCATAAACACCGGTCGCTGTCAAAAAGTCTTCCGTTGATTTAATATAAAGGTTTTTTCCGAGACGGGCGCGTTTTTTCATCGCTTCGCGGCGCAGCGTGCTGCCACGGACGTCCCGGTCGACTTGTTCGTAATGTTCACGATCACGGTATTCCCAGATTGCAATGACTTCATCTTCTGCTTCGTTTACCCAGCGACCGACAAGACGGGCGCCGTGGCTGATTTGTAACGGGTAGAGATACGTGTGAAAGAACTCGGTAAATTCCTGCAGTCGTTCCGGGCGAATCGTATAGGTCTTCCGGCGATGTAACATGGAAATTCCTCCTCTATCGTTTCAGCAGTTATGTTCTTAGACTACCTTCTCGGACGCGAAACGAAATCCCTGCTTTTCGCCGGAATCCGTTCACGAAAAAACGACTCCGCGTCATGCGAAGTCGTTTGGAATATTCCGTTCAATTAATCTTTTTTTGAGGCACCGCTGAGATCCGCATCAAGCAATTTCACGCGGCTTTTTTTCGTCGAGAATGGATGTGTTGCGTTTGACGGCATGCACGATTTTCGCGATGGCACCATCACCTGCGACGTTAGCGGCTGTGCCGAAGCTGTCTTGGGCGATATACAGGGCAATCGCCAGACTGACCATCGTTTGATCAAATCCGAGCATCGACACAAACAGTCCGGTCGCAGCCATGACTGCTCCGCCCGGAACGCCCGGTGCAGCAATCATCGTGACGCCGAGAGCGAGAATGAACGGGAAGATTTGACCAAATGTCACCGGCAGATTGTTCAAGTAAAGAATCGCAATGACGACAGAGGTCAATGTAATCGTTGAACCGGCGAGGTGGATCGTCGCACAGAGCGGGACGACGAAATTGGCGACTTCCTCATCGGTATCGTTCGCCTTCGTTTGACGCAGCGTAACCGGAATCGCTGCTGCCGAAGACTGTGTCCCGATGGCAGTGAAGTAAGCCGGCATCATCGTCTTGAGGAGGCGAAACGGATTTTCTTTATTGACGATGCCTGCGATGACATATTGAAGTGTCAACATGACAAAATGCAAGATGATGATGACGACGAAGACAAGGGCAAAAACAGAAAGGATTTCTGCGACTTGACCGGCATACGTCATGTTCATGAAAATTCCCGCGATATGGAATGGAAGTAACGGAATGATGACTTTCGCAATTACGAGTTCAATGATGCTGCGGAAATCAACCGCCAGTTCCAAGAGGCGATCACTCTTGACGGCAGCGATCCCGATGCCGAACACGAATGCCATGACAAGAGCTGTCATGACGCCGAAGACCGGCGGGATTTCGATTTCCATGAAGCCTTTCAGCAACGCTTCTTCCGGGTTTTCCATCTTGCCGAATGAGCCGCTTAACATTTTAGGGAAGAGGCTGACGGCCGTTCCATAAGCGAGGAGTCCGGCGGTAACCGTTGACAGGTAAGCAATGAGGGCGGTGATGCCAACCAGCTTTCCGGCACCTTTCCCAAGTTCTCCGATCCCGGGAACGATAAAGCCGAGGATGATGAGTGGGATGGCGAACGATAAGAATTGACCAAATATGCCGTTAAACGTTACAAAAGAACGGACGATCCAATCGAAGCGTTCGGTGACGAGACTACCTACTATAATTCCAAATGCGATGGCGATCACGATACGTCCCAGTAGACCAATGTTAAACTTCAAACCAATCATCCTTTCTCAAAAGAGTAGTAAATCTGAATAGGTGCTATTTTCGCACATTCAAAATGGTATTACCACCGTGTTTGAATCATTCCGATTATTCCGAAAACAGAAACCGATTGCAGGATTTCCCGAAAAAATGCTTGATTACTTTAGTACAGACACTTGTAATCGCGACAATGTACGGATTCAAAATCATATTTTTTAAGTGCATCGTGAAAATATAAGAACTAGTTAAGAAAAGAAAAGGGCTCAACTATAGAAAAAAAGGGCATACTTGAACTATAGAGAGAAAAAAGAGGGAAGTGAGAGAATCATGGATTTTATGGCGTTGGTCCGGTTAGCGGGCGGCATTATGTTTACCCCTTTATCGGATGATGTGCTGATGATGGGACACGTTGCATTACGGTTACGGGAAGGCATTCATCCGATTTTGATTTGGCTTGCGGCATGGCCGGTCTTTTTTATTGCGTTTACTTGGTTTTATCTGCTCGCACGTTTTTTCCGGGAGATTCCGCTCGTGAAACGTTTCATGAAATCCAAATTTCTGGAGCAGGCCGAATCGATTTTGGAACGCCGCGGGTTGTGGGCAATCGGGTTATCGTTCTTTTTACCGGGTGTCCGACACCCGATTCATTACGTCGCCGGGTTGCTCGGTTATCCGTTACCGCGCTATTTGGCGATGACATTCGCAGCGGCAGGTCTCTACACCGGGTTATGGACGTTTTTGATTGTTCGAATCGGGGAGGCGGTCACATGGTCCGAGCTTTGGATGTGGTTAACTCAAAACCCGAGTATGGTGCTGCTAATTTTAGCTGTTTTGTTAACGGTAGTTGTTTCAAGTCTCGTGCATGCGAAACGTCGGCAACGTATTAAAAAAGAAGAAAGTTACGTGACGGAATAAGACAACTGAACACTGAGAAGTGGACAGGTGTTGTCTTATTTACATAAAAAGACCCCTTCAGAAACGAATTCTGAAGGGGTCTTTGTTCATCCATTAGTCTTATGCGTTTTGACGTTTGCGAGCGAGGACGATTCCGGCTGCACCGAGTGCGAGACCGAAGAGTGCGATCGCACCAGTCGTTGCTGCTGTGTTGTTGTCGCTCATGCCGCCGTTACCTGTGTTTGGCATTGAGCCTGGTGTACCGTCCATGAACTTCTCTGGTGATTGTTTGACGATTGCGTCACCAAGGTTTGCCCCCACGCCGTACATGTAAGCGTAAGACTCACGGAACGTATCAACTGATCCTTTGTAGTCGCCTTCCGTGTACTGCATGAATGTATCTTGGATGTACGTCTCGTGGCCAGATACGGCTTCTTGTGCTGCTTTTGTCGGAAGGTTTTCTTCCGTTGCTGCGCCAAGGAACGCACCGAAGTCATTTGAGAACATTTTGAGCATCTCTTGTGCGTCACCCATCAATTTCTTGTCGTCATTGATTGCTGCTGTGACGAGGTTTGCTTGTGCTTCGATGTGGTTTTTCGTCCAAACTTGCTCGAACTGATCCGCGCCTGCTTGACCGTAAACCGATTTCATTGCCGCTTTGAAGTCAGCTGTGTGCATGTCTTCTGCCCAGTTTGCTGCATCGTAGTCTTTCGCTTGATCGACGCCTGCTGTCATGCTGATGTTAGCCAGTGCGACGTGCTCTGCTGCCAGACTGTTGAGTGTTGACCGGAGGTCAGCTGCTTTTGTATCCGCTTTTGTGTTGTCGAACTTCTCAGGCATTTGTGTTGTGATTGCGACTGAGAGTGCTTTCGAGATGTCATACATGCGGCTGTATCCTTCGCGGAACGTGTTGTACGATCCTTCGTAGTCACCGGCTGCATATTGTTGGAATGTTTTATAGACGTCCGCTTCATGGGCACGGAGCACTTCTTCTGCTGCTGCCTTCGGCAGTTTACCTTCTGTTGCTGTATCAAGGAAGCTCGAGAGGTCTTGGACGAACTCTTCCGTTTCCGCTTTTGAAGCGTTGATGCCGTCTTGGTCGTCGGCTTTGACGGCTTTGACGAGATCTGTTGTGTATTTGTTATGGTCGACGAAGATTTTCTCGAACTGTTTCGCGCCTTCTTCACCGTAGACCGATGCGATCGCTGGTGTCATGTCGAGTGCGTTCTGTTTGAGAGCCGCTTCGTAATATTTTGCGTCTTTTGATCCGTCATATTGTTTTTTCATGTCCATGACGGCAAGCACGAAGTGCTCAGAGAGTAGTTGATCAAGTGTTGCACGAAGATCAGCGGCTTTTGTTTTGACCGTGACGTTTTTCGCGCCGTCCTCATGTTTCATCTCATCTCCGCCACCAGAAGCGAATGCTGCTGTTCCTGGTAATACGAGTGCTGCTGCCATTGCTGTTGCTGCGAATTTTTTCGTGTTTTTCATTTTGTCTCATCCTCTCAAATTTGGGTGTGTATTTTAACCAATTTGGTAATTCATTTCCTCATCGTTCTGAACAGCATACGCACCCGGATTTCGTTTGGATTTAAAAAAGATTAAAAAATATGAAAAGATTTCAAAATCATTTAGGGAACTTGTAGAAAAAGTAAGTACTATCATATGAAAGCTATGAAGTAATTGTGGAGAAAGAACTCATAATCTTACTTAATTAATACGCAGAGATATCACCGGATTGGCAAAAAATCGCCATAGTGGCATCGGTCTGCGTGTCATGTAAACGCTTATACTTATCCTGTGTTCACAAGGTGGACATATTTTTTAGGGGATAAGGGGGATTCATGATGAAGGGACGGAATCAAACTCCGAAACAACAGCGGAGTTGGTACCAATCGATGTGGCGGTGGCATTTTTATGCAGGCATTATTTTTGCACCTATTTTTATTATTCTTGCCGTCACGGGGTCGATTTACTTATTTAAACCACAGATTGAAGACAGGCTTTACAGCGAAATGGTCTTTACCAAAGGATCCGGGGAACGTGTTGCTTTAGAAAAACAAGTGCAGGCCGTGACAGAGAAGTATCCGGAAGCAACGGTTTCGTCCATCGGGCAATTTGAAGAAGCTGACCGAACAACACGGATGGGGGCGATGTTTGGTGAAGAAGCCGGATTCGTCTATGTGGATCCGTATACGGCAGAAGTAACGGGTAAGCGGGTGGGGGAAGGTCCGCTTGGCTTCATCAAAACGATTCACGGTGAGTTGTTTGCCGGGAAAGCCGGCAATCTGCTCGTCGAGCTCGCAGCAAGTTGGGCTATCATTTTATTGATTACCGGTACATATCTCTTTTGGCCGCGCGGCGAACAGGGAAGCTTCAAACGGGTGTTTTTCCCGTCTTTCAAAAAGAAGGACGGATCGCGTAATTTTTGGAAAGGCCTTCACGGTTCGGTTGCCGTCTGGTCGACGCTTGGTCTTATCCTCATCATCGGTTCCGGTCTCGCTTGGTCGGGTGTTGCCGGAGAATGGATCAATACCGTCGCGACGAAAACCAACTCGAACTTTCCGCAATATGCGTTTGGACCGGATGAGACCTTGACGTCACAAATCGTCACAAAAGACATTGCGACAGACATACCATGGGCGACACAAAATGATGTCGTGCCGACTTCCGGACCGGCGAAGCCCCTGACGATGAGCGTATCGGAAGCCGATGCCGAGGCGAAACAACTGGGCATCGTCAAACCGTATCAAATCACGCTCCCACAAGGGGAACAAGGCGTGTATACAATCTCATCCTTACACAGTAATCCGATGAACGAAAAGACGATGCACCTGGATCAATATTCAGGGACGGTGTTATCGAGCGTGACGTTTGGTGATTATGGACTGCTTGCGAAAATGATTTCGATGGGGATCGGTTTCCATGAAGGGAAGCTGTTTGGTCTGTTGAATCAACTGGTGGGGCTGGCACTTTGTCTCGGCTTGATTTTCATCGTTATCAGCTCAGTCGTCTTGTGGTGGAAACGCCGGAACGGAGCCGGAAAGTTAACTGCTCCGAAACGTGCCGTCGACCAACGTGTCAAAAAAATCGTGGCCGGTTTAATTTTACTGATCAGCTTGACGATGCCGCTTGCCGCCTTGTCGGTCATTGCCATCATCGTGCTCGATTTGTTGATCTTTAGCCGTCGTCGCAACAAAAGTCAGGGGGTAGCTGCATGAAACGACTGTTCATGACAGGAGCATTGATCGGCAGTGTCCTTTTACTCGCCGGATGCCAGTTTGAAACGAAAGCAGCACCGCCGATAATGAAGGTTGGACTGTACGCACCTGAAAAAATCGCAGCCGATACACGCACGACGGTCGCTGTCGAAATTGAGAATCCGCAAGATATTGATGTCGTCCATGTACAAGTCACGCCGATTGGAAGTGAGGACACGGAGACGTTTGAAACGGAAAATAAAGAGGGGCATTACGTAAGCAGCATTCCGTTTAAAAAATCAGGCGTCTACGTCGTGAACGGGATGGTCCATGTGGGTGAAAAAGTCTATACACCGAAGTCACTCGTTCAGGTGGGTGACGTTTCAGAAGCAGAGCTTGAAAAAGCGCAAGCGATGTACCAGTCGCAAGCACCGGCAGCGCATGACGGACATGGTGGACATCATTAAGAAGCAGCATGGGGCGGTAGATTCCGCCTCATGTTCTTTTGTTTCGTCATCGCGTGCGCTAAACTAGGTAAGTTACTGAAATATTAATGTCAGGAATCGAGGGGAATATATGAATCAAATGGAATCTACGGAATCATCGACGCAAGCCAAGTCGGCGAAACAGACAGCGTCTTCCTTCTACCGAACGGTTTGGCGGTGGCATTTCTATGCTGGTATTATCTTTGCACCGTTCCTTGTCATGCTGGCTGTGACCGGATCGGTTTATTTATTCAAACCGCAAATCGAACAGAACTTATATCAACACTATTATGAGGTTACACCGCAAGACGAACGGATGTCGGCGACAGAACAAATCAATGCCGTCAAAGCGAAATATCCGGACGCAAGCATCACGAAATACCGGCCGGGGGAATCCGACGACCGGTCCAGCGAAGTGAAAATTGCGACAGCTGCTGCGTCAGCGACTGTGTTCGTCAATCCCTACACTGGGAAAATCATCGGTGAATTGGCGGATGACGACCGAATCATGAATAAAATTGAAGAGATTCACGGTGAGCTGATGGCCGGGACGATTGGTGACCGCATCGTCGAACTGGTTGCGTGTTGGGCAATCGTCTTGATTGTGACAGGATTGTTCTTGTGGTTCCCGCGCAACAAAACAACCGGTTGGTCAGGGGTCTTCATTCCACGCGTACGGCAAGGGAAAAAGATCTTCCGGCGTGATTTGCATGCTGTCCCGGCGTTTTGGATGACGGCCGGAATGTTGTTCCTGATCTTGACGGGTCTTCCGTGGTCCGGTTTTTGGGGTACTAACTTCCAGTCGCTTGCGACCAACCAAGGGCTTGGTTATCCACCATCGATCTGGGGAGGCGAGGCACCGGTGTCAGCCGTTCAAACAAAAGATGTGGCGGAAGTTCCTTGGGCGGCGGAAACGCTCGACGTGCCGAAATCAAACGTCGAAGGGTTGGTGCCGGCGTCGATGGACGATATCGTGTCGATTGCGAAACAACAAGGGATGGACCCGAGCTATGCGATCAGTATTCCAAGCGATCCGACAGGGGTGTATACATTGTCGGCTTATCCGGCGAAAGCGGAGGACGAAGCAACGATCCATCTCGATCAATACTCGGGTGCCGTTTTGGCAGACTATCGTTTTGATAACTATGGTCTTGTCGGTAAAGCCGTTGCGCTCGGGATTACCTTGCACAAAGGAACGGAATTTGGTTTGATCAATCAGTTGATCAGTTTGCTGATTTGTCTTGGAATCATCTTAGTCGCCGTCAGCGGCTTTTATCTGTGGTTTAAACGAAAACCGGGCAAAGGGATGGGCGCACCGAAAGGACCGCCGGCGAAGTCAATCAAGTGGTTTATCCTCGTGTTGATTCTGCTGGGGATTTTGTTCCCGCTCGTCGGTCTGTCGTTGATCATCGTTTGGCTGGTTGATTTCCTGATCATTCGACGGATTCCGGCTGTTAGGAGGTTTTTAAATGCGTAAACACGTAATTGGACTGGGCATATTCATCAGTATCATATCGGGCAGTGCTTTAACAGGATGTACGGTGGCATCGGATGCGGCAGATCAATACGCGGTCGCCAAGCCGCTGTCGGTACAGCTGGAACTGCCGAAAAACAAGCAACCGGATCAAGAAGGGGAAAGTCATACGTTCAAAGCGACGGTCTGGCAAAATGAAAAACAACTCAGTCAGGTCGACTTTGTTCACTTCGAGATTTGGAAGGCGGACGGGACGCTGACATACAGTATGGAACCGGCTGAAACAGAACAAAATGGGGTTTACTCCATTCAAAAGACGTTGCCAAAATCAGGACTGTATTATGTGAAGGTTCATGCGGGTGTTAACAGTACGATGATCATGCCGACGAAACAGTTTATCATCGGTGAACTTTCCAAGGCAGATCTTAAAATGTTACAAGACGGTGCGCAACCGGAAAACGGGAACAGCGGTCATCATCATTAAGGAAAAAGCATCTTGCTGCGCTCATGCAAAAAGATGCTTTTTTTAGTTCGATCTCGTGAATAGTTTGATATAAAAAATATTTATAATAAAAAATGTAAAAATATAAAACTATTAGTGAACTTCTTACGTTATCTGTGTGTAGTCCAAAAAAATAAAGGGGTGTTCACAAGATGAAGATGAAAAAGTCGTATCTCGCCGTCCCACTCAGTGCCGCATTATTGATTCCAGCAGCAGGCGTCAGTGCCCATGGTCATGAAGATCACAGCAAGATGTCACACAGCTCGGGTAAAGTCTCTCTGGATGTCTCTTCTCCCGCATCGGATTTGCGAGCGACGCTTGATCAGCTTTTATCTGAACACGCGTTTTTAGCGGTCGTCGCGATGCAAAAAGGTATCGACGGAAAAGAAGACTTCGAACAAGCAGCAGGTGCTTTAAACCAAAACACGGATGACTTATCCGCGGCTGTCGGATCCGTCTACGGGGATGAAGCAGGCGAAGCCTTCAAAGAAATTTGGGCGAGCCACATCGGTTACTTCGTCGATTACGTCAAAGCGACTGGTGCCAAGGATGAAGACGCCAAACAAAAAGCGTTAAAAGAACTCGATGAATACCGCGTCGAACAAGCCGCTTTCCTCGACAAGGCAACGGAAGGCCGCCTGAAAGCAGCGGATTTAGAAGGGGGATTAAAAGTTCACATCACGCAATTGCTGACGTCATTTGACAGCTATGTCGCCGGTGATTATGACGCCGCCTACAGCAATCTCCGTATCGCCATCGAGCACATGTACATGGTAGGAGAAGGCTTATCCGGTGCCATCGTCGATCAATACCCGGACAAATTCAAAAATACGAAAGTCGATACACCAGCGGCTGACCTTCGTGCCGGCTTAAATCGAAACTTCTCGGAACACGCCGCACTGGCCGTTCTGGCGATGCAAAAAGGGATTGATGGAGCAAAAGACTTTGATGCAGCAGCAGGAGCGCTTGGTGAGAACACGGATGATCTGACAGCGTCGATCGGTTCTGTTTACGGCAGCGAAGCGGCCCAAGAGTTCAAGAAAATTTGGTCGAGCCATATCGGTTACTTCGTCGATTATGTCAAAGCGACCGGTGCAAAAGACGACGAAGCACGCGACATGGCCGTTCAAGAACTGGATGAGTACCGTGTCGAACAAGCGGCCTTCCTGGATGCCGCAACAGAAGGACGCCTGAAGTCGAAAGACTTGGAAGAAGGACTCAAGGTTCACATCGATCAACTGTTACTGGCGTTCAACAGCTACAATGAAAAAGATTACGACAAAACGTACCCGGCAATCCGTGAAGCCTACGGTCATATGTACGGTGTCGGTGAAGGAACAGCAACCGCAATCGTCGATCAGTTCCCGGATAAATTCAAAGGCGCACCAGCCGGTATGCCGAATACGGGTCTTGGTGGAGCAGCTGAAGCACAATCTTCAGCCGGCATCCTCTGGTCCTTACTCGGAATCGCCGCTGCGTCCATCCTCGGATTCTTCGGACTTCGCGGACGTCGTTCACAACACTAATCGGACAACCGAACCCGCTGGAAACAGCGGGTCTTTTTCTACACATTTTCTGTTAGTTAAAGGAGGAGTTTAGGATGAAAATCAAATGGTTTGTGTTGTTCGTTCTCGTCTTGTTCGTCGTTCAACCGTTTTCGGTTTCAGCTCACACGAGTCTGACGAATTCCAATCCGGAAGAGGGAGCCGTCTTAAAAGAAAACGTGGAACGGATCCGCCTGACATTTGATGCACCGATTGAAAAAACAAGCACACTCGAACTGAAGACAGCCGAAGGAGAAACCGTTCCCTTGGAAAAACCGTTGATCATCGGAAATGAGTTAAGCGCGGTCTTGAAGCAGGAACTTGAGCAAGGCACCTACTTGATTATCTGGAAGTTGATTTCCGAAGATGGTCATCCGGTCGAAGGGACGATTCGTTTTGAAGCGATGCCGGCAACGGAAGAAACCGTTCAACCGGAAGCGGTCGAAGAAGCTGCACCAACCGTCGACACCGAACAGGCGAGCATCGTCCCGACGGAATCAACGGAATCAACGGAATCGACGGAATCCGTTAAACCGGGTCTCGTCCCGACCGTCTTACCGTGGGTCGTTGCAGGACTCGTCCTGGCAATCGTCGCGACCCTGTTATTACTTCGTCGCCGCAAACGGTCATGATCGGCATCGTCAGTGAACTGCTCGTCTACCTGGGCGGGGCGCTGTGGGCGGGACGACTCGTGCTTCTATTTGTTGCACCGGATAAAAAACCATCCCTGGGGGCACTCGACGGACTGGCACTCGTCGCCTTGATCAGCGTCGTCATCGGAACCAGTCTGCCGCTCGGACGGGTGTTTGACTATTTCCGTCACGAACTCGACTTGCCGGTGCGAGACGCCTTGCGGGCCAGTCTGTTTGACGTCCGGGTCGGACACTATTTTTTACTGGTGTATTTTTCAGTGCTGATGGCAATCATCATCGTATGTATAAAACGATTTGCCTTCATCAAACGGTGGCTGCTTGTTGGCTTAACGATTCCGTTGTTTTTCGGAATTGCCGGCACCAGTCATGCGGCAGCCAAACACGGCGTACCGGGTCTGATGCTGCAGACCGGTCATTTTAGTCTGATGGCGCTCTGGATTGGAGTGGTGCTCGTTGTGGGATGGGGTGCCCGGGATGCGGCACATTGGTCGGCCTTTTTACGCTGGTTCAGTCCATTGGCGCAAGTGCTCTTTGTCGGTGTTGTCGTGACGGGCTTCTTTTTGATGCGTCCGAGCATACCAATCAGCGAATACCGCAATGTATGGAATCTGCCATACGGGCAAGCGTTGTTGCTGAAACACCTCTTGCTCATCCCGTTGCTCGGTTATGCCTTTATCAACGGAACGCTCGTCAAGCGACGTCTTCAGAAAACAGAACCGTTTGATCCGCGGCTCGGTCTGCGCTTCGAAAGTGTCATGATTTTCGGCGTATTTTTGGCCAGTGCAACACTCAGTAATTTAGAGCAGCCGGTCTTACCACTGATTGAAGCGGAAACGTGGTTGTGGTCAAACGGGCTTGTCCTTGCTCTTGGAATCAGCTCTGTCCTTCTGTTGGTGTTCACGTACCAAAAGCGATTGCCGCTGGTGCTCGGCTGCCTGTTCAGTCTGCTCGGTGTCAGCCTGCTCTACATCGGACTCGTTTATACGCTCTAAAACAGCCACCTTCTCGACTGACGGAGAATGGTGGCTGTGTTGTGTCATTTTGTTGTGGTCGCACACCCTGTCGCTTTGGCGAGCAGCTTCGAATAGGCGCGGGCACCTTTGATGTTCAAGTGGACGCCGTCCTGTTCGAAGTAGGACGGATGTTTGACGGCAACGGCATGCCAATCAATGAGCGACACCCGTTTGCGTTCAGCGGCTTGCTTCAGCATCGTGTTGACCTCTCGTTCCCACGGACGCGGCACCCGTGTCGTCACCAGGTACACCTGATCGGCATTGGCGAACCGGTCGAGTAATTCCTCTAACTGTTCGGGACGGAAACTGCCGTTTGTCCCGAGGTGGAGGAGGACTTGATGGTCGGTGTGATTGTACGCCGCATACTTCGTGCTGAGCGGTATGGCTTCCCGGAGCTGACGTCCGAGCTTGGCGTCAATCGTCACTTGCTGAAGCGTACTGCCAAGGTAATCTTCAACCCCGAGCAGCACCGAGTCGCCGATGGCGAGCGTCGGGCGGCACATCGACCGTGTACGTTTCTCCGGCACCGGGGTTGCCGGCTTTTTGAGAAGTGCCGGTTTGGAATGCGGCGCCGCGACTGTCGGAATCGATTGTTGAGCCGGTTCGTCCGAGACGGCAAGAATCGATAAATTCCCGATGAAGCTGAGGAGAAGCAGACTGGCAAGGGAAACAGAGACCCACTTCGTCCGGGAAAACTGCCGGAAGGTCCGCGGATGAATCTGAAATTGCCGGATGTATCCAAGCAGACCAAGCCGGCGGACCGGACGTTCGACGAACTGATAGGACAGTTCTGTCACGACGATCAGGATGATGAGAATCCCGAGACTCCGGAGCCAGGAAAATGTTCCGGTTTGTTCAACGGGCGTCATCAAGGTGATCAGCGGGAAATGCCATAAATACAGACCGTATGACCGTTTCCCGACGGCAATCAGCCACTGGGCTGCGAACAACCGGCTCCACAAGGACGCCGGATGAGCAACGACGGCAATCAGTAACGCCGCAAGGACAGCGACGAATACAAACCCGCCATAATACAGAAAACGACCGTACTCGCTCGTCACGAGCATCAGTACAACAAGCACCGGGACAATCACGGCACCGGTCACGTTCAATAAGCGGACACCCCGTGACGGAATCTCTTTCTTAAACCGTTCCGGTCGCCAGGCAAAGGCAAGCAGACTGCCGATCAACAGGGCAAACAACCGGGTATCGGTCCCGTAGTAGACACGGCTTGGATCCGCACCCGGCGTAAACAGAATCGCCATCAGGAGTGCGGACAGCAGGGCAAGGAGTCCGATTCCCCGGAGCAACAGCCGTTTTGATCCGAGTCCAAAACTGAGTACGATCGGAAATATCAAGTAAAACTGTTCCTCGATTGCAAGCGACCACAGGTTTTGAATCGGCGACGGTTTGCCGAACGATTCGAAATAAGAGACGTCATGGACGATATACCACCAGTTCGTCGTATACAACAGAGCCGCCACGCTGTCCTGGCGAAGCGAATGCAACAAGTCCCGTTCAAACAACGTGACATAACTGAGGACAAGCACAAGCAGGACGAACAGAGGCGGGAACAACCGACGGAACCGGTGCACCCAAAACCGTTTTAAGTCGATGCGACCGGTCTGTTGCCACTCACTGAGCAACAAGCCGGTAATCAAATAACCCGACAGGACAAAAAACACATCCACGCCGAGAAACCCGCCGGTCAGCATCGGTACTGACAGATGGTACAAAATGACAGCGATGACAGCGAACGCACGCAGACCATCGAGTCCGGGCATATATGTGGTCGAACGGTTGAATGATTTCATAAGTAAGGAGCTCCTTCATGGCTGTGCCTAAAGAATGACATTCTCTAGTGTATCGAATTCCATTTCCGAAGGAGTGTCGAACCAGTAACAACGAAAAAAGATGAACTCAATTTTTTTGAGTTCATCCTGTACCGTCATCCCTCTTTAAAAGCATCCGGCAAGACAATCGAGACGATAAACCGGTTTTGGTCCGACGTTAGTTGCATCGTCCCGTTGTGCCGGGCAACGATTTGTTCGATGATCGACAGACCGATGCCGGATCCACCATTGGACCGTGACATGTCGGACGTGACGAAAGGGGTTGCCAGTTCCGTGAGTTGATGCGGCGTTAAGGTCTCCGGGATGGCATTGGAGCAACGGAAGGTCAAGTGACCGCTTTCTTGGAGCACTTCGAACGACAAATCACCTGTTCCGTGAAGTGTCGCATTGCGTACAAGATTTTCGATCAAGCGCCGCAACAGGTTGGGATCAGCCTGAACAGTCAGATGAGCCGGTCCCGTGTACTGATAAGTCGTTTCCGGATGTTGTTCAGCGACCTGATGCAGGAGCGTCACGAAATCCAGTGACGTCATGTGCACCGGATAATCTTTATTCGACAATTTTGCGAGCATGAACAGCTCATCGATTCGTGACGCAAGCGTCTCCGATTGCCGGCTGACGATTGCCAGCACATCGGTCCGTTCCTGATCGGATAATGTCGTGTGATGTTCAGACAACCACTGAACGAATCCTTGAATCGATGTCAGGGGGGTTCGCAGATCGTGCGACAGACTGGTGATCAGGCGGAGTTGTTCCGTAAAACGTTCCTGCTCGTTTCGTCGGAGGACATCCAGTTCGTCGCCGACCCGTTCAATCGAATGGGCAAAGGTTTTGAACTCACGCGGCCCTTTGACCGGACTCAGCGGGCTGACAGCGTGGTCCGGTTCGACGAGCCGTTCGAGCCGCGTCTCGAGTTGGCGGAATAGACCGGCGATCCAGCGGGTCATGCCAAATAAAAATAAGATGAACAAACCTAATTGTAGAAAGAAAAACGCTGTTGAATTGCCGACCTGGTATTGATTCAGGCGGGGCGTGACCGTTTCGATGGAAAGAAAATAACCGGGTGAGCTTTCACCGAGGTTAATCGCCTGCATATGATGCAACGTCCGCACGTCCGATTCGTCAGACGGGTCCCGTTCACCCGGCGTTTGCGCGGCTAATAAGCGACTCGGGGTCATCGTCCGCGGAAAGTCGGGTGAGGCGTCGACACGTGTCCCGTTGGACCGATAGACGGCCCACTCATAATCACCGTTCGGAGTCTGACCGGATTCGTACCGTTTGATATCGCGTTCGACCCGCTGCGTGATGTCCTGTTCCGTCGGATAATAATAACGGGGAACGTTTTTTGTTCCGAGCGGGAGTTGGCTGGCGATCAACCAGGCCAATGCCGTACTCAGAAACGCTGCGGCCAACAACAGAACCGTCATCCAGGAAGTCAGTTTGAAGCGGAAGCGTCTCATGGCTCGACCTTGTAGCCGACGCCCCAAACGGTTTGGAGGTGACGCGGCTCTTTCGGCACGTCCTCGATTTTTTCTCGTAACTTATGAATCAGAACCATAACGGCATTGGTCGCAGAACCGAGCGCTTCCTCCTGCCAAATCCGTTCGTACAATTCATCGGCTGAAAAAACGCGGCGCGGATGGTTCAGTAAAAGCGCCAGGCAGTCAAACTCCCGGCGTGTCAACGCTAAAGGAATCGTTTCTTTTAAGATGACCCGCTCCTCCTGACGTAAGGTGAAGGGACCGACTTGCAGGCTGCTTGCCGATAGCGGGACTTGATACTGGGCGACCCGGCGGAGCATCGCCTTGATCCGGGCGATGACTTCGAGCGGATTAAATGGTTTCCCGATGTAGTCATCG
Organism: Exiguobacterium undae DSM 14481; assembly: GCF_000620805.1. GTDB lineage: Bacteria > Bacillota > Bacilli > Exiguobacteriales > Exiguobacteriaceae > Exiguobacterium_A > Exiguobacterium_A undae. The sequence continues at coordinate 2,884,431 of NZ_KK211187.1, read as the reverse complement.
GCACCGAACGTCAACCCTTGGATTTTATCGAGATCCTCCTGTTTTGCCGTCAGCATCAGGACCGGGAAGGTATAGTTCGCTTGCCGGATGGCTTGGACGGTCGAAAAGCCGTCCCGGACCGGCATCATGACATCAAGCACCATCAGATCGATCGGCTGTTGCTGAACAAGTGCAAGGGCCTCTTCGCCGTTTGCGGCTTCGAGAATCAAATAATTTTCGTTTTGCAGATACAGTCGCAATAATTGCCGGATATCGGCTTCATCATCGACGATTAAGATTGTGGGCACGGGAGATCCTCCTTTTGGACACCTTCGAAGACATAGGCGGGCGGCATGTTTTGCAGTGTGTAGGAATAACTGTGCTCAAAGAAATACCGGCGGAATGTCTTGAAATGGAGTTTGGTATATTGAAAGGCGATGAAATGACCGCCTGGTTGCAACAGGGTCTGGAAGGTTTCGAGCAAGTCATGGCGTAACGGAAGCGGGAACGAAGCGAACGGTAAGCCGCTGACCAGGACACCGGCCTGATGATGCCACTCTTCCGGACAGTTTTGAATGTCGCCGATGAACAGTTCGACGTTTGTCTCATCAGCTAACAGCTTCGCCAAGGCTTCTTGAAACACCGGATTTTGTTCACAAATCAATAAAGTCGTTTCCGGGTGTCGCGCGCGTAATAAGGCTTGGGTAATCGCCCCGTCACCAGCACCGACTTCGACGATGACGGCTGGTCGATCAGCGACCGCCCGCTGCGCCATCATGTTCGCTAACCGGGAACTGCTTGGGGCAATCGCGCCGATTGTTTTCGGGGATTGGATGGCTTCTTTCAAAAAATCAAACATGCGAAACCTACTTTCTTCTTGAGTATACCATCGATGATACAGGGCATATCTTTCACAAACAGGAGAGTTTTCTTAAGTTTGTCTTAAGAAAAGATCCATGCCTGATTTTCGGCGACATGCAGGAGGGTAAACTCGGTATACTGAGGAAAAGAAGGGGAGGGCATGAGATGAATACCTTACCGGAAACGGATTATTATGAAGCACTCGTCCGCCGAGACAGCTCGTACGAAGGGACGTTTTTTGTCGGAGTCAAGACGACGGGAATCTTTTGCCGGCCGACCTGTCCGGCGCGGAAGCCGAAGCAGGAGAACTGTGAATTTTTTGAGACGGCAAAAGAGGCGTTACTTGCCTCCTACCGTCCGTGTTTACGCTGTAAACCACTGGCCTATCCCGGTGACAGTGAGGTCATCAGCCGCTTGGTTGCCGCCGTCGAAGCGAGTCCCGAGAAACGGTTCAAAGACGCCGACTTTCGGGAACTGGGGCTCGATGCCTCGACCGCCCGGCGGCAGTTCAAGAAACGGTTCGGGATGACGTTCGTCGAATATGCCCGGTCCCGGCGAATGGGCCTTGCGATGAAAGAAATCCGGAAGGGGCAACCGGTCATCGAGGCGCAACTGGCGAGCGGCTATGAATCGAGCAGCGGTTTTCGGGATGCGTTTGCCCGCATCATGGGCGAGACACCGAAACGATGGGACGGAACATACCTGCAAGCGAAGTGGCTCGATACGCCGCTCGGACCGATGTTGGCGATTGCCGACGAACAAGGACTGCACTTACTCGAGTTTGTCGATCGTCGCGGACTCGAACGGGAAGTGGAACGGTTGCGGCTCGCAGCCCGCGCCGTCATCATTCCCGGTGAGACACCGGTGTTTGAGCAGGTGACAGCTGCACTGGACGCGTACTTTGCGGGAACGCTTGACCGGTTCGAGGTGCCGCTCGTCCTGTACGGGACGCCGTTCCAGAGACAGGTCTGGGAACAGTTGCAACAAATTCCGGCGGGGAAGACGATTTCCTATCAGGAACTCGCTGTCCGCGTCGGGAATCCGGCAGCCGTCCGTGCTGTCGCCCGGGCAAACGGCGCCAATCAATTGGCATTGATCATTCCGTGTCACCGGGTCATCCGCTTGACGGGCGATCTCGGCGGATATGCCGGTGGCTTGGCACGAAAAGCGGCCTTATTAAAATTAGAACGGACGAAGAGAGGATTGAATCACATATGAGTTTGATTAAAGATGTGTTTACACCAGACTGGTTGCACCGATTAGGGGAGGCGGTGCAGGCACCGGACTTTAGAGACATCGTGCAACAAGGGGACTGGGAAGAGCTGGCGTTTAAGCAACGGGTCCGCCGGATTGCGACTGAACTTAACCGTTATTTGCCGGCTGATTTTGAGCAAGCGGCGACGCATCTAGAAACGATCGCTCCGGAGTTTCCGGGACTGCCGGGCATCGTTTTTCCGGACTACATCGAAGTTTATGCGCCGAGTGATGCCTGGGACCGGGCAATGGTAGCACTGGAAAGGTTGACCCGGCACTCGACGTCGGAGTTTGCGGTCCGGCGGTTTCTGCTCGAAGATCAAGACCGGTTTTTAGAACTCGCGGTCCGGTGGAGTCAGTCGAGTGACGAGCACGTCCGGCGCTTGGCGTCAGAAGGAACCCGTCCGCGCCTGCCGTGGGGGCAACGGATACCGGCGTTGATTGCCGATCCGCGTCCGGTCCTGCCGATTTTAGATGACTTGTTGCAGGACGAGGCGCTTTACGTCCGCAAAAGTGTCGCCAATCATTTAAACGATATCGCGAAGACCCATCCGGAACTCGTCATCGAACGCTTGGAACAGCTCGGGAACCATCCGCATACGGACTGGATTTTACGGCATGCTTCACGGACACTCCTGAAACAGGGACATCCGGACGTCTTGAAGGCGTTTGGTCTCGTCACGCGGGGGACGGTGACGGTCGACGAACTGACGGTGACACCCGCGTTGCCGATTGGCGGGGAACTGACGTTTACCTTTGCCCTTGCGACAACCGAACCGCAAGTCCTGCGAATTGAATATGCGATCGACTATGTCAAAAAGCGGGGGACAAGTCAAAAGGTCTTCCGGATCAGTGAACGGCAAGTGATTGGACGGGAGACGTTTACGAAACGGCAGTCGTTCCGGAACTTGACGACACGCGTCCATTATCCGGGTACACATCAGCTGACGATTCTGATTAACGGTAAAGCCTACGCGACGGCAGCTTTTGACGTAGAGGAGGAAACAGAATGAACGGTCGCCATCCGGACTTTACGACGTCCCGCCTGCACATTGAAGCAGCAGATACGACGGACGGTTGTGTCTGGACATTACAGACACGGGAGAGACAACAGATTGCGACGATTCAGTTCAGCGGTCAGCAACTCAGTTATGACGCAATTGATCCGACCGATCGAGCAGGCTATATCGAAGAAGCGTTGACGGTCATCGTCGCGTATCTCGCCCGGACGCTGTTATTGCCGTTTGTGATCGGACAGGACGGAGAGGCAACGGTTTGGATTCGGAATGGGTTTCATGTGGACGGACCGGTCTTTCGGCGTGACTTGACGCATTGAAGTGAGGAAAATCATGAAACAAAGTAAGCCCAAAATCGTCTTTCCTCCACTCGCTTTTCTCAGGCGGCTCGCCTGTTCCTGACGGAAGCAAGCTTCCTTTTCCTGTAGAAGTCGAGTGGAGTCGACGATTCTTTTGAATAAACAAAAATAAAACCGTCTCTTCAGAAAACGTGCTTCTGAAGAGACGATTTTTCGTGTCCGGATTACGGTTCTGAGATGCCGTTTGCGAGCAACAATAAAAAGGTGATGACCGATAACGACAGTAAAAAGGCGATGTTCGCGAAGACACTGAACCATTTAACGTAGTTATTTGTCGACCGGAGACCAAGCACCAGCGAAACGATATACCCGAGTCCGACCAAGATGTTGAGACTGATCGGCACCCACAGGCTGAGATTCGGGAAAAACCGTCCGCTCAGTAAATAGGACGTCAACATGTTAAACAGCAGCAAACCGAGCGTCAAGAACACCGGAAAATACGTCTGCTTGGATTGATTCATCGTTCGACCAGGTTCGTTGACCAGTTAAAGTGTCGACAAATCGTCTCGGCACTTTCGCCGGCCGAACGTCCCTCGGTATCAAGACGGAGATAGTTGGGATACGGCAGTTCTCCCGGAAGCGAATGCGTCCGGTACTGTTCGGCGGTTTCAAGCAAGTTGGCTTCCGACGCAGCGATGTCCCGTTTTGTGAACTTGTGGAGTAAACGGTTCTCGGTCTGGTTTCGGGCCAGACGGGTCGACAGTTCGGCTTCCAGTTCAACGATGAAGACTTCGGCACCGGCTTCTTCAAACAGTTGAACGGTCTCTTCGATGAATTCGATGCCGCCGTCTTCGACGCCAAACAAGCATAAAAATGTAAAAATGACCCCTTCGAGATCACTGACGGCCATTTCCTTGAACATTTCCCGCCGGATCAAGTCCTTCAGTTTATGATGCGCCGGTTTCGTGAAATCAAAATACGGATGCAACAAGTCGATCGTCTGATGGTTGTGGAATAATTTCATGCCCGTTTTTTGTTCGAGTTCCTGACCAATCGTCATTTTCCCGACCGCTTGCGGACCAAGTAACAGTACAAACTTCATCCTGACACCTCTTCCTTTTTTTGTTAATACTAGCACAGAAAAACAGAGTGTTCCTATTAGAACGTTTGTTCGTAAAATGGTATAATGGCAGTAGGAAATGTTGTCGTTTTAGGACCGAATGGAGGTCATTGATTATATGGAACATTGGAAGGCAGTACAGGGCTATGCAGGCATGTATCAAGTCTCAACATCAGGGAACGTCCGGTCGCTCGACCGGACCATCGAGACGAGTCGTGGTGTCAAACAACGGCGGCAAGGTGTCGTGTTGCGCCCACGGATCAATCAAGAAGGTTACCGGAAAGTGACGTTGTACAAACAAGGACGCGGGGAACGGTTTTATGTCGCTGAGCTTGTCGCCAAAGCGTTTCTCGATTCCGAGGCCACACATGACCGGATTATCCGGGCGGACGGTGATCGCGTAAACGATCAGATCGATAATCTGACCGTCAAACCGTCGACGACTCAAGCGTATGCGTCGCTCCTCGACGAGTTCGACTTGTTATTGACGCAACACATCGAATTGTCGCCGCGGCAGATCCGGGACATTCGGCGTCGGTATCAAACCGGGCTTTCGATTCGCCGGTTGGCGTTGACGTATCAGGTGACGGAAAATCGGATTCGCAACATCATTGACAAAAAGGAAGCCCAGTATATTAGTTAAACGACAAACAGACCCTGTGCCTCAGCACAGGGTCTGTTTGTCTTTAATGGGACGGACCGACAATCGTCCGGTTGAGGGACTCGATTTGTTCGCCGATGATGTGACCGTGCTGTTTCAGTTCCTGTTGGCGGGCACTGTTGGCTTGCATGTTTGCTTCAAGTGACTGACTGTAGCGGGTCAGTTCAAGCAGAATCGTTTCAATCAGTTGGAAGTGTTCCCGAATCCGCGGTTGGACCGAATAGACGAGCGACCGGTCCGTCTCGACTTGGACGAGCGCGGCTTCAATCTGTTCTGCGTTATCCAAAACGGAAGCAATCCGGCGGGTGCTCTGTTCAAGCTGTTCGTGTGTCGTCTCGATTTGAGTCGTCATCTGGACAACATCTTGTTCGATCTGTCCGATGCTTGCCGTCAAATCCCGGTTCGCCTGGTTGATGTGATCGATGCTCCGTTTAATGTCGAGCGCAAGTGACTCGACCTCCTTGGCGACGATGACGAAACCGCGGCCTTTTTCGCCTGCCCGCGTCGCTTCAATCAACGCATTCAGCGATAAGCGGCGTGTCGCTTCCGCCACCTGTTGGATGTAGCGGATCGAGGCGTGCATTTGTTGATTGCGTCCGGTCGCCTCGTCCAGTGACTGGGATGTATGGACGGACAGCGTCCGCAACAGCGTCGTGTCCTGTTGCAGTGATTCGAGGATCCGATGACTCGTCGTCGCTTCCTCATTAAAGGCGCTGACCCGTTGATGGCTCGTCTGGATCGATTCGTCCATCGTCGCGAGTGCCTCAATTGAGGTCGTCAACAGTTGTCCTGATTCACTGATGATCTGTTCCATCTGCGTCGATTGGTCCGTCAATGACGTCGCCACTTGATGGACGGCGAGGACGGATTCATCAATCGAGGCGAGTTGGGACGAAAAACCGGGTTGGGTCGCCTCCAGTCGTTCACTCGCAATCGTGATTTCTTGTGTCAGACTGCCGACTTGCTGCATCAGTTGGTTGTATTGGTGCGTCAATTGCTGTAATTCAAACGTCGTCGTCTTGATGCTGATCGGCTGATAGGTCCGCCGTGCATAGGCCTCTTCAATCTTTAAGGACAAGACGGACAGCGGAGCCAGCTGTTTTTTAATACGGGACCGGATCAGCAGACTGACAAAACAGAGGACAACAATCCCGAGGATGCCTAACTTCATCGCCAGTGCCTTGGCAGGGGCAACCAACCGTTCCTGATCGACCGATAAAAACAGGACATCATTCACTTCGGGAATCGACATCGCGAGAATAAACCGGTCGTTGCTCGTAAATGTCGTCACGCGTGCTTGCTTTAATTGTTGCGTTACGTCTTTTTTCTCTTGCGCCGTCAACGTCAACGGTTGAAGGGCTACATTTTTCGTTGCAAGCGACTGAATCGCCGCATCGTACTCATCCCGTGCCATATCAGCGAGCTGTTGATTTTTTAAACGTTTGATGGCACGTGTCCGTTCCTGTTCGTCTTCCGGATACGCCAAGTAGATGGAGCGAATATTGGCATCGAGCATCGTCATTTCGCGTTCAAGCCGTTCGCTGACGGACTTTGTCGACGCGCGGTAGAGTTCTTCAACACTTAAGGCACTGATCAGTAACAGTCCCATCGCGACGATCGGGATCAGCCAGTTGTTTAATTGTTGGGCCAATAGTCTTTTTTTCTGTGTAGGTTGCTTCATTCGTTTCATCGCCTCCATGCTTCCTATCGGGAAGTGGGAGGGCAGATTTTATGAAGGAATCGTAGCGTTCTTGTAAAGGTTCAGCCCACAAAAAAAGGACATCCGAGGATGTCCGCTGTCAGCCGGCAAGCGGCAGGTAAGTCGAGACGAAACTGGTCGTCATTTGGAGCAGCTGTTGTGTTTCTTCTTTTGGTTCGGATGTGACGTAAATAATCAGGGCAGCGGCGACGGCAACAAAGATGATGATGACGAGAACAACAAAAAACGGCATCTTACTTTTCTTTTTTTCCTCTTTCATGTCCATTATAATAATCCCCCTTATTCAAAATAAGCAAAGCCTGTATGGAATGTTTCCCTCGTTGCAAAAATGGAAACCTTTGGTTGCTTGAAAAAGGATTGAAATCATCCGATAGAGAACTGTACAGAGTATGAAGTTTGTCAGTCGAAGGGGTGTCAGGGTGCCATGTTGAGTCAGTTTAATCAGTTTCTGTTGAATTTTTCATTGTTGATTACATCCCTCTTGTTTGCGTTTTTACCGCTTCGGCATACGGAACGGATTTCAGCGGATTCTCCTATTCGAACTCGCTTAGTGGTAGGACTAATTGCCGGTCTGATCGGCGGATTGCTTGTCTTGAACAGTATCACCTATGACGGGGCGAAAATTGATTTACGGCTCGTCGCGCTCGTGACGGCTTATTATTATGGCGGCTGGGTCAGTGGTGGGATTACGATGACGGCGATCATCGGAGCACGTTTTCTGGTTACGCCGCCCGGGGTCTATGAAGGGTTGATTCTTGCCACATTGATTTGTTTGGCATTGCTTGTCACGGCAAGTATTTACCGTCGATTTGCAGCTCAAACCTTCAAGGATTATTTGGTTCTCCTTGGAGTCGGGATCGGGTATAGTCTACCGGCCTTATATTTGTTGACGGATACATTTATGCGCTTTTTGGAGATGGCATTTGTCTATATTATTTTTAATTTGTTTGGCGGCTACGTCACGTACCGCTTCCTGCAGGAGTTGCGGAAACATTTCCAGTTCGTCCAGACGCAACAGGAACTGGCGTTGACCGACGGACTGACGAATCTCGCCAATCGGCGGAGGCTCGACGAGACGTTGGCGCATTACGACCAACACGGCTATGCGTTCTCCGTCCTGATTGTCGATATCGATTTCTTCAAATCGGTCAATGATACATACGGCCATGACGGCGGCGACGTCGTCTTACGTCAACTGAGTCATCTGTTGCAACACTGTAGTCCCGATGAAGCACTCGTTGGGCGTTATGGCGGGGAAGAGTTTGTTGTCTTGTTGCCGGACATGCCGCTTAAAGAAGCCGTCCGCCTCGGGGAGACGATTCGCCTGGCCTGCGCTGATCAACATTTTGTCTTCAGTACGTATCCGGCATTTCATGTCACGTTATCAATCGGGGCGGCCTCGTCGGATCAAGGCGAGACATCGTTTGAAGTCGTCCAAAAAGCCGACCAGTCCCTTTATCAAGCGAAACAGACGGGACGGAACAAGGTCGTCGGTTACAGCGAAGAATAATCCAACACCAATAGGCGGGCTCCTCGGAGTCCGCCTGTTTCATGTTGCACGTAAAATTTATTCCCCGACCATCCCGTCATGGTCATTGTCCCGCATATGGGGATAGAGCCAATGGTCATCTGTAATCGGCATGGCGAAACCGGCGTCCTTCGCCTCTTGGATCGTGACTTGTCCGTTGCCGTCAGTGTCGACCGTTGAGACATCACCCGTGTCCGGAGCAGGTGCCGTTTCAACAGCAGCTTCTGCTGTCTCGTCCTCGTCTTCTGTCAACCCGAGTGCGGCATTGACTTCATCCGGATTCACATTGTCGAAATCATCGACGATGACATTGCCCTTTAACGTGTACGTGTACCGATAATGGGACGGAATTTGCGTCTTGGTGTCGGGGTAGGTGATGATCGCCTCAAAATCCGTCACGTCACCGGCCTGACGGATACTGTTCTCCATATAAGCTTGATCGCCGTGGCGGTTGAGTGTGCTGTCTTGCGGCGTGATGTTATAGGCGTTCGAGACACCACCGAGCGAATCGGCAATGACATGTCCTTCATCAAGCTGCGGACTCTCGACACCCGGAACCTTCGCTTCGTCCGAATAATAGCGACCGGATGATGTCACGTCTTCCGTATCCTGCTGGAGCGTGATTTTTTCGGCGGTGACTTTAACGAGTTGCGCGTGTTCATTCGTAAAGGCCCAATACTCGCGGTCGCCAAAACCGATATTGACGACGACATTTGGTTCCCGGTCACCGGACAGATCGCCGCCGTCGACTTCAATCGGTGTATAGCCGGGGAACGACTTGTCCTCGTAAGAGACGGTCGACTCGTTTTCCTGAACCGTTTCCGTTGTTTCTGCCTCAGCCGTTTCTGCGGAAGGGGTATCAGCAGATGTTGTCTCTTGCTGTTTTTCTTTGGTCTTCTCTGCGGCAGACGTTTCTTGAGACACCGGTGGGTCGACCTTCGGTGTTGGCGCAGATGATTCTTCCGCAGCACATCCTGTCAAAAGCAGGGCGGCTAACGGGAAAGCAAAATAAGTAAAGGATGATTTCATCAGTGGACTCCTCGCGTGTCATGACATACTTGTCCATTGTAGAAATCTTCCAGTCCGAATACAAGGTGATTTTTAACATTTAGCGGTCTTAATAGAACAATAGATAAAGTTAACGAAAAATGGGAGATTACTTCGAGGGCAGGAGACAGTGATTCGAAAATCGCAGAAGGGCGTGACCTTGTTTTAAAATAGGAATAGTGTGTAAAATAAGCATTCACCACCTGAACAGATCGCGAAGCGTGACGATGTCAGAGGAGGGATGGTATGTCCAAACGGATGAAGGATTATGGTATCTCGTTCATCATTTTAGGAATTGCCGTAATATTGATGGTTGTACTTGATTTACCGAAAGGAATAAGTGCCGTCGCTGTGATTGTAGTAGTGGTACTGTCTGTTTTTTTATACGAATTTCGACGTTTTTTAACGCATGATGCAAGAAAATAATTGTTGGCAGCACGTTGTCTGAACGTACCGCTTCAACAAGTCATAGTCAGACAGAAAAGGTGATCCACCCGTTTTTCCGGGAGGATCACCTTTTGTAATGCAGAATGTATGGAACACTTATGTTAAGACAAGTTGCTGAAAAATCTGATGCCGTTCAAAGGCAGTTAAGATGCTCGGCGCAATCTGTTGCCGGATCATCGATTCGTCAGCCCATAAGTAAGCGTCATGTTCTTCCGATAACGTTACACTGCTGGTCACGGCTGTACAGAAGTAGACGAGCAGGATGACCTGGCGATCGGGATGTGTCAGAATGCTTGAGGCATAAGCGATTTTGTCGATAGTGACCGTCAACCCCGTTTCTTCCCGGATTTCACGAATCAGACTGTCTTCCGGTTGCTCCCCAAAATCGATTTTTCCACCCGGGCATTCCCACGTCCCGCCACCCGAATCGCTAGCAGCACGCTGAACGATCAAAATCCGGTTGTCGTGCAGCACGATCCCTTTGACAGCTGTTACGATGGTCGACATGTCATCTACTCCTTTCGCTTCAGCACAACTGCTTCCGGTCCTTCCTGTTGCACGAGCTGACCATTCTGAAGTTGAATACCGGTTTGCTCCGGTAAGCCGTAACCGAAGCGACTCTGTGTTGCTTCAAACGCCTGCAACAAGTTTGTCTCTTCCTGCCATGTATCGTAGTGGACGGAAATCACGGCGTCCATTAGACCGAGTCCTTCAAGGACGAGCGCCTTGCCCGCCCGTTGATCGATTGCGGGAATCCGGCATTCGTTCGGTGTCAGTAAGGCGCCGGCGGAAAAACCGGCGACCGGGACACCGTGCTGAAATCGGTCCTGAATGATGGCTCCGATTGGCGTCTGCACGATGAATTGTTGGTAGCGTTCCGTTTCGCCACCCGAGATGATGATGCCGACGCATGTACTCAGCTGCTCGAGTTGGTCGTCTGTAGGACTTGCGGACAACGGCAAGTGGAAAAATGCTGTCGCGCCACAAGCGGTTAACATCTCCGTATAGATCGGCGCGTAATCGGACCAAGACGAACCGGGACGCGGCACATACAGTAACGCGACGGGACCTGTCCCGTTCAAACACGAGATAAACTTTTGACACAAATTCGGCGGAAACGGGGGACCACCACCAAATAAAAAGAGTTGTTGGGTTGCCATCAATCGGACCTCCAGTTCATCCAATAATTGTCATTGTTCGATTGTATACCGATTGATTTCTTCATGCAACTCACGGGAGAGGGTGTAGATTTCTTCCGTTAACGTATGGACAACATCCATCCGTTCGCTGAACGTCAACGATTGTTCAGATGCCAGTTGATTGTTTTCGGCTGCGGCCAACACGCCGCTCTGCAAGTGTTCCGCCTGTTGGACGAGATGGGATGCCGTCTCCAAGACGTGACGGTTGGCATGAGATAGGGACGTCATCTCTGACGTGACACCTTTGGATTGCGTCACGATTGCATCAAACGAACTGGAAGCTTGAGCGACCCGACGGACACCGTCTTGCGCGGCTTCCGTACCCCGTTGCATCGCGTCCTGCAGATCCGTCGTCTCTGCTAAAATCGAATCGATCGTTTCCTGAACTTGGACCATCGCCTGCTTCGATTGCTTCGCGAGATTCTGGATTTCCCGTGCGACAACGACAAATCCTTTCCCTTGTTCACCGGCCCGCGCCGCTTCGATCGATGCATTGAGCGAAAGAAGATTCGTTTCACTGGCGATCGCCTCGATGATACTGATGATTGCCAGAACGTTTTGTGACGCATCCTGAACGCGGTGTGACTTGATCGAAGCTTCCTGCATCGTCTCTTGAATCACGTCCATCTGTTGGTTGACGTCCTGTAAATCCGTTTGTCCGTTCGCCGCCAGTGTCTCTGACTGCGTCGTACTTGAGACAACGAGCAACGATGTCTCAGCCGTCTGTTCGATCGTGACTGCAAGGGACTGTAATTCGGCTGTATATTGATCAAAGGTACCGGACTGCGTTTGCGCGTTCGTCGCAATCCCGGTCATCGCAGCTGCCATCTCTTTTGTTCCGCTGCCGGTCTGTTCTGCCTCAACGACGAGATCGGCTAAGGAAGCATCAATCGTCCGTGACATCGTATCGACACGACCTACCAGACCAACGAGCGACTGGCGCATTTGTTCAAACAGACGGGATAATTGACCGATTTCATCCCGGGATGAGGCTGTGACCGGTTGCGATAAATCGTTTTGGGCAATTGCACCGACACTGTGGACCAATTGCCGGATCGGACGGACAAGTGTCCGGGTGAACAGGATGGCTGCCAAGACGACGAGAGCAGCGAGGACAACCAACGCGATCACTAAACGTTGAAGGAACGTCGTCAGCCCCGCAAACACTTCTTCCGTATGGACTTCCGTGATCAGTCCCCAGTTCGTCTGTCCGACTGTGAGCGGTGTGAACGCGGTGACGACTTCGTGTTTGTCGGCATCGGTCGTTTCAAGCGTGCCCGTTTTGCCGAGTCCGGCTGTCGTCCCCATCAATTGGTTGATCCGGTCACCGGCAAGCTGAAGTCCGAGGACACCAATCGTTTGCTTCGTGGTCGGGTCGACATACGGAATCGCGAAAAATGCCGCCGGTTCTTTTGAGGGCGCATAGTAGCTGTAATCCGACAAGGTTGGTTGTTTTGTCTTTAAGGCATCCGTATACGCCGTCCCAAGCCCGGACGACTTCAAGTCACCGGTGACAAGATTTTGTCCGAGATCCGGTTCTTTAAACGCCGTGTAGACGATGTTGCCTTTCAAATCGATGAAGAAAATATCGTAAAAACCAAACTGTTTGATGTAATCGTTGAAGTACGGATCGGCTTGTTTGGCAAGTTGCTGGTACCGGTCGGCCGTCAGCCCGCCGGATGAAAACCGTTGGACGAGCGGTTCGAACCTTGTCGCGACTTGTTCATTGTCCGCCAAGCCTTCGAGATTCAACAGTTTTTCATCAATGTGTTGGGTGATCGTCGCCTTTTTGGCGTCACGAATCGCTTCAAGTCGTGAGTAGGCTTCGTCCTGCAACGCGCTTTTCGTCTGGCTGTACAAAAAAGTGCCGATCAAGACGATTGGCAAAATACTGATGGCGAGAAACGCCAGTAACATCTTTGGATACAGTCCCCATTTCATTCCATCCACTCCAGTCTCTTGTAATTAAGATACTTTAAGTGTAAGGAAAGGCTACACGAAGATATATTAAATTCACCTATCTTTTAAAAGGCTTTATTTTTCAAAAAAGGTTCAATTTTAGGAAGAAATGACCGAAATAATAGAGCTGACAAAAGCGATGCTAGAGAATAAATCAAGGAAATCGTAAAACCTACGAAGAAATAGTGAAAGGTAGAAAACGGAAAATCAATTATAGTGGAAGCAGAAAACATGGGGGAGGTTCGACTGACATGTCATTTCATTGGATCCGGTACCGTGAATCTGGAATAGGGGAAGGCCAAACGTTCACGTGGACGAAAGCAACACGAGAATTAAGGTTAGAAGATGAAGAAGGAAACGTCTCGGAAGACGTTCATCTATTATCCGAGCACGAACAAATGGAACTCGAGCACCTGTTGCTCCACGTTAATCTTATGCACTGGCAATCGGTGTATACGACGGAGTGGCTGATTCTCGACGGCACGGACTGGGAAATCAGGTGGAGCAGTCCGGATGGAGACGGGACGTCTCGAGGCAGTAATGCTTTTCCGGACAAGTGGGAGCTTCTACGGGACTGGTTGTATGGACAGTTTGCAGAAAACGGGGAGGAAGACAGATGAATCAAAGCAGTGAAGCGCTTTTAGAAGCGATTATCGAGATCTTAGGGACAGGACGACAACTGGATTTAACGGAGCTTTATCAGCATGTACGAGAGCGGAGTGATTTGGATCTTTCACGTTTTTCGACGGAAGCGGGATTAGACGCACGCATTCGGAAATTGATTTATCTTCATGCGAGTGAATGTGAATTATATGAAGGAACGCAGGATTTGTTCTACAGTGAGACCGGAAAAGGGACAGGACGTTGGGGATTACGGAGGTAAAAAAACACGCCATCAAAAGTGACGTGTTCCAGAGTATTAGACTAACCCTAAAATCTCAACCTCGACCAAAGCACCTTTCGGTAACTCTTTGACGGCGATGCAAGAGCGTGCCGGGAAGTGGTTATGCGGAGCAAAGTAATCCGAGTAAATATCATTAAACGCAGTGAAATGATCCATGCTCGTTAAGTAACACGTCGTCTTGACGACACGGTCCGGTGTCAGACCGGCTTCTTTTAAGATGGCATCGACGTTTTTCATGACCTGTTCCGTCTGTTCCGTAATACCACCGACGACCATTTCACCTATTGCCGGATTGATCGGGATTTGACCGGAAGCATATAACGTACCGTTAGCGATGAAGCCTTGTGAATAAGGACCGATAGCAGCCGGTGCGTTAGTTGTTTCGATTTTCTGGAATGAACTCATGAAAACTCCTCCTCTAATCTAAAATAAATCGTATGTAGAACGTGCTATCTGCCTTGAACTATAGGATAATTTTCACCAAAATTAGGCGAGAATACGCCCACTTCTAAACGAAGTGAAAGTGGGAGAGGAATCGCCAGCCTGTCTTTCGGGTATATTCTCTTTGAAGGAGGTGAAAAATGGTGTTGAAGCACAAGGCTTACAAATTCAGAATCTACCCCACAAAAGAGCAGGAAATCCTGATCGCGAAGACGATCGGGTGTTCGCGCTTCATCTTCAACCACTTCCTGGCGAAGTGGGAGGAAATGTACAAGACCACTGGAAAAGGACTGTCCTATGGTTCTTGTTCCAAAGAAATTCCATTGTTGAAGCAGGAGTTCGACTGGTTGCAGGAAGTCGATAGCACATCTGTTCAGATCAGCATCAAACATCTTGCCGATGCGTTTGACCGCTTCTTCAAGAAGCAGAATGAACGCCCTCGATTCAAGTCCAAGCGCAATCCCGTCCAGTCATACAACACCAACATACAGGGCAAGTCTCAACTTCCTGAAGTCTCGATTGTGTGCAACCAGCTCAAACTTCCGAAGTTGAAATGGGTTCGTTTCGCCCACTCGAAGCAGGTCGAAGGCCGGATCTTGAACGCCACGATCCGACGTAACGCTTCAGGAAAATATTTCGTCTCCCTGCTCGTCGAGCAGGAGATCAACGAACTGCCGAAGACCGGTTCATCTGTCGGCGTCGACGTCGGACTCAAGAACTTCGCCATCCTGTCGGACGGCACGGTGTACAAGAACGACCGTTACTTCCGTACGCTCGAGAAGAAACTGGCGCGCGAACAGCGTAAGCTCTCCCGCCGTCAACACATCGCCCTGAACAAAAAAGTCAAGCTGTCCGAGGCAAGGAACTATCAGAAGCAGAAACGGAAAGTCGCACGTATCCACGAGAAAATCGCCAACAAGCGTACCGATTTCCTGCACAAGGTATCGACCGAGATCGTCCAAAACCACGACGTCATCGGGATTGAGACCTTGCAGGTGAAGAATATGAAGAAGAACCGCAAGTTGAGCAAGGCCATCTCGGACGTCAGCTGGTCGGAGTTCTTCCGTATGCTGGAATACAAGGCAGAATGGTACGGGAAGATCGTCGTGAAGGTCGGCAAGACCTTTGCTTCGAGCCAACTGTGCTCGAGTTGCGGACATCAACACAAAGACGTGAAACATCTAGGCTTGCGAGAATGGACATGCCCGAATTGCGGGATCCATCACGACCGGGATGTGAACGCAGGACTGAATCTCAAACAAGAAGCCGAACGTATCTTAGCTTCTTCAACCGTCGGGACGACGGGGTTAGCCTGATCAGGTTTCGACCGTTAGGTCGGATCACTCAGGAATCCTTCACCTCTAAGCGAAGCGTAGGTGGAGGTAGTTCAAAACACCATCACCATACTTACAAGGAGTGAATCCAATGCCTCTTTATCATAAATTAGTCCGGGATCAGATTCCAACTATCATTGCTCGGAACGGAAAAAAAGCGACGTTCCGGACACTTAACGAGGAAGAATTCCTCGTCGAAGCGAAACAGAAATTGCATGAAGAAGTAGCCGAATACGAAGAAGCAACGGCGACTGAAGAAGCGGTTGAAGAATTGGCCGACTTGCTGGAACTAATTTACGCGCTGGCTCGGACGCACGGGACAACACCGGAACAACTGGAAGCAATCCGGCTTAAGAAACACGATAAGCGGGGCGGCTTTGATGACAAGCTGTATCTGATTGAGGTCGAAGATTGATTCCGACCGCAAAACTGACGACGCACGATCTGTATGCGTCGTTGGTCGATGCCATTGACCAGGCTGATGAAGTCTATATCGTCGCCGCCTTTGCACAACGCTCGGGTGTCGAACTGTTGTTACCGGCGTTACGTCGTGCCGTCGAACGGGGCGCAGATATTCATTTTTTGATTGGCGATTACTTACATATCACGGACCCAGAGGCATTGGCAGAATTATTGAAACTGGACGGTTTGTCGATCCGGTTTTATCGCTCCGGTGGACGAGCGTTTCATCCGAAAGCTTATTTGTTTCGCAATGCGGAGACGGGTCTGTCGATTGTCGGCTCATCAAATATCTCTAAAAGCGCGTTCCGGACCGGTGTCGAGTGGAATCTCCATTTGCCGCAAGCCGTCGCACCGCATATCTTGGATGATGCGATTGAGGCATTCATGGACCTTTATTTAAGTGAAGCAGCCCAAGATTTGAATCTGATTGTCCTGGAAGCGTATCGGCAAGAACATGACGCACGGCAATATGTCGCAGAACCGGAAGTTGATTATGCGGAGCAACAGATTGTCACGTCCGATGAGATTCTGCCGCACCGGGTCCAGGAGGAAGCATTACGTGCACTTCAGGAAACGATGGAAGAAGGACGGACGCGTGCTTTGACTGTGCTTGCGACCGGTCTTGGGAAAACGTATCTCAGTGCCTTCTTTGCGCGTGACTTTAAGCGGATACTTTTCCTCGCACATCAACGCGAGTTGTTGGAACAAGCGGAACGTTCGTTTCAAAAGGTTGAGCCCAATTGGCAGACGGCTTTTTATATCGGATCAGACCGCACGAACGATGAACAGACGGACGTGCTGTTTGGCTCAGTCCAGACGTTATCCCAAAACCGGCATCTCGACCGGTTTGCAAAAGACCATTTTGATTTGATCATCATCGATGAGTTTCATCATGCAGCAGCTAAAAGCTATCAAAAGGTCCTGGCGCATTTCGAACCCCGGTTTTTGCTGGGACTGACAGCGACGCCGGACCGGATGGACGGAGCGGACGTCTATGCACTGTGCGACAATAACGTTGCCTTTCAAATGCACTTCACGTCAGCGATCAACGAAGGATTTCTGACACCGTTCCATTATTACGGGATTCATGACGTCATCGACTATTCGCAACTGCGGCGAATGGGACGGAAATATGATGCGATGGAACTGGAACAGGCGCAGATTGATCGGGCAGTCTCGGAAAACATCTATGCCGCCTGGTCGAAGCACCGGCAGACGAAGACGATCGGCTTTTGTTCGTCGATCCGCCAAGCCGAATACTTGGCACAAACGTTCCGGGAAATGGGACACCAAGCGATTGCCTTGACCGGACAAACCGTCAATCGACGGGAGCGGATCCAAGAGTTTGAGCGGGGAACGTTAGAAATCGTCTTTACGGTCGATTTGTTTAATGAAGGAGTCGACATTCCGAAAGTCGATACGTTACTGTTTTGCCGGCCGACGGAATCGATTGCAATCTACACGCAGCAAATCGGACGAGGCTTACGTTTAGCGAATGAGAAATCACATTGTGTCATCATCGATTTGATCGGCAACTATAAAAATGTCGAAACGAAGCTGATGTTGCTTGGAACAGTAAAAGACAAGCTCAAGCGGGGAGATAAGGAGCCGATTACCCCACCAAAGGGATGCATCATCGAGTTCGATACACAAGCACTGAATATTATTCATCGGATGCGTCAACCGAATCAGCGTAAATTACGTTTGATTGAGAGTTACGAACAATTGAAGCTCGATCTCGGGCGTCGTCCGACTTACGTTGAAATCGGTCAATTAACAGCTGTGCCGATAGGCTATAAACAAGAGTGGGGCTCGTATGTCGGTTTTCTGAAAGAACAAGATGAGTTGACGGACGAAGAAATTGGCACATTTAATACTAACCGTGAGCTAATTGAACAGGTTGAAAAGACAGTGATGAACCGGAGTTATAAGATGGTCGTCTTGCTGGCGATGCTCGAGCGAGGCGAAGAACGCTGGATGGAACCGATTACCGCAGAGGAAGTTGCGCCGTTCTTTTATGAGTATTTGCATGCAGAGAAGTATCGGGAAGTAAAGGATGCGCAAGGAAAAGTATTTGAAAATGGATACAATGAGTCAAAAATAGCAGCATTGCTGAAACAACAGCCGTTTCCAAAGATGGGATATCCGTTTGAAACGACGGAAAATCAGAAAACGTTACATATCCAACAGGACCTTAAAACCACCAATAGGATATTAATGAAATGGATAACGGACATCGTTCATTTTCGAATTGAAAGTTATTTTTCAAGCTAGGCTAATAAAGTTAGTAAAAATGATAACATAGAAATATATATTTGATTTTCAACAAAATAATTCACGAGATGTGACGGGGAGTTTTATAGATGTCGATACAAGAAAAAGAAACTGTTGTTAAAATGATCAGCGAAAGATACGATTGCGCACTTACAATCATAAAACAAAAGAAAATCATGTACGAAGGAACAACGCGTAATGACAAATCAGTAGTCTTATGTACACCAGAAACGAAACTGCACAATCACGAGCACGGTTGGTTTGACTTGTCGACGAAGCAAGTTGAAATTTTAGATGGTGCAGATATGGCGATCATGGCCGTTCGAATTGAAGGTAACAAAGTGTATTTTGTAGAATTCAAAAACCTGAGACGGTTGATGACAGAGGATATGATTCTCGATTATTCAAAAGATGAAAAGTGGAGATTTTATATTTGGGAAGATCATATTAAGGTTCGAGGAAATGATGAGAAGTTTTATGTGAGTGGGGAAGTCGTTAAAATTGTAGAACATGTATAAATCCAAATGTGATTAAGATTAATATCGCTTCTGTGGAAATAGTCTTTTTGTAGTTATGAGAACGATAAATTAACAGTAGTATAAATATACACGGAAATAACGATACATCTGAACGGGTAAGAAGACCGTAAAGATGTATCGTTATTTTTGTTAGAACAAACTTTTAAATGTTAGTCGACTCATCAATCGTCGTTTTTTTATTGAATCGTACCTTCATGAGTAAATCGGTTAAAGCCTGGCTTTCTGTCTTTAAAGAACTTGGAAGGAAATGCTTCATAGTAGTTTCTGTTAATTGATGTGCTAACTTCATTTTGACTGATTGATTTTTAAAATCTTCTTCAGAGATTAAGTTATCATGAAGCATTTTGACCAGTGATGGCACTTGTTTCATGAAGAACTCTGTAGTCTTTCCTGCAAGCTCATTTTTTTTACTTAACATAATAAATCGCTCCTTTATAGTTAGTAGATTTGAGTTTCATTTTAATTATTTTGTATGACGATCAATCAGCTGATTAATTTTTGAAACGACTAGTGGGACTGCTGCCAATAAGGCCTGCTTGATTAAATTATTTTGCATGATTTTACCTCCATCATTTTTTTAATTTGTCGGACCGTCGAATTTTTTATTGATAATGTAGATAAGGCTTGTTGAAGCAATACTAACCATTGATTTTAAAAGCTTAGCAAAATTAGGATTCATAAAACTTTATCTCCTTTCGTAAGATATGTGATGACTTCTTGTTAACAATATATAACTAAATTTACTTAGTGTCAATATTTTTACAAAATGTTTTTTATTATTTTTTTTGTACTTATTTTTACTTGGAGTTATAATAATTATTAGAGGTGATGAAATTGAACAACTATTTATTATCAATTGGAAATCAGATGGCGGAAATCCGTCAGATACTAGGGATTACACAAGAAGAGTTAGCAAAGATGATGGGAGTAAGTAGGCCTACTATTGTAAAAATCGAGCAAGATCCAACCAAAATGACAAAGGCTTTAGGATATGCATTTTTTAGTTCTGTTTCGTATGAAATCTTAAAACGTCTAAAGGAAACAGAATGTATTAATCCGGATGAGTATGAACGAGAAAAAGATATGGGTATTTTTTTAAAAAATATAGCTTCTAGCTCCGGAACGACCATCAGTGGATTGAAGCGCGTGACGACAATGGCCTTAAGCAAGTTGATACCAAACATCGGAACAATTTGGACATCTCTTCCGAAGGGGAATATTGCCGAAGGAGCTACTGCTATTTTGAAAAGGTATGGTGGGGAAATTAAGTGGGATCTTGATAAGGCTAAACTAATTAAGGAGACCGCGGAAAAAAAACTACAAGATGATCACAAACGTATGTTAGCGATATTCAATCTAAATGAATTAAGTGTTCTTGAGTTTGGGGAGGAAATCGAAAAGGGAGAAGATCCAGACTACGATATGTGGTAATGATTGATGTGAAATCCATCTAACGTGAGAATAAAAAAATTAAGAGGTGATAGGGATGTTTGATTCAAAAAAAATCACAAATCGACTTCAACAAATGACAAAGTTAGTAACTAATGCAACAAGTGCTGGAGTAAACACGTTAAAAGATGCAGTAGCGAATAAAGAAAACCAATCAAATTCATCTGAACAATTACGAGATCGCTTACTGCACCTCATTGAAAAAGCAAAACAGACTTCAAAGTGGAGTGTAGAAATAGAAAGTCGCATAGATACATTAGAAAATCTAGTCCGAAAATCTTTGGTTAAACCAAAGTTAGCGATTGTAGGTATGTCGGATGTAGGAAAAAGCCACCTGATCAATACATTATTAGAGACAGAAAAAATTCCTTCGGACTGGTCACCTACTACATCAGTCAATATCTACATTAAACATATTGAAGATCGGCCACATTTCCTCGAAGAAGAAATTCTTATCTTCGGTGGAGATGAAAATGGATTCGATGTCAGCCGCCTGGATGAGGACGAGTATGTTCAGAGACATATGATTGCTAAGGGTGGAGAGAATCTATTAAAAGAATATGCAATCCGTCAACCAAATGAAATTTTGACACGGAATATTCAAGCAGCGATTGTCTATTTAGATAGTCCGATTTTAAAGAGTTGCGATATTATAGATGTTCCGGGATTCGGTACGGGTGACCGTCAATCAGATGATCAGTTTGCGCATCACTCACAGAGACTTGCAGATGTCATTGTCTACATGTCTGTATCTAATGCATTCATGCGTGGAACTGATATTAATTTCTTGAAGAACACACTTGACTCTCTTTCATCAGCAGATGTTGAAAATGATGAAGCAAAAGCATTCGCTAATTTATTCGTTCTTGCTTCTCAAGCACATATCATTGGAGAGCAAGAAAAGCTTGAAAGAATTTTAGATGCTGGAACAGACCGATTCTATCACTCTGTACCAGAAAGTGATTGGAAAAATAGAAGTGAGTTATCGGGTAGAGTACACTCGAAAGCAGCATTACGTCAGCGTTTTTATGCTTACACAACAAATGATGAGCAGTTACAAAAGAAGTTTGAAAATGAGTTACAGGCATTGTTAGCCGACTTACCAGAAAGAATGAAGTATCAATCGATTCAGATGGTTTCAAAATTACTAGAAGATCAATATGATTTGACTGAACAAGAACTAATCAATCAAGAACTTCTGTTATCAAAGCGTGAGATACTTCAAGATGAATTACACAGAATTGAAGGGGAAGAACCGTTGCGAAATGAGCGTCAATTGAAGAAACGTGTAGACGTCAATCAAATGATTAAAACGTTAAGTAGAGAAAGTAAACTTCAATTTGAGGACGTTTATCAGAATGTAATGAACAAAGAGGTAATCGCAAAGGTAATTAAAGAGAACGCGTTCAAAAAAGACAATCAGGGAAAAGAACAGCTTGTTACTTATTTGTCGAATGAATTACAACGTCAGTTGAATATACTTTTATTAGACCGGACAGAGAGTTTCGTAGAAGGTGTACAAGATTATCTAGAAGACTTCGAAACGGATATCAAAAAATCATTCCCTCAGACGAATGAAATGAAATTAGCCTTTGATGTAAAAAATGTTTTTCTTGGTGGGGCGGCTGGAGCGGCTGCGTTAGGTGGAATGGCAGCTTACGCAGCAGGAGTGGGAAATCTAGGTGGCTACATCCTTGTAGCGAAAGGTGCAGGATTATTAGCAGGTGCAGGCTTTAATATTGGTGCTTTCGGTGGAATGGGCGGAATTATGACAGGTGTTGCAGCAATTGGCGGTCCAGCGACACTTGGTATCGGAATTGCAGTTCTTGTTGGTGTATCGACTATTGCTGTCCTTTCAGCAACAGGTTGGGAGGGAAAACTAGCGAAAAGCATCATACAGGCATTTGAAAAAGAAAGTGTTGAAGAACAATATATTCAAGAAATTGATCATTATTGGAACGAAACAAAAGTAGGCTTCGATACGGCAGCGAACGAACTAGAGCAGAAGTGGGAAGAACACGTGGCACAGTTACACTCAGATATCAAAAATAAAAATGTAGACTCGATTGAACGTTTAATTGAAGAGTTAAAGACTTATCAAAAACTTTTAAAGCAAGTTGAACTTGCTCTTTGATTAAGAATAAAAAGGTATATCATGAATTGATAATTCATAAAATAAGATAAGATGGTTTTATGTATTGTTCGTTCTTATAGTGTGTAATGCAAAATAAAAACAATGATTCTGTACGAATATTGCATTCGAATAAAGGTACTTATGCGTTCTTATAAGCTACTCGATACAAATAATTGAGTCACCAAATGTGATAACTATACCATTTATAAAATAAAAAGAGCTCCAAATTGAGAGCTCTTTTTTTGTGTCAGAAAAGTTGTTTTTTTCTATTTTAATGAAAATATTACTGATTTCAATTACTTAAAATATATAATGTGTCTAAAACACTAACTTCACTTTCATTGTCTATTAAGTACAGTAAGACTAAAATAAGAAGTAAATAAATATATAAATACTCAAAATAAGTTAGTAAAAAAATAAAGAAATTTTTAAAAGAACTTTCAGTAACGAAGTATAAAAAAGCAATTGGTAATTATTGAACGTATTCTGGAAAATAATAATGCTTATTGTCTTGTGTGAAAGGATTGGTTAGATGACAATAGAATTAGAATATTCTTCAAGTATGAACGGGGCATCTTATTTACTTTTTGAGCTGAAACAAGTGGTTAAATTAAAACAGGAAGGGTTTTCTACTCAAGAAATCCGACGCAAAGTAGTGGATGAAAATTTATTTCAATTTGAAAATAGAGGAAGAATCAAACGCACATTACCATCAGTACTAAAAAGAGCTTATGTAATTGACTCGAATCTAGCAAGTCTTATGACAAACGGTTCTATTGAGATAAGCAAGGTAATTAATTTGTATGCAATTATGAAGACCGATCTTCTTTTTTTTGAATTTATGGATGAAGTGATTAGTGAAAAGTTACACAATGACGATTATTTGATTGAGAAGAAGGATATCAATCTCTTTTTCGAAGCAAAGTTGGAGCAGAGTGAAAAAATATCGAGTTGGAGCGATATTAATATCGAAAAGTTAAAGAGAGCGTTTATGCAGGTCCTTTTCGAAAGTGGATTTCTCAAAAGTCGACAAAGCAAAGAACTAGGACACATCATCATCGACGAACAAATCAAAGAATACCTTAACCGTATAGGCGATGCTCGATATGTACGAGCGATGGGTGAATGAGGAGAAAGTATGGCGAATTTAAATGCAAGACTAGATAGTATCATTCCAAAAATCAAAGAAGAAAAATTTATTGATGGGCGCGGCTTAGGAAATGAAATTAGTTTTTATGTTTTTGATTATGAACCAAAGGATGAACTTATTGTTAGAGGTTATGTAAAACACATAAAAAAAGAGTTCAATTATGAGGGAACTGATAGAAGAATCATTGAATTCGATTTGTACAAAATGCTTATCGAGATTACAAAAGAAAAGCGTATCTTTGATCGCGTCTTTGATATGGAAGAACGTCAAGGAAAAAATGCCTTATTTAGAGCTATGACCGCCTTTGCCAAACCGGAAGTATTTGTACAGAAGATCAAGGAACAGCTGGACGATCACAATGTTGTATTTCTCACTGGCATAGGGAAAGTGTATCCATTTGTACGTTCGCACAATATTTTAAATAACCTTCAAGAAGTATTGGATAAGACACCCGTGGTAATGTTTTTCCCTGGAACATACGATGGTCAATCATTGCAATTATTCAGTAAGTTTAAAGACGATAATTATTATAGAGCATTTCGCTTAGTTGATTAAGAAAATACAGCAATTAGTTGATTTTTATATAAGACGAGGAGGATTTTACATGCTGCTAAAAGAGATGTTCTTAAAGGATATTGAACGTGATATACGTGGCGTTATTAAAGTCGCACAAACGAATGAAAAGGATATTTATCAAGAACTTGATGAATATGTGGTTACTCAAGAGTTGCACAAACATTTCTCGAAGTTCTACGACAATTACCAAAAAGGAGTTAACGGAAAGACAGATAAGATGGGTGTTTGGATTAGTGGATTCTTCGGATCCGGTAAATCTCACTTTCTTAAAATTCTCGCATACCTATTAGAGAATCAGTCTGTTAAAGGAAAACATCCAATCGATTTCTTTGAAAACAAAGTACAAGATACATTAGTTTATTCCAATATGAAACGTACTGCTGAGGTAGATACAGAAGTAATTTTGTTTAACATCGATTCTAAAAGCTCTTTGGGTAGCAAATCAAAAGAAGATGCTATTTTGCGCGTTTTTATGAAAGTATTTTACGAACATAGAGGCTATTATGGGGATATTCCAGGGGTCGCTGAAATGGAGAAATACCTGGATAAACGAGGTTTTTATGAAACGTTTAAACAAGAATTCTATACGTTAGCAGGTGAGATGTGGGAGGAACGTCGTAACAGCTTCTACTTCGATGCAGATTATATCATCGGGGCATTAACCAAAGCGACAGATATGTCGGAAGAAACTGCACGTGACTGGTTTAACGAAGGTGTAAACAATTTTGAAATTAGTATTGAAAAATTCTCAAGAGACGTAAAAGAGTACATTGATGAAAAAGGACCAAAATTTCACTTGGTATTTTTAGTTGATGAGATTGGTCAATACATAGGAGATAGTCGTGATTTAATGCTTAACTTGCAAACACTAACAGAGGATTTAGGGACACATGCGCAAGGAAAAGTGTGGATTATGGTGACATCACAAGAAAGTATTGACTCCATAGTAAAAGTTAAAGGTGATGATTTTTCTCGTATTCAAGGACGCTTTGATACAAGACTATCGTTATCTTCGATATCAGTCGATGAAGTTATTAAAAAGCGGATTTTGGAGAAGCATAAGCACGTTAATGACAAACTAAAAGTGTTATACCCTGAAAAAAGTGCAATCTTAAAAAATCTTATCAGTTTTACTGGTAGTACAGCGGACCTTAGAGGATACAATAATGAACAAGAATTTGCTGAAGTCTACCCGTTCATCCCGTACCAATTTAAGTTATTGCAAAATGTATTTGAGCAAGTACGTAAACATGGTTCATCGGGCAAGCACTTATCTGAAGGCGAACGCTCGATGCTTTCTGCTTTTAAAGAAGCAGGACTTAGGTACAAAGATGAAGAAGAGGGCTCGCTAATTCCTTTCTATGCGTTCTACGATACGATTAAAGAATTTTTAAATCCATCGATATCGAGAGTTATTGAAGGCACGACGGAGAATTCTGTGTTGAAAGATGATCAATTTAACCAGAACCTGTTAAAAGTATTATTCATGATTAAATACATTAAAGAATTGCCAGCAAACATCGATAATATCGCTACGCTTATGGTTAAACAAATTGATGAAGATAAATTGCAACTTAAAGAAAAAATCAAAGTTTCTTTGAGAAAGCTAATTGGACAAACCTTGATTCAAAAAAATGGCGAGCACTATCTCTTCTTAACAGATGATGAACAAGATATTAACCGTGAAATTAAACAAATGAATATTGATGAAGACATTATTAAACGTGAATTAGCGAACTATATCTTCCAAGATTTATACGAAGATAAACGATTCACCTATAATAAATTTTACTCCTTTAGTTTTAATCAAAAAATGGACGAAAAGAATTATGGGGCTCAGACATCTAGTATCGGGGTGCACATCTTATCTCCACTATCAGATAACTATCAAAAGTCAGATCAGGGAATAATGATGATGACTTCAGACAGCGATGAAATGGTGATTAAATTAGGTGGTAGTGAATCATACATTGAAGAAATAGAAGAAGCACTTAAAATAGAAGAATTTCGTAAGAAAAAGAATATTACGCAGCTTCCAGAAAATATTCAAAACATCTTAAACAATAAGCAAGCTGAAGCACGCGAAAGAAGACGAAGAGTGCGCGAACTGTTAGATGATGCTATTAAAAACGGATCTTTCTTTGTTAATGGGGACAAAACTAACAGTAAAGGTTCTTCTGTAAAAGAAAAAATCAACTTTGCCTTTAAACAATTAATTGATAATGTATATTTCAAATTAGGATATATAAAAGAGCATCTAGAGAATGAGCGACAATTGATTACTATTTTAGCATCAACCAATGATCAGCTATCTTTAGACAATAGTATTGTGACAAAACCAAACGAATTAGCTAAAGGAGCTGTCTATGAATTTATCGATATGCAAGATCAAGTACAAAAACAAAATCATGTGAAAGCTATATACGAGCGCTTTCAAGATAAACCTTTCGGATGGAAGCAGCTAGATATTGCTGGGATACTTGCAGAGTTATTAAAAGAACAGCGTATTCGTGTTCGATATAATTCAGAGTACTTAGAACCTGAAGTAGATATAAATAAATTAATAGCAGTTTTTGGGAAATCGAGCGAATTAGGAAAAGGACTAATCTTTAAACGGGTGCAAGTTGATGGTGCACTCATTCGGACAGCTAAACGGGTATGTAGAGAAGTTTTTAACACAACGGATTTAGCAGATGATGAAGATGGTCTTGTCAAAGATATTCGTGTACTCATTAGCAAACAAATAGACGAAATTAATTTATATAAAGTACGTTACGAAGGACGGAAATACCCAGGAATGAGTTTGCTTGATAAAGGGTTGGAGTATTTTACTCAATTTGAGCAAAAGATTGATAACGCTACATTTTTCACCAAATTAACAGAGATTGAAGAAGAATTGATTGATTGGGAAGAAGATATTGTTTATGTGAAAAGTTTCTTTGACACAAATCAGAAAGAGATTTTTGACCAAGGTTTAACCGGATTGAATAAGTATGAAGAAAATAAAGCATATTTGTCAGAGCAAACCGTAACAGAAGCTATGATGAGTCTGGAGTCTATTATCAAAAATCCAATTCCTTATCGTAAAATTAAAGAAATTCCAGAATTGATTTATGCATTAGAAAAGCAAATTACGTTCCTCCTATCCGAGAAAAAGAATAACGTTCAAGAAAAGATAAAAGCCGATTACGATGAATTATTCCTACATGCGAGACAATATGGAGTATCAAGCGAAACAAAGCAGCAAATCGAAGAACGTTATGAAATCTTGCAAACTAATTTAGATGCATTTACCGATATTTATAAAGTTGATGCAACGATTGCTCAAAGTACAAGTTTTAAAGAAAAAAGTATCCTCAGCATCAAACGAGAAATTGCTGAATGGCAACGTAAGAAAGAAGAAGAGCATCAAAGAACAAATGGCGGTGAGGTTGTTGATCCACCAATTACCCCACTAGAAATTACTACACAAAGTGTAAAAATAAGAGACTTGGTTGGGATAAATACTTTAAAGACAGAACAAGATGTAGATAAATATATTAGTGCCTTGTCTCATAAATTAAAACAAATCATTAAATCAAATAAGGAAATCGAATTTATTGATTAAAAGAAAGGCTTGTACCAAACACCAGCACCGACAAAATCTAGTTTGTCGGTGTCTGTGATTTTCATAAGGAGTGAATGTATTGAATAAATCAGCATTAAAAAAATTCGCAACTGAAGCAAGAAGAGAATTACTTGAAAAAGTAGAGCTTCAAGCTAGAAAATTGGGTATTACTGCGGAGTCAATTCAAGAAGTTAACGTAGAAAGCTCAGACGCTGTTTTTATTGAAGGTAGACAGCTTTCAGATACAGAAAGAAAGCAACGAAACAAACTTATTGCTCGAATTAATGATATAGGCTTTAATCGTGTGATGGGCGAAACGGCATACACATGGTTCAATCGTTTTGTCGCATTGCGTTATATGGAAGTAAATGAATACCTTCCAACAAAAGTCCGTGTGCTTTCTTCCAATTCAGATAGCGCAGAACCCGACATGATGAAAGAAGCATTGTCTTTAAATTTAAATTTGGATAAAGACTATGTGTATGACTTAAAACTGAATAATAAAACAGATGAGTTATTTAAATACTTAATCAAAATGCATTGCAATGACTTGAATCGCTATATGCCATTTATGTTCGAGACAATTGAAGATTATTCTGAAATTCTTTTCCCTGAAGGATTACTTGGAACAGATTCATTCATTAGTCAAATGATAAATTTAGAATTTATACCAGAAGAGAATTGGAAACAAACAGAGATCATTGGGTGGCTGTACCAATACTATATTGCAGAAGAAAAAGATCGAGTCTTCAAAGCTAAAAATAAGTATAAAGCAGAAGAAATCCCTTTTGCGACACAACTGTTTACACCAGATTGGATTGTTCAGTATATGGTGCAAAATTCACTCGGACGTTATTGGACAGAAGCTCATCCTGAACATAACGACTTAATAGCGAATTGGGAGTTTTTCTTGAAACATGAACAAGAAAATTTCCAAGAAAAAATTGCTCCGTATGTAAATAAAGAATTAAACGTAGAAGAAATTAAATGTTTCGATCCAGCAATGGGCAGTGGGCATATTCTGTTGTACATGTTTGATGTGTTATATGAGATTTATAGTAAGTGCGGTTACACAGAACGAGAAATCCCAAGACTAATCCTTGAAAACAATTTGTATGGGTTAGATATTGATGATCGTGCTTATCAATTAGCAAGTTTTTCAATGGTTATGAAAGCATTACAATACAATAGACGCTTCCTAAGAAGTATTGAAAAAGAAGGACTTACATTAAACTTAGCAGCTATACAGGAAACGAATAGCTGGGATGACGATGTCATTTCCTATATGGTTAAAGACTACGAAGGAACTAGATTCGCACAAACCAGACCATTTTTTGAACAATATCAAAATGCTAAAACATTTGGTTCGCTCATTCAAGTGGGGGAAACTGATTTAAAATATTTAGAAGAAAGACTGTACGAGATTAAAGAGAGCCCAGTATCTGACATATTTGATGCTGAAAAGCGTGATCAAGTAATAACTGAGCTACCACTTCTGATTAAACAAACAAAAATTATGAGTAAGCAATATGACATTGTGATCATGAATCCACCTTATATGGGTGCAGGGAGTATGAACAAAGAATTATCAGATTTCCTTAAAAAGAATTATCCTGACTCTAAATCAGATTTGTTTGCTGCTTTTATGGAAGTAGATTATTACTTAAAAAAAGACGGTTTTTATGCGGCCATAAATCAACATTCTTGGATGTTTTTATCTAGTTTCAAGAAAATGAGAAAAAAAATCATTCAAAATAAATTTATTGATACAATGTTGCACTTAGGTCCAAGGGCATTTGAGGAAATTGGTGGGGAAGTCGTTCAATCGACAGCGTTTGTACTTCGAAATATTGAAATCCCAGACAGTAATGGATTGTATCTGCGATTGATTGAAAAGAAGACAGCAGCAGAAAAAAGAAAAAGTACGGTGAATGCTGTTCAAAATCCATCTGTTTCATATTTCTATTCTTTTAATCAAAAAAACCTTAATAAAATTCCAGGTAACCCTATTGCATTCTGGTTATCAAACACAGACGTTTTTAAAGGAGAAAAATTGGGTGATAGTTTTATATCAGGTGGAAGAAATAAAACTCATAATAATGAAAAATTTATTAGATATTTTTGGGAAATTTCTAAAAATAATAAGAAATGGATTAGCTATTTAAATGGAGGAGAATTTAAAAAGTATTACGGTAATGATATATACGTTGTGAATTGGTCAAAAGAAGCACAAGAAATTTATGCATCTCATGGAGGATTAGTAAACTCTAAATTTTGGAATAAAAAAGGGTTGACTTGGAACTTAATAACCTCAGCTAAACCTGGATTTAGAATTAAAGAGGAAAGTTCTCAGTATAGTTCAGGTGCTCCAACGATTTTTAACGATAATTACGAATACGATTACTATGTCTTAGGCTTTTTGAACTCAAATGTAGCTCAATATCTTTTAAAAACTATTAATCCTACCTTAAACACAACTGTTAACGATGCCTTATCTTTACCAAATTCTTTTCATGAAAATAAATTAAAAGTTAATGAAATAGTTGTAGAGAATGTTGAGCTAGCAAAAGATGATTGGAATTCATTTGAGACATCGAGAAATTTTCTTGTTAATCCACTTTTAGATAATAAATATAAAGATAGCAACATGTTAAACTCTTTTTTAAATTGGAAAAAAGACAAGGAAACTCGTTTTTATAAAACTCAAACAAACGAAGAAAAAATTAATCAAATATTTATTGATTTATTATCGCTTCATAGTGACTTAGATAGTAAAGTTTTAGAGGACGAAATTACATTGAGTAAAGCTTCTGTGGAAGATGATATTAGAGCATTTATTTCATATGCAATAGGTTGCTTTTTTGGTCGCTATTCACTTGATAAAGAAGGCATAGTTTATGATGGTGGAGACTTTAATGAGCATTTATATACATCATTCTCAGTAAATAAAAATAATATTATCACAATTTTACCCGATGCTTATTTTGAAGATGATATTGTTACAAAGTTTGTAGAGTTTGTTCGAACAACATTTAATAAAGAAAAACTCGAAGAAAATTTAGAATTTATTGCAGAAGCTATAGGAAGAAAAAAGAACGAAACATCTAGAGAGTCTTTGCACCGTTACTTTCTAAATGATTTCTATAAAGATCATGTGAAGATATATAAAAAAAGACCGATTTACTGGTTATTCACATCAGGCAAGGAAAAGGCATTTAACTGCTTGATTTATATGCATCGCTATGATAAAACGACGCTTTCTCGTATTCGGACAGACTATTTACACGAAGTTCAAATTCGCTTAGATGCGGAAAAGAAAGACTTGCTTGATGTTATTGAAGGAGATTTGACTACGAAAGAAATCAGTAATGCTAAGAAAGAACTCAAGTCGATTGACAAAAAAATCGATGAATTGAAAGCTTACGACGAGTTGCTTCATCATATGGCAGACATGCAAATTGAAATTGACTTAGATGATGGTGTGAAAGTGAACTATGAAAAATTTAAGGGTTTAGTGGCAAAGATATAGTCTGAAGTAATTAAAAGGCAGGTAAATGCTATGAACATGACACAAATTGAGTCCGCGCTACAAGACATCTTCGATGAACCGTTAAATGATGGCGAACAACGAAAGCTTGTGTTTTGGGTGGATAAAGACGAAGAATTTACGGAGGAAATTGGTCAATTAGCATTACCAAATGTTAAAGTCCAAGCATTATCTGATCGAAATTCATTTTATATAAAGCATTTGTTGGAAGAAGAAGACCCGACGTCCTTTTATCTGATTTATACCAATCTAGAACAAAGTGTAGAAGACAATTGGTTAGTAGATACAGTACTTTATTCTAAGACATTTTTCGCGGATCGAATTTCACTTATCTTAAATGAACTTCAGGTAGATTCCTCTCTTAGAGCGATTATTAAAAAACACGAACGATTTTTTAACAATAAAGAACGTTTCCGTAAATTTCAATCATTTGCTATTGAGTCTTACTCGGAAGAAACGATTGAATTGGCGATTATGAGTGTATTGTGTAATGTGAAAACACCCGATTTTGAAGCAGTGTTAAAAGAAGTACTATTGGATACGCTTAATGAGAATGAAAACCAACCTTTATCTCAACTGAAACGATTTTTTGATATAGATATATTTTGGCGATATGTCGCGAATTACTATGGCTATGTGCGAGAAACCAAGACCTTGAAGACTTTGTTTATCCATTTAACCGTTACAGCGTTCACGCATTCTATAAGCGATGAATATTTAACGAGTGTAAAGGATTTTATAGCTGTACGAAACAAGGCGAATGCGTTGGTATTTATTGATCACTGGATGCATCATAAAGCAGATGGTTTAGTCTTTGATCAGTATGCTGAAATGGTAGAGCAGGAAATTAAACTGCCAAGTATTCTACAAGATATTCCGGTAGATGAGTTTAAACAGGCTGATACATTCCCTTACATCGATAAAGTCATTATTATCTACATTGCGAATAACTTAATGGAAAGGCTTGAAGATTATGAGGAGTACACGAAGCTGATTAAATTGAGACGTGTAAAACATTATTACGGAAAATACGCATCGATTTACGAAGCTCTCTATTACACAGTAAAAATGCAGGAGTTTTATAAAGCACATCAACAAGGAATTCCACAAGGCTCAGCTATTGATTTGTACAAAGCTTACCGTGATGAGTATTTCGTTATGGATACGTATTATCGGAAATTCTATGTGGCCTACGATGAAGAAAGTAATCACGAGTTAGTGAAAAAGTTAAAAGAACTTGTTGAACACTTGTATACCAACTGGTTTATCGGCGAATTAAGCTCCCATTGGTCGAAATCGCTTAAGTCGGAAATGATTGAGGAATGGTCGCTTCCGGGGGTTCCAAGTCAGCAAAGTTTTTATTCGTCAGCGGTTGCTCCGCATGTTCGAAAGGGTGAACGTGTCTTTGTTATTATTTCAGACGCAATGCGTTATGAAGTGGGATTGGAATTAATGGATCGCTTGAATTCTGAAACAATAGGTATTTGTGAGATGCAGTCAATGCTTGGCGTAGTACCTTCTATAACAAAGTTAGGTATGGCAGCACTGCTACCGCATCGTAAGTTAGATTTTGATGAAAATGGCCGCGTCCTAGTAGACGACAAAGATTCGGCGGGACTCGAAAATCGCAAAAAGATTATCGAATCTTATGTAGAAGACAGTCTCGCTATTCACTTCCAAGATATGCTCGCTATGAATAAAGCTGGTCGCCGAGAAACGTTTAAAGGGAAGCGAGTTGTGTATATTTACCACGACACGATCGATGCGATGGGCGATAAAGCTTCCACTGAAATTTATACGTTCAACGCGGTTGAAACAGCTTTAAATCAGTTATATGCATTAGTTAAGATGATTCGCGATGATTTAAGTGGAACGAACATCTACGTCACTGCTGACCATGGTTTTTTATATCAACGTGATGCCTTAGAAGACAGCGATAAAATAAGTAATGAAGTATTAAATGCGGTCGAAATAAAACGTCGCTATGTAATGTCGAAAGAAAAACGCGAAATTTCTGGACAGCTTGGCATTAACTTGTCTTCAATTATAGATAATGAAGAGCAACTGACAGCTTATGTACCAAATGGGACGATTCGGAATCGCATGCAAGGGACTGGCGTCAACTTTGTTCATGGTGGTGCAAGTTTACAAGAAGTTGTGGTTCCGTTAGTTGTCTACAAAAACAAAAGAGCTGGTCAAAAGGGATCTTATGCTCTCCAAAAAGTAGACATTAAACTCACAAGTTCGACACGCAAAATTACGAATAGTATTTTCAATTTGAATTTTTTCCAAACAGAAAAAGTCGAAGATAAGATGATTCCGCGTACAGTGGTTATTTGTATCGAAGATATTGATGGAACGGTGTTATCCAATGAAGAAACAATTATTGGAGATCGTACATTTGATAACCCTGGAGATCGTATATTTAAGCTTCAATTTGTCTTAAAAAGTATTTCGTATGATCGTAACAAAACTTATTATTTACTTGTAAAAGATTTAGAAACAGGAGTTGTAACAGAGAAAATACCATTCTCCATTAATCTGGGAATTGTCAGTGATTTTGACTTTTAATTGAGGAGGTGTACTTGTGGCAGAAGAAACAGATGGGACTTCGACACTAGATCTTGATAAGAAATTAAATGATATATTTGCTGGGCGAGTTGTTCGTAAAGACTTAACTAAACTCATTAAAGAAGGTGCAAATGTTCCTGTATATGTACTTGAGTATTTGTTAGGAATGTATGCAGCGACTGATGATGAGCAGAGCATTCAAGAAGGTGTAGATCGCGTAAAAAAAATCTTGACTGATAACTTTGTTCGTCCAGACGAATCAGAAAAGATCAAATCAAGAATTCGTGAACTGGGACAATATTCAATTATTGATAAAGTGACAGTAGCTTTAAATCCGAAGATTGATACGTATGAAGCAGAGTTTTCGAATCTTGGATTAAAAGGTGTTCCGATTCCTTCTAATTTTATAAAAGAGTTTGATAAACTTCTTGTCGGTGGCATTTGGTGTATGGTCAAGATTGATTATTATTACGATGAAGAAGGGCGAGCTTCAAATCCATTTAGTGTTAGTAGTTTGCAGCCAATTCAAATGCCGAATATGGAAATGAATGAAGTATTTGAAGGGCGCAAGCAATTTACAAAAAATGAATGGATCGATGCATTGATTCGA
Source organism: Exiguobacterium undae DSM 14481 (assembly GCF_000620805.1). Taxonomy (GTDB): domain Bacteria; phylum Bacillota; class Bacilli; order Exiguobacteriales; family Exiguobacteriaceae; genus Exiguobacterium_A; species Exiguobacterium_A undae. Next base: position 2,849,743 of record NZ_KK211187.1, on the reverse strand, counting down.
TCGACTGGGATGGAACCGACACAATTAGAAGAACGTGTAAAGTGGCATTTGCTTTTACGACTCGTTCCTCTCGTAGAAAACAACTACAACATGTGTGAACTTGGACCTCGTGGAACAGGAAAATCACATGTATACAAAGAAATTTCACCTAACTCTATCTTAGTGTCAGGTGGACAGTCAACTGTAGCCAATTTGTTCTACAATATGTCCACTCGAAAAGTTGGATTGGTTGGAATGTGGGATTGCGTTGCATTTGATGAAGTCGCAGGTATTCGATTTAAAGACAAAGATGGCATTCAAATTATGAAGGATTATATGGCTTCAGGATCGTTTGCCAGAGGTAAAGAAGAAAAGAATGCTTCGGCCTCTATGGTTTTTGTTGGTAATATCAATCAAAGTTTAGATGTCTTATTAAAAACCTCTCATTTATTTGCACCATTCCCTGAAGAAATGGCAAATGATACGGCATTTTTTGATCGAATGCATTATTATATGCCGGGCTGGGAAATTCCCAAAATGCGACCAGACTTCTTTACTGATAAATACGGATTCATTGTAGACTATATCGCTGAATTCTTTAGAGAAATGAGAAAACGCTCGTTTGCGGATTCAACAGACGGTTATTTTAAATTAGGTAATAACTTAAACCAACGAGATACTATAGCCGTGCGCAAAACAGTATCAGGGATGGTAAAGCTCATCTACCCAAATGGAATTTATACAAAGGAAGATATTGAAGAAATTTTGCGTTATGCATTAGAAGGACGTCGCCGAGTTAAGGAACAACTAAAGAAAATTGGTGGCATGGAATTTTATGATGTGATGTTCTCTTATATCGATAAAGAGACACTAGAAGAAGAACATGTTTCCGTACCGGAACAAGGTGGTGGAAAGCTCATTCCTGAAGGCATGGGTAAGCCTGGACATATCTATGTTGTAGGGCATGGTAACTCAGGTATGATAGGCGTTTACAAACTCGAAAATCAAGTTGTCAGTGGAACGGGTAAGTTTGATAAATCAGGTGTTGGTTCTTCTCGAGAGACAAAAGAAAGCTTAGACACAGCTTTTCGTTTCTTCACAGCTAACAGTAAAAGCATTAGTAATACCATTAGTACCAAAACAAAAGATTACTTGATGCATATTAGTGATCTTCAAGGAATTGGACTAACGAATGAACTTGCGATTGCGGAACTAATTGGCTTATGCTCAGCAGCATTGGACAAACCGGTTCAAGAAAGTACAGTTGTTATTGGTAATATGACTGTTGGTGGAACAATTGCAAAGGTTGAAGAATTTGCAAGTGTTTTACAAGTCTGCGTCGATGCAGGCGCGAAAAAAGTATTAATCCCTGCATCATCTGTTATGGATTTACAAACTGTCCCACCTGATTTATTAGTCAAAGTACAACCAGTATTTTATGCAGACCCAACAGATGCTGTATTTAAAGCACTGGGTGTAAGTTGAATCGCCAAGAAATATTCGGATGAATATTATGTTTATAAGATAAGAGAATGAACATAAATTGTTCAAAAACACCATCATGAGATGAGATAAAAGGAACAGCCCGTTTTGGACTGTTCCTTTTGCTTATACATATTCAACTAGTGAAGGTTTTATCTCCATCTCTTCAAGTGTTGTCCAGAGTGATTCCATCGCACGATCTGCGTCTTGATAGAAATGACGACCACGGACACGCCAGAAGTTCCAACCCGCTCGCTCCAAGACTTTTTGTCGGAACATGTCCGCTTCATACACATCTGGTCCGTGCCAACGTTCTCCATCACATTCGACGGCAAGTCGGTTGTGTTCGCCTTCGACGACAAGGTCGATCCGGTAGCCGTTGACTTGGACTTGAGGCGTGACGAGGTATCCCCGTGCGACAAGACGACGGTAAACGGCTTCTTCGAATTGTGAGTCAAAGCGATGTTTGACGCTCTCGAAGGATGCTTGGTCACCAAGTGGATTTTGACAATAGCCGAGCAACTTGTAACGCATGCAGTTGCTGTTGCCGATGTCATTCAATGAGACCGAATGGAACAGAATCATTTGATCGCGGGCCCGGCTCGCTGCGACATTAAAGCGTTGACTATCGGTTTCTTTCGTCATCGCCATGAAGCGTTTGTTTGGGGCGACGACCATTGAGAGTAACATGACGTCACGCTCGTCTCCTTGGAAAGTGTAGGCATCCCCAAAACGGACTTGATGCTGCATCAACGTCTCGATTCCGATTTCTGCCGTCGCGATCCGTTCAATCTGATTAGCTTGGGCATTTCCGAGTAAGGAGACGACACCAAACGTCCGATTTTGATAAAGCGGATCTTGCATCATTCGTTTCAGTTCAGCGACGATGGCACGTGCTTCCGGTACGTTCACCTTGTCCATCGTTGTCTCGTCGACGTATCCCTCATGAACAAAATGATTTTTGACGGCTGGATTCAGTCGTTCAGCGCGTTGGGGCAAGCGGAGCGGGACAATCGTTCCGTCATAGACGTGAGCGTTGCTGAAACCAATGATTTCCGGTACACAACGGAAGTGTTCCCGTAAGCCGACTTTCGTACTGAACTTGACGGAGGCAAGGGAATAGAGACTACTTGTCCCATCAAACAAGGTCATCGTCGAATCATCTCCGAAATACGTTTTCCGTTTTTCTTCGACATTATCGCGGTTATCAAAGCTTGTCGGACTGATTTGCCGATCGTCGCCGACGATGATCGCTTTTCGTGCCCGCGACAGGAGCGAAATCGCATCCATCGTACTTTGCGAACTTTCATCAAAGATGATGACGTCAAAGAGATCGCTCGCAGCCTTAAAGGATTCAAGGACACGATTGACCGGCATGATCCAGACTGGAATTGCGTCTTGGGCCTGCATCATTTGTTTGGCGGCTTCTTTCCGGTAACGTGGTGCATGTTTACCCGTTCCTTTTCCGACTTTTCGAATCAAGGTCGCCCAACTATTGAGCTGTTCTTGTTTCGAAGGCGTCATCCGTTTGAGCTGCTCTTTCCAAGCGAGCGTCGCACAGAGACGAGCGACGGTCTGTCCTTCTTCTTGCTCAAGACGATGGAGCTGCTCGCGTTCGTCTGCATCACTCAAAGCTTCAAGTCGACTCTTGACGTAGGCGAGGTGCCACGCGTCACGAAGTTCGAGTGCATGAAACGTCGGGGCACTGTTCGTTCGTAATGCCGTGAGCCAGTTCGGAGCAGCCTGTTCCAACGTGTTACTAAGTGTTTGTAAGCGACTTGCCCGATGCTCATTCGTTTCCAAGAGTCGTAATTCTTCATAAATCACTGTGTAGCGAGTAGCATCCCAATCACGAATCGCTTGCTGTAGCTTAATAGTGATAGGGTGGGTGAGTTCTGCTACATCGAGTAAAGATAACCAGGTTTGTTGCTGCTCGTGCAGTTCATCTAGACGCTTTAGTTCAAAGAGTGACTCTAGGGCATTGGTTTGAAGCCCGAGCCACTCTGATTCATACGTGAAGTCATGATTTTCATAACTTGCGTGTAATGGACGGAGGACTTGCGTAAAGTGTTGCATGATACTGTCAAGTTGGCGGAAAACATCGAGCGCTTTTCGGTACGTCGTTAAAGGACCAACCGGAATTTCAATGGAATGATGTTCAAAGCGATGCTTAAACGTCCGCTCGAGTTTTCGAAGTGATTCCGTATACGTCAACTGTTGCAAGAGTAACGTAACATCTGCGGCACTCGCCATCTTCTTCCCGTCAATCGTCACTTCATCTAAAAGAAGGGCGTATTTTTTTCGTTTTGTCCATTTAAAGAACATCCCATCGACCTTGTTTGCTTCAAACAGGGGCAAGAGTTCCGTTGCGAGTACAGATACATCTTGATCTGTTGTCGGAAGAGCAAAATCATGTAACGAAACGGTCCGCTCGAGTTGTTCGATCTCAAGAAGTGTCTGTTCGAACGTCAACCGATCTTGCTCGAGCTCATCGAAATCAGAAGGATGCGCCAGCCAATGACGATATAAGGCAAGTGTCCAGTCTTCAAGGTTCGTATATTGCCGAATGGACTGCTGGAGCCAGTCGAGTAGTTGATGTTTGGTCTCATCCGACGCGGATTTCATCCATGCAACTGGTAACGCAGTCGGTTCGATGAGTCGGAGTGCTGTTACTTCAGCGACGAGTTCTTCGAAGATCATTGGTTCCGCAAACGCCGTCCGTGTTGGTCGGCGACCGAGAATCTTGAGTTCGGCAAGTGCTTCTTGATCCTGCATCAATTCATACAGTTCCTGAATATCGACGGCACTCATTGGTGCTTCTTCAGACAAAAGCGGCGTCGGAATCTGTGTCGAAATCGTGGATTGACTCATCCATTTTGCCCACTCGAGTGGCGTCTTCGTTTCTTGACCAATCGTCAGACCGTCGTGTTCGATAATGGCTTGATCAAGCATCATCCGACGCGTCGACGCAATTTCGCGACGAATCGTTTCGAGATGATTCCGAATCGTTGTGGCACTTGCTTCTAGTTCTTCAGCTGACGTCTTATTCAAATAGCTTGAGATACCATGTAAAGATGTTTCCGTTTGTTTAATCATCTTGGAATCAGCGCCTAAAACAGAGACCGCCAGTTCACGGATTTCAGCAGGCAATTTATCGCGGAGTACCGTTAAGGCATGTTCTTTTTCACTTGTGACAAGCACACGTTTCCCGTGAGCGAGAAGATGCGAAATTAAGTTGGAAATCGTGTGGCTCTTTCCGGTACCCGGTGGTCCCTGAACGACGACACCTGCGTTGTTACTTAACTGCTGAAGAATTCGTTTTTGTTCTTCATTGTAAGGAAGCGGGAATAAAATCTCTTCGCCGACAGCCTGCCACTCGGTACGATCTTGTTGATCTAGGGCAGCAATCGCTGCATCATCCGAAGTAAAGAACTGTTCGAGCGCAGGTGACAACGGTAAGTCCTGCTCGATCGCTTCCGCAAGGTGTTCATGCTCTTCGACCCAACTGTGATTGGATTTCGGACGCCGATAAAGGCGGACACCTGGCATGACGTAAACGTCAGCTTCTTGTGCATAAGCATGGTCCGCATGTAACAGCCGAAGTACTTGTTCGCTTCGTTCTTGGAGTTGCGTTTCGTCCCAAGGGTTAAAGTCGAAGGCGTGGTCTTCCTTGAAATCGAGTTCGTATTCCGAGAGCTCTGCTTTCATCCAGACGCTGTCCCAGTTCAGCATATCTAACTCAAGTTTCGGAAGTGTTGGTGTCGTTTCAATGCGGAACAAACTTTTTTCAGTATCAAACTCAATGACAGCGGGTCGGACGAAAAGTGGTCGCTGAATAGATTGTGTTGGCCAGTGCAGGTGACCGAAGGACCAAACGATTTCATGGGTATCATTATCAGTCGTTTGGAACTGATACATCCGGTACATCAAGTCATAGAGTGCTTGTGCCTTTTCATGCTGACGTTTTTTCTCTTTCCAGTCACGAATAGCTAATTCGTAGGTCGTCCAAAGTGACGTTAATTCTTCTGGAAGAGAAGCCTTGGGTGTAACGTCGTCACCGGTCGTCACGGTCCATTCGCTTAATTTACTCGGGAGGGCAGGACGATCGATTGTGAAGGCAGGGTGAAACTTTACTTCGACGATGGTTTGCTGACTGTCATCGCTTGTTGAAGTGACGTTCGGAAAGTTCATCGTCGTCTCATCTAAAATCGTTGTATACGTTTTGGTATCTCGTTGTGTTTTTAAGCCAAGCTTCTTGACGGAAGCCATGAATTGAAAAAGGTTGATTGCTTTTGAACGGGTAGTGCTCATTACTAGGTAGCTCCTTATATGTAAATTTAAAAGTTAGGAAATTAGAGGTGGTTTATTGAAAAAATAAGTGCTTAATTCCTAGTTTTTAGGACACTATTAGTATACAAGGAAACAGGATGAAGAGAATAGTAGGGAGCAGAAAAAAAGACTTTCCGAATGGGTCTTCGGAAAGTCAATTTAGAGGGATAGTGATTGCATTATTGGTAGAAGAATCGACAGTGTTACCTGTAGCAGGATCGGTCGGTAAACCAATCAGAAAATCAAAGGAATCGAGAGTATCTGCAGCTTCTTCCATGAAAACATAGTAGCTCCCTCGATCTTTCGTACCTGAGCGAAGAAGTGGAAGGTCCGCGTTTGGATCGTAGCTTCGATTTAACGTAAACTTTCCGACGGGATTATATTCATTTGTTCCATTGTTAATAAAGGTACTAGCAAAAGAATAGTAGTAGTCTTGTGAGGTGTCATTTTGAACGGTCACAGATACTTTCAACACAGAAATAGGTTCGGCATCAAACATGAATTTCTTCACGAATGGTTCATAGGCAGTGACTTCGCCAACTTCAATTTGATTGATTTCATAAAAGAAGTTTGGAGCAAGTTCGATTTTTTCATTAACATTTTGAAGGTTTACCGGGGTATAGGAAGCGTAATACTTTTTAGTTTGATCATAGACCTTTTCTTTTGGGGCTTCTGCTGCATCATCTGAAGTTTCTTGTACAGATTCATCTTCTGCCTCTTCTATGATAGGCTCCTCGACAGGTTCTTCAGAAATTGGTTCATTTTCAGTGTCGGCATCAGTATCGGTAGAAGCGGGAGCTGCTGTTGATTCTGAATTCGTTGTGGGAGGAGCAGATGAAATGACTTCGTACGAAAGTAAGATAAATAAAATACCAAAGGGTAATGCGTACTTCCAGATACGGGGCATTGCCTGAAAGGACTGATACTTTAATAAAAACAGTCCGCTAACAAAAATGCTAAGGATACCAAGACAGAGTACGATATAGAACATATTTTCAAAATGAAACAGAGTCGCAAATGCGGTTAGTAAGTATAGAAGTAACAAAATGGCTGCAGGAATGACAATCTGAGGGGAGAGGCGACGTTTCGAATATTTATAGAGACAGTAAAAAATCCATAAAAACAAAGAGAAAACCGTTAAAAATAAGAGCGGCAGCAGTATGATTTCGAATTGACCGTTTTGACGATAGAGGATGTAACCATTCAAGAGAGAAGTCAGAAACAAAATGCTACTTAACCAGAGTAGAAGCGTCGCGTCAGTTAATTTTTCAGGAGGTCTCTCACCTTTGACGACTTGCAGGCGATAAATGATAGCGGCAACGAGGATGGCTAAAGATATGGAGTGCAAAATCTGAACTAGGTACTGCATGCTAATCTCCTTTCTATACGGAAAAACAGCGAAGAACCATTAGTAATATTTCCCCGTATTTTACTAAAAACAATCAACTTACATATATTAAATTAAAATAGGAAGGGAAGTTTATATTGTATTATTTATTTTTGTGGTTTATTGAAATCTAGTTGCTAAAGTCTAATGAATCTTTTTGAGTAATGGTATTTTACAATTTTTCAGTTTACTGTTCAGCGTGGTAATAAAAAAAGAAACGGATCAACTGACCCATTCCCGATATGAAAAGAAAATTATCTAATTAGAAGAAGAAACATGTCATCTTTCATTAAGAAAGTCATTTCGCTAATGCTTTTACTTTCACAAGGAGGTCGTCAGAATAAGCTCCTTTGGAGATGGAATTGATTAACTCCACAAATGACGCAGCTGCTTGTTGGAAAGCGCGAATAAACTCCGTTGTCTCATAGACGACTTCATCTTGATCGATTCTCAGTGACAAGCTGTGACTCGAGTGCTTTTTGAACGTAACCTCTATGGGCGTGTTGGGATAATAGAAGGTGGCATAATCTTTTTTCAGGTAGCAATCTAGAGCTTCTGTATAGTACTGCCAAAGAGGCGCAAGTTCATCCGAGGTATCCATACCTTGTATCGAGTCGTTTCGGTCGTTTGAGAAAGCGATGATACCTTCTAGATTTAAAAATCCGTCTTCGAGCCAATTTTCTTTTTTGTTTACATAAGATTGAATCCGTTCACGTTCCTCAATACTGAGATGATATTGTTCATTTTCTAAAAAAATAAGAGTTTGAATGTTCAAGCAGTATCCTCCTTTTAATTAGTAAGTGCAATCAATCTTGATATGGTCCTGCTTTTTGATTATAAAAGACATTGCATGAAATAATAGGTAAAATATTCCTTGAGTCGGATTAAAGAGAGGGTGGATACCTGTATATGTTCAAGGATGTAGCTTTAAAAACTTCTTCAACAGCAAATCGCCTTGAAGTCCGCATGGGCGAATCTATATCTATTCAAACAAGTCGAGAAGAACAGGAACAGATTTTAGAGCGTCTTCAATCGCGAGAAAAACGGACGGGTTATCAGGAAATTCAGATTGATTTCCCGGGGAATCAATCATTGAATCTATCGGATATCGGATTTTGTTTTTTAGCGCTCGATTCCTATCCGCGACTAACGGTACAAGAGCAGTTGAAATTTTTTAAGCAACTCTATCAGAGTGAGAATTCGATTGAGGAGTTGCTTGAACGGCTCCATTTGACGGAACGGGCCCGGACAAAAGGAAAAGAGTTAACCTACTCGGAACAAAAACGACTAGTACTCGGTCGTCTCCTATTACAAAATCCGCGTGTTTTGGTGATGGAAGAGCCGATTCAAAATGTCGACTGGCAGACCAAACAATTGATCCTTCGCTTCGTACAAGAAGCAGAACAAGATGGAAAATCGGTGATTCTCCTGACAGAAAGTTTAGAGAATGCGATGTTACTATCACGGTCTGTGTACCAATGGCGAAACGGAAAACTGCAGTTTGTGGAATCAGAAATTACAGTTGAACCAGAGGAAGAAACAGCTGTTCCAACTGATCTGTCTCCGGGACAACAAATGCTGCAAAAAATTGCGATGAAAGTCGATAAAAATATCGTATTGCTGGATATAGCGGAGCTGGATTATTTGGAGAGTATTGCCGGTACGGTTCAAGTGAATAGCAATCACAACCAGTATCCAGGTCTGTATACGTTGCAAGAATATGAGCAACGGTTGCAGGCCTATCCTTTCTTTCGGTGTCATCGCTCTTACTTAGTTAATCTCGAAAAAGTATCAGAAGTGATGATGTGGACGCGAAACAGTTATAGTCTGCTGTTGAAAAATGGCAAGGAAGTACCGCTATCGAAAAACCGGGTCTCCCTCTTAAAAGAGATATTGGGTCTTCAATGACGTTCCGTTAAGGGAGTGACAGACGCCTGTCGACGGATCGGATGCTCCTGTCAGCTACTTTTTAAGGTATTCACGTTCTCTAGGTTCTATGCTGAGCGTAGAACAGATGAAGGGAGTTTATAGGATGCCGATTATTGAAGTGGATCAGATTACGAAAGAGTTTTCAGGACAGGTTGCCTTAAACAAGATTAGTTTTTCGGTACAGCAAGGGGAAGTGTTTGGGTTAGTTGGACCGAGTGGAGCTGGCAAGACAACATTACTTCAATTACTGACAGGGCAAGTCAAAGCCGACACGGGTCAGGCAAAAGTGCTCGGACATACGACGAATCGGTTGCGGGGAGAACAGTTACAAGAAATCGGAATCATGACAGACAATAGCGGTCTGTATGATCGTTTAAGTATTTACGATAATCTTAAGCTCTATTGCCGGTTATATGGTTGTTCTTTAAAACGGGTCGAAGAAGTTCTCATGATTGTCCATCTCGGTGCAGAACAAAAGAAGAAAGTGCAGCATTTATCGAAAGGGATGCGCCAACGCGTGTTGTTGGCTCGCGCCTTGTTACATGAACCTCAGCTTCTTTTTTTGGATGAACCGACATCGGCGCTTGATCCGATGAATACGTATTATATTCATCAAGGATTACGCACGTTAAATCAAAAGGGAACGACTATTTTTTTGACGACACACGATATGCGGGAAGCAGAGGTACTCTGTCACCGGGTAGCATTTTTACATGAAGGGAAGTTGCCGTTAATGGGTTCACCAATCGAGTTACGTGAACGGTTTTCTGACGCAACCGTGACAGTACGTTTGACAGGGAGGGAACCAATGATTTTACAAAATGGACCGGAGGATGCCCAAAAGATGTATGACTACTTTTGTTCAAATCAAATCGTTACGATTCATTCAAACGAACCGACACTAGACGAAATCTTTATTCATGTCACGGGGAGGGGACTCGTATGAATCTGTCCATCCAGCGAACACTTGCGATCTTTTTGAAGGATGTTAAAGATGTAACCCGCAATCTCTTTGTCACGACCACATTATTGGTTCCGATTCTGTTAGCCATTGCTTATAGAAATCTTGGCGACATCACACTTGAGATTCATTACACCGTGATCAATCTGACGTTTTCTTCTGTCACAGCGTTTGTTCAGTGCACACTGATTGCAGAAGAAAAAGAAAAAAATACATTACGGACACTCATGTTGTCGCCTGCGACCACAAGTGAAATCTTACTCGGGAAAAGTCTTTTGAGTTTGTTGATCACACTCATAACAATTCTGCTGTGCATTCAAATTACAGGATACGTTCCGGAACACGTTGGACTGTTTGCTCTTGCAATAATCGGATCCTGTTTGTTTTATCTTGCACTCGGAACAGTACTTGGTTTAATCACAAAGTCAGTCATGGAAGCATCGGTTGTTGTCCTCCCGATCATGTTTTTATTTGGTTTTGGCACGATGCTTGAGACATTGGCTTCAAATAACGCCTACTTGAAGTTGCTTGAATATCTACCAAACTTACAACTGTTACGATTTGCTGAGCTTTTGGAACAACAAAAGTTCACATCACTCGGACTGCCACTTTTAGTGATCGGAATCTGGAGTGTACTAGGTGCTTTGCTGGCAGTGATGGTCTATCGGAAACAACTACAAAAACGCTAACTGGTATATCTTTTCGAAAGACAATTCAGACGACATATGAGCTTAAATAGCAGTGAAAGCAGGTAACGGAATTCATAGCGGCTATCACATATCTAAAAAAATACTCAGGGCTCCACTCGTGAAGAGAATAGAAGAAAATCCAACGTATTAAGCAAACATAGGAGGTCAAAATGGAAAAACATCAAGTTTCAGATTCAGGATGGAAACGCCAAGCGGTATGGGAAGGATGTATGCTCGCCTCCATCGCTCACGCTATCTTTGTCGCGAATAATCCTGACTTTGCGTATGAACATTCCTGGGATGGTAACAATTACAGTACAAATGATGGTCAAGGTAGCAGAGGGACAGTTACATTTGGTCAAGATTTTTTTGTCGGAGGATTTAGAAACGAAGAATTCTCTGTAGAGACGACAGAAGCAAAAGAACTGTTCAGCCAAGCTCCGCAACGCGTACAAAAAATAGCTGAAGAAGACATCTTTCAATACTTGTTAGATGAGGTGGATGGTTCAGCTCTTCCAATCGTCACTACTGTCTTATGGGGGAATGATGATCAAGTTTTTTCTAGTCATCCATATGACGACATGATTGAACAGGGGGCCCATCTTTTAGAAATACAGGCATCCGAGTACGAAACTGGAGTTAAGTATTGGGAAGAGTATTATGAACTCACAGAACGACAGCTGACGTTATTAAAAAAACTGTATCACTTGAAGTTAGAAAATCCCGCGCGAACTATTACTTTATCTGTAGAGGATATTCAAGCACTAGATGCCGTTGATGCAGAAGGAATGGAAGAGAGTAAAGTTTCTTTCTCTGAAATGGGTTTTGAGTGGCCAAGTAAATGAATACGCATTGAACTACTACCACTTACGTTACGCTCAGAAATGAAGGTTTCCTAAATTATTCGATTTGTCAGCCTCTCTTCCGTTTAATTTAACGTTTTTTAAAGAAGACCCGTGAAATAAGATTCGTGATTGTTCCCGCAATGAATGCTTCAAGCGTAGCAACTATAAAAATAGCGAGTATTTCCTTCCAATCCGGCGTCCCAAGGAAATTTAAAAGGTTCAATAAGAAAAATAAAATGAAAAAGATGACATAATCGATTTTACGCATAGACTCTCCCCCTTTTGTATCATCTAATAAAAATATTGGTATGTAGTGTCCTGAAGACTATTACTGTGCCGACAAAAACCTAATAGAACCTAAAATGATGAAGTAGTTTTATGAGTTTGTCATCTTACACTCTTGAAAGACAAATGAAGTTGATTTTACATAAAAAATCCTCCTCTGTTCATTTGAACAGGGGAGGTTATGATTTAAGCCGTTACTTCACTCACTTCGTGATTGAGTTGCCACTGAACGCCAAACGGATCTTCGACGATACCGTAGGCTTCACTCCAAAACGTTTTTTGGATTGGCATGATGACATTGCCGTCTTGCGCCAACTTATCGAATGTCTCGTGAATGACTTGGATGTCCGGCAGATGCAGAGCCAGTGTGACATTTTGTCCGATCGTCACCGGATCATGTGGCATCGCGTCGGAAAACATGACGCGTGTACCGTGAACAATTAATTGCGAATGCAGGACAAGCGACTGGACGTCTTTTTCAAACGGTTGACCGTCCGGACCATTGCCGGGACCAAACTCCATGATGTCAGGAATATCTTGACCAAAAACTTTGGCATAATAATGGATTGCCTCACGGGTATTGCCGTTAAAAACCAGGTAAGGGGTAATCGGCATGATAATGCTCCTCTCCATTTGAACACGGCTAACTGATGCTTATAGTATACCAAACATTTGTTCTCGTTTAAAGAGCTTTCCGATTAAAAATGAAAGCGATATCATTTATTTTTTAAATTCCAAAAAAATTCGCAAATAATGGTTGCGTCTTTCCAGATTCCGACCTATACTAAATTTATCGAAAGCGCTTTCGGTGAAATGGAGTGGTTACATGGGTACAATTTATGATTTAGCGAAAATAACCGGTTTTTCGATCACGACGGTCTCAAAAGCCTTAAATAATTATTCCGACGTCAGTGAGAAGACAAAAGCAAAAATCGTTCAGGCGGCAGCCGATATGGGCTACTTGCCGAACGCCCACGCCCAGTCGCTCTCGACGAAACGATCTTGGACGATTGGGGTCATGTTCTCGGAAGCAAACGAAGTCGGGATGATGCATCCATTCTTCAACGCGATTATCGAAAGTTTCCGGAAAGCAACGGAGCAACAAGGCTATGACTTGATCTTCGCCTCGCGGAATCTCCGCAATCGTGACATGAGTTACCTCGAGCATTTCCAGCATCGGGCGGTCGACGGCATCGTCGTCATTTGTTCCGATCAAATGGACAAGCATGTCCAGGAACTGATTCAAAGTTCGATTCCAATCGTTGTCGTCGACATGGACAGCACCGATTGCAGTGTCGTCTTCTCGGATAACCTATCCGGCGGGACACTCGCCGTCAACCATCTCTACGAACTGGGACATCGTTTAATTGCCCACATCGCGGGTGATATGACGATCGATGCGGGACTGGCACGAATCGAAGGATACAAACAAGCGATGGATCGACTGGCGTTACCGATTCCGGACGGCTATCTGATCAACGGCGGATTTTTCTCGGTCGAAGAAGGAAAACAGGCGATGCAGACGTTGCTTGCTTTACCGAAACGTCCGACCGCAGTCTTCGTCGCAGGTGACCAAATGGCGATCGGGGCGATGGAAGCGATTCATGAAGCGGGCCTTCAGGTGCCGCACGACATTTCCGTCGTCGGTTACGATGATATCGAAATGTCGAAATACGTCACACCCAAGCTGACGACGGTCCGGCAAGATACGGAACGGATCGGGCAACATGCAGCAGAACTGTTAATCGAACAAATCGTCAACAAACGACGTGTCATGACGACGGATATCATTCCAGTCGATTTGATCGTCCGTCAGTCGACAGGACCCGTAAAACCATAATTCTTTTCGGAATCGCTCTCGCAGGTTGTCTTCGAGAAAACGCGAGAGCGGTTTCGAAATACATGATATTTTTTTGTACGTTTCCGAAAGGGCTTTCGGAACTTTTTTCAGACCATTTACGAAAGCGCTTTCGATATTTTTGGATAATAAATGAGACCGCTTACTTAGGGGACTACCAACAGATGAGAAGGATGGGATGACATGAAGAAGAAGTTAGTCAGCGTATTAACAGTCGGCGCATTAACAGCAAGCGTTTTAGCAGGATGTTCAGGCGGCGAAGAGGAAAAAACGAGCGGCGGCAAGGAAGTCCTGAAAATCTGGTCGTTCACGGATGAGTTAAAAGAGCCAATCAAAAAGTTCGAAGAGAAAAACGGCGTGAAAGTCGAATTGACGATCGTCCCGATCGCTGACTATCCGACGAAGTTAAAGCCGGCACTTGAGAGCGGCGTGGGCGCACCGGATATTTTCACAGGTGAAATCGCCTTCTTGAAACAATGGGTCGATGCGGGCTACTGGGCGAACCTGTCGGAAAAACCATTTAACGCGGGTGACGTCAAAGACGACTATATCCCGTATGTCTATGACATGGGGAAAGACAAAGACGGTAATGTTCGTGCCCTTTCATGGCAAACGACACCGGGTGGCGTTTACTACAAACGAAGCATCGCGAAAAAAGTTCTCGGCACAGATGATCCAAAAGAAATCGGGGCGATGATGAACTCGATGGACGGCGTCTTCGAAGTCGCTGAGAAGATGAAAGGCAAAGGCTACAAAATGTTCCCGGATGAAGGATCGATCCGCTGGTTCGCACAAGGAAATGAGCCGGAAGCTTGGGTCAACGACAAACAGGAACTCGTCGTGACGGAAGACAAGAAAAACTACATGGATTATGCGAAAGAATTACGGACGAAACAATACACGGCACTTGCGCCGGAGTGGTCACCATCATGGTTCGCCGGAATGGACAAGCCGGTTAAAGTCAAAGAAAACGGTAAAGAAACTGAAACAGAAATCTTCTCGTATGTCCTTCCAACATGGGGCTTACACAGTGTCTTAAAAGAAAATGCGAAAAAATCAGCCGGTGACTGGGCTGTCACAAGCGGACCGAGCCCATACTTCTGGGGCGGTACTTGGTTAGGTGTCTACAAAGATTCGAAGAAACAAAAGCTTGCGTATGATTTCGTTAAAATGATGACGCAAGACGATGAGTTCTTGACTGACTGGGCGAAAGAAACAGGGGATGTCCTGGCTTACAAACCGGTTACCGACAAAATCAAAACTGACTTCAAAGATGAGTTCCTCGGCGGACAGAACAACTACGAGTTCTTCCTCGATCAAGCAGACAAGATCACACCGGGAATCGTGACGAAGTACGACCAACAGCTTGATACGTTATACGGTGCGTCTGTCCTGGAATATGTCCAAGGCAAAAAATCAAAAGACGAAGCACTTGCTGAATTCTACAAAAAAGTCAAAAATGCGTATCCGGACGTAAAAGTACCGGAATAAGAAGTCTAGGTGGGGCGGTCCTCGCTTCACCTCTTCTTGTTTAAGAAAGGGGTTTGACCTGTGAAAAAACTTGATCGCCATGGTTATCTGTTCATCGCACCGTTTTGGATCGTCTTCTTGATCTTCAGCATCTATCCGGTTGCCTTGACGTTCTATTACAGTTTCACCAACTACACAGGCGCAGAAGGCGAACAACTCGTCGGACTCGCGAACTATACGCGTTTGCTCGGAGATACGTACTTCATTGAAGCGTTCTTCAATACGATCAAGATTTGGGGACTGAACTTCATCCTGCAAATCGGGGGAGCCTTGATGCTCGCTTTACTGTTCTCGGATTTACAGCTCAAGATGAAAGGGCTCGCGTTTTTCCGCGCGACATTCTACTTGCCGAACTTGATCACGATCAGCTCGGTTGCCTTATTGTTCGGTATCCTGCTCGACTGGCAGCACGGTTCACTCAATATGATGTTACTCAAAATCGGCATCATCTCAGAGCCGATCAACTGGTTGACGCAACCGGTCACAGCACAGATTTCCGTCTCCCTCATCCTGACTTGGATGTGGCTCGGTCACTCGTTCATCGTCGTCATGGCCGGCGTATCGGGCATCTCGAAGGATTATTTCGAAGCGGCACTGATTGACGGTGCGACACGCTGGCAAATCTTCTCGCGGATCACGTTACCGCTCTTAAAACCGATCCTACTTTACATCATGATCACGTCACTGATCGGCGGACTGCAATTGTTCGATTTACCGATGTTGATCACGGACGGTGTCGGTGCGCCGGATGGTGCTCTGAACACGATGGTGCTGTATCTCTACAACCAAGCCTTTAAATACAACAACTATGGCTACGCCGCTGCGGTCGCATACGGATTGTTTGCCATCACGCTCGTCTTTTCAATCATCGTCTTCAAAGGGATGTTCCGAAAAGAACGTTCAGCGAAAGGAGCCTGACCGATGGAACGAAATGCAGAAGCACGTCGGATCGTGCCACAAACGGAAGAACAACCGGAGCGTTCAGAACGTCCACTGAAGTTGACACCACCCCCGAAGCAGAAAAAAGCCTGGTTCGGGAAAAGTCTGATCTACGTCGGACTGATTGCCTTGACGATCGCTTGTATCATTCCGTTTTTGATGATGATCATCAACGCGACCCGCTCGAACGAAGAAGTGTTATCCGGTTTCTCATTGATTCCCGGGAACTCGCTCGCTGAAAACTATGCCGCTTTAAGCTCTTACGTCAACATCTGGTCCGGCTTCAAGAACAGTCTGATCATCGCCGTCCTCGTCACCGTCCTATCGGGATATTTCTCGGCGATGACAGCATTCGGATTTGCCTTCTACCAGTTCAAAGGAAAAAACGTCCTGTTCGTCTTCATGCTTGTCATGATGATGATTCCGGGACAACTCGGATTGATCGGGTTCTACGAACTCAGTAAGAACTTGGGTCTACTCGACAGCTTCATCCCGTTGATCGTGCCGGCGATTGCCAGTCCGTTCACGGTGTTCTTTGTCCGTCAGTACTTACAGACGGTCATGCACCCGAGTTTGATTGAGGCAGCACGGATGGACGGCGCGAGCGAAATGCGCATCTTCCACACGATTGCCTTGCCGATGATGATGCCGGCAATTGCGACGATGTCGATCTTTACGTTCATCGGTTCATGGAACAACTACATCATGCCGCTCGTATTGCTGTTCTCACCGGAAAAGTATACGTTACCGGTCTTGATGGGCTTCCTCAAAGGATCACAAGTTGCCGAAAACCTCGGTTCGCTCTATCTCGGAATCGCGATTTCCGTCGTACCAATTATGATCGCCTTCTTGTTCCTCTCGAAATACATCGTCAGCAGCATCTCAGCTGGTGCCGTCAAAGAATAAACTGGTAAAGGAGCTTACATCTATGAAATTTGCACCGAACTTCGTCTTCGGGACGGCGACGTCCTCGTACCAAATCGAAGGCGCACACGACGAGGGTGGTCGTACGCCGTCGATCTGGGATACATTCTGCGATACGGACGGAAAAGTTTTTGAAAAACACAACGGCGATGTCGCCTGCGACCATTACCACCGGTTTGAAGAAGACATTCAACACATCAAACAACTGGGCGTCGATACGTACCGCTTCTCGATTGCCTGGCCACGGATCTTCCCGAGCAAAGGGCAGTTCAATCCGGAAGGGATGGCATTTTATAAGACACTGGCAACACGTCTGCAGGAAGAAGGCATCAAACCGGCCGTTACCCTCTACCACTGGGATCTCCCGATGTGGGCGCATGAAGAAGGCGGTTGGGTCAACCGCGACTCGGTTGACTGGTTCCTCGACTTCGCCCGCGTCTGCTTCGAAGAGCTCGACGGCATCGTCGACTCGTGGATCACGCACAACGAACCATGGTGTGCCGGCTTCTTGAGCTATCACCTCGGTCAACATGCACCGGGACATACGGACATGAACGAAGCGGTCCGGGCTGTCCACCACATGTTGTTGTCACACGGTAAAGCCGTGGAACTGCTGAAAGGGGAATTCCAGTCCACGACGCCGATCGGCATCACGCTGAACTTGGCACCGAAGTACGCGAAGACGGATTCCGTCAACGATCAGATTGCAATGAACAATGCCGATGGCTATGCGAATCGCTGGTTCCTTGATCCGATCTTTAAAGGACAATATCCAATCGACATGATGAACCTGTTCTCGAAATACGTTCATACGTACGACTTCATCCACGCGGGAGACCTCGCGACGATTTCAACGCCGTGTGATTTCTTCGGAATCAACTTCTACAGCCGGAATTTGGTTGAGTTCAGCGCTGCGAGTGACTTCTTACACAAAGACGCCTACTCGGATTACGATAAAACCGGCATGGGCTGGGATATCGCACCAAGTGAATTCAAAGACCTGATCCGCCGGTTGCGGGCCGAATACACGGATTTACCGATCTACATCACAGAAAACGGTGCCGCCTTTGACGACCAGCTCGTCGATGGGAAAATTCACGATCAAAACCGGATCGATTACGTCGCGCAGCATCTGCAAGCCGTGTCTGATCTGAACGAGGAAGGCATGAACATCGCCGGTTATTACCTCTGGTCGTTACTCGACAACTTCGAGTGGAGCTTCGGGTACGACAAACGATTCGGCATCATCTACGTCGATTTCGATACACAGGAACGAATCTGGAAAGACAGCGCGCATTGGTATGCGAATGTCATCCAGACGCATAAGGCAGCACTTCCGCAAGAAGCGTAACGTCGTCGAACAGGCAAGGTCGAATTCATCGCCCTTGCCTGTTGTTCATTCAAAGGAGGAATTACAGATGAAGAAATGGCTCGCAATTGCCCTCGGAACTGGACTTGTCTTGTCCTATGCCGGGACCGGTCATGCCGAGAAAGCAGACAAAAAAGACAAGGCGAAATGGAAGATGGTCTGGTCCGATGAATTCACGAAACAACAGCTCGACCGGACGAAGTGGACCTATGATACGGGAAACTGGATTGTCGATGCTGAAGGGAATGCGATTTCACCGGGGTGGGGCAATAATGAAAAACAATATTATACGACCAAAAAAGACAATTCCTTTATCCGCGACGGCAAACTCGTCATCCGGGCAAAAGAAGAAAAAACGACCGACTCGCTTGGATCGTACGACTATACATCAGCCAAATTAAAAACAAAAGGCTTGTTCAGCAAGACATACGGACGTTATGAAATCAAAGCAAAACTGCCGACCGGAAAAGGGTTATGGCCGGCGTTCTGGATGCTGCCGGAACAGGACAAATACGGGGCATGGGCTTCGTCCGGTGAGATCGATGTCATGGAAGCGTGGGGCAGTCAGCCGGATAAAATCGCCGGGACAATCCACTACGGTGAAAACTGGCCGAACAATAAATACACCGGCAAGGACTACCACTTCCCGGACGGTGGACGGATCGACCAATGGCATACGTATGCCGTCGAGTGGGAGCCGGGCGAACTCCGTTGGTATGTCGACGGCAACCTCTATCAAACACAAAACGACTGGTACAGCAAAGGCAAAAACACGGCCACCAACTACAGTTATCCGGCACCATTCGACCAGAACTTTTATCTCGTGATGAACCTCGCAGTTGGTGGTTGGTTTGACGGCGAAGTCGACGAGACGACGAAGTTCCCGGCCGAGATGGAAGTCGATTATGTCCGGGTCTATGATCTGAAGAACCGCGACTACCGCGAACCGGTTGAACCGGTCTATGAAGACGTGACGTTACCGGACGGGGCAAAACAACCTCTAGAAGACGGCAATCTCGTCTATGATCAAGCGTATGAAAAAGCCATCAAGACGATCACTGACGGGGCACAAGTCCTTGACCCGACGTACTGGAACTATGTGACGTTGCCGGACTTCGGCGGCAAGGGATCGGTCGACGTGACGGAGCAGAACGGAACCCGCTTCGCCAGCGTCACGATCGATCAACCGGGGGCGCAAAACTATGCCCACCAATTGATCCAAAAGATTTCCCTCGCTCAAGGCGGACGCTATGAAGTCAGCTTTGACGCCAGCAGTGAACAGGCGCGGACAATCGTTGCCAAAGTCGGCGGCGGGGCAGAACGGGGCTACACCAAATATTCGAATGAAGAAGTCATCGATTTGACACCAACCGTCAAACGGCATACGTTCACATTCGATATGGCAGCAGAAACGGATCTCGCGGCACGACTCGAATTCAATCTGGGTCTTGCGCAAGCCGGCGTTAAAATCGGGAATGTCCGTGTCGAACAGGTGCCACGCGGTGAAATCGATGAAACGGCAACCAAACCAGCTTTACCGGACGGCAATCAGATCTACAACGGTACGTTTGACCAAGGGGCGATGGACCGCCTGACGTACTGGCAGTTTGATGCCGGTCAGACAAAAGGAACCGGATTGGTCGACCCGGTGACACGTGACTTTACATTCAAAACAAAAGCACAGACGAAAAAAGGACAACCGGCGACGCTGACACAACGTGGTGTCCAGTTGCAGGAAAACCATCAGTATGTGCTTCGCTTCAAGGCGGACAGCAAGCGAATCAAACAGATTCAAGTCAAGGCGACAAATGCGGATGGAACAACAGCCTACTTGCCGACGCATGACGTGCCGTTGACCAAACAAACAACGACCGTCGAAATTCCATTTACGATGACACAAGCGACGGATTTGAACAGTCAACTCCAGTTCAACTTCGGATTAGCAAAAGGGGAAGTGACAGTGGATGATGTCGAGTTGATCGATGTCACACCGGTCGAAGTCGACCGGTCGCCGCTGAAAAACGGTTCGTTCTCGGACAGACTGAATTTCTGGAGTTCATACGTCCATTATGACGCGCAAGCGGTCGTCTCAACGGTCAATGACGCCGCGAAGCTCGCCATCGCATCAGAAGGACAGGAACCATGGAGCGTTCTGCTGGAGCAAGGCAACTTACAGCTCGTCAAAGGACAGACGTATCAGCTGACGTTTAAGGCAGCGTCAACGGTGGCGCGACCACTCGAAGTCACCGTCGAAAACGCCTCATATACGCGTTACTTCAGTCAGATCGTCGAACTCGGGACGGAAGCAAAAACGTATCAGTTTGACTTTACGCTCGGACAAGACGATACAGCCGGATTGAAATTCTTGCTCGGCAAGGCAGCCGGTTCTCCGTTTGCCGCGCATGACGTGACGATTGATGATGTGACATTAGAAGTGAAGTAAGAGAATAGTTAAACGTACGTTTCACACTGCCCTTTGTAAGAAGGGTGGAGGAAACGTACGTTTTTTGTTAGGCTGAAAAAAAGGGATTTACATCCAGTTGGCGGAAGAGAGTACAGGAGTAAAGAACGTCACCAAATTTAGGAGGAACATAGTTATGGTTCGTTCGACGAAACAGTATGTCGCGTTGTTTGTCGTGCTTTTGCTCGCGACTATCAGTATCAATGCCTGGCCGGCGAGTCTTTATCCGGATGGTTCGATTGGTCTGCTGCAAATCGTAGCATCCTTCGGTTGGCTGATCTTTTTAATCGGTTCTGTGATACTGGTCCGCGAAGAAAAGACAATCTTGTTTGTCTTCAATTACCTGCGTCTCGGGTTCTTAGCCGGCATTATTGTCTATTTAGTCACGTTCTTTGAGCGGTACTGGTTAGGGGAATTTTGGTTTGATATCATATCCGCTATTCAATATCCGTTTTATTATTTGTTTGTGGTCCCGCTGTTTGGGTTCAATGCATGGTTTGACGTCTTATACGGACAGTTTGCGATGTTTGCCGGGTTTGCCTACATCCTGCTGGCGATTGGTGTAAGTGTCCGATACAAAAGACTAGAGGCGAAGCGATTGCGATACTGACAAGCTGATTTTCCTAATTCATCGTTTTCTTCGGACAGCGCGCCTTGGCGCGCTTTTCGTGTCGAAGAGGTGCAGGAAGTTTAAGAACGAACCGGAATGAGCTGATGGTGGAGAACCGATTCGATCAGAGCGACAGTCTCGAACGTCGCGGCGTAGTCAACCGTTTCGTGCTCCGTATGTTCGTGTCTATAGCCGACCGACAGATTGACGGAAGGAATTCCGAAGCCGGCAAATACATTCGTGTCGCTTGATCCGCCATTGGTCGTCGTCTGCCAGTCCGGCATCCCGACGAGACGACCGGCTTCCTCGAACAGCTGACCAAACTCTTGTGTGCAGAACGGTATTTGATTTCGGCAGGCCGTGACAATATCCCGTGTTCCGCGGCGGTCGACGACGATGGCGGCATCCACATCCTTGAGAAAAGCGGGATCGATGCCCTCGGCACCCCGGCAACCGATCTCTTCTTGTACCGTGAAGGCGAGTTTCAGCGTACCGGAGAAGTTCGTGTTCCGGACGCGGTCAAGCATTTCCAGAATGGTTGTGATCCCGGCACGATCATCGGCTCCAAGGATGCCGCTGGAACTGCGGAGTGTCGTGCCGTCCTCAAGAATGACCCGACCCTCCTCGATCAGTTCGACCGTATCCATATGAGCGGACAACAGAACAGTCGGACCGACGCCACACGGAATGGTCGCCAGTACGTTGCCCCGCTTGTCGGTATAGAGGAAATCGGTCTGGGATTTCAGTTCATTGCGAAGGCGCATCGCGACCAGTCGTTCCCGTCTGCTGACGCCGGGGACCTCAAGCCAAGTCAGCAAACGATGTTTAAACCGTTCCAGTCGTAAAGTCTTGAAGTAGTGTTGATCTGCGGTCAACCGGTAGAGACGTTCCGCGAACAGCAAGAGGGAAGCGAACCCGCTTCTGCGGTAGTTCAACTTCAACGTCAGATGAATCAGTTGCATCGTCATCTGTTGCGGCAAGGCAAGCTCAAGAAGTTGCCATTGTTCCAAAGAGGGGGCTTGCTGGAGGGTGATCGAAGCTTGACCGCGGGCATGTCCGTCACAACAAGACAATGTCAGGATACCAAGAGTGTTCAGCCAACGGACGATTCCCCGGATGTACGGATCAAAGGATTGATACGGCAAGTCATCCGTCAATGGATTGATCATCGCTTCTCGCCCGGGCAGATCCTGAAAAGGAACCTGCTGGATCCACTCGATCAGCCGGCGATCACTCCAGTCATTAGTTGGATATTGTAAAATGGATTGAGTTAAACGGGCCACATGCGTTTTGCTGAACCGGTCGTCCTGGCTCAGACCGTGTCGTGCTAAGAGAATCGTTGCGTTTGTCATCAAAAACAGCTCCTTGTCAGATAAGTTGTTTTCAGTGTAGCAAGGGAGCTGTGACAAGCTGTCACACGTCAAAAATGAAGGAGTCACAGGGAATGGAACTGTCAGGATATTTGGAAGCGCAACGAATCCGCCGGGAATTACCGAATGAAACTCACGAGGAACGGGCAATCAAGCGTCAAGCACATCTTGACTTACTTGTTCGTCAGGCAGAGTTTTATAAGTTATCGGATACACCGGACTATTACCAAGCAAAACGGTGGTTACTGGAAGCCATTAAAATCGAAAAACATCATCCAATCGCGAACTATCGATTGGGTTATATCTTGTATCGCGAACGTGAATATGAACAAGCCGCCTATCATTTGAAAACAGCACTTGATGGTACACGGACGGACGTCTTAAGTGACACACAACTGATTTTAGCGAATACGTTTCTCGTTAATTGTGGCGTGGCGATTACGCGGGAAGCCTTGCGGAAGCTTGAGGATTTAGAACTTCAAATCGAGGGCGACATCGATCAAGAACGAATCGACCGTTACCGGGCCGAGATGGTCGTTCAGGATGAGTACGTACTGGACCGGATCTATTACCGGAAAATCGCAGCAGGATATGAAACGATTATCAACGAAGAAACGTTTCACGAGACGCAACCGGGTAAAATGGAACTATTGCTGAAAAGTTCAGATGCCGGGAAAACGTTACATACTGCCGGGCGACCAAGTGATTTGCTGAATCAACATATGTTTTTGACAATCGTGTTATTAAATCAAGCGACATTTCAAACGTATCCGGTCTTGCAGAGTGCTTTGTCCGAGCTGAGTGGACAAGACATCACGTACGATCATATGCGGCAGTTGATTCGAAGAATCCGCGATCGTTTTACCCGGCTGGATCTGATTGAGGCGACACCAATAGTCGTCCTGGGTTCTGCACGTCCTGTCCAAGGATTTCGGATTCACCCGAACTGGTCGGTGACGATTCTTTGCCGGGCAGATGATTTCATTCATCCGATTCAAAAGGAGAGAAGCGATGTTTAGTCCAGTCAGTGAACGTGAGGAAAAAAGCGGGAAACGAAAAGTAAAGTCCCGGAAGACGATTCGATTACGGGATTCGGGTGCTTTTGCATTAGGGTTGTGGTTGACGCTTTTGATCCTCTTGGTAACCCCTTTAATCTTGATGTTTGTCGTCATGTATTTAGCAGGAACACAATAATTCAATCGGATGTTCAAGAAAGGTCTGTCGCGAAGCGGTGGATCTTTTTTGGTTCACAGAAACTTTCTGACAAATCATCCCTGTAAAAATCAAAAAGTCAAAACACATTCTAAAAAAATCCTCTATAATCAAATTATCACTAAAATTTGGAATTTTAAAATTGAGGAGGAATTGACATGAACAAGGCAGTAAAACTCATCATGACCGGTGTACTGAGTCTTTCGTTGATCAGTGTGACATCAGCAGAAAGCCACGCCGCGACGAAAGCGAAGGCCTTCAAAAACTGTACGGAGATGCAGAAAACCTATAAAGGTGGCGTCGCGAAGAAAAAGGGAATTAAAAACCGGACCGGTTACGATAAAAACGGAAAATCCATCTACAAAGACACAAAATACAAAGCATATGTCAGCTCAGCGACATATAACCTTAATACGAAAAGTGACCGTGACAAAGACGGCATCGCCTGTGAACGCTAAAAAAAGACCCACTTCCATTTTGGAAAGTGGGTCTTCATCTGTTTAGTTGAAGTTTTTCTTGAGGAAGTCTGTGACTTCGTCCGGTGTTTTGGCGTTGGCACTGTGTAAGTGACCAAGCTTCTCGTTGTTTTGGAAGACGAGCAGGCTTGGAATCCCCATGACGACGTTGTCCGATGCGATTTCCGGGAACTCGTCTTTGTCGATCGTATAGATCGGCAATTCTTTGAATTGTGCTTCGACATCCGGCATGAAATAATCCATCCGTTTGCAGTCCGGGCACCAGTCTGCTTCGAACTTGATGATGACCGGTGTGTCGCTTGCGATCAATTCTTTAAACGTATCTTCACTTTTAATGTAGTTACTCATGTGTTCATCCCCCTGTTGTTGGTGTGTATCTTTAGTCTACTGATTCCGAGCATAAGATGCACGAATTATGATTGCCCAACAAAGAAATTTTGCAAAAATGTTGGCGGATAGAATGACATCAAGTATGCGCAAATTGCACAAGAAGCGCCATATAACAACAAAAGATGAATTGCCCTCAGGAAACACTATTGGTCTTTTGTTAATTAACTAGTTTTAAGCAAAATGATTTCTATAGACCCACTTGATTTCGACCTGTTACGATGAGGTTTGCTAATCGACAGAGCGAGTGGGGGCGACTACAAATGGATCAACAAAAATACGATAATTTAAAGCTTGGCGAGCGCGGTGCCATCATCAGCATCGTTGCCTATATTGTCTTATCCGTCATTAAATTGATTGTCGGCTATACAGCCGATTCCGCTGCCTTACGGGCAGACGGCTTGAACAATACGACCGATATCATTGCATCGATTGCCGTCTTGATCGGATTACGAATCTCAAGACGTCCGGCAGACGACGATCATAAATACGGCCACTGGAAAAGTGAGACGATTGCTTCGATGGTCGCTTCCTTCATTATGATGGCAGTGGGTCTGCAAGTCTTGATTGATACGATTTCAACGTTATTCGAAGGCAAACAGGAGTCGCCGGATTTGATTGCTGCTTATGTCGGGATCGGTTCTGCCATCGTGATGTACTTCGTCTACCGTTACAATCGGAACTTGTCGCGTAAAATCGACAGCAAGGCAGTCATGGCGGCCGCCAAGGATAACTTGTCCGATGCCTGGGTCAGTATCGGGACGACGGTCGGGATCATCGGTTCCCAGTTCGGGATGCCGTGGCTCGATGTCGTGACGGCGATCATTGTCGGGTTCTTGATCTGTAAGACTGCGTGGGACATCTTCTCGGAAGCGTCTCATGAGCTGTCGGACGGGTTTGATGAACACAAACTCAAGATGTATGAAGATGTGATTTATGATCTTGACGGCGTCAAAGGGATTAAATCAATCAAAGGTCGGAATTACGGCAACAATGAAGTCGTCGATGTCGTCATTCTCGTCAACTCCCAGTTAAACGTCCATCAAGCACATGATATCGCGACGAAGGTCGAGGATACGTTGACCGATGAGTACGGTGTGTACGACATTCATGTCCATGTCGAGCCGGAATGATTGTCTGTTTCCAACTTCAAAAAAATCGTTTGAAAGTCCAATTTTGATTGGGCTTTTTTTTATGGGATTTGAGAAGTTATTATGTGCATTTTCACATTGTTTATTGATTGACATTCTGAACTAATCGGCGTAATTTAATTTATATAGATAATCGTTCGATATGGAACGATTCAAAATGGAACATGGAGGTGGAAGGATGGAAACGGAACAACGTGAGCCGGTCCGTTCGACGGCAATGATGCAATCTTTTTGGAATGTCCAACGGCATCTCGTTCGGGCAGCTCATCAGACGGCGCAGGAAAATGGACTGAGTTTACCGCAATTTCACAGCTTGATGACGATTGCGCCAAGACGTCCGATTACTCAAAAGGAACTTGCCGCACATACGCATTTACCGAAAAGTACGCTCAGTCAATCAATTGAAGGGCTTGTTCAATCAGGTTGGGTGATCCGGGAAACAAATCCGGACAACCGGCGCGAAGTCGTCCTGAATTTGAGTGATCACGGACGACAGTTCGTTGACGCAATCAAGCGGCAGGAAGCAGGGATGCAACAACGGCTTGAACAGGTTCTCGATCAGATTGATCCTGCTGCCTTTGAACAGATGCTCAAGACGCACGAACAAATTGCAGACGGATTAAAAGACATCTTGTCACCAGGAAACGGAGGCTGTGCAGATGATTAAGTTACTCAAAAATCTGACGACCTATAAATGGGCCGTCTTCGCCGTCTTGATCCTCGTCTTCGCCCAATCGATGTCCGATTTGTATTTACCGACCTTGATGGCGGACATCATCGATAAAGGGGTTGTGACGGGCGATACGGCGTACATTTGGAAAATCGGTGCCGTCATGCTCGGGATTACCGGACTTGGTGCACTCGCAGCGATTGCCGCCAGCTACTATTCCTCCAAAGCCGCGATGGGACTTGGACGCGATATTCGCCGAAAAGTCTTTAACCACGTCGAACGCTTTACGCTACAAGAGTTTGATCAAGTCGGAACGGCGTCCTTGATTACGCGGACGACAAACGATATCACGCAAGTCCAGCAAGTCGTCATCATGATGTTGCGGATGGTCGTCAGTGCGCCGATCATGTTTGTCGGGGGGCTGATCATGGCCGTTTCGAAAGACGCCAAACTGTCACTCGTCATCGTCGCCGCGATGCCGGTTTTGGTTGTGTCGATTCTGTTGATTCTCTGGAAAGGGGTTCCGCTGTTTGGAAAAGTCCAAAAACGGCTCGACCGTTTGAATCTCGTCTTACGGGAAAATCTGACCGGGATTCGTGTCATCCGGGCCTTTAACCGGGAATCGGAAGAAAAGGTTCGGTTAACGAAAGCGAATGCCGATTTGACGGACGTCTCGATCAAAGTCAATAAAATCATGGCCTTTTTGATGCCGGTCATGATGCTTGTCATGAACTTGACCGTCGTCGGTGTCATTTGGTTCGGCGGCATCCGGATCAACAACGGCGGGATGCAGATTGGAGATTTGATGGCCTTTATTCAATACGTCATGCAAATCATGTTTGCCCTCGTCATGGCATCTGTCATGTTCGTCATGATTCCCCGGGCGGCCGTCTCGGCGAAACGGATTAATGAAGTCCTCGAGATGGAGCCGACGATGGTCGACGCCGGAACAGCTTCCGCCGACCGCGAACGCGGCACACTGGTCTTTGACCGGGTGACGTTCAGTTATCCGGGAGCCGAAGCTCCGGTCTTATCGGACATCAGCTTTACAGCGCGTCCGGGTGAAATTACGGCCGTCATTGGCGGAACCGGCTCCGGAAAATCAACGCTCGTCAATTTGATTCCCCGGTTTTATGACGTGACGAACGGCAGTATTCAAGTCAACGGTGTCGACAGTCAAGCTGTCCCGCAAGAGGAATTACGTTCGAAAATCGGTTTTGTGCCGCAAAAAGCGTTGTTGTTCACGGGAACGATCGCGGACAACATCCGCTTCGGGAAAGAGGATGCGACGGACGAAGAAATCAAACATGCGGCGCGTGTCGCCCAAGCGACGGATTTCATTGAACGGATGCCGAATCAGTATGACTCGATTATCGAACAAGGCGGATCCAACGTCTCCGGTGGTCAAAAACAACGCCTGTCGATTGCCCGGGCGCTTGTCCGCAAACCGGACATCTATGTCTTTGACGACAGTTTCTCGGCGCTTGATTTTAAAACGGATGCGACCTTACGCAAAGCCCTGAAGCAGGAAACCGAGGACGCAACCGTCTTGATCGTTGCCCAGCGTGTCAGCACAGTCATGGATGCCGATCAGATCATCGTTCTCGAAGAAGGAAAAATTGCCGGAATCGGAACACATGACGAACTGTATGAAACAAACGACGTCTATCAAGAAATCGTCAAATCCCAACTGTCAGAGGAGGAGATCGCATGAGTACAAGTACAACAAAACGTCCTGCCGGTGGTCCTCCAGATGGACCGGGTGGTGGTCCCGGCGGCGGGAACATGATGATGATGGGCGAAAAACCAAAAAACTTCAAAGCGACGTTCCGCCGATTGCTCGGCTATCTGAAACCGCGCCGGACGGCACTGATTGCCGTCTTCATCGCCGCGATTCTCAGTACCATCTTTATGATTGCCGGACCGAAAATCATGGGAACGGCGATCACGGAACTGTTCGAAGGGGCCTATGCCAAGTTCCAGGGAGTACCCGGTGCGGAAATCGACTTTACGAAAATCGGACAGATTTTATTAGTGCTCGCCGGACTGTATGTCATCAGCAGTCTGTTCAGTTACATCCAGCAATACATCATGTCGAGTGTCGCCCAAAAAACGGTCTATGATTTGCGCGAAGACGTCAATCAGAAACTGGAGCGGTTACCACTCAAGTATTATGACGGCCGTCCGAACGGGGAGACGCTCAGTCGGGTCACAAATGACATCGATACGATCGGCAGTACGTTGCAGCAAAG
The DNA here is from genome assembly GCF_000620805.1 of Exiguobacterium undae DSM 14481. GTDB lineage: Bacteria > Bacillota > Bacilli > Exiguobacteriales > Exiguobacteriaceae > Exiguobacterium_A > Exiguobacterium_A undae. Next base: position 2,820,648 of record NZ_KK211187.1, on the reverse strand, counting down.
TGTGACGTCGTTCATCACATCGATCGTGACGATTGTCGGGATTTTAATCATGATGCTGACGATCAGTCCATTGCTGACATTGATTTCACTCGTCTCGTTGCCGCTGTCGATTTTTGCGATTCGTCCAATCTTGAAACGGTCGCAAAAATACTTTGCCGATCAACAACGGACGCTCGGACAATTAAACGGACACGTCGAAGAGATGTATACCGGTCATCCCGTCGTTAAGGCGTTTGGACATGAACGGAAAGCTGTTGAACAGTTTGATGCCGTCAACGACGAGTTGTATGAGGCGGGACGAAAAGCCCAGTTCATCTCCGGGATCATCATGCCGATGATGATGTTCATCGGCAATATCAGTTACGTCTTGATCAGTGTCGTCGGGGGGATTCTCGTCACTCAGCGCAGCATCTCGATCGGGGACATTCAAGCGTTCATCACCTATACACGCCAGTTCACGCAACCGATCACCCAGACGGCGAACATTGCCAACATCGTCCAATCGACGGTCGCCGCTGCCGAACGGGTCTTTGAACTGTTGGATGAAGAAGAGGAAGTCAAAGAAGTGACGACGCATCAGTTGGCGAAAGCCGACGGAGCAGTTACGTTTGAACACGTCGACTTCGGTTACGGCGAGCAACTGTTGATCGAAGACATGAACATCGACGTTAAACCAGGTCAAACGGTTGCGATCGTTGGTCCGACCGGTGCCGGGAAAACGACGCTGATCAACCTGTTGATGCGGTTTTATGAACTCAACCACGGTGTCATCCGCATCGACGGCATCGATACGCGGAAGATGTCACGGGAAGATTTACGGACGACGTTCGGAATGGTGTTGCAAGATACGTGGCTCTTTAACGGAACAATCCGCGACAATCTCGCCTACGGAAAAACCGGTGCGACGGAAGAGGAAATCGTCGAAGCAGCAAAAACGGCTCACGCCGATCACTTCATCCGGACGTTACCGGACGGCTATGACACCGTATTAAACGAAGAAGCATCGAACATCTCGCAAGGACAAAAACAGTTGTTGACGATTGCCCGTGCGGTCCTCGCCGATCCGCCCATCATGATTCTCGATGAAGCGACGTCAAGCGTCGATACACGGACGGAAATCTTCATTCAAAAAGCGATGAAACGATTGATGGAAGGACGGACGAGCTTTGTCATCGCCCACCGTCTCTCGACGATCAAAGATGCCGATTTGATTTTAGTGATGGATCAGGGACGTGTCATCGAGCAGGGAACACACGAAGAATTGCTTGCCGCAAGCGGGTTTTATGCTGATCTTTACAACAGTCAGTTCTCGGAAAAAGAAGTGGTCTAAGGAGAAAAACAGAGGAAGTGGACTCGGAAAAGGCTTATCCTTCACCCCACTTCTCCTGAAAAGTGAAACGTCAGACAGTACCCGATCCGGGTGCTGTCTTTTTTGATGCAATCTTTTTTCTTGTTCTTTAATACGGTAGGGGGTATATTATGGGCATCAACTTATGTAGCAAAGGGGCAAACAACATGAACAACATGACGACAAATGAACTGGAACAAACACTGCAACAAGACGAAACGATCCAACTGATCGACGTCCGGGAAACGGATGAATACGCCGGCGGTCATATCAAACAAGCAAAAAACGTGCCGTTGTCGGAACTGACGGAGCGGACCAACGAACTGGATCCGTCACGACCGCTTCATGTCATTTGCTTATCCGGCGGACGCAGCATGAATGCCGCGATGTATTTGGAACAAGCAGGTTTTGACGTGACAAACGTTGACGGCGGCATGATGAGCTGGGAAGGAAACGTCACACGCTAAGAACGGATCAATCGAGCACAGCCATTCAACTAAAGGAGGAATCGTTATGTTATTACGCTATTTCTATGATGAAAAATTAGCACAAGCTTCATACATGGTAGGGTGCCAGAAGACGGGAGAAGCGATTGTCATCGATCCGGCACGAAACATCGAACCGTATCTCAAAGAAGCAGAAAAAGAAGGACTTCGAATTTCGGCGACGGCGGAAACACACATTCATGCTGACTTCGTCTCCGGGACACGCGAATTCGCGCAACGTCTCGGAACGACAGCTTACCTGTCCGATGAAGGCGATGCTTCTTGGAAGTATGGTTTTGCTTCAGAGATTGATGCGCGTCTCGTCAAAGACGGGGAGAGCTTTAAAGTCGGGAACGTGACACTTGAAGTCATGCATACCCCGGGTCATACCCCGGAACATATCTCGTTTGTCTTATACGATCGTGATCAAACGGTGCCGATGGGGATCTTTACAGGAGACTTCGTCTTCGTCGGCGATATCGGGCGTCCGGATCTACTCGAAGAAGCGGCCGGGATTCAAGGGACGACAGCAGTCGGAGCGAAGCAGATGTTTAACTCGCTCAAACGATTCAAAGCGTTACCGGACTTCGTTCAAGTCTGGCCGGGTCATGGAGCAGGCAGTGCCTGCGGAAAAGCACTTGGTGCGATTCCGACATCGACGGTCGGCTACGAAAAAGCGACGAACTGGGCATTGCAGATGGAGGACGAGGCAGCATTCGTCAAAGAATTGACGACGGATCAGCCGGAACCACCCAACTACTTTGCGATGATGAAACGGGTCAACAAAGAGGGGATTGCTGACACGACGACGCTTTCTGCACCACGTGCCGCGGACACTTCCGAGCTAACAGAGCTTGTTCAAACGATGCAAGTCGTGGATACACGGGACGGAAAATCATTTGCTGCCGGTCACGTACCCGGCACGCTCAACATTCCGTACAACTCGAAGTTCGTGACATGGGCAGGTTGGTTGCTTGATTTTGACCACGATATCGCCGTCATTACGGAACCGGATCAATTTCAGATGATCCAGACGGATTTACAGTCGGTTGGTCTCGATCGCTTCGTAACAGTGATTGACGTCGCGAATCTTTCAGACGAGCAATTGACGGAACAGTATCCGGATTGGAGTGCGGAACAGGCGATGCAAGCGGCAGAAGCGGGTGATGTCTTTGTCCTGGATGTCCGGAACAAAACGGAATGGGACGGCGGACATTATGCGCAAGCCAACCGGATTTTGCTCGGGAAGCTTGCAACACGTCATCAGGAAATCCCGACAGATCGACCGGTTGCGGTCCATTGTGCGTCGGGCGTCCGTTCGCGGATGGCGGTCAGTGTGTTGCAATCGCTTGGTATCAAAGACGTCATCAATATCGACGGTGGATATGCGGCGATACAGACCGTTTTGCATCAACGCACGGCAACGGAATCGTGACGGTAAAATACTAAAAATGCATAGTTTGTTGTAAATGGATGGTTCTGACTAGAATCATCCATTTTTTTAAATACTATTCACAAACTCCCACATTCAGGTTAAATGTGGTTTAGTAATTTCTTTAGCGGGGGAAATTAAAGAAGTGTCGGAGATATATTAATTTATTTAGAGATGAAGGAGCGTGGCAGGATGAACAACTTTTGGAACAGTACGTCGCTTGACCTGAACGGGATTCTAGGATCCCTCGGCAACATTTTAGGAGCACTTATCGTATTCCTGATCGGGTGGCTGATTGCGAAGCTGATCGCAAACGGCATTCAAAAGGCATTAGAAAAATCTGGTGTCGTCAACAAGCTGTCACCACAAAAAGAAGGTACGCCACCACAAAAGAAAAAGTGGACGCCTGAAAAAATTATCGGAACTGTTGTTTTCTGGGTCTTGATGGTATTTGTCTTAATCTTAGTCTTTAACATCTTGAACCTGAACATCATTGCAGGACCACTTGCGGATACGATGAGCACATTGCTCGCCGCAATCCCGAATATCTTGCAAGCAGCATTGATTCTTCTTCTTGCGTACGTCATCGCGGTTGTTCTCCGTATGATCATCGTCAAAGCAGGAACGAAATTGATGTCGAATGAAAAAATTCGTTCGAACAAAATGCTTCAAGGTCAAACGGATCTGTCAAACTATCCGAAGGTTGCAGGCGAAATCGTCTTCTACCTTGTCTTGTTACTGTTCTTACCAGGTGTACTCGGTGCGCTTAACATTGAAAGTGTTTCGGAACCGTTCAGTCAATTGTTGTCATCGTTCCTTGGGTTCATCCCACGTCTGATCGCTGCAGCAGCCATCTTCTTCGTCGGATTCCTCGTGGCGAAAATCGTTCGCGATATCGTCACGAACTTCCTGCATGCTGTCGGGACAGACAAATTTGCTTCACGCTTTAACATTGGTACAAACGAACAAAAAGATACAAAATCACTTTCTTCAATCCTTGGTACAGTCGTCTTCATCCTGATCTTAATTCCGATCACGATTTCGGCACTGGATCAACTCAACATTAAAGGAATCACAGGACCAGCCATCAACATGCTAAACGATGTTCTTGGTATGATTCCAAACATCATCATCGGCGTCGTCTTGATTCTTGTGGGTCTTTACGTCGGTCGTTTCGTCAAGAAATTCGTTGCGGACCTCTTGTCACGCCTCGGATTCAACAACTTAACACGTCATTTGAAAATCGGTAGCTGGGATGCGAACAATGCTTCGACATCACCGTCATCGATCGTTGGATCACTTGTTGAAATCGTCATCGTCGTCTTGTTCGTCGTTGAAGCATTCAACCTGATTGGTCTCGACTTCATGGTTGACCTGGGTCGCGCAGTTCTTGCTTTCCTTCCAAGTGTCTTGACGGCAATCGTCATCTTGGCAATCGGTATCATCATCAGCAACTTGGTGAAACGTACAATGGACAGCTTGTTCGCGAACTCAGACTTAAAAGTTCTTTCAAGCGTCGCGAAATATGCCATCCTTGCTCTTGCTGTCTTCATGGCACTTGATCAGCTTGGTGTAGCAGCAACAATCGTTAACTCGGCGTTCATCTTGATCCTCGGTGCTGTCGCACTTGCTTTCGGACTGGCGTTTGGTTTAGGTGGTCGTGATAACGCATCACGTTACCTCGATCGTCTCCAGAAAAAAGCAGAAAATGCAGACATCGACACATCGAACCTGCCATCAAACAACACATCGTCTGCTTCAACAAAGCCGAGCTTAAAAGAAGCAGCAAAAGGTGCAGCATCAAAAGCAGCAGATGATGTCACACCAGATCAAGCACCAAAAGCCTCTAAACCATCATCTTCTACGAACGTGAACCCGACACATGGTACGCCAAAGGGTGCACTTCCTGAAAATGATTTAGCACAACAAGACGATTATCCGATCGATCCGGATGCTAACCGCGGTCCGAACTTAGATCACCCAAATGATCGTCCGTAACCAAACCAAAACTCCTTCACCCATCGGTGGAGGAGTTTTTTAGTGCGTTAACGCGTATCCACATATTCGTATTGTAGTAAAACAACAAAACTGGTTTGACCAATTTGTGAAAAAACACAGAAAGAACGGCTTATAAAACCTGACATCGTTTGTTATGATGATGAAGTCAATCAGAAAAATGATTTGAATATTCAGAAAAAAGAGAAAGTTCGGAGGGTGTTTTATGAGTTTGCTTCGTAAGAAAGACGTCAGTGTCATGATGGATCAAAAAAGTCATTCCAAATTGGCACGGCATTTATCGGGTTTTGATCTTGTCTTACTCGGTATTGGTGCCATTATCGGGACGGGAATCTTTGTCCTAACAGGAACAGGAGCGCTGTATGCAGGACCAGCTTTACCGGTTGCATTTATTATTTCTGCTATTGTCTGTGCATTAGCCGCCCTCTGTTACGCGGAATTTTCATCGATGATTCCTGTGTCGGGTAGTGTCTACACCTACACGTACGCAACGATTGGGGAACTCGTTGCCTGGATTATCGGTTGGTGTCTCATATTAGAATACGGTTTAGCGTCGAGTGCGGTCGCAACAGGCTGGTCCGGTTATTTCCAGTCATTATTATCCGGATTTGGTATCAGTTTACCGACTGCTTTAACCGCTGCACCAGGAGCAGTACCCGGCAGCGAAACGTTCTTCAACTTGCCGGCCTTCTTGATCTTAATGGTCATCACGTTCTTATTATCGATGGGCATTAAGGAAACAAAACGCGTCAACAATATCATGGTTCTCGTCAAAGTCGCCGTCGTCATCTTGTTCATCGTCGTCGGAATCTGGTACGTTGAGCCAGGCAACTACGCACCATTCGCACCGTTCGGTATCAGTGGTGTGTTACAAGCTTCCGCCATCGCCTTCTTTGCTTATCTTGGTTTTGATGCCGTCACATCGGCTGCAGAAGAAGTGAAAGATCCAGGCCGTAACTTGCCGATCGGGATCTTAGGATCACTTGGGATCGTTACCGTATTGTACGTTGTCGTATCCGCCATCATGGTCGGAATCGTCCCGTTCAAACAATTTGAAGGGGTTGACAGCCCGGTTTCACTTGCATTAAAAGTAGCCGGTCAGGACTGGGTCGCAGGATTCGTTGACTTAGGCGCGATCGTCGGAATGACAACGGTTATCCTCGTCATGACATTTGGTCTTGTTCGTCTCTTGTTCGCAATGAGCCGTGATGGGTTGTTGCCAAAAGTCTTCTCGGACGTGAACGAAAAATCGCATACGCCGGTGAAAGCAACATGGATTTTAGGAACAACAGCCGGATTGATTGCCGGATTCGTCCCACTCGGTACGCTCGCAGAATTAATCAATATCGGTACACTGGCTGCCTTCTCGTTAATCTCGATCGCCGTCATCATCCTCCGGAAAACACGTCCGGATTTGAAACGGGCGTTCAAAGTGCCATTGGTTCCATTCTTGCCGATTCTTTCGGTCCTTGCGTGTATCATGTTGATGTTGAACCTTCAACCGTTCACATGGGTCGCATTCTTCATCTGGACAGGGATCGGACTTGCAGTTTACTTCCTGTACGGAAGAACACGCTCGAAATTACATTAATAAGATCCGGCCATTCAGAAGCTGTTCTGAATGGCTTTTTGTTTGGTCCTCGGCAGGAATGGCGTGCTAAAAAGGCGAACAATTGTAAAGAAAGGGGCGATCCGAGATGATTCATATTAAACGGGCACCTGATACAGAAACCGCATTTTTAGTGATGCAAGAAGGATTCAGCGATTACATAATTCCATTAGGTCTTTCACGTGAGGTATTTCAAGAACGAATCCTGGAACGCGACTGGAATCAACTCGAGCATTCGTTTATTGCCTACCACGGCGAACGACCGGTCGCCATTTGGTTGAATGGGCTGAAGACCATCAAGAAAAAGACGGTCATGCGATGTGGTGGTCTTGCGGTAGATCCCCAATACCGACGGCTTGGGATTGCCAAAGCTCTCTATGATGCCCAGCTAAGTTACGCCAAATCGTTAAAGGTCGATTGTCTGATGCTCGAAGTCATTCAAGGAAATGAGCCGGCCATTTCGCTCTATCAGAAATTCGGTTACCGCACAGTCGACGAACTCGGCTATTTTCTTCGGGAAGAATCCGACCAGATGGAGCCGCTTATCGAGATTGATGCGGTTGCATTTGAGCGCCGTTACGTACAGCAAGGGGAATACATCTGGCAACAAGACCAGACGGTCATGAAGCAGGCACAAGCACAGTACTATGAACTCGACGGTGCGTTCATTGCGACCGCTAATGAGTCGATTTTTGCGATTATAACGGAAGAGAAAGACGTAGCGCGGATCGCGACAGAAGCGACACGCCGTTTGACGGGAACCCGTTATCAGTTGCAGTCGACCAATCCACAAGTGTGGGACGACTTACGGCAAGCCGGTTGGAAGCAGCGGGACTTGAAGCAATTCGTCATGAGTCAAACCATCTGATACAAAAAAAGCCATGATGTGCGGAAGTCCCCTGGGGGAACGCCACACATCATGGCTTTTTGTCAGGTCCATAAACTGATCATGACGATAATGGCAAAAATCACAAACAGGATTCCGGTGCCACCGAGCATGATCAGCATGATTTTGTTCATCATAGAACAACCTCAAATCTGTAGAAAACTACGATTTTCTTCTAGCCTACCATTAAAAAATGTAAAACCAAAATCGCTTCGCTTTCGTTTACTAAAAAGAACAAGCCCGTTATGGCGTGATTGCTCCATGTTGAAGGCGTAAGTAGTCTTCAATCATCACACGATGCGATCCGACGATGTTGTCCGGTAATTCCGTTAACGGGAAATAGGTCAACGCAAAACTTTCCTCACTGATTCGTAACGTACCGGACGTTTCAGTTGTCACGTAAGCAAGGGTCACGCTTTGAAAGACATCACCGTTTGCAAGCGTCGTGACGTAATTTTTTCCGGAATAGACACCCAGTAACGTCAGCTGTTCCGCGACGAGACCGGTCTCTTCCAACAGCTCACGACGGGCCGTTTCTTCCGTTGATTCGGCCCATTCCATTAATCCACCGGGCAGTCCGAACCGTGCCTGCGATTCATTGCGTTGCTCAAGCAGGATGTGCCCGTTGTTGATGACAAGCACGACGGCACCGACCAAGATCAACGGCGTTTGTCCGACTTGATCCCGCAGCGTCTTGACGTAATTCATCGGGAAACCTCCTGGTGGAACGGACAACCGGTGGGGGCAGTTGTTTTTTCGGCCGGAGCAACACCGGGAAAGAAGTTAGGCCGTTTGATTGTCGGTTCAAAGTCTTTATGGAACAGGTGTGTCGCGGCACCGCTCATCGGCGGTACAAGCCAGGACCAGTCGCCGGTGACATCCCGTTCACACGCGGCTTCATTTTTTTCGAATCGGGCAAACTGTTTGGCAGCTGTATGGTGATCGACGATGGTCACGCCAGCCCGTTCAAACGAATCGAGAACGGCCAGATTCAATTCGACGAGGGCACGGTCTTTCCATAAGGAACGTTCCCGTGATGTATTGAGTCCGAGCTGTCTCGCAACAAGCGGCAAGAGATCATAACGATCGGTATCCGCTAAATTACGGGCGCCGATTTCCGTTCCCATGTACCAGCCGTTGAACGGCGCGCACGGATAGGAGATGCCGCCGATTTCGAGCCGCATATCGGAAATCATCGGCACGGCGTACCATTTGATGGTTTGATCGCCGAATAAGTCGTAGTCGGGATGGGTGATCGTTACTTCGAGCACCAGGTCGTCCGGAAGCGGATGCAGGCTGACGTGCCCGTCGAGTTCAATCAACAACGGCAAGACATCAAAGGCGGTTCCTTGACCGGACCAACCGAGTGACTGGCACTGGTTGGTAAAGGCAACGGAGTTCGGGTCCCCGGTGATGCCCTCCGGTGTCTCATATCCGGCATAACGAATCAATTGATGATTCAAGACGCGGACGCGGTCCGGGTGAAAAATCGTAATCGTCGAACGGACACGCCCATCATTCGTCGCATATTCGATATGCTCAAATAGGGCATCGCGAATCGTCTCGATGGTTAAAGCATCCCGTGCATCGATGACGTGGAGCTGATCCCAAAAGAGACGGCCGATGCAGCGGTTGCTGTTGCGCCAAGCGAGCTTTGCCCCGTACGCTAACTCTTGGGACGTTTGTTCATATGTCCCTGTCCGGGAAATTTCATTCCGGACTTCATGCAGGCGATTACTGTCCTGCGGGTATTGTTCTATATAGTCAGTTAAGAAGCGTTCGGCTTCGGCAAGTAAAGTAGGCACGGCGTAGAATCCTTTCTTTTATCCAACACGACGATTGTTCTTGTTTCAGTGTACCGCCTGCTTCAGCTTTCTGCCAATCGATAATCGTTAAACGCTTACTTACGAGTTCAAAAGACTACAAAAGTTTAAAAGTAGCACCGAAAGGGGGATAGAGAAAGGAATCATTCGAAAGTGAGGAAATAGTTATGTCATTATTAAAACCTGTATTTGCGCGTTTTTTCGGCGAAGCCTTCTTTGATAAGTCGGCACAACTCGCCTATTATCTGATGTTGTCCTTATTCCCGTTTTTATTATTTGTTGTGGGATTGGTATCCTTTTTACCGTTTACGTCCGGAGACGTGCTCGATTTGATCCGTCCGTTTGCACCGGCAGAGACGTATGAGTTGATCCGGAGAAATGTCGTCGGAATTTTTGATGACGGTGGATTAAAACTTGCCTCGATCAGTTTCCTGGCCGCCTTTTGGCTTGCTTCGATGTCGGTCCAGTCACTGGTCCGTTCGTTAAATGATGCGTTAGAAGTGACACGAAAAGTGCCGTTTTGGAGAGGGTTGTTGCAGGACTTTGGTTTTACGATCGGAATGATGGTCATCTTACCGATGTCCCTCCTCGTTCCGGTGGCGGAAAAGCTGACGCGCCGCTTCATCACGCATTTTGCCCTCGTCAATGACTTTGTCACCAACTATTCGTGGGTCTGGTTTCTGTTCCGCTGGGGACTCGGTTCGTTGTTCCTGTTGATGTTCTTCATCCTGCTCTACCGCGTGTTGCCGAGTGTCCGGCTGACTGTACGCCAAGTGTTACCGGGTGCCGTTTTTGCAACGATTGCCTGGCAGGCGGTATCGGAATTCTTCTCCTACTACGCAGAATTCGGCAGTTATGACCGTCTGTACGGACAACTCGCCGGAATCATCGTCTTGATGACATGGTTTTATCTTTCGTCGGTCGTCTTGATGCTCGGGGGCTTGATGAATGCTGAACGGATGCGTCAAAAGAAGGAAGCCAAAGTTTTAAAACCAGAAAAAATTAAACAAGAGACTGTCCGTTAAGAGCAGCCTCAGACTGAAGACAAAGGAGTGGTTTTTCTCTTGATCGAGAAGAACCGCTTTTTTTGTTCGCTTCGAATCGTTTTCCTGGGCCAAGCATCGCGCCGCATCGCTGCTGGGTCGCTCCTGCTTGTTTTTCCCTAGGAAGCGATTTCGAGCGAACAACCGCTTTTTCTTTCACGCCTCCAGGTATAAAACCAGCATAGATATTCAAAAGAAGAGGAATCATTATGATGGGAAAAAGAGATCAACATCATCGTTCTGAGACTGTCTGTTAAGGACAGTCTTTTGTTTGACGTTGAACGGTTTTTTGATAGACGAACAGACCAATCAATCCGGTCGTAAACAAAGCGAGCAGGAGCAGAGAAAGTTGTTCATGGTGTGTCGTTTTCAAGAAAACACTCGTGGCGACAGCTGCATAAAAACTGCCCAAACTCTTTTTAATAAAGTGTGTGCTGAAGAGATTGAGAAAGGAAGCACCGAGTGGTGAGCCGATCAGTGCGCCGATAATCAAAACAACTCCTAAACCGAGCGGAGCCTGCGTCCCCGAGATGAAGTAACTCGTGATTCCGCCGAGGACAATTAACGTGGCCGCTGCGATACTGGTTCCGATGGCTTGTTTAAGGGGGAAACGCACCCATCCCATCAGCAGCGGGGTGAGCAAAAAGCCACCGCTGACGCCCATCAAAGACGACAGAATTCCGGCGGCTCCGCCGATTGCGACTAATTTATAAAACGAAGCGTGCACAACAGGCGTCTCGCGAATGATTTTTTTTGCCGGTTTTAAGAATTGAATCGCAAACAGAAGCAATAGGACGATGTACAGCGTGGAAATAATGATGTCTGCACCGTTGTGTTGTTCCATCCAAAAAACGACAGGCGTAACGGCAGCAGATCCGATGATCCCTGCCAGCCCAATCGTACCCGCATCCCGAAGATGAAAGTTGTTCTGGCGGAGGTGGGCAAAGGTGCCGGTCACCGTCGAACCAAGCGTCAACAGTAAACTTAAGACGATCGCTGTGCTGGGGGCGTATCCTAAGATCAATAAAAGTGGGGTCAGAATGATGCCTCCACCGATTCCAAAAAAGCCGGAAAGGATGCCGATTGCGGCGCCGAGTAAAAGAAAAAGTAATAGTTCCAAAGGGTGTTCCTTCTTTCTGTGAGGTGATACAGATGACTCTACGGGGAAAGTCTTAATCAGGAAAATGAATTATACTGATACTAAGAATCAGAAAAATAAATGAGGTGAAGAAATGAATTTTAATGAACTGAAGACATTTGTTACGTTAGTCGAAACAAAACACTTTACGAAAACAGCTGAACGGCTGTATATTTCACAGCCGACGGTCAGTCTTCACTTAAAGCATCTCGAAGAACATTTCGGGCAAAGTCTGATTCATCGGCATACGTTTAACAAGACGATCGAAATCTCAGAAGCCGGACGGATTGTGTATCGTCATGCCAAAGAAATTCTGCACCAGACGGTACGGTTGGAACAAGAAATGGATGAATTAGAAGGGATCACCCGAGGGACGTTAAGAATCGCCGCGACGCATACCATCTATGAAGCGATGTTAGAACAGATGATCCACGACTTTCTTGTCGCTTATCCGGACGCGTCAGTGGATGCCCGGGTGATGAACCAAGAACAAGTCGAGCAGGCATTACTTCATCACGAAATCGATTTAGGGATGGTAGAAGGACCACATCATTCCCATCAAATCGAGGCGCTTCCTTTTGCGACCGACCGATTACGGATCATCGGTCACGAAAGCCTTGCTTTGGAGCAGGCGACGTGGATTTACCGGGAAGAAGGGTCAGCTGCCCGCTTCGCACTGGAAACATGGTTAGCCACGCAAGCGATTGTTCCAAAACGGATCATTACCGTGTATTCCAATCGGCTGATTAAACAATTGATCGCGAACGGGACGGGAATCTCGATTCTCTCGGAACGTTTGGCAGGTACTTTGCTCGATTCGAATAGATTTAAGACACATGATGATTCCCGAATCGACCAACGCGTTTTTCAATTCATTACGTTAAAAGGGGAGACGACCCGTCTGTCCCACAAGTGGATGAAGGAACACTCCGGATCAGATTAAAAACTTTTTCGTTGACTTATACCCCTGTAGGTATTATTGTATGGAATGTAGCCAATGGATATGACGCAGGTCACACGAAAAAAGGAGCGTGTTCTTCACATGGAAAAAGTATACGAAGACAAAATCATTCACCGGATGAACCGGATTGAAGGGCAACTTCACGCCATCACCCGGATGATGAAAGAAGAAGCATCCTGCAAAGAGGTTGTCACTCAACTGAGTGCGACACGGAGTGCGATTGATCGTGTCATTGGACTGGTCGTGAGTGAAAACCTCATTGACTGTGTGACGAATGATGACACGGCAGACAATCATGAACAAGCCGTAGCAGAAGCGGTTCAACTGTTATTGAAAAGCAGATAAAAAATTTTTAAAAGAAAATATACCCATTAGGGTAAATTGAGCGGAGGAATTATTCAGATGTCAGAAATTAAAAAAACAACGATTGTATTGTTCAGCGGAGATTACGATAAGGTCATGGCAGCATATATCATTGCCAACGGTGCAGCGGCTTACGACCATGAAGTGACGATTTTCCATACGTTCTGGGGATTAAACGCGATGCGCAAGGACGAACCGATTCAGCCCGATAAAACGTTGCTTGAAAAAATGTTCGGGAAATTCATGCCGCGCGGAGCAGACAAGATGCCGCTCTCGAAAATGAACTTTGGTGGTGCCGGTCAGAAGATGATTAAAAACGTCATGAAAAAACACAATGCGATGCCACTTCCTGATTTAATTGAACTGGCAAAAGAACAAGACGTAAAACTCGTCGCGTGTACGATGACGATGGATCTGCTCGGACTAAAACAAGAAGAATTGCATGACGGGATCGAATATGCCGGTGTCGCTGCATATCTTGCCGATGCCGAAGACGGAAACGTCAACCTGTTCATCTAATCTCGAGGAGGGATGATACAAATGGATATCTTGACCATCGTATTTCTAATCATCGTTGCATTTCTAGCTTATCGGATGTTTGCGCCAACTAAAGGTGTCAACAAATGGTCGACGTCCGAATTAAAACAGAAGTTAGGCGACCGCAACCGATTTTATTTGGACGTCCGGACACCGGGTGAATTCAAAGGCAATCACATTAAAGGCTTTAAAAACATTCCGCTTCAAGTATTGCCGTCACAACTCGACAAGATTCCGAAAGACAAAGAAGTCATCGTAATCTGTCAGAGCGGCATGCGCAGTAAACAGGCGGTCAAACAATTAAAAAAGGCGGGTTATGCTCAGGTTACAGAAGTGTCAGGCGGAATGAACGCTTGGCGTTAACACTAGGAGGAGGAATGACAGATGAAACGATTTACAGCAAAAGAAGTACAGGAAAAGCTTGAAAACGGGGAACAACTCAACATCATCGATGTCCGCGAAGTGGATGAAGTCAAAGAAGGCAAGATTCCGGAAGCGATTCATATTCCACTTGGTCTCGTCGAATTTAAAATGAACGAACTCGATAAGAAAAAACAATATGTCATGGTCTGCCGTTCTGGCGCAAGAAGTGGTCGTGCCGCAACATATCTCGAAGGGCAAGGATTTGATGTCATCAACATGGATGGCGGCATGATGGCATATGAAGGTAAAACCAACTAAAAAATTTAATGTTAAATATACCCCTATAGGTAAAAAGGAGCGAATACTTTTGCAGACAATCAAAACAGATATCGTACTCGATGCACGTGGCTTAGCGTGCCCGATGCCAATCGTCCGGACAAAAAAGACGATGAAGACGCTGGAATCAGGTCAAGTCGTGGAAGTACAGGCAACTGACAAAGGATCAACAGCCGATCTCCGTGCTTGGGCGAACAGTACCGGGAATCAATATCTTGGAACGATCGAAGAAGGAGATGTCTTACGGCATTACGTCCGTAAATCTTCCGGTGACGAGCAAGAAGCACCGGCATTTAAATCGGTTGTTACGAACGAAACTGTTGAAACGGTTCGCAACAATCCGGATACGCTCATCTTGGACGTCCGGGAAACGGCTGAATATGCGTTTTCCCATATCCCGAATGCCGTCAACATTCCGCTCGGAGAACTGGAGACACGAATCGGAGAACTCGACACAGCGAAAACGATTTATGTCGTCTGTCGGACAGGCAGTCGGAGTGATTTAGCCTGCCAACAGCTTGATGCAAAAGGATTCAACGTTCAAAACGTGATCCCCGGCATGAGTGACTGGAAGTATGACACGCATCAAACCGTTTAATCCGTAAATTATGAGCAGGAGGAATCAATCAGATGGCACACGCAATGACAACAAAAGAAGTCACGCAAAAAATCATTCACCGTGAAAAAATGTTTATCTTGGATGTCCGAAATGAAGAGGCATTTCAAGACTGGAAAATTGAAGGCGAACAGTTTTCGTATCTCAATGTTCCGTATTTCGATTTACTCGACGGTGTCGAAGATATTTTAGAGCAACTGCCGACGGACCAACCTGTTCTAGTCGTCTGTGCAAAAGAAGGGTCGTCGATTTTTGTAGCGGATTTATTGGAAGAAGCAGGACGGACCGTCTCGTATCTTTCAGGAGGCATGAAAGCCTGGAGTGAACACTTGGAGCCGATTTCACTTGGATCATTAAATGAAACCGGAGCCGATCAAGGGGAAGTCGTTCAATTCGTCCGAATCGGGAAAGGCTGCTTATCGTACATGATCATCTCAGAAGGCGAAGCCGTCCTCGTGGATGCCGCGCGGATGACAGATGTTTATCTCGATTATGCTAACGAACGTCAACTGACCATCACGCACGTCTTTGATACACACCTTCACGCCGATCACATTTCCGGTGGGCGTGAGATTGCGGAAAAAACGGGAGCAACTTACTGGTTGCCGCCAAAAGACGCGACAGATGTCACATTTGATTATGCAGCACTCGAAGACGGAAGCCGCGTTCAAGTAGGCGATACAAAAATCGATGTCCGGGCACTGTATTCCCCGGGACATACAATCGGTTCCACGTCGTTTATTGTCGACGAGCGATACCTCTTAACGGGTGATATCTTATTCATCGATTCGATTGGTCGTCCGGATTTAGCCGGTCTGGCAGAAGATTGGGTCGGCGATCTGCGGGAGTCGCTTTACAAGACGTACCGCGAACTTGCGAAAGACCTTGTCGTCTTACCGGCCCATTTCATGCTGATTGAAGAGTTAAATGAAGACGGCAGTGTCGCAGAAAAACTCGACATTTTACTCGCAAACAATCACGGCTTGAACATCGAAGATGAAGAAACATTCCGGAAGATGGTGACCGAAAATCTGCCACCGCAGCCAAATGCCTATCAAGAAATTCGCGAAACCAACATGGGGAAACAGACGCCTGATCTCGAAGCACAACGCGAGATGGAAGTCGGACCTAACCGTTGCGCCGTTCGTTAAATTAGAAAACCACTTACTTCAGGAGGAATCACAATCATGAAATCAGAACTCGTACTCGACGCCAAAGGGCTTGCCTGCCCAATGCCGATCGTCAAAACAAAAAAAGCCATTTCCGGACTCGAATCCGGTCAAATCCTTGAAGTCCATGCAACGGACAAAGGGGCAAAAAACGATTTACAAGCCTGGGCAAAATCAGGTGGCCACGAACTTGTGAAACATGAGGAAGAGGCAAGCGTCTTAAAATTCTGGATCCAAAAAGGGTAATTCAAGTTGAAGGAGGGCTGGCGACAGTCCTCTTTTTTTAAAGGAGTGAATCAAATGGAACTCGGTTTTATCATCACAATTTTTTTAATTGGGTTTGTTGGGTCATACATCTCGGGCATGGTCGGAATTGGCGGCTCGATCATCAAATATCCAATGCTACTCTACATTCCACCACTGCTCGGATTTGCTGCTTTTTCTGCGCATGAAGTTGCGGGAATCAGCGCGATTCAAGTCTTTTTTGCGACGATTGGCGGCGTTTGGGCCTATCGAAAAGGCGGTTTCTTAAATAAGTCGCTGATTCTGTATATGGGCGGAGCAATTCTGATTGGGAGCTTCATCGGCGCTTATGGCTCAAACGTTCTCGCGGAAGATACAATCAATCTTGTCTACGGCGTGTTGGCACTGACTGCAGCCGTGATGATGTTCATTCCGCGAAAAGGCATCGATGATATCCCGCTTGATCAAGTTCGCTTCAATAAAGGGATTGCGGCAAGTGCTGCGTTTATCGTCGGAGTGGGAGCGGGAATCGTCGGTGCGGCCGGAGCCTTTTTACTCGTTCCAATCATGCTAGTCATTCTAAAGATCCCGACCCGAATGACGATTGCTTCGTCTCTTGCCATTACCTTTATTTCGTCGATTGGTGCAACGGTCGGGAAGATTACGACAGGACAGGTCGATTGGGGTCCAGCGGCCATCATGGTCGTCGCCAGTCTGATTGCGGCACCGCTCGGCGCGCTTGCCGGAAAAAAGATGAACACGAAGATTTTGCAAATCATTTTGGCGGTCTTGATTTTAGCGACAGCGATCAAAATTTGGATTGATATTTTGTAAAAGAACAAACAAAACGATGCTTTGCTTGTACGTCAGCAGAGCATCGTTTTTCTGATGAAGTTACAATCGGCTTTTTTCGATAACGTCAACAAGTTGTCGTTCAACATCGAGTGCGACTTGCTTCAGCTCGTCGTCTTCGACCAAACCGATCAGTGAGGTCGGGCGCGGCATGCCGATTTTCGTTTGTCCATCTTCCGTATAAACAGCGAGCTTACACGGTAAGAAGTAGCCGGCCCGCCGTCGAGTAGATAAGACACGATGGGCTTCTTTCGGGTTACAGACTTCAAGGATATGGTACTGGTCGTCAAACGGTAACTCTTTTTCTTTGAATTTCTTGGCTAAATCAAACTCCCATAAGACGCCGAATGAAATCTCGGCAAGTTCTGTTTTGAGTCGTGTAATGGTGTCCTCTGTCGAATGATTGGAGTTGACGGTGTAGTCAAACATAAATACCCCTCCTGGTTTTTTGAATTCTTTTATCTTATTCCCTGTCTGAATAAGATGAATCGTTTTTTGAATGTGCCAAATGAAGGCGGACCGGGCGACAAACTGTGGGAAATCAAGGTACATTAGAAAAAAGACATCTGCCCGCGGGTGAACGACGTAAGCTTAAAAAAGGAGGCGGAGGGAGATGAAGAAACGGATGTTGACGATTCTTTCGGTCGTAGCATTGATTGCGATCATGATTGGCGGCTACTTTGTTTTCCAACAGCAACAGGCAAAATCGAGCGGAAGCAAAGAGTTGTCGTATACAAAAGAAGAAACGGCGATTCTCGCCGGAGGATGTTTCTGGTGTATGGAACCGCCGTTTGAAGAGTTAAAAGGTGTGAAATCAGTCATTTCCGGTTATACCGGTGGAGATGTTGAAAATCCGACCTATAACCAAGTATCGGCGGAGACAACCGGTCACCGGGAAGCGGTCCTGATCACGTTTGATCCATCGGTCATCTCGTACAAACAACTTCTGGATGTTTACTGGCGTCAAGTGGATCCGACTGATCCGAACGGTCAGTTCGTCGACCAGGGGCAATCTTATACGACGGCAATTTTCTATACGAACGCCGAGCAAAAACAGATTGCGGAACAATCGAAGAAGGATTTGGCAGCCAGCGGCATCTTTGATGAAAAAATCGTCACGCCGTTGATTGAAGCCGGTCCGTTTTATGAGGCGGAAGACTACCATCAAGATTATTACTTGAAAAGCGAAAAGAAATACAAGTTCTACCGCGCTGCGTCCGGACGTGATGACTTCATTAACCAATACTGGAATGATCAACCAAAACTTGATTTACCCAAGTATACGAAGTTAACGGACGAACAGATCAAAGCGAAATTGACGGATATTCAGTACAAAGTCACCCAAGAAGACGGGACAGAACCGGCATTTGATAATCCGTACCATGATTTGAAGGCGGACGGGATTTATGTCGATCTGATTTCCGGTGAAGCGTTATTCTCTTCGAAGGATAAATACGATTCGAAAACCGGATGGCCCAGCTTCACGCGACCTCTTGAACCCGGGAACATCATTGAAAAAAGTGACTTTGCGCTTGGGATGAAGCGGATGGAAGTCAGAAGCCGTCACGGGAATGCCCATCTTGGACATGTCTTTACGGACGGTCCCGAACCGACAGGGTTACGGTACTGTATGAACTCGGCAGCTTTGCGATTCATTCCGAAAGAAGAGTTGAAACAAGAAGGGTACGAACAATATCTTTCTGAATTTAAATAACAGCGAAACAGACACTTTTCACTTTTGTGGAAGGTGTCTTTTCTTTCGAAACTGTAAGGTGATTCGCCTAAAAAATAGCTATCCATTTTATCCAAATATTGTTTATACTATAAACAATGTAGGATTATATCTTGAGGAGGAACGTTGTGAAAAAGGTAACCATTTGGCTCATGCTGAGCTGTTTGATTCTGTCACTTGGAATCGGACCGTCAGCTACGAAGACCGCGGCAGCAAGCGCATTATCGGAAGCTGTCTTATTAAACGCTGGGCAAGAAACTGTGCTCGAAACCGGAACGGCAGAAAAAAATACATATTGGTATAAGGTCGAGCATCAAGCGGGTGTTGAAAAAACAGCAAGCCACTTTGAATTGTCGCTTGATACGGATCAGCCGATTGAAGTGACGGCTTACCCAAGTCAAGAAATGGCGTCAAAGGACGAAACGTTTGATCGTTACCGCGGATACGCAGAACCAAGCGACAAAGACGCAACAAAAATCGCTGTCCCGTATGCCTGGGATGGTCCATATTACGTCAAAGTCGACTATTATCCAGAAATCGAAGAAGGCAAAACACCAAAAGCGGCACACGTCAAATTGACATACAACAATGTCAAGCTGCCAGTCGAATATGAGCCAATCAGCGACGATATGAGCTGTATGGCGGAAGAAGCCCTCAAACAAACAACGGACGAGAAGCCGTTGCTTGCGTTGATGCACGCGATTCAAAAACAAGTGTTGAGCCAGTCGGAACAAGGACGCGACTTAACCTCGTTGTACTACAAAGTCTCTCCATACGTCGTCAAAACACTTCTCTTCAATAAAGACAAGCGGACACAAACGTATGAAGATTTAAAAACGTTAAAACCGGCCATGACAGCTCTTGTCAACGGAACGGCTTATACATTAACCAAAACGGATCAGACGGCAATCAATCGTTTGCATGCCCTGACACGTGATGCTTCTCCGGAAGTCATCGCAACTGAAATCAATCAAGTCGCAAAAACTGCGGGAATCGAAACGATTGGTGGTTCCGACTTGAGTGAAGCGTTCAAACCATTTGGCATTAAAGTGAAATCAGAAGCTAAGACACGTTTCATCGTGAAGTTAAAACCGGGTCACACGCAACGGACGATGAAAATCGCCGGAGCACAAGCACCGGATGTTGAAAAGTTATCGCTTGGTAAAACAGGTGAGTTTGTCATTGTCACGGAAGATCCGACGGTCAAAAACCAGTCGGCAGCCGTCCTCAAACAATCGTTGAAGAAATCAAGTGCGGTTGAGTATGTCGAGGAAGTTCAGACATACCGCGCAACAGGGGACATCAACTACGACTACCAATGGTCACTCAATCAAAAATCAAATGTCGAACAGTTCCCGAACGCCGGAATCGGCTTTGAGCAATTCGAGAAGTACCGTGCGGGTAAAACATTAGCACCCGTCACGATTGCAGTCATCGACACCGGGGTGGATTACCGTCTGAAAGACTTCCAAGGGAAAGTCGATATTGCCCAGGAAAAGAACTATGTTGATGTTAACGGCAACGGAAATGCCTTAGATGACCACGGTCACGGGACACACGTCTCGGGTGTCATCGCAGCAGCTCTTGAAAATGATTACGGTATTCGCGGAATTCACCAGTCAGCGAAGATCCTTCCGATCAAAGTCTTGAATGCCAACGGTGAAGGAGAAACCGATGCGATTGCACTCGGAATCAAATACGCGGTTGATCATGGTGCCAAAATCATTAACATGAGTCTTGGCGGCGGTGAAAGCCGGACGATGGCTTATATGATGAAATACGCAGCTGATCACGGCGTGACCGTCGTTGCAGCATCAGGGAACGAATATGATATGTCAGTCGGTTTCCCAGCCAGCTCGGAATACGCGATTTCTGTCGGCGCAACAAACCCGCTCGGCATGGTCGCGGACTACTCGAACTATGGCATTGGACTGGATGTCGTTGCACCGGGTTCAAAAATTGCGAGTCTCGTTCCGGACGGTAACACGGTCTACATGGACGGAACAAGCATGGCATCACCGCACGTCGCAGCAGTTGCTGGAATTCTCGCGTCACTTGATTCGAAGTTGACGCCGAAACAAATCGAAGCAATCTTACGGACGAGCGCAGAACCACTCGCTTTCGAAAATCCGAATGATTGGTACGATGAAGACGAAGAGATGGAAGATGAGTACCCGCCTGGATATGAAAAGGACAGCACACCGGAATTCCCGGCATATGTCAGTCCGGTATCCGGATACGGAAAAGTCAACATCACGCGTGCGATTGCCCAGTTAAACCTCAAAGGAAAAGTAAACCCGGTCTATGACAACCAACTGGTTGTCAGCGGACAAGTCAAATCAGGTACGACAGTAGAAGTCTGGTCGACGAAGAAGTTGACGGATACAAAAGACACATCTAAACGATTAGCGAAAACAACTGCAAAAGCCGGTAAATACAGCGTGACGATTCCCCGTCAGGAGAAAGAAACCGTCTTGACGATCCGTTATGCCAACGGTTCTGATGTCACGTCAGAACGGACGGAAGTGTTACCAGGAAAAGCACCAGCTGCTCCGAAAGTCAATCGTGTCCTCGCCGGTGCGACAACCGTAACAGGAACAGCGATTGCCAAAGGTAAAATCACAATCACAGATGCCAAAAACAAAGTCGTTGGTACAGCAACCATCGACAGCAAAGGGAAGTTCGCAGTGAAGGTCAAAAAACAAGCAGCGAATGCCCGTCTTGCGGTCACCGTGAAAGACATTGCGAACCGTTCGAGTAAAGCGACAGTGATTACCGTTGTTGCTCCTCCGGCAGCACCAAAAGTTAAATCGGTTACAGCCGGTCAAACGAAAGTAACCGGGACAGGTGAGAAAAAAGCCCGTGTCTATGTTCAAAACGAAAAGAAAAAAGTAATCGGTAAAGGAACGGTCACATCAAAAGGGACGTTCACAGTCAAGATTGCCAAACAAAAAGCAGGAGCCAAGCTTTCGGTTTATGTTGAAAACAGCTTTAAACAAAAAAGTACGAGCACGGTAGTCGTCGTCAAAAAAGCTAAAAAATAAGTCTTCAAACAAGCCTTTTCCGGGTAAAACGGAAAAGGCTTGTTTTTTTTACCATATATCTTATTTTTAAAGTATTTTTTTAAAAATTATGATACTTTTAAGTGATTAGATTCATTTCAAAAAAGCATCATTCGAAGCGAATGATGAGGAGGATATTTCATGATCAAATGGATTCGGAGGCGGATCGGAAGACAGTTGTTGGCAGTCTTTTATACCGTACTCGTATTGGTTTCAGTCACCTCGTTTTTTGTCTACGATTATATGGAGGGCAGGATCGAGTCATCGCGTAACAATCTGGAGATGATCAGCGAGCAAAACCGACGGGCGGATACGCTGTGGGACAACTGGCAGACCGTTCAATTTGGGCTTCGGGGATTCGTCATATTTGGAGATCAAGACCGGTTTAATGAAGTCGAAGATTTACGGACCGAAATCAAGAGTGAGACCGATTGGTTTTCCCGTAAAGCCAAGACGGATGAAGAAGAAGAGTTTGCTGCACAGATGACGAACTTGTATGACCTATATTACGGTGCCCTTTTCCCGGTCACCCAATCGTACGTCAACGGAAAAAAAGACAATTCAATCAACGAAGACTTTTTGCAAGGCGACAGCTTATTTTCATTACCGGTTGCCAAGCGGCTTGTCGAACAGGGACAGTTGAAACCCTCGGCAGACGGATCGATTGATATTGCACCGGACATTGAACGGGCATCGGTGGCACTTGAGGATTATCGTGACAATTTACAGATGCAACAGGAAAACGCCGTCACGAATCTGCGAAGCGAAGTCGCAAAAACACAGTGGATTTGGATTTCGAGCATCTTAGTGTTGGTCGGGTTTATCTTATTGTTCGTGCATCCGTTTATCCGACGTATGACGAAGCAGCTTTTGCGTCTGATTGATGACAATCAAAAGTTGTCACGGAACGAACCGATTGAAATGGACTTAACGGAGCAACGGACGGACGAAATCGGAATGCTCCGGTCATCCTTTAACCAGATGGCAGTGACAACGAGCTCCCATACAGAAGCGATGCAAGGAAAAAACGAAGAATTACAGGCGCAAAGTGAAGAATTGCTTGCGCAACAGGAAGAACTGCAGGCACAGCAGGAAGAATTAGAAGAAGCATACCAAACGACGAAGCAGAACGAAGAAAAGCTGAAAATGCGAAGCGAGTTGACAGAAGCATTGGCGGTCCGTGAAACTGTCGAATCGTATCCGGCGATCGTGCGGAAGATGCTAGAAATCACGTCGTCTGAGTACGGTGCCTTATTGTTATATGAAGATGGACAGTACATTGGAGCTACGACAAACGGAATGAAGCTTCAGCAGATTGAGGCATTGTTAGCAGATGAAACCTCTGTCCTCAATCGGATGATGCTGACGAATCAAGTGATTCAGTCAGAGAAACGGGTTTCCCGGACGGATGATGTTCCATACAGCTTCAGTACCCATGAAGTCGCACTGCCAATTTACGATCCATCGACGAAGCAGTTAATGGCAGCGGTTTACATGGTCCGTTACCAGTCAACGTATAAAGCGCAACAATTAGCCGATATGCGTGAGTTTTCGCAACAGATGACGTTATCATTGCTTCGGACACGTTCTTATGACGAGATGAAACAAGAGAAACAAAAAACGGAACAAGTTCTTGATTCGATTCGAGAAGCCATCATTTATCTGGAAGATGGAAACGATGAATTGTATGTGAACCGTCCCTTGTTTGAACTGGTACCGGAACTTCAGTCAGAGTTCACAAAAGACCGGACATTATCATCCGGCAGTTATGTGATTGAAGTGATGCGTAATATCGTCGATGATGTCGATCGTTTTAATGATTATTTAGCCTTGATTCGGGCAGGAGATGTCTCTCCGGATAAAGTTCAATTTGATGTTCGAAACAATACGGCCCATTTAGAAGTCTATGCCGAGCGGATTGATATTGAGGGGGGCTGGAAAGGTGTCATCCTGGTCATCCGGGACATTACCCGGGAAACAGAGGCCGATCGATTAAAAACTGAACTGGTCTCAACCGTGTCGCATGAATTGCGCACACCGTTATCATCCATTTATGGATTTACGGAGCTGATGTTGAATCGTGAAATTGATACGATGAAGCAACGGAAGTATTTAGCGACGATTCATACGGAAACGGAACGGTTGTCTAATTTGGTGACAGATTTCTTGGACGTTCAGCGGATGCAGTCCGGAGGACAACTGTACCAAATGGCGCATCTTGATTTATGTACGATTGTCCAGCAGGTCGCTGGATTATATGATGTGTCGAATGGACAACATGACATTCGTGTCCAAATGTTAGGTACGGAACATCCGACCATCATTGGGGATGAAGCGCGTATTAAACAATTACTGAACAACTTGGTGAATAACGCCATCAAGTATTCACCAGACGGTGGATTGATTGAAGTGAGTGTCGGTACCGATGAAGACAATGCGACGATTCGGATTACGGATCACGGCATCGGTATTCCGCATTATGCATTCGCACAACTGTTTGATAAGTTTTACCGGGTCGACAATTCGGATACCCGACGGATTGGCGGGACAGGTCTTGGTCTATCGATCTGTAAGGAAATCGTCAAGGAACATGACGGGGTGATTCATGTCGAGTCGATCGAAGGACAGGGCAGTACGTTTACCGTTCAGTTGCCGCTACACGTCACCGAGAATGTCTGAAGTCAAAACAAGCACCGCCTCGCTTCACCGGTGGTGCTTGTTTTTGTTGTCTGATTCTGGAGAAATCGATTGACCCACTTCAGAGCAAAAAAACAGGACACGTTAAGAATATTTAAATATAATGAAAAGATGGTTAAAAAACAGAAAGATTTGCCGATAATCATATAGGACAAACGAACTAGACAAAAATAGGGAAGGGCGTGAACGATGTATAAACTAATCTATGCAATCATTGGCGGATGGGTCTTGTCTCATACGTTATGGTTAGGAATCATCGGCACGTCTTCGGAACTTTCAAAAATCGGCAACAGCTTGTTTATGATTCTGGGTTCTGTCGTCTCGACGGTCTTGTTAGTGATTGCGGTGCGCCGTCATCCGACTCGCCCCTTTACCCAACGTCTGTTTTTGTTGTTGTTGTTCGGAAATGTATCGTTAGCCATTGGTGAAACGGCACAACTGATTGCGGAAAGGCGCAGTCTGGAACGTTCAGGACCTTTTGACGGTATTGATTTAGTCTTCAGCTTGCAAATCGTTTTTTATTTGCTGGCGTTTTGTTATTTTTTAATCAGTCGTCGTTCACAGGTCAATCTGCGGTTCTTTTTATTTGATGAGTTGATCATCCTGATCGTAACGGGCGCGATTTCCTGGCATTATCTTGTCAGCCCTTACTTGGAGCGAGCAGAATTTCTCAGTTTTGAGACGCTACTGTTGCTCCGTTATCCCCTTGGAGATTTGTTGTTACTCGGCGGAATGATCATCTTGTTTTTTGGCATCATGAAGCGAGGCAACAGCGTTCCACTTCTGATGATTTTAGCTGGATTCCATCTGCAACTGATTGCCGATGTATTATATGTCGCTTTGTATCGAACCGATTTTCCGATCTCGGTCATGTGGCTCGATCCCCTTTGGATAGCGACGGTGTTGTTGATTGGCGGGGCGGCGATCTTATTTGATGCAGACGAACGGCCTATCGGCTTAAAAATTGATCGGCAGATTTTAGAGGGCATTCGCCTCGTGACACCGTATATCTTTTTGTTGATTTTATTCGTGACAATGGCACGACAGGCGGTCAGTTGGAATGGGTTGACGATTGGTCTGATGATTGCGGTTCCGCTGTTGATTTCAAGACAGGTGCGGATTGTGATGGATAATCAACGGCTGCGTGAAAATCTCGAGGCAAAGGTCGAGGAGCGGACGGCTGCTCTCGAACAGGCGCTCGAGGAGATGGAACACATGGCCTACCACGATGCCCTGACGAATTTACCGAACCGTTACTTGTTTGCCCGGTTGTTTAAGGAAGAGTTGCGGCGGGCGGAAATTCACCAACGGTTCGTCGGGTTATATTTCATTGATATCGATCATTTTAAACAAGTGAACGATACGTACGGACACCATGTCGGAGACCAACTGATCATCGATATTGCGAGCCGCCTTGAAAAACGATTACCGCATAACACGGTCATCTCACGCCAAGGTGGGGATGAATTTGTGGTGTTATTATTTGATGTAAAAGAGGAGTCGGAGATCGAAGCATGCGGTCAACAGTTGATTGACTTGTTCGAGCGGCCGTTCATTCTCCAGGAGACACCGGTCTTCATGACCGCTAGCATCGGCGGTGCGATTTATCCGACCCACGCCACGTCGCGGACAGCCTTGATTGAGCAAGCAGATGTCGCGATGTATGAAGCAAAACGCCGTGGGAAAAATCAGTTTCATGTGGAAGTCTGATCCATCAAAAGAGGAGCGCCGATTCAACTCGGTCCGCTCCTTTTTTTTTGTTGTTACTTCATTTTAGCTAATAATTTTTCAAGAGACGTGGGATCCGTCACTTGCTCATTACAATGGTCACTGTCGATACAAATGTAGTTGCCGACAGCCCGGTAGTGATCCGCCGATTGGTTCGTGCGGGCAGAAGACCAGGGTGACATCGCTGTACTGATGACAGACCGTACAGATGCCTTTTTTGATTGTTGGAACATAATGACCTTCAACGCCGACCCATTCTCCTTGCAACGGATAGACAAAAAACTTCTTTTTATTACCGGTATCATTCCAGCTTAAATAGGTCGTTTTAAGAAAATCGAAGGAATGAAGCGGCGGATTCCGCAATTTTTTTGTCTTTCGAAACAGTTGCTGGAGCTGGGACTCCGTAATGGACGGGAAAGACGCAACAAACGGTTGGATCTTCTCGATATACCGGATTAAATCCGCTTCCGAGTGTACATTTCGCACGAGCATTAGCAATTCTTCTTGCTCTGACGTCAGAACCGGGATTAGATCAAAAATCTTTTGAGCGGCACTGTAGATGACGGCATCCAACACGTCCGGATCATGGACCGTCGTCAATTGTTGCGTCAACAAATCGACTTGGCTCCGGATGAAATTGTATTGAAAGGGTTTAATGAAGGGTTCCATACGACATCGCTCCTTTGTAGTCCTATATTCACGGAAACGCTTTTGTCGAAACGACATTTTCCTTGTTTCCACCGTTCGACAGGCGGGAATTAAATACCTGAGGAGGTGTCCAGTCATGCAACCGTTAACCGCACTTCGCTTGTTGAACCTGATCAGTTTCTTATTTGTTCTTTTGGCTCGTGTCGTCTGGTATGAGGCACCGGTGGGCGAACGTCTCGCGATCATGCCGGCACCGTTCATCGATGCGATTTTCGGTGTCGTCTATACGACGTTATTGATTTGGTGTATTCGACCGGTCCAGGCTTATCCGGCCGACCGGACATTGATTTTTGATATGAGCGGCTGGTTCATGCTGACGATGATCGGCTATGGTGCCAGCAGCATCATCGGACCGCCATGGGAACTTGTTTTGACGACGATTTCTTTTATTGCCTTATGCATCATTTATATGAAAATTCAACATCATCCGAACCGTTCCCCCTGGATGCGCTCACCGTTTTCAGTGTTTCTCGCCTGGTCGAGTATTCAGATTTTAATTCTGCCGTTCCGGATTTTACGGGACTTTCGATTTGACGATCTTTTTGGACTGACGACGTCGGAATGGGTCACGGTGATGCTGATCCTGTTTGCACTGGGAGCCGCATTCTTTATTTTCGTTCATACTGATTGGGTGTTCGGACTCGTCATGATTTGGTATTACATCGGTCTGTTCTTTAACGAACGATTGACCGACTTTCAACAGGGCATCACAATCTTCAGTGTCATCATTGTAACTGTAGCCGTGATTGTCGTCTTTCGGAAACGGGAAAAATTGTTTGCGGAAGAAAAAAGACCGGTTTCCTAAGAAAACAGCAGTTGATGACGTTGCTTTTGGTTTTTTGGGGTATATCCCTTATAGAAGTATAAAAGGGGGAAATGAACAATGGGGAAAAAGCAGTTGATCGGTACGTACGAAAATGAGACGGATTTAATTCGCCAGATTGAAGACTTACATTTTGCAGGCTATTTAGAAGAGGATTTATATGTTGTCCTGCAGGATAAAACCGATATGGCAATGTTACGGGGGCAATCTGCCGCCCAACTCGTTGCCGGCAAACGGACATTGTTTGAACGATTTACCGGAAAACCGGTAACGAGCGAGGAAACGCGAGCCGCCTTTGACTCGCTGGGCTTAGCGGACGGAGAAGTCGACAAGCATGTGGCGAGCGTTAAAAGTGGCGCCTATGTCCTGCTCGCGGACGAAGAAGGCGCGAAACGTCCGGCACCTGAACCGAAGAGTATTTTAGAGAGTGAACCGGAAGGCATTGAGGCGGAGCGGAAGCTTGATCATGAGAACCGGGCACTTGAGAATGAAAACGACCGGATGTTGTAAACGTGCCTGAGTGGAAAGGGTGAACAACGATGGAGAGTCACTATCATACAATTTTAGTCGCAGTCGATGGATCAAAGACGGCAGACTTGGCTTTCGAAAAAGCCGTCCAGTTCGCAAAACTTGATCAAGCAAAGCTCGTCATCGCACATGTCATTGATATCCAAACCTTTGCCAACGTTCGTGCCAACCAACGATTCATCGATCAAAACGTGACCGAGTATGCACAACAGCTCCTCGACAAGTATGAAAAACGGGCGACAGAAGCAGGGGTTGGTGAAGTCGAACTCGTCATTGAGAACGGTTCACCGAAGACATTGATTCCGAAAGTCATCGCTCCGCGTGTCGGAGCGGGACTGATCGTTTGTGGTGCCGTCGGGATGAATGCGATGGAGCGGATCATGATCGGCAGTGTGTCTGAAAACATCTCCCGTTACGCCAAATGTGACATCTATATCGTTCGCCCGAAAACACTCAAATAAGTGCCAAAAAGCTGCTTCGATGGTTAATCGAGGCAGCTTTTTTTGTTCAGTCCTTCGACTTACGTCAATAAATAATAGAAGACGCCTAAAATAATCAAAATGACGGGCAACAATACCAAGTACATCCAGGACATATTTTTCGCTGTTTGGCTGTTGCTGTACGTTTCTTCGTTCCGACTTTGTCCGACCATCACTGTAAAAATAAGTCCAAGTACACAAATCACTAATGCAATCCAAAATAATGCGGTCATGTGTCAGTCCCCCTTTAGGTATGATGTATGCTCTTTCATCATAACGAAGATTGGAATTGTCTGTCAGGATATTTTGTGACAGTTTGGAGTTGACGCTATCTGGTTTAGGGGCTAAACTACTTGTATAAGTTTAGGGGGTAAACTAAAAATGAAAGACAATCTGCGGGAAGCCGTTCTTTTGTTTGAAGAGGTGATGATTCACGGAACCGAACGTGTGCTGAAATCCGTCGATTCACCGGTCTGGCGGCTCTATTCGCCGGAACAACTTCACTTGTTGAAGTTGGTGGATAAATATGGTCCGGTCGCGTCCGGTCGGATTGCAGTCATGCAAGGTGTGCATAAAAGTGCAATCTCAAACCGCTTAAAAAAATTGAATGAACACGGGTTGGTCGAGGTCGAACGTGCGGAAGACGATCATCGAACGAAACGCATCGTCTTGACTGAAGCAGGACGCGACATCGTGGAAGCTTCGAATCAAGCGATTTACAGTTACCTGGAACAATTGATCGACGGAAAAGTGGATGATGAGGAAATCAAACAATTCATCGAAACGTTCCGGAAAGTCAAAGCGATTTTGAAGATTGAAGATTGATTCAGAAAAAATAGAGACAGAAGAGGTGGAACGGGAATGCGACAAATCGTCAAATGGCGTTGGCCGATCGTAATCGTCTTGTTGCTTGCGACAGTCGGATTATTTTTAGCAGCACCAAATTTATCGAAACAAGCAGAAGACGCAGGGGCTATTCAGCTCGCGAGCGATAATGATTCACAGCGGGCAGCTGAAATCTTAAAGGCAGCCGGCGCAAGCGAGGAAACCATTTCACTGGTCATTCCGTTAAAAGAAGCGGTCACGAAAGAAGACCGGACGGAAATTGGTCAAATCGTGAAAGATCTCGAACAACTGGACGAGCCGGTGACGGGTGTCTTGAACCCGTTCGAAAGCAAGGAAACAGAAGGCCAGTTGATTTCAGAAGATAAAAAAACCGTCCTCGTACCGATTACGGTCGACGGTTCACAAGAAGAAATCACAGCACTCGCTGAAGACATCCGGAGCGACCTGTTACCGGACGACCGGACGATTTACCTGACGGGTGAGTCGCTCATCAATGCGGACGTCAACACGAGTTCACAGGAAGGGTTAAAACGAACGGAATTGATCACTGTCGGACTGATTTTCGGTCTGTTGTTGATTGTCTTCCGCTCGATCGTCACACCGTTCGTTCCGTTATTCGCCGTTGGTGTGACTTACTTGATGAGCCAATCATTCGTCGCCTTTTTCGTCGATTGGTTTGGGTTCCCGGTTTCGAACTTTACCCAAATCTTCCTCGTGGCGATTCTCTTCGGGATCGGGACGGATTATTGTATCCTGCTTCTCAGCCGCTACAAAGAAGAGTTGACTGCCGGTCATGACGTCGAGACGGCAATCGTCAACACGTATAAAACGGCAGGTCGGACATTGTTGATCAGTGGACTCGCTGTTCTCGTCGGTTTCTCGGCCATCGGTTTTGCCGATTTCCCGATCTTTAAATCTTCCGTCGCCGTTGCGGTCGGAATCGCCGTCTTGTTACTTGTGCTCTTTACACTTGTCCCGTTCTTCATGGCGACCTTAAAAGAGAAATTGTTCTGGCCGTCGAAAAATGCGGCAAGTCACAAAGACAGCCGCTTATGGGCCCGGTACGGTGGATTATCGATTCGTCGTCCGTTGCTTGCGATGGCGATTGTTGCCATCGTCACGATTCCGACCTTGTTTACGTACGATGATGATCTGTCCTTCAACACGGTCGATGAGATCGGGGAAAAGTATGAGACGGTCAAAGGCTTAAATGCGATTTCGGACGGCTTTGGTGCCGGCGAATCGTTACCGGTCAATGTCATTTTAAAAGATGACCAGAATATCGTGACGGAAGAAACTGTTCCGTATGCAGAACAATTGAGCCGTGAACTCGTCAAACTGGACGGAGTTAAAGCCGTTCGTTCGATTTCACGTCCAACTGGTGACGTCATCGAAGACTTATATGTCGATCAACAACTGAAGCAAGTCGCCGATGGTCTGACCGATGCCAAAGATGGACTCGGCGAAGTCGGGCAAGGTCTGCAGACAGTTGAAGACAACTTGCAAGCCATCAGCGGTCAGATTCCAGCCGGCGATCAAGCAGCAGCCGGGGCAGCACAGTTGCAACAAGCAGCAACCGGTCTCGGTCAAATCAACCAACAGCTGACACTTGTCGGTCAAGGCTTACAATCAGCTGAAAACATTCCACAAACCGTCGGAACATTGACGGCGTTATCCGGTCAATTGACACAAATTCAAACCGGTATCGCGCAAGCGGCAACCGGCATTGAAACGCAGGGCGCACAGGCCGGTCAACTCGGAAGCGGTTTGACGCAACTTGCCGATGGTGTAGGTTCTGCCAATGAAGGACTCGGTCAGATCGAAGACGGATTGACGGAGGCAGCCGATTTCCTCAAGGAGATGGGGGAATCCGAAACGATTCGCGGCACGGGGATGTTCATTCCGAAAGATACCTTGTCGGGCAAAGACTTTGAACCGGTCATTGAACGATATACGATCGATGATCAAACCGGTCTGAAATTCGAAGTCATCTTAAACGATGATCCGTATTCACCGGAAGCGATTGAAACGGTCGCTGCGATCAAAGAAACGACAGCCAGCACGTTAAAAGATACGCCGCTCGAACAAGCAGAAGTAGCGTATGGCGGTATCTCAAGCATCAACAGTGATTTAAACGATACGTCGAAAGCTGACTTTACACGGACCGTCATCATCATGATCGTCAGCTTGTTCATCATTCTTGCGATCATGTTCCGTTCGTTGATCATGCCGCTGTTTATGATCGGTTCCTTGTTATTGACGTACTATACGTCGGTCTCGATTGCAGAACTGATTTTCGTCAACGGTCTTGGTTATGACGGCATCAGCTGGGCGGTTCCATTCTTCGGCTTCGTCATGCTCGTTGCCTTAGGAATCGATTATTCGATCTTCCTGCTCGATCGGTTCCGGGAAGAAACGATCAACGGATTGGATACAAAAGAAGCGATGTACCTCTCGATGAAAAAGATGGGCTCGGTTATCATTACGGCGGCAATCATCCTTGCCGGAACGTTTGGTGCGATGATGCCTTCCGGCGTCCTCAGTCTGGTTCAGATTGCGACAATCGTCATCACGGGTCTTCTCTTGTACGGATTGATTGTCTTGCCGCTCCTGATTCCGGCGATTACGGTATCGTTTGGACCAGGTGTCTGGTGGCCCTTCCGTCAAAAGCAAAATAAGAAGTAAGGGAATGAAACTGATCCATCCGGACATCATCCGGATGGATTTTTTCGTTATACTACAAACAGGAGGCGATCAAGATGCAACAGTTTAAACAATTAACCGATCGTATTTGGTATCAGACGCCGGTCAGTGAAACGGATCGACCGATCGTCGCCGTCATCACCGGTGACGAACGAAACCTCGTGATTGATGCCGGTAATTCGAGTCGTCATGCGGCATTGTTTGTCGACGAGATGGAACAACAAGGTCTTGGAAAACCGGACTTGGTGGCGTTGACCCATTGGCACTGGGATCATGTTTTCGGTATGAAGCAGATGGCTGTACCGACGATTGCGACTAACCGAACCGTCGACGAGATGCGGAAGATGATCGACTATGACTGGTCGGACGAGGCGCTTGCGGAACGGATCCAACAGGGGATTGAAATTCCGTTTTGTGCCGATGCGATCAAACTCGAATTTGGGGCGACCCGCGACATTGAGCTGGTCTTGCCGACGATTCGGTTCACAGGGGAGCTTGAAATCGATCTCGGAGGCGTGACGTGTCTGTTACGGCAGGTCGAGAATGACCATTCACCGGGCAGCGCGCTCGTCTTTGTACCGCAAGACCGTGTTCTGTTTTTAGGGGACGCTATGTACGCCGACATCTTTTCTGCCAAGTGGAACTACACGGTGGAGCAGACGACCCGGTTACTGGATGTTATCGCCGAGTACGACGCTGACTATTACGTCTGGTCGCACGGCGAAGCGATGCCAAAGGATACGTTTGAGCAAGAGGTACACGTCTTACGCCACATCATCGAAGTGACAAAACAAGCAGAAGGACATGTATCCGAGATGCGCCGGCTGTATCGTGAGCTGGTCGGACGGGACTTGACGACAGACGAAGAAGAAACACTCGTCTTTTTTGCAAATGGTGCGAAAAAATAATTAAAACAGCAGGTGCTGAACAGAACATTCGAGAATTCCTTAGGTATAAGATAGAAAAAAATGGATTTTAGCAAAGGAGTTCTCGTAATGGATCGTAAGCCCGAAGATCGGAATGAAACGGCCAATCGTGTGTTTTTTGGAACAACTAACATTTTCACAGTCCTTGTAGTGATTGGCTTTGCTTTATATCTGCTGTATCAATTTTTTGTGAAATGACGGATCATCCTGGAGTCCAGGGTGATTTTTTTCGTTTTAGGGGAGTGCAACGGAACCAGATATTGGGTAATTCAATACAAAGGACAAAATGAACTTTACGAAAAGGAGGCACTTCCCCATGAAACGCATCCAGATTGCCGACTTTGACCGTCGTATGCCGCCGCTTGAATTACGTGAAATGGACGATTATTATGAAACGATGTTTGTTCCCGACTATGATGAGGTGTATCAGTCAAACGAGATCCGAACGATTCAACTGGCTGATATTTATGTGAATTTAGCGATGACAAAAAATGAGGTCCGGCTCGTTTCGGCTTTGTTCTTAAAACCGGTTGAGGTGGCAGATATCGTATCGTGGATGCAATTGTACACGATTAGTTTTGCGATCTCTGACGCATCCGGTTACTACGTGGAACAGGCGGATGAAATTTTAGAAATTGTGTTGTATCAAGGGAATCCAATCGTCATTGCAACCAGAGGAACAGACCGGTTGTATTATGACACCGAAGGAGCAATCGAGATGCGGCGGGAATCGAGTGAAGTGATGGGGAAAAAGCCATTGCTGTATTTGAACGGTGAGGCATGGTTTGGCGTGCCGCGCCTTGAATTTAATCCGAATCAAGATGAACTGCATGTCAACGGAACGTTTTTATTTGCCGACTATATGGATGTTTATCAGGGACGGGTCGGTTTTTTCCGGAACACCGATCCAGCATTACCGATTGTGCTGTTGGTCGGAGAAGCCATCATCGAAATGGAACTGACCGAAAATGCAGACGG
Source organism: Exiguobacterium undae DSM 14481 (assembly GCF_000620805.1). Lineage (GTDB taxonomy): Bacteria > Bacillota > Bacilli > Exiguobacteriales > Exiguobacteriaceae > Exiguobacterium_A > Exiguobacterium_A undae. The sequence goes on along the minus strand of NZ_KK211187.1, from coordinate 2,786,218 downwards.
AAGTCGTGTCTTAGTCATTGAACAGCCGTATGATGAAGCATGATGCGAATTAAAAATGCGTGATCCAAAAAGCCGTGACAGTAATTTTTATACAGGCAACTGACAGTTTCCAAGAATCTCCGCCCGAACAATGAAATCCCTTACAAAATATGCGAGAATAAGAAAAGAGACAGCATGGAAGGGATGCGGGGAGAACATGGTCAAAGAGATGCCACGAAATTCGAAATGGATGCGATCCTACAACCGTGCGCTCGTATTACGTTTGATTCGGATGCATCAGCCGATTTCACGCGTGGAATTGGCACAACAGACAAAATTGACGAAACCAACCGTTTCGAATATCGTCGGAGAACTGATTGCGGATCAGTTGGTGACGGAACGTGAGTTAGGCGTCTCGAACGGTGGACGAAAACCGATTTTATTGGAACTGGTGGCAACGGAACAGTATGTCATCGGAATTGATGCGACGAGTCACCGTTTTATCGGTGTCATTGCTGATTTGAGTGGGAATACGATTCATGAAGTGGAAGCAGTTGGTCAATTTGATACAAATGACGACATGATTGAAGCCGTCATTCGTTTGTGTGATGAATTGATTCAGGCGACGAATCAGGTCGGAACGATTCACGGGATCGGAATTTCCGTTCACGGGATGGTGAATCCGGAAACCGGCGTCATCCTGTTTGCACCACGTTTTCATCTGCATGACGTCGCCTTAAAAAAACATTTGGAAGAACGGTTTGCGTATCCGGTATTCATCGAAAATGACGTCCGGGCACTCGCTTCGTTTGAATTGTTGTTCGGAGAAGGCGTCGGGGTCGATCAATTTTTCTACCTGTACGCGGGAGAAGGAATCGGGGGCGCTTATGTCCTCGACGGGAATTTGATTGACGGTGAAAATCATATCACCGGGGAAGTTGGTCATATGCGCCTCGATTTAGACGGTCCGATTTGTTCGTGCGGGAATCGGGGATGTCTCGAAGCACTCGCTGGTGAAAAAGCATTGTTACGGGATTTCGAAGCGATTGATCCACAAGTCAAGACGTTGACCGAACTCCGGAAACGCCTGACAGAGGAAGACCCCTATGCGAAAGCAGCGTATCACCGGGCAGGGGAATACATCGGCATCGGTGTCCTGAACACGATTCACTTGTTGAATCCGAAGCGGATTCTGCTTGGCGGTCCGATGTTTGAATTGGCTCCATCCATCGTCAATCAGATTAAGGAACGTGTTGCGCATACGGCATTGACGACGGCTTCACGTGAAACCGATGTCAAAATGGTTCCGTGGAGTGAAAAACAAGGAGCGCTCAGTGCAGCGGCCTTGGCTACCAACAGTATCTTTCAAACGATTTAAAAAAGGCTTGTTCGTTTTTGGTCGAGGACCGGAAACGGACAAGCTTTTTTTGCTGTTTACTCAAAAAATAAAAATTTTTATGAAACCGTTTACAAAATAAAATCATCTGTGCTATAGTTTTCTTAAAGTTAGATAATAAATTTAATTTACTAAGTTTTCATCAACCAGTGGAGGTGGATGCAGACCGGCAGGGACCGGTGAAGCTGAACCAAAAGAAGGAGGCGTCGCGCAGATGGAAACAGAAGATTTATGGGTTTCCTACCGTGAAGCTTTCGGGCGTTACGGAGCAATCCGTGGCTTTTATGTGGACCGTTTAACAGAACAAATGACGGAACAGAAACCGGGAGATGAGCGAACTGCGAATCAAGACGGCGTTCTTGTTCGTCCACGACAGGATGGGGTCTTTCAATTTCGGATGTCGTCTGTACAAGGGGTGCTGACGATTCGTTCTTCGGAACTTCATATTCGAAAAAATGAGAGCGGATACATTGAATTACGGGCGTTGATGCAACAAATGCGTACAGCCGGCTGTTTGACACTCGGCGGTGAGTTTTACTTATTCGTCGCCGGTGAAGTCGATACGTTAGAGTACCGTCTCCGGCTGATCGCACGTGTTCTGATTCAACTCCAACGAATGCCGATCGGAACCGATGTCATTGAACATTGGTGTCAACAGGCACGGGACGAAGGACAGCAGCTTAAAAAACATGCTTGACCACTCACACATACAAAGGGGATCACTCACATGAAATTCAAAAAATCAAAAGTTCTCGCAGCCGCTTCAGTTTTAACATTGTCGGCACTTCTCGCTGCTTGTGGTGGCGAAGACGAAAAACAAGCGACAACAAAAGATGGAAAAACAATCATTTCATGGTGGGGCTGGGCACCTCAGCCGGAAGCAGGGAAAGAAGTCGTTGACGCGTTCAACAAATCGCAGGACAAATACGTCGTTGAATTCAAACGTTACAGCGAAGACTATGAAAAACAACTTCAAGTCGCGATGTTGTCAGGTAAGGGACCAGACATCATCGGCTTAAAAGAACCAATGATTCAACAATACAAAGACCGTGTCGTACCGGTTGATTCTTACATGGATAAAGCAGCCGGCAAAGGCTGGAAAGATAAGTTCGTCGAGCTCGGCATCGAGCAGACGACAATCGACGGCAAACAATACGCGGTTCCAATCGGCTTTACCGGTCAAGCGTACTTGATGTACAACAAGACGATGCTTGATAAATACGGTGTGACACCACCGAAAAACTACAAAGAAACGGTCGACGCCGTCAAAAAGATCAAAGCGTCCGGCGATAAAGTCATTCCGTTGATGCTTGGCGCAAAAGATGCCTGGATCGACATCGATGTCTACAATGTCTTAAGCCACCAGGTCGCACCGGGTTACATCCAAAAAGTCTTGTCGGGTGAGGCGAAATGGACGGACGACGAAATGGTCAAGACAGCGCAAGTCTGGCAAGATCTGTTCGAAGATAAAGTCTTCCAAGAAGGAGCACTTGGTCTTGCGACATACAATGACGGGATGAACCAGTTCTTCGATAAAAAAGCAGCCATGTGGGTCATCGGTTCATGGGAAGCACACTCCATGACGACAGCAGAGAAAAAAGAAAAATGGAAAATTGAAGATGAACTCGGCTTCACACCACTTCCAAACTTGGCCGGGGGAACAGAACAGCCGATCATCGCCTCCATCGACATGGCGCTTGCCGTCAACAAAGAATCGAAGCAACAAGAGGGTGCAGCTGAATTCGTCGCCTTCATGAGTCAAGGTGAAGGACAAGAAGTCTACATGGGTGAATTCGAAATGGCGCCGGGAATCAAGGATGTCAAAATTGACTCCGATGCGGCCTTCACATCAGAAGGTGAAAAAGAGTCGTACAAGATGTTAAACGAAACACTTTCGAAAGCGGTAGCAAGCCGTGGAATCCGTGATACGAAACTCAACGATATCCTCGGTAAGGAACTTCAAAACATCGCGACGGGTCAAGATCCAAAAGAAGCACTTCAACGTGTTCAGGATGCAGCCGACCAATCGAAAAAATAAGAACGAGACAGTGAAGTGGTGCGCCTTGCGTGCCACTTCCTGATTTTTAAGATCAAGAAAGTGGGGAAATCGTTATGCAGACAGAGCAACAAGAATTGCCGATCAAACCAAAGGCCGAGCCGCTGAAGCCTGCACCACGGGCAACTGCTCCGAAGAAGAAAAACAAAGGGAAAATGAAACAAAATATGGTCGGTTGGGCGTTCGTTGGACCCATCGTCCTGTTTGTCGTCGCGTTCATCTATTACGGCATCTTCTATAATGCCTACAATTCCTTCTTCTCTTGGGACGGCATTTCGTTTGATAAGGCCTTCGTTGGTTTTGAGAACTATGCGGAAATGTTCCGTGACCCGGATTTCTACCTCTCGCTTAAAAATACATTCATCTTTACGATCTTAACGGTCACGATCCAAGCCTTTATCGGTCTGGTGCTGGCGTACTTCCTGCACACACAAGGACCGCTTCGGACAGCGATGAAATCGGTTTTCTTCTTTCCGGTTGTATTAAGTCCGGTTGTACTTGGTGCCGCGTTCTCGCAAATCTATGATTTCCAATTCGGTTATATCAATGAATTCCTTCGGGCAATCGGACTCGGCAGTTTGGAACAGAACTGGCTCGGTGATCCGGATATCGCCCTGTACTCGGTCATTGCGATCAACATCTTCCAATGGACCGGTTCGTCGATGGTCATGTATTACATGGCGATGCTGACGATTGAAAAAGAAATCTTTGAAGCAGCCAAAATCGATGGTGCCGGATTCTTCCGGACACTCTGGAGCATCGTTTTCCCGAACTTAAAAGGAACGACGTTCACGTTATCGATTCTCGGCGTCATCGGTGGATTGAAGACGTTTGACTTAGTCTGGATCACGACCGCCGGCGGACCCGGTTCTTCAACAGAATTCATCTCGACGTACCTGTTCCGTAAATCGATGCTGCAACAAGAAGTCGGCTTTTCAAGTGCCGTTGCCATCGTATTGCTGACAATCGCCCTATTGATCACGTACTTCCAACTGCGTGTACAAAAGAAAATGGATAACTAAGGAGGAACGTCCCATGAATGTAGAATCTAAAAAAAGCCGCTGGATGATTAACCTCGTCCTGGTGCTCGCCTCGATCGTCTGGCTGTTCCCGATTTTCGTCATGTTTAAGGAAAGCCTGCGTGTCAACGGCTTTGAAAACTATATCGCGACGCTGCAAAACCCGAACTTCCCGACGTTCGTCTTCAACAGTTTCTTCGTCGCCTTCTTCATGATCATCATCTCGATCTCGATTCTCGCCTTTGCGGCATTCGCGTTCTCGAAACTTGAGTTCGCCGGCAAACGCCTGTTGTTCAACATGGTGCTCGCCGGTCTGATGTTACCGGTCGCGTCGATGATCGTGCCATTGTTCTTCACGTTACGTTCGTTTGACGGTCTCAACAACCACTGGGGATTGATCGGGGCAGAAGTCGCCTTTTTCCTCCCGTTCGGTTTGATGTTGATCAAAGGATATTTTGACGAGTTACCAAATGAATTGATGGAAGCCGCATACATTGACGGTGCGACGATTCTCGAAGTGTTTTTCAAAGTCATGTTGCCGCTTGCGAAACCAGCCCTTGCGACAGCTTTGATTTACGCGTTCCTTAACTCGTGGAACGAGTACTTGATGGTCTTGACGTTCATGACAGACCCAGCGTATCAAACGGTCACGATGGCTCCAAGCTTCTTCAAAGATGCACTTGGCGGTGACCCTGGAAAAATTTACGCTTCACTCGTCTTGATCAGTTTACCGACGATGGTGTTCTATATCTTCTTCCAACGTTTCTTCCAAAAAGGAATGACGGCGGGCGCAGTAAAATAATTTGTTTTCAGTCAGGGGGAGCACGATGTATTTAGGAGTCGATTATTACCCGGAACAAACTCCACGCGAGTTATGGGAGGAAGATTTTCGTTTAATGAAAGAGCTCGGGGTCAACGTCGTTCGCTTGGCGGAATTTGCCTGGACGATGATGGAGCCGGAAGAAGGTGTCTACGATTTCCGTTTTTGGGACGATATCATTGAGCGCCTGAGTGCGGCCGATTTTGACATCGTGCTCGGGACACCGACGGCGACACCACCGGCCTGGATGTGTCATAAGTATCCGGAGATATTGCCGGCAGACGAAAACGGCGTGACGATCAGCTTTGGTGCTCGTCGTCACTATACGGTCCACAGTGAGACGTACCAACGTTTTTCCGTTGCCATCACGACGGAAATGGCGAAGCGTTACGGAAAACATCCGCGTGTCATCGGTTGGCAGACGGATAACGAATACGGTCATGAAAAGTCCGACCGTTCGTACAGTGACGTCGACCGAGTCGCGTTTCAGAGTTGGCTGAAAAACCGTTACGGGACGCTTGACGTGTTAAACGAAACATGGGGAACGGTTTTCTGGAGCCAGACGTACACAGCATGGGAACAAATCCCGGTACCGCGGAAAGTTTATCAAGAGCACAATCCGTCGTTACTCGTCGATTTCGACCGCTTCTGTGCCGACGGTTACAACCATTACAACAAACTTCAAGTCGATGCGCTCCGGGAACACATTCATCCGGATGCCTTCATCACACACAACCTCGTCTACAGTGACATGGCGGTCAATCAGCAACAGATGGCGCAAGATCTCGATTACGTCGCTTTCGACAATTACCCGGTCTGGGGAGGACTGCCGGAACCGAACCGTTTCGAGAAGATGGCGAGCGATCACGATCTCTGCCGTTCCTCGAAACAAGGCAAAGGCTTTTGGGTGATGGAGCAGCTCAGCGGAGCGCAAGGGTGGAGTAAAATCGGCTACTTGCCGCGTCCGGGACACATCCGATTGTGGACGTATCAGGCTGTCGCACGCGGCGCGGAAGCCATCGTCTATTTCCGCTTCCGGGCCGCCTTGTTCGGGACAGAAGAATTTTGCCACGGCATCATCGATCACGATGGAAAACCGAAACGGAAATTCAATGAAGTCAAACAAATCATGACGGAACTCAACACATTTGGTGACGAGATCAACGCGAGCAGCTATCAAGCAGAAGTCGGGGTTTATTTTGATCAGGAAAACGTCTGGGCCTGGACGCATCAACCGCACAGTGACGCATTTGATTTCCGGACCGAGTTCGTTCGGTTTTACGGCGGCGCCGTCCGGCGTCAGGCAGCAACTGATATCGTCTTCCCGGGTGACCGGCTCGATCAATACAAATTGATCATCGTTCCTCTGTATTTCTTAACGAATCCGACGTTTGATCAAGCGTTGATCGATTACATGGAGCAGGGCGGTCACGTCATCTTTACGTACCGGACCGGCGTCAAGGATCCGCACAATAACGTCATTCCGTTGACGTTGCCGGGCAAGTTCGCACCATATGCCGGTATTGAAATTGACGAATACGAATCTCTTCAAGCGGTTCAGGAAAACCGGGTCGAAGGAATCGGGGCATTCGCCGGACAAGCGTCACCGGCCCGTCTTTGGTGCGATTTGATCACACCGACGACAGCGGAACCACTCGCCGTTTACCGCGATACGTTTTATGACGGAGTCGCTGCGGTGACACGCAATGTGTATAAAGGAACCATTACCTACATCGGCGCATCGATTGACGATGCGATGATTGATACGATCTACCGCCAGGCGTTTCTCGATGCCGATGTTCAAACGTTTGAAGCACCGGATCAAGTCGAAGTCGTCCGCCGTCACGGGGAAACACGAGACTTCCTGTTCTTGATGAACCACGATACAACAGCCAGCCGTGAGGTTGTGCTTGATGCTGCCTATAAAGAAGTGAATACGAACGAGACATATAGTGGAACAGTGACGCTCGCTCCGCTCGAGACACTGATTCTGACAACGTAAGGAGGAGAACGACCATGGCTATTCTTGAACTGCCGAATCAGCGGTTCGTCCTCGAAGGACAACACGTCGCGCATGTCGTGACGATCGGACAGCACGGCAAAGTGTTGCATACGTATTTTGGTGCCCGTCTGCCGTATCCATCCGACTATGAAGCATTACCGAATCCGGTGCTTGCGCACAGTTCGTTTGAATCACCGGACGGTGTCGCTGTTTATGACTTCATTCCATTCGGTGAGATGGTCTACACAGAACCGACTTTAAAATCAGAGCGGCAGGACGGACAACGGATCAGCCAGTTTGCGTTTGAACGTGCCGAGACATCGGAGACCGGATTGACGTTATGGTTGTTTGATCCGTTACAGGAACTTCGTGTCGGGATTCGCTACGATCTGTACGAAGCTTACGATATCATCGGACGGTCGCTCGTGATTGAAAATACTGGAACACAACCGGTCCGGTTGACGACGGCCCAGTCGTTTGCGATGGGGATTTTGCAACGTCCGAACTTGAACCTGCATCACTTTGCGGGAACATGGACCGGCGAGTTCCAAAAACAAGTCACGCCACTAACGCCGGGACGTAAGACAATTGACAGCCGACGCGGTGTGACAAGCCATCAGGCGAATCCGTGGTTCGCTTTGGAACACGGTGCCACTGAATCGGCAGGAGAAGTCATTTATGGTCATTTCGCCTATTCCGGCAACTGGTCGATGCATTTTGAACAGGATGCGTTTGGTTTTGTTCAACTGTCGGGCGGCATGAATGCGTTTGATTTCAGCTGGATGCTCGAAGCGGGACAACAGCTCGTCACACCGGACTTTTATATCGGTTATGCCCAGGATGGATTTGCTGGGATGAGTGCTCGCGCCCACGATTTCCAACGTGACGTCATCATGCCGGAATCGGACCGGAATAAAGTCCGACCGGTGCTCTATAATTCCTGGGAAGCGACCTATTTTGACGTGACGGAACACGGACAACGCGCGCTCGTCGATCAGGCAGCCGCAATCGGTTGTGAACTGTTCGTCGTCGATGACGGCTGGTTCGGGGAACGAAACTCCGATCAGGCCGGTCTTGGCGACTGGGTCGTAAATCCGGAGAAGTTTCCGAACGGATTAACGCCGTTGATCGATTATGTGAAACAACAAAATATGCAGTTTGGTTTATGGGTCGAACCAGAAATGGTCAATCCGGATTCGAATTTATACCGGACACATCCTGACTGGATTTATCATAGTCCCGGTGCCCGTCGGACAACCTCGCGCAATCAGTTTGTCTTGAACCTCGGCTTGCCGGAAGTGGAACAATTCGTATTCCGGATGATGGATGAACTGCTCGGAACCCATGCGATTGATTACATCAAATGGGACATGAACCGTGCCTTTTCAGAACCGGGCGTACCGGGTGCAACACCGGCAGCGCAACAGGAACTGTGGAAACGGCATGTCGATGCGTTGTACCGGATCTTTGACGGCTTACGGACGCGTCATCCGGAAGTTGATTTTGAAGCCTGTGCCGGAGGCGGCGGACGGATTGATCTCGGGATTCTCAAGCGGACGGAACAAGTCTGGACGAGCGACAACACGGATCCACTGGATCGACTGACGATTCAACACGATTTCTCGTTTGCCTATAATGCGAAGATGATGAGTTGTTGGGTGACGGATGGTCCGAACTGGCTCAACGGTCGGAACTTGCCGCTTGCGACACGGTTCGTCTCATCGATGCAGGGCACGCTTGGCATCGGCGGCAACTTAAGCGAATGGACGCCGGAAGAATTAGCAGAAGCAAAAGAATGGATTGCAACATACAAGACGATTCGGGAAACGGTTCAATTCGGACGTCAACAGCGGATTCAAGCGGACGATCAAGGCGCCTCGATCATGCAGTATACGGCGAGTGAACAAACGGTCATCCTGGCTGTTGCGCCGATGCGTCAGCATGGAATCGGACAATACAGCTTCCGATTAAGAGGACTTGAGGCCACCGTCCTGTATCAGGTTGAAGGACGCACGCTCAGTGGTGCCTACTTGATGCAACAAGGAATTACCGTGACGTATACGAACGATTATGAAGCACGTTGCTTACAGATCGAACCGGTTCGTCGCGGCGTGACAACAAAACAGTCAAAGGAGCCGATCGTATGACAGACCAGACACTCGAACAGATTTTTGAACAACAATTCGGTCAACCGTCGACCCACCGATTTTTTGCCCCCGGACGAATCAATCTGATCGGCGAACATACGGATTACAACGGGGGTCACGTTTTTCCGTGCGCCTTGACGCTTGGGACTCACGCCATTGCCCGGAAACGGGACGATCAAGTCTTTCGTTTTTATTCCTTGAACTTTGAAGCCGACGGCATCATCGAAGTATCGGGAGATGATTTGACGCATCAACCGGTCCATGGTTGGGCAAACTATGCCAAAGGGATGATTCACGTATTGCGTGAAGCCGGATACCAAATCGACGAGGGATGCGACATTCTCATCAAAGGAGATATTCCGAACGGAGCGGGATTGTCTTCCTCGGCTTCACTCGAACTCGTCATCGGTGTGCTGCTCGATACGCTGTATGAATTGCAGCTCGACCGGATCGAACTCGTGAAGTACGGTCAGCAGGTGGAAAATCAATACATCGGTGTCAACAGCGGCATCATGGATCAATTCGCGATCGGCATGGGAAAAGCGGGTTCCGGTCTGTTGCTTGACTGCGAGACCCTGGATTATACGTATGCCCCGCTCGATTTATCGGGCTACACGATCATCATCATGAATACAAACAAACGGCGCGAACTGGCAGACTCGAAATACAATGAACGCCGTTCTGAGTGTGAAGAAGCACTTACTTATCTGCAACAATACCGTCCGTACGCAACGCTGGGACAGTGGTCGACAGTTGAATTCGAAGCGGTTCCGTTCGAAGATGAACGCTTGCAACGGCGGGCACGTCATGCGATTTCCGAAAATGAGCGGACGTTGCAGGCGCTCGATGCCTTGACGGAAGGGCGGCTCGAAGCTTTTGGTCAATTGATGAATGCATCCCACCGGTCGTTACAGGTGGATTATGCAGTCACGGGACAAGAACTCGATACGTTGGTCGAGGCCGCCTGGTCACAATCGGGTGTCCTCGGTGCCCGGATGACAGGTGCCGGTTTTGGCGGCTGTGCGATTGCGATCGTCGAAGACGAGACAGTCGAGGCATTCATGACGGCAGTTGGTCGACAATATGAGGCAGCAATCGGTTACCCGGCATCGTTCTATACGGCAACCGTCGGGGATGGAGCACGCGAAGTAGAACAGGAGGTCATCTAAATGGCAGTACTGGTAGTAGGTGGAGCAGGGTATATCGGATCGCATGCAGTTTATCAACTGATCGATGCCGGACAGGAAGTGGTCGTCATCGATCATTTAAAATCCGGTCACCGGGAAGCCGTTCATCCGGAAGCCCGTTTTTATGAAGGGGACATCCGGGATCGGGCCTTTCTCGATACGGTCTTTGGGACGGAAGTGATTGATCAGGTCGTCCATTTCGCTGCCTTTTCGTTAGTCGGTGAATCGATGGAACATCCGCTGGCGTATTTCGACAACAACGTCTACGGCACACAAGTGTTGCTGGAGGCGATGATGGCGCACGACGTCAAACAGATTGTCTTCTCATCGACAGCCGCGACCTACGGGGAGCAGGAACAGATGCCGATTCTCGAAACAGCTGTGACGAATCCGACGAACGCCTATGGCGAAACGAAGTTGATGATGGAGAAGATGATGCGCTGGTGTGAGACGGCTTACGGTCTGAATTACGTTGCGTTGCGTTACTTTAACGTCGCCGGAGCCCGATCGACAGGGGAAATCGGTGAAGATCATACACCGGAAACACACCTTGTTCCGCTCGTGCTCGAAGTCGCAAACAATCAACGTCCGGTAATTTCAATTTATGGGGATGATTATGCGACGGAGGATGGGACATGTGTCCGCGATTATATCCACGTCGAGGATTTGATTGATGCCCATGTGCTCGCCTTGGACTACTTAAAACAAGGAAAGCCGAGTGATGTCTTTAATCTGGGCTCAAGCCGCGGATTTTCAGTCCGGGAAATCATTGAAGCCGCACGCCGCGTGACGGGACATGCGATTCCGGAGCAAGTCGTTGCAAGACGCGCCGGCGATCCGAGTACGTTGATTGCCGGATCGGATAAGGCGAAAACAGTCTTAGGCTGGAATCCGAGCCGGACAGACATCGAAACGATCATTCAAGATGCGTGGCGCTGGCATGAACAACGTCCGCAAGGCTACAAGACACCGGTACGATAAAGAGAGAATGGATTTAGGGGAGTGAAGGCGATGAACGAACTCATCAAACAATTAGTAGAGCAGGCAATCCGTCACCAGTTGATTCAACCGGAAGACGCGGTGTATGCACGAAACCGATTATTGGCATTGCTGGGCGAAGCAGCTTACACGGATCCGGGTACTGTCGACACTGCGTCGATTCCCGACATCTTGGATGCGATGATTGAACAACAGATTGCTGCCGGACAATCGGCAGCGCGTCTGGACGAGAAAGAACGATTGGCAGCGGAACTGATGGATGTGTTCGTCGATCGCCCGTCGACCATCACTTCGACCTTCCGACGGTTGTATGCGGAAAGTCCGCAACAGGCGACCGACTACTTCTATCAACTCAGTCAGGCGAACAACTACATTCAAACAAAACGAATCGCTAAGAATATTCAATACCAGGCGGATACGGTGTATGGTGAAATCGATATTACGATCAATCTCTCAAAACCGGAAAAGGATCCGCGTGAAATTGCGGCGGCACGGACGGAAATCGTTGATTCGACCTATCCGACGTGTCTGCTCTGTGTCGAAAACGTCGGTTATGCCGGTCGCATCAATCATCCGGCCCGTGCCAACCACCGGATTGTTCCGCTTTCCCTCGAAGGCGAAGCGTGGGCGTTGCAATACTCCCCGTACGTCTATTACAACGAACACAGCATCATCTTGTCACAGACGCACCGTGATATGGTGATTGACCGTCAAGCGTTTGCGCGACTCCTGGATTTCGTCGCTCAGTTCCCGCATTATTTTGCCGGGTCGAATGCCGATTTACCGATTGTCGGCGGTTCGATTTTGACCCACGATCATTATCAAGGCGGTCGTTATGAATTTGCGATGGACCGGGCACAAGCGTTGCACGAGTTTGTGTTACCGGATCATCCGGATGTCACCGGCGAAACGCTGCACTGGCCGCTGACGGTTGTGCGCTTGAGCAGTTCCGATGCGTCGGCCTTGCTCGATGCAGCAGACGAGGTGTATCAGACCTGGTTGACATACGAAGATGCCGAGCATGAGATCATTGCGGCAACGGACGGTGTCCGCCATAACACGGTCACACCGATTGCCCGGATGCGCGGAGAACGATTTGAACTGGATTTGGTCTTGCGCAATAACCGGACGTCGGCGGAACATCCGGACGGCATTTTCCATACGCATGCGGATATTCACCATATTAAACGTGAGAACATCGGTTTGATTGAAGTCATGGGACTCGCCGTTCTGCCGGCCCGTCTGCTCAGTGAACTGAAAGAAGTCGAACAGTTCATCACCGGCACAAGCCAAGTCGCTCCGTCGCACCAAGCTTGGGCGGAAGAACTGAAGGCAACCTATGCCGGACAAGACGTATCAGACTATGTCCGGCAGGCTGTCGCAGCAAAATTCGTTCGCGGTCTCGAAGACTGTGGTGTCTTCAAGCAGACGGAGCACGGACAAGCCGGACTCGGGCGGTTTCTTGAGACAGTCAGCCGCCAAGTGGCAGGTGATCGACGATGAGTGAGCACACAAAATCACTTCCGGAAATCGATTTCGTGCGGCACACGTTGACGCAACCCGGGATTGAAGTCGAGATTTGGAACTACGGCGGCATCATCAACGATATTCGTGTGGCCGACCGGGACGGTGTGATGGAAAGTGTTGTCCTTGGACTGGAGACCGTTGAAGAGTATCAAAACCATTCCCCGTACTTTGGAGCGATTGTCGGCCGGGTCGCCGGACGCATCGGCCAAGCGCGGATGGAAGTCGAGGGCACCGTTTATCCGTTGGCAGCCAATGATGGAGAGCACCATCTTCATGGCGGGATTCACGGATTTGATCAAGCACTGTTTGAAGTCATGGAGATGACGGAAACACGGCTTCATTTACGGCACGTCAGTCCGGATGGAGCGGAAGGTTATCCCGGTACTGTCACGCTGGATGCGATTTATCAACTCGACGGTCTGGCGCTGACGTTGACGATGGAAGCGACGACGGACCAAACAACACCATTGAACTTGACGAACCACACGTACTGGAATCTGTCGGGGAACTTACGTCGGGATATTCTCGATCACCGTTTGCAAGTGCCGAGCGACACGTACCTGCCCGTCGGAGAGGATCTGTTGCCGACTGGAGAGGTTCGTGACGTGACCGGAACACCGCTTGATTTTCGTACCGGACGTTCGATCCGCAGTGGTGCGGAGTCCGGTCATCCGGAAACAACGGCAGCCGGCAACGGATATGACCATCCGTTCGTCTTGTCGGGACAAACGATTCGACTGGAAGACCCGGCAAGCGGTCGTTTTCTGGAAGTGACGACCGATCAGCCGGTCGTTGTCCTCTACACCGGTACACAACTCGAAACAAATTATACGATTCGCGGTGTCGCTTCCCGTCCGTCACTCGGTCTGTGTCTTGAGACACAGGTCCATCCGAATGCCGTCAAAGAGGCATCTTTCCCGGACGTGTTGGTACGACCGGGCGAAACATATCGCTGGGAAACGACATATCGCTTCGGGACAGATGGTTCGTAAAGGACGGACAGATGGATTTCAGGCAACATGGGGACCAGTCGAACAAGAAGCGTGTGAAACGAATGATTCCTTTTGGATGAAACGAGGGGATGACTCAAAAAAAGAATCACTCTTCTTTTCACGCCCTTTCCTCAGGCGAGACACAAGCCAGTTTTCCTGCCTCATTCAGGCAGGAAAGCGGGTCTTGTTTGTCTCTGACAGCGCAAAAATGCGCTTTTTCCTGTAGGAGTTGCGTGTAACGAGTAATTCTTTTTTTACGAGATAAGGGTGGCAGATGATCATTCTGCCACCCTTGTCTTTGGAGAGACTGACTTTTGAGTCAGCCTCTTGTTTGTTTATCAGCGATTTTTGAACCCGCTTATCAGAACCAATTATTCCGGAGCATCAAGCAGGGAACGACCGTCGGATTAGAGAAAGGGATGGGACACGAAGAGGAGGAGAGAATATGCGTTACCCAGCGACACCTTGCATTACCTTGAATGGCACAGCGGCAGAGGCCATTGCGTATTATGACCGGACATTGGGGTTAAAACCACGCCGCATCTTATCGGAAACAAATGCGCTAGGACAACAGGAAATCTTTCATGCCCATTTGGCGAATGGTGCTTTTGAATTGATGCTGTGGGACGTCTCGTCAGCGCTTCCGGCGGCTTCGCACATCCTGTTGCTTTTGTCATTTGAGACGACCGAAGAAATTTCAGCTGCCTACGCGGCACTGGCAGAAGACGGTCAGATCATGGAAGCGTTGGGCGTGCCGAGTTTCGGTGGGTTATATGCTCAAGTGACGGATCCTTTTGGGGTCACTTTCGTTTTGGAGTACTCCGAAAACGGACGCGAATCAGCCGGTTAACTGTTCCAATGCTAATAGTTGCCGTTTCATATTCAATCCACCCCAGTAGCCGGTCAAATCCCCTTTTTTGCCGATGATCCGGTGGCAGGGGACGACGATCAAGACACGATTTTTGCCGATTGCCGTACCGACGGCGCGTGTTGCATTCGGTCGGTAGATCCGTTCCGCGATATCCGAGTAGGTCGCCGTCACGCCATATGGCACGTGACGTAAGGCGTTCCAGACCTCCAGTTGAAAAGGGGTTCCGATCAAGTGCAGCGGAAATGAAAAATGAGTCCGTGTGCCGTTTAAGTATTCCATCAACTGTTCCTGATACGGTTGCATGATCCGGGTGTCTTCGATGAGATCCGCACGCGGCAACTGTTTCCGGGCCCAGTCGGGAAACAGGTCAGCCGGTTCGTTTAAGGCGCCGACGTAACACAGTCCATCCGTCGTCGCAGCAATCGGGAACGATGTATCATTCCAGTTCAGCATCGTAAAGTACAAGTCCATCGTTGTCCCTCCTTCAACTAAAAAATTCATACAACAAACCGGTCACTGTTCAGTTGACCGGTTTTTGGATTACGACTTCGTCAAGATAGCTTGTTGCCGGGGGGACAAGTGGATAGCTTGTCCAACCAAAGATTCGATGGCTTCCGTCCAGGCTTCATTCCGGCTTGGATGCGGCATGACCGGGAAACGGACATCTTCTTCTTTGGCTGCCATTTCAAGCGCTTGAGCAAAGGTGCCGGCGAGTTCAATCGATCCTTCGCCGATCATATGAACACCTAATAACAGACTCGTCGTGGCATCCGTGACGACTTTGATAAATCCACTGCCGGCTTCAATCGTCGTTGCGCCATTGGCATTTAAGGCGAATTGACCAACCCGGACGGCATGACCGGCATCCGTCGCCGCTTGCTCCGTCAATCCGATTGAGACGATCGGTGGAAGGGAGCGGATGACCGTTGGATAATAGGGCATCGTCGGATCAGGGGATTGTCCTGCCAACTGTTCGGCGGTTCGTTTGGCTTCATGAATGGCCCGGATTGCCAGCGGCGGACCGGGTGTAACGTCACCAATCGCATAAATATGGGGCCGGCTCGTTTGTCCGACCGGATCGACGGGAATCGTGCCGTCTTCTGCCATCGTCACACCGATGCGTTCAAGACCCAACTCCAGCGTGTTTGGAATCCGTGGTAACGAGTGGAATAAAAATGGAGCGGTCCAGGTCGTTTCCTGTCCTTCTTTGACGACGGTGACCGTCACTTCATCCGTTGTCTCGATGGCGGTCACGATGCCCGTTACGAGTCGGATTTTTTGTTTTTTAAAGAGCCGCCGCAGTTCTTTGTCGAGGCTCGGATCGAGCTGAAACGCGTCGGCGATCAATGTGACTTGTGTGCCGAGTGCCTGAAAACTCATTGCTGCTTCAATCGTGATATAGTCCTGACCGATGATGACGAGCCGGTCCGGCAAGTCGGTCAGCTGGTAGAGTTGTTCGGCATTTAAGATGAGAGGGGACGTCTGCTGAAGACTGTGGCTTCCGGTTGCGATCACGACATCATTGAACCGGTACGTGTCGAACTGATGTCCCTGTTCAACGCCGATCCGATCGTCCGCCAAGAACGAGGCGGTCCCTTGAATGTATTCGATGGCGTTTGCCTGGCATAAAGCTTCGACGCCGGTGCGTAACTGTTGGACGATCCCGTCCCGGTACTTTACCAATTGATTGAAGTCATGCGTCGGCTCGATCGAAAAACCGAGTGCCGTCAAATGGTTCATTTGTTGTTTCACTTCCGCCGCATGTGCGACCACTTTGGACGGGATACAGCCTTTGTTCAGACAAAGCCCTCCGAGCTGTGCTTGTTCAATCAAGGTCACTTTTCGTCCCAATTGACTGGCGCGGATCGCAGCCGTGTAACCGGCCGGACCGCCGCCGAGAATCAACAGATCACGTTCTTGGGTCAGTTCACCAACAACCATTTAGATCAACTCCATCAATAAAGTAGTGGGGTGTTCGATCAGTCCGGCAAACCGATTCGTAAAGGCGACGGCGGTCGCGCCGTCCGCCACACGATGATCAAAGGACATCGACAGATTCATCATCGAACGGATGACGATTTGATCCTGGTCGTCGACACAGACCCGTTTTTTCGTTTTGTGGAAGGCAATCAACGCCGTTTCCGGATAATTGATGATCGGCGTTGCGCCTGTACTGCCGAGTGGTCCGACATTACTCATCGTGAAGGTGCTCGCTTTGAGGTCCGCTGCCCGTAAATCACCGGTCTTGGCGCGGGTGGACAGATCCGCGACTTGTTGATGCAATTGTTGCATCGTCAGTTGGTCGGCGTCCCGGACAACCGGCACGATCAATCCGTCGGCCGTTTCAGTCGCGACACCGATATGGTACTGCCGCTCCAAAAGAATCTGTTCGTTTGCTTCATCGAGCTTGGCGTTGAAGACCGGGAAGTCTTGTAAGGCGACGATTAAGGCTTTGATGAAAAAAGCATTGACGCTGATCGGTTTCCCGGCAGCTTTCAATTCTTCGCGCAATGCCAGCAAACGGGTCATGTCAACTTCTTCAAAGTGGGTGACATGCGGAATCGTAAAGAGTGACTGGGTCATCTTTTTGGCGATTTGTTTACGAATAC
Organism: Exiguobacterium undae DSM 14481; assembly: GCF_000620805.1. Lineage (GTDB taxonomy): Bacteria > Bacillota > Bacilli > Exiguobacteriales > Exiguobacteriaceae > Exiguobacterium_A > Exiguobacterium_A undae. The sequence goes on along the minus strand of NZ_KK211187.1, from coordinate 2,768,614 downwards.
CCCGGAACGGAATCGTATCGACCGGCGCAGATGGTGTCTCGACCGCGACTGGACGCTGATCGGGCTCAGGAGTCGTTCCGCTTTCAACGAAACGACGTACATCTTCTTCCGTGACACGACCGAACGGATCGACAGCCGGAACTAGTTCCAGATCGATGCCAAGATCGCGGGCAATTTTCCGGGTGTAAGGTGTCGCCAACACACGTTTTGGACGTTCCGTCAGGAGGGCGGTCACGGTTGGTTGTTGTTGCGGTTGCTCGGACCGTTCAACCGTTCGTTTAACGGTGACTGCCGGTTGTGCTTCCGTTGCCTCGATCAATAACAAGACTGTCCCGACGCCAACCGTTTGTCCGACAGGAATTAACAGATCCGTGACGACACCGGACACCGGAGCCGGCAGTTCGGCGACCATCTTGTCAGTCGAGACTTCGACGACCGGTTGGTCAATCGTGACCCGATCGCCCACCTGGACCAGATAGTTTGCGATTTCACCTTCCGTCATGCCTTCCCCCACATCATGCAATTTCACTTCAATCATCCTGCTCACTCCTTAAAAATCGATCGTACGCTGGATCGCTTCAAGCACACGAGTCGGCGTCGGGATGTAATGGTCTTCGAGCGCGAATAATGGAACCGGCACATCGAATCCGGTGACCCGGGCAATCGGTGCCCGTAAATACAAGAACGAAGTATCATTGATTAAAGCAATCAAATCATTCCCGAGTCCACCCGTTGCCTGTGCTTCATGAACGATGACAGCCCGACCTGTTTTTTGGACGGAGGCGGCAATCGTCGTCCGGTCAAGCGGATAAAGTGTCCGTAAATCAATCACTTCACAGGAGATACCACGTGTCGCTGCTTCGGTCGCTGCTTTTTGGGCAACCTGCACCATCGCCCCCCAGGCGATGAGTGTCACGTCTTGACCTTCCGTGACGCATTTGGCTTTTCCGATTTCAACCGTGTACGACTCACTCGGAACCGGTTCCTTAAAGGCGCGGTAACTGCGCATCGATTCGAGGAATAAGACCGGGTCCGGATCTTCAATCGCTGCAATCAATAAGCCTTTGGCGTCGTAAGGCGTTGCCGGACAGACGACCTTTAAGCCGGGCATCGAGGTGAAGAGGGCTTCCGTGCTGTCCGAGTGGATTTCTGGGGCCCGAATGCCTGCCCCGTAAGGAGCCCGGATGACCATCGGGACACCGTAACGTCCCATCGTCCGCATCCGGATTCGTGCGACATGCGTCATGATTTGTTCGTAGGCCGGATAGATGAAACCGAGGAATTGAATTTCGACGATCGGTTTAAACCCGTTGACCGCAAGACCGATTGACGTTCCGACGATTCCCGCTTCACTGAGGGGGGTATCGATGATCCGATCTTCGCCGAATTCTTCCTGTAGACCGTCTGTTGCCCGGAACACCCCGCCGTTTTTTCCGACATCTTCGCCTAAGACGAGTGTCGTCTCATCGGTCGTCAGTTTTGTCCGTAAGGCATCGGTGACAGCCTGGACAAGCGTCATCTCCGTTTGTCGATTGATTGGTGTCGCCATGTCAATTCCCCCTCGCTGTCAGGTAATCCGCTTTTTGACGGATTAAATCGTCCGGTAGTGTCGCAAACGTATGGTCAAACAAATCGTTGACGTCAGGTGAAGGGAAGGCTTCCATCGTTTTGACGGCCGCCTCAACCTCTTCTTGATGGCGGATTCGAATCGCTTCGATTTCCTGTTCCTCGTAAAACCCTTGTGCCTTCATGAAATCTTCCAAGCGGGTGAGCGGATCGACACGATCACGCGACCGGTCCTGATCGCGGTATTTCGACGGATCATCCGCCGTCGTATGCGCACCGAACCGCCATGTGACGGCTTCGATCAATGTCGGACCGCCGCCGGACCGGGCCCGCTCAAGTGCCTCTTGCATCGTGAAGTACACGGCAAAGACATCGTTGCCGTCAATCCGGACGCTCGGCATCCCGTAGGCCAACGCTTTTTGGGCAATCGTTTCCGAATGCATCTGTTTTTGAATCGGGACCGAGATTGCATACCCGTTGTTTTGATTAAACAAAATGACCGGTGCCTGGAAAACGCTCGCGAAGTTCATCCCTTCATGGAAATCACCTTCCGAGGTCGCACCGTCTCCAAAATAAGCGACGGCGACTTGATTCGTCCCTTTGCGTTTTTCGGCCCAGGCTGCACCAACGGCATGGGGAATTTGTGTGGCAATCGGTACTGCCGGCGGGAAGATGTGCAACTCGTCCGTCGGGACACATCCTTCGACACGTCCATTCCAGTACAAAAACGTCCGGACCATGTCAGCGCCAAAGGTCAGTGTCGCCCCGTGATCACGATACGTCGGGAAGACCCAGTCCTTGTTATGCAGCGCATAGGCACTGCCGACCTGTGCGGCTTCCTGCCCTTCAAATGGAGCATAAGTCCCGAGCCGTCCCTGACGTTGCAGGTTGATCGCCTTGCGGTCAAACGTCCGGATACGGTTCATATGTGTGAACAGGGCGAGGCTGAGCTCATTGGTCAGTAAGTCGGTTTTAGATGTATCGATCACTTGTCCCGCATCATCGAGGATACGGTGGATCGGAAATTGGGTTTCCATCGGTGTCACCTCCATTAGTCGTTACGGATGTTCCATTTTGGTTTGATCGTATTTGTAAAGATGTTGTTATGACGTGACCGGATTTGAATGCGTTTAGTGCACATCCGGTCTGCCGCTTCAAGTGTCGTGATCGATTCCGCATGGGACTCGTGGAACACTTCGAGAACCGCATCGTAGATGTGTTTGGTTTTCAGCAAGACCCGTTCATGGTTCGCCCCGTACAGTTCATCCGCGACTTGAATCAATCCGCCGCCGTTGACGATGTAGTCCGGCGCATATAAAATGCCGCGTTGCTTTAATTCGAGTGCGAGCGCATCCACTGCTAGCTGGTTGTTGGCAGATCCGCAGATGGCCTTACATTGCAACATGTGGATATTCGTTGCTTGGATGACGCCCCCGTAAGCACAAGGAACAAAAATATCCGCATCCGTCAGATGGATTTCATGGGCGGCGATGACCCGGACTGTCCCCGGCGTTTGTTCTGCCCGTTCAACGAGCATAGCCAGAACCGCTTCATTGAGATCGGAGACGTATAAGTTGGCGCCTGCGTCCAACAGCTGTTCTGCGACTTTATAGCCGACTTTTCCAAGACCCTGGACCGCGTAACTCGCCCGGCTTAAATCGTCTGATCCATACAAGGTTTCGACGGTTGCGCGCAGACCATAGATGACGCCTTCCGCTGTCGGGATCGACGAATCCCCGCTGCCGCCAAAGGCTTCCGGAATGCCGACGATCCGGGAGGTTTCCCGACTGGCATGGACGAAATCGTCCATCGTCGTTCCCATGTCCGTCCCGGTATAGAAACGACCGCCAAGCGAATCGACGAATCGTCCGAAGGCCCGGAAGAGTTCCGGCGTCTTATCGGTTGCAGGATCACCGATGATGACGGCTTTGCCGCCGCCAAAATCAACGTCAGCCGCGGCGCATTTATACGTCATGCCGCGCGACAGGCGTAAAACATCATCCAGTGCTTCGTCGACGGTTGAATACGGCGCCATCCGGCATCCGCCGAGGGCGGGACCGAGCGTCGTATCATGAATGGCGATGATGGCTTGCAGACCGGACACGGGATCGTTGCAAAAAACGACCTGTTCATGACCGGAGATTTTTTCCATGATGGAAGGCGAGGGATTCGTAGACGGGTTCAACATATTCATAAGAAACATCCTCCTGACTTATAGTAAGCGCTTTCATTTAGAAAGTTACAAAACACGCGGCGTCAACTTTTCCTGAATCAGCTGCTTCGTTAAGATGATTTGTTTCACCTCACCCAGACCGATGACACGATCGCCGTGTCTGACTTCGACTTTTGCCAAGACGCGGTCAGGTGTGAGTTCGATGACAGTGGCTTCGATCCGGATATTTGATCCCAGTGTTGCCATCCCCAAGTGCTTCAAGGAAACGGCACCACCGACTCCTTCTTCCTGTTCTTCGAGGTAAGGGAGGATTAGTTTTCGGGCCGCCCATTCCATGTGATAGACCATCGAGACGGTTGAATAGGCCGGATGGACGATCACACCTTCAAACTGAGCGAACATTTCTTCGGTCACAATTGCTTCAACGACGGCTGTATCTCCAAGCGACAAACCATTTCTCAACGTGATTCCCCCTTGATTCCGACCACAGCTGGTCTTACCAAAAATAGTATAACACTTGTCACACGATATTTTATCAATCAGTTACGAAATGAGCAAACATTTTCAGAAATATTTTCCAAAAAGAAATATCATTTTTGCGTTTTCTCTATAGGAAACGCCTTTACGGGTGATTTTGATTTAAACGGCGTCAGAAAAAGTTGATTTGGGAGCTTTTAACAAAATGGAGGATTGACAATAATGTGAACGTATCGTAGGTTTATGATATAACCATTTCAAAACGGACGTTTATTTATTGTGTTGGAAAAGTCGAGGAGGTGCAATTTGTATAACAAGATTCTCGAAACGATGACGGCGGAAGTCAGGACAAGCTTACAGTTGGAACGTTTGCGCGAGACCGTACGTTATGTGACAGCGCAGGTGCCCTTCTACAGAACACAGTTCGCGGACCGCGGACTCGATGCAGATTCCTTGGAGACATTGACGGATCTGCAAAAGTTGCCGTTCACCCGGAAAAGTGATCTGCGTGAACATTATCCATTCGGATTGTTCGCTGTTCCCCCGCAAGCAGCAGCCCGGATTCATGCTTCATCCGGTACGAGCGGAAAACCAACTGTCGTCGGTTATACCGAAGAAGATCTTGCGGACTGGTCGACTGCCGTCGCGCGTGGTCTGATTGCGATCGGGGCGGACAACACCGACCTGTTGCACAATGCCTACGGGTACGGATTGTTCACAGGCGGACTCGGATTGCATGCAGGGGCAGAACAGCTCGGAATGGCGGTCGTTCCTGTATCCGGAGGAAATACGGATCGGCAGATTACCTTGATTGAAGATTTTCAGCCGCGCGGCATTTGCGGGACGCCGTCTTATATGATGCATCTCGCAGAACGGATGGAAGAACGTGGTCTTGATCCGCGAACGAGCAGTCTCCGCTACGGCATTTTCGGAGCCGAACCGTGGTCGGAGGAATTGCGGCAGACACTCGAAGAAAAATGGGGCATTCGCGCCTTCGACATCTATGGTCTCAGTGAAATCATGGGACCGGGCGTCGCGATGGAATGTCAGGAACAAGACGGATTGCACCTGATGGACGATCTGTTCATCACAGAAGTGATTGATCCCGTGACGGGGGAACCGATGCCGGAAGGACAAGTCGGGGAACTCGTTTTTACAAGTTTAAAAAAGAAAGCGCTTCCAATCATCCGGTATCGGACCGGTGATTTGGCATCCGTGACGACAGAACCGTGTGCATGCGGGCGGACGACCACCCGGATGTCACGGGTCAAAGGCAGAACGGACGATATGCTGATCATCCGTGGCGTCAACGTCTTCCCGTCGGAAATCGAACGGGTCCTGTTGCAACAAACAGGTGTCAGTCCGCATTATCAAATTCACCGGATTCAACGCGGGGGTCTTGAGGCATTGGAGCTGCATATTGAAGCAGACCATGAAGCGAGCCCGGAAGACCTCAAACGAGCTGTCTGTCACGCCATAAAAACGGAATGTCTGATTTCGGTCAATCTGGTCTGTCATCCGCCATACGGTCTTCCCCGTTCAGAAGGAAAAGCAGTCCGGATCATCGATCGACGGATGGAGCCGGAGAAGAAGTTTGTTTAAGCAGAGGAGGAAACAAGATGTATGATGCGACACATCTATTCGAACCGCCGGTCATGACGGAAGAAGAAAAGCTGGCACGGTTCAAGGAACGGATCGACAACGGGGAAAAAATTGAAGCCGACGACTGGATGCCCGGTTTTTACCGCGATACGTTAATTAAATTGATTTCGATGCACGGCATCAGTGAAATCATGGGTGCTTTACCGGAAAAAGAGTGGGTTCCGAAAGCACCGTCGTTACGCCGAAAACTCGGTATCATGGCCAAAGTACAGGACGAGATGGGGCACGGTCAACTCTTGCTTCGTGTCGTGGAAGACTTGATGAAGCCGTACGGAAAAACCCGGGCGGATTTGATGGATGACTTGTTCACGGGACGCCTCAAGTTCCACAATGTCTTCCATATGCCGACCCGGTCGTGGGCGGACGCCGGAACAATCGGTTGGCTTGTTGATGGAGCGGCAATCATTACCCAGACGAACATGCTCGGTGCTTCGTATGGTCCGTATGCGCGGGCGTTGCAACGGATTTGTGCGGAAGAAGTGTTCCATGCCCAACATGGAGAATCGATCATCATGGCACTGGCGGAAGGAACACCCGAACAAAAAGCGATGATTCAGGAATCCCTCGATGAGTGGTGGGAATCCCTGTTGATGTTCTTTGGACCGGCGACAAAAGAAACGACCGGCACTTCAAAGCAGGACGTGACGATTGCGTATAAAATCCGGACGAAGACGAATGAAGAATTGCGTCAAAGTTTCTTTACGAAATATGTTCCTCGGATCCGTTCGCTTGGTCTCGTCATTCCCGATCCGACGTTACGGTTCGACGAGGAGACAGGGCAATGGATATATGCCCAGCCGGATTGGACGGAATTCAAGAAAATCATTCAAGGCGGCGGTCCCCGTTCGAAGGAGCGGCTCGCGTTACGCCAAACGTCTTATGAAAACAATGCCTGGGTCCGTGAGGCACTTGCTGAAACGATCGGCTGAAGGAGGAAACATCATGACGGAAACGTTTTATCAGGAGTTCGAGATTTTCAGTAAACGGACACCCAACGCGGCTTTTACGCATCAATTCAGTCTGCTCGCCCCGAATAAAGAGATGGCGTTGCTGATGGCGCAGGAAAACTTCATGCGCCGCGAACCGGTCGTCGATATCTGGGTCGTCAAACGGGATGATATCCGGGGAATGACGCCGGACGAAAAACAGATGTTGCAACGGCTCGACAACAAGGATTACCGGACGACAAAAGGATACGGGTATCTCAAGAAAAAATGGCGGCATTACGAGCAACAGATGCTCGATGAGAAAGAGATCATGTCATGGCAGGGAGGCGATTCGAAATGACGGAAGCAGAACGGTTGGCTTTAGCCTCCCTGATGTATCAACTGGCGGATGACGATTTCCTTTATGCCTACCGCGGATCGGAGTGGCTGGGTCTGGCACCGCATATCGAAGAAGATGTCGCGTCCTCCTCGATTGCCCAGGATTCGATGGGACATGCGGCGATGTATTATCAGTTGCTCGAGGACATCGGTGAAGGAAAAGCAGATGCACTTGCTCATGTCCGTCTGGCGCACGAACGGAAAAATTCCGTCCTCGTCGAACGGGTCAACGGTCCCGGTTACTACATGGAAAATCCGGAGTATGACTGGGCGTATGCTGTCGTTCGTAATTACTGCTACACGCTCGCGAAAAAGGTCCGCATCGACTCGTTGAAAAAAAGCAGTTATGCGCCGCTCGCAGCACTCGCCGTCAAGGTCAACATGGAATTGTATTATCACCTGTTGCACTGGCAAACGTGGTTCACACAGTTGTATCAATCGACGGAAACCGCCCGTCAGAAGATGGATGCGGCCCTTGAACGGGTGCTCGCTGACTTCGGGGATCTGTTTGACTACGGCGAAGCGACGGAAATCATTGACGAGATGCGATTGATCGAAGGACAAGGAATCTTAATTGACCGCTGGTATCAAGCTTTGACACCGGTCCTCGTGGATTTAAACGTCACACTGCCGGAAATGAAGATGACTTATAACGGACGAAACGGGGAGCATTCGCCTGACTTAAACGATGCCTTATCGACGCTCGGTGAGGTGTATCTGCTCGATCAGTCAGCAGTATGGTGAAGGAGGAACGGCAGATGACGACAGGACTGGAACAAGAAATCCGACAGGCGCTCGACACGGTCAAGGATCCGGAAATTGATGCCGTCAGCATTCTTGATCTCGGGATGTTCGAAACGATGGAGTGGACGGAGACGTCTGACGGATATGCTGTCCGTGTCACGCTGCTTCCGACCTTTTTAGGATGTCCTGCGCTTGAAATCATTCAAAAAAATACGGAAGCTGCGTTGTTACAAGTCCCGCAGGTCCAGACGGTCGACGTCGTGTTTCTCTTTGATCCGCCGTGGACGTCGGACCGGATCACCGACCGCGGCATGACCGGACTGAAGTCCTTTGGGATTGCACCTCCGCGTGTCATCGACGGTCACTGGGAAATCGACTGTCCGTATTGCGGCTCGACGTTCGTTTCGATCGAGAATCTGTTTGGTCCGACGGCTTGCCGGAGCATTCTGTACTGTAAATCATGCAAAAATCCATTCGAGGCGATGAAACCCGTCTCTACTCTCATGTGAAGGAAGGTAATCATTATGGTAAAACTAATCGCGCTTTATACACACCCGGAGAACAAGGAACAGTTTGATGAGCATTACTTCAACGTCCATGGTCCACTGACGGCTAAAATTCCAGGGTTACAGGAAATGACGGTTACGAAAATCGTCGGTTCACCAATGGGCGGGGACGGAAAATACTATTTGATGTGCGAGATGGTCTATGAAAACCATGAAACGATGCAGGCCGGCATGCGTTCGCTCGAGGGAAAAGCGTCCGGCAAAGACTTGATGGGCTTTGCGGGAGATCTCGTGACGCTGATGATCGGTGAAGAAGTTCATGCTGACACGACAGTACGTTAAGGCGGACGTCGACGGTCAGATCGGCCGGATCCGACTCAATCGTCCGGAACGTTACAATGCCTTGAACCGGACGATGATTCGGGAAATCGTCAAGGTGATGGAACAATTTGATCAGGATGAAACGGTGGCTGTCATCGTGCTGAGCGGGGAAGGAAAGTCGTTTTCAGCAGGTGCTGACATCGACGAGATGGTCGACGCGACGCCAATTTCGATGGAGTTGCTCGATCCCTTTGCCGACTGGGACCGGATCAGCCGTCTGCATAAACCGTTGATTGCGGCGGTCCACGGGTTTGTCCTCGGCGGTGGCTTTGAATTGGCACTGGCATGTGATTTGATTTACGCGACGCCCGAGACGCAGTTTGGTTTTCCGGAAGTTGGACTGGGGGTCATGCCGGGAGCCGGCGGAACCCAACGATTGACGAGACGAATCGGTCGGACACGGGCGCTTGAATGGTTGTGGACGGGGGAACGGATGCTGGCACCGGAAGCGGAACGTCTTGGCATCATCAACCGTGTGTTCGCATCGGAACAATTCGAACAGGACGTCATGACGCGTGCACACCAAATCGCTGCCCAGCCTCCGATATCCGTGCGTCTGATCAAAGATGCCGTCGATAAGGCGGGAGACTTGTCGTTACAGGACGGGATGGACCATGAACGGAGAAATTTCTACTTATTGTTCGGAACAGCCGACCAGACGGAAGGCATGCAAGCCTTTTTAGAGAAACGTCAACCGACATTCAAAGGAAACTAAAAGGAGTGGAAGCTATGTCAACGGTACATGAAAAAACAATCGAGATGAAACGGTCCGTCTATCACTTGCTGATCAACGGCGAACAAGTCGAAGGGACAACCGGCGAAACGTTTAAGACCTACAATCCGGCAACCGGGGAAGTCATCGCCGAAGTCGCCAAAGCGTCAAAAGAAGATGCGGATCGGGCGGTGCAGGCAGCACGCGAAGCATTTGATCACGGAAAGTGGAAGATGTGGCCGGTCGGCCGCCGGGCGCAAGTCCTCAATAAAATCGCCGGCATCATGCGTGCCCGGTTCAATGAACTGGTGGAACTCGAGATTTTAGATACCGGGAAGTCATTAGCAGCCGCACAAGGACAGATCACGCAAGCGATTGAAGACTTTGAATTTTATGCCGGTGCCATCGTCGGTCACCGCGGTGTCGTCAATAACGTGCCGGGACAGTTCCACAACTATACGGAAAAGGAACCGGTTGGTGTCTGTGCCCAAATCATCCCGTGGAATTATCCGTTGATGATGGCAGCCTGGAAAGTCGCGCCGGCCATCGCCGTCGGTTGTTCGGTCGTCGTGAAACCGGCGACCCTGACACCTCTGACAGCAATCATTCTCGGTGAAATTTGCCTCGAAGCCGGTGTGCCGGCGGGTGTCGTCAACGTCATTCCGGGATCGGGCCGGGAAATCGGCAACCATCTGGTCGAACACCAAGCTGTTGATAAAGTCGCCTTCACCGGTTCGACACCGGTCGGAAAAGACATCATGGGTCGGGCGTCAGAAAGCTTAAAACGGGTCACACTGGAACTCGGCGGCAAATCACCGAACCTTGTATTTGAGGATGCGGATATCACGGCAGCCGTCGACGGATCACTGTTCGGGATTTTCTATAACAGCGGTCAGTCGTGTGAAGCGCGGTCACGCCTTTATGTACACGAAGACATTTACGAAACGTTCATGGAACAGTTCGTCGCGAAGACGAAACAACTTGTTCTCGGCAATCCGTTTGATAAAGGGACACATGTCGGGGCAATCATTGACCAACAACAACTCGACGTCATCGACGGATACGTCCAATCAGCCAAAGCAGACGGGGCGACAATCTTAACGGGTGGTCAAGTCGAGCAGGTGGCCGGGTTTGAAAAAGGTTTCTGGTATGCGCCGACCATCATCACCGATGTGACACACGACATGAAAGCCGTCCAGGAAGAAATCTTCGGACCGGTCGTCGTCGTGATGAAGTTCAAGGACGAAAAAGAAGCGGTCCGTCTGGCGAACGATACAGAATTCGGACTCGGTTCCGCCATCTGGACGAAGGACGGGGCACGGGCGACACGAATTGCCAATCAGATCAAAGCCGGCATCGTCATGATCAACTGTCCGTTCTCGGCGTTCCCGGGGACACCGTTTGGCGGTTACAAACAATCTGGTTTCGGACGTGAACTGTGTATCGAGACACTGGATTTATATACGGAAACGAAAAGTATCCTGTCGTATTACGGAAGTCGTCCACTCAATCCGTTCGGACTGTAAAACCAAGCGTGCGGACGTTCGTCCGGACGCTTTTTTAAAGGAGGAAATCAGATGATGGTTCAGCAACTAGTGGTCGTAGGATCCGGTGTGATGGGAAGGGGCATTGCCTATGTCGCAGCCGCAAACGGGTTCGAAGTGACGCTCGTCGACATCGAGCAACACCTGCTTGCATCAGCCCAGCACGAATTAGAAGCAATTGCCGATAAAGCAATCATCCGTGGAAAATTAACCGCAGAAGAGGTCGACCATCTGTTCAACCGACTAAGCTATTCGACGGATCTCGTCGGGACCGTCGGACGGGCGGATCTTGTCATTGAGGCCGTTCCGGAACGGCTCGACATCAAACGGACGGTCTTTGAGACGCTCGATCAACAGGCGCCTGCGCACTGTGTCTTCGCGACCAATACCTCGACGATGAGTCCGACGGAAATCGCTTCGTTTACAAAGCGTCCGGAGCGTGTCATGGCGATGCATTTCTTTAATCCGGTTCACCGGATGCCGCTCGTCGAACTTGCCCGGGGTCTTGAAACGTCAGAAGAGACCGTATCGATTTGTGAGGATGTCGCACGCCGGATGGGCAAAGAGACCGTCGTCATTCAGGCGTTCCCTGGGTTTGTCACGTCCCGGATCAGTGCCCTCGTCGGCAACGAAGCGTTTTATATGTTACAAGAAGGACTCGGGACACCGGAGGAAATCGATAAGGCGATTAAACTCGGGTTGAACTATCCGATGGGACCGTTTGAACTCGGGGATTTGGTCGGACTCGACACCCGGTTGAACAACTTACGGTACCTTCATGAAAAACTCGGGGAAAAGTATCGTCCGGCGCCGCTGCTCGAACAATACGTCAAAGCCGGACGGCTCGGACGGAAAACTGGGCGGGGTGTCTATGATTATTCGGACAGCGGGGTGAAGACACCATGAGACGCGTCGCGATCATTGATGCCGTCCGAACACCGATCGGGCGGTATAACGGAGCCCTGAAAGCGGTCCGGGCGGACGACTTAGGCGCCTGTGTCATCGAGGCACTCGTCCAACGGAATCCGCGTGTCGATCCGAAAACAATCGAAGAGGTCATCTTCGGCAATGCCAATCAGGCGGGCGAAGATAACCGGAACGTCGCCCGGATGTCCGGCTTACTCGCCGGTCTGCCGGTCGAAGTCGCCGGGACGACCGTCAACCGCCTGTGTGGTTCGGGACTGGATGCCGTCATTGCCGCGGCACGCGCGATTGCGCTGAATGAAGGCGATATCTACATTGCCGGAGGGACGGAAAGCATGACACGGGCACCACTCGTCATGGCGAAGCCGGAAACCGGATTTGCCCGCGGCAACCCGGCCGTCTACGATACGACGATCGGATGGCGGTTCGTCAACGATAAACTGGATGCGAAATACGGCACGGATTCGATGCCGGAGACGGCCGAACATGTGGCTGTACGGTACAACATTACACGCGAAGTCCAGGATGATTTTGCATTCATGAGTCAACAGCGGGCCAAACAGGCGATGGAAGCGGACCGTTTTCAAGCAGAACTGGTTCCGGTGCAGTATACGACACGAAAAGGACAAGTCGTCGAAGTCGCTGTCGACGAACATCCCCGTCCGGAGACGAGTCGGGACAAACTCGGAACGCTCAACAGTTTGTTTGCGGACGGAACCGTCACGGCAGGCAATGCTTCTGGTGTGAATGACGGGGCGGCAGCCTTACTGTTAATGAGTGAGGAGACGGCCAAACAGCTTGGTTTAACACCGCTTGCGTATTACCGGGCGAGTGCGGTCGCCGGGGTTGAACCGTCCGTCATGGGTATCGGACCGGTTGATGCGACGCGTAAAGCCTTGGACCGGGCAGGGTTGACGATTGACCAGTTGGATTTGATTGAATTAAACGAAGCCTTTGCGGCACAAAGTGTCGCGTGTATTCAGGAACTCGGATTACCGGTGGAGAAAGTGAACGTCAACGGCGGGGCGATTGCCTTTGGTCATCCGCTTGGCGCAAGCGGCGCCCGCATCCTGACCACCTTGTTGCATGAGATGTGCCGGACGAACCAAATCTATGGCTTGGCGACGATGTGTGTCGGCGTTGGTCAGGGCATCGCGTTAATTGTCGAACGGGAGGGACTTGTATGATTCATTTTGAACAGATGGACCAGATCGGATTGATCCGGCTCGATCGACCGGAGCGGATGAACTGTTTGGATTACCCGACACTGATGGAACTTCAACAACTCGTCGACACGGTCCGGCAGGATAAGACGATTCGTGTCGTCATCTTCACGGGAACCGGCAAAGCCTTTAGTGCCGGAGCAGATTTAAAAGAGCGGACGACGTTGACGGAACGTGAAGTCCGGCGGAACGTCGAGGCGATTCGGGACGTCTTTACGAACATCGCCGATCTGCCGCAACCGACGATTGCTGCCGTCAACGGACATGCACTCGGCGGCGGGTTCGAGTGGATGCTCGCTTGCGACTTCCGGATCATCGTCGAAGGGGCATTGGTCGGATTGACGGAAACGAGTTTTGGCATCATTCCCGGTGCCGGCGGGACACAACGATTGCCGCGGTTAATTGGAGAGACGCGGGCAAAGGAACTGATTTTTACGGCTAAGAAGATTGATGCGGCGACTGCGGAACGATACGGCATCGTCTCTCGCGTCGTTCCGACGGTGGAGGAGCTGATGCCGGTTTGTCTCACTTTCGCCGGCGAAATGTTGCGAAATGGACCGGTGGCAATCCGGCAAGCCAAACAGGCGATTGATCAGGGACTCGACCACCCGCTCTCAGAAGGACTGAAAATCGAGACCGCCGCTTATGAGGTCGTCATCCCGACAGAAGACCGGATGGAAGCCTTACGTGCGTTTGCCGAAAAACGGACCCCGCAGTTTCAAGGCAAATGAGGATGGTCGTCACCTGAAATAACACGTATACTAACGGTACACAAAAAAACGTTATATCAAAGAGAGAGTGAATGACATGAGTGCGAATACACAATCGATGATTTTTACCGTATACGGGGATTACATCCGGCATTACGGCAATCAAATCTGGGTCGGCAGCTTAATTCGTCTGCTCAAAGAATTTGGTCATAATGAACAGGCGGTCCGGGTCGCCGTTTCGCGGATGGTCAAGCAAGGGTGGTTGACGTCACAAAAACAAGGCACCAAAAGTTTTTATTCATTGACGCCGCGTGGGGTCGAACGGATGGAAGAGGCAGCGAGACGGATCTACAAATCAACGCCTCACGTCTGGGACGGGAAATGGCGGACGTTGATGTATACGATTCCGGAAGACAAACGGCAAATCCGCGACGAACTGCGGAAAGAGTTGTCATGGAGCGGGTTCGGAAACTTATCAAACGGCGTCTGGATCTCACCGAATCCGCTCGAAAAAGAAGCGGAGCGGTTGATTGACGCTTATGGCATCACCGAGTATGTCGATTTTTTCGTCGGCGAATATCATGGACCACAACCGGATCAATCGCTGGTCGAACGGGCTTTTCCGCTGGATGAGTTGCAAGAACGGTACGAACGGTTCATCGCCGAGTACAGCCGGCGCTACATCGTTCATCAAAGTCGGATTCAACTCGGCGAGATGGATGAAGAACAGTGTTTCGTCGAACGGACGACACTCGTCCATGAATACCGGAAATTTTTGTTTACCGATCCCGGTCTGCCGCAGGAATTGTTGCCGGACGAATGGAGTGGCCATCACGCCGCGCTGTTGTTTGAACAGTATTACCGGTTGCTCGCCGAACCGGCAAGCCGTTTCTTTGAAGCGGTGTTTCAGGAAACGCATGACGTCACACAAAAAAGTGCCGACTATGATGCGTCAGAACATCCGTTGTTTGCCGAACGGTAAAAAAACGCTCATCCCGACGTAACGAGATGAGCGTTTTCTTGATGACGGTCAACCCTCGGCCAGTTGCTTCCGAAAGGCATATCCTTTATCGACATAGGAATCGATCGATTCTTGAATCATTTCCAAATCGGCCGGTGTCAGTTCGCGAACGACTTTGCCGGGTGACCCGATGATCAAGGAGCGGGGCGGGAATTTTTTGCCGGACGGAATCAATGTATTGGCTCCGATGATACACTCTTCGCCGATTTCGGCATGATCGAGGACCGTCGCGCCCATCCCGACGATGGAACGGCGCCCGATTTTGCAACCGTGCAGGATTGCATTATGTCCGACGGTGACTTCGTCCTCGACGATGACCGGAGCGCCTTCGTACAGGTGAATCGTTGCATTGTCCTGAATGCTGCACCGTTTGCCGATTGTAATCGGTCCTTCGTCCCCGCGGAGGACGGCATTAAACCAGATCGTCGATTCTTCACCGATCGTCACGTCACCGATCAAAAAAGCACCGGGAGCGACAAATACGTTTGCCGCAAGGGCAGGAGACAGATCGCGGTAGGGAATGTTCATCAAACAACGCCTCTTTTCTAAAAATGAATTAAAATTCAGTCTTACATAGTATATCATTCTTAGTGACGGAAACGGAGGGAGACCATGTCTCGTGTATGTACCAGCTTACAGATTGAAATCCCGATTATTCAAGGGGGAATGGGAAACATCAGTCATGCCGAATTGACGGCCGCGGTCTCGAACGCAGGGGGACTGGGCACGATTGGCTGCGGAACGATGTCGCCCATTGAAGTCAAACAGTTGATCGAAGCCACGCGCCGCCTGACGTCACGTCCATTTGCCTTGAACATCGCGATTCGTGTTTCCCCATATACGGAAGACTTGATCACGTTAGCGATCGAGGAACAAATTCCGGTCGTCTCGTTATCCGCCGGGAACCCGGCGCCTTTTCTGGCACGTTTACAGGAAGCAGGCATCCGGACGATTGGTGTCGTCGCGTCCGTCAAACAGGCGGTCAAAGCGGAACGGGCCGGGATTGACTTATTGGTGGCGGAAGGAGTCGAAGCAGCCGGGATCAACTCACCGCTCGAACTGACGACGATGACATTGATTCCGCAAATCACCGATCAGGTCACGATTCCGGTACTTGCGGCCGGAGGAATCGGCGACGGTCGTGGTCTTGCGGCTGCCTGGATGCTAGGGGCGGAAGGCGTTCAACTGGGAACCCGGTTGATTGCGACACAAGAGTCCTGTGTGCACCCGCAGTATAAAAATCATCTTGTGCAGGCGGATGATCTCGAGACACGGATCATCGGGCGTGAGGTCGGACAAGTCCGGCGTGTCTTGAACGGAGCGTATGTGGACGGGTTGCGTCCGGCATCACTCGCTGAATTCCAAGAAAAAACGAACGAATCGTTTCATATCAAAGGGGCACTCGAGGGCGACGAGACAGCAGGATATGTCAACGCCGGTCTTGTCTCCGGGTTAATTGAAGATATTCCGACCGTTCAGGCATTATTTGACCGGATGATGGACGAGGCGCATAAACGGATTTCTCGACCATTTCCGTAAACACATAACGGATTGATTTCAGGAGGAGGCCAGTTGGTCTGCTCTTTTTTTGTGTTTTTGGCATTTTAGGACATTTGTCCTTTTCAAAGTCGGGCGGAATGCGGTCTACTCATAATTGGAGAAAAAGGAGGATGAAGATGCAAGGAATCGTGTTTGCCTTATTCAGTGGATTGTTTATTGCCTTGCAAGGCATTTTTAATGCCCGGCTGGGTGACGCGGTCGGTCCATGGTTATCCGTGACGATCGTTCACTTTGTCGGTTTGATGGGTTGCTTGTTGATTTATGGGTTTGTCCGTGACCGGAAAATCGGCGGTTTTCGAAAGTTGCCGTTGATTTATGCCAGCGGCGGATTGCTCGGCGTGTTAGTCGTCGTTACGGAACTGACGTCGATTCAACTGCTTGGAATGACGTGGGCGATGTCGTTATTACTCGTCGCACAGATTCTATGTGCTTTTGTCATTGATTTGAACGGCTGGTTCGGTGTCATCAAAAAAAGCAGCAACCGGGGACAATGGGTCGGTGTCGGATTGATGTTGACCGGCGTCTTGATCTTTTCGCTCGCCTGAAGTGAATCAAAGGAGGAAACCAAATGGGATTAGGAATGTTTTGTGCCGTCGTTGCCGGGATGATGATCAGTTTACAAACCGTGTTGAATGCGCGGATGAGTCATGCCTTCGGTGCGTGGGCGACGACGACGTTAGTTTTTTTTGTCGGATTGCTCGGCTCGTTGCTTGCCTTACTCTTCTTTCGCGGAGGAACACTCTCGGCAGTCCGTGAAGTTGAACCGTTGTATTTGTTTGGCGGATTAGTCGGCGTCGGGGTTGTTTTTTGTGTCATGCGGGGGATTCAACTGCTCGGTCCTTCGATCGCGATTTCGGTCGTCTTGATTTCACAACTGAGTTTCGCCTTATGCGTCGATGTCTTCGGTTGGTTTGGTCTGCCGCAGGTTGATCTGTCGCTTGGGCAGATAGCCGGTCTCGCCGTGATGCTGACCGGGATTTTTGTTTTAAAACGGTATCAAGTTGTGGATGAAACGGAACAAGCAGAGGATATCAAAGCGATTTCCTGAGTGGACGACAACAGGTACGTCACGTTGGACCGCAAGATCTCGGCTGGAAAAATGAAAAAAGGGATTGCCCATCCGTGTGAGAGGGCAATCCCTTTTTGGCATTTTGTTTAGACCGTTGCTTCTTCTTTCCAGGCGACGTCAATAAAGGCATCGCGACCGGACGCTTTCCGGTCTTTTTTGTAGTGCGCCGGATTTTTTTTGTGGAAGTCCTGATGATACTCTTCCGCCGGATAAAAAGCGTGCGCCGGTTCAATCCGTGTGACGATCGGTTGCTTAAAGCGGTTTGTTGCCGCTAACGCGTCACGCGACGCAATCGCTGCGAGACGTTGTTCTTCCGTATGATAAAAAATTGCCGGTGCATACTGTGTGCCGCGGTCCTGGAATTGTCCGCCGGCATCGGTCGGATCCGTCTGCGGCCAGTACAGTTCGAGTAACCGTTCGTACGAAAACAGTGCCGGATCAAATGTAATCTCGACGACTTCGGAATGCCCGGTCGTTCCTGTTTTGACCTGCTCATATGTCGGGTTGTCGACATGTCCTCCTGTATAACCGGACACGATACTGTGAATACCCGGTAATTCCTCAAATGGTGTCACCATGCACCAGAAACATCCTCCTGCAAATGTTGCTTTTTCCATGTCATCTCTCCCTTTCCCTTGGTTCCTTGAACCGTAATGCTCTCATTTCTGACAGCGAGAAAACGAAAACGACTCCTTTGCTTGGTTGCAAAAGGAGTCGCCGCTTTTTATCAACCAAAGCTTTCGCTTTGCTGGTCGTAGCACCTTGCTGTACGCAGGTTGCTGGGACGTCATCGATCCAGATCTCTCGGTCCACTCTTGATAAGTGTTATATGAAGTTGATGTAAGTTCGTTATCGTTGGGATGATAATACCATTCACAAAAGTGGAAAGTCAATCCTTATGTTTGTAAGGCGCGGAGAACCGTGGCCCCTAACGTTTTGGCTCCGATCAGCAAAGCCTGCTCGTCGATTTCGTACTTTGGATGGTGTTGCGGATAAATCGTTCGACCGTCCGTCTTCGCAGAACCGGTGAAGAAGTAACTGCCCGGGACCTGCTCCAGGTAATAGGCGAAATCGTCGGCAGCCATCATCGGTTTGACTTCACGGACGTGTCCTTCCGGTAAAAAGCCGGCCGCTTCCTGGACGAGCTTCGTTTCATTCGGATGATTCCAAAGCGACGGATAACCGGTCGTGAAATCGATGGAATACGTAGCACCAATTCCGGCACACGTCGTCCGGGCGACCAGATCCACCTGCTGGCGCAACTGATGCCGGAGCTGTTCATTAAACGTCCGGATTTCTCCGACAATCCGTGCTTCGCCGGTTACGATGTTCGGAGCCGTTCCGGCGTGAAACGAACCGATGGCGACAATCGCCGGCTCAAACGGATCGACCCGTCGACTGACGAGATGCTGAAGATTACAGACGAGCTGTGCGCCGGCGACGAGTGCATCCTGCGTCCGGTGGGGGGCTTGGGCATGACCACCTTGACCGTGGACGACGATTTCAAATTCATCGATGGCACATAATGTATGTCCGCTGTGGTAACCGATTGTCCCAACCGGAAGATCGTTTTCAAGGTGGGTACCAAAAATCGCATCGACCCCGTCGAGGCAGCCATCTTCGATCATTTGAATGGCACCACCCGGAAACACTTCTTCACCGTGTTGATGAATGAAGAGGATCGTGCCCTCGAGCTCTTCCTGCAACGGTTGAAAGGCAGCAGCGAGTCCGAGGACGATTGCCGTGTGTCCATCATGTCCGCAGGCATGCATCACACCGGGACGGATTGAGCGAAACGACAGTTCGGTTTCTTCCTGAAGCGGTAATGCATCAAAATCGGCACGGACGGCAATCGTTTTTCCGGGACGCGCCCCTTGTAATGTCGCGACGATACCGTTACCCCCGACATTTTTTTGATACGGGATACCGAGTGATTCATAGTATTCGATGATTTTGGCCGGTGTCCGGACTTCTTGAAACGACAATTCCGGATGGCGGTGAAAATCGCGGCGTAAACGAATCATCTCGGCTTCTTGTTGTGCGAGATGGGTAAACAGGGTTTCTAACATCAAAATCATCCTTTACGGTATGTCTTTAGGAAAAACGGGTACAGGTAGAGGTAATCAAATCAGAGGAGGAATTAACACATGGGTGAAATCATCGTCAATGCCGTTCTTACAGTCAAAGCAGGATTAGCGGATCAAGTCTTTCCCATTTTAAGCACGGTTTACAAAGCCACACAAAACGAGCCGGGCTGCTTACGCTATACGTTACATCAATCGATTGAAAATGAACATGAGTTCATGCTTTATGAAGTCTACCAAGATGAGGCTGCACTCGAAGCGCATATCGCATCGGACCATTATAAAGCATACCGTGAACAAATCGAGTTGTATCTCGAAGACCGTCAAGTCGCGAAATACGTCGAGATGACGTTCTGAACGATAAGCGAAGAGGGCTGACTTTAAAGTCAGACCCTCTTTTTTGTTTGTGATGTTACATCGATTTAAAGCCAAGGAAATGTTCGCGCCAACGCGGTTCATAGATGGAATTGATCTGCAGTTGCGAGCCGCCGGCATGAATGAAATATTCATTGTCGAGCATGATGCCGATATGCGACGGACCATCGGTATACGTATTCTCGAAGAAGACGATATCCGAGCGTTTTCCACTGCTGATCGTCGTCCGACGGTTCGTAAAGAAGGCGCCGTACCAATAGCCGCTGACGTTTGTCCGTCCCCCGTATTTCCCGGCTTGGTTCGTTGCGTAATGAATCAAACCAGAACAGTCGAAGCCGCCGTTGGCTGACGTTTGTGATCCCCACGTATACGGCGTTCCCAAATGTTTGGCCGCCGCTTGGATCAACTTTTCGCCGCGTGACGTATTTTTCTGGGCAATCCGTGTGTCGCTCGTGACGGTGACGGCACTGACCGGCAGATAGACAGGGGACCAGCCGGATTGAATGACGTAGAAGTTTCCGACACGATACCGGGGATAAACACGTTTTCCTTGTTCAATCAAACCGGCACTTTTCGGGCTGGCCGGTGTTGCGAAATAAGACGTCGTCGCTTTGACGGTATACGTCTTTAAACGATTGACCGCTTGTTGGGTGTAACGCATATCCGGTTTTGTCGTCCCGATATAGGGATTGATGACGTAACCGGTCGTTCCGTTTGGTAACCGGACTTGCCAGAAGTCGTCGTCAATCGCTTTCAGACCAATCAGCTTCGTGCCTTTCGTGAGATAGGCGGCAGGACGGCTGTACGCGACATCGGCTGAAAACAGCGGTGTCTGATCAAAATGGACATAAAAGACCGTTCCGACTTTTGGACGCGCGACCGGTTTATTTAAGCCGAGTTTACTTGAGTCGACGAAACCAAACGTCGTCCCGACTTTGACGCGGGTATAGTAGCCGCTCTTGCCGTAAATCGACAGGGCGGTATTTTTTTTGAGCGTCCCGATTTTTCCCGTCAGACTGGCTTTTGGATGCACGACCAGTTTATCCTCGAGCACATAACGGGTTCCGGTGACATCATACAAATCCGGTTTTTTCGTGACGAGATCCGTCGTTTTGATATAACCGTACACTGAACCGACCTTGACCCGTGTGAACGAACCGCTTGCCCCGTAAATCTCGATCGGTTCCGCTCGTTTGATCGAACGGAGAACGGTTTTCGCGGTCGTGTCTTTGAAGATTGATGTGTTTTTAGCCGCATACCGAAGTCCCGTCTTCGCGAAGACTTTTGTTTTCGCAAGGGCACTCGTCAAAACGAAGGCATACTGACCGCGGAACAGAATCCGGCTGTAGGCGCCACTTGTGCCATAGACGGTCAATAACGTATTCGTTTGATGATTTTTTAAAATCGGACTGGAACTGCTTGCTGCCTGACGAATCGGGGTCGATGCCTGGACGTACAGGCGGTCCGTTTTGGCATATACTTTTAAGGGTGCCAAAGCACTCGTCAAGACGAAGGCATGCTGACCGCGGAATAAAATCCGGCTGTAGGCGCCGCTCGTTCCGTAGACCGTCAGCAGTGTATTCGTCTGATGTTGGGCGAGAACCGGACTCGTACTGCTCGCTGCTTGACGGACCGGCGTCGGACTCTGCACGTACAGGCGGGCAGTCTGTTCAAAAAATGCAAGATCCCCAAGGTGTGCCGTCAAGACAAAACCATATGTATCCTTCAACCGGACACGCGTATAGTCACCGGAAATGCCGTAGATGTCGATATGTTGATTTTGTGCCAGTGTGCCAAGCGGTTTTCCGGTGGCAGAAGCGGTTGGATAGACAGGCGTGAGTTGTTGGCTGTATTTTTTGCCGGTCACCGAATGCGAGGTGACTTTTGTTGTTCCGAGATGAGCTGTCAAAATGAAAGCATAACGACCATTCAACTTGATCCGGGTAAACATGCCTGACGTTCCGAATGTTTCAACGGATTGATTGACGGCGTATTCTAGAAGGGCGGTTCCATTGGCATCAGCCGTCGGGTAGACGGCTGTTTTCTGTTGGACAAAACGTTCTCCGGTCGTGGCATAGACAGGAGTTGCACTGAGATCCGCCGTCAACACGAACTGATACACGGTGCCTTGCTTGATGCGTGTAAACAGTCCTTCTTGTCCGTATGTATCGACTGCCGTATTCAGAGCCAACGTATCGGTTGTCACTGTCTCTGAAGTAGCTGTCGTATAAAGCGGTGTCGATTTATTCGTATAGCGGCTGTCGATTTTTGAATAAGTTGGAGCGGCGGCTAATTGGTCGGTCTTAACGAATCGATGGACACCGTCGAGCAGGATGCGTGTAAACAGACCTTCTGTCCCGAACGTCTCGACTTCCGTCGCGGCAGGTAAAGTTTGAAGGGCGTCCGTACTGTCCGTTGTTTCAAAGACCGGTGTTTCTGCTTGCGTGAATTGTTTGCCGGTCGCGACGTCCGTCTGTTGCTCGGCGACTGCCGGAGCGGCTTCACCTTCCGCAAGTCCCTGGACCGGAAACGAACTGAACAGCATGACGGAGGCGGCCAGTGAGGTGAACCATTTTTTCGAAAGAGGCATCGTATGTAAACTCCATTTCTCATAGAAAATTAATTTTAATCCAGCTAAAACTAAGTTTACCATGTTCAATTTTTATAGTGTAAAAAGATATCAAAAAAAGTCAATCATCCACCAAATTAAACAGGGGTGGTCAGATACAAAAAAACCGATGCCTCCTTCGAGGCACCGGTCTGAGTTATTTTTGATCGTCTTCATGATCAACCTGCCATTCCCAATCGAGCATGCCGTAAATGAGGGAATCGCGCCAGTGGTCTTCCAGATACACCGTTTCGCGAAGTTGTCCTTCTTTTGTCATCCCGACTTTTTGGAGGACACGTTCGGAGGCGACATTTCGCGGGTCACACGTCGCTGTAATCCGGTGCAGTTCCAGTTTCTCAAAACCGAATTCAAGTAAAAAGTTGGCAATGAAGGTGGCATAGCCGTTTCCCCATTCGTCGGGAGACAAGATGTAACCAATCTCAGCCGTTTTATGTTCGGTATCGGTGATGACGAGTTCGCCAGCTCCGATCACGTGATCATCTGGAAAGGTAACCGCAAAGACATAGCGGCGGCGTGGACTCTCGAGCTCACTTTCGAGAGCGTCGTGAATGAACTGTTTGCTATCACTTTCGGAGTTGGGTCCCCACGACTGATACTGACTCACGATGGGTTGTGAGGCATAGGCATGGACGGCTTCCAAGTCTTCTGGCGTGAAACGGCGGATTCGCAGTTGGTCATTGATTTTGTAGCGCATGATGGACTCCTCCTCTGTAGTTGACTCTCTATACCTATTAGCCACTTTTGGCGATTTTCCTGTTTGACAGGTAAAATCAAGCGTGCTAAAGTCGGGGTATCGAATGAAAAGAAGAGTAATCCTCTAGGGTTCCGTTCGGCTGGACCAAGGGAGGAACATGAGGGACACCTCATGCAACGGAGGGATAAAAGCCCGGGAGTAAAGCGTTTTTTACGCTTGCTCCCGGGCTTTTTTGTTTGAACCAACATCTGTGAGGAGGAAATAACATGACAAAATATTGGTTAAGTATCGTCCTGGCATCTTTTTTTGAAGTCGGCTGGGTCATCGGATTAAAACACGCAACGACACCACTCGAGTGGGGGGCGACGATCATCAGCATCATTGTCAGTTTCAGCGTTTTGATTAAAGTCAGTAATCATCTGCCGGTCGGAACCGTCTATGCCGTCTTCGTCGGACTGGGAACAGCCGGTACGGTGTTGACCGACATTCTGCTGTTTGGTCAATCCGCGTCGCTCATCAAGTTGATGCTGATTGCCGTTTTACTTGTTGGTGTCATCGGTCTGAAGTTAGTCAGTGGGGAGGGTGAAAAACAATGAGTTGGTTCTATTTGATTTTGGCGGGTTTATTTGAAATGTTAGGTGTCGTCTTGATTAATACGTTTAATCAGCAGAAAAACGCGAAAAACCTGATTTTGATGTTTGCCGGTTTCGGGTTCAGTTTTTTATTCCTGACCTTGGCGATGAATGAACTGCCGATGGGAACGGCATACGCGGTCTGGACCGGAATCGGAGCAGCCGGTGGTACGATTCTCAGTATGATCTTTTACAAGGAAGCGAAAGACTGGAAACGGTTGGTCTGTATCGGTTTGATTATCAGTGCGACCATCGGATTAAAGCTGATTGGGGAATAAACATATCATTTAGATTACTTTTCTCATCCGAGCCGACTTGGTGGCATATTTTAGTCGGAAAAAGGAAATAGTCCTTATAAGACAGTACGTCACTAAAATCGTGCATAAGGGGATGGATCGGTATGAAAACAAAACAGTATATCGGAACGTTTTATAAAGAAGAAGAATTAATCTCGAAAATGGATGAGTTGCATCAGCAAGGTCATCGCGAAGAAGATTTTTATATCATCGTCAAAGAGAAATCGAATCTGCAACTTGTCCGCAGTCAAATGGACGCAGAGATCGCGACGACGAAACCGTCATGGATCGATCGGATCCGCGGCAATCAAGGACGTGACCAAGAAGTGGATAATTTGTTTGGTTCACTTGATTTACCGGCAGATCAAGTCGAAGTCCATAAAACGGAAGTCGAAGGCGGCGGATTCGTCTTGTTGCTCGAAGTCCAGGACATTCAGTTTGATCCCCATCTAAATACAGACAATACACATCCGGACGTCAAAGTACGTTACGGCAGCTATGAAGAGACGCATACATCAGACGATGCGAACTCCAACGCCCAATTGGGATCGGGGAATCCGCTTGACGTCGACAAGGATTCAAAAGAAGAACATGCCGAAATCGATTTGCACCGGGCAGGAACAGACAAGATGCCGCAAGACGAAGAGGCGATCGAGAACACGAAGCCGGCCGGAGATCGCGAACCAAACGTAGCGATGCGTCGTGATGATGACTTCAAACGTCCGGAGTGGGAAGAACAAAAAGCCCGTCACGAAGACGAGAAGACGGATGACAAAGAGGATCTTCATCGTCCAAACCGTTCCGCCGACCGCACAGACGATTTGGCGAAACAAGACCACGGAAATGATTTGGATCGTTAATCAAAAAGTGATGAGTTGAAAATCGTTTGTAACACAGATTAAGGTGGCAGATTTCAAATCTGCCACCTTGATTTTTTTGTCTTA
This sequence comes from Exiguobacterium undae DSM 14481, assembly GCF_000620805.1. Taxonomy (GTDB): domain Bacteria; phylum Bacillota; class Bacilli; order Exiguobacteriales; family Exiguobacteriaceae; genus Exiguobacterium_A; species Exiguobacterium_A undae. The sequence continues at coordinate 2,743,363 of NZ_KK211187.1, read as the reverse complement.
TTTTTTATGCATGTCATCCGGATTGGAACCGGTCCGTTCATTGCGGTTCAATTGGTCGATGTGGTTCATCTCGTCCGCCGACAACACAAAGTCAAATACGTCCAGGTTTTCCCGGATTCGGCTTGGGGTGACGGATTTTGGAATGGCGATGATCTCGTGTTGAAGGTGCCAGCGCAAAATGACTTGGGCCGGCGTCTTGTCGTGTCGCGCTGCGATGTCCACGATGACCGGTTCTGTCAAGGCGTCGCGTCCTTTCATCAGTGGACTCCATGCTTCGACGAAGATACCGTGTTCCCGGCAAAACGAACGGATCGCTTCCTGGCTCAGGAACGGATGCAGTTCGATTTGGTTGACGGCCGGCACAACCGTTCCTTCTTCGAGAATCCGTTTGAGGTGCGGGACGTGGAAGTTCGAGACACCGATGGCTTTGGTTTTTCCTTCGGCATAGAGGTGTTCGAGCGCACGCCATGTGTCCATGTATAAATCCTCATCCGGCATCGGCCAGTGGATTAAATAAAGATCGACATAGTCGACACCCAGTTTGTCGAGGCTCGTTTGAAACGCAGCGAGCGTCTGATCATAACCTTGATCCTTGTTCCAGACTTTCGTCGTCAAAAAGATGTCTTCCCGGGGAATTCCCGAATCCCGCAAAGCGCGTCCGACACCGGCTTCGTTCTCATAAATCATCGCCGTATCGATGGACCGGTAACCGGCCTGTAGTGCTTCCCGTACCGCTTCATAAACCTCTTGTTCCGGTACTTTAAAAACACCGTACCCGAGTTGCGGCATGACAAGTCCGTTGTTTAATGTGATGAATTCCATTTTGAATCCCCCTTAGTTCAGCAATGTTCTGCTTATTTAGTGTACGCCTTCTGTTGCTGAAAATCGAATCAAACGAAGGGTTGAACTCAGCGGGGGACTTCCGTATACTGAGCGTTAACAAATAATGGAATGAGGGATAACGATGATTCGTCAAGCAGTTTTGCAATACATACATGAAGAACGGGCGGTTGATCGGCTCACAACACTGTTAGCGGATCGAAAAGCCGTCATGCTGCACGGGAAACAGGCGCTCGAAGCCGCCCGAGGCTATCTTCCGGAACTACCAAAAATCGAGTTCAGCGGACATTGTACGGATCAACAAGTTGAGCGGTTGGCAGAACGATGTGCGACGTACGAAGTCATCGTCGCCGTTGGCGGAGGGTCATTGATTGATACGGCAAAGCAGGTCGCCGTCAAACAAAACCGTCCCTTGATCGTCATTCCGACGCTTGTTTCAAATTGTGCCCCGTGGACACCGCTCAGTGTCATGTATGATCAGCAGGGACAGTACGTGCGGTTTGATACGATTCCCGTCGTCATCGAGGCTTTGTTGCTCGATCACCGGATTCTTGCCAATAGTCCATATGATTATTTCGTTGCCGGACTCGTTGATACGTTAGCCAAGTGGTATGAGGCACGCGCCCTCAGCGGCACATCGGCAGACGATCCGGTTGTCGAGTCCGCGTTGCGGATGGCCGAACACTGTAAAGCGCTGATTTTGCGGACACCGATCAGTCCGGAACAATTTAAAGCCTATCCGTCATCCATTCAACACTTGGTGGAGACGGTCATTCCGCTTGCTGGAAGTGTCGGTGGATTTGGTGACGAAGCGACGCGCGGAGCGATCGGACACGGTGTTCACAACGCATTGTCACCGTTCCCTTCAACCAAAACAATCCTCCATGGAAGCAAAGTCGGGTATGGCTTGTTGGTCCAGGAATTATTGCTTGGTGAAACACAGTCTTACGAAGAATTACAGCACTATTTAAAAGACAATCAGCAACCGACGACAAGTACAGAGCTTGGTTTGACGGAAGCGGAGCGAGAAAATTTAGCGGAACGAATTGGTCAAGAACCCCTCTGTCAATTGATCGAGACCGATCTGTCTCCCCGTACGATGTTGGCAACTTTAATGAAAAATGATCAACAAGCCGTTCGTTCGCATTGAGTACACGTTAAAAAAATCCTGCCCCCGAACATCCGGAGGCAGGATTTTTTTATTGGGCTTTGGCAAGTTGTTGATACGGGGCAGGACGACCAAGCAGGTATCCTTGTCCGAAGTCAAAGCCCAGTTCCCGGCAGAGGTCGAGTTCTTCTTGGCGTTCGATGCCTTCTGCAAGAATTTGAATGCCCATCTCTTTTGTTAAATAACGTGCTTTTCGTAAGAAGGCTTCATTTTCTGCGACCGTATCGCAGTGGGAGATGAAGGCACGGTCAATTTTAATGTAATCCGGTTGCAGGAGTGACAACATATCGAGCGTCGAGAATCCGGCACCGACATCGTCCAATGCGACTTGAATGCCTTGTTTTTTATACTGTTCGAACACGTGCTTTAAATGATTGATGTCTTCGATTTTTTCCGTCTCAACAACTTCAAACACGAGTCGGCTTGGATCGACATTGTATCGTTCGACGATTTCGAACGTATGGCGGAGACAATACTCCGGATTGTAGATTGTTGAAGGAAGGAAGTTGATAAATGTCTTCGCCGTACCGCCGACTAAATGGGTCGCACGGATCGCTTCCTCACGTGCCCGTTGATCGAGTCTTGAATGGAGTCCCATCTTCGAAGCGGTCGAGAAGAGCAGACCAGGCGACATCGAGACATTTTCGTCTGCTGCCCGAAGCAACGCTTCATTGGCAAACAGGGTGTTGTCCTGAATGTTAAAGATCGGTTGCAGATGACTGGTCATGATTCCATTTTGAATGAAATCGATCGTCTGCCGGTTGTGTAACTGCTCCAGTAAAACAGAAGCAGCGAGAACCGGTGTGGCGAGACGTGATCCAACTGCCCGGCAGGAGACCGGGAAGTCAGCAATACGTAAAGTCGCTGTCAGTAATTGTTCCAGTTCTTCAAAAGAAGCGTAGGAAAACACTTCGGATGCAGGGGACTGGATATGTAGAGAACCAGTCTCGATAAAACGGATTGTCGTTGTACACTCGGCGCAAGGATGCCACATGAATGGGTGTCCACCTCTCTTATTTCAAATACACGTGAAAAAGATGTATTTATTAAATTGGTTAAACTCTTTACCCGAAGATAATCTATATACAAACCTGATATCAACTATTTACCTCTCCATTGACCAAAGTAAAAAAAGAGAGAGACGAATTCGTCTCTCTCTTTTATCGGTTGATTAGTACATAATCTAAAGCATCACGACCGGATCCATAAAATCCAGACGGTCGCATGGAGTAAAATCGCGAGCGGAACGAACAATTGAAACTTAGCGGTCCGTGTTTTATGACGGACAAGTTGCATCGCAAGCAATGTCCCGAGTGCCCCACCAAGAAAAGCGATCGTCAACAAGGTGGCTTCCGGTGTCCGCCAGGCCCGTTGTTTCGCTTGGCGTTTATCCCGCCACATCGAAACAAATCCGATTACGGTCATCACGCCGTAAAATAGAAGGATACTCGAGTAAAGTGTCATGTCAAATCCTTACCTTTCTGCGCCACCGCCGCCGGAACTTCCGCCGCCACCACGACTGCCACCGCCACCACCGCCTCGCATGATGGCAGAGAACAGGTTGATGATCGCAAAGAAGAACATGCCGCCGGTGAACTTCATATCAAGAAACAGCAACAAGACGAGACCGGCGCCGATCAAGACTTTTGCCCATGTGCTCAACCCGCTGTCGTTAGTTTGTTTAACCGGATCTTGTGATTCGAGCGATTGTTCTTTTGAGATGAAGCTGACGACGGCTTTGTACGTTTCGGAAGCCGCCTTGCCATACTCACCTTGATCGCGGTACGGAACCGCGTACTTGTCGAGAATCCGTCCGGCGGTAATATCCGTCAAGATGCCTTCCAGCTTGTAACCGACCTCGATTCGAAAATTTCGGTCTTGTTCGTTTGGAGCCACGACGACGAGCACTCCGTTATCTTTCCCGGCTTGACCGATGCCCTGCGCCCGGAATGTCTCATTGGCATACGTGCTTAGATCCTGTCCTTTTAAATCAGGGATGGTCTTCAGGACGACTTGTGCCGTCGTATACTGTTCGAGTTCTTGACCGAGACGAGCGAGTTCCGCTTCTTCCGACGCAGACAGCAGCTGGGCATCATCTTGGATGAAGAATGCTGCGCCCGTGCGTTCTGACACGGCTTCGGCAGTCGGAGTCAGAAGGAAGAAGACGAGGAACGCGGTGAAAAGCAGTCGCGTTCTTCGCCAAATCATTTCGAATCACTATTGAAGTCAACCGTTGGATTTTCACGGTCACTTTCTGAGATTTCATAATATGGTTTTTTCTCAAAACCAAACGCCGAAGCATAAAGCGAAGTTGGGAAACTGCGACGTTTTTTGTTGTAGACGGTCACGGCATCATTATAATCTTTTCGTGCGATACCAAGACGGTTTTCTGTTCCTTCCAGTGTATCCATCAACGATTGGAATCGTTCGCTTGATTTAAGTTCCGGATACGTCGTTTGCAAGGCAATCAATCCGCGAAGCGAAGAGGTGACTTGCTGATCGGCTTCAATCCGTTGTTCTGTCGAAGCCGCACGGGCAAGACCCGCTTGTGCCTCGGCGATATCACCGTAGACTTTTTCTTCCTGACCGGCGACGCCTTTAACTGTTTCAACCAGGTTCGGAATCAAATCCGCCCGGCGTTTAATCTGATTGTCGACTTGTGACCATTTGTTTGAAACGTCTTCTTCGACGTTGACGAGACTGTTGTACTGTCCAATCGCTAAAAATGCGATGAGGACGACGACGGCAATCCCGATGATGAGAGGTAACTTGGACCCTCCACGATTTCTGCGTGCCATAACTACGTTCACTCCTTTTTCTGTATCTCAACTATATATACCCTAATCACTCTTAATTAGTTTCATGAAAATGAAAAACTACCAGCGATTCGCTGGTAGTTTGAAAATTACAGATAAACGATGACGGCAAGAATTGCTGCCAAAACGAGACGGTAGATTGCAAACGGGACAAGTTTGATCTTGTTAATCAGTTTCAAGAAGAAACGGATCGACAACAATGCAAAAGCGAATGAAGCGATGAAACCGACTGCATAAAATCCAAGGTCTGCTACTTTGATATACTCCCAGTTCTTGAAGAGTGACAAGGCACTCGCGCCGAACATGATTGGAACAGCCATGATGAAAGTGAAGTCCGCTGCCGTCCGGTGGTTCATCCCGAGGAACACCCCTCCGGAAATCGTTGAACCGGACCGGGAGAAACCGGGCCAGAGCGAGATACATTGGAACAGACCGACGAGTGCTGCTTGACGGTAAGAAATTTGGTCAAGCGTCGTGGTTTTCGGTTCTTTTGGTCCGAATTTATCGGCTGCGATCATCAAGATTGCTCCGGCCGCAAGACCGATGATGACCGTATCGATCGAGAAGAGGTTCTCATCGATGAAGTCTTCAAACAACAGACCAAGAACGGCTGCCGGGAGTAAACCGATCAGAACGTGACGCAATTTCAGTTTGTGTGTACCCGTTGCATCATGTTCGCCTTCGATCTTATAGAGACCAATCAGGCTGAACAACCGTTTCCAAAAGACGACGATGACGGCGAGGATCGATCCCAGCTGGATGACGATCTTAAACGTATTCGCGGAATACTGACCTAAGAATTCTGATGTCTGGAGCCACATATCGTCAACGATGATCATATGTCCGGTTGAGGAAACAGGGGCGAATTCCGTCATCCCTTCGACGAAACCGAGTAAAAGTGCTTTAAGTAATTCAATGATAGTCATGTTATTCTCCTTCTATATTTTTCTAATTAAAAACATATCATGTTTTATTCTTCTGAGATAGAACTAATCGAAATATCGGGCGCAGGTCTGAGTCAAATATGACTTGTCGCAGACCAAAAAAGGGAGTACACTGATTTTATAATCAAACAATCGTTTGAATGAGGTGAGAAGATGGAAACCAAAACAGAACGACTTCACGTGACCGGAATTGATTGTGCCAACTGTGCAGCCAAAGTCGAACGCGGTGTTTCGAACGTCAACGGCATCGAGCAAGCCAATTTGGATTTTGCCGGGCAAAAACTGTATCTGACGTACGAAAAAGAAGCAATACTCGACGACACCTATCGCGCGGTCGTTAATCGAGTTCAGGAACTGGAACCCAATGTTGTGCTCACGCGACCGGATGCACCAGACGGCGAGGACGATCACGGTCATCATCATGAGCACGGACCGTTTTTGACCCGGACGAAAAAAATTCAATATGGTGTGGGTCTGCTGTCCTTCGCCGGGGCGTATCTCGTCCCGGGATCAATTGACCTTCTATTTTTTGCGATTGCGTACTTATTGATCGGATGGGATGTCTTGCGAACGGCCGTCCGGAACATACGACACGGACAGGTGTTTGACGAGAACTTCCTGATGTTCATTGCGACGATCGGTGCGTTTTTGATTGGCGAATATCCGGAAGCCGTCGCCGTGATGCTGTTTTATCAAATCGGCGAGTTTTTCCAACATCGTGCGGTGGATCAATCCCGGAAATCGATTGCTGAACTGATGGACATCCGCCCGGATGTCGCGACGCTTGCAGACGGACGACAAGTCCGGCCGGATCAGGTGACGATTGGTCAGCGGATTCTGGTCCGGGCAGGCGAAAAAATCCCTTTGGACGGGACGGTCCTTGAAGGGGAAGCCTTCATCGACACAACCGCCCTGACCGGCGAGTCGGTCCCGCGACGGGTCCGACCGTCCGATTCGATTTTAGCCGGGACGATCAATACGGATGGACATCTGTTGATTCAAGTCGACCGCCGGTATGGTGAGTCAACGGTTGCTAAAATTCTTGATTTAGTGGAAAACGCGTCGCGTCATAAAGCACCAACAGAAAAATTCATCACCCGCTTCGCGCGTGTCTACACACCTGTCGTCGTTGTGATTGCAACATTGCTCGCGGTCGTGCCACCACTCCTGATCAGCGGGGCGACATGGGGGGACTGGATTTACCGGGCACTTGTCTTCCTGGTCATCAGTTGTCCGTGTGCGCTTGTCATTTCGATTCCGTTAGGATTCTTCAGCGGGATTGGTGCTGCTTCAAAACGGGGGATTCTCGTTAAAGGGGGTAATCACCTTGAAGCGTTGCAACAGCTGGATACGGTCGTGTTCGATAAAACCGGGACCCTGACAGAAGGGGTGTTTGAAGTCGTCGAACTGCGTCCGGCAAGTGGATCGGACGAAGAACTGTTGCAGGCGGCTGCGACGGTCGAACAACACTCCAATCATCCGATCGCGAAATCAATCCAACGCCTGTACGCGACGCGTGGTGTCGTCAGAGTGGCGGGACAAGACTACCGGGAAGTGGCCGGATCCGGTGTCACCGGACGGTTTGGAACGGATCAGCTGGAGGCGGGGAACGCCCGTTGGTTCAAGGAACTGGGCTTTACGCCGCTTGATCAGACGGAAGACGGGACGTATGTCCATGTTGCCAAAAATGGAACGTACCTCGGGGTTATCCGGATTGCGGACCGGATTAAATCCAGCACAATCGACGCCTTACAGGATCTAAAAAAACTGGGTGTCCGTCGAACGGTCATGTTGACCGGCGACCGGCAGGAGACGGCACAACGAATCGGTCAACAGATTGGCATCGATCAGATCGAAGCGGAACTGTTGCCGGATCAAAAAGTCGACCAGCTGGAAGCGATTTTGCGACAAGCAAAAGGAAAAGTCGCGTTCGTCGGAGACGGCATCAACGACGCTCCGGTCCTGACGCGGGCCGATGTCGGCATCGCGATGGGCGGACTCGGCAGTGACGTCGCGATTGAAGCGGCAGACGTCGTCTTAATGACGGATGAACCGAAGCAACTGGTGGAAGCGATCCACGTCGCGCGTGCCACCCGGAAAATCGTCTATCAGAACATCATCTTTGCGCTCGGTGTCAAAGGAGTGTTCTTACTCCTCGGTGCCTTCGGGATTGCGACGATGTGGGAAGCGGTATTTGCAGACGTCGGTGTGACTGTTCTTGCGGTCTTGAATGCGATGCGGATTTTACGGAAGTGATGTTTTTTAAATAAGACAAGGGTGGCAGAATTGTAATCTGCCACCCTTGTCTTTGTAGACGCTGACTTTTGAGTCAGCGTCTTATTTTGATGCGTAGAAAACAATCAACAAAAGAGATTAGCCTAATGCGACGTCAAGAATCATCATCACGGTGAATCCGACCATTAACCCGAGTGTGGCCAAGTCTGAGCCGTTTTCCGCCTGTGATTCAGGAATCAATTCTTCGACAACGACGAAGATCATCGCACCGGCAGCGAAAGCCAACGCATACGGTAACAGCGGTTGAATGAAGAAGACGGCAGCTGCACCAATCATGGCGGCAATCGGTTCGACGATTGCGGACAGCTGTCCATAATTGAAAGCACGCCGGCGTGACATCCCTTCACCACGAAGCGGAATCGACAAGGCCGCCCCTTCCGGCATGTTTTGAATCCCGATCCCAAGCGCGAGTGTCAACGCGCCGGCGACTGTCGCCCCGTCCATGTTGAGCGCGGCTGCACCAAAGGCAACACCAATCGCTAAACCTTCCGGGATGTTGTGTAAAGTGATCGCGAGAAACAATAAGGTCGTCTTTTTTAAACCGGTCGACGGACCTTCGGCTGTTTCGAGCGGAGCAGACAGATGAAGATGGGGGGTGACGAAGTCAAGCAACCGGACGAAGAATCCACCTGCCAAAAAGCCGAGCGCCGCCGGCAACCAGGCAATCCCGCCATCTTTTTCCGTAAACTCGATCGCAGGGGCGAGCAGGGACCAAAAGGAAGCGGCGATCATGACGCCGGCGGCAAAACCAAGCATCATGTTCATGACGCGTTTTTCAATGGTCGTAAAAACAAATACAAGTGCTGCACCAAGTGCAGTCAGTCCCCAAGTCATCATCCCGGCAAGTAACGCCTGCAGGACGACGGGGAGTCCGATGAACCAATCCATCATCTACATCATTCCTTCTTTCAATCACGATTCGTAAAATAAGTGCGCGAGGTATGATGCCTCCTGTCTCTTCTACCCGTTTTCAATCCGAACAATTCCCATAAACGGAATTTGAATCCGTGAAGCCCCACGTAGAACCACATACGCGTGTTCACGATGAATGTGTTCGATGAAACCGGATGTCGTGACGTAACCTCTTTCACTATAATACGTGATTTCCAACTCGTTTCCTTCTATTAAGGCTTCTTCAAGCAGGAACTGCCATGGATACTGCAATTGTTCATCGATGACCGGAAAATCAATCCGGTGTTTTTCGAGATAATACGCTTTGAGCAGTTGAACGTGTTCCGGCATCAGAAAGGGAATCCATTTGAGATTTCCGCGGTCACGGTAACGTGTCATGCAGGTCACCTCCCGGGTGACCGCCGACGAACCGGAGCCGGCGTTTGGCGACACTCGTATCAAGGAAGGACACAGCAAGACGGATCGTTCCTTTGCCATACCGCAGATTGACACGGTCCATCGCTTTTAACAACCGTTTTCTGCGCCAGACTTTTCGGTTGTCTTCAAACAGCGACAGTTGCAGGGTCCCCTGATCTGCTGTGAGCTGACCAAGTGCAACCGACAAAAAACGAATCGGCTCGCCTTCCATCCAGTTCGGTTCGAACAGTTGGAGCAGATGACGCAACAGAAGCCGTTCATCAGCGGTCGGATAGGGGAGACGGAGTTGTTTGGAAAAACCCGATCGTAAAACATGCCGGGAATAGCGGACACCCAGATGAACCGTCCAACCGACTTGATTGGAGAAGCGCACCCGGGCCGCGACGTCACCCGCCAGTTCAGCCAGAACCAAACGGATCTGTTCATACTGGTAGTAGTCACGCATCAGGGTCACACCATGTCCGATTGTTCGCTGCACAGCAGGTGAAGTCTGAAACAATGCCGTCGGATCGATCGTCGTCGGTGAACTGTCAATGCCCCATGCGTGATGCCACAGTTCGGCTCCGAGCACACCAAACCGTTCATGAAGGTCTTCGACGCGGGAGGCCGCCAAATCGCCGATCGTTTCGATGCCGAGTGCCAACAAGTGCTGTTCCATCTTTTGACCGACGCCCCACATCTTTCGAATCGGAAAGTCGTGTAGCAACCTCGAGACATCTGCATAGCCGCACCGTGCGATACCTTCGCGTTTTCCGAGTAAATCGAGGACCAGTTTCGCGACGACATTGTTTGGACCGATGCCGATGCGGACTGGAATGCCGGTTTGCTCCCAAATGGCGCTTTGAATGGCCTGGGCGGCTTCATCGTCTGTCCCGAAAAGACGTTCCGTTCCGGTCATGTCGATAAAGTTCTCGTCGATGGAATAGATGCGGATGGCATCGAGCGGAGCGAATTGATGTAACACATCAAGCACTTCGATTGATGTTTTCATATAAGCCAGCATTTGCGGCTCGACGAGCAGGATCTGCTTCCGTTCCCGGACCGGCAACTGTTCGATCTGATAAAGGCGGCTGGCCGTCTTGATTCCAAGTTTTTTTAAAGCCGGACTGGCTGCTAAGACGACGGATCCGGAACGTTTTAAGTCAGAGACGACAGCCAGTTTTGTTGTAAGTGGAGGTAAGTTCCGATACCGGCATTCACAACTGGCATAAAATGAGACACTGTCGATGCAGAAAATGCGTCGATCCGGAAAGGGGCTTTCAGGATACACAGCAAACACTCCTCTTTCATTAAAAGAACGTTTGTTCTTATTTTTGATTTGACTATACCATGGTCTCAATGGGTCTCAAATCAAAAATCCAAAAAAGAGTCAATGTGGCAGAGAAGAAAACAGGGCAAATAGACGACCGCTTGTTCGCCAATCTTTGATACACTGGTAAAGGCAGAACCAGTGTAAAAGGAAGAAGGGGACATGAATGAAAAAGCAACAGCTGATTCAGTTACCAGAGTTACCGAGTCGTTTGACACCGGAAAGATTTGCGGACGTCGAAATCGATGACCCATACCTGTACCAAACGATTTATGAAAAAGAGACGTTGCCAATCGAGTTGACGGACCGGTTGGATGCCAACCAAGTCTGCTTTCGGAATGTTTCGTTCGCGGGTCTCGTCTTTGAACGGGCGACGTTTGAAAACGTTCGGTTTGAACAGTGTGATTTGACGGGGTGTCAATTTCATGACAGCCGTTTCCATCGTGTCGTCTTTGAGGATTGTCGTTTGACCGGCGTCCAATTTGAAACGAACACGATTGACCATGTGACGGTCAAAGGATGTCAGGCGAATTATGCGCAAATCATCCGCACGGCATTACGTCATGTCTCGATTGAACAGACAGCGATGCGGGAGAGTCATTTTTTCGAGATGAAACCGATCGATTTACGGTTCGATGAGGTCGATTTGACGGAGAGTCAATGGGTGGAGACTGCGTTGCAGGGACTTGATCTGCGGCACGCTGACCTATCCGGTCTGACGATCGACCCGCGGTTCCTGCCGGGGGCGATCGTCACGGAAAGTCAGGCGATTACGTTCGCACGATTGCTGGGACTCGTCATTCCAAGCCACGATTAAAAAAACGAAGTCCACTTTCCCGGATCAGACCGGAACGGTGGACTTCGTTTTTATTTTAGAAGGAAATCGTTTCGCCGTCATCCGGAATGAGGAAATGAGCGGACAGATGATGGGCAGCCAGGAAATCAGCAATCATGTCACGGCGCAGCAGACAATGATTGACGGATTCAAGGTGGGAGACGATGATCGTCGCCTCAGCGGCGGCTTGATGAACAGCGAGTAAATCGCGCTGGGACATCGTAATCGGTTCACCGGTCAGGAATTGAGCGGCACCACTGTTGACGACGATGATGTCAGGCGCATACTGTTCGATGGCGGTTTCGACCTCATCACACCAAATCGTATCGCCGGTGATATAGAGTGTCGGCTCGTCGGGGTGCGTCAAGACGATGCCGGAGACCGTTCCCATCCGTTGACCGATTTCACCGACCCCGTGTTGCCCTGATGTGTGTGTGACGCGGATGTCGCCAAGCGTCAATCCATTCTCAAACGACGAGACGTTCGTGAATCCGGCTTCGCGGATTGTCGCTACGTCCGCCTCGTTTTGGGCGTAAAGTGGAATCTGTTTTGGCAAAAGTTCCTTCGCCGCTTCATCAAAGTGGTCGGCATGCAGATGCGTCACGAAAATCGCATCGGGATCAAGTAACGTTGAGACGTCGACCGGTAAGTCAACGAGCGGATTCGGGACGGCGTTTGGCGTCTCGCCAAACGGCGGTAAGGTTCCTTTTTCGCCGAGAAACGGATCGATTAAAAATACTTGGTTGGCATAGGTGACGACGAGTGTGGCGTTACGGATTTGTTGAATGTCCATGGGCAGTCTTCCTTTCCTGTCTGGGAATGCTTCACTGTTCGTTCATTTCCCATTCGGAAGCCGGACTAATCATATCTGGTCGTCAATCGTCTTCGGAAGCAGCTTTTCCATCGCCAGAACATCGACATAGTAGCCGTTGAGCATGCCTTGCTCCTTAAACGTCCCGACGATCCGGAATCCGGACCGGATATAGAGTTTTTGACCCAGCTTATTAAACGGGAAGGTAAACAGGATCAATTTATGGAAGCCGTGCGTAATCGCGTGTTCCTCGATGATCCGTAAGAGCTGTCGTCCGATGCCTTGACCGCGGTGGGTTCTTGTGATGTAGACAGACAGTTCACCGACGGATTGATAGACCGGACGCGGATTGTAGGGATCAAGTGAGATGAAGCCAAGAATCGTCGTCCCTTCATACGCGACGAAACCGGCGTAACGTGTCGTCCGTTCCTGATACCAGTCTTTCATGAAGGACAGGTCCTTGGTATCCGTTTCAAGCGTTGCAATCCGGTCTTCGATTCCTTCGTTATAGATGGCGAGGATATGCGGTAAGTCAGCTTCCTGGACGGGTCGAATCATCATGAACGTGTCCTCCTGTTCGAGAGTCTTTTCTTCATTATATAGGAGGAAACGAAAACAAGCGGCATGTTTGTAGGATAGGAATTGCAAAAAAAAACAGACTGCCGGGCTTGAAGCCGCGGGGCAGTCTGTCCTGAGAAATCCTTTTTAGTTGGTCGTCTCAAGTGTGTCTTTTTCATAAATCGGCACCCAACCGTCCGTCGTCACGAAAATCCGTACGGCAACGACTTGACGGTCGTCCTGGAGCGTGAAGTAGTGGCGGGTGTTGACCGGGACGGAAATCAAATCGCCCGGGTTCAGCTCGATGTTGTAATAACCGACTTCGTCATCTTGGATTGCGAAGACGCCATGACCACTGACGATGAAACGGACTTCATCATCCGTATGGTGATGTTCCTTCTGGAAGTTGACGAGCAACTCGTCCAAGTTTGGTGTCGCATCCGACAACGAAATGATATCTGCCGTCTGATAACCGCGGCGTTCTGACACATCCGTGATTTCAGCTTGGAACGTATCGAGAATCGTTTGTTTGTCTTGATCCGTCAATGTATAGTTTTCAACCAGCTCCGCCGGCAGTTTCGAGACGTCCCATTGTTCGTAGAGTACGCCGCGTGAGGCAAGGAATGAAGATACCTCGTTTTGATCCGTATACCGTTCGTTTGTCTGTTGGAAAAGTACTGTTGCCATTGTAAATTCCTCCTTTTAATGAATCGCCTGTCGGCACGTTTGTAGTTTTAAGGTGTAACTGAACAAAAACTCGAATGCTTCCAACTGTTTTTTGGCTTCAAAGGCAGTCGGTGCCCAGACGGTGATACCGTGATTGCGAATCAGGACAGCGCCGCTCTCGGCATGTACATGCGCTGCAAAGGCAGCGGCAAGTGTCGGAATGTCGGCATGGTTCGGGATGATCGGCACACGGATTTCCGCATCTTCTTCCCAACGGCCGAGTGCCTTGATGATTTCCTGACCGGCAAACCGAATCTCGCCTTGGTCGCCGTACAGTTCCGAAATGACATTATTGTCAATCGTATGGACGTGAAGGGAACAGCCGGCAGTCGTTCGGTTGAAGACCTCGACGTGGAGCAACGTTTCGGCAGAGGGACGGCCCGTCTGTTCGCCGATCAGTTGACCGGACGCGTCGACATGGACGAAGTCATCCGGTGTATCCTGCCGTTTGTCCTTCCCGCTTGCCGTCACGAGAAATTCAGTCGGTTGATCGGCTGTCCGGATGGCGAGATTGCCGCTTGTGCCGGGGAACCAGTCGCGTGCTGCAAGTTCCTGTTTGACGGCCCGTAATTCTTCGTATCGTTTTAAGAAGATCATGTGTACACCACCTTTGTCTGGAGATGATTTAAGATGTCATGAAAGTTTTCAAACGGTGTATACGGGATGCCGTGCTGTTCACACAGCGTGATCAGATAATCCCGTGCATAAACGTGATCCGCCTGCTTGGCCAGTTCAAAATCCGTCACGGAGTCGCCGATCGCGATGATCGTATCACCGTCCTCCTTGAGCTTCCGGGCGATCGAGGTTTTGCAACAGCCGCATTGATTTGTACAGGCCGCGTCGCAGGCATGCGGCCATTCGATTCGAACCGTCTCCTGGCTGAAGTCACTGGCGTTGCAATAAATCGCTTCGTCCGTCAGTACATCCGCAAGAATCGGCTGGACAAAAAAGTCGATCCCGCCGCTGACGATGGAAAAGTCAATCTCGTTTGATTTGGCAAAGGCGAGTAAGGTGTCGAAGCCGGGACGGATGACCGCCCGTTTCATCAAGAAATCAATGTAGTCCTGTTTTTGACTGGACGGAAGCAGCTGAAACATCTGTCCGACGCCGGACTGGATCGAGAGCGACCGGTCGAGCACACCTCGTTTTAACGGTTCAAATTTTTCCGGCGGCGCGAACTCCTGCATCAAGGCGATGATATTATCGTGCTCCGTTACCGTGCCGTCAAAGTCACACAAAATCCGGATCGTCATTTCGTAATCCCCCAAGCATCGAGGGCGACACGTAATTCCTCGTGCCGGTGGGCGGCACTTGTCAGTGATTCACCGGCCAGTGCCGCGTCAAGTGCCTGGCGGAAAGCGATGACTCCGGCCGCAGCACCTTGCGGATGACCATGGACACCGCCGCCGGCATTGATGACGGAATCGACGCCGAAATCACGAACGAGCTGAGCGACGAGACCCGGGTGGATTCCGGCGGACGGGACCGGGAGAATCGTTTTGGTCTCACCGATTCGGGTCGCTTCGACGGCAATCCCGCGGGCTAAGTCTTTGGCGAGGGCGACATTCCCGTACGGCGACGGGAACAGTGTCAAGTCGGCACCGGCAATCCGCGGCAACGTTCCGAGCAGGACCGGGGCGGCAATCCCGTACTCGGGACTGGCGATCAAGGCACCGCTCAACGCCGGGTGATTAAAGATCGGGACCGGGATTTCCGGATCGGCTGCCAGTTCCCGCAAGACGTCGAGCCCGTATGTAAACGTGTTGAGCAGGAGCGCTGTCGCTCCGGCTTCGACCAGTCGTTTCGCCTGTTCTTTCAAGCGGAAGACCGGACCACTCAACGTAATCGCATAAAGGGCCCGTTTACCGGTCCGTTCATAATGGGCATCGAGGACTTCCCGTCCGATCCGCGCCCGGTCGAGTGCCGGTGTCAACGGATTGTCGTATAAGATTTCGTCATCCTTGACGAGATCAATCCCGCCGGCAAGCTGGGCTTCGAGTTGTTCCCGTAAAAAAACGAGGTCCCGTCCGATGACGCCTTTGAAGATGCTCATCAACAGGGGACGGTCATGGACTTGGATCAATTGGCGGACGCCCTCGATGCCGAATTTAGCACCGGGGAAGTCCGGTGTGAACGTAGCGGGAAGCTGGAGATCCGTCAGTTTGATTTGACCGTCGAGCGACAGCTTGCCGAAGACGGTCGTCAAAATCGCCGAAAAGTCCCGTGAGACGTTGTGTTCCGGATAACGGATCGTGACATACCCTTTTCCGTCGTGTTCTTCCGTGTGGACGACTTGTCCTTTAAAGGATTCAAGCTGTTGTTGTTCCAAATGATTCAAATCGGTCCATGAGCCGACCGTCAGACCGAGGGCGATTTGCTCTGCCCGTTTTGGTAACTGATCGGTCACGCCGAGTTGGTAAGTTGCGGTAATGTACGCCATGATCGTCGTCTCTCCCTTGTTAAAAAATACAAAAATGGTCCCTCGTCAATGACAAGAGACCATGAAAAATTGCGCGTGGACTCTTATCTGTCAGCGTGTTAGCTGCAAGAATTAGCACCGTGCCAAGTGGTCGGTTGCTGCGACATCGTAGGGCTCGTCCCTCCGTCTGCTCTTGATAAGAATTGGATGAAATTGTGAAATCTAATTGCAATTTTTACATGAGATGACGGACTTGTCAAACTAAATTTTGAAAATTTATTTTTTTGAAAATACTCCTTCTATAGATGTCTCCATTTTGAGCGGATTGCACTAAAATTTGGAATTGACAGAGGGTGGTCGGCGCACGTAGTATTCAAATCAACATCAAACCACACGACAACTACATATGACTCTTATCGTGAGTTGGCAGAGGGAATTGGCCCGAAGACGCCGCAGCAACCGACCATCCGGCACGGTGCTACATCCAACAGACATTCGTCTGAGAGATAAGAGGACGGAGTATTCTACTGCGCCTCTTTTCTTTGACGAAAAGGGGTGTTTTTTCGTGTGATCATCAAGGGGGAAATCAGAATGGGATATCAAGCATTTACAGTACAAGACGCCATCGAACGGGTCCGGACACTCGGTCTGATCGGCAATGAACCGGTGACGGCAGAAGAAATCGGTGACGGCAATTTAAACCTGGTCTTTCGGATTCATGCGGGGGACCAGCACCTGATTTTAAAACAAGCGTTACCGTATGCGAAGGTCGTCGGTGAAAGCTGGCCGCTGTCGCTCGAACGGGCATGGATCGAACAGTCAGCGTTAAAAGAATTCGCGAAAGTCGCGATTCCGTTTGTCCCGCGTGTGTATCATGCGAGCAAAGAAGAAGCCTTTACAGTGATGGAAGACTTGTCTCATCTGACGATCGTCCGGGCTGGATTGCTTGAGGGAGAGAAGTATCCGTTGCTCGCGGAACACATCGGTTCCTATTTGGCCCGGACACTGTTTTATACGTCGGATTTTGCCCTCGGACCGGTCGCGAAAAAACAGATCGCCCGTCAGTACTACAATCCGGATCTGTGCGACATCACAGAGAAATTGATCTTCACGGACCCGTTTTACGACGCGGAAACGAATGCGATTGAAGCCGGACTGGAAGCGGAAGTCGACCGAATCTGGAACGACGCGGAGCTGAAACGGGAAGTCGCGAAGCTCGAAGCACTGTTCATCACGAAAGGTGACGCCTTGCTGCACGGCGACTTACATACAGGCAGCATCTTCGCCTCGGCGGAAGAAACCAAGGTCATCGATCCGGAGTTCGCGTTTTACGGTCCGTTTGGGTTTGATGTCGGTCAGTTCATCGCCCATCTGTTTTTTGCCGCTTATCCGGACTATGACCGGTTGCGCGAGGAACGGATCAAGGACATCGATACGTTTTGGCTGACGTTTGCGTCGACGTTCAAGGCGTTGTGGGAGCGGGAAGCGGTGGAGCCGTTCCGTTCAGCGGACGGTCTCGTCGAGGATGTCCTCAGTACGATTTTACAAGATGCGCTTGGATTTGCCGGATGCGAGTTGATTCGCCGGACGATCGGACTGGCACCGGTCGCGGACTTGGAACAGATTACCGATCCGACCGTCCGTCTCGAACGAAAACGTCATGCGTTACGCCTCGGTGCTGCACTGATCAAACGCCGGACGGAATGCAAGACGTTTACGGATCTGCGGAACTTTGACGTAACGGAGGAACTCAGCCGATGAGTCAATTCGTTCAGAGCATCATCTATGAAAACGGGACAGTGACGATCTTGGACCAAACCCGTCTCCCGGAAGAAGAACGGTATGAAGTCATTCACGATTTGGCGCAGGCGATTGAAGCGATTAAACAACTGCGTGTCCGGGGGGCGCCGGCAATCAGTTTGTTCGGTGGTTTCGTCCTCGTGCAGGAAGCGTTTCGGACGACAGGATCGCTTGACGAAGTGAAACAGGAACTGCTGACGGTGTCGGCCCAATTACTGGCCACCCGGCCGACCGCCGTCAATTTGCGGAACGTGCTCGACGAACTGAATCAGCTCATTGTTTCGGCCACGACGCTTGCAGAACTGCCGAAACGTCTGGAACAAAAAGCGGTGGCGCTTTATGAAGCGGATGCCAAGACGTCACGGCAAATCGGCGTGCATGCTTTGGAGCTGTTTCAAGCGGATGACCGGGTGTTGACGATTTGTAATGCCGGATCGATTGCGACAGCGGCTTACGGGACGGCACTGGCCCCGTTTTATCTCGCCAAGGAGCAAGGCATCCCGTTATCCGTCTATGCGTCGGAAACACGGCCTTTGTTGCAGGGGGCGCGTTTGACGACATGGGAGTTGCAACGGGCAGGGATTGACGTCACCTTGATCACGGACAATATGGTCGCGCATACGATCAAGGAAAAGCAGATCACCGCCATCATCGTCGGAGCGGACCGGATTACCCGAAACGGGGATACGGCCAATAAAATCGGGACGTTCCAGCTGGCATTACTCGCACGTGCCTTCGGAATTCCGTTTTACGTCGCCGCGCCGCTGTCGACGTT
Organism: Exiguobacterium undae DSM 14481; assembly: GCF_000620805.1. Classification (GTDB taxonomy): domain Bacteria; phylum Bacillota; class Bacilli; order Exiguobacteriales; family Exiguobacteriaceae; genus Exiguobacterium_A; species Exiguobacterium_A undae. Next base: position 2,724,738 of record NZ_KK211187.1, on the reverse strand, counting down.
TGACTTAACGAGTTTATCAGGCGACGAGATTGAGATCGAAGAACGGGCAGCGACGGAAGTGACGCAGTTTGCCGGACAGGTGACGGCGCCTGCCGGTGTACCGGTCTTTAACCCGGCGTTTGACGTGACACCGCACGAGCTCATCACCGCCATCATCACGGAACTGGGCGTCATCGAACGACCGAGTGTGGAAACGATCGAACAGACGGTAGGACAACAGACCATTTAAACAGACAGGGGAGATCCAGATGAAAAAATTAGCATTTGCTGTACTTGCACCGGCGGTCTTGCTGGCTGCTTGCGCCAATAGTGAAGCGACACCGACGAAAAAAATCAGCGGTGTACCGGAAAGTGTCCAAGGAGACGTCAAGATTGCCGTCATCCGCAATCTCGCGTCCGATGATCATACGAAACAATTTTTGGACGGTGCCCGGTCAGAAGGGGAAGCGTTTGGTTTTGAGGTCAACACGTTCATCTCCGAAGGCAATGACGTCAAGTTCAAGGAACTGGTGGCACAAGCCGTTCAGCAGGATTATGACGGACTGATCATCTCACACGGAAAAGAAGATTATGCCTACGACATGATCAAACCGGCAATCGACAAAGGGATTAAAGTCGTGACGTTTGATACGGTGACGAAGAAAAAAGACCAGACGTTAAAAGGCATCACAGAGACCTTCCAAGATGATCACAAACTGGCGCAACTTTCACTCGATGAAGTGACAAAAGTGAAGGACGACAAGCCGGTCCGGGTCATCAAATTATGGTTTGGTCCGGGATTTGCACCGCTGGACCGCCGTCAGGAAATCTATAAGACATACGAAGCCGACGGCAAAATCAAGACGCTTGAAACGGTTGGACCAACGAACTTCCAGGATGTCCAAGGCGATATTGCGACGAAGATGAACGCGATTCTCGCCAAATATCCGAAAGGAAGCATCGATGCCGTCTGGGGAGCATGGGATGAAGTGGCCAAGGGCGCCTATAAATCCTTAAAAGATAACAAACGTCAGGAAATCCCGTTAATTTCAATCGATGTCTCGAACCAAGACATTAACTTGATGCGTGAGAAAGGCAGCAACTGGGTGTCGACGAGTGCCGTCGATCCGCACTTGATCGGACAGACGGACATGCGTCTGCTGGCGAAAAAACTGGCCGGTGAAAAAACACCGGACAGCTTTGACCTGGATGCTAAATTAGTCGAGCAAAAGGCGCTCAAAGCAGATACGACGATGTACAATCTCGATACGATCATCAAAGGCTGGAGCACGTCCGAGAAATTCAACGAACCTTGGATGGAAAAACTGCGGAAAGCGAACGCTTCGAAATGACACAGTCCGATGTGACCAACCGGCTCGAGATGCGTGGGATCTCAATTGAATTCCCGGGTGTCAAAGCGCTGGATGAGGTGGATTTTTCCGTGCGCCGCGGGGAAATTCATGCGCTCGTCGGAGCGAACGGAGCCGGTAAGTCGACGCTGATGAAAGTATTGGCGGGAGCGCATACGTCGTATGACGGGACGATTTCGTTTGAAGGTGTGCCGTTGACGATCGATTCGCCGCGTGCCGCCAAACGAGCGGGGATTGAAATCGTCTACCAAGAGGTCGATACGGCACTGATTTCGTACTTGACGGTCGCAGAAAACATTTGTCTCGACTTGTTGACGAACGGACAGCTCAAAGGGGTCATCCGGCAACGGCGTTTTGAACAGATTGCACTGGAGGCGCTCGGGAAACTCCAGTCTTCCATCGATGTCCGGCAACGGGTCAGTGAACTGCGTCTTGCCGACAAGCAGTTGGTCTTGATTGCCCGGGCACTCGTTCAAGACAGCCGTTTTTTAATCCTGGATGAACCGACGGCTCCGCTCAGTCAGCGGGAGACGGAGCACCTGTTTCGGGTCATCAAGGAACTGGCGACACGTGAACAATTGGGCGTGATTTTCATCTCACACCGCCTTCAGGAGTTGTTTACGATCTGTGAGTCGATTTCCGTCATGCGTGACGGGAAACTGGTCGCCCGCCAAGCATTGGTCGGACAAACAAAAGAGACGATCGTGGAACAGATGCTCGGAAGACGTTTGCAACAGACAGACCGGCAAACAAGGCCCGTTGGACAAGCGTTGCTCGAACTCGATCAAGTATCGGTCACGGGACAGCTGGATCAGCTGTCATTGACGGTCCACGCAGGTGAAGTGATTGGGATTGCCGGACTTGTCGGAGCGGGAAAAACCGAGCTCTGTAAGACGATTTTTGGGGCGATTCCGACTGCGGCAGGACAGATTCGAGTAGCCGGCGAACCGGCAAACATCCGGTCGCCGCACGAGGCCGTCAGCCGCGGGATTGGTCTGGTTCCGGAAGAACGGCGGAAAGAAGGTATCCTTGTCGCGGATCCGATTTACCAAAACATGACGGCGGCGAGTCTCAAACAATTCGTCAATCGGTTCGGTTGGGTCCAGACCGGTCAAGAACGGACTGCCGCCAAGGACATCATCAAACGATTGGCGATTAAATCAACGGATGAAACGCAACACGTGGCGGGACTTTCGGGCGGGAATCAACAGAAGGTCGCGATCGGTAAGTGGCTCCTCGCCGACGCATCGATCCTGCTGCTCGACGAACCGACGAAAGGCGTCGATGTCGGGGCGAAACGGGAAATCTTCCACGTGATTCATCAACTGGCTGAACAGCAAAAAGGGATTCTGTATGCTTCCAGTGAATTCGATGAATTGCTGACGGTGACGGATCGGATTTATGTCATGTATGACGGCAAAATCGTGTTCGAGACTAAGACCTCGGAGACGACCGAAGAGCAATTACTGTTATACGCGACAGGGGGGACAACGTCATGAACGAAGTACTGCACGAACCAAGCACGGAACAGGAACACAAAATGGACCGGCAACCGGCCGGTAAACGAATATTACGCTTTTTGAATGATTGGGGGATCGTCCTCGCAATCCTCGCACTCATCTTCTTTTTTGCTGTAACGGCACCAAGCTTTTTACAAGGGGCAAACCTGATCAACATTTTACGCAGCATCTCGATCGTGACGATCATTGCGATCGGTTTGACCGTCTCGCTGACCGTCAACGGTTTTGATCTATCGGTCGGTTCAACCGCGACATTTGCCAGTTCGCTCGTCGTATCATTTTTTGTCTGGTACAGCCTCCCGCTTGGCTTGTCGATTGGCTTGGCGATTTTGATTGCCTTAAGCGTTGCGCTGGTGAACGTGCTGTTGATCGTTAAATTCAAGATTCCCGACTTATTTGCGACACTGGCGACGATGTTCATTTTTGAAGGGGTAGCGATGACGTATACCGGAGGTGGATCGATCAGTGCCGGGATGCCGCGACTCGACGGGACACCGACGGTCGGGATGATTCCGGAAGGATTTTTGACGATCAGTCAGGCGCCGTGGATCATTTTCATCATGCTGGTCGTCGTTGCGGTAACACATCTGTTTTTGAACCATACACGACACGGCCGCTTCTTATACATCATTGGCGGAAATCCGGAAGCGGCACACTTGACGGGGATCCCGGTGCAGCGTTACCGGGCACTGGCCTATGTAATTGCCGGGGGGCTCGCAGCGGTCGGAGGCATTCTCCTCGCTTCACAAGTCGGCTCGTCGCAAATTAACGCCGGATCCGGCTATTTGATGCCGGCGGTCGCAGCAGCGTTCATCGGTTCGTCGTTTGCCGGACAAGGGAAACCAAATGCTGTCGGTACACTCGTCGGAGCCTGCTTGGTCGGGGTGCTCGAAAACGGACTGGTGATGTTATCTGTCCCTTACTATTCCTTGAACATCATCAAGGGAGCTGTCCTGGCACTGGCCTTAGCCTCAACCTATTACCGCTATCAGAAAAAATAATCAAAAAAGTAGGTTTAACTTCTAATAGAATCGGTAATATTCAGTATATGAAAGGATGGTGATGCACATGAATGATTACCAATGTATAGGGAACGATCGCATGTCGCTTCGAGGAGAAGAGGATCACCGGACTTGACGAAGGCAACATGACAATAGACACGGATTGATACGTGTTTTACGTGCAGATTGCACGGCTCAAGAACGGTTTACGAGATGTGATCGTTCCTGAAAGCAGGAAGGGGGAGTCGCGAACAGCGACCCCCCTTTTGTGCGTATTGAGGTACCCGTATTCCTTTAAAAGAAACAGCGGATATGAGATGATATAAAAAGTCAGAAAATTCAACTACTAAATAGCAAGGGGCCAGACAATGCGAACATATACAAAGGAGATTCAAGCGATCATCGACAACGTAGAAAAAGTAATCATCGGTAAAGAAAATGTGATTACGCAATCCTTAGCAGCATTACTTGCCGGAGGGCACGTGTTACTGGAAGACGTACCGGGTGTCGGGAAAACGATGCTTGTTCGGGCGTTCAGCCGTTCGATTGGTTTGACGTTCAAACGGGTTCAATTTACACCCGATCTGTTGCCGTCCGATTTGACGGGCGTATCCATGTATAATCAAAAAACGAGTCAGTTTGAATACCGGCCGGGTCCTTTGATGGGAAACATTGTCCTGGCGGATGAAATCAACCGAACATCACCGAAAACGCAATCGGCGTTACTGGAAGGGATGGCGGAAGCGAATGTGACGGTCGATGGAGAGATTCATACGCTTCCAAATCCCTTTTTTGTCATGGCAACGCAAAATCCGATTGAACATGAAGGAACGTATCCACTCCCGGAAGCCCAACTCGACCGGTTTTTAATCAAGGTCAAAATGGGGTATCCGGATTTCCAGCAGGAGATGAAACTGTTGACGCGGTTTGAGCGGGACGAGCCGATCGAGACACTTGAATCGGTCATCACCCGCGACGAGTTGTTGCGGATGAAGGAGGAAGTGAAGGCCGTTCATGTCTCGCAACCGGTCAAAAAATATATCGTTCAACTGGTCCAGGCGACACGCAGTCATGCGTCACTTTATCTCGGCGCCAGTCCGCGTTCCTCGATTGCGTTGATGAAGGTCGCGCAAGCCTGGGCCTATATGGAAGGACGGACCTTTGTCCTGCCGGATGACGTCAAACATTTGTTGACACCGGTGCTCTCACACCGTCTGATTTTGACGGCAGATGCCAGGTACCATGGACAGACCGCCGAACGCATTTTGGAACAGGTGAAAAAGGAAGTTGCCGTGCCGATCCAGCAAGACGTGGAGTCTTTATGACACGATGGCAAATCGGCTGGCGTTATGCCGTCTTGCTGATCACGGTTACGGCACTCTGGGTCTACGCCCGGATTGACGGCGGAAACGTCGCGTCCCTGTTGTTGTACGTCATGGCAGGATTGACGATCTATTGGACGCTGTTTTTAATTTGGCCAGTCACGCAAGCGATTGCGACGCGTGAGGTGTCGAACAAGATGTTGATTGCCGGAACGGATATTCCGGTCTCTCTGAAAGTCCGGCGGAAGTTTCCGTTTCTTGTCGGCGCTGTCGAAGTGACGGAAGTTGTACCGGAGGAACTGAGTGAAGAAGAACTAAATATCCGGCATCCGTTACGGGCACATTACCGGAAGGTCGAACACATCGACTACATGATTCCGTCGATTCGGCGGGGACTCTATCAGATTCCCGGTTGTATGCTTGAAATTCGCGATCCGTTCGGTTTGTTCATGCGTAAAAAACTCTATCCCGTCGAAACGTATCTGGCGGTGGAACCTGCCCGCTTGGCCGTGCAACTGCCGCATGAGGACGATCGTGGGGATGGAGGGATCTCACCGGTCTCGCTTGATCTCCGGCAGTCGTCCTTCACGGTCGTCGGTGTCCGGGAATACGTCAGCGGGGACCGGATGAATCAGATTGACTGGAAAGCAACCGCAAAGCGGCAAGGCTTGATGACCAAAACGTTTGAACGGGAACAGGAACGCGAGACGACGATTGTGTTTGATGAAGGGACGGTGAGCGACGATGACTTCGAACGAAGCATCTCGATGCTCGCTGCAGCGACGGATCAACTGAACAAACGTCATTTGAATTACCGGATCCATCTCGTCGGACATGGTGTCCAGTCGTTGTCGTTGCCGCTTGAAGGCGCGAAGCTGACCCATTATTTAATGACGGCGCAACCGAGTCGGACCCGCTCGTTCATCGAGTCGTGGGAGTACTCTTCTAAAGCGTTACGACTGAACGGAAACGTCCTGTTCATCACACCGGACCTCGAATCCAACAATGAGTTGTGGATTTCAAAAGTCCGACAGGAAGCGACGGTTCATGTCTATACACCCGAGAGGAGGGAAACCCGATGATACGACGACTGATTTGGAATTTACTCGCAGGACTCCTGTTTGCGAGCTTCATGCCGCCGTTACTTGAGTTGACGACGTTCGAGAGTGTCGTTCCCTTCCTGCCGCTGTTATTGACACCGCTGTTGTTGTCACATCTGCGGCGCAGTTGGTTTTTACTGGGCAGTCTGTTCGCGCTGCTCATGTCGTTTTATTTCATTTTGATCCCGGGTGAAGCGCCATGGAATCTGTTCCGGGAAATCGCAGGGGACGTCAATCGGGTCATCAACGGAGAGCTTCCGGGACGCCCTGCATTTGCCTTCTCGATTGGACTGATCAGCTTTTTGATCGGCTACCTGGCGCGCCGGACGTTTCCGAATCGCGGGTTCGTCTTTGGTCTCGCGCTTGGTGTAATCGGCTTTATTGCCTATTGCGACACGTGGACGGACTATTCGGGTGAACAGTTCATTATCTATCCGATAGTCTTGGCGCTGCTGTTGCTCTATGCAACGGAAGTCAGCGAACGGCCAAAGGCGTCGTATGTCCGACCGATGAGTGCGTTGTTGATCATTGGAGCGACACTGGTCGCAGCCGTTCAAAGCCCGGTCATCACGGCGACCTGGCAGGACAGTTGGTACGACTGGACCGATGGATTTGAGAGTGAAGGGACGTCGTCCAGCCAAATCCAGAAAGTCGGCTACGGCAACAACGATGAACAGTTGGGCGGTCCGTTTCAGATGGACGACCGGGAAGTCTTCCAGGTCGAGAGTGAAGGGAGCCGCTACTGGCGGGTTGAGACCAAAGACATCTATACCGGAAAAGGATGGGTGTTGTCGGAATCCGAGCCGGAAATTGATTCCCGGGGATTTTTCTCGCACTTTGGCGATGACGTCGAAACACGACAGGAACGGGCGACCTTTGAACTGTCGCGCGAACTGCCATTTGTTCCGTACAACGGGGACAACGTCCGTTTGAGTGTAGACGAGCAACGGCAAAACCTGTTGATTGATCCGGAAAATCAAAAGATTTCTTATCTCGACGATGCCGAACGGCAACAAAATTATCAGATTCAATACACGTATCCGTTATTCACGGAAGAACTGCTCCAGACGGACGAGCCGATTTCATTGTCCGCGATGGAACAAGACCGTTACTTGCAATTACCGGATAACCTGCCGGACCGGGTCCGTGATCTTGCGACAGAGATTGTCGCGGATGAGGACAGTCCGTGGGATAAAGCAAAAGCGATTGAAAATTATTTCGAACAGGAAAACTTCGAATACAATACGGAAGAAGTCGCCGTCCCGGAAGAAAATCAAGATTACGTCGACCAATTCTTATTCGAGACGAAACTCGGCTACTGTGACAACTTCTCGACGTCAGCAGCTGTTCTGTTACGGGCGGCCGGTCTTCCGGCACGCTGGGTGAAAGGGTTCACGGGAGGCGATTCCGATGTCATCGGGTCAGCCGTGACGAGTTACACCGTCCGGAATAAAAACGCCCATTCCTGGGTCGAAGTCTATATTGAAGGGCCGGGCTGGGTACCGCTTGAGCCGACCGTCAGTTTTGACGGGGCCGGACAGTATACGATCAATCAGGAAACGGACAATGAAACCGAGCAGGCGAATCCGCAGCGCGATACGGAAACCGATACGGAAACCGCGACACCGGAACGTCCGCAGGAAAATCTGTTGGACGAAGAACAGACAACGACAACGACACAAAACGATCAACAATCGATTCCGGTTTGGCCGATTGTCGGTCTGGTGGTTGGAGGGCTGTTCCTCTATCTCTTCCGCAAAGCGTTGATGCGGACAGCGGCGATTTTATTCTTCCGCAACCAAGTGAATCGTCCGGAAGGATACCGACGGATGTACCGTTACTTGTTACGCCGTCTCGATAAAAAAGGCTTCCACTACAAGGACGGACGAACGCTTGCCGAACTTGCACACGAGGTCGACGGTTACTACGAGACCTATGCGATGCGTCCGTTGACCGATGCCTATGAACGGATGGTCTACGGAGGGGAATCGTTATCCGCTGACAAAAAACGTGAATATTTCGAAAATATCATTCGGCGGATAGAGGGTTGATATTTTCGAATTGATACAGTTACAATGGGAACAACGTAAATCATACATGCATCTCCTTTGTATATACTCGCGAATATGGCGTGAGAGTCTCTACCGGGTCACCTTAAACGACCTGACTATGAAGGAGCAGACCCTTCGTATACACTTTTTGTGAAGCGGCCTGCTCTTTTTCCATTTTATCTATGGGGGAAGAGTGGGCTTTTTTCATCGGGGTACGCATGAAATTGGAAAGGCGGGAATAGATTTGGAAGCACATTTGGACCAAGAAATGATCCTCGTCCTCGACTTTGGAGGTCAGTACAATCAATTGATCACACGCCGCATCCGTGATCTCGGAGTTTACAGTGAACTGCATTCGCATAAGATCACTGCAGCGGAAGTAAAAGACATCGCACCAGCCGGTATCATCTTCTCCGGTGGACCACGGAGTGTCTACGCAGAAGACGCGTACCGCTGTGATCCAGAAATCTTTGACCTCGGCATTCCGATTTTCGGAATTTGTTACGGTATGCAATTGATGTCGCAACACTTTGGTGGAACGGTCGAACGTGCCGGACACCGCGAGTACGGAAAAGCGACGTTGACACTCAACGATCCATCACCGATGTATGCGAACCTGCCGCTCGAACAGACGGTTTGGATGAGCCACAGTGACCTCGTCACGTCGGTACCAAACGGTTTCGTCGTCGATGGAACAAACGTCTCGTGCCCAATTGCTTCAATCAAGAACGAAGAACTGAAAATGTATGGTGTCCAGTATCATCCGGAAGTGAACCACACGATGTTCGGCAAAGAACTCTTGAAGAACTTCCTGTTTGAAGTCTGTCAGTGTACAGGCGACTGGTCGATGGAGAACTTCATCGAAATCGAAATCGCGAAGATCAAAGAAGAAGTCGGCGACAAAAAAGTCCTTTGTGCGCTTTCAGGCGGCGTCGATTCTTCTGTTGTCGCGGCACTCATTCACGCTGCAATCGGTGACCAATTGACATGTATGTTCGTCGATCACGGTCTCTTGCGTAAAGGGGAAGCCGAAAGTGTCATGAAGACATTTGCGGACCACTTCCACATGAACGTCATCAAGATTGACGCGCAGGACCGTTTCCTGAACAAGTTAAAAGGCGTTTCGGATCCGGAAGAAAAACGGAAAATCATCGGGAACGAATTCGTGTATGTCTTCGATGAAGAAGCGTCGAAGTTAACGGATATGGACTTCCTTGCCCAAGGAACGCTTTATACGGATATCATCGAAAGTGGAACCGATACGGCCCAAACGATCAAATCACACCACAACGTTGGTGGATTACCGGAAGACATGCAGTTCAAGTTGATTGAGCCGATCAACACGTTGTTCAAGGACGAAGTCCGCGAACTCGGAAAAGAACTTGGATTGTCGGACGAAATCGTCTGGCGTCAACCGTTCCCGGGACCAGGTCTCGGAATTCGTGTCCTCGGTGAAATCACAGACGAGAAACTCGAAATCGTCCGGGAATCCGATTTCATCCTCCGCGATGAAATCAAAAAAGCCGGTCTCGAACGCGAGATCTGGCAGTACTTCACGGTCTTGCCACCACTTCGTTCAGTGGGTGTCATGGGTGACGAGCGGACATACGACTATGCAGTCGGAATCCGTGCTGTCACGTCGATTGACGGCATGACGTCGGACTGGGCACGCATCCCGTGGGACGTGCTCGAGAAGATTTCGGTTCGGATCGTCAACGAAGTTCAGAACGTTAACCGCGTCCTGTACGATGTGACGTCGAAACCACCTTCAACGATTGAGTGGGAATAAGAACTAGACTTGATGAGGGGATTCGTCTCATGAAGCCTGTCCTACCAACGTGTTAAAGGGGACAGGTGAAAGGAAGACCGTGTCACCTTCAACAACTTTATTTCAAAATGAAGCTCTCTTTTGTTCACATGATTTGTGAATGGAAGGGGGCTTTTTTTGTGAACAAAATCATGGAACTGTTAGACGATTTTAAACTGACTCAATAAATTCAAGGGAGGAGACCACGATATATCGAGATGTGCATCTGGCGATTGATGAGGTGGAAGGACTTTATGCAAGAAAATTTAGGGTTGGAAGATTGTGTGAGATAAAATAATTATCTGATTGGACTGAATGAATTAAAGAGAAAGAAGTTGATTTTGTAAAAATCAGCGATACGTTTGATATATCGAAATCAATTGGAAAGCGATATCCGGTATGTTATCTGTTTTTGCTGAAACTGTTGATATACAGTTTCCTTATCAATGGTTTAATTTTAAGAGGAAATATGTTTTAAAAAAAGGAAAATAATTAGTGTTGAAATAACAATTTTTTTACAAAAAGAGTATTATAGAATTGAAAGCTTTGAAAATAAGGAGATGATTGAGAAAATGTTAAACTTTGAAAAGTTATTAAACGATGCGTTAAATTCGTCAGTTACTAATCCGATTGAGATATTTGACCTATTACCTAATAAAAACGAAAAGTATAAAGCTTTACTTAGGCATCCTCAGGTCGAAGTACTAGAGGAGTGGTACGATACCAGTTTTAATGAAGATAATACAATTATTAAAATGAATACTGGTAGTGGTAAAACTCTAATAGGACTACTTATTTTAAAATCATATTTAAATGACGGCAAAGGTCCTGCTGTATATATTGTTCCAGACAATTACTTGATTGAACAAATTTTTAGAGAGGCTAATGACTTGGGTATCAAGGTTACAAAAGATCCTAATGATACGGACTTTGAAACGGGAGAAGCTATATTAGTAATCAATATACATAAAATTATTAATGGTAGATCTGTTTTCGGGATAAATGAAATGAGAAAACACATCGGATGTTTAGTAGTAGATGATGCACATGCATGTATGAAAATTGCAAAATCACAATTTGCAATTTCTATACCTCATAGTAATTCATTATACAATTCGATTTTTGAAATATTTAGAGATACGATTAAGCACCAAAGTGAAAGTAGATTACTAGAATTGGAAGATAAAGATAGAGGAGTTCAACAATTAATACCATTTTGGGACTGGCAAGAAAAAATTGCTGATATTACAAAACTTCTTCATTCTCAACGTGAAGATAATAGTGAAAATAATTCAAGTTTGTTTTACAATTGGGCATTAATAAAAGATAATTTAAGTTTATCAGATTGTATTATTTCTTCAGAAGAGATAGTGATTAACGTAGATTTTTTGCCAATCGAAGTAATTCCCAGCTTTAATGAGTGTCCTCGAAGAATTTTTATGAGTGCAACAATCGAAGATGATACTGTATTAGTGTCTCATTTCAATATCGAAAGTACGAGTGTAGAGGCAGCGATAACACCTAAGAAGGCAAATGATATTGGAGAGCGGCTTATTGTTATTCCGCAAGAAATCAATCCTGAAATCACTGACAACGAGTTAAAAGGTTATTTCAAAAGTTTATCAGCTAATAAAAATGTTGTGGTATTAGTACCTTCTGAATATAGATCAAGATTTTGGAATGACGTTGCTGATGTCATAGTTAAAGAGCAACGCGAGTTGATTCGAACTACCCAAAGACTAAAGGATAGACATGTCGGGTTAGTTGTTTTGATCAATAGATACGATGGTATCGACTTGCCTAGAAATGCTTGCGAAGTACTTGTGTTGGATGGTCTGCCAGACGCAAGAGGCTTATTTGGGAAGTTTGAAGAAGTAGCTCTAAGTGGAAGCCGTCAAAGCTTAATTGATAAAGTTCAAAGAATAGAACAGGGCATGGGGCGTGGTGTACGTTCTAAAGAAGACTATTGTGTGGTCTTTTTAATGGGGAATTCTCTTGTAAAAGCTTTATATGCACCTGATGCAAAAAATGCTTTTACAGAAGCGACTAGAAAACAACTAGAACTTTCAAGAATGATCAACAAAGAAATTGAAAACGGAGAATTGGAAGAAATAGATGCAACTATTAAGTATTGCTTAAACAGAGATCCAGAATGGGTTACTTTGCATAATGCTACGATATTAAAAGTCAAGTATAACCCCAAACTGACTTTTGCCAACGACACTCTTGAACAGAAAAAAGCATTCGATTTAGCTAAGAATAGAAATTATCAAAAATCTTCGCAAATTATTCAAGAATTAGTAAATAAGACTAGCGGAAAAACGAAAGGTTATCTCAAATACAAGTTGGCTAGATATACTAATTTTTATAATAATGTAGCTGCGCAGGAAATGGTAATAAACTCTAAGAATTTAAACAGCGCTTTACCTTACCCTATAAGCGGAATCGCTTATAGTAAGGTTCAATTTATCAACGCTTCTCAAGTAGACAGAATTATTAATTTCAATACTAGCTCCTACTCGAGTACTAATGAGTATGTATTGGGTTTTAAAGCGGTTGTGGAAAAATTGCAATTTGTCAATTACTCTGCGAATAATTTTGAACAAGCTATAAAAGACTTGGGTGATCATTTAGGATTTATTTCACAAAGACCTGAAAATGAATTTAACAAAGGTCCAGATAATTTATGGGCAACTGGAGAAAATTCAGCTTTTATTATTGAGTGTAAAAACGAGGCTACAACATCAAGTATTTCTAAAAAATACTGTAATCAATTAAATGGTTCTCTAGTTTGGTTTGAAAGTCATTATCCTTTAATCTCTAAGAAAATACCAATTATGATACATCCGTATAATCGTTTCGAGTACGCGGCAACACCTCATGCAACTACAAGAATTATTACAAAAGAAAAACTAGAAGAGTTAAGAGGAAATTTAGGAGCGTTTATTACTCAAGTAGCATCTTGTTCTTATGATAAGCCAACGGTTGCTGGATTACTAAAAAGCTTTTATTTTGAACACGATTCATTTATAGAAAAATATACTGTTGAATTCGAAGCTGGATCAAAGTAACTTTGTAACTGACAAATATCTAAAGGCATACAGATAAGTTGTGATTAAAACAAAACAACCGCGAGAAGAAAAACTCGGGAAAAGTCAGTTAGTCTAAAAAAACGCTTCCAAAACCGAACGTTCGGATTATTTGAACGACTAAATTTCGTTTTTATGGTTGACCGGTGATTTAGAGCGTGCTACGATGTGTCTGTTCTTATTTTAATCATCCACTAAAAAACAAAAAATAATGCCGTATAATTCTGGGGATATGGCCCGGAAGTCTCTACAGGAACACCTTAAAGGTTCCTACTACGGCGTGCACTGATTCTGGTGTGCGCTTAACGAAACGGCTTTTACCGCTTAGGTAACTGCCGTTTTTTTCGTTTCTTGAGACGGCTTATTTGGAAAGAGGGCAACCATGAGCACACAGTTGAAACAGCAGCAACCTAAACCAAAGGAGAACGCGATCGCGCGGTACTTCGATTTTAATGGACTCGGTACGAATATGCGGACAGAGTTCATCGCCGGTATGACGACCTTCTTCGCAATGGCGTACATCTTGTTCGTCAATCCGAACACGCTTGCCGAAGCGGGAATGGATGCCGGAGCGGTCTTCGGCGCAACCGCACTCGTTGCAATCATCGGTTCGGTCACGATGGGCTTACTCGCCAACTATCCGATTGCCTTGGCGCCCGGCATGGGACTCAACGCGTTCTTCGCTTACAGCGTCGTCATCGGGATGGGCATTCCGTGGGAGACCGCTTTATCCGGTGTCCTGGTATCCGGTCTTGTCTTCATGGTGTTAACAGCGTCTGGTATCCGCGAAACGATCATCAATGCGATTCCTGAACCGCTTAAAATGGCAGTTGCTGCCGGAATCGGTTTATTCATTGCTTTCATCGGTTTAAAAACAGGCGGTATCGTTGTTGCCAACGAAGCCACGCTCGTCTCACTCGGTAACCTTGGTCAAGGAACGACATTACTTGCCGTCTTCGGTTTAGTGGTTTCGGCCATCTTAATGACACGTGGTGTCAAAGGTGCGATTTTCTTCGGAATGATTTTGACGGCAATCGCCGGTATGATCTTTGGTCTGATTCCGGTTCCATCAAGTCTTGGTGAGATTGTCTCAGCACCACCAAGCATCGCGCCGACATTCGGTCAAGCGTTCTTACACTTCAACGAAATTTTCACGGTTCAAATGGCGATTGTCATCCTGACGTTCTTCTTCGTTGATTTCTTTGATACAGCAGGTACACTGGTTGCCGTCGCGAACCAAGCAGGATTGATTAAAGAAAATAAAGTCCCACGTGCCGGTCGTGCCTTGATCGCTGACTCGACAGCAACAGTTGCGGGTTCAATCCTCGGAACATCGACGACAGTCTCGTACATTGAATCAAGTGCAGGTGTCGCAGCGGGTGGTCGTTCAGGAATGACGGCGATCGTTACAGGGTTATTTTTCGGACTTGCCTTGTTCTTCTCGCCATTACTTGCCGTCATCACGGCACCGGTCACAGCGCCGGCCTTGATCATCGTCGGTGTACTGATGGCTTCGTCCCTTCTCCAGATTGACTGGAAGAAGTTCGAATATGCGGTTCCGGCTTTCTTGACGGTCATCATGATGCCGCTCACGTACTCGATCGCAACCGGGATCGCTTTTGGATTCTTGTTCTATCCGATCACGATGATCGCAAAGGGACGCGGAAAAGAAGTCCATCCGATCATGTATGTGATGTCGCTTGGATTCCTCGCGTACTTCATCTGGTTACACTAATTCTTTCAGTTTGTAATGACGTCTTTCTTCTATATAGAAGAAAGGCGTTTTTTTTATACATGAGGGAAAGGGGACTAAGAGGAGGTGTTTCCATGATTGAAAAGATTACAGGTCCCGTCTTTGAATACTTGGCGGAGGACGAACGGTTGATTCAGGTGGCGCGTAAAGTCGGTTTACCTTTAGGTGGAACGTTTTTTGTCGGTGGACAACGGACGGAAGAAACCATTGACACAGTTCGAACGTTTAATGAAGATGGACGGGCGGTAACGGTCGATTGTTTGGGTGAATTCATTGAATCGGAACGCGATGCAGCAGCGATCGCTGATGAATGCATTAAAGTCATCCATCGAATTTCAGAGGAGGGACTGAATGCTCAAGTCTCGCTGAAACTCACATCCGTCGGATTACGACTCGATCCGCGGATCGCGGTTACACAAATGACCCGAATTTTAGAAACGGCAGAACAGTTTGGGATGCGTGTGACAGTTAATATGGAAGAAGAGGCTGTTTGTGAGACGATCATCCAAGTCTTTGAACAGTTGCGACAGCGGTTCGCAAATGTCGGGATTGCCTTGCAAGCCAATTTATACCGGACACGTTTTGATCTCGAACGCTTGCAATCCACCGTTCGTGTCGTCAAGGGGGCATATACCGGTCCGGAAGATATTTATATTGAACGAAAAGAAACTGTGGACGCGACCTATTTACAACTGGTTAAACACAACCTGTTACAAGGATGTTATACGCAGGTGGCGACACATGACGAAGACATGATCCAAGAAATCATTCGGTTCGTGCATCAACAAGGGATTGGATTCGATCAATTCGAGTTCCAGATGCTGCAAGGAATGCGGCCGAATCGTCAAAAGGAATTAGTCGATGAGGGATACCGTGTCGTCATCTATGTGCCGCATGGTGTCGATTGGTATACGTATCTGATGAAACGTTTGGCAGAACGACCGGCAAACATTGTCTTTACCGCAATCAGCATGTTAAGACTTTAAAGGCTTTACAAAGGGTTTTTGAATCCTTTGTAAAGTTTTTTTGAAATAATGCTTGTGTTTGTCGAATTTTGTTGTTATATTAATAAATGTTCCAGCGAGACGCCTTTTATAAACGGTTTGTTGGGGCTGAAAAATCTTTTCTAAAACATGGTTGACATAATCGAAAGAACCTGTTAATCTATTAAAGTCGCTAACACGACGCAAAAGAAATGACGAACTTTGAAAACTGAACGATGAGGCAAAAAACGTATCTTCGGATACAAACAATGAATGAAGCGCAAGCTTCGTCAACGTGACTTCGGTCACACAACGAGCAAGTCAAACACTTTATGGAGAGTTTGATCCTGGCTCAGGACGAACGCTGGCGGCGTGCCTAATACATGCAAGTCGAGCGCAGGAAGCTCACGGAACTCTTCGGAGGGAAGTGAAGGGAATGAGCGGCGGACGGGTGAGTAACACGTAAGGAACCTGCCCCAAGGATTGGGATAACTCCGAGAAATCGGAGCTAATACCGAATAGTTCTTCAGACCGCATGGTCTGATGATGAAAGGCGCTTCGGCGTCACCTTGGGATGGCCTTGCGGTGCATTAGCTAGTTGGTGGGGTAATGGCCCACCAAGGCGACGATGCATAGCCGACCTGAGAGGGTGATCGGCCACACTGGGACTGAGACACGGCCCAGACTCCTACGGGAGGCAGCAGTAGGGAATCTTCCACAATGGACGAAAGTCTGATGGAGCAACGCCGCGTGAGTGATGAAGGTTTTCGGATCGTAAAACTCTGTTGTAAGGGAAGAACAGGTATGAGAGGTAATGCTCATGCTATGACGGTACCTTGCGAGAAAGCCACGGCTAACTACGTGCCAGCAGCCGCGGTAATACGTAGGTGGCAAGCGTTGTCCGGAATTATTGGGCGTAAAGCGCGCGCAGGCGGCCTTTTAAGTCTGATGTGAAAGCCCCCGGCTCAACCGGGGAGGGTCATTGGAAACTGGAAGGCTTGAGTACAGAAGAGAAGAGTGGAATTCCATGTGTAGCGGTGAAATGCGTAGAGATGTGGAGGAACACCAGTGGCGAAGGCGACTCTTTGGTCTGTAACTGACGCTGAGGCGCGAAAGCGTGGGGAGCAAACAGGATTAGATACCCTGGTAGTCCACGCCGTAAACGATGAGTGCTAGGTGTTGGGGGGTTTCCGCCCCTCAGTGCTGAAGCTAACGCATTAAGCACTCCGCCTGGGGAGTACGGCCGCAAGGCTGAAACTCAAAGGAATTGACGGGGACCCGCACAAGCGGTGGAGCATGTGGTTTAATTCGAAGCAACGCGAAGAACCTTACCAACTCTTGACATCCCCTTGACCGCTTGAGAGATCAAGTTTTCCCTTCGGGGACAAGGGTGACAGGTGGTGCATGGTTGTCGTCAGCTCGTGTCGTGAGATGTTGGGTTAAGTCCCGCAACGAGCGCAACCCCTATCCTTAGTTGCCAGCATTTAGTTGGGCACTCTAGGGAGACTGCCGGTGACAAACCGGAGGAAGGTGGGGATGACGTCAAATCATCATGCCCCTTATGAGTTGGGCTACACACGTGCTACAATGGACGGTACAAAGGGCAGCGAGACCGCGAGGTGGAGCCAATCCCAGAAAGCCGTTCCCAGTTCGGATTGCAGGCTGCAACTCGCCTGCATGAAGTCGGAATCGCTAGTAATCGCAGGTCAGCATACTGCGGTGAATACGTTCCCGGGTCTTGTACACACCGCCCGTCACACCACGAGAGTTTGCAACACCCGAAGCCGGTGAGGTAACCGCAAGGAGCCAGCCGTCGAAGGTGGGGTAGATGATTGGGGTGAAGTCGTAACAAGGTAGCCGTATCGGAAGGTGCGGCTGGATCACCTCCTTTCTAAGGAAAACGTCCCTTACGGGACATGCCCATCGTTCAGTTTTGAGAGCTCGTCTCTCAGTCTCGATAGAGACACTCGCACCTTGAAAACTGAAGACATCAACAAGACATCAAACTTTTTATAACCATGTCATTAGACGTGTGTTCTTAGAATACCAAAATGCTAGATCAAGGTATGAAGGGCGTACGGTGGATGCCTTGGCACTAGGAGCCGATGAAGGACGCGACGAACAGCGATATGCTTCGGGGAGCAGTAAGTATGCTTTGATCCGAGGATTTCCGAATGGGGGAACCCACCATCCGTAATGGGATGGGACATGTTACATGAATACATAGTGTAATGTGAGGCAGACCCGGGGAACTGAAACATCTAAGTACCCGGAGGAAGAGAAAGCAAATGCGATTCCCTGAGTAGCGGCGAGCGAAACGGGAACAGCCCAAACCGGAGAGCATGCTCTCCGGGGTTGTAGGACACTCTATACGGAGTCAAAAAGGAAGACAGTAGGTGAACGACCTGGAAAGGTCGGCCGAAGAAGGTGACAGCCCTGTAGCTGAAACTGTTTTCCCTCCAGAGTGGATCCTGAGTACGGCGGGACACGTGAAACCCCGTCGGAATCCGGGAGGACCATCTCCCAAGGCTAAATACTCCCTAGTGACCGATAGTGAACCAGTACCGTGAGGGAAAGGTGAAAAGCACCCCGGAAGGGGAGTGAAATAGATCCTGAAACCGTATGCCTACAAGTAGTCAGAGCCCGTTAATGGGTGATGGCGTGCCTTTTGTAGAATGAACCGGCGAGTTACGATAGCGCGCGAGGTTAAGCTGATGAGGCGGAGCCGTAGCGAAAGCGAGTCTGAATAGGGCGCCATAGTGCGTTGTCGTAGACCCGAAACCAGGTGATCTACCCATGTCCAGGATGAAGGTCAGGTAACACTGACTGGAGGTCCGAACCCACGCACGTTGAAAAGTGCGGGGATGAGGTGTGGGTAGCGGTGAAATGCCAATCGAACCTGGAGATAGCTGGTTCTCCCCGAAATAGCTTTAGGGCTAGCCTCGAGGTTGAGAGTTCCGGAGGTAGAGCACTGATTGGACTAGGGGCCCCCACAGGGTTACCGAATTCAGTTAAACTCCGAATGCCGGCAACTTATACTCGGGAGTCAGACTGCGAGTGATAAGATCCGTAGTCAAGAGGGAAACAGCCCAGACCGCCAGCTAAGGTCCCAAAGTGTATGTTAAGTGGAAAAGGATGTGGCGCTGCCTAGACAGCTAGGATGTTGGCTTAGAAGCAGCCACCATTCAAAGAGTGCGTAATAGCTCACTAGTCGAGTGGCGCCGCGCCGAAAATGTAACGGGGCTAAACATACCACCGAAGCTGCGGATTCCGTAAGGAATGGTAGGGGAGCGTTCCAAACCGCTGTGAAGCTGTACCGTAAGGAGCAGTGGAGCGTTTGGAAGTGAGAATGCCGGTGTGAGTAGCGAAAAGAGGGGTGAGAATCCCCTCCGTCGAAAGCCCAAGGTTTCCTGAGGAAGGCTCGTCCGCTCAGGGTTAGTCTGGACCTAAGCCGAGGCCGAAAGGCGTAGGCGATGGATAACAGGTTGATATTCCTGTACCACCGATCCACCGTTTGAACAATGGGGGGACGCAGGAGGATAGTGACGCATGCGGATGGAAGTGCATGTGTAAGTTTCGAGACCGTCTGATTGGCAAATCCGTCAGGCATCAAAGTCGAGGAACGATGCGGAGTCCCGTAGGGACGAAGGTCACGATTTCACACTGCCAAGAAAAGCCTCTAGTGAGGTGGAAGGTGCCAGTACCGTAAACCGACACAGGTAGGCGGGATGAGAATTCTAAGACGCGCGGGATAACTCTCGTTAAGGAACTCGGCAAAATGGTCCCGTAACTTCGGGAGAAGGGACGCTCTACATGAGTAGAGCCGCAGTGAATAGGCCCAAACGACTGTTTAGCAAAAACACAGGTCTCTGCTAAATCGCAAGATGACGTATAGGGGCTGACGCCTGCCCGGTGCTGGAAGGTTAAGGGGATGGGTTAGCGCAAGCGAAGCTTTGAACCGAAGCCCCAGTAAACGGCGGCCGTAACTATAACGGTCCTAAGGTAGCGAAATTCCTTGTCGGGTAAGTTCCGACCCGCACGAAAGGCGTAACGATTTGGGCACTGTCTCAACGAGAGACCCGGTGAAATCATAGTACCTGTGAAGATGCAGGTTACCCGCGACAGGACGGAAAGACCCCATGGAGCTTTACTACAGCCTGATATTGAGGCTTTGTGCATGATGTACAGGATAGGCGGGAGACGTCGAGACCGGAGCGCCAGCTTCGGAGGAGTCACCCTTGGGATACCGCCCTTCATGCATAGAGTCTCTAACTCGCAGCCGTCATCCGGCTGGAGGACCGTGTCAGGCGGGTAGTTTGACTGGGGCGGTCGCCTCCTAAACAGTAACGGAGGCGCCCAAAGGTTCCCTCAGAATGGTTGGAAATCATTCGTAGAGCGCAAAGGCAGAAGGGAGCTTGACTGCGAGACCTACAAGTCGAGCAGGGACGAAAGTCGGGCTTAGTGATCCGGTGGTTCCGCATGGAAGGGCCATCGCTCAACGGATAAAAGCTACCCTGGGGATAACAGGCTGATCTCCCCCAAGAGTCCACATCGACGGGGAGGTTTGGCACCTCGATGTCGGCTCATCGCATCCTGGGGCTGGAGTAGGTCCCAAGGGTTGGGCTGTTCGCCCATTAAAGCGGTACGCGAGCTGGGTTCAGAACGTCGTGAGACAGTTCGGTCCCTATCCGTCGTGGGCGCAGGAAATTTGAGGAGAGCTGTCCTTAGTACGAGAGGACCGGGATGGACGCACCGCTGGTGTACCAGTTGTTCCGCCAGGAGCATCGCTGGGTAGCTACGTGCGGACGGGATAAATGCTGAAAGCATCTAAGCATGAAGCCCCCTCCAAGATGAGATTTCCCTTTGAGTAATCAAGAAAGACCCCTCAGAGACGATGAGGTAGATAGGTCACGGGTGGAAGCATGGCGACATGCGGAGCTGAGTGATACTAATCGGTCGAGGCCTTGTTCTAGCAGATGATCTTGTTGATGACTTCAGTTTTGAGGGCGCGAGCCCGTCGTCTGGTGACGATAGCCAAGTGGTCACACCCGTTCCCATGCCGAACACGGAAGTTAAGCACTTGAACGCCGAAAGTAGTTGGGGGCTTCCCCCTGTGAGGATAGGACGTTGCCAGGCAAACGGTGGTTCTGGAGCATACGCTCAAGGGCCGCCGCTTTTTTATGGACTTTTTTTGGTTTTTTTCCTATATATAATAAGGAAGGAATGTGAGACTCATGGCAAAAAAACAAAAAATGCGCGTTGCCGTAGAAGAAAATGAAACGATCAGCGAGTGCATTGATCGGATTGATGCCATGGGTTATCGTCCGACCGTTCGACGGGAAGAACCGATTTTTGGACTTGATGCCAACGGAGAACCGTACCCTATCCGACAACAAATTATCTTTGACTGTAAGCCGAAACTCGAATCTGAGAACGCATGAATCGAATTGTTTTTTCGCGAAGACCATCCTTTCTTTTATGAGAGGGTGGTCTTTTTTAGTAGTTTTTCTTTCTGTCAGGTTGACAGCAGTTTAAATTTCCGAATGGAAAACCAACCAAATGGGAGAAATTAAGTATAAAACCGAACGATGAATTTTCAGATAATTAAATTGTTCGCCTTTGGTTGACGAATCGAGTTCAGTCTTGTTAAGATGAAGGCGTGATAGGAAGATTGAATATAACACCTCGTATAATAGCAGGGATATGGCTTGCAAGTTTCTACCCGACGACCCTAAATCGTTGGACTATGGGGTATATGGATGTTCGTCGATCGTTTTTTGGCGTACCTTTTTATACCCTAAGCCACCCTTTTAGACGTGGTTTGGGCTTTTTTTATGCAAAAAGGAGGAGACGAAGATGAGTAAGGTGGAAATCGGAGTCATCATGGGCAGTCAATCGGATTGGGTGACCATGCAGAAAACGTGTGATGTACTGGATCAATTGGACATTGCATACGAAAAGAAAGTGGTCTCCGCACACCGGACACCGGACTTAATGTTTCGTTATGCGGAATCCGCTCGGGAACGAGGATTAAAAGTCATCATTGCCGGTGCAGGTGGGGCAGCCCACCTTCCAGGAATGGTGGCAGCGAAGACAACGCTCCCCGTGATTGGTGTCCCGATTCAGAGCAAAGCACTCCAAGGCATCGATTCCTTACTCTCGATCGTTCAGATGCCAGGTGGTGTTCCGGTCGCGACCGTTGCGATTGGAGACGCTGGAGCGAAAAATGCCGGTTTGCTTGCAGCTCAGATTCTTGCGACCGTCGATGAACGGATTGCCCGGGCTTTAGATCATATGCGGGTCGAACTGGAAGGGGATGTCATCGCTTCGGAGGTGCATCTGACATGACACGAATTGGAATCTTAGGCGGAGGACAATTAGGGCGGATGATGGCTTTATCTGCACGCCAAATGGGATATTCGCTTATCACGCTGGATCCGACGGAGAATGCACCGTGTGCGCAAGTTGCCGATCAACAGATTCAGGCACCGTTCACGGATGTCGAGGCAGCAAAACGACTGGCTGACGCCTCGGATGTCGTAACGTATGAGTTTGAAAACATCTCACACGAAGTAGCGGAAGCCATCGGTGGTAAATTGATCCACGGCACCGAACTTCTGTTTCGGACACAACACCGGATTCGTGAGAAGGAACTGATGGAACAGCTCGGTTACCAGGTGGCACCATACCAGGCAGTTCAGACGACCGATGATCTTCTCGAAGCAAAACGGCAGTTAGGTCTTCCCTTCGTCTTAAAAACAGCCCGGTTTGGTTATGACGGCAAAGGGCAGACGGTCATTCGAACAGAACTGGATCTAGAAACGGCCGTCGCCCGTTTTGAACCGACAGCATACGTCGCCGAAAAGTGGTTGCCGTTTGACCAAGAGATTTCCGTCATCGTCACGCGAAGCGAGCGGGAAACAAAAGTCTTCCCGGTCAGTGAAAATATCCATCAAGACAACATCCTGCATCTGTCGATCGTTCCCGCCCGCATCTCAAGCGACTTGGAGCACCAAGCGATTGACCTGGCGACGCGTCTCGCGAACGATGTCGATTTGATCGGCACACTGGCAATCGAACTGTTCGTCGTCGGTTCCGAACTGATCGTCAACGAACTGGCGCCGCGTCCGCACAACTCGGGTCATTATTCGATTGATGCGTGCGAGACGTCACAGTTTGAGCAACACATACGAGCCATCTGCGGACTGCCGCTTGGCGATACCCGCTTGACGACACCGGTCGTCATGGCGAACATCCTAGGTCAACATATCACAGCATTAGACGAGGCATTACCGATGTTATCCTCACGGACGAAAGTCCATTTATACGGAAAGCAGGACGCAAAACAGGGGCGGAAGATGGGGCATCTGAACATCTTGGCTGATTCGGTCGAAGAAGCGTTGGCCGAAGTTGCGCGCCTGCAGATATGGAAGGAGACGGTTAGATGATCGAACGCTATACACGTCCTGAAATGAAAGCGATCTGGACAGAACAGAACAAATTCGAAGCCTGGTTGAAAGTTGAGATTTTAGCATGTGAAGCCTGGAGTGAGCTTGGTGTGATTCCAAAAGAAGACGTCCAGTTGCTGTGGGAAAAAGCTTCCTTTGATGTCAATCGGATCAATGAAATCGAGCAAGAGACACGACACGACGTCATCGCCTTCACACGTGCCGTATCAGAGACACTGGGCGAAGAACGCAAATGGGTTCATTACGGACTGACGTCAACGGACGTCGTTGATACGGCGTTATCGTATCTGTTGAAACAAGCCAATGATATCTTGGCGGCCGATCTTGATCGTTTCATTGAAATCTTGAAGGTCAAAGCCAACGAACATAAGTATACGGTCATGATGGGACGTACGCACGGCGTACACGCTGAGCCGACGACGTTTGGTCTGAAGCTGGCCCTTTGGTACGAAGAAATGAAACGCAATAAAGTCCGGTTCGAGGCAGCACGGGAAACAGTCGAATACGGCAAGATGTCGGGGGCGGTCGGAACGTTTGCGAACATCGACCCGTTCATCGAAAAATATGTCTGTGAGAAGCTTGGCACGAAACCGGCACCGGTCTCGACGCAAACCCTGCAACGTGATCGTCATGCCCATTACATGTCGACGATTGCCTTAATCGCGACATCGATTGAAAAGATGGCGACGGAAATTCGTGGTCTTCAAAAAACGGAGACCCGTGAAGTCGAAGAATTCTTCGCTAAAGGTCAAAAGGGATCATCGGCGATGCCGCACAAACGGAATCCGATCGGTTCGGAGAACATGACGGGTCTTGCCCGTGTCATCCGCGGCCATATGGTGACAGCGTACGAAAATGTCTCACTGTGGCATGAACGGGATATCTCCCATTCGTCTGCGGAACGGATCATTTTGCCGGATGCGACGGGATTACTCAACTATATGTTGAACCGGTTCGGTAACATCATCAAAAATCTGACGGTGTTCCCGGAAAACATGAAACGCAACATGGACCGGACGTTTGGTGTCATCTTCTCCGGTCACGTCTTACTCGCTTTGATCGAAAAAGGCTGGTCACGTGAAGCGGCCTACGATTTCGTTCAACCGCGGGCGATGCAGGCATGGGAAGAACAAATCATGTTCCGCGATGTCTTATGGCAGGAAGCGGACATTCAACAACTCTTTACAGAAGAAGAACTCGATGCTTGTTTTGATCCAACGTATCATACGAGCCGAGTCGATGAAATCTTTGAACGGTGTGGCTTGAACTAATCAACCTGGGACGGGAGCTCAGCTCCCGTCTACATCTTAGGATCATGGGGGACGAAATCGATGCAACCACTTTATGAAGGCAAGGCGAAACGGTTATACACGACGCAGGAGCAGGATGTGCTCCGCATCGTCTACAAAGACGAGGCAACAGCATTTAATGGAGAGAAGAAGGCAGAGTTTGCCGGTAAAGGAGAATTAAACAACCGCTTGACGAGCCACTTTTTTGAGGTCCTCGCAGCGGCGGGAATTCCGACCCACTTCATTGAACGGACATCGGAGCGCGAACAGCTCGTACGTCGTGTCACCATCATTCCACTTGAGGTCGTCGTGCGAAACGTCGTCGCCGGCAGCCTCAGTAAACGGCTGGGCATCGAAGAAGGAACGGTGCTCGAGACGCCGATCGTCGAGTTTTATTATAAAGATGACAGCTTAGGTGATCCGCTTGTCACACCGGCACACATCAATTTACTGAAGATTGCGACTACAGAAGAGCTTTTACGGCTTGAACAGGAAGCCCATCGTGTCAATGACGTCTTGCGTCCCTACTTTGATAACAAGGGCATTACGCTCGTTGATTTTAAACTGGAATACGGTAAAACACCGGCCGGCGAAATTTTGCTGGCAGACGAAATCTCACCGGATACATGCCGGTTATGGGATAAGGAAACGGGCGAACACCTCGACAAAGACGTTTTTCGCCGCAATATCGGATCACTCATCGACACATACCAAACACTATTCAATCGCCTAGGGGGAAACGGACAATGAAAAAGGTTACAGTAGCGGTCGCATTACGAGAAAGTATTTTAGATCCACAAGGTGTCGCGGTCAAAGGCGGTCTCAGCCAGCTTGGTTTTGCAGGGGTCGAAGAAGTTCGGATCGGCAAGCGGATTGAGTTGCTCGTTTCAGATGAGACAACGGACGCGATGATTCATGAGATGTGTCAGAAACTGCTCGTCAACACTGTGATGGAAGATTACCGTTTTGACGTAGAAGAGGTGACGACCGTATGAAGTTTGCCGTCATCGTTTTTCCCGGATCGAACTGTGATCTAGATATGTATCATGCTGTCAAAGACGCACTCGGCGAAGAAGCGGACTACGTCTTCCATACGGAAACGTCCCTTGAAGGATACGACGGCGTCCTGTTACCGGGTGGCTTCTCCTACGGTGACTATCTCCGGTGTGGCGCGATCGCTCAATTCTCACCGATCATGGAGGAAGTGAAACGATTTGCGGCAGAAGGCAAAACAGTCCTCGGCATCTGCAACGGATTCCAAATTCTTGTTGAAGCCGGGCTTCTCCCGGGTGTCTTGCACCGCAATACGGGACTGAAGTTCATGTGCCGGACGGTTGAACTGAAGGTCGAAAACAATGAGACGCGTTTTACGTCGGATTATGCAGCGCAAGAAACGATTACGATTCCGATCGCACACGGAGAAGGCAACTACTACTGTGACGATGCAACGTATGCGATGTTACAGACGAACCGACAAATTGCCTTTACGTATACCGATAACCCGAACGGATCACGCGGCGATATCGCCGGCATCACGAATAAAGCCGGGAATGTTCTCGGCATGATGCCACACCCGGAACGGGCAGTTGAGCTGCTGACCGGCGGAACCGATGGACTTAAGTTATTCACTTCACTCGTCAAACAGGGGGCACATCATGTTAAAACAACAGTCTGAACCAACGATGGAGCAAATTCAGGAACAACGGATCTACGCAACGATGGGACTGAGCGACGCGGAATATGAGATGGTCGTCAACTTACTCGGACGCCAACCGAACTACACAGAAATCGGATTATTTTCCGTCATGTGGTCGGAGCACTGTTCGTACAAGACGTCGAAGCCGGTGTTACGTCAGTTTCCGACGACAGGTCCACGCGTCCTGCAAGGTCCGGGTGAAGGAGCCGGTGTCGTCGATATCGGGGACAATCAAGCCGTCGTCTTTAAAATCGAGAGTCACAACCACCCGTCAGCCGTCGAACCGTACCAAGGGGCAGCGACCGGTGTCGGTGGAATCATCCGCGATATCTTTTCGATGGGAGCCCGTCCGGTCGCCTTGATGAACTCGCTTCGGTTCGGACACCTCGGCACACCGCGTGTCAATCAACTGTTTGAACAAGTGGTCGCTGGAATTGCCGGATACGGGAACTGTGTCGGGATTCCGACGATCGGAGGAGAAGTCGGCTTTGATCATTCGTATGAGGGCAATCCGCTTGTCAATGCGATGTGTATCGGCTTGATCAACCATGAAGACATTCAAAAGGGTCTCGCCAAAGGGGCGGGGAACTCGGTCATGTACGTCGGAGCCGCAACCGGACGCGACGGGATTCACGGAGCGACCTTTGCTTCAGAAGATCTTGGGGAAGATACGGAAGCGAAACGTCCGGCCGTTCAGGTCGGGGATCCGTTCATGGAGAAACTCTTGATCGAAGCCTGTCTTGAAATCGTTGGTCATCCGGCGCTTGTCGGCATGCAGGATATGGGAGCTGCCGGACTGACATCGTCATCAGCCGAGATGGCTTCAAAAGCCGGTATGGGCATCGAGATGCATCTGGATGATGTCCCGCAACGGGAAACAGGCATGACAGCTTATGAAATGATGTTATCGGAATCACAAGAACGGATGTTGTTGGTCGTTGAACGCGGACGCGAATCGGAAATCGAAGCGATTGTCAGCAAATGGGGACTTCATGCAGTGCATGTCGGAGAAGTCATCGATGAAAAAGTCCTTCGTCTCGTTCACCACGGCAAAATCGTCGCTGAAGTACCGGTGGATGCACTCGCGGAAGAAGCACCGGTCTACAACAAACCATCCCGTGTCCCGGCATATTATGAAGAGTTCCAAACGATGGAGGAAACGTTACCAGTCGTTGACGATGTGGTCGAGACATGGCGTGCCTTGCTCAAACAACCGACGATTGCTTCAAAACGTTGGGTCTACGACCAATACGATCATATGGTTCAAACGTCAACGGTCGTTGCACCGGGTTCTGATGCAGCCGTCATCCGGGTTCGCGGAACGAACAAAGCACTCGCGATGACGACAGACTGCAACAGCCGTTTCGTTTACCTCGATCCGTTCGTCGGCGGACAGATTGCCGTCGCCGAAGCAGCCCGCAACATCGTTGCGAGTGGTGCGACACCACTGGCGATCACCGATTGCCTGAACTTCGGGAATCCGGATAAACCGGAAGGCTTCTGGCAACTACAGCAAGCGACGGCCGGAATGGCAGAAGCGTGCCGTGTGCTCGAGACGCCGGTCATCGGCGGGAATGTTTCCTTGTACAATGAATCCGCCGGCAAAGCAGTCCATCCGACGCCGGTCGTCGGGATGGTCGGTCTTCACGAACAGACAGAATGGATTACGACACAACACGTCAAGCAAGCAGGCGACGCTGTTTACCTGCTTGGAGAAACGACAGCAGAATTCGGCGGCAGTGAACTGCAATACCTGCAATTCGAAAAATCATTCGGGAAAGCACCGCAGATTGACTTAGCCGTCGAACAAGAGCGTTTACTGGCTTTGCAAGCGGCGGTTCAAGCGGGACAAGTCACAGCGATCCATGACGTGGCAGAAGGTGGTCTCGCCGTTGCCTTAGCCGAGATGACATTCGGAACGACACTTGGTCTTGACGTGACATTTGACGGACCAGCCCTGCACCTGTTCAGTGAATCGCAATCACGTTTCGTCGTGACGGTGAAGCCGGAACAGGAAGCAGCCTTCGTAAAACTTACAGGGGCGCATAAAATAGGATACGTTACCGATCAAGATGCTTTGCAAATCAAGACAAGCGATACACTCATCGAAGCAAAACGTTCAACACTGCAAGCCGACTGGGAAGGGGCGATCGCGTGTTATATGACATCAAAGGATTAAATGAAGAGTGTGGGGTGTTCGGGATTTTTGGACAACCGGAAGCGGCGCAACTGGCGTATTACGGACTCCACAGCCTGCAACACCGGGGACAGGAAGGGGCAGGGATCGTCGCAAGCGACGGCAAACTGCTCCTGCCGCATCGGGGACAAGGGCTCGTCACGGAAGTTTTTTCGCAAGAAACACTGGATTCTTTATCCGGGCACCACGCCATCGGACATGTCCGCTATTCGACGGCTGGGGGAAATACGCTTGAAAATACACAACCGCTCCATTTTAAATCACGGACGGGCGACTTGGCGCTTGCGCACAACGGGAACCTCGTCAATGCCGATTCGTTAAAACATCTGCTTGAAGCAGAGGGAGCGATTTTCCAAACGACGAGTGATACGGAAGTTGTCGCTCACCTCGTCAAACGGAGTAAGTTACCGACGCTTGAAGACCGGATTGCCGATAGTCTGGCCCGACTCGTCGGCGCGTTCGCGTTCTTGTTCTTGACGGAAGATACGTTGTACGTCGCCGTTGATCCACACGGTCTGCGGCCGTTGTCGCTCGGGAAAACACCGGACGGCGGAATCGTCTTTTCGTCCGAAACATGTGCGTTTGACATCGTCGGCGCCGAGTTCATTCGGGATATCGAGCCTGGGGAGCTCGTGACCATCACAACGTCCGGCATGTCATCGCGTCAATATATGGAACCACATGAGCGGGCGATGTGTTCGATGGAATACATCTACTTTTCCCGTCCCGATTCGATGATTGATGGGGTCAACGTCCATACGGCACGAAAAGCACTTGGCAAAAAGATGTTCGAAGAAGCACCGGTCGAGGCAGACGTCGTCACCGGAGTGCCGGATTCGAGTATTTCCGCTGCCATCGGGTATGCGGAAGCGAGCGGCATCCCGTATGAAATGGGATTGATCAAAAATCGTTATGTCGGTCGGACGTTCATTCAACCGTCACAAGAACTCCGTGAGCGCGGCGTCAAGATGAAGTTATCGGCACTGCGGGGTGTCGTCAACGGCAAACGGGTCATCATGGTCGATGATTCAATCGTTCGCGGGACGACAAGCCGCCGCATCGTCGGACTGTTACGGGAAGCCGGGGCAACCGAAGTCCATGTCCGCATCACGGCACCACCCATCACCAATCCGTGTTATTACGGGATCGATACATCCTCAAAAGATGAACTGATTTCCGCCCGCTTGACACCAAGTGAGATTTGCCGGGAAATCGGAGCCGATTCACTTGAGTTTCTGACGGTCAACGGAATGGTCAATGCAATCGACCGCCCGTTTGATGGTCCGTTAAAAGGTCAATGTACGGCTTGTTTCACAGGCGAATATCCAACACCAATCGGTGCATTAGAACTAGAAGCCAAACTTTGAACAGATGGGGGAACAAAGCATGAGTAAACAATACGAAGCAGCAGGTGTCAGCCTGACGGCAGGATACGAATCCGTTTCTCGAATGAAAAAACACGTGGCCCGCTCGATGCGCAAAGAAGTCATGACGGGACTCGGCAGTTTCGGTGCAATGTTCGACCTCAGTCAATTGAATCTGAAAGAACCGGTCCTCGTCAGCGGTACGGACGGCGTCGGGACGAAGCTGAAGCTTGCCTTCGCCCTCGACCAGCACGATACAATCGGAATTGATTGTGTTGCGATGTGTGTCAACGACATCATCGTCCAAGGGGCGGAACCGCTCTATTTCCTCGATTACATCGCCCTAGGGAAAGCAGTCCCCGCTAAAATTGAACGGATCGTCGCCGGCGTTGCCGAAGGTTGTGTCCAGTCCGGTTGTACATTGATCGGCGGGGAAACGGCAGAAATGCCGGGGATGTATGCAGACGGTGAATACGATATCGCCGGATTCGCGGTCGGTGCCGTCGAAAAACAAAAATTGATCACAGGAGAACACGTTCAACCGGGAGACGTCATCTTAGGTCTCGCTTCGTCGGGTGTCCATTCGAACGGTTTCTCACTTGTCCGGAAGATCGTCGCCGAAAGCGGTCTGCGGTACGAAGATGAGTTGATGATGTTCGGCAGTACGATCGGCAATACGTTGCTGATGCCGACGCGGATTTACGTCGAAGCGGTCAAAGCGGCCCTCGAAACAGAAAAAATTCAGGCGATGGTCCATATTACCGGCGGCGGTTTTTACGAAAACGTTCCACGTGTTCTTCCTGAAGGATGCGGTGCGACGTTTGATCCGAAAAAATGGCCGACGTTGCCGGTCTTCGATTGGCTCGAACAAGCCGGAAACGTGCCACGTCACGATATGTACAATGTCTTCAACATGGGCATCGGTTACATGATGATCGTTAAACCGGAAGATGTCGATGCCGTCACGGCACGCCTTGCCCGTGAAAATGAGACAGTCTATACGATTGGGACAGTCACGGATGAGCCGGGCGTCCGCATCCATGGAGTCGATCAATGAAAATCGCCTGTTTTGCCTCGGGAAGTGGCAGTAATGTCGAAGCATTGTTCGAAGCGATTGAAGAAGGACGTCTGCAGGCTACGATTGAACTCGTCGTCTGTGATCAAAAACAAGCGAAAGTGATTGAACGGGCACGCGCACGTAACTGTGATGTGTTCGTGTTTACAGCCAAGGAGTATCCGGATAAACCAACGTTCGAGCGGGAAATCGTCGCCGAGTTGGAGCGGCGACATGTGGAGCGGATCATCCTGGCGGGGTATATGAGGTTGATCGGGGATGTCCTGCTGGCCCACTACGCCGGACGAATCGTCAACATCCACCCGTCGTTGTTGCCGGCTTTTCCCGGAAAAGATGCGATCGGGCAAGCATTTCGTGGCGGAGTCAAAATCACAGGTGTTACAATTCATATAGTCGATGAAGGGATGGACACAGGACCGATCATTGCACAAGAAGCGGTCCGGATCACAGAGGATATGACACGGGAAACGCTGCAACAGGCGATTCAGCAAGTCGAGCATAAACTGTACCCGCAAGTCATCGAAGAGTGGATGAAAGAGGAGGCAAACGTATGAGAGCGTTAATCAGTGTATCAGACAAAACCGGCATCGTGGAATTAGGACAGGCGATGCATCAGGCAGGGATTGAACTCGTTTCGACAGGTGGGACACATCAAGCCCTTGAGGCAGCAGGACTTCCGGTCATTGGTATCAGTGAAGTCACACAGTTTCCAGAGATGCTGGACGGACGGGTCAAGACCCTTCATCCGATGGTCCATGGTGGACTGCTTGGACGACGTGATCTCGAGAGCCACCGGGAACAGATGGCAGAACAACAGATCGAACCGATTGATTTTGTTGTCGTCAATCTCTATCCGTTCAAAGAAACGGTCATGCAAGAAGACGTCTCGTACGCCGATGCGATTGAAAACATCGATATCGGTGGACCGAGCATGATCCGGTCTGCCGCGAAAAATCATGCGGCGGTGACGGTCATCGTTGATCCGGCAGATTACGCAGATGTCATCAACGAGATTCATCTTGGTGGAACGACGTTCGAAACACGCCAAAAGCTGGCAGCAAAAGCGTTCCGCCATACAGCGGCTTACGATGCCTTGATTGCGGACTACTTCTTGACGCAGACAGGCGAAAAGTTCCCGGATCAGTTGACGATCACGCTAGAGAAGGTTCAGGATCTGCGCTATGGAGAAAATCCACACCAGGAAGCCGCCTTTTACAAAACACCGATTTACCGCGGGGCATCACTCGCTTCCGCGAAGCAACTCCACGGCAAAGAATTGTCCTACAACAATATTCAGGATGCCAATGCAGCGCTTGAGATTCTCGATGAGTTCCGCGAAGCGGCAGCCGTCGTCGTCAAACACATGAATCCATGTGGCGTCGCGGTTGGTCCGACAATCGACGAAGCCTTCCGCCGGGCGCACGCCGCCGATCCTGTCTCCATCTTCGGTGGGATTGTGGCCTTGAACCGCGAAGTCGATCTCGCAACAGCAGAACAGTTAAGCGGAATCTTCCTCGAAATTATCATCGCTCCTTCCTTTACGGAAGACGCGTTTACGTTGCTTGCAGCGAAGAAAAATCTTCGGTTACTCGAACTGGATGTCAAACGTGTCCAAGCGATTCGTTATACGGCAGTCGCCGGCGGCATGCTTGTGCAAGACAGTGACGATGAGACACTCGATGATGCGTCAGCACGTGTCGTAACGGACCGGAAACCGACGGCAGCTGAATGGGAAGACTTAAAACTCGCTTGGCGTGCGGTCAAACACGTCAAATCGAACGCCATCGTCATTGCGAAAGACGAAGTGACGGTCGGCGTCGGCGCCGGACAGATGAACCGTGTTGGTTCAGCGAATATCGCGATTACCCAAGCCGGTGAGAAAGCGATTGGTGCCGCAATGGGATCAGACGCCTTCTTCCCAATGGGGGATACGGTCGAAGCAGCGGCAGCGGCAGGCATCACGGCGATCATCCAACCGGGTGGATCGATTCGTGACCAAGAATCCATTGATGCGTGTAACAAACACGGCATCACGATGATCTTTACGAACGTTCGTCATTTTAAACACTAAGCGGAGGCGGTCCGAGTGAAAGTATTAGTAGTCGGTAAAGGTGGACGCGAGCATGCGCTCGTTTGGAAACTGGCACAAGATGTCCGGATTGATACGATTTATGCAGCACCTGGAAACGTCGGGATGACGGAAGCTGTTTGTGTCCCGATTCGGGAAGACGCCATTGGGGAATTGGTTCAGTTCGCCCGTGACGAGCAGATTGATTGGACGATCGTCGGACCCGAAGGACCGCTTGTCCTCGGAATCGTCAATGCGTTCCAAGCAGCCGGATTAAAGATCTTTGGACCGTCCCGTGAAGCGGCGGCGATTGAAGGCAGTAAACAATTTGCGAAAGCCTTGATGGACCGGGCCGGGATTCCGACGGCTGACCATGCGGTCTTTACTTCCGCGGTCGAAGCGAATGCTTACATTCGGGCGCAAGGAGCACCGATCGTCATCAAAGCAGATGGTCTGGCAGCTGGGAAAGGTGTGACCGTCGCTGCGACGACGGAACAAGCCATCCAAGCTGTCGACGAAATTTTTGCCGGTGATTTCGGGGAGCAGAGCAGTGTCGTGATCGAAGAGTGTCTTGTCGGAGAGGAATGTTCGCTGATGGCTTTCGTGCACGAAGAAACCGTCATTCCGATGGTCTTGTCGCAAGACCACAAGCGGGTCTTTGATGGTGATCTTGGTCCGAACACGGGTGGTATGGGCGCTTACAGTCCGTTACCACAGTTTGATGAACAGGCGGTAACACAGGAAGCGATGCAACGAGTTCTCCGACCGCTCGTCGAACAGATGGCGAGTGAAGGGATTCCGTTTACCGGTTTTCTATACGCCGGTCTGATGTTGACCGACCGTGGACCGTCCGTGATTGAGTTTAATGCGCGCTTCGGCGATCCGGAGACGGAAGTGATTTTGCCCCGCCTCGAAACCGAACTGCTGGATGTCATCATCCCCTTGATGGAAGGCGACGTTCCCGAAGTCGTCTGGTCGGATGAAGCCGTCGTCGGTGTCGTCATCGCGGCGAATGGATATCCGGAACAGCCGACAACGGGCCATCTGGTCCGGACGGATACGATTGGTTCCGATGTCCTTGTCTTTCATGCCGGAACCGTCGCCGGTGAACATGAGACGGTGTTATCTGCAGGAGGACGCGTCCTCGTTTGTGTCGCGAAAGCGGCGAACACGGAAGAGGCAGTGTCGACGATCTACAGCGGACTCGAATCATTTGACCGGACCGGCTTCTTTTACCGGACGGATATCGCCAAAAAAGCATTTCGAACGATCTGATTTTATAACGGCAATAAGCCGGTGCGCTCACATGATTGTGAGGGACCGGCTTTTTTTGTATCCGGCGACGAAAGACGCTTGTCTTCCGTGGCGGTTTTGTGTTATTTTGGCGAAATGAGTCGAATTGACGACGAATAAGCTTGAAACTTTTCCGGTAACATTTTAGTATAAGAACTATAAGAAAGCGTTTTCAGATAAAAAGGAGGTCGAGCTTTCATGAAAAAAAATTGTGGACGGTCCCCATGGACGAAAACAGAAGTCCGGACCCATCAAGCGGTCATCAATGGAAAGCTTGCGCCTACACTCGTGATTGAAAATGCGACGTACTTAAATCAAGGACTCAAAGCATGGCGGACAGCGAACATTTGGATCAGCGGCGACCGGATCATCTACGTCGGACCGGACATGCCGGAAACGGCGGACGAAGTGTACGATGCTGCCGGGAAATTCATCGTCCCGGGCTACATCGAACCGCACGCGCACCCGTTCCAACTCTATAACCCGGCGACGCTTGCGAAGTTTGCGGCGGAACGCGGCACGACGACACTTGTGAATGACAATATGCTTCTTTTGTTAGAGCCGGTGGAGCAAGCGTTTGCGCAAGTCGAAGCATTAGCGGATCTGCCGACCTCGATGTATTGGTGGGCACGACTCGATGCCCAGACGGAACTCGACGCCGACAGCATCACGATTGACAACCGGCGGATTCAAGCTTGGCTGAAGCATCCCCAAGTCATTCAAGCCGGCGAACTGACCGGCTGGCCGCGTCTTTCGCAAGGTGATGACGAGTTGTTGCAATGGATGCAGGATGCGATGAAGCTCGGAAAACCGATCGAAGGACATTTTCCGGGAGCCTCCGCGAAAACGTTGACGAAGATGGCATTATACGGCGTGACGAGCGACCACGAAGCGATGACGGTCGAAGAAGCATTGATGCGGCTCGAGCTCGGCTATACGACGACCATCCGTTACTCGTCGATTCGTCCCGACTTACCGGATATTTTTGCGGGACTCGTTGAAGCGGGATTACAGAACTACGAGAAGGTGCTCGTGACGACAGATGGATCGACCCCTTCCTTTTATAAAGCCGGTCTGATGGATGAGACGATTCGGTTGATGCTGGCTGCAGGGATTGCTCCGGAAGAAGCGTACCGGATTGCCTCTTATAATGCGGCACGTCACTTTAACCTGGATCATCTGCTCGGCAGCATCGCACCGGGACGGATTGCCCACCTGAACATCTTGGAAGCAAAAGACCAACCGACACCGGTCGATGTCTTGGCACGAGGAACATGGGTCCGGAAAAACGATATCCCGTGTTACCCGGTCGAAGCGATGGATCATGCGCTTGACTTGATGCAGAAGTCTGAAATCGGGATTGAACTGACGGAACATGACTTTTCCTTCAGCATGCCGGTCGGACTGGAAATGGTCAATTCCGTCATCATGAAGCTGTATCAGATTGAACATGATACGAGCATGCAAGTGTTACCGGACGGATGTGCGGAGTCGTTTTTGATGCTGGTTGACCGCGAAGGGAAATGGCGTCTGAACACCGTCTTAAAAAACTTTGCGACCCACGTCGGTGGACTCGTCAGCTCGTATTCGATCAGCGGCGATATCTTGTTGATTGGAAAATCCAAACGGGACATGCAGATTGCCTTTGAACGGATGAAATCGTTTGGCGGTGGCGTCGTTCTCGTCGATGACGGCGAAGTGATTGCGGAAATTCCTTTAACGTTGATGGGCCAAACGTCCGATTTGCCGCTCGAAGATTTAATCACTCAAGAAACGGCTTTGCGCGAAGCGTTGTTTGCCCGAGGATACAAGTTTGAAGATCCAATCTATACCTTGCTGTTCCTGGCTTCGACCCACTTGCCGTATGTGCGGATCACACCGCAGGGGATTTATGAAGTCTTACGCAAGAAAGTACTTTTCCCGGCAATTTTGCGATGACGCTTGAAATTTAAAACGTCGCACTTTAAACTGTTAAAGAGCAATGAATGGGAAAGGGAGTCAGATGATGCAACTCGATAAATTGCGTGGAAAAGAACTTGATCAATTATTTACGGCCATCATGAAGATGGATTCATTAGAAGATTGTTATACATTGTTTGAAGACTTAGCGACGGTCAATGAGATTCAGGCATTGGCACAACGACTTGAAGTCGCCCGGCAGTTACGGGAAGGAAACACGTACCACAAGATTGAAAAAGCAACAGGTGCTTCAACAGCAACGATTTCCCGTGTGAAGCGGTGTCTGAACTACGGTTCTGGCGGCTATGACTTGGCACTCGCACGATTAGGTCTTGTAGAGGAGGAAGTAGCGGATAACTAACCGGTTATCCGCTATTTCTGCGAAGGAGGACGAAGCCGGATGGATTTAGCGTTTCAACAAAAAATGCAACATTTTATTCGAAAACTGACGCCGATCCAGTCACTCGTCATTATTTATTTCGTTGCCGTCATCATCGGAATCATTATGCTTGGATTGCCCTGGTCGACACGGGGAGATTACAATTGGGACTTTACGGACCTTGTGTTCATGGCTGTCAGTTGTGTCAGCGTGACCGGTCTGACGACGGTCTCGGTCTCGGATACGTTTACGACGTTTGGTTACTTTATGATCATGATTTTGGTCCAGGTCAGCGGGATCGGCTTGATGTCGTTGCATATCGCGATGTGGGTTATCCTCGGCAAACGGATTGGTTTCCGGGAACGGCAACTTGTTGTCCGTGACCAAAACCAGACGACGATGCAAGGTGTTGTCAAATACATTCGCGAAGTCATTTTGATCATCCTATCGATTGAACTCATTGGAGCATTGATTTTAGGCTTGTATTATACGAAGTACTTTCCGACGCTGGGTGAAGCGATGTTACAAGGATTGTTTGGTTCTGTCAGCGCGACGACCAATGCCGGGTTTGATATTACCGGAGAATCGTTATTGCCGTTTCGCGGGGACTTATTTGTCGTGTTCATGCAGATTCTGTTATTGACGCTCGGGGCGATCGGGTTCCCGGTTTTGGTTGAAGTCCGGCGCTACATCTCTTACCGGGCGACACGCCAATCAACACGTCAACCGTACCATTTTTCATTATTCACGAAATTAACGGCTTCGACGTTCTTTATTTTGGTCCTGTTCGGAACAGCCAGCCTGCTGCTGTTTGAATGGAATCAATCCTTTAAAGGGTTGCCGGTCGGTGAAAAGCTGGTTGATGCCTTGTTCCAATCCGTAACGACCCGAAACGGCGGACTGACGACGGTCGACATCACGACCTTCTCGCAAGCCTCGATTTTTGTTTTATCGATTCTGATGTTCATCGGGGCGTCGCCTTCCTCCGTCGGGGGAGGGATTCGGACGACGACGTTTGCCGTCGCCGTGCTCAGTGTCGTTGCCTTTATCCGCGGAGAGTATGGGATTAAGATTTTTGGACGTGAGATCGGACAGTCCGATATTTGGAAAGCGTTTGTCGTCATCGTCGTCTCGACCGGCGTGACGATGATCGGATTGATTGTCTTATTGATCTTTGAAGATGCCCCGTTCCTGGTCCTGTTTTTTGAAGCCTGTTCGGCGTTTGGAACAACCGGATTGTCACTTGGGATTACGAGTGAATTATCCGATGTCGGCAAGTGGACCTTGTCCGTCTTGATGTTCATCGGACGAATCGGTGTCATTTCCTTTGTGCTCCTGCTCAAAGCCAACCAGCCGAAACGGAATTACAATTATCCAAAAGAATCGGTCATCATCGGTTAAGGAGGTTGCGTCATGCAACGTGCATTTTGGATCAACTTTGGTTATATCTTCATGGTTCCGGCGTTGCCGTTTCTGGCGATTGTTAACGGGCGGGCGCTCTGTTCGCCGGACTCCCCGTTACTGGATGTGCCGGTGCTTGGTTTTTTCTTGGCTGAACCATGGGCGTTTGCCGTCCTGTATGCCTTCCTTGCCTTTGGGCTTGCCGCGTTGTTGACGAAACGCCAAGTCCGGACTTGAAAGGTGTGTCCCATCTCGCGCTGCGCGGGATGGGTTTTTGTTTTATACTGGACACAGCGAATGAAAAGAGAGGGTGGAACCAACATGTTGTTACCGTATAATGAATGGCGTCATGTCTTTAAGCTCGATCCGGCAAAGGAAATTGAAGAAGACGCCCTCCAAGCGATTGCCACGTCAGGAACCGACGCCATCATCGTCGGAGGAACCGATGACATCACGCTCGATGCGACACTTGATTTACTGATGCGATTGCGTCGTTACCCGGTGGCCGTTGCCCTGGAAGTATCTGAGCTCGAAGCGGCGACGATGGGGTTCGATACGTACTTGACACCAAGCGTCCTCAACAGCGGAACGCTTGAGCACGTCATTGAAAAACAAGTCGAGGCACTGGAGGAAGTAGGTCATATGTTAGCGCACGCCGATCTTGTCGGGGAAGGGTATATCGTACTGAATCCTGATGCCAAGGTCGCCCGTGTCACGCAAGCCAAGCCATTGGCGGACGACACGGTCATTGCCTACGCACAACTCGCAGACAGTGTGTTCCGGATGCCGGTCGTTTATCTGGAGTACAGCGGGATCTATGGTGATCCGAAACTGGTCGCCTCGGTCAAACGCGTGCTGAAGCAAGGTCGGTTGTTTTACGGCGGCGGCATCGACTCGGGCGAGCGGGCGAAAGAAATGCTGGAACATGCCGATACGATCATCGTCGGCAACATCATCTATGAGAATTTGGAAGCAGCACTTGCGACAGTCACGGCAACACGATAAAATATAAGAACAAAAGTTCGGAATATAGAAATGAGGCTATTTAGATGTTTAATTTAAGTGAACAGCTTGTCAGCGGTCTGAATCCGGAGCAAGCAAAAGCGGTCAAACATACGGACGGACCCCTGCTGATCATGGCGGGAGCAGGATCAGGAAAAACACGTGTTTTGACGCATCGCGTCGCCTATTTGATGGCTGCGAAACAAGTCGCCCCGTGGAACATCTTGGCGATCACGTTTACGAACAAAGCGGCACGCGAGATGCGTGACCGGATTTCCCGGCTCGTCGGTGGTGTCGCCAACGACATCTGGGTGTCGACCTTCCACTCGATGTGTGTCCGGATGTTACGTCGGGACATCGAAAAAATCGGCTACAACCGAAATTTCACGATTCTCGATTCAAGCGACCAACAGTCGGCGCTTAAACTTGTGTTAAAAGAACAAAACCTCGATCCGAAGAAATGGGATCCGCGGTCGATGTTGTCGATCATCTCAAGTCAAAAAAACGAATTGCGGAGCGCGGAGTTTTACGCCTCGATCGTCACGAACCCGTACGAAAAAACCGTTGCTGAAATCTACAAAGGGTACGAAGCCGTCTTGCGCCGCAATAACGCGCTGGATTTTGACGACTTGATCGGGAAGACGACCGAGTTGTTCAAACAAAATCCGGACGTTTTGGCGTTTTACCAACGCAAGTTCCAATACATCCATGTTGATGAGTATCAGGATACGAACAAAGCCCAATATGATCTTGTCAATCTGCTCGCAGCGGCGCACCAGAACTTATGTGTCGTCGGGGACTCGGATCAGTCGATTTACCGTTGGCGCGGAGCCGACATCGCCAATATCCTGTCGTTTGAGGAAGACTATCCGACAGCGAAAGTCATCCTGCTTGAACAAAACTACCGGTCTTCAAAACGGATTCTGGACGCGGCGAACCACGTCATTCAGAACAACAGCACCCGTAAAGATAAAAAACTGTGGACGGAAAACGCGGAAGGCGAAAAACTCGTGATCCATACAGCAGAAAACGAACGGGAAGAAGCGTTCTATATCGTTCAGGAAATCCGCAATGCCTTGCGTTACGGGATGAAATTAAACGATGTCGCGATTCTGTACCGGACCAATGCCCAGTCACGGGCGATTGAGGAAACGTTGCTCAAATCCAATGTTCCGTACAAAATGATTGGCGGCACGAAGTTCTACGACCGGAAAGAAATCAAGGATGTCTTGGCTTATCTGCGTCTGATTTCGAATCCGAACGAAGATTTATCGTTTGCCCGCATCGTCAATGAACCGAAGCGCGGAATCGGCGCGACGACGATCGATAAATTACGTGATTTCGCGGATTTACAGGGAGTCTCCCTAATGGAAGCAATCCGTGACATCGAATTGTCGAGCATCGCCCCGAAAACGGCAGCCAAACTGACGGACTTCCGGACGATGATTCTTGGTCTGCAACAGATGCAAGAGTTCATCAGCTTATCCGAGCTGGTCGAAGAAGTGCTTGAGAAGAGCGGCTACCGTCAAGTCTTAAAAGAAGACAAGACACTTGAAGCACAAAGCCGTCTCGAGAACATTAACGAGTTCATCACGGTAGCGCAAAACTTTGAAAAAGAAACGGCACAAGCGGATCCGGAAGAACAGACGATCATTGCCTTCCTGACCGATCTGACGTTGGTCGCTGATGTCGATTCCCTGGATGAAAGTGATCCGGGTGAACAAGTGACGTTGATGACGTTACACTCGGCCAAAGGTCTCGAGTTCCCAATCGTCTTCCTGATCGGAATGGAAGAAGGCTTGTTCCCGCACAGCCGTTCGTTGCAGGATGAAGATGAGATGGAAGAGGAGCGTCGTCTCGCCTATGTCGGCATCACACGCGCTGAAAAACGATTGTATCTCTCGCACGCGCGAATGCGTTCGCTGTACGGACGGACGAATGCCAACCTCGAATCCCGTTTCCTCGCCGAATTACCGGAGGAAGTGCTCGAGCGGACCGGCAAAAAACCAAAACCGTTGCCGTGGGAAGATCGTCCGGTACCGCAAGGAAAAGCCGTCATCGGACGTTCGGTCACGAAACCGACGGCGATGAAGACGTCCGGTGCTGAATCACTCGGCTGGAACGTCGGGGACAAGGCGGAACACGGGAAATGGGGACGCGGAACGGTCGTTCAGACACGCGGATCAGGTGACAGCTTAGAAATCGACATCGCTTTCCCGGAAGTCGGGGTCAAACGATTGCTTGCGAAATTCGCACCGATCAAAAAGGTATGAGTGGAGGCACCAAGATGACAGGACAAGTACGAATCGATGAATTGCGCCAGAAACTGAACCAGTACAGTTATGAATATTACGTCCAAGATCAGCCGACGGTACCGGACAGCACATACGATCAACTGTTGCATGAACTGACGGAGCTTGAAACCGAACATCCGGAGCTGATTACGGCCGATTCGCCGACACAACGTGTCGGCGCGGCTCCGCTTGACGCGTTCGAGAAGGTGACACATGACTTACCGATGTTGTCGCTCGGGAACGTATTTGATGAGACGGAGATTCGCGAGTGGGTCGCCCGGATTGAACGGTCGCTCGGCCGTTCGACGACATATGTCGCCGAATTAAAGTTTGATGGTCTGGCGATTTCCTTAAAGTACGAAGACGGACGTCTCGTCCGCGGTGCGACACGCGGCGACGGAACGGTCGGTGAGAACATCACGCAAAATCTGCGGACAATCAAAGCCTTGCCGTTGCGGTTACGTCAAAATGAAACGGTCGAGGTACGTGGTGAAGCTTATATGCCTAAACAATCTTTCGAACGCCTGAATCAAGATCGGGCGGAACGGGAAGAAGCCTTGTTCGCCAATCCGCGGAATGCGGCAGCCGGAAGTTTACGCCAGCTCGACTCGTCGATTACGGCATCCCGTAATCTGTCGTTGTTCGTGTATGGTGTTGGTGTCAATACACTCAGCGCCCGTTCGCACAGTGAAGCGATGCTTCAGCTTGCTGAACTCGGACTGCCGACGAACAAAGAGATGCAGACGTGTGAGACGGTGGAAGATATCTTGGCTTACATTCAGCACTGGACGGTGGAACGGGCAACACTTCCGTACGAAATCGATGGGATCGTGCTGAAGGTTGACCGCTACGATGATCAAGAAGAGCTCGGGTTCACAGCGAAAAGTCCTCGTTTTGCAACGGCTTATAAATTTGCTGCAGAAGAAGTCATGACGACGGTCGAAGAAGTTGATTTCAGTGTGGGACGAACCGGGAAAGTCACGCCGCGTGCACGCTTTGCTCCGGTCGTCGTCGCCGGCTCGACGGTCAGTTATGCCACACTCCACAATGCCGATTTCATCACGGAAAAAGATATTCGTCTGCATGATCAAGTCATCATCAAAAAAGCCGGCGATGTCATTCCAGCGGTCGTCAGTGTCGTCGTCTCAGAACGGACAGGGAACGAACAACCGATTGAGTTTCCGACACACTGTCCGGCTTGTGCGTCGGAACTTGTTCGCCTCGAGGGCGAAGCGGATATCCGATGTGTCAGTCCGGAATGTCCGGCACAATTGGTGGAAGGCATCATTCATTTTGTGTCGCGACAAGCGATGAACATTGATGGACTGGGCGAGAAGGTCGTCCGCCAATTGTACGAAAACGAAGCGATTCGGACCTTAGCCGACCTGTATCGGCTCGATCGGGAAGAATTGTTGACATATGAGCGGATGGGCGAAACCTCGGTCGAGAATTTACTGAAGGCGATTGAAGCGTCCAAGAACAACTCATTGGAACGGCTGATGTTTGGTCTTGGTATCCGATTGGTCGGACAAAAAGCGGCCTACTTGTTAGCCGAACGGTTTGATACACTCGATGGTATTGCACAAGCAGAGTACGACGATATTCTGGCGATTGACGGCATCGGCAGTAAGATTGCTGATTCGGTCACGAAATATTTTGAGCATCCGGAAGCGCAGGCCTTGATTCAAGATTTGGCTGCACTGGGACTTAATCAACAGTTCCTCGGACAACGGGTCGACCAGTCGAACGCGCCACTGGCCGGAAAGACGATTGTCCTGACGGGCACACTCGAAACGCTGAAACGTTCTGAAGCCGGAAAACGGTTGGAATTGCTCGGGGCAGACGTAACCGGCAGTGTCAGTAAAAAAACGGACATTTTGGTGGCAGGAGAGAAGGCCGGTTCGAAGCTGACGAAGGCGGAATCGTTAGGAATTGAGATTTGGAATGAAGCGCAATTGCTCGAAGAGTTAGCCAAATATGAAGGGTAATACAAGGTTGATCAAGTGGATGACCTGAATAAAACAAGGGACTGACTCAAAAGTCAGTCCCTTTTCGTATTAACGTGGACAATGAATCACAGTGACTCCGTTTTGATCAAAGTCCCTTGTTTAATCAAACGATTGGTTGCCGTTTCCGGCGGGTCACATGTGATGAGGGTGATGGTCGCTTGTTTGACGTCTT
The DNA here is from genome assembly GCF_000620805.1 of Exiguobacterium undae DSM 14481. GTDB lineage: Bacteria > Bacillota > Bacilli > Exiguobacteriales > Exiguobacteriaceae > Exiguobacterium_A > Exiguobacterium_A undae. The sequence goes on along the minus strand of NZ_KK211187.1, from coordinate 2,681,096 downwards.
GATTCAAGACGGAGACATCAGTTGGTTTGACGAGCTGTGACGTCATCATCTTATACGTATAGCGGTGACTTTTTGTCGTCACGATGACGTGCGCTCCCTGTTTTAACTCCGGCAAGCGATTGAAGTGAAGACCTTTTGTGAAGCTGCGGTGTCCCGCTAAGGCATAATTTCCTTTACCCGGTGATCCGGTCTGTTTGATGTGCCCGATACTTTGGTCAAGAATGTCGGTCGAAGCTCCTTCTAAGATGACCTGCTCAAAATCAAGCGACGGAATCGTCAGTAAACCGGCTCCCGAAGTCGCGACCGGTCGTTTCGTTTCTTTGGCATCGACGGCTTTCAAATCCTGTGTCCAACGTTGTTTCAGTTCTTCAGCGGCAGTTTGTTTTTGATGCGAGGTGTAGAGCGGCCAGATGATAAGTAAAATACCAGCGGTCAATAGAAGCAGACCTAAAATTTTTTGTCGTTTCATAAAAAAATCCTTTCGTCTGCTGAAAAGCAGGGTGTACTTTTTTGAAAAACAGGGAAAAACTACACCTTCCCCGATGGAAAACTATTCTGTTATGATAGAGAGAACGATTTTAAAAACATGGGGTGCGTAAATCAATGAAATATAAAAAAATGATGGCAGTGACGTTAACAAGTACATTGTTCCTCGGTGCGTGTTCGTTTGACTTATCACAAAAAAGCGATACAACAGAAGTCATTACAGAAAGTGAACAAGGAAAAGAAGTCCAGGCCGTCGTCAGTCCGGCGATCGATACGACAGATTCTTATTACCGGACCGTTTTACCGTTTCGACCAAGTGTTGCACGCGGTATGACACAAAAACGTGTCAGCTCGCGCCTTGAGCTGGATGAAATCGAGACCGGCTTGATGCGGCATTCGACGCAATTCTTTGATCCGGAAAAATATTATTATCAAGAAGGTCAATTGCTGGAAGCGGATCAAATCGCCCAGTGGCTTTTGCGCAAAGGGAAAGCCGGAGACGGAGTCAGTGACCCGAACGGATTAAACCCGGCGTATACGACCGGAAAAACTTACAAAGAAAAAAACCAAAAGTCTCCTTTGATTCTATCGCACATCCTCGAGCAAGACTATATGTTGGAAGAAGATAAAAAGCTGGAGCTCGGCGGGACGTCAATCGCTCTCGTCTTAAACAGTGAGTATGTCTTCCAGGATGAGAATTATGGACCAACCTACACGGTCAAGCTGGATGAGAAAAAGGTCGTCGCGCAAGGGAAACAGATGGCGAACGAACTCGTGAAGAAGATGCGAAAAACAGAAGGCATGAAAACGACACCGATTCATGTGGCGTTGTACCTGCAAGAAAATGAAGGGTCACCGGTTTCCGGTCATTACCTGTCGTCTGCTTTCATTGGACGCGGGAACCAGATCAGTGCCAACGACTGGAAAAACTATGATGAAAAGTATTATTACTATCCGTCAAGTGCTGCAACCAATGATGTCCGCGATGATGCGGCCAAGTTTGATCTGTTCAAGGACCGTTTGGAAGACTACTTCCCGAACTACACCGGCATGATGGGGGAAGGGTTTTACCAAGAAGGTGAGCTGAAAAAACTGGAGATTAAGATTCCGGTTCAATTTTACGGAAAAGCAGAGCTTGTGGCGTTCATTCAGTACGTGACGTACCTGTTGGAAAACCGTTGGGAGTACAATCGTAATGTCCCGACGACGATTACCGTCACGAACCTGAACGGAGATACGGAAGCGATGCTGTTCGTCGAGCCGGATACGAAAAAACCAATCGTCAAAATTCGTTGATTTCAGCATTAGAAAAAGGGCTCTTTGCGAAAGCGGGAGTCTTTTTTGCTACTTAATTACATCGATGGACTTGTTTGGATTTACGAAAGCTATCTTGGAGGAGCATAATAGAAAAGAAGCATAATGCGGATCAGGCGGATTGACGCTGAATTCGTCTGTTTTAATCCATTGTAAGGGAGAGAATTGCATGAAAGGTGGTATTTTTTCACAGATTAGTGCTGTCCGCGAAGAGTTGCCCTCTTCATCACGGAAAGTCGCTGATTTTGTTTTGGCGCATATGAATGAAATTGCGGGAATGACGATTCATCATTTAGCGGAAGAATCGGGAACGAGCGCGGCTGCCGTCGTCCGTTTTTGCCGGGCGCTTGGTCTAAAAGGATATCCGGAATTGCGGATGCGGATTTCAGCCGATACGGCACGGACGGATTTAAAAGGGTATCACGATATCGAAAAAAATGAACGTCCGGCGGATCTGGTGGAAAAGACATTAAGCAACAGTATCCAAGCCTTGCAGGATACGGCGAAGCAGCTCAGTGAAAACCGGATTGCGCAAGCGACGGAAGTGTTGGATCAGGCACGGGCCATTTATTTTTATGGAATCGGGGCTTCCAACGTTGTCGCCTTAGATGCCGCACAAAAATGGACACGGGTCGGTAAATTGACGATTCAAGAATCCGACCAACATCTCGTTGCGACGATTCTTGCGAATGCGAGTCCGGAGGATGTCTTTTTTGCGATTTCTTACAGCGGGGAAACGGAAGAAGTCGTTGAATTGATTCGTCTTGCCAAGATTCGCGGTTTGAAAGTCATCAGTTTGACGCGGTTTGGGGACAACCGGATCAGTCAGCTCGCAGACATCGCGTTATGGACGTCGCGCGCACCGGAAGCCCCGTTACGCAGTGCGGCCCTCAGTTCCCGGTTGGCACAGTTGTTTGCGATTGATGTCTTGTTCTTGTCCTATGCGGCAGTACATTATGACGATACGATTGAGCGTCTTCAATATACACGGGAAAGCGTGAAGATGTTGCACAGCAAAAAATAGGAGGCGTACATAATGAAACAGACAGTGGAAGAGATGGTTGAGCAGTTATTTCCAGTCATGGTTGAACGGCGTCGTTATTTACATCAACATCCGGAACTGTCGTTTCATGAAGTCGACACACCACGGTTCATTGCCGAACGATTAACCGAGCTTGGGATTGAAGTCCGAACCGGAGTGGGCGGACGAGGTGTCGTCGGGACAATCCGCGGTGGTCAACCGGGCAAAACGGTTGCGTTGCGGGCTGATTTTGATGCCTTGCCGATTCAAGATGAAAAAGAAGTCGACTACCGGTCGACGGTTCCCGGTGTCATGCATGCTTGCGGTCATGACGGTCATACGGCCACGTTGTTGGCGGTTGCGGAAATTCTTGTCGGTCAAAAAGAACACTTGGCGGGAAATGTCGTGTTGATTCATCAACACGCGGAAGAAGTCGTCCCGGGTGGAGCGCGTGACATGATTGCCGATGGTTGTTTAGACGGCGTCGACGTCATTTTCGGGACACATCTCTGGTCGACGACGAAGCTTGGTACCATCGGTTACCGCGTCGGTCCGGTCATGGCGGCAGCTGATAAATTTGAGCTGACATTGTTTGGCCGCGGCGGACACGGGGCGAAACCACACGAAACGATTGATGCCGTCGTACTTGGAGCGACCGTCGTCAAGGAACTGCAAAGTATCGTCAGCCGACGACTTGATCCGTTGCAACAAGCTGTGTTGACGATCGGCACCCTTCATGCCGGAAATACGTTTAACGTCATTGCCGACAGTGCGGAATTGACCGGAACGATTCGGACGTTTGATCCGCTCGTCGCCGATCAGATCGTCAAAGAGATGGAGCGGACGATCAAAGGCGTCTGTGACGCGGCAGGGGCAACGTATACGTTCCGATACGAAAGAGGTTATCCGGCGGTCGTCAATCATCCGGTGGAAACGGAACTGGTTCGTGCCGTCGCAACGGACGTCGTCGGAGCAGATCAGGTCTTTGAGATTGCGCCGACGATGGGTGGAGAAGACTTCGCCTATTACTTGCAACAGGTCCCGGGGACGTTTTTCTTTACCGGTGCAGGCGATGAAACGTTTTATCCGCACCACCACCCGAAATTTGATTTTGAAGAACAGGCGATGCAATATGCCGCCCGGATTTTAATCGAGGCAACGAAACGTTATCTGGCGGAATGAGCCGTGAAAAAGACACCCGTTTTTTGGTGATAGACCAAAAAACGGGTGTCTTTGATGTAGAGGGTGTCGTGTACGGATGATTATAAAATTTCTTGAACCCGACCGACTTGTCCGTCTTCGAGACGGACTTTAATACCGTGCGGGTGATTCGGTGACTTCGTCAACAAATCTTTGACGATGCCTTCCGTCCGTTTGCCTGTCCGTTGATCCTGTTTTAACACGATACTGACTGTTTGTCCGATTTTGACGTCGGCTCGTTTTTTCCCATCCATGTCTTAATCGCTCCTTTTAGTAATGATAGTTGTCAGTATATCATGCTTCTCCGAGCGAAACTTGTTTGAGGAAAATCCGTAAAGTGAAAAGAACAAAAGAATCGTTCTGAAAAAGTTTGACTATATTTGACCAATGGACTGACCAATTCTATAATTAAGATACAGAACAAAAGTAAAAGGAGTGATCAGAGTGGCGAAAGATTATTATCGAACGCTCGGCGTCGAGAAGACAGCCTCGAACCAGGAAATCAAGCGAGCGTACCGGAAGCTGGCAAAACAGTTTCATCCGGACGTCAACCAAGAGGCAAGCGCCGATCAACGGTTTAAAGATATTCAAGAAGCGTTTGATGTCCTCGGGGACGAAGAAAAACGGGCACAATATGACCGCTACGGCAGTAACTTCGAACGGATGGCTGGAGCGGGAGCGGGACAATCCGCAGATTATGACGATCTGTTCCGTCAATTTAACGGACGTCAATCACGACCGACCGGATCAGCCGGGCAATCGTTTGGTTTTGAAGACATGTTTGGCTCCTTCTTCAGTCAAGAGGAAGAAGCGACCGACGAGGAACTCGAGTTGACCGTCCCGCTCAGTCATCTCAGCACGAATGAGAAGGTGACGATTCGTTTGGCATCCGGTGCGATTCAAATGAGTCTTCCAAAAGATTTATATGACGGTAAAAAAGTCCGGTTGCGCGGAAAAAGTTCGATGCGGAATCGAAAAGGTGTTGCCGGGGACGTGTATGTGACGATCCATCTCAAAGATGATGATCATTTCCGCCGGCAGGAAACGGATGTCATCTCAACCGTCCGCGTGTATCCGACGGTATTTGTCCTAGGAGGAGAAGTGGTAGCGGATACGTTGGAAGGAAAACGGGTGAAGCTGAAAATCAAGCCGGGCACAAAACCGGGGGCACGTCTCCGGATTCCGAATCGTGGACTCAGCAATCGAGAGGGTCACCGGGGAGCCTTGCTTGTTCAACTGGAAGTAAAACTTCCGGAAATGGATCCAGCGTTTTATGAAGAATGGGAAAATCGTTTATCTGTGAAGGAGTGACGTGAAATGGATTTCGAAAAATTGACAGATCGCGCGCATGAGGCAATCGTATCGGCACAAGCGATTGCCAAACAACGTCGACACAGTGAGATTACGGAATGGCATCTCTTACTCGCCTTACTTTCTCAGGAGGAAGGGATTGCCCGCATCGTTTTTGAGAAGCTCGACCAACGGATTGATCAGTTGGAGACCGGAATCAACGAAGCAATCGGGCGATTACCGGCACTTGCCCAATCCTCGACTCCGCGCATCAGCAACTCCTTGTTGCAAGTCTTGACGGAAGCGGAAACAGAAGCCAGATTGATGCAGGATGAGTATGTCTCGGTTGAACATTTGCTGCTGGGGCTGATCAAGCAATCCAGTCCAGCGACCCAGTACTTGCGGAGCCAAGGCGTGACGGAACAGCTGCTTCGTGAAGCCATCATCGAGATGCGCGGGAACCGGAAAGTGACGACCAAAAATCCGGAAGCGACCTTTGATGTCCTCAAGAAATACGGCCGCGACCTTGTTGCTGATTTTCGGTCGGGTAAAACGGATCCTGTCATTGGACGGGATGATGAGATTCGCCGGGTGATCCGCATCCTCAGCCGCAAAACAAAAAATAACCCTGTCTTGATCGGGGAGCCGGGCGTCGGGAAAACGGCAATCGTCGAAGGACTGGCACAACGGATTGTCCGGGGTGATGTGCCGGAAAGTCTGAAGAACAAACAATTGTTCAGTCTCGATATGAGTACGCTTGTCGCCGGTGCCAAATACCGGGGCGAGTTTGAAGAACGGTTGCAGGCCGTCCTGAACGAAGTGAAAGAAGCGGAAGGTCAAATTCTGTTATTCATTGATGAACTGCATACGATTGTCGGAGCCGGAAAGACGGACGGGGCAATGGATGCCGGGAACATGTTAAAACCGATGCTTGCCCGCGGAGAGTTACATTGTATCGGAGCAACGACGCTGGATGAGTACCGTAAATACATCGAAAAAGATCCGGCACTCGAACGCCGGTTCCAACAAGTCCTCGTGGCGGAACCGGATGTCGAAGATACGATTTCGATTTTACGCGGCTTAAAGGAACGGTTTGAGATTCACCATGGTGTCCGGATTCATGACAATGCCCTCGTCGCAGCAGCAATCCTGTCAGATCGCTACATCACGGACCGCTTCATGCCGGATAAAGCGATTGATCTTGTGGATGAAGCCTGTGCGATGATTCGGACCGATATGGAATCGATGCCGGCAGAACTCGACTCGTTGGTCCGACGGGTGATGCAGCTCGAAATCGAAGAGGCGGCATTGAAAAAAGAAACCGATGACGCCTCACGCAAACGACTCGAGATTTTACAACAGGAACTCAGTTCTGTCCGCGAAGATGAAAGTGCACTCCGGACACGTTGGCAACGTGAAAAAGACAGCTCGCAAAATGTCCAACAATTGCGGGCGGATCTCGAAAAGGCGAAATTGGCCCTGCAAGAAGCAGAAGGACGATATGATTTAAATACAGCGTCTGAAATCAAGTACGGTCAGATTCCGGCACTTGAGAATCAGTTGAAAGTAGCGGAAGAATCGGCAGAGCATGTGTCGCATGAATTAGTCCGTGAGGCGGTGACGGACGAAGAAATCGCAGATATCGTCTCGAAGTGGACAGGGATTCCCGTGACCCGTTTGGCACAAGGGGAACGAGAAAAGCTGTTGTATCTGGAAGAGACGCTTCATGAACGGGTTTTCGGTCAGGATGAAGCGGTCCGGCTGGTCTCGGACGCCGTCATTCGGGCACGGGCTGGCATCAAGGACCCGAATCGTCCAATCGGTTCCTTCTTATTCCTTGGTCCGACCGGTGTCGGGAAAACAGAACTGGCGAAAGCACTTGCCGCAGCGATGTTCGACAGCGAAGACCACATCGTCCGGATTGACATGTCGGAGTATATGGAAAAACACAATGTCTCTCGTCTCGTCGGTGCGCCTCCGGGCTACGTCGGTTACGAAGAAGGCGGTCAGTTGACGGAAGCCGTCCGCCGCAGTCCGTATTCGGTTCTGTTGTTTGATGAAATTGAGAAAGCACACGGCGACGTCTTTAACATCCTGCTGCAGGTCTTGGACGACGGCCGTTTAACGGATGCCCAGGGACGGGTCGTTGATTTTAAAAATACGATTGTCATCATGACGTCGAACATCGGCGCGAACATTTTGCTCGAAGCGGCGAAGGATGGGGAAATCGATGCGGCGGAAGAGGAAGCCGTTCGCCAGGAATTGAAAAATTATTTCCGGCCGGAATTCTTAAACCGGATTGATGATACGATTCTGTTCCATCCGCTTCACCGGGCGGAAATCGAACGAATCATTGATAAAGCAGTCAGCAAAATGAGTGATCGTCTGTCGGGTCGTGAGATTACGATTGATGTGACGGAAGCAGCAAAAACGTTGATTTTCAATGAAGCCTTTGAACCTCAATATGGTGCGCGTCCCATCAACCGTTATATTCAACGGACGATCGAGACGAAACTTGCACGCGCCTTGATCAGTGGAGCGATCCAAGACGGTTCGCACGTCGCAATCGATACAGACGGGACAGAATTGATCATTCGCTAAGGACTACAAGCAGGAGGCTGACTCACAAGTCAATCTCTACACAGACGAGGGTGGCAGATGATAAGTCTGCCACCCTTGTCTTGTTCAGAAGGGATCACTCACTTGAGGAAAGCGCGTGCTTCCTTTTTGAGGTGGTCCCTTTTTTTGACGACGACAGTTGAAAAAGAAGAACGGTCATATCTCGTTTCCAAAAAGCATGATAAGCTAGTGAAAACGACAGGAAGAGGGACTTTAATGAACGTAACGCAACAACAACTAGAAGAATTAATTGCAGAATGCCGTCCGTATACGGTGCTCGGGCAAGTGGCAAGTTATATTCCAGAACTGGCAAAGTCGGAACCGACACAGCTCGGAATCGCGGTTTGTAATGCAGACGGGACGTTTGTGTCTGCCGGTGATGCGGAAACGATGTTTACGTTACAAAGTGTTTCCAAAATCATCACACTGGCCTTTGTCTTAGAGACGTTCGGCGAGGATTATGTGTTCTCGAAAGTCGGGATGGAACCGACCGGCGATGCGTTCAACTCGATTGCGAAACTCGAGGAGACGATTCCGACGAAGCCGCTTAATCCGATGATCAATGCAGGGGCGCTTGCCGTCACGAGTATGTTGCCGGGAGAAGATGCGGCGGACAAGTTAAATCAACTGCGTCAATTCATTGCCGACCTGCTCGACATCGAACTGGATATGGTCAAATATGATGCGGAAGTCGCAAAATCTGAATTTGAAACGACGGATTTGAACCGGGCGTTGCTCTACTTTATGCGTTATCATGGAGTCATTGAAGGAAATGTTGAAGAAATCATCGATGTGTATACCAAACAGTGTGCGATTTTAACGAACTGTAAGGGTCTGGCGATGATGGGCAAGATTTTAAGCCAGTCCGGGAAAACCCCTTCGGGAAGACAAGTCATTTCCCGTCGGAATGCGCGGATCATCCGGGCAATCATGACGACTTGCGGCATGTATGATGCTTCCGGTGAATTTTCGGTTCAAGTCGGATTACCGGGAAAGAGTGGGGTCTCCGGCGCAATCGTCGCGTGTGGTCGAAGTGATTTCGACATGGCGGATCTTGGCATCGGTATCTTCGGACCGGCACTGGATTTGAAAGGAAATTCAATCGCCGGAACAAAAATGCTTGAACTGCTTGTCCAACGCCATCCTTAAGCGAACGAGAGTTGATCGAGCATCTTCGCTAACTTTCGTTCGAGACGTGCGACTTCTTTAGCTTGATCCGGCGCTTGCGCGACCGGTGGACTGAAGAGACGCCAGCGTTCTAAACGGTTGTACGTATCGTTGACGTCACCGAGTTGAGTCTGAATGCGTTTAAGTCGGTCGACAGTGGTCTTTTGGACATCCGTGTAAGGACGCAAGTATTCTACCGTATACCTGTAGAACTTCGTCGCAAGACGCAATTCGTGCATCATCTGAATCCGTTTTGACCCTTCCTTGTGTTGGACTTTTTCATAGTTCAATTTCTTTTTATCGAATCGTTTTTCAGCAGTTTGAAGCAGCTCCTTTTCATGGATGCGTTTCAACTGTTTGGTCAAAGGACCTGCCAGGAAGCGGCGGACCGAACGATCCAGTTCATTTGAAATCAACAGATGCATCGTTTCAATCAATGTCGCGCGTTTTCCTTGCAACTGCAAAGCGAGATGTTCGGCAAACAATTGTTCAATCGGTGATTTGACGGATTGTTGGCTCAATTGGACGTCCAAGTCCCGGACTTGCCCGAACGCATGCATCAGACGTTTCCAAATGAGATAAATCGGTTCTTCCGTTTGATCGAGTAATTTGGCGAATGTAATCAATTTCCGCAGACGAATCCGGGCCTGGTGTACATCCTCCGGATTTTTAAAGGTTTGTGCTTCTTTGGCATAATGATTAAACGTCGACCAGGTTTCCAGCAATTCAAAGGTTAAATTTTCGACATCACGATGATTCATCTGAATCCCTCCTTATGTGTTTTACGTAGAACAGACGACGGCAGTGACCGTTGATTAAAAATAGGGCGAATGTGTTGCCCTGGAATGTGGTGGAACAATGTTAGAGACAACTACGCTATCCGGAAAGATTCAGCAATTCATGAAAATCTTCTTTCCGATTCTGGTCACACAGGTAGCGTTTTACTTAATTAGTTTTTTTGATACTGTCATGGCGGGTCGTTACGGATCAGCTGATTTGGCGGGTGTCGGCGTCGGAGCCAGTTTGTGGGCGCCTGTTTATACCGGATTGACCGGTATTTTATTGGCTGTTGCGCCGCTTGTCTCCCAGGCGATGGGTGCCCGGAAGGAACGGGAAGTCAAACGAATCGTCATCCAGGCTCTGTATGTGTCGGTCGTCATCATTCTGCTGACGGTTGTCCTTGGATTTTTACTCGTCAACCCGATTTTAAATCAGATGGAGTTATCCGATACCGCGCGCCACGTGGCTCGTGTCTATCTCATCATGTTAGGTTTTGGTATCATTCCGATGTTTGTCTTTTTTGTCCTGCGTACCCTGATTGATTCGTTAGGGAAATCAAACATCACGATGACGTTATTATTATTCTCTTTACCCATTAATGTCGCTTTCAATTATCTGTTCATCTTTGGAAAGTTTGGTTTTCCTGAGCTGGGCGGAATCGGTGCCGGAGTGGCGACGGCCATCACGTACTGGATTTTATGTCTCGCGGTCATCGGCGTCGTCTTAAAAGGAGAACTGTTCCAGCGCCTCGGGATTCTCCGGCGTTTCTATAAACCGGATCTCAAGCGGATTAAAGAATTGGTTTTACTCGGTGCACCAATTGGATTGGCGATTTTTTCAGAAGTCAGTATCTTTTCAGCTGTCACGTTGCTGCTCGGCGCCTACGGCGATGTCGTCATCGGGGCCTATCAAGCTGCAATCAACTTCGCTTCCTTCGTCTATATGATTCCGCTCTCTGCCGCTTCGGCATTGACGATCACGGTTGGATTTGAGGTAGGGGCAAGACGAGTCAAGGATGCCGTGCAATATGTCTGGATCGGCTTGTTGCTGTGTCTCGCCGTCTCTTTATTTTCAGGCGCATTGCTCTACGTTCAAAACGAACAGATTGCGGCCTTATACAGTAATGATCCGGCTGTCATCAAAATGGCTGCCCACTTCATGATCCTCGCGATTTTCTTTCAGTTATCGGATGCGATCGCCGCTCCGACCCAAGGAGCGTTGCGCGGCTTCAAAGACGTTAATGTCACCTTCATTTTGACGATCACCGCTTACTGGGTCATCGGCTTGCCGCTTGGATTCTACTTTGAGCGTTTTACAGCGCTTGGACCAGACGGGTATTGGTGGGGACTGATCATCGGACTTGCCGTTGGCGCCGGTCTTCTGTTACTCCGCTTAATGCATCTCGTCAGAAAATCGAAGGAGGTTGCAGAATGAAAATCAACAAACAACGCATCATCACGATTGCGAAAGTCATTTTGCCGATCGTCTTGATTGCTTTCATTTTCTATCAGGGACAAAACGAATTAAAAAGTTTGTCGTTGAAAGAATCGATTCGGGCGATTCAGCAAATTCCGTCTTGGGAATTTATTTTATTGATTCTCGCGGGATTGGCAGCTGTCGCGACGATGTTCTTTTATGATGTGTTCTTATTACGCTCGCTCCAAGTTAAAGTGCCGCTTGGATTGATATTTCGGGCGTCGTGGATCGCCAATTCGTTTAACGGCATCATCGGTTTCGGGGGACTGGCGGGGATTGGTGTTCGTTCAGCGCTGTATCGTCCCTTTGTCGAAGGGACGCGGTTGCTGAAAGCAATCGGATGGATGGCACCGACATTAATCAGTGGATTATCCATCTTGTCTGCTTTGTCGTTGCTGAACATTTTCCCGGCATTTGAAGTGCTGGATCTGAAAAAATGGTTATGGCCGGTCATTATCGGTGTGGCCTTTTTCTTCCCGGTTTATCTGCTGTTTACGTTCCGACGGGGGAGCAGCAGCATCCGTCCGTCTTCGATTGCCCTGTATTCGTTAGTGTCACTCGCGGAATGGTTCAGTGCCGGAGTCGTTGTCTACTTCATCTTGGCGGCGCTCGGAACGGATGTCAGCTTTTCAAAAGTCATCGGCGTCTTCATCATCGCAGCGACAGCTGGATTGATTTCGATGGTTCCCGGTGGATTTGGTTCGTTCGACTTGGTCTTTTTGATCGGAATGCAACGCGCCGGCGTCGAAGAAGGAATCGTCTTGACGGGACTGTTGATTTATCGACTGGTCTATTACTTGATTCCGTTTGTGATTGGTGTGATTTTCTCGGCACGTGAATTCAGTGGTCCGGTCGTCAAAATGATTGAAGACAAACCGATTGTTGGACCGTCCGTTGAAGTCGGAGGAGTCATCTGGCGGCTTCAATTACGCTTTTTAAGCAAGGTGCGGCACTTTACGCTCGCCTTGATTACGTTACTGGCCGGAATTACGATTTGGGGATTGGCGATTTTACCGCCTAACTCCACTCAATACGAATACCTGGAGGCCCGTCTGCCGCATGAGTTATTATTGCTTGCCAACAGTTTCTTTTTAATGGGCGGTCTTCTGTATGTGTTACTCGCGCCCTCCTTATACCGGCGGACAAAACGTTCGTTGTATATGGTATATGGCGCATCGGTCTTTGCCCTCATCGGGATGGCTCTCCGTGGATTTAATCTGATTTCGTTGTCCATCGTCTTGATTGTTCTCATCCTGGTGATGATGTCGCGGAACGCGTTTCAACGGGAACGGACCTTGATCACGACGACACGGCTGATTCGTTCAGCAATTGCCGGATTTTTATACATCGGCGGCTTCATCTTTTTTGGATACGCCTTTTATACACTCGGTTCTGCAGATGGAACAAAAGTCTACCCGGCACATGAAATCTTTATGTTCGCGGCGAGTGCCTCGATCTTTGCCCTGGTCTACACGCTTGTGTTCATCCGTTTGTTCAATACATTTAATCAACCGGTATTGGGAGAAAAGTTAGATGAACAAAAAGTGCGGCAGGTTTTGGCAGAGCAAGGGGGGAACTACTTAAGTCATCTGGCTTTTTTAGGGGACAAACGATTTTTCTTCTCGGAATCCAATCGTTCGTTCATCCAGTTCAGTCAGACGGGCAATCGAATCATGATGCTCGGTGATCCGAGCGGTGATCCGGAAGAACATTCACAACTGATTGCCTGCTTTTTACGCCGGGTTGAAGACTTGGGCTACATCCCGAATATCTATCAGATTCAAGCGCAAAATATGTCGTTGTATCACGATTTTGGCTTCAACTTCTTTAAACTGGGTGAAGAAGCGATCGTTGATATTACAAGCTTCACGGTCTCAGGGAAAAAGCGGGCCGGATTGCGCTCGATTAAAAATCGTTTTGAGCGGGAGGAAATGACGTTTGATGTTATTTCGCCTCCCTTTACAGAAGAGTTCCTGCACCAATTGCGTGATGTCTCGGATGAGTGGTTAGGTGGAAAGTCTGAAAAAGGATTTTCGCTAGGTTATTTTAAGGAAACCTATCTGAACCAAGCGCCGATTGGTGTGATGCGGGATGCAGAGGGACAGATGCTTGGTTTCATGACTTTCATGCCTGCTTACCAAGAAGGTGTTTTGTCGATTGATTTGATGCGTTTTCGTCCGGACGGACCAAACGGTATCATGGACGCGATGTTCATCCGCTTGTTCGATTATGCGAAAGACAACGGCTACCATACGTTCAATATGGGGATGGCACCGTTATCGTCAGTCGGAGAGGACGAGACGTCCTTTTGGCAGGAGCGGGTTGCAGCAGACGTCTTTAATAACATCCGGTATATGTACAGTTTCACCGGCTTAAGACGGTACAAAGAAAAATATGATCCGAAGTGGGAAGGACGTTATCTCGCTTACCGGAAACGCCAATCTTTGACGATGGCGATCCTGAAAGTAACACGTCTCATCTCGAAGAAAAAAGATCGGATTTTATTGCCGTAACGACTCAAGAAGGATTGCTTCCGAGGCAGTCGCTATACAAAATAGGACTGACTCAAAAGTCAGTCTCTCCAAAGGTAAGGGTGGCAGAATGATAATCTGCCACCCTTATCTCGTAAAAAAGAATTACTCGTTACACGCAACTCCTACAGGCAAAAGCGCATTTTGCGCTGTCAGAGACAAACAAGATCCGCTTTCCTGCTTGAATGAGGCAGGAAAATGGGCTTGTGTCTCGCCTGAGGAAAGGGCGTGAAAAGACGAGTGATTCTTTTTTGAATCAGCTTCATTTTTCTATTCACGGTTAAATGTATAAAGGTCTATACAACTAGAATCAATCGCGTTATACTGAGGAAGAAGAAACATTGACGGCCGGAATCATGAACCGAAAGGGAGCGAAAACATGACAAGTATCATTCATGCAGAAATTTATACAGGTCAGACGATCATTCACGACGGCTACATCCGATTCGATCATGTCATCGAAGAAATCGGTGAGATGACGGAGTACATTCCACGTGAAGAGACAGTCATCGATTTAAAAGGAAAACGGTTGATACCGGGAATGATTGATATTCATGTCCATGGCGGATACGATGTCGACACGATGGATGCGAGCCGGGACGGATTGATCCGTTTCAGTGAAGCGATGCTTGCGGAAGGTGTCACTTCCTTTTTTGCGACGACGATCACCCAAGACTGGGACCAGATTACGAAAGCCTTGGAAGTCGCGGAGGAGGTCATAGCTTCTCGCCAAACGACGGTCGAGGGAATCCATCTCGAAGGACCGTTCATCAATCCGGATTATGCCGGTGCACAGCCTTTGGAACACATCGTCGAACCGAGCGTCGAACAGTTCCTGAACTGGCAACAGGCTTCCGGGAATCAGATTAAACTGGTCACGTATGCACCGGAACGACCGGGCGCACGGGCATTTGAAGCGGCCGTCCGAGAGACAGGGGCGATTCCTTCTGCCGGTCATACAGACGCGACGTTTGAACAAAATCGTTCTGGTGCGGTAACGCACGGAACACATCTTTACAATCAGATGCGGGCCTTGCATCATCGTGAACCGGGGACGGTCGGGTACTGTCTGTTGGAGCGGACGGTGTTCGCCGAGATTATTCCGGACGGCATCCACAGTTCAAAAGAGATGGTCGAATTCGCTTACCGGATGAAAGGTCCGGAACGATTGACGGTCATCACCGATGCGATGCGGGCAAAAGGTTTAGCGGACGGAGAGTATGAATTAGGCGGACAGGCGGTATATGTGAAGGACGGGGCTGCGCGGCTTGCGACTGGCAATTTAGCAGGAAGTGTCTTGACGATGGATCAGGCGCTTCGCAATATCATTGCGTTCACCGGCTGTTCACTGGAACAAGCCGTGCAAATGACATCGGTCAATCAAGCGGAAGAGTTTGGTCTGACACAAAAAGGGCGGCTTGAACAAGGAAAAGATGCGGATTTTGTGGTATTAAGTCCTGATTTGGAAGTGGAACAGACGATTCACCGCGGGACGATTCATCAATTTAGAGGACAAGAGGGGGAATAACGAATGAAATGGATGATTGTAAAAAAAGCAGAAGAACTAGCAAACGTTTCGTACCAGTTAATGAAGCAGGAGATTCTGAGACATCCGGAAGGCTTGACGATCGGACTTGCGACAGGCAGTTCACCACTTGGTGTGTATGAAGAGTGGCGTCAAGACGAACTGGATTGCCGTCACGTGACGACCGTCAATCTCGACGAGTATGTCGGACTCAGTCCGGACCATCCGCACAGTTACCATACGTTCATGAAGGAGCATCTCTTTGATACGGTGACGTTCAAGGAATCGTATCTGCCGATTGGCAACACGGCGGATTCACATCAGGAAAGTGAAAGGTACGAGCAACTCGTCCGGACGTTGGGAATCGATATTCAACTGCTTGGGATCGGCTCAAACGGTCATATTGCCTTTAACGAGCCGGGAACACCGTTTGACGCGAAAACACATGTGACGGAATTAACGGAATCGACGCGGATGGCGAATCAGCGGTTTTTTGACCGGTTGGAAGATGTCCCGACAGAAGCGATTACGATGGGAATCGGAACAATCATGGAAGCGGAGAAAATCTTGCTTGTCGCATCCAGTGAACGAAAAGCGGAAGCGGTTCGGGACATGATGGAAGGACCGGCGACGGTCGATTGTCCGGCGACGATTTTACAACGGCATGCGGATGTCATGGTTGTCCTCGATGAAGAAGCAGCCGGTTTATTATCAGAGGAAGCCAAGCGGACAGGGCGGGCAGCCTATACGAATTTCATGAAATGAGTCAGATAAACGTTCCTTTCGTCAATGCCTTCGGTATTTGCGACAGGGAACGTTTTTTTGTTTACCGAAGTAACTTTTGTTCAACGTCAAAGAAATGTTGCGATCTGATCTTAACCGAATCGTAAATTGACATTTGTATAAAAGTCCGGATAATGGAGGATAGTGAACTTTACAGAAAATTTACATGAAAATGAGGGCTCAAAGATGCAGACGAGATCAGCAAGAAAAAGGCAACCGAGCGCTGGGAAGATGTTCCTTAAAGTGATTGCTGCCTTGTTATTACTCTTCACTGTCATTGGTTCCGGTTATGCGGGAGCAGTTTTTATAAAAACACAAGAAACATTAGCGCGAACACAAATTAACATTCCAGGATCAAATGTCAGTTCGAAGTACGACGATGTGCCGTCGGAGTCATTCCTGATTTTAGGAACGGATGAGACAAAGGCGAGTAAATCACGGAATGAACCGGCACGATCAGATGTCATGATTGTCGGGGTCTTGAATAAAAAGACCGAACAGCTTGTGTTGACGAGCATTCCGCGGGATTCTCTTGTCAACATCGACTACTCGAAATACGACGTGCCTTACGGAAAAACAGGCGTCGAGCAGGATAAGATCACGCATGCCCATTACTTTGGCTCAATGGATCAATCGAACTCCTACAACGGTATCAAGCTAGCACGTGAGACGACAGAAAACCTGCTTGGCATTCAAATCGATCACGTCGTCAAAGTCAATTTCCAAGGATTCGTTCAGTTGATCGATGCTTTGGACGGTGTAGATATCGATGTCCGTTACGCCTTTAAAGAACAAGATTCAGCGCGAAAAGCTGGGACGATTACCGTCGAAAAAGGAATGCAACATCTGAGCGGTGAACAGGCACTTGCCTATGTCCGGAACCGCCATGACGATCCGCTCGGGGACATCGGGCGTGGTCAAAAACAGATGCAAGTCATTCAAGCCGTTGCGAAAGAGGCGGCGAGCTTCCGGTCACTAGGTGCGTACCGTGACATTTTGGATGCAGTCGGAGACAACGTCGAAACGAACCTTGGTCCGAACGACTACACACGTCTGGCGGACTTCACGACGGCATTACGTGATACGACAGAGTACCAGCTTGCCGGAGAAGGATATATCGGCATCAGCGGCAAATGGGAATATCACCTTGATCCGAATCAGTTGGAACTCGTCAAAGCGAATTTAGCCAAAGCGATGCAAGGACAAGAGGTTGCTCCACTTGAAGAGGAAACGGAAACACCTGTATCGACTGACGAAACAACAGTAGAAGAACCTGTTCAATGAATTTAAAAAAGACCGTTTTTCCATCATTAACTGATGGAAAAACGGTCTTTTTTTACGATTCAGGTCATCCACGTTGCCGTTCCATTTCGACCGTAAACGTATACCGGTCGCCCCGGTAAGCGGAAATGACGTACTCAAACGGTTGATTGGTCGCAAGAAACGTCAATTGTTCGACGGACAACACAGGAGAGCTGACCGACAATCCGAGATGCTGTGCCTCTTCTTTTGTGGCGAGACGTGACTCGAACGTCTGACTGGCCCGCCCAAGGTTAAGTCCACTGGCTTCCGCAAAAGCATACAAGGAAGTGATGGCGACTTCTTGATTCAAGCCGGGTAACAGTTGTTCCGGAATATAGACAGTTTCAAGTGCAAGCGGTTGTTCATCAGCAATGCGTAACCGCTTTAATTCGTAGATCTGAGCCCCTTCACGAATTCCGAGTTTGTTGGCAATCGGCATGTCAGCAGCAATCATTTGATAGGACAAGAGTTCACTCGCCGGTTCCAGACCGAGATGTTCCATTTCCTCCGAAAAGCTGGTTAATCCAGACAGTTGCATGACGATTTTTTTGTTGGCGACGAACGTACCCCGTCCTTTTTGACGGATCAGATAGCCGGCATTCACTAAATTCGAAATCGCTTGACGCACCGTCATTCGGCTGATTTGATGAGCTTCGGCGAACTCTCGTTCAGAAGGGATCAAATCACCGGGCTGTAACAAGCCGCTTTCGATTTGTTGTTTTAAGGCAGCTTCAATTTGGTAGTAGATTGGAAGTGGTGAATTTTTATTGATGTGCTGAATCACGGCATTTCGTCCCTTCGCGGTCGATAGTCTTTCATCTAGTGTACTAGGAAAAGGGGATGCCGACAAACGATTGTAGTTAATTTGTGGCATAATAGAAGCGAAATCAGATGAAGAAAGGTGGACGTAGGATGCGTCTTGAACAAATTTACCCGGAGGTCCGGACGTTCGAAACGACCGTGACGGATGTCAAAGACCAGCAAGGGCAATGGGTTGCGCTTGAGAAAAGTTATTTTTATCCGGAAAGCGGCGGTCAACCGGCCGATCGGGGCACACTGAACGGAATCCCGGTCCTTGATGTGCAACTTGAAGAGGGAATCGTTTGGCATCGACTTGAAACACCACTCCTTGAAAACGAAGTGCAAGGTACAATCGATGACGGCACGCGAACAGATCATGCCGCCCAGCATACAGCCCAACATGTCATTTCCGCGATTCTTCAAGACGAGTTTCAAATCAAGACGGTCAGCTTCCGTACCGGATCAGAAGAATCGACACTGGATCTTGAGTTGAACGAATGGACTGAAACGATTCAAAACCGTCTGGAGGACCGCTTGCGAAGTGTCATTCGAGCGGCGTTGCCAATTACAGCAACGGAATATACAGAAGCCGACGCTGTCCGATTACCGTTACGGAAAACACCGCAAGTGACAGGACAGATTCGGGTTGTCCAGATCGGCGAACTTGATTATAGTGCTTGTGGAGGGACGCATCTCGGATCGACATCGGAACTGGAACTGATTTTATTCACGGGTCAGGAAAAAGTCCGGGGGAATGTCCGTTTGATGTATGTTGCCAAAGACCGCGCTTTTCGTTTGTTGACGGCTGAACGACGGGTCTTAACCGAGACGGCACGGGCATTGTCCGCGAAAAAGGATCAGGTCCATACCGTCGTCGAAGAACTTAAACAGGAGCAACTCCGGTTGAACCGTCAAATTGGACAAGCGGAAGATTTACATGTCACCAGCGTTCTGCAACAGGTGTTGACTTCATCAGACCCCGTCTTGGTGTTGCACCATGAACAGGAAAATATCCGATTTTCCGAAAAGATGATGAAAGCCTTGGCAGAGGAAAAACGGACAGCGTTGATTTGGAATGAGGCCGCTAAAAAATTATTGATGTGCAGTTCAGGACTGGTCCATCTCGGCAAATTTGCGAAAACCCACTTAAAACAATTTAATGGACGCGGCGGCGGAAGCGAAAAAAATGCCCAAGCCTTGTTTACGACGTATGAAGATGCAAGTGGCTATATCGAAGCATTGAAGGAGGAATTACATACATGACGGTAATTCAGGTAAAGACAGCAGAACAACAACAGGCAGTCCGGATGATTCGCGAGCGCGTTTTCGTCGAAGAACAGGGGGTGCCGCGTAATTTGGAATATGACACGCACGATGAAACAGCGATTCATCTTCTCGTTCTCGATGAAATGAATCGTCCCGTTGCAACGGGACGGACGCGTCCCTATGACGAACAACGGATGAAGGTGGAACGTGTCGCGACGCTTGCTGCGACAAGGGGGAAAGGATACGGCGGCGAATTGATGCGGGCGATGGAACGGGTGGCTCGGCGGGAAGGGCGGACGATTTTGACACTCGGTGCCCAAGTCCAGGCGATTCCGTTTTATCAAGGTCTCGGATATGTAATCGTGTCGGATGAATTTGATGATGCCGGTATTCCGCACCGGACGATGGAGAAAAAAATTTAACGGTTATTTTATGAGAAATCCTAAAAAAGGGTTTCTTTTTTTAAAAGTTTATGTATATATATAATCCATAGTGAATTTTTATACAGATAGATACAGTCGATCTCAAGGAGGAATTAGTAATGACAAAACAAAAATTGATTTTAGCGTATTCCGGTGGACTCGATACTTCAGTCGCCATCAAATGGTTAAGCAAGGACTATGATGTCGTCGCGTTATGCATGGATGTCGGTGAAGGAAAAGATTTGACGGTCATCAAAGAAAAGGCATTGCTTGTCGGAGCCGTTGAATCCATTGTCCTTGATGTCAAAGAGGAATTCGCGAACGAGTTTGTCTTACCGGCCCTTCAATACGGCGCTCATTATGAAGGCGCGTATCCACTGATTTCAGCTCTATCCCGCCCGTTGATCGCTGAAAAACTGGTCGAAGTCGCACATGCCCATGGTGCAACAGCGGTGGCGCACGGTTGTACCGGAAAAGGTAACGACCAAGTCCGGTTTGAAGTTTCGGTCGCCGCTCTTGATCCGTCACTCGAAGTCATTGCACCGGTCCGCGAGTGGAAATGGTCACGTGAAGAAGAAATTGCCTACGCAAAAGAAAACGATGTGCCGATTCCGATTAACCTCGACAGCCCGTATTCAATTGATATGAACTTATGGGGACGCAGTAATGAATGTGGGGTCCTTGAGAATCCGTGGACGGAGCCGCCGCAAGATGCGTACGCTTTAACCGTCGCACCGGAAGACGCACCGGATCAAGCAGAAGAAGTCATCATCGGCTTTGAAGCGGGCGTGCCGGTTTCCATCAACGGAACAGCATATCCACTCGCAAAACTGATCACAGAACTGAATATCATTGCAGGGGCGCACGGAGTCGGTCGGATTGATCACGTCGAGAACCGTCTTGTCGGAATCAAGTCACGTGAAGTCTATGAATGCCCGGGCGCAACGGTTTTACTCAAAGCGCATGCAGCACTCGAAACGATTACGTTGACAAAAGATGTCGCTCATTTCAAACCGATTTTAAGCAAACAATATGCAGAAACCATTTACAACGGATTGTTCCATGCTCCGTTAACAAAAGGACTCAAAGCCTTCTTGTCAGCGACACAGCAGGATGTGACCGGCGAAGTCCGTGTCAAACTCTATAAAGGGAATGCAACCGTCACCGGACGTCAATCGGCTGTTTCGTTGTATGACGAGAAACTCGCGACTTACACAAAAGAAGATGCCTTTGATCACGAAGCGGCAAAAGGATTCATCAAACTGCATGGTCTAGCGATTGCGACACATGCGAGTGTCCATCGTCAGGAAGGCGTGAAAAAATGACGAAACTATGGGGCGGACGGTTTACGGAAAGTGCTTCCGCTCAGGCGGAGGCATTCGGCGCATCGATCTCATTTGATCAAAAATTGGCGGCTGTCGATTTACAAGGCAGCCTGGCCCATGCGCAGATGTTATACGAACAAGGGATTCTCGAGGAAACGGAATGGCAACAAATCGAAGCCGGACTTAATCATCTGCAAGCGACGATTGATCAGCATGTCTATTCACTGGCCGATGAGGATATCCATATGAACCTCGAGCGGTTATTGACGGAACAGATTGGTCCTGTCGCCGGCAAACTGCACACAGCGCGCAGTCGAAACGATCAGGTCGCAACTGATCTTCATCTCTGGATGGAGCAGCATGTTTTAGAACTCCTGTCGAGTCTTCGCAATCTGCAATCCGTCATCACGGAACAAGCGGATCAACACGTCGAAACGGTCATGCCCGGCTATACCCATCTGCAACGTGCCCAACCGATTTCGCTCGCGCATCACTTGCTGGCTTACTTTTGGATGTTTGAGCGTGATGCCGAGCGACTGACGGACAACTTAAAACGGGTCCGGATGTCACCGCTTGGTGCCGGTGCACTCGCCGGAACGACTTTCCCGATCGATCGGTTCAAGTCAGCCGAGTTGCTTGGGTTTGAACACGTCTATCCCAACAGTTTGGACGCTGTCTCGGACCGGGACTTCGTCATTGAATACCTTGGCATCGCGTCGACAGTCATGATGCATCTGTCACGGTTCTGTGAAGAAATCATCATCTGGGCGTCGCAAGAATTTTCGTTCATTGAGCTGTCCGATGCGTTTTCGACGGGATCAAGCATGATGCCGCAAAAAAAGAATCCGGACTTCGCGGAATTGATTCGCGGAAAGACAGGACGGGTATATGGAAACTTGATGGGGTTCTTAACGACGATGAAAGCATTACCACTCGCTTACAATAAAGATATGCAAGAAGATAAGGAAGGCGTCTTTGATACGGCTGATACGGTTTTACAATCGGTTCAGATTTTTACCGGGATGCTCGAATCCGCTACGTTTAAGACAGAAGCGCTCAAGAAGGCGACAATGCAAGACTTCTCGAATGCAACGGAACTGGCCGATTACCTTGTCACAAAAGGTATTCCTTTCCGGGAAGCGCATGAAATCGTCGGCAAAGCCGTCCTGCATTGTGTCCAGACCGGCTGTTTCTTGAAGGATTTGACACTCGAGACGTATCAGACATTCCATCCGGTCATTACGGAAGACGTCTATCCATTGCTCGATCCCGTTCAAGCCGTCGCAAGACGAGGCAGTTATGGCGGAACAGGTTTTAACGCTGTGCGCGAACAGCTGACCCAAGCCAAGCAGACCCTTCAAAAAGCATAAAAATCAAAAAAGTTTGGCAAATCACTGGATTTAACAAAAAATGTTTGCTATAACTGTAACTAACAACCGACAGATAGAGGCGCGGATGACATCAGTAGCAACACTTACAAAGGCAAGCATGCCAAGTGATGTGAAAGGGGAAATCCGCCGAAGTGAACAAGAAAATGCTTTTTCTTGGTTGCTGGTACAACGGTTAAGATCCGTTGTACTGCCGAAACCCACGTTTCGGAGCGCTATCTTACGTAAAAGAACGAATGACACTGTCATCGTTTGTCCGATCGTGATAACGACGGGCCGTAGGAACGCTCCTACCGGCCCGTCGTTTTTTTCTGTTTCGGGACAAAAGGAGATAGGATTGTGACAACTGTACTTAAATTTGGTGGTAGTTCGGTTGCGACTGTCGAACAGATTCAGTCAATTGCGAATTATTTGAAGAATCGGACGGATCAAGGAGAAAAATTAGTCGTCGTCGTATCGGCGATGGGGAAAATGACTGACTCATTGATTGCCCAAGCCCAGGCGATCACGGATCGACCGGAACGGCGCGAACTGGACCGTCTGCTTGCAATCGGTGAAGAACAGACGATTTCGTTGCTCAGCATCGCCTTGAACTCACTCGGGACAAAAGCCTTGTCTCAGACGGGCGCACAAGCAGGCATCAGTACGATGGGACTCCACACGAAAAGTAAAATCAAACAAATTGACGGCGAATTACTCCGGAAAAAACTGGAGACCTACGATGTCATCATCGTCGCTGGTTTCCAAGGGGTCAATGAACTGGGGGACGTCACGACACTGGGGCGCGGCGGATCGGATACGACAGCCGTCGCACTGGCAGCCGTTCTCGATAAACGATGCGAAATCTATACGGACGTTGATGGCGTCTATACGGCTGATCCACGGATCCATGCCGCAGCACAGCCGATTCCGCACATTTCATATGATGAGATGATGGAAATGAGTGCTCTCGGCTCCAAAGTCATGGAGATGCGGAGTGTCGAATTAGGTAAAAAATACGGTGTACACATCTTTGTCGGAAAAACACTTGAATCGGAAAGAGGGACTTGGATCATGGAGGCAACGGAAACGATGGAACAAAAAGCGGTCACAAGTGTCAGTGTGACAAAAAACGTCATGACGGTATCGATTAAACACGTACCACAGACAAACTCAGCGGTCGCAGATATCTTTGAATTGTTGTCAGGACGTCACGTCAACATCGATATGATCAGTCAGACGACGTTTGACAGTGACATCTTCCTCTCGTTCTCGTGTCCGCTCGACGAAGAAGAGTTTTTGGAAGAAGCCCTGCAGGATATCATCAATCGTTTCCCGACCGTCAAAGTCGACCGTCATAACCAACATGCCAAGTTATCGGTCGTTGGAATCGGAATGCGTGACGCAACAGGCGTCGCTTCGAAATTATTTGCGACATTCCGGGCGGAAAACATCACGTTTTATCAAGTCACGACGTCAGAAATCAGCATCTCGTATACGATTGCCCAAGCCGACATCGAACGGACCGTCGCAGCAATCGCCAATGCATTTGACCTGTAAGGAGGAAACCATATGTATCATGTAGCAGTCATTGGCGCAACAGGCGCCGTTGGACAAAAAATGTTGCAAGTCTTGGCGGAACTCGACTTTCCGGTTCGTCAAATTTCAGCTTACGCCTCAGCCCGTTCTGCCGGGAAAACCGTCCAGTTCAAAGGACAAGACGTTACGATTCAAGCATTATCGGAGCAAATCACAGAAGACGGCATCGATGTCGCACTGTTCGCAGCAGGCGGAACGATCAGTGAACAGTATGCCCCGTTACTCGCTGCAGCAGGAACACTCGTCGTCGACAACTCGAGTGCCTTCCGGATGCAGGCGGATATCCCGCTCGTCGTACCGGAAGTGAATCCGCAGTCAATCGGTCCGGACGATCGATTGATCGCTAATCCGAACTGTTCGACGATTCAATCCGTCGTCGCTCTGGCACCACTTCAGCAGTTTGGTTTACAGCGTATCAACTATACGACGTATCAAGCGGTCTCCGGTTCGGGTCAAAAAGGAATTGAGGATTTAGCCCGCGGCAGTCGCGGCGAAGAACCGGTTAATTATCCGCACCCGATCCACGATAACATCCTGCCGCATATCGATGTGTTCTTACCGGATGGGTATACGAAAGAAGAACAGAAAATGATTGATGAGACGCGCAAAATCTTCCGCTTACCGGAGTTGCCGGTCAGTGCGACATGTGTCCGCGTCCCGGTCACGAACGCTCATTCCGTTGCGATCAACGTGACGTTTGAGCAGGAGACGACGGTCGAAGCAGTCCGCGAAGCATTGCGTCAAGCACCCGGCGTCGTTCTGGTCGATGATGTCAGTCAAAATCAGTATCCGATGCCGCTTGACGCCAGTGGAACGGATGACGTGTACGTCGGACGGATTCGACAGGATCAGAGTCTTGCGAACACCTTCCACATCTGGTGTGTCGCCGACAACATTCGAAAAGGGGCCGCTTCGAACGCCGTTCAAGTGGCGCGCCAAGCACTTGAAAGTTCAATCCATTCTTAAGAAACGGGGAGGAATCCGACATGTTTAAAGGAGCAGGAACAGCACTGGCAACACCGTTCACGTCAACGGGTGAACTGGATTTAACCGTATTTGAACAACTCATTGAACAGCAACTCGCGGCAAACATTCAAGCATTGGTCGTCGGTGGGACGACGGGAGAAGGATCGACGCTGACGAATGAAGAGTTCGAGACGTTACTGAAAACGGCGGTCCGTGTGATGGCAGGACGCGTGCCTGTCATTGCCGGAACCGGAACGAACAATACAGCGCAGACGATTGAAAAGACACAAGCGGCGGAACGTCTCGGTGCCGATGCAGCGATGCTCGTGACACCGTATTACAACAAAACGTCACAAGCCGGGCTCGTGGCGCATTTCACGGCTGTCGCGGATGCGGTTTCGCTGCCGATCATGCTGTATAACGTCCCGTCACGTACGGGGGTAGCGATTTCAGTTGAGACTGCCGTGACGCTTGCGAAGCATCCGAACATCCAAGCGTTCAAAGAAGCGAGTGGGGACGTCAGCTTCATGGGTGAACTGATGACGGCTTTACCAAACGACTTTGCCGTTTTCTGCGGCAACGACGATCAAATTCTCCCGTACATGGCATGGGGGGCACAAGGCGTGATTTCCGTCTTGTCGAATCCGTATCCGGCTGAGACGCAAGCCTTGGCAGAAGCGCTGCTTGCAAACGACTACGACACGGCACGCCGGATTCAGAGTGATCTGATGCCTGTCATTTCCGCCTTGTTCAGCGACGTCAATCCGATTCCCGTCAAAGCAGCACTTGAAGAAATCGGGATTGCCGTCGGGGCTCCGCGTCTGCCGCTCGTCCGTCAGTCGGAAGCGGGACATACGCACCTGCTTGAGACGATGCGGAGCTATAAAGGAGTGGTTGGATGAGACTCGCCATTCACGGATACGGAGCGACCGGACATTACGTGCATGAACTGGCACCGGATGCCGTCGTTGCCGTCATCGACAAAACGAAAACGGCGGAACGTGTGCCCTCATACGGCACGCTCGCTGAAATGACGGAATCAGTCGACGCGATCATTGACTTCTCACACCCGAGCTTGTTGCCGGACCTACTGGATTATGGGATGAGAACGAAGACACCACTCGTCATTGCGACGACCGGTTTCTCGGAAGCCGAGCTGCAGACGATTCGTGACGCTTCCAAACAGATTCCGATTTTCCAATCGTATAACATGTCGTTTGGAATCGCGATGATGCAACAGTTGTTGAAAACACTCGTTCCGCTTGCCGGAGCATTTGACATCGAACTGCTTGAAAAACACCACAATCAAAAAGTCGATGCACCGAGCGGGACGGCAGAGCTGTTGCTCCGGACCATTCAGGATTTACGAAATGTCCAACCGGTTTACGAACGTGAGTCGACGCGTGAAAAGCGGGAATCAAACGAAATCGGGATGCACTCGATGCGTGGAGGAACGATTTTCGGCGAACACGAAGTGTTGTTTGCCGGCGTCGATGAGTTGATCGAAATCAAACACACGGCGTTATCCAAAAAAGTATTCGCTTCAGGCGCCATCAAAGCGGCAGAAGCACTCATTCAAAAATCAGCGGGACTCTATACACTGGAGACGCTCTACACACAGGAGGATTCACATGTTATTAACTGATGCTTATGAAATTGCGAAATTCATCAAAGATGCGAAAAAACAAACGCCCGTCAAATTGTACGTCAACGGTGACTTGGCAGGATTGACGATTGAAGGAGCAACGGCATTCGGAACGGATCAATCCAAAATTTTCTTCGCCGATGCAGGACTTGCTTCAACTTTCTTAGAAGAGAATGCAGACCGGATTACTGAAGTGCACGTCGAATACGACCGTCGCAACAGTGCCGTGCCCATGCTCGATACACGTCATTTGAATGCCCGGATCGAACCAGGTTCATGGATTCGTGATCATGTCGTCATCGGCGACAATGCGGTCATCATGATGGGGGCAATCATTAATATCGGTGCATCGATCGGAGATGGTACAATGATTGATATGAACGCCGTCGTTGGTGCACGCGGAACGATTGGTAAAAACGTTCATGTGGGTGCCGGTGCAGTGGTCGCTGGGGTCCTTGAACCACCTTCAAAAACACCGGTCATCATTGAAGATGGTGTCTTGATCGGAGCGAACGCCGTCATCTTAGAAGGTGTCCGCGTCGGAAAAGATGCCGTCGTCGCAGCGGGCAGTGTCGTCACAGAAGACGTTCCTGCCGGTAGCGTAGTTGCTGGTACACCAGCACGCGTGATCAAACAGAAAGACGAAAAAACAGCAGAAAAGACGCAACTCGTGGATGATTTACGTTCACTCTGATTGACGTCTAAGAGGAGGAAAACACATGGCAGTGGATACACAGTATGGTGAAGCGATTTGGTTAGACGGGGTTTTTCATGATCCAAAAGAAGCAAATACGAGCGTCATGTCACATGCGATCCATTATGGAAGTGGATTCTTTGAAGGAATCCGTGCGTATGCGACACCGGATGGTCCGGCGATTTTCCAATTGACGGAACACATTGAACGTCTGTTCCGGAGTTGTGCTTTTTATCACGTGACGATTCCTTATACAGTGGAAGAACTCGTCCAAGCGACGATTGATCTTGTCGCCAAAAACGGCTTTGAATCTTGTTACATTCGCCCATTTGTTTTCCTCGGTACACCGTGGCAGGCACTGATGGCAAAAGATACGACGGTTCACGTCGGAATTTCTTGTTGGGAGCTCGGTGAGTACTTTGATAAAGGTGCCGGCATCCGTGCGAAAGTCGCTTCATACCGTCGCGTTTCGTCGACGATGATGCCGATGCAAGCAAAAGCTGCCGCCAACTACATGAACTCGCAACTCTTAAAAGGAGAAGCACTTCGTGATGGATTTGATGAGGCGATTGCCCTTGATATGAACGGAAATGTCAGTGAAGCGAGTGTCGCCAACTTGTTTATGTTGAAAAACGGCACGATTTATACGCCTTCACTCGACTGTTCGGTTCTTGACGGTATCACACGTCAAGTCATCATGCGTCTTGCGCAGGATCAAGGGTATCCGGTCGTCGAACGTCATATCGGTCGTGATGAGTTATACGTCGCAGACGAAATCTTCTTGACGGGTACAGCTGCAGAAATCACTAGTGTCGGTGAAATTGATCATATCGTCATCAACGGCGGAACACGGGCTGTCGCAGATGAGTTACTTGGTCTTTACCGTCAAGCGGTCTCGGGTCAATTGCCACAATATGCGGCATGGTTGACTTACGTGACACCTGCCATCGCAGAATAATGAGTTCACGAACTGTCGTTACAATCGATCGGGAAGCGGTGCGACATAACGTCGCATCGGTTTTCGCCCGGTCCAATAAGCAGATTTTTGCCGTGGTCAAAAACAATGCTTACAACTTAGGAATGATTGAGATGGTCGCCACATTGATGGAAGCCGGTGTCCGGCATTTCGCAGTGGCAGAAGTCTACGAAGCAATTGAAATCAAAACGAATTTTCCAGACAGTTATGTCCTGGCGATGAATCCGGCGTCGCATTTTAAAGAAGTCCGGTTGCATGGAGTAGCACTTGGAATTCCTTCACTCGACTGGCTGAAACGTCATCAAGCTGAGTTATCAGGAATTGAACTTCATCTAAAAGTAAATGTCGGGATGAACCGTTTTGGTGTCAGTTCGCTTGAAGAAGCGTTAGCGGTACTTGAGACAGTGCGCGAACACGAGCTTATCCTGACGGGGCTCTACACGCATTTTCCACTGGCGGATGAGCCAGGAGCCGATCATGATGGTCAGGTCGAACGATTCCTCGAAATCGGCGGACCATTACGGGCGGAACATGACTTTACGTATCTGCATGCGGAAAACAGCGCGACGATCGTCAAACATGATCCACGTCTCGCTTTTTGTAACTATGTCCGTCCTGGTATTTTCTTGTTTGGTTACTCACCGATTGAAAAAATGGACTGGCTCGTGCCATCTCTCCGGATGACGACGGAAGTCGTTGAGATTCGTCAAGTGGAGGCAGGGGAACACGTTGGCTACGGTACATCGTATACGGCGCCGGAAGCGATTCGTGTCGCTGTTCTGCCGGTTGGATACGGAGACGGGGTCGTCCGCGGACGCTCATCGCTGCCGGTCATCATCAACGGGAAAAGATATCCGATCATCAGCAAATTGTTCATGAGTCATACATTCATCGCCATCGATTCGACGGTTCAAATCGGTGACAAAGTTGTACTGTACGGGGACGGCATCGAAATCGATGATATCACCCGGACCGGCACAGCCAATAATTCGGAGCAGATGTGTGCCCGTTCGTGGCGTTTGACACATCGTTATTTATAAGGGGGAATCCAGATGTACGGAAGCCAATATTTGACGGAACAAGAGAATGAATTACAACTTGATGGTGTGGCGGCAACGACGCTTGCGAAACAATACGGGACACCGCTTTATGTCATGGCAGAGCGTGAATTGACAGACCGTCTGGCGACCGTACGGGATGCCTTTTTAGAAAAATATCCGAATACGTATGCCTCGTTTGCTTCTAAAGCGTTGACGATTGGTGCCGTATATCAGCAAGTCGTCCAGCACGGACTTGGAATCGATGTCGTAACGGGCGGCGAACTGTTTATCGCCCGCAAGGCGGGTGTCCCGGCCGAACGGATCTATTTCCACGGCTCGAACAAGTCGTCACAGGATTTACGTTATGCCGTCGAAGAAGGTGTCGGTAAGATTGTCATCGACCATTACGGCGAAATCGCCCAACTCAATCAGATTGCCGCAGAAGCGTGTCAAACGGTCCACGTCCTGATTCGGATCGTGCCGCAAGTCATTGGTGGGGCTCACACGAAAATTCAGACCGGTGGTGTCGATACGAAGTTCGGTTTCTCGACGCATGACGAGTCTTACCTGGAAGCGGTCGAAGCCGTTTTAGCAGCGGAGCATCTGGTCTTACTCGGTATTCATTGTCACGTCGGTTCGCAAATTCAAGAGATCGAGCTGTTTGAACGGACGGCCCGGACGATGATGGGGTTTGTCGAAACGATTCGTGAACGGACGGCGTTTGTCGCAAGTGAAGTCAACCTTGGCGGCGGATTCGGAATTGCCTACACGCAAGCGGATCAGCCACTTGATTTTGAACAGACGATGGAGCGGGTGATGGCGATCATCGACGAAGAGACGTCCCGTCTCGCCATCGATCGTCCACGAATCGGCATTGAGCCGGGACGTTGGGTCGTCGCGAATGCAGGAACGACCCTCTATACCGTCGGGGCAATCAAAGAAGTACAGGGTGTCCGAACGTATTTATCCGTCGATGGCGGAATGGCGGACAACATCCGTCCTGCTTTATACGGAGCGGTGTACGAAACGGTCATCGCCAACCGGATTCAGGGGGAGACACGTCACGTGACCGTTGTCGGTGCAGCGTGTGAATCAGGAGATTTGGTCGCTGAGTCAGCTGATCTAGCGGAACCGGTCAGTGGAGATACACTGGCTGTGTTCGGAACAGGTGCCTACAACTATTCGATGGCGAGCAACTACAACCAATTTTTACGACCGGCTGTTGTTTTCGTCAACGCCGGAGAGTCCCGTGAAGTCGTGCGTCGACAGACGTATGCCGACTTGATCCAGTGTGATCTCGGACTGGAAAACATTCCATCCTCTTAAAAAACCAAAAACACCTTCGCCTTTAACGGACGAAGGTGTTTTTTAGTTATTTCGGAATGACAAGGACTTGTCCGACCGAAATCAAATTGACATTGGTGATCTTGTTGGCACTGGCGAGAGCGGTAACGGTGACACCATATTTCGTTGCGATGGAATATAACGTATCTCCGGCCTTCACCGTGTAAGTGACGGTCGCAGGCGGCGGCGTAGTGCCCGGAATGACGAGAACTTGACCAACGTTAATCAGATTATAGTTCGTGATATTGTTGGCTTTCGCAAGAGCTGAAACGCTGACATTGTATAGATTGGCAATTTTGTACAAAGTATCACCTGATTTAACGGTATAGGTTTTACTGCCGCTCGGAGGAAGTTGCAGCAATTCAGAAATCGTGACGAATTTGTATCCTTTCGCTTTAAGTTGCGAAATCATTGAAGGGAGAGCGACTGGAGTACCCGGCGCCCCTACACCGGTGTGCATCAAGACGATTGAACCCGGTACGACGTTCGGCACGACACGCGCCAAGATGGCGGTCGAACTGATACCTTTCCAGTCTGTCGTGTCGATGTTCCATTGAATCGTTTTGGTGTAACCGGCGTTTCCGACGGCAGCGAGAACCGCACTGTTACTGGCACCAAACGGCGCACGGAAAATCGGTTTAGTCGTCCGACCGGTCAGTGATTTGATCAATGTCTCGGTTTTGGACAGTTCGCTTGTCATTTGAGCTGCGGTTAATTTCGTGAAATCAGGGTGCGTGTAAGAGTGATTCCCGATTTGATGCGTCGGGGTGGCCGTTGCAATGTTTTTGATCAGTTGAGGGTGATTGTTCGCCCCTGCACCGGTCAGGAAAAAGGTTGCTTTGACGTTGTTACTTTTTAAGATGCTGAGAATCTTCGTGATATTGCCACCATCTGAACCGTCATCAAACGTCAGTGCGACGACTTTACTCGTCGTCGATCCTTTCGTGACAAATGTCGAACTCGCTGCATCTGCTGTCAAACTATAACTGAAGAAAGGAAAAAGCGACATTAACACAATCATGATGATTCGAATCCACTTGCTGTGCATGTGTAGTTCGCCTCCTTTTTCTCGGATGACTCTGCCTCGTCTGCCTCTACTTATCTATTACCCTTTCTCAGCAAAAAAATTAAAAAAGAGGGAAATAATTCCCGATTTTTTACGGGTTCAAACTGAAAAAAATAAAATAATTGTTTAATCATGAAATGAACAGGGAAAACATGGTATATGGAAATAGTAAAAGGAGTGGAATATGGATGATTGAATTTAAAAACGTTGGGAAGCAGTTTAAAGATAACGTTGTCTTAAAAGGCTTGACCCTCGAAATCAAAGAGGGCGAACTGGTCGTCTTCATCGGACCCAGTGGTTGTGGAAAAACAACGTCTCTTAAAATGATCAACCGATTGATTGAACCTTCATCAGGTACGATTTTAGTGAACGGAAAAGACATCATGAAAACCGATATGATTGAATTACGTCGTCACATGGGGTACGTCATTCAACAAACAGGTTTATTCCCACATATGACGGTTCGGGAAAACATTCAATTGATTGCCGGTCTTGAAGGGAAAGATCATGATCAGATGGACCTCCGGACGGAAGAGTTACTTCAGATGGTTGGTCTCGATCCAAAACAATTCATTGATCGTTATCCGAGTGAACTCAGTGGTGGACAACAGCAACGTGTCGGGTTTGCCCGGGCGTTGATGAATGATCCGGACGTCATCTTAATGGATGAACCGTTCAGTGCCCTTGATCCCGTGACCCGCAATGACCTCCAAGAAGAGTTATTTAATCTCCAAGAAGAAGTGAAAAAAACGATTGTATTCGTCACCCACGATATGGATGAAGCGATTAAATTAGCTGATCGGATTTGTATCATGCGTGATGGGGAAATCGTTCAATTCGATACACCGGAAGAAATCCTGCGTCACCCTAAAGATGAATACGTCGAATCATTTATTGGAAAAAATAAGATTTGGAGCAGTCCGGCGTTCATCAAAGCAGAAGACATCATGATTGAAGATCCTGTCTCCATCAGCGGGAAGCGTACGCTGTTACAAGGCATTGAAATCATGCGTGGACGGAAGGTCGACAGTCTGTTGATTACGGACCGTGACCGGATTTTGCAGGGAATCGTCAAACTGAAGAATATTCAAACGGCACCGGATAAAGGGATTCGGATTGAAGACGTCATGGAAGGGGAACTTGTAGCGGTTGATGAGCAGGATTCCTTACTGGATGTGTTGGAAGTCATGAACCATGAAGAAACAGGTTATCTGCCGGTCACCAATAAAGCCGGTCAATTACGTGGACTGATTACAAGAAGTAGCTTACTTTCCGTCTTGAGTGAGCAGTTCATTCAGGAGGAGGAAGCACAATGAATGGATTTTTCGATTATGTACAAAATAACACCGGTCAAATTTTTGACCTCTTACTCGAACATTTACAACTGACTGTATTTGCTGTCGTCATTGCCGTCGTCTTAGGGATTCCAATCGGGATTTTGATCACACGGTATCAACGGTTTGCCAAACCCATCCTCGCCTTGACGAGTGTTGTCCAAGCAGTTCCGAGTCTTGCCTTGCTCGGTTTCCTGATTCCGTTCATTGGGATTGGGTCAACACCGGCGATCATCATGGTCGTTCTGTATTCACTTCTTCCGATCGTTAAAAATACGTATACCGGTCTGTCGAGTATACCGGGAGATACGTTGGAAGCGGCAAAAGGAATTGGTTTGACTGAACGCCAGATTTTAGGGAAAGTTCAGATTCCGCTTGCCTTACCGATCATGATGGCCGGAATTCGGATCTCGGCTGTTACAGCTGTTGGTCTGATGACGATTTCTGCCTTCATCGGTGCCGGTGGACTCGGTTATCTGGTCTTCTCAGGTATCCAAACCGTCGATAACAACCAAATCCTTGCCGGAGCAATTCCTGCCGGTATCTTGGCCCTTGCGATCGACTTCATCGTCAGTCGAATTGAGTACTCTGTCGCACCAAACGGTATCCCGCTTGCAGACGGTCGTATCAAAAGCAAAGCGCGTAAACGTCGGAAAGCGATGTCGGCCGGAAAGAAAATCGCCATTGCGAGTATCGTATTCCTCTTGATTGGTGGAACGGTCGCTTATTCGTTCTTGAAAGAAGATAAAATTGTCATCGGTTCTAAAAACTTTACAGAACAATTGATTTTAGGAAACATGCTGGCAGACTTAATTGAAGAAAAAACCGATCTTGAGGTCGAACGCCAGTTGAACCTCGGTGGAACAAAAGTTGCCTACGGGGCACTGGAGACCGGTGAAATTGATGCGTATGTCGAATACACTGGAACATTGCTAATCGATGTCTTGAAACAAGGCGTCGAAACCGATCCGGAAGCCGTCTATAAAAAAGTCGGGGAGATGATTCCGGCGAAAAGTCAGGTCGATGTCCTCGATCCAATCGGTTTTAATAACACGTATGCGTTAGCAATGACAAAAGAAGATATTGAAAAGTATGACTTAAAAACGGTATCCGATATGGCAGCGGTCAGTAACCGTCTTATCCTCGGATCGACGATCGAATTCGCGAACCGTGAAGACGGATACCTCGGACTGAAGGAAAAGTATCCAGACATGAAATTCCAAGACGTCCAACCGGTTGACGGTGGTCTTCGTTATACTGCGTTAACCAATGGAAAAACAAATGTCATCGATAGTTTCTCGACCGACGGCTTGTTAAAGAAATTTGATTTAACAGTCCTTGAGGACGATAAAGAGTTTTTCCCGCCGTATTACGCGGTGCCGCTTGTTCGTCAGGAAACGCTGGAAGAACATCCAGAGCTGAAAGAAGTCCTGAATCTGTTGAAGGATAAAATCACAGATGAGAAAATGCAGGAACTGAACTTTAAAGCGGACGTTGAAAAAGAACGTCCGGAAGATGTCGCACGTGACTTCTTGATTGAAGAAGGTCTCATTAAAAAGTAAAAAAAGAGAGCCGAGGCGGGAATCCGCTTCGGTTCTTTGTTATGCGCGCTGACGCGCTATATCGTTTTGGAAAATAGGTAATCCTGATTAGATCATTATTTTTTGATTCGACTAGCGAGCCAAGCGCGAACTGTACTTTGCTGAATCATACAAGTTCTTCCTCTCTTGATTGAATTATTCCTAAGCTCAAGGATTTTTGCTCGGCATCACTAACGATACGTGCTTGAAGCTCTTCCGTCAACCAATCTGTTTCCTGTTCCAGTAAAGTAGGTAAACCGTAACTTGGATTGTTCGTCGATGAAAACAGCTCAACCATTAACCGTTCTTCGAATAATGGAGTCATTTCAAATCCCCCTCAGTCTCGATTCATGTCTTACACCTGTAGTGTAATCGATGGATGTAAACCGTGTAGCAGGGAATTGTTAAAAACAGGTGAACTTTGTAAACGTTTTCACATGGTTGTCAAATCTTCTTGAATCGGTTCACATTCCGCAGCGTACTGTTGACCACGTTTCACATATTTTCGAATGGTCCGTTCCATGATAAACCGGTCATGGTCATTGATTTCGCGTACGACTTTAGCCGGCACCCCCATGACCATCGAGTTTGGCGGGACGATCATCTTCGGAGGAACGACGCTTCCGGCAGCGACAAACGAACCGCTTCCGATTTCGGCTTCATCGAGAATCGTTGCGGACATACCGATCAAAGCCCCCTGACGGATAATCCCGCCGTGAATCATCGCCATATGCCCAATCGTGACATCATTTTCAATGATGGTCGGGTACCCTTCATACTGATGAATCATCGATCCATCCTGAATATTGACGCGTTCGCCGATGGTGATCGGTCCCTCGTCACCACGGATGACCGTATTGAACCAAACCGTTGAATCTTTCCCGATCTCGACTTCACCGATGACTTTTGCCCCGGCGGCTAAATAGACACTCGAATCGACGTTCGGGACAAGTTGACCTACACGATATTTCATGTGGATTCCTCGCTTTCACTTTTAAATGTACGTTTTCATCTTGACTTGTCGAAAAATAAATTGCAACTGCTTACACACTAATTGTAAGATGGTAAAAATACCGTTCACAACAGGAGGAAACAGGATGGATCAAACAGTTCGGGCACGACTTATCGCGATTGCTGCAAAAAAAGAAAAAGCAGCGGTCGTCTATCAAGGCATTCAAGTCATCGATGTGATGACGCGGGAAACCTATCAGGCGGATGTCGCGGTGGATTCCGGCTACATCGTTGCCGTCGGCGACGGGTATGAAGGGCTGGAGACGATCGACGGGAGCGGAAAGTTCATCGCGCCAAGTTTCATCGATGGGCATGTCCATATCGAATCGTCAATGGTGACACCAAGTGAATATGAACAGGCGATTTTACCGCTCGGCGTGACGACCGTCATCGCGGATCCGCATGAGATTGCGAACGTGAAGGGGGCGGAAGGTCTGCAATTTATGTTAGACGATGCGGAAGGACTGGCGCTGGACGTCCGGATGATGTTACCGAGCTGTGTGCCCGCGACTTCATTTGAGCACGCAGGCGCGTCACTCGATGCGAAATCACTTGAGCCGTTCCTTCACCATCCCGGTGTGCATGGTTTGGGGGAAGTCATGGATTATCCGGCAGTCGAACGGGCTGATGCGGATATGCTGAAAAAAATTGAACAGATTGAAGCCGCCGGTAAACTGGTGGATGGGCATGCCGCAGGACTCGGAGCACGTGAATTGAACATTTACGGCGTCGCCGGCATCCGGACGGATCATGAGTCCGTCAGTAAGCAGGATGCGATTGAACGCGCGCGTCGTGGGTTATACGTCGAAGTACGAGAAGGGTCAGCTGCCCGGAATCTAAAAGAGGTGCTCGATGCCGTTACAGAAAGTAATGCGAGTCGATTTTTATTTTGTACGGACGATAAACATCTCGACGATACGTTACGCGAAGGAACGATCGACTACAACATCCGCTATGCCATCAAGCATGGCATCAAGCGGGAAACCGCCTATGCGATGGCTTCTCTTCATGCCGCCAACGCCTATCAACTAAACGACCGGGGAGCCATCGTACCGGGTCGTCGTGCCGACTACGTCATTTTAAGTGATGCCGATCAAGTGACAATCAACGAAGTATTCGTCAAAGGCCAACAGGTTGTGCGGAACGGGAAAACGATTATTGCGTCTGAAAAGAGACCTGTTCCATCGACACTGCGCGGGGAATTGAAAACGAAACCGATTACGGATCAAGTCTTTGAATTGGTGTTGGAGAAACCAAAAGCGCATGTCATTGGAATCATTCCCAAAAGTATCGTCACCGAACATTTGATTTTAGAGGTCCCTTTGCAGGACGGAAAATTCGTCGCTGTACCCGAACAGGACTTGTTGAAGATTGCCGTCATCGAACGTCATAATGCGACCGAATTTTCGGCAGTCGGCATCGTCAAAGGTTTTGGTATGAAGCGTGGGGCGATTGCCGCAACCGTTGCCCATGACTCGCATAACCTCGTCGTAGTGGGGACATCTGATGCCGAGATGAAATTAGCTGCGGAACGTCTTGTTAAAGCAGGGGGAGGGGTCATCGCAGTGAATGGAACAGATATCCTGGCGGAGCTGCCGCTTGAGATTGCCGGTTTGATGACGAGTCGACCATTCCAGGAAGTCGGCGACACACTCGAAGCGCTGAACGACGCGCTTGATGTTCTCGAAGCAGATCGCTCGTTTAATCCTTACTTGACGATGTCGTTTCTTTGCTTGCCGGTCATTCCGAATTTAAAATTGACCGACAGTGGGTTGTTTGATGTGAAGACGTTCCAACATATTTCCGTCCAAGCTTGATTCAAAGGTAAAGTCCATCGACTGGACTTTACCTTTTCTTAATAGTTTTCCGGTTGAATCATTATTTGATCCTTGTTATAGTAGGTCTTATCATCTTGATGAAAAGCGCTGATTTTTTGAAACCTTCAGCGACTATTTTCGTAAAGAAGAGTATAGAAACTAATGATTAGGAAAGGACAGATTTAATGGATAAGTCATATTTTGAAGGTCACGAACAGCTGATTTCTGATGTTTATCGTTCCTTTATCGATCGGTTCCATGAGTTACCGACGAATCGCCGGACGAAACGTCAGTTGCGTAATCTTGCATTTTCGGTCATTCGCCAAGCGGGTCCGACCTATCAGGAACGCACCGTCTTGTACGCATTCTTTGCCGAATTTTTCCGCGCCGTCGAAGAAGGACAACGGGAAGAAATCGAGTTTTACAAACAAATCGCACAGTAAAGACCCCGACGGCTCCGGCAGAAGGGGTCTTTGTTGTATAGAAAAACCGGTAATCAAGGAGACCTCGATTACCGGCAGAAATACTCTTATTTAACTTCCATCCATTTGAAGCTCATATCTGCTCCGAATGGGTGACGGTATAATTTGTCGATGTTCGCCCGTTGCAAGTACGCTTCACCTTTTTGGTAGATTGGCGCAATCGCATAGTCGTCCGCCAAGAGCATTTTTTCAGCTTCTTGAAGAGTCGACCAACGTTTCGCTTCATCCGGCTCCGCTTTCGCATCTTTGATCATCTTGTCGAACTCTTTGTTCGAATACTCCATCCGGTTAAAGCTTCCGTCCGTTAACCACATATCGAGGAACGTCATTGGATCCTGGTAGTCAGGTCCCCAACCGGCAGCTGAGATATCGTAATCGCCTTTCGCCTCAAGATCCAAGAAGTTTTTGAACGGCTGTTGTTTGATGTTGATTGTCAGACCCGGTAAGTTCTTTTCGAGGTCACCTTTTAAGAACTCAGAAACCTTTTTGAAGGCATCTTCGTCACGTGACAGCATGTCCACTTCAACAGTTTTGACACCCAACTCTTTTAAGCCGGCATCCCAAGCTTTTTTCGCCTCGGCTGCATCAAAGCTTTGAAGATCCGGATATTTTTCACGGAAGTCTGCACCATCCGGTGTAAACGTAAAGTCTTTCGCGACGATAAAGTTCGCAGGTTTTGAACCATCGTTTAAGATGACGTCCGTGATGCCTTGTTTCTCAAAACCGAGTGCCAACGCTTTACGGATGTTTTCGTTTTTGAGCGCTTTATTTTTCTGATTGAAACGAAGGAAGTTAATCCGAGCATCTGGACGTGTCTTATAATCTTCCGATTGCTCGTACTGCGAAACGAATTCCGAAGTGATCGGGGCGAAGTCGACGTCTTTTGATTCAAATAAGTTAACGCCGGTCGAGATTTCTTTAACGACCTTCACGTCGATTTTTTCCATTTTAACGTTTGCTTTATCCCAGTAATCCGGGTTCTTTTTGTATGTCCATCCTGCGTTTGACTGCCATTTATCAAGGATGAATGGTCCGTTGAAGATCATCGATTCGACGTTCGTTGCGAACTTATCACCTTTGTCTTCCACAAATGATTGCTTCAGCGGTAAGTAAGTAGGGAAGCTTGTTAAGCCTAGGAAATAAGGTGCCGGAGCTTCCAGTTGAACTTCGAGTGTTTGATCGTCCACTTTTTTGACACCAAGTGAATCCAGTTCCGCTTCACCGGCTAAGATTTTGTTGGCATTTTTCAAATCTTGAAGGATGTACGCATACTCAGCTCCAGTTTCTGGGTTGAGAGCGCGTTTCCAAGAGTAGATGAAATCGTCCGCCGTAACAGCCGAACCATCCGACCATTTCGCATCTTTCCGGAGTTTGAATGTATAAGTTTTCTTGTCATCGGATACTTCAACACTTTCCGCAATACCTGGAGTCGGTTTATTTTCTCCATCGAGACGGTACAGCCCTTCAAAGACGTTGTTTGTGACGATGATGGATGTCGAGTCTGTTGTTTTGGTCGGATCAAGTTGTGGAACATCCGTCGTCGAGACGAGTGTCACTTCTTGTTTCTTCTCATTTGATGAAGAAGAATTTCCATCCGATTCATTACCTTGGCCACAAGCTGCTACTGCGAGCAGCGCCGCGCTGGATAAACCAGCGAAAGCGATCTTAGTGTGTTTCTTCATGTGAAAGATGACCCCCCGATTTAATTTAAAATAATTTCAGAAAAGTGTGAACATAATGTAAATTTAAGTGAAAACGAATGAAAATGCAACACAAATTTTCTGACAATTCTTATTGATCAAGGTCTATATGCTCAATTCCGAGTGATTTCAAGTAGTCATAAAGTATGAAAATCGTTAATTTATGAGGGGAATACATCCGTAATGTCAGCTGTTGCGGATGACCGCGTAACCGGATGTTCGTGATGCGAATACCTTGTTGTTCCAAAGCTTCTTTAATCTGTTGGGCGTTCGTTTCGTTTGATAACGTCAAATGAGCAACAATGACATTTGCTTCGAAGCGACTGTTGTTGAAACGTTTCATGATCCACGTGATACCTTCTAAAGAAAAGAATAGAAACAGGACTAACAGTGTTGCTTCTAAGATGAATCCTGCGCCTACAGCAATCCCGATTCCGCTTGAAGCCCAGATAATGGCCGCTGTAGTCAAGCCGCTGACGATATCGTGTGGACGTCTTAAAATCACTCCGGCCCCAATAAAACCGATTCCGGCGACGACTTGAGCGACAAGTCGCATCGGGTCCATTTGAACGTTCGGAGCAATCGTACTGTAAAGAACTACAGATTTAATAGAAACGATGGTTAACAGGCAACTGATCAGGGTAATTACGAGGCTAGTACGTATACCAACTGGCTTATTTTTAATTTCACGTTCAAAACCGATGATGATTCCAAATACTGCAGCAATCATTAATTTTAAGAAATCTTCCAGTTGGAACGAATGGACCCAATTCATGATGAACAAATCCTTTCTTTACATTAGTTCTGATTTTGTTATAATGAATTTTGTGTCTTTCGAATGAATATACGTTTGATATGAATAGATATACAGAATTAAAAGGACGTGTTTGATAATGAATCAACAGAAAATTGGCTTTTTTGCACTGGCTGCCATGGTCATCGGCTCGATGGTCGGTGGAGGTGCCTTTAACCTCCCGGGAGCAATGGCTCAAAAAGCAAGTGCGGGTCCCATCTTAATCGGATGGAGTATCACCGGTCTTGGAATGATCATGTTGGCACTTGTGTTTCAACACCTTGCGAACAACAAACCGGAACTGGAGGGTGGAATCTACGCGTATGCGCGTGAAGGGTTCGGACGTTTCATCGGTTTCAACAGTGCCTGGGGATACTGGGTATCGGCTTGGATCGGGACAGTCGCCAATATTACGTTAGTCTTTAATGCACTCAGTTACTTTTTCCCGATTTTCTCATCGGAAAATCGTTTATTTTTACTGGCGATGAGCGTTGTCGTCGTCTGGGGATTATTCTTTATCGTCTCCAGTGGGATTAAGGAAGCGACACTTGTCAATTTAATCACGACAATCGCGAAACTGGTGCCGATCTTGATTTTCATCCTGTTGGTTGCAATCGCCTTTAATGTGAAGACGTTTAATCTCGATTTTTGGGGAGAAGGAACGGAGCTTGGGAGCATCTTTACACAAGTCAAAGGCACGATGCTCGTCACGCTATGGGCTTTCGTCGGAATCGAAGGGGCGGTCGTCCTGTCGACGCGCGCGAAAAAACGGAGTGATGTCGGAAAAGCGACGGTCATGGGACTTGTCGGTGTACTCGTCATCTACATCTTAATTTCTGTCTTGTCGCTTGGTGTCTTGAGTCAAGGACAATTGGCGGGTCTACAAGAACCGACGATGGCGTATGTGTTGGAAGCGGCGATTGGTCCGTTTGGTGCGACGTTGATCATGATTGGGTTAATCATTTCCTTGTCAGGCGCCTTGTTAGGTTGGAC
The DNA here is from genome assembly GCF_000620805.1 of Exiguobacterium undae DSM 14481. Lineage (GTDB taxonomy): Bacteria > Bacillota > Bacilli > Exiguobacteriales > Exiguobacteriaceae > Exiguobacterium_A > Exiguobacterium_A undae. The sequence goes on along the minus strand of NZ_KK211187.1, from coordinate 2,639,381 downwards.
GATTCTTGCTTCTGAAATTTCTTATTTAGTGGCGAAAGATGGTGCGTTTCCGAAATTCTTCGCGAAAACCAATCGGAAAGGGGCGCCGGTCGGTGCCTTGTTGATTACACAAATCGCGACGCAACTCGTGGCGGGCATCGCCTTGTTCTCGGCTCAAACCTATCTAGTTCTGTCGAGCATTGCCGGTATTTGTGCCTTGTTGCCTTACTTGTTGTCAGCCATCTACAGCGTTCGCTTCTCAAAAGCCGAGCGCAACAAAAAAATGCTGATTTTCTCAACGATTGCCGCGTTGTATTCCCTTTGGTTGGTCTATGCTTCCGGGATCTGGTATATCGTGATCGCAGCTCTCGTCTATGCGCCGGGTATCATTGCTTATTTGATGGCCGAGCGGGAACAAAAACGCGGCGGTATGTCGCGTTACGAACTTATTGCCAGCGGTGTACTCGTGATTTTGGCGGCAGTTGCCGTCTACGGGATGGTCGCAGGACAAATTCAATTGTGACGTCATCGAAAAATACTAACAAACGCCCTCATCCAATATGGTTGAGGGCGTTGTCTGTTTGCTGGAGGAACACGATTTTATTGCGCAGCGTCACCGAACCGGGCGGCCACTTCGTCGACGGATAACGGCTCTGCGAAGATGAAGCCTTGCATTTGCTGGCAATCCGTCTTTTCTAAATAGTGCAGAGCACTTGACGTCTCGACGCCTTCAGCGACAAGGTTCAAGTTCAAGTTCCGGCCAAGCTGGATGATCGAATCCAACAAACCGTTTTCACCTAAGTCGATGCCGTCGATAAACACTTTATCAATCTTGAGTTCATCAATCGGGAACGCCCGAAGATACTGTAAGGAAGAGTACCCGGTCCCGAAATCATCAATCGACAGACGGAAGCCCAATGATTTGATCAATTGCATCCGCTCGACGGTCCGCTGCGTTTGGAGAATGGCGATGTTCTCCGTCATCTCCAGAGTGACAAACCGCGGGTGAATTTTTTTCTCAGCGACGACATGTTGCAATGTCCGGACAAAGGAGTCGCTTTGGAACTGGTGGGGTGAAATATTGATTGCCATCGTTAAGTCAGGTGAAAGCTGTTGATGCCACTTGGCCAATTGATCACACGCCTCGAGTACGACCCAGTTGTTGATCGGCGTAATCAATGCCGCTTCTTCAGCAAGAGGGATGAATTCATCAGGCGGGATGCTACCGAGCGCTTTGTGGTCCCAACGCAGTAAGGCTTCAAACCCATCAACATGTTTGGTTTTTAAATTAATGATTGGTTGATAAGCCAGGTGTAACGCTTCATCTTCGAGTGCGGTAAAAAGTGACCGTTCGAGCTGGAGTTTTCGTGTGAACTGTTCATCCATTTCGTGAGTCAGATATTGAATCGTTCCGGTTCCGACCGTTTTCCCGGCATATAACGCCATTTCAGAACGACGGTATAAATCTTCCAGTGATTTGGCTTGAGACGGATAAACCGTGATGCCGAACGTACACGAAATAATCAAGGAATGTCCATTGATGTAATAGGGACGTTGTAAAATCTGTTGTAATTTCCGAGCGTACTGAAATAAAGAATTGCGGTCTGTGACGGTGACGAGTAACCCAAACAAGTCACTTGTCGGATGGAAGGTCAACATCCCTTCCGCATGTTGCGAAAGGCGGGTCGCAAGTGATTGCAGCAGTTGATCGCCTACATGCGTTCCGAACGAATCATTGATGACTTTAAAGCGGTCGATATCAAATAAGATGAGGGCAATCGGGTCCGTCTCCGTTGCGTCTGTAAACAGAGCATCCCCTTCGCGAAGAAATCCTCGTCGATTCAACAGATGCGTCATCTCATTGTGATGGACAAGAAAATCAAGTTCTTGTTCGAGCTGTTCGGTTTCTGTGATGTCGGTTCCGATGAAGATATGTTGGAAACGGACACCGTTCACATCGTAAATCGGGATCAGTGTCGCCTGTAGAATCTTTTCACCCGTGTCATTGGTTTGAAGCGGTAATTTACCTGACCAGGCTTTTCTCTCTTTAATTTGCGAACGGATTTCCACAACCGCTTCTGCCGACGGATTTAATAGTGTTGTCCACGGCTGATCGAGTAACATCCGGGGACAAAAGCCAGTCACCTCTGTCATGTTAGCATTCGAGTACTTGATTGTCCCACGGGCATCAAAAACAAGCACACAGGCAATCTGATCGAATGCGTAACGCAAGTCCATTAATCCTTGAAACAGCGGTTTGCTACCTAATGGCGCATCAGAAGTCGGAAGGTTACAGAAGAAGGCGCCGGAGATTTGATCTTGTTCGTCAAACACGGGGGAAACAACCAATGTCGATGTCGTCCGTTCCCCTGATTTGTGCAAAAAGGTCGTATTGGAAAGTTGGATGGTTTGGCGGCGTTCCAAAAAAGAGTGCCAAATTTGTTGGCTGAAAGCAGCATCTTCTGGGTCAACCAGAGGAATCGTGAGACCTAAGATATCTTCAGCCTTCCATCCCCAGAAGGATTCAGCAGCTTCATTCCATGAATGGATGGTTAAATCTACGTTTAAAATGAATGCGGGTAAAGGAAACCCTTGCATGACGATCTCATAGGAATCAATGGTCGAACGATCCATTACAGGCGCACACTCCTTTTAGTTGTCCGAGTTGACGGTTCACTTGTCTTGTCTATTCCCAATATATTCAATTCTCAAGCAAAGAAATCCTGTATTTCGATTGAAGATTATTCGTGATAATCTGTTATAATCATTTTGAAAGCGTTTTCTAAGTGAAGGGGGATTTATTTATGAACCAAACAGAAAAAATCATCACACAAACAGAGAAGTTCGGAGCACACAACTATCATCCACTTCCAATCGTCATTTCGGAAGCGGAAGGAGTCTTTGTCAAAGATCCGGAAGGGCGACAGTATATGGATATGCTCAGTGCTTATTCAGCGGTCAACCAAGGACACCGTCATCCAAAAATCATCGATGCCTTAAAACGTCAAGCGGATAAAATTACGCTGACATCACGTGCGTTCCATAACGATCAGCTAGGGTTTTTCTATGAAAAAGTGGCACAATTGACTGGCAAAGACATGGTGTTACCGATGAATACAGGGGCAGAGGCTGTCGAAACGGCAGTCAAGGCGTCGCGCCGCTGGGCATATGAAGTCAAACAAATTCCGGGTGATGCAGAAATCATCGTCTGTGAGGGGAATTTCCACGGACGGACGATGACAGCGGTCTCGATGTCGACAGAAGCGGAGTATCAACGTGGTTTCGGTCCACTTCTACCGGGCATCAAAACGATCCCATACGGTGATCTCGAAGCTTTAAAAGGGGCAATCACAGAAAATACAGCTGCTTTCATCGTCGAACCGATCCAAGGTGAAGCAGGAATTCTGATTCCGTATGAAGGATTCCTAAAAGACGCACAAGACGTCTGTAAGGAACACAATGTATTGCTGGTCTCAGATGAAATTCAATCCGGACTCGGTCGTTCAGGAAAATGGTTCGCATCCGACTGGGATGAAGTCACACCTGATATGTATATCTTAGGTAAGGCACTTGGTGGTGGTGTGTTCCCGATTTCTTGTGTTGCTGCGAATCGCGATATCCTGAATGTGTTTAATCCGGGATCACACGGTTCAACCTTTGGCGGTAATCCGTTGGCTTGTGCGGTATCCGTCGCTTCGCTGGAAGTATTGGAAGAAGAGAAATTACCGGAACGTTCATTGGAACTGGGAACGTATTTCATGAACCGTCTTAAAGAAATCGATAATCCGTTAATCAAGGATGTTCGGGGACGTGGTTTGTTTATCGGTGTCGAGTTGACGGAAGCGGCGCGTCCGTATTGTGAAGCGTTAAAAGAAAAAGGATTGCTGTGTAAAGAAACACACGATACAGTCATCCGATTTGCACCACCACTCGTCATTACAAAAGAAGAGTTGGATTGGGCATTTGAACGAATTGAACAAGTGCTTGGCGTATCGGTTGCTCAGTAAAAACAAACTCTCTGCAGAAACTGCGGAGAGTTTTTTAGGTTTGATTCTGTCTGACGTGGGAACATACTATTATGCGGTTAAAAAATAGGGGGTAATGAATATGTCAAACAATAGCGGATTAAACAAAAAAGTTGATGGTCTAGTTGATAAAGTTGCCGGTAAAGCGAAAGAAGCGCTTGGAAAAGCAACGGGAGACAAATCAACAGAACGCGAAGGAAAAAAAGATCAATTTAAAGGCGACGCGAAAAAAACAGTCGGGAACGTTCAACAAAATCTTGACGATACAAACCGTCGTTAATTGATACGTACAAGGTCCCTTACACAAGGGATTTTTTTTTATTTTAAAAATTTGTATAAAGGTCTAGTCATTTAGATGTGTATGTGGAATAATAATAAGTGTTAAAGCGTTTTCATCGTCATGTCATTATTTGTTTTTATTTAGAAAGGGTGAAGTATATGTTGCAGTTTTTACAACGAATCGGTAAAGCGTTAATGCTACCGATCGCCGTTCTACCGGCCGCAGGAATTGTCCTTCGACTTGGTTCAGCGGATATGTTGGACATTCCGCTGATGGTGGCAGCCGGCGGAGCAATCTTTGATAACCTTCCGCTGATTTTTGCGATTGGTGTAGCGATCGGTTTATCGATTGACGCAAGCGGGGCAGCCGGTTTAGCCGGAGCCGTCGGTTACTTGGTTTTAAAGACCGGTGTCGACTCCATGAACAAAGATTATTCAAATGCCCAGATTCAGGCAAAGTATGATGCGATTGCCGCCATTGTCAATGACTCCTCGACCAAAGTCGACGGAGCCACCTTGACGTCCATTGCGAATCAGGCGACGTTAGGTTCGATGGTCAACATGGCCGTCTTCGGCGGAATCATTGCCGGTATCGTCGCCGGACTGTTATACAACCGGTTCTATAATATCAAATTACCGGATTGGTTGGCTTTCTTTGGTGGACGTCGTTTCGTTCCGATCGTCACATCAGCAGCGATGTTGGTCTTGGCGTTTATCTTCGGTTACTTATGGCCGTTCATTGAAGACGGTATTAACAATGCAGGAGAGTGGATGGTCAGCCTCGGAGCAGGTGGAGCCGCACTGTTTGGTTTCTTCAACCGTCTGTTGATTCCTGTTGGTCTGCACCATGTCTTAAATAATATTTTCTGGTTTGTTTTTGGTTCCTATGAAAAAGCCGACGGAACAATTGCGAACGGGGATATTGCCCGCTTCTTCGCAGGCGATCCGACAGCTGGAATCTATCAAGCCGGCTTTTTCCCGATCATGATGTTTGCCTTGCCGGCAGCGGCAGCAGCCATGGTCATGGCTGCCCGCAAAGAGAACCGGAAAGCAGTCGCAGGGGCAATGATTGGTTTGGGATTAACGTCGTTCTTAACGGGAATCACAGAGCCGATCGAGTTTTCATTCATGTTCTTGTCACCTGTGCTGTATGTCATCCATGCGGTCTTGACAGGGGTTTCGATGGCGGTCGTCAACCTGCTCGGTATTCTGCACGGCTTCTCCTTCTCGGCAGGTTTCATCGACTATGTCTTAAACTTTGGAATCGCAACGAAACCGTTATTGTTACTTCTGGTCGGTCTCGCGTTCGCGGTCATCTACTACTTCCTGTTCTACTTCATGATCACGAAGTTTGATCTGAAGACACCAGGTCGTGAAGATGAGACGCTCGTCACAGACGCCGGACTTGTAGCAGACGTTTCGGATGATAAGTACGAGCAACAAGCAGCCCGGATTTTTGCAGGGCTACAAGGAACGGAGAACGTGACGGCGATTGATAACTGTGCGACACGTCTTCGTCTGCAAGTAAAAGATGCCAGTATCATCGACGAAGCGGCAATCAAAGCAGCGGGTGCGAAAGGTGTCATGAAGATGGGGGCGAAAAATGTCCAGATCATCATTGGTACGGATGTTGAATTCGTCGCAGATGCCATGAAACGACAAAAATGATCATAAAAAAACGGCCTTTCCTGACGAATCAGGAAAGGTCGTTTTGGCGTTGAGTGGACGTGGTTGTTTGTTTGAGGCTGCTGACATAGATCGGATAAAAGATCCCGATCAGGATGATGACGATCCCGATCCATTGTGAAGCCGCGAGGTGTTCCCCTAAAATCAGGACTGAACAGATGACCGCGGTCGGCAGTTCCGCTGCGCCAAGCAACGAAACGCTTGCCGGACTGAGGTGAGGTGCTCCGGCAGCAAACAGCAGTGGCGGCAAAATTAAAGCAAAGAGGCCGAGTGGGAGAGCGTACCAAATCAATCCCTGTTCAAAGTTCGCTGTCGTCAAGAACGTTGTCGGTGGATACATGATCATCACAAACGCTAAGCCGCCCGTCATCATGTAAAAGCTCTTTTTGATGACCGGGACGTGATTCGCGACACGACCGCTTGCGAGCAGGAAGATCGAGAAACTGACAGCCGCGCCGAGTCCGAACAGCGTTCCCCGAAGATCCAGGGCACTGGAATATGCCGCACTGGCTAAGATGGCCCCGCCAATCAACAATAGGGCGGATAGGAAATGCGGACGTGACGGAAGACGTCTTGTCAGAAGTGAATCAATGACGACTCCAATCCATGTGAATTGGAACAGCAGGATAATGGCGACGGAAGCGGAAACGGTTTGCAGACTTTGATAATACAGATATCCGGTCGTTCCGCTGGAAATCCCGATTGCCATCAAGGTAAGTGCAGTAGCGGGAGACAAACGTAAATTTTTGGTCAGTAAGGCTAAGATGAAAATCATCAGCCAGCCGAAAAAGAACTGACTGCCGGAAACAGCGGCAGAGTCAAAACCGGCGCTGTAAGCCAGCTTGACAATGGTCGATAAGACGCCGTAACTGATGGCGCCGATTAGGACAAAAAGTGTTGCTTTTGAACGGTTCATACAGATTCCTCCATGTTTTAGAACGCACAAAAAAGGTTGCAACGGGGCCTTGTCCAGGTTTTTTGGACAGGGTTTGGTTGCAACCTGTGTGAGTTATTTAATGTTGAGTCCAGCCTTGTCATAAAAGGTCGGCTTTAATTCGTTGTAACGGACTGTCAATTGGTTAAACGTCTTTAAAGCGTCTGTCGCTTGACGAGAAGTCCGGTTTAAATCGGCTGTTGCTTCATCAATCTTAACGAAATTTGGTTTTTCGGTCAAGTAGGAAAGCACTTTCTTTTCAGAGGCGATCGCCGCTTCGTAACGCTTCAAAAAGGTATTAAAGGCTTTTTTTCGCTGATCAAAAATATCCAGTAACGCCGTCCCCTCTTTTTTGGCAGCAGCCGGTAAGGTCGCTATTTCATCCGCCAATTCCTGTCGATCGAACTCTTCGAACGCACGGCTCCGAACTTTTTGTTCTTGTTTTAATAAATCAACCCGTTCTTGATTCAAAGCAGACAATTCATCACGTTCATTTTGAGCACGTTTGATGTCGTCGGCTCCGGCCTCTAACACTGCCTGATACGTATTAACAGAAACTTCATCTTGTCGTGTTCGTTGCTCCGCGATCGGTACTGCTTTTTGTTCGAGCTGAGCTTGTTCTTCCAACCGGTCGTAGATCGAGGAAGCCGGATCAGTCGAGCAGGCACTGAGTAGAAGGATGCTGAGACCGGTCAAACCACTAGCTAAAAACGTCCGTTTTTTCATTATCGTAGCTCCTTACAGATTTGGGTATTTCGCAAAATTATAGGGAATATGGAAGTCTTCATCATAAATCGAGAATTGATAACCTTTTTTCTTGAGACCTGCAAGGATTGCCGGTAATGCGCGCAACGTTTGCGGTTGTTCGTGTAACAGGATGATTTCGACGGGATCCTCCGCCCGGTCAATGACTGTTTTAGCAACTTCCTTGGCGCTGTCCTTGTAGTACCAATCCATCGAATCGATTGACCAATCCCAGGCCCGAAGATTTGATTGTTCCATTTCTTTCGCAATTGATTTCGTGATACCGGGAGACGAACCGTACGGCGGACGTGTCAGAAGTGGGACATGACCCGTCAGTTGCTTGATTTGTTTTTGAACACGCAGCATTTCGGGAACATATTGCTTCTTTTTATACAACGTATCGTAGTCATGCGTTTCACTGTGTAATCCGATGTAGTGACCGTCGTTTGACATCGTACGCACCACATCCGGTTGCTGATCGATGTTTGGACCGATCAAAAAGAACGTTGCTTTGGCGTTTTGTTCCTTTAAAGACTGTAAAATATCTGACGTCAAAACTGTCGGACCATCTTCAAAAGTCAGGTAAGCCACTTTTTTAGTAATGCCGTTCCATTTTTCGACACGTGCTTTGTCGAGATTTGCAACCGGGACCTCACTTAATGATTGCACGGACTTTGAGGCAGTTTGCTGTTGGTTTGAACCGAGGTATTGATAAATGACATAACCGCCGATCGGAAGCAACAGAAGGGCTAGAAAAATAAAAAGCTTCGCAAGATATTTTCGTTTTTGTTTACGTTGTCTTGGACCAAGTCCGATTGGATTACCTGAGTTGTATGAGTCCATCGCTGTCTGAGCTCCTTTGCGGAAAATCTTATGAGTTAACTGTAACATTTTGTCTATTTCATTTGTAACAAAAATATTACAAAAAGATGACTGAGTGGGCTGTTTTTCGAAAAAACTCATTTTAAATAGAAGAAGGGTGTTTTTCTGTATAAAAACAGGAATGGTACAAAGCCCTTAACGTGAAGTGTCGCATCACAAATCAGACGAATTGGTGTCTTTATTTTACAGGTAAGCAATATCAAGACATGTAGAGGAAGTACGACGAGGAGAGCGAATACTTGATTAAGAATCGGAAAGGAGCGTTGTTCATTTGCAAGCGTCATACCGTCAGCTCATTTCGTATGTAAGTGAGATCAAGGAGCAGAATCACAGCAGTGCCGCTGCGTTGCTTGTCATGCAGCATGACAACATCATTCTGGAGCATTATGAAGGGTTTCATTCCAATGAGGACTCGAACCCGATTCATATAAATTCCATGTTCAATATCGCTTCCGCCCGTAAAAGTTACCTGGCATTCGCCATCGGTTTCGCCTTATATGAAAAGAAAATCCATAGTCTGGACGATTTGATCTCACACTATTTGAATACGTATGATACGGGGGTCGTTCAAGGTACGACCATTCGCCATCTGGTCACGCATTCGCATGGATTGAATGAACGAGCTGACGGATCGATCTACAGGGAGTTCGCTGCTGGTGAAGGGTGGGCCTATCGTGGAATCAATGTCAAAATCATGACCCAACTTTTTAAGCATCTGTATGGGTATGATTTCCCTCGACTGTTAGAAGAGCGGATTTTTGTTCCGTTAGGGTTTAAGTACACCAAGTGGTCGACGGAGATATCGGCCACTTTAGTTAAAGTCATCGATGATCCCAAACAAGCGGCAGATTTTCAGCTTTATCCTTTTGCTGACGGAATGGGTTCAAATCTGCATACCACCGCAAGAGAATTGGCAATATGGGGAAACCTGCACCTGAATATGGGACGACATCAAGGGATTCAAGTAGTCCCGGAAGAAGTCATTCGACTTTGTACATCCATTCAAAATCTGCAATATGATGATGCACAACTTCCCGACAATGGATTGTTTTGGTATGTACAAGACGAAGCAAAGGACAGAAGTGAAATCGGAGAACAAGTGCCAAAGGGGTCCTATCAAATTCTTGGAAACACAGGTCCACTTCTACTCGTCGTACCAGAACAACAACTTGTTGTGGTGAGGATGTACAACAGACGGTATAACTACGGCGGCAGCCACTATCTTCATTATCTGCGTGAGTTCAGCAATCTGGCATCGGAGACCTTTACAATCCATTGATCATCAAACATAGAAAAAAGAAGAGTGGACGCATCGTGCGTCCGCTCTTCTTTTTCGTGCTGTTGCCTCTTAATGTTCCGTTACTGCACACTCATCGCACTCTGTTTTATACGATTCACACTGTTCGTCCATTTCTTTTCCGCAATGTGAACAGGTTTTGACGGGAAGTTGGCGGTAAAATTCTGGAGACGTCTCTTGATACAGGGGTTGTTCCATGATTATATTCCTCCTCTTAGTCCTCGTTGTGTCAGTGGGTAGCACTTGAATAATTTTATTGTACTAGTACAGAATGTTAATGTCAATTATTGTTTTATAACAGAAGGCGGTTAAATAAGTCTTGTCATATGACAGCTGGCACAGAGGATGATACGATAACAAAGTAAACAGATGTATTTTAAGGGGGATTATCATGAATCAAACATTAACCGAAACACTATCGCTTTTGACAGAACGCCGATCAGTTCGTCATTACGATGAAACCTTTACGCTTTCGCAAACGGAAGTCGAGGAACTGATTGAATTGACGACAGCTGCACCAAGTGCCTGGAACTTGCAACACTGGCATTTCTTAGCATTCCATTCAGAAGAAGCGAAACAACAACTGGCTCCGATTGCTTATAATCAACCGGCCGTCAGTTCCTCTTCAGTCGTCATTGCAGTACTCGGGGATCTGCAGGCAAACCGGAACTACAATCCCGTATACGGACCGGCAGTCGAGGCGGGCGGAATGACAGAAGATCTGTTTGATTCCATTAAAGGACAAGTCGAGGGAGCTTATCAAAGCGAAGCCTATGCCCGAGATGCAGCGATGTCGAATGCGAGCCTGGCTGCGATGCAACTCATGTTGGTTGCGGAAGCGAAGGGATTATCGACGCTCGCAATGGGTGGCTTCAACCATCAAGCCTTTACGGATACGTTCATCACGGATGAGCGTTATGTGCCCGTCATGTTGATTGCTGTTGGTAAAGCAGTTGAAAATGCGAAAAAACGTCCGGCACTCCGATTACCGGTTGATCAAGTAACAACGATCTTATAACAGGAGACGGGACTGAAAAAAGCCTGTATTTTTGGATGCATGGTGTGCTTCAGTCCCGTTTCTCGTTCTTTTTCATATTTTTTTAGAAAAGTACTTGCCAGATTGTTAGTTTCTTGCTATATTAATACATGTCCTAGCAAGTACATAACGTACTGCATCATGATTCTGTAGCTCAGCTGGGAGAGCGCTACCTTGACAGGGTAGAGGTCGCTGGTTCGAGCCCAGTCAGAATCATACCAAAAAGCCCGTTCATCCTTTGATGAGCGGGCTTTTTTTAATTATCTGCCTGAAGTTCATCCTCTGTGACCCATTTATGATTTTTGACGGTTTTTCCACCGGTCGTCGGCTTAAAATCAACCATATAGACCGTCGTCTGTTCCGCACTGTCGATTGTAGCTTCAGCACCGTCCATTCCTTTCATGTGATCAGCGGCAAGTGTCACGTCGTCTCCCTTACTTAAAGCCGAAGCAGGGACGGGGTTGAGTTCTTCCTGGATGACCCATTTATGGTTGGTGACTTTTTTTCCGCCGGTCGTTGGCGTATAACTGACCGCATAGACCGTTGTGTCGAAGGCTTCGACGACCGTGCCTTTCGCACCATCCATCCCTTGCATATGATCAGAAGCAAAAATGACTTTACTGTTATCCTCGAACTTCGGATTTTCAGCTTGTTTGATTCCTTCTGGAACCTTTCCGTCACTTGAATGCATCATTCCATCATGTGAGCTGCTTTTATCGGCGTCATGCATGTCGTGCGAACCGGAGGAATCAGAGTCGGTTCCACAAGCACCGAGACCTAAAACGGCAGTGAGAGCCAGTGTTGTAACAAACATTTGTTTCTTCATGAATGTACCTCCCGTATGAATCTGATTACATTACGACTATACCCGTTGCGTGTGCAAAAACCGTGCAGAAAGCGTGACGATTTGTGTTTCCTGTGTCCTGACATACATTTTCGATTCAAAAATCCTTATACTTAGCAGAAGGAAGTTAAGGAGGGGGAGTATGCGGCATATTTCTCATTACATCGGTCTGCTGTTTTTCACAGCGCTCTTTCTGATAGGGAGTATTCTTTTTAGTACGTTGTATTTAAATCTTGTGAATCAACGTACCGATGAAGTGTTGTCCGGATTATTGAATCGCGGAAATACGCATCGAGACGTTTTGGAAAAGTCATTTGATCAAGAAACGATTGATCATGTCAGTTTAATGGAATCTGCTTCTGAATTTACTGTCGTCGTGACCGATCAAAAGGGAAAAATCCTGAAATCTTCCAATCGTTTAACGGAAGAAATGAAAACAGAATTGACGCATACTGAATTTCAAGATCAACGAAAGGATTTAGTGCTACAGACGCCAATGGAGCATGGAAACTTTTTGATGACGGATAGTCCGATCACCATTGCGGGCAGTCATCGCGGGCATGTTTTTATGTTTGCTCCTGAAAGATTGATTCAACAAGTCGTCAAACCGTTGCAGCAACAGTTCATTCAGGTGGGAATCATCGCGGTCCTTCTATCACTGGTCACGGTAGCGCTCTGTACACGTTTAATCTCGAAACCGCTGATTAACATGGAACGGGCGACCGCAAAGTTGAGGGACGGAAACCTGGAAGTGGATTTACCGATTGAGCGTTCAGATGAACTGGGTGCATTGGCACGATCCATTACCCAACTGGCAAAAGATCTCGACTACGTAAACCGTGAACGCACAGAATTTTTAGCACACATCTCGCATGAATTGCGAACGCCACTGACGTATGTCAAAGGGTACGCTGATATCTTGAGTCGTCCCGATTTGCCCGACTCTGACAAAACGATGTATCTTTCCATTATCAAGGAAGAAAGTAATCACCTCAGCCAACTGATCGAACACTTGATGTTACTTGCTCGTCTGGACGAAAATCAATTTTCGGTCGATCGTTTGCCGCTTGCACTTGACGAGGTGATTTTATCGATTGCCGACAAAATGCGACCGGCGATTGAAGAAAAGGGACTGCGTTTTGTGGTGTCAGGTCATCCTGTAACTGTAATGGGAGATCAAGTCCGGCTTGGTCAAGTCCTGTTAAATTTGCTCGATAATGCCCGGAAGTATACAGAGGTCGGTAAAATTGAGGTCAGCTATGGAAAAAATGAGACCGGAGCATATTTTACAGTAAAAGATACGGGGATAGGGATTTCCGAAGAGGCATTGCCGCATGTGAAAAAACGCTTGTACCGGAGTGAACCATCACGCTCCAGAAGCCGCGGCGGATCGGGTCTCGGGTTAACGATTGCGACGGCAATCGTTCAAGCGCATGATGCGACACTCGACATAAAAAGCGAATGGCATGCCGGGACATGCGTCACAGTTCAATGGAGGGCGTGAAAAAATGGCACGAATATTAATCGTAGATGATGAACCACGGATGCTTCAATTGATGAAGTTATATCTGGCACCTTATGGGCATACCTGTCATTTGGTCGATTCAGCCCAAAAAGCGTTAGAACTGGTTCGAACCGTACCGATCGACTTGGCCTTATTGGATGTCATGATGCCTGAAATGGATGGGTGGATATTATGCCAAAAAATCCGACAGGTTGCTGATTTTCCGATCATCATGGTGACGGCACGTAATCAAAAAGAGGACATTTTACGAGGGCATGAAGTAGGGGCAGATGACTATGTCGCGAAACCGATCCATGAAGGAGAACTACTGGCACGGATCGAACTATTGATTGGTCGAGTCAAACAGGAACAAGAGACATTTCATGGACTGTCTTATGATGCTGCTGCGTACCGTTGTGAATTCAACCAACAAAAAATCCTCCTGACCAAAACGGAATTTCAACTGTTAGGGAAATTGCTCGCCTCGAAGAATCGTATTTTATCGAGGGAGCAGCTCGTCCTCTCACTGTGGGGAGATGACGAGTCCATCGAACCACGAACCATCGATTCACACATCCGCCATCTGCGCGAAAAATTACGCCGTGCCGGGTTTCCAATTGATGTTCATTTAGAGACGGTCCGGGGAGTGGGGTATCGATTGCTCGAAACAACAAATGAGAGTTGAGAAGGGAGACACCATGACAACCATTTATTTAGTAAGACATGCCCATTCGACCTATTCGCCGGACGAAATAGCACGACCACTATCCGAGCGGGGCACGGCTGACGCCAAACAACTGATTTCACTTTTTCGAGAGGTTCAACCGGATTACATTTATGCGAGTCCCTACCGGCGGGCAATTGAAACCGTTCAACCGGTAGCGGAACATTATGGACTGCCGATCGAGGAGGCGGAAGCATTTCAAGAACGATTACTGGCTCCCGGTCAACTGGATGATTTTCAGCAAGCTGTCGAATACGTCTGGAATCACCCGGACAAAAATCCATACGGCGGAGAATCAAACGACATTGCGCAGTACCGTGTTGTTGCAGGTACGCAGCAGTTAATCAGGAAACACACAAATGAGACAGTTGTCGTCGGGACGCACGGGAATATCATGGTGTTGTTGATGCAGCATTTTGATCCGGCATACGATTACTCCTTTTGGTCGCGTTTAGCGATGCCAGCCGTTTATCGTTTAGTATTTGACGGCGAGAGATGCCTTCAAATCGAAGAAGTATCACTGGCTTCATCATCCAAATAAAACAGGAGATCATCCCCCTTAAGGGACGATCTCCTGTTTTATTGGTTATCACGCTTTGACGGGATTTTCATGTTTCTGGATTAAATCAGCCGTGAGCTGACCAGACAATGTGACCATCGGTACGCCTCCGCCCGGATGCGTTGATCCGCCGACAAAATAGAGCCCTTCATACAGATCACTCTTCGATGGGATTTTAAATCCACCATTCTTTTTCCGGTCAGCAGCCACTCCATAGATGGAGCCGCCGTTTGGACCGTACAGCGATTGTAAATCTTCCGGTGTGAAACGGTATTCGAACTCAATCGCTTCCCGTAAATCCGTTACCCCCATGCGTTCCAATTTATCGAGGACAACTTCGCGATAAGCATCCCAATCGGTTTTTCCACCTTGTTTTGTCAGTGGCGGAACGTGTGTCAGGACAAACAAGTTATCCTTGCCTTCAGGCGCCTGCGAAGCATCGGATTTAGACGAAACACCGACATAAATCGTTGGATCTTCCGGTGGTACACCTTCCTTGAACATTTGCGCGAATTCACGCTCCGGATCGTCGGAGAAGAAGAAGTTATGATGTTTTAAGTCCTTGTATTCGCGATTGACACCAAGGAGGAGGACAAGACCCGAGACAGATGGAACAAACGATTGATTGAGTTTTTTAGCCTGTTTTGGTCCTTTTTTGTCAGCAACGAGACGCTCATACGTCGGAATGACCTCGAGATTCGACACGACGACATCAGCCGGATAGAAAGTACCGTCTTTTGCTTCCACGCCAATCGCGCGTTTTCCTTCCGTGACGACCCGCTCAACCGGTGTGTTGACGTGAACCGTCACACGAAGCTCATCGAGGACGGTTTTCATCGCGCGGGCGATATTGTACATACCACCTTTGACATAGTAGATGCCGAGCCCCATCTGAACATAAATCATTTGATTGAAGACAGCAGGTGCTTCGTACGGATTGGATCCGACGTACATGACCATATAGTTGAACAACTGTTCGAGATACTTGTTATTGAGATGTTTTTTTGTACCGCTTGCAACGGTATTAAGCGGATCCATCTTCAGTAATTCTGACATCGTATGGTATTTTTTTAAGTCTTTTAAATCTTCGAGACTATATTTATAGAAGCTGTCTAAGCAGAGATCATACATTTTTTTCGAATAGCTGAACAGTTCGACGAAGTCAGCTTGATCAGAGACTTTTTTAAACTCTTCGAGCATCCCCGGCAAATCGCCTTTGACATCGAGCTGTGTCCCGTCTTCGAAAAATGTCCGCCATTGCGGTTCGATTCGTTCAATTTCTAAGTAATCGTCCAGGCGACGATGCACACTCGTAAAGAGTTGTTCGAGCACCCAAGGCATTGTCAAGATGGATGGACCGGTATCAAAGGTGAACCCTTGACCACTCCGTTGGTTCAACTTCCCGCCAACATTTCCGTTTTGCTCAAGCATCGTGACGTTGTATCCGTCTCCTGCGAGGCGAATTGCGGCGGACATACCTGCTAAACCTGCTCCAATGACTACAGCTTGTTTTTTCAAAAAAATCACATCTCCTTATGTCTTAGTAAATGAACGGAATTAATCGTTTTCTTTTACGTGCCCATGCAGTATAAGCCGGTCCGAAGCCTTCGGTTAACAGCCGTTCTTCGATTCGAATGCGGTGTAATAAAGCAAAAAACATCAGCACTGTCGCGAATAACGTCAATATCAAGTGTCCGAAGTACAGGGGAAAGCCGGCCGTGATGAAAAGTAAACCGGTGTAAAGCGGGTGACGCAAGGCACGATAAGGACCTGTACTGACGAGTTGATCTCCCGGATTGACTGCAACGTGACGGGTAAATTGATGTTTCAAATGATAAATCCCCCAATAACGCAACAGAACCCCAATACTTAAGAAGGTGAGTCCGATTTGTTGTAATAGGACGGATGGTTCTGATCTGCTGAACAAAATGGACAACAGAATCGTAACGACTAAAGTAGCCAAAATGGAATAAAAACTTCGTCGTTCTTCAAGTGGAGACGGTTCTTTCTGCCGGTTTCGAAAAAGAAACAGTTCGAGTAACCAAAATACGGAGACGGCGATGAATACCCCATCTAAAATGGTCATGAAGATTCGCCCCCTTGACTGATGCCAATCATTATTCAAAGAAAACGCATACAACCGATATTTACCCGAACCAGACGAGATTCAATCATCGAGAACGCATTCATTTGAATAAAACAGGGAATTAATTCATTTTGATTACACCATGAACAAAAAATGGTGACGTCTTGAAATGAATGTTATTCTAAAATCAAAGATTCATTACCCTGTTCTTGAAAAAAGGAGTTTATACGAACCATGAAAAAGATGAAACAAACGATGCTCGTTTTATTAGCGGTCGTCACGTCAACGGTCAGCTTTTCTCTCGCGGCAGAAGCTTCGAGTTACCGTCAAGCGAAAACACCCCTTAACCTTCGGGCCGGTGCATCGACGGAAAAAGCAGTCGTCACGATCATTCCGACGGGCGTCTATGTAAACGAGATCAGCCGACTTGGAACGTGGTCGAAAGTGCGATATGGAACGAAGACGGGTTATGCCAGCTCAAAATATTTGCTGACCGATCAACAAATCGGCGGATTACGCATCGGCAAGACGTTGATCGTCAATCCGAATTACCCACTCCGTTCGTCGTATGCTCCCGGTGAGAGTACGGTGGCGCGAGCTGCCTTTGAAAAGATGAAGCTCGCTGCCAAAAAAGAAAAAATCACCTTGGTTGCATTCAGTACATACCGTTCGTATGCCTATCAAAAAGCTCTGTTTGACAAGTATGTGGCACGGGACGGTTTTGAAAAAGCAAGTACGTACAGTGCACAACCCGGGAGAAGTGAGCATCAGACAGGACTTGGTTTCGATATCGGCGGAGCAGACTCTTCCAAATATGCGAAGTTCAGCTTCTCGAGTACAAAAGAGGCAAAGTGGCTGGCTGCGAATGCCCACCGTTACGGGTTCCATCTCCGCTATCCGCTCGGTAAAGAATCATGGACCGGCTATACGTATGAAAGCTGGCATTTTCGTTATGTCGGGGCGACGCTTGCTGCCCAGTTGAAGGTGAGCGGCTTGACGATGGAAGAATACTACAAGTTGGAACCGGGGAAACCGATGACGCCGTAACAGGTTTCGTTTCAAGCGACGAATGGTAAATAAATGGTGTGTCACTCATCGTCAACGGTTGCGGTCTGTCTTTTGTGAAAGAGGTGGAAGCTGTGGCTAAAAAAGAAGAGAAGCATCATATCATTACCTTTACATTCGAAGAAGAGGCGACATCGTATCAAGTGTTCAGTGAACTGAAAAAGTATCATGCCAACGGTCAAGTTGATTTTGAACAAATCGCTGTCATTAAACGAAGTGAAAGCGGAGCGTTTTCGTTTGAAGATGCGGTCGATTTAAGCGGCTCGAATAAAGCTTTCAAAGGTTCTTTAATTGGGATGGCCGTCGGGATTCTCGGAGGACCGTTCGGCATTCTGTTAGGCTCGATGACAGGGATGTTGATTGGCGGCTCAAAGGATTTAAAAGAAAATCAAGCCGTCCAGGAAACGTTTAAACGTACACTCGGTGTGATTCCACCCGGAAAAACAGGAATCATTGCGATTGGTGAAGAATTTGAACCGTCTGTACTGGACGGTCTTGTCGCTAAACATAACGGAACGATTGATCGAACTGATGAAGTGCTTGAGAAATAATCAAAAAAATCCTTCCCTCATAAATGAGAGAAGGATTTTTTGTTAGGACTGACGTTCTTTTTTCACTTTTTTGAAGAAGAACAGTTCGTAGACGACAGGGACAATGATCAACGTCAAGAGCGTTGAAGTCGTTAATCCACCGATGACCGTCAAGGCGAGACCTTTTGAAATCAATGTGCCGGATGACGTAGTGAGTGCCAGCGGAACAAGGGCCATGATGGTTGCGAATGCTGTCATCAAGATTGGGCGAAGTCGTGTTTTACCAGCTTCGATCAACGATTCGCGGATCGGTAAACCACGTGTGATGTTCTGTCCAATCCGGTCGACGAGAACGATGGCATTGGTCGTTACGATACCTATGAGCATCAAGAAACCAATCATGACACTGACGGATAACGGCTCGTTTGCCAAGAACAAGGTAACGAGTGAGCCGATCGGAACGAAGATGAGCGATGACAAGATGATGAACGGAATCCGTGCTTTTCCGAACGTGATCAGCATCGTCAAGTAGACAAGTCCGATGGCGACGACGATGGCAATACCAAGCGATTGGAAGATTTCGACCGTATCGTCGTTTCCGCCACCACTCGTTAACGAGACACCGTCGGGCAAGTCGATTTTTTCGACGTCTGCTTTGACGTCGCTTGAAACCGTTTGGACGTTATCGCCCTTCACTTGTCCAGAAACACGTGCGTACACTTTTCCATCCAGTTTCTGAATCGACGTGAACGTCTCGACTTCGTTTACTGTCGCGACATCTTTTAAGGCGACAGGACCAGCTGCCGAGAACAACTGTACGTTTTCAAGATCTGCTTTTGATGTCAAATCTTCTTGGTAAGACAATTGAACGTTTTGGTCTTTATCGTCGAGGTTAAGCGTTCCGACGGTAACCGGTTTGGTTTGATCGTTGACCGTACCAAGAATCTGGAAGCCGGATAAACCACGATCACTTGCTTTTTCAGGATCAATCTCAACGAGGAACTGTTTCTGTTTCTCGCTGAAGTTATTCGTGACGTATTTCAAATCGTTGTTTTTAGTCATGTTATCTTCAACGAGTTTTGCTGCTTGTTGTAACGCTTCAAGATCCGTTGAGAATAGATCGACATCGACATTGTTGTTCGATGGCGGACCACCTGTCGAAAGTTCAGCGATACTGATTTTAACATCAACGTCGTCTTCTTTCGCAATGTCTTCCATCTGTGTTTCGAGCGACTTGATCGTCTGTTCGACATCAGCGCCGTCTTTTAGATTCAAGAAGTAACTTGCTTTGTTATCGAGACGCAGACCTGTCGTGAAATCACGGGCACCGACTGAAGTCGTGACATCGGCAATCGCGTCTTCCTGGTCGAACATCTTTTCCATGTTAAGCGAAACATCACTTGTTTTCTCAAGAGATGTTGCAGCGGGAAGTTCAAGCGAAGCCGTCAATGTTTTGGAAGCTTCGTTTGGAATGAACGTAAACCCGAGTTGCGGCACGATTGCAAGCGAACCGCCGAGCAATAAGAATGAAACAACGAGAATGATCGCTTTGTGCGACAGTGATTTTTCAATCAGTTTTCCATACCAACGTTGCAAGGCACCTTCTTTTTCTTCAGCAGGTACTTTTTTGAAGGCAAATTTCGCTAAGATTGGTACAATCGTGATCGCAACGAGAAGCGAAGCGAGTAACGAGAAGATGATCGTCAAGGCGAATGGCAGGAAGAATTTCCCTGTGATGCCACCGACAAAACCGATTGGTAAAAAGACAACGACGGTCGTCAAGGTAGAAGACGTGATCGCTTTTAAGATCTCTTTCGTCGATTGCTCGATGATTTCATTCGTCATACCTGAATCTGATTTTCGGACCCGCCGGAAGATATTTTCGATGACGACGATACTGTCATCGACGACACGACCGACGGCAACCGCCATACCACCAAGGGTCATGATATTTAGCGAGATGTCCTGCCAGTTCAAGAAGATCGCCGCAATTAAAATCGACAGCGGGATCGAGACGATGGCAATGATGGTCGCCCGGATGTTTCGTAAGAAGAGGAGGACGGCAAGAGAAGCAAACAAGGCACCGAGTAATCCTTCTTTTACGAGAGTGGCAACCGACTCCTCAATATCTTTAGCTGAATCGATTCCGATCGTATAATCGATTTGATCATCGTATTTGTTCAAGATGTTTGTGACACCATCTGCAATTTCAACAGTGTTGGCATCTTGTTTTTTCGTGATGGCCATCGATAACGAATCTTTTAAGTTGTAACGTGTTTTTTCACTTTGCTCGGAAACGGCTTCGATTTCTGCGATATCTCCGAGACGGATTGGTTCTGCTGGTTCTGCTTCTTCTGGTGCACCTGGTGCACCGGTTTCTGAACCGGATCCTCCTGCAGGAGGACCTGATGGGGCGCCTGTTGCCGGACTTGACGCAACAGTAGAGGTCAGCTGAAGATTTTTTAACTTATCTAAGTTTTCCAGCTTTTCTTCGACCCGAATCGGGATTTTTGAATCACCTTCTGCAAGTTGACCAGACGGGAACGATACGTATTTGGCATTGATTTGTTCTTTGATGCTGGTTAACGACAAGCCGGCAGCTGTCGCCTTATCATTGTCGACAGTGATTTGAACGAGGTCGTCTTTGTAACCACCGACGGAAACACTGTTGATGCCGGGAATTTTGTTGAGTTCTGGTTCGATTTCATCCTTTAATAAGGATTCAATTTCTTTTCCATCTTTACTAAAGAAGGAAATGTTGTAGATCGGGAACGATCCAAATGAAAAACGATTTAACTTTGTTGTTGCTTCTTCCGGAAGATTTGCATCTTGGATGGCAGCATCAATTTGTTGTTCGACCTTGTCCATATCCGTATCAAATGGGAATTCGATATTGATGATCCCGATACTTTCATAGGCAGAGCTCGTAATTTTGGTGGAGCCCTCGACTCCTTTGAGTGCGGTTTCCAGTTTTGAGACGACTTGTTTGTCGACATCATCTGGGGATGCACCTGGATAAACGGCTTCTACTGAAATTTGAGGAAATTCGATTTCAGGAAACTGATCTACTTTGAGCTGAGTAAACGAATACACGCCGCCTAAAATTAAAAGAATGGCAATAATAAACACGGCAACTGAGTTCTTCAAACTAAATCTTGTTAAAAAATTCAACGGGTACCCCTCCTTTATTTTATATGTGCTTATTTACATAGTAGAGGACGGAGGAAAACCCTGCAACTTTGAACTGTTGCCACAGAAGAAAAAAAATAAAAGAAAATCATAAAAAATACTTTACACATTTCGATATGTTGCTATAATAAACATATACCCAGTACGACATCACATGATTCTGTAGCTCAGCTGGGAGAGCGCTACCTTGACAGGGTAGAGGTCGCTGGTTCGAGCCCAGTCAGAATCATACCAAAATCCCGATCATCTTTTGATGAACGGGATTTTTTTGGATAAAAAAAGCTATTCCTTCATTAACAATGAAAGGAATAGCAATTGAGCCTTATTGGATCTCTAAACGAAGATCGCCCATTTTTGTCCAACCGACCATTGTCGTCATCCGGTAAAAGACGAGCGTCAAGATACCGGGAAGAAGCACGCCGGTCGCAACAAAGACAAGAAAGGCGTTGAATCCTTGATTGACGAAGATGTTGAGCGGCGCAATCATCGAGTTTAGACCAAGTCCCGCTAATTCGTACGGTACTTCCAGTGAGAGAACAAGTGTCGCGATCGGCGCTGAAATCATGGCAGCCAAGAACGGAGCGACGACCAATCGTGGATTTTTGACGATGTTTGGAAACTGGACTTTTGGTGTGACGAAGAAAGAAGCAATCAATCCACCGGGATCGGTCTGACGATAAGCCATCAACGTAAAGCCGACGAACTGGGCGGAGCAACCGATCAAGGCAGCAGCACTGGCGACGGGATCGAGCTGAAGAGCAATCGCGAGTGCGGCAGATGAAGCAGGTGACATCAATAAGACACTAAAAATAAGGGCGATGACAAGTGATGTCGCGATTGGAGAAGATTCGACGGATGTCGTGACCATAGCACTGAATCGTGTTAATAAAGGTGTCGTAACAGCAGCGGCAGCGATGCCTGTCACACCACCGGCAAGAACGGCGCTGACGGGAATGACCATCATATCGAATTTGGTTTTCCCGGTCATTCGTTTACCGACGAATACGGCGACGGCAGCAGCGAGCAATGCACTGATTGGTTGACCCGGCACGAGGACAAGTCCGGCGTCCGTTGGCTGAAGTGCCGCTCCGCCAATCGTTGCGGCAATCATGGCACTGAATAAAACAAGCGTATTCCCGCCGAGTTGATAAGCGATGCCGGCTCCAAGAGCAGGTGCAAGCAGGACCTTGGCAACACCGCCAATCGTCAACAGCATCTCAATATGTAACAAGTTGCCGAACGTTTCAATCAATAATCCTACTCCTAACGTCACCAAGACGGCATTCGCCATACCGGCAGACACTTTCACCATTCGATCCATCGCATATTCCTTCAACTCACTCATCCTCTCTCTTTTTCGTTTTGCCATTAAAAAAACCTATCCGTTATCGGATAGGCGCCATCATTCCTGCGGGCGCCTCATTCGATGCATCGAAAGGAGGGCCCAAAATCAATTCCGAAATGTCATCGGAAAGGTTTCAGTCCCTCGAGCATAGAATAATCAGTCGGCCTGCAGTTTGGTGTAAAGACATAAAGGTGTTCTCCTCTCCGTGAATTTTTCTAAGCCTAACATGGCTAAAACGAATAATCAATATTTTCTGACAATTTATTTTTTATGGATTTTTCGTATGAAACAAGGGAAAAGGCAGGAATGGCGTTAAATTAGCGATGGGGGCGTTTACATGAAATTTGCAGTCATTACGGATATTCACGGCAATGCAACGGCATTAGAAGCAGTTTTAAAAAGAATAACGGAAGAAACAGGTGTCTCAGAAATTTTCTGTCTCGGAGATTTGATTGGTATCGGACCACAAACGAATGAAGTCATCGAAATTGTGCGATCGACACCACAAATGACGACCATCAGCGGGAATCATGATGAGAATGTCCTTGCGTTGATACATGGTCAAAAATATCCGGACAGTTACCGTCATGCGAAAAACCATCATCAATGGATTGCCGATCAGTTAACACCGGACAATCAACGTTTTTTGGAGCAGCTCCCAAGAACCGTCCGAAAGACATTTTCGAAACAGGAAGCATTGTTTACACATTATGCGTATCTGGATGAACAGAAACCCATCGGAGAGGAACCATTGGCGAAAGCGGTTGACGGAACAGAACAATCCTTGCCAAATCTGTTTAAAGGACACCAGGCGAGCCTGATTTGTTTTGGACACCATCATCCGGAACAAGTCATCCGGGCAGAGGGCGTAACGTACTTAAACCCGGGAGCGCTCGGCTGTCAGCCGGAAGCTGTGGCACCATTCGCCTTAGTCGAGCGGAGCGGCGGAGAGTGGAAGGTGGATGTCATTGAAGTGGAGTATGATGACCGACCGTACTTAGAAGCGTTTAATGCGGCACCGATGCCGGAAAAAGAACTGTTGCGTAAACTTTTTTTAGGCGGGAGAACATGACAAAATGACCCGCACAAAAAGTTACGGGTCGTTTCGTCAGGAACGCTTGTATTATAAAAAGCGACTTACCAGAACAAGAGTCAAAGGGATACCAATCAGTAGAATCCCGATGACCCGCTTCGCCCGGCTTCGTTTCCACTGAAAAGCAAGTGCGAGAAAAGGGGAGGCAAGAAATCCGATAAATAAGGTGATTAACGTCAAAATAAAAAATAGAAAATCTGTTTTAGAACTGGTACGGGTGTAAGCTTTCCACATATCAAAAAGCGAAACAATGACGTAGACCAGTAAAGCTAACGTAAAGAGAAGATTGGACAGTAAAAGTTGAGACAAATAAAACACTCCATTCAGGTACGATTGGGAATCGATAACGCAAAAATAGCCTCTCAATTTATTGAGAGGCTATTTTATTATAACAACTTTAACATCGCTTGGCTGATTGTTTTCAAGTCGAGTGGCGGGCCGATCAACGGCCATTCAGAAATCAACGCAATATAGGTCTTGAACAGTAAGAAAGCCGTCACTTCGACCGGAACTTCCGGAGAGCGTTGCTCGAGTTCTAAACGTGTCTCGAGCAAGTTCTTGATGTACTCGACGATATGCTGCTCAATCCGTACGCGCAACTCAAACATTTCCTGTAATTTTAAAGTGTGTGTCTCTTGGGTGATTTGCAGAATGAACAAATGTTGCTGTTGATGATTGACGATCGCATCAATCATCGCCTGTTTGTTCTCTTCGACAGAAGCTGTTTTTGTATAGGCATTCTCAGCTTCGGCCTTCATTTCTTGCAGGACACGTGTAACAAGCGATTCAAATAAATCGAGTTTACTTTCAAATAATTGATAGACGGTCGGCTTACCGACGTGAGCGCGTTTTGCGATCCGCTCAATCGTCGTTCCTTTATAACCCAGTTCAGAAAAACAAGCCATTGCCGCATCTAAAATCAAATGTTCCTTATCAGACAGTGTCATGGCGTTTTCTCGCTTTCGTCGAAAGTAGGATCCGTTTCCCGCCTAAAGCACCGGCAAAGCTGATCGCAAGGGCGGAGAATAGAATCAAACCAAGTACCTGACCGTTTGAAATAAGTGTGTCCGTCACACCGATTCCGAGTGCTTCCCGGAAACCGGTCACCGAGTAGGTCATCGGA
This sequence comes from Exiguobacterium undae DSM 14481, assembly GCF_000620805.1. Classification (GTDB taxonomy): domain Bacteria; phylum Bacillota; class Bacilli; order Exiguobacteriales; family Exiguobacteriaceae; genus Exiguobacterium_A; species Exiguobacterium_A undae. Next base: position 2,614,457 of record NZ_KK211187.1, on the reverse strand, counting down.
AGGAAGCGGTGAATTGCCTGGAAGAAGCTTGGTGTCATTTCGACCGGGAATGTTCCGCCACTGCCGCCGATTTGCAGTAACAGCAGTAAGAAAGCACTGAATTGACCGACGCGACCAAAGAGCATCGTTAAAGTAAACAGCAACGTGATGAACGTCATCCCGGTCAATGCAGCAAAGCCGTACAGGGCAGGTGTGCTTGCGACGTCAGCATCCAGTACGTAGACGATGGCGGCGGAAGCGGCAATTCCCTGCAAGGCGCCGATTGGTAAGACGAGCGATAATTTCCCGACAAGGAAACGCCATGTCAAGGTTTCTCCGTGTTCCGGACGGATTTGATAGACCGACGAGAACATTAAGGCACCGGCAAATAATGCAATGCTGAGAATATAGGCTGCCAGACCAGAACCATAGTTGTTGACGGTCGAATAGTCATGTTCTTTCAAGACAACCGGTTCAGCGAGCATATTGTCCCGTTCGTTGGACGGCTTGACGGTAGCATCCTTAGCACCTTTACCGAGCTCTGTTTTTAAGGTGTTAGCACCGTCAACGAGTTTTGAGTTCCCGTCCGCGAGACGAGAAGCACCGTCTGTTAATTGTCCTGCACCGGATGAAAGAGAAACTGCACCGTCAGATAATTGACCGAGTGCTGACGTCAATTTGCCGGATGCCGTGCTCGCATCATTCGTACCGGTTGCAATTTTTTGTGCACCAGCCGTCAGCTGTGTGCTTCCTTCGGCTGCTTTATGAACACCGTCAGTATAGGTGGTCAAGCCTTGAGTGAGCGAGTTTTGTCCTTGTTCTAAGCTTTTAGCTCCAGTGAGCAGTTGAGCTTGTCCTTGTTCCAAACGTTTTGAACCGGCAAGCAGCTTTGCTAAACCACCATCCAGTTGTGAGACACCGGATGCAATTTCTTGTCCACCAACCGCCAGTTGATTGATTTTATCTGTGGCGTCATTAGCTGCAGCAAGACTTGCATCAAGTGCGGTTTCTTGTTGCGATAGATTTTGTACATCTTGTTCCATGGTTGCAATGGATGCAAGTAACGCATTTTTTTCTTCTTCAGATAAAGTTTCGGAAGCCGAAATGACACCTTTGATTTTAGCGACATTGGCTTCAATCGCTTCACGACGTGCACTTAAGTCTGTTTTTAACGTCGCAGCTGCATTGTTTAAGTCTGTAATCGTCGCATTGACCTCTTGCGCTTTATCGTTTAGTTGATTAAGGCCAGCAGTAAATTTCGGCAGGTTATTGTCGAGCTTCGATGCTCCGGCAGAAGCCGTCTCAAGACCTTGGCGAAGTTCAGTCGTTCCACCGGAAGCTGTTTCGATGCCTTGACGCAGTTTAGTCGATCCTGCCTGCAAATCTGTTGATCCTTTAATCAGTTTGGCGCTGTTGTCATCAAGTTGGTTCAGACCGCTTGATAGTTCACCAGACTTTTCTGCGAGCGTTTGTGTTCCATCAGTAAGTGTGTTCAAACCGGTTGAGATTTGAGCAGAACCATCATTCGCTTTCGTTAAATTCGTCGATAAAGTATTGGTTCCGCTCGTCAGTTTTCCGAGGTTGGTCGTAAGCGTCTTGGCGCCGTCTGTCGTTTTTTTGGCACCGTCCTCGAGTTTAGCAGAACCTTCCGAAGCATCTTCGAATCCTTTGGCGATTTTTTTTAGTGATCCAAAAATCGCGCTACTGTACTGTTTGGTTACGGATTTACGGATTTTTTCATTTAATTGTTTAGCAGCGGCACTTGAAATTTGAGTACCGGAATAGTTTTTTGCGGGATTGAGATAATACTCCAACTCGATTTTTTTCGGATGATCGTCCAGTAAAGTCGTTGCGTTATGCGAAAACTTCTTTGGAATGACGACGGTCATGTAAATATCCCCGGAGCGCAATTGTTTTGCGGCTTCTTTCCGGGACAGATACTGCCAGTCAAAATCGTTGTTTTTTTTCAGCTTTTTGACGAATTGATTCCCGATATCAATTTTTTCGCCTTCAAACTTCGTCGCCTTGTCTTCGTTGACAACGGCTACTTTAATGTTCTCCGTTTGACCGTACGGATCCCAGAACGCAGATAAAAAGATCGAATTGTAAAGGAACGGCACAAGGATGAGAGCAAGAATCACGATAATCATCATCGGGCTTTTTAATTTTTTCCATTCTGAGCGAAACATAAATCAGATCTCCTTCTTGAAACTAAAAACTAATTTGAGTTTCTGGTTTTGATGAGATTTACTTTACGCTTTTTAAGAGTGGAATGCAACTACTTAAGCAAATGAATTGCTGAGCAAGAGAACTGTTTCTTGTTTGTAATCATTAAGAACAGAAAACATCAAAAAACTCCCTTCACCAAAGTGAGGGAGTGATCATGATTCAGCGATTAGTTAACCATCATGGGATCAACAAAATTTTGCCGGTACTTTGCCGGCTCTCGAGGTAATCGTGCGCCCGTCGACCATCGGAAAGCGCAAAAAGTGTAGGGGAAGCGAGTTGTAATTGATCTGATGCAATCCAACTGAATAATTCGCCGGCGCGGCGAATCCGTTCTTCCCGAGTCGTCAAGACATTCCAAAGGTCGCCACCCGTCAACGTTTTGGAACTGTCCATCAACAAGCGGGGATCGACGGCGACAGGATCGCCGCCCGCCATACCGTAAAAGACAACGGTCCCGTGGATTTTCGTTGCCCGGAAGCTTTCCATCAGCGTGGAACCAACGGACTCGTAAACAACGTCAATTCCTCGTTGATCCGTCAGCGTGAGAATCTTTTCAACCCAGTCGTCTGCATACAGGAACACATGCTCACAGCCATTTTGTTTTGCGATGTCTGCTTTCTCCGTCGAGGATGTCAGACCGATTGGAACCGCACCGCGTAACCGGACGATTTGTGTCAACAGTTGCCCGACACCTCCGGCTGCTGCATGAATCAACACCAGATCACGCGGATGGATGTCATAACTGTCCCGTGTCAAATAGTGCGCGGTCAATCCTTGTAATAAGATCGAAGCAGCTGTTTCATAAGAAATCGAATCCGGTAACGGGATGACTTTATCAAATGGTGCCGCGACGAACTCGGCATTGGCATTCGGAACATCGGCGAAGGCGACCCGTTGACCGACCTGCAAGTCCGGTACAGCGTCTCCTAGTTTGGTAATGATGCCTGCCCCTTCATATCCTAACAGGTAGGGTGGCGTTCCCTCTAAATGATAATTTCCTTTGCGACGATAGATGTCGGCAAAATTCAGACCGATGGCTTTCATCTCAATCAATACTTCATTCGGACGAAGTTCAGGCGTCGGATGTTCTTGATAGGTCAGGACACTGGAATCTCCGAAGGAGCGAAACGTAAGAGCCTTCATAGGTACACTTCCTTTTTAGTAGTTGTCAGAAGTAGTATAATTCACTCAAACAGAAAATCCTTTTGATATGCGTTACAGTTGGGAAAAGAAGGTGGGGAAAAATGAAAAAAATCATGCTTGGCGGTATTCACTTTTATCAGAAAGTGATTTCACCGATGAAACCGGCGACGTGCCGATTTTATCCGACGTGTTCTCATTACGGCAAAGAAGCAATCGAAAAACATGGCGCCATTAAAGGCGGCTATTTGACGACCCGACGATTGATGAGATGTCAGCCGTTTCATCCGGGTGGTCTTGATTTTGTACCGGAGACCTTTGACTGGAAGGCACCGCTACAACGTGAAAATCCGGCAGAACAGCAAAAGTAATTGGAAAAGGAGTCTGAACTCGGTATACACCGAGTTCAGACTCCTTTTATAAATACGCAAAACGGTTTAAAGATCACCTGTTAAAAATTGTGCTTTGCCGAGACCGAAGCTCCAATCTGCAGCATCATTTTCAACAATGGAAACCATTAAATCACTTGGCGCCAGTCCGCATACCGCTTCCAGCCGCTCAGCGAGTAAACGGTAGAGTGCCTGTTTCTTTTCCTCGGTTCGTGTCTTACTCGTCACACTGATTAGGACGACACGATTCGTCCGTGTGAGTCCAAGACCGGTATCTTGGATGACCATTTCGTTTGCTTTGTGGGTATGAACGATTTGATAGCGGTCCCGTTCCGGTACATCAAACGCTTCGAGCATCGCTTCATGTGCTGTATCGAGTAATAACTTTAATTCTTCATCCGAGCGTCCTTCGATGACATCAAAACGAAGTAATGGCATGTTACATCTTCCTTTCATATGTAGAAGTACGGGAGAACCCGTACTTCCTATCGTGCAATTATCTTATTCGAAAAACGGTTTGTATTGACGGCGTTCGTGCATGACGGATAACCATTGTACCGTCGAGAACTCTTCGAGAACCCATTCTCCGTTAAAGCGGCCAAGACCTGAATCTTTTTCGCCGCCAAACGGCATATGTGGCTCATCGTTAACCGACTGATCGTTGATGTGGATCATGCCTGTTTCAACTTGAAGCGCAAATTCTGTTGCCCGTTCAATAGAAGAACCGTGAACAGCACCACTTAATCCGTAAGGAAGTGAGTTTGCGAGTTCAAGTGCTTCTGCATCATCTTTGAATGGAATGATGACAGCGACCGGTCCGAAGATTTCGTTTTTAGCGAGCGGCATGTCATTTGTAACACCAGTGACGACAGTAGGTGCGATGACGTTACCGTCTGCTTCACCGCCGACACGAACTGTTGCACCAGCAGCTTTTGTTTTTTCGATTTCTTCCATGATGCGATCAACTTGTGATTGGTTGATCAGTGGACCAACTTGCGTCCGACCGTTTGATGGATCACCGAATTGAAGCTCTTTGACACGAGCGACATATTTTTCGACGAATTCATCGTGAATCGATTGAGCAACGAGAATTCGGTTCGTCGACATACAGATTTGACCTTGGTGATAGAATTTGCTGTAAACAGCGGATTCGACCGCACGATCTAAGTCTGCATCATCAAGAACGACGAAGACGTTGTTTCCACCGAGTTCAAGAGCAGTTTTTTTCAGGTGTTTCCCGGCCAGCTCACCGATATGGCGACCCACTTCCGTTGAACCTGTGAAGGAAATCAAACGTGGGACCGGGTGCTCGACGATGGAGTCGCCGATTTCTGATCCGCGACCGACGATGACGTTTAAGACACCTTTTGGCAGACCCGCTTTTTCGAAGAGACTTGCAAAGATCAAGCCGCCTGATACCGGTGTATCGGTTGCCGGTTTAACGACGACCGCGTTTCCGATTGCGATAGCCGTAGCGATCGAACGGATAGCAAGGTGGAACGGGAAGTTCCAAGGACTGATGATGCCGATGACACCAAGTGCTTTCCGGTAAATCCGGTTTTCTTTGCCCGGAACGACAGATGGACGAATTTCTCCGTGCATCCGCAACGGGAATGTGGCAGCTTCTTTAACGATTAAGACAGACGCGAGAAACTCGCCTTCTGCTTTAATCCGTGTACTGCCGGATTCTTTAATCAGCCAGTCGATGATTGTTTCTTTTTCTTCGTACATCACTTTTAAGAACTGTTCGATGAGTCCTTGGCGTTTCAATGCCGGAACTTTCGCCCACTCTTTTTGCGCGACTTTCGCAGATTGATAAGCATCATCCAAGTCTTCGTTGTTTGCTGCTGAAATCTCAAATAATGTTTCGCCTGTGAAGGGATTTGTGTTTGTCATGTTGCTGTCACTTGCGCCTTTGCGCCACTGACCGTTAATAAAAATCTTCGTGAAATCTGTATGGATTGTTGATTCTGTTTGCTGTTGCATGGATATTCATCTCCAATTCGTTTTTGATAACAGTTAAGTTATTCACGTTATGTGGAGAAGTAAAACACAAACTTACACTTTCACAAAATGAATTGACTCGGCAAGTTTTAAAAAGATATATCGAACACGTTTTACTAGATGAAGAAACAGGAATTAAAAAATATAGCGGTATATTTAAGAGTGGAGTGATTGAGGCATGCAGAAGTTGAAATTATTGTATCGAGAGACAAATTGGTGGTGGCCTCTCCTTTATGGTGTAGGGGGAGCATTTTTAACAGCGTTGGTCCTGGCCATCGATCTATACGCAAAAGAGTTGTTCCCGAACGACTGGAAAACGACACTCGGACTGGCACAAACCATCCACAGCGCTGTATTTACGGGATTGCTGACGATGATGACATTCACGTTCTCGACGATTTTAGTTGTCCTGACAACCTATTCATCCCAATTTTCACCCCGGACGTTACCGAATTTCATTGAGAACCGGCAAGTCCAACACATCTTTGGCATTTTTATCGGGACCGTCACCTATTCGATCACGATGCTGTTTTTCATGCGTCCTTCGCTAAAGGACAGCGTCGTCGCCTCTGCTGTTGCAGTCATCGTCGTCTTGATTGCCATCATCGCGTTTGTTGCTTTCGTCCACATCGTCAGTCAGTCGATTCGGGTGACGACATTACTTGATCGCCTGCATGAAGAAGGATGTACATTGATTACCGAACACATCGATGCCATCAAAGAAGGGCACTATCAACTGGTATCGAGTCAGGAAGAGTCTTATCCCTTCCATGTGACAGCTGCGCAAACGGGTTATCTACAAGCCATCGATTATGATGCCGTGATGAAATCGGGTCAGCGGGTGACAATCGATGTTGCGATCGGGAGTTACGTCACGCAGGGACAACGTATCGGCAGTGCCGCTCAACAAGAAGTGGAACAGGGAATTATCATCGGACCAACACGATCAGCAGAACAAGATTTTCCGTTTGTGATTCAAAAGTTGACAGAAGTGGCGCTCCGGGCGATTTCACCCGGTATCAACGATCCAAACACGGCGCGGCATGCGATGCGGCAAATCGGAGATTTGTTGAGACGCTACACCGTCTTGCAGGATGGGGATCTGTTGGTGACCGGAGAAGGGGCTGTTACGGTCAATCGATTAGCGTTTTCAGACTTCCTTTATCTGACGTTTTACCAATTGAGACATTACGGTGAAGAAGATATTTCAGTGCTTGCGACGATGCTTGAAGCCCTTGAAATCATGAAACGGGATGCACTGCCGGAACACAAGGTGAGCATTGACCGATTCATTCCGTTTGTTTGTTCGGAAGTGGACTGGTCCGCGTTAAATGAGTGGGATCGTCGACATCTGGAACAGGCACAGGAGAAAGCTCTTTTATGAAACCTGAAGAAGACACTGAACGTAATAGAAAAAGGAAAGAAATTAGAAAGTAGGAGATTGGCATGACGACCTTATTGTGGATTTTAATTGCATTATGTTTTTTAGCGGCCTTCGCCGGGCTTGTGTATCCTGTCATACCAAGTGCACCATTACTCATCGTCGGATTTTTAATTTACGGGTTTGGATTCAGCTTCACGGAACTAACCGTCAGCTTTTGGATCATCCAGACAGTGTTTATCATCTTGCTCTTTACCTTGGATTATCTGGTCAGCTCTTATACCGTCGACCGGCGTGGAGGATCACAGGCGGCAAAGATTGCAACGACCGTTGGTTTGATTACAGGACCGTTTATCATTCCGGGAATCGGTCTGCTGATTTTCCCGTTTGTGTTTGCCATCTTGACCGAAAAAATCATCAGTAAAAAGACATGGAAAGATTCGGTTTCCATCGGGATCGGAACGGTGCTCGGAATTCTCTCGAGTGCTTTACTGAAAGGGATTGCGATGTTGTTGATGATCGTCGTGTTTATCATGTACGTCGTCTAAATGAAAAGAAGATTTGCCTGCAAGTACACATTTTGCAAGAGTTCCGTTATAGTATGAATATGAAAAAGTAGAGAAGCTTGTTACTTAAAACAGGCTTCTTTTTGATGGAGAAGACCGGCATAATGCATGCCGGCTTAATTAAATGGAGGTGAATCCCCTTAGTTTGGGGAAACGATTGGACAGTACACACGCAGTGGAGACATTCGATACAACAACGATTATCATTCGGCTTTTGATCATTGCACTATTAATTGTGTTGACCGCATTTTTTGTCGCAGCAGAATTTTCGGTTGTCAAGATGAGGATGTCCCGAATCGATCAATTGATCACAGAAGGCAGTAAGACCGCAAAGACGGCGAAAAAATTAGTGGAGAACCTCGACTATTATCTGTCTGCCTGTCAGCTCGGGATCACCGTGACGGCACTTGGTTTAGGATGGTTAGGCGAATCGACGGTTGGGGCTATTCTTGAGATGCTCTTCAAGGAAATTGAACTTCCGCAATCCGTTTCAACCGTCGTTTCGTTTACTTTGGCATTTTCCGTCGTAACGTTTTTACACGTCGTCCTCGGCGAACTTGCCCCTAAGTCATTGGCGATTCAAAAGACGGAAGCCATCACGATGTTACTGGCACCACCACTCTACTGGTTCGGTAAAGTGATGAAACCGGTCATCTGGTTATTAAACGGATCGGCCCGTGTATTCTTACGTTTGTTTGGTGTCGAACCGGCCGGACATGAAGATGCCCATTCGGAAGAAGAAATCAAAATCATCATGACACAAAGCTATAAGAGCGGTGAAATCAATCAAACCGAATTGTCTTACATGCAGAACATCTTTTCTTTTGACGAACGAATCGCAAAGGATATCATGTTGCCGCGGACGGATTTGATCACCATTTCAAATGACGCATCGATGCAGGATATCATCGCCTTGGTCGAAGAATATCAGTTCACGCGATATCCTGTCGCGGAAGAAGGCGACAAGGATAAAATTCTTGGCTTCATCAATGCGAAACAATTGTTTACGGATCATATGGCAAACAAAGGCAAGGCGTTGAGCTATTACGTGCACAATTTACCGATCGTTTCGGAATACTCCCCATTACAGGACGCCATGCTGAAAATGCAAGTCGAACGGACGCCGATGGCTCTTGTCATCGATGAGTACGGCGGGACAGCCGGTGTCATCACGATGGAGGATATACTGGAAGAAATCGTCGGCGAAATCCGGGATGAATTCGATAAAGATGAAAAAGCAGATATCGAGCAGATCCATGAACGGTTGTATCGGATTTCCGGTCGTGTCTTGATTGATGATTTAAACGAACGTTTTAATCTCGGAATCGAGGAAGAGGATATCGATACGATCGGTGGATGGGTGATGGCGCAAGATACGGAAGTATCAAGTGGACAGGAGTTCCGTTACAAAAACCATACGGTCAAAGTGATGGAGGTCGACAATCATCAGGTGAAATCGATTTATCTCCAATTACCGGAGAAAGAACCGGTGACAGAAGACATCGTCTGAACATAAAAAGGTTGCGCGCATGCGTAGCCTTTTTTGTTCGCTTAAAGATATTTGATTGTTTATTCTCATGCTGACAGTGGTATTACTGTTTATGTGGCCAAAACATGCTACTAAAAATTAGCTGATAAAGGGGTTCTTATTCATGACGAAAACAATTCTTACTTCACGCGCAACTGCAGTAGGGGGACGCGATGGAAAGGTCGCCTCTGACGATAACGTAATTAATTTAGATCTCGTAATGCCTGGTACAAAGGGCAAAGAAAATATACCAACATCGAATCCGGAACAATTATTTGCAGCCGGATATGCGGCTTGTTTTGATGGGGCCTTTAACTTAATGGCACGTCAAGATAAAAAGCGAGTAGAAACACGCACGAATTCTGAAGTCAGCCTCATCGAGGACGAAGAAGCGGGCGGTGTCAAAATCGCAGCGAAACTTGTCGTTGAAGTGGTTGGAGTAACAGAAGAAGAAGCAAAAGATCTACTCGAGAAAACACACCAGTTTTGCCCGTACTCAAAAGCAACACGCGGCAACATCGATGTTGACTTGTCGGTAAAAGTAGTAGAGTCCTTAGACAACTGATTTTGTCTTGAAGAGGGAGGGAAGCAAAATGGCTCCAAAAGGAACGGATCGACCAAACGAAAAGTTTGAAGATGAACGAAAACGTTTGACGGACAAGGAACTTGAGCTTTCGCCCGAACAACAAGAAGAAGTGTTAAAAGGAAAAGATCAGATGCCAGATGATCCGGTCTCGTCAAGAGATCGGGGATTCGACAAGTAAGGTAAACTTTTATTTGGGGGATGAACGAAATGAGTAAAAAAGTAGCAGTCGTACTTGCCGATCATTTTGAAGATGTCGAATTCACTGGACCTGTTGATGCTTTAAAAGAAGCGGGTCATGAAGTGACAGTCATCGGAACAAAAAAAGGTGCAGAATTAGTCGGAAAACAAGAGGAAGCAAAAGTCACAGTTGATGTAACCATTGACGAGACTTCTTCTTCAGACTTTGACGCATTATTGATTCCGGGTGGTTTTTCACCGGATCTACTCCGTGAAGACGATCGTTTCGTCACATTTACGGAAGAATTTGATTCATCTAAAAAACCAATCTTCTCAATCTGTCATGGTCCACAATTGATGATTAACGCAAAAATCGTCAAGGGACGCAAAATGACAGGCTATAAATCAATTCGAGTTGATTTGGAGAATGCGGGCGTAACGTTTGAAGACGAAGAAGTCGTTGTCGACGATAACTTCGTGTCCAGTCGTCAACCGGACGACATCCCAGCGTTTAACCGTGAAATGTTAGCAAAATTGTCTTAAAAAATGTTCAAACAAAACGAGCGTCTTGACCTTGAAAAAGGGAAGACGCTCGTTTTTTTAGTTTTCCGGGTAATCGCATAACTCTGTGATCACACCATGGGAATGGCGGGGATCCATATAAATCAATCGTCGTCCGAGGGGGGTTGTTCGATACGTATCTTCTAAAAACGTAATCCCGCGTTCCTTGGCTTCTTGAATGGCTTGATCCAAGTTATCGACGCGATAGGCAATATGGTGAACCCCTTTTCCACGTTGTTTTAAGAATCGGGCAATCGGACTTTCAGGACTTGTCGGTGTCAAGAGTTCGATGTGAGCATCCTCAAAGGCGATGACAGCGATATTTGAGGCAACACCCGGTGTTGGATTCGAGTATTCACGAATCAATGTTCCGCCTAAGATAGTGGTATAAAACGTAATGGCTTCTTGCATGTCGCGAACGGCGATGCCGGTATGATCTAAATGCATAACTAGTTCCTCCTTTACTTCCATAGTCTTAGTGTGTCAAACTCTTCCACAACACGCAACGCCGAGGAACCAATCAAGATGTTGCCAAGGTCCGAAAAGAGAACTTATCAAAAATGACATACCACTGAAATATAATAGAGGCAAAATGGATGCTATAATCAAAAACGTTCTTATAATTTTTAAAAACTATTATGAAATTTAAATAAAACTACTAAATTACTTATATAAACTACACAGAAAAAGAGGGATTACTACATGAAAAAAACGTTCGCGTCGCTCATCGTTTCCGCACTTGTCCTTTCATCAACTCCTCATTTTGCATCAGCAGATGATTTAAGTGAACAAAAAGCCAAAAACGAACAAAAGCAACAAGAAAACTCTAAAACTCAGAAAAAGTTAGAATCCTCTGTTAATCAAGAAGGTCAAAAAATCTCAAAAACACAACAAGAAGTGAATCGTTTAGATCAAGCATTAAACGAAAAAATGTTTGCCGTTGAAGCAAAAGATCGTCAAATTAAAGCAACGGAAGCTGAAATCGTTGAACTGGGAAAACAGATCGAAAAGTATAAAGCAAAACTGAAAAAACAAGAAAAATTATTGGGTGACCGTTTACGCGTCATGCAGGAAAATGACGGAAATTCAATCAAATGGGAAGAAGTCATCTTCGGCTCTAAAGATGTAGGCGATCTCGTCAGCCGTGTCTTGGCAGGGAAATCGATTTCACAGCAGGACGACAAGATGATCACTGATTACCAAAACACACAGAAAAAATTAGCAGCTGCTCAACAAGAGCTAAAAGATAAAAAAGCAAAACTAGTGACAGAAAAACAAGAACTCAAACGTCAACAAGCAGAACTTGAACAACAGATCAAAGAACGTAACCAACGTTTGAAAGAACTCAGAAAACAGAAAAAGAAATTTGAAACACAATTGATGGACGCTAAAGAAGTTCAACAAATCTTGATTGCACAGGAACAAGCGATTGCAGCGGAAAAAGCAGCACGCGAACGTGAAGCGCGAATCGAGAAGGAGCGTCAAGCTCAAGCAGCACGGGAAGCTAAAGCACGTGCGGAAGCTCAAGCGGCACAAGCGGCAGCGGCAGAACAAGCAGCGGCAGAGCAACAGGCGGCTGAAGCAGCGGCGGCAAAAGCAGCAGCTGAAGCTAAAGCGAATCAGAAATCGTCGGCACCTGCGACAGGTTCAACGAAACAATCTGCACCAGCCGTAACAGTACCAAAAGCAACGCCAGCACCGACACCGGAACCAGCACCGGCACCTGCTCCATCATCATCTTCTCTGTTCATTCATCCAACAAGTGGATCAATCACACAAGGATATGGTTCAGCGAATGGTTCAAACGGCTACTCGTTCCACAACGGAATTGACTTTGGTGCACCCGTCGGAACACCAATCGTTGCAGCAGCAACGGGGACTGTCATTACAGCATCAAGTGGTGGACCGTACGGAAACCACGTCATGATCGCACACCAGTTAAATGGAAAAACGTATACGACAGTGTATGCCCATATGAGTTCATTAAATGCTCGTGCAGGACAACGTGTCAGTCAAGGGGAACAAATTGGAGCCCTCGGTAGCACAGGGAATTCAACAGGTCCTCACCTGCACTTCGAGATTCACGTAGGTGGATACAGCTACAGTGCTTCCGGTCCAGCAAATACAGTTAATCCAATGTCTATGTTATAAAAATCCACAGGAATCCTTGCTTCGGCAAGGGTTTCTTTTTTTATGCGGTTTACTGTCAGACGTGAATATGACAAAAAAACGTTTTCACTTGAAACACAAATGAAACGTTACTGAAACTATCTCGGTGCTATAATCAATCTCAGAGAGAAATACTTCGAATTAAATGCTTTTCAAATAAGAATTTATACATAAGTGAGGAAACCATACATGTTAAAAAAATTACTTTCAACGGTATTATTCGGAACATTACTGTTTACAAGTGTACCGATTTCAGCGAATGCTGCGACGATTAAAGAGAAAAAATCGCAAAATGCAGCAGAACAGCGTAAGTTGGAAAAAGCCATCAAAAAACAGGAAGCTAAAATATCCAGCGAACAACAAGAAATTAACAAAATTGATGCTGCGATTAATGAAAACATCTTCCGGATTTCGGAAAAAAATAAGCAAATTCGTCAGTTGAATGTGCAAATTGAAGATCTTGAACAAGAGATTATTCGTTATGAAGAAATGTTAGCCAAGCAAGAGGAACTGCTCGGAGATCGGTTACGGGTTCTTCAAGAAAATGATGGGAATTCAATTAAATGGGAAGAAGTCATTTTTGGATCAAAAAACTTAGGGGATCTGTTCAGTCGTGTCATGGCAGGAAAAAAGATCGCTGAACAAGATGATAAGATGATCGTGTCGTATTTGGAAACGCAAGAAAAATTAGCTGAAGCAAAAGCTGAACTTGTTACGAAAAAAGCAGAACGTGTTCAAGAAAAAGAAGCTTTACTTGTTCAAAAGAAACAGTTGAAACAGCAGATGAAAGAGCGAAGTGCAACGTTGAAAAAGCTGCGTAAAGGGAAAGTGAAATTTACGACAGAGCTACTCGATGCAAAAGAATTACAGGCAACACTGGAAGCACAGGAACGTGCCATTGCGGCAGCAAAAGCCGCAGCGAAAGCAGCAGCAGAAAAGGCGGCAGCAGAAAAAGCGGCGGCTGAACAAGCAGCAGCTGAACAAGCTTCAAAAACAGCGGCTGACACGACACGTAAGTCGACTGGAAAAGCAGACAGTCCTGCACCGGTCGTCAATGTGCCTGCTGGATCGGCGAAGTTTATTCGACCGGCAGCCGGTGGTGTCTCACAAGGGTTTGGACCAGCAAGTGGTGTAAATGGGTATACATTCCATAATGGAGTCGACATTCGTGGTCCTGTCGGGTCGCCGATTCGCGCAGCCGCAGCAGGAACGGTCATTACAGCCGGAAGTGGCGGACCATACGGAAATCATGTCATGATTTCACACTTCCTGGATGGTCAAGTGTATACGACGGTTTATGCACATATGAATTCGTTATCCGTCGGGGCGGGTCAAACCGTAACACAAGGACAATCACTCGGAACACTTGGAAGCACAGGAAATTCAACGGGTCCACACCTTCACTTTGAGTTACATGTTGGTGGATACCAGTACAGTGCGACAGGACCGGCGAATACGGTCAATCCTCTCGGATATTTCTAAAAACGGGCTTCGGCTCGTTTTTTTTTTATGGCTGTGCTACAGTGAAAAGGAATATTATTACGAGCAACTAGGGGAGCTGGAGGAGTCCGGCTGAGAGGAAAACCATTCTGTTTTCGACCCTGTCACCTGAACTGGATAATACCAGCGTAGGAAAGTTGAGATCGAAGACATGAAAGTATCGTCCGGTGTAACCGGTCGTTCATGGCGTCGTCTGCTTTTTTACAGCGGACGGCGCTTTTTGTTTTGTCGTCCGTTTTCTCTCCTTAGATTTGCTCACACGAAAGTGAGGAAACGATATGAAACATGTACTGACGATTGCAGGATCTGATTCCGGTGGTGGAGCGGGAATCCAGGCAGATTTAAAAACATTCTCCGCCCTTGGTGTCTACGGTATGAGTGTCATTACAGCAATCACTGCCCAAAATACGTTAGGGGTTCAGGCGGTTGAAGATGTGTCGCCGGCGCTCGTCGAGGCGCAACTCACCTCGATTTTTTCCGATATTCGTGTGGATGCCGTCAAAATCGGGATGGTCTCGAATCAAGAAACGATCCACGTCATCGCGCAACAACTCAAGCACTGTCGCGTTCCGATCATTTTAGATCCGGTCATGGTCGCGAAAGGCGGGCACGATTTACTGCAGACGGATGCAAAGCAGGCATTGATGGAGGAACTGTTACCGCTCGCGACACTCGTGACGCCCAATATTCCGGAAATCGAGCGGATGATCGGTTATCCGGTTCAATCGATCGAGGAGATGCGGCAGGCCACAATCGAGCTGTCTAAACAACGGGTGGATTCCGTCTTGCTGAAAGGCGGACATTTGGAAGGGCAACAAGCAACGGATCTTTTATACACACAAGGTCAACACCATTTCTTTGAGCAGGAGCGTCTGGATCGTCTGCATACACACGGGACAGGCTGTACGTTGTCAGCTGCGATTGCAGCACGCCTCGCACTAGGGGACTCGCTTACCGACAGTGTAGCCCATGCCAAGCGGTATGTGACGGAAGCGATTCGTCATGGTTTTGCGCTTGGGCACGGGATTGGACCGACGCATCACTTTTATGAATTCTGGAGGGAAAATCATGTTACGAACCATTGAGGAAAAAAAACCATTGATCCATCATTTGACGAATACCGTGACCATTAATGATTGTGCCAATATGACACTTGCACTCGGCGGATCTCCTGTCATGGCAGACGATTTGTTGGAAGTTGAAGAGATGGTGGCACTTGCCGATGCCGTCGTGCTCAATACAGGGACGCTGAATCCTGCGATGCGCGAGGCGCAACTGTTGGCAGGTAAAACCGCCAATCGTTTAGGGAAACCAATCATTTTGGATCCGGTCGGAGCAGGGGCGACTACTTTGCGAACGGATTTTATGAAGGAACTGATGCAACAGATTCAATTTACGGTGATTAAAGGAAATGCTTCAGAAATCAAAACGTTACTTGGGCAGGCGACGACAACAAAGGGAGTCGACGTCGCCGAAGGAGAATCGCTGGATTTTCATGCAGTCCGGGCGTTTGCAGCCGAATCCAATCAAGTCATCGTGGTCACAGGACCGGTTGACTTCGTGACGGACGGACAGCACGAGCTTCATCTTGATGTCGGAACGAAACGGCTCGGTCAAGTGACGGGGACGGGATGTATGACAGCTTCTTTGATTGCGACGCTGTTAGGGGCCGGTTATGCACGTTTTGAAGCTGCTGCTTTAGGAACCTTTTTGATGGGGAAAGCTGGAGAGCAGGCGGATGAGAAAAAAGGAATCGGCGATTTTCGGACCGGTTTGTTTAATGCCGTCAGCTTGATGACAGAAGAGACACTCCGGGAGGTGCATTTTAATGAAGCCTGATTATTTAGTGTATGCCGTGACGGATCCACGTCTTCAATCCAGACCCCGGCTGGTCGAAGCAGTGGAAGCGACGATCAAGGGCGGGGCGACGATTGTTCAATTGCGGGAAAAAGAAGCCTCCGGAAAGGAATTTCTAGAAGCGGCCACTCAACTGAAAACACTCGCGGACCGGTACAGGGTTCCGCTTATCATCAACGACCGGATCGATATCGCGCAGCTCGTGCAGGCAGGACTGCACATCGGACAGGAAGACATTCCGTTATCCGAAGCCCGTCGACTCTTGCCGACCGCTACAATCGGTGTCTCGGTCTCGACAGTCGAACAAGCCATCTCGGCTGAACAAAATGGGGCGGATTACCTTGGTGTCGGTTCGCTTTTCCCGACTGCAACCAAAAACGACGCGACGTTCATGTCGAAAGAGACATTGCATGCAATCCGACAAGCGGTTGAGCTTCCGTTGGTCGGGATCGGGGGCATCACGCTGGAAAATGTTTCAGAAGTAGGGACCGCAGTGGATGGATTTGCCGTCGTCTCCGCATTATTTGCCCAACCGGATGTCGAACGGGCGACAAGAGAATTTAAAGAAGCCGCCAAACAGGTGCATCAGAGCGTTTCAGACAGGGTATAATCACCTCAGAGGTGATGTACGTGAAATGGCAGTCTATTCGATTTCGGGGACGGTGGATTCGATACAGAATCGAACCACAAATCATTCGAGTCGATAATCGTGGGAAATATCATTTAGGGGCAGTATTGTTTCCGTTTCCCAATCGTTATTCTTATCAATTAGCCGTCCTGTTAAAAAATAAATATCAACAACGGTATAAGCGATCGTTATTCATTCAAACAAGCTCCATTGCGACAGAAATTTGGGGTCATACTCATCTGGATCTTTACTACCGGGTCATGTTGCGTTTGCCGTTGCCCAAACTGTTGCGGAGACGATACCGGGAACGGTTGACGAGTACAGGCATCATCGATATTGGTGTCCGGGCCGTCGATAACAATCGAATTGTCTGGGATATCGGAAATTTTTTAGGGGGTTGGCTTTTTTACTCGATCACGAGACGAAATCACCATAAACGATGATTTCGCATGTAGATCAGATTTTGTTGCAAACAGAAAGGGTGAATCAGCTCTTCTGACCAAAAGCTCATGCTTGATTTCATTTGCTTGCAATTGAGACAAAACGATGGTGCAATTGGAAGGAAAGAGGTGATGACAATGGAAGCACCCCGTTGTGAAACGATTGCCATTGATGCGAAACGCGCCAAAGAAATTGAACAGGTCGTCGATACGATTCCGACGCTTGAAATCGGAAAACTGTTTAAAGTCTTATCCGACGCGACGCGGTTACGAATTGCGTACGCCTTAACCGTCGAGGACGAACTGTGCGTTTGTGACGTCTCGGCTTCAGTCGACTGTTCGATTGCAACCGCTTCTCACCATCTGCGGACCTTGTTGAAACAAGGATTGGTCAAATATAGAAAAGAAGGCAAAGTTGTCTATTATTCACTTGATGACTACCATGTCTCCTCTCTTGTTCATTTGGCGATGGAGCACGTCAATGAAGGTAAAGCAACACACTAAAAAAACACGTATCGAATATGCCATGAAAAAAAAAGGCGTATCCGATACGTGTTTTTTTGTTTTAAGAAGCGGTTTTGGAGCGATGGAAGACGATGATAGTCGTCGCAACAAGTAAAAAGGCCAAGATTGATAAACTAAAGCACATTCGTTTGTATTCTGTCGTCATCTCCGTCGTCAATTCCAGTTTTTGCTCCAGTTCACCATATAACTTGTCTTTTATTTGCGAAAGATCCTCGAGTATTGTTTGGGTCGTTTGCGTCGTTTGCTTCGCCAATCTTTTGGCGGCCTGCGGATTATCTTGTTCATAGACGGTAAAGACTTTTTCGATGTCCGCTTCCCACGCATCATTTCGCATCAGTAAATCCTTGACGGCTCCCGGCGTTTGATTCGAAGCGTTGAGCAATCGGCGTAAATCATGAGCTTTTGAAGTGGAAAAATAATACTGTTCGATGTACCGGTCGTCTTCATACAGCAGGAGGCCTCGGACAGCGTTAGCCCGATCCCGGTTATGTTCAATTAATTGGTCGACTTGTTGAATTGTCGGAATATCTTGCGTGTGCATACCTTCAGTCATTTTCGAAATGGTTTGGTATCCGCCTAATGCATAGATTAATGGAATGGAAGCAAACAGACTGATAATAAGAATGAGAACAATACGTTGGCGCCAAAGCTGATTCATGTAATCCGTCCTTTTTCAGTAAAACGTCATGTCATTAGCTTAACCACTATTTCCCAAAAAGTGAAGAGTTCTTCAAAAAATATGGAACATTTTCTGCTGACTTGCGTATTATACACAAAAAACCGTCGCAACCCATAGTTGCGACGATAGAAGTACATAAGGATTATTAAAATGAATACGAATGTTCCTTGTAGTTTCCAAAAACGGTATGAATTTCTGAGAAAGTCACAAAAGCGTTGGATTCAACAGAAGAGACGATCTCTTGGAGCTTGAGAATCTCGTTGTTTTGTACGACGACATAAACCATCTTTTTTGTCCGTTTCGAGTACCCGCCACGGGCATCAAGAATCGTTACGCCCCGACCGAGTTCTTTCGTGATGACTTCATTGATTTCATCTGCTTTTTCACATATGATGATGCACTGTTTTGAGGCTGAATAGAAACTGTAGACGGTTTGGAGTGCTTTGGCACGAACGAAGCTCATGATTAAAGCGTACATGACGTGTTTCAAGTCGAATACGAACCAGACCAGAATATAAATCACCAAGTCTTGCATCAAAAATATACGGGGAAGCGGCCAGTTATGAAAACGAGCATAGAAAAATTTCCCGAGGATATCAAGCCCGCCTGTCGAGGCACCACCAAAGAAAATCAAGGCCATCGCAAGGCCGGAAACGAGTCCTGCAAAAATCGAGGCGACAAGAGGGTCATTTAGAGATTCAGGGACAATTTGTGTCGGAATCCAATCGATTAAAAAAGAGGATACAAGGACAATGATTCCGGACAAAAACATGAATCGTTTTCTTAAGAAACGAAAACCGAGTAAAAAGAGAGGGATGTTTAATACGAGCTGGGTTAATCCGATTGGTGTGTGAAACAGTTCTTGTGCAATCAGTGTAATTCCCATGATACCACCCGAACCGATATCGTTTGGTGATAACAGTAAGCTGATGTATAAAGAGTACAACAGCGTTCCAATCAAGAGGAAGCCAATTTTTTCCGTCCGTTTTTTCTTTGCGGGTTGTTTAGTTTTCATTGTGATTGATGAGAAATCTCATGCTCCTCCTCTAAAAAAGTATCTGCCTGCAAGAGTACGCTGATATTCGGATAAATTCAACCCCTGATTTGAAAAAAATCAGCAGAACGTTTGGAATTTCGAGAAAGGAGACGGTCATCTTGAAAAAAATCATCCTTGTCCTCCTTTGTATCGGGATTGGACTGTCGAGTGGTTCTTTGTTTGTCCTGAAACAGGAAAAACCTCCGGAAGAAGAGGGGTGGAAAGATGGTCGCGTAGTCGTGCGACATGTCGGAACATCGGTATCGAATACAGCTGCCATTCAGGAATTGATTAAACAACTTCCGTTCTCAGACGCGCTTGACAACGTGTCGATTGACGGATCCTCCGTACAGATGTCTTATCGTGTGACCGGACAGGAACGCATCGATTGGACAGGCGCGAATACGGAGAATATCACACGTGACAGCCAATCTTTTTCGGAAAGTCGACTGTCCAAGTTGATCATGCATCATACGTTGGCTCTTTTTTTAAGCATTTCAGATCTGGTGGAGTTAGAGATTCAATACAGTGATCCGTTCACGCGTATCGTGTTCAGCGTAGATCGCCCAAGGATTGAAGCCTACACACCGCAAGACATTGATCGAGCGACTTCGTCCTCGGACCGCTTCAATCGGGTCGTCGTCGAAGACTACATTCTCGTGGATTCAAGACGGTTGGTATTTTTAGAAAAGTTCGCGGATTCCTTAAAAATCATTCCTGAAAAGTAGTTGTATCTAGCAAGAAAAAGCATTTTTCACAAACTTGACACAATGGTATCGTTTTCATCTCGTTCTTTCAATAAAACAGTAAATAAGGTCTATTCATCACTTGAACATCTTATAAGATGGAAGTATGATAATAAATGAACAGACATTGTGAAGTGTTGAACAAGAGAAAGCGAGGTTTCTACGATGAACGAGGTAGAAGCATTAGAAGGATTAAGAAAAAAAGCCGTCAAATCGACGCAAATGTTACAGATGCGTCCACTCGAATATTTGGTTCGTGCGATGCTGGCAGGCGTTTTCATTGGTTTTGCAATCATATTTACACTTAAAGCAATCAACGGTTTATATTTAAACGAATCACCGGTCACGACACTTGTTGGCGGATTGACGTTTGGTGTTGCCCTCGTTTTAATTGTTTACGGTGGAGCTGAGCTGTTTACGGGGAATACGATGTATTTTACGACAGCGACGATGCGTGGGTTCACTTCAAAAATGGATACGTTTAAAGTATGGACACTTTGTTTCATCGGAAACGGTCTTGGTGGTCTGGCATTCGCCTTACTGTTTTCACAAACCGGCATCATCCAAGAACTTGGTATGAATAACTGGTTGTTTGCAGTGTCCGAAACGAAGATTCACCATACGACATGGGAAATCTTCACACGTGCCATCTTTTGTAACTGGATGGTCTGTCTAGCGATTTTCATTCCGAAAAACATGAAAAATGAGTTGGCTCAGATCATGATGATGATGATTTTGGTAGCTGTATTCTTTGCTTCTGGATTTGATCACGTTATTGCCAATATGGCTCTGTTCTCACTTGCTTTAGTCGTACCACACCCTGAAGCGATCTCATTCGCTGGTGCAATCCACAATCTAGTTCCGGCCTTGCTCGGTAACATCGTTGGTGGAGCTGTCTTCATGGGGATGGTCTACACATGGTTGAACAAATCGAAATTAGAAGTGGATCAATCAAATCAACAAGCAGCAACGATTAATATCGCTTCAAAACAAAAAGCATAATATCGTACAGACGATGAAGCCTATACAAAAATGGACCTGACGGTTAGCCGTCGGGTCCATTTTTTGCTGTGTGTATGCAGTCATGTTCTTTAGTGACCAAAATCTGCTGTCTTTATTCGAGGTGTTGAAAACGATCGACGTCCGCCGCCAGTTCCTCGTAGATGGCTTCGACGATTTGAGCATCGTCAAACAAACCTAAGATGTTTTCATCCGGTAAGGCATCAACGGGAGACGTGAAATAGAGAACTGCCGTCAATAAGAGTTGTTCTTGTTCAGGTTGCATCTCGAAACGTTTGTGAGATAAAGCGCGTAACATGTCCAGCAACTGTTTGAGTTGGAAATAGAGCACGAGTTCAGCTTCACGTTCGATATCCGACCCGTCTTCTGATGCGAGATCAGTCGTCAATCGTGCCAATCCGAGTTCGCCTTGAATCAATAAATCTTCCTGTGCTTGTGTATTACCGACAGCTGCTAATGCTTGCCGGTGAAAATAGGTATACGCGGATTTAAAATCGCCTGGTGTAAATTCCATCATCAACACTCCTTCTATATCTCTAGTTTCACCTTATTTCTTGCAAAATTGCAACTATTTCGTGAAAATAAGAGTAATAGTTGAAAGGGGATTACATAATGCCGACTCAAGAACAGTTAAAAAAATATGCCGCACTTGCGGTACGAACAGGCGTCAACCTGCAAGCAGGCCAACAACTCGAAATTCGTGCCGGAATCGAAAATGCACCACTCGTCCGTGAAATCACACGTGTTGCCTACGAAGTAGGTGCGTCAAACGTTTACGTCCAATGGTCTGATGACGAAATGACGAAGATTCGTTACTTCGATGCACCGGAAGATTCATTTGATGTATTCCCACAATGGCTGACTGCCCGTTTTGATCAGTTGGCTGAAGAAAAAACAGCCTTTTTATCCGTCGTCAGCGAAGATCCGGATTTATTGAATGGAGTCGAATCGAGCCGGATTGCAAGAGCGAACAAAGCAGCAGGTGTCGCGTTAGCCAACTGGCGTAAATTCGTCATGAGTGATAACGTCAGCTGGTGTGTCATTGCTGCGCCGTCAGAAGCTTGGGCGGCTAAGGTATTCCCGGACTCCGAACGAGCAGTAGAAGACCTGTGGGATGCTATCTTGAAGGCGACACGTGTCGACCAAGACAATCCAGTCGCTGCTTGGGAACAACATGATGCCAACTTGCGGACAAAAGCAACCTTCCTGACAGAGAAGAAATATAAAAAATTACACTACACTTCACCTGGAACAGAATTGACGATCGAATTACCGGAACGTCATGTGTGGCTCGGTGGCGGTGGTCCAAACGCAGACGGAGTCGACTTCATCGCGAACCTGCCGACGGAAGAAGTCTTCACGTTACCGAACAAGACGGGTGTCAACGGTCATGTTTCGAGTACGAAACCGCTCAGCTACAGCGGAAACTTGATTGATGAGTTCACGTTATGGTTTGAAGACGGGAAGATTGTCAAAGCCGAGGCGAAACAAGGGCAGGCAGCGCTGGATGAGTTGATTTCACTGGATGAAGGCGCACGTTATCTCGGTGAAGTAGCCCTCGTTCCACATCATTCACCAATTTCAGACTCGGGTATTTTATTCTACAATACGTTGTTTGATGAAAATGCTTCTTGTCACTTGGCCATTGGTCGCGCGTACTCGACGTGTCTTGAAAATGGACCAAGTTTATCAAACGAAGAATTGGCTGAGCAAGGTGCCAACGATTCGATGACACATGTCGACTTCATGATCGGTTCAGCAGGTTTGTCGATTGACGGCGAACTGGCGGACGGAACACGTGAACCCGTCATGCGTGAAGGAAACTGGGCGATTTAAAGATCGCGATGCATAAGAAAACAGGGAGTAGACGATCACACGATCTGTCTGCTCCCTGTTTTTGAGTTGTTGGTTATAATTCTTCGCCGATGATTTTCACTTCAGGTTCGAGCAGGATGCCGAACTTTTCTTGGACGGTTTCTTGCACGTGGCGAATGAGTGAAATATAGTCCGTTGCCGTCGCATCTTTAATATTGACGATGAAGCCGGCATGTTTTTGAGAGACTTCGGCGCCGCCGATCCGGGCCCCTTGCAGACCACTGTCTTGGATTAATTTCCCGGCAAAATAACCCTCGGGACGTTTAAAGACGCTGCCACAAGATGGATATTCGAGCGGTTGTTTCGTTTCACGTTTATGCGTCAAATCATCCATCATCTCTTTGATTAATGTCGGATCACCTTCTGTAAGCGAAAACCGGCCTTCTAAAATGATGTACTCTTTTTTCGAGAAACAGCTTGTCCGATATCCGAGTTCAAGCTCTTCGTGTGAGATGTTCAACAGTTCGCCTTTACGTGTCAAGACGGTTGCACTGTGGAGGCAATCTTTTACTTCCCCGCCGTAAGCACCTGCATTCATGATGAGCGCTCCGCCGATCGTGCCTGGGATACCGCACGCAAATTCCAGACCACTCAGGGCATGATCGTAAGCCACGCGTGAAGCTTGAATAATCGCGGCTCCACTCTGGGCGACGAGCTCGTGTCCTTCGACTGAAATATCGGTTAATTTCTCGAACGACAGAACGATCCCGCGAATCCCACCGTCGCGGACGACAAGATTCGAGCCGTTTCCGAGCATCGTCAAGGGGAGGTCATTTTCATACGCGTATCGGACAGCGAATGCTGTTTCTTCGTATGTCGACGGAATGAGGAACAGGTCCGCTAATCCACCCATCTTTGTGTACGTATGATACTTTAATGGTTCATTGATCAAAACAGCTTCTTTTGCAATACCTTCATATAATCCAGCCAATAATTGCTCAGTCATCATTTCTCAGTCCTTTTTCATAAATTCCATTCAGCTAAAAAGCGCTCAAAATATATTTTACACTAATTCAGTGTTTGATGTTCAACATACAGTTCCCAAAATACAGAGTTGACAGGTAAAAAGCAAGTCGTTCTAGAAGAATGTCATCGAATAGTCATCCAGCCATTGCGGTATTCTCCGAAAGAACACAACGGGATGAAGCATGAATAAAAGAAAAAAGGGGAAAAAATAAAGAACCAGCTCAAATGAGAAAAGGGGGATTTAACATGGAAAGTGAACGGTTAAGAATGCGGCCATTCTCAGAGGCAGACTACCCATTTTACAAAACGCTTGTCCAAAATGAACTCGTCATGCGTTATATCAATGGTGGAATTGCGTTGGATGACGCAGAAGCTCAGATTTGGTTTGAGCGGCAATTCGAACGATATGAGGATGAACGGCAAACCGGTTTTTTACTGTTAGAGAAAAAGGAAACGCGAGAAGCTGTCGGGTTTGCCGGTCTTGTGCTTCAAGAAGTGGATGGAGTGGAGGAGTTAGAAGTCGGATACTGGTTAACACCGATCCACTGGAAAGTCGGGTATGGTCGCGAAGCCGCCAACCGCTTGATGCAAGAAGCCTTTGAGCGAGGGAATGACCGGTTGATTTCCATCATTCATCCGGAAAATACGTCTTCCCAAAATGTAGCCCGGGCGAACGGGTTACAATGGGAAAAAGAAACAGTGTTTAAAGGGGTTCCTGTCGTCATCTATTCCTGTCGACTCTCCCGTCTGTTTAGAGGATGACAGATTAAAAGTTAAAGGAGCGAGTCATTTATGTATCAAACCAAGTTGGTTTCATTTGATGAATTGGATGGTGCGAGCCTATACCAATTGTTAAAGCTGAGAACAGACATTTTTGTCGTCGAACAAAACTGTCCATATCCGGAACTGGATAACCGGGATCAAGCATCGTTGCATGGTCTGGCGTATGAAAATGACACATTGATCGGTTGCCTGCGTATCCTTCCGAGAAATCAAGCCGGAGCAGTGGCCATTGGACGGGTTGCCGTACATGCTGATTACCGTTCGAACGGCATAGCAAGAAAGCTGCTCAACGAAGCGATTGAATCGATTCAAGAGCAGGGTGAAATCTTGATTGACTTGCAGGCACAAGCCCATTTAAAGGAATTTTATGCTTCGTTCGGATTCGAAGAAAAGTCAGAAGTCTATTTGGAAGACGGAATTCCGCATCTCGATATGCAAATGCGGATAGAAGAAGTTTCGAAAAGACTTCAGGAATAGAGGAGACAAACCGATGATGATAGCAGGAAGAAGTCTATTCGGAGGTGAGTCAGTCATTGAAAAAAGTACTGGTCATTCTCGCACTAAGTCTGATCGGCGTCTTATCGTTTGCAGTCGGTATTTCGTACGCCGAACTCCAAAGCAGCCAACGCCGTTCGGAAGAACAGTTAGCTAAGGTGCTTCAAACACGACACGATATTAGTAAAACGTCACTTCTCGAAGTTAAGGCGTCTTTTTCATTGAAGCATCGACAAGTCATCACAGTTCGTTTACGTGGAGAACCTGCTGTTACGTATGAATTCATTCAACCTAAACAACAAATCGAGTATATCGGTTCGGTCGGAACAAGTGTCGAAAAGACTGGCAAGCAAGATGAAGCCTTTCGAAATTCACACTTAAAGGTGAGTGAAAACTAAAAATCCTGGTGTGTTCTTGAAGCAGAGAACCATCAGGATTTTTTTGAGCCTTTCAAGAAGAACCGATATTGCGTACACTACTAGGAGAGATACTATTCAGGAGGTAGGCGTACTTATGAAACGATTTGTTAAAAATGAAGCAGTGGGTCTTGCAATAGAAGCCTTTCGAACGATGGATCGGGAGAGTTTTTATACATACAATCAGCAGTTGACGCCGGAAGAACGTCTTGCACTCAATTTCATCAACCGAGCGGTTGCTCTTCAGTCGGTCGAACATTTATCATTGGCACTTGAAACCGATCAACCGGTCGTGGAGCTGGATCGGATTTTCCTGGGGTTAGCAAACACGAAAACAGGAAAAGTCTTGCTGGAAAACTTGTTCACGTCCGGCGTAGATCCAAATCA
This sequence comes from Exiguobacterium undae DSM 14481, assembly GCF_000620805.1. GTDB lineage: Bacteria > Bacillota > Bacilli > Exiguobacteriales > Exiguobacteriaceae > Exiguobacterium_A > Exiguobacterium_A undae. Next base: position 2,588,395 of record NZ_KK211187.1, on the reverse strand, counting down.
GTTAGTCGTGATTGACGGTCACCGTTCACTCGTCCGGCAACCGTTGGCATTCCCGGTCGGACTATACGGCGTTTATGATCACGACTTATTTGATTTGGCTGTCAAAAACGGTCTAGATCTTGCGTACACGACGACATTACAACGGAGTGATCGTTTTTTGGAAACGCATGAAATCAACACGCTCGACATCGTTCTGTTGCTTACCCATACAGAGGAACTGGATGAACGGAGTCTCGTTGCATTCGACAGACCGACGACCGTCGGGTTAGTCGAACGCTTGCACCGCTCGAATGCAAAGAGTCTCAAGTATATCGTCGACCAAACAAACTATGATGTGTCTTTTCAATACGCGAAACACTATCCGCTGTTTTACGCAATCGTTGGCCGTCAAACGGATCTGTTCGAACAAATGCTCCAAGATGCATTAAAACAACCGCATCATGAAGCGATGATCAAGGATGCTTTGCTTGCTTTTCATAATTATCAGCCGGGACTGGCAACAAGTCTCGGTGAGGTCTATCAAGAAAGTCTATTCGAGATAGGGCATCAATTGAAGACGCATGCGAAGGTAGATTTTAATCAGCTGGATGATCAATATGTATTGCCGGAGTACCGAGAACTTGTCGAACAGTTACGTCGTTAAGGACACCGTGTCACAACAGTAACGATGCCAGTGGGAAAAGATTTGAAGATCACAAAAGAGTGCAGGCTGATAAAGGCGAAGCGCCTCCTGATGCGCTGAAAAACAATAGACTTCAAAAGAGAGAATGTTCTTTTTCCGGAGCTTGGCCTGAAACGTATCTAAAATACGTCGACCATATCCTTGATTCTTGAGTTGGGGAAGACATGCCATTTCAAGAAGGCGAACCGTTTGTTTATGTGTTTGAATGACGATGGTTCCGATGACTGTTTTTTGATCATAGACGAGATAAGGCAGAGCACCCTGATCGATTAAGTAATTCAAGTGTTCGAGCTCGTAGGAAAAAAGAAAATCGGAAGTGCGCACCGCATCATTTCGGATGTTCAAAAAAAGATGACGGTTCCGCAGGGTAAGGGGTTTGAACTGAACAGAGGGGACACGTTCATGCGTCAGACCGATTAAGCGGAACTGTTCACTGGACAGCACATAACCAAGCGTCGTCCAGGTTGATACAAGTCCGAAATCGTGTGGTGGGATGATTTGTACATCGATATGTTTGGGGGAATAAGAAAGTGCCCTGTAATGAACATCGTGTGCAAGAGCACGAAATGCCTGCAGGTTGGTGTAAGCTGCATTGAGTATTTGGACGGAGTGTTCAAAAACATGGAGCCCGATTGTCGCACAGACCGTATTTCCTTCCCAGATGGTCCATTGCTGATGTTCAGCCGGTGGGGGTGTGATGACCGGAGGGAAAAAGCGGTTGTTTTGCAATAATTGATGAACGAGACGACGTTGGTAATGGGACAACTGCCCATAGGGTAAGATGTGCACAACAGACACGTCCTTTCATAAAATGGTGCAAAGCAAATTCAGTATACAAAAAAACATAGATGTAATATGGTTTTATTTTGAAATATAAGGAAAAATATAAGGTGGTAATCACATCGTGAAAAAAAGTTTAATGGCGTTAGGATTCTTGTTTTTCTTGATCGGCATTCCACCGGTTCACGCACAAGAGTTAGAGAAAAATGAAATAAGTGTCCGTGAGTCGCCAACATATGGGAACTACGGGACAGTCGATGAAATCATTACCGATCAAAAAGAGCCGACCTATGACGGATTTGATTCGCCAAATGACATGGCCTTCCTGTTTGCCTGCATCGCATTGCTTGCGACGGTGGGTCTCGGAATCGTTAATGCGACGGACTAAACAAAAAGGCGCGTTCTCTCTAAATAACTTAGAGGAAACGCGCCTGTTTTGATGCGGAAGGATTAAAAATGGATGTGTTTTCTCCGGCCGACCCGTTCAATCCGGTCATGTTCTTCGTTTAATCCGGCTTGCTCGAGTAAATCGAGATAATAGCGGAACGGCGTCGAACGATGTGAAAAATAAGGAATATATTCTGTGAATAACATCGCTTCCGCCCGTTCGAGTTCGCGTAATGCGATCAAGGCATGAAGCTCGGCAAATCGGATTTCTTGGTACAGTAACAGGACATCGGCATCGATTCGAACTTTCATCTGGAGTTTTTTAGCGTGTGCATTCAGCAATGCGACGTAGGCTTCACGTTCTGAAGCGTTTGTACAATGTGTGAGCACGGCAAGGAAAAGATCACTCCGTTCCGTATCGACATCAATCGGTACCTTGACGGCAGTGTAGATCGCCCGTTGCATCCATGTTTGGTCCTTGGACTCGAGTTTATAATAGCCGACCAGTTCTTCAAATAATTCAACCTGAGTGACTTTGATGAGTCGAAAGGGGTCATTGCTCAAAAAGAGAGGTTCCTCGCCTGCAGCTGAAGAGAGGAGGAAAAAGAATTCCTCAAACGCAACACGCGTGCCGTTTTTACGACCGATGTAATGCCGTAAATGTTTGAGCAAACGTTTAGCGGTGATGTACCAGTTTTTTTGTTCACGGACCGAAACCAGTTTATTGGGTTCTAGATACTGAAGATCGTAAGCGAGTTGAATGAACTGATCCGTCTGTTCGATCGTTTGTTCGATCGTTGGTTGTTCCTGCTCTTTTTGAAGATTTTTGTATTTAGCGAATTGAGCCAACATTAAATCCAATTCTTTTTCTTCGATGACTTGTTTGGGGAGTTGGCGATAGATTTCTACGATGATGTCGCGAAGGGTCGTATCGCCATATTGTTCGAGTAAAAGACGTAGTTTACGAATTCTCATAATCGCCCTCCTTCGACAAAAAAGACACAATACTTCTCTTATCCCTTTCCCGCTTTTTTTAGAAGTTAATCGATAGGATGAAGAACGAAAGCGATTTTAAGTGTAAAAACCGAACGTCTTTCATTTGCACTTTCAGGAGATGTTTGCCTATCGTTAAGAGAATCATTAATTCAAGGGAGCGATTATTCATGAACGAAACCATTCAGCATCTACTTAATCACCGGTCCATCCGTAAATTCAAGCCGCATCAACTTGATCAGGAAACGATTGAAATCCTGGTCCGTTCCGCACAGGCGGCGTCTACTTCCTCTTACCAACAAGCCTATGCAATCGTTGGTGTGGAAGAAGAAAATCTTAAACAACAACTGGTCGAAGTCGCGAGCGGACAGACCTACGTCGCTGACAACAGTTACTTTTTCGTCTTTTGCATCGATTACCATAAGCATGTGCTTGCGGCCGAACTCGCATCCGGATCCGTTGATCAAACCGTCGAAACGACAGAGGCCTTGATTGTAGGTGCCGTCGATGCCGGACTGGCGGCTCAAAATCTTGTAGTTGCGGCAGAATCGTTAGGATACGGAACGGTTTATATCGGTTCATTACGAAATGACGCTGCTAAAGTGAGTGAATTACTCGAATTGCCAAGTCATGTCGTGCCGCTGTTTGGCGTTGCCGTCGGCATTCCGGATCAACAGCCCGGGAAAAAACCCCGCCTTCCGATGGATGCGGTCTTCCACCGAAATACGTATACTGATGACGACACGATGCGTCAGTTGCTGTCCCAATACGAAAAAGAAACATCGTCTTATTACGGCGAACGGACAGACGGACGTCGGACAGAAGGCTGGGTAAACCAGATGGCTGCTTCGATGAAGGATCCGAAACGGACGTATTTGCGTCACTTTTTACAGGAAAAGCACTTATCGCGCGATTAAAACGGAGGTAACCTATGGAAGAGTTTCATTCAGGGCGTTCACGGTTAGAGCGAAAACGTCAGGAAGAGTTACGTGAACAAGAAGAAAAAAATCAAGAGGTTCATCAACAACCGGAACAACCGGAAGAAAAGATGTCCGCCCGTCAACGTTATTTAGATGAACCGTCGGAAGCGGAGCAAAAGCGGCCATCCTCTTCGAAAAAAACGTCAAATAAGCGGCGTCTTTCATCCGGTTTTGGAAGCATCATGCGTTCAGGAAGCAAAATGGCGGGGCTTGTCCAACATCGCTTGAGTCAACGCCGTTCGTCACGGAGCCGGCGGACCGAGCAACCGGTTCGCGAAAAAACATCAGACCAACGCTTGAAAAAACAACCGGTTCAAAAAAAGAAGCGCCGTTTCAAATCCAAGCTGATCGGTTTGCTGCTGATTGTTTTAATCGGTCTCATCGTATTTGCCTCGCAACCGTTTACGTTTTTATTGATCGGAAGTGATGCGCGACCGGGTGAATCGTTGCGTGGTTCCAGATCAGATTCCTTGTCCGTCATGCAGTTTGTTCCGCTCTCCCGGACGATCCAATTGACGTCGATTCCCCGTGACACGTACACGCCGATTGCTTGTGAAGACGGGAAAAAAGATAAGATCACGCATGCCTTCGCTTACGGGGGAGAAGACTGCACCAGCAGTGCCGTCGGCGGATTGCTGGAACAAGACATCGACAGTAAGATTGTCATCTCGTTCGACAGCTTCATCGGCTTGATTGACGAAATTGGCGGGATTGATCTCGTGTCGACCGGTACGTTCAGTGAACAAGATGCGAGTGGAAAAGCCAATCAGTATGCTTTCCAAAAAGGGAAGGAATACCACATGGATGGTGCGATGGCGTTAGCCTATTCACGCCACCGGAAAACGGATACCGACGTGGCCCGGGCGAACCGTCAATCGGAAGTCATTCAAGCTGTCGCGACAGACTTGATGAAACCAACCGGCTGGTCGAGCATTCCTGCTGCGAACCGTTATATGAAAGAAGAAATGAATCTGGATGTCAGCGTCCGACAAATGATGACAGCAGGTCTGTCGCTGGCGTTACTTTCCAAACGGGAGCACCTGGAAGTTGAGGGTGTCAGTGAGCGGCTGAACGGGATTTTCTATGATTTCCCGAAGGAAAAAGAATTGGCGGAACTCCGTGCCAAACTGGAGACGACGTTTTACGGGACACTAAAAAACGATTAATTCTTCAAAAAGGGTTTGTTCTTTCTCGAACAGTGGAATTTACTAAAGGTGACTAATCTATCGAGGAGGGACCTATCATATGAAAGTATTAGTTGTAGGTGCATCAGGTACAATCGGAGCTCGTGTCGTCAAGTCGCTAGCCAAAGGTCATCAAGTCACTGTCATCGTCCGGCATCAACACTTAGTCGAACGATTTGAGAAACTGGGTGTCAAGGCGCATTACGTCGACATCGAAACAGAACTCGAAAAGGTCATCGAACATGGAGTTTCGGGGCAGGACGCCGTCATTTGTGCAGCGACAGCCGGTGTTGACGGAGAAGCAACCGAAATCGAGTTGCTCGACCGGACCGTTGCTCTGAAAACGATTGATGCTGCGAAAAAGGCGCGTGTTCGTCATTTCGTCCTCCTCAGTGCATACGGCGCTGACCGCCCGAATCAATTTAAAAAAGACATGTATCCTTTCTACGCGGCAAAAAATGCGGCGGAAGAACAGATCGAGCATAGCGGACTCACCTATACCATCATCTGTCCCGTGAATATCGTCGATGGAGAAGGACGCGGATTGATTGAAGCGGACGAAGATTTAAAAGATGTCAAAGAAGCTACGATCTCTGAAACGGACGTCGCGTCGATTCTAGTCGCAGCTGTCGACAACCGAGCCGTGTTCAACCGCCGTCTCGAAGTCAAGCAGGGGAAGACGGCATTGAATGAAGCGCTTGGCGGAGATGAAGCGGTTGGAAGCGTCAAAGATAACCGCCAAGTCAAAAAACAATTGCCACGATACAATTAAACAAATGATTGGAACAAAATCTCATAAAATATAGATGGCAAGGCAAGTGTCCGATTCCGATTCAGGGATTCGGACACTTTTTTTGTCACAAATGAAACGAAAGATTCTGCTACACTGAATACATAGAGGAGTGAAGATATCAGTGAAAAAATATGTTTTTTATCTAGTGATAGCAGTCGTCCTTTCAGGCATTGCCTACACCAGCTACAACGCCTATCAAACCAAACAAGACCAACAACAGATTCAAGCAAAACAACAGGCGGAAGGCGGACTCGAAACAGGAATGAAAGCGCCGGACCTCGAAATAGAACAAGACGGTCAACCGATTCGTTTATCTGACTTGACGGATCAGCTCATCGTCATTAATTTTTGGGCGACCTGGTGTCCGCCTTGCCGGCAGGAAATTCCGGAATTGAACGCCTTTTCTGAGTCGACGTCCATTCCGGTATACGGCATCAACGTGACGACATCCGAAAGACGATTGACGGATGTCGAAGAGTTTTTAAAGAAAACCCCCGTGGACTATCCGGTACTTTACGATACGAAAGGGCAGTCGGAGAAAGCGTACCGTCTCCTCGCGATGCCTGCGACCTATCTGATTGACGAAACAGGCACGATTGTCGGGAAACATGTCGGACCGGTCACGGAAGAAATGTTGAAAGAGATGGTGCAGAAGATCGGAGGATAAAACATGGAGCTGTCTTGTGGGGCCTGTACGTATCACCAAATCATTGAAGTCGGACAGCAAGAAGAATGGAAGGCATTCCCGTCCATGCTGACATACGGCATGGGAAACTACACGTCAGCGTTGCCGTTTTTATTCGTACCACCGTATCAGGAACCGCTTGTGAGCCGCCAAAAGATCACGGATTCCATGCGCGCTTATATCATCAAGACCTATCATGCACACATCGATGAAATCGAAGAGGGATGGGTGCCGCATCAATATGATTTGTTTCAATGCCCGTGTTGTCTTCGTATCTCGACGCACTTCTGGTGTGCCCTGTTTTTGAAAACGGAAATCATCGAACCGGTGCATCAATGTGAACACGACGGTTCGAAACTAAGACGACTTTCGTTATCGGATATCCATCAAATTCAGTGTCCACAATGTTCCAACAGGGAACTTCGAATCCGTTAAACACCAAAAAAGCCATCTGTAGATAAGGAAGGACTGAAGAAGACGAATGTGTCTACTAGTCAATTCTTATCACCAGAAGGCTTTTTTACGTATCAACCCATTTGCCGAAACGAAAACGTTTGAAAGGAAGATTGACTAGAGTTGGATGCGTCAATCGAGTAACTTGTACCATCAAATAAAATTGTATCACCAAGTCGTGCTTCAGTCGGCAAATAACGACGGGGAATAAAACTAGATCCATTCTCCCAGAGAAGAACAGCATATTTGCCATCAAGCCGTTCTAATGTGCCACGTTTGATCATAATCGAACTCCTCCTACAAATTACACCGAAAGCATCTCCTGAAGCAGGGTGCACGTTTCTCTCTCTCGATTCGCTGTAATTTTTTTATCTTATGTTTGGTATATTCCCATTTCACTTTAGATTTACACATCTTTCTCGACAATCATTGCATTCTGTAGAGTTTTTGTAAAAGCAATTAAAAAAAGAGTAAAACTGAATACACAGTTTTACTCGAAAAAATACGACCGGAATACAGATTAAGCTACTAGATCCTGTGCCGGTTTTTTAGTGGGGCGGATAAAGGCGAGCAGGAACGTAAAGAACGGCGACAGCAACAAGAAGAACGCGAATGGAACGTACGCTGTCACGGGAACACCAAGTGTTGATGCGAAAAAGGCACCTGAGACGCCCCACGGAATTAGCGGATTGACGAGTGTACCGCCATCCTCCAGTGCACGAGACAAGAAGCGAAGATCAATCGAACGATCCTCAAAAATCTTTTTGAACGCTTGTCCGGGCAACAAAATGGACAAGTATTGTTCGCCGGCCATGATGTTGACACCGATCGAAGCAAGGGCAGCAGATGAGATGATGCTGCCATCCCGTTTCAGTTTCGAAACAGTTTTCTCGATGATGACATCGATGACGCCGATGCCTCGGAGGACACCCCCAAAAGCCAATGCAAGCATGACGAGGGAAACAGACCACATCATCGATTGCAGACCACCTTTACTGATGATGCTGGCGACGGTTTGATTTTCTGTTTCTAACTTCAATCCGTTTTGGATGACACTCATCCATTGACCGATATTCCAGTTTCCTTGCGTGATTCCTGTCAAAAGGAGTCCGCTCAAAACACCGGCGATCAACGTTGGGACGACAGGCGTTTTACGCAAAGCAAGAATCATGACAAGGAGCGGGGAAAGCAGTGTCCAAGGTGATAATTGGAACAACCGTGCCAACTCTTGTTGGGTCGATCCAATCGTTTCTGCATCGATTGAACCGTTCCCGCGTCCGAAAATAAAGAACAGGATGAAGGTGATGGTAATGGCGGGAACCGTTGTCCCCATCATGAACCGGATGTGATCAAACACGGAAACATTGACGATGCCGGGTGCAAAATTTGTCGTATCCGATAAAGGAGACATCTTATCTCCGAAACAAGCACCGCTGATGATGGCACCTGCGGCGAGCGCCGGATTGACACCAAGCGCGACGGCGATTCCCATTAAGGCAACGCCGACGGTTCCAATCGTCGTAAACGAACTTCCGGTAAACGTTGAGACAATCATCGTGATGATCAAAGCACTTGGTGCGAACCAGGTGGCGGATAAGGTCTCGAGTCCGAAATGAAGCAGTGTCGGGACGGCCCCGCTCATCATCCAGACAGCAATCGTCATTCCGACGAGCAACATGATCAAAATCGGTTTGATGGCTTCACGAATGCCGTTAATCATATGTTGTTCGAGTGTTTCATAACCGAAGCCGCGAAAGGCAGCGTAAACCGTCACAAAAATTAAACTGGATAAAATGGCAAGATGCGGTTCGGCTTTGGCACCGAATAAAACGGATAATAAAATAATGATACTGATTCCTAGGATAGCTGCGGATTCACGAAAGGACATGCGCATGCTTCCACCTCCTTGTTTCTATAATGCGTTTATGCTTGTTTGCTTTTACGTGTGAAAGTAAAATATGGAACAGTTGCTATGTTATCGAAGATGCGCAGGTTCGTCAACTGTTTGGATTTTAATTTAAAATAAAAAATAAAACAAAATGTGACGATTTTTTGTCGTAAACGCTTTCTTTTTTGCCGGAAATCTTGCACAATAGGAAATAAGAGATGTCTATTTTGTGAACAGGGGGAGAATACATATGTTTACTGCAATTTTTGTAGTGGTCATCGCGTTAATGGGAGCAAGTGTTTTTGGAATCGATCATCTCGTCGCACAGCGTGCAGAAAAACGATAATCATTTAAAAAAAGGCTTTGATCAGTCACATCAGTTTTGATGTCATTGATCAAAGCCTTTTTTGTCGTTCTGCATAATATATAAATAAAAATACAGTTGACAGTATAATTATACATATGTTTAAATCGGTTTATCATTTATTTCAAAGGAGTTCCTCAGATGAGATGTACGATTGTTGGCGCAACAGGATATGCTGCGATTGAACTTATACGGTTGATTGAGCTTCATCCTCAGCTGGAAATCGTTTCGCTGATCAGTGATTCGAAAACAGATGAGAAGATAGAACGATTATACAGCTTCATGAATAAAAATCAGTATCCCGTCTTAACGGAATTTTCGATGGCCCATATTAAGGAGGTCGAAACGGATCTTCTGTTTCTCGCAACACCAAGCGGTATATCGACAGAATACCTCAAACAATTGACCGAGTGGGACGGGAAGACAATCGATTTGAGCGGAGACCTGCGTCTTGAGAAAACATTGTATGAGGCATGGTATGCACACGACGCCATCGATTCATCCATTCAGGCACAAGCCACATATGGATTGACCGAGTGGAAGCGGGAAGACATCAAAAACAGTCGGTTGGTGGCGAACCCGGGATGTTACGCCACAGCAATCTTGTTAGGTTTACTGCCCCTGCTTGAGCAACAGATGATTGATCCGAATCAGATTATCATCCACGCCAGCTCCGGACTATCCGGTGCCGGAAAAACATTGACGGAGCAGACACACCATGTGCGATCGAATGAAAATGTTCGGATGTACAAACAGAATCGTCATCAGCACATTCCGGAAGTCGAGTCCGTCGTCGAAGAAATCACCGGTCAAAAGGTCGTCGTATCCCTTGCGACCTATCTGGTCCCGCTGAATCGAGGAATCATGGCAACGATGACGTTACAACCGCTTGTCGAGAAGACAGAGCATGAATGGCAAGCATGGTTCAGCGAGCGATACCAACAGGAGTCGTTTATTCGAATCAATCAGGCCGATCCGGAAATCAGATCGGCTGCCGGCAGTAACTATTGTGATCTATCCGTGTATCTGGACACGAGGACAGGACGGCTGACGGTCGTATCTGTACTCGATAATATGCAAAAAGGTGCTGCGGGACAGGCGATTCAAAATGCCAATGTCATGAGTGGGTATGACGAAACACTCGGACTGACGCAACAGCCATTCTTTATATAGAAGGGACCATGAATATGTTAAATGTACAAGTGACACCAGTATTGACGGTAACGACACCAAAAGGATTCAAGGCAACGGGGATCCATGTCGGGTTGAGACGCAAACGAAAGGATTTGGCACTTCTGTTGTGTGAAGGCGGTGCGGCTGCGGCGGCTGTCTACACGACGAATCAAATCCAAGCGGCTCCGATCACCGTGACGAAAGAAGCGATGGCGGCGTCAGGCGGAAAAGTGCATGCGGTTTTGGTCAACAGTGGAAATGCCAATGCCTGTACAGGCGAACTGGGATTAACCCATGCCTATGCTTCACAACAAGCTGTTGCCGAGCAATTTCAACTGGCACCGGAACATGTCGTCATAGCCTCGACCGGCATCATCGGTCAACCGCTTCCAATTGACACGCTACTTCAAGGCATCGAACAACTGAAACCTGATACGAAAGAGACCGAGGCGGAGGACTTTGCGACTGCCATTCTGACGACGGACACGGGGACCAAAACGGCCGGACGACAAATCCTGCTGAACGGGGATGTCGTATCGGTATGCGGTGTCGCTAAAGGGTCCGGTATGATTCATCCGAACATGGCGACAATGCTTGGATTTTTGACGACAGATGCTTCGATTGACAGCGTGTTTCTCCAAGAGGTCTTAAAAACAGCCGTCAACCGGACGTTCAACTGCATCACGGTGGACGGAGACAGTTCGACGAATGACATGGTGATGATTCTCGCGAGCGGAGCGGCACAAACCCAATCAATCGAACGGGATTCAACAGAAGCCGAACAGTTCCAGCAGGCCGTCGAGGGCGTCTGTCAGGACCTGGCGAAACAAATTGCACGGGACGGTGAAGGGGCGACGAAACTGATTGAAGTCAAGGTCAATGGCACAAACGAGGAGCTGCTTGCCCGAAAGATTGCCAAACAAATCGTAGGTTCTTCGCTCGTGAAAACAGCGATTTTTGGAGAAGATGCAAACTGGGGACGTATCGTTGCTGCAATCGGCAGTATCGATGAACCGATTGATGTCAGTCAGATTGATATCCGGATCGGCTCCCAAACCGTCCTCCGCCAAAGCATGCCGGTCTGGTTTGACGAGACGGTAGCGTCGGCTGAGCTTGCGGCAGATGTCGTTCAAATCGAAGTGGATTTGAATCAGGGGACAAAAAGCGGACACGCTTTCGGATGTGACTTAACGTACGACTACATTAAAATCAATGCGAGTTACCGGACATGACGAAACGAAAGTTAATCAAACTCGGTGGCAGTGTATTGGAGCAACTGGATCCCCGTTATTACGAGGAGTGGTCCGAATGGTTGAAAGCGAACAACGAATTGATTTTCATGCATGGTGGTGGACCGGCCTTATCTGCCTACTGCCAACAGTTACAGATTGAATCCGTCTTCGAACAAGGGGTCCGGGTCACGACAGATGACGTTTTGCTCGGGGCGGAACGTGTACTCGGAGGCGAAGTGCAGTCTAAAATCGTCTACCAGTTGAATCAACAGGCGTTACCTGCCGTCGGATTGACAGGCATCGACGGCGCGAGCATTCGGGGAGAACGGCAGCCGGACGTCGGTGCGGTCGGACACGTCGTACACGTCGAAGAAAAGCTGTTTCAGACTCTGATGCAAACGGGGTTCATTCCAGTCGTTACATCATTGATCACCGGTTCTGAAGGGACGTTAAACTGTAACGGAGATACGTGTGCCGTTGCCTTAGCCACCGCTCTGCAAGTGGATGAGTTTGAATTGTTGACCGATGTGACCGGCATCAAGCTGAACGGTCGGATGCAATCAGAAGTGACCGTCGCCGATTTGGAAGCGGGACTCGCATCAAACGAAATTAACGGAGGAATGATTCCGAAGTCGATGGCTGTCATCGAAGCGGCAAAACAGGGAATCAAGCATGTCCGGATTCGATTCGGACAAGACGTGACCAGTCCCGGAACTCAAGTGAAGGAGGAGAACAATGAGCGCATTACTACCGACGTATCAGCGTCATGACATTGAGTTGATTGAGGGTTCAGGATCGTTTGTGACGGATACGAAAGGGCAAAGCTATCTCGATTTCACGATGGGTATTGCGGTCTGTAACACAGGACACCGCCATCCGTTTGTTCAACAACGAGTAACGGAACAACTCGGGAAACTGTGGCATACATCGAACCTGTTCATCAGCAGTAAGCAGGAACGTGTCGCTGAGCTGTTGACAAAAGATAGTCACCTCAGTCACGTCTTCTTCTGTAACAGCGGGACAGAGGCGAACGAAGGAGCCTTTAAGCTGATTCGAAAATGGACACAAAAAACGGAGATTCTGACATTCAGTCAATCATTCCACGGTCGAACATTCGCGATGATGGGAGCGACGGGGCAAGAGAAGATCAAAGACGGTTTTGGATCGATGGTTCCGGATTTTAAGCATCTCACCTTCAATGATTTTGAGAGCCTTGACATGATCAGTGAGCAGACGGCTGCCGTGTGGCTCGAGGTCATCCAAGGAGAAGGCGGTGTCATCCCGGCCGAACATGAATGGTTACAGGCTTTGATGGAACAAACGAAAAAATATGACGTCAAAGTGGTCGTCGATGAAGTTCAGACCGGAATCGGACGAACGGGATCACGATATGCCTTTGAACAAACACCGCTGAAGCCGGATATCATCACCGTCGCCAAAGGACTCGGAAGCGGCTTTCCGGTCGGAGCACTCATCACGACAGCTGAGGCGGCAACGGTGTTCACACCGGGAACACACGGTTCAACATTTGGCGGAAATCCGCTCGCCATGACAGCGGCAGAAGCGACGCTTGAATTGCTGTTGCCGGACGAGCAAATGCAACAGGTGCAGAACAAAGGGAAATATCTGATGGCACAGTTAAGTGAATTGCCAGGAACGATGGTTCGGGAAGTGCGTGGTCGTGGACTGATGATCGGAATTGAATGTCATCAAGCCGTCGCACCGTTGATTCAAGCGCTTCAGCAAACCGGACTGCTCGTTGTCAGTGCAGGTCCGAATGTCATTCGATTATTACCGTCACTATTCGTCACGGAGTCAGAACTGGATCTGGCGATCGAAAAAATCAAATCAGTATGCCAACAGGAGGTCATGATGTGAAAACAACAGGAGCATTACAACTGGCAGATGGACAGGTGTATACGGGGGAACTGGCCGGAACGGCATCGGTTCAAGGAGAGGTTGTCTTTTTTACCGGCATGACCGGTTACCAGGAAGTGTTGACCGATCCTTCCTATCGTGGACAGATTATTGTCTTTACCTATCCGTTGATCGGACAATACGGTGTTTCTGCGACGGATTCAGAAAGTCAGCAGATTCAAGTGGCGGGTGTCGTCGTTCAGACGCTTGCGAATAACGGAACCAAATCGGATTTGGCCGACTGGCTGGCAGCATCCGACATTCCTGTCCTCAGTCAAGTCGACACCCGTGCTCTCGTCCATCACCTGCGTACTCACGGTGATCAAGTCGGCTCGATCGGGCTGAACGAGCAATCGTCTTCACAACCGTCGAATTTGATTGCGATGGTTTCGACAAAAACGCATCAGGTTCATGAGACGGATCAAGCGGACGGACACGTGGTCTGTCTAGACTACGGTGTGAAAAAATCGATGATTGACGCGCTCAATGCGCGTCGGATGAAAGTGACGGTCGTTCCGTTTGATACCCCGAAATCCGTGATTGAGGAATTAAAACCGGACGGATTACTCTTCTCCAATGGACCGGGAGACCCGGTGCAACTCGATCACCTGACTGCTGACATCAAACAACTGGCATTATCGTATCCGACGCTCGGCATATGTATGGGGCATCAAATCATTGCCAAAGCCTTTGGTTGTCAAATCGAAAAGCAACATCACGGTCACCGCGGGGCGAATCATCCGGTCCGGGAACTCGCGACAGGACGTGTTTTCATGACTTCACAAAATCATGGCTATGTCGTTCAAACGAGAAGTGTCGAAGCGTCTGAACTTGTTCCTGCTTATCAACATATCAATGATGGTTCAATCGAAGGTCTGCTCCATCCGGCTTATCCGATTTTGACCGTCCAGTTCCATCCGGAAGCTCATCCCGGACCTGTCGAAGCGATGGTGATTTTTGATCAATTCGTAGCAAATATTTTGAAACAGGAGGTAGCGTATGCAAGATCATAAAAAAGTGCTGGTCATCGGATCGGGTCCGATCGTGATCGGACAAGCAGCGGAATTTGACTATTCAGGGACACAGGCATGTCAGACACTTCGGGAAGCGGGATGCGAGGTCATGCTGATGAATTCGAATCCGGCTACGATCATGACGGATCCGTCGACGGCGGACCATATCTATATCGAAGCGATGACCCTCGAGAAGGCCACGGCCATCATCCAGCGTGAACGTCCCACCCACCTGCTCGCGACGGTCGGCGGACAAACGGCCCTGAATCTGGCACTATCGCTCGAAGAAGCCGGTGTGCTCGATCAGTATCAAGTGGAACTGCTCGGCACATCACTCGAAACGATTCGTGATGGCGAAGACCGCGAACGTTTTAAACAGCGGATGCTTGAACTGAATCAACCGCTCCCGACGAGTCAGACAATCGAAACATTGGCTGAACTGGAGGAGTTCATGGAAACGTGTGGTGTTCCGCTTGTCATTCGTCCGGCCTTTACGTTAGGGGGAACGGGCGGCGGAATCGCCAAGACAAAAGCAGAAGCCCGTCTGCTTGCGGCAAACGGCTTACAGGCGAGTCCGATTTCACAATGTCTCGTCGAAGCCAGCATCGCCGGTTATAAAGAAGTTGAGTACGAAGTGATGCGTGATGCGTTTGATACGACGATTATCGTCTGTAACATGGAAAATATTGATCCAGTGGGTGTGCATACCGGCGATTCGGTTGTATTTGCGCCCATTCAATCGATTTCCGACCAGATGAATCAACAGCTCCGAACGGCAGCACGAGAAATCGTCTCCGCCCTCGGGGTCGTCGGAGGGTGTAACATCCAATTTGCGATTCATCCGACCGAACAAACGTATTATGTCATCGAGGTAAATCCACGGGTCAGCCGTTCTTCGGCTCTCGCCTCGAAAGCAACGGGTTATCCGATTGCGAAACTTGCGACCCGTCTTGCTCTCGGTGAACGTTTGGATGACTGCATCAATCCTGTGACGAAGGAGACGATGGCAAGTTTTGAACCTACAATGGACTACGTAACAGCCAAAGTCCCCTGTTTTCCGTTTGATCTCTTCCCGGAAAGCGACCGCAGTCTCGGAACCCAGATGAAGGCGACCGGGGAAAGTATGGCGATGGGGAAGACGCTCGAAGAAGCTTTACAAAAAGCATGGCGCGGTGCAGGCGTTGAACAGGCTCCGCTTTATCCGACTTGGATGAAGCAAGCCGACACGACGGTACTCTGGGAGGAAGTGGAACAGATCACGGATCGCCGTCTGCTTGCGTTGCTTGCGTTATTGGATCGAAAAGAAACGACCTCGCAACAGATTGTCGAATTGACGCAGATTCAACCGCTGTTCATTACGATCCTCGAACGATTGTTAACGATTCAAGATACATTGGATCTGACGTCGGAAGAGTCGCTTTTAACAGCAAAACGGCATGGGTTTACCGACCAACAAATCGCTGGCGTATTGGGTGTCTCGGTGGAATCGGTGCAAGGTCAGCGTCAAGGATTCGGGATCGCACCGGCATTTCAAATGATTGATACGTGTGCTGCTGAATTTTCAAGTCCGACACCTTATTTTTACGGCAGTTGGTCAGGACGGACAGAGGTCACGCCATCCAATCATAAAAAGGTCGCCGTCCTTGGGGCGGGTCCGATTCGCATCGGACAAGGGATCGAGTTTGATTATTGTTCGGTGCATGCCGTTCGGGCGCTTCAACACAGCGGATATGAAACGATTATGATCAACAACAATCCGGAAACGGTTTCGACGGATTTTGAAGTCGCCGACCGGCTCTATGTGGAACCGTTGACGATTGAAGACGTCGTTCATGTGCTCGAAGCGGAGAACTGTCAAGACGTCTTGGTGCAGTTTGGCGGACAAACAGCGATTGCCTTGGCCGCCGAACTGGAACAACGCGGCTATCATCTGCTCGGCACGACGGCAGATACGATTGATGAAATGGAAAACCGTGAGCGGTTTTATCAATTTTTAGACCGACTGGACATCGCACACATTCCCGGTCAAGAGGTCACGAACGAGGAAGAATTGAACGCGGTCATCATGCAACTCGGTTATCCGTTGATGATCCGTCCGTCGTATGTCATCGGCGGGAAAGGCATGCATCGCTTGAAAACAGCCACTGATTTAGAGGCATTGTTACCTGAACTGGCATTTCCGATTTTAGTCGATGCCTATATCGAGGGGAAAGAGTTCGAAGTGGACTGCATCTCTGACGGGACAATGACATATGTTCCGATCATCATGGAACAGATTGAAGCTGCAGGTGTCCATTCCGGAGATTCGACGATGATCCTGCCGCCGGTTTCAGCGACGCAGGCATTGCAGGATGAGATCGAAGCGATTGCGCAGGCCATCGGACAACAGCTGGCGTATAAAGGAGCCTTTAACATTCAGTTCGTCGTCAAAGATCAAAGCCTGTATGTCTTAGAAATCAACCCCCGTGCTTCCCGGACATTACCGATTGTCGCTAAAGTCACGGGTCAACCGTTACTCGAATGGGCAGTCCAGGCAGCGAGCGGACAACGTGTTCATGCGTTACCGGCCAAACGGACGAGCTTACCGTTTCATGCGGTGAAGACTCCGGTTTTCTCGACGTTGAAGTTACGTCATGTGGACCCGATGACAGGACCCGTCATGCGGTCTACCGGGGAAACGTTGCAGTGGACGCCAAACGGATTGGCGAAAGAACGTTTTGCGCATGATGAGACAACAAAAACGTTGCTGACGACACGAACGTTGCATATCGCCGGTAAAGGGACGGAAGGATGGACGGAGGCCGTACCGCTAGACGATGGAACTGATTTTGACCAGTGTCGTGTTTTCTTCTCGATCAGTGAGGACGAACAAGCACAACGTGCCCTGGCTCTGACGAAGGGAGCCGTCGTCATTACCGAACAACACCTTGCGCAGTATTTCGACAGTGTGGAGGAAATCGACATGTTGCCTGTCAAACCATTAGCAGAATGGACGACACGAAAGGAGTTAATCCAATGACGAACACAAAACAGCAGTTACAGCATCTATTGACGCTCGAAGAATTGACGGCGGAGGGATTAACCGAGTTATTGGAGTTGGCGAAAGCGGTCAAACAGACGCCGGCGACATATAAAGAGGCACTGAGTGGAAAAAAAGTGGCGTTGTTGTTCGAAAAGGCCTCTACCCGGACACGGATTTCGTTTGAAGTCGGGGTCATCGAGTTAGGGGGGCATCCCATCGTCTTGAACGGATCAGATATGCAAATCGGACGAGGAGAGTCGTTAAGCGACACGATACAAGTGATGAGTCGGTATGTCGATGCGCTGATGATTCGGACGTTTTCACATGAGACGGTGAAAACGTTAGCGGAGCACGGAACGATTCCAATCATCAATGGATTGACGGATTTACATCACCCGTGCCAAGTTTTAGCCGATTTACTCACGATTGAAGAACATTTCGGAAAACGAGCCGGGAAAGTACTGACCTATATCGGGGACGGAAACAACATGGCTCACTCGTTGTTGATTGGCGGGGCTTTAAGTGGAATGACAGTCCGGATTTGCAGTCCAGCCGCGTATGCACCGGACGCAACGATTGTCGCCGAGGCGAACCGCTTGGCGCAAGCAACAGGCGGGAAAATCGAACAGTACACGGATCCGGTTCAAGCCGCAACGGGAGCGGATATCATCTACAGTGATGTCTTTGCGAGTATGGGGCAAGAAGAGGAGACAGCGCAACGACTGGCGGCGTTCTCAGGCTATCAAGTCAATCAACCGTTGCTGGATGTGGCCGCTGCCGACGTCATCTTCCTCCATTGTCTCCCGGCACACCGGGGAGAAGAAGTGACAGCAGAAGTTATTGATGGTCCACATTCTGTTGTATTTGATCAAGCAGAAAATCGTCTGCATGCCCAAAAAGCCTTGATGTTGGAATTAATCGGGACCACACCGTGACAAAAAGAGACAGTGTCCATTGCTTCAGAAGCGGTGGACACTGTCTCTTTTTTAGTCATACTGTCGTCGAGCGAGTTGTTCGGATTGTTCTTTCTTGACTTGGCGCTTGTTTTTTTCGTGTAAGCGGCTCATGAAAGATGTCCGTTGCCAAGACGGAGACCAGTTCGATTCCTTTCCGGCACGTAAGGCTAAGATATAGTCATAGCTGAGGTGGAGCCGTTCAATCATTTCAGTCCGGACGTCACAAATATGGCCATGACCGGGAATCAGTAACTTGATTTCATATTCATAGATAAACGATTCGAGCAGTTCGAGCGTCGTCAAATATTCGTTGGAATCATGTTCAATCAATGGAATTTCAACATCGGACGCATAATCGCCGCAGACCAGAAGGTGGAGCGGCATGACGACAAAGGACAGGTGTGTCGCTTCGTGACCCGGTGTCAGGAAAAAAATCAGCTTGGTTTTACCGATTGTCAAAGTGGTTTCTGATTCATCGATGACATGGGTGATGTTCGGAAACAAGACCGGGGATTCGATGTAATATTCATCATTAAAATTCTGGACTTCTTCCAGCGCGGCGGCTTGATCGACATCGATGAACCGACGAGAGGCAATCGCAATCGCATCTTTGAAAGCGTAAGCACCTAATATGTGATCGAAATGGGCGTGCGTATAAACGATATAAAGAGGACGGTCGTGCCGGATGATTTCGACGTCCCGGCGAATCGTGGCGATTTCGTCCGGTAGCCAGCCTGGATCAACGACAATCAGACAGTCGGGTGTTTCAATCAACGTCGAAGTCGTTTTCATTAACGTGCTTTGATAGACCGTTACACCGGGCATCTTCATCTGAATCATAAGACTCCTCCTCATTCCTAAGTAGAAACTTTTATACCGGACTATACCCAAAAAGATGCGCCCTGTATCGCGAAGGACAAAAAAAGACGATTCGCATCGCGCGAATCGTCTTCCCCTCGAGAGGGTTATAAAAGTCGTTGACCTATGTGTCGTTGACCTATGTTATGTCATAAATTGGAGCGGGTGAAGAGAATCGAACTCTCATCATCAGCTTGGAAGGCTGAGGTTTTACCACTAAACTACACCCGCAAAAGTTGCTCAATAAAGTTGCTACATGAGATATAGTAGCATAGCAAAGAACAGATATCCATAACTTTTAGAAAAAAAGTCAATAGTTTTGATTTTTCCAGACGGATTGAACAGGGCTCTTGTAGCTCAAAAAACACCCGTCGAGCATTAAAGAGCGGCTGTTCTTTGGGTACGCCAACCACAATCGACACGAGGTGCTGCCTGTCATCGATCTCGTTCGAAGATTTCACCGTTTGAAACGGACGACACCCGAATCTTGTGATTCCAATCGTGCGCAGTTAAAGTGTACAATAACAATAGCTAAATCGTTTACATGAGCTTCCTGCGACGAGCATGAATGCCCGAGGATGGAAAGAGGAGCGAATGACTGGTGAACAAAGTTCGAGTTTGGAGCGAACAGGCGATGGGAAAAGGATGGAGGGCGACCTGTCATCATCAAATCGATCGTTATCGCTTCATGACAGGAGAGTGGTTTCTGAACACAAGCTTACTTGCCTTTTCAATCGAACAGGATGCGGATATGTTACCGGACGTGCTTCCGAACGAATTGAATATCCCGCTGGTATCGGAACGGATGAAACAGACATTGGAACGGTTGACTCCGTTTTCTGTACAATGTCTTCGGGTCCAGTTGAAGACGCGGTCGGGATTAAGCAATTACTATCTCATCAATATACTAGCGGTAAGACGGGTGGAGCATTTACATAAGACAAATATTTTCCGCACCATTCGGAAGAGACAGGTCTATTTCATGACGGAGCGGATCATCAGTGAGTCGCTTGGTCCCCACCACATCTTGCGAGATGAACGGACGGATCGTATTTTCCTTTCGGACACGCTAGCACGGTATTTGGAACAACTGACCGTGACAGGAGTACATTTTGGCGAGATAAATCGAATGGAGGAAATTATATGAAACATTACACGGTCGATAATTGGATTACTCTTGAATATCCACAGACGTTTGAATACCAGGAAGAGGAAACGTTCGTTAGTTTTTATTCGACGGAAGAAAATGCGATGGGCACCTTACAGTTGTCGATTTATGAGTCGGATGCAGAAGAACTGACACCGTTTGAAGCGGCTGAACAAGAAATCAATTTGTTGGTAGAAGAGTTTGGCATTGAATTGACGGGACCTCTTGAAGCGCGTCGGAATACACCAAAAGAAGCCTTGCTTGCTGTTGATGGAAAAGAAGAAGATGTGTTTATCCGCATCTTTGCCTACTCCGACGGCGAACGTCTTGTGCTGTTGACTTATTCTGCTGATCGAGAGTCATTGGAATTAGAAGAAATCGAAACGATGATCCGTTCATTGAGCTGGATCCATTGATCAAAAAGGAGTCACCCTCTAAGCGATAGAGGATGACTCCTTTTTTTGATTATGGGTGTCCTTGTCTCCGGACAGAAGAAGGAAGACGGGATCCAACCTGTTTATTCAGCCAGCCCGCAATATCCGCGAAGACACGAATCCGCTCAAATTCGTGAAACAGTTCATGGCGCAATCCGCGATAGACGGTGAGTTGAACACCTTCAACACGAACCCGGTTATAGTCGTCGAACAAGGTATGAATCCCTTTTCCGTCAAAGGCGACGGGATCATCTTCACCGGCAATCAGTAACAACGGAAGATGCCGCGGATGCTGATAAAGATAAGACAGGGAGTTCACGGCTTTTGTTGCAGAAAGCAATTCATGAAAGAATCCAAGTGTCACAGTTTGACCAGACAATACGTCTTCATCATAACGCATGACCGACTGCGGGTCGGACGATAACCAAGCATTTGGCGACAAGGCCGGGAAAAAGCGTAAGTTGTAGCGGCCAAAAACCAATTTACTCATGCCTTCTGCTGGGTGCTGCGCCGATGTTTGCTCGATCAATTGCCGAACGATTTTTTTACTGATATTTCCGAGTATTCCGCTGTCGGTCGGGGGACCGCTGGCAATGACGCCAGCCAGTTCGTGACCGAGTGTTTGTCCAAGACGTCTTGAAATCAGCGAACCGAAGCTGTGACCAAATGCAAAAATCGGTAAGTCCGGATAGCGGTCTTTAATGTCGTAAACCAATTCTTCCGCATCTTGAACCAACTGATCAAACCCTTGATTCGGTTCTAAGTGACCCAACTGAGGAGCCTGAGCACCAAAGCAGCGTAGATCCGGGATGACGGTGTGATAGTGATGGGCATACAGAAACTCGGCAAATTCCTGGTAACGTTCCCCGTGTTCCATCATGCCGTGAAAAACGATGACGACACCTTTAGGCGCACTTGCTTCCAAAAGATGCATGTTCGTCGTATGACCGTCAGATGCAATCCAGTGTGTATGATCGATTGTCATGTATATCATCCTTCCTTGATTAAGAAAGCCCGAATATCGTTCCATCTTCAGAAATTCCCATCGTATTAGCCGCCGGTTTTTTCGGTAAACCCGGCATGGTTAATACATTCCCGGTCAAGGCGACGATGAATCCCGCCCCGATCGCCGGTCTGATTTCGCGGACCGTAATCATAAACCCTTCGACTCGTCCGTACTTAGTCGGATCATCCGTCAATGAAAACGGCGTTTTTGCCATACAAATCGGTAAATGGCCAAGTCCTTGATCCGTGCAACGTTCCAGTTCACGCAATGCTTTTTCCTCGAAATGGACTCCGGCTGCACCATAGACACGCATCGCAATCCGCTCGATTTTTTGAGTGAGTGGCAAATCGGTTGGATAAAGAGGCGTGAACTGGCTGTCTTCTTCCAGTGCTTCGAAAACCTGTTCGACCAACGTTTCTCCACCGGCTCCACCTTGACTGAATACTTCACTTTCCGCAACGCGGATTTTTCGTTCGCGACACCAGTCGAGTACGGTCTGACGTTCCGTTTCTGTATCGCTTGAAAAACGATTTAAGGCTACGACCGCCGGAACACCAAACAAATCCATTGTCTCGACGTGTTTTTCGAGCAAAGCGAGTCCTTCGACCAAGGCAGATAGGTTTTCTTCAGCCAACTGGTCTTTTGCGACACCACCATGCATTTTTAACGCACGGACGGTGGCAACGAGAACGACGGCATCAGGATGTAAATTGCCGATCCGTGACTTGATGTTAAAGAATTTTTCAGCGCCAAGATCAGCGCCGAAGCCGGCTTCTGTCACGACATAATCGCTCAGCTTGAGAGCCGTTCGCGTTGCAATCAGCGAATTACAACCATGGGCGATGTTTGCGAACGGTCCGCCGTGAATCAAGGCCGGCGTCCCTTCGACGGTCTGTACCAAATTTGGACGGAATGCCTCTTTTAAGAGCAATGTCGCAGCACCGGAGGCCTGGATATCCTTGACTGTCACCGGCTGTTGCTCGTACGAGTGAGCGACGACAATCCGGCTGATTCGGTCCTCCAGATCAGCAATCGAGTCAGCGAGACAAAGGACCGCCATGATTTCTGATGCAACGGTGATGTCGAAGCCGTCTTGACGCGGAATACCATGAGCCGCTCCACCGAGTCCGATTGTGATGTTGCGTAACGCCCGGTCATTCAGGTCGAGGACACGTTTCCATGTGATGCGACGCGGATCGATCCGCAAATCATTGCCTTGATGAAGATGATTGTCGAGCAGAGCGCTGATTGTGTTGTGGGCCGAGGTAATGGCATGCATGTCACCTGTGAAATGCAGGTTGATTTCTTCCATCGGCAACACTTGGCTGTAGCCGCCGCCGCAAGCGCCGCCCTTTAATCCCATCGTGGGTCCGAGCGACGGTTCCCGCAGACAAATCATCGTTTTGTGCTTGAGCCGGTGCAATGCCTGACCAAGTCCGACCGTCACCGTTGATTTTCCTTCACCGGCAGCCGTTGGATTGATGGCTGTGACGAGAATCAATTTTCCGTCGGCATTCGTTGCCAACCGTTCGGCTAGCCCATCCGTCAACTTCGCCTTGTACTTTCCGTACGAGTCATAATCTGCGTCCGTCAGCCCGATTTGACGGGCGATTTCAGAAATAGGTTGTAAAGTCGTTTGTTGGGCAATCTCTAGATCAGAACGAATGGTTTTCTCCATGGCATAATCTTCCTCTCAAGATGAAATTCTTTATATTTCTTTATAGTAGCTCATTCGAAAGGGTCGCGCCAAATAATCGTTCAATATTTTCCACCCAATGTGTCAAATGGTTGCGTTTTCATTTTGTGGAAAATTCCGTACGCTTAGGACAGAGGAGGGATGAGCAATGGCAGTAAGCAATAAGAAAAAAGTAAAACGCGGACTCGAGTTTTGGATGTTCGTCGGACCCGTCTTTCTGGTTTTCGCGGTAATTGTTCTCGTACCTTTTTTTAACGGTGTCATGTATTCGTTCACGGATTGGAACGGAATTACAGGTGAATTGAATTGGATTGGATTCGACAATTATGTACGCCTCTTTACGGTCGATGACCAGTTCCAGCAGTCATTTTGGTTGACGACGAAATATACAGTTGTTGCCGTGATTCTGACGAATCTAGTCGGCTTCCTGTTAGCGTTTTTACTCACACAAAACATTCGGACTCGTAACTTTTTACGGACAATTTTCTTCATGCCGAACTTGATCGGCGGCTTGATTTTAGGATTCGTTTGGCAGTTCATTTATGTTAAAGGATTTGCATCGATCGGAGAGCTGACAGGTTGGAGTTTATTTGAACTTCCTTGGCTTGGTGACGCCCAGACCGGATTTTGGGGCATTGTCATCGTTTCGATTTGGCAAGGTGGCGGTTATATCATGGTCATCTACATTGCCGCCCTTCAAAATGTCCCGCAGGAACTGATTGAGGCTGCAAAAATCGATGGCGCGAACCGCCTATCGACGTTACGTAACATCACGATTCCGCTGATCATGCCATCGGTGACGATCTGTCTGTTCCTGACGATTTCATGGTCGTTCAAATTATTTGATACGAACTTATCGCTGACGAACGGTGGACCGTTTAAATCAACCGAGATGCTCGCACTGAATATCTATAAAGAATCGTTTACGAACAACAACCTTGGTCTTGGTTCGGCCAAAGCGATCATCTTCTTTGTGGTCGTTGCAGCGATTACCGTAACTCAGGTCTACTTGACGAAAAAACGGGAGGTGGAAGCATGAGTACCGCGCAACCTTTACCGAAACCAGAACTGAAGCCGGAACAACCGGCACCGAAAAAACGGGGCCGTTACTCGGTGCGACTCGGAACTGTCGAAATCGCCGCCTTGCTGATGGGCTTACTGTATATGATTCCGTTTTATTATGTCATTTCGAACTCGTTTAAGACGCAGGGTGATATTTTTACGAATACGTCAGGACTTCCGAAAGAATGGATCACCTCGAACTATACCGATGCCTGGGAAGCGATGAATTTTGGAAAAGTGTTCTTGAACTCTGTCATCATTACTGTCGGGGCGAATGCCGTCATCGTCATTTTTTGTTCGATGGCTGCCTGGAAGCTGGTTCGGACGAAAACCCGGTTATCGACAATCATCTTTTTCCTGTTTGTCGCCGCGATGATCATTCCGTTCCAGTCGATCATGATTCCGTTATCGAAGCTGTCTGGTGACTTGGGATTACAAAACAGTTATTGGGGCTTGATCCTCATGTATCTTGGGTTTGGATCCGGGTTGTCGATTTTCTTGTACCACGGTTTCATGAAATCGATTCCGGAAGAGATCGAAGAGGCGGCAATCATTGACGGCTGTTCCCAGTGGGGCGTGTTTTGGCGCATCGTGTTCCCGTTGCTCAAACCGATCACGGTGACAATCGTCATCTTAAACACACTATGGATTTGGAATGATTTCCTCTTGCCGTCGCTGATGTTGCGTGACGTCGAACTGCGGACGATTCCGCTCGCCACGTTCTACTTCTTCGGGCAATATACAAAACAATGGGATTTGGCCTTGGCGGGACTGATCCTCGGTATCATTCCGCTGTTATTATTCTTCTTCGCGATGCAAAAGCAAATTATTCAGGGAATTACGAGTGGTTCAATCAAATAAATTGTAAGCGCGTTCTCGCTTCTGCGGGAACGTTTTTCTTCGAATTAGCTAATCTGATTAGTCAGATTATTTTATTTTTTTTTGAAAAAAGGGCTTTTCAAACACTTGTTGCATGGTGTACGATGTTCTCAATTCAATTGTAACAACGACGTTGAAGGGAAGAGTAACATCTTGTAAAACCGGATTAGCGAGCTGGGGACGGTGAGAGCCCAGTCGGAAACAAGTTGCGAAGAACATCCCGGAGTCGCTACCCGAACACACGAGTCAGTAGGCGTAGCCGGAGTTGCCTGTCCGTTATCATATGGCCGAAGATTGAGATGATAATTGATCATCAGTCTTTTGAGTGAGCAGCTGAGCTGTTAACATGGGTGGTACCGCGGAACCGAGTCTTTCGTCCCATATTCTTGGGAGAGAAGGGCTCTTTTTTATGGCTTCTTTTTCAAACACACAATTGAGGAGGAAGAATACCATGACAACACTCGTATCGATGAAACAGACACAGGAAGCAATCACACTCGTAAAAAAACGCTTTGAGGAGCAATTCTCAACACAACTCGGATTAACACGCGTCGAAGCGCCTTTATTCGTCGAAAGCACACTCGGAGTCAACGATCACCTCAACGGAATCGAACGTATCATTCGTTTTGATGCGCTTGATCATCAGGCTGAACTCGAAATCGTTCAATCTCTCGCGAAGTGGAAACGTCAAGCACTCCATACGTACGGATTCGCAAAAGGCGAAGGATTATACACGCTGATGCATGCGATTCGTCGCGATGAAGTCTTGGACGCGACCCACTCGATTCATGTCGACCAATGGGATTGGGAGCGGATCATCTCGAAGGAAGAACGGACGATCGATTACTTGCAGACGACAGTACGTGCCATCTATCAAGCGATTCATCAAGTAGAGCGTGAAGTCGAAGAACAGTTCGGAATCGAGGCCATCTTGCCGGAGACGATCCACTTCATGACGACACAAGAGCTCGAAGATGCATACCCGACCCTTTCTACAAAAGAGCGGGAGACGGAAGTGACGAAAGAACATGGAGCGGTCTTCTTGATGCAAATCGGCGGTGCGCTGGCATCTGGAGAAAAACATGATGGCCGAGCAGCTGACTACGATGACTGGACACTCAACGGTGATATTTTAGTCCACCACCCGGAAATCGGAGCATTTGAACTTTCATCAATGGGTATTCGTGTCGACCGTGAAACGTTACTGGCACAAATCGAGACGACTGGAGAACATGCGAAACTTGATTTCCCGTTCCATCAAGGCGTGTTGGAAGAAAAGCTCCCGTTAACGATTGGTGGAGGCATCGGACAATCACGTATGGCGATGTTCTTGTTGAAGAAACGTCATATCGGTGAAGTTCAAGCGTCGGTCTGGTCAGAAGAGACACGGACTGCTTATCGTGAGCAAGGCGTACACCTGTTGTAAAAACGAGTGATTCACACATAAATCATAGAAACAAGCGATGTTCGCGCCGATCATGGTGACGAACATCGCTTTTTTTCATGATGAAAGTAGGTTCATGAGACCTCAGACGGAGGGAAGACGTGTAAAAGTAAGGTATAATGGGGATAACAACTAATAAGAAAGAGGTGAAGACATGTCAGCGATACTCATTACGGGATTAGTGTTTGCCTTACTTTTTGTAGTTTTTCTTTGGTTCAACATCAAAGGACTTCGAACGATGTGGCGTGATTACAAACGAACAGGATCGATGATGGCGCTTGGATTCTTTATCGTCGGAATCATCGGAATCTTCACAGGTGTCTGGACGACCCTTGTCGTCATTATTTATTATCTTCTTCGTCCTGCACGAGGCTGATTTAGAGGAGTGGTTGGATGTTAGAATGGTTATTCTCAGCCGGAGAGTCGAATCTCTGGCTGTTTTTAGGAATCATGATTATCGGGCTCGGAACCGAGTTGATCCCGGCGGAAGTGGGATTACCGTTACTTGGCCTCTATGTCTCAAACGGGACACTAGGATGGACAGCAGCCGTCCTGATTGGATTTGTCGGCAGTTTGATGGGCGCCACATTGTTTTATTTTCTTGGTCGCTACGCCGGACGTCCAATCTTAATCCGTTACGGAAAATGGTTGATGATTAAAGAACGGGAAATTGTTCAGGGGGAACGGATTGTCTCGAAGTATGGTTCCTGGTCAGCGTTATTTGGCCGCTTTTTCCCTGTTGTGCGTTCCGTCGTCTCCATTCCGTGCGGCTTGTTCAACCTGTCTTTTAAACGGTACTTACTTGCATCGAGTCTAGGGTTGTTTCCCGTGTCGTTTTTCTATGTCTGGTTGGGCGAAAAGTTTGGCGTCGAACGGGCGGAATCGATGCTCAAGGGATTAGAGCAAGAGTTATGGTGGATCCTTGGAATCATCGTCATCGGGATTGTGGGATACATTTTGTATCGTCGATTAAAAGCAAAACGGTGAGTGTGGATCAGAAAAAAAAGGACGAATCGTCGACCGATTCGTCCTTTTTGTCATGGGGTTTTCGGGAATAAAAAGCGTTTCAGCGTTTTGATCCGGTGTTTCGGTGTTAATAGAAGCAATTGATCGCGTCCTTCAAAAACCGTATCTCCCCGCGGCGTGATGATTTGATCATTACGAATGATGGCGGTGATCAGAAATTCCTGCGGCAGATCAATGTCTGAGATGGCTTGTCCGACAAACGGATGCGAGTTCGGAATCGTCAGTTCAATGATTTCAGCATTCGGTTTACCAATCGACATGAACTCAATGACGGTTTGAATGGTCGAAGAACCGGTCTCATTTAACTGAAGACGATCTGCCAAGAAGGTAAGCATACTCCCTTGGATCAATGTTGACAGAAGAACGGTGAAGAAGACGATGTTGAAAATCATACCGGCGTTCTCGATTCCGGCAACCAGTGGATACGTCGCCAGGATGATCGGAACCGCCCCTTTTAAACCGGCAAAGGAGATAAACACTTTTTCCTGCCACGAGTATTTAAAAGGTAGCAGGCTGAGCCAGACTGAGACCGGACGTGCAATGAAAATCAGAATCAGGGCCAACGCGATGGATGACAGGATGACCTGAGGATCAAGCAACTGTTTCGGGAAGACGAGTAACCCGAGCACGATGAACATGCCGATTTGGGCAAGATGCGCCATACTCATCGTGAAGCGGACAAGTGTCTGGCGATAAACCAGTTCATGATTGCTGATGTAGATGGCTGTCACATAGACCGCCAAGAAACCACTGGCATGAATCGTATCGGCAAGACCAAAGGAAAGAAAGGCAAAGGACATCAAGAGAATCGGATAAAAGCTGGATGAACTTAAATCAATCCGGTTCAGCAACGTCGATGCGACCCAGCCGATCAATAATCCGAGCAGTAGACCAATCACCATTTCCCAAATAAGTGAAGATAAGCCGGAAAGAAGCGAAGCTTCCTTCGGATTCGTCACGAACTCGAGGAACAGGACTGTGAGAAAAACAGCCATCGGGTCATTGGTACCGGATTCGACTTCGAGTGTCGAACCGACTTTCCGCCGAACGGATTGTCCGCTGAGCACGGAAAAAATAGCGGCGGCATCGGTGGAGCCGACGATGGCCCCTAGTAAAAAGGCATTTGCCCAACTGAAGCCAAGAATATAGTGAGAGGCGACAGCTACGATCGTCGTAGCGATGAAGACACCGAATGTCGCCAGGGAGAGAGACGGAGCGAGTTCGGTTTTTACCTCTTTCCAGACCGTCTGCAGTCCCCCCTCAAATAAAATGATGATTAAAGCGACAGTACCAAGCAATTGTGCCAACTCGGCATCGTCAAAACGGATGAATCCGGTAATGTCACTGCCGGCGATCATGCCGAGTGCGATGAAAATCAACAGGGCCGGGATGTTGAGGCGACTCGAGAGCTTAGTCGTCCAGACGGCAGTAAACAGCAGTAAACCAATCAATAAAATCGTGAATTGTAAGGACATTGCATCAAACTCCTTCATTAAATAACATTCTTTCCTTTATCATACACTAATCCCGAGTTTTTCTGTCGGATAACGATTGTTCAATATTTTCCACCTCACCGGACAAAATTATCTATTTTTATTGCAAGCGTTTTCATTTAATGTAAAAGCGTAGCACGATTATCAACTCGAAATCAGGGAGGTATCCGAATGCGTAAAAGTAAATGGGCAGCACTACCAGTTGTGACGACGGCGATGGTCGTAGCACTTGCAGCGTGTGGCGGTGGAACACTCAATAGTGATGACTCAAAGGACAGTGGCTCTTCCAAAGATGGCAAGACCCTCAACGTATTCCAATTTAAAGCTGAAATCGCAAAAGACATGGAAAAGATGGCGAAGGATTACGAAAAAGAAACCGGCGTAAAAGTCGTAGTTCAAACGGTCGGCGGCGGATCAGACTATGGAGCAGCGTTAAAATCGCAGTTCGCTTCAGGTAACGAACCGGACGTCTTCAACAACGGTGGATTCACGGAAGCTAAAACCTGGCAAGATAAATTAGAAGATTTATCCGACGAAAAATGGGTCAGTGATTTGACGGATTTATCAAAAGAGCCGATGACGATTGACGGGAAGCTGTACGGTATGCCGATGAACCTGGAAGGATACGGTTTCATTTACAATAAAGAAATCTTCAAAAAAGCCGGAATTACAGAGTTACCGAAAACATTGACGGAACTCACGGAAGCATCGGAAAAACTTAAAGCAGACGGTGTCACACCGTTCTCAATCGGATATGGAGAGTGGTGGATCCTTGGAAACCATTTGCTGAACATTCCGGTGGCGCAACAAGATGATCCGGATCAATTCATTGCCGATCTGAATGCTGGAAAAGGAAAATTCGAAGACAACAAACAGTTCAAGGAATTCATGAACTTGTTTGACTTGACGATTAAATACGGCAATAAAAATCCACTGACAACGGATTACAATACACAGGTTTCGCAATTTGCTGAAGGAAAAACAGCGATGATTCAACAAGGGAACTGGGCACAACAACTGATTACGGATGTTAATCCGGATATCGAGATGGGCTTCATTCCGATGCCGATCAATGATGACAAAGAAAAAATGGACCGTCTTCCTGTTGGTGTTCCAAACAACTGGGTCGTCAATAAAAACTCGAAAAATAAAGAAGAAGGTAAAAAATTCTTGGAGTGGATGGCGACATCTGAAACAGGAAAAGATTATATGGTCAACAAATTCAAGTTCATTCCTGCCTTCAAATCGATTGAAGCCGCTGATCTTGGACCGTTGGCAGATGATATCATCAAGTATTCAAAAGAAGATAAAACAATTTCATGGAACTGGTTCAAATATCCGGACGGTGCTGTAAACGAAATGGGTGCAATCATGCAGGCATATGTCGGTAAGCAGAAGACGTCGGAAGAAATGTTGCAAGACTTTACGAAGACGTGGGAGAAAATGAAGAAGTAAAACAAAAACGTGCTGTTCCCGACTCCGGGAGCAACACGTTTTTTCTTAGTGCAAGAAGAACAATTGAATGAAAAATAGAACGGCGAACAAATAAATCAAAGCATGGACACGCTGTTTTTGAACAGCCTTCATGATGGGATAGATGATAAATCCAAAGGCAATTCCCGTTGCGATGCTTCCGGACAGCGGCATGATGACGATGATCATGAACGCTGTAAAGGCTTCGCCGAAATCATCCCAATCGATTTGTTTGATGTTTTGAAGCATCAATGCGCCTACAAGCAGCAATGCAGGTGCCGTGATGGCAGGAACAGCTGAAATCGACTGAACGATTGGACCGAAGACCGCAGCAAGAGAGAATAAGAGACCCACCGTAACGGATGTTAATCCAGTCCGTCCACCGGCTGCGACGCCGGAAGCTGATTCAACATAAGCCGTAGTAGGACTTGTCCCGAACATTGATCCGACGACCATGGCAGTCGAGTCGGATAACAGGGCACGCTCACTGTTTTTTAAAGAGCCGTCTTTTTCGATCAAGCCGGCTTGTTCGCCGACGGCAACCATTGTTCCGGTTGTATCAAACATCGTGACGAGAACAAAGGAAAGGACACCGCCGAACAATCCATATTGAATGACGTCTTGCACAGCAGAGAAAGGATTGGCGACAAGAATACCTTCCGGCAACGTCGGTAAGGCAATCAGCGTCTTCGAGAACGTCAATTCGCCGCTCAAAAACGCAAGCAGTCCAGCCAATAACATGGCGTACAGCAAACCACCCGGAACTCGTTTGAGTGTTAAGACAGCAGCTACAAGCAGACCAATCAAGGTAATCATGGCTTCCGGCGAAGTCAGGGAACCGATCGTCATCAACGTTGCCGGATCTGCGACAAGAATACCAGACATCTTTAAGCCGAGCGAGGCGATGAATAAACCAATTCCGCCGGTGATTGCTAACTTCAAGGTTGCTGGAATGACCTCGATGAGTTTAGTCCGCAACGGGGACAAGGACAGCAACAGAAAGATGATTCCGGCAACAAACACGACAGACAATGCAGTTTGATACGGAATCTTTTCTCCGATGACCAGTGTATACGTGAAATAGGCATTCAACCCCATGCCCGGGGCGACGGCGATCGGCAGATTCGCATAAAATCCCATCAGTAATGTCCCGACGAGTGTCGCGATGATGGTCGCCGAGAACGCTTGATCTTGCGGAATGCCTGCTTCCGACAGGATCGTCGGATTGACGAAAAGAATATAAGCCATGGTGATGAACGTAATGAAACCAGCTTGGATTTCGCGTTTGGCTGTTGTATTGTGTTCGGAAAGTTTGAACATGAGTCAGAAACCACCTTAATCTCAAAAAGTTTGTTAAAAACGAACATTAACGATGTTATAGCAATATTCATTCGGAATCAAGTGTTGTTTTTCAGAAAAGGTAATTTAAGAAGAATGAGAACAGGGATAAACAAATAAAAGACATACATGTAAGCGGATACAGCTGTGCTATACTACTTATTAGAAGAAAAAGGATGGGAGGGACGATGGTGAAAAGCATCCGGACACGTTTGATTCGACTAGTCGTTTTAGCGATTCTGATCCCCACAACGCTTGCTACGTCAGCTTCTTACCTTTACGTCCGCCATCAAAACGTTGCCCAGGCTGAACGTTCGAGTCTGAACACCTTAAAAAGAGGGAGCAACCAAATCAGTCATTATATGGAAGATGTTCGTCGGTTACCGACAAGTTTGTACGCCAACCGGTCTTTGATCAACATCATGAATGTCGGCGCCGATGCGGAATTGAGCGAATCGGAAGGTGTGATTTCACGGGCGTTGCTCGGATTGTTTTTATCCAAACAAGACATTGAACAACTTCATTTCGTGATTTTAAAAGGGAATTCGGAATACTCGGTCTACAACATGAAGACATCCAGTCGCGGAAAATTTGATTGGTTACAGGAAACCGATTATTTTCGGTTGATGAAACAACGAAACGGGTGGCTGATTGATCCTGCTCACCGTATTGCGGCCTATAATACGCATACGATGATTCTGGACGAGCAGGAAATCGTCAGTTTTCGTTATCGGATTGACCGGGTGGAGACGGATGAACCGCTTGGCTTTTTGTCGGTCGATATTCCGACCAGTGTATTTGAGCGGCAACTGCAGTTGTTTGAAAGTTTTCCGGGAGAATCACTTTGGCTGATGAGCGGTGACCAGTTGATTGCGAAAACGGGGAACACGCTCCCGGTCACGAGTGAACGGTTTACAGGCGACAGTGGAAGTATGCGGGTCGGAGATTCCTTTGTCGTCTATGCCAAGACGAAAACACAAGGTGTCCCGATCACGTTAGTGAAGACGACACCGTATGCTACAGTTATTAAAGGTGCAAATGAAACAGCGCTCATCCTGATGTTGATCGGTGGGGTATCGTTGATTCTAATGATCATTGCGGCCAGTCTCGTGGCTCTTGAGATTACGAAACCGATCAAACAACTGACAGCGAACGTCTGGCGTGTTGAACAAGGGGATCTGTCCGCCCGATTCGTTGCGACGACGAATGATGAGATTGGATTGCTGAACCGGCAATTCCAGCGGATGATTCAACGGATCGATCGATTGATTAAGCGGGAGTACCGTCTTGCGCTTGAGAATCGGACAAACGAGTTGCGTGCCCTGCAATCCCAGCTCAACCCGCATTTTTTATTTAATGCGTTGCAATCGATTGGGACGACGACATTACAAGGTGATCGAAAAATCGCCTACCGTTCCATCACGGGACTGTCCCAGATGATGCGCTATTCGATGAACAACGAGCAAACGATCGTGACTTTAAAACAAGAAGTCGACCATCTGCAGTCGTATATGCGTCTGCAACAACAACGGTTTCCGGATCGTTTTCGGTATATCGTCGATGTTCCGTGGCATATGAATCCAATCGAGGTTCCGAAAATGATTTTACAACCCTTTGCCGAAAACTATTTCAAGCACGCTTTTAATCAACAAACCGATGCGACGGAAAACTATTTGGCTTATAAAGTCAGAAGTGACGGGGATCAGCTGATCATTCAAGTCGAAAACAGCGGTCCCCTGATGGAACCGAACGTTCTTGAAACGATTGATCAAACGATGCGGATGCACAGGAGACCCGAGGACCAACAGACGTCCGGCATCGGGCTGCACAATATTTATGAACGTTTACTCATCTTTTACGGGGATCAAGCGAGTATGGTGCTCCAATCTCCGCCAGAAGGTGGATTTAGAATCGTCATTCGAATTCCGGTTGAACAGGAGGAACTATGATGAATGTATTGATTGTAGACGATGAAAAACATGTGCGGGATGCAGTGAAGTTGCTCGGCGAATGGGATACGTGGCAGGTTGACAACATCTTTGAAGCGGATGACGGGACGATGGCCAAACGTTTCTTGGACCAGGAAAAAATCGATTTGATGTTGACCGATGTTGAAATGCCCGGTCTGGACGGATTAAGTTTACTGGAATGGACAAAAAATCATCATCCAAAGGTCGTCACGATCGTACTGACAGGGTATGATGATTATACGTATATGCGTCGTGCGATTTTACATCAATCTTTTGATTACTTACTGAAGCCGATCGACCCGGATATCTTGAACGATGCACTTGCACGGGCGATGGAATTGATTTGTCCCGTTCAAGAACAGGGTGAGGCGATTGATCAGATTGCAAAGTACATTGCGACACATTATGCGGAAGAACTAACGCTTCAACTCATGAGTGAACGCTTTTATCTCAGTCGGGAATACATTTCGAGACGATTCAAACAACGTTTCTCTGTCAATTTGTCCGACTACATCCAAACGATTCGTTTAAACCGTGCAAAGGAATTGTTAAGCGACACGGATGCCCGGATTTATGAGATTGCGCTCGAAGTCGGTTATCACGATGATAAATATTTTCGAAAAGTATTTAAGAAGCAGTTTGGGATGACCCCAAACGAATTCAGAGAGTTGTTGTCTGTTTAGTCGATATTTCAAGGAGGAATCGTACATGAGCGTACACATTAACGCAACAGAAGGTCAGATTGCAGAAACAGTTTTACTTCCGGGAGATCCCCTACGTGCCAAATATATTGCGGAGACGTTTTTAGAGGACGTCGTTCTGTATAACGAAGTCCGTGGAATGTACGGTTTTACGGGAACATACAAAGGTAAAAAAGTATCGGTTCAAGGAACAGGGATGGGTGTACCGTCCATGTCGATTTATGCCAATGAATTGATCCAATCGTACGGCGCGAAAAACCTCATTCGTGTCGGAACAGCCGGTGGTATCACACCGGACGTCAAAGTTCGTGACGTCGTCATCGCGATGAGTGCTTCACACGACATGGCACAAAACCGTGTCCGTTTTAACGGACTCGACTATGCGCCGACAGCATCGTTTGATTTACTGCATAAGGCTTATACGACAGCAAAAGAACACGGCATCGACGCGAAAGTCGGTCAGATCTTCACGACGGATCAATTTTACCAAGATGATTTCCATCACTTCAAAAAATGGGCGGACTTCGGTTGCCTCGCGATCGAGATGGAAGCAGCAGGTCTTTATACGCTTGCGGCAAAACATAAAGTCAATGCGTTGACGATCTTGACGATTTCGGATCACCTGTTGACAGGAGAAGAAACAACATCGGAAGAGCGTCAAACGACATTCAACGATATGATGAAAGTAGCACTCGAAACAGCGATTCAACTGTAAACGGAAAGCGGAGGTAGAACTCTCCGCTTTTTTTATTTGCTCGAACAGCTATGGTAGAATGGAAAAGAAGAAATGAGTGAGAAAATAAGGGGGAACAGTTGATGGAATTGACGGCAACGGCATCAGATTTAGCAAGCCATATTGGAACACAACGAACGTTTTTCAAGACAGGCGCAACGCGGAGTATCGCCTTCAGATTAAGTATGTTGACCTTCTTGAAGCAAGCGATTGAAACACATGAAGAAGCCATCTATGAAGCGCTGAAAATCGATTTGAATAAAGGACGCCAAGATGCATTCACGACGGAAATCGGATTCGTTTACGGTGAAATCAATCGGATGGAGAAACAGTTGCGTCGTCTTGCGAAGCCGCGTCGTGTCGGAACACCATTGTTGCACTTCGGATCAAAAAGTGAAATCCGGTTTGAGCCTTACGGGAATGTCCTCGTCATCGCACCGTGGAACTATCCGTTCCAACTCGCGCTTGCCCCGGTCGTTGGAGCAATCGCGGCCGGAAATACGATCGTTCTAAAACCGTCCGAGTTGACGCCAAACGTCTCGCGGGTATTACGGGAAGTGTTTGAAACGGCATTCCATCAACGTTTTGGTTTGGTCATCGAAGGTGATGCCGACGTCAGCGCGGCCGTGTTGGAAGAAAAGTTTGATTATATCTTCTTTACCGGTTCGACACGCGTCGGGAAAATCGTGCACCAAGCGGCTGCCAAACACCTCACACCGGTTACCCTTGAACTGGGTGGAAAGTCACCGACAATCGTCCATAAAGACGCGGATTTACGCCTTGCGGCAAAACGAATTGCTTGGGGAAAATGGTTGAACGCCGGGCAAACGTGTATCGCACCGGACTACGTATTGGTTCATCAAGACGTTCAGGAAACTTTTTTACGTCTCATTGAAGAAGAAGCCTTCTCCCAATTCGGAAACGGCGTCGGTGTCGGGTCGTATGTCAAGATCGTCTCGGATAGTCACCTCGAACGGTTGACGGGTTACTTGGAGCAAGGGGATATTCAATTTGGTGGACAAGTCGACCCGGAAACAAGAAAGATGGCTCCGACGGTCATGACAAATGTTTCTGCCGATTCAAAACTGATGCAGGAAGAAATTTTTGGTCCAATCTTACCGGTTCTTGTCTATGAAGAAATCGAAGACGTCATCACATTCGTCACCGAACGTGACAAGCCGCTTGCGCTTTACTTATTCACTGAAAATGAATTCGTCAAAGAGCGTGTCTTGAGCCGGGTCTCCTTCGGAGGAGGTTGTGTGAACGATACGTTGATGCATGTCGCTCAGCACAATTTACCGTTTGGTGGAGTCGGAGCAAGCGGGATCGGCGGTTATCATGGCAAGTACAGTTTTGAAACGTTCAGTCACCGCAAAGGGCTTGTCCATAATACGACGAAGTTCGACTTACCTTTCCGCTACATGCGTTCAAATACTGATTCCAAATGGATGCGCTTTTTGTTATGATGATTGAGGTTTGTTAAATAAGAAGTTCTAAAAAAAGTAAATTTTGTTGAAATAAGGAGTATGCGTTTTGAAACGTCAACTACGTCAGTGGATTAGAAAAATCAAACTAATTGAAGCGGTGTTGCATCTCGTGATGCGGTTGTTTGCCTGTCTGCCGGTTCGGAAAAATCGAATACTGTTCGAAAGTTTTTTGGGGAAACAGTACAGTGATAACCCACGTGCGATTTATGAAGCCTTCCAACAGGAACATCCGGAATTCGAATTGCTGTTCAGTAAAGACCGCCGGAGTACGTTTGATGATCCCGCGGTTCAAACGGTGGATCGGATGACGATGCGTTGGATTTATCTGCTCGCGACATCACGGGTCTGGGTTTCGAACAGTCGGTTGCCATCTTGGTTATATAAACGAAGCGGGACAATCTATTTACAGACGTGGCACGGCACACCGTTGAAGAGGTTGGCGCTCGACATGGATGATGTTCAGATGGCGAATACGACGACAGAACGATACAAACGTGACTTTGCGCGCGAGGCGGCGAAGTGGGACCTGTTGATTTCGCCGAATGCGTATTCAAGTGACATCTTCAGACGGGCGTTTGATTTTACAGGAGAGTTACTTGAAATCGGTTATCCGCGGAATGATCTGTTTTACCAGACGGATCGGCATCCGGAAATCCTTGAACGTGTCTACTCCCGTTACCAAATCGACCGGAGTAAAAAAATTATTCTGTACGCGCCGACTTGGCGGGATAATGAGTACGCGGCACAAGGCTCCTATTCCTTTACGCTCCCGTTTTCGCTCGAACAGTTTGAACAACGGTTTGGGGCGGAGTACACGCTGTTGATTCGGATGCATTATTTGGTGGCGGATCAGGTTGATACGTCAGCTTATCCGTCTGTCCATAATGCATCGGATTATCCGGATATTTCCGATTTATACATCGCGGCGGATGCGATGATTACCGATTATTCTTCTGTTATGTTTGATTATGCGCACTTGAAACGTCCGATGATCTTTTACACGTATGATCTAGAACATTACCGGGATCGATTGCGCGGATTTTATTTCGATTTCGAGCAAGAAGCACCGGGACCACTTGTATTAGAAGAAGAACGATTATTTGAAGAAATGAACCGGTTGTCCGAATGGAACAGCCGATACGGCGTCCGTTTTGCGACATTCGATAAAAAGTTTTGTCAATGGGATGACGGAACAGCTTCTCGGCAAGCATGCAACCGAATCCTGCAACTCGCCAGCAATCAGCATAAAGGAGAATCATCATGAAAAAAGTCATCACGTACGGAACATTTGATTTATTACACTGGGGACACATCAATATCCTCAAACGGGCAAAAGAGATGGGCGATTATTTAGTCGTGGCGATTTCTACGGATGAGTTTAACCGCTTAAAGCATAAGGAATCGTACCACAGCTTTGAAAACCGTAAATTGATTTTGGAATCGATTCGGTATGTGGACGAAGTCATTGCTGAAAACAATTGGGATCAAAAAATCAGTGATGTACAAGAACACCAAATCGATACGTTTGTCATGGGGGACGACTGGAAGGGTGAATTTGACTTCCTGAAAGAGTATTGTGAAGTCGTGTATCTCAGTCGGACGGAAGGCATTTCGACAAGCCAAATTAAAACTGAATTAGGGAACGGTTAAGAAACAACAAGACCACACGATATGTGCGGTCTTTCTTCTTGGAAGGACGGGATTAACGTGAGAGAGAGTATCGTGCAAATCTATTTGCTACTTTTTCGGATCTTCTATCGTATCTTCTGTTTGTTACCCGTGAAGCCGGTAACGCTCTTTTGGGTCACATACGGTGATAATGTAAAACCGATTAATGATGCACTCCTGACGGGATTTCCGAAAGAAAAACGTTATTTGATTTACGATAGAAAGTTCGTGAAGTATCCAGAAAGCTGGTCGACGGAACGGATTTTGCCGTACCGCAGACTTCGTTTCATTCGATTGGCTTATTTACTGGCGACGTCTAAACATGTCTTCATCGATAATTACATCGGTGAGTTCAGCGTCGCACCGATTCGAAAAGGAACACAACGGGTACAACTTTGGCACGCAGCGGGTACGTTGAAGAAATTCGGATTGACGTCTGCCCGGAGCTTGATCGTATCCAAACCGATTCTTCAACGCTTTAAACGTGTTTATCAGCGGTACGGGGACTTCATCGTCCCGGGAGAGTCGTGTGCCGAGCAGTTCATGGCACCACATGATTTACCGAAAAGCGTATTTAAATCATTTGGTGTCCCGCGGACGGATTATTGGTTTAATGAGCAGCACGAATCCATTAAAGAAGAGCTCCAAAGTGCCTATGCAAGAGAGAATCGTCGCATTTTATTATATGCTCCGACCTACCGGGAGTATAACGGGATGGAAGGGCAGACGGTTCGTCAGCTCGAACAGCTGACTGACCGGGGGTGGACGATTCTCGTGAAGTTACATCCGACGGTCCGAACGATGTTTACACACCAAAAAACACATGTTCATTTCGTCACCGATGAGTTTTCCATCAATGATTATCTATTGATTACAGACGTCCTTGTCACTGATTATTCTTCGATTCCGTTTGAAAGTTGCCTTCTCGGCATCCCGACAATCCTCTATACACCCGATCTCGATACGTATCGGCAAATTCCGGGGATCGTTGATTCGTATCCGGATCCGTTACCTGTCATGTCTACGACACAATTTGACGGTGTGCTGAACTGGATTGATTCCGATACAGCTCTACAGGAAAGCCGGAGGGCGATGGAACAATTCAAGACGCTCTGGTATACGGAACAACCGGGACAGGCGACAAGTCGAATTATCCATCACTACTATCACAAACCGATTTAAGTGTTCTCGCTGAGACCTTCAATCGGTTTTTATTTAAAATGAATTGTGAAAAGGTGAACAATGTTTGACAATCTTTTGAAAAAACGCCTTTCTGACGTGTGATGTTCTATACTAAGGTCAGAAGGAATCAAGGAAAGGAGAATGCGGAATGCTTGCTTGCGGAACGACAGAAGCGAACACGTTTGTCTTATCGACAGAGACCCGGATGATACTGGAGGACTTCATGACAGAAGTGACTTTCAAAAAAGATTCCATCGTTTGTTGGGAAGGGGAGTTAAACGATAAACTGTTTTACGTGAAGCAAGGAGGCGTCAAACTGTCGAAGCTGACGAAAAAAGGCAGTCCTTTGATGATGTTTTTATATTTCAAAGGTGACTTGTTTGGCGAGTTTGATGTCGGAGAAGCATTCCCCAGCTCCTACAGCGTGGAAACGATGGAAGACAGTGTACTCGGTGTGATCGAAAAGAGTAAACTGGAGGAATTAATGAAGCAGGACGGTGTGTTCGCGCTGGAAATCATGCGTTGGCAGGCATTGATGCGCAAGCAGTCCGAAACGAAGTTACGGGACTTGCTGCTGTTCGGAAAACAAGGGGCACTCGCCTCGACCTTACTTCGGTTGATTGCAATGAACGGAAAACAAGTTGGAGAAGACTATGTCCTGTCAAAACGTCCATCCGACAGTGAACTGGGTCAATTGATTGGAGCACCGCGTGAAACCGTCAACCGGATGTTTTCCCAATGGAAAAAAGAGAAGGTCATTTCATCCACGACAACTAAAATTATCGTTCATGATGCCAAATATCTGAGAGATTTATGCCATTGTGAAGGATGCCCGGTCGGTGTTTGCCGGATCTAAAGATGCAACCAATCCCCTTGTCTTTAAGACAAGGGGATTTTTTTGTGCATACAGATCCCGTATGTGAACTTTGTGTGTGTTTTTCAAAGCGAAACAGCGAAATTGTCACAAATGATGTGATCTTTATCACGGTCTCGGACCGTGTGGCTTTTCTAAAATGAAGATACGACATCAAGTTAAAAAAGAAGGGAGACAGCAAAATGAACATAAAACCAGAATCAAACTTACATGGGACACTCGTCGCCGTTTTTATCATCGCCGGAGTCATCATCGGGATGTGGGGATCCATTTTTCTATTATTCAGTTCCAGATAAGGAGGAAAGACGATGCATATTCATCGCTTAGAGAAAATTTGGCTGGGGTTTGGTTGCGTCATGTTGGCCGTCTTTTTAGGCATCATCGGTGTTTCAGCGTTCGCATCCGGAAATCAACCGCCATCTGATGCGACACTGATCGATCCGACGCAAGTTGATCAAACAAAACCGTTTGATCAACCGGGTCTGAAAAAGATTGACGACAACAAATATGAAGCGGTCATGGTTTCGCAAGCCTTTCAATTCACCCCGCAAGATATGGTGATCAAAAAAGGGGCAACCGTTAATTTTCTGGTGACCTCAAAAGACGTCGTGCACGGGTTTGAGATTGTGAAGACCAACGTCAACATGATGGTGGTACCCGGTCATATCAATTCGATCGAGTACACCTTTAAAAAGGCAGGCGATTATTTGATTGTCTGTAACGAATATTGCGGTACGGCACACCATATGATGTCGACAAAAATTAAGGTGGTGGACTAAATGAATGCCATTTCCCAAAAACTAAAAGAATTTGAGATGGAGCGCGGACTGCCGGCGACAGAAATCGGTCTAAAGGAAGCGAAACTGGCCTTTGCACACGTCAGCTTTTCTCTTGTCGCCTTGCTGATCGGGGGATTATGCGGATTGTTACAAACGCTTGTCCGGACAGGGGTCATTCCGGAAATTGCAGGAGTCGGGTATTATGAATTACTGACAGCCCACGGATTGATGTTAGCGATTGTGTTTACGACCTTATTTATTTTTGGATTATTGTTTTCATTTTTAGGACAGTCGTTTGGTCGTTTTGAAGAGTTTCCGAGACGGCTCGGTTGGGTCGGTTTTTGGTTCATGATGCTTGGTGTCGTACTCGTTACATGGATGGTGCTGGCGGGTGAGGCATCCGTGTTGTATACGTTCTATGCACCGTTAAAAGCTCATCCGGTCTTTTATATCGGACTTGTCATCTTCGTCGTCGGAACATGGATCTCTTCGGCAGCGATGTTCCGGATGTATGCGGATTATAAGCGGGAGCATACAGGTGTTCATCCGCCGCTGCAGGCATACATGAGCATCATGACGGTATTACTGTGGGTGGTCGCGACGCTTGGTGTTGCCGCGACGATTTTATTCCAACTCTTGCCGTTGTCGCTTGGTTGGACGGATAAGGTCGGGATTGAGTTATCGCGGACGCTCTTTTGGTACTTTGGACATCCACTTGTGTATTTTTGGTTGCTTCCGGCGTACATCGTTTGGTATACCGTGATCCCCAAAATCGTCGGCGGAAAGATTTTTTCAGATGCGTTGGCCCGGATGTCCTTTTTACTGTTTTTACTGTTTTCCTTCCCGGTCGGTTTTCACCATCAATTGCTGGAACCGGGGATATCGGCTTTTTGGAAATACATCCAAGTCGTGTTGACGTTTCTTGTCATCATTCCGTCCTTGATGACGGCGTTTTCGATGTTTGCGACTTTTGAACTGGCAGGGCGGCGTCAAGGCTCAACCGGACTGTTCGGTTGGATCAAGAAGATGCCGTACCGAGACGTCCGGTTCTTGGCTCCTTTTGTCGGAATGTTATTTTTCATCCCGGCTGGAGCGGGGGGAGTCATCAATGCGTCGCATCAATTAAACATCGTCGTCCACAATACACTTTGGGTCACCGGTCACTTTCATATTACGGTCGGAGCGGCCGTTGCTTT
Organism: Exiguobacterium undae DSM 14481; assembly: GCF_000620805.1. GTDB lineage: Bacteria > Bacillota > Bacilli > Exiguobacteriales > Exiguobacteriaceae > Exiguobacterium_A > Exiguobacterium_A undae. The sequence goes on along the minus strand of NZ_KK211187.1, from coordinate 2,545,447 downwards.
AACGTTTTTTGGAACAGCCTATTGGCTCGTACCATTACTGCGAGGACGGACGTTGACGAAACGAATCAATCGCATCGGACTGATCCAGACGGCGACGTGGACGATCGGTATGCTCTTCATGTCGACCGCGATGCATATTTCGGGTCTGCTTGGTAACCCGAGACGGACCGGTCCGGCCGCGTATTTTAAAGATTCACTGGTTGCCGACTGGATTCCGTATCACGTTGCGATGGCGATTGGCGGAACAATTTTGTTCATCTCGATTCTGTTGTTCCTGTTCGCCATGTTCCAGCTCGCTTTCCGTGCCCCGAAAGGTGTCGAAGCGTTTCCGGTTGCGGAAACAGAAGAAGCAGCGATGCAGACGCCACTTTTCTTTGAGAATTGGAAGTTGTGGATTTTTGTGACCTTTGCTTTGATTGCGTTTGCTTACACCGTTCCGATTTGGCATATGATTGAAAATGCACCGCCGGGAGCACCCGGATGGAAATTATGGTAAGCCGCTTCAAACGACAAACGACCGGGTTCCTCTGGCATACAGGGGAATCCGGTCGTTTTCGTTGAGTATAAGAGCAATTATAAGTATAAGAAAAATGCTGAAGATTATTTGACGATCCCGTGTTTAAAAGCATAGACGACGGCCTGCGTCCGGTCCACGACATCAAGCTTCGATAAAATGTTCGAAACGTGTGTTTTGACCGTCTTTAATGAAATGAAGAGTTCATCGGCGATTTCCTGATTCGCCATACCACGGGCCATCAGTTGCAGGACTTCCTGTTCGCGCTCTGTCAGATCATCATGAAGATGGCTGGTCGGTTTTCGTAATCGTTCCATCATTTTACCGGTCACCTGAGCAGCCATGACGGATTGACCACTTGCCGTTTTGCGGATGGCTTCCGCAATCTCGAAGGCGCTGGCTGTTTTTAAGACGTAACTCATTGCGCCGGCCTCGATGACCGGATACACTTTCTCATCATCCAAAAAGCTTGTAACGACAAGAATTTTTGCGTCCGGCCACTCTTTGCGGATCAAGCGTGTTCCCTCAACACCGTCGACCGGTTCCATGACTAAATCCATTAAAATCACATCAGGGCGATGTGCCAAGGCAAGTTCCGCTCCGACTTGCCCGTCCGATGCTTCTGCAACGACCTCGATATCTGGTTGCGTCGATAAAAAAGCGGATACACCTGCACGGACCATCTCATGATCATCGACTAATAACACACGTATCATACTTGCACCATCCGATCTTTTCTTAATTTTACTTCAATTTGAGTCCCTTGTCCCGGAACACTGACGAGGCGAATCGTTCCACCCATCTCAGCTGTCCGTTCCCGCATCGAATTGATTCCGTAAGAAGCGAGTTTTTTCTCATCGACGATGAAGCCGACACCGTCATCATTCATGCTTAAGATGACCGTATCATTAAATTGACGCAGCTCGATATCCATATGTGACGCTTTCGCATGACGTAACGCGTTGGTCAACCCTTCTTGGACGATCCGGAACAGTTCATTCTCAATCGGACGGGGGAGTTCGATGGCTTCGAGCTTCCAACTCAACTCAGTGGACTGCTTTCTAGATAATTCTTCTAACAGTTGCGTTAATCCTTGTTGGAGGGTCATGCCTTCCAGTTCGACCGGGCGTAACTGTAACAACAGGGAACGCATTTCGGACTGAGCGGTCTGGGCCATCGTTTCGACCAAATCGATTTGTTTCGCAGCAGTTTCAGGTTGGGTCAGAATCGTTTGTTTCGCGGCTGTCGTCATCATCGAAATCGCATACAGCTGCTGGGAGACGGAGTCGTGCAAATCACGGGCAAGCCGTTTTCGTTCTTCCGTAATGGCCTGAACGCGGACTTGCTCAATGTGTTGCGGGCGGGTGCTGATTTTTTGAACGGTTTCGACCTGCTCGTCAATCCGTTTGCCGATGCGGGACAGACGTGTCAACGTATGGAAGTAAGGACCATTCACGATCGTGACTTCTTTTCCTTGCTCTAGTTCGATGATGGCAGTCGTGACTTTCTTGAAATCACGGCGCAAAAAGAAGTAGTGGATACTCCCGATTGCTAGCGGCAATAAGAGCGATAAGCCGACGACCAGCAGAAAAACGGGAAAGTCCTGTTGACGGACGAAAAGTACATGCCAATCCACTTGGCGTGTACTTAAAAACAATAACGTCGTCATCACGGCAGTCAAAAAACCGGTCATGACTTGGAGCGCGATGACACCAAGCGGGAATTGATCACGTTTCATATGGAAGTCACCTCGACATTTCCGATACCAAGCATGACGTGAATCCGGACTTTTCGGGTCGCTTCATCATATTCAGGCGCCCGGTACTGGATTCGCCGGTTAAAGAACGTCGGAATACGTCGGACATCTGTTTTGACACTGCCGAACCCGATTGACGTATCGAGTGTATAGTCGTAGCCGGACGGCAATAAAATCCGGACGTCTCCGACGACACCACTGACGACGATTAACGTTTCGCCTTCCGGGACATAGGCGTGCGTCAAGTCGATTTCCAAATCGCGGACGATGAACTGTTCGCTCAAATCTTTTAAGACATACGGAAGTTCTTGTTGTGTCGCAAATGAATAGGCGGGTTGAATCTTAATGCCTTCTTCTTCATAGAGACTCGGTGAAATCTTAGAGAAGAAAAATTCCCGGACGGAGTGGCGGGTCACGAGAATGATTCCGAGATACAGCAGGATTCCGGCGATGACGAATCCGATTGCTGCTGAACTGAGGACGACACCGGCTAAGATGATGGTACCCACGACATAAAACAAGATAGCCAGTTTTTCATGATTTCTTTTTCGGAAATGAATGCCGACATAATACAGCAAGAACGGGAACAGAACCCCGAATAACACATTTCCTGCACCTGTCATCAAATCATAAAAGAGTCCGAGGGCGAACAGGATCGACACGTAGCCGACTAATTGTTTTGTACTTAATCGTCGCACGGGCAATCTCCTTCCTGACATGACAAAGGGAGGCATCAATGCCTCCTTCGTCCGAATACTTATTTTTGGAAACGACGTTCGAGATCGGCAATCCGGGCATCGATATCATCTTCTGCGATAGGAGCTTCCTCTACCTTCGTTTCAGTTTCCTCTGTTGTGAATGGATGTGCTTCTTGTTTAATAGTAGCATTTGGTTCGCGTTCTAGCACCTGGTTCATCTTCGATTTTAAATTCGAGACGTTTTCACGCATCATCCATTCATACCGTTTGTTTTGTAAATCTTCGAGTTTCAGTTTTAATTCAAGTGCTTCCCGCTCAAGTTCGTTTAATTCACGTTTCGTCTCTTCGATCAGTTCTTCGAAGAAGCGGAATTGTTCGCCGTAGTGCTTCGACTCGATGGCAGCCCGTTCGGCAAGCTCTTGTTCGCCTGCTTCTTTGGCGATTTCGACCTGCGTAAAGCGTTTGTCTGCTAACTCTTTGGCTTCATCTTGTTTATGCGTCAGTTCGACAAGCAACGTCCGCTGACGTTCAAGTAAACGATCAATTTCTTTTAAATCCGACTCAGTCGTCCGAATGTGGCGGACCAGCTTCTTAGCCGGCGCTTCCCCTTGATCGGCTGCTTTTTTAACTTCCGTCATCATTTGGTTCGCAAACTCGTTTAATTGATCAAATACATTTTTCATGAAAAATTCCTCCTTGGATGTTAGGTCAGCAAATTGTTTGGCAGTGATGTACTGTCTGCGTATCAGCGTTTTTGATCGAGGTCTTTCCAATCGGCTTCAAAGTGGGTCGAAGTGGTTGGACGACGGCGGGCAAACAATTGATTTAAATCGACGCGTTGCATTTTCATGCGCATGTATCCGATGTAAAGTCCGAGTGCAGCGGCGATTCCGACGACAGCCCAAATGTTCGACAAGGCAAGACCGATTCCGAGTGCAGCGAGTAATCCGAATCCGATTTTCGCAAAAACTTTTGATGTTTGGACAAACTTACTGATGGCATAAAATGCGAGGAGCGCACCGAGCCCGAGTCCGATCATGTGCGGTAATGTACCGATGACGACAGCGAGAAGGGCGAGACCGGCAAGTGCCATCAAGACCTGTTTTCCTTTTGATTGCTTCATGATGAAGCCTCCTTTTTCTTGATACTCTTATCTTAAGGGAAGAAGCAGGAAGGCACGACGCCCTTCGGACCGTACTTGTCTCCGACTTGAGGCGGAGTGTGAAGGTCTGACTTCCATGGCTTCGCTAGGTCCGGTCCGTATAATATGGTAAAATTCGACTAACAGAAACGAGAGGAGTGGTGTTTGATGAGTGCAACTAGCCACGTAACAGATCACATTACCGGAGTACAGGGAGGGGTTTCCCTCCCTTAAAATCAGAGGAGGAAACCATTTGAACGAATGGGGTAAAGTACCGACAGACAAGGTCGGAACAACTGAACAACTAGGACGTGTCACGGCGGTCTTCCAAAAGCAGTACCGTGTGATGACGGCTGATGGGGAAACATTAAGCGAATTGTCGGGAAAGATACGTTTTGACGCATTGACGAAAGCCGAATTGCCGGCAGTCGGCGATTGGGTGATTCAGACTGAGCGAGAAGCTTTCAAAGGACGAATCGAACGTGTCCTTCCGCGGACCTCACAATTTTCCCGAAAGGCAGCCGGGACGGAGACCGAAGAACAAATCATTTGTGCGAACGTTGATGTGGCATTACTCGTCATGGCGTTTGGACATGATTTCAACGTCCGCCGCCTGGAACGGTATTTGACGCTTGCCTGGGAGGCGGGGGTCACACCACTCATCGTTTTAACGAAAAAAAGTTTAATCGATTCAGTGGACGATTCACTTTCCGAGATTGAAGCCATCGCCTTCGGAACACCGTGTTTTGCCGTTGACTCGCTGACGGGAGACGGGCTGGGTGCGTTACAGGAAGTATTGCAACCCAATGAGACGATTGTGTTGGTCGGATCGTCCGGTGTTGGAAAATCAACACTCGTGAATGCCTTGGCAGGAGAACAGCTGATGGAAACGGGTGGCGTTCGGGAGGACGATGAGCGCGGACGGCATACGACGACACACCGGGAATTAAAACGGTTGTCGAGTGGCTTGTTACTCGTCGATACGCCGGGAATGCGTGAACTCGGACTATGGGATGGAACCGAGGGATTGGCATCAACGTTTTCAGACATCGAGACACTGGCGGAGTCGTGCCGTTTCCGTGACTGTCAGCACGGCGAAGAACCAGGCTGTGCGGTTCACGTCGCTTTGGCGAACGGAAGCTTGTCGCACGAACGATGGGAAAGTTTTCTGAAGCTGCAACGCGAGGTGGCATATGCGGAACGAAAACAAAATGTCGCTTTGCAGGCAGCGGAAAAAGAGAAGTGGAAGAAGATCCACAAGCAGGCACAGGCCCGAACGAAACTAAAATATCAAAAACGCTGATGTGAGTTAACATCACAAACGAACGACGCCTTTCTGATTAAACAGAGAGGCGTCGTTCGTTTTGTAAAAATAGATAAAGGATTTAATCCTGATCAAAATGAATCGTTCCCGTCAATTCATCGAGACGTCTTAAATCGTTCTGAATCGCTTGAATATCACTTGGTTGTTGTTCCCGGAGTAGTTTCGTTCCGACAGGATGGACGGTAGCTTCTTGATCTAACAGGATCGTCCGGTTCGAGAGTCGGTCATTGAAGTAACGATCGTGCGAAACGAACAACAGTTCACCCGGAAAGACATCGAGAGCCGCTTCGATTTGTTCGCGGGTCGTTAAATCCAAGTAGTTGGTCGGTTCATCCAAAATCAACAGACGGGCACCGGAAAAATAGAGCCGTAAGAAGGCGATTCGGCATCGCTCGCCCATGCTCGCTGCGTTAATGGGTTGATAGACCCGGTCACGCCGAAATAAAAAACAAGCGAGAAGCGTCCGCGCATCGGTCTCGGAAATCGTTGTCTCTTCCATCAAAGCGTCCAACAGGGAACCGGAAGTCGGCAAATTCGAAAGTGCCTGAGAAAAATAGCCGGTCGTCAGGGACGGATGACGTGTGATGGTTCCGTGAGTCGGATTCAGTTCACCTTGAATCAGCCGGAGCAGCGTCGTTTTTCCGGAACCGTTCCGACCGATGACGGCAATCCGGTCTCCTTGCTGGATGGAGAAGGTCAGCTGTTTCAATAGTGGGAGACTCGCGTAAGAAAAGGAAACGGCGTCCAATGAAAGCAACTGCTTGGCTGCAAAGGATGCGGCTTCAAACGCGACATGAACGGATGGTGCTGCTTCTGGTTTGGCAACCCGTTGATCCAGCACCTGTTCGAGCTGTTTTTCTTTTGCTTTGAACTTTTTCGCTTGTTTGGCTGCCTTTTTCTTGGCATATGGATCTCGTTCGCTTGCGTGGGCGACAGCTTGTTGATGCCAGTTTTGGTATTGATGGATCATCCGCTTCAGTTCCTTGCGTGTTTTTTCCTGTTTTTCATATTCGCGTTCTTGGGTCAGGCGTTCCTGTTCTTTTTGCTGGCGATACGTTTGGTAGTTGCCTTTGTAACGTGTTGCGAGACTCGGTGTCAGCTCAATGACGGCATCGGCCGTCGCATCGATGAAGGCACGCTCATGTGACACGTAAAGAATCGCGATGGGTGTCTGGTGCATCCAGTCAATCAACCAATCCAATGTGTCGGCATCCAAGTGATTGGTCGGCTCGTCTAGCAGAATGAAATCGGGTTGTTGGACCAACAGACAGGCGAGTTGGATCCGGGTCTGTTCGCCGCCGCTGAGTGTATCAAAGTGGTGAGACCAGACGTGTTCAGGCAGTTGAACTTCTTTTAACGCACGTGCTGCGTCCGCTTCGAGTGAAAAAGCATCAACATCCAGCGCGACTTGGTACGCTTCGATGGATGTCGAGTGAAGTGTTTGTTCCCGTGCCTGATAACGAACTTGATCGGCTTGTTCGACCAGGCGGAGTGCCGGTTCATCAGAAGAGAGGTGTTGGGCGACATGACCGGCGTTTGTATAGGCACGGAAGATCTCGCCGGACGTCGGCTTGATCTGCTGGAGGATGATTTGTAATAACGTGGTCTTCCCGACGCCATTGGCACCGACCAAGGCGACATGCTCACCTGGATGAACGGAAAACGAGATGTGTTGGAACAACGTCTGTTGCGGAAGCTCAACGTGTAAATCGTGAATTGATAAGATTTCAGTAGGCATATTCTCAGCTCCTTAGGAGTTCATTTCGATACAGATGAAATGAAAACACACCATCCGAAAGCGAGCGGATGGTGTGCAGGAGTGCAAATCAAAGAAGGTATCTTCCTGATGAGGGAAATACCGAAAATGAGCAGACTCGTAGCGTCAGTCATCCGCAACTCATTGCGAAAGTAATGAATTCTTTCATCATTAGACAGTAGCGAGTGAATGCTTCATTTCGGTATTGTACCTCCTATTCATAGACTATGTGTTCAGTGTAGCAACTTGTGGTCAGCAAGACAAGTAAGAATCGAGTAATGCTTGAGCAGCCGTTGCTTCTTCCATGCTTGGGGGAAGGACGTCTTTTAACGGATAGTCAAGACCAAGTGCTTCCCACTTGTAGACGCCGAGTTGATGATAGGGAAGGACTTCGATCCGTTCGACATTGCCGAGCGTTCGGATGAATTCACCGGTCTGACGGAGGAAAGTTTCCGTCATCGTCAAACCCGGGACCAGCACGTGGCGGATCCAGACCGGAATATTTCGTTCGGCTAACCGTTTCGCAAAGGCGAGCGTATTGGTATTACTCCGACCGGTCAGCAGCCGGCAGGTCGCGTCATCGATATGTTTGATATCGAGTAAAACCAGATCCGTGTAGTCGAGGATGCGATCGAGATTTTTAGGAACGACCGAGCCGGCTGTATCAATGACCGTGTGCAATCCTTTTTGTTTCGCTTCTCGCAGGGCAGCTTCAAGAAACTCCGGTTGGGCAAGCGGCTCTCCGCCGGAAAACGTGATACCGCCGCCTGTCGCATCAAAGAAGGACCGATAACTTTCCGCTTCTTCGACAATCGCTGTCGCGGAAACGGAACGACCACATCCGAATTCCCACGTATCCGCGTTATGGCAATATTGGCAACGTAAGGGGCAACCTTGCGTAAAGACGATGAAGCGAATACCGGGTCCGTCCACTGTCCCGCAAGATTCAACAGAATGAATCGTTCCGTATGTCATAATCCTTCAGTCCTTTCTTCGTTAAAGTGCTCCGTGGAATGTCCGGTTGATGACATCGATCTGTTGTTCACGCGTCAATTTGATGAAGTTGACGGCGTAACCGGAAACACGGATTGTCAGTTGTGGATAGAGTTCCGGATGTTCCATCGCATCGAGCAGGGTTTCGCGGTCAAAGACATTGACGTTTAAATGGTGTCCTTTCGAGGTGGTTCCGCCCATATAGCCGTCGAGCAATCCGACGGTGTTTTGAATCCGTGTCGGTTCATCCTTACCGAGTGCTTTTGGAACAATCGAGAACGTATAGGAGATGCCGTCGAGTGCATGCTCATACGGTAATTTCCCGACGGATGTCAGTGCAGCAACGGCCCCATTCGTATCTCGTCCGTGCATCGGATTGGCCCCGGGTGCGAACGGCTCGCCGGCACGACGACCGTCTGGTGTATTCCCGGTCTTTTTGCCGTAGACGACATTTGAGGTAATCGTCAAGACGGATTGAGTCGGTAACGCATCGCGGTAAGTCGGATGTTTCCGGATTTTTTCCATGAAGAGTTTGACGAGATCAACCGCCATCTGATCGACACGGGCATCATTGTTTCCGAATTTCGGGAAGTCTCCTTCGATCTTGAAGTCAACGGCGAGTCCGTTCTCGTCGCGAACCGGTGAGACTTTGGCATAGCGGATGGCGGACAGACTGTCAGCGACGACGGACAGCCCGGCAATCCCGCATGCCATCGTCCGGAGGATTTCCGGATCATGCAATGCCATCTCGATGCGTTCGTAACTGTATTTATCGTGCATGAAGTGGATGACGTTTAATGTGTTGACGTACAGTTCGGCCAACCAGTCGAGCTGACGGTCGTAAGCCGCCATGACCGTTTCATAATCCAAGACATCGTCGAGAATCAAATCGGTTTTCGGCGCAACTTGGATTTTGAGTTTTTCATCGATGCCGCCATTTAACGTATAGAGGAGTGCTTTTGCTAAGTTCGCGCGTGCTCCGAAAAATTGCATCTGTTTTCCGATTTTCATGGCAGAGACACAACACGCGATGCCGTAATCATCGCCATAAACCGGCAACATCAAATCATCGTTCTCATACTGGATCGAACTGGACAGAATCGACATTTTCGCACAAAATTCCTTGAAGCCGCGCGGCAATTGCGTCGACCAAAGGACGGTCAAGTTGGGTTCAGGGGCCGGACCGAGATTGACGAGTGTTTGTAAGAAGCGGAACGAACTTTTCGTGACGTTTGAGCGGCCGTCTTCACTCATCCCGCCGATCGATTCCGTGACCCAGGTTGGATCGCCGGAGAACAAATCATTGTAGTCCGGTGTCCGAAGGAATTTGACGATCCGCAGTTTCATGACAAAATGATCGACGAGCTCCTGAGCAGTTTGTTCCGTCAAGCGTCCGGTCTGCAAATCACGTTCGATATAAATATCGAGGAACGTTGAGACGCGGCCAAGCGACATCGCGGCACCGTTTTGTTCCTTGATGGCAGCGAGGTAAGCGAGGTAGACCCACTGGAACGCCTCTTGTGCCGTTTCCGCAGGACGGGACAGATCACAATCATAACGATTGCCGAGCTCGGTCAGTTCCTGCAACGCGCGAATTTGCTCATTCATTTCCTCACGGTCGCGAATCATCGATTCGGACAAAAAGCCACCGCGGTTCTGTAAGTCTTGTTTCCGTTGCTCAATCAAGTACGCTGTTCCGTACAACGCAACGCGACGGTAATCACCGATGATCCGACCGCGTCCGTAAGCATCTGGAAGTCCGGTGATGATACCTGCTTTTCGGGCGGCACGCATTTCGGGAGTATAGGCATCGAACACGCCTTGATTATGTGTTTTCCGGTATTCACTGAACGTCCGGGTGACGACAGGGTCCGCCTTAAAACCATAGGCTTCGAGCGCATCGTTAACCATCCGGATGCCGCCGTTCGGATGAATCGAGCGTTTGAACGGTTCATCGGTTTGGAGACCGACGACTTTTTCTAAGTCACGATCGAGGTATCCGGGACCATGTGACAGGATCGTTGAGGGTGTTGCAGCGTCAACGGCATATACACCACCGCGTGTCCGCTCTTCGCTTGTCAAACTCATGATTTGTTGCCACAGTGTTTCTGTCGCGACCGTCGGACCGGCCAAGAATTGATCGTCGCCGCGGTATTCCGTCCGATTCCGTCGAATGAAGTCGGCTACATCGATTTGATTGGACCATTGTCCTGCTTCAAATTGTTGCCATGCTTGCGTTTTTTCGAGTAACATCATGAACACTCCTTCGTTTGTAAGGTAGACAGTTCAACACATATCCCTTATGTGAATAGTGTAACAAACATTCGTATGCGAGAGTTTTACATCCCTGTGAAAGCTCAGTGAATGTGAAAAGTGTTGGTATGCCTGGATTCGGCGTGTTCTGTATCATTCAACGACGAGCAGCGGAAAAACAGACGATTGGCGGAAAGACACAGGAATTTTGAATCTGTATCATTCTTTTTTTCTGAAAAGCACAGGGACAGTTTGTGTTGTGATAAAAGTCACATCAGGTTGTCTTGTAATTTTATGAAGTATCGTTGACAATGAAAAAGGGAATATAGACCGTGGAGGTGCATAAAATGGATTTTTTGCTGTTGGAAGACCGTGCCGATTATAGAACAGGTGATTGGGTGACGTTAAAAGTATCGACTGAAGGAACACCGCGAACGGGAATGATTACGGAGTTTGAGGAAGACGGCTTTTGGATTCGTTTTGAAGATGATTTTGATTTTGAAGATTTCATCGGATATAAAGAAAAATACTTGGCGAAGCTGATTCGTCGCCCGAGTGATGTCCGATCCGATTACCCGGTGCTCGGTCAGTTTCCGAAACTGGCGGATGAACTGCAAGACCGGGTCATTCAAGGGTTTGATATTTTGACGGAAGAAATAAAGAATGACCAGGAAGTGGTATATCACATCCGGCTCATCGACGCCGGAAACGAATACACACAAACGTTACGTGGTCTGCGTGACGAAACGACCGATCAATTTGAATATGTCACAGAATGATGCAGAAGAGAGTAGGAGAATACACGTTATGGACTTTATGAAACCTTTTATTACAGAAGCATGGGAGCGTGCACGTTTCGAGACGATGATGCCGGTCCAAGAACAGGCGATTCCGTTGTTACGGGACAGAAAAGATGTGTTGGTCGAAGCACCGACCGGAACCGGAAAAACATTGGCTTATGTCATTCCGGCCTTAGAATTGATTGACGCAGCGGAGCCGCATATTCAAGTCGTCATCACAGCACCGACACGTGAACTCGTCATGCAGATTCACCAAGTCATTCAACTGTTTGCACAAGGCAGCGGGATTAAATCAGGAGCCTTCATCGGTGGCGTCGAATTAAAACGTCAACACGAACGGTTGAAGAAAAAACCTCAAATCATTGTCGGGACACCAGGACGTCTGGTGGAATTGATTGATTCTAAAAAACTCAAGATGCACAAAGTAAAGCTGATTGTTTTAGATGAAGCGGATCAAATTTATGAGAGCGGCATGAGTGCATCGGCAACGCGGATTGCCAACAGTGCACTCCGTGACCGGCAGTTGGCTTTTGTTTCGGCAACATTACCGGAGCGGACGGCCGAGTGGGGGAAAACATTGTTTGCGAACGAGCCGGAACGCATTCGCGTCGAACGTGCCGTCAGCACACAAGTGAAATTTGGTTATATCGAAATGTCACGCCGTCTCAAGCCTGAATATTTACGCCGGTTGGCGAACATGCAGGGAGCAAAAGTACTGACCTTCATCAATAACCGTTCTTTCTTGGGACCGCTCAATGGAGAATTAAGCAAGTTCTCATTGAAGTATCGGATTTTAGATGCTGAAAAAGGAAAGCGGGAACGGATGGAGACACTGCGTTCTTACAAACGGGGAGAGTTCCCGTTACTTGTGACAACGGGATTAGCCGCACGTGGACTCGATATCGAAGCCGTCACACATGTCGTGCATTATGATTTACCTGAATCATTTGATGACTTTGTTCACCGTTCGGGACGTACGGGACGTGGGAATGCTTCCGGAATGGTGTTAGCTCTTGTCACGGATCACGATTTAAGACACCTGAAAACATTGGCGAAACAAATGGGTGTGGAGATGGAAGAGATGGAGATCTATCGGGGAGAAGTGATTCCGAAACGGGAAGTCACTGAACCGGAAACAATCAAACGACCGGCGAACCCACACCGGAAAGGACCTACACGATGAAAAGTGAGCGAAAGATAATCCCTTTTCCGACGACTGTATCGGAAGCAGAGATGAATACAGCGCTTAAAACGATGTATCAAGAAGCGGCGACTGCCCGAAGTACGGACTGGGTCGCCTTCATCGAAGAAATTGCAACGGAAGGCCGTTGGTATCTAAAAGATGCTGAATTATTCCGTGATCTGTTTGTCGATTGGGCGATTTTTTATGAAACCGATGAACAGGGAAAAACATCACACGGTCGTTTCTTGGAGCAAGTCAAGGAAGACATGTCACCGAGTTTGTATCGGGCGCTGAGAGGATTGGCGGATCCGGTTCCGTCGCTGTTTCTCGTCGAAGAAGAAGGCGTCGTCGACATCATGTCAAAACAGACGTATCAGACTGACTTAGCGGAGATTGAGGTCGAAACAGGAGACTTACTGATTGGGAAGTTGCTGTATATCTCGGGCAAGTGGCGTTTTGCGATTGCCTATATGAAAGTCGCTAAAGCACTTGTTCCGGAAGTCCGGATTCTGTTAGCTGATTTTGTGGATGAGGTCGGAGAAGATGCACTGTTACGGCAATACCCTGAATTTTGCGCCGAGCTGATTGATTTGTTGCTCGACATCGAAGAAGGCAATATCGCACCACGTCCGGAAGCATAAGAAGAAAAGGCTGACGCAAAAGTTGGTCGTTATACAGAATGGGGGCCGATGTAAAAATCGGCCCCCCATTCTCGTTCAGACGAAGTTACTCGTTTTTTTCGTCGGATCGGTATACGCCAATCCCGTTTTTATCGTGGTTTTTGACCCGATACATGGCAAGATCAGCTTGTTTGATCCATTGTTCCAAATCAGCCCCGTCCTCTTGACGGGCGATGCCGATACTAGCGGTGACAGATAAAGCCTGATCGTGATAAACGTACGGTTGACACAGCAACGTCAAGAAGTGTTTACAACGCCGGCGTAACGACAGCTCATCTTCAGCGGCCGTCAACAAGGCGAATTCATCTCCGCCAAGACGATAAACGGATTCCTCCCCGTGCAGTTCAGCGGAAAGGCGTTGTGCGACTTCGATCAGGATGAAGTCACCGGCTTCATGGCCGTGCGTATCGTTGACGAGCTTAAAGCCGTCCAAATCGATGAGTGCCAGATAGTTGAGGGAGGACGATTTTTGATGAAACGTTCGTTCGAGTGAACGGCGATTCCCGATATCCGTTAATCCATCATGATAAGCATGGTATTCAATCCGTTGTGTTCGTTTCATCCGCTCTGTAATGTCGTGAAGAATCAAAAAATGACCAACAGGTACTGTGGCGATTTTGATCGGGATCGGAATCAATTCAAATTGTTGATGCGCTTCGTTGTGATAACGGGTAATTCCTTTAGCCAGTGCCGCTTGCAAGTGTTGGAGTTCATGTGTCGGCGTATCAATCGTCATGGCGGATAACTTGAAGATCTGTTGAGCAGAACGATTCGCATAGATGATTTGTTGTGTTTGATTCAACCGGATGATCGGGTCAGGGTGACCTAAAAAAAGCGGGATGACCTGCTGTTCACTTTCCCTGATTTGTTCTGTCCGGTGTTGAATGCGTGTCGCCAATTGTTCATTTCGTGTATCCAGCTGTTTGACGATCGACGTATGTTGTCTCGTAATCAAAATCTGTCGGATGATCAATAAAAATAAAATGATGAAGATGTCCCGTTTCTCACCTTCTTGCTCGATCAGGTAGTGAACAAATAAAGGCAATGACAAAAAGGGAAGCCAAACTCTTTGGACGATCGATGACGTATCCGAACCCTCATAAATATGGTCGATGTGCCAAAGGATTGCTGCGCTTTGAGCCAGACGAATCAATATCGGTGAAAAAATCAAATATTGGGCCGTGAATTCCGGGAAATAGACAGATGAAATTTCGTAAATGCCTCGAATAAAAATCGATAAAAACAGTAAAAATAAAGTCGTCCGTGAGACCCAATGGGTCTCTTGAATGAAGAAAAAGTAAAAAAATACGAACAGACCAAGTGATGTATTGATGATGACGACTAACGAATAGGGAAACGGATTGATTGCAGGATTGACCCATTCGTTAAGACCATGAAACGCGACGAGGGCCAAAAAGATGACCAGGATCATCGCATCCATAAACGCCAGGACATGTTGACCAAAACTTTTTTTAGAGGCCACGCGGTAAAAAATAGCGTACAGGAATAAGTAATGCGATAACGAAAACAACACTAAGCTATAAAGTCCGGAAAAGTTGTCCGAAAAACTGAACAAATGAATGGTCTGCAAAATGGAACCGATAACCGACAAGGTCAGCGATCCGAGAGCGAGCAACCAAAAATTCCGGCGTGGAACAATCAGTTGCTGTTCTTTTCGATAAGCAACGATGATAAAAAAGGCAATCAAAAAAAGTGAAAGATACTGTAACACCTGCTCGACGATGATGTTTGAAATCGATTCCTGCGTAGACGCAATCAGCATTAACGTCACTGAAATGAGTAGCAGTGGTGGGAACCATTTTATGAAATAGGGAGATTGCTGCATTAAACCGCCTCCTAAAGATGACCTGCGATGACGTGACTGGATTAACCAACTTTTCCCGTCTTTTTTCTATCATACACTGCTTTTTCCCAGTTCATTCAATTCAAAAAAATAAATCGTATCCGAACGTCTCGTGGACGAAGGGATACGATTCAGAAAAGGAGGAGGGACTTACTTTTTATAATTTTCGTACGCCTCAATTTTTTCAGAGAGGTAGGTCCAGTATTCCATCAATTGATCGATCTTCGCTTTTGCTTGTTCGATCTGTTGGTAGATATCATTGACCTGACCAAGGTCACTTCCGGACGAAGCGAGTTGCTGTTCAAGTGACTCAGCATGAAGTTCAGCTTCTTCAATTTGAGCTTCAATCGTTTTCCAGTCGAGCTGCTCTTGATAACTTAATTTTTTCGGTACTTCAACGACTGTTTTTTCGACAGGAACAGCTTCTTTCGTGACCGGTGCGTTGGCAGGAGCGGGTTCCCGTTGCTCCAAGTAATCGGTATATTGTCCGTAATAAGACACGACTTCTCCGTTCTCAAAGGCGAGTAACCGATCGACGACGCGATCAAGGAAATAGCGGTCGTGACTGACGGTAATGACCGTTCCCGGGAACGATTCCAAATAGTCTTCGAGAACAGAAAGGGTTTCTGTATCCAAGTCATTGGTCGGTTCATCGAGAAACAGTACGTTCGGCTCATCCATCAAAATCGTCAACAGCTTCAAACGTCTTTTTTCGCCGCCGGATAATTTGCCGATCGGTTTATACTGTGCCTCCGGCTTAAACAGAAACTGTTCGAGCATCTGACTTGCCGTGATTTCCTGCCCGTCCAGCGTCGTGATGACTTGGGCAATCCGTTCGACTTCCTCGATGACACGGCGCTCAGGGTGACTGAATTCGGCAAACTGACCATAAAAGCCGACCTTCACTGTCTCACCATGAATGATCTCGCCGCTCGTCGGTTCTAAACGTTTGGCAAGAATCGATAACAACGTTGATTTCCCGCTGCCGTTTCGACCGACGATCCCGTACCGTTCTTTGCGACCAAACAACCAGTTAAAGTCACTGAACAATGTCCGGTCACCAAACTGCTGATGGACAGCGACGGCCTCGATGACTTTTTTGCCGAGCCGTGTCGAACCGACTTGAACTTCGAGTGCGGCTTCATCTTCCTCGTACGATAACTCTTGCAAGGCATCGACCCGTTGAATCCGTGCCTTTTGTTTCGTCGTCCGCGCTTTTGCCCCGCGCCGTAACCACGCCAGTTCACGGCGCAGGATGTTTTGGCGTTTTTCTTCCATCGAAGCAGTCCGTTCACGGCGTTCGGCCCGTTTCTCAAGAAACGATTCGTAGTTGCCGACATAAAAATAAGCTGTTCCGTTGGCAATCTCCATCATATGGTTCGTGACACGGTTTAAAAAATACCGGTCGTGGGTGATGAGTAAGATGGCGCCCCGGTACTCTTTGATCTGTGATTCAAGCCAAGTGATGGTCTCGGCGTCCAATTCGTTTGTCGGCTCATCGAGCAACAATAAATCGGCCTCGTCTAACAAGGCTTCCGCCAATCCGACACGTTTGCGCTGGCCGCCGGACAGCGAACCGATCGTTGCCTCGAGATTCGTGATGCCCAGCTTATTTAAAATCATTTTCAAGCGTGATTCGGTGTCCCATGCATTCGCAGCATCGATTTCCGTTTGCGCACTGATGAATCGCGTCAATAACGTTTCATTTGCGGGATCCTGCTCAAGGGCGAGGCGGGCGATTTCATAATGGCGCAGGGCATTGATCGTTGGTGTGTTTCCGGACAATAAGACTTGCATGACCGTTTGATCTTCCGGATAATCCGTTGACTGCGACAGCAGGCGGATCCGGTAATCATTTGGGTGATGGAGTTCACCAAAGTCAGCCGTTTCTTGTCCGGCTAGTATATGAAGTAATGTCGATTTTCCAGTACCGTTGACACCGATGATTCCGATGCGATCACCGGGACTTACGGAAAACGTGACATCTTCGAAAACAATCTTATCGGCGAATTCTTTTTTTAGTTGATCGACTTTAAGTAACATGTCAGACTCCTTCTACAATTTCCTTGATTTGTTGTTCGACCGTTTGGACTAACTCTTTTTGAGTCATCGTCGCAGGATCGATGGGTTTTAAAATCGTCACGTCGACAGTGGCCGGGCGAATACGTCCCGTTTCCTCCATGACACGATAGCTGCCGGAAATCGCGATCGGGATGACGAGCGCACCGCTTGACGTCGCAAGTGTAAAGCTGCCTGCTTTGAATTCGGCAACCGGTCCTCCTTTTGAACGTGTCCCTTCCGGAAAGATGATCATGGATTGTCCGTCTTTGATCGTTTCGATTCCGGCACGGATAGCCTTGAGGGATTGCCGACGATCTTTGCGATCAATCATGACACACCCCATCAGATTCATCCAGACATTGACGATGGGAATCTTATTGACTTCGATTTTTGAGATGAAGGCTTTCGGCTTGTCGATCTTACCAAGTAAAATCGGTACGTCAAAATTCCCTTGGTGATTGGCGATGAAAACAACCGGTTGATCAGCGGGAATGTGTTCTTGTCCCGTCATGCGAACTTTGACGCCCGCAAGACGCAACAGTGAATTGGCCCAAGTTTGTGCAACTTTTTGCGTATAAGCATACCGCGCAGCGTGCGTTCGACGTTTTGCCCCCGGAAGAAACGGTAATGTAAGGGGTAGAACCAGTCCAAAAAAAATGAACCAGATGATAGTGCGTAACATAGTGGCATCAGACTCCTTTTCCTCATTCCTTATTATTGTACAAAAAAAGACCGGGTATCGCACCCAGTCTTCCTCATCATTCCCAATAACGCGGTTCTGATTCCTCTTCGGTTTCGCCAAGCTCAAACGTCAAGCGTCGTGTCGTTGGGTCAATCGAAAAAGAAGCATTGGTATTATCAATCTGTTTGATCTCCATCGACTCTTCGTCAAGGATCAGTGTCAAGCGGACCTTGTCCTCATGATCGACAAGCAGCACACCGTCTTCTTTCAGCCAAAGATCAATGACAGGTGAATAACGAAGGGTCCAACCGTTTGATAAAGGTATTTCATTCATAGTGACTCGGTTCCTCCTAATAAGAAGTTAAATCAGATTCTTTATTTATCATGCTGTTCTGTCGCGGATAATGCAAGTGGTGGAATCGATTCGCGTTGATCGTAAGACAATTGGTACGATTGTTCCCGCTTTTTCATGCGTTCATACTGTTTTTTGACACGACGATGCTGCACATATTCATGATAGGACTGATGAGACGTCCGAAGGAGCTGTCTGAACGAAGAGAGCGACAAACAAATGGCGAGTGTGAAGACGAAAACACCGATTGAATCCGTGTAATAACCGGACGTATAGCTTAAATATGTACTGATGAGACCCGTTAGCGTCGTAAAAAGATAAAACCACATGACTTGCCCTCCTTAGTTAAATGGTAATGACACCTTTTAAAGAATTCGTGATGAACAACCGATTTCCTGTATCGCCCAGTAAAACTTCGGAAAAAATAAAAAAATCCACACGGAAGGTGTAGATTTTAGGGTGTATCGATATGTTGGAGTGCTGGTGTCTTCGGAGACAGATCAGTACTGTTCGAACCTTCTGCGAAAACAATTCCGATCGTTGCAAGGAATGCAAAAAATGCAAATACCAATGTTTTTGTAAAGCGTCTTGCGAAAGAACGCGATTGAATGTTATGAAACATGTTTTTCCCCCATATTTACCTAAACTAAACCTTCTTTTTCCTATTGTTTTATCATAGCTCTTTTTGTCAAAAAAATCACTCAAATCAGAACCGTTCACAGAAATGTCATATTTGATCCGGCTTGCTTCATGTCAGAGAGGGGAGAAAAAAGAGTATAGTATGGTAGGTGATACGCAGAAACCGGGAGAAATCAATGGAACTCATAGAAGGGAGATGACCACAAATGGCATTACGCGCAGGGCAGGTTGTCACATTAAAAGTAGAACGAGAAGCAGAATTCGGTGTTTTCTTGAGTGACGGGGAAGAAGACATCTTACTTCATAATAATGAACAAACTAGAAAGTTAGAGCTCGATGAAGAAGTAGAGGTCTTTCTTTATCAGGACAACGAAGGGCGTCTCGCTTCGTCGATGACGATTCCGGAAGCATCGTTTGAGGACTATGTCAAAACGACGATCAACGGGACACGTTACAATACAGGTGTCTTCGCAAACATCGGTATTCAGAAAGATGTTTTAGTCTCGCTTGACGATTTACCGCAACGCCGGACATTTTGGCCGGAAGAAGGAGATCAATTATACATCCGTCTGAAACACGATCAAAAACTTCGTTTGCTCGGAGATCCCGCTCCTTATGCTTATTTCAACTTACGTGCGACACCAGCACCGGAAGAGTGGAATAACATGGATGTTGAAGGGCTTGTATTCGCTCAACGTGATCCGGGTGTAAACGTCTGGGTCAACGAACAAACGATTGGTTTTCTGCATGAACAAGAGATGGAGCGGTGGCCGCGTCTTGGAGAAGTTATGAAATTACGGGTGACAAATGTGAAGCCAGATGGTACAGTATTACTTTCAGCAAGACCACGTGCTCACGAGGCAATCGACATCGATGCGGATTTAATTATGACTCACCTGCTTGAACATGGTGGTCAGATGACGTATGGTGATAAGACACCTCCTGAGACGATTGATGAGGTATTCGGCCTAAGTAAGGCTGCCTTCAAACGTGCTTTAGGTCGATTGTTGAAAGACAAAAAAATAGAAAAACATGAAACGGGTATCCGGTTAACGAAATAAGTTAGCCCATTGAACCTACGTTTCGAATAAATAGTTAGGAATTCATCATTTTGGTGGTTGCGGCTGGTATTTACCGGCGACCATTTCCAAATAAAACCCCATCACTAGTGGGGGCAAGCGGCGCGAATTCAAGCGTTGAACGGTCCGGGCATCATGCCTTTCCCTCGCCCTTATGGCAACGATTATGATGGTGACTTCCCTAAACATTATTATATGCAGAAATAGCCTCTATCTTTAAGGATGAGCTTCTGCTATAATAGGTAGTCGATTGTATTCGTTACGGTAGCGTCTGTTTAGTGGCAGACGCTTTTCATATGACAAAGGAGAGTATTTAGCATTGACAACATTTCGTGAATTAAATCTTAGTGAGGCACTTATCAAAGGTGTCCTAAAAATGGGCTTTGAAGAAGCAACTCCAATCCAAGCAGAAACAATTCCAGTCGGTCTTAGCGGCGTTGACTTAATCGGTCAAGCACAAACAGGAACAGGGAAAACAGCGGCATTCGGTATTCCAACGATCGAGCGTCTTGATGCAAAATCGCGTCATATCCAAGCGTTGATCCTTGCTCCAACTCGTGAACTTGCGATTCAAGTAGCAGAAGAACTTAACCGCATTGGTGAAGTGAAACGTGTTCATGCCTTGCCAGTATACGGTGGTCAGCAAATCGACCGTCAGATTCGTGCGCTTCGTAAGAACCCGCAAATCGTCGTCGCGACACCTGGTCGTCTAATGGACCACATGAACCGCAAAACATTAAACCTTGATCACGTTCAAACCGTCATCTTGGATGAAGCAGATGAAATGTTGAACATGGGCTTCGTGGAAGATATCGAAAAAATCTTGGGTACACTTCCACCAACTCGTCAAACACTTTTATTCTCTGCGACAATGCCACCACAGATTCGTAAAATCGCAGATCGTTTCATGACGACTCCGACTCACATCAAAGTAAAAGCAAAAGAAATGACAGTCGAAAACATCGACCAATCATTCATCGAATTAAAAGAAAGCCAAAAATTCGACGTCCTTTGCCGCTTGATTGATACGGATTCTCCGGAACTCTCGATCATCTTCGGTCGTACGAAAAAACGTGTTGATGAAATGACAGAAGGTCTTATCCAACGCGGATACACGGCTGACGGTTTACACGGTGACTTAACACAGGCGAAACGTGACCAAGTCATCCGTCGTTTCAAAAAAGGAACAATCGATATCCTTGTCGCGACAGACGTTGCGGCACGTGGACTTGATATTTCAGGCGTCACTCACGTCTACAACTTCGATGTACCACAAGATCCGGAGAGCTATGTTCACCGTATCGGTCGTACAGGTCGTGCTGGTAAAACAGGATCAGCGATCACATTTGTTACACCACGTGAATTTGGTCAAATCAAAACAATCGAACGTGTAACAAACAAGAAAATGTCACGTCGTCACGCACCGACACTTGACGAAATCTTGGAAGGTAACTTGAAGCTTGCTGCACAAGAATTAATCAAACGTGTAGAAGCGAAAAACTCGCAAGAGTATACAACACTCGCTCAAGAACTTCTTGAAGAGTATGAAGCAGTTGAATTAATCGCAGCAGCACTTAAAGGATTGACGAAAGAGCCGGATGCAACGCCAGTTCAAATTTCTTCAATCGAGCCAATCCGTGTCAAACGTTTTGGTAGCAACGGTGGCGGTGGAAACCGTCGTCCTTACGGCAACAAAGGTGGATCAGGTTCTGGTTCTTCTTCTAACCGTAGCAGTGGCGGATACCGCGGCAGCAACCCGCGTGGTGGAGAACGTCGTGAAGGCGGTCGCCCATCTGAAGGAAACCGTAGTTCTTCTTCATCGTCATCAGATCGTCGTGAAGGTGGATACGCTGGCCGTAACCGCAGTGAAAGTGATCGCAACCGTGGTGGACGTAAACCACGTTTTGAAAAATAAGAAGTTTGAACCGATTTGTCACAGACAAGTCGGTTCTTTTTTATGAACTGTCATGATAAAATGAGCAATGAAAGATATAGAGAGGGCGGAATCGTTCGTGTATACAATCTACGCTGTAGCATTCATTTGTCTGATTGTGCTTGTCGTCGCGACGAAACGAATTAGTGAGCGGACGACGAAAGGGCATTTCCGTTATATTCCGTTGGCGAGCCTGCTATTCGGAGGGATTATTTTCCTTGTCCTTGCGATTGGGAAAGGCGGGGCGACCGGCATTCAATACGGTGTCCTCAGCATCATCTATCTCACGGCAACATTTGGTGTTTATCTGTACATCGCAATCAGAAAAGATACGACCTTATTTTAAAGACAGGACCTCTCTGATTACAGAGAGGTTCTTTTTTTGATAAGATGGAACAAGAGAAGAGGGGGGAGCAGAATGGATGCATTAGATGTCATTGTTCATCCCGAACAGATTGAGGCCTGGTTCCAACCAATCGTTGGTGCGGCGCCTTTTAAAGTAGAAGGGTATGAAATTCAGTCACATTTCCGTGGAGAACCGTTAAAACCATTTTTTCAAGAAGATGACGTTCCGATTGAGTACCAATTGGAAGTGATGAGTCACGTCATCCGGCACGCGTTTCAAAAAGTGCCGGCCGATGCGCATTCCTTTGTCCTGATTCGTTGCCGACCGGCTTGGTTGTTTGAAAACGGTGGCGAAGATTTCTTGAGTATCTTACGTGATGCGCAAATTGATTTTCCGGAAGAACGGTTGTATGTCACATTAACCGATGTGCAAGTGGATGATTTTGACCGTCTTGGTCGAATCGTCGCCTACTATCAGAATTCCGGTCTGAAAGTGGCGCTCGACCGGGCGGAAGCGACAAGTCTCGAACGGGTGTTTTCGATGTCACCGGACATGCTGATTGTTGATTTAGCATCGATGATTGAGAAAAAAACGGTTTCCGCCAGTTATCCCCACCTGTTACAGACGATGGAACATCTCTGTGATCAGCTCGGGGCACCGTTACTTTACAAAAACATCAGTCACCTCGGTCAATTGCGGTATGCCTGGCAGCATGGTGGACGGTACTACATGGGCAATCTGTTAGGCGAAACGACGCCGGACTGGGTGACGACATGTCCCGGGATGGAGATTCTTCTGCATGAGGTACCGATGTTTTACAAATATGACCGGGAACAGATGAACCGGTTGTTTCAACTCGAGCAAGACTGGACGGTTCGCTTTAATGAATATTGCCAGACGGTCAAACCAGATGAAGCACTTGATGATTGGCTGTTGATGTTGGCGAAGAAAATGGAACCTGAATTCATCCGGTTTTATATTACGGATGCCAATGGCTTCCAACAATCGTCGAATATCAGTAAAAAGAGCGGGGACTGGAAACGGTATTCCTTCTATCGAGGATACAACTGGAGTTTCCGACCGTATTTCATCCGGACGACAGTGGCGATGGAACGACGTCATACCGGTTACCTGTCTGATCGATATGTCGATTTTAGTTCGGGCGAACAAACACGGACGTTCAGTATGCCGCTGAATAACGGTATGTTTCTATTTGCTGATATTTCAGCCGAATACCTATATCAAGCACGACTAAGTGAATGAGGAGGAAATGAATGATGTTAGATTATGATTATGAAGCCTTACGCGAAATTGGACGGATCGTTGCGATTGCACGCGATGAGATGGCAAAGGCAGTCACACCGGGAATCACGACAAAAGAATTAGATGAGATTGGTGCGCGCATACTTAAAGAACATGGTGCCGAATCGGCGCCAATCGTCATGTACGACTTTCCGGGTGCGACATGTATCAGCGTCAACGAAGTGGCGGCGCACGGAATCCCTGGCGCGTATGTCATTCAAGAAGGCGATATCGTCAATGTCGATGTCTCAGCCGTCAAGAATGGCTATTATTCCGATACGGGAAAAACGGTCATTGCGGGGCAAGCACGCCGTCCGGAAGACGTTCGCTTAGTCGAAGTCTCCCTGTCGGCGCTCGAAAAAGGGTTGGAGAAGGTCAAGGCCGGAACAAAGGTCAACCAGATCGGTAAAGCGATTTATGCAGAAACACGGAAAAGTGGATTTACCGTCATTCGTAATCTGGCAGGTCACGGATTAGGCAAAACCTTGCACGGGGAACCGGAATCGATTTCGAACTATTTCAGCCGCGAAGAAAATGACCTGCTCAAAGAAGGGCAAGTCATCGCGGTCGAAACATTCATCTCGACAGGAGACGAATTCTGTATGGAAGATGAAAAGGACGGATGGACATTATATACACCAAACAAAAGCCTCGTGTCTCAGTTTGAGCATAGTGTCATCGTTCTAAAAGACGGCTATGAAATCTTGACGAAAGTCGATTAAGTACAAGCTTTTCATCAGGATAAACAAGAGCAACGGAGTCCGGTGAAGACGGATCCGTTGCTCTTTTTCGTTACAAAATGAGACGGGATTGACTCAGACGATGGAGGCGTTCGAGCGAAACGGGATGCTCTTGATAGCGGATGCTTCCGTTTTCGACGACGTAGTCGTGTTCAAGCAGATCCTCGACGAAATACTGATCCGTGCCAGCCATATCAATCGGATAAGCGAGCCCGGGTAAAGTGGCGAATGCCAGCGTTTGTCGTCGTCCGATGCCACTCTCGAACATGCCGCCTAACCAGTAGGGGGACATCTGTCGGACTTCTAGTGCCGTCGTCAAACCACCGAGGCGAGCCGGTTTAATGTTGACGATGTGACCTGCTTGTAAGGTCTGCATCAATGCAGCATCTTGTGTCGTTTGAATCGATTCATCCAGACAAAGGGGTGTCTTCAGCAAGGAAGCCGCCTGTTGATGGCGTAACCAGTCATTTGCCGGAAACAGTTGCTCCATCATGACCAACGAAAACGTGTCCCATGTTTGAAGGACAGGGAGGTCGGCTGATTGAAAACTTCCATTCGCATCAAACATCAACGGTGCCTGCGGAAACGCCGCTCGGACGTGCTCCAAAATATGCGTATCTGTCGGGGCAAGCTTCAGCTTGATGCGTCCGAAACCGTCTGCAAGCGCCTGTCCGACTGCTTCGACCATTGCGACGGCAGAAGAGCGGCCGAGTGCTTTTCCACACGGGATCGCCGTTTTCTCATCACCGCCGAGATAGGAGGCGAGTGATTGTTCTTGCGCTTGCGCAAATAATTCGTAGACGGCCCCGTCAAACATTGCTTTTGCCATTTGATTGCCTTGAATGGACCGGAAACGTTCCGTGACATCTGCCGGGGCAGAGAGAGGCTGTGCGCTGAGCAGACGATACAGCAACGGTGACAAAGCACGCAATGAGGCTTGTGTTTCGGCTGTATACCAAGGTGTATCGAATGCGACACCTTCCCCGTAGCCGATCCGTCCTTCCTGGTCGGTCAGACGGAGAATCGTCGTCTGCCGTTCCGCCAAGGTCGAAATCGCGGTGTGCATCGGTTGCCGGAACGTCAAACGGACATCAAATAGTTCAGCGCGTCGGAGTTCGATCTTCATAACGACTCCTTTAACTGACGGCGGATCAGCTTACCGTTCGCATTGCGCGGTAATGTATCACGGTAAATATAGGCGACCGGACATTTGTATTTGGCGACTAAGCGTTCCATCTGTTGCCGGACGGATGTTTCTTCCAACGTGCTGACGATGAAGGCGACCGGCACCTGCCCCCATGTCGGATCAAAGCGGCCGACGACCCCAGCTTCCGTGACGCCTGAAATCGACAGTAACGCAGCTTCGACTTCTGCCGGATAAACATTTTCGCCACCGGAAATGATTAAATCACTCCGTCTGTCGAGTACATACAAGTAACCTTCTGGATCAATCCGTCCAAGGTCTCCTGTTTTTAGATAACCGTCAGGCGTAAAGGCAGCCGCAGTCGCATCTGAATTTGCGAAATAGCCGTTCATGACAGTCGGTCCCTTGACTTCGATTTCCTGATAACGGGTGATGCGGATTTCTGTCGGGGCAATGGCTTTACCGGCAGAGCCGATTTTTCGAATCGCATCTTCCGGCAAAAGCGTAGCGATTTGTGAAGCCGTTTCGGTCATCCCGTATGTCTGCATGACAGGAATACCGCGGTCTAGTGCGCGGGTCAGAATCGGTAACGGAACAGGACCACCCCCGGTCAAGACGACGCGTAAATCGTAACGGCGTAATCCCGCTTCGAGTAACCGGTCCAACATGACGGAGACAAGCGAGATGTGGGTGACGGCTTCCGTTTTGATCCAGTGAATGGTCTTGTTCGGTGAAAAGTGGGGTTCCAGGATGAGCGGAGCACCATAAATCACGGACCGGTAGACGACGGCTAAGCCGCTCATATGGAAAAGCGGCGTGACGACGAGAAAACGATCGTCAGGCAACGAACCGATATGACGGGCAGCGTTCATCGCACTCGAAAAATGATTGAGCATCGTCTGTTCGACGGCTTTTGGTTGTCCCGTCGTTCCGCTCGTAAACAACATGGATTGAATGTAATGTTTCGGCATGTGACGCACCAGAATATCAGGCGCTTGACGCGTCGCTTGAAACGGCAGACGTTTGACCGTCGAATCGAGGAGACGATCCGAGATGACGTATTTAACGTCCGCGCGTTTCAACTGGGCATTCACTTCCGTCTGACTGAGCCGAATGTTGATCGGAACGATTGTTAATTCAAGTAACTGCGCCGCATGGATGGCGATGATATAGGCGGTGCTTGAGGGTCCGTACAAGGCAATCCGGTCACCTCTTGAGAGGAGAAGTGCCCAGGAGCTGGCCAATTGATGGGCTTTCGTGTAAAGCGCGGACCAGGTCAAACGTTCGGTGTCGGTGATCAGTGCCAGATCATCCGGCTGTTCTTTGGCACGGGTATAAATCCAAGGGTACAAAAAACGTCACGTCCTTTCTGGATGATGATACGAAAAAGGTTCAAGTCTTTCGACATTGAACCTTTTTTGTATTATGGGAATCGTGGAAACTGTCCGAAGTCAGGATCACGTTTTTCTTTAAACGCATCGCGTCCTTCTTTTGCTTCATCTGTCGTGTAGTACAACAATGTCGCATCACCTGCTAATTGCTGGATACCCGCAAGACCATCTGAATCGGCATTGAATGCCGCTTTTAAGAAACGGAGTGCCGTTGGTGAATGCTGAAGGATTTCAGAACACCATTGGATGGTTTCTTGCTCGAGGTCAGCGAGTGGCACGACCGTGTTGACGAGCCCCATGTCGAGTGCTTGTTGTGCATCGTATTGACGGCAGAGGTACCAGATTTCACGCGCTTTTTTATGACCAACGACGCGGGCGAGGTAACCAGAACCGTATCCAGCATCAAACGAACCAACTTTAGGACCAGTTTGTCCAAATTTAGCGTTGTCTGCTGCAATCGTCAAATCACATACAAGGTGAAGAACATGTCCGCCACCGATGGCATATCCTGCAACCATTGCGATGACCGGTTTCGGGATGACACGAATCAGACGTTGTAAATCAAGAACGTTCAGACGCGGGATTTCATCTTCGCCGACGTATCCGCCATGACCGCGGACCTTTTGGTCGCCGCCTGAACAGAACGCCAGGTCACCTTCACCAGTCAAGACGATGACACCGACATTTTGATCGTCGCGTGCCCGTGAAAAAGCGTCGATTAATTCATGGACGGTTTGTGGACGGAACGCATTCCGTACTTCAGGACGGTTGATCGTGATCTTGGCGATCCCATTCCATTTTTCATACTTGATGTCTTCGTAACTACGGGCAGCTGCCCATTCTGGAACGTATCTCATTTCAATTCCCCCATTTAATTAATTAAGAGTAGTTTCTCTACCATTGTAACAAACTTTTCCGGTTGGTCGATATGTGGGGCGTGTGATGCTCCGGGAATTACATGAATTTTTTCGGGTGAAGCAGCTTCAAACGCGATCCTTTTAAATTTTTCGTCTTCCGCACCGACAATCCATTCAATTGACGGATGGTTGACCCACTGCCAGACGGAAGGCATATTTCCGGTACCTTGTGCGATAAGCGAAGCGGCCAGACCTTCAGCGGACTGGGTCAGACGTCCGTTACGAATGCGTCGTCGTGTCTCGATCGGCAGATGCTGCTGACTTGCAAAAAGCGGGATCGATTCCCAGTAGTCGATGAAGGCGACAAGCCCATCCGTCATCAACCGTTGAGCAAGCATCCGGTCACCTTGGCGCCGGAGTTGGCGTTCAGCGGCAGAACGAAGACCGGGAGTCGTGCTGACGGCAATCGTTTGCCGGACACGATGTGACGTGACGGCGAGCATCAAAGCGATTCGTCCGCCCATCGAATAGCCCAAGACGGTCCACGGTTCGGTCCGTGTAGCGAGCAAAGCGTCTAAATCCTTCACCTGCTCGGTCAGACGCATGCGTTGATAAGAAGCAGGTGCGGTTCGACCGTGTCCAAGTAGATCGATTCGGTAGACCGTGTAGTGCGACGCCAAACGGATGCTCAAGTCGGACCAGGTCGCGCTGCTTCCCGTGAAACCGTGCAGCAATAAAAGCGGTGGTCCTGCGCCTGTGATCTCTACATGATACTCGTGGTGGCGAAGCTTCATCGGAAGCGCTCCTGCAAGGCTTGGTTCGTCAGCTCCCAAATGCGACGGTGTAAGCGGACGTTTTTCGGACGGTCGGTTCGGATTTCAAGAATGCGTGTCGCGACCGGAGTAGTCTGCAAGGCAGTCTTTAAATCCGGAATTGAGGAAATCAGTTCATAGTCGACACCATAGCCTGAAGCCAGATGACGGAAATCCAGTTCTTGTGCCGTTCCGAAAAGCGGTTCAAAGACGGCTGGATCCAACGTTTGCTGCGGCAGGAAGTTAAAAATCCCGCCACCTGTGTTGTTGATCAACAAAATCGTCATCGGCCGCGTCCGTGCCATCATCAAGCCGTTGATGTCATGGATGAACGCCAGATCCCCGACTAATAAGTAGCGATGGTCGGCGTCATACGTCGCACCAAGTGCACTCGACACGATACCGTCAATGCCATTCGCTCCTCGATTCGCAAGAATCCGGAGTGGAGTGCCCGTCGGTAAGAAGGTGTCCAAATCACGAATCGGCATGCTGTTCGAGACGAACAGACTGCCTTGCGTCAATACATCAAGGGCACGCACGACATTGTACTCCGTCAATTGTTCGGTATCCAGTGTCTCAAAGACGACTGCGACAGTCTGTTCTGCTGCTTGCAGTGTGTGCAGATACGAGACATCATGCGCCGTCTCCGGCATCGCTTGAAGCTGACTCGGGTGACCACTTAAAAATTCAGCATGCAACTGGGGATCACGCCAATTTCCCGGATGCCCGACAACGGTCGTCGGGATGTCCTTTGACCAAAGCAGGTATGGTTTTGACGTCGGCATCGCTCCAAAACGCAAAATATGTTCCGGGCGGACTTTCTGTTGAACGGTTTCATCTTTTAACCACGTGTCATAATACCCGAAAACGGTCGCATACGAAGACTGACGACCTTGACTGAGCGGGTCAGCGAGGACGGGAATATGCGAACGTTCCGCGTAATCCAGAATGAATTGTGTATCCGTTGCTGAAAGTTGAGGTCCGATGACAATCAAAAGACGTGGAATTGATAAAATTTCACTCAATTCCTCTGAGAGTGACGGAGCGATAGCACGTAATGGACGCCCGACGGATTGACCAGTCTGTAACAGGTCCAATTCCGGAATCAACGGTTCGCGAAGAGGGACGTTGATCTGAACAGGACCAGCCGGTTCTGTCATCGCAAGCAACGCAGCGCGTCGCGCGACGTGTTGGACATACGTGAGTCCTGTTTCTTCCGGCAAGGGTAGATCAAAAGCGTGACGGACCTGTTTGCCGTATAAACCAACCTGATCGATGGCTTGAGGAGCGCCGACCCCGCGTAATTCGTGGGGGCGATCGGCCGTGAGGACGATTAAGGGCAACTCAAAGATATTGGCTTCCGTCACGGCAGAATAATAGTTGGTTGCCGCGGTACCGCTCGTACAAATCAAGGCGACAGGACGCAACGCGTCGTCAGTTCGCGTCAATCCCAAAGCAAAAAAACTAGCCGACCGTTCGTCAACGAGGACGTGGGTGCGGCTAGACGGGTGAAGAAAAGCAGCGATCGCAAGCGGCGTCGAACGTGATCCCGGACTGATGACGAAATCGCGGACTCCGCTGCGGACTAGATTATCGATTAATGTATGCACCCATTTAGTCAACATAAACATCATCCTTTTCTATGGTACAGAGTTGCGAAAGTGCTTGCAGCATTGGGGATAATTTTGTTCCGGTTTCTTCGAGTTCACTCTGCAGGCGTGACCCTTCGACAAGGCCGCAACCGGCGTACAAAACAGCAGAGCGGTCCGTAAACAGACCCGACCGAATCGCAACGATGAACTCACCGTTTTCCGCACCGTCCATCCAACCAACCGGTGAACCGTACCATCCGCGCTCAAACGTCTCGATGTCCCGGATTGCCGCAACAGCTGCTTCTTTCGGCTCGCCGCCCAAGGCAGGAGTCGGATGAAGTTTTTCAATCAGCTGAAACAGACTGACTTCAGGTGAAAGGGTGGCAGTAATCGGCGTATACAGATGTTGGATATGGCGGTTTTTCAACAACATCGGTTGCTCGGGTTTTTCGAATCGCGTCGAAAGTCCGCGCAGCGTCTGTTCGATGGAATCAACGACAATCGCATGTTCGACGCGGTTTTTATCGTCCTGTAAGAGCGTTTGTCCAAGCGCGTAATCCGTCTGTTCCAACTCGTGGCGCGGAGCTGAACCGGCAACAGCCGCCGTTTGGATTTCCTGACCGGTTTTTAGAATCAAACGTTCCGGCGTGGCTCCAAGGAAGGCTTCTTCCAGTGTCGGCTGAAAGAAAAAGATATAGCTGCCGGGCTGTGATGATTCAAGCTCTTGAACAAGTCCGGCCAGATCGACGGGTTGATCTAATTCATAAACGACTTCCCGGGCTAACACGATCTTTTTTAAGGTCGTTTTTAACAGTTGTGTCGCTTGATGGAAAGACGCTTCGAACGCATCGTTTCCGTCACGGGTCAAACGAATGCGTGTAACAAACTGGCTAGATTTCGGTGTATGCAACTCCGCATATTCGACGGCCAATTGATTCAGAATCTTTTCCGCGTTAGACTGCGGTTCGACAAACGCGAAAATCGTTACGGTCGTATGCCCGTCTTGTTCCAGATATAAAAATTTCGGAATCGTCATCGACGCTTCCCCGAAAGCAGACCAACGATAGTCCGGTTGCTTCAGTTCAGCGAACGAAAATCCGCAAAAGGCAAATAAATCGTTCCCGACATGATCCCGGTTCAAGGTCGCCCACTTCGATTGCATCCGTAAAAAACGATCATGTCCAGAAGTCTTTAACTGTTGTGCGATGCCAAAACCAATTGCACGCATGGACCGATCCGGTGTCGTAAAATAAAAACGTTCTTGTGTCCCAAATGTCAGTGTGCTGACGTCTTGTGCCTCGACTTGCCATGAATATGAGGCGATTATAGCTCGTTGGTATGCATTGGCATGACCGACGGCTTGTTCAATACATTGTTTAAGCTCTTGTTGAGCGTAAGCCATACCGCTCATTGCCCCCTAGTCTATAGATACTGTGATACGTTTCACTTATTCTAAGTGTAAACTTTTTACCCGAAAAAAAGAAGGAATAAGCTATCTCCGATTGAGCATTGACAGTAAAAAACGAAACCCGATACACTTAGACAGGAAAGGGGTTTATTATATGAATAAATCAATCGCTGTATATTGGCGAATGACACGACCGCATACACTGACAGCGAGTTTTGTACCCGTCGTTGTCGGAACAGCCATCGTCGCACCACGAATCGAGTCGTTGCGCATGGATCTGTTTTTTGCGATGTTGATCGCGTCGATGCTGATTCAGATTGCCACGAACTTATTTAATGAATATTATGACTATAAACGTGGACTCGACACGGAAGAGTCAGTCGGGATTGGAGGATCCATCGTTCGGGACGGATTTAAGCCGGGAACGATTTTAGCATTCGCGTTGTCGCTGTATGCCATCTCCGCCTTACTCGGGATTTATCTTTGTCTGGAAACCACGTGGTGGTTGCTCTTGATCGGCATCATTTCGATGTTCGTCGGCTATATTTATACGGGAGGACCGTTACCGATTGCCTATACACCGTTTGGGGAAATCGTCGCCGGTTTCTTTATGGGATATGTCATCATTGCGATTTCCGCCTATCTGCAAATCGGTTATGTCCCGACAGAAGCAGTCGCCATCTCGATTCCGGTCGCCATCTTGATCGGTTCCATCTTACTCGCAAACAACATCCGCGATTTGGATAACGACAAGGTGAATGGAAGAAAAACGATTGCGTGTCTGGTCGGTCACCAAAAAGCTGTTTACGTCTTGATTGGCTTTTTCGCTGCTGCGGTTCTGTCCTTGATGGCTGCAGTGATGATCTTTAATGTCACCTGGTGGGCATTGCTTGCTCTCTTAAGCATTCCGTTGATGATCAAAGCCGTAAAATTGTTCTGGCGGGATTTACCGCCGCAGGAACTGATGCCGGGAATGGCGCAAACGGGCAAGGTCAACACGATTTTTGGTCTGTTGCTTGCAATCAGCTTAACCATTTCCAACTTATAATGAAAACTCCGAAAACCTTTTTCCTGAAACGGAAAGAGGTTTTTTTCGTGCTCATCGTCTGATTCGATTGGTTGTAACGCATTTGAAATTTTACTATAATTGAAGCAATGTGCCTGAAACGTTCATGTAGCATCAGGGTTCATGAAATTTTTTTAGAGGTGGAACAGAAATGAATAAAATTGCGGTAATCGGGAAAGTATTCGTCGACATAAAAGGAACTTCGTTCGCTCCCTTGCATAAGGATGCCAAAAACGTCGGGGACATCAGCTTTTCGAACGGTGGTACGGGTCGGAATGTGGCGCAGAATCTTGCTGTCCTTGGAAATGATGTTCGCTTTATCTCGACGGTTACGAACGACCAGATTGGTGTAGGAGTTCTCGAAGAACTGAAATCATACGGAGCAAACGTTGATCATGTAGAAATGCTGGAAGACCATGGTATGGGCATGTGGCTTGCGGTAATGGATAACGAAGGAGATCTGCAAACATCGATTTCGAAGCAACCAGATGCCAAGTTGTTGGAAGAAGCGATTCTTCGTCAATCGGTCTATGCCTTGGACGGGGTAGACGCGGTGGCAATCGATTTGGACTTATCCGTTACAGTCCTCGAACGTTTGATTCATCTCTGTCGCAAAATGGAATTACCGCTGTACGGCGTATGTGGTCACCTCAGCGTCATCGAACGAAACCGGCATTTGCTGCAAGGATTCACAGGATTCATCTGCAGCCGGGAAGAAGCCGAAATCTTATCTGACTTGTCGATTGTGACGGTCGAGGATGCGATTCATGTTGCAAACGAACTGGCGAAAAAAGGAGCTCCGTTTACGGTCGTCACGATGAGCGAACTCGGTGCCGTTTACGTCGATCGCCGCACGGCGACGTCGGGACATGTCGGAACAAAAAAAGTGAAAGTAGTGGACTCAACAGGTGCGGGGGATTCGTTCTTTTCCGCTGTACTCTCCGAACTGACGGACTCGAAACAAGCAGAGGACGCCTTAAAGCTCGGTATGAAGGTTGCCGCACAAGTCATTGCATCGACGGAAAATGGATTGATTCCTGAAATGCTGGAGACGATTCGTTGAGTCCTCAAATCATCAGGTGAGGGGAGACAACGCAATGCCAATTCAACGAAGTGCCATTATCTTAATCAATGAAGCGGATGAAGTCGCCTTGATTCGCCGCGATAAACCCGGTCAAACCTACTACGTGTTTCCCGGTGGCGGGGTAGAGACGGGCGCGACGCTCGAAGAAACCGCGATTCGGGAAGCGCATGAAGAGTTGGGAGTGGATGTCCAACTCGAAGGAATCGCGGCGGTCGTAAAGTTTAACGGACTCGATAATCCGTATTACTGGGCGACGATGACAGGCGGCGTATTCGGGACCGGAACAGGTGAAGAGTTTGAGGATGATTCTTCCGGTTATACACCGCTCTGGATCAGCCGGCAGGAATTGTCGGATTTACCGGTTCGACCGGCAACACTCGTCCGGGAATTGACGGCTATGACGGAACGGTTTTACGACATCCAGCTGGAGGATAATTGAGGTTTTAGTTAAAACAAACAGGGAAAAAGTATATTAAGACAATGAGGTGGTCCTGGACTGCCTCTTTTTTATGAAGGAGAGATGACGATGGCGCATACGCGGGACACTAAAGGTTTGGTACTTAATTTAAAGCAACGCATGTCTGATCACAACATTACGGATTATGCAGGTACGTTGGCATACTACTGGTTCTTATCCATTTTTCCAGGTATCATTTTTGTTATTTCGGTATTATCTTTCTTTGACATTGATCAACAGACGCTTGAATCACAAATTCGTGATCTGGCACCGGGTGGATCGGTCAACACCTTTACGGATGTCATCTTCCAAGCGATCAAAGAGCCGCAGGGAGGTCTCTTGTCAATCGGGGCAATCCTTGCCATCTGGTCGGCTTCTAAAGGGGTAGATCGTCTGATTACGACAGCAAACCATGCTTACGGAGATTTTTCACCACGTGGATTTGTCGCAGCGCGAGGAATTGCTTTGGTGTTAACGATCATTCTCGGAATCGGGATGTTGTTACTGATCGTGTTAAACGTTTTGGGCGGACCAATCATCAGTTATCTGGCGAATTTTGTTCTCCCGATCGATATGGGACAGAAAATCCTGTTGACCGTGTTACGGTATACGATTTCAACCATCTTGTTGATTTTTATCCTCTCAATCTTTTACCGGGTCGCACCTAAACGACCGATTACCTTTAAACAAGCGATTCCTGGTGCCGTGTTTGGCGTTATCGTCTGGCAGCTCTTATCAGTCGGTTTTGGTTTTTACGTATCGAACTTCTCCAATTACAATCAGACGTACGGATCACTTGGTAGTGTCGTCATCGTCTTATTGTGGTTATACTTTACCGGATTGATCATCTTACTGGGTTCGGAGCTGAATGCTTCGTGGGAACGTTTCATGAAAAAGGCGGATCCGAAAAAGATGGAAGAAAAACGTCTAAAAGAACAAGCGGATCTGGATTCGATTCCGACCAATACGTTTGGTTAAGAGACGCTTCAACGACTGCTCACAAAAAAGCATCCGCCATCGGTTTATCGATGGCGGATGCTTTTTTGTATTAAGCCGCTGCTTGTTTGGAAAACGAAGCAGGGGCGTGTTGAAGCGGTGTATCTTTTTGTAAAAGTCGTAATCCGTTGAGGATGACTAAAATCGTCGATCCTTCATGACCTACGACAGCAAACGGCATGATCAGGAACTGTGAAAAATTCGAGATGATCAACAGCAGGATGACACTGATGGCAAGCGTGATGTTCTGTTTGACGACACGGTTCATCTTACGTGCTTTGTTGACAGCGTATGCTAAACGACCTAAATCGTTTTTCATCAGCACGACGTCTGCCGTCTCGAGTGCTGCATCTGTTCCTTCACCCATTGCAATTCCGACGTGAGCAAGTGCCAAGGCAGGGGCATCATTGATGCCGTCCCCAACCATCGCGACTGTTTTTCCGTCTGTTTGATATTGCTTGATGTAACGGACTTTATCTTCCGGCAGACATTCTGCGACGTAATCGCTTAATCCGGCTTCTTTGGCGATGGCAGCAGCAGTGACCGGATTGTCTCCCGTCAACATGATCGTCGTGATGCCGAGTGAATTGAGGGAAGAGATGGCTGCCTTCGCTTCCGGACGAATCGTATCCCGTAAGGCATACAGGGCGATGATCGATTCCCCGTTGCTGACGTAGACCATCGTGTTGCCTTGCTCTTTTAAAGACTGTTCCATGGAAGCAAACGGATCATGTAATCCTTCGTGGAAAGCATATTTACCGATTCGGTAGGTGGTGCCGGATACAGTCGCTTCAATCCCGAACCCTGTAACGTCCTTGAAGGCGGAAGGTTCGATGACATCGGCTTTTAAATGGGTCACGATCGCTTGTGCCAACGGATGGTTGGATTGGGCTTCAATCGATGCGACGGCTTGTTTTAAAGTGACGGAATCGATTCCGTCAGCGTAATGGCTTTCTGTCACGATCGGTTTGCCTGTCGTAAGTGTCCCCGTTTTATCAAAGACGATCGTATCGACTTGACCAAGCGTCTCGATGTGCGCCCCACCTTTGAACAAGACACCGTTACGGGCAGAAGCAGCGATGGCAGATAAGGCGGCTGGAGTGATGGAAGCGACAAGGGCACAAGGCGAAGCTACGACAAGTAAAATCATTGCCCGGTAGATGCTTGTCTCAAACGACCACCCGACGACATAGGGGGGAACGACCATCATCAACGCGACGACGAGTAAGACAATTTTGACGTAACGACTTTCAAACCGTTCAATGAACTGGGCGGAGGGTGACTGTTCGCTTTGTGCATTTTGTACCATATGGATGATTTTTTGGAACAACGATTCATCTGCCGCTTTTGTCATCTCAATCGTCAAGACACCGTTCATATTGACCGTTGAATTGTAGACCGTATCACCGGTTTGTTTTTCCACCGGAATGGATTCGCCGGTGATCGAGGCTTCTTCAATCGCGGCTTGACCGCGGATGATCGTGCCGTCGACCGGGATGCGTTCACCCGGGCGGACATAGACGATATTTCCGACCGACAATTGTTCAAGACCAACCACTTCGAGTTTACCGTCGGCATTTAACCGGGTTGCTTCTTCCGGTTGCAATGACATTAAACTTTGAAGAGCACGTTCATTTTTGTTCATTGTGTAAGTCTCGAGGGCGCCGGACAGGGCGAAGATGAAAATTAAGATTGCGCCTTCCATCCAGTAACCGATGGCGGCTGCCCCAATCGCGGCTAAAATCATCAACAATTCGACGTTCAGCGTTTTATCCTGATAGGTTTCGGTTAATCCCTCTTTTGCTTTCGCATATCCGCCGATGACGTAAGCAGAAAGATAAAGCGTGACATACGCCGCAGCGGGTACACTTACTTTTTCGAGGGTGTAAGCAATTAAAATCAATATTCCGCTAAAGAGTGCTAAAATCAATTCGTGATGTTCTTCCCAAGCATGACGAACAGCAGATCGTTGCTGGATATCGGTAGTAGTAGAGGTAGTCATATAAAAACTCCTTTCAAGTTCTAAATGAGAAATGAAATCACTATATCAAAACAATGAGAATGTTTATTACCAACGTTTCCTCATCAATGATAATGAGTTTCATTGTCGCTAGATTATAATAATTATTATCTGTAGACTAACTATACCATGCCCAAGCAAAAAGGAACAGGAAAGGAAACAGCAAAAATGAAAAAAATATTGACCGATCGATTTGGTATGGTTGCCCTCGCATTAGTGACGACCTTCCTCTGGGGAAGTGCCTTTCCCTTCATCAAAAAAAGTTATGATTTGCTCGCAATCGCCTCGACAGAATACGGGGAGCAACTCTTGTTTGCGAGTTACCGCTTCTTTTTAGCTGGTGTCTTATTGCTGATTGTCAGTGTGTTGGTGTTTAAACAACCCATCACGTTAAAAAATCGGACGCTTGCTTACAGCCGTCTGGGTTTCTTCCTGACCTTTCTTCAATATGTCTTCTTCTATATCGGCCTTTCATTGTCGACCGGGGTGCAGGGATCGATCATCGCAGGATCTACTTCCTTCTTTCAAATGTTGCTCGCACATTTCCGTTATGAAGATGACCGGTTGAATCGATTTAAGGGCCTGGCTTTGTTTTTAGGGTTCACAGGGGTCATCCTGGCGAACTGGCCGCAAGGGTCAGCTGGTGTAACGTTTGGCGTCGGAGAGATTTTACTGATTTTAGCGATGATTTCCGGTGCTTTCGGGAATTTGGTTGCAAAGGAATATTCAGCGAGTTATCCGGTCGCGCCGATGACCGGTTGGGCGATGGTCATTGGATCAATTGGCTTATTCATCGTCGGTGCGGTAATGAACGGGGAGTGGTTCCCGTTTACCTTCACGAGTACGTCGGCATGGATGCTGCTGTATTTGGCATTTTTGTCAGCGACCGGTTTCACATTATGGAACTTGCTGATGAAATATAATCCAGTCAGTCGTGTTTCTTTGTTCATGTTTTTTGTCCCGATTTTCGGTGTGACGTTGTCGGCGCTGATTCTCGGCGAATCGATTCCACCCCAGGCGTTTATCGGTTTATTGTTTGTCGTCGCCGGTATTTTGGTTTCGACCTATCTTCCGGTTTGGTTTCAAAAGCGGAGTTGACGAAGATTCTGAATCGTGCAAAAATAGTCTCAATCAATCTGTTATTTTTAATCGTTTGTTGCTTAAGCCGACTTGTTCGGCTTTTTCTGTACGGTCATAAACCACCGATTCGGCCTTGCCAAAAAGGCTAGTGCAACCAAAAAACGAGAGGAGATGAGAGAAGTGGAACGGAATGAGATCGTTCGAAAGATCATTGCCAATCGTCGTCCACGCGATGAGTTTGCTCGGTTCGTCGTTACCTGTGTCAGTCAACAATTAAAGGAAACACATGGGGACGTCGATGTGGAAATCGTTGAGGCAGAAAGAGGGTACGATTCAGTTTGGTCAATCAACGGTCGAGAGGTCGTCGTCTTGCTGGAAACAGAAGAGTTGAAGCGTGCAAAAGAACAACCCTATGCAATCGACGATAAGCTCTGGCATAGTTTTCGGCAGGTGGGAATCGTAAAATAAACGTACGGTTTCAACGTGATCCGTAGACGGAAAAAGACAAAGACGGTCGTTCCACGATAAGGAACGACCGTCTTTGTCTGTAGTTAAGGTGACACCGGCTTAGAACGAAACAGAAGGTAAGCAAGTGTCGCGAGAACCAGTACAAACAAGCTGAAATAAAAACTTGGGGGTAACGCGACGAACAGACTCCCCGAAATCGGTCCAAGTATCGATCCGAGACTGAAGGAGATGCCGGCAAGCAAGTTCCCGGTCGGCAGTAAATGATTCGGAAGTTGTTCCGTCATATAAGCGACGCCAAGCGAATAGGTCGATCCGAGGGCCATCCCGCTAATCGCAAAAATCGTGAACAAGGCGCCGTAACTTTGAAACAGAAAACAGGCAATTAAAAAAGCGACGCTCCCAATACTGAGGACGGTGATCAGCGTGTTCCGTTTTCCGAAGTGATCCGCCAATCGACCGAGCGGCAGCTGCATCAATAAAGAGCTGACGACAAAAGTTGTAATTAACGTACTCGTCTGGGATAGTTCGTAGCCGTTTCGTGTCGCAAAAACAGGAAAACTTGCGTTTAACGTTGCTTCCAAAAAACCGTACGTGAATCCCGGCAATAATGTAAACCAGGCACTCGTCAAGACGAGCCGGTAGCGAGAGGCGGCAGATTGGAGCTCTTCCGGCATGATATCAGATGGTTTCTCATTCGGCATTTGCCGCAAGAAAATCAAAACGAGCACAGTCAATGTCCCTGTCAAGACGAAAGGAAGCCAGTCGATGACATCAACAAACGGTGCAGCGAGCGGACCAAGGGCGAAACCGAGTCCGAATGCCATCCCGTACAAGGACATCGTGCGTCCGAGTCTGTCATTTGGTGTGATTGAAGTGATCCAGACCTGTGATCCGTAATGAAGCGTCTGGTCACCAAAACCAACGACGAACCGTAACACCATCCAAGCAAGGACACTTGGAATCAGGGGAAAGGCGAAGACAGCGACAGCGACCAGCACCAGTCCGAAGGAAATGACCGGGACGTAACCGTGACGACGCAACGGCTTTTCCATCAATGGCGCGGCGACGATGACACCGATGTAGAGAACAGCAGCACTTAATCCATTTATGTAAGCAGGTGTTCCTTGACGTTCAAGCAAAATTGAAAGCAACGGGATGAGTAGTCCTTGGGTAAAACCGGAAATGAAGACGATTGAAAGAATCAGAGCAAAACGACGTGACACAACAAACAACTGCCTTTCTTTTTTATTAAGCATAACATGCCCCGGATGTACATCTGTACACCGGGGCATGTTCATTTTATTGATCTTTTTGTTCGAACCGTGTCGGACGTGGCATATGCAAGAGATGTTCGTCCCAATCCGTTTGATCAAACACTTCGTCGTGTTCAATACTGTGAGACGCACGAATGCCGATCATCATGATTCCGAGTACCATGCTGAACATTCCAATAATCGCAACAATCCCAACGAGCCATTCCATTTTTGAAACCCCCTTCGAACAAGGAAAGTGTGTCAACTTTGTGACAGACTTTTCCCGTTTTCAAAGAGACTCAAACCTGATCAGAGGCGGCTGGATTGTTTGAGGAAGTCTACTTCCGGATAATACGCATTTTTGACAAGAGCGTTTGGACCGAGGCATTGAACGGCCGGACAGTGACAGGACAAGCTTTGATTCAGTTCCGTTTGGCGCCACATCGCGTAGGCATCATTAAAGGATGTCTCATGAATCGTTCCGAGTGAGGCGAGTTCGTCTCCAAAGTCCGTGACGATGATTTCTCCGTCGAAGATGTTGACATTAAGCCGCGAACGACCGTCGGGATCGTTTCGGACAGAGACGTTCGTTTCGCTTTGAAGGCGGCGATGGAGCGTTAAATCTTCTTCTTTCATGGAGCAGGCATAAAACGGCAGTGTTCCAAACAGCATCCAGACGTTTTTGTCACGGGCATCCAGTAGACGGTGGATGCCGTCACGGATTTCATCGAGACTGGCCGCTTCGATCATCGACGCGAAGTCTGCCGGGTACATCGGATGCACTTCATGCCGGACACAACCCATGTCGACGATTTCCTGATGGATGGCTTCGAGGTGCGGTAACGTCCGCTTGTTGATCATCGTTTCGGCGGAGACGAGGACACCACGTGCATTCAGGATCCGTGCATTTTCTTTCATCTGTTCAAACAGTTTTGTCCGGGCTTCACGAGAGGGTTTACGCTCCATCATGGCGAAACCACCATCGATGAAGTCATCGGCTGTTCCCCAGTTATGTGAGATATGCAAAACATCCAGATAAGGGATGATCAACTCATATCGTGAGAGGGGAAGTGTTAAATTTGAGTTGATTTGGGTTTTAGCCCCGCGTTCGTGGGCATACTTAAGTAGAGGGACAACGTATTCCTTAACCGATTTCATCGACAGCATCGGTTCCCCGCCTGTAATCGAGAAGGCGCGGAGATGTTCGATCTCGTCCAGTCTTTTGATGAGAAGTTCGACGGGAATGGTAGGTGTTTCGCTGTTCGACAACATGTATCCGACGGCGCAGTGTTCACAGCGCATATTACAAAGGGTCGTGGTCGTGACTTCGATATTCGTCAGTCTGGAGTGCCCGTACTGTTCGATATCGCGGTATGCTTCCCACGGATCGTTCTCGATGGTGATGGGTGATTTTAATGACATGATCATATTCCTCCTTTTAGTGCTCCATTATGTATCGTATGCTAAATGAACGATGGAAGAAAGAAGAAGAAGGGAAGTCAGAATAATGGGAAAAGCAAGAACTGATAAACTTGGGCAGATGAATGTGCTAAAATCAAGAATGCAGCTTTTATGCCATACGATTGATTCATTGGATGAAACATCAGATATTGAGGATTTGGAACGTTTAGCCGCTTCCTTGGATCAGTTGAAAGCCAAGGTGCTTCGTTATGCAAAAGATATGAAGGAACATGAGGAATCAGAAAGCGGTTCGTAAAGACCGCTTTTTGATTTGGATCATGGAAAGGATGGATCAGATGACAACAAAAATTAAATTACAGGTAGGCGAAACACGTTCCGTGACTTGCTTACGCATGGGGATTAACGGTGAAGGGATCGCAACACTGGAACGACAAATCGTCTTTATACCAGGTCTGCTTGTCGGCGAAACCGCTCAAATCGAAATTACAGAAATTCATAATAACTTTGCCAATGCTAAAATCCTCAAGCGGGATGTCCGTTCACCGGATCGTGTGACGCCGTTATGTCCGATCTACAGCCAATGCGGGGGATGTCAGCTTCAGCACATGAGCTACGAAGGACAGCTCCGGTATAAAGAAGAGATGTTACGGAACGCCTTTACCAAATCAACGAAACTCAATGTTGAAAAGGCGGATATCCGTAAGACGATTGGTACGACAGAATGGGAATACCGCAACAAGTCACAATTCGCCGTCGGAAAAGAAGGCAACCAAATCGTCAGTGGTCTGTACTCCGCAAACTCAAACCGTTTAGTGGCGATTGATGAGTGTGTAGTGCAAAACAAAGAGACGTTACGTGTCAACAATGCGGTCACGCAATTGTTAAACGACTACAATGTGCCGGTTTACAGTTCATCCAAACAAGATGGTGTCATCCGTAACATCGTCGTGCGGACGGGAATCAAAACAGGTGAAATTCAAGTGGTCTTAGTGGCGTTCAAGGACGGATTCAAGGATCTTGAAGGATTGTCCCGTGATATCTATGACATTCCCGGTGTCATCTCAGTCGCCTTGAACATCAACGATAAATTAACATCACGCGTGTTTGGAGAACAAACGGAAATCCTCCGCGGCGTGGAACGGATTGAGGAACAGATGGGTGAATTCACATATCAACTGTCACCACGGGCGTTCTTCCAGTTAAACCCGGAACAAGCGGAGCGGATGTATGGAGAAGTCGTAAAAGCAGCTGCCTTGACGGGTGAAGAACGTGTTGTTGATGCATACGCGGGTGTTGGATCGATTGGTCTTTGGGTGGCGAGCGGAGCAAAAGAAGTCCGTGGAATGGAAATCGTCGAAGAAGCCGTTGAAGATGCGACAGCCCACATGAAGCAGTATGGTTTTAATCATGCCCATTATGTGGTCGGGAAAGCAGAAGCCTGGATTCCACGTTGGGTAAAAGAGGGATGGGTACCTGATGTCTTCATCGTCGATCCACCACGTGCCGGATGTGATACACAGTTATTAAATGCAATGATTTCTTCTAAAGCGAAAAAAATCATCTATGTCTCGTGTAATCCACAATCACTGGCACGGGATTGTGATCATTTGATGAAAGCCGACTACAAAGTCAGCTACATTCAACCGTATGATATGTTCCCCCAAACGGCGCATGTCGAAGCAATCGTCGTCTTGGAAAAAAAGAAAAAGAAGAAGTTTTAATGAAAATGCCTCATTCCTCTTTAAAAGGAACGAGGCATTTTTTTAGGTTTGCTGGAGCCAATTTTGATCTTGTTCCTGAAAACGGTGTTTTAGATCCGCGACACGTGCCGGCGACAAGGGACCCTGTTCGAGCAAACGGACGTTACGGATTAAATGTTCCGGGTTCGCCGTGCCGATGATGGCACTCGTGATTCCGGGCTCAAAGACTGTAAAACGAAGAGCCGTCTCAAGCCAGGACGATTCCTCAAGCGGGAAGTCAAGCTGCTCTGCCCGCTCCCAGTAAGGCTCGACATATTGTCCGACCGGTCGTGTGTCAAACCGCCAAGGGGCGTTGGCAATCGGTCGTTTGGCGATGATTCCTTTTTGTTGCCGGTGAATCTCCGGTACGGAATCAGCCAATACCCGTTGATCGTAAAGGTTGACCGACGTTTGAAAACTGTCGAAGCGTCCGGTTTTGACGGCATAATCCAAGTCATCTCGATCGCCTGAATAAGCAATCAGCCGGACTTTTCCCGCCTGTTTCGCCCGTTCCAGCGCCTCGATGACGTCATCTTGCGCGAGTATCTCCTTGCTGCAAGAGTGAAGGTGGACAATATCGATGAAGTCCGTCTGCATCGTCAAGAGTGCTTGATCGATG
This sequence comes from Exiguobacterium undae DSM 14481, assembly GCF_000620805.1. GTDB lineage: Bacteria > Bacillota > Bacilli > Exiguobacteriales > Exiguobacteriaceae > Exiguobacterium_A > Exiguobacterium_A undae. Next base: position 2,501,943 of record NZ_KK211187.1, on the reverse strand, counting down.
CCGCCGGCGACAGCTTGAAAGGTCCAATCCTTTGCACCCGGTACATCATATCCGACCTTCGTCGACAGGACGACGTCATGGCGACGTTGTTTTAAGAAGTGACCGAGTCGTTTCTCGGATAAGCCGTAGCCGCGCGCCGTATCAAACAGGCGGATGCCTAAGTCCAAGGCTTGGTGCAAGACCCGGCTTGCTTCCTGATCCGATAAAGCGTCGGAACCGATGTGACCGGCACCAAAGCCGAGCGGGGAGACTTGAATATCGGTCTGACCAAGTGAACGTAATTCCATGCTCTTTCCTCCTTTGTGTACTTCTCTACACTAAACGAAGAAAACGGTTGCATCAATCGTTAACCCCTGATTGTTGCCGTCGCTTCTTCCACCAATAGAACAGGTAGCAGATCAGGAACAGACCGGCAATCAGCCAAGGAATGAGCGAGTCACGCTGAATCAATTCATTGACGGCAAACGCCTCGAGTAGGAGGGCGGGTACTTTCCCGATTGTACTGGCGCTCAAAAACACGAGCGCCGAGACACCGCTGGTCGCACTCAAGAAGGTGACCAGTCCGGACGGGGCAAACGGCAGCAGCCGTAAAAAGAGGATTGACCAAAAGGCGTCCCATCCCGTCTGTTTCGTCAATTTATCGAGCCATTTCAAGACAAGGGGTGACCGAATCAGCGGCTCGATCTGCCGGAAACCCCGACGGTAAACGTAAAACGCGATCCCGGCACCTAGAGCCTCTCCGAGAAAGGACAACAGAAGCCCTTCCCAAAAGCCAAAATAAAGCAGATTGGCGGCAGTGATGAATGCACTGGGCAACACACCAAACAAACTAACGAGTATGCTGACCAACAGACTGATCGGTACAGCAAATGTATCGGCTTGCTCCAGCCAATGAAGAAATGTCGCTTCGATAGTAAAACGTCCTTTCTGAGAAATTCAAAAAACCAAACCGGCGGCAATCAACCGGTTTGGTCAACGTGGATCAAGCGAATCCATCTTCTTCGTCCGGCAGCAACGGTAATATGATTTGGACCGTCGTTCCTTCACCGAGCGCCGATTCAAAGGAAATGGTTCCGTCATGCCGATCGATGATATGTTTTGTGATGGCGAGACCGAGACCGGTTCCGCCGTCTTTGCGGGTCCGTGATTTATCGACCCGGTAAAACCGTTTCGTCAACCGTTCCAGATGTTCGGGCGGAATGCCTTCCCCTTCGTCCCGAATCGTGCAGACCGTCCGTTCACCCTCCGTTTTGGTCGAGAGATAGATGTTTTTGGAAGCCGGCGTATATCGTAAGGCATTATCCAAAATATTTCCGATGACTTGTTCCAGTCGGTCATTATCTCCGAGGACAATCTGACTTGGATCAAAATCCGTGATGATCGATACGCCTTTTGTTTTAGCAATCGGTTCCATGCGGTAGACGACATCTTCAAGCACTTGGCTGAAGACGAGCGGCTGTTTCGTCATCGGATAAGAATCCCGTTCCAGTTGAGCCAGGTCCAGTAAATCATTGACGAGCCGTTGCAAGCGTTCCGTTTCCCGTTCGATGATTTGATAATACTGATCACGCGTTTTGTCATCGAGTGCTTGATCTTGCATCATTTCGGTATAGCCCCGGATGTAGGAGAGGGGGGTCCGTAATTCATGGCTGACATTGGCCAAGAATTCTTTGCGTTGTTCATCCACTTCACCGAGTGATTCCGCCATCTTGTTTAACGTTTCCGCCAGTTCGCCGATTTCATCGTCGGATTGGATCGGAATCCGGTAATCGAAGTCACCTTGTGCATACACCGTCGAAGCCCGTTTCATATCAATCAGCGGGCGGATGATCGTATCGATGATCTGGCGTCCAAAGATGACGAGATTGAGGACAATCAAGCCAATCATGAAGAAAATCATCAAGCGGAGCGGACGGAACGGTTCACTGATTTGACCCAGTTCAAGGTACAGAATCAGTGTTCCGACAAGACGGTTATTTTCGATGATCGGAAAACCTGTCATGAGAATGTCCGACCCTTCGATCGGGTGCATCCGGCTTGAAACGACCGTTTCGCCGTTCCGTAACTGTTCAATATCCGCATTCGTCAAGAAGCGCAGACCGGCCGGATTTTTCTTCAGAAAGTCGATGAAAAAAACTTTCGATTCGGTCAATTCGTTCGTATAGGTCATGCCATCGTAAAAGGCGCCGGACAAGCCTTCCGATTCATAGATGTTAATCAACTTTTCCCCGCGGTTAAGCAGAAGATCTTCCTGCGTTTGTAAATAAAAGCGGTCATACAAGTAAAATGTCAGCAACACGAACAAAATGGCTGAGAACACGCTTGTAAACCAAATCGTAATCCAAATCCGGCGACGGATGGTATACCGTTTAATCATACTTCCTCGAACTTATACCCGATACCCCAGACGGTCTGAATCGAGCCACCAGCCTCACCGAGCTTGAGGCGGAGTGTTTTGATGTGGGTATCGACTGTCCGAAGATTTCCGATATAATCCGCACCCCAGATTTGGTCGAGCAGTTGTTCACGCGAAAAAACTTTGTCGTTGTTTTGGACAAACAGGTGGAGCAAATCAAATTCCTTCCGTGTCAAACTGATGGGTTTTCCGCTGACATGGACACTCCGACTTTCCGTATCCAGCTCAAGTTTTCCAATCGTCAACGTGGCCGATTGATCGACCGTAAAACGATGCGAACGGCGCAGAGTCGCTTCGATTCGTGCTAATAGTTCCCGTGGACTGAACGGTTTGGTGATGTAATCATCAGCTCCGATTTTTAAACCGTGAATCCGATCGAGCTCGTCGGAACGTGCCGTCAGCATGATGATCGGGACATTCGAAAATTCACGGATCCGCATACAAGCGGTTAATCCGTCCATTTCCGGCATCATGACATCGAGTAACACAAGATGAAACGTATCTTGCTGCATTTGGTCAAGGGCTTCTTGACCGTTTGAAGCGGTCGTCGTGTGGTAGTTTTCTTTTTGAAGGTTTGAGACAAGCAGGTCACGCATTTGTGCTTCATCGTCTACAACCAGTATTTTAAAGGATTGTTCCGGCATCAGTAATCGCTCCATTTCATATAGGAAGACGTTGCATCCTCTTCCAAAAGATGAATTTTCCTTATCATCATACCATTTGAAGGTTTCGTTCCGCATCAACGAACAGTAAAAAAGCACAAGAGGACAGGTCCTCTCATGCTTCGAGTTGTTGTTCGTAGACGGTTTCGAATTCGCGTCCGTGGATATACATTTGAAAACTTGATTTCGATACTTCATACAGCGTGAACTGGGTTTCTCCCGTGTTCAACTGTTCGAGTAAGGTTGGGCGCAATTCATCCGCACAAAAGGCGTACGGCAACTTTTCCGCTGCTTTTTGAGAACGGATGTTAGTCTTGCGGATTTTCATGAAGACACTTTCGAATTCGAGGTCAAAAAATAATTCCGCAAAAAAAGCTTCCTTTGCGAGATTGTTGTACCCTTTCCCATGATACGGTTTACCTAACCATGTACCGAGAAACCCATACTGTCCTTCGATATCGAGTAAACTGATTGTACCGATTGGTTGGTCAAATTCGTCTAGGATCGTGCGTGAGACCAGTTCTCCACGCTCTTCCTCTTCGATTGCCTGCTTTGTAGTAAACAGAAATTCATCAAAGTACCGTGTTTTTTGGCGGACGTACGGATATACGTCTTGATGCTGCATCAGTTCGAACAAATCAGCGCAGTCGCTCAGCTCCCGTTGCTTGAGCATACTTCCATTCCTCCTTCTTAAGACCGCTAGAATGATTGTCGAAAGCTACCTGTCTGACTCGTTTGAACCGCGCATGGTATGCCTTCTTCAGTTGTCGGATAAGATAATATTACCTTCTTTTTTTAAAAAAGCAAGTAAATAATTTTTGTGAAAAAACATACAAAAACAAGACATTTCCTGCAAACAAAAAGGGACGGTTTTCACAAAGAAAAAAGCCTTTGCATTTCAACGGATTTCCGTTAAAATCAAAGGCTTTTTTTAAGACATGGACGTCAGGTGTGGATGTTCAAAAATGACTTTTCCGTCGATCATCGTCATGAGCGGCTTCGCCAGATAATCGAGCGGGAAGTGACTCCAGAGAACGAGGTCGGCATCTTTTCCCGGTTCGATTGAGCCGACCCGATCATCGACACCAATGGAACGGGCCGGATTGATTGTAATGGCGCGAAGGGCGATGTCGACCGGCAAACCCTCGCGTGCTGCCAGTCCTGCACATAAGTTTAAGTACTGAACGGGTGTGTACGGATGATCCGTCGTGATCGAAATCTCCAACCCGTGTTCATGAAGGACCCGATATGTTTCCCAGGTTTTGTTCTTCAGTTCGATTTTTGACTTTCGGGTAAACGTCGGACCAACCGTGACATGTTCGATCGGCAATTGTTGCAACTCTTCTGCGACGAGATGACCTTCTGTACAGTGCTCGATCCGGACATCCAGATCAAACTCTTCCGCAAAGCGAATGGCCGATAAGATATCATCCGCACGGTGTGCATGGACACGGAGCGGCATCTCTCTTTTGAGAACCCGTTCAATCATCCGGTGGGCAAACGTATCTGCCGTCCGTTGCATCTTGACTTCGAGAAACGCTTCCCGCAACATGCCCATGATGCCCATCCGAGTCAATTCACCGGCACGGCCTGCACTATGGACACGTTTTGGATTTTCACCGAGCGCTACTTTCAGTCCGGCATATTTCCGAAGGATCATATCGTCGATGAATCGACCGTGTGTCTTGATGACACTCGTCACGCCGCCGATGATGTTCATACTGCCCGGCATGACTTGAACCGTCGTAATCCCGTGTTCGATCGCTTCCTTGAATCCTTCATCGAGCGGATACACACCGTCGATGGCCCGTAAATGGGGCGTCATCGCGAAAATCGTTTCATTGGCATCATTTCCGACTGTCCCGGTTCCCTCATCGTATAAACCAAGATGTGTATGGGCATCAATGAATCCAGGCAGCAAGAACCGTCCTTCAGCTTCAATGACCCGTTCATCTTCTTTAGCGTCGAGCAACTCACTGATCTCATCAATTTTACCGTTTTTGATTCGGATATCCCCATAAAAACTATCTGATGTAATCGGGAAGATATGTGCATTACGTATTAAAACATCCACCATTTGTCAGCCCCTGTATTAGTTTGTGTGCTCAAGATTCTGTAGCGCATCCTTTAATTCAGCATACCGAAACTTGAAGCCGTTTTCGAGTGCTTTTTTGGGAATGACACGTGCACCTTCGAGCACGATGACACTTTTTTCTCCAAGAGCGAGCTCAAGCGCAAAGCGTGGGGCAGGTAACCAGTGGGGACGATGTAGTACCTGCCCAATCGTTTGACCAAAACGACGCATCGTCTCCGGATGAGGTGCCGTGATGTTCACCGGTCCGCTGACGGATTCAGTCGTCAAGGCAAACAGGAACAGTTCGACGAGATCATCGATGTGGACCCAAGAAACCCATTGTTTACCGTCGCCCATCGTTCCTCCGCCAAACAGTTTGTACGGCAGTCGCATCAGCGGATAGGCACCGCCGTCCGTACTTAAGACGACGCCGATACGTGGATGGACGAGACGAATCCCGAGTTCAGCAATCGGTTCAGCAAGGTTTTCCCAAGCGACACAGACATGGCTGAGGAAGTCTGCCGTCGGAGGTAACACGGTTTCTTCTGAAAATGTTTGGTGGCGATCCTGACCGTAAATCCCGACGGCAGAAGCCGATAAGACGACAGCGGGTTTGGAATCGAGTGCTTGAATGATCCGGACAAGTTCTTTCGTCGAATCAATCCGACTTTCAAGAATCACGCGTTTCCGCTCTTCCGTCCAACGTCCTTCATTGATCGAAGCGCCGGCTAAGTGGATGAAGGCATCGACATCGTTTAATTCCTGTTCAGGTGCTGCTCCGTCGGTCAACCATTCCACGTAAGAAATGGATCCCGTTGCGGCTTTCGGTGACCGTGTCAGAATTTTAATCTGATGTCCTTCGTTAAGTAAACGTTTTGTTAATGCCTGCCCGATCATTCCGGTTCCGCCTGTAATTGCGATTTTCATAGCTGAAGTCATCCTCTCGTTCTATCTAAATGAATACTTGTACATATGTTCCCGTTTGTCCATTTCACTCAAACCTCATTCAACATGTTATCGTGGAAGAAAGAGAATGAAAAAGGAGGAACAGACTTGAAAATCAAACGGATCTCCACCCAAAAGAAAAATACGGAACGTTTTAATATCTACATTGAGCGGGAGGGCAAAGAAGAATACGCCTTTGCCGTCGATGTCGATATTTTAATCAAATATAATCTACAGCGTGACAAAGAGCTAGACGATGATTTCGTCAAGGAAGTCCTGACGGCGGAAGAACAGCAAAAAGCCTATCGTTTATCCCTCAATCATTTGTCTTACCGGATGCGGGCGACGAGTGAAGTCGAAGCCTACTTGATGGAAAAAGAAACACCGGAGCACGCGGTGAAACATGCCATCAAACGGTTGACCGATCAAAAATACCTGAATGACCAACAGTTTGCCTTGGCATATACGGCAACGAAAAAAGCGACGACGCCGCAAGGTCCCGGAAAGATTCGCCGGGATCTCGAAGCCTTGAAGGTTCCGAAGTCGTATATCGACGAAGCACTCGCGGAGTTTACGGAAGAAGAAGAACTGGAAAAAGTACTGAAATTTCTGCGGCAAAAACAAAAAGAACTGGCGCGAAGATCGGTTCGGGAACTCAAACAAAAATTGCAGCAAACGTTGATGCAACGCGGCTTCTCAACGGAAGTCACAAGACAGGGGCTACAACTTGTTTTTGAAGAGGTCGAAGCGGAAACGGAAGAGTCGGCTGCATTGTATCAAGCCCGGAAGTACTATCCGAAATACCGGAACCTGGAGCCGTTCGCCCGTGTTCAAAAAACACAGCAGGCCCTTGTCCGAAAAGGCTTCCCGTATGCGCTTGTCTCAGAAGCGATTGAGCAGGTGAAACAGGAAGAAGAAGACGGGATTTGACGAAAGGTAAGCCATTTTTTTAAAACTAGACACAAAATTGACAATTGTTCGACAATTATGCTATCCTACGCACAGATTAAGAAAAGGAGGAACCGTCACATGAAACAGCCAATTGTTATCACATCCATCCAACAGTTGAATATGGCGGAGACTCTCGAACTCGTATAAACACTCATTCAGTGTGCGATTGACAGGGAATCCGTTTCCCGAGCACGCAGACCATATTGTCGATTCAAATCGTCTTTAGAAAGGCAGATTGATTCCCGGACTGCTCCGGAAATCAGTCTGCCTTTTTTGCGTGCTTGGAAACCAGATAACACCATTATGAACGACAAAGGGGGGAACCATCGTGCGATTATTTCGCCAACTCAGTTGGTTTCTGAAGGAACATAAAAAATCGTATTTAGTTGCCGTGTTGTTATTGATCGTGACCGGCTTCATCGACCTGACACCACCATGGCTGATTGGAAAAGTCATTGACGGATTACGGTCCGGTTCAATGGACCGGACGACCTTGATCCAGTATGTGGTTGGTCTTGTCGTAATTTCAATCGCGTCCTTTATCTTGACGTATTTATGGCTTGCGAAATTATTCGGAACGGCTTTTTTACTGGAACGCACGTTACGCAGTCAGTTTTTTACGCACTTGTTAAAACTGACACCCACCTTTTATCAGCGCAATCGAACAGGCGATTTAATGGCGCTGGCGACCAATGACTTGAAGGCGGTTGAACGGACAGCCGGATTTGGTGTCCTGACACTCGTCGATTCGTTGAACATGACGGCGATTACGCTCGTCGTGATGGGTGTCGCCATTGATTGGAAGCTGACACTGGCGGCACTGTTGCCGATGCCGATTCTTGCTTATGCGATGAACAAGCTGGGCAGTCAGATTCACGGACGTTTCATGACGGCACAGGATGCGTTCGGCACGATGAATGACCAAGTCGTGGAATCGATTTCTGGTCTGCGCGTCATCCGTTCCTTTGTTCAAGAAGACATCGATGTCAAAAAGTTTGATGACGTGACGACTGATGTGTTTGATAAAAACATGCATGTCGCCAAAATTGATGTCTTGTTTGAACCCATCATTAAATTATTAGTCGGCATCAGTTATTTGATCGGTTTATCGTTCGGGACGTACCTTGTCTTTACGAACGACATCACGCTCGGACAGCTCGTTGCCTTCAATATTTACCTCGGGATGTTGATCTGGCCGATGTATGCGTTCGGGGAATTGATCAATGTCATCCAGCGCGGAACGGCAAGTCTTGACCGTCTGCAGGCGACGATGCGCGTTAAGCCGCTGATCACCTCAACGCCGGCTGTCGACGTAGCGACTCCGGAAACGATTGAAGTATCGGATTTGACATTTACGTATCCGGGAACGGATCAACCGGCCTTGCGCGGCGTTAACGTAACGATTGAACAAGGGAAGACGATTGGAATCGTCGGTCCGACAGGGGCCGGGAAAACGACGTTGCTACGCCAGTTCCTCCGCGAATATCCGGTCGGACGCGACATGTTGAAAGTCAACGGGACGCCGTACGAAGATGTGGCGCTTGAGACGGTCCGGGGCTGGACGGGTTATGTCTCGCAGGAACATTTACTGTTCTCGAAAACTGTCCGGGATAACATCTTGTTTGGTGCCGGAACGGCAACGGAAGCGGAATTGCAAGAAGCAATTCGCCTCGCTTCGTTTACGACAGATGTCACGATGCTCGATCAAGGTCTTGAGACGCTAGTCGGCGAACGTGGTGTCACGTTATCCGGTGGACAAAAGCAACGGCTCTCGATTGCTCGGGCGATGTTGAAGAAACCGAAATTGTTATTGCTCGACGACTCCTTGTCAGCTGTAGATGCGAAAACCGAATCACATATCATCGAAGCGATCCGCACCAATCGTGAGCAGTCCACGACGTTGATCGTCGCCCACCGGTTGTCCGCTGTTGCCCATGCGGACGAAATCCTTGTTCTCCAAGACGGTCAAGTGACGGAACGCGGAACGCATGAAGAGTTGATGGAACGCCAGGGCTGGTATGCCGAGCAATTTGAACGTCAAAGTGAAGAAACGTAAGGTAGGAGGTGTCAAACATGAATGAAGAAGAGTTGTATCTACTGGATCCTGTTCGTCGGAAAACGACGATTCGTTCGCTTGTCCGCTATGCGATGTATGAGAAACGCGCCATTTTCCTGGGATTGTTTTTATTGATTCTGGCGGTTGGAGCAGAATTGACCGGTCCGTACATTGCAAAAGTCATCATCGACGAGCATATCGTCGCGATTGAAAAGGACTGGGTCGAAGTGGAGTCGGGCGGAACGGTGGAATACGCAGGACGAGAGTTCGCGAAGACGAAAGACGTATCTGAGTCTGCCATCATTCAACCGATTTCAATCGTTCAATCGAAAGAAGGATACTATTTTGTTCCGGAGCAAGTCGTCAGCGGCGGAGAACGGAACGTGACCGATGGGACGTTGACCATCACACGCGGCGACGAGACATTCCGTTATTCGGGTGTCGAAAAGCTGACGCAAGGGCAAGTCTATGACTTTTACGCCTCCGACTTAAAAGCGGTCGGTTGGTTGTCGCTCCTTTATATCGTCTTGCTGTTGATTGCAGCGGGGCTGAACTGGATTCAGCAAATCTTGCTTCAGCGGTCGGCGCATAAAATCGTCAAACGGATGCGTCTTGATGTTTTTTCCCATTTACAACGGTTGCCGGTCCGCTACTTTGACCAAACACCGATCGGGAAAATCGTCAGCCGGGTGACGAATGATACGGAAACGATTCGTGATTTATATCTAGGGGTGTTGGCGCGGGTCTTTTCCGGGTTGATCACGATGGCCGGAATTTTAGTAGCGATGTTTTTCCTCGATATTCGTCTGGGACTGGTCTCGCTCCTGATCATCCCGATCGTCTATTTCTGGATTCAGCTGTTTCAAAAATTGGCGACGGAAAACAACTTTAAGGTCCGGTCGCTTGTCGCCGACATGAACGGTCAGTTGAATGAAAATATTCAAACGATGCCGATCATTCAAGCCTATGCGCGGGAAAAAGAAGTGTTGGCAGAATTCGAACAGAAAAACGAAGAGAATTATCAGACCCGTTCGAAGTTATTACGGCTCGATGCCTTGATGTCGCACAACTTGTCGTATTTCTTGAAAAACCTGACACTCGCTTTGTTGATTTGGGTCGTCGCCGGAAAGAGTTTGACTGACGGGACGTTTTTATCGCTCGGTATTTTATACGCTTATATCGACTATGTCTCACGTCTCTTTGAACCGGTCACTCAAATCATGAACCAGTTGTCTCCATTGCAGCAGGCACTCGTTTCCGCGGACCGGATGTTCCAGTTGCTGGATGAGCAAGGAGAAGACGTCGAAAAAGGACGCCTTGCTCGTTTTGCGGGACGTGTCGAATTCAAGCAGGTCGGATTTAGTTACGATCCGGGTCATCCTGTGTTGCAAGACATTGAAATTGATGCGCGTCCGGGGGCGACGGTTGCCCTCGTTGGTCATACGGGCAGCGGAAAAAGTTCGATCATGAACTTATTGATGCGTTTTTATGATCCGTCCTCCGGACAGTTGTTGATTGACGGACAAGATGTCACGAAACTCCCGAAGCAGGCGGTTCGGGATCATATGGGGATCGTCTTGCAAGATCCGTTTTTATTCACAGGAACGATTCGGTCGAACATCACGCTCGGAAATCCGGCCATTTCGGAGGAGCGTATCCGCGAAGCCATCGTTGCGGTGGGCGCGGATCGATTCATTGACCGGCTCCCGAAAGGACTGGATGAACCGGTCATCGAAAAAGGGGCGACCTTATCTGCCGGGGAACGGCAGTTAATCAGTTTTGCCCGGGCATTGGCCTTTGATCCGGCCATCTTGGTGCTCGATGAGGCAACGGCGAGTGTCGACTCCGAGACGGAAGCGATGATTCAAGAAGCGTTATTGACGTTGACGAAAGGGCGGACGACGTTCATCATCGCCCACCGCTTGTCGACGATCAAAGACGCGGATGAAATCATTGTTCTTGACCAAGGACGGATTGCTGAACGTGGTACACACGAAGAATTGCTCGCAAAACAAAACATCTACGCCAAAATGTATGCCTTGCAAAGCAAACGGAATCTCGAACTGAAATCAAGCTAACCCTATGATTCTCCTCCCTCTTTTCGTATATACTAATGACGAAGAGGGGGAGTTTTTTAATGGATACACGAATGAGTCAACTGTCGAAGTATGAATTAGAGATGCTCGTGACGAAATTGAATGAACAAAAACGAAAAGCGGAGCAACACGGCAATATGAGTGAAGTGGAAGTCATCATTCGAAAGATTGCGATTGCCCAAAGTTATCTTGTTGATGCCAGCCGGTTCGAGACGGGACGCTTTTACCGGATCGACGGGGAAGAAGCGCGATTCGAGTTGCATTTCGTCAACGGTGTCATGGGATGGGGACATTTCGAAGGGACCGTCAATGAAGTGGCGATTCCACTGGCATTGATTCAAGAAGAGGAGGAATGATGATGGATCAAAATCGTTCAGAAGCATTACAAGGACTGGCAAATGAACTGCAACTTGTCAATGAGACGCTGACACCGCTTGAAGCGTTGACATGGGTCGAAGTGCTGTGGGAGGATTTCGAGGCGACGCTCGCACGTGCGGGCGAAAAGTATCAAGGCGAGGCTGTTGCCGTCCGTTTCGTTCAGCAACAGATCAAACAGCATGGAGCGATGCTTCATCGTTTCAACACGACAAATGAGAAATTCAAACATCTGATGATCGGGCGCGACACCCAGTGATTCAGATGCAACAAAAAAAAGGACTCGTTGACCCGGAAGTTGTTTCGGGTAACGAGTCCTTTATTCATAGTGCAGGGACAACCAGTTTTTTTTGTAATGTGCGTTCACTGAAGACCCAGCCGGTGTACGAGCTGACGATCTGGCGGGAGGTCGCATCGATCCGGACAACCGCGACGAACGGATAAACTTCTTTCGTAAAGTAACGTAAGTTTGTGAAACGGTATTCGACAATCCCGTCTTTTCGTGAAACGGTATACGTGTGAATTTTTGAGAATTCGAGAAAAGCTTGCAAATCGGCATTTTCTTTGACGATTTCGTATAATTCGTCTCCATGCGGTTCGTCCTTAATCCGGAAATTACCGCATTCGACGACGGTACCGGCATTGATTTTGACGACAGCATATTCATTTCGCAAGCGGGCCGCGACGTGCCATTCATCCCATTTCATACCGGGCGAAATAAACAGCTTATGCGCTCCGCCATAGTAACGGGCTGCCGTTGCCAAAGCGTCGTTTCGCAACTTAAACTGAACGGCGTAGTAGATGATGACGATTGCAATCAGAATCGGGAAGATGACAATCGTCGCCCGGGTCAGCAGCCAGATGCCGAACGCGCTGTAATACATCGTGAACAGATACGGGTCAAATGTATTGATGACACCCCATCCGATCCAAGTCCTTTTAAAGGGGTGGAGAGCCTGTGTGCCGTAAGCATTAAACAGATCGACGAAGACATGAAGGGCGACAGCGGTCTGTGCCATCAGCCATAATGAAGTAGGTGGAACACCAAATAAAGCGCCGATGACGATCGCCAACAACAACGGCCAAGCAATCAAAGCGATTAAGCCATGTGATTTACCACGGTGTTGTCTGAGATAGGCACTGTTGCCTTTAAATTTAAATACAGTATCAAAGTCCGGAGCATGGGAACCGACCAAAGCTGTAGTGGTGACGGCAGCGAACAGTGTAGCACTTGCTGCGACATCGGGTTCAAGTGTTGAAATGGCGGCGAGACAAAGTCCCATTCCGATATGCGTACCAGTATCCAATGCGAATTCGCTCCTCTATAAAGTATTCAAGATAATAAAAAGAATCGTAGAGTGATTTCATGGTTAATTGAACTTACTATAACGTATCAGACAGAAAAGAGGTAGAATTTTGACTCTCGTTACAGAATATTTCACAAACTTTAATAAGCAACATTTTACAACCGAACTGGTGCAATGGTTCTTGCGGGAACAACGGCAACTTCCATGGCGTGAAACGAAAAATCCTTACCATATCTGGATCAGTGAGATCATGTTGCAACAGACACGGGTCGATACGGTGATTCCTTATTATCACCGCTTCACGGAACGCTTTCCGACACCACACGACTTGGCTTCGGCGGAACAAAGTGAAGTCTTAAAATACTGGGAAGGCTTAGGGTACTATTCCCGTGTTAAGAACCTTCAAATCGCCGTTCAGGAAGTTGTTGAAAAATACGGCGGAATCGTACCGGATGAAAAGGAACGGTTCGAAAGTTTGCGGGGGGTCGGTCCCTATACGACGGGTGCCGTGCTCTCTATCGCTTACGGCCATCCGGAGCCGGCTGTTGACGGGAACGTCATGCGTGTCTTATCACGGGTCTTGGGGATTTATGACGACATCGCCGCTCCGAAAACACGAAAAGTATTCGAAGCTGCTGTCCATGAGTTGATTGATCACACGGATCCTTCAAGTTTCAATCAAGGCTTGATGGAACTGGGCGCGATGGTCTGTACGCCAAAATCACCGATGTGTGGACTTTGTCCGGTCAATGATGTCTGTTTCGCCTACGAGCGGTCTGTTCAAGCAGAGCTTCCGGTCAAAACCAAAAAAGGGAAAACGCAGACGATTCAGTATGACGCCTTGGTATATGAAGAAAACGGTCAAGTGGCAGTCATGCAACGTCCCGATACAGGACTCCTCGCGGGCATGTGGCAATACCCTCTGGTCGAAACGTCAGAAGAGCAGCCGGGAACGCGTATCGGCAGTGTCAAACATATCTTTTCCCACCGGATTTGGGACATTACCGTCTATCGTGTCACGACCCAACCGGAAGGGACCGTCTTGATGGATGAACAAACATATGCCAAGCAACCGATTTCAGTCGCCCAGATGAAGATTGATCGTCTACTAAAGGAGGAACTTTAATGAATCGTTTTATGACGGAAACCCGTGTCCCGACGACAAAAGAACAAGCTTGGTTATTTTTAAGTGATGCCAAAGCATTGACCGGGATGACGACTTTTCCCAAAGTTCAGACCATCGGTGACACCCGGACATATGCCGGCAATACGATCCAGCTGAAGGTCGGGGTACCGCCGATTTTTGTACAGTGGGATTCAATCATCCCGATGGTCGGAAAAGATGCATTTGTTGACGTCGGAGTGAAGGTGCCGTTTCCTTTCGCTGCGTGGTGTCATACACACCGTGTCGAAGAACGTCAGGATGGCTTATACATGATTGACGACTTAATCTATAAATCCTATTTTCCAAAATGGTTTGTCGACGCCTTTATTCTTCGGCCGATGTTTCAGCAACGAAAACAAGCCATCTTGCATCATTTTTCAAAATAAATACCAGTCATTTTCCTGAAAAAATAGCCTTTCGTTTTTCATGTGTTCTGAAAATGGGTATAATAAGCACGAGAGTAGAGAAAAAACTGAATAAAAAGCTTCAGAAAGGAGTAGCACATGAGTCGATTCCCAAAAGAAAGTAGCAAGATTGAGATTCAAAGTTTCAAACATAACGGCAGCTTACACAGAGTTTGGGAAGAAACGCTCGTGCTTAAATCGACGGATGAAGAATTGATTGGATTCAATGACCGGATCATGGTCAGTGAATCGGATGGTCGTCAGTGGCGGACACGCGAACCCGCGATTTGTTATTTTTCGACAGAACTCTGGTTTAATGTAATTTGTATGATCCGTGAAGACGGAATCTACTATTACTGCAACTTAGGGTCACCTTCGACGTTTGATGAAAAGGATCGAGCAGTCAAGTACATTGATTATGATTTAGACATCAAGGTGTATCCAGACATGTCTTACATGATTTTGGATGAGGACGAGTACGAAAAACATCGCCGCGAGATGAATTATCCGAAAGCGATTGATCGTATTCTAAAAGACAACGTCCAAATTTTGATTCAATGGATTCGGAGTCGGAAGGGTCCGTTTAATCCAGCATTCGTTGAAACGTGGTATCGTGAATACGAAACAAGATATCGGAGATGATGGTTCGCCATCGTCTTTTTTTAGTGGAAAGAAGGGAAACACATGGCTAGAACAAAACAAGTACGATTAAAAGAAAAAGGTTCGATCCGGCGATACATGGAATTCGTCAAACCATACAAGAAACAAATCCTCCTGACCGTGTTTGTCGGAATCATCAAATTCTCGATTCCGTTAGGGTTACCGTTACTCTATAAATACATTATCGACAATTTATTATCTGAGACGACGACTGTGCCATTGGCGGAACGCAGTAAAGAGTTGGCGTATCTGATCGGAGCCGGTTTCTTCGTCTTCCTCGTCGTCAAACCACCGCTCGAGTACATCCGGCAATACCTTGCCCAGTGGTCCGCTTCGAAAATTCTGTTTGATGTCCGGAATCGACTGTTTGATCATGTACAGAAATTATCACTTCGGTTTTATTCAAATTCGAAAACAGGTGAGGTCATCTCACGGATCATTAATGACGTCGAACAAACAAAAGACTTTGTCGTGACCGGTCTGATGAACTTGTGGCTCGATATGATTACGATTTTGATTGCGATTGCCATCATGTGGACCATTGATCCAAAGCTGACACTCGTTGCCATCATCCCGTTGCCGTTTTATGCGCTTGCCGTGAAATTTTTCTACGGCCGGCTCCGCAGTCTGACACGTGACCGGTCCGCGGCACTGGCTGAACTGCAAGGTCACTTGACGGAACGGGTCAATGGCATGGCCGTCATCCGCAGTTTTGCGCTCGAACCCCATGAAAACCGTGCCTTTAAAAAGCAAAATGACGGATTCTTGACAGCTGCGTTACGCCAAACCAACTGGAACGCCCGGACATATGTCGTCGTCTCGACGATTACTGATTTTGCACCCATCTTGATTTTTGGTGCTGCGGCCTTCCTTGTCTTGAACGGTCAAGAATCACTTGGGACGATGGTGGCCTTCATCGCCTATATCGACCGTCTATACGCACCGCTCGGACGGCTCGTCAACTCATCGACGACATTGACCCAGTCGATTGCCTCGATGGACCGGATGTTCGAATTTTTGGATGAACCGTATGACATCACGGAGAAAGCGACAGCTAAAAATCCGGTTGCTGTCAAAGGGAACGTTCAATTTGAAAATATCAGCTTCTCGTATGAAGAAGGGGGCGAACGGGCGATCAACGGTTTGACGCTCGACGTTCAGGCCGGGGAACGGATTGCTTTCGTCGGCATGTCTGGCGGAGGGAAATCAACCCTCGTCAGTCTGATTCCGCGTTTTTATGACGTCTCTTCCGGACGGATTACCCTTGACGGCGTCGACATTCGCGATTTGAAGTTGCGTGGTCTGCGTGATCAAATCGGAATGGTCATGCAAGAATCGATTCTGTTCAGTGAATCGGTCGAGATGAACATCAAGATGGGAAATCCGGAGGCGACGGATGAACAGGTCATTGCTGCAGCGAAAGCCGCCAATGCCCATGAATTCATCGAACGACTGCAAGATGGATACAAAACACCGGTCGGCGAACGAGGTGTTAAATTATCAGGCGGACAAAAACAGCGTCTGGCGATTGCCCGTGTCTTCCTGAAAAATCCACCAATCTTGATTTTAGATGAAGCGACAAGTGCGTTGGATTTAGAAAGTGAAGCGATGATTCAAGATTCACTGGCGCGTCTCGCCAAAGGACGAACGACGTTTACCGTCGCCCACCGTCTTTCGACCATCACCGATGCAGATAAAATCGTTGTCATCGAGAACGGTCAAATTACGGAGATGGGACGTCATGAAGACTTGATGCGTAAACGTGGTGCTTACTTTGAACTGTATGCGATCCAAAACCTAGAGCTCGTCGAATGAAAAAAAAGCTATTCCGTAAAAACGGAATAGCTTTTTTGTAATGAAAGGTGAACAGCTTACAGTTGTGCGAAAGCACGATTGACGGCAGCAATCGTCTCGTCGATGTCTGCTTCTGTGTGAGCGGTCGTCAAGAACCAGGCTTCGTATTTAGAAGGGGCAAGGTTAACGCCCTGTTCAAGC
This sequence comes from Exiguobacterium undae DSM 14481, assembly GCF_000620805.1. Taxonomy (GTDB): domain Bacteria; phylum Bacillota; class Bacilli; order Exiguobacteriales; family Exiguobacteriaceae; genus Exiguobacterium_A; species Exiguobacterium_A undae. The sequence continues at coordinate 2,484,837 of NZ_KK211187.1, read as the reverse complement.
ATCAGCTTGAAGAAACGGCCGAACATTTCACTGTCTGCACGCTCTGCTCCTAAATAATCAACGACCGTCTCATCCGTGAAGTAGACCGTCAAGGCTCCTTTGAGGCGGTTGATCGTAATCGTGACAGCATGTGTGTCTGCTGCTTCGAGAATACCCTGTTCGAGCTTTGCGCCAAGGCGATCGAACTCTTCGTAAACACCCGGCTGTTCGAGTAACTCAAGGCAAGCGATTCCGGCAGCCATTGAAGCCGGGTTACCGGCCATCGTTCCCGCCTGATAAGCCGGACCGAGTGGTGCGACGTGTTCCATAATGTCCTGGCGACCGCCATATGCACCAATCGGCAAACCGCCACCGATGATTTTTCCGAGTGCGGTCATGTCCGGACGGATGTTCAGCAGTTCCTGGGCACTGCCGTACATGAAACGGAAAGCCGTGATGACTTCATCATAGATGACGAGTGCACCATGTTCGTGAGTGATTTCATTGATTGCTTCGAGGAAACCGGGTTGTGGTTCAACAATCCCGAAGTTTCCGACGATGGGTTCGACGAGGACACAGGCGACTTGGTCGCCCCATTCCTGCATGATCTGACGATATGCTTCAATATCGTTGAACGGTGTCGTAATGACTTCTTTGGCAGTTGCTTTCGTCACACCGGCTGAATCAGGTGAACCGAGGGTCGCGGGACCACTACCAGCTGCAATCAGCATCAAGTCCGAGTGACCATGGTAGCATCCGCTGAACTTGACGACGAGTTCACGTCCCGTGTAGGCGCGGGCGACGCGAATCGTCGTCATGACGGCCTCTGTTCCAGAGTTCGTAAAGCGGACCTTTTCCAAAGACGGGATCGCTTGTTGGAGTTTGTGGGCAAAATCGATTTCCAGACGATGCGGTGTCCCGTACAATAAGCCGTTTTTTGAAGCGTTCGTGATCGCTTCCGTAATATGAGGGTGACCGTGACCTGTGATGATCGGTCCGTAAGCTGCTAAGTAATCAATATAACGATTGCCGTCGACATCATAAAAATAAGCACCTTCTCCGCGTTCCATATAAACGGGGGCACCGCCTCCGACTGCCTTATAAGAACGGGAGGGACTGTTGACGCCTCCGACGATACATTTTTGTGCCACTTCGTATAATGCTTCGGAAGTTGGGCGGTTTGCGTGAGTTGACATGATGATTCCTCCAATCATTGATACGTGAAAAATATCACGATATGATTGTATCATGTCCGTCAAACGGGGAGCAGAGCCGTTGACGGAAAGAAAGAATGTAGGTAGACTAATTATAAAGATTACAATCTAATAATCAATGAAAGATAGAAATGAGGGGATGACGTGGCGAACGAGATGCTAGATGATGCAGTACGCTCTTTACGTGAATCAGGCGTTCGGATGACACCACAACGTCATGCGATTTTGGAATATTTAACGACGGGACATACCCATCCGACAGCAGATGAAATTTATCGTGCGCTCGAACATCGTTTTCCAAATATGAGTGTGGCGACGGTTTATAATAACTTACGGGTCTTCCGGGAAAAAGGAATCGTAGAAGAGATGAATTATGGGGATGCGTCGAGTCGCTTCGACTTTGTCACGACTCGCCATTATCATATGATTTGTGAAGGCTGCGGAAAAATCGTGGACTTCAATTACCCTGTTCTTGACGACGTCGAGACGGTTGCTGCCCACTTGACAGGTTTCAAAGTGGATCGTCATCGTTTAGAAGTATACGGAACTTGTCCGGACTGCCAATCGAAGGTGCAATGAAAAAACGAGCTTCCTTTAGCGGGGAGCTCGTTTACTGTGTTTATTGTATTTTTCATCAAATTCTTTACCTTCAAGATTTCGGTCCATCGTCAGCGGTTCGTCGCAGTGCATACATAAATCGACCCGGCCCAGAACCTTCGTTTCCTTTCCGCAGTTCGGACAGGTGACAACAGCGGCTTTCGTCGAAGTTAGTCCGATGAGGAAATAAAGGGCTGTACTTGCAAGCACCATGACAAATCCGACCAGCATTAAAATGACCATGATGATTTCGAATTGTTTTAACAAAAGACCGCCGTACATGACAAGCATGCCGCCGAAAACAAGGAACATTGCCAAGTTACGGGCACGGTTTATTTTATTTTTACGTTGTTTTTTCACATGAATTCCCCCTGTAGTCAGTCTAGCATATTGTTGGATCGAGTCTGAAGCAGGAACGGTTGATTTTTTGTCGAAAATGGTAACGGACGAATGATCAGAGTGATGAGTACGGAGCAAAGAAGGGTGAGAGGGAAATGGAACAAGTGACACGCACGATTTATTCGGAATATGCAGCTTATCCGGAGACGCAGGGAATCATCTCCGTTGAAAAAAGACAGCCAAGAGACTCGCTGACGGATCAATTTGATGTCTTGCTTCTAGTGATCACACGTGATCCATCAATTGAATGGACGGTCAAACATTACCGTTTGGATACATTACGCGTTTCGTTACATCTTGTAAACGAACAGGTCTTATCGCGTTGGCTGATCTTAAATGCGAATCGGCGAGCGGTTCATTGGATATCAGAAGGGACCATCATTTTTGAACGAAATGATTATTTGACGGACTTAAAAAAACAATTACTTAATTTTCCGGAGACGGAACGATGTTTGCAGATGTCCCTGTCGTTCGCGAAACTGTTGCGCCGTTTTCAGGACGGAAGAAATCTGTTCAGTCGCGGAAACTACTATGACGCCTACACGCATGTCCACCATGCCTTGCATCATTTGGCGCGGTTGTCGGTTCTCGAAAAAGGGGCACACCCGGAAGTCGTCGTTTGGGAACAGGCACGTTTAGACGATCCGGACGTCTACAAGCTGTATGAGCAATTATTATTAAGCGAAGAAACATTGGAGCAACGGATTCATTTAGCGTTGATTGGTCTCGAGCACTTGTTGCAGTCCAAGGTATTGTCCGGTGGGAAATACTTATTTGAAGTGATGCGGGAACACGATCGGCCGTGGACGATGTATGAGTTGATGGAAGACGATCGTTTGGAAGAGCTGAAAGTGGACTTAGGCAGTCTGATTGATTTCTTTATCCGTAAAGGATTGGTTCGTATTTCTTATCAACGGACAAAAGGTTTGGGAGTAGAACTCGTAACGTATGAACCGGTCGTCTAATAGACCGGTTTTTTTAATTGGTTAAAATAAAAAACGTCGGCATATTATAGAAGGAAAAAATAACACAATAAAAATTAAGGGAAAAGTGTTGACGTTATTATCTCGAGATAGTATATTAATACATGTCGACAGGCACACGCCGATGACGCGATAAATTAATTTGAAAAAAGGATTGACGCATAAGTTATTCCGTGATATCTTATTAAAGTCGCTGAAAACGACACGACGAACTTTGAAAACTGAACGATGAGGCAAAAAACGTATCTTCGGATACAAACAATGAATGAAGCGCAAG
>NZ_KK211187.1:1474397-2476748 GCF_000620805.1 Exiguobacterium undae DSM 14481 | reverse complement strand
GGTAGCTACGTGCGGACGGGATAAATGCTGAAAGCATCTAAGCATGAAGCCCCCTCCAAGATGAGATTTCCCTTTGAGTAATCAAGAAAGACCCCTCAGAGACGATGAGGTAGATAGGTCACGGGTGGAAGCATGGCGACATGCGGAGCTGAGTGATACTAATCGGTCGAGGCCTTGTTCTAGCAGATGATTTTGTTGATGACTTCAGTTTTGAGGGCGCGAGCTTTTCAAAAAAAGTCTTGACGTTATGGAAACATAATGTTAAGATAATAGATGTCTGGTGGCGATAGCCAAGTGGTCACACCCGTTCCCATGTCGAACACGGAAGTTAAGCACTTGAACGCCGAAAGTAGTTGGGGGCTTCCCCCTGTGAGGATAGGACGCTGCCAGGCGATCGTTCCGCAATAGCTCAGTGGTAGAGCAACCGGCTGTTAACCGGTAGGTCGTAGGTTCAAATCCTACTTGCGGAGCCATTATATTACTTCTTCACCACATGCAATGGAGAGCTGTCCGAGTGGCCGAAGGAGCACGATTGGAAATCGTGTAGGCGTCATAAGCGTCTCAAGGGTTCGAATCCCTTGCTCTCCGCCATAACATTTTTCACTTTATAATGGCCCGTTGGTCAAGCGGTTAAGACACCGCCCTTTCACGGCGGTATCACGGGTTCGATTCCCGTACGGGTCACCATTTTTATTAGCGCGGGGTGGAGCAGTCTGGTAGCTCGTTGGGCTCATAACCCAAAGGTCGTCGGTTCAAATCCGGCCCCCGCAATTACATACGGTCCTGTGGTGTAGCGGTTAACATGCCTGCCTGTCACGCAGGAGATCGCGGGTTCGAATCCCGTCAGGACCGCCATTGTTAAGGCTTTGTAGCTCAGTCGGTAGAGCAGAGGACTGAAAATCCTCGTGTCGGCGGTTCGATTCCGTCCAAAGCCACCATATGATTTTTTAACTGATTTTCCCATTGTGGGGGGGTAGCGAAGTGGCTAAACGCGGCGGACTGTAAATCCGCTCCCTCGGGTTCGGCGGTTCGAATCCGCCCCCCCCCACCACTTTAGGGGCATAGTTTAGCGGTAGAACTACGGTCTCCAAAACCGTCAGCGCGGGTTCGATTCCTGCTGCCCCTGTTTTATTATTATGGCGATTGTGGCGAAGTGGTTAACGCACCGGATTGTGATTCCGGCATTCGTGGGTTCAATTCCCATCAGTCGCCCTTTTATTATTGGGCTGTGGCCAAGTGGTAAGGCACTGGATTTTGATTCCAGCATGCGAAGGTTCGATCCCTTCCAGCCCAGCTTTTGTGCGGAAGTAGTTCAGTGGTAGAATACGACCTTGCCAAGGTCGGGGTCGCGGGTTCGAATCCCGTCTTCCGCTCCAATGAGTGGCGCCATAGCCAAGTGGTAAGGCAGAGGACTGCAACTCCTCTATCGTCAGTTCGATTCTGACTGGCGCCTCCAATAATTCTTAATTGAATAGTTTTGCAAGAGATTGTGCCGGTGTGGCGGAACTGGTAGACGCGCACGACTCAAAATCGTGTTCCTTTGGAGTGTTGTTTCGATTCCGACCACCGTTATGTTGCGGGTGTAGTTTAGTGGTAAAACCTCAGCCTTCCAAGCTGATGATGAGAGTTCGATTCTCTTCACCCGCTTACCTGAAAAGAGCAACGTGTCGTTTTTAATTGACACATTGCTCTTTTTGTTTAGCATGGAGATAAACGAGCGAACTAGCGAAAGGAGAGATACGATGCAGGGGGAATTGTTGAAAAAAGAATTGCAGATGTATGCCAAAGAGATTGGAATCGATGAATGCCGCATCACGACGGCTGATCCCTTTTTGGTGATGAAACAGCGTCTCGTTCAGCAACAAGAAAAAGGATATGCTTCCGGATTCGAAGAGCCTGATCTTGAACGACGGACGACACCTACGCTGTTACTGGATGATGCCGTCTCGATCATCGCAATCGCCGTCGCTTATCCAAGCAAGCTCAAGGATGCTCCGCGTGGCAGAGAAGGGGAACGCCGCGGGATTTTTGGACGCTCTTCTTGGGGACTGGATTATCATCAAGCGTTGAAGCAACGGCTGACATTACTGGAGGAAAAAATTCAGGTGTTGTGTCCGGGTGCCCAAACACGTTCGATGGTCGATACGGGAGAATTGGTCGATCGCGCGGTCGCAGAACGGGCCGGAATCGGATTCAGCGGGAAAAACTGTTCCATCATTAGTGAGGAGCATGGTTCTTATCTTTATTTAGGAGAATTGATTACAGATCAATACCTGCCTCCGGACGAACCGGTCGAAGAGTTGTGCGGTTCATGTAACAAATGTCTCGATGCCTGTCCGACAGATGCTCTTGTCGAACCGGGCGTCATCGATGCGAAGCGATGCATCTCGTTCATTACACAGACGAAGACTCTGATTCCGGAAGACTTCCGCTATGCCCTCGGAAATCGATTATATGGCTGTGACACCTGTCAGCAGGTTTGTCCGTACAATCGAAAAAAACATGCCACACAACACAGTGAGCTGCAACCGGATCCGGAACAGGTCAAACCCTTGTTGATTCCGCTGCTTTCACTCAGTAACCGTGAATTCAAGACACGATTCGGTTCGTTGTCCGGAGCATGGCGCGGGAAAAAACCAATTCAGCGTAACGCGGTCTGTGCACTCGTTCATTATCAGGACCGGACGGCGCTGGAGGCATTACGTGTGATGGCGGAAACAGATCAACGGGAAGATATGCGTGCGCTGGCGATTTGGGCAATCGGACGGATTGCAGGACAAGAGGAAAAGGACTACGTCGAAGCACGTTTGCTCGTTGATTCTGCAACCGACGTCCAGGTCGAGGGCGAACGACTATTGAGTGAATGGAGGGCGGAACGTGCCGTATAAAAAAGTCAGCTGTACCTTTGGCGAACTCGTTGTCGCCTGGGAAGACGAGACGGTCGTTTATCTCGACTTCGGACACGATATGACACGTCTTAGACAATATCTGCATCAAGACGCTTATTTCGAAGCAGCTTTACCGGAATTCCTTGCCGCTGCACTGGCATCATATGAAAAAGGGCACCCCGAAGCATTGGACGGTATTCCTTGCCGCCTACAGGTGACCGATTTTCAACGGCGTGTCCTGACCGCTTTACGAACGATTCCGTTTGGACAGACGGCAAGTTACGGGCAACTCGCACGGATGATCGGTTCGGAGAAGGCAGCCCGTGCGGTCGGCGGAGCCTTAAATCGTAATCCGATCGCGTTGATTTATCCATGCCACCGGATCATCGGGGCAACAGGCAAGATGACAGGTTTTGCTAGCGGGATCGCCCATAAAGAAGCGCTACTTGCGCATGAGTTAGGAGAGAACAGTTAATGGCTATTCATGTAGTGATGTACCAACCAGAAATTCCACAAAACACAGGAAATATTTCGAGAACGTGTGCAGCGACACACTCCGTTCTTCATTTGATTCGCCCACTGGGATTTTCGACGGACGATAAACAATTAAAACGGGCGGGACTGGACTATTGGGAGTTCGTCGATGTACGGTATCATGATTCGTTAGAAGAGTTATGGAGTAAACATCCGGACGGGACGTTTTATTACATTACGAAGTACGGCGAAAAGTATCCGAGTCAAATTGATCTGTCGAATGTTGAAGAAGATTACTTTTTTGTGTTCGGACGAGAAACGAAAGGATTACCTTTAAACGTCATCGATGAGAATCTGGAGCGTTGTATCCGTCTTCCTCAGTCGAACCTTGTTCGTTCACTGAACGTGTCCAATACAGCAGCCATCATCGTTTATGAAGCGTTGCGTCAGCAAGGGTACGCCAACTTGCTTTAATAAATAAAAAAGCCTTGTCCCAAGAAGTTGTAGGGACAAGGCTTTTTGTTATTCGTTACCTTCAGGTTTTTTGTTGTAGCCTGCTGTAAAAATCGCTGTCAAGAAAGCGAGACTAACGCCTACCATTAAAATAAATGCCATTTTTGCTTCCCCCTTTAGTCTCAATAACCGATATAATCTATTATAGTATACTTGCTACTGTAATTGTGTGCTACATATGAAATTTCTATGAATGGAGACCTGAAATGCGCACGAACGTTTACTTATTAAGTTATGCCCCGCTCATCAGCATCCTGTTATTCAGCACTTCACTTGCAATCGCGACGTCAGAGCTTGCCCTGGCGTGGTTAAATGATGTCGGAGTGTACGATGAGCTGTTACAGATACTCAGTGCCCGAAATACGAAACTGCTTGTCTGGCTCGGCTTTTTAATTGTTTATTTCATGATTTTCAGTTCACTCAAGTTGATTTCTGATACGATCAATCAGCTTGGTTTTGCTTTTTTCATCAAAGAGCAGGTAGGGACGACGTTAAGCATGTTACGCCCCGGCAGCATTTTGTTATTGATCGGAGGATGTATCAGTTTTGCCTTCATGACGTCATTTCCACTCGTTTGTCTCATCTTGGCCGGCTCATTTGTCATCTATTTTTTCTTTTACGTCTTTCAAATCAGTAAGATGACGACCTCAGCCGGTGCAATCGGTTTAATAGTGTTTCTCTTTTTAGCTTGGGGCTTGTTGTTAGCCGGTCTTTCCTGGGTTGGTTTAAGTTTATTCAACTCACTTGGGGAAGCCGTTCTGTTCCCTAAGTGAATCAGGGAAGGATCGCAGCCCATGTTTTCACTTGCAACGTTGTGTTGGCTTCAGTTGGGAAAGCACGCGGAATGTCCGCACCGAGCCAAATACCGCCGACGTGTTGATCTTTGATACCGACGAACCACATATCTTTGTTGTCGTTAGTCGTACCGGTCTTTCCACCGATATAAGCCGGGCGTGTATCATACCCCTGACGGCCGGTTCCATAGGTCATGACGTTTGTCAGCCCTTTACGCAGCAACTGGTTTGTCCGTTTGGACCAGATGCGGTCTGCTTCAAGTGTATGCCGGTACAGTGTTCCTTCATCTGTCGTGATCGTGCGAATCATGGAAGAAGGGCTGTATAACCCGTCGTTGACGAACGTCGTGTAGGCATTCGTCAATTCGAGAGGGCTGACGCCATATTTCAAGCCACCGAGTGCGCTGTTGTACGAGTTGTCCTCATCCGTCCACTGACTGAAGCGAAACGGTCGGATTGCTTTGAGCCCTTCGTTGAAGGAAACGGCAAAAGCACGTAAAGCCGGCGTATTGTAAGAATAGGCGATGGCATCGGCAATCGTGACATCCCCGAGTATCCGGTTACTGCTGTTTTGTGGACAATATCCGTCGAAACAAACCGGACTTCCGTCAAGACGGCTCGTTAACGTCTTTTTTGTTTTTTCGAGATACGGTCCGTACACAAGGAGAGGTTTTAGCGTCGAACCGGGTTGCCGGTAGGACTGGACGGCCCGATTGAGTTGTCCAGGTAACGTTGATTTGTTGCCGACGAGTGCCGTGACACCTCGTGATTTTCCGTCAATTCCGACGTAAGCCCCTTCGATTGGTGTCGGTAAACTTTGAATCGACTGTTTGGCCCGTGCCTGTTCAACGGGATCCAAGTACGTCTGAATGACAGCGCCATGTTGGTGTAAGTATTGTTTAGCCTCGATCGGGCTCACGTTTTTTAAAGCAGCCGTTTGGCGAATGGCTTCAGCGACACTTGCGTCGATGTAATCCGGATAACGGATGACCGGCTTTTTAAAAGCAACTTGCACCGGTTTTACAGGTGTTTTTTTCGGAATTTCCCGAATATTTCGTAATTCTTTCAAAATCCGTTGTTGTCGTTTAGCCGTATTTTTCGGAAAACGTAACGGATCATAGAGTGAGGGATTGTTTGGAATCGCTGCTAAATAACTGACTTCCGCCCAGTTCAAATCCTTGGCCGGTTTCCCGAGATAAGACGTCGCAGCCAGTTCGATGCCATAAATGTTGTTGGCAAAATAGGCTTGATTGACATAAGCAGTCAAGAGTTCTTTTTTTGAGTATTTTTGTTCCAAAGAAATCGAAATTAAAATCTCTTTTATTTTTCTAGTATAGGTTTTTTCGGTTGAGAGATATGTCATCCGGGCTAATTGTTGCGTGATCGTACTGCCGCCCTGACCTTTGCTGTCTCCAGATTGATTTTCTGTGAAGGCACGTAAAATTCCCGTGATGTCATAGCCGTCATGCTGATAAAACCGGCGGTCCTCGATTGCGACGAAGGTCTTTTCGACCTTAGCCGGAAGCGCGTTCGACGTTAAATCATTTCGACGCAATCCGTCGTATAACTCCACACGTTCATCCTGATAGGCGACAGTAATCGGTTGGTAAGAGGCAAGCGGACGTTCAGTCGTCTGTTGATCGGCCCACGTAAATAATTCTTTTGCGACATCCAATTGATCACGAACTGAAAAAAGTGTTAGCACTAAACCAAAAGCCAACGCAAATAATAAAAAATATCCTGTCGTAATTCTCATGTAAACTCCTTTCAAAGGGCATTTCATCCTTATTATCGGTCTTTTTTGACGAAAACAGTATAATTTTTTAGAAATTTGTATTTTAATAAATCTATTTTGCAGGAATGTTATATTAAAAAGAGAAAAGGTGGGTATATAAGAGTATCTGTATAAATACCTGTATAAAACGTAGAACAAATGATTATTGAAAAAAGAGCATAAACTGGAGGGGACGAAATGGCTAAAAAGAATGTCGTCGCGATGTTGCTTGCTGGCGGAGAAGGAAAACGTCTAGGAGCACTTACGAAACACACTGCAAAACCGGCGGTCGCGTTTGGAGGGAAATACCGGATCATCGATTTCCCGTTATCAAACTGTACGAACTCAGGAATCGATACAGTAGGGGTTTTGACACAGTACGAACCACTGGAGCTTAACCGTTACCTCGGAATCGGAAGTGCATGGGACCTCGACCGACGAAATGGTGGATTGACGATCTTACCACCGTACCAAGCACAAAACGGCAAGAACTGGTACGAGGGGACAGCGAATGCCATTTACCGCAATATGAGTTACATCAACCAATACGATCCAGACTATGTGCTCGTGTTATCAGGGGATCACATTTATAAAATGGACTACGAAAAAATGATCGAAGAACATCGTCAAGGAGGAGCGGATGTGACGATTTCCGTTCGTGAAGTCCCTTGGGAAGAAGCACCGCGCTTCGGAATCCTGAATACAGATGACGATCTTCGAATCAACGAGTTTGAAGAAAAACCGGAAAATCCGAAATCAAATTTAGCTTCGATGGGAATCTATGTCTTTAACTGGGATGTTTTGAAACGCCACTTGATTCAAGATGCAGGCGATGCCGAGTCGAGCTTTGACTTTGGTAAAAACATCATTCCGAACATGCTGTTTGAGAATCTGAACATTCGCGCCTACAAATTCAAAGGATACTGGAAAGATGTCGGAACAATCCAGTCACTTTGGGAAGCAAACATGGACTTGCTCGCAGCCGATCCGGAGTTTGACTTGTATGAACCGTCATGGAAAGTTCACTCAGTGAACCCAAATCAACAACCACAATACATCGGCAACAGTGCGGCAATCGAGACATCGATCATCAATGAAGGCTGCCACATCGAAGGGGAAATCAACCACTCAGTCTTATTTTATGGCGTTGATGTCGCAGAAGGCTCACTCGTAAAAGATTCCGTCATTTTCCCGAACGTGAAAATCGGAAAAGACGTCACGATTCATCGCGCGATTCTCGCGGATGGTGTTGTCGTAGAAGATGGTGCGACAATCGGAACACCAAACGGCGAAGTGTTCGTCATTGAGGCAAACAGTATCATCCAGAAAAATGAAGTCGTCAAAGAAGCGATTCAATAAGGGGGAAGTACCGATGAAAGCAGATTTACTAGGGGTTATCAATCTCAGCGGCGAAGAAGGGTTCTTTAAGGAATTGACAGAACACCGTAACTTGGCTGCCGTACCGTTTGCAGGACGATATCGATTAATCGATTTCACGTTGACGAACATGGTTCAAAACGAGATTGCGAATATCGGCGTCTTTACGCTCGAAAAATACCGTGCGATGATGGATCACCTTGGATCTGGTAAGGAGTGGGATTTAGACCGTTCGAACGGCGGACTCTATATCTTCCCCCCGGCGTTGTCTCAAGATGCACATGAGTTCCGCGGCGACTTATCGAATTTCCATTTGCACCGTGATTTCTTCTTGCGGAGTAAAGAAAACTATGTCGTGATTTCGGGCTCAAACATTTTATCTGCAGTGGACTATCGTGACGTATTGCGTGAACATAAGGCATCGAATGCGGACATCACAGTCGTTTATACGAAACGTGAGCTGCCATGCAACTACTGCCGTCCGATTCGCTTCAGTGAACAGAACCGTGTGACGGCAATCGGTTCACGTGGTTATGAACCGTCTGATGAAACGTTCTACATGGAAACGGTTGTCCTTTCGAAAAACCTGTTTGTCCGTCTCGTCGACGAAGCGATCGGGCGCGGCGAGTATGACTTGCTGCAAAGCATCATCCGCTCGCAGCTGAACCGTCTGCACGTTCACGGTTATGAATATACGGGGACGTCACAGGTCATTCATTCCTTACGCTCGTATTACCGCGAAAGCATGCTGTTGCTGGAACAGTGGGGCGCAATCAATGATTTCCAACACGTCTATACGAAAATCAAGCACGAACCGCCGACACGTTACTTGCCGGGATCAACGATCAAGAACTCACTTGTTGCGAATGGCTGTAAACTAGAGGGAACAGCGACGGACAGTATCCTCTTCCGTGGTGTCAAAGTCGGAAAACATGCTCGTGTCAAAAACTCGATCATCATGCAAAAATCAGTGATCGAAGAAGGCGCTGTCGTTGAATACGCGATCCTTGACAAAGAGGTAACGGTTAAACGCGGACAAGTCATCCGTGGAACAGCCGAAGAGCCGATTGTCATCAAAAAACAAACAATCGTTTAAAGGGGATGTCATCATGAAGGTATGGTTTGCTGCCACAGAAGCGACACCATTCATCAAGACAGGGGGGCTAGCTGACGTCGTCGGCTCGCTCCCTTTAGCGCTTGCTGAAGAGGGTGCGGAAGTTTCGGTCATTTTACCGAATTACGGTCAAATTAAAGAACAGTATAAGTCGGAAATGGAATTTTTATTTGATTTCATCGTCCCGGTCGGTTGGCGGCAACAGTTTGGAGCTGTTTTACGTTTAAAGCAGGACGGCGTAACGTTCTATTTTATCGACAACGAATATTATTTTAAACGTGATGGTGTGATTTATGGTCATTACGATGATGCTGAACGGTTTGCCTACTTCTCACGGGCAGTGCTTGAGATGATTCAACGTGTGGATGCGGCAGAAGTACCGGACGTCATTCATTGTCACGATTGGCAGACAGGTGTCTTACCGGCGTTCTTACGGATTCATTACCAACATCTCAACCGTTATCAAGAAATCAAGACGGTCTTTACGATTCATAACCTGCAGTACCAAGGGGTGTTCCCGGAAGAGGTCCTCGGCGATCTTCTAGGTCTCAGCCACGAACACTTTACGGCAGAAGGTCTCGCACATAACGGCCTTGTCAATTACATGAAGGCGGGTCTCGTCCACGCCAATCAAATCACGACGGTCAGTCCGTCATACCGTGATGAAATCATGGATCCGTATTACGGTGAAACATTAGAGCCGGTCTTACAGCACCGGGCAGTCGACGTTCGCGGAATATTGAACGGAATCGACTACCGTCAGTTTAGTCCGGATACGGATGAACATTTAGTGGAAAACTACGATGTGAAGACGGTTGAAGCAGGAAAAGCAACGAATAAAGAAGCGTTGCAAAAAGAACTTGGATTACCGGTTAATCCGGACGTTCCGTTATTCGGATTCGTTTCACGTCTAGTCGATCAAAAGGGAATCGATTTACTCGCCCACATCCTGCCGGATCTGTTTGAACTGGATGCACAGTTCATCATTCTTGGTTCAGGAGAGGCTGAGTATGAAGGATTATTCCAACACGCATCGACGATCCGTCCGGATAAGGTGGCGTCGTATATCGGTTTTGATGTTGGTCTGGCACAACGGATTTATGCCGGCAGTGACGCGTTCCTCATGCCGTCCCGTTTTGAACCATGTGGTCTCAGTCAATTGATTTCGATGAAATACGGTTCGTTGCCTGTGGTTCGTGAAACCGGTGGCCTGCGTGATACAGTCCAACCATTTAATCAGTTCACATTAGAGGGAAATGGCTTCTCGTTCTCGAATTATAATGCGCAAGAGTTTCTTGATGCGATCCAACGTACGATTGAGACGTATCATGATAAACCGGTATTTAAGCATCTGGTTGAAACAGCAATGCAAGAAGACTTTAGCTGGATTCGATCCGCTGATGAATATTTGGCGCTCTATCGTTTAATCGCACCGTCTGCTGACTGATTGGGATTACGGGAAATGGGGTTTTGGAATGTTCAAAGACAAAGAGAAGTTCAAGAAGAGGTTTAATGAACGGTTTATTTCGATGCATGGTAAGGCATTGGAAGATGCGACTGAAAATGATGTCTATCAGACACTCGCTTACATGGTGCGGGAATATGTCACAACGGACTGGATGCGGACAAAGGAAACCTACATCCATAAGAAAAGTAAGCAAGTCTACTATTTCTCACTGGAATTTTTACTCGGGCGTTTTCTGTACAACAACTTGTTGAGCCTGAATGTCCTTGAAGATGTTCGTAGTGGACTTGCGGAGCTTGGCTATGACTTGGCTGATTTGACCGAAGAAGAACCGGAACCGGGTCTTGGTAACGGCGGACTCGGTCGACTGGCCGCTTGTTTCCTTGATTCGCTTGCAGCGCTTGGATTACCGGGACATGGTAACGGCATTCGTTATCAGTACGGATTATTCAAACAAAAAATCATCGATGGATACCAAGTCGAGCTGCCGGATAACTGGTTGAAGAACGGAAACATGTGGGAAATTCGACGTTCCGACAAAGCGGTCGACATTCCATTCGGTGGACATGTCTGGTTGGAAGAAGTCGAAGGCGGCAAGTATCGCGTCCATCATGAACCGGCAGAAATCGTTCGTGCGGTCCCTTATGATATGCCGATCGTCGGGTATCAGAACGGGATCGTGAATAACTTGCGTCTCTGGAGTGCTGAATCGCCGTATGACGACGATGAATTGTTAAACCAACACCGGGGCAACTACAAGGACTTGCTGATCCATAAACAAGCGATTCAGACGATTTCTGAATTCTTGTATCCGGACGATACGACATACGAAGGTAAGGTCTTGCGTCTGAAACAGCAATATTTCTTCGTCTCAGCCGGATTACGGAGTATTTTGTTATCACATAAAAAACGTAATACGTCGTTAAAACATTTGGGGAATCAAATTGCGATTCATATCAATGATACGCATCCTGTCGTGGCAATTCCTGAATTAATGCGAATTTTGATTGATGAAGAGGAATATTCGTGGGAAGAATCGTGGCGGATTACGAAAAGCGTCATGTCGTTTACGAACCACACGTTGTTGTCGGAAGCGTTAGAACGCTGGCCGGTCGATTTGTTCCGCGATTTGTTGCCACGGATTTATCTCATTATTGAAGAAATCAATCGCCGGTTCTGCAAAGATGTGCTCGATAATTATCCGCATCTGGAACCGAACATGCGGGACATCGCAATCATTGCTGACGGCATGATCAATATGGCAAACTTGGCGGTCGTCGGGACGCATTCGACGAACGGAGTTGCCCAAATTCATACGGAAATCCTGAAGCAGCGCGAGATGCGGCTGTTTTATGAGATGTTCCCGTTACGTTTTAATAATAAGACGAACGGAATCACGCACCGCCGTTGGTTCCTGTTATCGAATCCACAGCTTGCGGATCGCGTGACAGAAGCCATCGGGGACAGTTGGATCAATCATCCGTCCGATTTACAAAAGCTGACGAAGTTTGCGGATGATGTCACGCTTCAGCAAGACATCCGGTCGATCAAATTAGCGAGTAAAAAGGAATTGGCTGAATTGATTAAAACCGAGACGGGAATCGTCGTTGATCCACATTCGATTTTTGATGTCCAAGTCAAACGGCTGCATGCGTATAAACGACAGTTACTTAACGCGCTTCACATTCATTCTCTGTACTACCGTCTGAAAGAGGACAAATCATTCCAAATGACGCCACGGACGTTCATTTTCGGGGCGAAGGCCGCTCCGGGTTATCACTATGCCAAGGAAGTCATTCGTTATATCAATGCCCTTGCCAAATTGATTAATTCGGATCCGGAGGTCAGTCCGTACATGAAAGTCGTGTTCCTTGAGAACTACCGTGTCTCACTCGCTGAAAAAATCTTCCCGGCAAGTGATGTCAGTGAGCAGATTTCAACGGCAAGTTACGAAGCTTCCGGAACCGGAAACATGAAATTCATGATGAACGGTGCCTTGACCGTCGGGACGCTCGACGGTGCCAACATCGAGATTCGGGATGAGGTTGAAGATGCCAACATCTTCATCTTCGGGCTGACTCCGCAAGAAGTCATGAACTATAAGAAGTACGGGGGATACAGTGCTTACGATCAATACAGCGCGCAACCTGAACTCCGTCGTGTGATTGATGGTCTTGTAGACGGATCAATCTTCCCGACAGGTGAATTCCAGGCAATCTATGATTCATTGTTGACATACAATGATGAATATTTAATCCTCAAAGACTTTTTGTCTTACCAGCAAGCACAAGAACGAATTGGCCGGGCTTATCAAGATCCGGAAAAATGGTACAAGATGGTCATCATGAACATCGGGAAATCCGGTGTCTTCTCCAGTGACCGGACAATCAAAGAATATGCCAATGCCATCTGGAACATCAAACCGGTTCAAATCTAAAAAAAGTCCGATCAAGATCGGACTTTCGTCTGGCTTATTGCGTCACTTCATCCGTTTGACTGATCCAGTCGCTGTATGACCCGGCGTACAACCGAACATCGGTTTTTCCGAGGGCATGCAGGGCTAACACATTGACACACGCCGTGACGCCGCTACCGCAATACAAGATCGGAGAATCGGCATCGAGCAGATCAGCATACAGCTCTTTGAGGTCTTCCGCGTCTTTTAATCGTCGGTCCGGGGAAATCGCTTCTCCAAAGAAGCAGTTCACGGCACCTGGAATGTGTCCGGCAATCGCATCGATCGTTTCATTCTGACCACGGAATCGATCCGGGGACCGTGAGTCGACGAGCCGTGTTTCCGGCGGGCGGTTTTTCACCTCTTGAAACTGAACAAGCATCTCATCCTGAAAATCAGCTTGATATGTCGATTGGTCAAACGTCGTCGTCTCCGTGCTCATCGGGTAATCAAAGGCAAGATAAGACGATAGTCCGCCTTCAAGGACGACGACACGTTCATGACCAGCCCACTTGAATAACCACCAGGCGCGGGCGGCATACGGGAAACCGTCATCGTACAAGACGATGAAATCGTCGCGATGGACGCCAAGTGATTCGAGTGTCTGAATCCATTGCTTTTTAGACGGCAACGGATGACGTCCTCCTGTTTCAGACCGTGGTCCCGATAAATCCCGCGCTAAGTCTAAATATTGTGCCCGTTGCACATGACTCGTTTTAAAAGCGTCACGACCGTAATCCGGATCTTGCAGATCATAACGGCAATCAAACCAGCGGATCTGATCCGTATGAACAAGTTGCTGTAAGTCTGTCATTTGAATGGTTGGAAACATAAACATCACCTTGACCCTTTCTAAAGTAATCATATGAAAGGTGAGACGTTCCCGCAAGTCGCAAGAAAATCTCGTTTAAACAAATTTGAAGGAGTGGACAGCATATGTCATGGAAAGAAACGTATCAAAAATGGAATCAATTCTCGGGTCTGGAAACAGAACTCAAAGAAGAATTGGTCGCACTCGCAGAAGATGAAAAAGCAGCGGAAGAAGCCTTCTACAAAGAATTAGAATTCGGAACAGGCGGAATGCGGGGAGAAATCGGCGTCGGAACAAACCGGATGAACGTCTATACCGTTCGTAAAGCCTCACAAGGGTTTGCCGATTTCATCAAAGCCGAAGGGGCAGAAGCAGTCGCTCAAGGCATCGTCATCGCCCACGACTCACGGCACTACTCGCCTGAGTTTGCCTTGGAAGCAGCCAAGACACTTGCAAGTAACGGAATTAAAGCGTACTTGTTCGACGGACTCCGTCCGACACCGGAATTGTCATTTGCCGTGCGTGAACTCCGTGCAGCAGGCGGCATCGTCATTACAGCGAGCCACAATCCACCGGAATATAACGGCTATAAAGTCTACGGGAATGATGGTGGACAGTTGCCGCCGAAAGAAGCGGATGATCTCGTCTCATACGTCGATCAAGTTGAAGATGAACTTTCAATCGAACTTGAAGCGGAAGAAGTCTTGCGGGCTAACGGCTTGATCGTTCGCGTCGGAGAACAACTCGATGATGCATACCAAGAACAACTCAAAACGATTCGTGTTTTACCGACGATTCAAGATGAGTTGGCGGATCCGTTAAAAATCGTCTTTACTCCGCTTCACGGGACAGGTCTTGTACCAGTAACGGTAGGATTAAAGAATTATGGTTTTGAGCATGTGACGGTCGTCGAAGAACAAGCGAAGCCGGATGGTGCATTCCCGACAGTTTCTTCTCCAAACCCGGAAGAGCATGCGGCCTTTAAGTTGGCGATCGAGTACGGAGACCGCGTTGACGCGGATGTGTTACTTGCGACGGATCCGGATGCCGACCGTGTTGGTGTAGCGACACGTGATGCGGACGGAGAGTGGGTCGTCCTCACAGGAAACCAGACAGGTGCTTTACTGCTTGATTACATCTTGTCACAAAAATCGGCTCAAGGGACATTGCCGAAAAATGGTTTTGTAGCAAAAACGATTGTCACATCGGAACTGGGAGCATTGATTGCAAGACATTACGACTTACACGTTGAAAACACGTTAACCGGCT
Organism: Exiguobacterium undae DSM 14481; assembly: GCF_000620805.1. Taxonomy (GTDB): domain Bacteria; phylum Bacillota; class Bacilli; order Exiguobacteriales; family Exiguobacteriaceae; genus Exiguobacterium_A; species Exiguobacterium_A undae. The sequence goes on along the minus strand of NZ_KK211187.1, from coordinate 2,461,814 downwards.
TTAAATTCATCGGTGAAAAAATCAAACAATACAACGAATCCGGAGAATATGAATATCTGTTTGGTTATGAAGAAAGTTACGGTTATTTGATCGGCGACTTCTGCCGTGATAAGGATGCCGTCCAAGCATGCTTGCTGGCTGCTGAGATGACAGCGTATCACAAGAAGGAAGGACGGACGCTGTATGAGGCGTTACAAGCCATCTATGAGGAGTTCGGTTACTTCGAGGAGTCACTTCGTTCGTTGACGCTGAAAGGTAAAGACGGTGTCGCACAAATCGGACGCATCATGGATACGTTCCGGGAGCATCCGCCTAAACAAGTGGCAGGTGAAAAAGTCGTCTTATTTGAAGATTACGATGCCAGCATCTCGCACGATTTGATCCAACATCAACCATCACCCATCAATCTGCCGAAATCAAACGTCTTGAAATTTACGTTGGAAGACGGTTCGTGGTTCTGCCTTCGTCCATCTGGAACAGAACCGAAAATCAAATTCTATTTCAGTGTGACATCACCGGATGCTGCGGAGACAACACGTAAACGTCAGTTGATTGAAGATGAAGTGATGCAGGAAGTCGAGCAAATTCAATAATCAGATACACCGCAAGACGAAACTGGTAAAGAGACAATCCGTCTCTGCCAGTTTTTTTGTCTATTTGATTGAGAAGGGCGTAACTCGTGCAACCGTTATCAAATTCATGTAAAGTGAACGGTGAAGTATGATTGAAAGATAGGGAGATGACTATACATGGAACGGATACACTTAACGGAAGAACTTTCATTTTCGAGAGTCATTCATGGGCTATGGCGTCTGAATGAATGGAACATGACGGCACAAGAGCGACTCGAATTAATTGAACAATGTTTAGCATTAGGAATTACGACGTTTGACCATGCCGATATTTATGGTGATTATACGAATGAAGGACTGTTTGGTGAAGCGTTGGCACTGAAACCTGAATTACGCGAACGGATGGAAATCGTCACAAAAACCGGGATCAAAATGAAAGGAAACCATTTCTCGGATCAAAAACTTTCATTTTATGACACGACAAAAGAACATATCATTGAACAGGCGACCCGTTCCTTAAAAGAACTCGGTGTCGATTACATCGATACGTTACTGATTCACCGTCCCGATCCATTAATGGATCCAAACGAAATCGCCGAAGCATTCGTCGAATTAAAAGAATCCGGAAAAGTACGGACGTTTGGATTGTCGAACCATACACCGGCTCAACAAAGTCTGATTCAATCACGACTCCCGTTTATGCTCGTCACGAACCAGCTTGAGCTGTCTGTCGCGGAACTGAAGCATTTTGAAGACGGTTCCGTTGATTTGTGCCACGAAAATGAAATGCCGCTCATGGCATGGAGTCCACTTGCCGGAGGACGATTGTTCAAAGAAGAACAATTTGCGCCGCTTCGTGAAAAACTCGAGGAGATCGGCCGTGACATCGGAGCGGAAGAGATTGACGAAGTCGCCTATGCCTGGTTGCTCAAACATCCGGCGCGCATCATGCCAATCGTCGGTTCAGGAAAAATTGAACGGATTGAATCTGCTGTCCGGGCGACACGTCTTGAACTGTCGCGTGAACAATGGTTTGAAATCTTAAAAGCTTCCCGCGGACGGGACGTTGATTAAAAAATAGCCTCCGGGCTATTTTTTTGTGCAAAAAAAAGTCCCATCTCAAGGGGGAGTTGAGATGGGAGTATCTATAGGGTTATGCTTCGAGACGAAGCATTTCCTGACGATATTTATCTAAACGTTCTTTACTGGCGACAACAGCTGCTTGATCACTGACTTGGATAGCATCGAAGAGCGTACTGAGCTCATAATCGATTTCGAGGCGTAGCACTGGAATCCGCTGCTCTGCATCTTGTCTACGGAAAGCTTCAATTACTTGTTTCATCTCGGCCACGCTCCTTTTAAAGTTATCAGATAATTCTGATTTTTATTAGTATACTTGATTATTCCCGGGATGACTAGTATTAAACCTTAAAAAGATTAAAAAAAACACTTGGAATGTGTCACGCTTCCAAGTGCCTTACTTTTATTCTGGAATACTGAATCGAGCTTCGAGGCGGTGCTGAACCCCCTGGATCAAGGTTGACATGATCCAATAAATCGCAGCTGAGAACAGCAGCAACGGCATGACCAGATAGGTCGTTGCCGAGATTTGATCGGATACATAGGTCAGTTCTTCGACGGCTACAATCGTTCCGAGGGACGTCGATTTGATGATATCGATGACCGAGTTCGAAAGAGGCGGAATCGCCCGCGACAAAGCCTGCGGAAGAATGACATCCTTAAATGTCTTCCGGCGTGGAATACCTAGTGAATCCGCTGCTTCCCATTGCCCGCGATCGACAGAGGAGATGGCGGCCCGGAAGGATTCCGAGATATAGGCCGAAAAGTGAAGCGACAGACCAAAGGCCAACGCTTGGAAACCGGTCAGTTGGAGAACGACCAGACCGTTATACAAAATCAAGATTTGCAGCAACAATGGTGTTCCTCGGAAAAAGGAGACGTACAATCGTGCGAAGCCGCTTAAGACGGCGAAACGGCTATCCCGCATGACCGCAAGAATCAAACCGAGAAAAAGCGCAAAGACGATGGCAAATCCACTTGCAAGAAGTGTAGTGCCAATCGCCTTTCCGTAAACGTCCGCGTTATCACGGACGATTGTAAACAATTCCATCATTTACTGATGTCCTCGTTAAAGTATTTTTTACCGAGATCTGCGAGCGTGCCGTCTTCTTGCATCTCTGCGAGTGCCTTGTTGAAGTCTTCAGTATATTTGCTGTTCTTCGCCATCATCAGACCTGATTCGTTTTTATCAAACGTCTCACCGACAGCTTTCACTTTATAACCGGCTTTTTTAAGTTCTGTCAAAACAAACAGACGGTCGTTCATCGCAGCGTCGACACGATCTGCTTCAAGATCTTTTAAGACTTGGTTTGCGCCTTTGTAGTACTTCACTTTTGCGCCTGCTTCTTCAGCTGTTTTGGCATAAAGTGATCCTTGTGTCGAACCAACCGTTTTGCCTTTCAAGTCCTCAAGTGTTTTGATATCGTCTGTTTTGTTATTGACGATGATTGTTGAACCGGAAACCGTGTATGCATCAGAGAATGCGTATTTTTCTTTCCGCTCATCTGTGATGCCCATTTGGTTCGCGATGACATCGATTCGTTTTGAATCGAGTGCCGGGATCAATCCTTTGAAGTCCATCGCTTTGTACTCGACTTTGTAGCCGGCACGTTTTGCAACTTCGTCCATGACTTCGATGTCATAACCAGTGAGCTTTCCTTTTTCTTTATACGTAAATGGTGGGTACGTTGCTTCCGTCCCAACTGTCACGATTTTTTCATCTTTGCTTGCTTCTTCGTTAGAAGCGCCGCACGCCGCTAACACCCCCGCTGTTGATAGTGCTGCTACTGCTAGCTTTAGTCCGTGTTTCATAGCGCTCTCTCCTTTAATAATAAATGATTTCAATTCCTAGTTTTCGAATAGGATTAATTTAAGACTACAAGCAGTATCATACAAAGTTACAGGAACGTCTGTCAATAAAAAAGACTGCCCATGAATGGACAGCCTGACGACGCTCACTGAATCCTGAAAATTAACGAATTGTTGCTTCTGTTGCGGCATCAAAGAAATGTGCTTTTGTCATATCGAAGAACAGATCCAAATCTGAACCCATCTCGACGTGTGAACGCGAATCAACACGTGCTGTGAAGGCTTGGTTGCCGACTTTCGAGTAGAGGTAAGACTCGGCTCCCATGAGCTCAGAAACTTCGATATGCGCCGGGAAACGGTGGGCTGTTTTCGTGTCTTGGTAAATCAACTCGGCGTGGATATCTTCCGGACGAATACCGAGGACAAGATCTTTGCTTGTGTATCCACGTTCGCGGAGTACTTTCATTTTGCCTTCAGGCACTTCGAATTTCTCTTCTGTGCCTGTAACATGGAAGAGACCGTCTTCCGCGAGTTTTCCTGTCAGGAAGTTCATCGATGGAGAACCGATGAAACCAGCAACGAACATGTTGTCCGGGTGGTCGTACACTTCTTTTGGTGTTCCGACTTGTTGGATCAGACCAGCTTTCATGATGACGATTCGAGTCGCGAGGGTCATCGCTTCCGTCTGATCGTGCGTTACGTAAATCGTCGTCGTTTCGAGACGTTTGTGCAACTGGATGATTTCCTTACGCATCTGAACACGGAGTTTAGCATCCAAGTTCGAGAGCGGCTCATCCATCAAGAAGACTTTTGCATCACGGACGATGGCACGACCGATGGCAACACGTTGGCGTTGTCCACCAGAGAGGGCTTTTGGTTTACGCTCCAAGTATTCTTCAAGACCAAGAATACGGGCCGCATTGTCTACACGTTGCTTGATTTCGTCTTTCGGGAATTTACGAAGCTTTAATCCGAAAGCCATGTTGTCAAAGACGTTCATATGTGGATAAAGGGCATAGTTTTGGAAAACCATGGCGATATCACGGTCTTTTGGTGCCACATCATTCATTCGTTTGCCGTCGATGACGAAATCTCCGCCTGAGATTTCTTCGAGACCGGCAATCATTCGAAGCGTCGTTGATTTACCGCAACCTGATGGTCCAACGAAGACGATGAATTCTTTATCTTTAATATGAAGGTTGAAGTCATCAACCGCTTTTGCTGTTCCGGAATAAACTTTATCAATATGCTCAAGACGAATATCTGCCATGTGTACATCCCCCTGTAAATTAAGTAGTCGATTAAAATAACGCTTACAAGAATTAGTATAGGAGAAACGAAACAAAAAACATATGGACAACATGACTAAATGTAACCGTTATCATTTGGTCACTATGCCACGCGTAAAAGGGTGTACAAAAAACTTGCCCCTTCAAACGACCGGATATCGATTTCGGTTTGTTCTGTCAGCCGGTCCAGTCGGTACTGAAGACTGTTTCGATGTAAAAAGAGATGTTTTGCCGTCAACGAGACATTTAAATTGGCGCGGCAAAAGGCATCAATCGTTTCACGCGACTCATATTCAAGAGGAGTGATAAACCGTTCAATCAGTTCCTGGCGTACGTCCGTCGATAATAACGTCAACCGCGTTAATGCGGGAAGAAACCGCTCGATGTGCAACAAAGGGGTTTCCCGTAAGGCGGCTTGTTCCAATCGAAACTGAACGGCAAGATCACCTGATTTCCGTTGTTGACCAATCAAGACTTTTCCATCTGTTAAAAAATCAGACTGCAAAGCGGTGAAGAAGTCATGTAAATCGTTCTCCGAGACGAATTCTTCCCGTTCGATGACGACGAAGCGATTGGCCGTCAGCGGGATGACGGCACTCGGTGTGTGGAAAAAGGAACGGAGCAGCTGTTGTAAATCTTCTCCGGTCCGGGCATCGAGCTGTTCAAATAAGAAGTGAACCATTCGAAACGGTTCCGCTTCTTCACTGTGCGTCTGTTCCAGTCGACGCCGCCATGAAACAGTATCATCGGAAGTGGATGTGACGACCCGTTCGGCCAGCAAGTCGAGCAAGTCCACTTCACGGGCAGTAAGAATCGTATTTTCGATCCCGAAACGAAGTCCATCGGTCAACTGATATACGGTATACTTATCGGTAGAATAAACAGCAGGGTCAGTCGAGAGATGGTCTTTAAACAAGCCGGTTAATTGTTGTAACATACGAGGCGCCTCCTTAAAAAAAGTCCTATTAAGACTTTACCACAATACTAAAATCGGAAGGAACGAGATCTATGCCAGTCGAAGTCGATTTAGTCATCAAAGCAATTGGAATGATCATCATTGGAGCAATGATTGGGGCAGTTACCAATCATCTTGCGATTCGGATGCTGTTTCGACCGCTTGAAGCGAAATACATCGGGAAGTACCGGATTCCGTTCACACCGGGATTGATTCCAAAGCGCCGGGACGAGTTGGCCGCGAACCTTGGGCGGACAGTCGTCAAACATTTACTGACACCAGAAGGCATCAGCAAGCGTCTCCAGCAACCTGTCGTGTACGATGCCATCATTCAGATGTTGCAACAGGAAGTGCAAAAATGGACACGGTCCACCCGGACGATTCGTGAAGTGGCGGAACGATTCGTCAAACAGCCGGAAGAACAGTTGCATCAAAAGATCGAAGAACGGATCGATCAAGAACTGTCGGCACTGGTAACGAACATCAAAACAACGCGCTTGTCTGAAGCGATTGGAGAGACAGGAACAACAAAAATCAATGAGTCGATCCCTAAAGTCGTCGATGCGTTACTCCAACAGACCGAACGGTATTTTGAGAGTCCTGACGGGAAGATGAAGCTTGAAGAAACAGTCGCCGGTTTTATTCAAGGGAAGTTAGGCGGCGGAATGTTCGGAATGCTGCTCGCCAATATCAATCTCGTCGAGATGATTCAACCCGAACTCAAACGGGTATTACAAGGAGAGTCCACACGCCGATTCATCAGCGATATGGTCGAACAAGAAATCAATCTGCTCCTGTCGCGCCCGGTCCACTCACTTCTCGATACAGAGACCGAACAACAACTCGTCACGCGGGTGAAGGCAGAAATCTTGGCTCGTATTCCGCTGACGAACATGTTCGATACGCCACTACACGAAATATTGAAGCCGCTTGAAGTGCGCATCACACAAGAAATGGTCCCGCTGCTTGCCAAACGATTAGTTGATCGAATGGTGGAACAGGTGGAACGGATTATGGCGACACTCGATCTCGAGACGATTGTCCGGGAAGAAGTCGGACTGCTGGATACCGCGTATCTTGAAGAAATCGTCTTGTCGATTTCCAGAAGAGAATTCCGGGCTATCACTTGGCTTGGAGGGCTGTTAGGTGGTTTAATTGGGATGATACAAGCGATACTTCTTATCGTTTAACAAAATTGGAGGGTTCAAACATGTCTGAAACAAACTTATACGACCACGCGTACACACTCGAGCGTGCACTCCGCGAAACATCGGAGTACACGACACTAAAAGATCTTTATGCTCAAGTCAACGCGGATCCGATGTCAAATGAACTATTTGCTTCATTCCGAAATGTTCAACTGGAGTTACAACAAAAACAAATGCAAGGTGAAGAAATCACACCTGAAGATATGGCATCTGCGCAAGCAAAGATGTTAGAAGTCCAAAACAATCCATTGATTGGTCAACTGATGCAGGAAGAACAACGGATGCACACGATGTTGACGGAAGTGACACAAATCATCATGAAGCCGCTTGAAGAACTCTATGCACCGATGATGGAGCAAAATCAAGACGACGTTCAATAAACGACTCGATTGAAAAGCCTCGGTCTACCTGACCGAGGCTTTTTCTTATGGTGTATTTTTTGACGGAACAAGACGGGGGAGATAGGCCCGCTCAAAATGAATCAACTGTCCGGCGCGTGTCACCCGTGCCCCACGGTGCTCCAAGTTTGCTTCTTTCAGGCGACGGATGCCTTCTTGACGCGCCTCGGAATCCGACGGAGCGTCAAACGTACCATCTAATAAGGTTTCTCCCCGATCCGAAAATGCGGTAATCGTATAAAGCATGGCTGGTTCCCCCTTGTCGTATTTCACTAATACAAGTGTAATGAATAGTCGTTCATTTTACAAGTAAGAATCAATATCCTGCCATGTCAATTGTTTGGAGGGGGAGGGGGATTCAAGATGGCTGACGCTCATGCCGATTAACCGAATCGGACCTGAAAATTCAATTTCATTAAACAGCTTGGTCGTAATCCGGAGCAACGTTTCCTCGTCAGCCGTTTCTTCCAAAAATGTATAACGTTTCGAGCGGGATTGAAAATCTTCTGTTTTCCATTTAAGTGTGACGGTTCGACAGACCAATTCCTTTTGATTAAGCGTCTTGACGACGGAAAGAGCTTCCCGTTTCAGTGTTTCGAAAATGGTGTCGATGTCTTCCGTATCTTCTTCGAAGGTACTCTCAGAACCAATTGATTTTCGTTCACGGTGTGGGCGAACCAAACGCTCGTCCTCTCCGTGCGCCATCGCATATAACTCCGTTCCCCGATCCCGACCGAGCAACCCGCGCAACTCTGTAAGCGGTGCTTGTTGGATATCCGAGATCGTTTCAAATCCGTGTTTTCGAAGTGTTTGTTCCGTCACTTTGCCAACTCCGTGTAAATCACCGATCTTTAATCCGGATAAAAACGGCAGAACAGCGTCTGGCGGAAGGACAGTCAAACCATTTGGTTTTTGATGACCGGATGCAATTTTGGCGACAAGTTTTGAGTTCGAGACACCGGCGGAAGCGGTCAAACCGGTTCGCCGCTTGATTTCAGACAGGATGTATTGCGCAATATGCGTTGCACTGGTGAGATTCAAGTGATTTTCTGTCACGTCGAGATACGCTTCATCCAACGACAGCGGTTCAACGAGCGGGGTGACTTCAAGAAACAATTCCATGATCTGAGCGCTGACAGCACGGTACACTTCAAAACGAGGACGCAGGAAAACAGCACGTGGACACAGCTGAAACGCACGACGTGAAGGCATCGCACTATGAATCCCGTACTTCCGCGCTTCATAGGAACACGTAGCGACGACACCACGGGCATGAGGAGGTCCCCCGACGATGACGGGCACTCCTTTTAAATGTGGACGGTCGCGTTGCTCCACCGAAGCGTAGAAGGCGTCCATATCCACATGTATGATTTTTCGTCCCATCAAGGTTTCCTCCTTCATTTTAGAATCCAGTTCAAGTAAAATAAGTATATCGAACTTATGTTCTGATATCTATTTTTTCTGCTTTTGTTTTTTTTCCGGCATCCGGACGAGTGCCCCTAACCAACCACGACGTTTCATCCAGTAGAAAATACCGCCTGTTGTCAGGAAGATTAAAGAAAGCGAGGCGGCGTACCCGTACTTCCAATCCAGTTCCGGCATATCCTTGAAGTTCATTCCCCAAATGGCGCCAAGGGCCATCATTGGCGTAGCGACAGCTGTGAAAATCGTTAGCGCCTTCATGATTTCATTTCCTCTGAAGTTTGAAACGGTCGTCGATAAATCGAGCAGGACCTCGATATCTTTTTGATAATGCTCAATCAACATCAACAGACGGGCAACCCGTTTTTCAGCCAGACGAAAGGACAGAACCTCTTCATAATCCGTTTGCCGGATAAAAGCTTCCGGACCTGCCAAAATCAGTTCCTGAAACGGAACGATCAAGTCCGACCAATTTTCAATCGTATCCCTTAAACCGAAAATACTGTCGAGCGAATTTTCATTGATACTTCCGCGGAGTTCGTCTTGTCTTGAAAACAGTTCGGTTTCAAAATTATCAATGCCGGTAAAATAGGTGTTCATCTGTAAGGCTAAAATAGCATAAAAGGCTTCGAACGGGGTTGACGTTTTAAACGGTTCGATTAAGGAAACTATATGTTCAGACAACCCGATCGTAATCAACTCGTTCTCTGAAACGTAATAACAGATGGATCGGCGGTCACTTCGGTCGACCGGATTTTGCCAGGTGACAATAGAACCGTACAGGACATCCAGTTCAGTTCGCGTAAAGTTCATATCTTTTGTCCGAAGTTCGTTCAGCCAATCCAGTTGAAAGGATGGCATCTCCACCAGATGACTGACGTATTGTTCATAAGCAGAAATCGTCGGATATCGATGCCAGGTAAATTGTGAGTTGAATTCCATGTTTTGAGCTCCCATATAGTAGAATGATAAAGTATGTACTGTAGTCAGATTTATCCGCGGATCTATCCGGTGAAAAAATGAATTTTATAAAGGACGTGTTGTGAAATGAAAGGTATCGGTCAATTAGCAGTGGGAGAGATGCTCGATCAACGAGTCATGATCAAACAAGCATTAAAAGGAATCGCCGCCAACGGAAAACCGTATCTGACATTGATTTTAGCAGATAAGACAGGCGAAATTGAGACAAAAATGTGGGATACGAGTGATCTCACTAAATATGCGCCGAAGTTCATTGTCCATGCAGCCGGGGAAGTGATGGATTATCGTGGACGGACACAATTGAAATTAAAACAGATTACCGTGCTTGAGGATACGAATGTCGAGGAATACATTCAATCTGCGCCGCTCCCGCGGGAACAGATTGAAACAGAAGTATTGGGGTTCATTGAGTCGATTCATCATGCCGATATGAAAAAACTTGTCAAACATCTTGTCATCAAGGATTTTGATGCCTACTTCACGCATCCGGCAGCCGTCAAAAATCATCATGCGTTTTACTCAGGATTGTCGTACCATGTCCTGTCGATGTTGAAGCTTGCGGATCAAATCGCGCGTCTTTATCCGACATTGAACCGAGATCTGTTGATTGCCGGTGTCGTCTTACATGACTACGCTAAAATCAAGGAGTTGTCGGATCCCGTCACGCCGGAATATACGTTACCGGGAAAACTAGTGGGACATATTTCATTAATGGTTGCAGAACTGGAAAAGGTCGGAGCAGAGCTGCACATCGACGCAGAAGTATTGACGGTCTTACAACACCTGGTGTTAAGTCACCACGGCCGTCCGGAATGGGGATCCGCCGTCGCACCACAAATGCGGGAGGCGGAAGTGCTGTTCCTGATCGATAATCTGGACGCCCGGATGACGATGATGGACCGGTTGCTGGAATATGTGGAACCAGGGCAATTCTCGGAACGTTCCTTTGCACTGGACAACCGCTCTTTTTATCGCCCGAAACTTTAATTCAGATCTGACCGAAAACAGAGATCAGGTAACAAAACTAACGAACAGTATGCAAAATCGATGTAAGGAGAGTGCAAGATGAAAACCAAGCTATTTGAAGCAGTCCAAATCGGAGACCTGTTGTTCCGAAACCGTGTCATCATGGCACCGATGTGTATGTACAGTGCAAAAGAAGATGGAATGGTGACAGATTGGCACGTCACCCATTACGCGTCACGTGCGGTCGGCGGCGTAGGCGGTGTCATCTTGGAGGCAACGGCCGTCACACCGGACGGACGGATTTCAGACGGCGATCTCGGCGTCTGGTCGGATGCACACATCGAAGGATTAAAACGGATTGCCGATCAAGTCAAGGCAGCAGGAGCGAAAGCGGGCGTTCAATTGGCACATGCCGGTCGAAAGAGTACGACGGCGACGCCTCCAGTCGCACCATCAGCGATTGAGTTTGATGATTCCTATGCGTCTCCACGCGAACTGACGACGGAAGAAATCAATGTCATTAAACAGCAGTTCGTCGATGCAGCTCTTCGAGTCGAACAAGCGGGTTATGATTTTATTGAAATCCATGGCGCGCACGGTTATTTAATCAATACGTTTTTATCTCCGTTATCGAATGAACGCCAAGACCAATACGGCGGATCAATGGAAAACCGGATGCGTTTTTTGCTTGAAATCATTGATGCGATTCAGGAACGGACCACTCTTTCCTTGTGGGTTCGGATTTCAGCGGCGGATCATGCAAAAGGCGGAATGACGGCAACAGATTACATTCCGTTAGCCGAAGAGTTACAGAAACGTCAGATTGATCTGCTCGATTGCAGTTCAGGCGCGGTCGTCGCGAATGCGGTACCGGACGTTTATCCCGGTTATCAAGTCCCGTATGCGGCGGAAATCAAACAGGCGACCGGTATGAAGACCGGTGCGGTCGGTCTGATCACGACAGCGACGCTTGCCGAAGAAATCATTCGCAGCGAGCGGGCGGACGTCATCTTGCTTGCCCGTGAACTGTTGCGCCAACCGTACTGGGTCTACCATGCGGCAGCAGAACTGAAGGACGAGGTCAGCTTACCGAAACAATACGAACGGGCACCGGTTCGTTAACAGCCGTCGGCAGATAAAAAAATCCCTGCTTCCGTTTTGGGAGGCAGGGATTTTTTGCTTATTGCTGTGGTTGCTGCTGCATTTGTTGTTGCATTTGCTGTTGCTCTTGCTTATCAAGGTCAAACGCATCCTTGAAGTCTTTGTTTTCGATTTCAACATCGTATTTTTTCATCAGTGAACGGTAGATATCGTTTGGATTCACTTGAGCGGCTTTTTCTTCAGCCAATGCTTTTTTGATCCGGTCCGATTCTTTTTCAAGCGTAAAGTCTTTTTTCTCTTTACGATCCGTTACTTTAATGATGTGGTATCCGAATTGTGTTTTGATCGGATCTGATACTTTACCTTCAACGCCATCCTTGAACGCATAAGTTTCGAATTCCTCGACCATTTTACCTTTTGTGAAGTATCCGAGATCTCCACCTTTTGTGGCACTACCTGTATCTGTTGATTCTGATTTGGCAATCTTCGCGAAATCGCCGCCTTCATCCAGCTGCTTTTTGATGGCTTTTGCATCTGCTTCTTTTTCAACAAGAATGTGGCTCGCTTTTACTTCTACTTTTTCTTGGTTGAAACGATCTTCGATTTCTTTATCCGTTACTTTTGATTTTGCTGATTTTGCTTCTGTTAAGAGCATTTGTGTGCGGAGTACTTTTTCGAACTCTTTTTCACTTTTGATTCCAGCAGTTTGCAGTGTCGTATTGAACTGTTCCTTATCAGGGAACTGATCTTTTGTTTTCTTGACTTCTGCATCCACTTCTTTATCCGTTACTTTTTTGCCGTATTCTTTTTCAAGCAACTCATTCATTGTCTGTTGGAAAGCAATTTGTGCGCCGGCTTTCTGGTACGCTTCTTCTTGAACGTCGGCTTTATTGACTTCTCCACCTTTGTAGTTGATGACAGCTTCGTCATTCGAACCACATGCTGCTAATGTGAAAACACTTGCTACTGCTGCTACGCTTAAAAGTTTCTTTTTCATACATACACCCCTAATTTACCATTTATTTCAACCGTTCTATCATATCATATCTTCGTTATCTTGACAGCTTTCCACAACATTGAAAGTGAGTTGCTCTTACACCATGCTATCACATCAGATGCAGGAGGAGAGGACTATTTTTGTGGGAAATTGTGAGGTCCTGCAACGTTTTGAGACAGAACGGTAAACGGAACGTCACGGTTGAAGAATCACAAAAAAACGTCCTAGGCCTCAAGGCTTAGAACGCCGACTATCAAAGGTCATGCAAAAGTCATGCTTTTTTGATCGAGTCGATGACGGGATCTTGTGGACGACGATCTGCTTCTTCCGTAATCATTTTTGACGTCTCAGCAAAGATGTCCATAAAACTGTCGCCGTAGAGACGACGGACAATGGCGGATATGTCAGTCAGCTCCGGGAATTTTCCGTAAAGCTCTTGGAGCGGTAACGAAGCACGGAAAACACCGTTTTCTTCAGGACGGAATGCTTGAATCGTTTCCAACAACAAACTTTCGCCTTCCGGTGTCAACTGGACATACGTATTCCGCTTATCCGTCTCTTTTTTTGAGAACGTCAAAAGACCGCGGTCTTCTAATTTTTTCGAAAAATTAAAGGCTGTTGAAACGTGCATGACACCATATTTTGCAATTTCGGAAATCGAGGCACCGCCTAAAGCGTGCGAAATCCATAAAATATGGTGTTCGTTGATGTTTAAATCAAACGGCTTAATCCAATTTTGCCAATCTTTTTCTACCGTTTTCCATAGTGCTTTGCTTAGTTGGACAATTTTATGACTGTATAACAGCGCTTCTTGTCCAGGATATAATTTTTCGTGTTCCATATCTGACTCATCCTTTCGAAAGGTGACAATGGCTCAAACGCGCAAAATGCAAACTATACAAAAACAAATCGAAGCAGCGGATCGTTACTGTTGGGGAGTGAGATGATCGACGTCCTGTTTTGCCTCATCAGCAAATTTTTGAAGACGTGTCAGCGATTCTTGCACCTCTGACTGGTACTGAGAGACATCTTTTGTTACTTCTTCTTTAAAGGTCGTGCCAGAAAGTTTGGCTGTCTCTATTAGATTCTTTCCCTCCTGCGTTAAATCCTGCACGTTCGTTACGATTGTAGAATAAGAATTTCGACGTTGTTTACCATTCGAAGAGTCACTTTTAGTACCTTGGCGAAGCGCCTTCAAACCGTAAAAAGTCACAAGCGACAGCGTAGCACCAAAAGCGACCCAGTTACGCTGGGGACGCTTCGACATAGTTTTACCCCCTTTTGATATTAAAATATTTGTTTCATATTATTTTACCGAAAATCCGATATTAGAAACCTATTTCGGCAATATTTCTAAAATGAGTCAGTAATTCGTGTATTTAGGAGCCGTTAAAGACGGTTTTTGACGGCTCCAGCGACAGCGGCCAGTTCATCAGCCGTGTAGTCTTCATTGTGTACTTCCCATTTCGCGCCAAACCCGTCATGTTTGTCGTGGCGCGGGATGAGATGAAGGTGGAAGTGGGAGACGGATTGTCCGGCCACCTTGCCTGTATTCGACAGAATGTTCATCCCGGCTGCGCCGGTTTCCTGCTGTAAGGCACGGCTGATCTCCGGAATGGTCGCAAACACAGCTTGAGCATCTTCAACCGATAAATCGTAGACGTTATCTGCGTGTTGTTTCGGGATGACGAGTGTATGCCCCTTTGTTACTTGCGACAAGTCGAGAAAAGCCAAGACCTGTTCATTTTCAAATACTACATGGCTCGGTACCTCATGTTTGGCAATCTTACAGAAAATACAGTTTTCTTTTTGCAAGCGAATCACTCCTTTAATTGGATGTTCCTTCAGTATACTAGACTGAATCAGTCTTGCGGGCGATTGACAAGGATATGAAGGGTTTCTAAAATAAAAGAAATCTGTAAAAAAAGAAAGTAGGGGAAACGAAGATGCCTTCTCGCATCACGAACTATGAAAAAAAGAAAATGCGGAATCAGCGAATTGGACTCATTATCGGTATCTTAGGACTTGTTCTAATCATCGGCTGGGTTGCCTGGAGTCAAATCAAGCCTGCTGCGGAACGACAAGACACGGGACAAGTTTTCCGCAAAGCGTTACAGGAGCAGGATCGGGAAACGTTCCGAAAATTGGTTTATTTGAACAATCAACCGTTAAAACTTGCGGAGACGAACCGTCTGATGAGCTGGTTTAAAGCGGATTCGGAGCGACTTGAACGTACAATCTCTGAAATCGAGTCGGATCAACGCAATTATCCGAAAAAAACGGAAGCAGCAGCACGACAAGATATATTCGAACTAAAAAAACAAGATGGCCGATTCTGGTTTGACACCTATGTCCTTCATTTAAATAAACAGACATTAGAAGTAAAGACAGATACGGAAGCAACGATGATTCAAGTGGACGATGCGCCGGTCGGTCAAGCCGATCCGGACGCTTCATTCAAGGTTGAACGTTTTCCGGGTGAGTATGACGTGTCTGCACGTGTTGAAGCCAATGGAAAGACCGGACGAGCAAGTGAAACCGTTCAGCTAGGTGATCAAAAAAAGAGCACAGTGACGTTTGAACTGGCGGAGCAAGTGGCACCGGATCAAAAGGAACAATACGGTGTCGATATCGAAAAATTACTGGAGGCGGAAGTAAAGGCGAGAACAGGGAAAAGTGTGGGGCAGATGACGGATTATATTGGTCAAAGTCAATCTGAATTCGAAAAAACATTTGGTCCTCCAACCAACCGGATCGCCAATAGAGCAGTATATGACGGATTTGAAGTGGCATACGAGAATCAGGAAGTCGAAAGTCTCTTAATCGATTTGAACAAAACAGCATCCGAATTGGAAGCCGTAGCCGGAAAACCGGAATCTAAATCAACAGAAACGATCGGCATCGTCTGGAAGTACCCGGCAAGCTTTTTTGACGAGTTGCTCGGATGGCTGAACATTAAGTCAGAGAAACGGGTCATCGAACGATCAGGGAAGATGTGGCTTGAAATACGGTGAGGAAGAAGAATTACATGTCACACAAAAAAACCACTAAAGACGTGATGTCTTTAGTGGTTTTTGTAATAGATAGAATTATCGTTTGTTGACCGCACGAAGGATAAACGAAACGATTAAGATTAAGATGATTGCACCAAGGATAGCTGGTACGATTGCGAAACCGGCTACTGATGGTCCCCAGCTTCCAAACAATGCTTGACCGATCATTGAACCGACGAAACCTGCGATGATGTTACCGATGATACCGCCTGGTACATCTTTACCGAGAATAAGACTTGCTAACCAACCAATAATACCACCAACGATTAAAGCCCATAAGAATCCCATTTAAAACACTCCTTTAAATTTAATAGTTCTATTATTTACGGCGTACTGAACGAAGAATCAACGAAACGATGAAGATTAAGATGATTGCACCCAAGATCGCTGGAATGATTGCGAATCCACCAACAACAGGTCCCATTGTACCGAAGATTGCCTGACCGATCATTGCTCCGACGAAACCTGCAACGATGTTACCGATGATGCCGCCTGGTACGTCTTTCCCGATGATAAGACTAGCTACCCATCCAATTAATCCACCGACGATTAAAGCCCATAAAAATCCCATTTTAAAAACACTCCTTTTTAAAGTTTTACGTACAAATTACTATTTCAGTAAATTATTTACGACGTACTGAACGAAGAATCAACGAAACGATGAAGATTAAGATGATTGCACCTAAGATAGCTGGAATAATTGCAAATCCACCAACAACAGGTCCCATTGTACCGAAGATTGCTTGACCGATCATTGCTCCGACGAAACCTGCAACGATGTTACCGATGATACCGCCTGGTACGTCTTTCCCGATGATGAGGCTAGCTACCCAACCGATTAATCCACCGACGATTAAAGCCCATAAGAATCCCATTTGGAACACTCCTTTTCTTACTTTAGATTTACCTGTTTTCAGGTAGTTGTAAACACATTGAAAGATTAAAGCCCTTAAATAGTCGTTCCAATCAGCGAGATAAATTATCGAACGTAAAATGGCTAGATGATTATACCAGTTACCTCCTGAAGAAACTCGTATTTAAAATGCTACTTTCAAATTCTGTAAGCCGTTTTCATATATTGATGTAACGATTACACTTAGAGTAATTACCGTAAAAAGATGTATTCAAACCTTTTCTTAATAAAAAAATGACTCAAACTAGAAAAGTAAGAATGAATTGTCTAGGATAGTTAATGAAGGGAGTGCATCAGCGTGTTATTAAAAATAAATGATTTATCAGGCGGGTATGGTTCCAAAAAAGTCCTCCATCATATTAATATATCGGTACACCAAGGGGAATTGGTGGGGTTAATCGGTTTAAATGGTGCCGGAAAGTCGACGACGATTAAACACATCTTGGGTCTGTTGCCCGTCAAATCAGGTGAGATTTTGATTAACGGAGTCAGTTTAGAGCAGGATGAACAAATGTATCGTAAACAAGTAGCCTACATTCCGGAACAGCCGATGTTATATGAACAATTGACCTTGCGTGAACACTTACGTTTAATGGCGCAAGGCTATGCGGTCGAGGAAAAACAGGCACAAGAACGAATCGAGCACTATGCAGCCCGACTTCGAATGACGAAACAACTGGAATGGTTTCCGAGCGTGTTCTCAAAAGGGATGAAACAAAAAGCGATGATTCTCTGTGCGTTGATTACAGGCAGTGAACTGTTGATCGTCGACGAGCCGTTTGTCGGACTCGATCCGCTCGCCATCCGTGAGCTGTTGACGATTTTTAGTGAACTGAAAGCGGACGGAAAAGGAATCTTGATGTCGACGCATATCCTCGAGACGGCGGAACGGCATTGTAATCGATTCATCTTGTTGAATGAGGGGCAGATTGCCGCGGAAGGAACGACGCAAGAACTCCGTCAACGGTACGAATTGTCGAACGGTTCACTCGATGACATCTACGTAGCGGCGATTGAGGAGGCGGAAAGATGACGAGTTCTGTTCTATGGAGAACCCGTTACCAGACTGCCATGGTAGAAATGACAAAGTATACCCGTTACATGGCGAACGGCGGATTATTGTTTACGGTTTATTTCGTCGTTTTATACGGACTTGTCGTGTACGGTCGATTTCTGGATCAACTGAATCCCGACTTCCCTGGAAATCTTGTGATGGGCAGTTTGTTTATATTGCTGGCTTTTTATCGATCAACCCGGACATTTTTAGTCGAAGCGGATCAAGTATTTTTGCTTCCAGTCTTGCCGGATCTTGCGAATTATATGAAACGTGTTCGGGTCTACAATGCCTTTTATGGATTGATTCGGGCAATCATTCCTTTTTTGGCAGTGTCTGTTTTATATGTGCGAACGGAAGATACGACACCGGTCGAATTGTTTGTGCTGTTTGCTGCATTAAGCATGGTTGGAGCGGCAGCAAATTTATCGAAGCTTGAAGGAGTCGGTCATCGGATTGTGCTCCTGTACGCAACAGGAGCCGGTGTTCTTGTCATGCTTGGAATGGGTCTGTTCAGCATCGTCGTGACGAGTTTATTACTGCTGACGATCTACTTAAAAAAACAGGATCAGTTGCCGCTGATGGACTGGATTTCACTTGAACAAGAATCACGGGACCGTTTTTATCGCATCGCCAATTGGTTTGTTGATGTGCCCCGGCTGTCGACGACCTACAAACGCCGGCGTCTGTTGAGCCATCTGGTTGAAAAAATTGGATTCGACCACAAACGCACCTTTGATTACCTCTATCTGAAACAATTCATCAGAAGCACGGATGGCATTGGATTGATCGTCCGTCTGACGTTAATCGGAGTCCTCTTCATGTGGCTTGGTAAGGACAATGCATGGCTTGTCACGCTGGCCGTCCCGGCATTTGGCGGGCTGACCAGTTTTCAACTCGCTCCTTTCACGCGGGCGATTGACTCGCATCTCTTAACACGACTGTTGCCGTTCGGAGACGCGACCGCATCGAAGCGAAAAGTCCTCCGGTTGGCATCGTTCCTCCAAGTGGTAATCTTATCACTGGCAGGGTTTATCCTCAGTGGTTTTGCGACGGTGTTTGTCGGAGCAATCGCAGCACTTGTCATCGGCGAATACTATGCACGAAAAAAATAAAATGCGTTCTTATTGAACAAAAATACCCCCCGTTCACGAAAAGGTGAACGGGGGGTATTTGACAAGATTAATTTACTTTTTCAGTTGTTTCTTCGTCTTCATAAGAGGTCCGCAACTCTTTGCTGACAGGGGCTGGGAGATCATAAGAAGCTTGACCGTGTTCCGCGACATCAAGTCCACGCAACTCATCTTCGCGTGTGATCCGGAGACCAATCGTCACATCAAGTAACTTGAGGAAGACGTAACTCAATACGCTGACGACGACGACTGCAAAGACGACACCCAGTGTTTGAACACCAAGTTGTGTGAATCCACCGCCATAAAATAATCCCGCTTGACCGATCCCTGTGATTTCAACAAGGCGGGGTGAAGCGAAGAATCCAGTGGCGAGTGTTCCCCAAATCCCGGCAACACCATGGACGGAAAAGGCGCACAACGGATCGTCGACACGGCGGGCGAGCAGGATGCTTGTGCCGTATGTGATGATACCGGCCAGGAAACCAATCACGACGGCTCCCCATGGTTCAACGAAGGCACAGGCAGCAGTGATGGCGACAAGCGCAGCCAAGACCCCGTTGATGATCGACGGAATGTCCGCGACCCGGCGATGCCAGAAGGAAATGGCAAGCGCACCGAGTGCTCCGGCAGCCGTCGCAAGCAATGTCGTCAAAGCAACATAGCTGAAGAATCCGTCAGCGATTGTCAGCGTCGATCCGGCATTGAATCCGAACCAACATAACCAAAGGATGAAGGCGCCGACAACAGAGTAGATGACGTTATGACCAAGTAAAGGCGTTTTTTCTGCTCCGATCCGTTTTTTCAAGATTAAAGCAGCGACGAGAGCGGCGATTCCGCCTTGTAAGTGGACGACGGTTGAACCGGCGAAATCCTGCATACCGAGCGAACCGAGGAAACCACCTGCCCAAACAGAACGGGCAATGATCGGATAGATGATGGCAACGAAGAATGTTCCGAACAACAGGTAGACAGACAGTTTGGCACGTTCCGCAAAACCACCCCAGGCGATGGCAAGGGATACGGCAACGAAGGACAATTGGAACAGGAACTTGACATCAATTGTCACGTTGGACCAGTCGAGGCTCGAGAAACCACCTTGGAGGAAAAATCCTTCCGTTCCAATCAAGCCGGGTCCGTCTCCGAACGTCAATCCGAAACCGATTGCCCAAAAAGCGAGCGCGGCGACGGAGAAACTGATCAATTGTTTGACGGCGACATGGCCTGCGTTCTTAGCGCGTAACATCCCTGTCTCAAGTAATAAGAACCCGATTTGCATCGTAAAGACCAATAAAGTAGCGAATAAGACATAAAACGTATCGACCGAAATTAACATCTCTTCTAAATTCATCATCGTTCCTCCTTTATCAATTTAAAGTATGTGTTTACTTTAGACGGAAATCCTTTCCAAGAAACGTCTTGTGTCAGAAAATCTGACATGGTATTTTGAAGGAAAGGAGTGACGAAGATGAATTACCGGGAGAAAAAGGTGATGACGATTGGTATTGTCTGTGAATTGACCGGTTTATCGGAACGGCAGATTCGTTACTATGAAGAACGGAAGTTGATTTTTCCGGAACGGACGAACGGGAAGACCAGAAAATACTCGTTTACAGACATCGAACGGTTAGTCGAAGTCGCGGAAAAGATCGAAGACGGCTGGCGGACGCATGAGATCCGTGAAAAAGAACGTAAAGTAACCGAACAACAACGTTCTGATTTGATTCGTGGACAGCTGAATGCTGCGTTTGGTCTATATAAGAAACGGTGAACATTTGATGAACGGGTAACAGAACTGTAATTTTGTAAACGATTTATTGGCACACGGTTCTGAATTTCAGATATAATGTTTCTGTGTTCACAAACTTATCGTGCGTTATTTTGGGGCGTTAGAACGAGTATAAAGGGGTAGTTATGATGAAGAAGTTTAATGATACATTTTTGCGCGCCATTCGTGGCGAAGAGGTAAGCCATGTACCGGTCTGGTATATGCGACAAGCAGGTCGGTATCAAGCGGAGTATCGTGAAATCAAGAAGACACGGACGTTATTCGAGATTACACACGATCCAGAATTATGCGCCTATGTCACGGAACTACCGGTCAAACAACTAGGGGTCGATGCAGCAATTCTGTACAAGGACATCATGACGCCGTTACCTTCAATGGGAGTTGACGTGGAAATCAAAAGTGGCATTGGTCCCGTCATCGCGAATCCGATTCGGACAATGGACGACGTACAAGCCCTTCAACCGTTCAAGAAAGAGGATATCCCGTACATTTTTGAAACGATCGGACTGTTACGGGAACGACTCGATGTGCCATTAATCGGCTTCTCGGGTGCACCGTTTACGCTAGCCAGCTATATGATCGAAGGTGGACCGTCAAAAGGGTACCACAAAACAAAAGCATTGATGTATGGTCATCCTGACGTATGGCATGCTTTAATGGAGAAACTCGGAGATATGGTCATCGATTATATCAAGGCACAAGTCGATGCAGGCATTCAAGCCTTCCAAATCTTTGACTCGTGGGTCGGAACAACAAGCCGGAACGATTATGTCCTGTACATCAAACCGACGATGGAACGAATCTTCAAAGAGTTAAAAGAGACAGGTGTTCCGATGATCATGTTCGGTGTCGGAGCAAGTCATTTGGCAGAAGAGTGGCACGACCTGCCGCTGGACGTCGTCGGACTCGATTGGCGCCTGTCGGTTGACGAAGCCCGTAAGCGTGGACTGACCAAAACGTTACAAGGCAATCTCGATCCATCTTACTTGCTCGCACCATGGGAGATTCTCGAAGCGAAAACGAAAGAGATTCTTGATATGGGAATGAAACGTCCTGGTTTCATCTTTAACTTAGGACATGGGATTTTCCCGGAAGTGGATCCGGAAGTCTTAAAACGTCTCACTGCATATATCCATGATTACTCGAAAGAAAAAATGGAGGTAGCGAAATGAAAACACTAGGATTACTTGTCATGGCGTATGGTACGCCGTATAAACCGGAAGACATTGAACGGTATTACACACACATTCGCCGTGGACGCAAACCGTCTCCAGAAGCATTGGCTGAACTGACAGAACGGTATGAAGCAATCGGCGGAGTTTCACCACTTGCGCAAGTCACGATTGATCAAGCGGAAGAATTACACCGTCAACTGACAGAAAAATATGCCGGCGAAATCGAATTCAAACTCTATCTTGGCCTGAAGCACATCGAACCATTCGTCGAGGATGCTGTCGAACAGATGGCGAAAGACGGGATTACGGAAGCTGTCACAGTCGTACTGGCACCGCACTATTCGACGTTCAGTATCCGTTCATACAACGGACGTGCAAAAGAAGTGGCAGACAAACACGGAATTCATCTGGCTTCTGTTGAGTCATGGTACAAAGAAGAAGCGTTCATCGACTGGTGGGGAACAGAAATCCGTAAAACGTTTGATGCCTTGCCGGTTCCTGAAGAAAAGGCTGTTTTGGTCGTCTCCGCACACAGTCTGCCGGAAAAAATCATTGCGAACGGTGATCCGTACCCGGAACAATTAAAAGAAACAGCAGACTTGATCGCAGCGCGTGCCGGTGTCACACACATGATCACGGGTTGGCAATCAGCCGGACAAACACCAGAGCCATGGCTTGGACCGGACGTTCAGGATTTGACGCGTGATGTCTATGAAGAAAAAGGCTACGAAGCGTTTGTTTATGTCCCGGTCGGATTCGTCGCCGATCATCTGGAAGTTTTGTTTGACAATGACTACGAATGTAAAGTCGTCTGTGACGAGCTCGGAATTCATTACGCGCGTCCAATCATGCCGAATGCAGATCCGGCCTTCATGAAAGCTGTGACAGAGGCTGTTTCAAAACAGGTCGGTAGTTATGTCAAGTAAACGTCTCGTCATCGTCGGCGGTGGTATCACTGGTCTTGCCGCTGCCTATTACGCAGAACGTGCCTTTCCCGATTTAAACATCACAGTGCTTGAAGCCGGAGAACGTCTTGGTGGTAAAGTCGCCACCTATCGAGAAGATGGCTTTACGATTGAACGTGGACCCGATTCTTACGTCGCGCGAAAGCATATCTTGACGGACTTGATTGAAGCAATCGGGCTCGGCGAACAGCTGGTCCGAAACAATACGTCCCAAGCCTTCATTCTTGACCAAGGGGGACTCCATCCGATTCCGAAAGGAGCAGTGATGGGGATTCCGACGGATTTGGATGTCTTTCGAGAAACGACGTTACTGACAGAACAGGAAAAACAAGAAGTCGCGGACTTATTGTTGTATCCGTCCGATCAGTTAAGAATTCCGGAATATGATATTCCACTCGGTGAGTATTTACGTCCAAGACTCGGTGATGCGTTAGTTGAAAAACTGATCGAACCATTGTTGTCAGGGATTTACGCTGGAAACATTGATCAAATGAGTACATTTGCAACCTATCCACAATTCGTTGCCAACGAACAGAAAGCGGGTTCGCTGTTTGAAGGAATGCGCTTGATGCGTCCGCTCGATCAATCACCGCAAGGTCCACAGACAACGATCAAGGCAACGGGACAATTCCTATCGTTAACGACCGGACTTGAATCGTTGATTGAACGGTTGGAGGAAATGTTGGAACGCTCGGAAGTCCGTCTCGAAACGCCGTTGCTCGAAATTTCACGCGAAGCAGGTCGGTATCGGTTGAAAACGGACCATGGTCCGGAATATGCCGATTACGTTCTTTTGACGATTCCGCATCCTCAAGTCGTTCGCTTACTGCCGGATGCACATCTACCGGAACTCGAGCAGTTGACGACGCATTCAACAGCGACGGTGACGATGATTTTTGATCAACAAGAATCACTTCCCATCGAAGGAACAGGGTTTGTCGTCAATCGCCGGGCACCGTACTCCATTACGGCCTGTACGGCGATTGACCAAAAGTGGAACCATTCGGCACCGGATCATACGGTCCTCCGTGCGTTTGTCGGTCGACCGGGCAATGACCACCTTGTTCATGAGTCGGACGATGTATTGCGTCAAGCCGTGTTGCAGGATTTAGAAAAAATCTGTGGGCGGACATTAGAACCGAAGCAGGTCATCATCAGCCGATTGGTCGATGGTCTTCCTGCTTATACGGTGGGACATGCCGAGCGCATCCAACGTGTCCGGGATGAAGTTTTGGCACAGTATCCGGGAATCTACCTCGCAGGTCTCGCCTACGATGGAGTAGGATTGCCGGACTGTGTGGCAAGTGCAAAAACGATGATTGAGTCGATTGAATTGGAAGAATCCCATGCGGACGAGTCGATCAACTGACTTTCATGTTTTCATAAAGTGTACGAACATCAGGATTGTTCTGATGTTTCGTACACTTTTTTGTTTCAATCTCTACAAAAATAAGGAATAGCTTATACATTGGGGAAAAGTCCTGACAGACACGAAGGAGGGGATTGCTTTGCTTGAGATTTTAAGCACGTTTCTCGTCATTTTGGCGTATGGCTTGATTATCATGAATCTGTTGGCTGTCGTCACCGTCATCTTTTTAGAACGGCGCGATATCGGTGCAACGTGGGCCTGGGTCTTGATTCTGTATTTTGTGCCGCTCATTGGATTTCTCATCTACTTATTTTTCGGACGTCTCTTGAAAAAAACGGACTTTTATCATGTCGAAGAGAAGGAAAAACAAGAACAGGCACGGCGTGTGGCATTACAGCTTGAAGAGCTGAATCATCCGCAGACACAGATGCGTCATCCTGCTGTCGTACGGTATGACCAGTTGATCCGAATGAATTTGATGTCAAACGATGCGTTACTCAGTTTTAAAAATGAGGTCGTGATTTTATCGGATGGGGAACAAAAATTTAATCGAATGCTGACCGATATCTTGAACGCGAAATACGAAATCAATATCCAGTACTACATCATTCAAAAAGATTCGTTGGGACAGGCGTTGATCGCAGCACTGACAAAAAAGGCGCAAGAAGGGATAAAAGTCCGGTTACTTTATGATGCCGTCGGTTCGCGGGATTTAGGACGAAAAGATTTCAAAGAGCTGTTGCTTCATGACGGGGAAGTGTTTGCCTTTTTCCCACCGACGATTGGTTTGATCAACTTTCGGCTCAACAATCGGAATCACCGGAAGTCGTGTATCATCGACGGAAGAATCGGCTACATCGGAGGATTTAATGTCGGGACCGAATATCTTGGGATTGATGATAAGTTTGGGTACTGGCGGGATACGCATTTCCGGTTAGAGGGGGAAGTCGTGCACGACCAGTTGGATCGTTTCATTCTCGACTGGAATCAGGCGAGCGACAGTTACACGGCCAAAGAATTTTTCCATTACGGCACGCATTCGGTTGAACAGACCTTGCCGATGCAAATCGTAACATCCGGACCGAATTCGAAAACAGAGCATTTAAAAAATATGTTGATCAAGATGATTTCGTCAGCCAGACAATCCGTTTATATCCAGTCGCCTTATTTTATCCCGGACGCGAGCTACATGGATGCCTGCAAGATGGCATTATTATCAGGGGTAGAACTGAGAATCATGATCCCAAATAAACCGGATCATCCGTTTGTCTATTGGGCGACGACAGCAGCAGTTGGAGAACTGATTGATTACGGGGCAAAAATCTACACGTATGAACCCGGATTTTTACACGCAAAAACGATTGTCGTCGATCAAGCCATCGCCTCAGTCGGAACGACTAACATCGATGCCCGCAGTTTCAGATTAAATTTTGAGATGAATTCGGTTGTTTACGATCCGCATGTCGCCTCTGAATTAGCACAGCTGTTTGAAGAAGATTGTCTGGTCTGTGAGCGGTTGACGGCGGAAAAATATGCAGAGCGCTCCAGGATGATTAAATTCAAAGAGAGCATTTCAAGACTCCTGTCTCCGATTTTGTAAAGGAAGAAGGAGGATTTGGTAAAGGAACAAGGATGAGAACAGGAAACTGAGAAGAGAAATGGTATAGTGGAACTGAAAAAGACAAAGGAGAGTGAACGTTTTGGCAAAAGCAATCAAATTATTGATCTCAGACATGGATGGTACCGTATTATCCAGCAAACAGAAAATAGAACCGGAAACGATTGCGGCAATTGAAGCGGCAAAAGAACAAGGCATTGATTTTGCGATTGCAACAGGACGAAATTACTTAAATGCAAAAGAATTGACGGATCAGGCAGGAATCACGTGTCCGATCATCGCGTCGAACGGTGCACGCGTTTTGACCGTCGACGGGGAAGAGTTAAGTGCGACGACGTTGACGTCGGAGCAAGCCCAGCAGATTTATGGCATCATCAGCCAATACGAAGTATTTTTTGAGATGTTTTGTGACCAAGGTCTCGTCACGGCACAAGGATCAACAATTGACGCCGCCTATGATTCGCTCAAAGAAATGAGTCAGGAAAGCGACCGGGCGAAGGATGTACTCGACTTTTTCCACAATCGTTATTACGTCAATGAAGACGTCAAGATGATTGATGGATTCCGCTCATTCATTCGTAACCAAGCCGGACAAGTCTTTAAGTTCATCTCCTTCTCGTTTGATCAGGACTTGATGAAGAAGATTTGGGAAGAAATCGAACAAAAAGTGGACGGGATTTATGTGACATCATCCGGTCATGACAACATCGAAGTCATGGCACTTGGAGCAGACAAAGGAACAGCCGTCAAAACACTGGCGAAGCACCTGGGCGTGTCAATCGAAGAGGTCGCTGTCATCGGAGACAACTTAAACGATGTTCCGATGTTCAAAGTCGCCGGAATGGCGATAGCGATGGGAAATGGACATGAAGATGCAAAAGCGATTGCGCATCAAGTGACGAAAACCAACGACGAACATGGGGTCGGATATGCGATTCGTCAATTGGCCGATCGGGCATGGACGTAACAAGAGAGGGGTAAGTTTCATTGTTCAAAGCGTTTAAGGAGTTTGCGTTTCGCGGGAATGTAATTGATTTGGCGGTCGGTGTCATCTTAGGGGCAGCCTTCAGCGGGATCATTAAATCCTTGGTCGACAGTATCTTCATGCCGTTGATCGGCATCATCATCGGCGGGATTAACGTCAAGAAGTTATCCGTCACGGTCGGTAACGCCAACTTACTGTACGGTCAGTTCTTGCAGGCAAGCATCGAATTCATCTTGATTGCCTTTGCATTGTTCCTGTTTGTCAAAGGCATCAATGCGTTTCGACGAAAAGAGGAAACACCGGAGGAAGTGGTGGTTCCGACAACGGAAGAAAAATTACTCACGGAAATCCGTGATGCCCTCGTTCGTCAAAACGATGGACGGGTCGAGTAATCGGATACGGGACACAACACAAAAGGCTCACCCTTTACCGGAAGTACATTTACCGGGAAAGAGTGAGCCTTTTTTTAAAGAATGGTCAGCAGATGATTTTCAGAACAGACTTGCAGTGAGAGTTGTTTGTCGATGCCTTTGTCAAACTGAATCTCGAGGACATCGTCCATCAAATGAATAATCGTCCCGTCGCCAAAGGATTTATGGCGGATCCGCATGTTTTTTTCGACTGGCAGAAGTGGGACGGATGCTTGTTCCGTTGAACGTTGCGCATAACGGATTTCCTTTTTGACCGTCTGACTCGGATTGAGAATATGCCGGATATTTCCGAGGAAAAGAGATTCTTCAACCGGCTTTGACTTGTATCGGTAAGAAAGCAGGTGAAGTTCATACCGTGCCCGCGTCATTCCGACATAAAACAGACGAACCGCTTCCTCCATCTCTTCCAATTGTCCGTCCTTATAAGACTTGATGTTATCAGAAGACGGCAACACGCCATTGATTAAATCAATCATGAAGACACGGTTGAATTCAAGACCTTTGGCGCTGTGAAAGGTTGACAGCGTCACGGCATTTTGATGTTTATTGGACTTCGCTTGACGCATCAACTGTTCAAGATGCAAAATTCGTTCTTTAAAAGCAAGGGAAGTCGGAAGGTCACTGGCGACATTTTCAATCGTATTGAGCATCTCCAGTAAAAAATCAATACTAAACCCAAGGCTGTCACTCATTTTTTTAAGATTTTTTTCATACCCGAGCTCATTTCGAATCAGTGCCAAGGCAGCGGAAGGACGGGCTGTCTGCATGGCAGCAAAAACCGATTTAATCGTTTTTAACTGCTTTTTTTGATAAAACTTCATGTCGACATGCTGAATCAATAAATCAAATACATTGTCCCCGTTACGCAATTCATACAGACGTTGTAACTGGACTTTCGAGATGTAGCCGGCAAACTTCGTATGAATCTGTGCCAAAATATCGACATCCGAAGGATCATTGGCGAGCTCGATGAAGTGTAAGACATCCTTTAAGACCCAATGGCTAAAGAATTTATGGTCCACATCCTTGATGTAAAACGGGATTCCGGCTAAGTCGAGTGCATTCATGATATTGATGGAAGACGAGTTGTTGCGATATAAGACGGCGACTTCTTGAAAATTCGTCTCGTCCCGCAGCTGACGAATGACGTACCGTGTCTGGTCCTCGTAAGCCGGTAAGGTCTCGACGACGATCGGACGAGAAGATGGGTTTTCCGTAAACATTTTTTTCGGATGACGGACTTTGTTCCGTTGAATGAACCGGTTGGCCGTCTCGACGATTTCTCGGGAAGACCGGTAGTTCTGTTCCATGTACAACACCGTCGCATCCGGATACGTGTCTTTAAAATGAATGATCTTCGAGACATCTGCACCACGCCAACTGTAGAGCGTCTGATCATCATCGGCGACGACACAGAGATTATTGTGGGGCAATGCCAGCTTTTCCACGAGTTGATGTTGGACAAGGGACGTATCCTGACTTTCATCCGTCAAAATATACTCGAAGCGACGTTGATAAGAAGCGAGTAACTCGGGATTTTCTGCAAGGATCGTATTGGCGTATGTCAACATATCATCAAAGTCCATCAAAGGGTGGAGGGGATCCCGTAACTTAAATTGTTCATACGCCGAATAAATCTCAGGAAAATGTTTGATCGTCGTTTTTAAGGTCTCGATATCCTTTGGCAGCAGCAACCGGTTTTTGACGAAAGAAATCATCCGAAGCAGTTCATCCATCTGGTCTTCCGTAATGACACTTCGATTGATTTCTTGGAAAATCCGGCGCAGCACCATTCGTTTGTGCAATGGTTGTTCAGGACGGTGAGAAGCCGACTTTTCGATGGTTCCTTCGATGATTGTATAGTGGAGCCGGTTCACTGCCGCATAGTCACGAACGACTTGGAACGCAAAACTATGAATCGTCGAAAAGGAAGCCGTTGTTCCAATCAGATGATGGAACCAATCGTGAAAACGTTCTGCCATCTCATGCGCAGCGGCTTTACTGAACGTTAGTCCAAGAATTGCCCGCGGATTCACCTTTTTTTCAAGAATCAAATAGGCAATTTTAAAGTTTAATGTTGTCGTTTTCCCGGAACCGGGGGAAGCAAGTAATAAAAGGGGACCTTGATCATGCTCGATCGCTTGACGTTGTACAGCATTTAATTTGGTCCCAGTTTCGATTTCCATTCGTTCAAAAAAGTCTGGGGACATTGTTCCGTTCACCTCTTACCTCTATAAACTCAATTTTCTTTTCTTAGTTTAGCATTTTCAGTCCGACAATTGATTAAGTCTACAAAAGAAGTGGAATATAAGTAAAGATAAAACCATTGACTGAAACTCAACGAGAGTTGGCTAAATACATCGTAAACGTGTAAAATGGAAATAGATGTAAGGAGAGAGGCGTGGTCTCTTCACTGAATGGAAGGCGGAAAAGATATGTCACAAGTGAATTTATTTATGTATACCAACGAACATTATGAACAGTGTGATGCTTTTATTCTTCCAGAGGAGCAGATCCAGTTCACGACATTCCCGACAGAGGTCGTGTCAGAAGCGTTGGAAAATCCGGATAAGTTTCCTGTCGTCATCAAAAAAGGTTTGGAGGTCGTTGGATTTTTTGTCCTCCATCTCAATCCTCCGAAGACACACCGGACAGATGAACGCAGTGTGCTGTTGCGTGCCTTTTCGATTGACGCCCGGCACCAAAAACAAGGATATGCGAAAGAAGCGATGATGCAGTTACCGGCCTTTGTGCAGGCACACTTTCCGGAAGTGACGGCGATTACACTGGCCGTCAATAAAAAAAATATCGCGGCGAAATCTTTATACTTTAAAACCGGTTATGTGGATACGTTACAATCTGTCATGGGACCCATCGGAGAACAACACATTTTAGCATTTGATTTACAGAAAGAAACGACACCACAGTAAAAAAGCACATTCCTCAGCTGAGCATTTGCGAGGAATTGTGCTTTTTTTGTGAGCAGACCACGCATCGTACTTTAGATCAAAAGATCAAAGCGTATAGATGGCGAGGTGTGCCGTCGCATCACCTGTCAAAACGATGCCCTGACTGGTCGATTTCGGGAAGATACGGGATGAGGCAACCGCTTCCCCGTCGTTTAGGAACACTTCGATGGAGGATCGATCGACGAACAGACGTAACGTGTGCAACGGTTCAGCCAATGTGATGGAACGGCTCGTACCAAATTCGACCGCTGGAACTTCTGCTCCGGACTTTGACCGATCAATTGTAAACCGTTTCGTCTCTGCTTCGTAGCGGAGAATCGTTTCTTCTTGGTCACTGGCGCGAACCTTTAATTCCAATTGATCGGATGACAGCTGTAAGTGCGACAGTTCCAGTTCGAACGTCTCAGCCTGTGCCGGCATGATGTGGTGTTCGAGTGTCAGCTCTTGCGCGTACAGCGTT
Source organism: Exiguobacterium undae DSM 14481 (assembly GCF_000620805.1). GTDB lineage: Bacteria > Bacillota > Bacilli > Exiguobacteriales > Exiguobacteriaceae > Exiguobacterium_A > Exiguobacterium_A undae. The sequence continues at coordinate 2,431,125 of NZ_KK211187.1, read as the reverse complement.
TCTTTTCGTAACGCGGTCAATTCCTGCACCGGTTTTTGACGCAATTGCTGATTTTCAAGTGTCAGTTCGCGCGGCAAGGTTAAGCCATGTGCCCAGTTGAACCGGTCACTCGGATAAGCAATGTCTGGTAACCCCATCCAGCCAACGAGGATCCGGCGACCGTCTGCGGCAAGTGTCGTCTGCGGCGCATAAAAGTCAAACCCAAAGTCCAGTTCGACGAAATCATCGTGTTGGAACGTGACGTCCGGAAGGTTAAGCGGGTCACCAATCAAGTAACCGGACTGGAAGATATTTTGATAACGGTCTCCCTGTGGTTCAATCCCTTGCGGACTGAACAACAATATGCCTTTCCCGTCCAGTTCAAAGTAGTCGGGACACTCCCACATGTAACCAAACTGATCATAACGCGTATCCAGCTCGCCGATCCATGTCCAGTGTTCAGCGTCTTCCGATCGGTACACGACTGTACAACCTGTCAAATCATTACGCTGAGCACCGATGATGCAGTACCACACATCCTGATGTTGAAATACTTTTGGATCCCGGAAATGTTCCGTATAGCCATCCGGGACAGTCGGAATCGCCGGTGGCAGATGTTTTTCAATCCGACCATCCGAACGAAGGTGTCCGACGATTTGACTTGTATGCCGATTCCACTCCGCATCCCGTTTATTGCCGGTGTACATGATATGGACTTGGTCATTTTTGATGAAACCACTTCCGGAATAGGCGCCGTGTGAATCCGGATCATCGTTTGGAATCAATGCGGCTCCTTCATCAAACCAATGCACTAAATCTTTTGATGTCATGTGGTACCAATACTTTAACCCGTGAACGGGTCCAAGAGGGAACCATTGATAAAAGAGATGATACGTGCCGTTATGATAAACAAAACCGTTTGGATCATTTAACAAACCGGTTGGTGGTTGGATATGGAAAGAAAAACGCCAAGGCGATGTCCGGACTTCTTCCTTCATGAGTTGATACACTTCCGGTGCGAGATCGGAAAGCGGGCGGTAACGTGCTTCGCGTGTCCACTGATTCATGCTGTCAGCTCCTCGTTGTAAGTAGTTGGGTGTTGTTCTTCTATTCGTTCACATTACGGAGAACGTTCTGTCTTGTCAATGGCAATTCGGAACGATAAAAGGTCAAGCGTCCTTTGCCCTGTTTTTTTGAGTCATACAAGGCGATATCCGCATGATGCATGGCTTGTTCCATCGATTCTTCAGGCGAACGGACGGAAATCCCGATACTTGCCCCGATGTACAGAACTTGTTGATGTAAGAGATAAGGCGTGGAGAGTGAATGAATGAGGCTTGTCGCATACTGTTCCATGTCTTCGATGGAGAGAGGGTCATTAAGGACGATCAAAAATTCATCTCCTCCGAGCCGTGCCGTGATGCCTTTGTAGTGTAAGGAACTTCGAAGACGATCAGCGACTTCAATTAGTAAAAGATCACCCATCGCATGACCGTACTGGTCATTGACGGCTTTAAATCCATCGAGATCCAGATACAAGTAAGTTTGGGTATGATTTTTAACGGTCAATTCCTCTAGATAGTCGGATAGACCGTTTCGATTCGGCAATCCGGTCAGCGCGTCATGCAAGGCGAGTGACTCGTATGTCGTTTTCTCCTGTTCGGTATGAGTAAGTTTTGCCGTCAACTGACGCAGGGCGACAGACAAGACTTCAATTTCCCGAATGCCTGTGTGGGACGGAATCGATTTGGACGGATCCCGTTGCATTTCTTTCGCAGCTTGAGTGATTTGTTTTAAAGGACGCGTCAATAACCTTGCGACGAACCAACCGATGACTGCAGTGACGAGAGAAGCGATCAAACCCGCAATTAAAATGTAGTCTCTCAAGGCACTGGCATCTGAAAAAGCGACGTGACTCGGTTGGCGGACGAGGATGGTCCAGCCGAGTCCATCATAATTTTTATAGCCTTTACTTTGAGTCGAACCGGTGAGGTATTCTTGTCCGTCACCCCATGTCGAGACGCGATATCCCGTCTGTTTCCCGGATAACCAGTCGGCGGGTAACATTTTACCGCGCCACTGTTCCGGACCTAGCAAGACGGTCCGGCTTTGTTGACTGACGATAAAAAACTCAACATCTTTGATTTGAGCTGTTGAACTCTGGAAACTTTGTTCGATTTCCTTGGCCCATTCAAAGCTGAGGTGAGTCGCAAGGACACCACTTTTCTTGCCGTTTGAACCCAATGGGGTACTGATATCAACGAATTGCAACGGTTCACCACTCGGATTCGGAAGCAGTTTTGCGAGTAAAACGGCATCATGGACGTCACCGATGAACGGTTTGTCTTGGGCTTCTTGAAAAACAGGTCGTTCTTTGATCGATTGCCCTTCTAAGATTTTCCCGGTTGAAGCGAGTACCTGACCGTCGGGACCGATCACACCAATCCAAGAAAAGTCGGGAATCTGTTTTTGCAATTGCTCGAGGGTATCCCGTGTCGCATTGAGATCACGCTGTTCTTGAATTGTCGGCAGCGTCCGCAAGACGTTGACTTCAGCTGTCCGTGACCACATGTAATGATCCAGTTTATCGGATAATTGATAAGCCGTAGCGGACAAAGTCATCCCGACTTCCTTCTTTAAACGATCCGTCGCCAGCTGGCTGATGAGAAAGGTTAAACAGAGCGTCATGATAAAAAAGAGACCCGCAATCAGTAAAGCAAGTAAAACATCAAAACGAATAGACAACTTCTGCATGTAGTAAACTCCAATTCAAAAATGAGATAGGTAGGGTCTTCCTCACCATTTTATCATATGACCTGCTGTTGGTTTTGAGTTTGATCAAAACATCAACAGGACATTCGTAAACATGACGACAGAGAGAAGCGGGATTATGTATGTGCTGAATGGTTTCTTTAATCATATAAGCTTGAATTGGAAACGGATTACATAATTGTAAGAATCGGAACTTTTTTAGTTTCAATCACGTACACTAGAACAAGAAGAACAGCAAGAGGAGGAAACAGGATGCTGAAAATTGAAAATATCTCAAAACGTCTGGGTAAAGAACAAATCTTAAAGGATGTCAGTTTCGAAGTATCGCCGGGAGAAGTTTTTGGATTTCTAGGACCGAACGGGGCCGGGAAGACGACGACGATCCGAATCATCACCGGACTGCTGGAACAGGACGCAGGAACGGTCACAGTTAACGGGTTTGATGTCGTGCAAGAGCGGTCCAAAGCCTTGACACAGATTGGGGCAATCGTCGAAAATCCAGCATTTTATCCGTACATGACAGGAAAACAAAACCTCGTTCAGGCAAAAAACCTGATTCCGGGTTTGGCTCAGGTCGATTACGAGGCACTGGCGCAACTCGTTGGACTGGAAGGAAAGCTGTCTAAAAAAGTCGGTGAATACTCATTGGGGATGAAACAACGACTCGGAATTGCACGGGCTTTGTTACATAACCCGCGTGTTCTGATTCTGGATGAGCCGACGAATGGTCTTGATCCGGCAGGCATCGCGGAACTGCGTGAATATCTCCGGAAAATGGCGCGGGAACAGGATATCGCCATTTTGATCTCCAGCCACATGTTAGGTGAGATGGAACAGATCAGCGACCGTTATGCCATCATCGATCAGGGTGTCATCAAATCGGTCGAATCCGTCCGAAACGAAACAGGGGCCAAAATCTTGATCCGTGTTCCGGAAACGAATATCCTCGACGTCATCGAGGCGTTGCGGGTCGCGAATTACCCGGCAGAACGCTGGAATGACAGTATCGTCATTACGGCACCTGAAAGTGACACACCGGCGATTGCCCGGTTAGTCGTGCCGATTGCTGATTTGCATGAACTGACGGTCAAGCGTCTGACACTCGAAGAACAATTCTTACAAGTGACGAAAAAAGAGGGGGATTCACATGCTTTCGCTCATACAAAATGAATGGATGAAATGGTGGACGATGAAAAAATCGAAAATCGTGTTGGCATTATATGCCGTCATCGCAATTGGAATCGTGATCATCGCGAAAACAAATGATTTTGATTTTACTCAAAGTTCATATTACACAATGGTTTCAGCAGTCCTGTTTGGGTTGCTCGGTATTATCACAATTGTCTTTACGGCGGAGACGGTCGGGAATGAGGTCCGTTATGATACGATGAAACATCTGTTGATGAGTCCGTATTCGCGGATGACGATCTATTTCTCGAAATTACTGTTTTCGATTTTGATCATGCTCGGTCAATTCATATTCATTGCCTTGATTACGTATGCCGCCTCGTTTGCATTTTCTGAAGCGGGTGAATCCCTCCAGTTGCGCGACACGGTCTTGGCACTCGTCAATCCGATCTTTACAATTTTCATGACGTTGTTCTTCTCGCTTGTCTTCCGCTCCGTCGGAATGATCATCGGGTTTACCGTTCTTGCCCAGTTCTTTACTTCGATTGTCGGCAGCTTGTTGCTGGCATTCAAGCCGGAAATCGCAAAATGGATTGTCTTCATGCATTTGGACTGGTCGATGTATTTCCAGAATGCTGCAGAATTTGGTGTGGCAGAAACAATGGGGACGACATTGACGTTTTCCGTCATCTTCGTCCTGGCGCACATCTTAGTTTTATTCGGCGGCTCAATTCTGATCTTCCAAAAAAAATCGTACCTCTAAAAAAATCCTGTCTCCATCGTGAACCCACGGCGGAGACAGGATTTTTTTCCGTCATCTGACACGACGGGAAATCGGAAATGTTTTTTGGAAAAATTCAATCAGCGGACCGTTCAGCAACAAGAACACGAACGTTCCGACACCGATTCCGATCAGTTCCCGTTCAACGAGCGACAAAATACTCGCAATCAGGAAGGGAATCGCCAGGCTGACGGTCGCTCCGATGGATGTGCTTTTAAACCGGCTGATCAGGGACTTCATCAAGTAATCGGGCGGCATCAAAACGAACCCGATCTGTAAGTAGAGCGCCAGACCCAGTGAAATCAACGGCATGCCGATTGCCATATAGAGAAGCCGTGTCCAAAGTGTTTCCGGGATATAGAGCAGTTGGTGGATCGATAAAAAGAAATCAATCGCCGTACCAAACAGAACGACGAGCGAAAAACTCAGGAGAATCGTCCACCAGCTAAACCGACTGCCAAGGAGTAGTGCACTCCCGAGTGCCAAGACATGTAAGGCGACGATGGCGAGTCCGACGGTTAGAGGGGAGATGCGGGCCAACGCCTCACTGGCGGATGTCCATGGCGCACTGCCGATTGCGGCGGTAACCATAAAGCTGTTTCCGAGGGCATTGATCAGAATCGAAAATAAATAAATGATGATGCGTTTTTGTTGAGTCATACGAGGCACAGGTCCTGGACCTGTGCGTCTCACCTCCATTTCAAAGCTGTATCGTTAAGCTATACCCTATTTTAGTTGTTCCTTTCATTTGTTTTCATGAAAAGAACAATTGCGAAACCGGGTGGAAAAACGACATACTAAGAACAAATCAAAGAAATGGGGACAAAAGATGACGTACTTTGGTCAAAAGATTTTGCCGTCTGTCAGAAAGTTAGAAGACTTTGAGAAAATGCTGAAAAGTCCGTATGAGTACGGGGTATTACTAGAAATGCATGTGTCCCGGCTCAAGGCGGTGTATGAATTGGCTCACCGTTATGATAAAAAAATGTTTTTGCACATGGATTTAGTTCAAGGGTTAAAAAATGATGAGTTCGCGACGGAATACGTCTGTCAAGAACTGAAGCCGTACGGTGTCATTTCGACGAAAGCGAGCGTCATCCTGAAGGCGCGCCAAAAAAAAGTCAAGACGATGCAACGGATGTTCTTGCTCGATTCGAGTTCGTTAGAAAAAAGTTACCATTTGATGGAGCGAACCCAACCCGACTACATCGAAGTCTTACCCGGACTGATGCCGAAGTATATCGAAGAGGTCAAACGAAAAACCGGGAAATTGGTGTTTGCCGGTGGTTTGATTGATACGGTCGAGGAAGTGGAGCAAGCGATCGCAGCAGGGGCCTCAAGTATCACGACATCCAATAAAGAGTTGTGGAAATACTTTGAACCAAACAAATGAAAACGCTATGATAAAAATCACATAAATCGTTTGACAGCGTTTTCATCGATTGTTATAGTGAAAACAAGTTGATACGAAGTGACGGAGAAATCGGAGATTCACGCTTTCATGCTTTTTGAGATCATTCAAAAAGCCGAGGCGCGAATCTCTTTTTTTGTTGCTTTTTTCACATACAAAGGGGGAAGAACATATGTCACCAGTACTAGCAGAATTTTTAGGAACAGCACTGCTTGTTGCACTCGGTAACGGCGTTGGAGCAGGTGTGACGTTATCTAAATCCTATGCGAAAGATGCAGGATGGATCGTCATTACCTTTGCTTGGGGATTTGCGGTCGCTTTATCCGTGTATGCAGTCGGACAGTTCAGTGGGGCGCATCTTAACCCGGCCGTTACACTTGGACTTGCCTTTGACGGATCATTTGCCTGGGGAGATGTACCAGGATATGTGATCGCGCAAGTGTTAGGCGGTATTGTAGGAGCGAGCATTGTCTTTGTGCATTACTTACCGCACTGGGCGGAAACAAAAGATCCAGCGGCGAAACTGGGCGTCTTTGCGACTTCACCAGCGATTCCGCATACGTTTTCGAACGTGATGAGTGAATTGATTGCGACATTTTTACTTGTTGTCGGGATTTTATCGATTGGTGCCAATACGTTTTCGGACGGTTTAAATCCATTGATCGTCGGCTTCTTGATTGTCAGTCTTGGGATGTCATTTGGCGGTACGACAGGATATGCGATGAATCCGGCGCGTGACCTTGGTCCACGGATTGCCCATTTCCTCTTACCGATTGCCGGAAAAGGATCATCCAATTGGCGTTACGCTTGGATTCCGGTTCTTGGTCCGGTCCTTGGCGGAAGTCTTGGCGGATTGTTTTACCGTTCGGTCTTCTCCGGAAAAGATACACCGGCATTTGTGGTCGTCGGACTTGTGACGATTGTCATATTAGGTTTATGCTATAAGTTCGGTGTTCGTCCGAACAAATCAACGTCAGTGAAGTCGAAGTCAGCTTAAGCTTAACTTACTAGATACAAAGGATGGGGAAGAGATGGAGAACTACATTTTGTCACTAGATCAAGGAACAACCAGTACACGGGCGATTTTATTCAACCGCTCCGGGGAAATCGTTCATTCGGCACAACGTGAGTTTACGCAGTATTTTCCAAAACCGGGTTGGGTCGAACACAACGCCAATGAGATTTGGGGCAGTGTCCTTGCTGTAGTTGCGACGTGTTTAACGGAAGCAAACGTCAAGGCGACACAAATCGCTGGGATCGGAATCACAAACCAACGTGAAACGGCTGTCGTCTGGGAGAAAGAGACAGGAAAACCGATTCATAATGCAGTTGTCTGGCAATCGAGACAAACTGCTGAAATTTGTGAAGAGTTGCGACAAGCCGGGCATGCAGAGCTGTTCCGTTCGAAAACGGGATTGTTGATCGATGCGTATTTCTCCGGTACGAAAGTTAAATGGATCCTTGATCATGTCGAAGGTTCACGTGAGCGAGCTGAACGCGGGGAACTTCTTTTTGGAACGATTGACACGTGGTTGATCTGGAAGCTGTCAGGTGGGAAAGCCCACGTCACAGACTACTCCAATGCCAGCCGGACGTTAATGTATAACATTCATGAACTCAAATGGGACGACGAATTGCTGGACATCCTCGACGTCCCGAAAGCGATGCTTCCGGAAGTCCGTCCATCGTCTGAAGTGTATGCACACACAGCCGGGTATCATTTCTTCGGTGAATCTGTGCCGATCGCAGGCGCAGCAGGCGATCAGCAGGCGGCTTTATTCGGACAAGCGTGTTTCGAGCAAGGTATGGCCAAAAACACGTATGGAACAGGTTGTTTCATGTTGCTCAATACGGGAGACAAAGCCGTGACGTCTGAACACGGATTATTGACGACCATCGCTTGGGGAATCGACGGGAAAGTCCAATACGCCCTCGAAGGCAGTATCTTCGTTGCCGGTTCAGCGATTCAATGGTTGCGCGACGGTCTTCGTCTCATCAACGATGCAAAAGAAACAGAAGCCTACGCGAAGCGTGTGACATCTTCGGATGGTGTGTATGTCGTACCGGCATTCGTTGGTCTCGGTACACCGTACTGGGATTCAGATGTGCGTGGAGCGGTCTTTGGTCTGACGCGCGGAACCGAAAAAGAGCACTTCATTCGAGCGACACTTGAATCTCTCGCTTATCAGACACGTGATGTCTTGACGGCGATGGAACAGGATTCTGGAATCGAGATGTCTGCTTTACGTGTCGACGGTGGTGCGGTCAAAAATGATTTCCTCATGCAATTCCAAAGTGATATCATTCAAGCGCCGGTCGAACGTCCGGAAATCAATGAGACAACAGCGCTCGGAGCGGCTTACCTTGCAGGTCTTGCTGTCGGCTTCTTCGAAAACCAAGAACAGATTGCCGCGCAGTGGCAGATGGATCGCCGTTTTGAGATGGATATGGCCGAACAAGAGAGTGAAGCACTCTACGGCGGATGGAAAAAAGCAGTACAGGCCGCAATGTTGTTCAAGTAATGTGAGATATGTTATAGTAAGGACAAGTTAATAAACCGGTCGGAGAATATGGAGAGACCACAGCAACAGTTGACACCGTCAGCCTGTTTGTTGTGGTCTCTTTTTTTTCGAACCCAAACAGGAGGAACTATTCATGGCAAACCAATCATTTTCAAGCAAAAACCGTGCAGAGGTCTACAATCGATTAACGCGTGAAGAACTGGATCTACTTGTCGTAGGTGGAGGGATCACAGGAGCTGGAATCGCACTTGATGCCGCGTCACGTGGCATGAAAATTGGACTCGTTGAAATGCAGGACTTCGCAGCCGGAACGTCAAGTCGTTCAACGAAATTGGTGCATGGTGGTTTGCGTTACTTGAAACAATTTGAAATCCAAATGGTCGCCGAGGTCGGGAAAGAACGTGCCATCGTTTATGAAAACGGACCCCACGTCACGACACCGGAATGGATGTTGTTACCGATGCACAAAGGCGGTACATTCGGACCGTTCAGTACATCAATCGGTTTACGTGTCTACGATTTCTTAGCCGGAGTCAAACGTTCCGAGTGGCGTTCGATGTTATCGTCAAAAGAGACGCTTGCAAAAGAACCACTCGTAAAACAAGACGGTCTTAAAGGCGGCGGTTACTACGTCGAATACCGGACAGATGATGCCCGTCTGACGATTGAAGTCATGAAAGAAGCGGTCGCACACGGTGCTCGCGTCATTAACTATACAAAAGCCGAAGAAATTCTTTATGAAGCGGGTAAAGTCGTCGGGATGCGCGTGACGGATCTTGAGACGGGTGATGTCCACGAAATTCGTGCGAAAAAAGTCGTCAATGCTACAGGTCCATGGGTCGATGAGTTGCGTGAAAAAGACGGTTCGAAAGTCGGAAAACAGCTTCGTCTGACAAAAGGGGTTCACGTCGTCATCGATCAGTCGAAATTCCCGTTAAAACAAGCCGTCTACTTCGATACACCGGACGGTCGGATGATCTTTGCGATCCCACGTGACGGAAAAGCCTATGTCGGGACAACAGATACATTCTTCGACAAAGATACGTCACATCCGAAATTTACGGTGGAAGATCAAGACTACGTCCTCGATGCGATTCACTACATGTTCCCGGACGTCAAAGTGACAGCAGAAGATGTTGAATCGAGTTGGGCCGGTGTTCGTCCGTTGATTTATGAACAAGGGAAAGACCCATCAGAAATTTCACGAAAAGACGAAGTATGGCAGTCTGAATCAGGCTTGATTACGATTGCCGGCGGGAAACTGACAGGTTACCGCAAAATGGGCGAGCACGTCGTTGATCTCGTCGCAAAACTCTTGAAACAAGAAGACAATGTGGCGTATGCCCGTTGTTCGACAAAAAACATGCCGATTTCAGGTGGACATGTCGGAGGAGCGACCGGATTCGCGAAATTCCTCAAAGCGCAAGCACCGGCTAACGGTCTAACTTCGGAGGAAGTCTTGTTCCTCGCTAAACGCTACGGCTCGAACTTACCGGATGTTCTTGCCTATGCAACGGAATATGATGCAGCAGAAACGGAACTGCCGCGTGATGTCTACGCGCAGCTTCATTACGGAATCGATCACGAGATGGTCGCACGTCCAATCGACTTCTTTATCCGTCGGACGGGGGCAGTCTTCTTTGATATTGCTTGGGCACGTCAGCATAAAGAAGCAGCCATCAAAGAGATGGCACGTCATTTGAACTGGACGTCAGCTCAAACGGCAGAATATACAAAAGAACTCGACATTGAAATTGAGGATGCGGCACACGCACTCGTCACAGAATAAAAGCAGCTGTAGTCAAAAACTCCTTCGCTTTCGGGTGAAGGAGTTTTTGGTGTCTCCGGAAATCAGATTCATTGCAAGCGGCTGCTCGGGCGATTATGCTAAATGTACATGACACTCACTAAAAAGGAGATGGAACAGGATGAAAGTAGAAGTTTGGTCAGATTACGCATGTCCGTTTTGTTATATCGGTAAAAAACGTTTGGAAAAGGCAATTGAGGCAAATGGTGCAACGAACGTCGAGGTAGAATTCAAAAGTTTTGAGCTTGATCCGGCAGCACCTGAAACACCGACGATGGGGCTGTATGAAATTTTAGCGGCGAAGTACGGAACATCCGTGGAACAAGCGCGATCGATGTCACAAGGAGTCGTCGATTCCGCGAAGACAGACGGTTTGGCATACGAAATGGATCGTGTCATTCCGGCAAACACATTTAAAGCTCACCGCCTGACTCAACTCGCTAAAAAACATGATAAAATGGATGAGGTATCAGAAGGATTGTTCCAAGCCTATTTCATGAACGGTGAAAATTTAAATGATGATTCGATCTTGACGCGGATTGCGACCGAAGCTGGACTGGAGACAGCAACCGTCGAGGCATTTCTCGCATCTGATGAGTCTTCTGATGAAGTTCGCCAAGAAGAAGACATGGCTCGTGAACTAGGTGTCACCGGTGTACCGTTCTTTGTATTCGACCGGAAGTATGCGATTTCCGGTGCGCAACCGGTAGAGGCATTCAGTCAAGTGTTGGAACGAGTCCAACAGGAACAAAAAGTAGAAATCGTTGCCGAAGGTGATGCCTGTGGTGTAGACGGCTGCAACTAAATTCGATTGTAAAAGGAGAACATGAAACTTATGAAATTCATTTTCCATCCAGAAATTCACGATGCACGGATTAACCTTGCTGTAGAGGATTTCATTTTGAACAACCTGAATGTCAGCGAAGAGGATTATTTCCTGTTTTACATCAATGGTCCATCGATCATTGTCGGGAAGAATCAAAACACGAGTGAAGAAGTTAACTTAAAGTATGTCGAGGAAAACGGGATTCATGTCGTCCGCCGTCTGTCAGGCGGGGGGGCCGTCTATCATGATCTGGGGAACTTGAACTTCAGTTTCTTGACGAAAGATGACGGAGACTCCTTCAACAACTATAAAAAATTCACGGAACCGGTTGTTCAAGCACTGCATAAACTCGGAGTCGAAGCAGAATTATCGGGTCGGAACGACATTCATGTCGGGACACGAAAAATCAGCGGGAACGCCCAGTTTACGACGAAGGGTCGAATGTTCAGCCACGGCACATTGATGCTCGATTCAAACATTGAAGAAGTCGTCAATGCTCTTGTCGTCAGTGAAGAAAAAATGCGTTCAAAAGGGATCAAATCCGTCCGCAGCCGCGTCGCAAACATCTCGGAATTTTTGACAGAACCGTTGACGATGGATGATTTTGTTGAACATCTGTTGGCTTCGATTTATGAAGGGAAAGAAATGGAACGTTATGTTTTGACGGAGGAAGACTGGGCGAAAGTGCATGCGATTTCAGCAGAACGTTACGGGAACTGGGATTGGAATTTCGGGAAATCACCGAAGTTTGATGTCATTCACAAAAAACGTTTCCCGATCGGAACGATTGATTTCCGTCTGAACGTCAAAAAGGGAATCATTGAAGAAGCGAAGATTTACGGTGATTTCTTTGGTGTCGAGGATGCATCGGAAATCGCTCGGGCGCTGGAAGGGAAACGGTATGACCGGACCTCTTTACGGGACGTGTTGAGTCAGTACGAATTAAAGAAATATTTTGGTGCCGTTGAACTCGATGAAGTACTCGACGTTTTAGCATAAGCTTTTTTGGGAAAACTCTTTCTATCAACTTGCATAGGGGGAGCTTTTTTCATGGGCTACAATAAAGATAACTTTTTAGAGGGTACATTAAACGACTTCATCAATTTTGAAAAAGTTTCCGAAGGCTTACCGAAAACGGAAGACCAACAGCCGTTACCGTATTATGAGCGGGACGATTATCGTGCTGCCGGAAAATTAAAAGGAAAAGTCGCGATCGTGACAGGCGGGAATTCAGGAATCGGACGAGCCATCTCGATTGCTTATACATTAGAAGGTGCTAAAATCGTCATCGCGTTTTACGGCGATCAAGAAGGCGCAGAAGAAACAAAAGCCCGTCTTGAAGAGTTGGGTGGAGAAGTATTACTGTCGCAAGGAGATATCGGTGACGGTGCTTACTGTGAAGAGCTTGTCAAGAAAACGATTGACCGGTTCGGACGTCTCGACATCGTCGTCAACAATGCGAGCATGCAAAAACCGGAAGAATCGTTGCTCGACATCACGGACGAATCGATGGAAAAAACGTTCAAGACGAACATCTTCGGGATGATGCGTTTGGCACGGGCAGCTCTGCCGCATTTGACACTCGGATCAGCCATCATCAATACGACGTCTTCGACGGCATACGAAGGAAACGCCTTGCTGATTGATTATTCGTCGACAAAAGGGGCAATCGTCAGCTTCACACGCAGTCTGTCGATGAATCTCGCGAAACAAGGAATTCGTGTCAATGCTGTTGCACCGGGTCCGATTTGGACACCGTTGATCACGGATACGTTCCCTGATGAGTCTGTGAAGACGTTCGGTAAGAATACGCCAATGGATCGCCCGGGACAGCCGGCCGAAATGGCTTCTGCTTATGTGTTCTTGGCGTGTAACGATTCCAGCTATATGACGGGACAAGTTCTTCATCTAAACGGTGGCGTCATCGTCAACGGCTAAAAAGAAAGAGCGTGAAAACGTTTCCATAAAATGCTACACTATCCATACAGGCGGACACGTCATGTATGGATTTTTTTATGCTAAAAATGAATGGTTATTCATTCGAAAGGGGAAACTAGTTATGATGGGATTGATTCATTCGGTGGAAGAAACAGCGCGGCAACGTCCGGATAGCATTGCGTACGTATTCGAAGAGACCGCAGTCAGTTATCGCGAATTTGTTGAAAAGTTTCACCGGGCAGCCGGAGCACTTGAGGCACACGGCATTCGTAAAGGGGATCACGTGGCTCTTATTCTCGGGAACAGTCCAGCTTTTTTAGTCGGTTACTATGCCGTCATGAAGCAAGGGGCAATCGCTATCCCGATCAATCCGACCTATACGCCGGATGAACTCGGTTATATCTTGATGAACGGGGATGTCAAAGGGATTTTGGGGATTGCACCACTTGTCGAGGCGGCCAAAGAGCGTTTGGTGCATTTACCGCACCTTGCTGTTGTTGTCTCTGTGCCGTTTAACGGTCAAATCGGTCCGGACGAACAGCTCGGAAACGTTCGCTTCACGACACTTGAAAACTGGCTTGAGATTGATCACCCGATTCAAGACGTGACCTATGAACTCGATGAAACCGCAGTTATTTTGTACACGAGTGGAACGACGGGGAAACCAAAAGGTGCGATGTTGTCACATCGTAATCTGACATCAAATGCGCGTTCCATCGGGGAATACTTAAATGTCTCGGAAGAGGACCGGACATTAGCTGTCTTGCCGATGTTCCATGTCTTTTGTTTGACGGTTGTCGTCAATGCGTCGCTTGCACATGGCGCAACAATCGTCATCGCCTCCCGTTTTTCACCACAGGAGACCTTTGAACTGGCGAAAAAAGAACGGGTCACGATTTTTGCCGGTGTACCGACGATGTATAACTTCTTGTTACAGACTGTGAAGGCGCATCCGGCATACGCCGACCATTTTGCGACGACACGGTTGTTTGTTTCCGGTGGCGCAAGTTTACCGGTTCCGTTACTGCAAGCGTTTGATCAGACGTTTAATTGTCATATTCTCGAAGGGTATGGACTATCGGAAGCGTCGCCGGTGACATGTTTTAATCCACTGAACGGAATTCAAAAACCCGGATCAATTGGTCCGTCGATCATCGATGTCGAAAATAAGGTCGTCGATGAATTGGGTCAGGACGTACCGGTTGGTCAGGTCGGCGAATTGATCGTACGAGGACCAAACGTCATGACAGGGTATTATAAGATGCCGGAAGAAACACAAGCGACGTTAAAAGAAGGTTGGTTGTATACAGGGGATTTAGCGCGACGTGATGAAGATGGGTATTTCTACATTGTCGACCGGAAAAAAGACATGATCATCGTCGGCGGATACAATGTCTACCCGCGTGAAGTCGAGGAGGTGCTGTACCAACATCCTGCTGTCGTCGAAGCAGCCGTCATCGGCATACCGGACGAAGAGATGGGAGAAGCGGTCAAAGCGTTCGTCGTCGTGCGTGAGCCGTTGACTGACAAAGAAGTCCTCGATTTTTGCGCCGTATCGCTCGCAAAATACAAATGTCCGACACGGATTGAATTCATTGATCAGCTGCCGCGAAATACGACGGGGAAGATTTTACGGACCGTATTGAAAAAGCAACCGACGAATTCATGAGGTCGATTACAAAAAGAGCTTCAGGTTTCTGAAGTTCTTTTTATGTGCATATTAAAGAGAGAGGGGGAGGATTCAAATGAATATTGCTTTGATTGCACATGACGAAAAAAAAGATGAGATGATGATGTTCACCCGGGCATATGAAACGTATTTTTCGAAAAATACGTTGTATGCCACCGGGACGACGGGACAACGCATCATGGAGGCGACGGCGTTAACCGTTCACCGCTGTAAATCAGGTCCACTCGGCGGCGATCAAGAAATTGGCGCGATGGTTGCTCGGGGTGAAATCGACATCGTGATTTTTTTACGCGATCCGTTGACCGCTCAACCACATGAACCGGACGTGTCTGCCTTGATTCGGTTGTGTGACGTCTATGATCTGCCGCTCGCGACGAATGTCGGGACCGCTGAAATTTTAATCAACGGATTGGAACAGGGTGAATTCAAATGGCGTGACATCATTCGAAAACGGCATGAAGTGGAACAGCAGAAATTTTTGAAAGATTAAATCTCTGAGAACGCTTCTCATTTTCTATCAACCATGCTATAGTCGTATTGAGGATGATACTGATTATCAATTGCGATGGAAAAGGGTGGCGAAAACAATGGAGATTATTTTAATGACAGGCGTAACAGTCTTACTTGGTGGCGGTGTAACGTTCCTAACACACGTAGTGAAAACGGAACGTCGTCATGTATCGGCGAATGTGAAAACACATGTAGAACGTGCAACGTATCCATCGTTGCGCCTTGTAAAATAATTGTTTTGTTCCGTGCGCCTCTCTTTTCTATGAAAGAGAGCGTTTTTTTTGTACATTTTTTTAATTCTCCCATAATTCTGCGGAAATCCTTTGTTACACTAAAAAAAAGAACTTAAGCAGGAGTGATGATGATGCATACGATTTATTTAGTCGATGATGAAGTGAACTTGAACCGTGTCTTAGTCAAGTATTTGGAACAGGAAGGTTGGCAAGTTAAATCGTTTACATCAGGAGAAGCTGCGGCATCTGCCATCATTGAAAAACCTGATTTATGGATACTCGACATCATGTTGCCGGATTTGGACGGTTTTCAATTGATCAAACGGATTAAAGCGCATGACGAGACGACACCGGTCATTTTCATCTCAGCCCGCGATGAAGACATCGATAAGATCATTGGGCTGGAGATGGGATCAGACGATTACATCGCCAAGCCGTTTCTGCCGCGCGAACTGGTCATTCGTGTGAAGAAGATTTTGGCACGCGCCTACGCCGCACCGAAAACCGGTGTCATTCGGTATGGGGATTATATGATCTATCCGGAAAAACGTGTGATTGAAGAGAATGGTCAAGAGATTGATTTGACCTCAAAAGAATACGACTTATTGATTTTATTCGCGACACAAATCGGGACACCGATGTCGCGTGAACAAATCCTGGTCAGTGTCTGGGGAGACGATTACTTTGGATCTGATCGCGTCGTCGACGATCTTGTACGCCGTGTCCGAAAAAAGCTCTCAAAACTTGAACTCGAGACGATATATGGTATCGGATATCGTCTGGTGGCTGCATGAAAAACCGGAGTCTAGGTTTTCAAATCTGGGCGATGTTTTTATTAGTCATTGCCACGCTCTCGATTGTGATCTTGGTCGTCATGCGCTCGTCGATCGGTAACTTCATCGATGAACAGGTGTATGCGACACTCGAAAACAGTGAAGTGTTTTTCTCGGAAGATGCATCCGTCATTGAGATGCTCCAAGAAAATCCGATTGAATTCGATCGACGAAAACAAGAGTCACGATCGGTTAACGTCTTGTTATTATCAAAAAACGGTAAGCTGTATTATGGCGGTGCGCCCCAACAGTTGGTCAATCAAATGTATCGGGATGCCATTGCGCAAGAAGATGAGATGGAAAAATATACGACACGTCTCGACAAGGAAGATGTTTACTACAGCATCTTGAAGATGGAGATTAAAGGTGAAACGTACTACCGTGTCTCATACGTCTGGGATGCCTATCGTCAAGAATTGATTTCGCAATTATTCTCAAAAATCGGCTGGGTCGTGGCGATCGTCAGTATCTTGACATTGTTCATCGCATTTTGGTTGGCACGTCGACTGACACAACCGTTGATTGAAATTGAAGGGGCTGTCGGAAAAATCGCTGCCCAGCAGTGGGATACACCGCTTCCTCTTGATCGTGGAGACGAGATCGGCCGTTTGGCCCGTTCCGTCAATGCGATGCGAATGGATTTGGAAAAGCAGGACAAGGCCCAAAAATCCCTGTTGCAAAATATTTCTCACGATCTAAAAACACCGATCATGGTCATTCGAAGTTATGCCCAGTCGATTTCAGACGGTATTTATCCCGACGGTGACCTGACGGGATCGGTTTCCGTCATTGAAGAGGAAGCCGAACGGTTGGAGAAAAAGGTGGCCGCGTTGTTGTATGTGACGAAATTGGACTATTTTGAGCTGGATCGTTCGAAATGGGATCATGTGGATCTGGACCGGATGGTGCATTTGCTGCAAAAACGGTTTGTCGGGACAAAAGCATTGACCTGGAAAATCTCCGGTGAGGCTGGAATCGTGTTAGGTGAAGGCGAACAATTGCGTGTGGCACTGGAAAACGTGCTGGACAATGCAATCCGTTACGCCGAAACGACGATTGCGATCCGTTTATCCGGAACAGCGGAGACGGCAACAATCGAGATTGAGAACGATGGTCCGCCGCTTGATGCTTCATCCCCCCTGTTCCACCAATTTTCGCGTGGGAAGGAAGGGAAGTTTGGTCTTGGATTATACATCGTCAAGCGGATTGTAGAACGTCATGAAGGAACGGTGACGATCGAAAACCAGACGGCGGGAAATGAAAAGGATAAAGTGTGTGTGAAATTTAATTTTCCACGTCACTTCCGAGATCAAGCACCACTAAAAAAATAAGATCTTAAAAAACGAGATAGTCATATCTCGTTTTTTATTTCGGGAAATAATGCCGATGCTCAGCCGGATTCTTCTTAATCTGATATAACCAAATTAATACAAGAAGGGAGAAATCAAAATGCCACATAAAATCACGGAAAAAACGTTAGCACTTATTCCCCGATATGGTCCGTACGGGGAACCGCAAACCTTACTTATTCAAGAACAATCTGAAGTGGTATTAGATGGACACCCCATCAAGTTCATCGAAGAATCTTGTCTGTATTTTGGTTCCTCGATGCGCGGACGAATTGAAGCGGCCCGCCACGTACTGGGACCAAATCGGAAAACACCGGTCTTGATTGACTGGAAGGCACAGACGATTTTCTTTCCGACAACAGCCAAGGAAAAAGCAGAGTGTATCTGGATTAATTTTAAGCAGATGAAGGCCGTCCAGAAAAAAGGGAAAACGGTTCAAGTCGAGTTTCAGACCGGACAACGAATTGACACGGAGGTTTCGGCGTACAGCATTGAACGGCAACGGATCAAAACGCTTGAACTCGCATATGAAATGCAACGGAGATTTCAAGAAGAACGACCGATGACGTTTAATAAACCACGATAAGTGGAACATCTTAACAGGAATCTTTAGCAAATAAAGCGAATTAATCCATGAGTGCATAAGAGAGAGAATCGAAGGGGAGGTGAAGCGATCAAACGATCGCTACACAATGAATGAATCATATGAATGGTTAAACCGAAGAAAACTACAACCGGGATTTGGTGTAAACGGAGGACGTCGTTTTATCAGTTCGCGTATCGTCCGTCCGGAAAATACGCCAGGTAAGCGGGTCAAAGGTGTCAAACGGGCACGACAACTGATTGTGGACGAAGCGGGAAATCGCCGTTGGGTGACGAAACGAATCGTCGTAACGGATGCAGCAAAACATATGACAATCAACCGCCGGACTTCTGTTGCGCAAAAAGAAGTGACAGAATCACGCCTTGAACAGGTCAAACAAAAATTGACTTCGAAAAAAGTGTTCCTGCCGGTCTTGGCAGCGACTGGACTTGCTGTCGCAGGCGGGGTATTAGCATATGTACTTCGTCGGAAAAAACGACATGCAGCTGAACGTCCCGAACAACAATCGTAATTGAACCGATAAAAAAAGCCGTGCTCCCCATCAACTGATTGTGGGAGAACGGCTTTTTCAATGAGAAAACGTTTCGAGACGCGATTTTTTACAGGAATCGTTTACGAATCGACGTTGAAAGTGCTTTTTCAGAAATCTCTTCTAATTCTTTTTGGTTCGTTGGATCGAAGCTATCATTGTAGAAGCGACCAACAAATTCTACGCGGTCATAATCCAGTTCCTTGAAAATCAAATGCTTATGATCATCGTAGAATACGACGCGATAATAATCAGAACCACGCTCTAGTGTGACAAGAGCTCGTATGTGTTCCAGTCGTTTTTGTTCATCCGACTTTTCTTCTTCGACGGTTTCATCTGTCGTTTTTGCAGCTTCAGCTTGTTCGAGTGCATTCTTTACCAATTCACTCTTTTGATCTTGTTCTTCAGTCATAGTTATCGCCTCCACTTTTTATTTTACATTGAAATGTACGGATGAGAAAGAAAAATCCCTTAGCCGCCTCGGTGAGCGTCGCAAATCCGGAGAACATTCAGCGCACCGATTCGTAATCGTTCGATTAAACGGGCGGCAGCCTCCGGATTCGAAATGGTCTCAGCAACCGCGAGTGTCATCAGTTCAATCCAACGTTCAGCATGCGCCTGCTCGATCGGCAAAAGACGATGGATCATCGCAAGGTTCATGCGCTCATCATACTGCTCATATTGTTTGGGTCCACCTGTCAGCTGGATTAAAAAAACGATTTGTGCTTGTTCAACCCGCTGACGGTCAGTCGGGAATAAAGGGAGAAGAAGTTCATCCGCATAAACCTGTTCATAAAATCGTTTAACCAGTTGTTCAATTGCTTGACGTTTTCCGAGTTCTTCGTAGAGCATCGATGTCCCTCTTTCTGTACATACGGTGTGAATCATCTTGCGACATATCATTATGCCAGTCTTTACCCCTTTTTTGCAACTACGGATCCGGTACCTGATTCATAGCTTGTCCCAAAATTGAATGGAAAAAACTTACGACATCACCGGACGTTTGTTCGCATTTATGCGATAATGTACATATGAAAACAACTAGAGGAGGTTGAATATGAATTATATGCATCTAGGTCGTGCCGGTACAGGTAAAACCACAAAGCTGATTGAGCGTGTTGTCGATCAATTGACGGAACAACCGTTAGGCCCGCCCATCTTTTTTATCGTTCCGGATCAAATGTCATTTGAAATGGAACGACGGATTGCGATTGATCCGCGCTTATCCGGTCTTGTGCGAATGGAAGTCATGAGTTTGCGGCGATTTGCGTTCCACATCATCCGTGACCATGGCAATCAAGCGATTCCTTTTTTGGATGAAACCGGTACGCAACTGTTGTTGCGGCAAGTAGTGGAGGAAACGGAAGAAGATTTGAAAATCTTTAAACGAACGAAAAATATGCCCGGTTTTTATAAGGGATTGGATGAACTGATTGCCTCGTTCAAACGGTCGTTGGTGGATCCGGATATGTTACGTCAAATCAGTGAAGTATCGCCTGAACGTTCACCGAAGCTGAATGACTTGGCGTTGATTTATGAACGGTTTACAGAGCGGATTGAAGACAAAGCCCTGCATGCGGATGATTACTTTACAACCCTTATTGAGTTGTTGCCGCAAGCCAATCTGGGACAGGCATGTGTCTATGTTGATGGATTTTATGAATTTTCTTTGCAGGAACAACAAGTGTTGCTTCGTTTGATGGAATTGACGCAAGATATGCATATCAGTTTTACGTTAGACACGGAGGATCCTCATGCCAAACAATCGGAATTTGGTGTATCGCAACGGTGTTACATGCAATTACTGGAACAGATGAAAGAACGTCAAATCGACCATGAATCCATTCATTACCAGCAACCCGTAAAATTTAAAAGCAGTGGATTACAGATACTCGAGCAAGCGTTGCTGGCACCGGGTTATCCGGCCGTCGATCAGGAAGTGGATGGGGTGACGGTTACGGCCGCGGTCAATCGGCAAGTCGAAACGGAAGCGGCCGTCAGAAAAGTCATTCAGCTGGTCCGCAACGAAGGATACCGTTTCAATGAAGTGGCGTTTCTTGTCCGTCACCTCGAGCCGTATGCCGATCATTTGGAACGTGCTTTCCAGCTGTATGATATTCCTTATTTTTTGGATCAACGGGAACCGATGGTCCATCATCCGATCGTGGAGTTGTTGCATGCCGTCCTCGAAATCATTCTGACGGGTTACCGGGAAGAATCGGTTTTCCGATTACTGAAAACAGAATTGATTCCATTGCCGGCAGATGATTCGCGCTTGGCGCTTGATCGTCTGGAGACGTTTGTCTTGGAGCGGGGGATCAAAGGTTCCATGTGGAAAAAGCCATGGCAACTGAAACGTCGTCTGGCAGACGAAGTCAGTCTGACTGATGAGGAATTAAAAGAAGAGAATGCGTTGAACGAATGGCGTCAGTTTCTCGTCGATGCGATTGAACCGCTCGAAAAACGGTTTAAGGCCTCGCGGACGATGAGTGAATATACACGTGCCTTGTACCGTTTTTTAGAAGAACATCAGTTGACGGACCGGTTGATGATTTGGAAACAAGAAGCGCTCGATGCGAATCAGTTGGGTCATGCCCGTGAACATGATCAGGTGTATGAAGCAGTACTCCATCTCTTTGAACAATTGGAAGCGGCAGCGCCGGAAACAACCCTTTCGACGGAACTGTTTATCCAAATGGTCGAAACGGGTCTTGAAAGTCTCCGCTTTGCGCTTGTTCCGCCGTCCCTCGATCAGGTGATTGCAACCGACTATGTCCGGGGACGCTTGCAGCAAATAAAAGTCGTCTTTCTGCTTGGAGCGAACGATGGATTGATTCCGTTTGTCGAGGATCAGTCGAAGCTGTTATCAGAGAGTGATCATGACTTTTTACATGATCATGGTGTTCCGGTCGGCAAAGCATCACTTGATGTATTTGATGACGAATTGTTTTACCTGTATCAAGGAGTGACGGCACCAAGTGAAGCGCTCCACATCAGCTACGCGCTCGTTGACGAGGACGGGAAGGCTTTGCAACCCGCCTCAATCGTCAAACAAATCAAACGTCAACTGTTGCAGGATCGTCCTGTCAAAACGTCCTTTGCAGAGGCCGGCGACCATGCACCGGACGATCAACTTCAATTCGTGACGAGTCCGGATCGTGCCGCTGCTGCGACCGCAATCGAATTACGGCGATTGCAACGCCGGTATCCAATCCAACAATCATGGTTTGATGTCTACAATACGTTGCTCGAAAATGGTCAGGGGCGGGAACGGATGGCTTTGTTCTCGAGTGCGCTGTTTTATCAAAATCAAGCGGAGTCCTTACCGGATGACTTGGCCCGTACGTTGTATGGGGACAACATCAAAGCGAGTGTCTCACGGTTTGAAACGTACAATGCCTGCTCGTATAAACACTTTGCGCGTTACGGATTACGGCTGAAAGAACGGAAATTATATAAATTCGAAGCGCCGGATATCGGCAATCTGTTCCACGGTGCGCTCAATGATCTCTCCGTCAACATCAAGTCGTCCGGTCAGCACTGGCGGGATTTGGATGATCAGTCGTGCAGCCGCCTGGCAAAGGAAGCCGTCGAAAAGGTGACGCCGGAAATTCAAAATGCGATTTTGATGAGTTCGAACCGTTTTGGATACATTAAGAAAAAGCTGACGGATGTCGTTGAGCAGACTGCCAAAATGCTAGTCAAACAAGCAGAACGATCGGACTTCGAACCGGATTTATTCGAAATCAGCTTTGGGAATGCGATGTTCCCGCCGCTTCGGTTTGCTTTACCGGACGGAACGGAAATCGAATTCACAGGGCGGATCGACCGGGTCGATCAAGCGACGATTGGTGACCAATTGTATGTCCGGATCGTCGACTATAAATCGAGTGCCAAAGAACTGGACTTTGCTGAAATCTATTACGGTTTAGCGATTCAGATGCTGTTGTATCTCAAGACCGTCGTCGAGCAGTCGGAAGTACTCTTCAACCAGCAAGCAAAGCCGGCAGGAGCACTGTATTTCCACGTCAAGAATCCGATGTTACGCGGCGATTTATCGGCTGACGAAATCGAACGCAGCCGCTTGTTGTTGGAGTCGTATCAAATGCAGGGCGTCATCGTCGAAAATGATGAAGTGCTTCGGGCGATGGATCAGATTGCTTACGATGAACGGAAAAAATCACCACTCGTCAAGGTGACGTTCACAAAAATGGGTCTGCACAAATCCCATACCAAAGGGGTCGTGAAGGAAGACGAATTAAACGCCTTGATGGATCATGCGTGGGATGAACTGAAAACGAGCAGTCAGTCGATGTATGAAGGAGATATTGCGATTGATCCGTTTGATTATCAAGAACGAACCCCTTGTACGTTTTGTGAATATCGTTCGGTCTGTCAATTTGATGAATCCCTCGGAAATGATTACCGGCGACTCGACGCCTTGTCAGAAAAAGAAGTCTTGGAACGGTTGAAGGAGGATACAGAATGAGTGTGCAATGGACAGACGAACAACAACAGGCCATCGATGCCAGAGGCGGACATATTCTGGTCTCGGCAGCAGCCGGTTCGGGAAAAACGGCCGTTTTAGTCGAGCGGCTGACACAACGGCTCATCAATCAAGAGGATCCATTGACAGCCGACCGGATTCTCGTTGCGACATTTACGAATGCGGCGGCAAAAGAAATGAAGACACGTGTCATCGAGGCGATTGAAGAACAGATTGAACGGTCACCGGAAGATGTGTACCTCAAAAAACAACGACAGATGATGAACCGGGCTCAAATTACGACGATTCACTCGTTCTGCTTATCGATTCTGCGGGAAAACTATTACCGGATTGGTCTTGATCCCGCGTTTCGGATTGCGGAAGAAGCAGAATTGTTATTGTTGCAGGACGACGTCCTGGAAGAAGTATTCGAACAGTTTTATGCGGATGCGGATCCTGCCTTTTACGAGCTGATTGACAGCTATACATCAGACCGGGACGATCAGGCAATGCTGAACCTGATTTCGAATCTGTATCGTTTTTCCCGTTCGCTTCCGGACCCGGAAGCCTTTTATGAACATTTGATTGCCCAGTACGATCAACCGGTGGATCCGGATGAATCACACTTGTTGACCCGACTGCTTGAGCTCGAATGGGAGCGGGTTGCACCGGTCGTCAACCGCTATCTGGAATTGTCTCATCGGTTGCGGGCTGCCGGTTACGGCGAAATGGCGGATCTGCTGATTCAAGATGTTGCGCCGATTCGGCAAGTCGATCCCCGACGCGACCGTTGGACGACCGTCGCCCTCGCTTTTCAAGCGGTCGAATTCGGACGTTGGAAAAGTGTCCGCGGGGATGAGGACATGAAAGTGTTTCAAGCCGAACGGACGCGTCTCGTCGGCGATCTGAAAAAGATGCGGGACTTGTTTGTTCAAAAAGACGGAGTCGATTATTTGGAGGACTTGCGTTCGCAACTCGGACACGTACAGATGATTGTGACATTAGTGCGTCGTTTCTCTGAAGCGTATTTAGAAGAAAAACAACAACGGGGAATCGTTGACTTTTCGGACCTGGAACATTTTGCGTTAGCGATCTTGGAACAGGACGGAGAAACGACGGATGTCGCCCGATTGTTGCAGGAACGTTTTGTTGAAGTGCTGGTCGATGAATACCAAGACACGAATGAAGTGCAGGAGCGAATCTTAAAACTCGTTTCTCAACCGGATGAACAGACGGGAAACCTGTTTATGGTCGGTGACGTCAAACAATCGATCTACAAATTCCGTCATGCGGAACCGGGTTTGTTTCTCAACAAGTTTAAACGGTTCCGCCAAACGGATGTCGGGACACGAATTGATTTAACCAAAAACTTCCGGAGCCGTTTGGAAGTATTGGACGGGACAAATCATATCTTCCGACAGGTGATGGATGAAGCAGTCGGAGAAATTGATTACGATGAGGCCGCTTATTTAAGATTAGGAAATCTCGGGTACATGGAATCCGATCAAGTTGCTCCGGAATTGTTGTTGATTGATCAAGTGGAAGCGAATAAGGAAGAACTCGAAGCACAAGTGATTGCGACACGCATCATCGAGATGGTAAACGATGATCATCCGTATCTTGTGTTTGATGCCAAACAAAAACGATTCCGAAAGTGCGAGTACCGAGATATCGTCGTTTTGGTCCGGTCGCGCGGTAAACGTGTTCAGGCGCTCGTGGATGTATTCGAACAATACGAGTTGCCTGTCTATGCCGACACGACGGGCGGCTATTTTCAAGCAACTGAAATTCAAATCATGATGGCATTACTGAAGACGATTGATAATCCGTTGCAGGACATTCCGTTAGCGAGTGTCTTACGGTCGCCGATTTTTGGATTGACGGACCGGGATTTAGGCAGAATTCGGGCAAAATCAAAAGAGGCGAGTTTTTACGAAGCGGCGGTCACGGTCGCACAAGAGCAGACACCGCTCGGAATACGGGTGGATGAGGCGCTTCGACAACTTCAAGCATGGCGGACGGAAGCCAGAGGGAAATCACTGGCCGCCTTGATCCGTTCGTTGTTCGATCAGACCGGTTATTACGAATATGTCGGGTGTTTAAACGGCGGTCGGAGTCGACAAGCCAACCTGAATGCCCTCTATGAACGAGCCACACAATATGAAGCTTCCGGATACCGGGGTCTGTATCGATTCCTCCGATTGATTCATCGTCTGGTAGAGCGCGGCGAAGACTTTTCAGAAGCCCGTTCTTTAGGTGAGGATGAGGATGTCGTTCGGATCATGACGATTCATCAATCAAAAGGATTGGAATTTCCGGTGACGATTGTCAGTCAGCTCGGGAAGCAGTTTAATAAGCAGGATCAAATCCAAGCCATCCAATTGCATAAAACATATGGCATCGCATTAGACGCCATTGATCCGGTAAAACGACTCCGCTCGGGAACGCTTTTAAAAGAAGTCATCCGCCGGGAGATGGACCGTGAGATGAAAGCGGAAGAGATGCGTGTGCTGTATGTCGCGATGACACGGGCAAAAGAAAAATTAATCCTGGTTGGTGCCATCAAAGGATTGGAAGAACAACTTGCTAAATGGCAAGATCAGCCGCTTGATGAGTTGCTGTTACCGGAAATCAACCGACGTAATGCAAAAACGTATGCTGATTGGGTTGCTCCTGCCGTTTTACGCCATTTCATGTTGAGTGAAGGCGAACAGCAGTGGTCTTTACGCATCATGGCACCGGAAGAGATTGCCCCTTATCAAGAACTGACGAAAATGATTGATCAACTGGAACATGTCCGGGTGTTGGAAAAAATCGATCATGCAGGAAACGAAGCATTAAAACAGCGGATTGAAGAAGCCTTGACGTATCAATATCCGTATCAAGCCGCAAGCGACACGGCAGCCAAACAAACCGTGACAGAATTGAAACGGACCGAACAGCTCGAACGGGCGGCTTTTGAAGCGACGTACCGGCAAGCGACCTATTACCGGACACCACAATTTTTGGGGCCTACTTTGACAGGGGCCGAGCGGGGAACGGTTCTTCATTTGGCGATGCAATTGTATGAAGCGAATCGTCCTCTCGAAGAGCAAATTACCGGGTGGGAGCAAGGGGAACGGGTTTCTGCTTTAGAAGCCGGTACGATGCGCGAAGCAGTGCCGGAGCTCAAGGCGTTTCTTGATTCCGAAATCGGACAGCTTTTTGAGCAGCGCCTTGCGACAGGAGACGTCTACCGGGAATTGCCGTTCACCTATAAAATCGATTCCGTCCGATTCCGTCCGGATTGGTATGGTCCGAGTGATCAAGCCGTCATGCAGGGGATTGTCGATTGTCTGATACGTGACGGAGAGGAGTATATTCTTTTAGATTATAAATCCGATCAAGTCTTTGAAACGGCTGACAGCCAAGACCCACACGAGATGTTACGGGAACGCTATGCGACCCAGTTGAATTTATATCAAGAAGCGCTGGAAGCGATTTTGAAAATCACGATATCCAAAAAACTGATTTATGCTTTTTCACTTCACGAACTGATTGAAATCGATTAAGAAAGTTTTGTCGAACAAACGTCTAACCAACCTGTTTTGTCACACGTCTTGTGATCAGAACAAATTGGTTAGACGATTTTCGTTTCTAAATATGAAAGAACTGTGTAAAATGAAAAGGTATGTACGTAAACTAGTGGTTCATTACAGGAGGTTTTATAGATGGCACGTATTTTATTAGCAGAAGATGAAGATGTCTTACGAATGTTGGTGCTCGATACATTAGAAGACGAAGGATATACGATTGATGAAGCAACAGACGGAGATGAAGCCTACCAAAAAATCATGAGCGAGCATTACGATCTTGTGTTACTCGACTATATGATGCCTGGCATGACCGGAATCGAAGTCATTGAAAAAGTACGGCAACATCCGGATAAGCAACAACTGAAAATCATGATGTTAACAGCCAAAAGTCAACAATCCGACCGGGAACGAGCACAAGAAATCGGCGCCAACTATTTCTTCTCAAAACCGTTCAGTCCACTCGAATTGATTGATGTCGTAGGAGGAATATTGAGTGATCATCCGGTGGATTAATCGAAAAATCGGACGCCAGCTGATGGCTTCCTTTTATATCGTTTTAACGACGCTGATGATTTCTTCATTGATTGTCTACAATTACACCGACACGAAATTACAGGAGACACGACTCAAGCTCGAAGACATTAGAGATCGCAGTGCCCGTGCCGGCGCACTTTGGGAACAATGGCAAGACTTGCAGTTTAACATGCGGGGATATGCGCTGATTGGTGATCAGGAGATCTATCAAAAGATGGTGGATCAACAGGCGACGATTGACGAGCAGACACGTTGGTTTGAGGAAAATGCGATTTATGAGCAAGGGAAAGATTATGCCCGTTCTTCGCGCGAACTGTATGCCTATTATTTTGAAGCGATTTTGCCGTTAATTCAATCCTATGTCGAAGCCAAAGCATCCGGTGAGGTCGATGAATCGTTTTTAGAAGGAACGACATTGACGTCCTTACCGCTGGGGAAAGAATTGCTCGCGAACGGACGAATCAAGCTGGATGCGTCCGGGAACATCGACGTCTTGTCTGAAATCAATAAAAGTGAGCTGGCGCTTGGCGGCTACCGGGACTTCCTTGAAGAGTGGTCGGGAAAGACAAGTCAGCAGCTTGAACAAGAAATCCAGACGACTCAACTGATTTGGCTTTCAAATATCATCGTGTTGGTAGGGGTATTGATTTTCTTTGTATACCCGTTCATTCGGAAAATTACAGCCGAGTTGCTCTCGCTCGTCAAAAACAGCCAACGCCTGGCGGGAGGGGAAGACATTTCGCGTGTCGAAGTGCCTGACCGAAAAGATGAAATCGGTATTTTAGCGTTATCCTTTAATCAGATGGCGGGTTCGATTTCGGAAAACAAACAGCACATGCTGGCGAAAAATGAAGAACTCCAAGCCCAGCAAGAAGAGTTACAAGCGCAACAAGAGGAACTGCAGGCACAACAGCAGGAACTCGAAGAAGCACTTGAACTGACGATGCGAAATGAACAACACCTCCAATACCGCAATGATTTGACGGAAACACTGGCGGCGAGGGAAGCGTTGACGGCATATCCGGAGATCATTGAGAAGCTGATTACAATCACCGATTCAGAAATCGGTGCCCTTGTGTTCGTGGATGAGGGATCTGCGTATTCGATCGTGACACACGGCATGACGGAAGAACTGTCCGAACAACTATTAGGCAGTGATTTTTCGTTGTTGAAACGAGCTGACTCGCTGAAGAAAGCTGTCCATTCGTCGAAACAAGTGGCCAGTAACCATCCGCTGCCGTATCCGTACTATATGTACGAGACGGCAGTGCCGATTCTTGATCCGGCGTCGGAGGAAGTGATCGCGTTTATCTATCTGGTTCGTTACCGGGATCAGTTTACGAACGAACAGATGCGGGATGTCATGTCCTTCTCACGGCAACTGTCGTTATCGCTTCTCCGCATGCGGTTATTTGACGAGATGAACCGGGAAAAAACAAAGACGGAACGGATTTTAGATTCGATTCGGGAAGCGGTCATCTACATCGAACCGGGCAAAGAGGACGTGTTCGTGAATCGTCCGCTGTATGATCTGTTCCCGGAACTCCAATTCGGTACGGCGAAAACAGAGACGCTTCAAGGCTGTCTGGATACGATCCATGCGGTCGTTGATGAACCGGAAGCCTTCTCCCGTTATGTAGAAGCTGTATTGCAGGGCGAAGTTCCAAAAGACAGCCTCCAGTTCTCGATTCGTGAACAAGTCGTTTTCATTCAATTTTATGTGGAGTCGATTGAAATAGAAGGGGTTCGAAAAGGGACGATGCTTGTCTTGCGGGACGTCACGAAAGAAACCGAGATGGATCGTTTGAAATCGGAGTTGGTCTCGACGGTTTCGCATGAATTGCGGACACCGTTATCATCGATTTACGGATTCACGGAATTGATGTTGAACCGGGACATCGATGTATCCCGACAAGACCGTTATTTAAAGACGATTCATTCTGAAACCGAGCGCTTGGCGAATTTGGTGAATGACTTCTTGGATGTCCAACGAATGGAATCCGGAACCCAGTCCTATCAAAAGGGATTGATTGATTTACGTCCGTTATTGGAAGAGACGACGCAATTTTATGCCGCGTCGACAGCGCAACATACGATTACATTTTATGCGCACGACGATGCCTCGTATCCTCTGATTGAAGCGGACGAAGAAAAGATGAAACAATTGATGAACAATCTGCTGAATAATGCGGTGAAATATTCTCCACTCGGCGGAAACATTGAAGTCGCGCTCACCGTGGATCATCAATATGTTCAAATTGATGTTCGCGATGAAGGAATCGGGATTCCGAGCAACGCTCTTGAGAAACTGTTCGAGAAGTTTTATCGAGTCGATAACTCAGACAGCCGAAAAATTGGCGGAACCGGTCTTGGACTGGCAATCTGTAAAGAAATCGTGGAAGGACACGGCGGGAACATTTCCGTCGCGTCGATTGAAAAACGGGGAAGCACGTTTACCGTCAAACTGCCGCACATCGTCACGACATATGAAACAGTTTCTGACATGATCGATATCTCAGGAAAATAATGCTATATCTAGTGTGAAAAATCAGCTACGATATAGTAAGAAATTAAAAAAGGGGGAACCACAATGCCGATTACTGCATTTGTGCACACACACGTTTTATTATGGGTCTTACTGCTCGTCACATTTTTTGTCGCCTTTTCCATGTACAAGAACGGAAAAAGCGCTGCAAAAGGAATTCACATGGCGTTCCGTTTATTGCTGTTGTTGACGTTCGCAACCGGTCTTTATCTTTACATTCAAATCATCGGGGCTTCTGCTAATCCGGATGGTTTGTATCATGCGAAGATCACTGCCGGAATTTTAGTACTGGTACTGGGTGAGTTGACGCTTGTCCGTCTGAAAAAAGGGAAATCCTATTCCGGCTTCCTGCTTGGATTTGCTACACTGGTCCTCGTGACGATTTTCCTCGGGTATTCTTTACCGTACGGAATGCAGTTCTTCTAAACTGAACGAATCGTCAGCGTGAAGCTGACTCCGACACACGTTTCGTCCAATTAGGGCGAAGCGTGTTTTTTTGTGGTTACAATCTGTTGTTATTTGGGAAAAGGGATATATTACGCAGTTGAGAGGGGAACGCTTGTGGCACAGTTGAAAGAATGGACAAAAGTTTTCCGGGCAAGAAAATGGATGAAACGAGCAGAACCTGTCTTACCTTTATGGCATGGATACATCGGATACAAGTATGGATTGTTTGACGTGTTGGGCTCGGGGGCAACACAAGCGGAAGCACAAATCCGTTTAAAACAACCACTGACGGCAGAAGCTTTGTCACGCTGGTTTGAAGTGGGGCTGGCTGTCGGACACTTGAAAAAGAAAGACCTGCGCTACACCGCAACACGCCATGTTTTACCTGAGTTATCGAAATCGGATGACCGGAGTATTGGCTTCATGTTATCAGAACTGATGGAATTGCATCTTCCGGCACTCTTCTCGTATCCAAAGTTCTTGGAAGATGGTCAACAAAAAACATTTGACGGCGAAGAGCACGGGGATATCGTCGCTGAGACGTCTGCCTTAGTGGAAACCGTCGCTTTTCCCGCCGTCCGACATATCATCCGGAATCAAAATGTGACCTCTTTACTGGATATCGGCTGTGCGTATGGCGGTTACTTACGCAAAATCCATGAAGCCTTGCCGGAACTCCGACTGGCCGGGATCGACATCGAGGAGTCTGTCATTGAAGAAGCAAAACGACGTGATACGACCGGGGAAATCGATTTTGTAGTCGGAGACATCAAGACATTTGAAGTCAAGGAAACCTATGACGGTGTCATGATGAATAACATTCTGTACTACTTCCCGAAAGAAGAACGCCTTCGTCTTCTGGAAGGGGTCCGTCGTTTCGTCAAAGATGCCGGAACCGTCATCTTGGTCACACCACTACGTGACAGTGAATACGGTGCACCGTTCTCCGCTGCCTTTAATGCATTCATGACCTTACATGAAAATCTCTATCCGTTACCAGGTAAGCAGGAATTAACGGAACAACTGCATGCTGCCGGTTTCGAAAATGTCTCGATTTCACCGTTTTTGAAAGAAGGAGCTTGGTATATTGTGACTGCAAACGCCACTTCCTAATGGAAGATTGGCGTTTTTACAGTTTTAACGCAGTTCAAATTTGTGGGGATGAGTATGTGATTAGTATAATAGTTAAAACGAATAGAGATAAAAAGGAGAGATTCGTGTGAAGCAGCGTGTAGCCGTTATTGGAGCAGGACCTGGAGGGCTCGCTTGTGCGATGTTGCTCGCGGGCAGAGGAGTAGACGTAACCGTATACGAAAAACAACCGATTGTGGGTGGGCGAACCTCTCGTGTACAAGTAGGCGAGTATCAATTTGACCGTGGACCTACTTTTTTGAATATGCCGCATATTTTAGAGAATCTATTTACGAGTATCGGATTGAAGATGAGTGATTATTTGGACTTAAAGGCGCTTGATCCGATGTATACGTTATATTTCAACGGTGGGAAAGAACACTTTACGATGACGACGGATCGTGATCGGATGAAACAGACGATCGAACAGCATTTTCCGGGGAACGGTGAAGGGTACGATCGTTTCATGGCAGAACAGGCGTTGAAACTCGGAAAATTGATGCCGATTTTGCAAACGAAACATGATAAGTTGACAGACTATCTGTCACCACGTGTCATTACCGCGCTTCCACGACTATCTCTGGGACGATCGTTGTACGATGTCTTGTCAGACTATTTCACAAGCGAAGAACTCAAATATGCCTTTACGTTTCAGGCGAAATATTTAGGCATGTCAGCATGGGAATGCCCGGGTGGATTTTCGATTTTGTCTTACATGGAACATGCTTATGGGGTCCATCACCCGATCGGCGGAATGAACCGCATTCCAGAAGCGATGAAACAGGCGATCGAAGAGCTCGGCGGGACCGTTCATCTGGAGACGGGAATCAGCGAATTGATCTTGGATGGGAAAGTAGCGACCGGAGTCATTTTAGAGTCCGGAGAACACGTCCTATATGATGATGTTGTGGTCGGTGCCGATTTTGCCCATGCGATGAATCATCTTGTTCCGGAAGGTGTTCTGAAAAAATGGTCACGTCCGAAGATTGACCGTAAAAAATTCTCTTGTTCAACGTTCATGCTGTACTTAGGCGTCAATAAAACCTTTGATGCACCGCATCATACGATTTATTTTGCCGACGATTACGAGAAAAACGTGCGTGAGATGACGCAGACGCTCGAGTTATCGGAAGATTTTTCGTTTTATGTTCAAAATCCATCGGTGATCGATACGACACTTGCGCCGGAAGGCAAATCCGCCTTGTATGTGTTGGTACCGGTCCCGAATAATTATTCCGAACTCGACTGGGCCATCGAAGGACCCAAGTTACGTCGCCGTGTTCTCGATGCGCTCGAAGACCGTTCCCCGTACAAAGGTGTCGAAGCCGCAATCGAAGTTGAAGAAATGTTCACACCGGATGACTGGGAAGCGATGGGCGTACACCAGGGTGCAACCTTTAACCTGGGCCATCAATTGACACAGATGATGTATTTCAGACCACATAACCGTTTTGAAGAATTGGATCATGTTTATTTAGTAGGCGGGGGAACGCATCCCGGAAGCGGACTGCCGACGATTTTTGAGTCGGCCCGGATTACAGCCGACTTATTGACAAGTGAAGTAGGTGCTTTGAAATGAAGATTGGATTCGTTGGAGCAGGTGTCGGTACGTTACATGCCGCATTATTATTAACAAAACGTTATCCGGAAGTTGAAATCACGATTTTTGAGAAGGAAGCACGAGCTGGCGGCAGACTGACATCCGTTGATTTTCAGTCCGGCGGCCGGATCGATCAAGGTCCGACGATTGTATTGATGCCTGGGAAGCTACAGGAACAATTAAAAGAAGCGGGTCTCGAAGGGGTTGAACTGGAGCGGATTGATCCGTTGTATGATCTTCATTTCGACGACGGGACAGTCGTCACGAAACAAGCCGATGTCGTCGCTCAAGCAGTAGCGATTGAGCGCCAGTTTGGTGAAGGTCGTGGTTTTCAAGAATTTATGAATCAAAAAGCAAAGGATTATGACGTCAGCGTATCGAAATTTTTAGAGCGGAGTTATTTCCGCAAAACGGAATTGTTGCAACCGAGTATGTTAGCGCCACTTGTGAAAATGCATGCACTTGAGACGGCGCACGATCATTTGAAGCGTTATTTCAAAAGTAAGTATTTACGGATGGCTTACAGTTTTCCGACGTTTTACATCGGCGGAAATCCGTATACGACGCCTTCGATTTATGGATTGATTCCTTACCGCGAACAGGAGGAAGGTGTCTGGTATGTCAAAGGCGGTTACTTCTCCTTGGCGGAGCGGATGTACGAGGAACTGGTTCGACGGGGTGTGCGGTTCGAGTTTAACCAACCGGTCGAACGTGTAATGATTAGAGAAGGCCAAGCTAAAGGAGTGCTTGTCAACGGACAGGAACATCTGTATGACAGCGTCGTGTTGAATGGTGAGTTCCCGCTGATGGAATACTTGGTGGAAGGCAAGCAACCTAAACAATATGTCCCATCCGGCGGTACACTGTTATTGTACTTTAAGATAAAGGGAAAAGTGGATCTACCAGTGCATCGTTTCCTCATGCCAAGTGATCTTCAACCTTTGATGACATCAATCTTTAAAAAAGATGAGTTACCGGTGAACCCGGCGGTGTATCTGTTTAATCCGAGCAAGGTGGATGATACATTAACGGAAGCGGATGACAGTGTCGTTTACGCCCTGGTTCCATCACCACGCGGTTTTGACCGTGACCGGTACGAGGCGCATGGATTCATCGACCGGATTTTAGCCAAAATCGAGCAGCATGTGCCCGGGTTCGAACAGCAGGTCATGGAAATGCAGGTTCGAACACCTCAAGATGCAAAAGAATTTGGATTGTATGAGGGCGGAAGTTTTGGCATCGCACCAACGATCCGCCAATCTGCTGCCTTGAAGACACAAGCAAAACCATACGCTGATATTGAACGATTATATGCAGTCGGCGCATCTGTCCATCCATGTGGAGGCGTTCCGATCGTCATGATGGGAGCGACATTACTTGTCAATCGAATGGAACAAGAGATGAGGTGGAAAAGTGGATACAGTGACGAACGCGTACGTAGTATGTGAACAGACGATTCAAAGCGGATCTAAAACGTTTTATAAGGCCTTTTCCTTATTGCCGAAGCAAGACCGGATGGCGGTGTATGCCATTTACACATTTTGTCGGTTCCTCGACGATACGGTAGATGAATCCGCCACGCCAAAAGAAAGTTTAGCGGAATTTTTAGAAGAGTTTCGTTTGTTCCGATCCGGTCAGTCAATTGAAAAACCGTTGTGGATTGCCCTCTCAGACGTCTTTTCTAGATATGAAATGGATGAGACACCTTTTTTAGAGTTGGCAGAAGGCATGCGGTGGGACATTGAAAAAAATCGTTACCAGTCTCTAGAGGAAACGGAAAAGTACAGCTATTATGTCGCGAGTACGGTCGGTTTGATGTTACTGCCGATCCTTGCCCCAAACCAACCCGACTTACGTGAATCCGCGATTCAACTCGGCATTGCAATGCAACTGACGAACATTCTGCGTGATGTCGGGGAAGATGCAAAACGAGGGCGCGTCTACTTGCCGAAGAACTGGATGGATGAGTACGGCGTAACGACTGAATCGTTATTAGCCGGCACACCGTCGGGTGATTTTGAAGGATTGTGGGAAGCATTGGCTTTAAGAGCCGAGCACCTGTACGATGCAGCAACGCCTTCGTTCGATCGATATCCGAAAGAGAGTCGTCGGGCATTGAAAGTAGCGGCCTTACTGTACCGTGGTATCCTGGATGCGGCACGTGATAACCAGTATGATGTCTTTACGAAACGTGCTTACGTCAGCCGGTGGCAAAAGATGAAGTTACTGGCTACGATCTGATCGACTGATTGATTTAAACCATCGGATCGTGATGTTGAAACTCCATAAAAAAAAGACCTTGGCGGGGACCAAGGTCTTTTTTTTATGGAGTTTAGACCGGGGAGTCTAAACTTGATCTGTGTATGTGATTGGATACCGTATTCCAAACAAGACGGGTCTTGATCCACGGGGATGGATCGATTCGTAATTGAGCCGTCTGTAAACCAGTCGGGATGAGACGATCTAAGGGGGAACGTCGTAATTCATGCCGAAAGGGTTACGTTGGCAGTACCTCGAACAAGTGGGTCTTGCACGAACAATCACACGACAACAGATTGGTTAAGTTCCTAAACGCGTTTGACTCGGGGAAGTCACCATGCGCTTGATTGAGGATGTGGGGTCAATCACTACCTCTTGAACTCGAAGTAATCGTATCAAATCTAAGTTGTCCGTACAAGTAATTGATATGCAATTCACATAACGTTCACAGGGTGGAAGCAACCGCCGATACGATTCGTTCACTTGCCAGTTTTCCTGAAAGCGTCACCATTGGACTGCCACCACCGGGATGCGTTGATCCGCCGGCAAAAAACAAATTGTGAACATTCTTTGAACGGTTACTAGGACGCATGAATGCTCCGCGTGTACCGTTTGAAGAAAGACCGTATAACGAACCGTGATACGCCGAAAATTTTTGTTCGATATCCTGTGGTGTGATGCGTTGTTCGAAGACAACATCCTCCGTCACATCAATGCCGAACGTTTGCAAACGTCGGTTGATGATCTCGTCATACGTATCAAAATCAATGACAGATCCTTCGTGAGTCGCCGGAGCATTCACCAAAACAAACAAGTTATCTCC
This sequence comes from Exiguobacterium undae DSM 14481, assembly GCF_000620805.1. Taxonomy (GTDB): domain Bacteria; phylum Bacillota; class Bacilli; order Exiguobacteriales; family Exiguobacteriaceae; genus Exiguobacterium_A; species Exiguobacterium_A undae. Next base: position 2,394,813 of record NZ_KK211187.1, on the reverse strand, counting down.
AGCGAGCCCCATGTCCGGTGCTGTCACAGAAGAATTGGAAATATAAATGGTCGGTTCCTCCGCATAACGGTGTTGGGTAAACAATGCCTCGAACTCTGCTTCATAGTCGGATGAGAAGAACACGTTGTGATGAGCGAGTCCTTCAATCCGACGGGAAAGTCCGATGCAACGGACGTAAGCGGAAATGGAAGGCTCCATCTGGGACGGTGTCGGATTTTTAAAGTCAGGTCGAATCGTCTCAGAGATCAGCCGTGGGTATTGAGTTAATAAATCGCCGTTTAGAACGATGAAATCGACGGACAGGTAATCGACATGATTCAATTCGATTTCCGTTGCCAGATGATTCGTGACTTCGATTTGTGTCACTTCTTCACCCAAACGGAAAACGACCCCCAGTTCTTGAGCACGACGGGCAAATCCTTCGGCAATCGCCGTATTTCCTCCACGCGTAAAATAGACACCGTCATTCAACTCGAGATGGGCGATGAGACCAAATGTGGCAGGTGCCTGAAAAGGACTGCTGCCGATGTACGTGGCGTAACGATCCAATGCTTGAATCAATTGCGGATCCTTGAAGTATTTTTTGTGCAGTGCGTGTAATGATGTCAACGGGTGGACTTTTGCCATGTCACGCAACAACGAGAAGTTGAAGTAGGAGTCAATGTTGATAAAAAATTGCTGTTTAGCAATTTGGAATAAGTGAGCGACTTCTTCTTGATAACCTGTAATATCGTTTTTTGAAAGTTGTCCACCGGTAAAGCGATCGACTTCCGTGCGCATCGCCTCGCGACCGCTGGCAAATGTCAGCGAACGGCCATCCGGAAAATGGTTGACGGTATGACGTGCTAATTTTTCAAAAGTAAAGTAATCATCTGGATTTGCACCAGATTCTAAGATGACGGACTGAAAGATTTCAGGCATCGTGATGGTGTTTGGACCAAAATCAAAGCGGTGTCCGTCTGCAACGATCGGCATCATCTTTCCACCGATGTGTTCATTCCGTTCAATAACAGTAACTTTAAAGCCTTTTGAAGCGAGGGAGATGGCAGCACTTAATCCACCAAGCCCCGCACCGATGACTGCAATATGTTTCATACCAAAAACGCCTCCTTAAGAATATGTCCGACCTTTCCAACTGATTTCCCTCTTCTTGAGTCTTCGAATCATCGCCGTTGCGAGCAGTGCGACATAGAGGACCGTCGCGACCGGATGCCAAAACCAAGCATGAGAAATCCGGGCATTCCGATCAATCCTGTACCGTGCCAGCATAAGCAGACCAAATGCCCCGATTGTCCACACCGATGGGAAAAGTAACATCAGCGGCAGGACACAAGCTTGCACCAAATAAAAGAGAAGAAAGTAACTGCCGATCAAATAGGAGTCATTCATGCCACGAAAGACATTTTTCAAGAAACCTTGCCAGACATCACGATTGGTCGCATACATGTCACAGCTGACATAAGGCGCCACATGGACGAGGGTCGTCGTGAATCCATGTTGTTTAAAGGCCCGACAGAGTTCCAAATCATCGACGAGCGCCATTTGAATCGCCTGGTGACCACCGACTTGTTCGTATGCCTGACGCTCAACAAGAACAACCATCCCGTTCGCCGCGGCAAACGCAGGATGTTTGACTTTCCGAAAGGCAATCGGTAGATGCTGGGCAATTAACACATGTTGCATCGGAATCAGGCATTTGCCTAAAAACGTCGGGACGGGAAACGACGGGAAGCCGGATAAAAAGACAGCCCGTTCCTGTAGCATCGTCGCATACAGACGGGGAATCGTATCTGCTGTCAAGGTGATGTCAGCGTCTAAAAATAACAAGTACTCCTCTTTTGATGCTAAAGCAAGCTGATGGCAGGCGTGGACTTTTCCAGCCCAACCGGTCGGCAGATCGATTCCGTCAATCATCGTAAACCGGTCATCGTTTCCAATCTGTTCGATCAGTAAATCGCGTGTCTTATCTGTTGAACGATCTTCATATAAGTAAACCTGGACGTTGGGGTGAAGGGCTTGTTTAAGGGACGTCATTAATTTGACGACGTTCCGCTCTTCGTTTCGAAGCGGAATGCACACCGCAAGACTCTGCGGTGCAACGGGCTTCGACAGTTTTGGTAAAAAAGCCAGATTGAGGAACGTGTAAAGACAGACGAAAGCAGAAAAGATGAACATCACAATAATCATTTTCGGATCGCCTGTAACCACTGTTCGGTCTTGACCGGTAACGGTTCCTTTCGTTCAGTCAACAGTTGATACGCTGACGTCCGTTCCTGAATGGCATCGGAGCGGACATCGTCATAGAGTGCAGTCATCGCCTCCGTTAAGTATTGCATCTGCACTGAGGACCGGTCGTCGGGCAATTGAATCTTTCGCGTGCGGATGTAGACGTCCGGTTGTTGCTCGTGACCAAACGAATAATAAAACGAAAACAACGAAATCGACGGAGCCGTTTTTGCTAAATGGGTGGCGCCGCTGCTTAACTGGAGCGGACGTTCTTCTTGATGCCGTTCTTCGCCTTGCGGAAACATCCAGACGCTGCTGCCGTTTGCCAGTTGATCCTTCGCATATTGTAGACTCTGCTTGATTTCCTTATACGAGCTGCGATCGATCGAAAATCCACCGAGCCGGGTGAAAAACGGGAAACGGGCCAATCCTTGTTGATCAATCATGACGTAAGGATCATGACGCAGCATCGTCTGGTCGAGATGGAATAAAATCATGCCGTCCCACCAAGAACCATGCGTTGCGAGCATCAAACCGGGGGTCGGTAAATCATCCGCCCGATACAAAATACGATGAAATTGTTTTCGGATCAACCGCTCTTTGACGTAAAGGTGAAAGGCTTGTTCAGCTAATTTGTTTTTGTTTGCCTTTTGCAAGCGGAACACCTCCTTGTGTGAGCCAATACGTGACACCTGCCAGAAGACTGATCAGCGTGACGCCATAAAGTCCTGCGACACCTGCCGTCAGACCGAACAACGCATGGAGCATCAAAAATAGGTACTGATTGTTTCGTTCAAGTGCTGTAATCGTGACCTGCTGTTCGAACCGAGCAATCAAGAGAGAGAAGAAAAGTGCCGTTCCGTACCAACCGAAAAAGTTTTGGGTCGGAATGTCATAATACAATCCGCCATCTTGCCAAATCCAATACGATTTAACGTTTGCGGCAACAGGATCGATTGCTAAATCCAACCAAACGGCAAACAGCGGAACCAAGATCACCGTATTGTAGCGAAACGGAAACCGGCGTGAGAAGGCAAGACTGGCACCCATGACGGATAACCAGGCGGCACCGATCGTGATGGGTACACCAAGTAATTGAACACCGAAGTCCGCTTCATACGCATATGTACCGAATGGCCAACCGGTATGCACCCCGATCGATTCGATTGCGATGGAGCCAAAAAAGATGACAGGAATGATGAAACGGCCTTTTGGAACGACATCCCAAAAATAAAGCGCGGCGTATAGACCGGAGGCAAATAAAAAGACCGCATTGGCCCACTCGAGCCAAGGTGGAAGGATCGAAAAGCCGACTAGAATCAAACCGATGACAAACCAAATCGTAAAAAATAACCAGAGACGCTTTTGAAAAACATTCATCATGTGAGTACCTCCATGTCCATATATTCTGATACAAGTATACCTGTACAAAAGGGAAACGAGCCAGAAATGAGGTGTGATTCCAACAGACAGCAAAAAAATACCCCATCGAAATTGGATTTTTATGTCCAATCTCTATGGGGCAGTTCAGGAAATCGTCTGTTTTTAACTGGTTTGATGATTTTTTTGTTTTTTCTTCTTGATGAAAGAAAACAACAGGAATGCGACGTAGAGAGGAACGGCGACGAACCAAAACGTCGACCACTCATTGCTTCGCGCAATCATGACATAAGTAACATACAGCAACGTAAAGGTAATGACAAACGTATGTCGTGGAACCGGAATGTCTTTGAAACTGGGAATCTTCACACGACTGACCATCAGGAATGCGAGGGCGGTAAACACAAGCGGCACCATCAAGTCATTCATCCGTCCACTGAACAGCGTCACGACGGCTAAAATGCCTCCCGCTGCCGTGATCGGGACACCGGAAAAATAAGCAGAGGCCACATTCGTTGCTGAGAGGTTAAAGCGTGCTAAGCGAAATGCTCCAAACAAAGGAAATAACGCGGCAATCAATAAACCAATCTCTCCAAAATCATAAAAATAAGTGTAATAAGCCATCATAGCGGGGGCGACACCAAACGTCACGACATCGGCAAGCGAGTCCAGTTCTTTTCCAAAATCACCTGCGACGCCGAGCATACGGGCGATACGACCGTCCAGACTATCGAGCATCATCGCGATGACAATCAATAATGTCGCATTTTGAAAATCGCCTCGAGCAGCCATGACAATGGCAAGAAAACCACAGTATAAATTTCCGAACGTAAAGAGGTTCGGAATCGAGTTACGTACACGTTCTTTCCACAAAATGATTCCTCCTGCCACATCTTCGATACTAACCATCATATCATAAATTTCCAGTACGTATCAGCGGTTCGTAAAGAGAATCCCGTTCGTGAATGTTAAAAAATCATCAGGAGCCAGTTTGATTTGAAAGCCGCGTTTACCTGCAGAAATGATCATGAATGGTTGACCGGTCACTTGATCCGATAGGAGAACAGGAAATTTTTTTTTCGCACCAATCGGGGCGACACCTCCTCGGATGTACCCCGTCAGCTTTTTTAAATCGTTCATTGGCACCAGCTGGACTTTCTTAGTGGAAAGCGCCAGTGCGGCCGCCTTCAAATTTAATTCTTCTTCTCCGGATATGACAGCAAACACGTGCTGTTTTTGATCGGTTTCTAAAACAAGGGTTTTAAAAATGCTGGAAAGGGGGTAATTAATCTTTCTAGCCACATTTTGAGCGGATAAATCCTGTTCATCCACAGGATACGAAAGCAGATCGAATGCAATATCAGACTGCTTCAGAAGTCTTGCGACGTTCGTTTGGCTCATGTTGTTCTCCTTTAACGACAGCGTATTGTGCCCATTTGCGGCTGTTCCAGCGTTTTAAGGCAAAGAGTCCACGGAACCATTCGTCAGCAGAGAAGGCGATCCAGATTCCGAGTAAGCCCAGTCCGAACTGAAGTCCGAGTGTATAACTGAGGACAACTGCAATTCCCCACATGGAGAGAATGCCGATCGCTACTGGGAAGCGGACGTCACCAGCTGATTTTAACGTACCCATGAGCACGATATTCATCGCACGACCCGGTTCAAGAATGACGCTTGCCCAAAGCAATGGAACACCGATAGCGATGATCTCAGGGCTTGATGTGAAGAGTGACATGATCGACGTTCCGAATGAAGCGAGAGCGACGGCCGAGACAAAACTTGCAAAAACAGCGATTTTTAATGTTTTTAACGCACGTTTGTGAGCAGCTTCGAATTGTTGTGCCCCTACTTGACGGGCGACAAGCAATTGAGTTCCTTGGGCAATGGCCAAAGTAAATAAGAAACAAAGCATCGTGATGTTCGAGACATAGACACGTGCCGATAAAGCAGCTTCTCCGATAGTCGCAATGAATCCCGTGATGATCAGTTGGGAAAATTGATACGATACCCCTTCACCAGCGGATGGGATACCGATGTTCATGATACTTTTGATATCACGACGATTAATCTGAATCAAATCTTTTAGTTTAAACCGTAAAGACAGTTTCCGGTAGACAACGAAAAACAGGAGAACAACGGCGACGGTCCGGGCGACGACGATGGACCAGGCGACACCAGCGACACCGAGGACCGGGATTCCAAATAATCCGAGAACGGCGATCACATTACCAAATGCGCTGACGAAGTTCATTAAAAGTGTGACGTACATAGCATTTTTCGTAAAACCATGGCTTCTTAAGATAGCTCCAAGCGTAAGCGAGATCGCTTCTAAAAATAAAAAGAGACCAACAATCTTTAAGAAGGTTTCGCCATACATGAGTGTTTTTCCTTCTAATGAGAAAAAGCCAAGTAATTGTGTGCCGAACAAAGCGACAAGAACAGAAATGATTAACCCGATGTATAAGTTAATTGAAAAAGCAGAGCGTGCGGTTTGTCGTGCATCCTGAACGCGTTTTGCTCCGAGGTACTGACCAATGATAATCGTTGCACCAACAGAAGTAATGTTAAATAGAATAATGAAAATGTTGAGTACCTGATTCGACACACCAACGGCAGCGGCTGCGCTGTCCGAGTAGTAACTGAGGATCAACGTAGCGATAATCCCTAGACTCATATGGAGTGCAATTTCAATAAATAGTGGCCAAGTAATTTGGAATAATGATTGTTGTTTAACAGTTTTCATAAATTAAATTCCCCTTTAAGTCCTTAAAACGTTTTGTCTTTCTGTATCTTTTGGAAACTATACGCCTTCAATTTTCATAATGAAAGAGCAAAAGGTACGCTTTCATGAAAAAAAAGGTCATTTAAAAGGATTTTCATAAAACATCACGAATACATCATAATGAATGAATGTTCATTTTTGAAAGGGAGGGGAATAGGATGAAACGCGAAGTCGATTATCAGGTAAAAGAGCAGGTTGCAACGATTACCTTGTCACGCCCAGAACGATTAAATGCACTCACATCCACACTGTTAACCGAATTAGTGGAAGCAGTGGAAGAAGCAAATCAAGATGAGGCGGTTCGGGTCATTGTGTTGACCGGAGAAGGACGGGGTTTTTGTGCGGGTCAAGATTTGAAAACCGTTCAACCCGGTATGGATCATGGGGAGTATTTAAAGCAATACTATCATCCGGTTATCCGAGCAATTGCGACAACGAACAAACCGACTGTTGCCGCAATCAACGGTGTCGCCGCGGGGGCGGGGTTATCTTTGACGTTGGCGTGTGATTTTCGGATTGTCCGGGCAGATGCCAAACTATCGTTGGGATTCATCAACATCGGTTTAGTACCCGATGCAGGGGCACCATATTTCCTGCCGAGATTGATTGGTTCTGCCAAAGCACTGGAACTGGCGTTATTAGGGGATACAATTACGGCAGAGCAAGCGCTTGACTATCATTTAGTGACAAAAGTCGTTGAAGCTGAATCGTTTGAGCAGGAAGTGTCTGCATTTGCGGAACTCCTGTCACAACGTCCGACCAAAGTCATCGGATACATTAAACAATTACAGGCTGCGAGTTCCGAGTCGACGTTGGACGATATGCTGGCACAGGAAATCATCTATCAATCACGTGCCGGGAAAACCGAGGATCATCAGCAAGCCGTTCAAGCCTTTATCGAGAAAAAAGCCCCCGTTTTCGTCGGGAGATAATGTAACGTCTTAAAGGCATATGTATAAACAGAAGGGACCTTTCGATTCGAAAGGTCTCTTCTGTTGCAAGTTAATGCATTTTTTGTTTGATTTTTTGAGCGGTTGCGTGCGTCCGGTCGGTTAGTGTAGTGGAAATCCGGAACAACAGGATTCCGAGGAAGGCTGATACGAAGATATACAACCCTGTTAAAGTGGCGAACGCGCCACTCGCTAATGTAATGAATAAAATTGAAAATTCTCCGCGGGGTCCTAAACAGAATCCTGACTCAATCGCATGATAGTTGGAAAGACCAAACGATCGTCCACCGAAAAAGCCAACCAAAAATTTAGAAAGTAATCCCCAGACGACAAGGGCAAAGAAAAACCAATCGAGTGGTAATCCTTCCGTCAGTTCAAATGACATCCCGAACGAAATAAAGAATAAAGGCAAAAGTAAATCTTGAAACGGTGTTACCAAACGTTTCAAGTATCTGGTCTCTTTTATTTCGGTCAACAAAATTCCGACAATGAAAGCACCCAGTACTTCCGATAAACCAAACATGATCCCAATCCCGGAAAACGTCAAGATCAACCCGATGATCCCGATTCCGGCGTCGGGATGCCGATACAGGGAATCGACAATCTTGTTTTGTTTACGAATGAATACCGTCAGAAAAATCAATGCACTAAACAAGAACAAAAATCCGATGAAAATTGTCCCAACTTTCATCAAGGTGAACTCTTGTGTGCCGAGAACGAATGGAGCAGTCGTCAACAAGAGCGGGGCTGCCAAATCCTCAAAAATCAGCAAGGACAAGACGAACTTATTTACATCCTTATGTTTATCCGGTTCGCGATCGAGCAGGCGCGCCGAGATGGAAGAACTTGTGGCGTACAGGACACAACCGATTAAAAAAGCTTCCGGGACGGAAAAACCGAATGCCAACGTCAACAGGAAGGTGCCGCCAAACGATAAAACTAGATCAATCAAACCGGCTTTCCACACGTTGCGGAACTGAATCATCAAATCGGCAACAGAAAACTTCAAGCCCAGTAAGAAAAACAGGACAATGATGCCTGCTTCTCCACCAAGTTTGAGTTCTTCGGGAAGATCGTAGGAAAAACCGAGTCCGATCCCGATCAAGATGAACGCCAAAATACTCGGAAGGTGGAATCGTTCGCTGAGGTAACTGACAGCGAATAGACCAATTAGAACGAGTCCAGCATAAAAAAATAGTTCCATGAGAGAGTTGTCCCTCCTTTCTATCCTCTTTACCCTAAAAATCAGTAAATTAGGGGAATGTCATCAAAATAATAAAAACGGTATCTTTCGCAGACTGGCGAAAGATACCGTTTGTAATCAAATGACTTGAACGATGGTCCCTGTAAATGGTGCAAGTGTCACATCCAACGAAAGGAGAGGGGTGTTTGAGAACAGATCCATTCCTTGACCGGCTTCTGGGGCGGCAATCGTCACTTGGCGATTCGAATTGTTGAAGTAGACGTAGTAAGTTCCATCTTGACTGATGCGTCGCATGACAATGGTGTTGGTTGCATCGTCAGCATGTACAAATGAGATATGTCCTTGATTGGCAAGCGTTTTATGACGGCTACGCAAATGAAGTAAATGTTTGGTATACATCAACAGATTCAAGTCCTGCTCGGCAGGATCCCACGGCATACATTTACGGCAGCCTGGATCTTGATCGCCGTCGAGTCCGATCTCGTCACCGTAGTAAATGACGGGACTGCCCGAGAACGTCAACATCGATAACAATAGCAACCGCATCTTATTTTTATCATGACCCGCCCGTGTCAATGCCCGTGGCGTATCGTGTGAACCAATCAGATTAAACGTCACTTCGTTGACATTCATCGTGTTGGAGAACAAGACGTGTGACATCTCGTTTGCGTAAGCAGAGGCTGATGTTTTGTCGAGTGCAAAGAAGTTCAAGGCTGCATTCGTGAACGGATAGTTCATGACCGCATCGAACTGATCGCCAAGCAACCATTCTTGTGAATCGTGCCAAATCTCCCCGAGAATGTACGTATCCGGGTTAACTTCTTTGACGACGTTTCGGAAATCACGCCAAAAAGCATGATCCACTTCGTTCGCAACGTCGAGACGCCAACCGTCAATGCCGAATTCCTCAACCCAGTAACGGGCGACATGCAACAAGTAGGCTTTTACTTCCGGATTTTCCGTGTTGAACTTCGGCATCTCCGGCACAAAGGCGAACGTGTCGTAGTTTGGCATCGGTTCCGTCACGAGCGGGAAGTTACGCAAGTGGAACCAATCTTTATAGGAAGAATTGCTTCCGTGTTCCCGAATATCAGCAAACGCCTTGTGGTGGAAACCGGCATGGTTGAAGACCGCATCGAGCATAATCCGGATACCTTTTTCATGAAGCAGATCCACCATTTCCTTGAACTTTTCTTTGGTCCCGAATTGGGGATCGATTTCAAGATAATCAATCGTGTCGTATTTATGATTTGATTTGGCTTCAAAGATCGGACAGAAGTAGATGCCGGTGATGCCTAGATCCACCAGGTAATCAATCTGATCGATCACCCCTTGGAAATCACCGCCGAAAAGATTGGTTGTCGTAGGTGCAGCACTATTCCAAGGTAGTGTTCCGGCAGGATCGTTAGAAGAATCCCCGTTGGCAAAACGATCCGGGAAAATTTGATACCAGACTGTATCTTTGACCCAGTCCGGTGCATGGAACACATCAATTTTATTTAAGTAAGGTACACAGAAATAATAACCTGTATCATCCAAGGGTTTTTCATCAAACCAGCCACGCTCGGTAAAGACGAGACTCGAACTACCGTCATGAAGACGGAATCCGTAGCGCAGTCGACGGAAAGGAGGGACAACATCGATGAACCAATAGTCATACAGTTCATCCGAACCACTTCGTTTCATCGGTGTTTCAAACGTATTCCAGTAGTTGGCCTTGGACGGATCAAAGTTCCAGTCAGCATCGTCTGGATTTTCAGTGTGCCAGTCATATGGGTCTCCCCAGATGAGTTCAACGTGATCAACATCATTTTTTTTCGTTTGTAGACGGATATGGATGGTTTTCTCGTCGTATTTGTAGACGAATGGAGACATGGCGCGGTGGAAAACAGCTTCTTTCAGCATTTTGGTCACTCCCTTAGTGCAATCGCTTGCATCCTAATGTAATAGTCCTCGACCTAAGAATAGTGAAGCGCTTTCTTAAAGTCAATTGAGAATTCGATAAAATCCAGACAATCAAACATTAGCATCTATTTTAGTGCAATCGATTGCACCTATTTGTGCAAAAGAGTTAAATGTAAACGTTTTCTTTTTAAAATGATTTTATTAAGAGGTCGAATCCATTTTTAAAAATAGTTTTTTAAAATCTTTTTGAAATGTAAGAAAATATTTGAAGAAAAGGACTTGTCAAAAGGATTTTAGATTGTATAATAAAAATGTAAAGGTGATGCAAACGTTTTCATAAAACGCTTACAACCGCTCGGTTGTTATCACGGGAAAATGGTTGTGCCTTTATGCAAACGTTGTGCATCAGAACTTATCATTCGTAAGTTAACTTGGGGAGGAATTTTCAATCATGGAAATCAAAAAATTAGTAGCAGGTCTTTCAGTATCTGTCATGGCAGTCGGTGCGCTTGCAGCATGTGGTGGCGGCACGGATTCAGGTTCTTCAGACACAAGTTCAGAGGGCGGAAACAAACCGGATAAAATCGTAATTTGGGAAGATACAGAAAAAGCAGAGACGACAAAAGCCGCTGCTAAAGCGTTCGAAGAAAAAGAAGGCGTCAAAGTTGAAGTCAAAGAAGTTAAAATGACAGATCAACAAAAGAAAGTCGCTCTTGATGGCCCGGCTGGTAAAGGTCCGGATATCATCCTTCTTCCGCATGACCAAATTGGAACAGTTGTTGACCAAGGGTTGATTGCTGAACTCAAAGACGGCGAAAAAGCACTTGGGCCTTTCATCGATACAGCAAAATCAGCAGTTACATTTGATGGAAAAGTTTACGGATATCCGAAAGCTGTTGAAACACCAATTCTTCTTTTCAACAAAGATGAGTTAAAAGAAGCACCAGCTTCAATGGATGATTTGTATAAAGTATCAACAGAACAGAAAAAAGACGGTAAGTACGGTTTCCTCGCACTTTGGGATAACTTCTACTTTGCACACGGTCCAATCGGTGGATACGGCGGATATGTCTTTAAAGATAATGGTGGAAAACTTGATCCTGCAGACATCGGTCTCAACAACGAGGGTGCTGTCGAAGGAATGGATTACATCGGTAAATGGTACAAAGAGGGTCTCTTCCCTAAAGGTTTGATCGGCGGTGGCGGTGGTCAAGCAATGGACCAATTGTTCGGCGACAAGAAAGCAGTCGCAGTCATGAACGGACCATGGGCAGTCGCAAGCTACAAAGAAAAAGGCATCAACTTAGGAGCAGCAGCTCTTCCAAAGCTTCCTAACGGCGAAGCAATCAAAACATTCGTAGGTGTTAAGACATATGCCGTTTCAGCATACTCGGAAAACGCAGAGTGGGCAGAGAAGTTCCTCGCGTCACTGACTGGCGAAGAGAATGCGAAAGCAATGTTTGAAAAATACAACGAGATTCCACCAGTAACAGCACTTCAAGAAGATGCAACAATCAAAGACAACGAAGTCGCAGCAGCTGTCTTCGCACAGTCTAAAGATGGTGTTCCAATGCCGAACATCGCTGAGATGGGTCAAGTTTGGGAGCCAATGGCAGCAGCACTTCAGCTCGTTGCAACAGACAAACAAGATGCACAAAAATCAGCTGACGATGCAGTCAAACAAATCAAGCAACAAATCGAAGCAAACAATCAGTAAGCAACTGAATGCATGACACAGAATTAAAGAAAGGGGGATCTTGGATTCCCCCTTATCTTTATGGTTGGAAGAGAAGCCTGAGGTCAGACATGACCTTTGGAAAGGAGAACAGACGATGGCTGCCATTGCTACACCTAAACCGACAAAATCACCAGAGCCTACAACGAATCACCGAACGATTGCGGCGGTGATGTCGATCGTTCCTGGATTGGGGCAACTGTACAACAAACAATTTTTAAAAGGTGCGACATTTTTCATCGTCGTCCTGTCATATTTTTTAGTCAACTTTGAACTGTTTTTTAAAGGCGCTGGGAATGGTCCGGGAGATCGCGGGGCGATCTGGGGATTGATTACACTCGGTGAGGTAGCAGGCGTAAGGGGGGATCACTCGATCTTCTTGATGGTCGAGGGAATCATTGCGTTGATTCTGCTTGTGTTTGGTATCGCCATTTACGTCTGGAACTTTATCGATGCGTATCGAATCGGTAAACTGCGGGATATGGCATTAGAAGTACCATCTTTGAAAATGCAGTTGCGTAACTTCCGTGACAACGGATTCCCGTACGCGATGTTGATTCCATCGTTGGTATTGCTTGTCTTCACAGTTGTTTTACCGTTGATTTTCACATTTTTGATTGCGTTTACGAACTACAAGTTCAATAACTCACCACCGGCGAAACTCGTCGACTGGATTGGAATTCAAAACTTCTTGAACATCTTTACCGTCGACATCTTCCGCGACACGTTCGTCAGTGTTTTAGGTTGGACACTTGTCTGGACGGTCGCTTCGACAACAGGTGTTATCGCGATTGGAATTGGACTTGCTGTCCTGTTGAACCAAAAAGGATTAAAAGGAAAACGTTTCTTCCGTTCGATTTTGATCCTATCGTGGGCAGTACCGGCATTCATCACGATCTTGATTTTCCGTTCGATGTTTAATGAAACATTTGGTGTCTTCAATACGACCTTGCTACCGGCAATTGGAATTGACGGCGGTGCCGAATGGATGACGGATCCGACATATACGAAGCTTGCCTTGATCGGCATCCAGTGGTGGCTCGGATTCCCGTACATCATGACATTGACGACAGGGATCTTGCAGTCGATTCCGGAAGATCTATATGAAGCAGCAACGATTGACGGTGCGACGTCGGGCGAGAAGTTCCGCTTGATCACATTACCGATGATCTTGTTTGCGACAGCACCGATCTTAATCACGCAATATACGTTTAACTTCAATAACTTCAACATCATCTATCTCTTTAACAACGGGGGACCGGCTGTTCCGGGTCAATCGGCTGGCGGAACGGATATCCTGATCTCCTGGATTTACAAACTGTCGCTCGGTTCGAATCCACAATATGGATTTGCCGCCGCGATTACGCTCGTGTTGTCGTTCTTTATCATGACGATTGCCGTCATTCAGTTTAAACGTTCAAAATCATTCAAAGATGAGGATATGATCTAATGAGAAAACAAAACCGAATCAATATGGCGTTGTCATACCTCATTTTGACGATCGCCTCAATAATTATCGTGTATCCGCTGCTATGGGTTGTCGGAACATCACTAAACCCGGGGAAAAGCATCACTTCTGATATCTTCCCAAGCAATCCGACATTGATCCATTACTTTGACTTATTTGATGCGACACAAACGGATTACGGCATGTGGTACTTGAACACCATCAAAATCGCTGTGATCACGATGGTTGTCTCAGTGGCATTGATTACATTGACGGGTTACATTTTTTCACGGTACCGGTTCGTCGGCCGGAAAAATTCACTGATCTTGTTCCTCGTATTGCAAATGGTGCCACAATTCGTTGCCATCATCGCAATCTACGTCTTGTTGAACATGTTGCAATTGTTTGATACGCATTTGGCATTGATTCTCCTGTACGCAGGTGGAGCGATTCCGATGAATACGTATCTTGCAAAAGGATATTTTGATACAATACCAAAGGAACTAGATGAAGCGGCACGGATGGATGGGGCAGGACATCTTCGGATCTTCTGGCAGATCATTCTTCCACTCGCTAAACCAATGGTCGCGGTTATCGCCTTGTTTAACTTCATGGCACCATTCAACGATTTCATCTTGGCCTCACTTGTTCTCCGTTCACCGGAGAAACAAACGTTAGCTGTTGGACTCTACAACATGGTGTCAGAGCAATTCGATAACAACTTCACATTGTTTGCGGCAGGTGCCGTATTATCAGCAGTACCAATCGTTCTTCTGTTCTTCGCTTTCCAGCGCTTCTTCGTGTCTGGATTGACGGCAGGCGGAACGAAAGGTTAATCAATCAAGGGGGAATCAGCGGCATGAGACGAGGCGTGATGCTTCTCCTCTTGCCGCTTCTCTTGTCTATCGGGACTTTTCCGCAGACGAGTGAAGCAGCAGAGTGGGAAAAAGAACGGATGTACTTCATCATGGTCGACCGGTTTGAAAACGGTGACCCGAGTAACGATTTAGAAGCCAATCCAGAGGATCCAAAAGCCTTTCAGGGCGGGGATTTGGCGGGCGTCACCAAACGGCTTGACTACATCAAAGATCAAGGATTCACATCGATTTGGCTGACACCGGTCTTTAAGAATCGACCGAACGGCTACCATGGGTACTGGACAGAGGATTATTACAAGATTGATCCACATTTCGGCACGAAAGAAGAATTCAAGACGCTGGTCAAGGAAGCGCATGAGCGCGACCTCAAAGTGGTATTGGATCTGGTCGTCAATCACCTCGGTCCAAATCATCCGCTCGTAGAGGAAAAACCGGACTGGTTCCATAAAGAACAAACCATCATGAACTGGAACAACCAAGCGGAAGTAGAGAACAACTGGCTGTTTGATTTACCGGACTTCAACACGGAAAACGAAGAAGTCGTCAAATACTTAATTGATGTCGCGAAATATTGGGTCGATGAAACGGGAATCGACGGTTACCGTCTCGATACCGTTCGTCATGTCCCACCCGCTTTTTGGGAAAAATTCATTCCAGCCGTCAAACAAGACCATCCGGATCTGTTTTTACTCGGAGAGGTTTTTGACGGAGATCCGCGGAAAATTGCGACGTATTCCAAACTAGGATTTGATTCGGTCACGAACTTTCCATTTTATTACGGGATAAAAGATCAGTTCACCCGAAAAAATGGTTCAGCGGAAGAACTGGATTCAGTTTATAATCGAGATACTACGTTTAACCCGAAAGCGATGACTTTAGCAAACTTCGTCGACAATCATGATTTAAAACGTTTTATCACGGAAGCCAAAATCGGCGGAACCGAGGATGAAGAACGTCAATTGCGCTTAGCCTTGTTTGCTCTCTATGCAGCACCAGGCATGCCGATCGTCTATCAGGGGACGGAAGTGGCGATGCCGGGCGGCGATGATCCCGGAAACCGGATGATGATGGAGTTTGAGAAAAATGACAAGATGCAGGAGTATGTCCAGACCTTAAATAAGATGCGGAGTGACTATCCGGCTTTTGAGACAGGGAAACAGCGGATGGTGGCCAAGACGGATCATATGGCTGTCTACGAACGGAAAGTCAAAGACCAAACCGTTCTCTATGCCATCAACTTAGGGGAAAAGAAAACGACATTACGTGTCAAAGCATCAGAAATCGGTGACGATCAGCGGTTGCGGGGATTACTTTTTTCTGATGTCGTTCGACAAGACGGGGACGCGTATGAAGTGACGCTAGATGCAAATAGTGCCAACGGGTATGTGATTGAACGCTCGCAAGTGAATTGGATGTCACTCGTTGCGATTGGATCAATTGCTCCGATTCTTGCCTTAATCATTTTATTGATGCATCGAAGACGACTCAACCGGTCGAAAGAAACACACTAAAATACATTTGTAGGGAAATGATGAGGTGAAAGGCATGCAAGTAACCATTAAGGACGTCGCAAGGGAAGCAAATGTTGCGCCATCGACTGTATCGCGTGTAATCGCCAACAGTCCACGCATCAGTCAAAAAACGAAAGAACGTGTCCGTCAAGCGATGGAAGAACTCGGGTACTATCCGAATGTACACGCACGGAGCCTGGCGAATCGGACGACACAGGCAATTGGACTCGTCATGCCAAGTGCGGCAACGAAAACGCTCCAGAATCCATTTTTTTCGGAAGTGATCCGGGGAATCAGCACGAAAGCGCATCAAAACGGCTATTCCTTGTATATGACGACGGGAGTGTCGGAAGAAGAGGTCTACGAAGGAGTCGTCTCGATGGTTCAGGGTCGTCGCGTCGATGGTGTCGTCGTCTTGTATTCACGGACCGATGATAAAGTCGTTCAGTTTTTGCAGGATTCTAAATTTCCGTTCGTCGTGGTCGGGAAACCGTTCAGTGATTCGTCCCACGTCACGTATGTCGACACAGACAATTACCTCGCGGGACGCGAAGTTACGAAATATTTACATCAACTCGGGCATGAATGTATCGCTTTCGTCGGAGGCGCACAAGATCTTGCGGTGACGCAGGAACGTGTCGGCGGTTATAAGACGGCGTTGATGGAAGAGGGGATTCCGATCCACGAACCGTATATCGTCAGTGCTCCGTTCATGACGACCGGTGGAGCAGACGCGGTCAAAAGGCTGATGTCGCTTGAGCACCCGCCAACCGCTGTCGTCGTCAGTGATGACATGATGGCGCTTGGTGTCATGAGCACATTAAATGAGATGGAAATCAGTGTGCCGGACCAGATGGCCGTCGTCAGTTTCAACAACTTATTCATTGCCGAATTTTCAAGTCCACCGTTGACTTCCGTTGAAATCAATATCTTCGGCCTAGGTTTTGAAGCGACGAACTGTCTGATTGAACAGATGAACGAAGAGGCGACACCATATGGAAAACGTGTGATCGTGCCTCATTATCTGGTAGTTCGTCAGTCATGCGGCGGTCCCGCCAAATAAACAGAGACGATTGATGTTGCACCACTCCTTCCGTTCGGAGAGTGGTGTTTTTTTATTGGAAAATTACAGTCAGCAGATGGAGGCAGTCAAAACGAAGGCGGATTCAGAAAAAGAATTTTATTTTCGTGCAAACGATTGCATTAGTAGTTTTTATGTGTAAAATAAAGAATGTAGAGAATAATAAAACGCTTACAAACGATGCTTGTGCGTCCGGTGATTAAGAATAAAGGAGCGACTTAAAATGAAACGATTGTTTGATATTAATGAATGGAAGATTACGGAGCAAGGATTCCACCCGGAAGATAACCGTCTGGCAGAATCGATGACATCGATCGGAAACGGTCATATGGGAATGCGCGGAAACTTTGAAGAGGATTACTCGGGCGATACGCATCAGGGGATGTATGTCGCAGGTGTCTACTATCCGGATAAGACGCGTGTCGGTTGGTGGAAAAACGGCTATCCGGAATACTTCGCAAAAGTCTTGAACGCTGTTAACATCATGGGACTTCGTGTTTCCATCAATGGAAAAAACGTGGATTTGAACGAGTGGGAAGTTGTAGATTTTAAACGTGAACTTGATATGCAACATGGTGTCCTCACCCGGACGATGTTGATCAGAAATGGTGTCGAAGAAACGAAGATTGAAGCGACACGTTTTTTCTCAATCGTCGATAAAGAACTGGCTGGACTCCGTTACACCGTTACACCTGTTAACTTTGATGCCGAAGTCATCATCGAATCCTATCTGGATGCGGATGTCGAGAACGAAGACTCAAACTACGATGAAAAATTCTGGCTTCCGGTCGAACACGGCGTAGAGGAACGATTTGCGTATGTCACGTCTAAAACAAAGAAACTGGATTGGCACGTCACGGCAGCGATGATCACGGATGTCGAAGGGGCCAAATGTGAAGTGCTGGAAAGTACATTACAGTACGTAGCAAACCGTTTCACGAAACAGGTGCCGGCGGGAGAGGCGGTTACAGCTGAAAAGCTGGTCGCGCTCGTCACGAATCGTGATTATGAAATCGAAGACTTGTTGGCGCAAGCGATGAAACGTGTTAATGATGCCTTTGATATTGGATTTGACGAAGCGCTTGCAGCACACCAAGCTGCCTGGTTAAAGCACTGGGAAGAAGCTGACGTGAAGATTGAAGGCGACATCGAAGCCCAACAAGGCATTCGCTTCAATATCTTCCACATGTTCCAAACGTACACAGGGGAAGACTCCCGCTTGAACATCGGACCAAAAGGATTCACGGGAGAAAAATATGGCGGGGCGACTTATTGGGACACAGAAGCCTACTGCCTGAACTTCTATCTGGCGACTTCGAAGCCGGATGTCGCGTGGAACCTGCTGAAATACCGTCACAATCAACTGCCGCAAGCAAAAGAAAATGCGGATAAGAATGTCGGCATGAAGGGTGCCCTGTATCCGATGGTAACGATGAACGGGGAAGAGTGTCATAACGAGTGGGAAATCACCCATGAAGAAATTCACCGGAACGGTGCGATTGCCCATGCGATTTATAACTATACGAACTATACAGGGGATACGTCTTACCTTGGACAGTACGGATTTGAAGTGCTTGTTGAAATCGCACGTTACTGGGCAAGTCGTGTCAACTACGTTCCACAGAAGGATGTATACATGATCCTAGGTGTGACGGGACCAAACGAATACGAAAACAACGTTAACAACAACTGGTACACCAACTTGATGGCAGCCTGGTGTCTTGAGTATGCCCAGACGGTCTACCGTCATCTCGAGCAAGCAGAGCCGGCGCGTCTGGAAGAGTTGATGCATCAACTGGCCTTGTCGGACGAAGAGTTGGCACAGTGGGCAGAAATTGATCAAAAAATGTACTATCCAAAAGACGAGACGGTTCCGGATGTCTTCATGCAACAAGACGGCTTCATGGACAAAGAACAGATTATGGTCGCAGACCTTGATCCGAAGCACCTTCCGTTAAATCAAAATTGGTCGTGGGACCGCGTCCTGCGTTCTGTCTTCATCAAACAGGCCGATGTCTTGCAAGGACTGTACTTCTTGACGGATCGTTTCTCGGTCGAACAGAAGAAAAATAACTTTGACTTCTATGAGCCGCGGACGGTCCACGAATCATCGCTCTCACCATGTATCTATTCCATCATCGCGGCGGAAGTCGGGTATGAAGAGAAGGCGATGGAGTTGTATCAGCGCTCGGCACGTCTCGATCTTGATAACTACAACAATGATACGGAAGATGGTCTACACATTACATCGATGGTCGGATCTTGGATGTCCATCGTTCATGGTTTCGCAGGACTTCGTGTCGAGGAGGGGACGTTATCCTTCAAGCCAATGTTGCCGAAGGGATGGACAAGCTATTCATTCCGCATGCAATGGCGGGGGCATCATATCCTTGTCCACGTCAAACAAAATGAAGTCTGCATCGAGCAGAATACAGGGGGAGCATTTACGTTGCAACTCCACGGGGAAACCGTTGAAGTGCCGGCAGAAGGTGCTGTAACGATTCCAGCTTCGATGACAGTCTGATTCATATACCGGCAGGAGACCTCACAGTCCCGGCCGGTATTTTTTTTGGAATTCCCGCAAATGTCGAGTTGTGTTCAACTTCTGAAAATGAGAGCGTTACCAAAAAAAGAAATGAAATTCTTTCGTCATCTTGACTATCCGGACTCATTTGTTATGTGCTAAAGTGTTCCAAGATAGTTTACGAATGAGAGGAGAACAAGGTGTGACAGCGGTTGTAAAGGAAAGTATCTTAAAAGTAATTGTCGCCTCGATTGGCGGGTTCGTCATCGCATTAGCGATGAACTGGTTCCTGATTCCAAGTGGTGTGTATTCAACAGGATTTACAGGACTAGCCCAGATTTTGACGCAGGTGTTACAAGGAACGGCGTTTGCCTTTGGTGAAAACGTCTGGTTCTTAGTGCTGAACCTGCCATTAATCGTTCTGGCATGGATTATGTTAGGACGCAGTTTTACCATCATTACATTGATTTCCGTTTTGGCGACAACGATTTTTATTGGACTGATTCCACAATATGCTGTCATTCCGGGTGATCAGACACTCAACGCCGTGTTTGGTGGTGTTTTGCTTGCGATCGGTACCGGCATCACGATTAAATTCGGGGCGTCGACGGGTGGTTTTGATATCGTCGCCTTGATTTTTGCACGTTTCTCCGATCGAAGTGTCGGGTTGTACTTGTTTGTGTTGAACTTCTTGATTGCCATCTTGGCCGGTGCCTTGTTTGGTTGGTCAACTGCACTGTATACGATTGTCTTCATCTATGTCACCTCAAAAGTCGTCGATGAAATCCACACGAGCAACCAACGCCTGACGATTTTCATCATCACGAATCATGCCGATGATATCACGACGGCATTGCATCAACATATCATTCGCGGTATTACGCAGATGCCGGCAATCGGCACCTACTCACGGGCCGAGAAATCGACGCTGATGATGGTCATCGAACGACATGAGTTGCGGGACGTCGAACGGATTTGCCGGGACGCCGACGAAACAGTCTTCATCAATGTCGTTGCGACAGACTCGGTCGTCGGATATTTCCGAAAAGGATAAACGGGTTCGGAAGAAATCCTTATGCTGGTTACAGACAAAAAGAAGCCGCTCTCTCGTCCATTCGACGGGAAAGCGGCTTCTTTTAATATGGGGCATTAAATCAGTCCGAGGACATGTTTCAGGTAGTAAGCAATTCCGTCTTCTTGATTCGTCTTGGTCGTGCCATTGGCAACCAATTTAAGGGGACCAATCGCGTTGCCCATTGCAACACCATGACCGACATAATCAAGCATTTCCAAATCGTTTTCTTCATCACCAAAAGCGACAATCTGTTTTTGATGGATGTTGAGATGGCGCGAAATCTGTTGCAGACCAACAGCTTTGCTCGTTCCTTTACGCATGACTTCCACCATGTATTCCGGTTTGATCCACTGCCGGTTTAACACGGTCTCAGCATGGATGCTCGACAGCTCCGAGCGAATGTCCTGGACATGTTCGCCTTTCGCATGAATCAGTAACGACGTCGGCTCGTGTTGTAATACTTTCCGTAAATCGCCTGTCGTCACCGATAAAGCATGATCCGTGTAAAATTCATAAATTCCGACCGGATCCCGTTGGAAGTAAACATGGTCCGTCACTTCGCAGACGATGTTTTGTGTTTTAGTATCAGAGATTGATTCCAATATGTGCTGCACGGTCTTTAACGGAATCGGATGATGGCTGACTTCGAAATGTGGATCGTGCGGATGATGAACGAGTCCACCGTTAAAGTTGACGATTGGTGTCGTTAGTCCGAGTTCATCGTAATACCGTTTTGCATGTCGAAACGGACGCCCGGTTGCGATGACGACCTCGTGTCCGTTTTCCCGTGCCTTCCGTAACGCTGCTACGTTTGCTTGACTGATTGTCTTGTCGTCACGAAGTAAAGTGCCGTCGAGGTCGACGGCGATCAAATGACGTTGCATGAATAACCCACTCCACTCTTGATTCATTACGCTTACTGTAGCATATCCGACGGAAAAAATATCTAGAATTGCCTGTGTTTTAGAATCGAGAAAGCGTTTAAAAAAATTGGAGAAAAGCTGTCTGTTGCTTCAAAAAATGATATACTACGAAACGTAGGACATAAAAAAGTAAGCTAAGAAATGGAGGGGGAAGAATGCGTTTTCTCGTTACATTCTTCTGGTCGTTTTTACTCGTGAACACAGCCGTGTTCATCGTATCAGCGGTCGATGCAGTCACGTATAACTTCGGATTCGCGACAGCTATGTCAGTCGTGACTTCACTTGTCGTCTTCGCACTTGATGCAGTCAATGAAGATCTTGGTCTTGGTCAAGGGACAAAGGCAGAATAAGTTAAAAGCGAGATATCGTCATTCGGACGATAGACTCGCTTTTTTATCATTTGGGAGGTATTCCATGATTTTACTGAAAGAGGTACGGCTGGCAGGGAAATCGACGGATGTACTGGTTGGTGGAGGAAAGATTTTGGCAATCGGTTCCTATGCCGTCGATGACCGGTTGATTACACAAACGATTGACGGTGCAGGAAAACAGTTGGTTCCGGGATTAGTGGACGGACATGTGCATCCGATTGGCGGCGGGGGCGAAGGCGGATTTTCGACGCGGACGGCTCCTCTTTTGGCAACGGACTTCTTAACGGGAGGCGTGACGACCGTCGTGGGTCTGCTTGGGACGGACGGCTGGACCCGGACAGGAATTGATTTGTTGGCACATCTTCGGGGATACACGAGTTCCGGAATCCAATCTTTTTTATTGTCGGGCAGTTATGCTGTCCCGCCGGTTTCGATCACCGACTCGATTGCCCGGGACATCTTGCTGATCAATGAAGTCATCGGTATCGGTGAAATCGCAATCAACGACCATCGTTCGACACAACCGACCGTTCAGGAATTGGCCCGTCTCGCGTCAGAAGCCCGGATGGCCGGTTTGTTAAAGGGGGTCACGGGAACGATGAATGTCCATATCGGGGACGGCAAACAGGCTCTCCGCTTGCTTGAAGAAGTGGTGGAGACGACCGATATTCCGATCACCCAATTTTTGCCGACCCACATCAATCGCAGCGAACGGATTTTTGAAGCCGGTTTAAAGTGGGCCAAACAAGGGGGGCGAATCGATTTTACGACCTGCACGACCGATGCTTTCATCGAAGAAGGCGAAGTGCCGGCGGGACTCGCCCTAAAACGTGCGCTTGAGGCAGGTATCCCGTTAGAGCAGATTACGATGTCGAGTGATGCGGGAGCCAGTTTACCGGCATTCGATGACGCCGGCAAACTGCTTCGATTAGAGACCGGACGACCCGAGTCGATGCTCGAAGCGGTTCGGGACGCTGTTCAATACGGTGTTTCATTCGAGCAGGCGATGCAGACGGTCACTTGTAATGTCGCAGATGCTTATGGCTTCTCCGCAGGACGTATCCTTCTTGGTGAGCGGGCGGATCTGTTACTGATTGATGACGCTTTGCAAATCGATACGATTCTTGCGAATGGGCGTGCTATAATGATTCAGAAAAAATGGCTGTCGCCAGAATGACGGAGGGATCAATGTGTCAAAGAAGTCTAATCGTGTGAAACCGACAAAAAAACCGCAATCAAAAGCCAACTGGATCACAGCAGGTGTGATTGCGCTGATCGTCTTGGTGGGAGCAACGATGTTACTGTTCGCGGATCGGGAAGATTCAGCATCCAAGAACGGAAATTTAAGTGCAAGCCAAGTATCCGATAAGTTGAAATCGGGCGATGAATTTTATACGTATTTCTACCAAACCGGATGCGTGCACTGTGAGAAAGTAAAACCTTACTTAGTGCCGCTCGGAGAGAAACAAGACATTCCATTCGAACAGATTGATCTTGCGGTCGAGCAGTCGGCATGGGATACATTCGGGATCGAAGGAACTCCGACCGTCGTTCACTTTAAAGACGGAAAAGAAGTCAGCCGTGTTTCAGGAGAACAGACCGAAGAGGCCTATAAGGAATTTTTTGCGGGAAAAGACGTTAAAAATTCAGAAGAAGAGTCGTCTGGTGATTTAAATGATTAAACAGTGGTTTTTCACCCAACTATTCGAATTGAACGGACATCCGGCAGTCGCGAAACAACTGCGACGGTTTGCGATGAGTCCGGCGAGTCGTCCGTTGATCCAACCGTTCGTCAACATGTACGACATCCAGATGCAAGAGGCGGAACAGCCACTTGCTTCGTACAAAACGTTACATGATTTGTTCGTCCGACATTTAAAAGAAGAAGTGCGTCCGGTCGATCCGTCTGCACAGGCTGTCGTCAGTCCGTGTGACGGTGTGTTGTCCGTCGTCGAGGACTTGACGGAAGACAGCCGGTTTACCGTCAAGGGACAAGCCTATTCGGTCGCAGAACTGCTTGGTTCTCACCATGAAGCACAAAATTATATCGGTGGGCGTGTCTTAATCTTTTATTTGAGCCCACAAAACTATCATCGGGTCCATGTTCCGATTGACGGAACGGTTCGGACAAGTTATACGCTTGGGCGCGATTCGGCTCCCGTCAACGAACTTGGTCTCGAATATGGAAAACGTCCGTTGACACGCAACTACCGACGCGTCACACGGATTACGCAAGGAGACCATGCACTGGAGCATGTCATGGTCGGCGCATTAAACGTCAACACGATCGTCCAAACGAATCAACAACGGGAAGTCAAACGTGGTGATGAGTTTGGGTATTTCTCATTCGGTTCGACCGTCGTCTTGATTTGTCCGAAAGACGCTGTCACATTAGCGGACGACATTAAAGGTCCGGTCTTGATGGGACAACGAATCGGTACTTGGAATTCATGAATGCGGGACGCTCTCTAAGGATCAAGGGAGCGTCCCGTCATGCTTAGGAGGAATCTGTCATGCAGATTTTGATGTTTACAGAAATGGCGAACTCATCGCTTCAAGTGTATGGCGCGTTATTCATCTTCTTAGTAACGTATGCGTTCATCATCAGCGAGAAAATCAGTCGTGCCATCGTCGCTTTATTAGGAGCACTGGCGATGATCATGTTAGGGATCGTGGAACTCGAATCTGCGTTATTTGAATATGTGGAATGGGGAACCATCGTGCTGTTAATCGGGATGATGATTCTCGTGACGATCGCGAATCAATCGGGCTTATTTGAATATATCGCAATTCGTGCGGCGAAACGGACAAAGGGCGATCCCATCAAAATTTTGATTTTACTCTCTTGTTTGACGGCTTTCGGGTCGGCTTTCTTGGACAACGTCACGACAGTGTTGTTGATTGTCCCGATTACGTTTTCGATTACGAAGGTCTTAAAAATCAAACCGTTTCCGTTTCTCTTGGCGGAAGTTCTGTTTGCCAACATCGGCGGGACGGCAACCTTAATCGGAGATCCGCCGAACATCATGATTGGAGCTGCGAATCCGCATTTGACGTTTAATGCGTTCTTGTGGAATCTCGCTCCCATCATCGTCTTGATCACAGTCGTGACGATTGGGATTTTGTATTTTCTGTTCCGGAAACAGTTGCATGTCGAACCGGAAAATCAACAGAAATTGATGGAAATTGACGAAAACAGTTACATCATCAGCCGTAAACTTGTTCTCCGGAGCAGTATCGTACTGATCAGTACCATTGCCTTATTCATTTTACATCCGCTACTGAGCCGGATCGGGATTCAACTCGAGGCTCCGGCCATCGCGATGCTCGGTGCAACGGTTTTGATGTTATTGACGATTGAAAACAATCATCAGCTAGAAGAAGTGTTTGCCCGAATCGAATGGACAACGATCTTTTTCTTTGCGGGATTGTTCATCTTGGTCGGTGGGATTCAAGAAGTCGGCATCATTCGTTATCTGGCGGAGCAGACAATCACGTTGACCGGGGGAGATATCGAAACGACGGCGACGGCGGTTCTTTGGTTATCCGGTATCGCAAGTGCGACGATTGACAACATCCCGTTCGTCGCGACGATGATTCCCCTCATCAACGATGTCGCGACAGGTATCGGTCTATCACCGGACAGCCCGCAAGTCGACGTCTTATGGTGGTCGCTTTCACTCGGAGCTTGTCTCGGTGGAAACGGGACGTTGATCGGCGCATCCGCC
Source organism: Exiguobacterium undae DSM 14481 (assembly GCF_000620805.1). Classification (GTDB taxonomy): domain Bacteria; phylum Bacillota; class Bacilli; order Exiguobacteriales; family Exiguobacteriaceae; genus Exiguobacterium_A; species Exiguobacterium_A undae. Next base: position 2,369,093 of record NZ_KK211187.1, on the reverse strand, counting down.
AATGTGATTGTGGCAGGTCTTGCAACCCGCCAAGGCGAGAAGTTCACATACGGGCGTTTCCTGTTATACGGGGCCCCGATTACGATCGTGACACTCATTTTGTCGCAACTGTATTTATGGATCCGCTATTATTGAAGGCGGATGAACGGACGGAAGATGTATCCAATCTTCCGTTTTCGTTTGGTCATCGCTCAATCAAATCGATTGTGCTATAATCGAACGATAAGAACATAACTGTTTCTTAAACTTAACTATAGAGCTAGACCATTATCTGGAGGTTTTATTCTTGTTTAAACGACTTTATCCAAAACATTTTGTGGCTTCGATTTATGATATCGACTTAGAGATGTTAAAACGAAACGGTGTCAAAGCAATTTTGACGGATCTTGATAATACACTTGTCGCTTGGAATATTGCCGATGCTCCAGACGAATTGGTGTCATGGCTCGATATGGTCAATAATCAATATGGATTTGACGTCATCATCGTCTCGAATAATAACGGCGATCGAGTCAAGAAATTTGCGGATCCGCTTGGCCTGCATTACATTGCACCGGCACGTAAACCGTTACCGATTGGTTTTAAACGGGCACTGACAGAATTCGGGTACCATGCGAAGGAAGTCGTGTTCCTCGGAGACCAGTTGTTTACCGATGTACTCGGAGCAAATTCAGTAGGTATCGAAGTGATTCACGTTCAACCCGTCGTCAAGACAGACGGTGTCGTCACAAAATTTAATCGCTTGATGGAACGCGTGATTTTCCGGCGGATGAAACGTAAAGGGATCTATAAATTGACGCAACGCGTCAAAGAGGATCCGGCAGCGTTGAAACATCCCATCGAGACGCTTCGTCAAGATAAGCAACAATGACCCTGTCATACCGGTAGATGAAAGGATAGGCAGCAGTCGCAACATGTACGGCAAAAGGTCGGAAGTTACGCTCTTGGAGTAGCGAGCAGGGCGCTACGTTGAATAGAGAAGGGAAAGTTCCCGATGCGGCTCAACACACACATGGAAGAAATCAATTGCGCAGGCTGTGGTGTCGCGATCCAAACAGAGGATCCGAAAGCACCCGGTTATGCGCCTAAATCCGCACTTGATCGTGAAATGGTCATCTGCCAACGTTGTTTTAAACTCAAGCATTACAACCAAATTCAAGACGTCGCATTAACGGACGATGATTTTGTCAAAATCTTAGATGGAATCGGTCAAAAAGATGCACTTGTCGTCAAAATCGTTGATATCTTTGATTTTAACGGAAGTTGGTTACCAGGATTACACCGCTTTGTCGGGAAAAATGATGTTTTGCTTGTCGGAAATAAAGCAGATTTATTACCGAAATCACTCAATCCGAACCGTCTGATGAACTGGATGCGTCAAACATCAAAAGAGTTGGGGTTACGCCCGGTCGATGTGCATCTGATCAGTGCGAAAAAAGGGCACGGGGTTGATGAGCTGGCAGAAAAGATTGATTACTACCGTAAAGGACGCGACGTGTATGTCGTCGGCTGTACGAATGTCGGAAAATCGACATTGATCAATCAGGTCATCAAGCGTTTCGGAGAAGAAGAGGAAGCTGTCATCACAGTCAGTCACTTCCCGGGAACAACGCTTGATTTGATCGATATCCCGCTGGACGACAACTGTAACCTGTACGACACACCGGGAATCATCAATCATCATCAAATGGCACACTACGTGGATGCACGGGATTTGAAGCTGATTACACCGAAAAAAGAAATCAAGCCGCAAGTTTTCCAAATCCATCCGCAACAAACGTTGTTCTTCGGTGGTCTGGCACGTCTTGACTACATGGAAGGCAACAAACGATCGTTCGTCATCTACATGTCGAATGATTTGAAAGTACACCGGACGAAGCTTGATAAGGCGGATGATCTGTACGCGAACCATAACGGAGAATTGTTATCGCCTCCGAATGAGAAAACGCTTGAGATGCTTCCGCCACTCGTTCGACACGAGTTCAGTTTGCGCGATAACATGAAGACAGATATCGTCTTCAGCGGACTGGGCTGGGTCGCTGTTCACGGAAAAGGCGGACGAGTTGCTGCCTACGCACCAAAAGGTGTGGCCGTCTCGTTACGTGAGGCGCTCGTCTGATGCATTTTGCTGTCATCGGTCATCCGATTGCCCATTCACTTTCACCCATGTTGCACGAAACATGGCTGAAAGCGGCTGGGCTTTTCGGCTGTTATACCATGGTAGATGTTGAAGCAGAAGAGTTAGAGTCGCTCGTCCTGCAATTACGAACCCGTCAATTGGACGGGATTAACGTGACGATTCCGTATAAGTCAGCCATCATTCCGTTTCTCGATCGTCTCGAGCCGGCAGCCGCCCGTGCAGGAGCCGTCAACACTGTCTATTGGGACGGGGATGATCTTGTCGGAGCAAATACGGATGGAACCGGATTTGCCCGCGCACTCGCATCACGAACCAATGCGGAACGCACTCTGGTGATTGGTGCCGGCGGGGCAGCGCGGGGCATCATTCCGATGCTGCCGGGTCACGTCACGATCATGAATCGAACGAATCAAACGGCTGAGCGTGTCGCAGACGAATTCGGACAGCATGCTGTTGCGTGGTCACGGACAATCGATTTGACGCCGTATGATGTCATCATCAATACGACTTCGGTCGGGATGGCCCCGCAAATCGAGGAAACACCCATTGATCTGACAGCGACGACGGCCTTGATTTGTGATATTATTTATCGACCGACTCCGACCCGTCTGTTGCGTGAAGCTACCGCAAGCGGACTTGATACATTAGATGGTGTCTTGATGTTTGTACTACAAGCGGCTGAAGCGTTTGAACGCTTCACCGGTCATAAACCTGACATCGCTCTCGGCGAACAGGTGATTAGAAAGCAATTGGAGGAATTATAATATGTTAACAGGTAAACAAAAACGTTATTTACGCGCGACGGCTCACGATTTAAGCCCGATTTTCCAAGTCGGAAAAAACGGTGTAGGGGAAGCGATGTGTGCGGACTTGATGGACGCGCTCGAAAAACGTGAACTCTTAAAAGTTCAAGTGTTACAAAACTGTGCCGATGCACCAAAAGATGTCGCGGCTGAACTCGTTGACGGAACGAACGCAGAACTGGTTCAAGTCATCGGGAAAGTCATCGTTCTCTACAAGGAATCGAAAGAGAATAAGACACTTCAATTACCACGATGAAGATTGGGTTGATGGGTGGAACGTTTGATCCGCCGCATATCGGTCATCTGTTGATTGCCGAACAAGCGAAAGAACAACTCCAGTTGGATGCGGTCTGGTTTTTACCGGCTAAGCTTCCACCCCATAAACAATCGACGGGAACAAGCGCCGACAAGCGGCTTCAGCTTGTTGAAGCGGCGATCCAGTGTAATGAAGCCTTCTCTGTCTCGGATATCGAGTTTGAACGGGAAACGAAATCGTACACGTATGATACGATTCGTGAACTGAAAGACCGGTATCCTGAACATGACTTCTTTTTTCTGATTGGTGCGGATTCGCTCGTGAGTCTAGGGACGTGGTACCGCGCGGACGACTTGTATCAAGAAGTCCGGTTCGGTGCCGTCGCACGACCGGGGAGCCGCTATCTGATTCCGGAGGGAGCGCAAGTCACGGCAGTCGACATGCCGTTGCTTGAAGTCTCTTCGACGGATATCCGTCAACGCGTGGCGAGAGGCCGCAGTATCCGTTACCTCGTACCGGAACCGGTCCGACAATTAATCAAGGAGTGGAAACTCTATGCGACTTGAAGAAGCGAAACGAATCATTGAGGAAACATTACCTACGAAACGTTACATCCATACGCTCGGAGTCGTCGAGACAGCTGTTCAATTGGCCCGGCGATACGGAGTACAAGAAGACAAGGTTGCCTTGGCAGCGATGCTGCATGACTATGCCAAATATCGGAATGTATCCGAGATGCAGACGATTGCAGTGGAACTTGGTTTAAATCATTTGCTTGCGTATGAGGATGAATTGCTGCACGCGCCTGTTGGGGCTGAACTCGTCAAGCGGGAGCTTGGCGTCGAGGACGTCGAGGTTTACCAAGCGATCGCGAACCATACGACCGGTGCACCCGGCATGCCTCTGCTCGATCAAATCATTTTTGTGGCGGATGCGATTGAACCGAATCGCCGGTACCCCGGTGTGGATCAGCTTCGACAGATTGCGCAAGAAGATCTCACACAAGCCGTCATCGCGACACTTGGACAGACGATCACATTTTTATGTAAAAAACAAACAGTGATTTTTCCGCTGACGATCGAGACATACAATGCGTTCATCACGGAAAAACGAAAGGGGACCGTCCTATGACAGTCGAACAAGAATTAAAATTAATCGTAAATGCAATTGATGATAAACGTGCCGAGGACATCGTCGTACTCGACATGTCGAAGATTTCACCAATCGCAGATTACTTCGTCATTTGCGAAGGAAACTCGGAGAAACAAGTTCAGGCCATCGCGCGTGAAGTGAAAGAAGTCGCCCATAAAAACGAATTGCCGATCAAACGACTAGAAGGAATGGATGCGGCACGTTGGGTCCTCGCTGACCTTGAGAATGTCGTCGTTCACGTCTTCCACCGGGATGACCGTGATTATTATAACCTCGAGAAATTATGGGCAGACGCACCTAAAGTAGAAGTCGAGATCGACTAATGGCGTATGAACAGTTTGCGTATGTCTATGACGAACTGATGCAGGATGTCCCGTACCCCAAGTGGGTCGCTTGGGTGCTCGAACAGGTAGAGCCCGGTAAAAAGATTGCGGATATCGGTTGCGGCACAGGAACAGCAACCTTGTTGCTTGCCGACCATTACGAGGTCACCGGCGTCGATTTGTCGGAAGAAATGCTTGAAATCGCCCAAGAAAAGGCGATGGAAACAGACCGTCACGTTGCGTTTTGGGTGCAGGACATGCGGGAACTCGAATTACCGGAACCTGTTGATGCAATCACGATTTTGTGTGATTCATTAAATTACTTGCAAACCGAAGCCGACGTCAAGCAGACGTTTGACAGTGCGGCCCGTCTTCTGACAGACGGCGGGAAGTTGTTGTTCGATGTACATTCGCCGTACAAGATGGAAACGTTGTTTAACGGCAAGACGTACGCCACTCATGCGGAACAGAGTTCGTATATTTGGTTCGCGGATCCTGGTGAAGCACCGTTATCGGTCGTTCACGAATTAACCTTCTTTATCGAAGATGAGGACGGACGGTACGATCGGGTCGACGAGACACACTATCAACGGACGTATCCACCGGAACAATACATCACGTGGTTACGTGAAGCCGGTTTTCGGGTTCGTTCGGTGACAGGTGACTTTACGACAGATGCTCCGACGGAAACAGCGGAACGAATCTTTTTTGTCGCCGAAAAATTATAAGCCGTTTGGAAACCATCGACCGTTCGCCGGTCGATGGTTTTTTTCGTCTTAAACGAGAGTACTGTCGCGAAACGTCTGATAAACGGAAAAGGAACAGCCGGACAGTCGAGATCCGAAGCAGGAAACGAGAAGTTGGGACAGAGGTAACAGAAGTGGAGAACTTGATACAGTCGGGTGGACGGGAGGAATATTGATGACGATTCCACGCTTACAGCAATTCGCCACTTTGGCCGTTGTACTCTTGCTCCTAGTGGTACTGTTTGTTCCGTTGCCTTCCTGTTCGAATGAGGCACTAGTCGAAAAACCAGCCATCGTCAAACAAGAGCAGGAAGCACAGGCGGAAGATCCGTCCACCAACGACTTACTTCGTGCCAAAAAAATCATGGTCGACATCAAAGGAGCGGTCAAACGTCCGGGTCCCTACAGTTTTCGGTTGGGGGACCGCGTCCAGGATGCCGTCAAGCGGGCGGAAGCGACTCCTGCAGCGGACGTAAACCAACTCAATCTCGCAGCACGTTTAATTGATGGGCAAGAAGTGGTCGTTCCGACAAAAAAACAGGACCGTGTTAAAAAGAAATCCGCGGGTCCGGTCGATCAGGCGGAGATCCCAAAAGGATTGCTGGATTTAAATGCCGCGACGGAAGAACAATTATTGGAAGTGCCGGGCATTGGTCCCGCCAAAGCGAGTGCAATCATCCAGTACCGGGAAGAAAAAGGTGGATTTGCGACGTACGATCATTTAGGAGACGTCAAAGGGTTTGGACCAAAGACGCTCGAAAATCTAAAAGCATACTTAATCGTCTACTGATGCCCTTATTTCCCTTGTTTTTTATGATCCTGTTGGTGGCATTAAAAGAATCACTTTGGTTTGTTGCTGCAGTGTGCATGATTTTTGTCCTGAAGTCGTGGTCGAAGTCGACCCAATCGCTGCTGTTGGTCGGTGGATTAAGTATGATTTTTGCGATCCGCCTGATTGCTCCGCCGCCTGTAACGGATATCCATGTCATCGATATCATCGATGCGAAGCAGAATGGGGATCGTATTCGCTATCTGGCTGAAGTACAACAGCAGCAAATCATCGTGGCGACGACGTTGGATGAAGACACAACGCTTGATTATGAACGAATCGGACAACGGTGTGAGGTGACCTTACACGAGTCGCCGGTCTTACCGCAATTAAACGACGGCGGTTTTGATGAGGCACGGTGGATGCGGACGGAACGATTAAGCGGAAAGTACGAAGTAGAGCGGTTCGGGAAATGTTCAGACACACCAGGGTTCGATGGAAATGGACGCCGGGTGCGCCAGGAGTGGATGGCACGTATCGAACAGTTGCCGGTTAAGCAAGCTCTCTATATCGAAGCACTGGTCTTGGGTGAAGACCGTCTGATGGATCAAACGACGATGGAACGTTTCAAACGGTTTGGATTACTTCATGCGATTGTGATTTCGGGCTCTCACATCGCATTTTTAATCTGGACGATGTTAGGGGTGCTTAAAAAAATCCGGTTGACCCGAGAACGAAGATTCGAGTTGGTCTTATTCCTGTTACCGCTGTACGGGTGGTTGACCGAATGGAGCGCACCGGTGATGCGGGCTGTTGGTGTGGCAATGATTTTATTATGTTGCCATCGATTTAATCGTCGACTGGACCCGGTGGCGGTCGTAGCGACGGTAGGAGCTTTCCAATTGGCGTTCTCCTATACAAGTTTGTATGATGTCGGGTTTCAGCTGACGGTCGGATTGACGGTCTTTTTATTATTGTCCCGCAGAATGTGGGACGGGATCAAACGTCCGTGGAACTGGTTGCTGATTAGTGTATGGGCTCAAATCATGACAAGTTTTGTGCTGCAACTAACGGAACAAACCGAACTTTCAATCTGGTCACCGGTCTTGAACATCCTTTTAGGCGGTTGGATCGAATGGGTCATTCTGCCGTTGTCTTTCCTTGCGAGTATGACGGTACTGATTCCGACGGCACCGACAATTCTTCAGCTCCACGGTCAAGCGGTTGCCTTACTGGACTACTCCTTGGCGCTTGCTGAACGCTTACCGTTGCCTTCCTCAGCCCTGCATTTGTTTTCATTTCCTGTCTGGCTGGCAGTGGCGGCAGGAGTGATGGGCGGTTGGTGGGTGGCTGAACGCAGATGGTTCGGGCACCTGATTCCGCTTGTCTGTCTGCTGACAGCCAGTACTGTTCTGGATCATCGGACGGAAGAGCGGATCACTTTTGTGGATGTCGGTCAGGGAGACAGTACCGTTATTGAAAAGGATGGAGAAACATTTGTCATCGATACAGGAGGGGTGTTCTCGCTCTCGAAACGACCGCCGTTGCGTCCGTTTGATCCCGGGAGCCAGATTGTTGCACCGTTTCTGTCCACACGGGCTGAGACACGAATTGACGGGCTGATTCTGACGCATGCCGATCACGATCATATTGGAGGGCTTGCCGGATTGTTGCGTAAAGTAAAAGTCGATACGATTTATCTTGGGCAATATGATAATCAAGACGAAAAACGCCAGGAACTGATCAAGCAGATTGAAAGGACGGGGACACGGATTCAATTCGTCCGAACCGGACAACAAATTCGCCCGTGGTTGAATGTAATTGCTCCTTCAGGAACGGAGGAAGAAGAAAATGACCGTTCCATCGTCCTGCTGGCTGAAGTCGCTGAACACCGTATTTTATTGACGGGGGACGCAAGCATCCAGCAGGAGGAGAAGTGGCGCGTCGGGAAGGTGGATATTCTAAAAGCCGGACATCATGGTTCCAAGACCTCGACAGGAGAAAAAATGTTGGAGCAAGTCGATCCGGAGACCGTCATCATATCAGCCGGGCGAAACAACCGGTATGGTCATCCGCATGCGGAAGTTTTGGAGCGGACGAGGGGACGGACCGTCATCCGGACGGATCAGGCGGGAATGATAACTTGTTCTGCAATGGGTTGTGAACCTATGCTAAAATAAAAAACAGCAACCCCCCAAGGTTGCTGTTTTAGTGATTAAAGACTTAAGAATTTGATTACGACGCCAATGATGAACAAGACTGCGAAAAAACCGAACGATGCGCCAAAACCGACGGCAGAGTCAAGCGCGTCATTACGTTTGGATTGAATATCGTTTTCAAACGCATTTTCACTTGGTGGGCGTACTGAATGTGCCATGCTGCATTCCCCCTAAAAATAGATTCCGCTTCTAGTATAGCGGAATAAAAGAGGATTATCTATGATGAAGTTAAGAACAAACTGTGAAATGTGGTGGGGAAGATGAAAACACCTTGGCTTGTCAACGGAAAACTGGCGAACCTTTATTTATTATATGGAACAGAACGTCACCTTTTGGAAGAATGGGAACGTGAAATCGTCAAAGCTGCCTTACCGGACGGTGAGCGGTTCGACTATATGAAAATTGACTTAAACGATCAACCGCTTGATGCGGTACTCGATGAGGCGGAGACCGTTCCTTTTTTAAGTGACTATCGTGTCGTCATAGCGAAACCTGCGACGTTTTTAACGGGAGCAAAAGATAAAAAAACTCATAATGTCGATCGTCTGGCAGAGTACATCATCCAACCGGCGGATTATGCGATTGTCGTCTTGATTGTGGAGGCAGAAAAACTGGATGAACGAAAAACCATCGTCAAACGTCTGAAGGATCGCGCTGTGATTCTCGAAGCCAAGAAACCGACAACAGAAGAGCTGTTCCGTTTTGTAATGGATGCGGTGAACGACAAGGGTTATCGGATGGATCGTCCAGCCATTGAGCGACTGATCTTTTTGACCGGTGAAATGTGGGCGACGCTGACACATGAACTGGATAAATTGATGCTGTATGCAGGGGATCGACCGGCAATTGAGCTGGAAGATGTGGATTTACTTGTCCCGCGGACGCTGGAAGATAACGTGTTCCAGCTGACCGATTACCTGATGAAACGTCAACTTGAACCGGCGATTCGTCTGATTCGTGATTTGGAAAAACAAGGTCAAGAAGTTTTGGCACTGCTCGGTCTGATGGCACGCCAGTATCGGATGATGCTGTTATCGAAACGCCTCGCCGAACAAGGGTATGGAGAGCGGCAAATCGCTTCGAAAGTCGGTGCCCATCCGTATGCGATCAAACTGGCGTTGCAAGCGGGAAAACGTTTTACGTTCGCGCAGCTCGAACAAGCCTTGATCGCCATCACGACAACGGACGAAGGGATGAAAACCGGACGCGGCGATAAACGGATTTTATTTGATTCGCTTGTCGTACGATTGGCCACTTTGTGAGGAGGTTGTAACATGGAAATTCAACTCATTGAAGCATCAGAAGTGATTCCACTGCGGCATGAAGTGTTACGGCCGCATCAACCGATTGAAACCTGTACGTATCCGGATGACCATGCGGAAAAAACGTTCCATCTGGGTGGCATCAAAAACGGGCGGATTGTTGCAGTCGGTACATTTTCGAACCGATCGCATGAAACCGATCCTGAATTGACGTATCAACTGCGTGGGATGGCGACGAGCCCTGACGTCCGGGGTGAAGGATACGGCAAGGCACTGCTTGAAGAAGCACGTAAGGTGTTGGCGGCGAGACAAGCTCGTGGCTGGTGGTGTAATGCCCGCCTCGTGGCGGTGCCTTTTTACGAACGGTCCGGACTGATGATTGCCAGTGAATCGTTTGAGATTGAGGGGATTGGTCCGCATCATGTGATGGTCGACCGCTTCGCAAGGAAAGAATAATGGGTGGAATTCATTCATCTTCTAAAAAACAGCACAACAAATAGAGGGGCGGACGTAACAGTCCACCTCTCTATTCTTGTGTTATGTCTATTTTTTTTAAGTCGGTTTCTGTTTAGGAACAAAAAAATCACCACTGGAGCAAGCTCCTAGTGGCGATCGATCACTGTATCCTTCAAAGAAGAATTAAAGTGCGTTTACGAGTCGAGCGAGACGTGATTTGTCACGACCAGCTTTGTTGCTGTGGATAAGACCTTTAGCAGCAGCTTTGTCGATTTTCTTAGATGCTGTGTTGAAAGCTACGAGCGCTTGCTCTTTGTTGCCTTCAGTAGCGAAAGTTTCGACTGCTTTGATTGCTGAACGCATAGACGATTTACGTTGTACGTTAGCGACGCGGCGTTTTTCAGCTGTTTTAACACGCTTGATTGCTGATTTAATGTTAGCCATGGATGATTCACCTCCAAGAAAACTCATTCGAGATTTATATTCGCATATCTGCATTTATCGTTCAACAGAACAAACACAATTGTAGCAAACGTTTTTCTTAAAAGCAATAACAGCTCTAGGGTTTCTTTCGATTTTTGTTTTTCAGGAAAACAAAACGAGATGGTGCACCTCGTGTAATTTTTGGTATAATGAAGCGTATGTACGTTTGACTATAAGGTAAGGTGACTATAAACATGAATAATGCAGATCGTTTAAAGCGGCAAAAAAGTATTCGTAATTTCTCCATCATCGCGCATATCGACCATGGGAAATCGACACTTGCAGACCGTATTTTAGAAAAAACAGGTGCGTTGACATCGCGTGAGATGAAAGATCAGACGCTGGATGCGATGGATTTAGAGCGCGAACGCGGGATTACCATTAAATTAAATGCCGTTCAGTTGAAATACACGGCAAAAGATGGTGAGGAATATATCCTCCATCTGATTGATACACCGGGACACGTCGACTTCACATATGAAGTATCACGTTCACTCGCAGCATGTGAGGGCGCTGTACTCGTCGTGGATGCCGCACAGGGAATCGAAGCCCAGACACTTGCCAACGTGTATTTGGCGCTCGATAACGATTTAGAAATCTTACCGATCATCAATAAAATTGATTTGCCGTCGGCGGACGTGGAACGTGTCCGTCAAGAAATCGAAGATGTAATCGGACTCGATGCTTCAGAAGCCGTTCCGACGTCTGCGAAAGCAGGTATCGGGATTGAGGAAATTCTGGAACAAATCGTCGCAAAAGTTCCGGCACCAACAGGGGATCCGGAAGCACCACTCGAAGCATTGATTTTTGATTCGTATTACGATGCCTACCGTGGTGTCGTCGCTTCGATCCGTGTCGTTAACGGAACGGTTAAAGTCGGCGACAAGATTCGGATGATGTCGACTGGGAAAGACTTTGAAGTCTTGGAACTCGCCGTGTCGACACCGAAACCACTCCGTCAGAAAGAATTGACGGTCGGCGATGTTGGAACGTTGTCTGCTTCCATTAAAACCGTCGGCGATGTCCGCGTCGGGGATACGATTACCTTGGCGAAACAACCGGCTCAAGAAGCTCTACCGGGATACCGGAAGATGAATCCGATGGTGTACTGTGGTCTTTATCCGATTGACGCCGCACGTTACAACGATTTACGTGAAGCACTTGAACGTCTGCAGTTAAGTGACGCGGCACTCGAATTCGAGCCGGAAACGTCACAAGCACTCGGATTCGGTTTCCGTTGTGGTTTCCTTGGTATGCTTCACATGGAAATCATTCAGGAACGAATCGAACGTGAGTTCAACATTGATATGATCACGACAGCTCCATCGGTTATCTATCATGTGACGACGACGGCCGGAGAAGTGCTCCACGTCGACAACCCGTCGAAGATGCCGGAACAACAAAAAGTCGAGTTCATTGAAGAGCCTTACGTCAAAGCGGCGGTCATGACACCAAACGATTACGTCGGTGCCATCATGGAACTCTGTCAAAAGAAACGTGGGACATTCGTCGATATGGAGTACATCGATACGACACGTGTCAAAATCACGTATGAACTTCCATTGTCGGAAATCGTCTATGATTTCTTCGATCAGCTGAAGTCGAGTACAAAGGGATATGCATCGCTTGATTACGAGTTGATTGGTTATCAGCAATCACGTCTCGTCAAGATGGATATTCTCTTGAATAACGAAAACGTCGATGCACTGAGCTTTATCGTTCACCGTGATTTTGCGTATGAACGCGGGAAAGTCATCGTTGATAAATTGAAAGAACTGATTCCACGGATGCAGTTTGAAGTACCGATTCAAGCCGCCGTCGGAACAAAAATCGTTGCCCGCTCGACAATCAAGGCGTTGCGGAAAAACGTTCTCGCCAAGTGTTACGGGGGAGATATCTCGCGTAAGCGTAAATTGCTCGAAAAGCAAAAAGAAGGTAAGAAACGGATGAAGATGGTAGGCTCGGTAGAAGTACCGCAAGAAGCCTTCATGTCGGTTCTGTCGATGGATGAAGATTGAGAGAAGAAACAAAGGGGGCGTTTTGGCGCACCCTTTTTCTGTTTAAGTAAAGAAAGGATGAGGCGAAATGACTCCACGCGCCGCGTATGTCCACATTCCGTTTTGTGAACATATTTGTTACTATTGCGACTTTAATAAAGTCTTTTTAAAAAATCAGCCGGTCGCTGAATATCTGGATGCGTTAGAACGAGAAATCGAACTGACGTTACAACAGTATCCGACGGATCGACTCGAAACGATTTTTATCGGGGGAGGCACACCGACCGCCTTAAACGAAGATCAAATGCAACGTTTGATGGATATCATTAAAAAACATCTTTTACCGCTGACGGATGACACCCTGGAATATACGGTCGAATCCAATCCAGACGGCGTCTCGCCGGAAAAACTCGATATCATGAAAGCGGGCGGTGTCAACCGGGTCAGTTTTGGTGTCCAGTCGTTTGACGACGGATTACTCGAACGGATCGGTCGGACGCACCGGGAAGCTAAAGTGGCCGAGACATTGGCGCATGCTGCGAAACGATTTGATAACATCTCGGTGGATCTGATGTTCGGATTACCGAATCAAACGCTCGAACAAGTCCGGTATGATGTCGAACGGGCCTTGCGTTTACCGATTACGCATATTTCGTCATACTCTTTGATTCTTGAGCCGCATACGGTTTTTGCGATTCAAGAACGAAAAGGGAAGTTGCCGTTGCCGACACAGGATCTAGAGGCGGATATGTACCGTTTAATGATTGAAACGATTGAAGCCGGTGGATTGCATCAATATGAAATTTCGAACTTTTCTTTACCGGGTCGGGAAAGCCGGCATAACCGGGTCTACTGGGAAAATGACGAGTATTACGGATTTGGTGCCGGGTCACACAGTTACATCAACAAGACGCGTCGGGCGAACATCGCACCGATTCCGCACTACATCAAAGCGGAGGGATTACCGGTCCGCAATGAGACGCCGTTGACGGAAGTGGAACGGATGGAAGAAGAGATGTTTCTCGGACTACGTATGAAAGAAGGGGTGTCTGAACAGCACTTCGAAGCGAAATACGGGTACTCGCTTGACCAAGTCTTTGGACAGACGATTGCGAAATTGTTGCCGCGCGGGCTCGTCGAGCGGACAGCGACACATATCCGTTTGACAGATGCCGGTGTACCACTCGCCAATGAAGTGTTTGCCGAGTTTATCGGTGAGGCAGAGATTGAAGAGCAGAAAACAGATCAAGTTTAAAAATAAAACGGCGTCCATACAAAAGTATGCGGACGCCGTTTTATTTTTTGGGTTTTCGTAAAAAGTAGGCGGTTGTTCCGATGATGGCGATGAATACCCAGACGAACACACCGGCCATTGCAAACAGTTCCAGCATGGACCTCATCCTTTTCTTGTTTGTTTCACTGTATCGCAGAATGGGAAAGTCTTCAAAGGGTTCAGCAAATTGGTTGACATCATTTCCAGGATTCCTTATAGTAAAGATGTAATTAGCACTCGTTAAAAGTGAGTGCTAACAAAATAAGGTGGTGAAGAAGGTGCTGACGGATCGCCAATTGTTGATTTTACGTGCAATCGTCGATGATTATATCAAAACCGCTCAACCCGTCGGCTCACGGACGCTCTCAAAACGGAGTGACGTGACGTTCAGTTCCGCGACCATTCGAAATGAGATGGCGGACCTCGAAGAAATGGGATTGATTGAAAAGCCGCATACATCTGCCGGCCGAATTCCATCCGAGCTTGGATATCGATTTTATGTCGATCATCTGATTCGTCCGGAAAGCATCTCACCGCAAGAGGCAAAGGCGTTAAAATCGTTATTTGCCCATTCCGTGAATGAAAATGATCGGTTGATCCGACATACAGCGGACTTGTTGAGCGAATTGACACATTATACGACGCTTGTATTAGGTCCAAAAGAAGAAGGGCAACGCCTCCATCATTTAGAACTGATTCCCTTAGCAGAAGGCCGTGTCGTCATCGTTTTGGTGACGGAGACGGGGCATGTCGAACATAAGACACTTCAGCTCGCGGAAGCCCTCTCACGTGAGGCGGCAAGTCGCTTGATGGAACGATTGAACCAGACGTTACGCGGAACGCCGCTGAGCATGTTGCGTGGACGTCTGCTCGAAGAAATCAGACGGTTCCGTTCCGAGCATTCGGAACAGACGACCTTATTGTCAAAAGCACTTGATATCGTCTTGACGGACCAGGATGAAGGACGTCCCTTGATTTATCTCGGGGGAAAAGCCAACATGTTTGATCAGCCGGAATTTCAGGATGTCGCGAAATTGCGTCCAGTTCTCGAATTGATTGAACAGCAGGAAGCCTTGTTTGATTTTTTAAGTCCAAATCTCGATAATCAAATCTTGATTACGATTGGTAGCGAGAACAATGTCGATGCCCTGAAGGACTGTAGCGTGATCCGGGCGCATTATTCCGTAGATGGAATCTCACTCGGGACATTGGCGCTGATTGGTCCAAAACGGATGGATTACAATCGAGGCATCAACTCGATCATTCATCTTTTACAAGCATTCCAAACTGAGTTGCGTAAAAACAACTTAGATTGAATATAGAAAGGGGCTCGATTCAGAGTGGAAGAAAAAAAGCAGAATCAAAACCTCAATAATGAAGAAACTACCGAGCAACAAACAGAAGCAGTTGAAGTGACGGAAGAAGAAGTCGTACAGGCGGATCTCGTCGAAGAAGCACCGACACCGGATTTCGAAGCGCAACTGGCGGAAGCAAAAGCATCAGAATTACGCCTCCGTGCGGATTTCGACAACTTCAAACGTCGGAACCGGATTGAAGCCGAAAACCGTGCAAAGTACTCGTCTCAGACCATCGTCGAAAAGTTACTCCCGTTAGTGGATAACCTCGATCGTGCGTTACAGATTGAATCGGACAACGAAGAAACGAAGTCTGTTTTAGCGGGTGTCGAGATGGTTAAACGTCAATTGGTGGAAACACTCCAAAATGAAGGCGTCGTTGAGATTCCAGCAGTTGGAGAAGCCTTTGATCCGAACCTGCATCAGGCAGTCGTTCAGGAGCCGAGTGAAGAGCACGAATCAGGCGTCGTGACAGCTGAATTCCAAAAAGGGTACAAATTACACGATCGTGTCATCCGCCCAAGTATGGTCAAAGTCGCAGAATAAGATGTCCTTGAAACTACAATAACTATTCGAAGGTGAGGAATTTATCATGGCAAAAATCATTGGTATTGACTTAGGAACTACAAACTCATGTGTCGCAGTAATGGAAGGCGGAGAGCCGGTCGTTATCGCAAACGCAGAAGGAAACCGGACGACACCATCTGTCGTTGCCTTTAAAAACGGCGAGCGTCAAGTCGGGGAAGTCGCAAAACGTCAAGCCATCACAAACCCGAACACAATCATGTCGATTAAACGTCACATGGGTACAGACTATAAAGTTGAAGTCGAAGGCAAAGACTACACGCCACAAGAAGTATCTGCCATCATTCTTCAAAAACTCAAAGCTCAAGCAGAAGATTACCTCGGTGAAAAAGTAACGGAAGCTGTCATCACGGTTCCTGCTTACTTCAACGATGCTGAGCGTCAAGCGACAAAAGACGCAGGAACAATCGCTGGTCTTGACGTCAAACGGATCATCAACGAGCCGACAGCAGCAGCACTTGCATACGGTCTTGAAAAAGGTGAAGACCACACGATCCTCATCTATGACCTAGGTGGCGGTACATTCGACGTTTCGATCCTTGAACTTGGAGACGGTGTCTTCGAAGTTGTTTCAACTGCCGGTGACAGCCGTCTTGGTGGCGATGACTTTGACCAAAAAATCATCGATCATCTAGTCGCAGAATTCAAAAAAGACAACGGCATTGATCTTGCACAAGATAAAATGGCGCTTCAACGTCTAAAAGATGCTGCTGAAAAAGCGAAGAAAGATCTTTCTGGTGTCTCTTCGACACAAATCAGCCTTCCGTTCATCACGGCCGGCGCAGCAGGTCCGCTTCACCTTGAAATGACATTGTCACGTGCGAAGTTCGACGATCTGACAGCTGATCTCGTAGAACGCACGATGGCTCCAACACGTCGTGCCCTCAGCGATGCTGGCATGACACCGGACAAAATCGACAAAATCATCCTCGTCGGTGGATCAACTCGTATTCCTGCTGTTCAAAAAGCAGTTCAAGACTTCACAGGCAAAGAATCATTCAAAGGGGTTAACCCGGATGAAGTGGTTGCCCTCGGAGCAGCTGTTCAAGGTGGCGTGTTGACAGGGGACGTTAAAGATGTTGTCCTTCTCGACGTAACACCACTCTCACTCGGAATCGAAACAATGGGTAGCGTGATGACGAAACTGATCGACCGTAACACGACGATCCCGACTTCGAAATCACAAGTCTTCTCAACAGCAGCTGACAATCAGCCGGCAGTAGACATCCATGTTCTTCAAGGCGAACGTCCAATGGCGTCAGACAACAAAACGCTTGGTCGTTTCCAATTGACAGACATTCCGCCAGCACAACGTGGTGTGCCGCAAATCGAAGTTAAATTCGACATCGATGCAAACGGAATCGTTAACGTATCAGCGAAAGATCTTGGTACGAACAAAGAACAATCGATCACAATCCAATCATCAAGCGGCTTGACTGAAGCAGACATCGACCAAATGGTCAAAGATGCTGAAGCGAACGCAGATGCAGACAACAAACGTAAAGAAGAAGTGGAACTTCGCAACGAAGCGGATCAACTCGTCTTCGCAACAGATAAAGCGGTCAAAGACCTCGGTGAGCAAATTGACGCAGCAGATAAAGAAAAAGCAGAAGCAGCGAAAGAAAAAGTCACGACTGCACTTGCAGGAACAGACATCGAAGCGATTCGTGCTGCGAAAGACGAATTATCGACAGTCGTTCAAGAGTTGACACAAAAAGTCTACGAAAACATGTCTCAACAACAAGCTGGCGCTGAAGGCGCACAAGCAGGCGGACAAGACGACAACGTCATGGACGCTGAATTCGAAGAAGTCGACGACAAAGACAACAAATAAGTAACCGACCGATTTTTCGGGCGCTAGAGAGAGCCAAAGCGTAATCCGCGCTTTGGCTCTTTCCATGTCGCATGAAGTTCGGTAAAATCAAACAGTATGAATTGAATCGGAACCAAAGAGAGGGAGAATGCACGTGGAAAAACGCGATTATTATGAAGTGTTGGGCGTCGCGCGCGATGCCTCAGCAGCAGAAATCAAACGAGCTTACCGAAAACTTGCCCGGACATACCATCCGGATGTTAACAAGGAAGCCGATGCCGACCAAAAATTCAAAGAGCTGTCTGAAGCGTATGAAGTATTGTCAGACGACAATCAACGGGCACGCTACGACCAGTTCGGTCACCAAGATCCATCACAAGGTGGCGGCGGGTTCGGCGGAGCGGAAGGATTCGGCGACATCTTTGACATGTTCTTCGGCGGCGGACGCCGTCAAGATCCGAATGCTCCACGCAAAGGACAGGATTTGCAATATGTCGAAGAAATCGACTTCATGGAAGCGTTCGCGGGTGTCGAGAAAGTCATCACGATTCCGGTCGAAGAAGACTGCGGAACATGTCACGGTTCAGGTGCCAAACCGGGAACACATCCGGAAACATGTAAACGTTGTGGTGGATCAGGACACATCAACGTCGAGCAAAACACGATGTTTGGTCGTGTCGTCAATCAAACGACATGTTCAACGTGTCATGGACGCGGGCAAATCGTCAAAGAACCATGTGAAACATGTCGTGGTGCCGGACGTGTCCGTAAAAACAAAGATGTCCGTGTCAAGATTCCAGCCGGGATCGACAACGGGCAACAGATCCGCTTGGCCGGTAAAGGGGAAGCGGGTGTCAATGGTGGACCGTTCGGAGATCTGTATGTCGTCGTTCGTGTACGGGAACATGAATTGTTTGAACGGGTCGACGATCATATCGTCATGGACATGCCGTTGACATTCACACAAGCGACGCTTGGAGACGAAATCGAAGTACCGACTGTTCACGGAAAGGTCAGTTTGAAAATTCCAGCGGGCACACAAACAGGTTCACGTTTCCGTCTGCGCGGCAAAGGGATGCCAAACGTCCGTTCAGGTCATCACGGAGATCAATACGTCAACGTCGTCATCATCACACCAAAAAACCTGACGGACCGCCAAAAGGAATTACTCCGTGAGTTTAACGAAATCAGTGACGAAAAAGGTGTCGAGGAACAACACGAAGGCGTATTCAGCCGGATCAAAACATTCTTTACAGGGTGATTCACTAAAGGAGCGTGACAGGAAATGAAATGGTCAGAAGTCTGTGTCCATACGACACAAGAAGCAATCGAAGCAGTCTCGAACATCTTACATGAGGCGGGAGCGAGTGGTGTCGTCATCGAGGACGTAGAGGATTTCGAGATGATGTCGCATCGTGAAGACAACTTCGGTGAAATTTGGGATGAGAAGAAGCGCGATGAATATCCGGACAGCGGTGTTCTCGTCAAAGCGTATCTTGCGGAAAGCAGTGATTTGACGGATACGATCAAAGGAATCGAGCGCGATATTCAGATGCTGACGAAATTCGGTCTGACGATTGGTGCAGGAACTGTCACGCTGACACAAGTGGACGAAGAAGACTGGGCCCATTCGTGGAAACAGTTTTATAAACCCGTTAAAATCAGCCGTCATCTGACGGTCGTTCCAATGTGGGAAGACTACACACCGCAACCGGATGAAAAAATCATCGAACTCGATCCCGGGATGGCATTTGGAACAGGAACACATCCGACGACAGTCCTTTGTATTCAGGCGATTGAAAATTACCTGAAAGACAACGACCGTGTTGTCGATGTCGGAACGGGTTCAGGTGTTCTGGCGATTGCAGCAGCCAAACTCGGGGCAAAGGATGTCTTTGCACTTGATTTGGATGAAGTGGCGGTTCGTTCGGCAACGGATAACGTGGCACTAAATCAAGTCAGCCAGCAAGTGACGGTCCGTCAAGGCGATTTGATGAAGGAATTGAAAGAACCGGTCGAACTGATTGTCGCCAATATCCTGGCGGAAGTCATCTTACTATTCGTAAACGATGCGTATGAGTTGACGCTTCCGGGCGGACACTTCATTGCATCGGGCATCATAGGTCAGAAAAAAGACATGGTACGTGACGCAATGATCGATGCCGGGTTCACAATCGTTGAGACGACGAAGCTCGAGGACTGGGTCGCGATTATCGCGAAACGCGAGGCTTAAGCCGATGCAACGATATTTCATAGATCCGACCGCACGTGTAGGAAATACCTTCACGCTCTCAAAAGACGATGCCCATCATATGAAAAACGTCATGCGGATGGATGTCGGCGATGAGATTTTGGTGTTAGACGGAACGGGACTGTTCCGTTGCCGAATCGACCAACTCGAAAAGCAAACGGCCGTCGCGGAAATGATTGAAGAATTACCGATTGAAACGGAACTCCCGATCCAGGTGACGATTGCGTACGCGTTACCGAAAGGGGATAAGGTCGAACTGGTTGCCCAAAAAGCGACGGAGCTTGGCGTCAGTCAGCTGCTTGTTTTTGAATCGGCCCGCTCGGTCTCGAAATGGGATGCCAAAAAAATCCCGAAAAAGCTTGAACGGCTCCAGAAAATCATCAAAGAAGCAGCCGAACAATCGTACCGGGCGCACTTGCCGACGGTTGACTATGTGACGTATGATGAAGTCCTACAAGACGCGGGCAACTATACGGCGTGTCTGATCGCCTATGAAGAAGCGGCGAAAGACGGGGAAGCGGCAGCTTTCGCTTCTACGCTGTCACGGTTGCAAGCCGGTGATTCCTTATTGGTCGTAATCGGTCCGGAAGGTGGACTCACGGAAACGGAAGTATCGCGTTTAACCGATGTGGGCTTCGTGCCGGCATCACTCGGACGACGGATTTTACGGACGGAAACGGCACCACTTTATGTCCTGTCCGCCGTATCGTATCATTTTGAATTGAAAGGGTGAGTGAAATGGCAACTGTTGCCTTTCAAACGCTTGGTTGTAAAGTCAATCATTACGAGACAGAAGCCGTCTGGCAACTGTTCAAGGATGCGGGATATGGACGTGTTGACTTTGCAGATCATGCCGACGTTTATGTCGTCAATACATGTACAGTAACAAATACGGGCGACAAAAAGAGCCGCCAAGTCATCCGACGGGCAATCCGTCAAAATCCAGACAGTGTCATCTGTGTCACCGGTTGTTATGCCCAGACATCTCCTGCTGAAATCATGGCGATTCCGGGAGTCGATGTCGTCGTCGGGACACAGGACCGCCACAAGATGATTGGTTACATCGAACAGTTCCGCGAAGAACGGATGCCGATCAACGCCGTCGGGAACATCATGAAGGCAAAAGTGTATGAAGAACTCGACGTCCCGGCCTTTACGGACCGGACGCGGGCTTCCCTGAAGATTCAAGAAGGCTGCAACAACTTCTGTACGTTTTGTATCATTCCGTGGGCACGTGGTCTGATGCGTTCCCGTCAACCGGAAGATGTCTTGAAGCAAGCACAACAATTAGTGGATGCAGGTTATAAGGAAATCGTTCTGACCGGTATTCACACGGGCGGTTACGGGGAAGACCTCAAAGACTACAACTTAGCGAAATTGTTAAAAGCGCTCGAGTCCGTGACAGGTCTCGAACGGCTTCGGATTTCTTCGATTGAAGCAAGCCAAATCACAGATGAAGTACTCGACGTCTTAAAAGATTCGCCGATCGTCGTCCGACATCTTCATGTTCCGATTCAATCGGCATCGGATACGGTCTTGCGCCGGATGCGCCGGAAGTATACGATGGCGGAGTTCGGTGAACGGATCACGCGCTTAAAAGAAGTCTTACCGGATTGTGCGATCACGTCTGACGTCATCGTCGGTTTCCCGGGGGAGACGGAAGAAGAGTTTATGGAGACGTTTAACTTCATCAACGATCATAAGTTCAGTGAACTGCATGTCTTCCCGTATTCGAAACGGACCGGTACACCGGCTGCGATGATGGATGATCAAGTCGATGAGAACATCAAAGAACAACGTGTCGCCCGGTTGATTGCTTTGTCGGATCAACTGGCGAAAGAATATGCATCGAAATACGAGGGAGAACTGCTTGAAATCATTCCGGAAGAATTTTCGGAAGAAGCAGGCGGTCGTCTTGTCGGTTATACCGATAATTACTTACGTGTCGCGATCGAAGGGGACGAATCATTGATTGGTCAACTCGTTCGTGTCAAAATTACCAAAGCCGGTTATCCAATGAACGACGGACAATTTGTCCGTATCATGGAGACATTAAAAGAACAAGCGATCTGAAATGAGTTCGTCTTCCGGTAACCGGAAGACGAACTTTATTTTTGGTGCGATAAATTATTTTGTTTTCAGGTAACGGATACGCTACACTGAGTAAAGATTACACAAGAGAAAGAGGACACAAACTTATGCGAATTAATAAATTCATCAGTGAAACAGGATATTGTTCCCGGCGGGCAGCCGATAAATTAATCGATGCCGGACGTGTGACGATCAACGGAAACGTAGCCGAACTCGGCTCTCAGGTCGAAAAAACAGATGCCGTCGAGATCGATGGACAACCGTTACAAGCGAAGCCGGAACTTGAGTATTTGATCTTAAACAAACCGGTCGGAATCACGTGTACGACAGAGCGTGATATCGAAGGGAACATCATTGATTTCGTCAATCATCCGAAACGGATTTTCCCGATTGGACGACTTGATAAAGATTCTGACGGACTGATCATCCTGACGAACGACGGGGATATCGTCAACCGGATTTTACGTGCGGAAAACAACCACGATAAAGAGTACATCGTAACGGTCGACGCACCGATTACGGAAACGTTTATCGAAGGTATGGCAAGCGGCGTCGACATTCTTGGAACGACGACGAAGGAATGTGTCGTTGAACAGCTCGAGTCGCGGACGTTCCGAATCGTTTTGACACAAGGGTTGAACCGGCAAATTCGCCGGATGTGCAAAGAGTTCGGTTACCGGGTCAAACGCCTGCAACGTGTCCGGATCATGAACGTCGAACTCGGTGATTTACCGATCGGGGAATGGCGCGACTTGACGGAGTCGGAAATGAAGACCTTGTTCCAGATTCTCGATCAACAATAAGCTGAAAAAGTCGCCATGATGATGGCGGCTTTACTTGTATACATATAAGGAAAAGGGGGTTCATCGTGGATAAACGGGGAATGAGTGCGACGTTTGTCGCCTATGTGATCGGCGGATTGCTGCCGATTTATAAACTGTTTGCGGATGAGGTACCGGCGTGGACAGTCGTCTCAATCCGAATCATCAGTGCCTTTATCTTTGTTACGTTGTTACTGCGACTGACAGGGAAGTTTAAGCACGTCAAGCAACTCTGGCAAAGTAAACGTCAACGCAATACCGTTTTAGGAGCAGGACTTGTCCTTGGGGGAAACTGGACCTTGTACCTGTACGCGATTGGCGAAGGATACATCGTCGAATCCTCGCTCGGCTATTACATCAATCCACTCGTCAGTGTCTTATTCGGCTTGTTGTTTTTTGGTGAACGTCTGAACCGGGCACAGCTTCTTGCGATGGCGAGCGCCATCACGGGTGTCCTGATTTTAACGTTTGGCTACGGAAAGTTTCCGATCATCGCGTTTTCACTTGCCATCTCGTTTGCTTTTTATGGTGTCCTCAAAAAAAAGGCGGCGGCCGAGCCGTTATCCGGTCTGTTTCTTGAGACGCTTGTCACGTTGCCGTTTGCTATGTTGACACTTGGGGTTACAGGAGCGAACCCGATTGCTCTTCCGACAGAAGCCTTGTTCGCCATCGTCATGCTTGGCGTAGCGACTGCGGTGCAATTGATGTTGTTCGGATACGGAATGCCGAAAATTCCGTTTGTCTATGTCGGGATTTTACAATATATCGCTCCGACCCTGACCTTGATTCTCGGTGTCTTTTTATTCAATGACGTCTTTACACCGATTCACTTCATCGCGTTCTTGTTCATTTGGTTGGCTGTCGCTGTCTTTACCATCAGCGGGATATCGAGCGGTCGGATGAAGATGAAAAAAGTATCGTGATCCAGAAAAGAGGAAACTAATAATGAATAAATCGGGTTTGTTTGCGACATTAGCCGCCTACGTCATTTGGGGTTTGTTGCCGATTTACTGGAAGTTGCTCGCCAGTGTCTCGAGCGAAGAAATTTTAGCGCACCGGATTGTCTGGTCGTTCATTTTTTTACTGCTGTTATTATATGTTCAAAAGGCATTGCCAAAGTTTACCGGAGCGTTGAAAAATCCGTTCACCCGACGACTTTTTTTTCTGAACGGGCTGATCATCAGCATGAACTGGTTCATCTACATCTGGGCGGTCAATCATAACTTCATCGTCGAGGCCTCGCTCGGCTATTACATCAATCCGATTGTCAGCATTATTTTCGGGGTGTTCTTTTTCCGGGAAAAACTGTCGCGGATCGAGTGGCTTGCGATTCTGCTTGCAACGATCGGTGTCTTGATCCTGACGATCGGCTATGGGAAATTTCCTTGGATTTCCTTGGCACTAGCCTTCAGCTTTGGTTTTTACGGCGTCGTCAAAAAACAACGTCCTTTAGAATCAACGGTCAGTCTGACGATTGAGACGCTCGCGCCATTACCAATCGCAATCCTGTTCTTAGGCTACATGGGTGTCAGCGGACAAGAAACGTTTACGTCGTCCGGTTTCGTGACGACTGGACTTGTATTGACCGGTGTCATCACGGCCGTTCCGTTGTTATTGTTCGGATTTGGCGCCCAACGGATTCCGTTTACGGTCGTCGGTTTTCTACAGTTCGTCGCTCCGACGTTGTCGCTTGCCATCGGTGTCCTCCTGTACGGCGAACCCTTTACGGGAACTCACTTGATTGCGTTTACATTTATTTGGTCGGCAGCTTTCGTCTTTACACTAAACGGTTTGTTGATTCGAAAAAAACAACTGCGGAAAGTAGCGTAAAAAGATAGAAGTCTGACCTCTTGCGTGATAGAATGGAAACAGAGTATAAGGGATACCCTTAAGGAGGAACTAATCATGAATTTAGCAGCAATGATCGACCACACGGCTTTAAAAGCAGAAACGTCACGTGCCCAAATCGAAACACTTTGTAAAGAAGCACTCGAATACAAATTTGCAAGCGTTTGTGTCAACCCGACAAACGTTGCACTCGCAGCAGAACTCTTAAAATCAGACGATGCCGTCAAAGTCTGTACGGTGATCGGCTTCCCACTCGGTGCGAACACACCAGAAGTGAAAGCATTTGAAACACAAGATACCATCAAAAACGGTGCAACAGAAATCGATATGGTGTTAAACATCGGTGCGTTAAAAGACGGCGATCTTTCACTCGTTGAACGCGACATCCGTGCGGTTGTCGAAGCGGCAAACGGCACACTTGTCAAAGTCATCTTTGAGAACTGCCTCTTAACAAAAGAAGAAATCAAAACAGCTGCTGAATTATCAGTCAAAGCAGGCGCAGATTTCGTTAAGACGTCAACTGGTTTCTCAACAGGCGGCGCAACAGTAGAAGACATTCGTCTCATGCGTGAGACAGTCGGACCTGACATCGGTGTGAAAGCATCAGGTGGTGTCCGTGACTTCGAAGGAGCAAAAGCGATGATCGATGCCGGCGCAACACGCATCGGCGCTTCTGCCGGAATCGCGATCGTCACAGGCGGTTCTTCGGACAGCGATTACTAATTTAATCGGATTCACCCATCAGCGTGTCCTTTTTGCAACTTCTGTTGCGAGAAGGACATGTTTTTTTGTTTTAAAACAATTCTGAATTTGATTTTTAGGTTAAGAAGTCAGACAACCCTTCCGATAATCCAGTGTAGAACAGGGAGGGGAAGTGGAAAAATGTCAAAACGAATCGGTTTATCCTTACTTGCGCTGACAGTTGGTTTAGCGGGGTGCGGTAGCGTCATCGATGACCCACAACAAGCAGTAAAGGAGCGCCGGGAGATGGCGGTCGTATTATCGGATGTCGGATTAGGGGATCAGTCATTCAGCGATGCTGCAATGAGCGGCATGTCCTTACTTCGTGAAAAGGAAGATTGGTTCATTGATTATAGAGAACTGAATGAAACGAAGTCATACGAAGTGGCGTTTGCCACATTGGCCAAACAAAAACCAACCGTTGTCGTCGGTCTTGGTTTCATGGGGCAAGCAGATTTGGAGAAGGTCGCCAAGCAGTATCCGAAACAACAATTCGCATTGATTGATGCGGTCTCGGAGTTGCCGAATGTATTATCCGTCACGTTCAAAGAAGATGAGGGCAGTTACCTGGCAGGGGCAGCAGCGGCCATCCAATCAGAAAGTGAAACGATTGGCTTTATCGGCGGCATGAAGTCGCCACTCATCGAAAAGTTTGAAAAAGGATACAAAGCAGGGGCGACAGCCGTCAATCCGGATATCCGTGTCCTTGTGGATTATGCGGAAGATTTTGCCGCACCGGACAAAGGGAGACAACTGGCGGACGCCCAAATGAAAAAGAAGGCGGATGTGTTATACGCAGCGGCGGGATTAACCGGCAGCGGTGTCCTTGAAGCGGCGGAAGCGAACGGCAAAAAAGCGATTGGTGTCGACAGTGACCAGACAACGATTGCACCGGACGCCGTCATGACATCCATGCTGAAACAGGTCGATCTCGCGATTACGAAAATCGGGGACACGGTCAAGGAATCCGGTCTGCAATCCGGTCAAATCGTGTTAGGGGTGAAGGACGGAGCGATTCAATTGGCACCGATTCGTAATGCCAACTTCACACCAAAAGAACTGCAACAGCTCGAACAATTGAAACAAGATGTATTGGAAGGAAAGGTGGATGTACAATGACGTTACGAAAACGATTTTTAGTTTCGACGCTCGTGACAATCGTCAGTGTCGTCGCCTTGATGGGTTGGACGTTATTTGAGTTGCGGCAAATTCAATCGTACAACGAAGATTACGGAAAACAGCTCGTTGAGATTTCTGAACTGGAGACGAAACTATTGTATGAGCAGGCGGCATGGAACCGTCTGGCGAGCCAACCTTCAGAAAACCAAAAGGAACAGGCACTCGCCCTCAGTCAGAAAAATGAGGCGGCATTAAATGCGCTCCAAAAAGCATACTTGATTGACCGTTTTCAACAGGACTTGGACCGGGCAAAAATGAAGTATACGGCCTTATCTTCCGAACGGGAAACGTTGCTGAACGAACTCAATCCGATTACGATCCGGTCGTACGCAGCACGGATTGAGGGTGTATTGAGTGATCTGTATACGTTACATACGAAAAACGGTGAGTTTTATGATGTCTTGCAACAAGAGGCAAAAGACAAGACGTTGAACCTGACACGTTCTGTCCTGATTGCGACGTTTGTTTTGCTCATTGCCTTGGCACTTTATAACTGGTATTTTGCTCGCAGCATCACACGCCCGATCAGCCGTGTCGTCAAAACGGCGGAACAGATTTCGCAAGGCGATGTGTCGCAACAACTGCAAGTTTCCGGACGGACGGATGAGATCGGCCGACTCGAGTCGGCGATTGCCCAGATGCAAGGTACACTTCACGGGGTGATCGGTACAATCAGTCAAACATCGACGACCATCAATCAGATGAGCGAACAGGCGACAGCTGAAAATGCCAATATCGTCGAAGTGTCCGGAAACATGACACATGCGATCAACGAAATGGCAAGCGGCACCCAAACCGTCTCGGACGATCTGCAGATGACGGTCAGTACGATTACAAACATGAGTACGTTGTTCGAGCAGAGTGAACAACGGGCGCAACAGGCGTTAAGCCAGGGACAACTGGCAGATACGACGATGGGGAAAAGCGCGACGATTATGCAGGAACAGGCAGAATCACTCGAAACGGCGTCCCTTCAAAATCAGGAACTCGGTCGCAAACTGGCCGGATTCCTGCAGCAAACCCAACAGATTGAACAGATGGCACAACTTGTCTCAAGCGTCTCCGCCCAAACCAATCTGCTGTCGTTAAACGCGGCAATCGAAGCGGCACGAGCCGGAGAAGCAGGACGTGGGTTTGCAGTGGTTGCAAGTGAAGTGAAGAAGTTGGCGGACGAAACCCATCAAGCGACCCGCTCGATCTTTTCACTTGTTCGCTCGATTCGTGCGGACGGAGCGATTTTACAAGAAGCCTTGCTTCGCTCAGAAAAAGAACAGGAACATCAAGTTCAAAACTTTGCAGAAGTCAAATTGGCATTTGAAAAAACACGGACGCATGTCGCCGATGTCACGGAAGCTGTCCACTTCATGACGACGCAGTTGCTCCAGTCGAAAGATCAAGCCAATCAAGTCGTGAATCAAGTCAGTTCGGTCAGTGGTGTGATGGAGGAGTTGGCAGCCGGAAATGAAGAAGTCGCTGCTTCGATGCGCGATCAACAAGCATCGTTTGAACAGATTCATCAACTGATGCAAGAGCTTGAGCAGACGACGACCTCACTTGATCATCAAACGAGTCAATTTAAATTATAATGATGCAGGACAAAAACTCACCGTAAAAAATTACGGTGAGTTTGTCACGTTTTAGAAGAAATCACTTGGATTCAGTTCGTTTGTCCGACCGTTGGCATTGTACTGATAGCCACCGTCATGAATTTCAAAGTGAAGGTGTGGTCCAGTCGAATTTCCCGTACTGCCGAGGTTTCCGATCTGTTGACCTTGTTTGACGTTTTGACCTGCTTTGACGGTCAGCGAGTTCATATGGGCATAGACGGTCGTATAGGTCTTGCCGCCGATATTATGCGAAAGATAAACGTGATTGCCGTAAGGACCACCAGAACTTGCCTGAATGACGACTCCGCTGGCGGAAGCGACGATTGGTGAATTAACGGGTCCCGCCAAGTCGATTCCATTATGATAGGCATATCCATTACTACCGCTCGCTGCTCCCATTCCCTGGGAAATCGAACCGGCAGCAGGCTTGATGAATTTCCCGGTTGCTTTCGAGATGACTTTTGTACTTGCTTTCGTACTGGAAGCAGGTTGCGCCGATTGCGCGGCTGCTTGTTGTTTAGCGGCTTTGGCAGCAGCTTTTGCTGCAGCTTCCTGCGCTTTTAATTGTGCTGAAGCATCTTTCAAGCTCAAGATGGTTGTCTCAATTGAACGTTTTTCTGATTTAAGACGGTTGAGCAAAGAGGTGCGTTTCGTTTTCTCTGCTTTCAGCTCGCGTTGTTTGTTCTTGAGGTTGGTCCGGTCATCAATCAAATCAAGTCGTGTCTGACGCAATTTTTTTTGAGCGGTTGCCAACTGTTGTTTGTTTTGTTCGTAGTCTTTTAATAATGAGGCATCACTTTCCGCAATCGTATTAAACGCATTAAAGCGGCTGATCATATCGCCGACATCTTTGGCCCCGAATACCGCTTCAAGTAAAGGATCTTGATCTGCTTTGGCTTGACGGACAGCCAGGCGGTCACCCAACATTGTTTCTTGTTTCGTGATTTTTTCTTTCAGCAGACGGATTTTTTGTTCAAGTCGCTTGATTTGTCGAGTATTCTGATCAATTTTTTGTTGATTCTCAACGACTTGTAACGTTAAGCCGTTGATTTGCTGATCGATGGCGTACACTTTTTGCTGTGCTTTCGACAGTTGTGTTTTCTTATTGGAAAGTGCTTGTTTTTGTTTTGACTGTTGCTGTTGATTTTGCTGTTGTTTTTCTTTATAAGAACCTGCGGCACCAACGTGGTTCGCAAGTGGATGAATGAGTAATGTCATGGTCATCAGCGTCAGACCAATCGATTGTCGTAAAGATGGCTTCATAATTAGAACGTTCCTTCCTTCCTTGATACAGATTCATGCTTTGGAAGCGATACCTGTTCCACTCTAACAAGAAAAGAGCCGTACCACCTTTACAATTTCATTAAAATATTATGTGGAAATTATCAGGGAGTACCACTTCGTTTATGGAAAATGAGGAGGGCATGATTTTCAATGAACTGCGAAAATCCGGTAACAGAGCGAAAAAAGAAGCTAAAATAAAAAAGTGAATGGCGCCATTCACTTTTAAAAGTCACTGATATGAGTTTGTAATATTAAAAAGATGCTGTACTGAAAAAGGTTTAATTCATTAAGAAAACGGATATTTTAGTAAGTTTTACTCTTCGTAAATCATTTTTTTAGTCATACCTCCGTCAAGGATCAACGTTTCACCCGTCAAGAAGTCATTTTCCGGATCAGTCAAAAACAAGGCTGCCCGAGCCACATCTTCCGGTTTTCCGACACGGCCGGCCGGATGTTGGCTGTGATCTTCCGGTGACAGTTCGTGATAGTTTCCCGTCTCGATCCAACCCGGAGCAATCGCGTTGACCAAGATCCGATCCGGTCCTAATGAAACGGCGAGTGCATGTGTCAAAGCAACAATTCCGCCTTTCGTGGCGGCGTAAGATTCCGTATCCGGTTCAGACATATAGGCGCGTGTCGAAGCAAGATTGACAATCCGTCCTCCGGTCGGATTTTTTTTCAAATGTGGTGCTGCGGCTTTGGTCGTCAGAAAAATACTGCGTAAATTCGTGTGCTGGACACGGTCCCACTCTTCGAGAGACAACTCGAGGATCGGCTTTCGAACGATGATTCCGGCGTTATTAATGACGATGTCGATTCTGCCGGTGTGTTCAAGTGCTTTGTCGATCAACAGTTGAACGTCGTGTTCGTCTTGGACATCCAGGTGATAGAAATAGGCCGTTCCGCCATCTGATTCAATGTCGGCTGCGACTTCGTCACCCGTCATTTGATCGACATCTGCTAAAATGACAGTTGCTCCTTTTTGGGCATACGTCTTCGCGAGCGTTGCGCCGATGCCGTTGGCGGCACCGGTGATGATGACTGTCTGGTTAACATGGTTCATTGTAAATCACTCCTAATCGGTGAGTATCGTGTATTGTGTTATCTGCTTTAATGGAATAGCCGAAAAGGAATCAATTAAAACCTGACAGGCTGAGTTAAGAAATGATTACCGGGATACTGTTTGGGGAATATAGTGATTAGGTAATACCACTACTATGCTGAATGGGGGATTTTTGATGGATTTATCAAATCAAAAGCTCGAGACAGAAGAAGAAAAGTACGCAGAAAAAGCCAAGTCTTATATCAATCAACCTAAAAAAACGAATTCGATGTTACGACGTGCAAGTGAAAAAATAAATAAAAATTCTACACTGTCGGTCGTTTTTTCGCCCGTCCGTTTATTTATCGATATGGTTCGAGCCTATCAATCCGGTGAATACCGAAATATTCGCCGGACGACGATTTTGAAAGTAATCGGGGCCTTGATTTATCTCGTGTCACCAATCGATTTAGTGCCGGACTTTGTGTTAGGTTTCGGATTTGCGGATGATATCGCCATCATCCTGTTCGTGACGAAAACGATTTTCGAAGAGTTGACACGATTCAGTGATTGGCAGGATGAGCAACAAAAAGCAAGTACGCAGCCGCTCCAAAGTGAGGATGCTTACTAATTTCATGAGACAACCGGACTGAGACAGTTGGTCCGCATATAAAACAGAAGGTGGATTTTGAATCCGCCTTCTGTTTTCGTTTGGATGAAAGTCCTCGTTTCGTACACTTGCGGTCAATCGAAAACCGGCTCTTGTTTTAAAGGAAACAAAAACGTCATTTCTGTACGCGTCCTTGAAAGTTCGTTACACTAGAAGCAGAGAAACTTTTTGGGGAAGGAGGTATGGAATGGCTTGGCATTCATGGATTGAATCATACGGTTATTTTGGAATCATGTTGAGTTTGATGTTCCCCTTTTTACCGAGTGAAGTGCCGCTTGCATATGCAGGCTATCTGGTCCACACAACCGAGTTTAATCTGATTGTCATGTTGATCGTGGCCGTCATGAGTTTTGTGATCAGTCAAAATATTTTCTTTACAATCGGGCGCCTCGGAAGTGACCGTTTACTGAAACGAATTTTTAGATGGTTTCGTATTTCTGAGGCGAAGATGGTGCGATTCCAACGTCAAATGGATACGCGCGGCCGTTTCATCTTATTGTTGTCACCGATGTGGCGGATGGGATTTGCGATTGGTGCAGGGTTGACCGGAGTCTCGCGTCTCACCTTTACGATTGCGACGACGATTTCTTTTTTTGTGTGGTCCGCTTTTTTTATCTGGGGCGGAAAGAAACTTGGACATGGCATGATGGGGCGGCATCCTGAATTCCACCATTACCTTCCCTGGATAGTCGGGCTCATCGTTTTTGGTGCAGGTTATCTGTATTTCCGAAAAAAAACGCTCATGAAAAAACAAGCTGTATCTAAAAAATAGAGGAGTGTTCACATGGCAGTGATTTTATTTGATATTGACGGTACATTGATCGACTCGACCAATCAGATGACAGAGGCGATTCATCTTGCGATGGAAGATATGCCGCATCTGGTCAAACCATCCAAAGCAAGTGTCCAGTCGAGTTATGGTTTGGCGGGTAATGCTTTTTGGAGAAAAGCAATCCCGGATGCTTCTGAAAACGACATTAAAGAGATTCGCAGAAAACGTCATCATCACTTGGAGCAAACGATGCAGAATCAAGATGTTCTGTTTGACGGCATTCGAGAATTATTGGAACAATTGACGAATCAGGGACATATCGTATCAACAGCAAGCAATTGCGGGGTACATTATTTAAACCTTGTCCTCGACAGCCAAAACATTCGATCTTATTTTACAAGTCCGAAATGTTTGGAGTCGGTGAACGGGAAACAAAAAGCAGACATTTTAGCGGCACATCGTGAAGAGTTTGGCGAGGTCGACTATTTGATGGTCGGCGATCGTTCATCGGATGTTGAGGCGGCCAGACTACAAAATATGCCGGTAGCGATTTGTTGCTTCGGTTTTGGAACAGAACAAGAATGGAAGACGGCTGACCATCAGCTGGAGACACCGCTTGATTTGTTGAAGTTTGTATAACGGAATGAGCAAAAAAACAAGCAGCGCTGATGAGTCAGCGTCTGCTTGTTTTTTTAGTCAATCAAAATCAAGTCGGTACTGCTCGTGATTCGTCCAAGGACGAAAACGGCGGAAGAGTTGATGGAACAAAAGACACAGGATCACCGGCAAAACAATAAACAGTCCGAAGACAAGCGAAATGTTGATCCACGTCCAGCCGCCTGCCATCAAGTGGAGCGCATTGATTGGACCAATCAGACCGGACATACCGAATCCGGCACTGAAAGGAGTCCCTTGAATACCGAGTACACCTGCGAGTCCGCCAAGTACGGCGGCGCTGCACATGACGGGCAGAATCATGATCGGATTGCGAATGAAATTCGCCATTTGAATTTTAGGAGAGCCTAAAAAATGAGCGATGGACGTGCCGTGGGAATTGGCCTGCCACCCGGCAATCGCGAGTCCGAAGCCTGCCGCACAAACACCGAGGTTGGCGGCTCCTGCCGCAACACCGGATAAACTGATGGCTGTTGCAATCCCGACCGTCGAGAGCGGCGATACGATCAGGACCGAAAAAGTAACGGCTAAGGCAATGCCCATCAAGACCGGTTGAAGAACGGTAAAGTGTGTAATCACTTGACCGATCGTGGCTGTGATTTTCGTGACAAACGGATAGGTCAGGACACCGATTCCGCCGGCTCCGACGATGATTAAGGTCGGGATGACGAGAACCGTATACGTCTTAAAACGATTTCCGAGCCAGATGACGAGGGCGGTCGCGACTGCGGCTGTCAATCCGGCATTGATGACATCACCGGTTCCGATGAATAAGTAACCGGCGGTCTCGGTTCGGCTTGCGACACCGGATCCGACGACAGTCGCAAGACCAATCGTGGTCGCTTCGATCGGGGTTGCCTTGAATTGCATGGCAACGGCGACACCGATGACCATCGGCAAAAGCCGCATCGCAAGAGCAGTCGAGTCGATGATATGTTGTGCAGGAGAAAAATAGGGAAGCAATGCTTTGGCAAGTTCACCAAGCAACGCTCCCGGGATGAGAGCAACTAAGATTCCGATGCTGAGTCCATTTAAGACATGGACACCGAATTGGCGGTCAAAACGTTTCAAGGTCGTATTCAACTAAATTCACTCCTTATGTATCGCTTTTATGCATAACAGTATAAAAGCGATGAATTGTGTTTAATCATACGAAAGAGCGTTCAAAACGTCAAGCGGAAAATGGAATTTTCTGAAAAAACAAAAGCAAACTATTCGCACTGAAACAAAAGGACTGCTAGAGTGGAGAGGTAAAAAACCGGGGAGGGAACAGTTATGTCAGAACAACAAATCGTATTAGCCAGCAGACCAGAGGGACGTCCGACACGCGACACGTTCCGTTATGAGACGATCGAATTGGACGCCTTAAAAGCGGATCAAGTGTTAGTAGAGACGCTCTATATCTCAGTCGATCCTTACATGCGCGGGCGAATGAATGATGCACGTTCTTACTCGCAACCATTCGAACTGGATGCACCTATCCAAGGGGGTGTCGTCGCGCGGGTCGTTGAATCAACAAGTGATCTGTTAACAGTGGGTGACACCGTCGTCGGAATGCTCGACTGGGCGACGAAATCCGTGGTCGATGCAAAACAAGTCCGTAAAATCGATGCAACATTGGCGCCTGTCTCAACGGCACTGGGTGTGCTCGGAATGACAGGTATGACCGCTTACTTCGGTCTGCTCGACATTGGGAACCCGCAACCTGGCGAAACGGTCGTCGTCTCGGCAGCAGCAGGAGCCGTTGGATCAATTGTTGGTCAAATCGCTAAAATTAAAGGCGCACGAGTCGTCGGGATTGCCGGAAGTGCTGAAAAGATTCAGTATCTGAAAGAGGAACTTGGATTTGATGAAGTCATCAATTACAAAACGGAGCAGATCGGCGAAGCCTTAGACCGGACTTGTCCGGACGGGATCGATGTCTACTTTGAAAATGTAGGCGGTGCAATCGGGGATGCCGTTCTTGATCGATTGAATCCTTTTGCCCGCGTTCCAGTCTGTGGAGCGATTTCCGGCTATAACGAACAGGCGGATTTAGGTCCGCGGGTTCAATCGAAATTGATCATTGCGCGCGCACGGATGCAAGGTTTCTTGGTCGGTGACTATGGCAAACGGTTTAAAGAAGCAGCGGAACAACTTGGTCAATGGGTCAGCAACGGTGAGTTGAAGTACGAAGAAACGATTTTTGAAGGGTTTGAACAAGTCCCGGACGCATTTCTTGGTCTGTTTGACGGGTCGAACACGGGAAAACTGTTGGTCAAATTATAAGAGTACGTCAAAAAGGTGTTGCTTTCCTGAGCGGAGAGCAACACCTTTTTTGTGCTTGAATTTATTGATCAGCAGGATCCTTTTTTAATTCTTCGACATCAGGATCCGGATGCTGTGTTTCGGCCGGTTTGATTCCCGGATCAGATGTTTTAGCTGGTTCTGGATCCGGATGTAAGCCGACATCCGCTGTTTCGTTTGGTGCATCTTGTTTTTTATCCATCATGAGTGTTCCTCCCCCTTGTCTTCGATATTTTTATATGTACCCGAATTATCAATTCTAAAAACGAAACGGACACTTTGGTGAGATTGATGTTTTGTAGCAAAACAAGATACGAACAAACTCGACTCCACGCAAACTCCTCTTCATTTGATGGTGAATGTAAGGAAAAAGACCAATTGCTTCATCAACTCTTTACAAAAACCTTGCATGACCTTTAAGTCCTCTTTGAACTGGTCTCGTAGACTGAAACAGAGATGAATGAAGGAAGGGTGTATACGTGTGAGTGAACAAAAGTGGAAAAAAAGCATCATTGAACAATTAAACTGGGTGCGGACTGAACAGAAACGGATCCAATCCGCACCGGCAGCAAACCGTGCGTCGATCGAGGGTCTAAAACAACTCGACGTCTTGCGGATGAAAACGACGGTTCGCCCCAAGTCCTCCCCACTCGAAGCCAAAACGAAGCGTTACCATCAGGACAGCAACAGAGAGTTGCTGAAAGAGATTGCGTACGAAGACATCCCTGTGACGGGCGGTTCACGTTATTATGAACGCCGTCCGCTTGAGGTGGCGATCGTGTGCTCAGAGTTCATGCATGCCTACTATCAGGACGCGTTACATTTACATTATGTTAATCCGGCAACCTTTACGGACGTCTTTGAAAAGCCGATTGATCTGTTTCTTGTCGTCACGTCCTGGAAAGGTCTGCACGGTGATGATTGGAAAGGGGTCGCGACGCCGACTTCTAAAAAACGGCAACGTTTGCTCGACATGATGGAGCAGGTGAAAGCAAAAGGAATCCCGGTCGTCTTCCAGTCGACGGAAGATCCGAGCAACTTTGACCGGTTCAGTGATCTGGCGAAAGTTGCCGACTATATTTTGACATCAGACGAAGCGATGATTCCGGAATACCAAGTACTCTGTGGACATGACCGGATTGAAGCAACTTCGTTTGGCGTTAATCCGATCATCCACAATCCGGTCGGAGCGACGAGAAGCCGCAAAAAACACGTTTTGTTTGCCGGCAGCTGGATGGCGAAATATCCGGAGCGTGTCAAAGACACGGAGATGTTATTTGATGGTGTCTTACGCTCAGACCATACACTCGATATCGTTGACCGGAACTATCAGTTAAATCTACCGGACTATCATTTTCCGGAACGTTACGTCTCGCGTGTGGCTCCTGCGATTCCCTATGACGCATTGCAACAGGTCAGTAAATGTTATGACTGGGTGTTGAATCTAAACAGTATCAAGTACAGCAAGACGATGTGTGCGCGTCGGGTCTATGAATCACAAGCGCTCGGCAATCTGATTTTGTCGAACTACAGTATCGCCGTCAATAACGATTTCCCGAACGTCTTTACCATCCATGACCACCAAGAAGCCCAGGCGATTCTCGAGCGGACGACACAAGAGGAGATTGATCGACTCCGGGCGGAAGGCATTCGTTCTGTCATGTCGTCGCATACGGTCTATGACCGGATTGATCAATTGACGCGGCTTCTGCAACTGGACATGCCGCCGGTCAAACGGACGCTTCTCGTCGTCTTACGCAATGCGACGCCGGAACTTGAACAACTGCTCGCGCGTCAATCGATCACCGCTGATGTAATCTGTCACGAATCAGAGTTGACCGGAGCGCTTTATGCCTCAGCCGATCTCGTCACTGTACTCGACGGAGCTGAATCATACGGAGAATACTATTTGGAAGATTTGATGAACGGGTTCAAATACAGTGATGTGTCAATCACCCGCAAAACGCGGACTGACGAAGCTCATTTCGTAATCCGGGAAGTAGAAGGGTCGACAGTGAACGCCATGATTTGGCGTGAAGCGTTCCCGTATGAGCAGTTCTCCGAAGGAAAGATTGAGGGAGAGACGTTGTTCCTGGACGCGCTGGAGTGGAACGAAGGTGGCGGAACCGCCATGATCGAAGCACCTGTGCTATCTGTCGTCGTCCCAATCTTCAACAATGGCAGGCATTTGACGTATAAATGTTTTGCCAGCCTCAAACGGATGGATCGGTTTGACGAGTCGGAAATCATCTTGGTCGACGATGGATCGACGGATCGATTCACCCGCCAAGCGATTGACCGCCTGGCACGACGTCACGGGAATGTCGTGACCCATCTGTTTCCGACGGGCGGCAGCGGCAGTGCGTCACGTCCGCGCAACAAAGGGGTGGAACTGGCGCGCTCGGAACGGATCGCTTTCCTTGATCCTGATAATGAAGTCTTGAGTGACCGATATGCCGAACTGTTGGCTGAGTTGGATCAAGATCCGACACTCGACTTTGCTGTCGGACATATGAAGAAGTTGGCAGAAAAAACAAGCATCATCGCGTTGCCGAAGATCCGTAAACAAGGGCGGACGGTGTGTGATCAACCGAAAGCCTACTTATTGGAAAACCGCTTTTCCGTTCAAAGTATTCAGGCGCTGGTCGTCAACCGCCGTTTTCTGCAGGAACATCAGCTGGAGCAGGTGGTAGGTGCCGTCGGACAAGATTCCCTGTTTTTCCAAGAGATGATGTTGCACGCAAATCGTGTCCTGCTCGTCAATCGTGTCATCCATTATTACTATGCCGCAGTTGCCGGTTCGACCGTCAACTCCTTGACGGTTCGTTTCTTCGAACGAAGTGTCGTCCGGGAAAAGGCGCGGGCAGAGAAATTTGCCCGTTACGGTGTGCTCGATGCGTATAAGACAACACGTTTTGAGCATTTCTTTGAACACTGGTATTTAGTGAAGCTCCGGTATTGCAGCGACAAGGATTTTGCCCCAAGTGTCGCATTACTGCGCATGATTGTTGCTTTTTATGAACCAATGAACTTGACGAATCCGCTGATCCGTCAATTCGTGGAGTTGGCGGACATGAAACGGACGGATGCGATTCAAACATTGTTACTGGAGGAGGTCAGATGATGCAGACAAAACAGATGATGCGACCGAAAGATGAAATTCGGGCCGCCTATTATGATCAACTCGGAGTCGCATTCGGGAAAAAGGTCCGGTCTCGGGTCCACTGGATCATCCGGGAAACAAAAGGCAGTCAAATTCTCGATATCGGCTGTTCCGGTGGACTGGTTCCGATTTTGCTCGGGCGCGAAGGCAAGCAGGTGGTCGGTATCGATGTCTCGCCGGAAGCAATCGAGGAAGCGACGGCGGCATTAGGAGAAGAAGCACACTCCGTTCAAGAATTGATTCATTTGGAAGAAGCCAATCTGATGACCTTCCAAACGTCCCAACGATTCGACACGGTATTGATGACGGAAGTCTTGGAACATATCGGGGAACCGGAGCGGTTTGTCGAAAAAGCCTGTTCGTTCTTAAAACCCGGTGGTCGGCTCGTCGTGACCGTTCCATTCGGTGTGAACGATTATGCCGATCATAAACGGACGTATTATTTACAGCATCTGCTGGAACAATTGACACCATACGGGACGATTGAGCAGTTGGAACGCATCGATAAATGGCTCGGTGTGACGTTGACGCTTCATCCGGAGAAACAACCGTCACGCCCGGTAACGGAACAAGAAGTCAGTTGGCTCGAAACAGCTTTTGAAGCGGTGGAACGGTTGCATCTTACTGAAATCGTCCGCTTGAAGCAACTGAATAAAAAGTGGGAATTGAAGCAGCAAAAACAGCAGGACATCGAACAGGAACAAGCGGAGTTGGTGTCAGAGCGGGATCAGCTCACGCGGCAACTCGCAGAGAAGGAAGACGAAATTGAGTTGCTGACGCAACAGTATCAAATGGTGCTCGCGCGATACGAAGGGGCGCTTGTGTCGAATCTGGATGTCTTGGAGGCGAATGCAGAATGGAAATCAAAGTACCGGTCACTCGCAAATTCAAAGCTCGGAAAAATCGTCATCCGTTACTGGAAGTTCAGACGAAACGTAAAGAAACGACGGGCCCGGAGACGATGAACGTTCTGATGATTTGCCAAAATTTTTATCCGGAGATCGGGAGTGCTGCGAACCGGATGAAAAATATCTTCAAACGGATGGAGCAACAGGGGAGTGAGGTCCACGTCTTGACGTCGGAACCCCTCTATCCGACAGCTGAACTGTATACGGATGCCATGTTTTGGGACGAGCCGAGTCTGGATGCTGCGAAGATCACCCGAATTCAACCACGTGATCTTCGGGCGACGACGAATTTATGGCGCAGACTCCGTTTGTTCATTGAACAATTTGTCCTGGCAGTCCAGGAAGTACGGCACGATACTAAACAATACGCTTACATCTATGCGACGACGCCGTCGATCTTCATGGGTCTTGTCGGAGTCGTTGCCAAACACCTGAAAAAAGCAC
The DNA here is from genome assembly GCF_000620805.1 of Exiguobacterium undae DSM 14481. Taxonomy (GTDB): domain Bacteria; phylum Bacillota; class Bacilli; order Exiguobacteriales; family Exiguobacteriaceae; genus Exiguobacterium_A; species Exiguobacterium_A undae. The sequence continues at coordinate 2,329,679 of NZ_KK211187.1, read as the reverse complement.
CGCTGATTCTGGACGTTCGCGACTTATGGCCGGAATCACTGGTCGGAGTCGGGATTACGAAATCACGGTTGTTGCTTGCGCCACTCTATTGGCTGGAAAAATGGATGTACCGCCAAGCCGATCAAATCGTCATCAACAGTGAAGGGTTTCGGTCGTATATCGAAAAGAAAGGGATTGCACCAGAGAAGATTCACTACATCCCGAATTCGATTGAGGAAAATGAATGGTTGATTAAACGGCGGAAAGTATCGGAGCAGGTCCGTGTCGTCTACACCGGCAACATCGGTCTGGCGCAGGATGTTTTTTTACTACTTGATGTCGCGGAACAACTAAAAGAGGATAAACACATTGAATTCCATGTCGTCGGATACGGGTATCACAAGGAAAAATTCGAAGCCCATGTTCTCGAGCGGGGGCTGACGAACATTCACTTCATGAACGCGATGCCACGATGGGATGCGCTGAAACAACTGGCGAAGAGTGACATCGCCTTTGCAACGTTGGTCGAGAGTACAGCGTTCGACACGGTGACACCGGGAAAAATCATCGACTACATGGCGATGGGGTGTGCGATTGTCGGAGCCGTCTCGGGGCATGCCGCTAAAGTCATCGAAGATGCGGGAGCGGGCTTTGTCTCCCGCGAACGGAGTCGTGAAAAGATCGTCGAGCATATCCGGTACTTGGCTGAACATCCCGAAGCACGCAGCGCCATGGGGCAGTCCGGTGTGAAGTATGTCCAGGCGCACTTTGACTGGGAACAAAATCAGGAGCGGTTGTTTGAGGCGATTCGTCAAACCGATCTTCGAGTATTAGGGGTGAGTAAATGAAGCGGGTCGGAATGTTTGTTTGGAATACGTTTACGAACGATGCACGTGTTTTACGGGAATGTACGGCGCTTTCGGAAGCCGGGTATCACGTTGATCTGTATTGCCTGAATGATGGGAGCTTGCCGAAACTCGAACGACACCCGGCAGGTTTTCAGATTCTTCGAATCGATCGGACACCTCCACTTGAATCCGTGCTGCGCCGGATCCGGAAGCGTAATCTTCTTACGCTGATGGCCGGCGCAGGCGTGTTATTGCTGTTTCCATGGCTGATTCCGGTCTTGGTGCTGCTATATCTCTTACAGAAAAGTCGGTTTGTCCGCTATGCACTGTACAACAGCTTCGGAATCATCCGCATGACGCGGGCGGCTCGCAAACACACGTACGATATCATGCATGCGAACGATTTAAACACGTTGCCTCAAGCAATTTTTTCCGCAAGAGGGGCGAAGATCGTTTACGATTCGCACGAAGTGCAGACCGACCGGACAGGTTATGGAAAAGGACAGGGGTTATTTGAGCGTTACTTGTTACGGTTTGTTGATCGAACGATGGTTGAAAATGACACGCGGGCCGACTACCACGCATCACTTTATGGTGAACGGCCGGCTGTCCTGCATAATTATCCGTTTTATCACGAAGAAGTACCACAACCGCGATCCGTACATCAAGAAATCGGCATCAAGGAGGACGAACCCATTTTGCTGTACCAAGGTGGTATCCAGGAAGGGCGGGGACTTGAGCGACTGATTGAAGCGATGCCGTTTGTCCGGCGTGGGACTTTGCTGTTTGTTGGAGACGGAAAAATCAAACCGCGGCTCCAGGAGTTGGCGGCACAGTCACCGGAACGGGAGCGGATCCATTTTATTGATAAAGTACCGCTTGATCAACTGCCGAGTTATACGGCGGCTGCGACGGTCGGTTTTCAAGTTCTGCAAAACATCTGCTTTAATCACTATTCGGCTTCTTCGAATAAGCTGTTTGAATACATGGCGGCACTCGTGCCGGTCGTTGCGGCGGATTTACCGGAAATTCGGCGTGTCGTCGAAACGGAAGGCGTCGGATTACTCGTTGACGTTGAATCCCCGGAAGCGATTGCTGTCGCCGTGAACCAAATCGTCGAGGAAGACGGCTTGCGTCAGGCGATGAAAGAACGGACAAAGCAGGCGCGCCGGAAATACAACTGGGATAAAGAAAAACACCATTTATTGGACGTTTACCGTGAAATCACGAAGTAACTAAACACTGAACGAAGATGGAAACAAGACAGATACAGGCAAATCCACGACAGGAAACAACGGAAGTGACCGGATTCGGTTGTTTGTTTGCTGAATGCGATGAATGTTCGTGGATTATTTACAAGCTTTACAAAAAGTACAGGAAACGCCTTGAATGTAAGGTCTGTGAAGAATGGTTTAAGAGATGGTTAGAACCATTGGAAACACAAGCAATTGTCGTTATGGTCTAGTTACAGCCACGACACAGTCGGTAATTTGCTGACGTGAAGGACTAACTCGTAACTAGATGGAGGAATGACAAAATGAAACTTTGTACAATCGGACTCGGATATATTGGATTACCTTCTTCAGCCATGTTTGCAGATCACGGAACGGACGTCGTCGGGGTCGACATCGACCCGCGCATCGTTAAGATGTTGAATGCGGGAGACATTCATATTGAAGAACCGGGACTTGAAGATGTCATCAAGCGTGTCGTCGCAAACGGAAAGTTTCGGGCAACACTGACACCGGAACCGGCAGATGTCTTTTTAATCGCTGTTCCGACACCGAATTTAAATGACACGTATAAATCGTGTGACTTGAAGTATGTCCTGTCAGCCGTTCAGAATATGTTGCCGCACGTTCAAAAAGGCAACGTCATCATCGTCGAATCAACAATCGCTCCGCGGACGATGGATGATCATGTCCGACCATTGATTGAAGCAGCCGGGTTTGTTATCGGTCAAGACGTCTTCGTCGTTCATTGTCCGGAGCGGGTGCTTCCGGGACAAATCTTACATGAACTCATTCACAATAACCGGATTGTCGGCGGATTGACACCGGCTTGCGCGGATGCAGGTGCAGCAGTATATGAAACATTCGTTCAAGGTGAAATCGTCAAGACGGATGCGAAGACGGCAGAGATGTCGAAATTGATGGAAAACACGTTCCGCGATGTCAACATCGCTCTAGCCAATGAACTGACGCAAGTGTGTCACAAACTCGAAATCAACGTGCTCGACGTAATCGAGATGGCGAACATGCATCCACGTGTCAATCTACATCATCCGGGACCGGGTGTCGGCGGCCATTGTCTTGCGGTGGATCCGTATTTCATCGTCGCAAAAGCACCGTCCCTTGCACGGATCATTCATACGGCACGGGAAACGAACGTCAACATGCCGCACTTCGTCGCTGAACAGGCAGAGCGCCTAGTTGCGTCTCACGTCCGGCCCAAAATCGCAGTGTTCGGCGTCACATACAAAGGGAACGTCGACGACATGCGTGAAAGTCCGGCTGTCGATGTCATCGAGCAACTGATTGACCGCGGCATGGATGTAGCAGTCTGTGATCCACACGTCGAACGTTCGATTTCGTCACGCTTTGAGCTTGTCGATGAGATTGATGCGATCCAAGGTGCGGACCTGGCACTGGTGCTCGTCGACCATGACGAGTTTAAACAGTTTGATTCACGGCGTCTTGCGAATCAGATGCGGACACCGGTCTTGTTTGATACAAAAGGAATCGTTCAACCGCTTGAGGACATCACGGTCCTGAACTTTGGTAACCTGCATACGTATCAAACGACGGAAGTGGATGCGAAGGCGATATGAACGGGGTCGGTACAATCGGGAAAGAGCTGAAAGATCATTTTTATCTGATCTTTCGCCTTTCGCTTTATGAAACAAAAAGTCAATACAGCATGCAATATCTCGGATGGTTCTGGGAAATCATGACGCCGCTCCTGCAGATTGGCGTTTACTGGGTCGTGTTCGGTTTCGGAATCCGTGGCGGAAATCCGGTCGACGGGATTCCATTCGTCTTTTGGTTGGTCAGTGGACTAATTGCCTGGTTTTTCATCGGCAGTACGATTCCAAGCGGCTCACGATCGATTTACGGTCGGGTCGCCCTTGTTTCGAAAATGCACTTTCCGCTCAGTACGATCCCGGCCTATGTCATCTTGGCGCAATTTTACCGCCATGTCGCAATGATTGCCTTGACGATTGTTCTCGGAATGGCATTCGGTTATTTTCCGGGCTGGCATACGTTTGAATTGTTGTATATCGTCCCGGCGGGTGTGATTTTTCTGTATGCCGTCTCACTTTTGTTGTCTGCTCTGGCAACGATGATTCGGGATGTCCAAAACATGGTGACTTCGGCGATCCGGATGTTGATGTATTTGACGCCCATCATGTGGATTCCGCCGGATCACAGTCTGTTTAAGACGTTGTTGATGATCAATCCTCTCGTCTATTTGATCGAAGGATACCGCTCGGCATTGATTGGGACCGGTTATCTGCTCGATCACGTCTGGTATGGAGTCTACTTCTGGACTGTGACGTCCGTTTTGTTAGTGGTAGGAGCAGCAGTTCATCTGCGGTTCCGGCGGTACTTCATTGATTATGTCTAGGAGGAAAAAACATGAGTCACGTCGTATTCGAGAATGTTTCAAAACGCTACGTCTTGTATGCCCGACCAATTGATAAATTAAAAGAAGTGTTGTTCGGTAAAGTCAGCGGTAAACCGTTTTATGCTTTAAAAAATATCTCGTTCTCCGTCGAACAAGGCGAAATCGTCGGTGTGGTCGGAATCAACGGAAGTGGGAAGTCGACCTTGTCGCATCTGCTCGCCAACGTCACGCCGCCGACGTACGGTCGTGTGACGCTTGGCGGTAAATCGGCATTGATCGCGATTTCCAGTGGTCTCAATAATCAGCTGACCGGACGGGACAACATCGAATTAAAAGGATTGATGATGGGGCTGACCAAAAAACAGATCCAGGCGATTACGCCGGAGATTCTGGAGTTTGCGGACATCGGAGATTTCATCGATCAACCCGTCAAAACATATTCAAGCGGGATGCGGGCGCGGCTTGGTTTTGCCATCTCGATTAATATCAATCCGGATATCCTGATCATCGATGAGGCGCTGTCGGTCGGTGACCAGACCTTTACGGAAAAATGCCTCGATAAGATGCGGGAGTTTCGCGACCAAGGAAAAACGATCTTTTTTGTCAGCCATTCCTTGAATCAAGTCAAAAGTTTTTGTACAAAAATCCTTTGGCTCGAGTATGGAGAAGTTCGGATGTTTGGACCGACAGCGGAAACGATGGCGGAGTATAACAAATATTTATATTGGTACAAGCAGCTGACGAAAAAACAAGCTGCACATTATGTCATGAAAAAAAGAACAGGACGAAGTGATGAAATCGAGCGTTCGGCACGCGGTGAAACGATTGAATTGTCGTCATGAATAACGGATAGGGGATGGAACGAATGAAACGAGTCATGTTAGTGTTCGGAACGAGACCGGAAGCAATCAAGATGGCGCCTGTCGTCAAAGCATTGGAAAAACGAGAAGGGGTCGAACCGATCGTCGTCGTGACGGCACAACACCGGGAAATGCTCGATCAAGTCCTTGAACTGTTCCAGATCGTTCCCGACCATGATTTAGACTTGATGCGTCCACGTCAGACACTCGAAGAGATGACGGCACGGATTTTAAATGCGATGCGTCGTGTCTTGGAAAAAGAGCAACCGGATTTGGTGTTGGTCCATGGGGATACGACAACGACATTCGCGGCTTCACTTGCGGCTTTTTACCAACAGATTCCGGTTGGTCATGTCGAAGCCGGCTTACGGACGTATCAGAAGTATGCCCCATTCCCGGAAGAGATGAATCGTCAATTGACGGGTGTACTCGCTGATTACCATTTTGCACCGACCGATCAGGCAGCGGAAAATCTGCGGCTCGAGAACAAACAAAGTCCGATCATCGTGACGGGAAATACGGTCATCGACGCGCTAAAAACAACGGTTTCGAAAGACTACACGCATCCGGTGTTGACGGATCTTACAGCGAGCGGACGGAAGCTGGTTTTGTTGACCGTTCACCGACGGGAAAATCACCTGCAATTATCGCAAATTTTTGATGCCGTCGAACGATTGGCGGACAGTCATCCGGATATTGAAATCGTCTATCCGGTCCATCCGAATCCGATTGTCCTCGAGGCAGCGGAACAGTTGAACCATCATCCGCGCATCCGATTGATTGAACCGCTCGATGTCTTTGATTTTCATAACTTGGCAGCCCGGGCGACACTGATTTTGACGGATTCTGGCGGTATCCAAGAAGAAGCACCTTCGCTTGGCGTGCCGGTCCTCGTCTTGCGTGATACGACCGAACGTCCGGAAGGTGTCGCGGCCGGTACGTTGAAGCTTGTTGGGACGGATCCGGAACGCATTTATGAAACGGGTCATCTGTTGCTGACGGATCAAGGGGCTTATGACGCGATGGCACAAGCGGCGAATCCATACGGAGACGGTCATTCGGCAGAACGCATTGTTGATGCGATTTTAAGCGAGGTACCGGTATGAGTTCACGTCCACTGGAACTGGCAAGTTATCAGTTTTTTCCGCAAGGGAACCGGGATAAGATTCTGCTCGAAGAAGATGCGGACGGTGTTTGGTTCGATTTTCAACAGGCGGACCCGACCGATAAGCTGTACATCCAATTGTTTGATCAGGGATTTCAATATCCTCCCTCAAAGTTGTATCGTGCCGACGCCTCTTTTGGACAGGCCGAGTCCGTCACATTGACGTGCGAACTGGAAGCGGAAACGTCATGCGACGTTCAGATGTTCAAGATGCAGTACGGGCAAAAAAGACGGATGCATTCCGAGACGGAATGGCTGACGGTAAATGGAAAAACAACGTGTTCCTTACAACTGAAACGAGTCAAGGGCGCCGACTATTTTAAAATTGCATTCAAGTTTCTACTCGAAGGGGACATGCGGGTTCGGTTGACAGCGTTACACGTCAACCGGCTTGTTCCGATCAAGCAGGAGGAATCCTACCATGTTATTTAGTTCGACGATTTTTTTATTTCTATTCTTACCGATCGTGTTGCTTGTCTACCACTTGTTGCCACGCACGTTTCGGAACGGCTGGCTCCTTGTAGCGAGCCTTTTCTTTTATGCCTGGGGTGAACCGAGATTCGTCCTATTGATGTTGACCAGCATTTTAATCAACTATCTGTTTGCATTGGCCGTACACACGTACCGGACACGGGTTGGTGTCAAATGGATCATGTTCAGTATGATTGCCGTCAACCTGGGATTGCTCGGTTGGTTTAAATACAGCGGATTTTTTGTGACGTCAATCAACGAGACATTTCAGACGACGCTGTTTGTCCCGGAAGTCGTTTTACCGATTGGGATTTCATTCTTTACTTTCCAGGCGATGAGTTACGTCATCGATGTGTATCGTCAAGCGGGACAGGTCCAAAAAAACCCGCTTGATCTCGCTTTATACATCGCGTTGTTCCCGCAACTGATTGCCGGTCCGATTGTCCGGTACGAGACGGTTGCGGACGAAATCAATCACCGGCGGGAAACCTTGCCTGAATTTGCACAAGGCGTCCGTCGCTTTATCATCGGCCTATCCAAAAAGTTGATTTTAGCGAACGGTTGCGGGCAAGTCGCGGATACGATTTTTAACATGAAGGATTTATCAATGGGTCTCGCTTGGATTGGAATCATCGCCTATGCCTTACAAATTTATTTTGACTTTTCCGGCTACAGTGACATGGCGATTGGACTGGGGTTGATGTTTGGCTTTCATTTTCTTGAAAACTTCAACTATCCGTACATCTCAAAATCAGTCTCTGAATTTTGGCGTCGGTGGCATATTTCATTAGGTTCTTGGTTCCGGGATTATGTTTACATTCCCCTTGGAGGAAACCGGGTGTCGCCGTGGAAACAGTACCGCAACCTCGGAATCGTCTGGATGCTGACCGGACTTTGGCACGGCGCAAGCTGGACGTTTGTTGCCTGGGGAGTTTACTACGGAATCTGGATCATGCTCGAAAAAGCCTTCCTCGGAAAACTGCTGGCGCGGGTTCCCGTGTTCGCGACAGTATGGACGCTGGTACTCGTTTTGGTCGGATGGGTCTTTTTCCGGGCGGAAACGTTCCCGGAAGCGATTACGTACATTCAAGCGATGTTCGTCCCGGATGTGCTGTGGGATGACCGCGCGAGTTATCAACTCGTCCAAAATGGTGTCATTTTAGCGCTGGCGTGTCTTGCTGCGACTCCGATTCCAAAACGGATCGGCGAACGATTTGTCGAATCATCGGGCAAAATCGGACAGACGATGCAATATGGATACGCGATGGTCTTGTTGTTCCTCGCAACATCGGCACTGGTCGCAAGTACATTTAATCCCTTTATTTATTTCCGTTTCTAGAAAGGAGAAGACGACATGGCACAACCAATCGAACGCAAATTAAAGCCGAAAGCGGACGGTCAACCGTCCTCATCCTTTGAACGGAAGATGATGTGGCTGACGACGATCAGTTTTTTCGTCATCTTGATGGCGATTGGCGCGGGGACGATCCTTCGGGAAGACCGCGTCAGTTCCCAACTGGAAAATCGATCCCTTGCACAGTCCGTCAAACCGACCGTCCAAGGCGTGATTTCGGGTGATGATATGGTGAAGATGGAAAGTTATTTCACCGATCAATTAGTGTTGCGTGGCACCTTTGTTGAAATGCAGGCCCGATTATCAAAAAATGTCCTGCGGCAACCGTTCCGTAACGGCATTTATACCGCAGAAGACGGTTACTTGATTGAGCCGAGTCAAGCGGCGCAACCAATCGTCCCGGACGCTTTCCGACAGTTCACGCAAGAGGTCAACCGTCCGGTCTACTTCGCCCTCGCCCCGTCGAAAACCGTCGTCGCGGAACGGGATGGAATCATTCCGGGTTACGTGGCATCAAACGCGGAACAACGGTATCAGACGATGCAAGCCGGCTTCAAGCAAGCGGGCATTAACTCGATTCCCCTTGATGCTTTACAGTTGTCCGATTACTTCAAGACGGATCATCACTGGAATGTAGACGGCGCCTATCAAGCCTATGGTGAAATTATCCGTACAGTCGCGAAAACAGAACCGACGTTAAAAAAAGTGGAAGTCGATCCGGAATCAAAGCGGGCATCGGAACATCCTTACTTTGGTTCACTCGCCCGCAAGACGACGCTTGCGTATGCGAGCACAGGAGACAAAATTGAATACTACGATGCAGACCAATTTAAGGGTATCGACGTCTGCTACGACAAGAAATGTGGTCAGCCGCTGATTGATGAGCAATTCATCAAGGAAGAGGGTGACTATGCCGATCGCTACGAAGTGTTCATGCGCGGCAATCACGGTATCTTATCAATGACGTCGCAGACGAAAGGACCGAAGCTGCTTGTCCTCAAAGACTCGTTTGCCAATCCGGTCCTGCCGTTTCTTGCTAAGAGTGCCAATCTTGAGGTCGTCGATGTGCGATACGTCAACAAAGATTTTGACGCATCTGAATTTGCGAAGCAAAAAAACGTGGATGCCGTCGTCTTCTTACACAATGCGAACATCAACGGGTTGATGAAGACGTATCAGCAGAAATTGTAAAGGAGGTGCCGCATGAGATCACGTTTACGGAAAAAACAACCGCGCATCGGTTGGCGGATTGCCAGTGCCGTTTTGTTGTTGTTTGTCTTAACCGTCAGTGCCACAACCGGATTTGCGTTCTTGAAGTTCCAACAAACAGCAGATTCATTCATCACACCATTAAAAGGAACAAAAAAGCTCCCGCTTGAGGTGATGCAACCGGTCAACGTCTTATTGATTGGAGTCGACGAACGAAAAAATGATCCGGGGCGAGCGGATGCGATCATGTTGTTGTCGTTTAATCCGAAAACGAAACAAGCGACCTCTCTTTCGATTCCGCGTGATATGCAGGTGACAATTGCAAATGGTGAGAAAACAAAAATCAATCATACGTATGCTTACGGTGGGGTTGAAGAGACGATTGAGACGGTCGAGCGGACGTTTGAGACCAAAGTCCCGTACTATGCCAAAATCAATATGGATGGATTGATTGAACTCGTTGACGCGGTCGGTGGGGTGACGGTTGATAATCCATCTGCTTTCAGTTGGAACGACCGTCGTCTGCAAAAAGACTATGCGGAAGGGAAAATCAAACTTGACGGGCTCGAAGCGAGCGGATATGCCCGTATGCGGAAACAAGACCCGCTCGGTGACATGGGACGACAAATCCGTCAACGGCAGGTCTTGGAAGCGGTCGGGATGAAACTAGCCGGTCCTGATATTTTAACGAACTTGGAAGAAATCAGCCGGGTTCTGAAAAACAACTTCAGCACGAATATCACGTTTTCAGAAGCGGCACAACTGGCGCAAGAAAATCAAACCGGGTTTGAACGTCTGAAACCGCTCAAACTGGACGGTGAGGGATACATTGCGAGTGACGGCGTCTGGTACTTTTTCGCCTCGGATCAATCGATGCAAGAAGTCAAACGGGCAATCGACAAACTGACGAAAAGTTAATCCAATCGTGAGCAAGGACTGTGTAAAAGGGGGTTCCTTTTTCGCAGTCCTTTTTTTCGATTCGCTTGTTGGTCCAAAAGTCTTATTTTCTTTAGCAGACTAAAATAAGCTTTGACAGACAAGCAGAACGAATGGAGAATGGAAATGAAAACGATTACATAAATCCAAGGAGGATACGGCATGAATCGATTGAAATCAGTCTGTGCAGTTGTGCTAACGTTTGCACTGATGTTTAGTTTGTTTCCAGTAAACAGCTTGGCACTGGAAAAAGGCAAATCGACACTCGTCATCATTCACTACAAAGAAGATAAAACGTCAGAAAAAGATTGGAATCTCTGGTTATGGGCGAACGGACCGGATTATTTCCCGAACAAGGCACACGCCTTTAACGGCGAAGATGCTTACGGGAAAATCGCAGCTTATGAATTTCCAGTGGATCAACCGGAAAAAATCGGATTCATCGTCCGCGATGATTCATGGAACAAAGATCCCGGTTCGGAAAACGACCGTTTCATCACAAAAGATATGATCAAGGACGGGGTCGCAGAAGTCTGGATCGAATCAGGCAGTAAAGAAGTATCACCTGTCAATCCAACAGGTGGCAGCGACATCGAGGATGTCAATACGAACATTCATTACTACCGTTACGATAATGACTACGACAAGTACGGGGTATGGGCATGGCCAAACGCTCAGGATGGAAAACGATTTGAATTTAATGGTCAAGATGAGTTTGGTGCTGTTGCCAACGTCACGTTGACGAACACAACAAAGGAGCGTCTTGTCGGAATCATTCCGCACATCGAAGGATGGTCTGAAAAAGACGGAGCGGATCGTTTTTATTACGCCGGAGCAAAGGATATTTGGTTGATTGAAGGCGATCAAACCATTTACTACGGTAAACCGGACATCGACCGGACACCCAAATTCACAAGTTTCCTGGCCGATGATTTTAAAACCATGACGCTGAAAACCAACTCGCCGATTACGGCGGAAGATGTAAAAGCGTTAACGTTTAAAGGACTGGTCAAGCCGGTCGTAAAACAAGTCGATGCGAAGACGCTTGAAGTCACGGTCACCTCTGACATCAATCTGGCGAATGTCGTCACCGTGTCACACCCGGTCTTTGGCGAAGGGATTTTAGAAGCGGGGAAAGTCCTTCGTTCCGATGCCTTTGATCAAAAGTATGCGTACGATGGCAAACTCGGTACGGTCTATCAAAAAGGCAAAACGACGTTCCGGGTCTGGGCACCGACAGCCCAAACAGTGGAACTCGAACTGTACAAGTTACCGAAAAAACAAGCAGCAACAACTAAAGATATCGTGCGTGAAGTGAAAATGGTCCGCGGCGACCGTGGTGTCTTTAGCGTCACGGTCAAGGGAGACCTTGACGGAACAGGCTACACGTATGAAGTCAAGCATGCCAAAGAAACGACACGAGCGGTTGATCCATATGCGACGGCAGTTGCTGTCAACGGGGATCAAGGTGTCGTCGTTGATTTAAATGAAACGGATCCAAAACGTTGGACCAAAACAAAAATGCCGTTAAAAGAAGCAACGGATGCCATCATCTACGAAACGCACGTCCGTGACTTGTCGATGTTTGATGTGACAGGTACGACATACGATTCAGGCATCAAGCAAAAAGGAAAGTATCTCGGTGTCATCGAGCCGGGAACACGTCTGTTGAAGGACGGCAAAAAAACAAAAACGAAAACCGGACTCGATCACTTAAAAGAATTGGGAATTACTCACGTCCAATTCATTCCGGTGTATGACTTCAATACGGCGTCCGTCGATGAGACGAATCCCCTTAAAACATACAACTGGGGCTATGATCCGAAAAACTACAATGCGCCTGAAGGTTCTTACGCAACCAATGCCTATGATCCAAAAGTCCGGATCAAAGAGATGAAACAAATGATTCAAGGATTACATGACAACGGATTACGTGCCGTCATGGACGTCGTCTATAACCATATGTTTGATGCAAAAGCTTCGAACTTGGATAAAATCGTCCCAGGCTATTACTACCGCTACACAGAAGGCGGCGATCTGGCGAACGGTACAGGTGTCGGAAACGATACTGCTTCCGAGCGCAAGATGATGCACAAACTGATCGTCGATTCGGTCGACTACTGGGCAAAAGAATACCGCTGGGACGGATTCCGTTTCGATTTAATGGGGATCCATGACGTCAAAACGATGAATGCCGTCAAACGGACGACAACAAAAATCGATCCGTCGATCCTCGTCTTTGGAGAAGGGTGGAGTCTTGGAACACCACTTCCGGAAGCAGAAAAAGCCAATCAGACGAATGCCAAGCAGATGCCGGGCATCGCACACTTTAACGACAACTTGCGGGATGCGCTCAAAGGAAGTGTTTTTGAAGATACGGAAGCCGGTTTCGTCAACGGTAAGGCAGGTCTTGAAACACGCATCAAGCGCGGGGTTGTCGGTGAGATTGCCTATAACAAAGAAATCACCGGTTTCACAGCAGAACCCGATCAAGCCATCACGTATGTCGAAGCCCATGATAACCACACATTATGGGACAAGTTAAACTTAACGAATCCGCAAGATACCGATGCGACGAAAACAAAGATGCACCGCTTGGCATCAAGCATCCTGCTGACGTCACAAGGAACAACCTTCATCCATGCCGGTCAAGATTTCATGCGGACAAAAGGTGGCGACCACAATTCGTACAAGTCACCGGATTCCGTCAATCAACTGGATTGGAAATTAAAAATGGACCGTCAAGCCGATGTGGATTACATGAAAGGACTGATTCAAGTCCGAAAAGCGAATCCGGCTCTGCATCTCGGTTCAGCAAAAGACATCCGCCGCTACCTGACGTTTAAGGATGCACCGGAACAAGTCGTTGCTTATCAATTGGCAGATGAAGCTCCACAACAAAAAACCGATCTGTATGTCGTCCATAATGCGAAACGTCAAGCCGTCAAGATGACGTTGCCAAAAGGGACGTGGAACGTGATCGTCGACGGTAAGACCGCGGGAACGAAAACACTTAAAAAAGTGTCGGGCAGCCTTACGGTTGATCCGCTGAGTTCTTACGTGTTAAAAAAATAAACAACCAAAAAACGTGTTACCTCTGTGAATGACTCACAGAGGTAACACGTTTTTTTATAAGGAAAAATTAAGCGTAACGCTCGTCTTCTTCCTCTTCTTCGTTGAGGTTACCTTCTTCTGATTTCGCGACGACGACGGCACAAGCAGCGTCACCCGTGATGTTGACGGCTGTCCGCATCATATCGAGCAGACGGTCGACACCGATGATCAAAGCAATCCCTTCAACAGGCAGGTTGACCGACTGGAGAACCATCGTCAGCATGACGAGACCAACACCCGGTACGCCGGCTGTTCCGACAGACGCGAGAACGGCAGTCAAGACAACGGTTGCGAGTTGAGCAGGCGATAAATCAATTCCATATACCTGAGCGATAAAGACGGTCGCGACCCCTTGCATGATCGCTGTCCCATCCATATTGATCGTCGCACCAAGTGGTTGGACGAAACTTGACACGGAGCGTGGAACTTTTAACTCACGTTGTGCGGTTTGCATAGCGACCGGTAACGTCGCGTTCGACGACGAAGTCGAGAAGGCAAACAACATGACGGGAGCAAACTTCTTGAAGAAGAAAATCGGATTCATCTTTCCGAGCAATGAGACGGTAGAACCGTACGTCAACAGGGAATGGACAATCAATGCCAGGATGACGACACCCATGTAGAGAGCCATTGCTTTTAAGGAATCAAATCCTTGTGAACCGACGGCAGAAGCAATCAAAGCGAATGCGCCGAGTGGTGCCATCTTCATGACGAGACCAATCAAATACGTCATCAAGTCATTTCCTTGTTCGACGAATGACCGTAAAGTCGATACTTTACTGCCGAGGAATGTGATTCCGAAACCGATAAAGACGCTGAAGACGATGATTTGCAACATGTTGCCTTCGGCCATCGACGTGATTGGATTCGTCGGGAACATTCCGACAATCGTATTGATCAAGCTGGTATCCGGTAAGTTTCCTTGGTCATATTCCAAGTTGTCGGTTGCAAAGTTGCCGAATGTACCGGGTTTGATCAGTAACGACAAACCAAGTGCGATGACGATGGCAACAGCCGTCGTCGTCATGAAGTAACCGATGGCTTTTCCGCCGACCCGGCCAAGTTCCTTTGGATTCCCGAGTCCCATGACACCAAGCGTAATCGAGAAGAAGACGATCGGGACGACGAGCATTTTAATCAAGTTCAAGAAAATCGTACCGATCGGTTGAAGTGCATACTTATTCAATCCTTCGTAGATTGATTTGTCTGGTAACGTTGCGAGAATGATTCCGAGAATGACCCCGAGGATCAATCCCCAAATAATTCGTTTGGCTTCTTTCATAAATGAGAACAACTCCTTTTTCAGATAACTGTGTCTATTTTGACACATCATTCACCGTTTTGACAAAACATTTTAAAAATTTTAAGAAAACGCTTACAAATTATTTCGATTTTTTTAAGCAAAAAACCATGAATCTGTTGTAAATAATGAGGTGACATGAGAGGATAGAAAAGAACAAAAAGGAACATCTCGGGAATGATCCAAAACCGGTCAATCAACTATTGACCAAATTGTATATTCCTACTATAATGTTGTATGACGTGTCTGACACGTTTCCTTTAGTCGGTAATATCGGAGGGAGGGAAAACTAGTGGAAACTCGTGTACGTAAAAATGAATCACTTGAAGACGCACTTCGCCGCTTCAAACGTGGTGTTTCAAAAGATGGTACGCTTGCTGAAGTTCGTAAACGTAAACACTACGAAAAGCCAAGTGTAAAACGTAAGCTTAAATCGGAGGCTGCGCGTAAGCGTAAGAAGTTCTAACGTAAGAGAGGGTGTATCCTCATGAGTCTTCAAGAGCGTTTGACAGCGGATATGAAGGAAGCCATGCGTTCGCGTGAGAAAGATCGTCTCACGACGATTCGGATGGTGAAGTCGTCCCTGCAAAATGAAGCGATTAAACTCGGTAAGCAAGAATTAACTGATGAGGAAGAGCTAACTATACTCTCACGTGAGATGAAACAGCGCAACGACTCCCTCCGAGAATTCGAACGCGCTGATCGTCACGACCTCGTCGAGAAGATTCAAGCAGAGATAATCGTGCTCGAAGCTTATATGCCAAAACAACTTTCGGAAGAAGAAGTCCAGGAAATCGTTGATGCAGCAATTGCGAAGACGGGTGCCTCGGCTCCTTCTGATATGGGGAAAGTAATGGGGATCGTCATGCCGCAACTCAAGGGTAAGGCGGACGGTGCCTTGATTAATCGGCTTGTGAAACAACAACTGAATTAACCCGTTTTGAAAGGTGTCCTTCGGGATGCCTTTTTTTGTTCAATAAATTCGGAAAATTCGGAACTTGGAAAAAGTTATGAAACCTTTTCTGAGATGAAAGCGTATATAATAATAGTAACAATGAGCCATGTTCAGAAAGAGGAAATTTGTTTGTCGTCTGATTCTGATGAAAAAGGGGTGAACGGAGTAATGTCTTTTAGCTTAGGGATGATTTTAGCGGTCTTTATGATCGGTGTCATCATGTTACTGGTCGAGATATTCGTGACTGGATTCGGTATATTCGGCGTACTTGGAATCGGTGCTGTCCTTGCCAGCTTAATCATGGCAGGAGCAACGGTTGGTCAAGTGGGTCTTGCAGTAGGGTTGGCAGTCTTTTTGTCGCTGGCTGCCGGGTTCTGGGCGTATCGTCGGATCAAATCGAATCAGTCATTACTGTGGAGAGGGTTGATCTTAACAGACTCCACATCGTCTGAAAAAGGATACTTGTCTCATCAAGACAAGGAACAACTACGTGGGAAAGTGGGGCTCAGTTTGACACCACTCCGTCCTGCGGGAACGATTGAAATCGACGGGAATCGAGTCGATGCGGTCACGGAAGGTAGCTTCATCAGCTCTGGAGAACAAGTCGTCGTTCAAGACGTCACACACGGGCGAGTCATCGTCCGAGTCCAAAAAACGAAGGAGGAGTCACTCACATGACACCTGAATTATTGACCGTTCTACTCATATCAGGAGGAATACTTATTTTCCTCGCGATCTTCTTTACACTTGTTCCAATTCCACTCTGGATCAGCTCGCTCGCAGCCGGCGTCCGGGTCTCGATCTTCACGCTCGTCGGGATGCGACTCCGTCGCGTCACACCATCAAAAATCGTCAATCCATTGATCAAGGCCGTCAAAGCCGGGATCAACCTCAATACGAACCAACTGGAAAGTCATTTTCTTGCCGGTGGTAACGTTGACCGTGTCGTCAACGCATTGATTGCTGCGCATCGTGCCAACATCGAGCTCAGTTTCGAACGGGCGGCAGCCATTGATTTAGCAGGTCGAAACGTGCTCGAAGCCGTTCAGATGTCCGTTAACCCGAAAGTCATCGAAACACCATTCATTGCAGGTGTCGCGATGAACGGGATTGAAGTAAAAGCGAAAGCACGGATTACCGTACGTGCCAACATCGACCGTCTCGTCGGTGGTGCCGGTGAAGAAACCGTCATCGCGCGTGTCGGTGAAGGTGTCATCTCGACAATCGGTTCATGTCAAGATCAAAAAGAAGTACTTGAAAACCCGGAAATGATTTCGCGGACCGTCCTTGCGAAAGGTCTCGATTCAGGAACAGCCTTTGAAATTCTCTCGATCGATATCGCGGATATCGATATCGGTAAAAACATTGGTGCGGTTCTTCAAACGGACCAAGCGGAAGCCGACAAAAACATCGCCCAAGCCAAAGCCGAAGAACGTCGGGCAATGGCGATTGCGAGCGAACAAGAAATGAAATCACGTGTCGAAGAAATGCGTGCCAAAGTTGTTGCGGCAGAAGCCGAAGTTCCACTTGCAATCGCAGAAGCATTGCGTGACGGAAACTTCAGCGTAATGGATTATGCCAACTACTTGAACGTGACGGCGGATACAAAAATGCGTCAAGCCATTGGTGGGCAGTCTTCGCCGAACGACTCACAATAAAGGGTGATCTAGAATGGAAAGCTTAATTTGGGTCGGTTTGATGATTGCCTTTGGTGTCATCTCGGTTATCTCAAAAGCAGCCGATCAAAAGAAGACCAGTACTTCAACACGTGTTCCTTCTAAAGAATTTGGCGACTATGTCAAGAAAATGGTCGATCAAGTGGAAACAAAGCTTCCGGAAAATCGAGAGGTTCCGCCTCCGATCAAGCGGAAGCAACAAAAACAGACACAACCGGTCAAGCACCAACGGACCGAATTGCAACAACGCTTGGACGAACGCGATCGTGTGAAAGCTCAGAAACAAGCACGATCAAATCTGGGTAAGATCACGGGAAGTATTTCAAGTGATGAGATTGGAAAAAGACGGGACGAGAAAAAAGGGATGCAGACCACGCAAGAGGAAATCCGCCAGGCGATCATCTGGAGCGAAGTCCTTGGACCACCTGTCTCAAAACGGACGTCTAAGTCCCCGCATCGTTAAAAAAAGATCAGCTCTCGTGTCAGTGGAGAGCTGATCTTTTTTTGTGAAGACACGACGGAAAAATCGCTGGCTTAGGATGGGTCGAAAATGAAAAGAGTTAAAACAAGGAAACCGAGTCTTGAGGATGGGTTTTTCCTTCCAAGTATTATTCGGAAATGCTAAAGTGGACTAGAACAGATTTGTAGAGATGACGTACTGTTATCCATCATTAGGAGGCCAATCATAACGTGATATTTAATGAAAGAATCCCATTTGCATTTTCGAATTCAGAACAGATTCAAGCATTCGTAGGACCGAACGATGCCGTACTAAAAACGATGGAAGCGGAACTGGACGTGCAACTGACACATCGGGGAGATGAGTTGCTGGCACAGGCAGAAGAAGAACGTGCTGTTGTTTTGGCAAAACAAGTGGTCGGCGTCTTAAAACAGCTTGTGGATCGTGGTGCAGTCTTGACGGAACGGGACGCGACCAGTGCGATTCAGTTGGCGCGACAAGATCGTGTTGATGAATTGCTGGAGTTGTATGATACGGTCATTCACACGAATCATAAAGGGAAACCGCTCCGGGCGAAAACATTGGGACAAGCACGTTATGTCCGGGGAATTGAAAAATGTGATTTGACGTTTGGAATCGGACCGGCCGGAACAGGGAAAACGTATCTTGCGGTCGTCATGGCAGCACGTGCCTTAAAAGAAGGGCATGTCAAACGACTGGTCCTCACGCGACCGGCTGTCGAAGCCGGCGAAAATCTCGGATTCTTGCCGGGAGACTTAAAAGAGAAGGTCGATCCGTACCTGCGTCCTCTTTATGATGCGTTGCACGATGTGCTGGGCGTGGAACATACTGCGCGTTTGTTGGAACGTGGTGTGATTGAAATCGCGCCGCTTGCTTACATGCGGGGTCGGACACTCGAGCACGCTTTCGTCATTTTGGACGAAGCGCAAAATACGACACGGGAACAAATGAAAATGTTTTTGACACGTCTTGGATTCCATTCCAAAATGATTGTCACCGGTGACCTGACCCAGGTCGATTTACCGCGGGGAAAAGCATCCGGGTTGCAGGAAGCCTTGAATCTGCTCGGGAACGTCCGGGGAATTCATTTTGAACACTTCAGCTCGGCTGATGTCGTCCGACATCCACTTGTCCGAAAAATCATTGATGCGTACAGTCAAGAACTCGACTGAACCGTGACAGATGAATCACAGAGTGGAAAGGAGACGGACGGATGCGTAAAGCAGGCATATGGATCAGTCTGCTGACGCTCGGCTTTTACGTCATCATCTCGACGATGATGTACGTAAGTGTCCGACCGGAAGCATTGTCGGCGGAACCTTTTTCCATTGCGGAAGAAGACATACGATCTCCGTTGACTATCGAAGATCGCGAAGCGACAAGGCTGCTGAGGGAAAATACAGTGGCAGCCATCGACAGCCAATATACGATCAAGCAGGAATACGCAACACAACAAATCGATAAAGTCGAACAGCTTTTTGCGAGCCTGAAAGGGATCACGGAAGCCGAAGACGTCGGTAAAATCAAACAGCGTCTCCGGGGGACTGAAGCCGCTGATTTGTTGAAAGATGATGAACTGCGTCTTCTTGCGACCTCGTCGACATCAGTAAGGAATACAGCGCGTGACGTCGTCATCACGGCGATCGAAGAAGCGATGCGCCAACGTATTTCTTCCGACGGCGGTGAAGTGGCGGAAGCGCGTGAAAATGCACGGCTCGACATTGAGCGGTCACCGTTGTCCTTTTCGTTGAAAGCTGTCGGAAAAACATTGACGGACCAATTGATCGTGACGAACTATGTGTATGATCCGGAGAAAACGGAACAGCTGCGTAAGCAGACGAATGATAAAGTCGAACCGGTCCTGATTTCGGAAGGGGAGGTCATCGTCAAACGGGGGGAAGTCATTTCTCAGGATGCCTACCGGCAACTGCAACTTGTCGGGCTGATCTCAGACCGGCAGTCCTTTAAACCGTTGCTCGGAACGTTGATCTTAAGCGGTTTGATGACGATGTTGTTGTACGGCTTCATCGATCGTTCAAATCTCCGATACGCAAAAATGGGGAAGGTGAAGTTGTTTAGCCTTGTCTACCTCGTCGTCATACTTCAACTTATCGTTACGTACGGGATGGCGTTCTTAGCGGAGGATATCAATCCTGCCTTGTACTTACTCACCCCGACGGCGTTTTCGGCACTCGTGTTACGCAACTTGCTGAATGAGCGGATTGCGTTATCGAGCACGCTGTTCATGGCATTAGCGGGGACCTTTTTCTACAGCACGAATCAGAATTTCAGCTTTAATATCGCGATTTATTTGTTGGTGGGGGGACTCGTCGCGACGTACTTTTTACGGTCGAGCTTATCCCGGCGCCGTATCTTCATCAGCAGTCTGACAATTGCAGCGGCTAATATCGCTGTGTTTCTGGCATTCGTTTTGATGCGGACCGGACAACTTGAACTGAAGGAAACCTCGTACCTAATTGGATTTGCGATTGCGAGCGGCGTCTTGAGTGCGATTTTTGCGATTGGGCTGTTGCCGTTCCTCGAAATGACATTTGGTATCTTGGCTCCGACGCGTTTACTGGAATTATTGAATCCGACGCATCCGCTTCTAAAAAAATTGTTGGTCGAGGCACCTGGCACCTATCACCACAGTATGATGGTCGCAAACCTTGCCGAGACGGCATGTGAAGCGATCGGTGCGGATGGATTGTTAGCCCGTGTCGGTGCGTATTATCATGATTTGGGCAAAACCCGGCGCCCGCTCTATTTCATTGAAAATCAACATGGGCTGAACCCGCATGATCGTCTCAAACCGGAAGAGTCGGCACGGGTCATTCTGGCCCATACCGATGACGGGGTCGACTTGTTGGAAGAAGCCAAAATACCGGGTGTGATCGTCGATATTTGCCGGGAACACCACGGGACATCGTTATTACGGTACTTTTATGTCAAGGCGACTGAACAAGGTGAAGTAAACGAAGCGGATTTCCGTTACAGTGGTCCAAAACCACAATCACGCGAGGCGGCCGTCATCATGATCGTCGATTCGATTGAAGCGGCAGTCCGTTCGATGAAATCACCGACGGAAGAAGGCATTCGGGAATTGGTTAAAAAAATCATTCGAGAAAAACTGCTCGATGATCAATTTTCCGAATGTGACATGACGACACGTGATATTTATCGTGTTGGTGACAGTGCTTGCCATACGTTATCGGGGTTATTCCACGAACGCATTGAATATCCTGAATTAAAGAAAGAGGAATCGACATGAATATCTATATGACAGATGAAGGTACGTTGTTAAACGAGGACCAATTGAAACTGGTCGAATCGATTTTAGTATATACGGCGAAGGAAGAGGACATTGAAAGTAACAGTGAACTGTCCGTTACTTTCGTGACCAACGATGAAATCCAGCAGATTAACCGGGAATGGCGTGGGAAAGACCAGGCGACGGATGTGATCTCGTTTGCGATGGATGAACTGGGAGAAGATGAAATCGACTTTCAGTTGCTCGAAGATGAGCCCGTCGTCCTCGGTGATTTAATCATTTCGGTCGAACGGTGCCGGGAACAAGCAGCTGAATACGGCAATCATTTTGAACGGGAACTTGGATTTTTAGCAGTGCATGGTTTTCTCCACCTTCTCGGATATGACCATATCGAAAAAGCGGACGAAGAAATCATGACGAAGCGGCAGGAGGAAATCTTACACCACTTCGAGCTGTATCGAGGAAAATTGTGAAGACGTGGTGGTTACCGTTTGTCCATGCGATGAACGGGATCCGTCAAGCCTTAAAAGAAGAACGGCATATGAAGGTGCATGCTGTCGTTGGAATGATCGTGTTGTTGGTGGCGTTTTATATGCCGCTGACGGCAGTCGAGCGGGCGATCCTATGTTTGACGGTCGGTGTCGTGCTGAGTGCGGAGATGTTGAATACGGCGTTTGAGCGGACGGTGGATCTTGTGACAGAAGAGTGGCACCCGCTCGCAAAAGCGGCAAAAGACATTGCCAGTGGAGCAGTTCTGGTGTTGGCGCTTACATCAATTGCGATTGCACTATGCATCTTCGTCCCATATTTGGTACAATAAGAATCCGGCCTTTTTTGGCCAACAAAGTTGCTAAAAGGGGAAAAATGACATGAAAACAGAACAATTACTCGAACAAGCTAAACTTGCACGCGAAAAAGCGTATGTACCTTATTCCAAGTTCCAAGTCGGAGCTGCCTTACTGACGAAAGACGGACAAGTCTTCCACGGATGTAACATCGAAAATGCAGCGTATGGTCTTTGTAACTGTGCCGAGCGGACAGCAATCTTCTCTGCTTGGGCGCAAGATGCACGTGAGTACGCAGCGATTGCGGTCGTAGCTGATACGGAAGGTCCGGTCGCACCATGTGGCCAGTGCCGCCAAGTTTTATTTGAAATGTGTGAAGCCGACATGCCGGTTTACTTGACGAACCTTACGGGAGACGTCACGGAAACAACGGTTGGTGCCCTCTTACCAGGTGCATTCACGAAGGGAGATCTTCATGTTTAAAGAAGGATTTAAATCGGGATTCGTCTCGATCATCGGTCGTCCGAACGTCGGGAAATCGACATTCCTCAACCGCGTCATCGGGCAGAAAATTGCCATCATGTCGGATAAGCCGCAAACGACGCGGAATAAGATTCAAGGGGTTTATACGACGGAAGACCTGCAAACGATTTTCATTGATACGCCAGGGATTCACAAACCCAAACATAAACTGGGCGATTTCATGATGAAGGTCGCAACCAATGCCTTACGGGAAGTTGATGCGATCCTCTTTATGATCAATGTGACGGAACCAAAAGGAAAAGGTGACGAGTTCATCATCGAGAAGCTGAAAGAACTCGATACGCCGATCATCCTCGTCATGAACAAGGTGGATTTGATTCACCCGAATGACATTCCGCCCATCATCGAATCGTATCAAAATGAACTGAACTTTGCTGCGGTCGTTCCGATCTCGGCATTGCAAGGGAATAACGTGGAACCCCTTCTGCAAGAAATCGCCAAGATTCTTCCGGAAGGACCGATGTACTATCCGGCCGATCAAATTACCGATCACCCGGAACGGTTCATCATCTCGGAAATGATTCGGGAAAAAGTCCTGCAAAAGACGCGTGATGAAGTCCCGCACTCGATTGCTGTGGCGATTGATCAAATCAAGACACGGGAAGACGGCAATATGGTCGATATCCATGCAACGATCATGATTGAACGTGATTCACAAAAAGGAATCATCATCGGAAAACGCGGAGCGTTGCTGAAAGAAATCGGTTCAGAAGCCCGGACGGACATCGAGATGTTGCTTGGTACAAAAGTCTACTTGAACCTTTGGGTGAAGGTGCAGAAAGACTGGCGCAACAAAGCCGGTCAATTGCGCGAACTCGGGTTCCGCGACGACGAGTATTAAACGATGATTGATAAGGCGGAAGGGCTTGTACTACGAACGGTCGTGTATGGTGAATCAAATAAGATCATTACGCTGTTGACACGTGAATATGGCAAGCTCGCCGTCATGGCCCGTGGTGCGAAAAAACCGGGAAGCCGGTTTAATGCAGCGAGTCAGCCGTTTATTCGAGCGGTCTACGTCTATCCGCGCTCACGTGGTCTCGGTCAACTGAAATCAGCAGACGTCATCACCGGTTATTCGAACATTCGCCAAGATGTTTTCTTGATGGCGTATGCCATGTATGTGTTGGAACTTGCCGATAAGGCGCTTGATGAGCGGGTGCCGCAACCGGCACTGTATGACTTGTTCGTTGATGGTCTGGAGGCGATGGACGAAGGACTTGATCCAGACGTCGTTTCTTTTATCATCGAGTTACGGTTATTACGGCATCTAGGGATTGCCCCACACTTAAACGGCTGTACGGTTTGCGGCAGTGCCGAGGCACCGTTCGCTTTCTCATTGAGCCACGGTGGGTTGTTGTGTAAACGTCACCGGCACGAAGATGAGCATGCGGTGTATGTAACAGAAGCGGTGGCTAAGATGTTATACGTTTTTTCTGTTTATGATTTTTCCCGGATCGGAAAGGTTGAAGTGAAGCCGGAGACAAAACGATTGTTGCGGCAAATCATGGATGCTTATATGGAACGGTACAGCGGACTCCGCCTTCGTTCGAAACGGGTTCTTGATCAATTACTCAATCTTGGAGACGATTGACAGACTAGTCGAACGTTCGGTAGAATAAGTGCGGAAGAACTAACTAAACGAACACGATGAGAAAAAGGAGTAACACCTGATGTTCAGTCAAGCGATTTCGGGATAGTGCGAGCCGGAAATGAAGCAGGTGTGAACGGCATTTTTGAGTGTTCCCGATTAAAGAGTGGCATGCTGAGTCATGCAAGTAGGGTGGAACCGCGGGCTTGTCTCGTCCCTATGTACAACCTTGTTGTACATAGGGACGTTTTTGCGTTCCCTCATAAATTTGGAGGTGGAAGTCTTGAAGATGACAGTACAAGAAATGATCTTAACACTGCAAAAGTTTTGGGCTGAACAAGGCTGCTTGACGATGCAGGCATATGATGTCGAAAAAGGTGCCGGGACGATGAACCCGATGACGTTTTTACGGAGCTTAGGACCAGAACCATGGAACGTCTGTTATACAGAACCATCCCGTCGCCCGGCTGACGGTCGTTACGGAGAAAACCCAAACCGTTTGTATCAACACCATCAGTTTCAAGTCATCATGAAACCGTCACCGGATAACATTCAGGAGCTTTATTTACAAAGCCTTGAACTGCTCGGAATCAATCCGCTGGAACACGACATTCGTTTTGTTGAAGACAACTGGGAGAATCCGACGTTCGGTGCGGCAGGTCTCGGTTGGGAAGTCTGGTTAAACGGAATGGAAATCACGCAGTTCACATATTTCCAACAAGTCGGCGGAATCGAGTGCAACCCGATTGCCGTAGAAATCACATACGGCATCGAACGTCTTGCTTCCTACATTCAGGATGTCGAGAGTGTCTTTGACTTAGTCTGGACGGATGGATTCAAGTACGGTGATATCTTCTATCAACCGGAATTCGAACATTCGAAATACACGTTTGAAACATCAGATGTCGACCTGTTATTCACATTGTTTGACCAGTATGAGAAAGAAGCGAACCGGGCACTCGATGAGAATCTCGTGTTCCCGGCGTATGACTATATCTTGAAATGTTCGCATACCTTTAACCTGTTGGACGCAAAAGGGGCGATCTCGGTGACGGAACGGACTGGATTCATCCACCGTGTTCGGAATATGTCTCGCCGTTGCGCACAAAGTTTCATTGAAGAACGGGAACGGTTAGGCTTCCCATTGATTAAATCGAAAGCAGGTGAATCGCATGCATGAACTATTACTTGAAATCGGTCTGGAAGAACTGCCAGCTCGTTTCGTTCTGCAATCGGAAACGCAGTTAAAAGAACGCGTCACGACGTTTTTGACGGAGGCGCGGATTACATTCGAGAACATCGAATCGTTTTCAACACCACGCCGTCTGGCGGTTCTCGTGACGGGCATCTCTGAACGTCAAGCGGATTTAGAAGAAACCCTGAAGGGACCGGCTAAACGGATTGCTCAGGATGCAGACGGAAACTGGACGAAAGCAGCCCAAGGATTTGCCCGCGGAAAAGGGTTGACGACGGACGATTTATTCTTACAAGAAGAAAAAGGCGAGGAATATATCTTCGCGGTACGTAAAGAGTCGGGACAAGAAACGGCGACACTCATGCCGGGGCTGAAACAAATCGTTGAAGCGATGTCGTTCCCGAAAAACATGCGGTGGAGTACACAATCGTTACGGTACATGCGTCCGATTCGCTGGATGATTGCTTTACTGGATGATCAAGTCATTCCGTTTGAGGTCGCAGATGTCGCAACCGGACGGACATCACGCGGACACCGCTTCCTCGGACAAGACATTACGATTCTTCGCCCGAACGCCTATGTCGAGGCACTCGCGGCAGAACATGTCATCGTCAGTTATGACAAACGCCGGACGTTGATTGAAGAACAAATCCACGCGTTGAGTGAACAAGAAGGGTTCGAAGTACCGATCGATGCGTCACTGCTCGAAGAAGTCACGAATCTCGTCGAATACCCGACTGCTTTGTTCGGTGCCTTTGACGAGTCCTATCTGGAACTTCCGGAAGAAGTCCTAATCACAACGATGAAGGAACACCAACGGTATTTCCCGGTCAAGAAAAACGGTACGTTGCTGCACTATTTCGTAACGGTCCGCAATGGAAACGCACATCACATCGAGAACGTGGCCCGCGGAAACGAAAAAGTCATCCGGGCCCGCTTGGCGGATGCCCAGTTCTTCTATGAAGAAGATAAAAAGGCTGATATCGATGCGCAAGCAGCCCGTTTGGATAAAATCGTCTTCCATGAAAAGCTTGGCACGACAGGTGAAAAAGTGCGTCGTGTGCGTGAGATGGCGTTGCAACTCGCCGACCGTTTTGGAGCAGAACCGGCGAAAGTGGAACGTGCCGGAACAATCTATAAATTTGACCTTGTCAGTCAGATGGTCTACGAGTTTACGGAATTGCAAGGGATGATGGGAGAGCGGTACGCCAACATGAAGGGGGAAGATGCAGAAGTTGCAGCATCGATCCGTGAACATTATCTGCCGCGTTTTGCCGGGGATGAGAGTCCAAGCACGCCAACAGGTACCGTGCTGGCCGTATTGGACAAACTCGACAGTGTCGCTGGATTCTTCGGTGTCGGGATGATTCCTAGCGGTTCGGCTGACCCATATGCTTTACGGCGTCAAGCACAAGGGATCGTTCAGATTCTTTCAGACCGTCAGATTGACATGACCCTGTCAGAACTGATCGAATTCGTTGTCGCAGCACAACTAAAAGCAGGGCTTTACCAGGCGGACGCAGAACAAGTAAAGACAGCGATGGAAGAATTCTTTAATCAACGTCTGAAATTCCGGTTATCAGAAAAAGGATATCGTCATGACGTCATCGAAGCAGCACTTGAACCGAAGTTGACGGTGGGAGCAAACGAAAAACGAGCGGCAATGCTTGAGCAAGCAACGCAGCGTCCGACGTTTAAAAAGACGGTCGAACAGCTCAGTCGTGTGCTCAACATCTCGAAGAAAGCCGAGTCTGTGGTCGTCGTGAATCCAGCGCTCTTTGAAAATGAAGCGGAACGTGCCTTGCACGAGCAAATCGAACAGTTGATTCCACAAGTCGAAGCGGCTGTCGAAAAAGCAGATTATGAGCAGGCGATTCAAGTACTTGAAGCTAGCGTTCCTGCAATCACTGCTTATTTCGATGGAACGATGATCATGGCGGAAGAGGAAGCAGTTCGGACGAATCGTCTCAGCGAGATGAAACGGTTTGCGACGGCGATTGAAAAAGTCGCACGATTCAATGCCCTCACTTTAGTGTGAATAAAGGACGGATGAGCCGATGAAGTTAAATGAACGGCAGAAAAAAATACTCCAAATCGTTAAAGAAAATGGTCCGATCACAGGAGAGCAGATTGCATCTGAACTCTCCTTGACGCGGGCGACATTACGTCCGGACTTATCGATTTTGACGATGACAGGAATGCTTGAGGCACGTCCACGTGTCGGTTATATGTACGTCGGTAAAAAAAATGCCTCGATGCTGCATGAAAAACTGGATACGTTGACCGTCGGCGAGTTCATGTCTTCCGCAAAAGTCATTCACGAAGGCATGACGGTGTACGATGCAATCGTCCATCTGTTCCTGGAAGATGTCGGTTCATTGTTTGTTGTCGGAAAAGATCATGCGCTCGTAGGTGTCCTGTCACGAAAGGACTTTTTGCGCGCCGCAATCGGCAACCAAGAACTCGATTCGTTGCCGGTCAATATCATCATGACCCGGATGCCGAATCTGACGGTCTGTGAGAAAACGGAAACGTTGATCGGGGCCGGGATGAAACTGATCGAGAAGCAGATTGATTCGATGCCGGTCGTCGAACAAGTGGATGGTGTCTTGAAGGTCGTCGGTCGGATGACGAAGACGAACATGACAAAAGTATTGGTCGCACTAGCACGAGATGAAGAACTTTAAGAGGGGGTTCG
This sequence comes from Exiguobacterium undae DSM 14481, assembly GCF_000620805.1. GTDB lineage: Bacteria > Bacillota > Bacilli > Exiguobacteriales > Exiguobacteriaceae > Exiguobacterium_A > Exiguobacterium_A undae. The sequence goes on along the minus strand of NZ_KK211187.1, from coordinate 2,301,621 downwards.
CAGATGAGACAACGTATTTATGTAGTCAGTGACTCAGTCGGGGAGACCTGTGAATTAGTCGTTCGGGCAGCGGCGATTCAGTTTCCAGAGCAGGCAATCGAAACCGTCCGGATTCCGTTTGTCGATGACGATCAAGTCATCTATGATCTGGTATTGCATGCAAAGGAAGAGCAGGCGACCATCGTCTATACGATCGTTCATGCCACACATCGCCGCCTTCTCGCTGAGACGGCACAGGCTCATGATGTCAAGGCGATTGATCTGTTAGGTCCGCTGCTGGACACGATGGAAGGACGTCTTGGCCTGCAACCAAAAGAAGAACCCGGTTTGATCTATCGATTGGATGAAGAATACTTCCGGAAAATCGAAGCCGTCGAATTTGCCGTAAAATACGATGACGGGCGTGATCCACGCGGCATCAAGCGGGCTGACATCGTATTGATCGGTGTCTCACGGACGTCGAAAACACCTCTTTCCCAATACTTGGCGTTAAAACGTTACAAAGTAGCCAACGTCCCGCTTGTTCCTGAGTCGGTTCCGCCGGAAGAACTGTTTGATATTCCAAAAGAAAAGTGTTTTGGTTTATTGATTTCCCCGGAAAAGTTGATCGATATTCGGATGGAGCGTCTCCGTTCGCTGGGACTGAAGCCGGAAGCCGCATATGCGCAAATCGATCGTATCAACCGTGAACTTGATTATGCGAAAAAACTGTACGAACGGATTGGGTGTCAAATCATCGATGTGACGAACAAAGCCGTTGAGGAAACAGCCAATTTGATCTTGACCGGAATTTCCGGCAAATCACATGACTAGTAAAGTCCTGTTTCGCGTAGTATACTAATCTAGCTGATTAATGAGATGATGCAACTTTTCTAATGAAACGGAACGAGTATTCGTTCCGTTTCATTGCGGGTATATGTATATAAACGTTCGAAAGGAGAGGTGACCGATTGAAACGGCTTCCTGACGAATTGGTGGATCAAGTTCGACAAGCAACGGATATCGTTGAATTGATATCAGAACGTGTAGAATTAAAAAAACAAGGGAATCGTTATTCAGGGTTATGTCCTTTCCATTCTGAAAAATCCCCTTCTTTTTCTGTTTCTCCGGACAAAGGCATGTATTATTGTTTTGGTTGTGGAGCGGGGGGGAACGCCATTACCTTCGTTATGGAAACGGAAGGGATGAGTTTTCCGGAAGCGGTCGTCAAACTGGCGGATCGGACGGATATCAAGCTGCCGGAGTTTGAACGATCGGATCAAACCGAGTCCACGCCGGATCAAGAAAAAAAATATCGGATGCGTGAAGCGCACCGGATCGTGGCAGATTTATATCATGAAGTCATGTTACAGACGGCAGCAGGTGATAGCGGACGGGAATACCTCGAACAGCGGGGAATTCAAGAGTCGGCCATGCGAGAATTCAAGTTGGGATATGCACCTGATCAAGAACGGTTTACGGTGGATTCTTTAGCGCGAAGAAATTTTGATCTTGACGAGATGGTGGAAGCTGGGCTGATTTCTGTCGGACGGGATGGCGATTATCGCGATCGTTTTAACGGCAGAGTGGTTTTTCCGATTTCAGATCGTGATGGCACGATTATTGGATTCAGTGGACGTTCCATTGACGGGAGAGACCCGAAGTACGTCAACACGGCTGAAACACCGCTTTTTAATAAAAGTGAGCTGTTGTTTGGTTTTGCGCAGGCACGAGGTGCCATGCGTAAAAGTAAACAGGTCGTGTTGGTGGAAGGAAATTTAGATGTTGTACGTGTCGCTCAAGCGGGTATACCCTATACGGTAGCTTCTTTAGGAACGGCCTTAACTCCTGTTCATGCGCAAAATCTGGCACGGATCGTCGATGAAGTCATTGTATGTTATGACGGAGACAAAGCGGGACGCGCAGCGACATTAAAAGCACTACGCTTATTAGAAGACGTTGCGGTCGATTGTTCCGTAATTCGATTGCCGGATGGCGAAGATCCCGATTCTTTCATCGGGACCCAGTCAGAAGAAACCTTTCTTCGTCTGGTGGAACAAGAACGAATTTCAGGCCTTGAATTTAAATCTTTTTATTTTCGGCAAGGAAAAAATCTCCGATTAGAAGGAGAACGGGTTCGTTATATTGAAACTATGCTTGAGGAGATTGGTCGTACGACCAATCCGTTGTTACGTGATATCTATCTAGGGAAACTGGCGGAAGAGTTTCATTTGTCGAAAGAATCGTTATTGTCACAAGTTAAACCGTTGCCGACGCAACATGCTCAACCGAAACCAGAACGACGGCAAGAAACACAAACAGTCACTTCTTCTGCACAAGATCGAACATTTTCGAACTGGAAAAAAGCAGAACGTTTTTTACTGGCCTATATGATTCGGTCGGAGGAAGTGGGACTTGAAGTACGGGATCAATTGGGTGTTGAGTTCAATGATCCGGCGCATCAATTGATTGCAGGTAAACTATATGAATTTTACGGAACAGATACCCCAGCGGATCCGGACCGATTTCTAACGATGCTTCAGGATGCTTCACTTCAGCGAATCGTAGCGGATCTAGAGTTCATGCTAATGCCGGAATATGATCCGGATTTATTGAGTCACTATATTCGTTCTGTTCAAAACGAACGGCAACGACGGACGCTAGACGAAGAAAAGTCGCAGTTGAGTCAACAAACAGATATCCGCGCTCAAGCGGAACTAATGCAGGCGATCATCGAACGGAAACGGCGTTTGAAAGATCGGTGACCTGCTGCATGATGTGGAAGGAGTGTATGGTTCGATGGCAGAAAAAGCAAGATCAGAAGCTGAAATACTCCGTCTCGCGAAGGATGAACTAATCGCGCTCGGACACAAGAATGGTGAACTATCGCATCAAAAAATCGAGGACAAACTCAGTTCGTTCGAATCGATGGATGCGCAACAGTTTGAAGAATTTCTTCAGTTGCTTGAAACAGAAGGCATCAAGGTCAATAACGATGGGACCGGTGACGACAAAGAAGAAGCCGATCTCAATGATTTATCCGTACCGCCGGGTGTCAAAATCAACGATCCGGTCCGGATGTACTTGAAAGAGATTGGTCGCGTCGACTTGTTGAATGCAGAAGATGAGGTCGAACTCGCAAAACGGATCGAACAAAACGATGAAGAAGCCAAAAAACGTCTGGCTGAGGCGAACTTGCGTCTTGTCGTTTCGATTGCTAAACGGTATGTCGGTCGTGGTATGTTGTTCCTTGATTTGATTCAAGAAGGAAACATGGGACTGATCAAAGCAGTTGAAAAGTTTGATTATACAAAAGGATACAAATTCTCGACCTACGCCACGTGGTGGATTCGTCAGGCCATTACACGTGCCATTGCCGACCAAGCGCGGACGATCCGGATTCCGGTTCATATGGTTGAAACAATCAATAAATTGATTCGGGTCCAGCGTCAATTGTTGCAGGATTTAGGACGTGAACCGACACCGGAAGAGATTTCAAAAGAGATGGAAATCACGCCGGAAAAAGTGCGTGAAATCCTTAAGATTGCGCAAGAACCGGTCTCGCTTGAAACACCGATCGGAGAAGAAGATGATTCACACCTCGGTGACTTCATTGAAGACCAGGATGCGACAGCTCCTCAAGATGCCGCAGCCTACGAGTTGTTGAAAGAACAGTTGGAAGACGTACTCGATACGTTAACCGATCGGGAAGAAAACGTCTTACGTCTCCGTTTCGGCTTGGATGACGGTCGGACGCGGACACTTGAAGAAGTCGGGAAAGTATTTGGTGTCACCCGTGAGCGGATTCGTCAGATTGAAGCGAAAGCATTGCGGAAATTGCGTCACCCAAGTCGTTCGAAACGTCTGAAAGATTTCCTCGATTAATTCAAAGTGTGAAGAAAATATGAAATTTTAGTGAGAAGGGAGAAAAAGTTTTGTTTTTTTCTTCCTTCTCTGTTTTTTTTACAGTAGAATAGTAACGGGGAATACCATTCAGTCACCAACTTGGTTGGGTATAGAATATGGGGGGGAATCCAAATGCGTAATCCGTTAGTACCGTTCGCAGCGATTGCGATCATCGCCATCATCGCCATGATTTCATTGTCATACTTTGGGGTCGATCAGGTAAAAGAAGCTGAAAAAGGTCCATCAACAGCTGAAATGAAGCCGGAAGATCTATTTGCATCAAAAGGATGTACAGGATGTCACGGTGGAAATCTTGAAGGTGGAGCAGGTCCGAACTTAACAAAAGTCGGCGCGAAGCTGAAAGAAGAAGAAATTAAAGAAATCGCAATCAACGGTAAAGGGCAAATGCCTGGCGGTCTTGCGAATGACGAAGAAGCCACTGTTTTAGCGAAATGGCTTGCTGAAAAGAAATAAGTCAATCAACATCCGTCTCTTCTCCGAGATGGGTGTTTTTTTGTGACGGTTTTAATGGAGACGACGGTTTCTTTTTTTCGTCAAGTCCGCTATTTTAAAAAGAGAGTGAACAGAGGAAGGATGAATCAGATGCAAACGAATGTCATACTGGATCAACGCTTAAAAAAAGTCGTGTCTTATATTCCACAAGGAGCGGTGCTGGCGGATATTGGATCCGATCACGCATTTGTCCCGTGTTATTGTCTGCAACAAAACCTCGTCGAGAAGGCGATTGCCGGTGAAGTGAACGTCGGACCGATGGAAGCAGCCCAAGCACAGGTCGCGTTAGTTCAACTCGAGGACAAGATTGATGTCCGTCTCGGAAGTGGTCTGACCGTCTTGACGCCGGGGGAAGCAACGGCGATTACGATTGCCGGAATGGGCGGCACATTGATTTCGACGATTCTCGAAGAAGGAAAAGCCAATTTATCGGGAGAAGAACGATTGATTCTCCAACCAAACGTCGATGCAGTGGATGTCCGGAAATGGTTGCTCGCAAATGGATACGCCCTCTTGTCGGAAGCCATCGTCAAAGAAAACGAAAAAATTTATGAAATCCTGGTCGCCCAAAAAGGCGAGGAATCCGTATATGCGGATGATTCAGAGCAGCGGGAATGGGAACTGTACTTTGGTCCACAATTAATGCGTGAAAAAGCGCCTGCCTTTGTTGAAAAGTGGCAAACGGAACAACAAAAGCGCAAGTATATTTTAGAACAGATGCGTCAAGGGACGGAATCGGATCAACTACAGGAAAAAATCGTGAAAATCGAGCAGTTGATTCAGAAAATGGAAGAGGTGACACACTGATGGCAAACGGACAGCAAATCATCGAACAGTTCGAGTCGTTTGCCCCTAAAAAGTTTGCCTTTGAGGGGGATCCGATTGGTTTACAGATTGGGACACTCAACAAGGACGTCAAACGGGTTCTGGTCACACTGGACGTTTTGGAATCCGTCGTCGACGAAGCAATCGAAAAAAAGATTGATTTGATTATCGCGCATCATCCGCCGATTTTTAGTAAGTTAGCCCAAGTCAATGATCAATCCGCGGCAGGACGGATCGTCATGAAATGTATCAAACATGAGATTGCCGTTTACGCGGCCCATACGAATCTCGACGTGGCAGAGGGGGGCGTAAACGATTTGATGGCGGACGCCCTCGGTCTGACCGATACCCGTGTATTGGTTCCTTCTTTCGAGAATACGGTTTACAAACTCGCTGTCTTCGTTCCGGAAGAAGCCGTTGAACGGGTGTCTGATGCGCTTGGACGAGCAGGAGCAGGGCATATCGGCGCATACAGCGACTGTCAGTTCCACAGTACGGGGACAGGACAGTTCAAAGCAACGACAGGAGCCAAGCCATACGTCGGACAAACGGGTCAAATCGAGCGGGTCAATGAAGTCCGGATTGAAACCGTCGTCACGGAACTCAATCATAAGCAAGTCATTCGGGCAATGAAAAAGGTGCATCCGTATGAAGAGGTGGCGTATGATTTGATTCGTCAAGAAATGACGGCACCACCACTCGGTCTGGGACGAATCGGATCTCTCGAAGAAGCGATGCCGTTGAGAGCATTTGCCGAACACGTCCGGACAGCCTTCGCTGTTGAGAACTTACGTTTTGTTGGGGATGAAAACCGACTGGTCCGTAAGATTGCCGTATTAGGCGGGGATGGGAATAAATATGTATCAACGGCTGCATTTGCGGGGGCCGATGTCTTGGTGACGGGAGATTTATATTTCCATGTCGCCCACGATGCCATGGCACTGGGGCTTGCTGTGATTGATCCGGGGCATCACGTCGAATCGGTCATGAAGCAAGGGGTCGTGAATCTCCTGACAGAACGGTTTACGAAACAGAACATCCGCGGCGTAGAACTGATCGTGTCGACGACCAACACGAATCCGTTTCAATTCTTATAAAAAAAAACGATTCCCACCGGACTGGACGGTTGGGAATCGTTTCATTCTGATTTAGAGAATTTTTACTTTCGGTAAAATCCGACGCAATTCAAGGAATGGTGTCTTATCATGTGTGCTGATATCAGCTGGATCGTACTGCTGCAAGAAATCGATGACTTTTTTAGTGATTGGCGTCGGTGTTGAAGCACCAGACGTTACACCCACATGCTGAACCCCTTCGAGCCAAGATAAATCAAGTTCAGTCAAGTCACCGATGCGGTGAGCCGGCGTCTCGGCGATATCGAACGACACTTGTGCCAAACGGTTTGAGTTATTCGAGCGCGGATCACCGACAACGATGACCAAATCACAATCACCGGCCTGTTCAGCGACAGCTTCCTGACGGACTTGTGTCGCATTACAAATTTCATTATGCACTTCGACGTGCGGATATTTTTCACGAACGTGTCCCATCAATGCTTGGACATCCCATTGACTCATCGTCGTCTGATTGGTGACGATAATTTTTTTGGTTGCCAGATGATCAGGCAACGCATCGATATCTTCTACTTTTTCGATGAGGTGGACGTGTTCAGGCGCAACCCCGACGGCTCCCTCCGGTTCAGGGTGACCATGTTTGCCGACATAGATGACTTCGTAATCGTCAGCGACAACAGTCCGAATCAAGTCGTGTGTCCGTGTAACATCAGGACAAGTCGCATCGACGACCGTCAAGTTTTTTTCGGCAGCTCGTGCATAAACTGCAGGAGAGATACCGTGAGCGGTGAAGATGACTGTACCTTCTTTAATCGTTTCCAATGCTTCAAGACGGTCCGGACCGTCAACGGTCAATACGCCCATCCGTTCGAATTCACGTGTGACGTGAGCATTGTGGACGATCATACCCAAAATATGAATAGGTCGCGGTAAACTGTCATTCATTGCCGCTTGTTGAGCGAGTTTCATGGCATCCACGACACCGTAACAATATCCGCGAGGACTGATTTTTTTTACAAGCATAGTCTAGATTCTCCTTTAGTATAGAAAGAATGATTATTTAGAGTGTACCATTGATTGAAGGTGAATGAAAACAGAGGAGTCTGTTCGCACGTAAGAACATGATATACTAATTGGGTTGAAAATGAACGGGGAAGGGGGCGGAAAGATGGAGACGAAAAAGATGATGCGGTCCTATTTTTTCCAAATCACGGCTGTATTATTCATTCTTATTTGTCTTGTCATCTCAGCACTGGCCTTCACGGCGGATCGGGTAACGATTTCACGGGTAGAACAACAGACAGAAAAGCAGAGTGAAAAAAGTGTTGAGGTCTCGAGCAATGCCCTGCGTGACAGTGTGGGAAACCTGCATGAGAAAATCATGGGTCTTCAATTAAATGTCACCAACATGAACAATCTTGAACAGGCGATCCGGGACAGCAACTTACTGGATATCGATACCGGATTTAAAAGTTTCTTTTACTATGATCGTAAAACCGACAAAATCACCTGGTTCTCGAGTGAAGACCGACGAATAAAGGATGGTGCAATCCGGGAAGACGATTCGTTCCTTCAAGCATTGACGAGTACGGATTTTCATATGAGTAAACGTTATCCGTTGGAAAGTGATTACCTGACGTATATGTTCGTATCCGTTCGAAACGGCAATGAACGTGTCGGCGTGTTTGGTGGCGGACTGAGTTTGATGAATTCGGTGGTCTTCCGTAATTCTCTGGAATCGTTTGATGATGATACGATGGCCTATCTCTTTAACAGCCAAGGCGAGCCGCTTGCCACTTCAAGAAATCTTGTGACCGATCAAGAACGGCTGTTGAGCCAAAGTGTCGTCGATCGTGCCTTCCGAAGTACAAAGCCAAACGAAATTTTTAGTACAAATAAAGACATGTACTACTTTGCACAGGATTTAAAGGTAACCGACTGGAAAGTGTTGGTTCGGACGCCGCGAAGCGTATTTTATGAACCCGTCTATACGACGCGTCAGCAATATTTGGTCATCGCCGCGTTGACCCTCGTCTTGAGCCTGATTGTCGGCTATTTGATGTCACGTCAATTGACGGCACCGTTACTTGAGTTAGTACAAAAGATTGAGAAAAGTACGACACCACAACCGATTACGCTGGAACGTTCCGGTTCGAATGAAGTCAAGACACTTGTCTCCGCCTATAATGAGTACGCACAGCGGATGGAGAACGCCCGGGTCGAACAGTTGAGCCAGCAGCAAGTCATTTTACACCAAGAGAAGTTGGCATCGCTCGGACAACTGGCAGCCGGCATTGCCCACGAAATTCGAAATCCGTTGACACCGGTCAAGATGGCGTTGCAGCTTTTATCAGAGGACAAACAAAATAATCCGGACATGATGCACATCGCGTTATCAGAATTAGACCGGGCCAATCAATTAATTCAGACGATGCTTGATTTGTCGAAAAACGACAATGCGTCACTAGTGATGGGGCAAGTCGACGTCAAAAAAATGATGGAGAAACTGACGTTCATTCTTGAGTCGAAATCACATCCGTATGAAGCGGATTGTAAAATCTATACACCGGCTCACATGCCGACGCTGTATGCTTCTGAAAACGGATTGTTGCAAGTCCTGTCGAACTGTATCGGGAATGCACTCGAAGCCGTTGAATCCAAAGGACCGGACGGAATTTGTCATGTTCATCTCCACGTGTATCCGGATCAATTCGTCTTCATCATCCAAGATAACGGAGTAGGAATGGATGCCGAGCAAATTAGTCAAATCGGTCAAGCGTTCAAGACCTCAAAAATCAACGGAAACGGTCTTGGTCTGTTCATGTCGAGTCAAATCGTCTGGCAACATAATGGAAGACTCGAGGTCGACAGTAAAGTCGGCGTCGGGACGACCGTTCAACTGTTCTTCCCGAGACGGGAGGCACAGGAATGAGATTCAATAAATCCTGGTTGCTCGTGTTAATCATTTGGATCTCGTCCGTCTTGCTGATCTCGAACATGTTTGTCCAAAAAGAAGCGAGTCCAAAACGAGATGTCGTCGGTTTTACAATCGTCAACGATAAACATGAGTTTGCGCAGCGTCTCATCAACGCTTTCAAAGCGGAAGCAAAAGCGAATAAATATGAGGCGGTCGTAGCGACGTCACAAAATTCACGGATTAGTGAACGGGAACAAATCCTCGAGTTCATCGAACTACAGGTGGATGCAATTTTCGTTACGACGTTAGACGATGTCTATATCGGCAGTGCAATCGAAGAAGCCAAAAGAGCAGGCATCCCGGTGTTTGCCATTGACCGGATGATTCGGTCGGATGCCGTCGTCAGTTCGATTACATCCAACAATCAAATGATCGGTGAACAATTGGCGTCTTATATGAAAAACGAATTCATTAAGCGAACCGGTCAATCGACGGGAAAAATCATTGAAATCACAGGGACGGCGAATGTCTATACGACCAATGAACGCCACCGCGGGTTCTTGGAAGGAATCAAAAGTGAACCGGGGTTGTCCATCGTGAATTCAGCCAGTGGAAACTACGATCCGGTCACATCCGAGCGTGTCATGCGTCAATTGATTGAATCCGGAATCGAGTTTGATGCGGTCTACTGTCACAATGACGATATTGCGATGGGTGTACTCGAAGCATTGAAAAAAGCAGGGATTTCCGGAAAAATAGTTGTCGGCATTGACGGGAATCGTGCTATATTAGAAGCTGTTGACATGAAATCGATGGACGCGACAGTCGTCCAGTCCGCTGAAGAGATGATGAAAGTTGCCTTCAGCGCGTTGAAGCTTCATACGAAAAACAAAAAAATTCCCGATCGTTTCTATACGTATTCATATTTGTATGACGGTAGTAGACCAATACCCATGTTGAACTGAAGAAATAGATGGTGAAGGCGGACGATTCGCCTTTAATTGTTAAAGAAAGAGAAAGGATGGTGACAAATATGAATGGATTTACCCATTTCGATTTGCACCCGTTCGTCGTCGAAGCACTCGAAGACGCACGTATTAAAAAACCAACCGATATTCAATCCCGGATCATTCCGGCAGCGCTCAAAGGGCGGGATATCATCGGACAATCACAAACCGGAACAGGAAAAACGTTATCGTTCCTCCTGCCGATCGTTCAAAACATCAACCCGGAATCACAAGAGATGCAAGCAATCATCGTTGCTCCGACACGTGAACTGGCTTGGCAGATTCACGAAGAGTTAAAGTCGATCCTCGTCAAACAACCGGACTATATCAAGACGAGTCTGATTACAGGTGGTATGGACCGCGAGCGTCAAATCGGACGTGTCAAAGTTTCGCCGCAGATCGTCATCGGCACACCGGGACGGATCTTGGATCTGTTTAAAGAACAAGCGTTGAAACCACACTTCGTAAAACATTACGTCATCGATGAAGCGGATCAGATGCTTGATATGGGATTCTTACCGGAAGTCGACCGGATTGCCCAAGCATTACCGGAGAAGTTACAGATGATGGTCTTCTCTGCGACGATTCCAGAAAAACTGCAACCCTTCTTGAAAAAGTATATGAACAATCCACGGTATGCCCATGTGGATCCGAAACAGCAGACAGCTAAGAAAATCGTCCATCACACAGTTCCTGTCAAACACCGGGATCGTTCAGATTTGGCGTTAAAACTGGCGAAAGCTCTTAACCCGTATATCTGTCTCGTCTTCACGAATACGAAAACAGAAGCAATCGAACTTGAAGCTCTCTTCTTGGAAGCGGGACTCAACGTCGGTTCACTTCACGGTGACCTGCCGGCCCGTCGTCGGAAACAAGCCATCAAAGAAATCAACGAAGCGAAATACCAATATGTCATCGTAACGGATCTTGCGGCACGCGGAATTGATATCTCAGGCGTCTCACACGTCATCAACCATGGTATTCCAAAAGATCTTGACTTCTATGTCCACCGTGTCGGTCGGACCGGTCGTGTTGACCAAGATGGCTTGGCGTACACATTGTTCGAAGATCATGAGAATGGTTCGATCAACCGTCTGGAAGACCGTGGTATCGAATTTACGAACGTTGATGTCAAGAGTGGTCAAGTCAGCGAAGTGAAAGAACGTCGCCGTGCGAAACCACACATGAAGACCGCTGTTTCAAAAACAGCACACAGCCGTTTATCTGGGGAAGCAGCAAAAGCCAAAAAACGTGTTAAACCAGGTTATAAAAAGAAACACCAATACAAATTAAAAGAAACGGCGAAACGTGAACGCATTAAAGAACAACGCGGAATCGGTCGCGCCGAACGTAAAGCCAACGCAAGTAAATCAAAATAATTCATCCGCAACGTGTGTTGAGGATGATTCGTTTCAGCAAAGTTCACGAGAACATCGTGGGCTTTGTTTTTTTTAGGTGGCTAAAGGTTCTTGTTTTTTTCGGCATTTGGTACACTAAGAACAGAAGAAGGGTGGAATTTACAATGAAAATCGGTTCACATGTGTCACTTTCAGGGAAAAAGATGTTGCTTGGTGCAAGTGAAGAAGCAGCGTCCTATGGAGCAACAACCATGATGGTTTATACAGGTGCTCCTCAAAATACAAGACGAAAACCGATTTCTGATTTACGGATTCCGGAAGCTTTGTTACACATGGAAGCAAACGGAATTGAAGAAATCGTGGTGCATGCCCCTTACATCATCAATTTAGGGAATACGACAAAACCGGAAACATTTGAGTTGGCAGTATCGTTTTTGGCAGAAGAAATCCGTCGGGCAGAGGCGCTTGAAAAAGCGAAACATATCGTTCTTCATCCAGGAGCCCACGTTGGTGCCGGCGAAGAGGTCGGAATCAAGCGAATCATCGAGGGTCTCAATGAAGTCTTGACTGGAGACGAACAGGTGAAGATTGCTCTCGAGACGATGGCCGGGAAAGGATCGGAAATCGGAAAAACATTTGAAGAGATTGCGGAAATCATTGCGGGTGTGACGCATAATGATCGTCTGTCCGTCTGCCTGGATACATGTCACGTCCATGACGCCGGATACGATTTGATTCATGACCTAGATGGTGTTCTTGAACGATTTGATCGAATCGTCGGGATCGATCGGTTAGGTGTCATTCATGTCAATGATTCTAAAAACGTGCGAGGTGCCAAAAAAGACCGTCACGAAAACATTGGTTTTGGTGAGATTGGATTTGATCCATTACATCTCATCGTCCATCACCGGGATTTGGCACACCTGCCTAAAATCCTTGAAACGCCGTATATCGGTCTGGATCCAAAAAAGAAAGTCGCACCCTACAAAGAAGAGATCATGATGTTACGCTCGGGGAAATTTGATGCCGAGTGGCGTCTACCACTGATTGGTACATCCATCTAAACGGAAGAGGTGTCTGTCGCGTGTGTCATCTACTAATCGTCGAAGAATCTGAGTTTGCTTTACGTCAAGCAGTCGTTGCGTACTACGAAACAAAAGAACCCTTTTACTTACCGGCGGAGTTGGCAGAAGGAGAAGATGTTTTTTTAGCGACTGCAGACGGTATCGTTGCATATGCGGAAGTGTTATTTAGTGAATACACGACGCGTCCTGCTGATCCACATTGGCTGGTGGAGGCAGACGAACAAGAACGCACATATGCTTGTTTGGATTTGATTAGTGTTGATTTACGTCATCCGTTACTCGGATCCGGATTTCCTGCTTTGAACATCAAGCCGGGCCAGACGGATCCGAAAACAAGGCAATGGTTGCTGGAAGCCTGGCAAGCAGGTCATTTCGAAACAGATGTGTCGACCGTCGAGGAAGCTAAAAAACGGCGGATTGAGCGGTTTCGGGAACGGAATCATTTGGCGCCACTCCTGGCGTCATGCGAAGCATGCGGAAGTACACGACAATCGGTTTTGGAATGGCACGAGGATAACGGACACTTTAAGACGCTTTGTCCTACCTGTCACCGTCTGGCGCATCAAGCGTATCAGGAAATCCAAGATATTGCGGCGGCCTCGGATGATTGAAAGACGGATCAGATGAGAGGGAAGATCAAGTTTTTTGAAAAATTAAAGGAACAGTTAAAAAGCGTTTTTCTTCTCCGATGAGAGAAGAAAAACGCTTTTTATGTGGGACAAGTCGATGTTTAATGATTAAAACGGCCAACGGTCCGCGACGAATAAAAATACTTTCATCCCGAGGAAAACACCGAAAATCCCGACGATGGCCGGAAAAACAGGCGGGGCAGGGATCGGTAACTTAAGAGCAGTAAAGACGACACCACAGATGACACCGGCTAACAGTGATAATAAGATTTGTTGTAACATGAGGCCCAGTCCTTTCTTCATATAAAAAAACGCTTACACATTGATTATATGAAGATGTCTGACGTTAAACAACGATTATTTTTTGGAAGCGGTCGAATCAAATGTAATCTTTTCTTCCGGCCGTTCCATCGGAATCCATTTTTGATCAAGTGGAAGATCAAATGAAGGTTTTGCCTTTAATTTTCCGTTTGTATAATGCTGGATTAATATTTGTGATTCACAAGCTTGTTTTCCTTTAGAGACGTAATGGTAGTCTCCGTTTTCATCTTGTTCCCGAGCTTTGACGTTGTCGGCCAGCGTCAAAGCCAAACAATCCTTGATGTAGTTTTTCTGATCTTCATCGATGATCGGGAAGAGAATCTCGATTCGTTTGCGCATATTACGGGTCATCCAGTCCGCGCTCGAACAGTAAATCAGCTCATCGCCGTTATGATGGAAATAGAAGATGCGTGAATGTTCGAGGTAACGGTCGACGACAGAGGTGACACGGATATTTTCAGAAACACCCTTCACCTGTGGACGAAGACAACAGACGCCGCGCACAATCAGTTCAATCCGGACGCCGGCACGTGAAGCCTGATACAGTTTTAAGATGATGTCTTTTTCCGTCAAGCTGTTCATTTTCGCTACAATTCGACCATTGCCGTGTTTTTTATGGTACTTGATTTCGTCGTCAATCAAGGACAAAAATTTCTCGAGCATCGAGTTCGGAGACGTATGAAGCGCGTTCCATTGTGGTTGTTCACCGTAGCCGGATAACCAGTTAAAGAAATTCGTAGCGTCTTCAGCAATCTGTTCACGTGCCGTCAACAGTCCGATATCCGTATACAGTTTCGCGGTGGAATCGTTGTAGTTACCGGTCCCAAGATGGACAAACCGTTGAATCCGACCTTCCTGTAGGCGGACGATCAATGTGATCTTCGAGTGCGTTTTCAAATCGCTGTAACCGTAAATGACATGGGCGCCGACTTTTTCTAATTGTTTGGCCCACTCGATATTTTTCGCTTCATCAAAACGCGCCTTCAATTCGACGAGAACAGTGACCTGCTTTCCATTCTCAGCAGCCGTTTTCAGTGCTTTGATGATCGGAGAATCACCCGAGACACGGTACAGTGTCTGTTTAATGGCGAGGACATTGGGATCATTGGCGGCTTGAACGATTAACCGGACGACCGGATCAAACGTATGGTACGGATGATGCAACAAATAATCCTGTTGCAGAATCTGATCAAACAGGTTTTTCGATTTTTCCAGTGCCGGCGGTTCGACCGGCATGATTGTCTGATAAATCAAATGATCGTACTCGACACCAATCTGACTGTAAAACGCAAAGGCAAACGTCAAATCGATTGGACCATCAACGGCATAGATATCCCGGTCCTGTAGATCAAGGACGTCCCGCAACATGTTGAGCAGGTTCGTGTTGATGGCATTTTTCTGAATTTCAAGACGAATGCCGACACCCCAACGGCGTTTCTTCAATTCTTTTTCGATCAGTTTTAATAAATCATGTGTCCCTTCCTCATGAAACGGTAAGTCTGCATTTCTTGTAATCCGAAACGGCATGGCGGACAAGACACGGTATCCTTTAAACAACGAATCAATAAAAGAAATGATCACATCTTCGAGTAAGATGACGGCCGTCGTTTCCTCGTCCTCGACCGGTAAATCTACGAAGCGTGGAAGAACGGCCGGAACTTGGACAAGTGCAAGATTTCGTTTGGATCCATCATCCGCTTCAAGAGCAGTGGCGATATTCAGTGATTTGGACGACAGCATCGGGAAGGGGCGGTACGCATCGACGGCAACCGGTGTCAAAACCGGAAAAACCTGATCCCTGAAAAATGCTTTGACGTATTCTGCCTGCATCTCATTTAATTCTTCATGCTTTAAAAAGGAAATCCCTTCCTTCTTTAAAGCCTGCGTCACTTCTTTAAAAGCTTCGTACTGTTGTTCGACCAACTCTTTTGTCTTGGTGGCAATGGCACGGAGCTGCTGTTTCGGCGTCAAGTGTTGCTTATTTTCCGGTTTATTGAATCCGGCTAACACCTCATCCTTGAGTCCGCCGACGCGGACCATATAAAACTCATCCAGGTTCGAGCTGAAGATGCCTAAAAACTTAAACCGTTCCATTAGTGGATTTCGTGTATCGATTACTTCGCCCAGTACACGTTCGTTGAATTGTAACCAACTGATTTCTCGATTATTAAAATGTTCAGGGGAATCAATCTTCATGTAAGGGTACCTCCTTTATTTTCCAGAAGAATCGAACGATCAATGACACGTTCGAGGTGCTTTTTTTGTTTTTCCGCTTTTTCGACTTCAAATCCGTAATCATGATCTCCAGTGTCGAGAATGATCCGAATACCTTTTTGATCTTTTGTCAATTCGAGTTCAACGCTGTCCACCGCACGGCGTTCCGTCACATCAAGTGCATCAGTCAGTTTGAGAATAGAACCGAGCAAATCAAACCGTTCGATTGATTTGTCCGTAAACCAATCCTTGAAAGGTTTCAAAAGTTGTTGCATCCGTTTTGAAGAAGAGTAGGAACTGACAAGTGCCAACGCCAGACGGTCTTTATGCGTCATGCCTTTCAAGTCTGTATTCGTCAACAGATAAAATGTCTGATTCGACCGTGTATCCGGATTGATATACTGACCGCAGTAGAGCAGGCGGCTGGCTGAATCAAGAAGACGAAGGTCTGCAGCCCGTTCTGGGATGATATCGAGCGTAATCAGCTGACGGTAAATCGATTTGGCGATTGTCCCGAGGTAATTCGTCCGGTCACGATTGACTTTATAGTCACTCTCGAGCTGATACAGACTTTCCTCCCGGACATTTTCGATGCGGCGTTGGTTCTGATCATGTAAATCGTATTCATAAACAAGTCCTTCGCGTAATCCATAATTACTCATCACGAACTGATCCGCCTCAATATGTACTGCCAGTTCATGAATCGCAATCAAAGCAGGTAAAAAGATATCGACCCGGTCTTTTGAGAGTCCTTCGACTTTTAACAGATGTTTGGGCGCTTTATCGGCTAATTCGTCAATCAATTTTCCTAATTCCTTTGACCGGACTTGATATTGATGAATCCCATGAAGCGGATAATCAAGGGTCGACTGATGAATCCGGACGAAGTTCCGTGCCGAACCGCCGACACCGATCAACGGCAGCTTTTTATTTTTGAGCCATGGAATTTCGTCGAACTGCTCCCGCAAAAATTTGGTCAGCTTTTTTTGCTCACCGGAAGTCATCGTTTCGCCGGACTGGAATTGTCGTGTCAGTGTGACGGCACCAAACGGGAAGCTGTGGTAAGCGACCATTTCCCGGTTTTCGATTAAGGTCACTTCCATCGAACCACCGCCGATATCGACGGAATATCCGTCTGTCAAGAAGGTGGAATTGATGATGGCGAAATAGCCGTAATAGGCTTCCTGTTCGTCCGAGAGAACACGCATCGTAAAGGGTGTTTCTTGTTCCACGGCATGGATGATTTCCTGACGGTTACTCGCATTCCGAATCGCAGCGGTTGCGACACAAATCGTTTCTTCGACATGGTGGGTTAC
Source organism: Exiguobacterium undae DSM 14481 (assembly GCF_000620805.1). Classification (GTDB taxonomy): domain Bacteria; phylum Bacillota; class Bacilli; order Exiguobacteriales; family Exiguobacteriaceae; genus Exiguobacterium_A; species Exiguobacterium_A undae. The sequence continues at coordinate 2,284,478 of NZ_KK211187.1, read as the reverse complement.
GCCGATTTCATAAAACCGTCGTAACGTTTCACATAACAGCCGAATACCGACCGTATCGAGTGCTCCATTTCCGTCGATATGAGCGGACAGCCGAGCGACGACTTTTACATTAATTTTTTCAATATAGCGACCGGAGTCGATAGGGTGGAAAATGACGTACCGGATCGAGTTGGATCCGATATCGATGACTGCTAATTCGTTTTTCAAAAGAAATCCGACTCCTTTCACTTCTCAGTCCATCTTTTCCCGAATTGACGGTTCTGGAAACGACAGCTTGTATCCTTTTATTGTACCTTGTGCATCCTTCAAAAACCGTACCTTCACAAAAAAGTTACATCAGTTGCACCGGAATAGAGCGGGCGCTATAATAAGACAGTTGATAAGGCGTAATTATTCCGTTTTAAAACGAGACGGAAGGAGAGATTAGATATGACTGAACCAATTATCGAAATTAAACAACTGACATATGACTATCCGGATCGACGTGTTTTAAATGAAGTGAGCTTTGAGGTCCAGCAAGGTCAGTTCCTGGCGATTGTCGGAGAAAATGGATCCGGAAAATCGACGTTGATCAAATGTATGCTTGGTTTACTCAAACCGAAGGGGACGATTCGACTGTTCGGGCAGGATCAAGCTGCATTCAGTGACTGGTGGCGGATCAGCTATGTTTCCCAAAAAGCAGCATCGTTTAACTCCGGATTTCCGGTGACGGTCGCAGAAGTCGTCGAGATGGGACTGTATGCGAAAAAGGGACTGTTTCGCCGTGTGACGAAGCAGGATCGGCAAAAGGTCAAGACCGCTCTTGAAACCGTCGGCATGTGGGATCGCCGGGATTCAAAGGTCGGTGATTTATCCGGTGGACAGCAACAACGTGTCTTCATCGCACGTGCACTCGTCAATGATCCGGATTTGATGATTCTGGATGAGCCGACGGTCGGGGTGGACCAGCGGTATGTGAAGGAATTTTATGAAATTCTCGAAGAACTACGGCGTGACAAGAAAAGGACCTTCGTCCTTGTGACACATGATATTCACTTCGTCAGTAAGCTCGTGACGGATGTGATTCATTTGGTTGACGGACGACTCGGTTGTAACTGCGGCATCAAGGAATATTGGGAACTCGATGAACAGACGATTCGTTCGTTGTATCCTGTCCCGGGACGTGTCCTCGTCCACCAAGGGGAGGTTGTCCAGTGATTGAAGCATTCATGACATTGAAGTTTTTGCAGTATGCGCTTGTGGCCGCAGTATTGATTGGATTTACAGCGCCTTTGATCGGTTCATTTGTCGTCGTCCGCCGAATGAGTTTGATTGCGGATGCCTTATCACACGTCACGCTGGCTGGGATAGCACTTAGCCTGTTGATTTCAGGGATGGTCGCGAGTCTTGCGGACTTGAATCCCCTTTATCTTGGAATCGTGACGTCGGTCATCGCGGCATTGACGATTGACTGGCTTCGGGCAAAATATAAACATTTTCAAGAACTGGCGATTCCGATCATCATGGCGACGGGAATGGGTCTCGGAGCGATTTTCATCAGTCTGGCAAACGGTTTTTCGATGGATCTCGTATCGTTTTTGTTTGGGACAGTCTCAGCGGTGACGCTGACGGATGTCTATACGATCTTCATCGTGACAGGCGTCGTCATTTTATTTGTCATCGCGTTTTATAAAGAGTTGCTCTTTTTATCGTTTGACGAGGAACAAGCCCGAGTTTCCGGGATTCGTTTGCGTCTGGTCCATATTTTATTCATGATCGTCGTCGCTCTGGTCATTGCGATCAGCATGCGTGTCGTCGGTATCTTACTCGTTTCAAGTCTGATTACGTTGCCTGTAGCGGCAGCTCTTCGGTTTGCCAAAAGTTTTAAAGCGACGATCTTTTATGCGATCGTTTTTGGAGAAGTGGCGACGATTGCCGGTTTGATTCTTGCATATCAGTTTGATTTGGCACCAGGCGGCATGATTGTCATGTTGGCGGTGATGGAACTGATTGTCGTTATGATCATCGAGCGGTTTTGGATGGGAGGAAAAACGCATGAAAAAAAACATCGAACAAGCGCGTGACCGGATGAAGGCGTCCGGATTTAAGATGACGCCAAAACGTCTGGATTTGTTGGCATATCTGTTTGAAGCCAACCGGTATGTCAGTGCACGGGAAGTGGCCGAGGAATTGCGGTTGTCACACCCGTCACTCAGCTACGATACGATTTACCGGAACTTAAACGATTTTGCGGAAATCGAGATTTTAGAGACAACGGAATTGGATGGAGAAATGAAGTACCGGGCAGCGTGTCAATCGGGACATCATCACCACCATCTGATTTGCCGGACATGTGGAAAAACAGAAACATTGGACGCCTGTCCGATGCAATGGGTGGCTCCGATTAAAGATTCGGGCTTCGAAGTCGAAGATCATAAATTTGAAATCTACGGCCGTTGTGCAGCCTGTCAAAAATAAATAAGGTGATGTTGGAAAGTCCTTTGGTCGTTCAAAGGGCTTTTTTTGCTTGAAACCAGTTAAAAGGGGAATAATACGAACAGAGGTGATGGAGATGATTTATGAGGCACAGGAGGCAAGACAGATCGATGAGTGGGCAAAGACTTCCGGCTTGCCGCTCGAAGTGTTGATGGAACGGGCGGGGAGTGAAATCGCTAAACGTGTCATGAACAACCACGACAGGAAAGAACGGATCGTAATCCTCTGTGGGACGGGTAATAATGGGGGAGACGGCTATGTGATTGGCCGTGAACTGATACGCGACGGCTATGATGTCACGATTCATGCGCCGTTCGGAGCGGCGAAAACACCGATTGCCTTGCTGCATCAACGGTATGCCGAAAAATTTGGTCTGGCGACAGAGGCAGTGTGCGGCCAATACGATGTGATGGTCGATGCTTTGTTTGGGACGGGGTTTGATCAATCCCGCCTGACGAAACCGCTGACCGATTTGTTTGATTGGGTGCGTGAGCAACAACAACGGGCAATACTGTATGCCGTTGACATTCCGAGTGGCATTCCGACCGATCATTCCACCGGATTTTCCGGTCAGGGAATAAAAGCAGATGTGACGTTTTCGCTTCATGCCTTTAAACGGTCTGCTTTCTTGCTGAAGACCGCTCCGTTTTTTGGGCGATTGGAGAAGATTGATTTAGGCTTACCGGCCTTTGGCGGATGGCAGTTGTTTTCCGAGTCGATTGCGCCGTTGCTGACCCGTGACGCGTACGGTCATAAAGGGACATACGGCACGGCGTTGTTGATTGGTGGTAGCGAACACATGCCGGGTTCGATTCAACTGGCGGCACGTGCTGCTCTTCGGACCGGTGTCGGGAAACTTCAGGTCGCAACGGTTCCGACGGCGCAAGTCGGATTGATTGTCAATGCTCCGGAAGCGATGGTCCTCGATCAGACGACAGAAGCAATTCAAGAGATGATTACAGAAGTGGATGTCGCTGGAATCGGACCCGGTTTAGCTTCGGACTCCGTCTCGGACTGGCTGGATCTTTTGTTTGACCAAGACATCCCGGTCGTCCTGGATGCGGGCGCATTGATCCGGGATCGTTATCCGGAACGGAAAGCGGCAATTGTCGTCACGCCGCACATCGGTGAATTTGCACGGATGACGAATCAATCCGTTCAGACCGTCCAAGACGATTTATTTGAACAGGCAAGTGATTATGCGATGTTGCATCAAGTGACGGTCGTTTTAAAAGCGCATGTGATCCTAATCGCCAAACCAGACGGCGGCGGTTATGTGGTTGCCGGGGCGTCAAGCGGATTGGCAAAAGGCGGCAGTGGCGATACGTTGTTCGGTCTGATTACAAGTTTGCTCGGGCAACGTAAACACTACAAACAGATACCGCTTGAACGATTGATTGCCATGGGGGTATCTTGGTATGCGCAAGCGTCCAAACACGTAGAACAACGCATTCATCCGAGCAGCATCACCGCGACGGACGTCATTGAACAACTGGGTCAAGTCGAAAACGATGATCGTATTAACTAGTGTAAAAAATGAACAGACATGTTTCCTTTGAACAAGCGAAGGGGGCATGTCTTTTTTTAGGAAATAATTGCTAGGAATGGGAGGACAGGAGTATCATGAAGTGATGTCGAAAAGTTAAGACAATTATCCAATTCAGAAAGGAGGAGACCGATGCCCATCAAGACAGTGGATAAAATCGTTCAGAATCAGCAACGGTGGATTGGCAACTTTGCCTTTTTTTTGATGAGTGCAGGAGCACTTATTTTTTGGATCACGACGGATGAAACGATTCAAAATGCGTACTTAAATCGATCAACGATTGTCAGCGTACTGGTGCTCATTGGTCTGATGACCTTTTTAATCAGCCGCAGTCGATTATCGAACCGTTACCAATCGCATTTGTTATCCGTCATGTTTCTGATCATTCCGGTTACGTCCATTAGTTTGTTGCCGTACGCGGCGGTTACGGTATGGGCCAGTTGCTTTTTATTTTTAATGATTGCCTTGATTGCGTATGACCGGATCATGATGTGGTATGCCGTCGTCATCATCGTTGCGACCAATGGATATGTCATGCTCCGATCGGAGACGGTTTCAGTCGAAATTGATCCAACCGATCACTATGCCCGACTTGGAATGATTGGGATTGCGATTTGTATTGCCTTTATCATTAATCATCTTCACCTTCGCCATCTCCATCGTCTTCAAGTGCTGGCCAATCAATTACATGACGCAGCCCGTCATGATCTACAAACACAACTGCTGAATATGCGTGGACTGGAAGAACGTTTTGCCCAGCCGGATCATCAACAACTGTTGTTAGTTGGCGTTCACCTTGAAAATTATTATGAGTTGGCGCGTTATTTCGGCGATGAGATTCAAGAACGGGTGTTATTTGATTGTATCGAACGCCTGAAAACCTTGTTGCCGCCGCATTTAGGGATGGTTCGTGTCGAGGGTGGAACGCTTGTCGTCGTGATGGAAAAACCTCCCGGCGTGTCTTGTCAGGAAGAGATGGAACGACTCAGCCAACAGATGTCGGCTCCTTACCAAGTCGACCGGCATCAGATTTATGTCAATTTATATATCGTCATCGATGACGGGGCAGTCCATCCGTCCAGCATGACGAAGCGGATTCAACAGATTACATCGGCCCTTCCGGAAAGTGTCCGGAATTCAGAAAAAGTCATGTGCCTGAATGAACAGTGGAGAGACGAACAGGCACTTCGGGTGGAAGCGGCGCAAGCGTTATCGCAAGCGGACATCAATCACGATTTTTATCTTGTTTATCAATTGCAGTATGATTCCGATCAGGACCGATTTATTGGCCTTGAAGCACTTGTACGTTGGAACAGCCCGATCCCGGGTGCAGGACGTCCGACTGTTTTCATTCCGATTGCCGAAAAAAGCGATTTGATCATTCGTCTTGGGGAATGGATTTTTGAAGAGGGCTGTAAAACGAGGAAACAGCTGATTGGCCTTGTTCCAGATGACTTCAGTTTGTCCGTGAATGTTTCGCCACGCCAACTGACACATGATTCATTCATGCCGTTCATCGAACGAATGTTACTAAAGTATTCCTTGCAACCAAAACAAATTAAGATTGAGATCACGGAAAGTCAGGCGCTCGATTTTGAGAGCCAGTCGATTCTACGGGCATTACGCCGCATCAAGACCCTCGATTTCCCGGTCTCGCTGGATGATTTCGGGACAGGACATGCTTCGTATCACGTCCTCGAACGGCTCTTGCCGCTTCGTCAATTAAAAGTCCCGAAACAATTTATCGAACAAGTCGAAGAATCGGAAAAGCGGCAATCGATCTTAGAATCGATTTTCCAACTCAGTCAATCGATGCATGTTGAATGTATCGTCGAGGGTGTCGAGACGGACGAAGAGGTTCGGATTGCCAAAAATATCGGCATTCATTTATTCCAAGGTTATTTTTTTGCAAAACCTGTTGTCCTCGAAGAAATTATTTGCTTGCTGCAACTGAAACAAGCGGAAGTGACGGATTGACGTCACTTCCGCTTTAGTTTGAATACAGATGGGATTGATTTCGTCCATTCTTCTTCGCTTCATATAAGGCAGCATCGGCCTGTTTAAAAACGATGCTTGCAGACTGGCGTCGAGCAAAGGCAACACCGGCTGAGACGGTGATGGACAGGGCATGATCCTGCATAACGAAAGGAGTCTTCGTCACAGTCGAAACAATCTGTTGTGCCAATTGAGCAGGAGAAACTTTAAATGTATTCGGAAGAATGGCGATGAACTCCTCGCCGCCATATCGACCGACTGTCACGTCGTCCGGACATTCTTGGGTCAGCAACACAGAAAAGTGGCGTAAAACGGCGTCTCCGACGGCATGGCCGTATTGATCGTTGACGGCTTTGAAGTAGTCTAAATCAAACAGGATGACGCCCCAAGGCGCTTGGTCCTGCTCAAGAACCGCTACTTTATCCATGATGACATGGCGATTGGCAAGTCGTGTCAATTGATCGGTTGAAGCCAAGTAGGATTGATACGAGTACAGGACAAAATGCTCCTGCAACATACCAGACAACCGATAAAACAGAAGGGAAGCAAAAATCGTAATCAAAAAGTACGGGACATAAATCGATTGCCACGCATTGTTTTCTGCTTCACTTGACAACATCCGGACTAAAACGAGCAGAGAGCCAATCGTGACGATGACCGTAAATAAAGCCGCCTTTTGTTTGATGAACCGTGTACAGAGCAAAACAAGGACGACGAAACTGACTAACGTAATGATGGAATTTTGCAAAGCAATCATCGAGTCGCCTGTGTCGAGGATAATCCGGTAGACGATCAGTAGAAGACCCGTCGTGACGATACTGATTGGTCCGCCGTATAAAGCGGATAGGGCGAGTGGCAATAACCGTAAGTCAATATAAGCGCCATTGAGGGAAATCGAGTTATGAATCAGTAAGATGCCTGTCATGCCGTTGGCTAAACCAAAGTAAAAACGGGTCGAGAATTTGGAATCACGTTGGATGGGGAGCCGGTTCCGCATCAGGTAAAATGTTACGGACAGCACTAAAAAAATGATACAGATATTCAGAAAAAAGATGTTAAGGGTCGATAGCATAAAAAAATCCTTTCACGTTTAACACTATGTAGAAAATGAGATAATATGGAATCTTGTCACCATTGTACGACAATCGAACTGCAACATACAGAAAAAACAGCCAATAGAGGCTGTTTTAGCGGATTGGTGCAAACTTATGAATGGTCTGAACGGCTTCATCCCAAGACGAGACGCGAACGATGTTTTCAGGGAGCGGACGCCGGTTGTACGGTGCATCAAACAAGATGACCGGAATCGACGTGTCTTCCGCAATTTGAATCGCATTCTCAAGCCGGTCTTCCATGAAGAGGTCGAGCGACAAATCACGAACGACTTGTACTTTATCGTGAGAGCCTGTCATGATTAACGAATCAAGTGGCAACTCATGTTGTTTGATCCATTCTTCCGTCACGGGGCGGACGATTTCCGATCGCGCCGTCACATAGTGAAGGTCATACTGTTTACGTAACGCCCACAGATGCTGTTTGACGAGTTCTTGTGGGATTGATTCACGATAGATACCGAGTTCATGACCTGACTTGACCATGAATTCCCAAAACTCGATTTGCTCCATGTCCGTATAGGTATGAAGCTCGTATTCAGAGGCCATCTCAAAATCAATCGATGTCCCGAGATATTTGTTCATATAATTAAAGCACGAAGAAGGATGAGTGATTGTTCCATCAATATCAATTCCGATTTTCACTTACATCACCAACATTCTATAAATTTTCTGCCACTAGTATAACATAGTCGAAAAGCGGAAACGAAAAAAAGAGTCGCTCCCGAGGAGGACTCTTTTTTATTAGGCTTGACTGGCTTTTGCGGCTTCTTTTTCTGCTTCTTTTTCGAGAACGATCGCATCGATTTCTTTTTTCAATTCTTCGACCATCGTTGCTTCTGGAACTTTTCGGATGATTTCTCCGTGACGGAACAACAATCCTTCGTTACGTGCGCCGGCAATTCCGATATCCGCTTCGCGCGCTTCACCAGGACCGTTGACGGCACAACCGAGAACGGCAACTTTGATGTTAACTTGAATTTTATCGATATAGTCTTCGATTTCCGCGGCAATCGCCATTAAGTCGATTTCAATACGTCCGCATGTCGGGCAAGAAATCAATGTCGCGGCATTTGCTGCGAGACCAAATGATTTCAAGACTTCTTTTGCGACTTTGACTTCTTCGACCGGATCGGCAGAAAGAGAGACACGGACCGTGTTTCCGATACCACGCGAAAGAATGGCTCCAAGACCGGCGGCTGACTTCAATGAACCGGTACGTAAAGGACCAGACTCCGTGATTCCGACGTGAAGCGGATAGTCGAATGACTCAGAGGCTAACTGATATGCTTCGAGCGCCAATTGAACGTCAGAGGCTTTTAAGGAAACGATGATATCGTGGAAATCGAGATCCTCAAGAATCTTGATATGGTGAAGGGCACTCTCGACCATACCGCGAGCTGTCGGATAACCGTATTTTTCAAGGATGTGTTTCTCAAGCGAACCGGCGTTGACACCAATTCGGATTGGGATGTTTTTTGCTTTGGCTGCCGTTACGACTGCTTCGACTTTTTCGCGGCGTCCGATGTTACCCGGGTTGATTCGGATTTTATCGACACCAGCTTCGATAGCCATCAGAGCAAGTTTGTAGTTGAAGTGAATATCAACGACAAGCGGAATGTTGATCCGGCTTTTGATTTCAGCAAGTGCAAGCGCATCACGCTCTTCCGGACAAGCAACCCGGACGATTTGGCATCCTGCTTCTTCTAGACGTAAAATTTCAGCGACAGTCGCTTCGACGTCGTGTGTTTTTGTTGTCGTCATACTTTGAATGATGACTTCATTACTTCCACCAATGACAAGGTCCCCAACACGAACGGGACGAGTCTTAGAGCGATGGACCATTTTCGGCATATCGAAAATCTCCTTTTGTGGCATAACGCCAGATTGTTTATGACTACTTGTTCTATCATATCGAACTATTCCCTAAAAATCGAGAAACAAGAACGAAAATTGAACATTTACAATTGTTTAACACGAAAAGATGAAAGTCAATCCGTCGTTGGACGGGCATTGAAGCTCAAAAAGTACTCGAATGCGAAGGTTCTTAGGAGAAACGTCGAGCGGGCTTCTTTTTCCGACGAGCCAGGAAAAGTGGCAGCAGTGAATACGACAGGTGTCCGGCTAATAGAATCGCGATGCCGACCGAAGAGTATCCGAGTTGATAAATAAAGACGCCGATCGGGAACGTCCAGATGTTTGCTGCGACGGTATAAGGAAACACTTGTCGAAACGCCCAAGGTTTTGGCAAGATCCACTGAATGAACCAGCGATTTAAGTAAGACACGAACAACAGATACAACAAAACGGCAATTGCAATAAAGATGAAATGGAGAATGAACCAGATGATAAACGGGATCGATTGTTCGAGAAACAGGCTGTCGATTACCGTCGTCCACAAGGAAATCCAAGCCAATCCACAAAAATAAAGGGAAACATCTGCCAGGCGAGTCTTCAAAAAAGGACGATTTGGAATTAGGGTTGTTTGTAAGTAATTAAGTAGTTGACTTAAAAAATGCATAATAATCACTCTTTCTTCTGTTTTATAACAACGGTACTTGTAAATTAAAAAAGGCTTTATATCAATCAAAATGTTGTTTTAGTACAGTTTAATAAAACCTTAACAATCAAATACCTAAAAAACTGTTTACAAGTTCAATAGACCTTTACATAATAGGAGAGGTTGAAACAATAGATTCTTCACAAAAAATCAATTCCACTTTTTATACGAGGAGATGACAGCATGAACTATGATTTACAGGAAATGATTTTCACTTTTATTGGTGGACTTGGTATTTTCCTATTCGGTATTAAGTATATGGGAGATGGACTTCAAAAAACAGCGGGAGACCGCCTGCGTTATATTTTAGATAAATACACATCAAACCCGTTTCTTGGGATTTTGGCGGGGATTGTCGTTACGGTCTTGATTCAGTCGTCATCCGGTACGACCGTCATCGTCGTTGGTTTAGTCAGCGCCGGTTTGATGAATTTACGTCAAGCGATCGGTGTCGTCATGGGGGCGAACATCGGAACGACGATTACGGCTTTCATCATCGGATTTAACGTCAAGGAAGCAGCACTCCCGGCGATCGCGCTTGGAGCATTCCTGATTTTCTTCTTCAATAAAGAACGGATTCAATACATCGGACAAATCTTCTTTGGTTTCGGAGCACTTTTTTATGGGTTGACGCTCATGGGAGACGGAATGGCACCGCTTGAATCAAGCGAATGGTTCCGTGACTTAACGGTTTCCATGTCGGATAATCCGTTGCTTGGTGTGCTTGTAGGGACAATCTTTACCGTACTTGTTCAATCGTCTTCCGCGACGATTGGGATTTTACAAGAACTCTATTCGGGTGGAATGATTGACATCAAAGCAGCTTTACCCGTCTTGTTTGGTGATAACATCGGGACGACGATCACTGCGGTTCTCGCAGCACTGGGTGCGTCGATTGCAGCGAAACGGACGGCAGCAGCACACGTCATCTTCAATATTGTCGGAACAGCTATCTTCTTGCTCGCCTTACCGTTGTTCTCAAGTTTTATTACGTGGATTACAGGAACGCTCGGACTTGGACCACAGATGCAGATTGCTTTTGCACACGGAACGTTTAACGTCGTCAACACCTTGATTCAATGTTGGTTCATCGCGCAAATTGCGTGGCTCGTTCAAAAAGTCGTGCCGGGCACGGATACGACCGTCGACTCGAAACCACGCCACTTGGATCAAAACATCCTAAACCAATCTTCGTCACTCGCCTTAAATCAAGCAAAAATGGAAGTGTTACGGATGGGTGAGTTCTCGAAGGAAGCGCTTGGAAAAGCGCACCGTTATACGCAATCGCATGATAAAAAGGATGTATCAGATGCAGGTCAGATCGAATACGCCATCAATCATCTGAATACAGAAGTGACAAGTTATCTCGTTAAAGTCGCAGCACATGACTTATCAGAACGGGAATCAAATGACCATTCACTCTTGATGCATGCCGTCAATGACTTTGAACGGATCGGCGATCATGTCGAAAACGTCATCGAACTCGTTGATTTCCAAATCGTGAATCGTATCGAATTTACGGCACAAGCGAAAAAAGAGCTGGATGAGATGTATGTCTTGACGCAAAAAATCGTCGAAACAGCCATCAAGGCAGTTGAACTTGATGATGTTTCCTTGGCACGCCAAGTACTTGAGCTCGAAGGGAAACTGGATTCGCTCGAACGTTCATTCCGCAAACACCATGTCTTGCGCGTTAATGCAGGAGACTGTACCGGTCAAGCCGGAATGATCTTCGTTGATCTGTTGTCGAACTTGGAACGAATCGGTGACCACGCCGTCAACATTACGGATTTGGTACTGGAGCAACGGTCAGGAACAGCATGAAGTGAATATTCATCATGAGACAAGAGGAATTTCTGAAAAGAAATTCCTCTTTGTTTTTGTGAGATAATTTATTGACATTTAAGTTTCATTCCAGTAATCTGATATTAGTTGTTTTAATTCATCATGGCGGTGTAGCTCAGCTGGCTAGAGCGTACGGTTCATACCCGTGAGGTCGTGGGTTCGACTCCCTCCGCCGCTACTATTACTTAAGGACCCTTAGCTCAGCTGGTTAGAGCTGACGGCTCATAACCGTCCGGTCGCAGGTTCGAGTCCTGCAGGGTCCATTTCATAAGCGCACACTCTTTTTTTGAGTGTGCGTTTATTTTTGGTTCCACGGGGAATATTAAAGATATTGTAATAATGTTCATACAATAATATTCATACTATGGCAATTTAAGGGAGAGCGAAGAGAGATGGAACGTAACCATACGATGATGCAGTTTTTTGAGTGGCATGTAGAAAATGATGGAAAGCATTGGCAACGCTTAAAAGAGAGAGCGCCGGAACTGCGTGCTGCAGGCATCACATCTGTTTGGATTCCGCCAGCATCAAAGGGACAATCAGATGAAGATACAGGGTATGGCATTTACGATGTCTATGATCTAGGGGAATTTGATCAAAAAGGAACGGTCCGGACGAAATACGGGACAAAAGATGAATTGGTCGAAGCGATTCAAGTCGCGCATGAAAATGACATCGCCATCTATGCCGATGTCGTCATGAATCATAAAGCGGCTGCCGATGAACTCGAGACGATTAAAGTTGTGGAAGTCCACCCGGAAGACCGTTCGCAAGAAATTTCAGAAGAATTTGAAATCGATGCGTGGACAAAATTTACGTTCCCGGGTCGAAACGGAAAATATTCTGATTTCATCTGGACACACGAATTTTTCAATGGAACCGATTTTGATGCACGCGAAGATAAAACAGGTGTCTTCAAAATCTCTGGTAAAAATAAAGATTGGAACGATCAAGTTGATGACGAATTCGGCAACTATGATTATCTGATGTTCGCAAACATCGATTACAATCATCCGGAAGTCCGCGAAGAAATGATCAACTGGGGAAACTGGTTTAAAGAGACGATCAACTGCCAAGGTTTCCGGCTTGATGCGATCAAACACATCAACTATGAATTCGTCAATGAATTTGCCAAATCAATGATCGGGGATAACCCGGAAGGATTTTATATGGTCGGTGAGTTCTGGAAGTCGGATCTAGACGACTGCCGTCAGTTTTTAGACAGTGTCGACTATACGATCGATTTGTTTGACGTCCCGTTGCACTATAAATTCCATGAAGCATCGCAACAAGGACAGGACTTTGATTTAACGACACTGTTCGCGGATACGTTGGTGGAATCCCATCCGACGAACGCCGTGACATTCGTCGACAACCACGATTCCCAACCAGGCGAGTCGCTTGAGTCATGGATTGACGATTGGTTTAAACAACATGCCTATGCTTCGGTACTCCTTCGTAAAGACGGTTATCCGTGTGTCTTCTATGGCGATTACTACGGAGTACAAGGACCGCATCCGGTTGAAGGCAAAAAGGAAATGATTGATGCCTTGTTGTACGCCCGTTACCATAAAGCCTACGGTGAGCAAGAAGACTACCTGGATGATCCGCATTGTGTCGGTTGGGTCCGTCGTGGAGTCGAAGAATTCCCGAACTCGGGTTGTGCCGTCTTGCTGTCGAACGCGGATATGTGTGAGAAACGGATGTTCGTCGGCGAATCACGTGCCGGAGAACAATGGTTCGATTATACGAATCACCAAGAAGAGCCTGTCGTCATCGATGAAGAAGGATTCGGCGTTTTCCCGGTTCCGGGCGGCGGCGTCTCTGTATTCGCCCCACGCGACGAACAGTAATCTCTAAGGGTCATTGCTTGCACCTGACCAACTATTTTTGCTAGTCTTAAAGAGTATTGAAATTCCGAAAATAGGATAAAGGGGGACATGAAAATGTCAAAATTTGAATTACCAGAACTCGGCTACGCTTATGATGCGCTGGAGCCACATATCGACGCTCGTACGATGGAGATTCACCACTCAAAACACCACAACACGTATGTCACGAACGTAAACGCGGCGCTTGAAGGGTCAGAGCATGAAGGGAAATCACTTGAAGAATTACTTCAAAACCTCGATTCACTTCCTGCTAACATTCAAACAGCTGTCCGTAATAACGGTGGCGGTCATTGGAACCACTCGTTCTTCTGGAAACTCTTGAAAAAGAACGACGGAGCAGCACCAACGGGTGAGCTTGCTTCAGCAATCGACGAATCATTTGGTTCATTCGAAGCATTCAAAGATGCGTTCGCAAAAGCGGCAACAACTCGTTTTGGTTCAGGTTGGGCGTGGCTCATCGTGGACGGTGGCAAATTAGCTGTCGTTTCAACACCAAACCAAGATACACCAGTCATGGAAGGCAAAACGCCGATTCTTGGACTTGATGTTTGGGAACATGCTTATTACTTGAACTATCAAAACCGTCGTCCGGATTACATCAATGCGTTCTTTAACGTCATTGACTGGGATCACGTGGCAAAACTTTACGCTGACGCAAAATAATAGGTAGATGAGAGCATCAGTTTTCCGAAAGGGAAACCGGTGCTCTTTTTTAATGCGGAAAATGATGGGATAGGTTGTTATGGAAAGTTTCCTTCTATATAATGAAACAAGATGACTTTTGAACGATAGGGGAGTACGCCATGGCGAAACGAATCACAGTAAGGGGCAGACGGCGTAACCATCTGCCGCTGCGCTTGAATTTAATGTTTTTTGTAGTGTTTTTATTGTTTGCGATTTTAATTTTTAGATTAGGTGTCGTCCAGATTGTGAACGGTGAAAAGATTTCACGGGAAGTTCAAAAAACGGAGATGATTGCTTCGAAATACGAAGTACCGCGCGGAAAGATTTATGATCGGGACGGACGACTGTTGGTCGATACGATTTCCAAGTACTCGATTGTGTACCGCCGGTCTCAAAATACGAAAGTTGATGAACGGATTGAAATCGCCTCGCGTCTTGCGGCGATCATCAACCTGCCTAAAAAGGATTGGAAAGTGACGGAGCGCGATCTGAAGGATTATTGGATTGCTGTCAATGAAAAGGAATCCGACCGCCGGTATAAACAGGCCGTCAAAGAAAAATATCCAAGTTCAGAAGCGCAAAGTAAGTTGTCGATTTCACAGCAAGATCAGATTCGTCTTGATACAATCACGGAAAAAGATATCGATTTTGATGACAAGACGATGGAAGTCGTCGCCATCAAACACAACATGGAAGTCGGCTATGCGCTTGATCCCCAGCTCGTCAAATTGGGGGCGGATGCAAAAGAAATGGCCATCATCGATGAAAACCTCGAAGATTTAAAAGGGGTGTCGGTCGAGCCGTTTTATGAACGCTCTTATCCATACGAAGGGACGCTCCGCAACATCTTCGGGAAGTACTCAAAAATTCCCGCTGAACAACAAGCGGAATTCAAGGCAAAAGGATACAGCTTAAATGACCGTGTCGGGACGTCTTTCCTCGAACAACAATATGAAGATCTGTTGCGCGGGAAACCGGCATATGATGTTTACGAAACGTTTAACGGCGAGCCTGTCGGCGAACCGAACCGCGAAGAAGGCGAATCAGGAAAAGATCTTGTCCTGACGGTTGATGCGGAATATAACAAACAAGTCGATCAGATCTTACAACAGGCAATCAAGATGGGGCGCGGCATGGGCAGTGGCTACCTGAAAGAAGGTTATGCCGTCGTCATGAATCCACAAACCGGCGAAATTTTGGCGATGTCAGGACAAAAACTGGATACGGCAACGAACAAATTCAGTGATGTCGCCATCAATAACGTCTTAACCTCCTTGCAAATCGGATCCACGATCAAGGGGGCAACGGTCGCGATGGGACTTGAGGAAGGTGTCATCCGTCAAAATGAAGTCATCAATGATGCTCCGATTACCATTGGCGGGACCAAAAAAGGATCCTACGTCAATATGGGACCAATCACGGATCTGACGGCACTTGAACGTTCGTCGAACGTGTACATGTTTAACATTGCCATGCGGATGGCGAAGTATCCAAGTAATGGTGTAGCAGGTGCAAGTGTCGACGCGGCAGCGGCGATCATGCAAAACTATTACAGTCAGTTTGGTCTCGGTGTGACAACGGGAATCGATCTTCCGTATGAAGCCAAAGGGGTACAAGGGACACCGGACCGTGTCACCCTCTTGATGGACCGTGTAATCGGTCAGTATGATGCCTTTACCCCGTTACAGGTGGCGCAATATATTTCGACACTTGCCAACGGCGGATATCGGGTACAGCCCCACTTCTTAAAAGAAGTCTTGGCGTCGAACTCGATTGAAGAAGGAACAAAACAAGTCGATTACAGCTTTAAGACCAACTATTTGAACCGGATTGAAATCAGCCAAGCGAACATCGATCATGTCCGTGAAGGGTTGCACCGTGTCGTCAAAGGCGAGCGGGGGACTTCTAAAGTCATCGCCCAGACCGGAATCGATGCGGCTGCCAAAACCGGAACGGCACAGGTCAGTGTCTACGGTGAGGACGGGATTGCACTTCGTGACGGAAGCGGACAGCCGGTTCGTTCATTAAACTCGAACCTCGTCGGTTGGGCCCCGTACGATAATCCGGAAATGGCATGGGCTGTCTTCCTTCCATATATGGAACAAGAAACGGTCAACTCGAAGATTGGTCATGATTTAGTCAAAGCCTACTTTAATGTCAAGGATGTCCCGTGGCAAACTAAGCCTAATTAACTAGTTCAGCGAAGGTGAGGAAACTCATCTTCGTTTTTTTGTTTGGATTGACCTGTTTTTCTAATGAACTTCAAATTGTAAACGCAGAAATACACGCCTTTACAATTCTTTTACGTTGGATTCATTTTGGTTTAATAGTTCATCCGTAGTATAAGTCTTGTAAGGAAAACGGATATAAAGTCGTAGCGTTACCAGCGACATACTTCGAGGAGGAAAATTAATCATGTCTTGGATGAAAAAAACAGCTCTTATTACAACGGTAGCGTCAATCGCAGTAGTCGGTGCGGCATGCGGAAATGAAACAGATGGCTCTTCAAGTTCTTCTGATCTTTCAGGAAAGATCGCTGTAGACGGATCTTCAACAGTCTTCCCAATCATGGAAGCAGTCGGTGAAGAGTATTCAATCGAACAACCAGACGTCGATGTAACAGTCGGAGTATCCGGAACAGGCGGCGGGTTCAAACGTTTCGTCGTTGGTGAAACAGACCTCTCGAACGCGTCACGTGAAATTAAAGATGAAGAAGTAGCAGAAGCTGAAAAAAATGATATTGAATTTACACGTCTCTCACTTGCACTCGACGGATTGACAGTCGCCGTCAGCAAACAAAATACATGGGTCAAAGAATTGACACTCGATCAACTCAACAAAATGTGGCTCGATCCAAACGTCAAGACTTGGAAAGATGTTGATCCATCTTACCCGGCAGAGCCAATCAAATTCTTCAGCCCTGGTAAAGACTCAGGAACATTTGATTACTTCAATGAAGAAGTCCTCGACGAAAAAGATATGCGTAAAGATGTTCAACTCTCGGAAGACGATAACGTTCTCGTCAAAGGTGTTGAAGGAACAAAAGGAGCGATCGGTTACTTCGGTTATGCCTACTACGCGGAAAACAAAGATAAGTTAAAAGAAGTTCCACTTTCAGCTGAAGGAAAAGATGCGGTTGATCCAACACCAGAAACAATCAACGACCTGTCTTACCCGCTGTCACGTGAAATCTACACGTATGTCAACAACAAATCGTTAAAAGATAAAAAACAAGTGGCTGACTTCGTTCAATTCACGAATGAAAATGCTGGTGACTTAGCTGAAGAAGTTGGTTACATCAAGATGAAGCAAGATCGTTATGATGAAAACGCAAAAGCTATCGAAGACGCAATGAAATAAACATCACCAAACGAGGACGGCCCAAAAAGGGGAAATTCCCCTTTTTCGGGTCCCGTTCTTATGTAGGCATGATGAAGTAGGGAGCGAAGAAGGATGAATTCATCATCAAACAAATCGGTTCGCGAGCTGATTCAACAGAACCGACAACAAAAATTCAGTATGAAAAACGTTATGGAACGGTTCATGCCGATCGTACTTTTCCTTTGTGCGTTCGTTTCAGTTGTTACGACCATCGGCATCATTCTCACGTTAGTTCTTGAGACACGCCACTTCTTTGAAGTCGTATCGATCAAAGAATTTTTCGGCAGCACGAACTGGTACCCGTTGAACTCTCAACCGGAGTACGGGATTTGGCCACTCGTCGTGGGAACACTTGAAATTACCGTGATTGCGATGCTAGTTGCCGTGCCGATTGGACTCACTTCTGCGATTTATTTGAGTGAGTATGCATCAGAACGCGCACGCCGTGTTCTCAAACCCATTCTTGAAGTCTTAGCCGGTGTTCCGACAATCGTCTTCGGATTTTTCGCTTTGACGTTCGTTACACCATTACTCGTAAAACTCATTCCGGGTCTTGCCATCTACAATGCCTTAAGCCCGGGGATCGTCGTCGGAATCATGATCATCCCGATGATCGCCTCGATTTCGGAAGATGCGATGAGTTCGGTTCCGAAAAAAATCCGAGACGGTGCGCTCGCGCTTGGTTCAACACGTCTTGAAGTCGCTTTAAAAGTTGTTGTTCCGGCAGCCCTTTCGGGGATCATCGCGTCGATCGTCCTCGGGATGTCGCGTGCGATCGGTGAGACGATGATCGTAACGATTGCTGGTGGATCGAATCCGACAGCTCTCGTCAACCCGTTAGAACCGGTTCAAACGATGACTGCTTATATCGTTCAGGTCGCACTTGGCGATGCTGGATTCGGTACGATTGAATACTATAGTATCTACGCTGTCGGTACGTTGTTGTTCGTCTTTACTCTTTTGATGAACTTACTCGCGAACTGGATCACGCGTCGTTTCAGAGAGGAGTATTAAGATGGCCTTACCAGAAAAACAACCCGTACAAAAAAAGTTTATCGATCCTGTTGCTGTTAAAAAGTCGATCAGTCAACGTTTGGTCGTCAACAATATCACTAAAATCATTTTCTTGATTGGACTGTTATTTGGTTTAGTCGTACTTGGTATTCTTTTGTCTGGTGTCGTTCGTGACGGAGCAGCCTGGTTGTCACTCGACTTCCTTCAAAACGCTCCTTCACGCCGACCGGATCGTGCCGGAATCTATCCTGCGCTGATGGGCTCGATCTTCCTGATGTTGTTGATCATTCCAATGATCTTCATCCTCGGTGTCGGAGCTGCGATCTATTTGGAAGAGTATGCGAAAAAAGGACGGATGACGTCATTCATCGAAGTCAACATCTCAAACTTAGCCGGTGTCCCGTCAATCGTCTTCGGATTACTCGGACTGACATTCTTCGTTCGGAACATGGGCTTCGGTTCGACCTTGATTGCCGGAGCACTCACGCTTGCACTGATGAGTTTACCGGTCGTCATCGTCTCGTCCCAAGAAGCGATTCGAGCAGTCCCGCAAGCAATGCGTCACGCGTCACTCGCGCTTGGTGCCTCGAAATGGCAGACAACGTTTAAAGTCGTCTTACCGGCTTCCTTGCCGGGTGTCATCACAGGAATCATCCTGGCGGTATCCCGTGCCATCGGGGAGACGGCACCACTGATCATGGTCGGTGCAGCCATCTTCATCGCCCGGGCACCGGAAGGCATCTTCTCAGAATTTACAGCGTTACCGATTCAAATCTACAACTGGACAAGCCGTCCACAAGCTGATTTCCAAGGACTTGCAGCTGCCGGAATCATTGTCTTGATGGTCATCCTCTTGACGATGAACTCACTTGCGATTTGGATCCGGAACCGTTTCTCAAAACGATACTAATCAAACACCTATAATAAATCACGTTCTGAACTACTAAGGAGGAACACAGATGATGGATACGAAGCTGACGACGAAACCAGCCAAAGAAGGGGTAAAAACGATGAATCAACCAGTAGCTGCAAGACAAAGCGTATACCGTGTAAATGATTTGAACTTATGGTACGGCGATGATCATGCCTTAAAAGATGTTAATCTCGATATCAAACAAAATGAAGTCACGGCAATCATCGGACCATCAGGATGCGGAAAATCAACGTTCATCAAGACTTTGAACCGGATGGTTGAACTCGTCCCGATCGTTCGCACGAACGGTGTCATCGAGTACCACGGTCGCAATATCTTTGATAAGGATTACGAAGTCGAAGAATTACGGACATCCGTCGGGATGGTCTTCCAGCAACCGAATCCGTTCCCGAAATCGATTTACGACAACATCGCTTACGGACCACGTGTTCACGGTGTCAAAAACAAGAAAATCTTAGATGAAATCGTCGAACGGAGTTTACGTGGTGCTGCAATTTGGGACGAGGTAAAGGATCGATTGAACGAGAATGCCTACGGCTTATCCGGTGGACAGCAACAACGCCTCTGTATCGCCCGTTGCCTTGCGATTGAGCCGGATGTCATCTTGATGGATGAACCGACCTCGGCACTTGACCCGATTTCGACGTTGAAAGTCGAAGAACTTGTTCAAGAATTGAAAAAAGACTACTCGATCATCATCGTCACGCACAACATGCAACAAGCGGCACGTGTTTCGGACAAAACAGCCTTTTTCTTGAATGGAGAAGTCGTTGAATTCGATCAAACGGACCGAATCTTCTCGAATCCGAGTGACAAACGGACAGAAGACTATATCTCAGGACGATTCGGATAACGAGGAGGAACTTTTCAATGGCAGCGAACCGGACGATTTTTGGAGAAAACCTAGCAGTACTTGATCAAAAAGTATTTTTGTTAGCCCGTAAGACGATGCAACAGATTGCGACAACGGCGGAAGCATTAGAAAAATACGACCGCGAGATTGCGCTCAAAGTCATCGAAAACGACAGTGAACTCGATGCACTTGAACTCGAAATTAATGATGATGCGATCTTACTGATTGCAAAACAACAGCCGGTCGCGACGGACTTACGTCGTTTGATCACAGCCATCAAGATTGCAACCGATCTCGAACGGATTGCCGACTACGCGGGAAATATTTCGAAAGCCGTGTTACGTGTCGAAACGTTCCCGTACGTGATTGACATCTCATTATTAAAACAAGCGTTCGAAACGTTGCTCGACATGACGGAGACAGCGATTGTCGCCTATCGTGACGGAGACATTGAGAAAGCAAAAGCGTTGTCGGATCTCGATAACATCATCGATGAGACGACGTATAAAGCATTACGTCAATACATGCGCCACATGTCGTTGCAGCCGGTCGTGGTTGACGAAATCATGCAATTCACGAATATTTGCCGATACATCGAACGGATGGGCGACCATTTGACGAATGTCGGGGAGCATCTGATTTATCTGGAAAAAGGAAAACATTATGATTTAAACAACTGATTGCAGTAGGCTAGAGGGAGATCCTCTGCCTACTTTTTTTTTGAAAAGGATTTTGAAACAAGTTTGTAGAATAAGAAAGAAGTGAATAAAGAGAAAGAGGTGATAGGTAATGCTTGAAAAAATCATAAAATTAAAAGAACAAGGACTGACGATCAAACAGATCGCAGAAAAAGTAGAATCGACTGAAGGGAAAGTCAAATACGCTTGGAGCAAGTACCGAAAATCATTAACGGAATCGAACACAGCACCAACCGAAACGGCTACGACGCCTAAACCGAAAAAGAAGAAGGCAGGGGTAACCGTGAGCGCTTCAAAAGAAAATGAGATTGTGCCTGCATTGACGGCAATTCCTTCATTAGAACGAGATGCCTTTGGAATGGCGACGCATTACGAAGACGATATCATGCATGCCATCGTTCAATCTCCGACATCGGTCTACGTCTACTGGGAATTGTCCGAGTTATCACGGAAGATGCTCGAGACACATTATCATGCTTCGTTTGATTCATTCCGAAAAGAGCTTCGGATCATCGATGTCACACTCCGTGACTATGAAAAAGGCGAAGCGAATCGAACGTATCAGTTTGAACTGCCGGAAATGACCAATACATGGTTCGTCCGTCCGTTGATGCCAAATACTACATACATCATCGAATGGGGCATCCAGACGATTGACGGCGACTTTTTACCTGTCCTGCGTTCAAAACCAGTCGAAACACCACGGGATGAACCGGTGATGGACGGACGTTTTGCGGAAGTCGTCGCACGTTGGCAGTATGGTGAGTTGGAACAGCCGGAATGGGTAGAAGTCTTACGCCCGTATTCCTACTTCGACCGAGTTCGTTAAGACAATAGAAAGAAAGCACAAGGAGAGGAAGAAAAACATGCGCAAAGGATATTTTTCATTAGTCTTACACGCCCATTTACCGTATATCCGCCATCAAGAAGCTCATCGTCTGGAAGAGCGTTGGATGTACGAGGCGATTTCAGAAACCTACATTCCATTACTGTGGGAAATTGACCGTTTGGAACGTCCGCTCGGGTGGACGATCAGTATTTCACCGCCGGTCATCGAGATGTTGGCCGATTCTTTGATCCAAACCCGTTACGTGGAACATTTGGATGATACGTTACGGTTGATTGATCAGGAATTAAAACGTGACTTGATGAAGGAAGAGCGAGATGCCTTATTATTCTATCAAGAACGGTACCATGACTTAAAAGTGACGTTTGACTACTGGAACCGTGATCTCAACGGTGCTTTCCGTCATTACAAAGAACAAGGGTATCTCGAGTTGATGACGTGTACGGCGACGCACGGATTCAGTCCGCACATGTTGTCCGAACAGGCAGCGCGGTCTGAAATCCAAACCGGATTAAACTGCTTTGAACGCCATTACGGTTATCGTCCGACCGGTCTATGGATGCCGGAGTGTGCCTATACGCCGGGCCTTGATAAAATCATGTATGAAGAAGGAATCCGCTATACGTTTGTTGATGAACATTCGATCGTCAATGCGGATCCGTCACCGAAACACGGCATCGGCGCGCCGGTCTATTCACCACACGGTGTTGCATTATTCCCGCGCGATCAAATCATTTCGGGTCGGATCTGGAGTTCCGTCATCGGTTACCCGGGTCATCCGGACTACCGCGAATTTTACCGCGATCTTGCCTACGACCGCGAATGGGATCAGATTGCAGAATTCATGCATCCTGAGGGATTACGATACGATACCGGACTGAAGTTACACCGCGTGACAGGTGAATCGGATCAAAAAGACTATTATGTGCGTGATTGGGCTTGGAAACGGACAGATGTTCACGCGACGGATTTTGCAGAAGCACTTGCCAATCATTTGGACGAACAAAGCGGTCAAGACTTCCCGCCGTTCCTCGTGACGGCACCGTTCGATGCTGAACTGTTTGGACATTGGTGGTTTGAAGGTCCTGATTTCCTCGGAAAAACAATGGAACGTTTTGAAGACTACGGAATTGAATCGATTTCTCCGACGACTTTCCTTGAGCGTCATTTCCAGGACATTGAGACGGTACACGTCGCGATGGGAACATGGGGACGAAAAGGTTATGCCGACGTTTGGATCAACGAACGGAATGACTGGATGATTCGTCACCTGCATCAGCTTGAAAAACGATTGGCAGGAGTCGTTGCCCGTAATCGACATCAAGATGAACTGACCGTCAAAGCCAAGCGTCAACTGATTCGGGAGTATCTCCTTGCCGTCTCGAGTGACTGGCCGTTTATTCTCGACGGACAAACGACAGCACAGTATGCGGCAAATCGGTTCCGTGAACACATCAAACGATTTGAAGAGACGGAACGCCGACTTGATGCCAATGAACTGACATTGGAGTGGTTGGATGCCCGTTATGCGGAATATCCGTTTTTAGCCGATACGGACATCGAGCCGGACGTCTTCTTGACGCCGCATGATTATTATGTGGCCGTTCAACGTGAAGCGTCTTGGAATAATGAGGCCATCTTGATTGTGACGACACAGTATGATGATACGAATCGTCCGGTTGCCGAGTTTGCGAAGCGTCTGGCGGCTTCAGGTGAGAATGTCTACGTCATTACAGCAGGAGCAACCGATTATCAGCACCAGGACGGGGTACATGTCTATCATGTCGAAGTGAACGGCTTACCGCTCATTCAGACGTATAACCAGCTTGCCGGGTTGAATCTTGCTGTCTTACGACAAGCGCAAGCACTCAATAAGATCGTCGAGTTCCGTCTTGTCCATAACTTTAATATGGAGACGGCATCCGCTGCACAATCGTTTGCTGAAATGAACGGTCTGCCTCTTGTCAGTAACGTCTACGATTTGGAAAGTGAACGTTCACACGGCGGAACAGGCGGATTGGTCGTTGCGATTAAACGACTTGAAGGAGAAGCACTGCGCCATTCAAATGTGATTTACCTTGAGCGGGAAGAAGCGCGAAACGGGATTGAACATGACTATCATGTCGAAAAAGAACTGCGTTCCTTCCAAGTGAACCTTGAAAATCCGTACCAGCATGTAACGATTCCGAAAAAGAACGGATGAACAGTTGCAATTCACTTCCTTTCTTGGTACGATACTTGAGTATGCTTAACCTTATGTAAAGCAAAAACACTTGATACATCGAGAGCTAGATAGGAGGGAATCCCATGCGCGTTAAAATTACTTTGGCTTGCACTGAAACTGGTGACCGTACTTATATCACTAAGAAGAACAAGCGTAACAACCCAGAGCGTCTTGAGTTGAAGAAATACAACCCACGTCTCCGTAAGCACACACTTCACCGTGAAGTAAAATAATTGAGATGGAAGCCGTCACCTTGTGTGATGGCTTTTTTGTTGAATAAGGGGGACTTTACAGGATGGAAAAGCAGGAAATCCGACAGTTCATTACGCACCAATTAAATACATTGGACCGTCGGCAACAACGTGAGCAACAGATTTATGATCGGCTCTTCACCGTGTCGGCATGGGAAAATGCCCGTTCGATTGCTGTCACCTTATCGTTTCGAAATGAGTGTTCGACTGATCCGATCATCGAAAAAGCATGGGAGCTCGGTAAACAGGTGGTGATTCCGAAAGTGGTGCAACGCGAGATGAAGTTTTTTGAGTATCTGCCGAACAGCCGGTTGGTGGAGACAACGATGGGGATCCGGGAACCCGACGATACAGCGGTAGAACGGTCATTGAATACAATCGATCTTTGTTTGGTTCCCGGTCGGGCCTTCATGCGAAACGGATTTCGTGTTGGATGGGGAGGCGGCTTTTACGACCGCGCATTAATCGATTATCAGGAGAGTACGTTAGCGGTTGCGTTCGAGTGCCAACTCGTTCCGGCATTTGCCGTCGAATCGTTTGATCGACCGGTCGATCAAATCGTGACAGAGTCCGAGGTCATCTTATGTCGGTGATGTACGGAATTCTATTTTGTTTTTTACTCGGATACATTGGTTATCGATTGCAGTTGCTGACAATCAGCGGTGCCGTCTGGACGATTGTCGTCGGAACGGTCGTCATTTATGGGTTCGGATACAGCGGACTGATCTTATTGATGCTCTTTTTTGGCAGTTCGAGTCTGTTATCAAAACTCGGCAAACGGAGAAAACAGACGGTGAATCAAATCGTTGAAAAAGACGGGGCGCGTGACGGCTGGCAAGTCCTTGCAAACGGCGGTGTCGCAGCTCTTGCTGCGGTCGGCTATTCATGGACGGAACACACCGCGTTTCTTGTATTGTTTTTGATTGTGCTCGCTGCTTCGAATGCGGATACGTGGGCTTCTGAAATCGGTCCACTTTCGCAAAAAAATCCGTTTCTCTTCACGGGACGACGTGTTCCGGCTGGAACGAGCGGAGCGGTTTCAATCCTTGGGACATCCGCGACTGTGGTCGGAGCCCTGTTTATCGCGACTGCCGGTGATCTGTTGTTTACGTTACCTGCCGATACATGGCTACTCGTGACCGCTGGTGGGATTGCCGGAAGTCTGTTCGATACGTTATTTGGCGGAACGATTCAGCGAAAGTTTCGTTGTACGGTTTGTTCGAAAGAAACAGAAAAACAGATGCATCATGATACACCGACAGTTTACGTCAAAGGCTGGAAATGGCTCGGGAATGACGGAGTCAACTTTTTATCGAGTGCATTGGCAGGTCTGATTGGTTTTGTTGTGTATCGAATGTGGTAAGTGGAAACTGTAGATGTAATTTTACCTTATGTTAGGATATCATTGACACAATTTAGACAAGATGTGACCGTTTTCACAGTATTCGTGACTTTGTGAAAGATGTTACAATCTATTTGTGAGGAAGTTAACAAACTTTTAAATTAGTTTGGAAGGGTGGACATAGAGGATGGAATTACATGCGAAAGTAACACGCGTTGCATTGGTTGGTGCTGGAGCCGTCGGATCAAGTTTTGCGTATCAGATGACGACAGCCGGTTTATGTGAAGAGTTAGTAATCATCGATGTCAATAAAGCAAAAGCCGAAGGGGAAGCGATGGATTTAAATCACGGAACACCGTTCAGTTCTTCACCAATGCGCATTTGGGCTGGAGATTATTCCGATTGTAAAGATTCGGAAGTGATTGTCATCACGGCCGGTGCGCCACAAAAACCGGGTGAAACACGACTCGACTTGGTAGCGAAAAATGCCTTGATCATGAAAGAGATGATGCGCCAAATCATGGAGTCCGGTTTTGACGGCATCATCGTCGTTGCTTCCAACCCGGTCGATATCATGGCTCATTTGGCCTGGAAGTATTCCGGCCTGCCGAAATCACGTGTGTTCGGTTCCGGGACAGTCCTTGACACGGCGCGGTTACGTCAAATGTTAGGTGAGTATTTCCATATCGATTCTCGAAACGCCCATGCCTATATCTTAGGGGAACATGGTGATACAGAATTTGCGGCCTGGAGCAACTCCCGCATCTACGGTAAGACGATTGATGAATTATTGGCAGAAGACGATCTCTACTCCCAAAAAGACCTTGATCAGATTTATATCAACGTCCGCGACGCGGCCTATCATATCATCGAACGTAAAGGGGCGACCTATTATGCGATTGGTCTTGGTCTCGTCCGGATTGTGCGGGCCATCCTTGGTAACGAAAACTGTATATTGACCGTTGGTGCACATGTCGATGGACAATACGGAATTTCAGGAATCCATATTGGTGTTCCGGCTATCATCAATCGGCAAGGTGTCCGGGAAATCATTGAATTTTCATTGACGGAAGAAGAATTGAAAAAATTCCATCATTCAGCGGAAGTGTTGCGCCAAACGATGGAACCGGTGCTTCACTGATTTTTTTAAAACCGTGCCCTTTTGATTTATCAAAAAGGCACGGTTTTTTTGTCTGAAAGATTCTCGATTAAACTAGGTTTTATTTTACTAGAAAAAGGTTATGTAAAGGATAGAGGAATTTTCACGTCATCAGATCCAATAGTAAAAACGCATAAAGGGGAGAAAGACAGTCATGTATACATTTCGGAAGTTAACGAAAGAAGATGCAGAACAGTATTGGAGTCTTCGGCTGGAAGGTTTAAAAAATCATCCGGATGCGTTTGGTCATTCGTTTGATGATGAACAACAAACACCGATCAAGGACGTACAAGAAGGACTTGAGGGCGATCCGGACTCGGACGAAGTCTGGCTCGGGATGTTCGACGGTGAAAAATTGTTTGGTTTTGGTCAAGTCAAACCGTATGAGTTATCGCGCGAATCGCATAAGGCGATGATTTCTGCCGTTTATGTCTCACCGGATTACCGCGGTGGAACAGGTCGGGCATTAATGGAAGCTTTGATTGAAGAAGCGAAACAAATTCCGGATGTCGAACAGGTCATCTTGGCGGTGTTGTCCGGTAACGAGGCGGCACAAAGTCTGTACGAATCGCTAGGGTTTGAAGTGTATGCAGAGGATCCGGATTCGGTCAAGTTAGAAGACGGGACGTACCGGGACGACATTTGGATGAAAAAATACGTCTAATCCAAACTGAATCAAGATACGGTCGTTAGACGCGTGAAAAGTCGTAGGGTCAATGTGAATTGAATCTACGACTTTTTATTATGGGACAGCCGTGTGTCGTTCCGGTGCACGGACGAATGTGTACCCGCATGTTCGCATCTTTTGTTATCATATATAAGGGAAAACATTCGAAATCAAGAGGAGTGAATGGTATGCAGGCAGTAGTTCAGACGATTCGTGATTTAGTCGAGATTCCAAGTCCGACTGGATTTACGGTTCAAGCACTTACATATGTAGAAAATCGATTCAAAGAAGAGGGAATTTCCTATAAAAAGCTGGAAAAGGGTGCATTACTCGCCATGCTACCGGGTCAGTCACCAAGAATCCGTCTGCTGACCGCACATGTCGATACGCTGGGAGCGATGGTGAAGGAAATCCTGCCATCCGGACGCCTCAGCCTCTCTCAACTCGGAGGGTACGCATGGACGGCAATTGAAGGCGAAAATTGTCTTGTACATAAGATGGACGGACAGACGATTTCCGGGACAATCGTGTTCCATCATTCAAGCGTTCATACGTCACGGGTCACGAACACCGAAGAACGGAGTGCCACGAACATTGAAGTTCGTCTCGATATCCGGTCGACGACGGCAGAAGAAACACGTGTAGCCGGAATCGAAGTCGGAGACGTCGTGACGTTTGATCCGCGTTTTGTCCATACAGAGACAGGATTCGTAAAATCACGTCACCTCGATGATAAAGCGTCGGTCGCGCTGTTACTGGAACTGATCAAGAAATGGAAAACGATGTCGTTACCGCATCCTGTTCACATTTTAATTTCGAACTATGAAGAAGTTGGTTTTGGAGGGAATGCCGGTTTTTCAGCGGATGTCGCAGAATACATCGCGGTTGACATGGGAGCGCTAGGGGAAGGACAACACTCGGATGAGTATACGGTTTCGATTTGTGCGAAAGACGGTTCAGGTCCGTATGATTTGGCACTGCGCCATCAGTTCACGCGGCTTGCCCAGCAACATGCGATTCCGTATAAGGTCGATATTTATCCCTATTACAGCTCGGATGCGTCTGCTGCTGTCCATGCAGGGCATGATGTAAGACACGGTTTGCTTGGACCGGGTATTGAGTCCAGTCATTCCTATGAACGGACGCATGAAACGTCCCTGCAAGCCACGTATGATCTTTTAGATGCATTCGTAAAGGAGGCCATGAACGATGAAAACACTTTATGATGTCCAACAGTTGCTCAAGCTGTACGGAACAATCGTCTATTTAGGCGATCGCGAGTCAGACATCGCGATGATGATGTTAGAACTGGATGAATTGGAACAAGCGGGTGTGTTGGAGAAAAAACAATATGACTCGGCTAAAATCATTTTAGCGCATGAACTGCAACAATCAAGAAAATCGTAAAAAGGTTGTGCAACCCTTTGCATGATGAATCGAGTCGGCTAAAATAGAGGAAGTACAATTTTGGATCATAAGGGAGTAATGGGGATGAAATGGTTACTTGGTGTGGATATCGGCGGTACGACAGTCAAGATGGCAATTTTGGATTTACAAGGCATCATCGTTGAGAAGTGGGAAATTGAAACTGTCATCTTAAATGACGGCAAACAAATTCCGGGAGACATCGCACGCTCATTTTTTGAACAGTGTCAAAAAAGTAATAAACGAGTCGAAGACTTTGTCGGAGCCGGAATCGGAGCTCCGGGATTCATTGATTTCAATACGGGAGTCGTCGAAAAAGCGGTGAACATCGGTTGGAATAACTTTGAATTGGTCGGAGAATTTGAACGATTGACCGGATTACCGGCCGTCATTGAAAATGATGCGAATGCGGCAGCAATCGGTGAAATGTGGAAAGGTGCTGGAAGCGGAGCGACGGAACTGCTGGCTGTGACACTCGGGACGGGTGTTGGCGGCGGATTGATCACCAACGGTCAAATCGTTCACGGGACAGTCGGGATGGCCGGAGAAATCGGACATATCACGATGTTGCCGGAAGGCGGCGTCATGTGTGGATGCGGCCGTAAAGGTTGCCTTGAGACGATTGCTTCAGCAACAGGTGTCGCCCGGTTAGGTCTTGAGAAAAGAAAAGGGCAGACGACGCTATTGAATGATGTGAAGGCCGTGACGGCAAAGGACGTTTTTGATGCTTATTCAAAAGGAGATGCCGTGGCGACGGAAGTAGTGAATGAAGTGACGTTCCATCTCGGACTCGCCATTTCAAACTTGGCAAACAGTTTTAATCCGGAAATCATCGTCATCGGTGGCGGGGTCTCAAAAGCGGGTGATGCGTTAATGACTCCGTTAAAAGAGACGTTTGAGCGTTTTGCCTTACCACGTGTCTTCCAATCAACGACATTTAAAATCGCGGAACTTGGTAACGATGCAGGGGTCATCGGTTGTGCATGGCTCGCGAAACAAATGTTTCTCAAAAAATAATTACACGAAGTTTTAAGAAAAGATTCGAAAATTCGAATCTTTTTTTTATTTACAAACGTAATAAAAGTATGTGATTGTTAAGTATCGACCGGATTCCGGTTGCATTTTTGTAAAAGTAAGCGTAAAATTTTCACGTGATACGGGTATAAATAGACTATGATATGCAAGCCGTGTAAAAGTTCGATGTAAAGGACACACGTATATTAGGAGGCAGGTTTTTATGCAGCAAGACTCTGGCATCTGGTCGCGCATGCGACTCAAGATGGGACAAAGTGTTCGCAGCACCTATAAAGAGCACAAAGTCTTTTGGATTGCGACACTATTGATTTGGTTAAAGACGTATCTCGCGTATACGCTCTTTTTCAACGTGCCGGTTACGAACTCGGCACAAGCGTTTATCTTACTGATTAATCCAATCAGTTCGGCATTGTTTATGTTCGGATTTAGTTTCTTCTTCCGTGGAAACGTCCAAAAATGGTTCATCTACGGGACGCTTGTCGTTGCGACACTTGTCCTGTACGCGGATATTATTTTCTTCCGCTTCTTCAATGATTATCTGACGTTACCAGTTCTGTTCCAAACATCCAATGCAGAGACGGTTTCGGCCTCGCTCGGTTCGTTGTTGACGTGGGCAGACCTTCTGATCGTTGGTGATCTGTTGATCCTTCCGTTCTTCTTACGAAAAATGGACATGTCCAAAAATATTGCGTCACGTGGACGGGCGATTTTAGCGTTTGTGGCGGCGACGGCTGTCTTCTTAGGTAACTTGGCGCTTGCTGAAACAGAACGCCCTGAATTGTTGACACGTGCGTTTGACCGCGAGTTGCTCGTCAAAAACATCGGGACATTTAACTTCCATATGTACGATGCCTTGATTCAATCAAAAACATCGGCACAAAAAGCGATGGCAGACAGTTCAGAACTGTCCGAAGTCCAAGGTTTTGTGGATTCAAAGTATGCTAAACCGAATCCGGCGATGTTCGGCAAGTACGAAGGGAAAAACGTCATCGTAGTATCGTTTGAGTCTGCTCAATCATTTGCGGTGGGCTTAAAAGCACCAAACGGTCAAGAAATTACACCGAACCTCAACAAATTGATCAAAGAGTCGCATTACTGGGATAACTTCTACCACAACACAGGGCAGGGGAAAACCGCCGATGCGGAATTTATTCTTGAAAACTCGATTTACCCGTTAGGTCGGGGTGCGGCATTCTTTACGAATGGAGAAAATGAATTCCGTGCAACACCTGAGATGTTAAAAGAAGACGGCTATTATTCAGCAGTCTTCCATGCAAACAACAAATCGTTCTGGAACCGGGACATCGTCTACAACAGCTTCGGCGTCGATCGTTTCTTCTCTGAAACGGATTATGATCTTGGTAATCCGGAAGATTTGACGGAATGGGGATTACTGGACGACAAGTTCTTTGAACAGTCATTACCGATGCTGAAAGATCTTCCGCGACCTTTCTATTCGAAGTTCATCACGTTAACGAACCATTATCCGTTTGAAATGCCGAAACCGGAGCATGAACTCGTTCCGCCGCTTGAAACCAGCTCCACGACATTAAACCATTATGTCCAAGCACTGGCGTATCAAGATATGGCACTCGGTAAATTCATTGAAGGATTAAAGAAGGACGGCACGTGGGATGATACGATCTTCATGCTTTACGGCGATCACTATGGTATCTCAACCAACCACAATGCAGCGATGGCTGAATTAATGGAAAAAGATGAGTTGACACCATACGACGTCGCGCAACTTCAACGTGTACCTTTCGTCATCCATTTACCTGGACAAGACAAAGGTGTCATGCATGAAAACGTGGCGAGCCAGATCGATATCAAACCAACGCTGTTGAACCTGCTTGGTCATAACTTCGAGGATGAAGTCTTGTTTGGTACTGACTTGTTCTCGAAAGAACACAAGGATTATGCGCTGTTCCGTGATGGTTCAGTCATTACCGACAAAACAGTCTACACACAAGAAACGTGTTATGACCGCAAAACCGGAGAAGAAGTGACCGATGAACAGGTTGGTGCGATTTGTAAAGAGTCCACGAAACAATCGGAAAAAGAGTTGGGACTATCAGATAAAGTCATCTACGGTGACCTGTTACGTTTCCTTCAGACATCTAAATAATCCAAATGACGGTCACGTCAGGCGGAAAATGAAAGGCGGAGACGATTTTAGATCGTCCCGCCTTTTGATTTGTACGGTTTGTGGATGCTTCCACATACGTTCAAACGAAAAAAGGTCAGCTCTCCGATACGGAAAGACTGACCTTTTTCTTTGTAAAAAAATGATTATGCCGGAATTCCACCGAAAATCAATGTCGCAATACCAAACCAACCAAATAAGATTACAGTCAGCGCAGCAAATACGAGTGGAAACATTTGGCGTTTCTTAAGTGAACGCAAGACGGCCCAAACACCGACGAGTGCAACGATAAAGAAAAGCCAACCGATTGGTTGATCCAAATGCATGACGTACTCCCCCTTAAAAAAATCACGTTATGAAGTTCACGAAGATTTCACTTAAATCTCACTTTTTAGTTTAGCTGACTGAGCGGATAAAGTCGAGAGGGGGGAAGGGGAACTTTCGACAATTTCGTGTATAGTAAGGAAGAAGGAACTGAAAAAGGAGTTTGATGAGATGGAAATTGTAAGTATCACTTCAGGAATGGCTTCAGAGAACGGCTATCTTCTTTTTAAAGAAGGGAAATGTTTA
Organism: Exiguobacterium undae DSM 14481; assembly: GCF_000620805.1. Lineage (GTDB taxonomy): Bacteria > Bacillota > Bacilli > Exiguobacteriales > Exiguobacteriaceae > Exiguobacterium_A > Exiguobacterium_A undae. The sequence continues at coordinate 2,251,823 of NZ_KK211187.1, read as the reverse complement.
GTGATTGATCCGGGAACGGAAGATATGCGTTTTTTTGATGAAATCGAGCGACGCAACGCAAAAGTCGAAGCGATTCTCCTGACTCATGCACATTTCGATCATATCGGCGGCGTCGATATGCTGAGACGTTTTACTTCGGCCCCGGCCTATATTCATCCGAATGAAATGAAATGGCTCTCGAACCCGAACTTGAACGGGTCGATTAAATTCAATATGCCACCGTTGAAAGTAAAACCGGCGGAACAGACGTTAAAACCCGGCCCACTGACGATTGGACCGTTTCACCTGCATGTTCTGGAAACACCGGGTCATTCGCCGGGCAGTGTGACGTTTTACTTTAAAGAAGAGCGAATGGCGTTTGCCGGCGATCTGATCTTTAAACGAAGTGTCGGACGGACGGATTTAGAGGGCGGCGATCAAGACGTCCTGATGCACTCCATTGATCGTGTCATCGCAGAAATTCCACATGATACAACGTTTTATCCGGGTCACGGACCAGAGACGACCTTGCGTCAGGAAATCAAACAGAATCCATTTTTTTAAAGAAACATAAAAATCCCTCGTCTTCATTCGAAGGCGAGGGATTTTTCATTCACATTTGGAAGTTGGACCAATATGTGAAGACGATGAAGAATACTGTTAAGTACGCTGCAAAAATGTAGACATACGTTTTTTCAGTCAGGCGAAGATAGCCTAATGCTGCAAAGAATACTGTTTGTGCCAAGAAGACAAAGCCCATAACTAAAAATGAATCCGTATGCTCACTTGAGCTAGCGTCTCCACCTAGAGCGCCGATAAATGCCATGACTGCAATGATGCCAGTCCAAAATCCGAGTACGCGGTACATTCTCCCCATTCATATAACCCCCTAAATCCGACAGATAGTCAATATACGTACTTATTTTACCAAGCAAACAATCATCCGTCCATCATGTTCTAGTGTTTGTTAAGGAATAACTGTGAACAAAAGATGAAGTTTGAAAAAAACTTATACAATAGTTGTACAAAAGGTGTACAAAGGTAAAAAAGCATGCTATAGTTTCTGTAATGAGAAGCACAGATTTTGAGAGGAGGAGCAATAATGGCGAATGAGTTGATATTTTTCACATATCCAAGCTGTACATCTTGTCGTAAAACGAAATCATGGTTAAAAGAGGAACATGTTGATGTAGAGGAACGTCATCTGTTCAGAAATGCTCCGACAGTAGATGAATTAATGGAATTGCTCAAACTGTCGACGGATGGAATCGAAAGTTTACTGGCAACACGCAGCCAAGCATTTAAAGATTTAGGAATCGATGTCGATGACATGAAACTGAGTGAATTGCTTCGACTGATGAGTGACAATCCAAAACTTTTACGACGCCCAATCATTACTGACGGCAAACAACTTGTAATCGGATACGATAAACCAGGACTTGAAACACTTGCAAAGCGTAAAAACCGAATTGTTGCCCAAGTATCTTAAAGAAGCCGATTTGTTCCGGCTTCTTTTTTTGTGTACTTTTTGTCCAAGGAGGTGCTGGATTGAGAGAACAGATCAGTCAATTGATTCATCAATTTGAAGATGTCGGGGCAACAGATGTTCACTTTATTCCGGATAACCAGGCAACACGGATTGTCTGCCGAACGACGGAAGGCTTAAAAGAACAATCCCCGATATCATTGACGCACTACCAGTCGATTGTCAGCCATATCCGGTATGAGGCCAATTTAAAGGAACAAAATGAGCGGATTCCTCAAAGTGGTCTTTATCCTCTTCAGGACAGCGGAATGCGGGTGTCGCTGTTACCGAGTCGATACGGCGATGCGATGTCTTGGCGGTTTTACCGGGCTGTTGTCTCAAGCGAAGTGGCGGCGGGTCTGCTCCATCCCATTCGTGACCTGGAGTGGATGGAGCGACAGACGCATGGATGTATCATCATTTCCGGAACGACGGGAGCCGGAAAAACAACGATGCTCTATTCTTTGATGGCATCGATGGCAGGAAAACGAATCATCTCGGTAGAGGATCCTGTCGAATGTACCGTTCCCGGTGTATTGCAACTCGAGTTAAATGAAAAAGCGGGGTTTGATGCGACACGTTGCTTCGAAGAAATACTCCGGGCGGACCCGGACTGGATTGCGTTTGGCGAAGTCCGGACGGCGGAAGCTGCCCGATTGACGATCAATGCTGCCTTAAGTGGACATGTCGTCTTGTTTACGTTGCATGCCGGTTCAATTGAAGAAGCGTGGCTTCGATTAAAGACGCTCGGCATTACGACGGAAGAGTTATCCGTCTGTAAAAAAATCATCCATCTGTACCGGGAGGAGGGAGTCGTTCGCTGTACCGTCGAACACTTACGGTCGGAAGTAAGTGTCGGTTCTTGAATCGATTTCACCGACTGTTATCAAAAGGAATATCAACAAAAGAGGCACTCGATATTTTAACGCGATTCGAGGAACCGTTGCTTCTTCCGGTCATTGAGGATATAAAAGTCCGGCTCGAGCAGGGCAATCGGTTGTCGGTGGCCCTCGAGCCATTGGCCCTGCCGGCAACATTACAACAGTTACTGCATGTAGGCGATCAAACAGAACGCCCGCTGATGATTTTGAAGCAAGTGATTCGTTTACTGGAGCTGGAAAGCCAGATGAAAAAGAAGTTTTGGAAAATGGCCCGCTATCCGATCGTTCTGGCCGTCAGTCTGTTGTTACTGTTCATGTTTTATGCTTTATATGTCTTTCCCTCTCTGCTGGACATGTCGAATCCAGAGACACTTCCGCCGTTTATTTTGCCTCTCCTCCATCCCGCTGCCAAATACCTCTTAGCGTTCTCGCCCTTGCTGTTGTTCATCGTTTCCCTGTTGACCTTCCGTCGCCTTCCGCTTAACCGGTTGATGCAATTGAAGATGATTCAAAAGATTGTCCGGTTGTACTACAGTTATTTGTTCACAATCGAGGTCGGTTCCTTTATCGATGCCGGTTTTTCATTGGAAGAGGCCTTTCGCTCCCTCGAACAAGGACAAAATAGCAAAAAGAAGCGGATGTACGGCTTGTTGCACGACCGTCAAAAAAATGGTCAACCGTTATCGGAAGCGATGCAGGAAGAAAATATCATTGATGTGGAGACGGTCGGGTTAGTCCATATCGCACGGGAAAGCGGAGACTTAGGTCCGTTACTGCTCGAGCAGGCGACCTTGTTGCATGAGTCGATTGAAGAAGAGATTGAAAAGAAACTGTTGTTGATTGAGCCGATTTTGTACGGTGGATTGACGGTGATGACCGGTACGTTATTTTTGATTTTGTATTATCCGATTCAACTGGCGATTCAGCAACTTCCATTTTGAATGAAGGAGTCGATGAGATGAAACGATTTATTCACGATCAACGAGGGTTCACGTTACTTGAGATGGCTGCGGTCCTGCTGATCATCTCGTTGCTGTTGCTTGTCCTGATCCCGACGATGACGAGCGGTAAGGATCAGGCGAAAGGGGTCAGTTGTGAAGCGAATATCCGTGTCATCCGTTCGGAAGTCAATTTGTATTACGCCAAGGAAAAAAAGTATCCGGAGTCACTGCAAACGATTGATCGTGGAACGGCGGAAAAACCAAATGAACTTGCTTGTGATCAGGAGACGTATACGTATGATTCCAAAACGGGTGAACTTACAAAAGCCAAGTAACGGATTTACATTGATGGAAATGACCGTGGTCCTTGTCGTGATGGGATGTTTGATTTTATTTCTTTTACCGACAGTAATCAGCCGGCAACCCGCTTTATACACGCTGGATCGGGAAATGAACATTCTGACGCAGGATTTTCAGACATTGCGTTTATTGCAGTACTCAAAAACGAACGAGCAAACGCTGATTCAACTGCGGTGGAGAAATGACGGGAAGGGGTATCTTGTCATGGCAAATGAACGGTTGTTATGGCAACGTGAATTTCAAACGGGACATTCTTGTCTCGTACCGACGACGGGACGGATTATTTATTTTAAAAGTTATCACTCCACCTACTCCTCTACCTGGTATTGCCAATCGAAGAATCAGGCGTATGAAGTGAAATTTTTGCTTGGTAACTATCAGATGATTGTCGAAAAAGTGAGGTGACGGTACTTGGCGGAACATCATTTCAGAAAACATCGGGAAAAGGGATTCACACTGCTGGAGGTCGTTTTCTCAATGGTGGCGATTGCAGGTTTTCTGATCCTTGCGATCGATCCGCTGTTGACGTTTCATCAACAAAAAAATCAAGTCATGATTGAAACACGTTTACTCGATCAGATGGCATCCGATCAAGCGGCGGAAAAAAGAGACGGGTATCAAATCGGTGAAGGGACGTGGTGTATTGAAGGGCTCTGTTTGGCAAGCGCAATCCGGGACGACCCTCCTCGAAATCTCATTGGTCCTTTGGCTGAGCCCGCTGTTATTGATTAGTTTGATCACGATGACGCACATCGTCAGTCAACCGCAAGAGGAACAACTGATGGAGGAAGAGTTGTTTTTTCATACGATCGAACGATTGATGTGGCGCAGTATTTCTTGTGGGAAAGTCGGTGAAGAAGTCCATGGTGTCGATGTCGATCCGGAGGAAGAACCCGTCAAATGGCGTCTCGTCCGTGTCCAGAATCAAATCCGATTAAAAAAAGAATTTGGAGGCGAACTGACATATGCCCACGACGTAGAACATTACGAAGTCAAACAGACCGGTCAGACACTGGTCTTCGAACTCAATCAACGCCAGAGAACCGTCCAGTGCAAGAAGGGGGGTTCATCCTGATTCAAACGTTGTTGCTGTTGATCGGAATCGGTGTCGCGATTATCCTGAGCTGCCATCAACTCGATGAAGAGGTCAAACAACTTCAGCTTGAGCAAGAGGCCTTACAACTGGAATCATTGGTCCGGGCAGGTACGACAGATTGCCGACCCGGCGAAACGGTTCGTTATCCAATTGGTCGTGTTATCTGTACACAGACGGATAAAGGCTTTAAAATGGAAGCGATACTAGACAACGGACAGAGAATCGAGGCGGTCGTTTCGAATGGGTAAGGTTTATTTGATTGGTTTTATGGGAACTGGTAAAACAGCGATTGGTCGCAGTTTGCAGACACGTTATCGTGTCGATGAACTGGATGAACGGTTTGTGCAACAACATGGTCCGATTACGGATTTTTTTGAACGGCACGGTGAACAAGGGTTTCGGGACCGAGAAGTCGAATTGGTTCGAAACAGCGAGGGACAGGTCATCGTGACAGGTGGTGGGGTCATCGAACGTGATGAAAACCATACCTTCATGAAAGAGACGGGGACGGTCGTTTGGATTGACACACCGTTTCATATCGTCTGGAATCGGATTAAAACAGATCCATCCCGTCCCTTGGTGAAGTCACGCTCAACGGTTGAAAAGTTGTTCCGCCGTCGCCGTCCGGTCTATGCGAAACTATCGGATATCCGGCTGGACGGAACCAAATCCGTTCGGGAGTTAGTGAAAGAAATCGAAATGATACTGGAGGAAAACAGATGATCTGGATCAATGTAGGAATTATCGTCTTAGCGATCGTCGGGTTGGGGATTTACGGTTTCAGCCTGTACAAGAAGAAAATTTCGAAAGATGTCACACTGATGAAGCAATTGTTGGAACGTTTTTCGATCCGTCAACAGACGTTGCAAACAGGGATTGATCATACGACAAGTCGGATTGATCAAATCAAAGGGAATGTTGATCATTTGATTGCGGAAGGAAAGCGGGTCGAGCAAGGTGGACGCCAACTTCTGGTCGAAGGACAACGCTTGAAAAAAGAAGTTGAACATACTGCCGGACTTAAACCATTTTGAAATGGCTTTCATCGGCTGAATATGAAACAATAGGAGAGAAGGGACTTAGTCCTTTCTCTCTTTCGTTTTGTTCAATTTCCGAATAAACCTAGAAAAAAAGATTTTGAATTGGTAGAATGTAATTGAAAGTTGAACAATAAAGAGAAAAGGAAGTAAAAATGTTCGTAATTAGGGGGAGAAGTATGAGTCAGACGACATTGAAGAGAACACCATTGTTCGACGCGATTGCACCAATGGGGAAAATGGTCGATTTTGCAGGGTTTGAAATGCCGGTTCTGTTTTCATCAATCAAGGAAGAACATGTAGCCGTCCGGGAACGGGTCGGAATGTTTGATGTGTCTCATATGGGAGAGTTGTTCGTTTCCGGTCCGGATGCGTTACCGTTTTTACAACACACCTTATCGAACGATATCTCGAAGATTGCGATTGGACAAGCGCAATACAACGTTCTTTGCCAAGAAGACGGGGGAACTGTCGACGATTTACTCGTTTACCGTTTGGCGGAACAGGAGTACCTGCTTGTCGTCAATGCATCGAACATTGAAAAAGATGAAGCGCATCTACGCAGTTACCTGACAGGAGATGTGACGCTTGAGAACCAATCGGATGCGTATGGACAGATCGCTGTCCAAGGTCCGGAAGCCGTCAGACTGTTGCAAGAAATGACGACGCTTGAGTTGGATGCAATCAAGTTTTTCCGCTTCGCGCAAGGTGAACTTGCTGGAGTCGAGATGCTGGTATCACGAAGTGGTTATACGGGGGAAGACGGTTTTGAATTATACATGGCGGCACCAGATGCTGTCGTCGTGTGGAACACGCTGCTCGAAGCAGGAGTCGTACCGTGTGGGCTTGGTGCCCGCGATACGTTACGATTCGAAGCGTGTTTACCTTTATATGGGCACGAGCTGTCCTCAACGATTTCACCGATCGAGGCCGGCATGAAATTTGCCGTCAAACCGGAGGCGAAATCATTTGTCGGGTCAGCGGTCTTATCGAAACAAAAAGAAGACGGACCACAACGGCAGTTGATTGGTCTTGAACTCTTGGACAAAGGAATCGCCCGTCAAGATGCACCTGTCCTCGTGGACGGGACGCCGGTCGGATTCGTCACGACAGGCACGTTGCCACCAACGATCGGCAAAGCGATCGCTTTGGCACTCGTACCGGCGGAACATGCGACGAAAGAGTCGTTTGAAATCGAAGTGCGCGGGAAAAAATTAGCAGCCAGACGGATTGATACACCATTCTATCGCCGGAACAAATAAGGGGGACATATAAGATGGATTTTCGTTATTTACCGATGACGCAAGAAGATGAACAACAGATGTTGCAGACGATTGGTGCCGATTCGATTGAAGACTTGTTAGCTGACATTCCAGCAAGCGTTCGCGATCAGGGAACGTTAGAAGAAGTGGGCATTCCATTGCCGGAAACCGATTTAATCCGGACGCTCTCGAAACTCGCGGATCAAAACATGAATACTAAACAATACCCGTCTTTCCTTGGAGCTGGTATTTACGATCATTATGCACCTGCTGTCGTCAACCATATGTTACTCCGGTCTGAGTTTTATACGGCCTACACGCCGTACCAGCCTGAAATTTCACAGGGAGAATTACAGGCAATCTTTGAATATCAGACGATGATTTGCGAACTGACAGGAATGGATGTCGCCAACTCTTCGATGTATGACGGGATTACGGCTCTCGCCGAAGCGGCGATGCTGGCATGTGCGCATAAAAAGAAAAAAACGATCGTCTTATCAGACGGAGTTCATCCGGAGGCACATGATGTCGTGCGGACGTATGCGAACGGTCCGGGTCTCGAAGTGGCGACGTTACCGCTCACGCATGGCGAAACGGCAATCGAACAGCTGGAAACGCTCGATGACGTCGCGTGTGTCATCGTTCAATATCCAAACTTCTACGGTCGGGTCGAAGACCTGCAGGCATTAGCGGACGCCACACATGCGAAAGGCGGTCTGTTCATCGTCTCGGCGAACCCGCTTGCGCTCGGTTTGTTGGAAGCACCGGGTAAGCTTGGCGCCGACATTACGATTGGTGACTGTCAACCGTTTGGTATTCCGCAAAGTTTTGGTGGACCAACGTGCGGATACTTCACGACGACAAAAGCGTTAATGCGAAAAATCCCGGGACGTCTTGTCGGTCAGACCGTAGATGAAGAGGGGAAACGTGGATTCGTCTTGACATTACAGGCGCGTGAACAACATATTCGCCGTGACAAAGCGACCTCAAATATCTGTTCGAACCAGGCACTGAATGCGTTAGCGGCTTCGATCGCCATGAGTGCACTCGGTAAACGGGGAATCCGCGAGCTTGCGACCCGTAACCTGCAGACGGCTTATGCCTTGAAAAAATCATTAAGCGAGGCGGGATTCCGCATCATCGATGATGGTCCAAGTTTCAATGAGTTTGTTGTCGAGTTGCCGATTGATGCAAACGAAGCAAGCAAACAGTTGCTGAAAGAAGGAATCATCGGGGGATTACCACTCGGTACGTTCGACGAAAGCCGGACCAATCAAATGCTCGTATGTGCGACGGAATTACGGACAAAAGAAGAACTGGATCACTTCGTGACAGCGTTAGGGGGACTGACTCATGCATAAAACTAGTGAACAGACGTTGATTTTTGAAATCTCAAAAGCTGGTCGTATCGCGTACAGCTTGCCGCTCGCGACAGTCGAAGAAACAGCACCGGAAGAGTTGTTGCCGGCGCACCTGCTCCGTCAAGAAGAAGTGGAATTGCCGGAAGTATCCGAGCTCGATCTTGTCCGTCATTATACGGCCCTGTCAAATCGAAACCACGGGGTCGACTCAGGTTTCTATCCGCTTGGTTCATGTACGATGAAGTACAATCCGAAAATCAATGAAGACATGGCACGTCTTCCGGGCTTTGCCCATATCCACCCGTTACAGCCTGTTGAAAGTGTACAAGGTGCGCTTGGGCTGATGTACGATTTACAAGAAAAACTCGCTGTGATTACAGGGATGGACGAAGTGACGTTACAACCGGCGGCAGGGGCCCATGGTGAATGGACGGGTTTGATGTTGATCAAAGCGTATCATCATGCACGCGGTGATTTTAAACGAACAAAAGTCCTTGTACCGGATTCGGCGCACGGGACGAACCCGGCATCGGCGTCGGTCGCGGGATTTGATACGGTGACGGTTTTATCCGACGAGCGGGGACTTGTTGATTTGGAAGATTTAAAGAGTAAAGTCGGTGACGATACGGCAGCGTTGATGCTGACGAATCCAAACACACTTGGTTTGTTTGAATCGGATATCGTCGAAATCGCCAAAGCCGTTCACGAAGCGGGCGGTAAATTGTATTATGACGGTGCGAACTCGAATGCCATCATGGGGATCGCACGTCCGGGGGACATGGGCTTTGATGTCGTCCACTTGAATCTTCATAAGACGTTTACCGGTCCCCACGGCGGGGGTGGTCCGGGTTCCGGTCCGGTCGGTGTCAAGAAAGATCTGATTCCGTATCTGCCGAAACCGATTGTTGCGAAGACGGAAAACGGCTTTGTCCTCGATTATGACCGTCCGGAATCCATCGGACGCGTTAAACCGTTTTACGGAAACTTTGGCATCAATGTCCGGGCGTACAGTTACATTCGGACGATGGGCGGAGCGGGACTCGCACGTGTCTCGAAGGAAGCTGTCTTAAACGCGAACTACATGCTGGCACGTCTAAAAGGGGCGTATGACGCACCGTATGACGTGTATTGCAAACATGAATTTGTCTTATCCGGCCGCCGTCAAAAAGCACTGGGTGTCCGGACGCTCGATATTGCCAAACGTCTGCTTGATTTCGGCTATCATCCGCCTACGATTTACTTCCCGTTAAATGTCGAGGAATGTATCATGATTGAACCGACGGAAACGGAATCGAAGGAAACCTTGGATGCATTTTGTGATGCCATGCTTCAAATCGCAAAAGAAGTCGAAGAGAATCCGGACATCGTCTTGAACGCACCGCATACTACGGTCGTCAAACGGATGGATGAAACATTAGCTGCACGTAAACCGGTTTTACGGTATCAGCCAAAACAAGAAGTGCGTGTCTAATCAAAAACCATCCCGCGTCTAAGTTGACGGGGATGGTTTTTTTGTAAAGAAAGGGATCAGCTGCGTTTGACTTTTCCTGTCCACTGCTTAAATCCACCTTTTAGTTGGTACAAGTTCGTGTAACCGGCTTTTTTCAACACTTTGGCAGCTTGCGACGAACGCATGTTGCCTTGGCAATACAAATAAATCGGCATGTCCTTACGCAACTCTTTAGCGCGCATCTTCATCTGGCTGACCGGTATGTTACGGGCTCCGATAATGTGACCGCCTTTGAATTCTTGTGTCTCACGGACGTCGACGATTTGTGCTTTCCGGTAGTTTGCCCGGAATTCTTCTTGCGAAAGCTTTGTGATTCCTTTGACCGGCATGAAACGCCACGCGATGTAAGCGATTAAGGCTACCCATAAGACGATCGTGATGATTGTACTGATTTCCATATCTAACTTCCAACCCCTTCGTTCATATAACATCCTTATCATTATAGTAAACGAAATCGATTTCGGCAATCGACTCGTCGTTGCGCAGGACAGAAAGGGTCTGATACACTAATACGGAAACGTTTTTTGGGGGTGTTCGCTTGATAAAAGAGTGGCAAGTATTGACGACTGAAGGAATGGAACCGGCATTGAACATGGCAATTGACGAGGCGTTAATCGGTTTTGTAGGTCGCGGCGAAGTGGCACCGACGCTTCGTTTTTATTCGTGGGCACCAAGAGGCTTGAGTGTCGGTCATTTTCAGCGGGCGACCAAAGACATCGACCGGCAACGAATCGAAGAACTCGGCATTCCGATCGTCCGTCGGATGACGGGTGGTCGAGCGGTTCTCCATGCTGACGAATTGACGTATAGCATCGTGATTCCGGAAACACTGGAAGGATTGCCGAAAACGGTCATTGAAAGTTATCGGATGCTGACAGAAGGGGTCCGGAAAGGGTATCATCATTTGGGGATTCCGGTCGAGTTTTCGGTTCCGATGACAGCGCAAGAAAAAGAGGAGTTACGAAAACCAAAATCTGCTGTCTGTTTTGATGCGGCGTCGTATTATGAACTGGCAGTCGGAAAACGTAAAGTTGCAGGAAGTGCGCAGGTCCGCCACCAAGGTGTCGTCTTACAACACGGTTCCGTTCCGCTTTCAGTCGATGAAGGGGAATTGTTTGACTGCTTCATCTATGAAGATGAGTCAATCCGTGAACGGATGAAAGCACGTTTTGCCGGGAAGGCGGTTGCCTTAAATGAATTGGCGGGACGGACTGTTTCGTTTGAAGAAGTCCGAGGCGCCTTTTTAAAAGGGTTCGAAGACGCTCTTCAGTTGACGTTCACACCGCTTGAGTTCACAGAACACCAGTGGCAGGAGATTGAACGGTTGGCCGCGAAATACCGTAGTGAAGAATGGAACTGGAAGCGCTAAAGAGAAGGATTGGAAGGTGATGTCGTGCCGACTCCGAGCATGGAAGATTATTTGGAACAAATCTATATTTTAATTGAGGAAAAAGGATATGCCCGAGTTTCTGATATCGCGGAACTACTGGGTGTCCACCCGTCTTCTGTCACGAAGATGGTGCAGAAGTTAGACCGTGAAGAATACCTTGTCTATGAGAAGTACCGGGGACTGATGTTGACGGCCAAGGGACGTAAAATCGGAAAACGTCTCGTGGAGCGTCATGCCTTATTGGAAGATTTTTTACGGCTTGTCGGGGTAGAGGAATCATTGATCTACAAAGATGTTGAAGGAATCGAACACCATATCAGCATCGAAGCGTTGGATAAAATCAATGGGATGATTCAATTTTTTGCCGAGCGACCGGCGTTGCAAGAAGAATTAAAAAAACACCAACAAGTGCACCCAGAAGACTGAGTGTGCTTGTTTTTTGACTTTACAGTTCGAAAAAGGCGAACATTAAACGAATAAATAATGATATAGTACGCTTATTTAGATGGGGATATGCTATACTGACGGTGAAATTCATCAGAGGGGGTGACGGGTGGAGTTTCACCCGGATATGGAAATCGTCATTAAAGAGAAGTTGGTAACGGAGTCAGAACTTGCTGTTAAAGTAAAAGAATTGGCGGCTGCAATTGAACACGATGCGGCGGGGCGTCAGATTGTGTTGGTCGTCGTCCTAAAAGGTTCGATGGTCTTTGCGGCGGACCTGATGCGGGAAATCAAAGGCAGTGTCCAAATCGATACAGTCGCGTGTTCCTCGTATGGTGCCAAAACGGTTTCGTCTGGACGGGTTCAATTGAAAAAAGACCTTGATCTGGATGTCGAAGGAAAATATGTGGTCGTGGTTGAAGACATCATCGATACCGGTCATACGTTGAGTTTTTTGTGTGAACATATGAAACTCCATCAACCGGGCGTCTTAAAAATCTGTACGTTGCTCGATAAGCCGGCCCGGCGTGAAGTACCGCTAGAAGCGGATTACGTTGGGTTTGAGATTCCGGATTATTTTGTAGTCGGGTATGGAATTGATTGTGCGGAAGAATACCGTAATCTTCCGTACATTGGATGGGTTGAAACCGATTAAGACAACAGTAGCCGCTCTCCCGTTGTGGAAGAGCGGCTACTGTTTATTATTAATATTAAAAAGCACGTTTTTTCTTTTTGCCTTTTTTGCCTTCTATGACCGTCAAATGAGGTCCTTTTGAGCGATCACGAAGTGGCCGGACTTTGTTCGACGTTGCAGGTTTTGCTGATTTGACCGGTTTTTTCTTGAAATCGGTCCGACGTGGCGCCTGATCACGTTTCCCGTGCAGTTTTTTTGACTGCGCGACAGATTTCCGGTACTGGGAGTTCGCGCCGCTGCTGACACTATTGCGTGTCAGGAATTTAAACAGCAAGAAGATAATTCCGGCTGTGATTGCAAAAAACAGTAATTGTGAAAACAGACCACCAGGATCATTCGCAAGCTTATATCCAAAGCCGACAAAAGCGAACAGCAACACGACAAGTGCAAATGTAGAGCCAATCCGTTGTCTAATCATATTATCACCCCTGTTATCAATTAACCAAGTGCATTCTCATGTAGGTTATGTTCCTGTTTTTCGAGTGCTTCAAACGCATAAATCGCAACCTCGATCTGAGAATCGTCCGGTTCTTTTGTCGTCAAGTATTGTAACCAAAGGCCAGGCAAGGCGATGACGCGTAATCCTTTAATGTTCTGTGCCTTATTCGTCAACTGTAAAACTTCAAAAGAGAGACCGATGACGACAGGTAAAAGGGCGATTCGACAAACAAGACGCAACCAAAGTGGATCGGTCGGGACAATTAAATAAACGAAAAAGCCGACGATGACAGTGAAAATCAAGAAGCTTGAACCACACCGGTAATGAAGACGGCTGCTTTTACGGACGTTTTCGACCGTCAACGGTTGTCCGGCTTCAACACAGTTGATGACTTTATGTTCAGCACCATGGTACTGAAACAATCGCTTAACGAGCGGGGTCAAGGAAATCAGATACAGGTAACTGAACAACAGCGTCAACTTGATCAATGCTTCCAGAACGTTTTGAATGAAGTGACCAGACAGTTCCGGAAAATAGCTGAACAAGGAAGCCAGGAAAGCAGGTAATAACGTAAAGAGCAACTTTCCGAAGAAAAAGGACAAGACTCCGATAAAAGCGACGCCCAGCCATTTTGTCAATTGACCTTGGTGCTGTTCTTCAGGTTCCTCTTCACCGGGGTTGACGCCATAGCGGTCACTGGCGAAATTCATGTGACTTGCACCATTCGCAGAGGATTCAACGAGAGCAAACAAGCCGCGCAGCAACGGAATTTTTTTACCGGCTGCAATCCGGGGGCGAAGCGGTTTCTGTTGTTCAAACGTTTCAATCGTATCATCGTTTCGCCGGATCGCCGACACGGCATGGGTCGCATTCTGAAACATGACCCCTTCGACGATGGCCTGTCCACCGACAGGGGCTTTAGCAGTTTTCATAGAGAAACGCATCCTATCTGAAGTAAAGTATCGTGTATCGTCAGTTTACTTGATTTGTCGAAAAAAGACTACGGCGAGCTGTCAAAGTAGATTGAAAATTTAGGAGTCGGAAAACGACTTATGATACAATAACAAGGACAATCTGGAGGTGATGAGATGCGGATCTTCGTCTTGAATGGACCGAACTTGAATTTACTTGGAACACGGGAACCGGATACATATGGCAGACAGACGTTATCGGATTTGGAAGATCGGATGCGGGAACGTTTTCAACAGGTGAACTTTCGGTTTGCCCAATCAAATCATGAAGGGGAACTGGTTGATCTTTTGCATGAAGCACGCGGATACGACGGCGTCGTCTTGAATGCCGCTGCCTACACGCATACGAGCATCGCCCTGCGTGACGCAATTGCTGCGATTGATGTACCGACGATTGAAGTTCATTTGTCGAATGTTCATGCACGTGAAGCATTTCGGCATCATTCGATGCTGGCGCCGGTTTGCCGAGGTGTAATCAGCGGATTAGGGATGACGGGGTACTTGTTGGCTGTTGAGGCACTGATTCATCCGTCCATCTAACATAAGGGGGAAAAGACATGAAACATCGTATTGAAGCACTCCAAGCGGCTCTAAAAGAACGTGATTTACCGGGTCTGCTCGTGACAAAAGCGGAAAACATCCGTTATATCTCCGGGTTTACGGGTTCGAGCGGTGCCTGTCTCGTAACAGGAGAACAAGCCTATTTCGTAACGGATTTCCGTTATACGGAACAAGCTGCTGATCAAGTAAAAGGGATGGAAATCGTGCAAATCGAACGTTCAATTCCGGAGACGATGGGTGAGTTGATGGCGGGTGCACGCGTGCGGGCCGTCGGTGTCGAAAAAGATGCGATGACCCTCGGTTCGTTCGAAGCGTTTGATCAAGCTTCGGCAATCGAGCTCGTGCCGACGACGGGAATCGTCGAAAACCTACGCTTGATTAAGGATTCTTCAGAGATTAAGATGGTTAAGGAAGCGGTGGAGTTAGCGGATGCAACGTTCCATCACATCTTGACGTACATTCAGCCGGGAAGAACAGAACTGGAAGTATCAAATGAATTGGAATTCTTCATGCGTAAACAAGGGGCAACCTCTTCATCATTCGATACGATCGTCGCATCGGGTTACCGTTCGGCATTACCGCATGGCGTGGCGAGTTCGAAAGTCATTCAGACGGGAGAACTCGTGACACTGGATTTTGGGGCGCTTCTCAATGGATACGTATCCGATATCACACGTACCGTCGCCATCGGATCGATCAGTCCGGAGTTACAAAAGATTTATGATACGGTTCTACAAGCACAGCTGGCGGGTGTTGACGGATTACGTCCGGGAATTACCGGAATCGAGGCGGATGCTTTGACACGCGACATCATCAAGGATGCCGGATACGGAGAATACTTTGGTCATTCGACGGGACACGGGATCGGTCTGGAAGTGCATGAAGGACCGGGACTTTCATTCCGTTCGGAAACGAAGCTGGAGCCGGGAATGATCGTTACGGTCGAACCGGGCATTTATGTGCCGCAAGTCGGCGGATGTCGGATTGAAGACGACGTCTTGATCACCGAGACAGGGCGCGAAATTTTGTCTTCTTCTCCAAAAGAACTCATCACACTTTAAAACGGCAAGATCAACATTTAGGAGGAACTTTTTATGGTATCAGTAAACGATTTAAAAACAGGACTTACAATTAAGACGTCAGACGGAATGATTTGGCAGGTGCTTGAATTCCAACACGTTAAACCAGGTAAAGGGGCAGCATTCGTCCGGACGAAAATGCGTAACATCCGTAACGGAAACATCCAAGAGATGACATTCCGTGGTGGTGAACGTGTCGAGCGTGCCCACATCGAGCGGAACAAGATGCAATACCTCTATCCGATGGGCGAAACATATGTCTTCATGGATACAGAATCATATGAGCAGTTGGAATTGACGACTGCACAAGTCGAAGCGGCGCTCCCGTTCCTTCTTGAAAACATGGAAGTTCAAATCGCTGTCTACAATGGTGAAATCCTCGGAATCGAGTTGCCGAACACGATCGTCATGACGATTGTCGAAGCAGAACCGGGCGTCAAAGGCGACACGGCTTCAAACGTTAAGAAAAATGCAACGGTTGAGACGGGACATATCATTCATGTACCACTCTTCATCGAAGCAGGAGAAAAAGTAACAGTTGATACACGTACTGGTGATTTTACAGGGCGTTACAACGGATAATTCAGCTCAAACAACGCCCGTTCATCTTCGGATTGAATCAACGGGCGTTTTTTTCATTTTGCCTCGACTTGCGTCCTTTGGTATGACCAGTTAATATTAGTATTTGAGTAGACATTAGCACCTGGTATAATATTAAAGTATAATGTTACAGGTGAATGTTGAGATAGGGGATGAATGATAAATGAAAATTGATCAGTTAAAGCAAGTACTCGAAATGTTAGATCAGTCGAGCGTCAATGAACTTTCTCTTGAAACCGATACGTATAAGTTAAAATTAAAAAAACAAAATGATAGCGTCGTCGTTTCACATCAAGCGCCGGCACCAGTCGCGGCTCCGGCTCAACCTGCCGCACCGGTCGCAGAAGCAGCACCTGAAGAAAATGTAGTGTCGGAAGCCGATACCGTGACGATCAATGCGTTGATGGTCGGAACGTTTTATTCCCGTCCGAATCCGGACAAACCGTCTTTCGTCAAAGTCGGCGATCAAATCGAAGTCGGTCAAGTCATCTGTGTTCTTGAAGCAATGAAATTATTTAACAATCTAAACTCGGAAGTAGCCGGAACGGTCGTCGAGATTCTCGTCGCAGACGGAGATCTTGTTGAATTCGGACAACCACTCTTCCGGATTCGTCCGTAAGCGGGGTGATGGCAATGGAGAAACTTTTAATAGCGAACCGAGGCGAAATTGCGGTCCGGATTATTCGGGCAGCCAAAGAACTTGGAATTCAGACGGTTGCCGTTTACTCGACAGCAGATCGTGAAGCACTGCATGTCCGTCTGGCAGATGAAGCGTACTGCATCGGGGATGTGAGTTCGACGGCCTCATACTTAAACGTCACGAACATCTTAGCCGTTGCGACGAACCGGAATGTGACGATGATTCACCCGGGATACGGATTCCTGGCGGAGAACGTTGACTTTGCTGAAATGTGTGAAGCTTGCGGAATCAAGTTCGTCGGACCGACGTCTGATGCGATTCGCCAGATGGGGATCAAGGATGTTGCGAAACAAACGATGATTGCCTGCGGCGTACCGGTCGTACCGGGTTCGGACGGAACGGTCACGGATGACGAAGCGATGCAATTAGCCGACGAGATCGGCTATCCGGTCATCATCAAGGCAACAGCAGGTGGGGGAGGACGCGGTATTCGTGTCGCGCGTTCGAAAGAAGAACTCATCGTCGGACTGGATGAAACACGCCGTGAAGCCAAACAAGCTTTTGGTAACAGTGACGTCTACCTCGAACGCTTCATCGAAGAGTTCCGTCATGTTGAGGTGCAAGTGCTCGCGGACCGTCATGGGAATGTCATTCACCTCGGGGAACGGGATTGTACCGTCCAGCGGCGGATGCAGAAATTAATCGAGGAAGCACCGTCTCCGGCCGTCAGCGCTGAAACACGTCTGAAGATGGGCGAAGCGGCCGTCAAGGCGGCGAAAGCAATCGATTACACAGGAGCCGGAACGATTGAATTCATCTTCGTGGAAGAAACGAATGAATTTTTCTTCATGGAAATGAATACCCGGATTCAGGTCGAACATCCGGTAACGGAGATGATTACAGGATTTGATCTCGTTCAAGCGCAACTCCAGGTGGCACTTGATCACCCGCTGGCTGTTCAACAACAAGACATTGAATTCCGTGGTCATTCGATTGAGTGTCGGATCAATGCGGAAGATCCGGAACATGACTTCCGTCCGCATGCCGGTCGCGTCACACAGTACGTTGCTCCAGGTGGCATGGGTGTTCGGATCGACAGCGCTGTTTATCCGGGCTATATGATTCCACCTTATTACGATTCGATGGTCGCGAAACTGATTGTGCATGCCGAAACACGGGAAGAAGCATGTGCGAAAATGGAACGGGCTTTATCTGAATTTTGGATTGAAGGTGTCAAGACGACGATTCCATTCCATCAAAAGGTACTGGCGCATCCGGTATTCCGTCGGGGTACGTTTACGACGAAGTTCACGGAACGTGAACTGAAGGCTGAAATCGTGAAGTAATGGAATGACGGGAGAGGTTTGATTTTGCTCCCGTCTTTTTGGCGTTCTCTATATTTTTTGAAAAAAGAATGTGCTAAACTAATTGATTGAGAACGATAAAAAAAGGAGCACGTAAAATCATGATGAAAAGACATATGGCACGCGAACTCGCAGTACAGTCTTTGTTCCAAATGGAACTCTCGGATCTGTCTGCACAAGAAGCCATTGAATTCGCAGTAGAAGGTAAAGAATATGATGCATTTGTAACACGATTAGTGGAAGGTGTCGAAGCAAACAAACCGGAAATCGATCAAAAGTTGCGTGCTGCGCTCGTTAACTGGTCATTTGAACGTCTCGGTAACATCGAACGGACGATTCTTCGTCTGGCTGTCTATGAACTGTTATTTGAAACTAAAATTCCAGTCCGGGTAACGATCAATGAAGCGATTGAATTGACGAAAGCTTTTGCTGACGAAGAAGCAACAAAAATTGTCAACGGAGTATTAGGAAAAGTGGCACAAGAGGTTGAACAAAACGGTTTGAAAGAAAATCCGCAAAGCAACTGAACGTAAAAAGAGAAATTGGATCAGGCAAAGAGTGAAGTGAATATTTTTGGGGGAGTGGACAAAATCATGGCAGTCGTAATCGATGGGAAACAAGTGGCACAATCGTATCGTTTGAAACTGAAAGAAGAGGTCGCACGTCTAAAAGAACAACGTATTCAACCGAAGCTAACCGTCATCTTGATCGGCGAAGATCCGGCAAGTCAATCCTACGTCCGGGGGAAAGAAAAAGCCGCACAGGAGATCGGTATGGATTCCGACTTGATCCGTTTACCGGCAGAGACGACCGAGTCGGAACTACTTCACTTGATTGAACGATTAAACGTGGATGCCAGTGTTCACGGAATTCTCGTTCAGCTGCCATTGCCGCAACACATCGATGAGAGTAAGGTCATCTTTGCGATTGCTCCGGAAAAAGATGTCGATGGGTTCCACCCGGTATCAGTCGGCAAGATGATGATTGGTGAGCCGACATTCCTGCCGTGTACACCAAACGGGATTCTCCATCTCGTCAAAGAAATGAATGTGCCGATTGCCGGACGTCATGTCGTTGTGGTCGGTCGAAGTCAAATCGTCGGCAAACCGGTCGGGATGCTGTTTTTAAATGAGTCAGCCACGGTGACCTATTGCCATTCGAAAACGGCGGATCTCGCTGCCATGACACGTCAGGCGGACATCCTGATTGTCGCTGTTGGTGTTCCAAAATTAATTACGGCCGACATGGTCAAGCCGGACGCGGTCGTCATCGATGTCGGTGTCAACCGGGTGGACGGCAAGTTAGTCGGTGACGTCGAATTTGAAACGGTTCAAGAGGTCGCATCGATGATTACACCTGTGCCGGGTGGTGTTGGACCGATGACGATTACGATGTTGCTCCACAATACGATTGAGGCGGCAAAATGACGGATCCGCTTCAGGTTTCGGAACTCGTGAATTACGTGAAACGGGAATTAGAAAGCGATTCGTTGCTGCAACAAGTCCAGGTGGTGGGAGAAGTGTCGAACTTTAAACGACACTCTTCCGGTCACCTTTATTTTACGTTGAAGGATGAACAGTCAAAAATGAAGGCGGTCATGTTTGCCCGCGATGCCAGTCGCGTCAAAACCGACGTGCGTGACGGGGCGCGTGTCGTCCTGACGGCACGCCTGTCCGTTTATCTGGCGTCAGGCGAGATGCAGTTATACGTCGAGCGGATGATGGAAGACGGGGTTGGGGCGCTGTATGAAGCCTATGTCCGTCTGAAAGATGATCTTGAGACCCGTGGTTGGTTTGAAGAGTCACTGAAGCAACCGTTGCCGACATTGCCGGGTAGAATCGGCATCGTCACATCGCCTAAAGGTGCTGCTTTGCACGATATTGCGACGACATTACGCCGGCGTTATCCGCAAGCGGCAATCATTTTTGCCCCCGTCCTCGTTCAAGGCAAGGAAGCCGTCCCGCAAATCGCGCGTGCGATTCAGCTGATGAATGAACATCAAGCATGTGATGTCATGGTTATCGGTCGAGGCGGTGGCTCGATTGAAGAACTCTGGGCATTCAATGAAATCGATGTCGTGACGGCGATTCATGAATCGAACATCCCGATTGTCTCGGCCGTTGGTCATGAAACGGACTTTACAATTGCGGATTTCGTGGCGGACGTGCGGGCTGCGACACCGACTGCAGCGGCAGAGCTTGTCACACCGGAAGCTGCGGAGCTCGAGAAGCGTGTCGCTGACCTGAAGCGTCGTCTGACCCGTAATTATGACCAATACATCAAAGAACGGAAAGACCGCGTCACCCGCCTTGCCGGAAGCTACGGTTTGAAATCTCCGCGTGTCCTGTTAGGATTAAAACAAGAACGCCTGGACCGGGCGGAGATGGGACTTAGTCGGATCAGCAAACAGATGATGCAGGTAAAGCAACAGGCGTTAGGTGATGTATCGAAACGGTTGCAACGAATTCCGCTTCGGGAACGTTTGTCGGATCAAGGGCGTGAACTGATCCGGACCCGGAAACAATTGGAGCGGATTCATCATGTCATGCGGTCGAAACAGGAACGACTGTACCAAATGATTGCCCGTCTCGATTCGGTCAGTCCGACCCAAGTGCTCCTGCGCGGGTATACGTATGTCGAACAGGACGGACAACTCGTCCGTTCAGTCCACCAATTGTCAGATCAGACCTTCCGGGTTCAGTTTCATGACGGAAGTATCCTAGCGAAACGAGAGGATGAAGATGAAGATGGAAACGGAACAAACCTTTGAAGCGGCGTTAGAGCGTTTGGAAGAAATCGTTGAATTGCTGGAAGAAGGCGATGCACCGCTCGAGCAAGCGATGGTCTTGTATGAAGAAGGGGTCAAACTGACTGCCCTTTGCCAAGGGAAACTGTCAACAGCTGAAAAACGACTTGATCAAATCTTGGAGCAAGATGGCACGTTACGAGAAAAAGGGGGATCACAATGATTGTTTTGACAGAGTGGAAAACGCAAGTCGAACAGGCACTCGAAACGTTCATGAACCGGTTGGATGCACCGGACCGTCTGCGGTCAGCGATGCGTTATTCGCTTGATGCGGGAGGGAAACGTGTGCGTCCGGCATTGATTTATGCTGTTCTTGATGCATACGGTGTCGACCGGAAGACAGGTGATGCAACGGCGGCAGCACTTGAGATGATCCATACATATTCGCTGATTCACGACGATCTACCGGCGATGGATGATGATGATATGCGTCGTGGACGACCGACCAATCATATCCAGTATGACGAAGCAACGGCGATTCTTGCAGGCGATGCCTTGCTGACAAACGCTTTTACGTGTTTACTGGAAACACAGGCATCGGCAGAAGTCAAAGTGAAGCTCGTTGAACGCTTGGCAACAGCAGCGGGTGCTGCTGGAATGGTGGGCGGACAACTGGACGATATGCTCGGCGAACGCGGTGGCATTAACGACGCACAGGAATTAGAGTCGATCCACCGCCGGAAAACAGGCGCATTGTTGATCTTCGCAGTCGAAGCAGGCGGGATTTTGGCCCAAGTCACAGACGCGGATATTACCCATTTGAAACGCTACGGACGTCATCTCGGGATTGCGTTCCAAATTCAAGACGACATCCTCGATGTGACCGGAGATGCAGAAAAAATCGGGAAACCTGTCGGAAGCGATGAAGGAAACGATAAAGCGACTTATCCGAAGTTACTTGGTCTCGATGGCGCGAAGCGGGCACTTGCAGCACAAGTGACGGCGGCGAACGAAGCGATTGAAGCTCTTTCCGTCGAAGCAACACCCCTCAAGGAACTACTCGACTTTGTCGTCAAGCGCGACCATTAAGATGGACGGCGCCATGCGCCGTCTTTTTTTTATGTGCCGGTAATGTGGCGTTCGAAAGATTGTTCTAGTACAATGTAGGGTACAAACCATATAAGAATGTAAGGGAAAGAGGCGGTAAGGTATGAAGTTGACAGAAATACAGGATCCGTCATTTTTAAAGCGCATGTCAGTCTCGGAATTAGAAGTATTTGCGGGCGATATTCGACGCTTTTTGATTGAAGAGTTAGCAACGACGGGTGGACATTTGGCACCTAACCTGGGTGTCGTTGAACTGACATTAGCCCTGCATCGGGAATTTGATAGTCCGAACGATAAATTCGTTTGGGATGTCGGGCATCAAGCGTATGTGCATAAAATCTTGACCGGACGTGCAGGACAGTTTGATACGTTACGTCAACATAAAGGACTATGCGGTTTCCCGAAACGTAACGAAAGCATCCATGATGTCTGGGAAACAGGTCACAGTTCGACATCGCTCTCAGCTGCGATGGGGATCGCCGTATCCAATGAATTAAAAGGGAACGATGATCGGGCGATTGCGATCATCGGTGATGGCGCATTGACAGGCGGTATGGCGCTTGAAGCACTCAACCATATCGGAGCGGAACAACAAAATGTCATCGTCATCTTAAACGACAACGAAATGTCGATCGCACCGAACGTCGGCGCGATGCATCAGATGTTAGGTCGGATCCGGTCGTCGCGTAAAGTACGCTACGCGCAGGATGAGCTGGAAACCTTGATCAAAAAAATTCCGTTGATTGGCGGGAAACTTGAAAAAGGCGGAGAAAAAATCAAAGAAGCCGTCAAAGGGGCACTTGTTCCGGGGATGTTCTTTGAAGAGCTTGGTTTTAACTATTATGGACCGGTCGACGGTCATGATTTAGATGATTTGATTGAACAGTTGAACTACGTCAAAAAAGAAGAAGGACCTGTCCTGCTTCACGTCATCACGAAAAAAGGAAAAGGATACCGTCCTGCCGAGTACGACGGAGTCGGCACGTGGCATGGTCTCGGACCTTATAAAATCGAGTCCGGAGAAGTCATCAAAGGGAAGTCAAAAGCACCGAGCTATTCGTTTACTGTTGCCGACACGCTGACGAAAATGGCACGTGACGAAGACAAGCTGACATTGATTACACCAGCGATGAGTGTCGGATCAAAACTCGATTGTTTTGAAAAAGAATTCCCGAACCGGATGTTTGATGTCGGGATTGCCGAACAACACGCGGTCACGTTTGCCGCCGGGCAAGCGACGCAAGGAATGAAGCCGGTCGTTTCGATTTATTCGACGTTCTTCCAACGCGCCTATGATCAATTGGTCCACGATGTGGCCCGTCAAAATCTTGACGTGACCTTCACGATCGACCGTTCAGGACTTGTTGGTGCTGACGGCGAGACACACCAAGGGGTCTTTGACATCGCCTTTATGCGTCATGTGCCAAACATCCGCATCGTCATGGCGAAGGATGAAAATGAGTTACAGCATTTACTGTATTCCGCTGTTAAATACGAAGGTCCGATTGCCGTCCGTTTCCCGCGTGGTGAAGGAATCGGTGTCACGATGGACGAAACACTCCATGAGATTTCGCTTGATACATGGGAAGTGGAACGCGAGGGAACCGATGTCGCGATCATGGCATTTGGTCCTCAAGTGCAAGATGCGTTGAAAATCGCAGAACTTCTTGAAGGTGATCTGTCGGTTCGTGTCATTAACGCCCGGACGATCAAACCACTGGATGAAAAAATGTTGGATGCGTTATATGCAGAAGGGATTCCGCTCGTGACACTTGAAGAGGCTGTCCTGAAAGGCGGATTTGGTTCCGCAGTTCTTGAGCATGCCAACGAACAAGAAGCTTTCCCGCGTGTTAAACGCTTTGGTATTCCAGACTGGTATATCGAGCATGGCGGTGTCAACGAATTGCTAGAAGAGATCGGCTTATTACCTGGACAAATCGCGGAAGAAGTCCGTTCGTTTGTCAATCAAGGAAAGAAACAGAGTGTGTAACGATTGATGGAAACTGTAAAAAAAATCCGCCTCGACGTCTTGCTCGTCGAGCGCGGTTTATGTGAAACACGTGAAAAGGCAAAACGAACCATCATGGCAGGACTTGTATTTAGTGGCACAGAACGGTTGGAAAAAGCCGGTGAAAAGGTGAAATCCGATATTGATTTGATGGTCAAAGGTCAAGTCATGCCATACGTCGGACGTGGCGGCTTCAAGATGGAAAAGGCGCTCGGCGTCTTTGAGATCGACGTCACTGCCCGGACGGGTCTTGACATCGGCTCTTCGACCGGTGGCTTCACCGACTGTGCGCTCCAAAACGGAGCTGCCCACATGTACGCTTTGGATGTCGGCTCGAACCAATTGGATTGGAAGCTGCGCTCAGACGATCGTGTGACGGCAATGGAAAAAACGAATTTCCGTCATGCGACACCTGATATGTTTCCGGTCCAGCCGAGCTTCGCAACGATCGATGTCTCCTTCATTTCCTTGCGTCTGATTTTACCTCCGTTAAAAACGATTTTAGCGGACGGCGGTGATGTCATTGCTCTCGTCAAACCGCAGTTTGAGGCGGGACGAGACGATGTCGGGAAAAAGGGAATCGTTCGGGATGAACGTATCCACGAGCGGGTGCTGAAAGAAATGGTCGACTTTTTTGTCCGAGAAGGCTTTTACGTCAAACAACTTGATTTTTCACCGATTACCGGTGGAGAAGGCAACATCGAATTTCTTTTACATGCACAGCTCAAGACAGCGGGAATGGATGCTGAAGTGGATCCGCTTGAAACCGTTCGTCTGGCGCATGCTGCCTTGTAAGATCGAATTAATCCGAAAGCAGACTTCGTCATGATGATGGAGTCTGCTTTTGATTTCAGTTCAATAAAAGGGCAAGCATGGACTTTTGTCGAATTATTGGATTACAATAGTATCAGTGAAGAAAAACTGTGAGGTGCAAGGATGACAAAGGGGCAACGGTTAATCAAGATTCGGGAAATCATTACGCAGTCGGAAATCGAGACACAGGATGAATTGGTGGAAGAGCTTCGAAATGCAGGATATAAAGTAACGCAAGCGACTGTTTCACGGGACATCAAGGAATTACACCTTGTTAAAGTACCGCTCAACGACGGTCGTTATAAATACAGTCTGCCCGCTGATCAGCGTTTTAATCCATTAGGAAAGTTACGTCGCTTGCTCGGGGACAGCTTTATCTCGATTGACTCTGCTCAAAATTTGATCGTCATGCATGTATTGCCGGGCAATGCAAATGCACTGGGTGTGCTGCTTGATCATCTGAATTGGACGGAGCTCCTCGGGACAGTGTGCGGAGATGATACAATCCTGATGATTGCACGGAGTGAAGAAGCGGCAGAAGAAGTGACGGAACGTATCTTAGGGATGCTTTAAGGAGTTGACACGATGTTAGCTGAATTATCGATTAAACAATTTGCAATCATTGACCAACTGCAAATCGATTTTAAAAAAGGAATGACCGTCTTGACCGGAGAAACCGGAGCCGGGAAATCGATTGTTCTTGACGCAATCGGGTTATTGATTGGTGGACGTGGTTCTGCCGAGTTCGTCCGGTATGGTGAAGACAAAGCGGAACTCGAAGGTCTGTTCATGATTGAAGACGGTCATATGGCGTATACGTTGGCAGAGGAATACGGCATTGACATGGAAGACGGCATGATCATCTTGCGACGGGACCTGTTTGCTTCCGGTAAAAGCGTCTGCCGGGTGAATCATAAACTCGTGACATTAACGATTTTACGCGAATTCGGACGGGTTCTGGTCGATCTACACGGTCAGCATGAACATCAGCATTTGATGGAGAGTACGTACCATCAGACGATTCTTGATGATTTTGGTCAGGAGACGATCACACCGATTCTCGAGCGTTATCAAGCACGGTTTGAGCAGTACGAAGAAAAGCGGGACGCGTTGCAGGCATTGGCGCAAAGTGAGCAGGAACTCGCACAACGGATTGATCTCTTGTCCTTTCAGACAGAAGAAATCGACAGTGCGAAACTCCGAAAAGGGGAAGAAGAAGATCTGTTGAGCGAACGGAATCGGTTGGCGAACTTCGAGAAGCTGCATGCGTCCTTGAGTGCTGCCTATGACGCGTTGCATGACGAACGGCGGGGGATTGACTCAGTCGGGGATGCGATGCGTGAGCTCCAGCAAGCATCAAGCATCGATGAAGAGTTCTCCGGACAAAGCGATACACTGGCCAATGCGTTTTATGCGTTAGAGGAAGTCGGCTATGCGATTCGCGACCAACTCGAGACACTGGAGTTCGATTCGAACCGGTTGGATGAGATTGAACTGCGGTTATCCGTTTTCCAGCAATTGAAACGAAAATACGGAGCGACGATCGAAGAAGTCATCGCCTATGGCAAAAAAATCAGTGTCGAACTGGACACGATGACGAACCGGGACGAACGGATTGAGAAACTGAAGACGGAAGTCGAACAACTGGAGTCGGAACTGTTTGAGATCGGCGGCGAACTGTCGCAAGCCCGTCGCCAGGCAGCGCTCCTTTTGGGAGAGGCGATCCATCTCGAATTACGGCAATTGTACATGGAGAAGGCACGATTTGAGATTCGTTTCCTGCAAGACGGAAAAACACCGGTCTTACGGAGAAACGGAATTGATTTCGTTGAGTTCTATATCATGACCAATGCGGGAGAGCCGTTTAAGTCACTTGGGAAAGTTGCATCCGGCGGAGAATTATCACGGATCATGCTTGGTTTGAAATCAATTTTCTCGCGTTCGGTCGGTGTGGCGTCCATCATCTTTGATGAAGTCGACACAGGGGTATCCGGACGGGTCGCACAAGCGATGGCCGAAAAAATCTATCGTCTGTCGATCGACAGCCAGGTACTGTGTATCACCCACTTGCCACAAGTGGCTTCGATTGCGGACCAACATCTGTATATCCGTAAAATCGAAGAAACAGACCGGACGACGACACAAGTGAATGTCCTGACGGATTCGGAACGCGGCAATGAGCTTGGACGCATGATTTCCGGGACACATATGACGGATTTGACGTTGCGTCATGCCGAGGAATTGATGGAACAGGCAATGAACATGAAGGAATCGCTTAAAAATGGGGTGTAACGATTGATTAGAGTCGGCATAGCGGACGACAACCGAGAAATGGTCGAATTGATTCGCCAGCATCTCTCTGCGCAAGAAGACATGGAAGTTGTATGCGTCGCATATAACGGCGAAAGCTGCCTTGAAAAATTAGAACAGGTGGAAACCGATGTGCTGTTACTAGACATCATCATGCCGCATCTGGATGGGCTCGGAGTTCTCGAAGCTTTGATGAAGCATAAAAGCAGTCCCGCTGTCATCATGTTGAGTGCATTTGGCAAGGACGAAGTGTCGCAACAAGCTGTTTCCCTCGGGGCCGCTTACTTTTTATTGAAGCCGTTCAGTCTGGATCAGTTGGTCAATAAAATCCGTCTTGTCATCAACGGTGTGCAGTCGACGCAGCCGGAACCCGTCGAATCAAAAGTCGGGACGACTTTACGGGAAATCGGGATTGCTCCGCACATTAAAGGGTTCACGTATCTGAAGGATGCGGTCTTGATGGTACTCGAGCGGGAAGATTTACTTGGATTGATCACAAAAGAACTGTATCCGATGATCGCCAAAAAACATCAGACGACATCGTCGCGTGTCGAACGGGCGATGCGCCATGCCATCAAGTCCGCGTGGAAAGAAGGCATGAGTGAAAACAGTTTATTCGCCGGGCGGATCGAACAACAAAAAAGTCCCAAAAACTCAGAGTTCATCTCGTACGTCTCGAACCATATGAATGGATCGTGAACACGATGAAGGACGTATTGAAATAAGCGGTTGCTTCGGACAAAACAGGTTCGAGGCAACCGCTTGTTTTTCATTTGTAAAAAAGACTGAATATTCATTAAATAAATGTTGCATAAACTAAAATGTTTGTTATAATAAAGGTACCAAATGATTTGGAAAGACGTCAGATGAACGTCGAGTCGAACTGGTTCCCGGAAAACCGTTCAACACCCATCATCTCAGGACGCCACCTGTAAACGGCTCAAGAATGAAGGACGACATTCTCTTGGTAGTACGTCATACCAAGGCACTTCATGTCTTTTCCAGATGAGACATCTCGAATCGATGTGAGACTCCACGATTTCGAAGCAAGGGAAAAGTGGAAGGTAACGTAAATTAAACGTCCACAGCAATACGAACACCAAGCACGACCAGCAACAAGTACAGTTCGTGAAAAGGAGTGTTGTCTAGCAGTGAATGTTAGCAACCGAATGATCGACTGCGTTAAGCGGATGACATTATGCTTCACCTAGGTCCAAGTAAAGTCAGATGATGGAGTAGCTTCATCTTTCTATCGATCGCTCGATAGCCAGATCTGATTTCTTTC
The DNA here is from genome assembly GCF_000620805.1 of Exiguobacterium undae DSM 14481. Lineage (GTDB taxonomy): Bacteria > Bacillota > Bacilli > Exiguobacteriales > Exiguobacteriaceae > Exiguobacterium_A > Exiguobacterium_A undae. Next base: position 2,223,420 of record NZ_KK211187.1, on the reverse strand, counting down.
AACCTCTTCATTAAGAGGACCACCTATGGTTTTGAAGTACACGAATAGTTCTACTATGAGAGGAGTTCATCCGTAAGTGAAACCAACTTTATATGAATAAAAGGTCCCGCGCTTGAAATGAGTTCAAGAGATGGGGACCTTTTTGTGTGCTTATTTTTTGGGGTTTTGATAACGATCCGATACTTTTCCTCGCTTACGGTCGCGATAAAAGACGTAACCGGCCACAAAACCAATCCCGCCAATGGCCAAGACTAATCCGGTGAAACCTTGTAACACATATACATAGGCAGAATCCCCGAGATACCGGAAGGGGAACTGGGCTTTTAAGAACACACTGTCCCGCATCAGCTTGATGCCGATTGCACCGATGACGCCGGGAATGAATAAAGATAATAAACCGATGATTCGCATGATTGTGACCCCTTTCCAAGCGTATTGTATCAGAAAATGAACAGGACTGCGAATTGGATTTGCCCTCCTGTTTTAATACAGGTAGGATAAAGGTGTAAGCAGTTTCAAAGGGGGAATCAAAATGCATCATCTATTGATTGTTGGTGCGGGGCAGGGAGGAACCGAAGTGCTTCATGCATTTCAGCGTTCCCCTTTGTTGACGGTCATCGGGGTCGTCGACTCGAATGAACAAGCCGCAGGAATAAAACTTGCGAAACGAGGACAGATTCGTGTCGAAACGACATGGACTGCTTTTCAAGGAACGGATATTGACTTTATTATTGATGCGACAGGAGAACAAGGTGTCCTGGAGCAATTGATCCAGTTTTTCCCGCAGGCTGCTGTTTTGCCGGGAGAATTCGTTCGTGTCCTGCTCGAGCGTCTTGCAGAAAAAGAGCGGATGTTAGAAGCGATCATTTATTGTACAAGTGAGGCGATCTCAGTTGCCGACCAAGCCGGTGAAACAATGTTGATCAATCCGGCCTATACCCGCATGACAGGCTACACGGAGCAGGATGTCATCGGAAAACCCGCCAGTGCCGATATCGGGATGCAAGAATCAGTCCATTTGCGTGTACTCGAAACGGGGGAGAACGTCCGCGATGCACGGATGAAGATTGGCCAGGACCGGCGCGACATCATCGTCAATGCGGCGCCGGTCGTCGTCGACGGACAGGTCAGGGGATCAGTCGGCGTCATCCGGGATATATCCGAGATGAAAGCATTGGCAAAAGAACTGAAAGCGGCCCGTCAAAAAATCCGGACACTCGAAGCGAAATATACGTTTGACGACATCATCGCGGAAAGCGAACCGATGCGTTTTGTCGTGGATCAAGCCAAATTAGCAGCGACGATGCCGGTCAATGTCTTGATTCGTGGTGAATCCGGAACGGGTAAAGAATTGTTTGCCCATGCGATTCATGCAGCCAGTGACCGGAAATATGAACAGTTTGTCCGGGTCAATTGTGCAGCGATTGCGCCGAGTCTGCTTGAAAGCGAATTGTTTGGTTATGAAGAGGGAGCTTTTTCCGGTGCACGCCGCGGGGGGAAACGGGGATACTTTGAAGAAGCCCACGGCGGGTCTTTGTTCTTAGACGAGATTGGAGAATTACCGCTCGATGTCCAGGCCAAATTGTTGCGTGTCCTGCAAGAAAATGAGGTCGTCCGGGTCGGAGGGACAAAAGCGATTCCGGTCGACGTCCGCATCATTGCGGCGACCAATGCCAATTTAGAACAAAAAATCATCACCGGTGAATTTCGGGAAGATTTGTATTACCGGATCAACCGCTTGCCGATTCACATACCGGCTTTACGGGAACGTCCAGATGATTTATCTCCACTGTCGACGCATTTACTGCGAAAACTCAATCAAAGTTATGGTCGGACGGTCGAACGGATTTCAGAAGATGCGTTTGAAGCGATTCGAAAACAGACGTGGAAAGGCAACGTGCGCGAATTGGAAAACGTCATCGGGCGCGCCTTGATCTTTACGGATAAAGCAGAACGGGTCTTGCGCAAAGGACATTTACAACTTGTTGTTCCGACGACACCGAAACGGTCGGAACGTCCAAAAAAAGAAATCAAACACTTGTCTGACGAGATGTCTTATGTAGAGGAACAGTTGATCCGGGAGGCGCTCGAAGCCGTCAACGGAAATAAAACGGAAGCCGCCAAACAACTCGGCATCTCCTTGCGGGCACTGTATTACAAAGTCGAACGGTTTAACATTCAATGCTGAATTGCATATTTTTGCGTGCAAGATATTGCAAAAAGTGCAAAACCATGCAAAATTAAAGAAGAAGAAGACAGACATGACAAGCATTATGGTTTGGCACGAAAATTGCTAGTAAATAAAAGAACGACAGGTGAGGGGGGAATAAGTTGAGATTTGATGTAATGGTCCAGCAAGCAGCACGTCTGGAGGATTCCGTTGTAGCCATCGCCTCAGCGGACGATGAGGAAGTCATGGATGCAGTGTCGCTTGCAATCGAAAATGAGTTGGCTCGTTTTCATTTGTTCGGGGATGCGACACGGATTCAACAGATGATTCACGACCGGCGATTGGATGAATCCCAATTCGTCATCACACACACAGCAACAGCTCAAGAAGCCGCAGAACGGGCAGCTTATGCTGTGCGTAAAGGGGATGCGGATGTCTTGATGAAAGGGCTTGTTCCGACGGCAACGTTCATGAAAGCCGTTCTGAACAAAGAAACCGGTTTACGGTCAGGCAACGTCTTGTCCCATGTCGCCCTGTTTGAAGTACCAGGGCGTGACACGGCGATTGGGCTGACGGATGCAGCCATTCACATTGCTCCGACACTGGAAGATAAAGTCCATATCATCGAAAACGGTGTAACGGCACTGCGGGCGATTGGGTATACATTACCGAAAGTGGCGGTGTTGGCGGCTGTCGAAGTCGTCAATCCGACCATGCAGGCGACCATTGATGCCGCTTTGCTGACACAGATGAATCGACGCGGACAGATTAAGGATTGCCTTATTGACGGTCCACTTGCATTAGACAATGCCGTCAATTTAGAAGCGGCGAAGCAAAAGGGGCTGACAGGAGACGTTGCGGGGGCAGCGGATCTTCTTGTCGTCCCTCAGATTGAAGTCGGAAACGTGATTTATAAATCATTGATGTATTTTGCACATGCATCGGTCGCTGCCATCTTGGTAGGGGCGAAGGCTCCCGTTGTCTTGACGAGTCGCGCCGATACAGCAGAAGCAAAATTATATTCCTTGGCCTTTGCCTTACTCAATGCGCAACCAACTAAAAAGATCAAGCAGACAATCTAAGGGGGAACTCACAATGGTGGAAACAAATGTAGAAGCACGATTCAGTATCTTTGAAACGATGACGATGGAAGATTATGAACAGGTCGTCTTTTGCCATGATAAAGTCTCAGGTCTGAAAGCGATCATTGCCATTCACGATACGACACTCGGACCGGCTCTCGGCGGACTCCGTATGTGGAACTATGCCTCTGACGAGGAAGCGTTGATTGACGCCCTTCGTTTGGCAAAAGGAATGACGTATAAAAACGCGGCAGCCGGACTCAACCTCGGCGGTGGAAAAGCCGTCATCATCGGTGATGCGAAAACACAAAAATCAGAAGCGCTATTCCGCGCATTTGGTCGTTACGTCCAATCGTTAAACGGTCGTTACATTACAGCGGAAGACGTCAACACGACGGTCGCCGACATGGATTACATCCACATGGAGACAGATTTCGTAACAGGAGTCAGCCCGGCGTTCGGTTCGAGCGGCAACCCGTCACCGGTCACGGCGTACGGCGTTTACCGCGGGATGAAGGCAGCAGCGAAAGAAGTATATGGTACAGATTCGTTGGGTGGTAAAACGATTGCGATTCAAGGTGTCGGGAACGTCGCCTTTAACTTATGCCGCCACTTGCATGAAGAAGGGGCAAAACTGATTGTCACGGACATCAACCAAGACGCTCTACGCCGTGCGGAAGAAGCGTTTGGCGCACTTGTCGTCGGACCGGACGAAATCTACAGCGTCGATGCGGATATTTTTGCTCCATGTGCCTTAGGTGCAACACTCAACGATGAGACGATTCCGCAATTGAAAGTTAAAATCATCGCCGGGGCAGCAAACAACCAGCTCAAAGAAGACCGTCACGGTGACATGTTACAAGAACGCGGAATTCTTTACGCACCGGACTTCGTCATCAACGCGGGTGGTGTCATTAACGTCGCCGATGAACTCGACGGGTACAACCGCGAGCGGGCAATGAAAAAAGTGGAACTTGTCTATGATGCCGTCTCAAAAGTCATCGAGATCGCGAAACGTGATCATCTGCCGACATACCGGGCAGCAGAAAAAATGGCGGAAGAACGGATTGCGACGATGGGCAGTGCGCGGAGCCAGTTTTTACGTCGTGATAAAAACATCCTGGGATCACGCGGATAAGAGGAGGAGTTTCATGAGCGAACGTATTTTAACCATCAATCCGGGTTCAACCTCAACGAAAATCGGAATCTTTGATGGAACAGAGCAAGTGTTTACAAAAACGTTGCGCCATTCAGCTGAAGCGGTCGGAGGACCGCTTTCAGATCAGCTGAACATCAGACGCCAAGTCGTCCTCGATGTGTTGGCACAAGAACGGATTGAATTGAAAGCGCTTACGGCAATCGTCGGGCGTGGCGGTCTGCTTCGTCCGCTCGTCAGCGGAACCTATCAAGTCAATCAAGAGATGCGGGACGATCTGTTAAACGGGACGTTTGGCGTCCATGCTTCAAATCTTGGTGGTCTGCTCGCTGATGAGATTGGCCAATCACTCTCGATTCCGGCATTTATCGTCGATCCGGTCGTCGTGGACGAACTGGAACCGATTGCCCGGATTACAGGCTTGCCTGAACTTGAACGGAAAAGTATTTTTCATGCTTTGAATCAAAAGGCCGTCGCAAAACGCTATGCCAAGGATATCGAAACACCGTATGAACAATTGCGGCTGATCGTTGCCCATATGGGTGGGGGAATTACAGTCGGGGCTCACCTCAACGGACGTGTGATTGATGTCAACAATGGACTGGACGGAGAAGGTGCTTTTTCACCGGAACGGAGCGGGTCCTTGCCTGTTGGTCAACTAGTAGAACTATGTTATAGTACCAAGTATAAACTCGAAGAAATGAAGCGTCTGGTCGTTGGGTCAGGCGGACTTGTCGCGCACTTAGGCACTTACGACGCGGTTGAAATCGAACGCCGGATTGACGATGGCGACGAAAAAGCTGCTTTATTATATGACGCAATGGCGTATCGAGTTGCAAAAGAAATCGCAGCCCAAAGTGCTGTTTTATATGGTCAGGTCGATGCAATCCTCTTAACGGGTGGACTTGCCTACAGTGACCGGTTGACCAGTGCGATCGAAGAGCGGATTGCGCATCTCGGGTCTGTCGTTCGGATCCCGGGAGAAGATGAATTACGGGCTCTTGCGGAAGGTGTATTACGTGTCCTGCGCAATGAGGAACAAGTTAAGGAATATGGAGGCGAACCAACATGGCTAGAGAATTCGACGTCGTTGTCCTAGGTGGTGGTCCCGGTGGATATGTTGCAGCGATTCGTGCTGCCCAAGCCGGGAAGACGGTAGCAATCGTAGAACAAGGGAAACTCGGGGGAACCTGTCTTCATCGTGGATGTATTCCTTCCAAAGCATTTTTGAAGTCGGCAGCGGTTTATCAGACAGTCAAACACGCCGCTACATATGGCGTCGACGTACCGGAATCGTTTTTACGGTTCGAACAGGTCAAACAACGGAAACAAGACATCATCGATGGTCTCGAATCCGGAATACAGCATCTGATGAAAAAAGGAAAAATTGAAGTCTTTCACGGTCGCGGTTCGATTCTTGGACCAAGTATCTTTTCACCGATGCCGGGAACGATCAGCGTGGAGCCGGAAGAAGGCGACGGCGAGTTGATTTTACCGCGCCAGCTGATTGTTGCGACGGGTTCACGCCCACGTCCGTTGAACGGTCTGGCGTTTGACTCGGAGTACGTCCTCAGTTCAGATGAGGCACTCGATATGAATGCCTTACCTAAATCAATCGTCATCATCGGCGGCGGCGTCATCGGGATTGAATGGGCGTCGATGCTGACGGACTTTGACGTCGCTGTCACCGTCGTCGAGTTCAGTGATCGGATTTTACCGACGGAAGATCAGGCCGTCAGCCGGGAAGTTGCCCGTCAGCTCAAAAAGCGCGGCGTCAAGATCATGACGAGCGCAGCTGCACAAAGCGACAGCTTCCAACTGACAGAGTCCGGTGTGACGATCGATGTCGACCGAAATGGCGACAAGACGACGCTTGCTGCCGATAAATTGTTGGTCGCAATCGGTCGGATGGCGAATGTCGAAGGGATCGGACTTGAAAATACGAACATCGTCGTCGAGAACGGATTCATTCAAGTTGATGATGAATTCCGGACGAAGGACAATCATATCTTTGCCATCGGCGATGTCATCGGACGCCTGCAACTGGCGCACGTGGCTTCGGCAGAAGGTGCAAAAGCGGTCGAAACGATTGTCAACGGTTCGACGACGCCGCTTAACTATGCGTTTGTGCCCCGTTGTATCTACAGTGTGCCGGAAGCGGCTTCTGTTGGATTGACAGAAGCGGAAGCACAGGCGGCCGGGCTCGATGTCAAAACGGGGATGTTCTCGTTTAACGGTCTCGGTAAAGCACGGATTGAAGGTGAAGCAGCAGGATTTATCAAACTCGTCTCCGATGCGAAAACGGATGATTTGGTCGGGGTCCATATCGTAGGACCAAAAGCGACCGAGTTGATCAGTGAAGGAGGACTGGCGCTTGTCTTGAATGCAACAGCCTGGGAGGTCGGTCAGCTTGTTCACCCGCACCCGGCGCTTTCAGAAGCATTTGGTGAAGCAGCGTTAGCAGTCGATGGATTAGCGGTTCATGCCTAAGGAGGAAAAACAGATGGAAAAAATAGAATTCAAAGAACTCGTCGAACTGGGTTTGACGGAGCAAGATGCCATTCAAATGTTTGAGACGATGGTGCGCGCACGAAAGATTGACGAACGGATGTGGAAATTGAACCGGGCGGGAAAAATTCCATTCCTCGTCTCCTGTCAAGGACAGGAAGCAGCACAAGTCGGTGCAGCGTACGCCCTTGAAAAAGGAACGGACTATATCCTGCCGTATTACCGCGATCTTGGTGTCGTCCTGCATTTTGGTCAGACGTCGCGGGACATCATGTTATCCGCCTTCGCCAAAGCGGAAGATCCGAACTCCGGCGGACGCCAAATGCCGGGCCATTACGGGTCACGTGCCCTCAACATCGTCACGGGATCTAGCCCGGTGACGACACAAGTCCCGCATGCCGTTGGGATTGCCCTAGCTGCGAAGATGCGTCAAGAGCCGCTTGTAGCCTATGTCTCGTTTGGCGAAGGCTCGTCGAACCAAGGCGACTTCCACGAAGGCGCAAACTTTGCCGGCATTCATAAACTGCCGGTCATCCTGTTCTGTGAAAACAACAAATATGCGATTTCGACGCCGCTCTCGAAACAATTGTCGGCGAAACACGTCGCCGACCGGGCAATCGGTTACGGGATGCCGGGTGTGACGATTGACGGTATTGATCCGCTTGCCGTTTATAAAGCCGTCAAGGAAGCCCGTGAACGTGGTCTTCGCGGTGAAGGTCCGACATTGATTGAGGTTGAAGTCGAACGGCTTGTGCCCCATTCATCGGATGATGATGATAAATCGTACCGTTCAGCGGAAGAACTGGCTGAACTGAAAACACGTGACGGGGTCAAACTGTTCCGGGAAAAATTGATTCAGATGGGTGTCTTGACGGAAGAAACGGCACAAGACATCGAAGCGAAACTTGAACAAGAAGTTGATGAAGCGACGGCTTATGCGGAAGCAGCGGCCTACGATACAGCTGAAAACACACTCCGTTACGTGTACGATGAGGGGGAAACGAAATGACGACGTTAAGTTTAATCGAAGCGATCAACAGTGCAATCAAAGAAGAAATGGAACGCGATGAATCGGTGTTCGTCCTCGGGGAAGATGTCGGCGTCCGCGGCGGCGTTTTCCGGGCGACACAAGGCCTACTCGAACAGTTCGGGGAAGCACGTGTCATCGACGCACCGCTTGCTGAAAGCGCAATTGCCGGTGTCGGAATCGGAGCTGCGATGTACGGGATGCGACCAATCGCTGAGATGCAGTTTGCTGATTTCATCATGCCGGCCGTCAACCAAATCGTCAGTGAAGCGGCAAAAATCCGGTATCGTTCAAACAATGACTGGTCGTGTCCAATCGTCATCCGGGCACCATTCGGCGGCGGGATTCACGGAGCACTTTACCACTCACAATCCGTCGAAGCGATGTTCAATTCAACACCGGGCTTAAAAATCGTCATTCCTTCTAACCCGTACGATGCAAAAGGATTGCTGAAGGCAGCCATCCGTTCCAATGATCCGGTCCTGTTCTTTGAGCATAAACGCGGATACCGTCTTCTGAAAGGCGAAGTTCCGGAAGAGGATTACATCGTCGAAATCGGCAAAGCCGATGTGAAGCGGGAAGGCGAAGATTTGACGGTCATCACGTACGGTCTTTGCGTTCAATTCGCCCTTGACGCGGCAGCCCGCCTTGAAAAAGACGGCATTGATGTCCACATCCTGGACTTACGAACGGTTTACCCGATCGACCGGGAAGCGGTCGTCGCAGCAGCCCGAAAAACGGGGAAAGTCTTACTCGTGACAGAGGACAATAAAGAAGGCAGCGTCATGAGTGAAGTGTCGGCGATCATCGCGGAAGAAGCACTGTTTGATCTCGACGCGCCAATCGAGCGTCTGTGTGGTCCGGATGTACCGGCGATGCCATACGCACCGACGATGGAAAAATTCTTTAACGTCTCGAGTGAAAAAATCGAAGACAAAATCCGGACGCTACACGCGTACTAAGGGGGAAACGTCAATGAAAACCGAAACATTAACGATGCCACAACTTGGTGAGAGTGTAACGGAAGGGACGATTTCCCTCTGGCTCGTCAAACCAGGCGATACGGTCAAAAAATATGATCCGATTGCAGAAGTCATCACGGATAAAGTCACGGCAGAAGTCCCGTCGTCGTTTGATGGTGTCATCGATCAACTTCTCGCAGAAGAAGGTGACACGCTGCAAGTCGGGGAAGCGATCGTCACCTTGCAAGTCAGCGGCGGTTCAACGGAAGTCGCGGCGACGGAAGAAGCCGTTCCAGCTGTCGAAGAAACACCCGTTTCCAGTGACCAGTCGATGAAAAAACGCTATTCTCCCGCTGTTCTGAAGTTATCGTCGGAGCATGCGATTGATCTTGAACACGTGACGGGGACGGGAGCCGGTGGACGGATTACCCGAAAAGATATCTTAAAAGTGATTGAGACGGGACAAACGCGTCAGCCGGATACCGTCGAAGCGCCGACGATTCAATCAGTCCCGGCAGCAAAACCAGCAACACAACCGGAACGACAAGAACAGCCGCAAGTCGCGCGGCCTCAAGCAGCTAAACCGGTGACGAGCACAACAGAAGCCGGAGACATTGAAATTCCGACGGCAGGTGTCCGTCAGGCCATCGCAACGAACATGGTGCGTTCGAAACAGGAAGCACCGCATGCCTGGTTGATGATTGAAGTTGACGTGACAAATCTGGTCGAAGCCCGGAACCGCCATAAAGATATTTTCTTCAAACAAGAAGGCGTGAAATTGACGTTCCTGCCGTTCTTCATGAAAGCAACGGTCGAAGGTCTAAAAAAACATCCAATCATGAATTCAACTTGGGCAGGCGACAAGATCATCCAGAAAAAAGCGATCAACTTGTCACTGGCCGTCGCCACGCAAGAAGCCTTGTTTGTACCGGTCGTCAAGAATGCCGATGATCTCAGCATTAAAGGACTGGCCCGGGCAATCGATGATTTCGGCAAACGGGCGCAAGCCGGCCAGTTGTCTTCAAGCGAGATGCAGGGCGGAACATTTACGGTCAACAATACCGGATCATTCGGTTCGATTCAGTCGGCACCGATTCTGAATTTCCCGCAAGCGGCGATTTTATCCGTTGAATCGATCGTTAAACGTCCGGTCTGGGTCAATGGGATGTTTGCAGCGCGCGACATGGTCAACCTGTGTATGTCGATCGACCACCGGGTGCTCGACGGACTCGTAGCCGGTCAGTTCCTCCAGACGGTCAAGCAAGCACTCGAGTCAATCGATCCGGATCAATTGTCTTTATATTGATTCAGACAAATCTATTGACAGAAAACGGTTTCCGACGTAACATAAAAAACAATTAGACAACAACAGACGCAATGACGAAGAGAAGTAGCCTATGAAACGATTCAAGAGAGCTGATGGGTGGTGCGAATCAGTATCGGGAAACAGGTGAATGGACTTCTGAGCATCAGACCGAACTTACAGTAGGCTCTGACGGCTACCTCCCGTTATCGAGGACGACGAATCAGGGCAACCGGTTCGTTCGAGGGGACTAGTAATAGTCAACGAAGGTGGTACCGCGGGTCTTCCCGTCCTTCATGTTTATCATGAATGGGCGAGAAGACCCTTTTCGTATTCAACTGCATAAAAAAATCGATGAATGAGTTAAGTAGTCAAACAAATCGTTGTTCCAGAGAGCGGAAGAGAGGTGGAACTTCCGTACAGCGATGTCTGATGAATGGTCTCATGAGAGCATGGCTGAACGGTAAGTAGGCCATGACGGAAGCCCCCGTTATCTTAGGCTACGATGTCTCGTCAAGACGCATCGGAAATGAGAGGGAACATTTGTTGTTCCAATTGTGAGGTGGCACCGCGAGTCTATCGTCCTCCATACGGCATATTTGCTGTATGGAGGACTTTTTTTATATCAGGAGGCGAAACAGGATGATCGAGACAGAACAATTGATAATGGAACAACTGGAGATGAACGGAGATGAACTGACACCGATTTCGATTTTTTTACAGCTCGAAGGGGATCGGAAATGTCTGCTTGAAAGCTCGGCAAGCGCGGGTAACGGCCGTTACTCGATCATCGGGGTCAACCCGGTCGAATTGCTTCGGGCGGAAGGAAATCAGGTGACACGGCAAAATCTTCACACACGAGAGACACATGTGATGACGGGGAACCCGGTTCAACTCTTGCAACAAGCAGTCACCCGTCCGGCTACCGAAACGGATTTCCCGTTTCTGAGTGGCGCCATCGGCTATGTCGGGTATGATGCGATTCGTGCCTATGAGAACATCGGTGCCGTGCCGGACAGCGACCGGAATTTACCGGATGCCTTGCTTGCCGTGTATGACGAAATCATCTTGTATGATCATTTGGAACACCGGGTCCACTTGATCCAGACGTCACTCGGAGGACTGACTGACCGGGAAGAGATGTCCCGGCGACTCCATGAACGTAAAGCACAGCTGGAACAGACCGGTGAACGGACACGGATGGAGCGACCGCTTGAAAACATCGTCTACCAACCGCAAATCGAAAAAGAGGCGTTCCTTTCGTTGGTTGAACAGGCGAAACAACATATACGGCAAGGGGATGTGTTCCAACTCGTGTTATCGCAACGACTCGATGCGACTTTCGTCGGCGATCCGTTCCACTTTTACCGGAAACTCCGGCAGGACAACCCGAGCCCGTACCTCTTTTACATCGATTTAGGAGAAGTGATCGTGCTGGGTGCTTCGCCGGAAAGTTTGATTCAGGTCAAAGGACGGCACGTGACGACAAATCCGATTGCCGGAACACGACCGCGTGGAAAAACGAAACAGGCGGATCAAGCTCTCGCCAACGAATTGCTACACGATGAAAAAGAACTAGCCGAGCACCGGATGCTCGTCGACTTAGGACGAAATGATCTAGGTCAAGTGTGTCAGGTCGGAAGCATCCATGTGTCACGGGAAATGGAGATTGAACGCTTCAAAAATGTCATGCATCTCGTTTCTGTCGTCGAAGGGACACTCGCCGAAGGAAAAACGGGAGCCGATGCGCTCGTCGCCTGCTTACCGGCCGGAACGGTCTCGGGTGCTCCGAAGATTCGCGCAATGCAGTTGATCAATCAATACGAAACGAAAAAACGGGAAGTGTATGCCGGGGCGGTTGGCTATTTTGATGTCAGCGGGAATTTAGACTTTGCTCTGGCGATCCGGACGATGGTCATCCAAGACGGAAAAGCGTACGTTCAGGCTGGAGCGGGTATAGTCTATGATTCCGATCCGATCCTTGAATTCGAGGAGACCTTGCATAAAGCGAAATCCTTACTGGAGGTTTGGAAATGATTGTACTGATCGATAATTATGATTCCTTTACCTATAACCTGTATCAATTCGCTGCGGCGTATGATGAAATACAAGTCATCCGCAATGATGCGATCGAGGTGAGTGCAATTGCCGCATTACATCCGGCAGGCATCATCTTATCACCGGGACCGGGAAACCCGAACGACGCCGGGATATGTCTTGACGTCATCCGGACGTATTCCGGGAAAATTCCGATTCTCGGTGTCTGTCTCGGGCATCAAGCCATCGGGCAAGCATTTGGTGGAAACGTCGTTGAAGCAGCAGAAATCCGCCATGGTAAAACATCGAGCATCCGACAAACGGGACGGTTGTTTGAAGGGTTGCCGGAACAACTGGACGTGATGCGGTATCATTCCTTGATCGTCGAGCGGACCACCTTACCGGACGTCTTGGACATTACCGCCACGACAGAAGACGGAACGATCATGGCGCTGGAACACCGCGACCATCCGACTTACGGGATTCAATTTCACCCGGAATCAATCGGCACACCACTCGGGCAACAGATGATTCAACGATTTATCGAACTGACGAAGGAGTGACAGGAATGAAGGATGTATTGACGAAATTAACGAATGCCAACCATCTCCGTTATGAAGAAATGCAACAGGCTGCGCGCCAATTGTTTGCGACGGATGTCACGGACAGCGAAATCGCCGCCTTTCTCGTCGCCTTAAAAGCGAAAGGGGAAACCGCAGAAGAATTAGCAGGTCTGGCCTCGATCATGCGTGAAGTCGCACTCGACATTCCGGTGACGGGAACGGATTTCATCGACAACTGCGGTACGGGGGGCGACGGCTCCCAGTCGTTTAACATCAGCACGACGGCTGCATTTGTACTGGCCGGCGCCGGAGCGAAGGTTGCGAAACACGGCAACCGGAGTGTTTCCAGTAAAACCGGCAGTGCCGATGTGCTCGAAGCGCTCGGTGTGAAGTTAGATGAGACACCGGAAGAACTGGCGGCATTGCTTGAGACGAACGGGATCGCTTTCTTATTCGCCCAACGGATGCATCCCCGTGTCAAACAAATCATGAAAGTACGCCGCGACTTACGGATTCCAACGATTTTTAATCTGATTGGACCACTGACGAATCCAGTGCCGCTAAAAACACAGTTACTCGGCATTTATCGGGAAGATTTACTTGAAACGATGGCCTTGACGCTGCATCGGCTCGGACGAAAACGTGCAATCGTGCTTCACGGAGCCTGTGGAATGGATGAAGCGTCACTAGCCGGGACGAACCAACTGGTCCTGCTCGACCAAGGCGAATTGATCCGCTTCAGTCTCCATCCGGAGGAAGTGGGTTTATCGGTCGCACCGATCGAAGCCATCCGCGGCGGAACAGCAGCGGAAAACGCGGACATTCTCTTACGGGTCTTGCAGGGAGAAGCCGGTCCATACCGCGATACGGTGTTACTCAATGCTGGAATCGCCTTGTTCGCTGAAGGACGCGTTCAAACGATTCGTGAAGGAATCGAACGGTCGGCAGAGAGCATCGACTCCGGTCGGGCACTTGAAAAATTACAATACTTGCAACGGATGAAACAAGAGGAGGCAATCGGATGAATATCTTAGACCGTATCATCGACACGAAACGACTGGAAGTCGCACAATTGAAAATGACCGGGGTTCCTTCGGCGGAGCATCGCCCGTTAAATCCATCGATTCATCAATCACTTGGCGGGACCGATTTATCCGTCATCGCGGAAATCAAACGGGCCTCACCATCAAAAGGCGACATCTCATTAAACGTCGATCCGGTGGCGCAGGCGAAACGGTATGCCGCCAGCGGCGCGACCGTCATCTCGGTCTTGACGGACCAGACGTATTTTAAAGGGAGTATGGAAGATCTGGCAGCCGTCACCGCAGCCGTCGATGTGCCTGTCCTCTGCAAAGATTTTATGGTTGACCGAATTCAAATTGATCTGGCGAAAGCACACGGGGCAAGTTTGATTCTGTTGATTGTCGCGGCACTCGATGATGACACGCTACACGATCTGTATGACTATGCTTATGCAGGCGGGCTTGAAGTCCTGGTCGAAGTGCATGATGCGACGGAGCTCGAGCGAGCGGAACGGTTGCAGGCAAAAATCATCGGCATCAACAACCGGAACTTGAAGAAATTCGAAGTGAGTCTCGACACGTCGCTTGCGTTGCTGAAGACGAAGTCGCCGGATGTCCGGTATATCAGCGAAAGTGGGATCAAGACGGTCGAGGAAGCGAAAATGTTGCACGCAGCGGGAGCGGATGGGATTTTAATCGGCGAAACCTTGATGCGGGCAGAAAATCCGGCTGATTTCATTCAAGCTGTCAGTGGAGCCAAACATGACACGCATTAAATTTTGTGGGCTGAAACGAATGGAAGATGTGCACTACGCGGTTGACCGGGCCGACTATATCGGGTTTGTCTTTGCCCCAAGCAAACGTCAAGTGACGCTGGCGGAAGCAGCGGCGCTCCGGTCAGAGATTCCCGAAACGATCCAAGTCGTGGGTGTGTTCGTCTCGCCGACGCAACAAGAGATCGAGGAAGCGGTTGAGCAGGTCGGGCTTGACATGATCCAGCTCCATGGACCGGTCGCGGACGAGCTGTACCGCAAGAAACGGGTGCCGATCATTCAGGCGCTCCCGGCGGATGCCATCGATGCGATTCACCCGAAAGCGGATTTTGTCTTGTTTGATGCACCGGAAGCGGGCAGCGGGCAACCGTTTGATTGGACGACGGACTTACAAGCGGATCAACCGATATTCGTCGCAGGTGGTCTGCAGGCAGCTAACGTCGGACAAGTGATCGAACGATATGAACCGTTTGCCGTCGATGTCTCAAGTGGTATTGAAACGAATGGTCAAAAAGATACGAAAAAAATGCAGGCATTTCATGATGCCGTAAAGGAGACTTTTAAATGACACGTTATTCACAACCGGATGCACTGGGACAATACGGAATCTACGGAGGCCGTTATATCCCGGAAACGTTGATGCAAGCCGTCCTTGAGCTCGAACAAGCCTATGCCGAGGTGAAAGAGGATCCGGCGTTTCACGAACGGATGAATGATTTACTCGAAAACTATGTCGGTCGCAAAACACCGCTCTATTATGCCGAACATTTGACGCGGGCGATCGGCGGTGCCAAGATCTACTTGAAACGTGAAGATTTGAACCATACCGGTGCCCATAAAATCAACAATACGATCGGTCAAGCCTTGCTTGCTGAACGGATGGGGAAACGAAAAATCGTCGCGGAGACCGGTGCCGGACAACACGGTGTGGCGACAGCGACCGTCTGTGCCTTGCTTGATCTCGAATGTGTCATCTTCATGGGTGAAGAAGACATCCGCCGGCAAGAGCTCAACGTCTTCCGGATGGAGTTACTCGGTGCCAAAGTCATTTCTGTAACCCAAGGGAGCCGGACGTTAAAAGACGCTGTCAACGAAGCGTTGCGTTACTGGGTCAAACATGTCGACGATACGCATTACTTGATGGGCTCGGTCCTCGGACCACACCCGTTCCCGGAAATCGTCCGTGATTTCCAAGCCATCATCGGTCAAGAGACACGAGCGCAAATCCTTGAAAAAGAGGGCAAGTTACCGGAAGCCATCGTCGCCTGTGTCGGAGGCGGCAGTAACGCGATCGGCATGTTCCATCCGTTCATCGATGATGAGGAAGTGGCGTTGTACGGCATCGAAGCAGCCGGAAGCGGACTCGACACGGAAAAACACGCCGCCACGATGTCAAAAGGTGAAGTGGGTGTCCTGCACGGATCGATGATGTATCTGTTGCAAGATGATCATGGTCAAGTCACGGAAGCCCATTCGATTTCGGCCGGATTGGATTACCCGGGAGTCGGACCGGAACACAGTCTGTTAAAAGATATCGGTCGTGTTCAGTATGAAGCCGTGACGGACCAACAGGCACTGGATGCCTTGCAACTGCTCTGTCAAAAAGAAGGCATCATTCCGGCACTGGAGTCGGCCCATGCGGTCGCGCAGGCGACGGAACTTGCAAGAGGGATGCAACCGGAAGAAGTCGTTGTCATCTGTCTCTCCGGACGCGGCGATAAAGATGTCATGACCGTCAGAAACGCCTTAAAGGGGGAAGCATGATGCGATTAGAACAAGCAATCCGTACAGTCAACGAACGTGGTGAAAAAGCCTTTATCCCGTATGTCATGGGAGGCGACGGAGGCATCGACCGTTTACCGGACATCTTAGCGTTCCTCGAACGCTCCGGTGCGACAGCAATCGAAGTTGGTGTACCGTTTTCTGATCCGGTCGCCGATGGTCCGGTCATTCAAGAAGCGGGACTCCGGGCGTTGGCGGAACAGATCAGTTTGAAGGATGTGCTGGAAGCGATCCGGATTGCGCGTCAGTCGACAAGCGTTCCAATCGTCGTCATGACGTACTTGAACCCGATTTTCCGGTTCGGCATTGATTCGTTTCTCGCAACCTGCCGTGAAGTTGGTGTTGACGGGCTGATCATTCCAGACTTACCGCTCGAACAAAGCGATCAATTTTTTGCCGGCCGCAACAAACAGGACATTGCGCTGGTTCAACTCGTGTCGCTGACGAGTCCGATGGAACGTATTGAAAAAATCGCGACGCACAGTGAAGGATTCCTCTACGCCGTGACGGTCAACGGGACGACAGGGGGACAGACGAACTTCGATGATGCACTCGAGCAACACTTGGCGAACGTGGCACAACTCAGTCCGGTTCCGGTTTTGGCCGGTTTCGGGATCAGTACACCAGCGCACGTCCGACAATTAGGTGCAAGCGTCGCCGGTGTCATCGTCGGCAGTAAAATCGTCGAGTTGCTGCAACAGGGGGATGAAGCGGCAATCGAACAGTTGATGGCCGCCCGGTTACCGGATGTGACAGTGTAAGTGGATCTAAAAATGACGGACTTTCAGCCGTCGGAACATAAATAGGGATGCCTGGATTATATATCCCGGCATCCCTTTTTTGCAGTCAGTCTTATTTTTTGGCGTGACTTTTCAAGACATCGGCGACGAGACCGGATACATACGGGCTGCCCCGGTCTTCTTGCTCGACCGATTCGATCATGATGGCGACGAGCAAATCTTTTTTGTCATCATCGTAGCCGACGAAAAAGCCGTTTTCTTGTCCGTTTTCTTCGCCTGCTTTTTTCAGTTCTGCCGTTCCGGTCTTACCAGCGACCTTCACTTCTGGAATGTCCGCCGGGAGCGGGAAACCGGCATGGACGACGTCATAGAGGTCGTCCCGGATCATGGCGGCGTCTTTTGCATCAAGCAGGTCTTGTTTCCAGACCTGCTTGGTTTTTTCGTCTGTCAATAATGTCGGTCGGTAGATAATACCGTCTGTCAGGAAGATTTCATACATCGAAGCGAGATGCAGAATGTTCGTCAACATCTGTCCCTGTCCGTAAGACGTGTCCATCAGCTGACCGTCGGAAGCAATCGAGCCGTCGTTTGAAATTTGCGATGCCCGCATCGGATAGGTGAAGGGAATCTTTTCTCCATAGCCCAGCGCCTGAAGACCCGACGTAAACGTTTCTGTTCCAAGCTGCTCGAGCGTCGACTTCGCAAAATAGACATTATCCGAGTAAACGAGCGCATTATGCAGATTAACCGGATCGGGTGTCTCGTGGATTCGGGTGACATTAAAGCCGTCGACCTTGGTTTTTAACCCGTCAATCGTATACGCTTGTTCCGGATCAAGCGTTCCACTCTTTAAGCCGACTGCTGCCGTCAACGGCTTTTGGGTCGAGCCGGGGGCGAAGGCACTCGTAAAGCGGTTCAAGAGCGGTTGATCGGGATTGTTTGTCAATGCATCGAGTCGCGCCTGTGAAATGCCGGTCGTAAACTCGGACGGATCGAAGCCGGGCGAACTGAGAAGAACCCGGGTCTCGCCGGTCCGTGGATCGATTGCAGCGGCAGTCCCCGGATCCTCTTTCATCGTCTTATATGTCTGCTGTTGCAGCGTTCCGTCAATCGTCAGTTGGATGTCCTGTCCGTCCTTTGCTTCGGTTTCTGCTACGTCAACGGTCGAATCATCCGGTTTGATGATTTCGATTCGGGCACCGGACTTGCCGCGCAACGTCTCATCGAGTACTTGTTCGAGTCCCCGTTTTCCGACTTGTTCTCCGGGTTGAATCGTTTCCTTGGATTGTTTGATGTCATCAGCAGTCGCCGAACCGATGTAGCCGATCAAGTGTGACGTTGCTTTACCGAACGGATACGTGCGGACTTCCGTTTCTTTGACGGTGACACCATCGACTTGTTTGAGTCGCGTCAGTTGTGATTTGTCATCCGCCGCAAGCGTCTTCAAGGGAACAAATTGTCCGTCCTTGACCCAACTGGCGCCGAGTGCATCTTCGATGGCAGAGACGGGACGGTCAAGCAGTTTGGCAAGTGTCGAGAGATCGTTAACCTGTCCTGCCGTGGCACCGACTTGATAACCGGTACCCGTTGTTGCCAGAGGACGATCGTTTGAGTCGAGCAGGTCACCGCGTTTTGCTTCGATCGTCGTTAACTGGACCTTGTCCTCTTTCTTAAAATCCTTCAAGACAAACGACGAATCCCAGTTGATGTACCAGTTTTCCGCATCTCCTTGTTTCTCGAACGTTAACGGAACTTGTTTTTCATAAGAAACCGGTCCTGCTATCGTCTCGAAGGAAATTTCGACAGGGAGAGCGGCCTTGTCTTGATCATCGCTTTCCGGTGACTTCAGGCGTTTGACGGACAGTTCTTTGATGTCCAACGAGTCGGTTAATTTTTTCGTTCGTTCAATGAACTCTTTTTTACCGTATGTTTGTTTGGTTTGTTCACTGGCGTAATCGGCATACATCTTGTCATAATCTTGTTTCTCCCATAATTTAATATAGGCATCTAATCGTTCTTCAGGAGTCGGTTGATCCTGGCAACCAGCAAGGATCGTCAGCGCGAAACTGGTCGAAAGGATAAGCGGGAGCGTCTTCTTCAAGGGAAATCCTCCTTTTACGATAAGTATGTCTTACCACCGTATCATGCTTTGCGCAGGATTTCATCTCGAACGAACGACAAAAAACCTCACGCGAAGACAAAGCTTCGTGTGAGGAAAGTTCCGTTCTTAATTAAAGTAGTTCAGAGGGTTGACGCTGTTCGCAGCAGATGAAGCACTGTAAACATAGTTTCCACGGTGCATTTCGAAATGCAGGTGTGACCCGAACGAGTTACCGGTGTTGCCGATGTTACCGATGCGTGAACCTTTGGCGATTGTTTGACCGACAGACACCGCGCGGCTGCTTAAGTGAGCGTAAACTGTCGTATACGAAAGACCGTTTACCGTATGTTTCATCATGATATGGTTGCCGTACGCGCCGTAATAGCGTGATGTGATGACCGTTCCGGAAGCCGATGCGTAAACCGGTGTTCCTGTTGGAGCCGCGATATCGATTCCATTATGGAACGTATAGCCATAAACACCGCTGGCTGCACCGTACCCTTGAGCAATCCGACCGCTGGCTGGACGTGAAAATCCGCTTGTTGCTTTTGATGATGTCGTCACGCTGTATTTTTTTGCATATGTAGAAGAGATGTAACGTGCCGTACCACCATACGAAATTTTTGTCCATGATCCGGAAACACCAAGATAGTTGAATGTCTGACCGCTGTTGACGCTGCCGACAACTTTATAAGCAGTCGAAGGACCTGTCCGAACCCGTAAACCATCAGCTGTTACTTTTACTTTGTATGTTGTTGCCGCTTCAACTTTTTCAGTGCCTGTTGTAGCGAAACCAGAAACCACCAGTGCTGTCATTGTCATAGTTGTAATCATGCGTTTCATGTAGAAGTTCCTCCTAAAGTGTGAAAGGCGACGGACGATTATGTAAGGGAACAAGACCCTTTCAAAGTTGTAAGATATCAGGCGTATGTAAGTAATATGTATAAATATTTTCTTGATAGAATGATTATAGCATCGCGAATAACACAAAAATATTTCAGTTTCATTGCAAGGTTATCGTTGTATAACATATATTGTAATGGGTATTTTTTCAATCTAAATATGAATTTATTTTCTTTAAAATAAAACAAAAACTGCTATTTTTTAAAAATAGAACAGAAACAAGCCGCTGATTTATTTCAGCGGCTTGTTTAAGGCAATCGTTTATTCTGTGATGGGTGAAAAAACAGTCAAATGTTGTGGTAACACTTGGACCGTCACCGGAAGATGGCCGGCTGTATCTCCATCCGCGTTGATCGGAAGCCGTTCTTTCGAATCGACGTGAACTTGAGAGGTCGTAAAGTAGTCGACTTGATCGGCATCTGAGATGTTTCCAGTCAAGAGTTTTGGTAAGGCTTGTAACGCATCAAAGAAACCAAGCTGTTTGACGATGAACACATGCAACAATCCGTCATCAACGCGGGCGTCCTTGGCGAACGATTCGAAACCGCCAACCGAATTGGTCAAGGAGATAATCAGAAGCGGCGTTTCACCATCAAACGATTTTTCCTCGGCTGTTAATTGGATTGGGTAGGGGCTGTGGTCTTTAAACGCTTTTAATCCTTCAATGAAGTAAGCGACAGAACCGAGGGACGTTTTTTGCTCGACACTCACTTCCTCGACCGCTTCGGCGATTAAGCCGACAGCAATGACATTCATGAAGTAGTGATCGTCATACTTGCCGATGTCGAGTGGACGGGAAGGAGCATCTTCCAAAACGCGGATCGCCTCTTCTGCCTCTGTCGGAATATTTAAAGCACGGGCCAAATCGTTTACCGTGCCGAGTGGAACGATTCCGAGCGTCGGCCGATGATCTTGTTCGGCAATTCCGGTGATGACTTCATTGACCGTCCCGTCACCTCCCATGGCGACGACGGCATCGTATTGTCCGAGTGCGGCCTCTTTCGCGAATTCTGTTGCGTCGCGTTCTTTTTCTGTAAAACGAACATCGACTTCCGTAAAACGTTGCGCTAACGTTCCTTCTGCGAGTTCGGCATGTTTTTTGCCAAGTTCTTTACCGGATGACGGATTGATGATGAGCATGACTTTTGACACAAATGATTCCTCCTTTGATTCTACCTGTTCCTATTTTCCCAAGATTGCATAAACGTAATCCTGAACAGAAAAAAACCTTGGACATTACGGAAGGCGTAACGTCCAAGGCGAGACATACAATTAGCGGCGCGCAATCGGAGGCGGTGATGCTTCTCCTGCTGCAGGACGGACGGCTTCTTCTTCATCCCAACACTCTGTGTTTTCAATGCCGAGTGCTTTTGCCGAGAAGACCGGATCAAGTCCTTTTTTCCGTTGTTCCTGGTAATCGTTGATGACTTTGAGGGCGATGCCGCCTAAGAGCGAGATCGCTGTTAAGTTGATTAACGTCATACCGGCCATGAAGAGGTCGGCGAAACTCCAGACCATACCGAGGCTTAAGACAGAACCGATGAAGACGAAAGCCATCGTTGCGATTCGGAAGCCGAACACAGCGGCCGGACTCTTTTTGATGAATTCGATGTTCGTTTCACCGTAGTAGTAACTGCCGACGATTGAACTGAACGCGAATAAGAAGACACAGATTGCGATGAAGGCAGGAGCGACGGCACCCAGTTGTTCACCTAATGCGTTCTGTAACATCGCGATTCCTTCGCCGTTACCTGTCGCATAACTGTCACTGAGAAGAACGATGGCAGCCGTTGCGGTACAGACGATCAATGTATCAAGGAAAACACCAAGTGTCTGCAAGAAACCTTGTTTTGCAGGGTGGGAGACTTCCGCAGCTGCTGCTGCGTTTGGTGCAGACCCCATACCGGCTTCGTTTGAGAACAGACCACGTTTTACGCCGAGTGAGATGGCTGCTCCGACGGATCCGCCAAATGCTTGTTCAATTCCGAACGCGCTCTTGAAGATCATCGCGAAGACGCCAGGAAGTTCCGTGAGATTCGTGACGACGACGAAGAGAGCAGCGATTAAATAAAGACCTGCCATGACAGGAACGACGATGGCTGAGAATTTCGCGACGCGGTGGACACCACCGAAGATGACGAGTCCTGTCAAGACGACCAAGATACCACCGATGACAGCTTTGTTGATTCCAAAGGCATTGTCA
Organism: Exiguobacterium undae DSM 14481; assembly: GCF_000620805.1. GTDB lineage: Bacteria > Bacillota > Bacilli > Exiguobacteriales > Exiguobacteriaceae > Exiguobacterium_A > Exiguobacterium_A undae. Next base: position 2,201,088 of record NZ_KK211187.1, on the reverse strand, counting down.
AAGGCTGCAGCGATCGTGTTCGATTGAACCGAGTTGAAGATCAAACCGAATGTGACGGCGATTAAAATCGCGAAGACGATTCCAAGAGCACGATTTTTTAGTCCTTTTTCAATGTAGTAGGCTGGACCTCCGCGGTAAGCATTGTTTTTTGTATCGCGGACTTTGTAGACTTGAGCCAGTGTACTTTCGATTAAAGCAGTGGCGCCTCCGACTAAAGCAACCATCCACATCCAGAAGACGGCACCTGCACCACCAAGCGTGATGGCGATGGTAACACCGGCCAGGTTACCGGTTCCGATTCGTGTAGCGGCACCGATGAAGAACGATTGAAGCGATGTAATGCTTTCTCCTCCATCATCTGTCGTTTTTTCATTTTTATCGAGCGTCACTCGGAACATTTCTTTTAAGTACCGGAACTGAATGAACTTCGTCCGAATCGTGAAATAGATGCCGACCCCGATCAGTGCTGCGATTAAGATATAAGACCATAAGATGTTGTTCGCAAAATCGACTCCTGATTGTATTGCTTGTTGAAAGGCATCCATTTGAAAAATTCCTCCTAAAGTTTTTTGGTAGAAAAAATAGCTATACGTTGAATTATACGAATTTTCAGACAATATGCAAGATAAATTTTAAAACTTTTTTTCGTAGATTAATTTGGTTAACTATTTAGAAAGTAGAGAATTTGAACTGTTTTTGAAAAATAAAAGAGACCTGCCGACTAAATCGACAGGTCTTAAAAGCACATCATTTAGGAGGAATGACTCATTCCGAAGCTAAAAATTGTTCGTATTGCACATCGAGCTGTTGGACAAGTTGTTCACGGACAGAAAAAAGTTTCATCGTCTCTTCATAATCCGTCGTTTCAGCAAGTTGCCGATCAAGCATCGTCAGTTCCTGTTCCAATCGTTCGATCGTCTCTTCTACTTGACGTGTTGTCTGTACTGGAAGAGAAGGAGAGGGTCGTTTTTTGGCGGAAACGACGTTCTTCGGTATTTTGGCGACAGGCGGCTGTGTTTGCCGTTTGGTTGACGCATAGGCATACGGACCGGGAAACAACTCCATCGTCTGATCAAGCCAAAGAGTCTTCGTAAACAGCCGGTTCAAGAAATAGCGGTCGTGCGAAACGGCAATCAATGTTCCGTCAAATGATTCGAGTGCTTCTTCGAGCGCATCACGTGATTCGATGTCGAGATGATTGGTCGGCTCATCCAAAATCAGTACGTTCAAATCGGAGTGGACCAGAATCGCGAGCATCAGCCGCATGCGTTCACCACCACTTAACGCCTCGATCGGTAAGAAGACCCGGGGGCCAAAAAACAAGAACTGGGCGAGACGCTGTCGCGCCGTTCCTTCATCGAGATTAACGGTCGCGCGAAAAACGTCGATCAAACGTTCACCGGGCGGGAAGTCAATGCGTTGCGACAGATAGCCGATTTTGACTGACGGTCCACGCGTAATCAGACCGCTTGTCGGTTCAAGATGGCCTAACAGGAGATGCAATAGTGTGGATTTTCCGCTGCCGTTTGCGCCGACGATGGCGATTCGATCTTTTGCCGAAATCTCAAAGTTTAATGAATGAAGCAACGGTTGTTTAGAGAAGGCGATGCTGACATCCTCGACGCGGTAAACCATCCGGCTCGTTTTTCCATGTGTTGCAAACGCAAGGTCGGGGGTCTCGGCGTCAAGCTTCGGGCGTTTGATCCGTTCAATCCGTGCAAGTGCCCGTTCCATCGATTTTGCTTTTCGAAACAGTTTTTCGCTTGGTGGTGACGCTTCGTTTGCCCATTGCCGCAGACGGCGGATCGCTTCCTTCATCTGCTTGATCTTTTTCTGTTGTTCCTGATAAGCATGGAATTGTTCAAGTAGAAGGCGTTCCTTTTCCTTCACGTAAAACGTGTAATTTCCCTGGTACAGCTGAATCTGACCTTCCTCCAGTTCAGCGATGCGCGTGACGACCGCATCAAGAAAGACACGATCGTGGGAGACGATCAGGACAGCCCCGGCATAATCGGCTAAAAAGGATTCCAGCCACTCGACGGCGTCTAGATCGAGATGGTTCGTCGGTTCGTCGAGGATCAACAATTCCGGCTCGGTCAACAACATCCGCCCGAGGCAGATTTTTGTCTGTTCGCCGCCGCTGAGCTGCTCAAACGGACGGTCCAAAAGGGCATGCAGCTGCAGGCCGTTAATCATCCGGTCGATTTTGGAATCCAGCAAATACCCGCCTTGGCGCTCAAAAGCTTCCGTCTCCTGCGTGTAGCGTTCGAGCAACTGTTCGATCTGATCGGTTTTTGTCGCCATGTCCCGTTCGATTTGTTGCAGGGAGTGTTGTAAACCGACAAGCGTGGCGAAGGCAGTCCACAGGACATCACGCCCCGTCATTACGTTGTCGAACACGGGAAGTTGTGCCAAATAACCGATGGAGAGCCCGCTTTTTTGATAAATCGTTCCGCTGTCTTCGGAATCAAGCCGGGCAATCAGACGTAAGAGCGTCGTTTTACCGCTTCCGTTTCGGCCGATCAAGCCGATCCGGTCTTGGTGCTCGATAAAGAGGGAGACGTCCGTTAAGATATCGTCGCCTCCGAATTGTTTTGTCAGGTGTTGGATGTCGCAGATCATCATATGAAATATCCTCTCTGGCGCATCAAAAAAGGAGAGCGCAAACAGCACTCTCCTTGACTCGTGGAAGATGCGCTTTGCTTTATTTTTCAGGTATTGGGTTCGTTAAAAAAGGGCAGACTAGTCCCTTAGAACGCCATTCCATGAAAAATCACGCGCAACAGATACAGTTGTTCCATCAACCAATGCTTACACGCAGCAAAACCCATGTCTTCACACCACCTTTTCCGATTCAATACATCTATTTTACCATGCCTGACAGAAAAGAAAATGCTAATTTTTTATTTGAACAAGCCGGCAATCGAGTTGAAGAACGCACTGAGACCATCAAACAACTTCGCAAAAAATCCTTTTGTCTCTTCTGAGGTCGCGAAGGCCTGGATATCTTGTCCGGCATCTTTTAGACCACTCTCGATTTGACCCCAGTTCAGGTCCGCTTGTTCCATCTGATTAAACAGTCCAGTCAACCGGTCCATCTGAGCATCGGATAAATTGATGTTATTGTTTTGGATGACTTGGACGATGACGTTTTCAATCTCGACCTTCGTTTCCGGCTGTTGTTTCGCGATTTCCGCTTTGATTTCATTCATCAAGTCGGCGACCTTATCCGTCCCGACCGTTTTCCCGACATCGGATGTCACAGAGAGTTCTTGCTGGGCAAGGTCTTTTCGTTCATCTGTCAGTTTGATGCCCGTCTCGGCAGATGTTTGATCGTACGCCTTCATGATTCCGGTCAAAGCCGAAGTTCCGGTTACCTTATACGGGGACGTGATCGTGATGTCCGCATCCGTTACACCCGCCGTGACAAGGGCGTTGAGGTACATGTCTTTTGTGACCCAGGTAATGTTTTCGGTTGCGACAGATAATCCATCGCCTTTTTCCGCCAACTCAATTTTAGCGGAAGAGTACATGCCGCCACCCCGTTGTGATTGCGGAATGTTTTTCCCGAGATATTTTTCTTCATCGGCAGATGTGGCGATAATCGGGGTGATGCCTTCCGGTGCATTCAAACGGGACAAGACCCACGATTTATCCTTTGCCCCAAGGGATTCGCCAAGGGTGACGATTGTTTTGTCGACTACTTGTTCAGCAGATGCGGCCGTCGGTAGCAATAAGGTCGTAGCAAGTAAAGCAGATGCCGTCCATGTGATTGTTTTATTCATAAAAGTTCCTCCATAAGTTAAGTATCAGGTACTAAATTTAGTCTAATCGACCGGCGACAGAAGAGAATCGGTCTCAAGGACGAGCCGTCATCCACCTTCCGTCATGTTCATTGTACAAAAAAAATGAGCGAAATGACGAGAAAGGGTCAATTCCACATCAAATCATGATAAACTCAAAACAAATCAAATAGCGACCACTAGGGGAGTCAGTAGGCTGACTGAGACGACGGAGACGTTCGGACCCTTTGAACCTGATTAAGTTTGGACTTACGGAGGGAAGTGGCGTGGATGATCCTCTTTTTATGGTCTTTTCACGTCATGCCTGACATCGGGTGTGGCGTTTTTTGATTAACAAAGGGGGAAACGACATGACATTCAGTGAAGAAATCCGGCAAGCGGCACAACAGTATTGGGACAGCAGCTTTAGCCATCCGTTCGTCACAGGGATCGGAGACGGCACTTTGCCGCTAGCGAAGTTTCGCCATTACGTCCTGCAAGACGCCTATTACTTAAAACATTTTGCAAAAATCCAGGCCCGCGCTGCTTCGAAAGCCCAAGATTTTGCGACGATCGCTGAACTGGCGGAGCATGCGACATCGACCTATGCCGCAGAACTCAGTCTGCACCAATCGTTTTTTGAACCGCTTGGAATCTCAAGCGAGACGCTGGCTGAGTTCGAACCGGCACCAACGGCTTATGCTTATGTGTCGCACATGCATCATGCGAGTGAAGGGACACTGGGGGAGACGATTGCTGCCATTTTACCGTGTTACTGGCTTTACTATGAAGTCGGACAGCAGTTACAAGGCTGTACGCCGGATTCTCCAATCTATGCGCAATGGATTGCGACATACAGTTCCGAATGGTTTGAACGGGTCGTCTTTGAACAAGTTGATCGTCTGAATGATTTGGCGGAGCGGGCAAGTGCCGAAGAACGGGAACGGATGAAACAACATTTTGTCAAAAGTTGTTATTATGAATTGATGTTTTGGCAGATGGGCTGGACGGAAGAGACGTTTGAAAAACAGTACATGCAGACGATGGAAATCCCATCATCGAAGTAAGGAAAAACGTTTAAATCAACAAACACCGGATCCGACGACAATCGAATCCGGTGTTTGTTGTCTAAAAAAATAACTCAGCTGTGTCGTTCAATCAAATCCGCCAGACGTTGTTTGACGGCAGTCGGATTGGTTAAATCCTGATTGGATAACGAAAGTTTTGTCATCGTCTCGTCCGTACCGGCCATTTCACTGAACAGTGAACCAAGGCTGTGGGCACGGCGGTCGATCTGGACGACGATATCGATGCCTGACCGGTCTTGCAACAGGATGACTTCGATTTCGTCCAGTTTATGGGCATAATGAGTGCCGCGAGCTGAATACTCGAGTTCTTGCGCAATCGGCAGATCTTTCCGGAAGCGGCCCGGCAATTTCTCTGTATCGGCTTTCTTTAAGCGGAATCCGAGGTCTTCCATCGCTTCAAGGATAACCGATTGGTAGTCATTGGCTTTGACGACGACAGCATCGTGGTCAGAAGGGTCAACCGCCTGCGCGATATCAAGACCCGTTTCGATCCACGACTTGGATTGGCTGACGGAGAGCGGCGTATTGAACGGTACTTGGAGCGTGAACGGAATTTCACGTTCGACACCTGCTTCAATCGTAAACGGAGCTTCGTTTAACGCAAACCGATCCAGTGTGAATGTCGTGAATGCCGTACTGTCGCCGACTTCTTGTTTGTATTGGGTATTGAAGGCGAGATAAATCCGGGCGATTTCCTGATCGACGCTGCCGCCTTTGATGTGGACGACGCCCGTGATCGTTCCACCGGGTTCACAGTGATCTTGTTCGAGTCGTGTATCGACCGTTGCGGCACCGATGCCGATTTGTGAAAGAATTTTTTTGAACATGTTGTTTTCCTCCTAAAAAATGAAGTATGAGCACTGAACAATAAAGCTTGCTTGCTTGTCGAACGCGGGTGAATTTGCTACAGTTTCGAAAGACCAAACAAAAAAGGACGGGACGATACGTGGAACTAGACCAATTAAAAGACCTGCTTATCAAAAAACTGCAGGCAACTTCACTCATACACGCGACGATTAGCGGTCCGCGCCAAAAATCAAACGATCTGCGTCGAATCAAGTTAAAACCGATTCTACTTAGAGATACGTATGCAATCCAGTTAGAGTTTCAACATGAACGGATCATTAAGCATGAGAATTTAAGTATAGAAGAATTTATTTTGCGAATGGACGATTATTTTAACGAATTTCGTCAATTTTTATTCCGTTTCGAGACGGAAGAACTTCAATTCCAACTGTCGAAGAAGATGAAAGTCTCGCTGAAGACGACGGTTAAAGAACCGGTGCAGGCGGAACTGTCGCATAACCGGAAAAAGAGTCATTTGCTCGAAGACGGCATTCCGGTTCCTTTCCTGATTCGGCTTGGTGTCATGACGGAAGACGGACAAGTCAAACGGCAAAAATACGACAAGTTCAAACAGATCAATCGATTCCTGGAATTTGTCGAAGACAGTATCGCGGTTTTGCCGAAAGGACGGACGCTACGGATTTTAGATTTTGGATGCGGGAAGTCGTATTTGACATTCGCTTTGTATCATTATCTGAAAGTCGTCAAAGGATTTGATTTAAACATCACCGGTCTTGATCTCAAAAAAGAAGTCATCGAAGAGTGTACGGCGATTGCCGCCGATCTTGGATATGACGATTTGACGTTCCGAGTCGGCGATGTCCACGATTACGATCAGGAAACAGAAGTCGATTTGATGGTGACGCTGCATGCCTGTGACGTCGCCACCGACGTCGCTCTCGCCCGGGCAGTGGATTGGAACGCCTCTGTCATTCTCAGTGTCCCGTGTTGTCAAAAGGAACTGAACCGTCAGTTGGATTGTTCACCGCTCGACGTGATGCTCCAGCACGGCTTGATCAAGGAAAAGTTTGCCTCACTCGCAACGGATTCGATTCGTGCCGAATTATTGTCACTCGTCGGCTACGATACACAGTTACTTGAGTTCATCGATCTGGAACATACACCAAAAAACGTGTTGATCCGAGCGTATAAAAGTCAAAAACAACCGACTGACGAAAAGATTGAGCGTTACGTGGCATTCCGGGATCTCTTGCAGGCAAAACCGTTTTTGGAACGTGAATTGAGCGGCAGACTTGGACAGATTTCATCGAAACTCGTACAATAAAGAAGACAACGATTTTAAAGGGGGAACAAATACAATGGATTTCCAAATGTATTTTGAAGATGTCGTTCAGACGGCACGTAAAGAAGCAGCAGCAGCCGGCTTTGAAGAACTAACAACGGTCGAGAGTGTCGATGAGGCGATGAAACGCGAAGGACTGACACTCGTCCTCGTCAACTCGGTGTGTGGATGTGCTGGCGGCATCGCACGTCCGGCAGCCGCTTACATCAACCGGATGGAAGGCGTCAAACCGGATCATTTCGTCACGGTATTCGCAGGACAAGACCGGGAAGCAACAGACCGGGCACGTGAATACTTCGAAGGGTATCCGCCGTCATCACCATCATTCGCATTGATGCAAGACGGAAACATCTTGTCGATGGTCGAACGATTCGACATCGAATCCTTCTCGGCGGAAGAAGTCGTCGAGAAATTAGAATCACTGATTGAAATCTACGCTTAATGTGTGATGAAGAAGAGACCGACTCCACTGTCGGTCTCTTTTTTATCGTTCGGTTGAATTCAGATAGAGAAAAAAGGACTATCTACAAATAAATGTAAGCGCTAACAATGATTTTGATTAATCATAAATGATGAATAAAAAAGATTTTTATGCATTATTTCAAGATTTTTATGCTTTACAATGAATAAATATTCGTATATTCTAAAAACAATAAATCAGGTCAGGCTTTTTAGTATTGAATTAGAAAAAAACATAAGTCATACTATTGTTAAAGTTCTGACAATTGAGCGTTGGAAGGGGAATTTATTCATGAAAAAATTAGTAGCAACGGCAATGGCAGGCATTCTCGCAGTCACGATGGCAGCATGTGGCGCGTCGGAAGAATCGACAGGCGAGACGAACACAAGCGACAAAGTATTGACGATGGGAACGTCAGCGGATTACTTCCCGTTTGAATACATCGACACGGCGAAAGGTGACGAAATCGTTGGATTTGATGTCGCGATCGCAAAAGAAGTCACGAAAAATCTCGGCTACGATCTCAAAATCGAGGACATGGAATTTGGCAGTCTGCTCGGAGCGCTCAGCTCGGGACGTGTCGACTTCGTCATGGCGGGCATGACACCGACGGACGAACGGAAAAAGAACGCTGATTTCACGGACATTTATTTTGAATCAAAAAACCTCGTCATGACAAAGGATAAAGCAATCACGGCGGATGATGAGTTAAAGGGCAAAAAAGTAGGTGTCCAGCTCGGATCGATTCAAGAAGCGTTGGCAAAAGACCGTTACAAAGACAGTGAAGCGGTCTCGTTAAACAAGATTCCGGAAATCATTCAAGAATTGAACACAGGCCGGATCGACGCGCTGATTATTGAAGACGCCGTCGCCGTCAAATATATGGATCAAGACGAGTCGTTGAAAACATATGAAATCAAGGAAGATGGACCAACCGGTTCTGCTGTCGCCTTCAAAAAAGGAGACAAGATGCGTGACGAGTTCAACGCTGAGTTGAAAAAGATGATCGACAATGGTGACATCGACAAACTTGCAGAAGAATGGTTCCAAAAAGAAGCAAAATAAGAGTAGTGCATAGGGGTGGGGGTAACCTCATCCCTTTTGTGCGACGTTAGGAGATTGGTTATGATAGACTTTACAAAGATTCAAGATTCAATCCCATACATCCTGCAAGGGATTCCGGTCCTGTTCCAAGTTGTGGTCGTCGCGGCAATTGCCGGGATGCTGATCGGAATCGTGGTCGCCGCCCTGAAAATCACGAAAAACGGATTCGTTCGGTTCATCGGTCATGCCTATACGGCCGTGTTCCGCGGAACACCGCTCATTTTACAGCTGGCGATCATTCATTTTGGTTTACCGCAATTGACGGGGTACGTCACAACCGGTTATCAATCGGCGATCATCGCCTTTTCCTTAAATTCGGGTGCGTACATCTCGGAGATCATCCGGGCCGGAATTCAAGCCGTCGACCGCGGACAATGGGAAGCGGCCGATGCACTCGGAATTCCGTACATGAAACAACTGCGTTCAATCATCTTGCCGCAAGCCTTTAAAAACATCCTGCCGGCACTCATGAACGAAATGATCACGTTGACGAAAGAGTCGGCGTTGATTTCGACGGTCGGTGTGCTTGATGTCATGCGTCGGGCGCAGGTCGTCGGCGGAGAAAAGGCATTATACTTCGAACCGTTGTTGTTTGCCGGATTCGTCTACTTCGTGCTTGTGATGGGATTGTCCTTGATTGGTCAACAAGTCGAAAAAGCTATGAGAAAGAGTGGGTAATCAGATGGAACCTATGATTCAAGTGACTGATCTGTATAAGCAGTTCGGAAAATTAGAAGTCTTAAAAGGCATCACGACGACTGTCGGACGGGGCGAAGTCGTCGCCGTCATCGGACCGTCGGGATCCGGGAAGTCAACGTTTTTGCGTTGCATCAATCTATTGGAGCAACCGACCGGCGGGACGATTAATGTTGATGGTTTTGAATTGACGAAACCGAAAGCGAACATCGCCAAAGCCCGTCAAAATATCGGAATGGTCTTCCAACAATTTAATCTCTTCCCTCATAAATCAGTCCTCGATAACTTGATTTATGCGCCAATCAACGTGCTTGGGTTATCGAAGGAAGACGCTGTCAAACGGGCGGAAGTGTTACTCGATCGTGTCGGATTGGCAGAGAAGCGGGACAACTTCCCGAATCAGCTGTCCGGTGGTCAAAAACAACGGGTTGCGATTGCCCGTGCCCTAGCGATGGAACCAAACGTCATGCTGTTTGATGAACCGACGTCGGCCCTTGATCCGGAAATGGTCAATGAAGTGCTGGACGTCATGAAGCAACTGGCAGAGAGTGGGATGACGATGGTCATCGTCACACACGAAATGGGCTTCGCTAAAGAAGTCGCCGATCGTGTGTTGTTCCTCGATGAAGGGATTTTGATGGAAGAAGGCAGTCCGGTCGAATTGTTTGATCATCCGAAAACGGATCGGGCAAAAAAATTCCTCGAAAAAGTATTATGAGATCAAACGCTAACTCCTTTAAACTGAGTTAGCGTTTTTTAAACAAGTTTTTTAGAAGGAGGGAACGATCGTGATCAAGGAAACGGAACAGTTCGTCAAAACCTTTCATGCCGATGATTTTTCGGGACACGATTATGCGCATATCGAACGTGTCCGGCGGATGGCGTTACAGATTGCGAGACGAGAAGGGGGCGACGTACAGATCATTGAACTGGCAGCCTTGTTGCATGATGTCGCGGATGCAAAACTTGGAGGGACGAGCAGCCTCGTCGACACGTATCTTCAACCACGTGTATCGCCCGGCGAGCGGCAACAGATCTTGGAAATCATCAACAGTTTGTCCTTTAAGGGGGGAGACCGGCCACCGATGCGGACGCTCGAAGGGAAAATCGTCCAGGACGCGGACCGGTTGGATGCGATTGGAGCCATCGGGATTGCCCGGACGTTCCAGTTCGCTGGTCAATTCAAGGAACCGATGTATGTACCGGGACTCACTCCACGCGAGCCGGGCGACCGGACGAGTCCAACGAGTGCCTTGCATCATTTTGACGAAAAGTTATTGCGTCTGAAGGATTTGATGAACACGGACACGGCAAAAGTCATCGCGGCAGATCGTCATCGTTACATGCTTGAATTCGTCGAACGGTTCAAGCAGGAGTGGGAAGGTCAGGAAGAAGCATAGTGCGTCCTAAACGGCAACAAAGGTGGCAGAAGGTTATCTGCCACCTTTGTCATTAGAGAAAGATGTTTAAATCAGCCGCTTTTTGCGGGTTAACTTAAGATGACTGCCGTGATCAAACCGAGGGATGCGAATAAACCGACGATCGCGCCGCCCTCTTCATGCGCTTCCGGCATCATCGTCGAAGCAAGCATCGCGATGATACCGCCACTGGCAAAAGCACCGATCATCGCAAACTGCATGTTGGGCAACTCGGCGAGGATCGAATATCCGGCTAGCGATGCGAGTGCGGAAATCAACCAGACGAGTCCCCACATCAACAGAATTTTTTTCTTTGAAAACCCGTCCTTTTGAAGTCCGGTCGTACTCGAGAGTCCTTCCGGAATGTTGCTGACGAAAATCGCGGCGACAAGGGCTGCACTGACGTTACCGGACAGGAGACTGGCTCCGATCATGATCGATTCCGGAATCGCGTCAAGAATCGTTCCGAAAAAGATTGCCGTTCCGGTTCCTTCGTTGCCGCCCGAGGACCGCTTTCGTTTACTCGCTCCACGTGACGAGACGAACATATCAAATGCCGTAAAGACAAGCGAACCGACGATGAAGGAAATGCCGACGACCATCGTCGTCGATTTGTTTAATGCTTCATCGAGCAGCTCGAACGTCGCGGCACCAATTAAAATACCCGTTCCGAACGACATCACGTACCCGATCAACCGTTGCTTCAGCGGAACAAACAAACCAATCAAGGCGCCGATGACAACAGCCCCTCCCGCGATGGCGCCCCACATAAAAGCTATGCCCATACGATCCACCTCCTTCTACTTACCTGTATTCTTATTTTCCTAAAAAAATGATTAATAAACATATCTAATTCGAAATCAGTGTCTTGGATGGGCAGCCGGCGACAAAAAAATCCCCGGTCGTCAAGACGGGGATTAAGACAAGCATTAAAACGGTTGTTTATTCAGCCAATGGCCACCGTCAAGGGCGATACATTCCCCGTTCAAGTAACCGGCTTGATCGGACAACATCCAGACGGCAAGTCCGGCGATTTCTTCCGGTGTTCCGAACCGGCCGAGCGGCACGTTCCGGCGAATCCGTTCCGCATGCTCCGGTGACATGGCGAGTTTGTCAGCGCCGCCAGTCCGTTCGATTGGTCCCGGACTGATTGCATTGACACGGGCTTGATACTTATACCCCCATTCGACGGCGAGGGTCCGTGTCAGGTTCAAGACGCCGGCCTTTGCCGCAGCGCTTGGTGCGACACCCGCACCTGCCTGCCACGCATAAGAGGCGACGATATTGAGAATTTGACCCCCGACGACCTGATCTTCCTGCCATCCTTTGACGAGGGCATGGGAGCAGTTGAACGTTCCGTTCAAGACGATATCGACGACCGTTTTCCACCCGTTCGGTGATAACTCATCCGTCGGACAGATAAAATTACCCGCCGCATTGTTGATCAGGGCCTCGAGTCGACCAAAACGCGCACGTGTTTGATTGACGGCTGCGAGACAGGCTTCAGGATCACGGACATCCATCTGAATGACGGCATGTTCACCAGCAATCTGTTGTAAATCGAGATCCGTCTGTTGTAAACGCTCGGCGTCGCGCCCTGTGACGACGACATTCCAACCGGCTTCTTTTAAGGCGAGTGCCATCGCTTTCCCCATGCCGCTTGTTCCACCGGTGACGAGTATTGTCTTTTTCATCCGTAAAGTCCCCCTTGTATAATGAATGAACAACCATTCATTATACATATTCAAAAAAGAAGGAGCAGACTCCTTCTTTTTTGAATAAATTATTCGGCAGCGAGTGCTGTGTTCGTCAAGACAGGAACAACTTGTTTTTTCCGTGAGACGACACCTTCGAGGTACACGAGGTGGTTCGTCGCTTCGAGACCATAAGCACGTTCGACAAGTGAGGCTTCCGGTCCGAGAACCAGCGCGACAGAGTTATTCGTCAGGATGTCCGTTACGAGTAACATGTACAAATCAAGATCCTTTTCAGCAATCAATGATTCAATCCGGGCTTCAAGTTCCGCTTGGCGAAGCAGTACTTCTGCCGTATCGACTGTATTGGCTTGCGCGATTTCGACCTTCAGCGATCCCATCGTGAATTCCTTGGCATCAAGCGCAATCAATTCATCGATTGTTTTCTTTGATAAGTCAGCGCCGGCTTTGAGCATGTCGAGTCCATAAACATTGACGTCGACACCAGCGATTTCCGCCAACTCACGTGCTGCGATGACATCTTGTTCCGTACACGTCGGTGACTTAAACAATAACGAATCGGAGACGATGGCCGATAACATCAAGCCGGCGATTTCCGGTTTGATCGCGACACCGTGTTCTTTGTACATCTTGTTTAAAATCGTTGTCGTACAACCGACCGGTTCAGCGCGGTAATACAACGGATCAGATGTCTCGAAATTGGCAATCCGGTGATGGTCGATGACTTCCGTCACCGTGACCGCATCGATGTCATCAGCACTTTGCTGACGTTCATTGTGGTCGACGAGAATGACGTGGTGTGCTTCACTTGATACGCGTGTGACGAGACGGGGAACCGCCACCTTGAAATAATCGAGTGCGAATTGAGTTTCGCCGTTGATTTCACCAAGACGAATCGCTTCCGCGTGGACGCCGAGTTCTTTTTTTAATTCCGCATAAGCGATCGCTGAGGCAATCGTATCCGTATCCGGATTTTTATGACCAAATACTAAAACTTTTTCCATGTGCATTCACTCCTAAATGATTGATGTCTCGCCCATTAGTGTACCATAACTCGGAATTAGACGGCGTTCATTTTCAAGAGGATACCGGCGATTTTTTCGCTCCAGTACGGGTCGGAGGCGTAAAACACGTTCATCCCCCGGGCCTTATTTCCGAGAAACGCACCCCGGTAATACTTGCCGTCTTCCGCCAGATAATCCCGGGCGATGAACTTGCCGGTTTTCCGGATCGAATCTTCAAATGATGTGTAGGCCGTCGCATTTTGACCCGGTGCGATATCGGTCGCATTCACCCCAAACAGGTTGAACTTATCCCGGGCGATCTCCGACCGACCGTAATTGGATTCGTGGATGGCGTGCGCGAGCAAATAAGCGGCATTGACCTTGTGGTCGCGTTCGACCTGTTTAAACGTCTTGCCGGTACCGATCAACGGACTGTCCGGTGCGTTTTTTTTGATGTACGCATCGAGCTGCTTTGCCGTCAAATCCGTCGGTTGACGCAAATTTTTGGTTAACGTCTTCGACTCGACATAGGTCGTCGTCCGTTCAGGTGCCGACGACGGTGCTTGTCCCGCCGTGATCAATCCGCCGAGTCCAGCATCCGCAACGATATAATGCAGTAAGCGATCGCCTCGTGTCTCGTAGTAAGAGCGGTTACTCGATCGCTCGAGCGGATACGGTGTCAACCGCTCAGAATCGACATATCCCGTCAGACCGGCGATTTCAATCCGGCTTGCTTGTTCGCCGTAGGTCAAAAGTGATAACCGGCTGCCGGGGGCGACATACGTCAGTCGCTTCTTTAAAGTCCGGTCGGCATAGATGTTGAGCGTTTCCGGTGCATCGGCGATGCCGATGCCCGAACCGGTCAAGTACAGATAACGTTCGTCGGTTGTGCGTTGCACGGCACCACGTTGTTGACCGACAAACGCTTTTGCCTGATCAAACGAATCAAACTCTTTTTCTTCGATCACTTTCCCGTCCCGGTAGAGTTCAGCGATGTAAGGAGAGGCGGGGGGAAGAATCGTCTTCGGCTTGTCTCGGAACAAAACGAACAGCAGCATGCCGAACAAAAAGAAGAACAGGATGCCTTTCCAGGAACCTGATTTGCGAACCGGTCGGGTGGGGCGGATGGTGCGTTTACTCAAAAAATCACGTCCTTTGAAAATATCAATCGACAACCGGGGTAAAGAATAGGTACGCTAACAAAGAATGGAGGGAAGTCCATGTTGATTGGATATCGTACGTTGAAGACGGCTGTCGCAGCCGCACTCGCCATGTGGATCGCAGAGGAGATGCAGCTCGATTATTACGTCTTTGCGGCCATCATCGCCATATTAAGCATTCAGGCGACGCGCAAGAAATCGTTCCGGGCCTCGTATGAACGAATCATGGCTTCGTTGCTTGCCATCGGGGTTGGCTTTATCCTCTTTGAAGTCATCGGCTACCGACCGATTGCGATTGCTTTATATTTCATTATATTCCTTCCGGTCACACAACGCCTCCGTCTGCAGGACGGTTTCATTACGAGTGTCGTCATTCTGACCCATCTGTATACGGCGCAAAAACTGAATCTCGACATCTTTTTAAATGAGATTTACCTGTTGTTGATCGGAGTGGGTGTCGGATTGCTCGTCAACATGTACATGCCGAGTCTCGATCAAACGATTGCCGAACGCCGCCGCCAAATCGATCAACGGATTGCCGCCTTGTTTTTTGAAGTGGCGGCCGCCGTCGAAACGGGACGGATCAACCACCACTCACTGACGTTACACGAGACGGAACGATTGTTAAAAGAAGGGAAGGACGCCTCCTTGAAACGAATGGGCAATGCGATCGGGAGACGCAATGACGATGAGGACTATCTGTATTTCCGGATGCGGGAACAACAGTTTGAACTCTTGAGCGGCATCGTCCGAAATGTCGACGATTTGGTTCTGGTCGTCGCAGAAGGCAAAAAAGTCGCCGACCTGTTCCGGACGATTGGTGACAATGTCCGACCCGATGCCGATGCGACTGTTTTCTTAAACGAACTGAGACGTCTGCTCGAAGAATTCCGGGTTTCCCCCTTACCGACGACACGGGACGAATTTGAAGTCCGGTCTGCCTTGCTGCATATGTTGCAAGAGACGGAACAGTATTTACAACTCAAACAGCGGTTTGTGCATCAAAAAAGATAAAACATCGTCGAGGCGAAGGTGCCGATCAAGAAAATCGCTAAAATTGCGATGGTCGTCCATTTGATGATCCGCTGTTGTTTAGATGGTTTTGCCATGAGGCCATTCACTCCTTTCAAACGATACGTGATTATAGCCATTGTACAAACAACCTTTCTGAAGTGCAAATCCGCCCATTAATGGTATACTAACAAAGCGCTAGACGTACTGAAAAATCGAGGAGGAATGCGACATGGTCAATGAGCAACGTGTGCTCGATACATTTTTAGAATTGGTCCAGATTGATTCGGAATCAAAAGAAGAGGCACAGATTTGTGCCCATCTGAAGGAGACGTTCACGGCACTCGGGTGTGAAGTGTTTGAGGACGATGCGT
This sequence comes from Exiguobacterium undae DSM 14481, assembly GCF_000620805.1. Classification (GTDB taxonomy): domain Bacteria; phylum Bacillota; class Bacilli; order Exiguobacteriales; family Exiguobacteriaceae; genus Exiguobacterium_A; species Exiguobacterium_A undae. The sequence goes on along the minus strand of NZ_KK211187.1, from coordinate 2,185,127 downwards.
CATCAAAAACGGAACATAAAGGAAATAACTTAATCGTGACACTCCCGGCAACACAGGAAGGTGTCGATAAGATTTATTTCACTTCCCATATGGATACCGTTTTCCCGGGACAAGGGATTAAACCAATCATCGAGGACGGGTATGTCAAAACGGACGGATCAACGATTCTTGGGGCGGATGACAAAGCGGGACTCGCTTCTTTAATTGAATTGGTTCATGTTTTGAATGAAACGAACCAACCTCACGGAAAAATTCAATTCGTCATTACGGTCGGTGAAGAATCAGGATTGGTCGGGGCAATGGTCTTGGACCGTTCTAAAATCGACGCCGATTATGGCTTTGCACTCGATTCGGACGGAAAAGTCGGCGATATCATCACGGCAGCTCCAACGCAAGCGAAAGTCAATGCCAAAATCTATGGAAAAACGGCCCATGCGGGTGTGGCTCCAGAAAAAGGCGTCTCAGCGATTACAATTGCTGCGAAAGCGATCGCCAAAATGCCGCTTGGCCGGATCGACGAAGAGACGACGGCAAACATCGGACGTTTCAGCGGCGGCGGTCCGTCAACGAACATCGTTTGTGATTACGTTGAAATCTTTGCGGAAGCCCGGTCGCTTGTTGCTCCGAAAATGGAAGCGCAGACGGCGAAAATGAAAGCAGCTTTCGAAGATGTCGCAGCAGAACTCGGTGGACGTGCGGAAGTGGAAGTTAAAGTCATGTACCCAGGCTTTAAATTTGAAGACGGAGATCAAGTGGTGGAAGTCGCGAAGGCGGCGATCACGCAACTCGGCCGGACACCACGCCTGTTGCATTCTGGTGGGGGATCAGATGCCAACGTGATTGCCGGTTTTGGTATTCCGACCGTCAACTTGGCTGTTGGTTACGAAGACATTCATACGACAAACGAAAAAATGCCGATTGAAGAGCTCGTCAAGACAGCAGAATTATGTGTGACGTTAGTGGATTACATCACGAATAAGTGATGCCGAGCTAAAAAAAGAGTGTACCGCAACGTTGCGGTACACTCTTTGTCGTTGTACGATTAAGTTAATTGTGGACGTTCGAAATATTCCATCGACTCAAGAACAAGTTCTTCCGTACATAGTAAGGTTGTCGCGATGTCCTGAATTTGGATCGATTTCCCATACTGTTGCCGATAGTTCTCGTTTAACATCCGGGCACTTTGTACGATTCGTGCATAAGTCCGTTCGATTTTGGTCATGGAAAAACCACCTTTCGAATCAGTATGGGTACAGTTTATCATGCTTCCGCTCGAGAAAGGTGTATTTTGTGTATAAAAATTGCTAATTTTACGAAAAGGGGAAAAAGATGGAATTTTATTTTTTAGGAACAGGTGCGGGAATGCCGTCCAAACAACGGAATGTCTCATCCATCGCACTGTTACATCCGAAGATGACCTGGTTATTTGATTGTGGTGAAGCAACGCAACATCAGATGTTGCACAGTCCGATCAAACCACGTAAGGTCAGTACGATTTTCATCACGCACCTGCATGGCGATCATATCTTCGGACTGCCAGGTTTTATCAGCACCCGGGCTGCACTGGAAGGGACGACTTTGTTGACGATTTATGGACCAAAAGGATTAAAGGAGTGGCTCGACGCGACATTACGCGTCACCGGGACGTATCTGCGGTATCCACTCGACATCATTGAAGTTGAGGCAAGCCGGACCTATGAACATGAAGGATTCCGGATCACCGTCGAAGAGTTGGAACATCGTTTTCCTGCCTTCGGTTACCGGATTGAGGGAGAAGAAGAGAAGGGTGCCTTGTTGGTGGAGGAATTAAAACGGTTAGACATTCCTTCCGGTCCATTGTATCGACAGATCAAGCAGGAACCAACGTTTGTTTTTGAAGGAACTGAATATCAATCCGCTGATTTTCTAGGGGCACCTAAACCGGGCGTCAAGATCGCCGTATTAGGCGATACGGTGCCTTGTGACAACAGCATCCGTTTGGCGGATCAGGTCGATCTTTTGATTCATGAGGCGACATTTGCAGATTCCGAGCAGGATCATGCCGGACGGTTCGGACATTCGACGGCGAGGCAAGCGGCTGAGATCGCTGTCCAGGCGCAAGCGAAAAAACTGTTGTTGACGCACATTTCAGCGCGCTACGTCGATCAGGAACAACGCTTGGAAACGGAGGCACGAGAAGTATTTCCAGAGTCATACCTCATGATGGATCATCAATCTGTCGTGATGAAGGGATAAAACAATATGGACTTTCTCATCCAATGGTCACTTTTTTTGTTAGCTGCCATCATCCTTGGCTTCTTTTTAGAGAAGCGAACCGAAAAAGAACAGTATCTATATTTAAAATTCGTCTTTTACGCCTGCTTAGGGGCGGTGTCCTTTCCCGTTTATGACATTCAACTGCCGCTTGGCATCATTCTGTTTTTGATTGTCTTACACCCTAAGAAAAACTCGAGATACAAACGGTACATGGCATTGTTCGGATTTCTGTTTTTCCTGTTACAGCTAGTGTTGGGTCCGTTTGATACGATCACTCTTCGCGAAGAAACCCAACAGATGGGACAGGTCACGATCACGGATGATTCGTTCGAAATCTTAATGGATCATATCGACCGGCGGATCGGCGATGATTCGTTACGCTTGGAGCAAAGTCAATTATTGTTTGACCAAGGCGGTAATCTGCGGAATGCGACATTTGAACTGATTGCGAAAACGCCGACCCGGTTCGTTCGGTATGAGGTCTCGTATCAGGAAGTGACGGGAACCTTGACCTATCGTCCGCGGGAAGAAGTATTGACGCGGTCATTGGAGTCGTATTATCAAAAACTGATTGATGCCTCGACGTCCTTTGCGATGTTAAAGACGTTATCGATCAAACAGATTTTGCATGAATCAAAAACCCCTTACGTCGAAATGGATCTCGACGGTCTGTATGAGACGTTCAGTCTGCAAGATGCGACCGTGTTACTGGTGGATGATCAAGGCGATCTGATTCCCTATGTCAACACGGGCGAAGACGTGCTCGCGAATGCGATTCGATTAACGTATTTCCGATCGGACGGTCAATCGTTACAAGATAAAAAAATTCTTTTATACAATTACAGTTTTGAAACTTCAAGACGAAAAGGAGTCGTACGATGAAAAAATGGATGCTGATCAGCAGTCTCGTAGTATTGGCGGGGTGTGCGGAACAAACGACAACGACGGATAATGAAAGTGCTAAAGCCTGTGACCGATCGGTCGAAGTATCCGTTGTCGATCATGCCGATAAAAAAACCTTGTTCGAGGACAAAATGTGTTTGACGAAATCGGACACGGCACTGGATGCGTTGGAAGAGACGGATTTAGCTGTCGTCAAGACCGGTAAAGGCGACATGAGTTATGTCACTGCCGTAGACGGGATCCGGGAAAAATCAGCCGGCGCGAGCAGCGGCTGGGTATTTGGTGTCAACGATAAACCGGGACAGGTTGGTGCTGCCGCGTATGAGTTAAAAGACGGCGACCGCCTGGAGTGGCGGTTTGAAAAAGATGCAATGGCTTATTTTCAGTAAGGCAGAACGGGAGAGACTTCATCCGCTGAATGTCGCTCTTTTTTTAGTGGCGATGTTATCGGTCCCGTTCTTTCTGACAACGCACCTGATCGTTCTTCTGATCTTTCATCTGTTGTTCTTTATCGGGATCCGCGAATGGACGGTTTTTCGTTACCTCTTGCTTCCACTGCTCTATGTCGGTTTGATGTATGCTCCGCTGCTCGTGGGGGCCTCGATCGATGCTTACGGAATTTGGATGACAGGGTTGACCGTCGCGGTCTTCGTCACGTCCAGTCAACTCGTTTTTACACTCGTTCGTCTGGAACAGATGGGTCCGCTCTTTCGAGTCCTGCCCCGGCTGACACGTCTGACCGGGATGGTCCTGGCGATTGTGCCATCGCTGCTGCGCACTTGGCCGGAAGTGAAGATGAGTCATCCGAAACAGTCGCTTGAAGTGAAGCTGGAACGAATTGCGCTGTATCATCTGCTGCCGATTGAGGCAGTGCCCAGTCGCCTCCAACGCTTGACGCATCGGGACGTGCTCAAAGGTTTGTTGATCGGTGGTGCCTTTTATGGATTGACGACCCCATTCGAACTCGCAGCCGCTTTTCTTTTACCATTACTGTTGATTTTCTCAAAAGGAGGGTTGCGTGATGCCTACTATCATTACCGACGAAACCGGCTCGCTTGAGACGTTGGAACGTTTGGCACAATCCGAGGGGGCGGACGTCATCCGTCCCGACCGGTTGTTGCATGGCCGTGTCCGTGATTTACTGTCGACGACCAGTTTATTTGTTGCCGGTGAACTGGCGACCTTGCTGGGACTGGAAGCCTTTTTTGACCGGGAAACCAGTGAATTGTCGTCCGGTGAACAACAACTTGTCTCACTCGGCTATACGTTGGCGTCACTGCCAAAGTCAATTTTTTTGGCAGAACCGTTTTTATTTTTGGATCAAACGCGCAAGTCGCGTCTGCAATCCTTATTAGCTGAAATCGAACAGCGTTTTACGTGTCACGTCACGTACTCGGTGACACCTCAGCATCGTGTGCAACGAACAGCGTTTCAAGAGACATCAATTGGTCCAGTCATCGACGAGATGATTCGCGTCGAACACCGTTACCCGTTACAAGCGAAGTACGCTTTGGCAGTCAGTCAGATCTCATTTCGGTCCGGAGAACGGGTCGCCTTGATTGGAGCGAACGGAAGCGGGAAATCAACTCTTCTACGTTTATTGTTAGGCGTCGACCGGCCGCTGTATGGCAAAGTCAAACGGACAGGAGACAAGCGGTATATCCCGGCTCATCCAGCACTCGCACCGGCTCTTGCCGGTGAAAACTTGACCTTTGCCGAACAAAAACAACAGGTACTAGCCCGGATATCGTGGTCAAAAGACGCGTACTACTTTGATGAACCGACGGCCGGTTTGTCGAATCAACACCGCACGGTCTTCATCGATGCGTTGCTTGCGCAGCCGCAAAAATTAATCGTCATCGCCACACATGATCCGGACGTAATCGTCCATGCGACCCGTGTCATTTATCTCGTCCAGGGAGAAGTCGCCTATGACGGTCCGGCGGCTGCCTTTATCGAGCAAAGCAGGGTCTACGAATGGAATTGATTCTCGTTGCCGTCGTTCTGATCAGTTTGATCGTGCTCCGGTTTGAATACCGTCCCGTCTCAGAATCGATGTTGCGTTTCATCGCCTTGGTCACGGCAGCGGCGATTGTCGGCCGGCTACTGTTTGCCAGTGTCCCGAATGTTCAACCGGCCACGGCGCTTGTCTTGTTGCTTGCTGCGTGCGTCAGTCCGGTCATCGGGGCCATTTCCGGGATGCTTGTCGTTGTGCTGACCAGTCTGTTTTTAGGAAGCGGACCGTTTGTCCTGTTTCAAATCATCGCCTATGCTGCAATCAGTCTCTTTTGTGTATTGCCGGGGATGAAATCACGGATCATGTTATCGATCTATGGTGCAATGGCCGGTTTTTTGTATGGGTGGATCAGTAATTTAGGATTTTTGATTTTTACCGGTTTTTCGCCTGAAGCGTTTGTGACTTTGTTGCTGACAGGCGGTGTGTTTGATTTGTTGCACGGGGTGTCGAACGCGGTGTTCATCTGGATGTTGCATCCGATTTTTTTACGGATTTTGCACTCGTTTGACGGGAAATCGGGTAAATAGAAGTAATCCCATGAGACTGGAGTGAAGTATCATGATTGGTTCAGCGCTATCCATAACGTATCTGTTGTTGTTAGTACTTATTGCAGCGTTTGGTCTGTTATTTGGAAGTATCTTATTGCTGAAGCGAACGGTCCGGGGGCGGTATGCCGGCTTTTATTTACTGGCAGCTGCCATTTTTCCGGCCGCGATGATGATCACATCAGTCGAAGGGGGACTGATCGGACATTTATTTTTTGAGACCGATTTATTTTTATCGATCGTTGCCTGGTTATTGATGCTCTCGACCGGCTATATGACGATGGTGACGGCGCTGGTCACGTTCCGGTATGTGTATCGCTATACCTCATTGCCGCGAACGCTTCAAAAATGGTGGACGGATCATATTCACCGTCCGAATCAGATGCACTAATCCAAAAAGACGTCCGTCGATTCCCAGCAGGGACGCGACGAACGTCTTTTCTTGTCTGACGGATCAATTGGAGAAGCTGAATTCCTCTTCCGGCGTCTCTTGTTGCTGATCCGGATTTTGAATGCGACCCGTCACTTCCGTCAAGAGACGGCGTGGCAGGAATTTCGCGACGGTCACCATGGCACGGTTGCTTGCACCCGGCACGACGACCCGTTTTCCTTTTAATGTGCCGCGGTAGCCGGCGAATGCGACGAGATGTGACGGCATACTTTTGAACGGTAACGTGATTTTAGCCCGGTCAAAGAAGTTCGTATCCGTTGGTCCTGGACAGAGACACGTGACCGTGACACCGGATCCGTCGAGTTCTGACGCCAGCGCTTCTGAGAACGACAAGACGTACGCCTTTGTTGCATAATAGACGCTCATGTAGGGACCCGGCATAAAGGCGGCGACCGAAGCGACATTGAGGATGCGACCAAATCCACGGTCAATCATACCCGGAACCAATCGTTTCGTCAGATCCGTCAGAGCGACGACGTTGACGTGAATCGAGTTGATATCTTCTGATGGATCGATTTCCGCAAAACGTCCCGACGTGGCAAAGCCGGCGTTGTTGAACAATAAATCGACTGTCAGTTCATGTTCGTCGAGATAATCAATGACACGGGAGACGCTGTCCGCCTGCGACAGGTCAGCAGCAAACGTGTATGCTTTAATTTGATAACGTTTTTCAAGAACGTGTTTCAATTCAGTGAGTTTCTTCTCATTGCGGGCGACCAGAACACAATCAAAACCATCGCGTGCTGCGAGGACGGCTAAATCAAGACCGATTCCTCCGGAAGCACCTGTGATCAAAGCGGTTTTTCGTAACATAATAAAATCCTCCATTCGGTTGGTAAATCAATCTCTATATGCTTATCATTCCCTATTGTTCCCCCGATTCCTGCTCCGTAAGCATCTCCTTTTGGAAGTCGGGTGATCATCGGTATGATAAGGACGGTGGAACATCCACAGAAAGCGAGTTGAACAGCGTGAGAAAAAACGTCACGATTGCCTTATTATTAGCCACATTTTTAGCCGCGATTGAGGGAACGATCGTCGCGACGGCAACACCGGTCATGGCCAGTGAGTTGAACGGGGCCAAACTCGTCAGCTGGATTTTTGCAGGATTCCTGCTGTTCATGGCGGTTTCGACCCCGATTTACGGCAAGATGGCCGACCTGTACGGACGCAAACGTGTCTTGTTGTTCGGAATCGGCGTGTTTACACTCGCCTCGTTAGCCTGCGGGCTTGCTCAGACGATGGAATCCTTGATCATCTTCCGTGCCGTCCAAGGCATTGGCGCCGGAGCGGTTTTACCGATTGCGATGACCATCATCGGAGATCTTTATACATACGAAGAACGTGGGAAAATCCAAGGTGTCCTCAGTGCGGTCTGGGGAATTTCCGGTGTGGCGGGACCACTCGTCGGCGGATTTTTAGTCGAAACGTTATCGTGGCGCTACATCTTTTTACTCAACGTTCCGTTTGCCTTGATTTCGTTTATCATGATCGTCGTGTATTACAAGGAAACCGTTAAAGCCACGACCCGGAAAATTGATTACCGGGGAGCTGTTTTATTTGCCGTCGGAATGAGTGCGTTGCTGTATGCCTTATTGTCGGGCAGTGAGTCCGAGACATTTTTGCGTCCGGTCATCTTGATCAGTTTTGGTGTCAGCGCCGGGTTGCTGTTTTGGTTTTACCGGGTCGAAAAGAAAGCGGCGGATCCGTTGTTGCCGCCGGCCGTGATTCGTCATCCGGTCATTCTCGTCATTAATCTGGCCGTCTTCTTTTCCGCCTGGGTCCTTGTCTCGATGTCCGCTTATATTCCGATTTTTGCACAGGGCGTACTCGGGAAAAGTCCGACCGAGGCCGGATTCATGCTGATGCCTTTATCGTTGTTCTGGACGATTACTGCGATCATCGGCGGACGGACGATTGGAATTGCTTCGCCGCGTTACCGGACGATGACCGGAATGGGGTTGCTGGTTGTCGGCATGATCATCTTGACCTTCATTGACCGGGCGTCGAGTGACGTCTTCATCTACCTTGCCGTCTCCTTAATCGGAATCGGCTTTGGTCTCGCTCAACCTGTTTTCATGGTCGTGCTCCAGACATCCGTCGACTGGTCACTCCGGGGGTCCGCAACTGCCGTCAATTCCTTTTTAAGTACCACCGGGCAGACGCTTGGTGTTGCGATTTTCGGCACGTTGTTTAACGTTTCGATCATTCAAGCCTTCAGTGATTCGCCGTTGCTGTCCGCGTATTCAATCGATCCGTTTTTCCAGTCGGATACAGCGGGACGGTACGGAACGGAAGTCCAGTCGGCAGCTGAACAGGCGCTGGCAAACGGATTACATCTCGTCTTCATCGGGGGATTAGTCTGTGCCGTGCTCGCCTTTTTGATGACGTTTCGTCTGCCGAAAGTACGTCCGGAAGATCCGACCAACTAAAAAAACACCAAGCTGGATGTCCTTTGAATCAAGGGCATCCAGTTGGCGTTAACGTTCGGATTCGGACGTTGTGGCAGCGTTTTGTTGAGCGAATTGTTCCCGTATGTCACGTTCATTGCGTCGGAGAAACAGACCAATCCCGACTAGTAACAGTGTGGCTCCGGCAATCTGGATCCACGTCAACGATTCCTGGAACAAGAAGTAACCAAAAATCATTCCCCAGACGGCTTCACCAAGTATCGTGATGCTGACGATGCTGGCACTGACACGGGACAAGGCCCAGTTGAACAAGTTATGACCGAGCAATGTCGGGAACACTGCGAGTAGAACATAGATACGCCAGTCGACTTGAAACGCAGCGACGAGGTTGACCGATTGGATGAGTGAAAACAGCAACAGGACGACGGAAGAAACGGCGTACACACCAAATGAATAGGTATTCGTCGAAACGCTTGTCCGGACATGTTGACCGAGCAACCAGTAACCGGCGACAAGAATCGTTGCCAGCAACGCCAGTCCGTCGCCGATTAAGGCACGCGGACCTACCGCGATGTCACCGTAAGCAACGAGCCCGCCACCAAGGAGGGCGACACCAACAAAAAAGAGCGCCTTTTTGGACGGATGTTGTTTAAAGAAGACGGCGTTTCCGATCAAGACAAAAATCGGACTTGCCGTTACGAAGAGCGTCGAGCTGGCAACTGTCGTATAATCAAGAGACAGAAACCACAGCCAGAAGTGACCGGCTAACAGAATGCCGCTCAAAATCATATGGCGAATCGTTGTCGAACTGAGGCTGAGCAATTCTTTTAAGTGGATCAACGGGAGCAACAGCAACGTTGAAAACAGCATCCGGAAAAAAGCAACGGCTTCAATCGGGGTTTCGGCCCATTTAACAAAAATTGCAGATGTCGAGATAAAAAAGAGCGCCATGAATAAAGTGAAATAGGGCATGTGAACCTCCGCGTGTTTGAAGTAAGGAAATGAGGGTGAAACGATGCAATTAATCATTGCGGAAAAACCAAAACAAGCTGAAAAACTCGCAGCGCCATATCCATCGGTCAAGCGGGACGGATACATTGAAATTAAGCCGTGCGATCGTTTTCCGGCGGGTGCCAAACTGGCGTACGCGGTCGGACATTTATGTGAACTGCAGGAACCGGCGCATTATGATGCCAAGTGGAAACGGTGGAACTATGACCATCTTCCGATCATTCCCGAACGGTTTGATTACCGCCTGTCGCGTGGGAAAAGCAAGGCATTCCAAGTGATCAAGAAATTGTTAAATGAGCGGACGACAACTTCCATCATTATAGCATCGGATGCCGAGCGAGAGGGAGAGGCAATTGTCCGGCTGATTCTTCGCCTTGCGAATAATGCCAAGCCACTCCAACGACTCTGGATATCGAGTCTGACTCCGCAAGCCGTCGACCATGGATTTGCCAATCTGCTCGACGGAAAAGAAACAGAAAATCTGTTTCATGAAGCGATGAGCCGGGCCTGTGCCGACTGGCTGATCGGGATGAACGCCTCGCGTGCCTATACGACCTTGCTCAAGAAAAAAGGAATTGCCGATGTCTTTTCGTTAGGACGGGTCCAGACCCCGACGTTATCCTTGATCGTCGAACGTGAAAAACAGATTGAAAACTTCCGACCGGAAACGTTTTTTGAAGTCGAAGCGGATTTCACGCGATATAAAGGCAAGTACATCAATGCGAAAAAACAGACGAAGATTACAGACCGTGAACTGGCAGAGGCGATTGCAGCCCGGACGAAGGGAACAGGCATCATTGCCACAGTCGAGAAAACGGAACAGGTCGAAAAGCCGCCGTTTTGGTTCAGTCTGTCTTTATTACAGACGGAAGCGAGCCGACGCTTTGGTCTAGGGGCAAAAGAAACGCTGGATATTGCCCAAAAACTCTATATCCGAGGCTGGATCAGTTATCCCCGGACGGACTCATCGTTTGTCTCAAAAGACGAAGCCAGCCAGTTTCCGTCGATTTTAAAACGTCTTCTCAAACAACCGGAGTATGCGGAACTGACCGACGTCCTGACCAAAAATCCGGCGACGAATAAACGGTATGTCAACTCGGCGAAAGTCAGTGACCACTATGCAATCATTCCGACGGAAGAAGCCGGAGCAGTCGCTAAATTGTCGGGCCGTGATGCGCAGGTCTATGATTTGATCGTTCGCCGTTTTCTAGCCGCCTTTGCCCCGGATGCCCGTTCCGAGAAAACGGAGATCGTTACGCAGCGGGAGCAGGACCGGTTCATCACGAAAGGCAGCCGGTCGCTGGAACTCGGATTCAAACGTGTGCTGCAGATCGAAGCGAAGGAACTGGATTTACCGGTGGTCGAAATCGGACAACAGGTGCCGATTAAAAGTGCGAAGTTGCTTGAGAAACAAACGGAACCACCTAAACGGTATACCGAAGGAACGTTGATTCTCGGCATGAAAACGGCCGGGAAGGTCCTCGAAAATGAACTGCAAGCAATCATGAAGGAAATCGAGGGGCTGGGAACGGAGGCGACCCGAGCCGGCATCATTGATGGGCTGAAGCGACGTGAGTACATTCAGGTCAAGAAAAAAGAAATTCACCCGACGGCGAAGGGACGAATTTTAATTGAAGCCGTCAGCGGAAGTATCCTTGCCTCGCCGGAGATGACCGCAAAATGGGAAAGCCGGCTCGACCAAATCGGGAAAGGTGAGGCCTCGGCAGCGCAGTTCGTCGAACAGGCTAAAAAGCTGTCACAACATCTCGTCGAAGATGCCAAAACACGTGTCGAACAACTCGAAGTGGATCCGACGCAAGTGCCGGCGAAGCGGGCACGGGGCGCGACAAACCGTCCTGTTGGGATCTGTCCGGTCTGTCAGGCGGAATTACTCGATCGCGGAAAATTCTACGGTTGCAGTGCCTATCAGAAAAAGAACTGTGGTTTTACGTTACCGAAAACAATTCTCGGTGCCCGCCTGACGCAAGCAGAACTGAAAAAGGTGTTGGCACACGAAAAAACGAAACCACTGGACATGAAAAAGAACGGACGGACGTTCCGGGCGATGTTATACCTCGAACAAAACCAGCTAAAATTTGAATTCGTGAAGGGAGAAGCCTGATGCATTACGATTTGATGGAGAACCAAACATTTATCCCGATGTTTGAACGTTTTTTGAAGGAAGGGACACGCTTGACCGTCTGGTTTCCAAACGAAGTGACGGTCGGACCGGCGGACGAGTTGATTTTGGAGGCGGAAGAGTTATTTGGTGTGACAGCAGAAGTCATTGATGATCCACAATCGTTTGGTAAAACCTTATTGATGCCGTATTTGACGGAACAGGAAACCCGGGAGGATGGATTTGTCCGATACGAAGCCGAGATGACCGAGGAAGTCAAAGCGGTTTTGCGTGAACTGACGTTGCCGATGATGACAGACGGTGATTTTGCTGTTCTTTATTCCTATCAGATTGATGCACCGAACGGTTCGTTGTTTGTGGAAGATTGGTTTAATGCGGAAGTGTTACTGGAAAACTGATTTTAAACCGGAACCTGGACTGTTTGATTTGCGTAAGTAAGTTAATCAAATCAAACAGGAGGGAATTTGAATGAGAGAATTTGGAATCCGTACCCTTGCATCGCTGTCGGAAATCGACGACATGACATTCGAAGAAGGCGGGGATGGTTTTTTTGCCGGAATGCCGGTTTTCATGGTCATCTTTTTTGTTCTGATGCTTTCCGTTATCGTGATTTCATTGATTTCATCGGCCTCAAAAGGAATTTCGACGAACGGAATCACGACATCACTCCGGCATCATGCGTCACAACTCGTAACACCATCGGAATCGGGTGCCCAAGACTATTTGACATACATCCGTTCCTTGTCGGTATTTCCGGTTGAAAAGACGAATTTGGAACCGGTTCGTCTCGCAAAAGGAATTTTGGCGCTGATTCAACAGACGGATCTAATCGAAGGAACAACCAAACAAGGCATTCTGGCGCAATATGCACGACTTGGTCTGCTTGAAGGCGATCCATTAGCGGATGAGCAACCGGTCCGTCGTCATGCGAGCCCACACCACGATCATCATCAGATGCATATCGACCAGCACCACGCAGATCATCAAAATTCCAATCATTCGAATGTTTAAATCGTTGCCCACCCGTTCATCGGAGTGGGCTTTTTGTATCAAATTCCATCACGAGAAGAATAAAACCCCGCTTTTCCGACATCTGTTTGTAACATACAACCGTTTAGATTAAAGTTAGATGAAAAGCGGTCTTTTTTGAGCATATTTAGTGGAATTCAATAAAAAACCTTTAAAATAGAGTTTAGAAACGAAAAAATTGTGTAACAATGACACGATAGAGGGGGATCAATAGATGAAATCATGGCTTAATCGTACGATTGGACGCCAAATTATGTTCGCCTTCTATATGATTATTCTGACACTCGTGCTGACCTCAGCCGGTGTTTACTTTTATACGAAAAATCAAGTGCAGGATTCGCGTCAGGAACTGTTGACGTTGAATGATCATCGCACACGAGCGACGAACTTATACGAATCCTGGCAGAGTCTTCAATACGAAATGCGTGGATTCGTCCTGCTAGGTGATGAGGAGATGCTTGAAGAAATCGAACGGAAAAAAGACGCCATCAATCGCCAGACAACGTGGTTCGAAAAAAATGCGCGTTTTAAAGAAGAAGAACAATATGCAACGGATGCCCGGGCGCTTTATAGTGCCTATACAGAACGCGTCATGCCCAGCTTGACGAACTATGTTGCGGCTAAAAAAGACGGTGACGTCACCGAACCGTTCCTGCAGATGGCGACGCTTGGAAAAGTGACACAGGCACCGCAACTGGATCCGGACCGGAAATTCAACATCAAGACGAAAAGTGCGGCTGATATGAGCTCGAGCATCGTCGACATGGAAACGGTCTTTACAGATTATCGGAACTCATTAAATCAACAAGAGTTGGCGGCACAAGACAAACTCGGAAAACAAGTGAATGCGTCACAGGTGCTGGGCTTCATCAATTTAGCAGTGCTGTTACTCATCATTGCCTTACTTGTTCGCCCGTTCGTGTCGAAGTTGACGGGACAGTTGCGCCAACTGAACCGCGAAAGCAGTCGATTGGCCAAAGGGGAAGACGCTACACCAATCCCTGTCGTGAACGAACGAGATGAAATCGGGGAATTGACGACGACGTTTAATCAAATGGCGGCGGCGATTTCCACCCAAAAAATGCAACTTGTCTCCAGTAACGACGAACTGCAAATTCAGCAGGAAGAATTGGTCGCGCAACAAGAAGAGTTGCAAACCCAACAAGAAGAGCTGGAAGAAGCCCTTGATATCACGTTACGGAATGAAACCCATTTGCGTTACCGGAACGAACTGACGGAAACCCTCGCGTCACGCGAAACATTGACGGCCTATCCGGCGATCATCGAGAAGTTGATTACAATCACGGATGCCGAATTGGGGGCAATCGTCTTCCTTGAGGAAGACCGCTATACGGATATCGTCTCTTACGGGATGACTGTTGATCAGGAACGTAAACTCTTGACGTCCTCGATGTCCTTGCTCGAGCGGGCGCGCATGCACAAACGGGCTGTCCGGTCGACGAAACAGGTTACGAGCGATCATCCGCTTCCGTATCCATACAGCATGTATGAAACGGTCGTCCCGGTCATGGATCCGGCGACAAATACGATGATTGCAAGTATTTATCTTGTTCGTTACCGTGATCAATTTAACGACGATCAGACGGAAGAAATTTGGTCGTTCTCACGTCAATTGGCATTGTCGCTTCTGCGGATGCGGGTATTTGATGAAATCGAACGGGAACGTGAAAAAACGTCGAAACTGTTGCACTCGATCCGGGAAGCCGTCATCTACATCGAAGGCGGAAAAATCTTTGCCAATAAACCATTGTTGGCGTTGTTCCACCACCCGGCACATGATCAGTTCAACGATGACGGTTTGATGACGCTGGATGTCAAGATCGAAGAGTTGGCCGTTCAAGTCGACCAACATGAAGCGTTCTTGGATTATATGGACCGCGTATGCAGTCATGAGATCCCGACGGAAGGATTGTCATTATCTCTGAATAAAGAAGAACGGTTTGTTCATGTCTATGCGGAAGGCATCGATTACGGCGGACGATTCCGCGGAACGATGCTCGTCTTACGCGATGTGACGATTGAGACGGGAATCGATCGGATGAAGTCGGAATTCGTATCGACGGTCTCCCATGAACTGCGGACACCACTCGCCTCGATCTTCGGCTACACGGAATTGATGCTGGCGAAAGATTTGCCGGCGGCTCGACAACAACGCTACTTGACGACGATTCATACCGAGACACAACGTCTGACGAGTCTCGTGAATGATTTCCTCGATGTTCAGCGGATGGAATCGAGTCAACAGCAGTATCATTTCAAGGAGCTTGACCTGGCGAACTTGATCCAAGAAGTAGCCGAATTCCAAGCCGGTTCTGCGACACATCACCAATTGAGTCTCGAGACGGGCGATGCACCAGTACGACAGGTTGAAGCGGACGAAGCGAAGATGCGGCAACTGTTTGGAAACCTGATCAATAACGCCATCAAGTATTCACCGGACGGCGGACAGGTGGAGTTACGACTTGAGGAATTAGACGATCGGTTACGGGTCACGGTTTCGGATGAAGGGATCGGTATTCCGCGTCAGGCGTTACCGGAGCTGTTTGGTAAGTTTTATCGGGTCGATAACTCCGACAGCCGGAAAATCGGCGGGACCGGTCTTGGTCTGGCGATTTGTCAAGAAATCGTCCGGGCACACGAAGGATTGATCCATGTGGAATCGACGGAAGGGAAGGGTTCGGTCTTTACAGTCGAACTGCCGTTCGTTCAAGCAGAGGTATCGCTTGAAGAAATCGTGGAAGCACCTTTATCATCAAACGACCATCTTCGAAAACACAAATAATGATGCGTACAGCAAAGACAGTGGGTTCCCCGGAACACACTGTCTTTTGTTTTGGACAACGAAAGTGGATTGTAAGGCGATGGAAACGGGAAAATGATTGGTAAGAAAGCACTCACTCTATTCAGAAAAGGAGCTGTTTTAAATGAACCCTGTCCGTCCTCCTTGTTAAGTCGGGTTACGTCGAAATATCCGGATTCTTTACTTGATTCGTTTTGCGACAGCTTGTATTCCAGCCTATGTCATCGAGCGGTTGTTTTGGGAGCAACGCGGAATGACGATTCAAGATGTCATCTACGCGGAAATCGTTTTTGCGTTAACACTGGTCGTGTTGGAAATTCCATTTGGTCTGATAGTTGACCGGTTTGGTCGTAAGATGGGCATGATCATCGGTACGTCGTTTGAGTGCCTCTCGTTTCTTGTTCTGCTGCATGCCTTTAGTCTGTCGTCCTTTTTATTCGCAATGGTGCTGGCGGGAATCGGAACAGCTGCCATCAGCGGGACGGAAGACGCGTTGTTGTACGAGTCGATGCAACAGACGGGGGCAAGTGATCGGTTTGAGCAGACGGTCGGGCGAATGAACGCGGTTGGTCTCGGGACGGCAGGCGGGGCCGCTCTGCTGGGAGCGTGGCTCGCACAATCGTTTGATTTGATTACCCATTATTATCTTTCCTTCGGTTTTTTGGTCTGTGCGGTACTGGCGAGTTGTCTTTTGTCGGACACACACAGTGCACGGCCGGCGACCGAACGAACGAATGACAGTGGATGGAATCGTCTCTTGAAAATCCCGGCGTTTGTCCGGATTGTCTTGTTCACCGTCATGTTTGGTACGACGATCACCTTTTTAGATGAGTTTTGGCAACTGTATGTCCGGGATCAGGGGATTGCCGTTTCATGGTTTGGTATCATTCTGATCAGCTTGATGACGGCTCAGGGAATGGGTAATCTGTTGCCGAAACCAACACGTCCGTATACGGTTCTGTGTTATTGGTTGCTGTTGTATATGAGTGGAATCATTCTGCTCGCCGTGATCGAAGGCCGTTGGTCGGTATTGCTGCTAATCGGTATTTTTTTGATCTACGGATGGTCGGAACCTGTTTTGACGACGTTTCTGCAAGACTGTTTGCCGGATGGACGTCGGGCGACCGGCAGTTCGACGGTCTCGTTCGTCGAGAGTCTCGCGACGATGGCGGCAGGACTCGGTTTCGGGCATATCAGCCAGACGATCGGCTTAAACGGGGCGTACTTTTACCTCGGTCTGACCGGTCTGTTGCTGGGACTCGGAATGATGTTTGTCTTGCGGATAAGGGGTTGATAATCCAATTCGGATTTTAGAATGCTTACTTTTTGCTGAAAGAGTTGCGTCAAGCGAGTAATTCCTGTCAAACAAAATGGGGCTGATTCAAAAAAGAATTACTCGTCTTTTCACGCCCTTTCCTCAGGCGAGACACAAGCCAGTTTTCCTGCCTCATTCAGGCAGGAAATCGGGTCTTGTTTGTCTCTGACAGCGCAAAAATGCGCTTTTTCCTGTAGGAGTTGCGTGAAGCGAATAATTCTTCTTTTACGAGATGAGGGTGGCAGACTTGTAATCTGCCACCCTCATCTGTGTCGAGATTGACTTTTAGGTCAGCCCCGGATTGTATGCAAAACGTGGATCGATTACGAAACGTGGCGTTCCGCGGAGGCGGGGACGGATTGTTGAAGCCGCCGTGCCGAAGGAAGCATCAACAGCGCGATGACAGCGGCAATCCAGTACACGATTTCGATATTCAAGCGGTCCGCCAGCAGACCAAACAGTAAACTGCCAAGACAAAAACTGAGGGTATAGACGGTTTGCTGCATGCTGTACACGTAAGGTAACCGGGCGATGGGTGTAGCTTCCTGTAACCGGGTATTCATGTCAATGGCCCGTAATTGACTGGCTGCCCCTTGTACGATACAGGCAACGATGGCAAACATGACATGCGGCGCCGAGGCGAAAAGAGCGGTCGCGCCAATCGATAATAGGACACTGCTCAGCAACAAGGGTGTCCGTTTCGTGCGACGGAGCATACAGTAACTGCCGCCGATCATGCTCAGCAGGTAAAAGGCATTGAGAATGCCCCACCAGCTGTCGGACAGCGCGAGGTGCGTATCGATATAAACAAGAAACAACGCTGAAATCCAGGCAGTGCTCGCAAACGCATCGATGCCGAGTAACGCCGTATTGAGACGGGCCGCCGGATGTGTGCGGGTATACCGAAAACTGGATTGGAATGTCGGCGATTCGTCCGAATCTTCGACCGGATCAGCCAGTTGACGTACTTGACGATGAAACAACGTTGTCCAAAGAGTCGCTCCGATAAACAAGCCGAAGGAAATCATCAAAACAAGATGCGGCGAACCAACACTGACGAAAATGGCTCCAAGCGGCCACATCACGAGTTGGACGACTTGATTGGTTCCTTGGACCAAACTGTTGGCTTTTTGTAAATCATCGGTGATACGAGGCAGGAAGGCGCTCTCGATGGGACGTGCAAAACCATCGAGGAACGCAATCCAAACGACGCACACGAGAAGAGAAGCAAGGGGAAGATCAAGAAAGACGATCATTCCCAGTGTGATGGTTTTAATCAGTTGGCTGAACAACAGCAAGGAGGCATGTCGAAAGCGTCGTGCAAGAGAAGCAAAGAAAAATCCGCTCATGGTCATGCCTGCGGTCACGGCAATCGGAAACAAGGCAGCTGTACTGGCTTGACCCGTTTGTTGGTAAAGGGTAGCGATGAGCGCGACGATGTAGAGCGCATCTCCCGCATTCGCTACCCACTGGCTGACCAGTAAAGTTGTAAATCGGTTCATCTAAAAAACCTCCACATCGTTCGTATTTAGTTGGTGGATGGATTAATAGATGGATTTACATCGGTCGCCCTCATTTCGTTTTTTTTTTGATTGTATAAGGAAAATAATGGATTGTCAACGTTATCATTGATGCTCTCGGGGTTTTAGACCGGTCGTTGTTTTTTCAACGCCCGCATATTGAGCAAAACGAACAGAGTCATGAAACCGGTCAAAACGATTAAATCCATCCAAATGTCCGTGAAACCGGCGCCTCGAATCATGATGTTTTGCAAGGCGTCTGCCGCGTAGGTCAACGGCATCAAACGATTGATGACTTCCACCCAAGTCGGAGCATCGGTCAGATCAAAAAGTCCACTGAAAAAAATCTGTGGAACGATGGCGAGCGGGATGAACTGAATCAGTTGAAATTCCGTCCGGGAAAAACTCGACAACAGTAAACCGAGTGATAAGGCAACGCTGGCCGTCAAAAGATTCACGAACAAGAGCAGGAAATAGTTTCCTTCCTGCGTCACGTCCAGAACGTTGACGATAAACAATTGAATGAGGATCGTCTGAATCGTCACGAACAAGAAAAACCCGACGAAATAACCGAAGACGATGCTCGACCGTTTAAGGGGAGTCGCAAGCGTTCGTTCAAGTGTCCCGCTGGACCGTTCCCGCAAAAAGCTGACACCGGCAATGATAAAAACAAACAAGAAGATGAAGAACCCCATCAAGGCAGGCGCGATTTGATCAAACAATTCCGCATCCGGACTACCGTACAAAAACTGGATGTCCGGTTTGGCGCTCGGAGGCACGACAGGGGACGGAGCGTCGAACGTCTGGTTCGTCAACGCGGTGAGTCGTTGTTGCAACTGCTTGACGGTCTCCGAAAGTTTGGTATTCGTCGCGGTCGCCTGTTGTCCCTGAATCGTGATCAACGTTTCTTGAATGACTTGGAGTGCTGCGGCATTTTTCGAGACATCGCCACCTTCTATCAAGATCTCCGGTTGACCGTTCTGATAAGTGATCAAGGCTTCAATCCGTTGATCATTGAGTGCGTCCATGCCCTCGGCTTCTGTTTTAAAAGACGCTGTCTCGGTTTTGGAAGCTAATGTGTCTGCGAAGGCAGACGGTACATCAACCGTTCCGATCGTCACGTCGTCGGAACTTGAGCCGAGAATCGTCGACAGCAAAAAGAGGACAAATAACGGAGCAAGGAACATCATCGCAATCGTTCGTTTGTCCCGAAAAATTTGGGAGATGACACGTTCAGCTACCGTAAGTGTTTGCATCAGGCTCGCTCCTTTTGGATAAATGCTTCGTCGATGGAGCCGAAGCGCTGCACCAGTTCGGCGGGGGTTCCGGCATCAATCAGACGACCATGCTGAATCAACAACAACCGGTCACACCGTTCGGCTTCGTCCATGACGTGTGTCGTGACAAGGATGGTCACACCCGACCGGCGTAATTGTTCGAATTCGTGCCAAAATGTTTTTTTGAGAGCGGGGTCAATTCCGACCGTCGGTTCATCGAGCAACAGTAAACTGGGTTCATGAATCAAAGCGATGGCAAGGCTGAGCCGCCGTTTCATGCCGCCTGAAAATTGATGGATCGGGCGGTCGGCATCGTTCTTTAAATCAACGAACTGGAGCACCGTCTCGATCCGTGCTCGAAGCCGGGCTTTTTTCAGACCATACAGCTTTCCGAAGTAACGGAGGTTGCCGCGCGCCGTCAAGTCTTCGTATAAAGCATCGGCTTGAGCCATATAGCCGATCTGTTCCGCCTGTTCCAATGAAGGTTGTTTTGCACCGAGGACGGTCACTGTCCCTTTCGTCGGTTGCTGAAGCCCGATCAAGGACTTGATCAAAGTCGTTTTTCCCGACCCGCTTGGTCCGATCAAGCCGACGATTTCCCCGCGCCCGATCGTAAACTGTACATCTGTCAGGACCTTGATTTTTCCGAACTGTTGGGAATAATCCGTTACATCAATCATATCGTCACATCCCTTCTCTTTTCCTATACCCGATTCAAGACCGGTCGGTGAACCATCACGTCATTTTTTTAAAGGCCTTGGCCGACTGAACCATAAACGCAAGGTGACATAAAAATAACAGGCGGAAATGAGGTAAAACAGACTTCCGATTGTCAGGAAATCAATCAGGTAACCTGCCGCGATGATACCAAAAGCAGACCAAAGTGACGTCTTAAAATGATAGTGACCAACGGTACGTCCGATGGTCGTCGGAGCCATGTCTTGTCGGGCAAGAACGGTTTTTTCAGTGTTTTTTTGAAGAGCACCCAGCACCCCCATGATGATTTGAATCAGATAGACGTGACTGATTTCCGTCACGATCGGAACGTATAACAAAATCAATGCCATGCCAAACGTATGGACCATCAGCAGAAAGCGGTCGCCAAACCGGTCACTGAGGCGACCGATTCCGAGATAGGCGAAGGCGGAAGTTAAGGTGAAGAGTCCGTAAGCAAGACCGAACTGGGCATAGGAGTCGCCAATTTGACGGACCAGCAGCAGATAAAAAGGAAAAATGACGCTGCTGCTCATTAAAATCATACTTTGAATGCGGATAAAAAGAGGATAGTGCATCATCGTCGCCTCACTTGAAATAGTCAATATAAAACTGGTTCATGAAAATCGCTTCCGGATCATACTGCTGTTTCGCTGCTTGGAAGGAAGCGGCTTTCGGATACGCCTGTTGAAACTGGGCGCGTGTCGCAAACGGATAATACGGCAGGTAATAACTGCCGTGATGATCAAGTGTCGCATTAATCAATTTTTGGACGATTCGTTTCGTCAGCCGGATGGAAGCGGCATCGGTCTCCGTGTTGATCAGCCAGACCAGAGCGAACATATCTTGTTTCGCATAGGACAGCACGGCCGATTCATCCCGTTCAACGTAGCGGATCGTGATGTTTAAAACATTCAGTTCCTCCGTCGTCAAAATCGACCGGAGCTGATCGATGTATGGAACAAAAGATTCAACCGGAACAAAGTATTCCTGCAACAGTTCGGTCCGACTGGGACTCGTATAGTCCATAAAGGCACTATCGGAGCGCATGACGTTGTTTCGGGATTGGAACGTACCGCTTTGTTTCAGGAAATAGGATTTCTGGAACGACCATAATTGATTTTTCCCGAATTCGCTGTAACGGGAGAGACCAAGCAAGGCCTTCGGTAAAGCGATGATGGTTTCCTGCTTGAGCGGTTCGTCTTCAATCGGAATCGTCCGGTCAGTTTTGCGGTAATTCGTTACATACATCTCTTTGAAAAAACCGTCCGGTGCAACAGAAATCCGTCCGATGTGCATCCTGACATCTGCATCATCAAGCACGCGTTGTTGAAAATAGGTTGGATACTCACGGTAATCCAACGCGATGGTCTGCTCCGTATACCATTCGTCTTCGGTCAGTTTGAAGGTGACATCCAATATGACACCAAACAGACCATATCCTCCCGGGACCAACCGGAATAAATCCGGATGCTCCGTCCGGCTGACGTTGACGATATGACCGTCGGCGTTCAGCAGACGAAACGATTCGACCGTGTCGAGCAACGAACCGTATCGGATATCCCGTCCGTGGACATTAACGCTGAGCGCTCCTCCGACTGTGAAGATGTTTTGCGACTGCATGACTTGGATTGCAAGTCCGTCCGGCTGAATCCGTTGTTGAATCTCGGCCCAGGTGACACCGCTTTGTACGGTGATTCGCCGCTGTTTTGGGGCATAGTCCAAAATCATGTCATAGTTCGTCATATCAAGGACCGTCGTGTCGGCCAAGTAAGTATGTCCGCCTTGGCTGTGTTGAAGTCCGGCAATCGAAATCGTTTCGTGATTCCGTTTTGCCTGCCGTATCCAGTCCGTCAGTTCATCCGGCGATTGAGCGGAACGGACTTGTTTGATCCGGGTCGGTAAGAGTTTGGACTGGTCCGAGCTGATCGGTTTTGGATGTTGATACTGCCAGACCGACCAAGAAAAAGCCGCCATATATAGAACTATGACGGGGAAAATGATCATTCGTTTCATACAGCCTCCTAAGATTTCGTCGAGATGCGGACAGGTTCAAATGGATCAGACAGTTGCGTCGCTGCTGCTTCGGCCTCGGCAAGTTCCTGCATGGGAGCATGGATCAATTGTTGCCGGCGCAAGCGGTACGCGCGTTCCAGCCGACTCGTCAATAGATTGGCGAAGAACACAAGCAAGGCTAACGCGATGGCTGGAACCAGGAACATGTGATTGATCCAAGAGAGCGCTGTGAATTGCAGGAAATAATAACCGAACTGGGACGCCCATTCGAAAATGGTCGGCGCGACCCCGTCACCAAATAAAAGAAGGGATCCACCAAAGAAGACACCAAACAAGGAAATGTGAATCAAGACCATCAAGGTCTGGACGAATTGTTGCATGAAGACAATCGTCAACGTCGGCAACAAATGTGGCCAGATGTGTGTCCGGAATTGGTAAAATGGACTTCCGCCGAGCGTCCGGGCAACGAGCATGAACTCTTGCGCGAGCAACTGCCGGGTTTCACTGATCAAGTAAAGCAACAAGGCGGGTAAACCGAGTAACGTCAGGACGCTTACTTCGAGCAAGGCCCGGGACGACATGGACGGAATCAAGGCCGGATCGGTCAACAACAAAGCAGGCAATAAAATAAACAATGCGAGCAATGAGATCGGGATGATCAAAAAGCCGTCCAACAGGAGTCGCAGACCGGTGTAGAGACGCTTTCCGCGAAAAGCAAGTGGAACACCAATCAACAAGGCGAGAGCAATCCGGACAAAGGCAACCGTGAAACAAACGCCGATCGTCCACTTGGCGCCCTCAATCAGCAATTGAAACAAATCATTCCCGGCACGGTCCGTTCCGAGCCAGTGCTCACTCGACGGTTCGAGTGGAGAGGTCGCAAGCAGCGTTCCATCGGCCGAATAAAGATTCGTGACTTGATCGACTTGACCATCCCGAAAAAGTGTATTGCCGACGCTGAGCGTCATCAACGAAGCGAACAGGAGCAAACCAAGCCAAAAGAGTGGATCTCGTATTAAGACACGTCTCATGAGATTCCTCCTTTCCACGAGCGGGGAATACAAAGTTCCACAACAGTATCAAAAATGAAAAAGGGAACATAAATCAAGAGCAGTAAAACAAGCAGAATCGAAAAATCTTGATTGATCAAAATGAACCGGAACATCCCCTGAACGTTAAAGGTATATTCGATAACGACAAGACTAGAGAGAATCGTAATGATATTCGTCCGGAAAAACAGATAAAACCGGTAAAACAGGTTCGGCAGCAAATGTTGCCAAAACAGACGGGGCGATTGGATACCCTTGGCACGGGCGAGTTCGAGGTAACTTGCCCCTTGTTCTTCCTGAATGCGGCCGGTCAACCACTTGATGAAGAAAAAGACCGTCGTCAACGATAACGTCAAAATGGGTAAAAAACGAACGTGATCGTCAGCTCCACCGGCGATTTCGATTCGGTTGAATCCAGTCGTCTTAAATAAAATGATGACGATAAACTGTGAAAAGATGACCCAAAACAGATCTGGAACCATTTCCAGCGTCCGTGTTACTTGCGTCAAGAGCGAACGGATTTTGGGGCCGGCTTGATAAAACAAAAAGGCATACAGTAAAGCCGCGACTGCCGAACAGATCAAGGCACTGCTGAAGATCAGTAGCGTTTCCTGTACAAACGGTTCGAGGTCCGGAAACAACAATCTGTTTTCAGCGGCCGTCGCATTGTAGTAAGTGAGGGTGTCCCACGTTGTCAGCAGCTTGAGTTGCTGTTCGACCGTCTTGAAGTAGTTGGAAAAGTCCGGTCGCATCTGGACGATCAGACCGGGTAAGGCACTGACGC
This sequence comes from Exiguobacterium undae DSM 14481, assembly GCF_000620805.1. Lineage (GTDB taxonomy): Bacteria > Bacillota > Bacilli > Exiguobacteriales > Exiguobacteriaceae > Exiguobacterium_A > Exiguobacterium_A undae. The sequence continues at coordinate 2,160,868 of NZ_KK211187.1, read as the reverse complement.
CGAGCAAGACGAGTAGGGCCATAATGAGTTGGATGGTCTTGCGGATGACAAATGACTGCATGTTTTCCCTCCTGTACGCCACCGGTTTACCCGATGGCTTGAATGTTGTCATTACCAATTTGAATCAACTGACCGTTGCGGTTTTTCCGACGCATGACATACCGTTCGAATTGACCGGTCGCGATATAATCGTCCCGCGTCGACAGTGCCGACAGCGTCAGCAGGATTTGTTTGAGTTGGGGTTGTCCTTCCTTCAGTTTCAGATGGGTCATCTGATTATTCGCATCCAGACGATTTAAGAACAGTTCGATCTTGCAGCCTTCTTTGATCAGTTCACTGACCAGAAAAGCCGTTTGATCGATGAAAGTCTCGAAGTTCATATGGAGTCCGTAACCGCTTGGTCCGGAAAGGTTCAAAGCAAGTGTGAACGTATCTTGGTTGCTGGTTTCAAAAACCTTTGCCTGCAGTCGTCCGGTTTTCGCCGTCGCATACCAATCAATTTCTTTCGACGGTTCGGCTGTGTAAGGTTTTGCCCCGAGTTGCACCAGTTTATTTTTCAACGGAGAGTACCGATCGGCACGGTCTCCGATCCGAAGACGATGCAACAAAAGCGGTGTCGCTTGTGCCGTCAATGAGGGGAGAACCGTGAATCGGGGAAAGGCATCAAAGGTGAACAAGTAGACACCCATCCGCCAGGGCAGTTTGATTGTCAAGGTGATTTCGTCAAATGCGGACGGTCCCCGGCGTGTCGTCCGAATCGGAATATCCAGTTGCTCATGCGTCCCGATGACGGCATGATACGTATGGGGATGAAGCGGATCCATGTCCGGAAAGACCAGCCCCTCGTCGGTATGCAGACGAAGCGTCGTCTTGAGACCCAGTTTTTGGAGAGCCTCAAGACCAAACAACTGCAACCGTAACGTCGTCGACTCATGATTGAACATGAGCGGCTCATAATGTTTCCATTCCAAGGCAATGGTCGTCATCAATTGTTTTTCCGTCCGACCGACGACGTAATGAACCGTCGCAAGCGATGCGAAGCCGAAACCGAGTAACGATAATCCCGGTATGAACAAAAAGACGAATGTCAGAATGATGTAAACGGAGAACAACCGCGATTCGAGCCAAAATGGGACAGAACGCTCAATCTGCATCGTGTCACCCCATTTCGACCGGAACAGGAATGTCGTCGAGCAAATGCACCAAAAGATCGGCTTTCGTCGTTTTGATACCGCCTTCGAGTGTAAGCGTCAAGCGGTGGGACAAGACATGTTTAGCCAGGTATTTGATGTCTTCCGGAATGATGAAGTCACGTCCGTTGAGGAAGGCGTAACTTTGAGAAGCCCGCAGTAACGCAATCGCACCACGGGGACTGACGCCGACTTCGACCAAAGCATGATGACGGGTCGCCTGAACGATTGCAAGCAGATAATCGAGGACGTCCTGTGAAGCGTGGACCCGTCGTGCTGCTTCCTGCCAAGTAATCAAGTCACCGCCCGTCGCGATTCCGACGGCTTGTTTCCGGACGTTCGCCAACACTTCAATTAATAATTGGCGTTCATGCTCAAGATCCGGATAGCCGACTTCAATCGCTACCATGAACCGGTCGAGCTGGGCGTCGGGCAGCGGGAACGTACCGGCGGATTCAATCGGATTTTGTGTCGCGATGACAAAAAACGGGGCCGGCATCTGATACGTCGTGCCGCCGATCGAAACTTGACGCTCTTCCATCGCTTCGAGTAACGCAGACTGCGTCCGGGGAACAGCCCGATTGATTTCATCAATCAAGACGACGTTGGCAAAGAGAGGCCCCCGTTTGTTCTCAAACTCTTGCGTCTTCAGGTTAAAGAAGTCAGAACCGATGACGTCTGACGGCAGGAGATCGGCCGTGAACTGAATCCGGGAGAAGGCACTGTCAAAACTGTTGGCGAGTGCTTTAGCGAGCATTGTTTTCCCTGTTCCGGGTACATCTTCGAGCAAGATATGCCCTTCTGCGATTAACGATGTCAGACACAAATCGATGACATCAGCTTTTCCAAGATAAATCGTATTTAATTGATCCTTCAGTTGTTGCAGTTTCATAAAATTCCCTCCGTATCAGTTAATTTGAATTCGAATGACAGTCATTTTTGGGAGATTTGAAGCGCATTATGGTGAAGAATCTCCATAAAAAGAACAGGATAAGGAAAAAATATCCATTGTTATTAACTGAATTTTAGCACAAATTGAAATTGAGAAGGAACCATTTTCTGAAAATATGAAAAAGCTAACACGATTAATGACAGAAAGGGAAGGGTACATGAATTAGAGAATACGCCAGAGGAGGAATTTTTAATGAAGCTGATTATTTTCGGAGCAACCGGTCAAACGGGACAAGAATTAGTCAAACAGGCAATCGCCCATGGACATACCGTGACGGCTTTTGTCCGCAATCCAGATAAACTCGAGTTGACGGACGAGAAACTGCAGATTATAGAAGGGGACGTACTTAACCAAGAAGCGGTGAATCAAGCCGTGCAGGGACAAGATGCAGTAGTGACGGCCCTCGGAACCGAAAGTCTGGCGTACAGCGGATTTTTAGAACGCAGTCTTCTGCGGATCATCAATGCGATGAAGGTCAATGGCGTCGAACGAATCGGGTATGTCGCTTCGGCGGGAGTTGATCAAGAACTGCCGGGTGCCCAAGGCTTACTGGCCCAGCAAATTCTGAAGAACCCGTTAAAGGATCATCGTCAGGCCATCGAACTGTTGAAACAAGCGGATGTCGCCTATACGGTGGCACGACCGCTGCGGCTCATGAACGGTCCGTTGACCGGACTGTACCGGCAAGCCGATACCGGTGTACCGGAACAAGCGAAACAAATCAATCGTGCCGATGTCGCTCACTTTTTACTCGAAGCAATCGAGCAGGACGAACACGTCCGGGGGAGCATTGGACTCGCCGAATAAAAAAAGCCGATTTTCATGGACCTTGTTATGGTCCTGAAAGTCGGCTTTTATCATGCTGTTTTTTATTAATTTATTACTGCTGACGGTAAACAGAGACGGATCCGCCATTGACGAAGAACTGACCGTAACCGTCCTGGTTGATCGTGACAGATGCGGAGTTGTTGCCGGTGATATCTGTCCAAACCTCACCTTTGTTTTGTGTTCCGACGTACATCCACTTGCTGCCGCCCGGTCCATCGGAAAGGATGGTCGCGAGACCTGATTTTGCGCGATCCGTTACCCCTTCGCGTGTCCAACCGATGACATCGGCATTGTCGAGATAGTCGTTTTGTTTTCCATAGGCAAAGTCTTTCCGGGCTTTTAAGAGGGGATCGATTTTAGAGCCAAGTGCCGGGATTTCGCGGTTCGAAGTACCTTTTGTACCGTAGTAATCCCCGTAGAAGACCGACGGATACCCTTGTTCACGCGTTAAGATCATTGCGTAAGCGAGTGGTTTGAACCAAGGCTGGACCGTTGATTCGAGCGATTGGCCGGGTTGCGAGTCATGGTTTTCGACAAGTGTGACGGCAAGCGTCGGATTGTCTTGGACGACGGTTCCGTTAAAGATTGTCCGCATGTCGTAATACCCGCCACCTTTACTCGCCTGTTCGAACTTGTAATGCAGTGGGGCATCGAAGACCGACTGCTTATAGTTCGTCCGACTGAGATAGTTTTTCAGCGTGCCGAGGTCATTTTGCCAGTATTCGGCTACCGTAAATAACGGTTTGCCGGTTGTTTGCCGGACGTTGGCAAGCCAGTCCGCGAGATAACCGTGTTTGATATGTTTGACGGCATCGAGTCGGAATCCGTCGAGACCAAGCTCATTGACGTACCATTTACCCCAGTTCTTCATTTCCTGCTGAACTTCCGGATGATCAAAATCGACATCAGCATACATTAAGTAATCATAATTCCCGTTTTCCGTGGATACATCAGTATCCCAGGCTTTTCCTGTCCCCCGGAACTTATAGATGGCACTTTTGGAACGTGACTGATCCCAGTCTGTCCCGTCAAAGTGATACCATTTCCACTTGAAATTCGAATACGCATTGTTACGTGTGGCGAAATTAAAGCCGGTCCAAGCTTGAATCTGATAATCTCCCGAAATTTCCTGATTGCGGTTGCCGCCGTTGACTTCAACAGCCGTTACCGATTCCGTGAAATCAGCGCCGCCTTTATGGTTCATGACGACATCACCGTAGACATCAATCCCGGCTGTATGCAGTTGATTGATGGCTGATTTCAGCTGTGCTTTCGTTCCGTATTTTGTCCGGACAGTTCCTTTTTGATTAAATTCTCCGAGATCGTACAAATCATACGCACCGTACCCGACATCATTTTGACTCGTTCCTTTGTAAGCGGGCGGAATCCAGACCGAGGTGATCCCGAGCTGATCCAGTTTCGTCGTATCACTGCTCAAGCGGTTCCAATGATTGCCGTCGTTTGGCAAGTACCATTCAAAATACTGCATCATCGTTCCATTGTCCGCCGTTGCTCCGACTGCAATCGGTTGCACAAGTGGCGCTAAAAAAGTAGCTGTCGCAAGTGTTGCGACAATCATGCGTTTTTGTTTCATGTAAGAACCTCCTATGAGTTTATGAAAGCGTTTGCATCTCTAGTATATCAACCAGACGGCGCCGGTGTATCAACCACTGCGCTTATTTGCAAACATCTTGTTTTCGTGACTTTTGACCCTAGAATATTTTTTCGGATGAAGAATGATTGCGAAATTGATCTGATATTGAGAAAAAAACAGGACCTTCTGACTCTTGAACATCAGAGTGAATTTTGATTCAGTTTAAGGCCGTGAATTTAAAGGTCTTTTGTCCAGCTTCTCAGATCCGAAACGAGGTGTGAAAATGAGGATGTAACGCCAGCACGTACATATGCGATCAAGGGGGAAACAGTATGAATTGGAAGTCGAAAATCAGCGGTGCGCTTGTCGCGGCACTGGCACTTGGGTCAATTTCGTTTACACCAGTCATTGCTAAAACAGAACCAACCAAAATCGTTGCCGGACCACAGATGGTTACGTCACAATCAACGATCGATGCTTATTATTTACCGGCGTCAGGAAAAACCGGAGCAGCATTAAAGGCATCGTTGCACGACATCATCGATAACCATACACAAGTGTCGTATGATACCGTCTGGACAGCCCTCAAGGAAACAGACCAGGATCCAAACAATGCGAATAACGTCATTGAACTCTATACCGGTAAATCGATTGCGAAAAGTAATAACGGTGGGAACGTTGGTCAATGGAACCGGGAGCATGTCTGGGCAAAATCGCACGGGGACTTCGGAACAAGTAACGGACCGGGAACCGACTTACACCACCTTCGTCCGGAAGATGTTGTCGTCAACAGTGCACGGGGAAATCTTGATTTTGACAACGGCGGGACGAAGTATGCCGGTTGTGACTGTTACCGCGACAGTAATTCATGGGAGCCTCCGACACGTGTCAAAGGCGACATCGCGCGGATGATCTTCTACATGGCGGTCCGTTATGAAGGCGGCGGCGAAATCGATTTGGAAGCATCAGAAAATGTCAGCAACGGTACAAATCCGCTTCATGGAAAACTGTCGACGTTAAAAGCATGGAACAAGCTTGATCCAGTCGATGCGATTGAAAAAAGACGAAACGATATCATCTTCGAGAAATGGCAAAAAAACCGGAATCCCTTCATCGATCATCCGGAATACGTGACGTCAATTTGGGGAAATTGAACCAACGCTATGAATAAAAGATACATCCCATACGCACGGGATGTGTCTTTTTTGTCGATCCTCCAAATGAAGATGCCTTTTAAGAAATCAGTGATGAAACCTTTTTCGTTAACGGGCGTATATACAGAAGTGTAAAAAATGATGAAAGATCAAAAAAGTGATTGGCACTGAGGGGAACGTTGCAGAAGATGAATCGTATGAAATTTCGTGTAAGGCGTATGTATAAAGTTGGTTTCGGTATCATCTCGATGCTGGTCGTGTTTTGGTTCAGCATGGGTCTGTTCGTCGCTAAGGGAGAACGACCGTTGGCAAATGGAAAACATCCGTATGTCATCGTGCTGGGAGCCGGTGTCAAAGGAGAGACTCCATCTTTAATTTTAAGCAACCGGATTGAGGCGGCAGCCCGGTACGGCAAACAGTTTCCGGATACGACTTTCATTTTGAGTGGCGGGCAAGGAAAGGGCGAGGCAATTTCCGAAGCCGAAGCGATGCGACGGGGAATGATTGAAGCGGGTATTGCCGAGAATCGTTTGTTACTCGAAGATCAATCGACGTCAACTACGGAAAACCTGACGTTTTCGAAACGGTTGTTACCGGAATCTGAAACCCGTGTTTCAATCGTCACGTCAGATTTTCATTTGTATCGGGCACGTAAGGAAGCCGAGCAGATGAACTTGACGACCGATGCGATTCCGGCTGAGACGCCCATTTCGGGTGTATTACGTTACGGGATGCGCGAGCGTGTCGCAATCATCGTGAAGTATTTTCAATGAAAAAACACCTTCACAGTTGAACTGTGAAGGTGTCAGTCACTTATTTATTTTGCTGTGAATCGTTTTGTTGTGTATTTTTAGGTTGATGCTCAGCTGGGGCTTCTTCTTTCCCGAGCGCCACGTCTTTGGCTTCGACCACTTTATTGCTAATCGAATTGAGATCACCTTTGGCTTCGTTTACTGTGTCTTTCACAGACGAAGCATCTGTTTTCACCGTATCGAGTTCCGTGTTGACTTTGTCGTAGACGTTTTGGACGTCTGATGCGACTTCTTGGATGATGCTTGAAGCGCTCTTCACTTGGTTGATGACTTGTGACGCTTTACCTGACGGATCTTCTTTGATGGAAGAAGCCAGTGTCGACACGGAGTCCTTGGCACCACGAAGGCTCTGCTTCGTGTTTTGACGGCTAGATGAACTGAGTAATGTCAAGAGACCACCGACGACTGCCCCTAACAACATTCCCGTAAGTAAACTGACTTGGCGACCAGATGATGTTTCCTGATCGAATTGACGGTTCGGGTTTTCAGCATGTACAGCATGTGGATCGTTTGGTAAGTTTGGTTGCATGATTGACACTCCCTTAAAATATTATTTGACCATGATATGAATATACCCGTATCTGGCAACTGAAAACATGCATTTGTAATACAACAAAAAGACCATCCAATGATATGATGGTCTGAGACGATCCAGTAATCTTACGGTCGATGCTCGTCATCGTGTTTTTCAGTCAGCTTACGGTTGATTTCATCGTAATCAATTTCGATGTCATCCTTATTGCCTTTATAGCCGTACCCTTTTGAAATCACGAGGATTGAAGCGACCAGGACGAAAACGATGATTAGAATGGAGACGACATACAGCCACATGATCCATTCCCCCTTTCATTCTTCCTTTAGTATGACGGAAAAAGCGCCGTTCGTCTAAACGAAAATGCAAATTGTGTGCTAAACTATTTTCAAATGAATATGTTGATGGAACGAGGTGAGACGACATGAGTATACTAGTCGTAGATGATGAGTTTACGAATTTGATGATTTTGGAACGATTGCTTGAAAACGAAGGATACGATGTGGTCAAGGCAATGAGTGGGGAAGAAGCGATGGAGTTGATGGAAGACCCGCTGTTCATCGAAACACTTGACGTCGTATTACTCGACGTGGAAATGCCCGGAATCAGTGGAATTGACGCCACACGCTTGATTCGTAAACGGTTTGGCTTGGATGAATTGCCGATTGTCATCGTATCGGGTCGATCCAATGAAGAAGATATTGCCGACGGACTGGATGCCGGTGCCTCCGATTACACGACGAAGCCGATCCGGAAAACGGAATTGTTGGCCCGTGTCCGCAATGCCATGTCACTCAAACAAGCCATTGACGCCCGGAAACGGTACGAAAAGGTATTACAAGAAGACTTCGACTTGGCGCAAAAATTGCAACAAAGTGTCTTGAGCGCAAACATCGAAGATGAAGATATTCGGATTATGGCGACGTATATCCCGTCAAAAAAACTGGCAGGAGATATGTACGCCTGGTATCGGATTTCGCCTCAGAAATATGGCATCATCTTATTTGACGTGATGGGGCACGGTGTTTCATCCGCTTTGATCACGATGGGGATGAGTTCGATTTTGTTTGAACTGGTGCACCGGATCGGTGACCCGGCAAAAGTGCTTGAAGAATTAAACAAGCAGATGAGCCGACTGTTTCCGGGAGATGAGACGGAAATCTACTTTACGGCCGTCTATTTGTATATTGAACTCGACGAAATGAAACTCAGCTACGCCAATGCGGGACATCCACCCGGTTTATTACGGATGGGCAATCAAATCATTCCGCTTGAGAACACAGGCCTTCCGGTCGGGATGTTCGAGGATTCCGAGTATACGAGCCATACGATTGACCTCGTTTCGCCTGGATGTGTCTACTTGTATACAGATGGTTTCATGGAATTGTACAGTAAGGGGATTGATGAGGGAATCAGCGCGATTCGTGAATTGATCCAGCAACAAGGGCCGGGCATTCACCAGCTCATTCAACCGGATCAGAGTGATGATGCGGACGATTTGTGTCTCGTCACGGTTGAGATCAATTAAAGAATGAAAAAACCACTCACCTTCGAGAGTCGTTTAGATTGGGGACGGAGCGGACAGCTGTCCGTTCCTCCAATTCTGCGAACGTCTTGAAAAGCGGGTGGTTTTTTTGGTTTGTTTGCTAGAAGAATCGTCGACGCCATAAAATAAAGGCAGCTAAACCGGAGAAGAAAATCATCATCCCGAAGACGATCCAAAATCCGATGACTTCGCCTTCCCACGGGACATGGACGTTCATTCCGAACATTCCGGAAATCATCGTCGGAATCGAAATGACAATCGTGATCGACGCCAAAAACTTCATGACGAAGTTGACGTTGTTCGAGATGACGGAACCAAACGTATCCATCGTCGAACTGATGATGTCTTTGTAAATCTGGGCCATTTCCATCGCTTGACGGTGTTCGACGAACACATCTTCCAGCAGATCTTCATCATCCTCGTGTTTTTCAAGACTCGGTGTCTTGATGATACGATCGAGGACACCGTCATTGGATTTTAAGGAAGTCATGAAATAGACAAGTGACTTCTGCAGGTTCATCAATTGAAAGATTTCCTGATTTCGCATCGATCGTTGTAATTCTTCCTCCAATTCATCCATCCGGCGATCGATTTGCCGGAGGAACCGGAGATAGGAAGAACTGACTTTATATAAGATTTGAAAGACGAACCGTGAGCGGTAGTTCGTCCGGAATGCGCGGAGTTTTCCGCTCGAGAACAAAGTCAACACATCAAGCTGTTGCGAACAGACGGTGATGAAATGTCTCGACGTTACGATGATACCAAGTGGAATCGTATTGTACCGTCGTCCAGATGATTCTTCTTCAATGTAGGGTACATCGACGATCATCAATAACCCTTCATCATCTTTCTCAAAACGAGGTTTTTCCTCGACGTCCAGTGGATCGTAGATAAAATCCTCAGGAATTTTTGTGGCAGCGATGACTTGATCGGCTTCGTCTTTTGTCGGATTGACAAGATGAATCCAAGAACCTTTCGTGAATTCTTGAATTTCGTTGACTGCCCCCGTCACATCGCTTCGATAAATCGTCAACATTTGTCTATCCCTCCTGCTCTTCACTTTTTTATTATAGGAACACTATGGAGGGCGTGTAAATGATTCTCAGATTTTTTTTTGAAACGATTAATGATAAAATACAAACAAGGGAGGGAATACGATGCCTTTTTTCAATACAAAAAAATTAGAAGAACTGCGTATGATTGCAGGTGGCGATGAAGTGTTTCTACAAAAAATCGGTGAGACGTACATCGCTCAATTCGATCGTAAGTTTCCGGAACTAAAAGACGCAGTCGCAGCAAATGATGCGGTACAGACCGAAAAATTAGCTCACTTACTAAAAGGCGCCTCCTATTCCGTTGCAGCGGACGACTTAGCAGATGATTTTGAACTTCTAGAGCGTGAGGCGGAGACCGGTTCGTTAACGAATGCCTCCGATATCTTGCACCGGGTCGAGCAATGTATGGTCGATTTCAGGAAAGTATGGCTGGATGTCTTTCTCGGCAAAAATCCTGATTCGGTCCAATGAAATAAAGCAAATTCGTTTTTGTCGAATGAGAAAAACCGTCCTCCGAGTGTTCAGGAAGACGGTTTTTTCGTGATGTAAGAATTAGAGGACGTATGTATCAACCGTTTCGATCAAGCGACCGATTTCCGGCTTCGTGATTTGCGCATTGACTCCGACCGATTCTCCTTTATGACGGAGGTCGTCCGAAATCAGCGACGAGAACACGATGATCGGCAACTCGGTATACCGGTCATCTTCACGAAGACGTTTCGTCAAATGTAATCCGTCCATTTTCGGCATCTCGATATCCGTGATCAAGAGATCGCAGTCGCTTCCCGCCTCAAAGGCATCAAACGCATCCTTTCCGTTGATGAACCATTTCAGACCGTGATAACCCGCTTCTTCGAGCGTTTCGATGATGAGGGTCCGCAACATCTCCGAGTCCTCGGCAATCCAGATCGTTTTGTTCGACCGGTTACGCGGCAGAACCCGACGTCCTTCTTCGCGGGCGAAGATGTCTTTGCGTGAAAGTTCGAGGGCGATTTTTTCATAATCGAGCAAGATGATCATTTTATCACCGGTCTTGACGACACCGTTCGTCAATCCTTCGATTCCACGTGCCAGTTCATTCGGCGTATCAATCTGTTCCCATGAGATACGGCGGATTTCAGTCACGGCGTCTACCCGGAGAACACTTTTTTCTCCGTTGAATTCACAGATGATCAAGCGATCATCCGTCGTTTCTTCGTGGGCAACGCCGATGACAGTCGGTAAATCGATCACGGTCATGACTTCACCGCGCAATTCAATTAAGCCTTTGACGGCATCCGGTGTTCCCGGAAGAGGGGTCATTGGTAACGGGACGATGATTTCCCGGACCTTCATGACATTGATACCAAACGTATACGGACCACAGTGGAAAATGACGATTTCCAATTCATTTGTTCCGGCTTCCAATAAAATATCGTGTTGATTGTACACGTTATCGAGCTCCTTTCAATCCTGCACTGCACTTCTGACTAGTTATCGGCAGATAGCGGAAAAAATTACATACGAAAAAGAATAAAAAAATTGTTGTAATCGCTTTCATTTTATGTTAAGCAAAAAGTTTGGCATTTGTCTGACCAATTGATTACAATAAGCTATGCAGCCACACACTGAAGTGAGAGAGAAAAAAGATATGGAGGTCGAGTGGAATGACTACAGCAACAACGTATACATTTTTATTAGATGGACAATGGCATGAAAGTGAATCCAATGAAACGATTGAAATTGCTTCACCTTATAAAGAAGACATAGTGGGTCGTGTTCAAGCGATGACAAAACCGGAAGTCGATCGAGCGATCGCTTCAGCCAAAACGGCACAAGCGGAATGGGCAAAAGTACCGGCTAACAAACGAGCGGAATTACTCCATGCTTGGGCAACTGAACTTGAGAAGCGGGCGGATGAGATTGGGAAAGTCATCATGCGTGAAGTCGGTAAAGGTCTTGCGGACGGGATCAAGGAAGTAAAACGGACAGCTGAAATCATTCGTTATACAGCGGAAGAAGGTCTTCGTTTTGATGGACAGATGATGCAAGGGGATTCATTCCCGGGCGGAAGCGCCAAAAAAATCGCTGTCATTAAAAAAGCACCACTCGGCGTCGTACTGGCGATTTCACCGTTTAACTATCCGGTTAACCTGGCAGCGGCGAAACTTGCACCAGCCTTGATGACAGGAAATGCTGTCGTCTTCAAACCGGCGACACAAGGATCAATCAGCGGTATCTTGATGGTAGAAGCTCTTGTCGCAGCAGGTCTGCCGGCAGGACTCGTCAATCTCGTAACCGGTCGTGGATCGGTCATCGGTGATTATTTGACAGCGCATCCCGGCATCAACATGATTACGTTCACAGGTGGTACGGCGACGGGACAACATCTCTCGCGTCAATCGTCAATGATTCCACTCGTTCTCGAGCTTGGCGGGAAAGACCCGGCCCTCGTTCTGGAGGATGCGGATCTCTCGCTCGCGGCAGATCACATCATCAGCGGTGCGTTTTCATATTCCGGACAACGTTGTACAGCAATCAAACGTGTATTCGTTCTTGAACCTCAGGCAGATGCGCTCGTCGCAGAATTGTCTGCCCGAATCGCGAAATTGACAGTCGGTTCACCGGAAGACGAAAGTGTTGTCGTCCCATTGATCGATGCGAAGTCAGCTGATTTCGTCGAAGGTCTGATTACGGATGCGAACGAAAAAGGCGCTACGCTCGTCACAGGTGGAAACCGGACAGCGAACTTGATCGAACCAACCTTGTTTGACCATGTCACACGCGATATGCGGATTGCATGGGAAGAACCGTTCGGACCGGTCTTACCAATCATTCGTGTCAACTCGGTCGAAGAGATGATCGCCTATGCGAATGAATCGGAATACGGTCTTCAAGCAAGTGTCTTCACAGAAAACATCGACGCAGCGTTCAGCGTGGCTGACGCGCTCGAAACCGGTTCGGTTCAAATCAATGGTCGGACGGAACGTGGTCCCGATCACTTCCCGTTCATCGGTGTGAAATCTTCAGGTCTCGGCGTACAAGGCGTCGGACGAAGCTTAGCTTCGATGACACGCGATAAATTAACCGTCCTCAACTTAAAATAAGCAGTAAAACGACCTTTCAATCTGCGGAAAGGTCGTTTTTTTTGCATCCAAATGCCGCTTAAGGACGTATGCTGTTTACCTGAATATTCGATGACAGCAGACAAAATTTGCCGCTGTCACTCCTTTCTCTCTATAATGAAGGAAACGATGGAGAGAAAAGAGGGGTTTGCCCATGTCACAAGAAGATGAAATCTTCGTATTACCTATACCGACACCGTTTCCAGTCGGTGATGTGAACTGTTACGTCTTACGGACGAAAACAGAAACAATCCTGATCGATTGTGGTCCGGATACGGAACAGGCTTGGCAGGCGATGCAAAAAGGATTGGCACACATCGGCTTAACCGTTTCCATGCTCGATAAAGTGATCGTGACGCACCATCATGCGGATCATGCGGGCATGGCGTACCGTTTCTCGAACCAAGGGATTCCGATTTACGGACATGCCCGATTACGTCCGTATCTGGAACAAGACGAGACTTTTTTGAGCCAAGGCGACGATTTCTTACAACGTCTGGCGATTTCGTTTGGTGTACCGAAAGAAATCCGGACGCTTCTGCCAAGCTACATGTCGGCCTTGAAATGGCTCGGAAAAGGACGGTTGGATCATGTCTTGCAGGAGGGCGATTCGATTTGTGAGTCCGGTACATACCGAGTCCTCGAGCTACCGGGACATGCGAGTGATCAAATCGGTATTTTGAGTCAATCCGGTGTTCTGTTTGCGGCCGATCATCTGTTGGCCCGGGTCGAACCCAACCCGTTGCTTGAGCAGCCGCAGAGCGGCGATACGTCGGACGCAAAACGTCCTGTCTTGGCCTATATGCGTTCGCTTCGGAAATTACAGGGAGAACGGATTGAGCTGGCCTACACCGGTCACGGTGAACCGATTCGCGACGTTCCGTCCTTGATTGAAGAACGGTTATTACAACGCAAGGCAAGAGGGGAACAGTTGCTGAAGCACCTAGAAGGAGAGCAGACACTGTTCGAATTGGCCCGTGTGACATACGGCAACCGCTTAAAAAAATCATTTCCGCTTGTCATGAGTGAGATGAAGGCACGTCTCGACTACCTTGTCGCCAGTGGACAGATTACGGTCGTCAAACGAGACGGGATTTTGTATTACGCCAAACAAGGTGAAAGCTCATGAATCTACTGAATAAAGTCGTCGTCTTGACCGGTGCCTCAAGTGGGCTCGGCGAGGCACTTGCGCGTGAACTGAATCGCTACGGGGCAAACTTGATTTTAGTGGCGAGACGGGAAGACCGGTTACGTCGACTGGCAAAAGACTTGAATGCCGAGTATTTTGTCTATGACTTGGAACATTCACCGGAGCTTCTTGCAGAACAGATCGCAGAACGGTATGGCATGATTGATGTACTGATCAACAATGCAGGATTCGGGGAGTTTAGTTTTTTGGAAGATACGACAATCGAGACGATTGAATCAATGACGCGGATTAACCTCCTCAGTCCGATTCGACTGACAAAAGCGTGCCTGCGTCTGTTCCGCCCAAACGGGATGGTCATCAACGTCGCCAGTCAGGCAGGCAAGTTGCCGACACCGAAGTCGACGATCTACTGTATGACGAAGGCTGCCTTGTTGCAGTTCTCAAACGCCTTGCGTCTGGAACTCAAGCCAAAAGGAATTCATGTCATGACCGTCAATCCGGGACCCATCGCAACGGAATTTTTTGTTCGTGCGGATATCAGCCGGAAATACGAAAAAAACGTGGCGAACATTCTCTTATCAAAAGAGAAATTGGCGCAAACAATCGTCCGGGCGATGGGCAAAAAAAAGCGGGAAGTCAACGCTCCTTTCTGGATGGAAGGTTCCGCCAAAGCGTATGCGCTGTTTCCAAGGATGATCGAGTGGTTCGGGAAATCAGGTTTTGATAAAAAATAAAAGGGGATTTTTGCGGATGAGAAAACAAATAATCGGAATAGCGGCAGCGGGTCTCGTACTGGCTGGTTGCGGCAATACTCCGGCAGCGCCGACACAAGATAAAGTACTGGGATCTTCGTATACGACGATTGAAAAAGAAGCGGCTGACACGACGGTCCGGATGTATATGTGGGGCGGCGATGACGGGATCAATGCCTATATCGATGAGTACCTGACACCCCGCTTGAAAAAAGAGCATCAGATTACACTAGAGCGTGTGCCGATTGAGACGGCGGACATCATTCAAAAGTTACGGGCCGAGAAAAAAGCCGGCAAAGAGACGGGTGTCATCGATGTCATCTGGATCAACGGAGATAACTTCCGAAACGCGAAAAAAGACGGCTTATTGTACGGTGAAATCACGAAGGTGCTGCCGAATATGAAGTACGTGGATCCACAAGCACAAGGTTCAGACAGCGGGACGCCGACCGACGAGCTGGAAGCCGCATGGGGCAAAGTCCAGTATACGTTCCACTACGATCAGGCGAGTGTCGCAAATCCGCCAAAAGATCTCAAGACGCTGAAGAGTTGGGTCAAACAGAATCCGGGCAAATTCACTTATCCTGAAGTAACGGACTTTACGGGAAATGCGTTTGTCCGTCACGTCATGTACGGTGTTGAATCAAAAGAGACGTTACAAGATCCAAAAGCCGATTTCAAGAAAACATGGGCTTATCTGAACGAACTCAAACCGTATTTGTGGAAAGAAGGAAAAACGTATCCGAAGACATTGGCGCAACTGGACCAATTGTATGCGAAAGGCGATGTCTCGTTTACGATGGGCTTCAACGAACGTCGGGCGGAGCAAGAAGTGAAATCAGGCACGTTTCCGAAGCAGACACGTCCTTTGATTTTAGAAGAGGGGTCGATTGCCTCGACACACTTCTTGACGATTCCATTTAATGCGCCTAATCCAAACGGTGCCCTCGTGACAATCAATCAACTGTTGTCGGCAGAAGCGCAACTGAAGAAGTTTGATGCGACCTATTGGGGCGATGGAACGAGTCTCGATCTTTCGAAGCTCAATCAGCAGGAACAAGCGGCGTTCGCCGATGTTCCGGCGGCAGCCTCGACACCGAAGCCAGCGGACTTTAACGGAAAAGTCCGGGCGGAGCTCGATCCGGAACTGTTTGATCTGATCCGGAAGGACTGGCCGGAACGTGTGGCGAGGTAATGCCTGGCCGGCGACACTTCTGATTGCCGGTATGGTGGTGTATGGTCTGTTCGTCAGTCTGTCGATGACGACCTGGAACGATTACAGCCGTCTTGCGTCTGATGCCGTCTTTTTGGAAAGTATCGGCATCAGCCTCTATGTCGCATTGAGCAGTACGGTCCTGTCCGTGCTGGTCGGGGCGATACTTGCGGATTATTTTGCGAGACGGACGGGTTTTACGGAACAATTGTTGGCATTGCCGTTGTTCATCCCGCACCTCGGTGCAGCATATCTGTCGATTCTGTATTTAAGTGACCTGCCCGTCATCGGACCGCATGAAGCGAATCATCTCAGCATCATCCTGACTTATCTTTATAAGGAAGTGCCGTTCGTCTTCTTTTATCTTCTGCCGGTATACCGACGTCTCGATCACCGTTATGAAGAATTGGGCTTGATGTTAGGTCTGTCACGGATGCGGCGGTTTTGGCACGGAAAAGGTGTGTTTCTGTTATTCCCGGTGTTGGAAGCGGCCTTCATCGTCTTTGCCTTTACGTTGTTCGCTTATGAGGTGCCGGCGTTACTCGGCGTCACCTATCCGAAGATGATTGGGGTTTACGCCTTTGATTTATACACACAAGGCGATTTATCGAGCCAACCAGCAGCTTTCGCCATCAGTGTCGTCCTGACCGTCAGTTTGTTGGTTGTGTTATTGACATTCACGCGTTTCGTCAGACCGTTGACGGAACGGATCAGTAAGGGGCGAGCGGAATGAGACCAACCCTTGTGAAAAGTCTGTTGATTGGTCTGATCGTCCTGCCCTTGATCGGTGTTATCCCGACGACCTGGACGTGGAACCCGCGTTTACTGGACACAGTGACAACGACTGTCCTGATGATTGCGGCAGTGACGCTGCTGAATCATCTGGTCGGCTATGCAGCCGGAAAAGCGATTGCGTTTCGCACCGGCAGATTGATTCGGTTGATGGAACTGTTGATCAGCTTGCCGCTGTTCCTGCCCGTCTTGTTGTTATCGTTCGGCTTGTACCTGACCTGGATTCGACTGGGGCTCGCCGATCAATTTTTAGGCGTCTTGTTGGTGTTGCTGTTGCCGACATTGCCGTATACGATCCGTATCTATACGAACGGATTTCAAGCACTCGGTGAACAGATGATGGAACAGATGATTCTCATCCAACCGAACCGCTTCAAACGGTTCTTTTTCCTGACCGGTCCGATGATGCGGTCGTCGTTACAGTCCGTCACCTTACTCGTGACGGTAATTGCATTAAGTCAGTACGCACTTGTCGCACTGATCGGTGGTGGTGTCGTCCGGATGATCGCCCTCGAAGCCTTTCCGCTCTATACGGGAAATTCGTTGGTTGCGGCGAAAGAAGCGACGATTTGGTTGATTGCTTTACCATTTTTGATTTATTTTGTTCAACTCATGGTGTTCTCATCGTGGGTTCGACTTGTTCGGAGGCTGTTAGATGGACGTAATGATCCAGCACGTAACGAAGACATTTGGAAAGAAAAAGGTGTTACAAGAGATTGATTTGACGATTTCCTCCGGGAAGTGTGTTGCCCTCGTCGGACCAAGCGGTAGCGGGAAAACCACGTTACTCCGTTTGATCGCCGGACTGGAGCGTGTCTCGAGCGGAACGATTCACTTCGGAACAACGGAGATGACACGTGTCGCGCCGAACGAACGGGGCGTCACGATGTTGTTTCAGCGTCCGTTACTGTTCCCGCATCTGACCGTCGGACAAAATGTCCGGTTGGCAATGAAAAAAGGGAGCCGGCAGGATGTGAACGAATGGCTGGAGCGTGTCGGTTTGACCGGGCGGGCGGAGTCGTTTGTCCATGAACTGTCCGGTGGAGAGCAACAACGGGCAAGTCTCGCCCGGGCACTGGCCAGCGAACCAAACTTCCTGTTACTGGACGAACCGTTCTCAAGTCTTGATTTGCCACGGCGTCGGGAACTGCGGACGCTGATTCGACGGCTGACGGAAGCAGAAGGCGTCACGACATTACTTGTGACGCATGACCGGGAAGAAGCGATGGCGATGGCGGATTATGTCTACGTCATGGAACAGGGACGGATTATTGATCAAGGCAATCCGGTCCGGCTGGCAGAGACGAGTCCGTTTTTCGGGGATGGAGTTCATCTGAACGGTGAATGGTATTCCTTGTCCGATGTGAAGTTGGTCTTAAGACCGACGAAGGAAAGTTTTGAACGTGTTACGATTACGAAAGAGCTGATCCAGTACGGCGTCCGATTTTATGAAGTCGAACGCGAAGCAGGAGAGCGTCTGATCGTGCAGACGAGTGAGACGTTTTCTGAAGCAATGACAGCTTATATCGTCAGGAAGGAGGGGTAATATGTTAGATACACGGGCCAGAAAAGTTGTCCAGCCCCTTTTTGAACAGGTAGCGACCTTATTAAAGAAAATGGGACTTTCAGCGAACCAAGTGACTATCATTTCCGGAATCATCGGGGGTGCGACAGGGTTTTTTGTATACAATGATATGATGGGTATTGCCATTTTACTATTATGGATCTCTGGTATGTTAGACGTCGTGGACGGCACGATGGCGCGACGTGAGAAAACGACGCCGATCGGAACGATTCTTGATTTGGTGCTCGATCGAATCGTCGAACTGTCCGTTTTGCTTGGACTTGCGCTCCGCTTTCCGGAGACACAAGTCGTCATCTTATTTTTAATCGCTTCCTTTGTGATCGGGATGACGATGTTTCTGGCGATTGGAGCAGTCAGCGAGAATTATGGGTTCAAGTCGTTCCAGTATCAACCGGGATTGGTTGAACGGACGGAAGGATTCCTCTTTTTGACCGCGATGTTACTGTTCCCAAGTGCCATCATTTGGATTGCGCTCGTCTTTTTAATTGCTGAATTGTATACAGTCGGCGAACGGTTTTATCAAGCCTCGAAGGTGTTACGATGAGTGAATCGGAACAGCTGATGGTGGTGGATGAAGCCGGACAACCTTTGTATACGGCAACGCGGCAAGACGTGCATACGCAAGGTCTGTGGCATGAGACGTTTCATTGTTTTGTCATCGACAGCATAAAACAGCAGGTCGTGTTACAGCAACGGGCAGATCAGAAAAAAGACTTTCCCGGGATGCTGGATATCACGGCGGCCGGTCATCTGTTGGCCGGTGAGTCAGTTGCTGACGGAGTCCGGGAACTTGAAGAAGAAATCGGACTCGTCAAGTCTTTTGAAGAACTGCATGGACTCGGTGTGTATCAAGAAGAATTACGCTTACCGGGCTTCATTGATCGGGAACGGATTCATCTTTTCTTGACGGACTCGGCAAAACCACTGACCGGCTATTCGTTGCAGACGACGGAAGTCCGCCGGCTCCTCGCTTTTTCGTTCGCTGAGTTCGCCCGGTTGGCGGAAGAAGAAACGACGGTCTTAACAACGGTCGAAGGTGAAACCATTCAACGCAATCAATTCGTGCCGCATCCGACCGACTACTGGAAGACGGTGTATGCAGGAATAAAAGCTTATTGTGAACGGTGAACGTAACAAAAGGACTGACTAGCGGAGAAAACGCGGCAGTTCTTTTTCTTTTTGACCGAAAGCTAGGCAGAAAGTAGCATAATAAACATTTCTCTGAGATAATTAACAATATATACATTTGATGAAAGAAGGTGCAGCCAGTGGCGTTACGATTTGCATTGCTCGGACTGCTAACTCAGGGAGAAGCGACCGGATACGATTTAAGTACGACGTTCAAAAAACAGATGACGCATTTTTGGACGGCGCATCATACACAAATTTACCGTGAATTATTAAAGATGGAAGACGATCAACTGGTGACAAGTGTCTATATCGTTCAAGAAGACCTGCCCGATAAAAAAGTCTATTCAATCACGGAACAAGGACAAACGGCACTCGTTGCCTGGCTGCGGGCGCCGAGTGAATTCAAACCGAAGATGAAGGACGAGAATCTGATGCGGGTGTCTTTGTTGCATCTGTTGCCTCCGGATGAAGCGGTCCTGTATCTGGAAGAGTCCAAACGGCATCACCAGTTTGCGGTCGACTTGATGCGGGTGTGGCGAAAAGATCATCTCGAGAACGGGGCCACGCTTGGGGAAACGCTGACCAGTGAATATGGATTACGGATGATGCTCAACTACCTCGACTGGTGTGACTGGGCGATTGAAGAAATCAAAAAAAATCAGGCCAATGTCTGACCTGCGGGGATTTCACGGTCTGTGATCTAACATCAACTCACTTCTGTTCAGGGCAGAGTGAGTTGATTTTTTGTGGATTCTTTTTGATGCAGACTGTGATAGAGTAGATGAATTGTAAGAGCATTAGAGGAGGTAACAAAAAGCGTGAGTGTATTTACGGATTATGAAGACTGGATCGATGAAGAAACGGACGAGATGATTGAACAATATGCCGATTATGCCGTCAAGGAACTGAAATGGGGAGGCGAAATCAGCGATTATTATGTCGAATCCGGACTGATTGACCGGTTTGTTGCGCAACAAATGATGTGGTTGTCGTTCGAAGAGATGGAACAGATTTTAGACGAATCGACGGTGGACTTTGATGTCATTTCGGTGGAAACAGAAGAAGCGATGCAACGCGCCCAAGTCGAACAAACACTCCATCACGACATCAAACAACAGTTGACGATCAAAACACGTCCTTTCGTCGCAAGCCGCCTCGAGCAGCTCTGCGAGGAGCAGCGTGATGTCGCGCCACAAGCTGAAGTCTCGCGGCTTGCCTATGAACAAGTCGTCCAGACATTGAAGACAGGACCGGCACCGGAAATTATCGCTAAGCGGTGGTACCGTCGTGAGCGGATCATTCACCGTTCGTTTACGCCGGATGAACAAGCCCGTCTTGAACAACGACGTCAAGAGCTCGAACCCGAGTATCAAAAGGACCAACAACGACTGGAAGAATTACAGCGTGAACGCACGAATTGTGAACGGCTGTTACGGTGATAAAGCAAAACCATGGCAAAAGGGATCGCTCTATTGCACATGGTTTCTCAGCTAAAACAACAAGACCCCGCATCCTTGCCTGATTGAGGCAGGAAAGCGGGTCTTGTTCGTCTCTGACAGTACGGATTTCTGTGCTGTTTCCTGCAAGCGTTGCGCGAAGGAAGTCATTTTTTTTGAATCAAAATGAGGGTGACGGATATCAAATCCGCCACCCTCATCTGTGTAGAGACCGACTGTTGAGTCAGTCTCTTTCAGTTCAATTAGATGCTTTTAGACCGTTGCCAGTTTCGCCAAGATAAGTTTCGCAACTGCTTCGCTTGAAGCCGGGTTTTGACCTGTGACGACGTTGCCGTCGATGACAGCAAATTCTTTGCCGGCATCTGACGTCAAGAACGTTGCGCCTTCGCTGCGTAACGTTGTTTCAAGCAAGAACGGTACTTTATCTTCAAGACCTGTTGATTTTTCTTCTTCGTCTGTGAAGCCGTTGATTTGGCGACCTGAGACGAACGGTTTACCGTCGATCGTAACATGCGCGAACGCCGCTGGACCGTGGCAGACAGAAGCGACGATGCCGTCTTTTCTGACCATTGCTTCGATGGCGCCGGCGACAAGCGGGTTGTTCGGGAAATCGACGACCGCTCCGTGACCACCTGGGAAATAGACGGCATCAAATGATGCGGGATCGACATCCGCGAGTGGCGTCGTATCATGAAGAGCACGGCGTGCATCTTGGAATTTTGGCAGAATTTCCTTGACCATTGAAGCTTTATCAATCGGGACATCGCCGCCTTTGACAGAAACGACCGTGACGTCATGGCCGGCTTCGTGGAACAAGTTGAATGGGGCTGCGAACTCTTCGAACCATAATCCTGTTTTGTGACCGTTCATATCATCAGCACTGGTTGAAACGATTAAAATTTTTGACATAATAAAACTCCTCCTCTGTAATAACGTTACAAAGAAGGAGATTCCCTCGTCTGAAAAAACTCAAACCTTATCGATGTTCTGTATACGTATGAACAGGAAGCAAGGACAGGACGTGTGCGATTTCTTCTGCCGACAACGTTTCCCGCATCGCTTTCAGATTCGCTTGGAGTTGTGACACGCTGGATGCGCCGGGTAAGACGATATCCGCCTGTTGATCGATGGCTTGAAGAGCCATCGCCGGAAGCGGATAGGCTTGGAGTGTCGTCAACACCTGCTCCAGCTGTTCCTTATCGTATTGTTCAAACCGGTCGACGGATTGAAGACGGGATGTACTCTCCGTCGTCAACAGACCTTTTGCCAGCGGACCGCGGGCCACGAGTTTGATGTTTCGTTCTTGAAGCCGCGGCAACAATTCTTCGATTCGACGGTCAAGCAGCGAATACGGTGTCATCAAATAACTGAAATCACTGTTCTCCAGCCAGTAGTTGATGACGTTCGGACGCAAGGAAGACAAACCGTATTCTTTGATCCGTCCCTCCTGCTGGAGATCTTTCATCGCACGGATCGACGCATCAAGATCGTCTTCCATCGTTCCGCCGTGAACATAATACAAATCGAGGTACGATGTTTCGAGTCGGTTCAGACTCTCGAAACACGCCTGTTTCAAATAGTCATAGCTTGGGTCCCACGTCCAGCCCGTTCCGGTCGCGTTCATCCGGTTGCCGCCCTTGGAAGCAAGAAACAACCGGCTCCGATCTTCAGGTGAAAACGTTTGCCCGATCAGTGACTCGACCGCTCCGTTTGCGTAGACATCCGCCGTGTCAAAATGAACGATTCCTTCATCAAGCGCCGTCCGTAGAATTTCTGTTGCTTCTTCCTGACCACGCTTCAAAATCGTCATCGTGCCTAATCCTAATGCCATATCAATCCCTCTTTTCTTTCAACTAGTGCTACTGCTACTCAGTTTAGCATATTTAGCGGTTGATTTTCGTTCCGGGTGCTCTTGCCCAAAAGAATGAAACAGACTTGCGTCCGGAATCGGAAAACAGGCATACTGAGGAAGAGAAGAAAGCAGTGATTCGAATCCGAACAGAAGAGGTGTACATGATGGAAGAAAAAACAATTGAGCGGGAAGTAATCTATGAAGGAAAAGTCTTTAACGTCGAAAAGCACGTCGTCAGTTTACCAAACGGCAACACGTCCGTCCGCGAGCTGGTTTACCACAACGGAGCGGTCGCCATCATCGCCTTTGATGAAAAAGGAGATTTGTTGGTCGTTGAGCAATACCGCAAAGCGTTTGAACAACTATCCATTGAAATTCCGGCCGGGAAACTGGAAAAGGACGAGGATCCGGTAGATTGTGCCGGAAGAGAACTAAAGGAAGAGACCGGTTATGCAGCGGGCGAATTAACCCATGTGTTTGATTTTTACGGGGCACCCGGTTTTTGCAGTGAACGGGTACATATTTATGAAGCAACCGGATTGACGGCAGGGGAGCGGCAGCTCGATGCCGATGAATTCCTCGAAAACCAGACGCTGACGCTTGAACGGGCGCTGGAATTAGTGGAAAATGGGACAATCGTCGATGCGAAAACGATCATGGCGATCCAACATTGGCACATCCGTACTTTAAAATCATTCTAAAGTAAATGATTTTCAGTTGATAATCATTTTAATTTGAAAAAGGAGTGATTATCAGCTATGATAAAACCATCAGTTTCGACCAAAGGGGGCGCTATGATGGAAAGTCGTGTTGAACGCATTAAAAAACAGCTGAGCGGTAAAGGATATAAGCTGACTCCCCAACGTGAAGCGACCGTACGGATTCTGCTTGAGCATGAGTCGGATCACCTCAGTGCGGAGAATGTCTTTTTATTGGTCAAAGAAAAAAACTCAGACATTGGACTGGCGACGGTTTACCGGACGCTTGAGCTGTTGACGGAGTTAGAAGTCGTTGATAAAGTCAATTTCGGAGATGGCGTATCTCGATTTGATTTACGGCAAGAAGGAGCGAGTCACTCGCATCACCATCTTGTATGTATCGAATGTGGATCCGTCGAAGAAATCTTAGATGATATGTTAGAAGAAGTCGAAAAAGAAATCGTCTCGCGTTTTCAGTTTAAGATCAAGGATCACCGGTTGACGTTCCATGGTGTTTGCCGCGTCTGCCAAGAACGGCACGCACGGGAAGCGTTGGAACAATCACAAACCCAAACCGTCTGACTGTCCTCATCAAAAAGAGGACGGTTTTTCTTTTTTAAAAATATAGGTCAGACCTCTTCACAACGGTTTACACCTTTGATATGATGGGAAAGTAAGCGATTTCTTAACGATAGAGGATGAGTTCAGTGAGGCAACAACTGGAAGCATTTATCAACTATTTAGTGATTGAACGGCAAATGTCCGCGAATACGGCGGCTGCCTATCGAAATGATTTAAACCAGTATCTGACGACGCTTGAGCGGGAAGGGATTTCTTCACCGGAAGAAGTCACGCGCCACCACATCGTCCTTCACATCGAATCTCTGCTTCAGGCACAAAAGTCGCGTGCGACAGTCCGGCGGTCAACGAGTTCGATTCGTTCGTTCCATCAATTTTTAGTGGAACGGCAGATCGTCCGGCACGATCCGTCGCGACATCTTGATTTACCGAAACCCGACAAAAAGTTACCGGTCGTCTGGAGTCAAACGGATATCGTTCGTTTGCTTGATTCAGTCGTCGGCAACGATCCGCTCGTCCGGCGTGACGCAGCAATGCTCGAACTGCTGTACGGCACCGGCATGCGAGTCAGTGAGTTGTTACAATTAACATTGAATGATCTGCAACTGGAACTCGGTTACTTGTCGTGTCTCGGGAAAGGGAACAAAACCCGCATCATCCCGATCAGTCAGACGGCGATCGACAGTGTGACGGTCTATCTGGATCTCGCCCGCAACAGTCTCGGCGGTCAACAAACCGATTATGTGTTCCTTAACAGCCGGGGCGATCGTTTGTCGCGGCAGGGTTTTTGGAAGATGATTAAGCGCCGGGCAAAAGAAGCCGGGATCGAAAAAGAGATCACGCCACACGTTTTGCGTCATTCCTTTGCCACCCATCTCCTCGAAAATGGAGCTGATCTGCGGGTTGTCCAGGAAATGCTCGGTCACGCCGATTTATCGACGACGCAAATGTATACGCATGTCAATAAAGCCCGTCTGCACGACGTCTATAAAAACCATCATCCGCGTGCGTGATGGTTTTACCTCTTAAAGGTCTGACTTCAGACAAATAGGGTGTTTTGTCTAGTCCGTTTGCGGGAAAATTCTAACGGGATTTGTTTTAACAGTAAGCAATAAGTATTAGGAGGAATTTTAACATGGCTCAACCATTCAAACGTGTATTTTTAGTCGTCATGGATTCAGTGGGAATCGGAGAAGCACCGGATGCCGAACAGTTTGGCGATCTTGGAGCGCATACACTTGGACATATTGCGGAGCAGCGTAATGGTCTGAACATGCCGCACATGGCAAAACTCGGTCTTTCGCACATCGCACCGATCCAAGGCGTTTCAGCAGAAGCAGCGCCGCTCGCAGCGTACGGGAAGATGGAAGAAGTATCGGCCGGCAAAGATACGATGACCGGACACTGGGAAATCATGGGTCTTCGCATCGATACGCCGTTCCGTGTGTTTGAGAAGTTCCCGGAAGATTTGATTGGACGTCTCGAAACATTCTCGGGTCGGAAAATCATCGGCAACAAGCCGGCGTCCGGAACGGAAATCTTGGATGAGCTCGGACAAGAACACGTCGAGACAGGTGCGTTGATTGTCTATACGTCGGCTGACTCGGTCCTTCAGATCGCAGCGCACGAAGAAGTTGTTCCGCTCGAAGAATTGTACCGGATTTGTGAGTACGCTCGTGACATCACGCGTGATGACCCGTACATGCTCGGCCGGATCATCGCCCGTCCATTCCTCGGAGAACAAGGTGCCTGGGTCCGGACGTCGAATCGTCATGACTATGCGTTGAAACCGTTTGACCGGACTGTCATGAACGAACTCGAGACAGCCGGACTCGATGTCATTTCCCTCGGGAAAATTGCTGATATCTTCGACGGCGAAGGCGTGACGGACGCCATCCGCACGAAATCGAACATGGATGGTATGGACCAACTCGTCAACCAACTTGACCGTGATTTTACAGGACTTTGCTTCTTGAACCTCGTCGACTTCGACGCATTGTTTGGTCACCGTCGTGATCCGCAAGGGTACGGTCAGGCGCTTGAAGAATTTGATGCCCGTCTGCCGGAAGTTTTTGAACGTCTTCAGGAAGATGATCTCTTGATCATTACAGCGGACCACGGAAATGATCCCGTTCATCCAGGAACGGATCACACACGCGAGTATGTGCCATTACTTGCTTACCACAAAAATGGTGTCGCAAATGATTTGGGAATCCGTTCGACGTTTGCCGATCTTGGGGCAACGGTTGCCGATAACTTTAATGTGAAGCTGCCGGCGCATGGTAAGAGTTTCTTGTCAGAACTTTAATTTAAGGGAGCGATTCAGATGACAGTCAATTGGAATGAAACACGGTCGTATTTAGAAAGCAAGATGCAGGCGAAACCGGAAATCGGTTTAATTCTCGGTTCAGGACTCGGTGTCCTGGCGGATGACATCGAAAATCCGATTGCGATTCCTTACAGCGATATCCCGAACTTCCCTGTCTCGACGGTTGAAGGTCATGCCGGGCAACTCGTATTCGGAACGCTCGAAGGGAAACAAGTCGTTGCGATGCAAGGACGTTTCCATTTCTATGAAGGATACTCGATGGAGATGGTCACATTCCCTGTCCGCGTCATGAAAGCGATTGGTGTTGAAACACTGATTGTCACGAACGCAGCCGGTGCTTGCAACGAAGCGTTTGAACCGGGAGATTTGATGTTGATCACGGATCACATCAACTTCTTCGGCACAAACCCGTTGATTGGGAAAAACGTTGATGAGATGGGACCCCGTTTCCCGGATATGTCGAAGCCGTATGACGCTGAATTGTTGCGTCTTGCCCAAGAAACAGCAGACGAACTTGGCATTCAAGTGCGTCAAGGCGTTTACTTCGGCAATACAGGTCCGACGTACGAAACACCGGCGGAAGTTAAACTCGCCCGGTTGCTCGGTGGAGATGTCGTCGGTATGTCGACGGTTCCGGAAGTCATCGTCGCCCGCCACTCGGATATGCGCGTGCTTGGTATTTCGTGTGTCTCGAACATGGCAGCCGGCATTCTCGATCAGCCGCTTCACCATGACGAAGTCATGGAAACGACGGAACGTGTCCGTGCGCACTTCCTGTCACTTGTCCGCGGTTCGATCAAAAAAATGTAAGAATTGTAGCCCGATAAAAATACGAACGACCCCTTGAGGAGGAACTTATTATGCGTATGGTAGATTTGATTGCAACAAAACGAGACGGTGGCGAGTTACCAACAGCCGATATTAAAGCGATGGTCGAAGGATTCACGAACGGTGACATCCCGGATTACCAAATGTCAGCCATGTCGATGGCGATTTTCTATCAAGGCATGTCGGACCGCGAAATCGCGGATTTAACGATGGCGATGGTCGAATCAGGTGACGTGATTGATTTATCACGCATCCACGGTAAAAAAGTCGACAAACACTCAACAGGCGGAGTCGGCGATAAGATCAGTCTGATCGTCGCACCACTTGTTGCATCAATCGGAATTCCTGTCGCGAAGATGAGCGGACGTGGTCTTGGCCACACGGGCGGAACGATCGATAAGCTCGAAGCGTTCCCTGGATTCGACGTGGAATTGACGGAAGAAGCATTCGTTTCTCAAGTCAACGACATCAAGATGGCAATCATCGGTCAAACGGGTAACCTGACACCAGCCGATAAAAAATTGTATGCGTTACGTGATGTGACAGCGACGGTCAACTCGATTCCGTTGATCGCAAGCTCAATCATGTCGAAAAAAATCGCAGCCGGTGCAGACAGCATCGTCCTTGACGTTAAAACGGGTTCAGGTGCTTTCATGAAGTCATTTGAAGACGCAAAAGCGCTTGCGACGGAAATGGTATCGATCGGGAAAAGTGTTAACCGGAAGACGATCGCCGTCATCACGGACATGGATCAGCCGCTCGGAAACGAAATCGGGAATGCAAACGAAGTCAAGGAAGCGATCGAAGTTCTTCAAGGCAAAGACGTTCGCGATCTGAAAGTCATCGCGTTGACGATTGCTTCGCACATGGCAGTCCTTGGTGAGTTCTACCCGACGTTTGACGAAGCGTATGCCGATCTCGAGACACGTCTCGCAAACGGAGCAGCACTCGACGTCTTCAAGAAGTTCATCGCAGCGCAAGGCGGCGACGCGTCACTTGTTGACGATATGTCGAAAGCACTCGAAACGAAGTTCGAAAAAGATTTCGTGGCGTCTAAAGCAGGATACGTCTCAGAAATCATCGCGGATGAAGTCGGTGTCGCAGCGATGATTCTCGGTGCAGGCCGTGCGACGAAGGCAGATGTCATCGATCACGCAGCAAGCGTTACATTATTCAAAAAGGTCGGCGACAAAGTCGAAGTCGGTGATGTCATCGCGACACTCCGTTCGAACAAAGAAACACTCGACCAAGCAATCGAAAAAATGGACCACGCGTACCATATCAGTGAGACGAAGCCGGAAGCACGCCCGCTCGTTCACGCTGTCATTCAGTAATCAATCATATAAATATTGCCTGAGTAGCGGACTTCGTCCGCTACTCTTTTTTTATGGTAAAATCGAAAGTGTAAAAAATTGGTACTCCAAAAATGAGGAGGGTTTTTATTGAAGCTTATGAAGCGTTTGATCATCGTGATCTTCAGTCTAATCGGAGTCATCGGATGTGGAGTTGTAATACTGGTTTTTGCCTTTTGGCAAGATGCGAAGCCAGACGTAGCACAAGAAGAGAAAATAAAAAGCGAAGCCAAGATTTACCTAGAAAAGCAGAAGTATCTTCCAGACGCGCGGGTGACCGGTAGTGTTTACGATAGTATGGGGAATTTTTCGTTTGAATACGCAGCTCGAGCTGTTGATGAAAAAACGAATACGGAATTTTTAATCTATCAGACTGAAGAATCGGGGACATTCGTTGATTCGTATCATGCGTCACTCTGGGAAGATCGCTTAGAACGAAGCATCACGTCGCCTACTCTCGAAAAGTTGGATGAGGAGTTAATTGTGCGGGTTCTTTATGATAACGATGAGATCCAACAGCTTGGTACCGATCGTTTTGACTCAAACGCCTATTTGCGTGCTGACGTGGCACCGACGATTTTAATTGACGTGCCACGCAAGCGACACGAACAGGATAAAGTGCAGATCACGGCGTGGGCAAAATCGCTACGCGAGCAAAAGATACTTCGACATATGACGGTCAAGGTAGACTATGTTTCGAAAAAGGGTGAATTGCTTGAGAACGGAAATTCACTATTCGTGACATTATAAAAATGGATTAAATAACGAGAGTGTCCGCTTACCATTCGATTTGTTATAATGGAAATACTTGTAATGGAAAAGGGGGAACTTTCATGAAACCACTACGCTTACAAAAAGGCGATACGATAGCGATTCTCTCGCCGGCATCAGCGGTCGCAGCGTATGTACCGCGTCGTCTGCAACGAGGGATCGAGACACTTCAACGGATGGGTTTTCAAGTCCTCGTGATGCCGAACACGACAGCGATTCACAGTCATACGGCAGGAACAATCGGGGAACGCCTTCAAGATTTACATATGGCATTTCAAAATCCCGACGTCAAAGCAATCATTACGACAATCGGCGGGTTTAATTCACATCAATTGCTTGATGAGCTCGATTACGATTTGATCCGCAACAATCCAAAAATCTTTATGGGCTACAGTGACATTACGGCTCTTCTGTCCGGCATTCAGACGAAAACCGGTTTGACGACGTTCGTCGGACCTGCTATTTTACCGCAGTTTGGTCAACTGCATGGTCTCGATGCGTATACAAAAAAATGGTTTGAAAAAACGCTCATGCAGACGGAGCCGATCGGTCAAATTGAAGCATCGGATGAATGGACGGATGAAGGTTTGCGCTGGGATGTCAATGATGACCGGAGACGGACGCACGTCGTCAATGAGGGGTACGTCGTCGCCCGCGCAGGAGAAGGGGCAGGACCAATCATCGCCGGCAATCTCGGGACACTGTTGTTGCTTGCCGGGACACCGTATATGCCGTCGTTCGACGGTGCTGTTTTAATGCTTGAAGATGACGAAAGCGAAACACCGGAGACGATCGACCGGTACTTTACACAACTCCGTCACCTCGGGGCATATGAAAAGATTTCAGCGATTGTCGTCGGACGATTTCACGGGAAAGTCGAGTTTGATCCGGACTTCACGCTCAAGGATATCCTCCTGCGGGCGACCCGTGGATACGACTTCCCGATTGTACTCGACGCAGACTTCGGACATACCGATCCGGTCTTCCCGTTGCCAAACGGTATTCAGGCATCGGTGACCGCGGGTGAAACGGTTGAGCTCGAAATTCTCGAATCCGCTGTCGAATGAGTAAAAAACCTGCGTTTTGCGTGGAGATTTGATACACTAGGTAACGGAGCCGCGAATGTCGTGGCGAACACCATAGCTGAAAAGCGCGAAAGGTTGGTATACGATGCAAAAAACTGGATATATCTTATTAGAAGACGGAAATAAAATTGAGTTTGAATTGTTTAACGACGATGCACCAATCACAACAGAAAACTTCGAGAACCTTGCGAACTCGAACTTCTACGATGGATTGAACTTCCACCGTGTCATTCCTGGTTTCGTCTCACAAGGCGGTTGCCCAATCGGAAACGGTACAGGCGGATCAGGTAAGACGATTCCGTGTGAAACGTCAACATCATACCCGCACAAGCATAAAGCCGGTTCACTTTCAATGGCACATGCTGGCCGCAACACGGGATCAAGCCAATTCTTCGTCGTTCATGAGCCACAACCACACCTCGACGGCGTGCACACAGTCTTCGGACAAGTAACGTCTGGTCTTGAGCACGCTACAAAAATGAAGCAAGGCGCTGGCATTAAAGAAATTCGTGTCGAAGCGTAATTCATTCCTCTCCTTCTTTTGATGAAAGAAGGGGAGTTTTTTTTCGCTTGATTCAGGGAAGTGAGAAAAAGAATCGAAAAAACGAAGGAGCGATATAGGATGCGTTTAGCAGGGAAAAAGATTATCCAACTTGTCAGCAATGATTTTGAAGATCTAGAATTATGGTACCCGGTCCACCGCTTGCGGGAAGAAGGGGCGATTGTTGAAATCGTCGGTGAAAAGGCTGACGAAAAATACATCGGAAAGTACGGTGTACCAATCGTCTCGGATAAAGCGTTTGACGACATCACACCGTCTGAGTATGATGCGATTCTTGTACCGGGAGGCTGGTCACCCGATCTATTGCGCCGATTTGATTCCGTTCTCGCCATGGTCCGCCATTTTGATGAAACGAAGCAACCGATCGGTCAGATCTGTCACGCAGGATGGGTCTTGATTTCAGCAGGTGTCTTGAACGGTGTCAATGTCACGAGTACGCCGGGAATCAAAGATGATATGACAAACGCCGGAGCGACGTGGCACGATGAAGCGGTCGTCGTTGACGGACATATCATTTCGAGCCGTCGTCCACCCGATTTACCGGATTACATGCGCGAATTCATCAAGGTCCTCGAAGGATCCAAATAATCGTCACAACCTTACTGTACGAGCTTACCTCCCTGTCACCGGACAGGGAGGTCTCGTTTCGGGTAGAGGCACCGACTTTTAATCGATTTGACGAAAAATGAAGCATTTCGAGGCGAGAAGGTGTAGAATAAACAAGTCTCAGTCGATCATATTCCTGAGAGTTGTTGAAACTAGGAAGGTGTAGAATCAGATGCTAGTAAAATATAAAAAGTTGAATGAACGGACCGCGATGGGGTTAATCGCTTTTTCGTGCGAAGTGAAGGATCCGAAGTATTTGCTTGAAACGGTTCAAACCTATGAACAAGATGAGAATCAACAGTTGTATCTCTATAAACAGGATGAAGACTTTATCGGAATCATCGGGTTTCAATTGGTGGATGGCCACGCTGAATTGAAACATATCGCCTTATCGCCATCCTTCCGTGGTGAACGGATGTCTTACATGCTGCTCGATGCAGCGGAAAAGATGATGCGGATGGAGATTACGGGTGCAACAGAAGAAACGACGCGACTTGTTGAGAAGTGGAAAAGTCAATAAAAAACCGGTCCATGTAGTTTCGGACCGGTTTTTCATTTTTTATTCCGCGCCGCAAGTGCCAGCTGTCGGGCCGAGATGACGTCCTGGCGGTCACGTAAAACGTGTTTATGCCGCAAGAAGGACGGATCGTGTTGGACATCGACCGGCACTTGTTGAATGCGTCGTTGCAGGTCTTTTGCGAGCGGCAACGGGATGTGTTGATAGTCGGGTTGCATGAACGCGGGACGTAAGCCCAGTAAATGCGCGACGTCGATGCCGTGACCCGCCAAGGAGCCGGCATGACGTTCGATTTTTTGGAAGGCTTTCGGATAGGTCCGCATCGCTCCAGCCAAGTTGCCGCGGCGGTGGTGATAGCGGGCGACGGCAAGTTGGATCAACGCGACGAGCGACTCATCTTGGCGCTGTCCCGTCTGCCACAATTCTTCGAGCACTTCGTGGCATTCAAAATAATCCTGCTGCACGTTGAATTCGAAAGCAAACTGTTCGATTGGATGCATGGAGGCACCTCCTTTCCTTTAATATAACATAGTCGAAGCGGCGTGATGTATGGTATACTAAGGCGCAAAAAACGTTGATGGGCAGGGAGAATCATGGAATCATACAGTGTAAAGATGGATGCGTTTGAAGGCCCGTTGGATTTGTTGTTACATTTGATTGGGAAACTGGAGATTGACCTGTACGATATTTCCGTATCGGTCGTGACGGATCAGTATGTATCCTATATTCGTGCGATGCAACATCTGGAACTGGATGTGGCGAGTGAATATCTTGTCATGGCAGCGACGCTCCTGCAATTAAAAAGTAAACAACTGTTACCTGTCGAACAGACGGAGTTCGAAGATGTTCCTGATTTCGAGGAGGAGCCGACACGCGAAGGGTTGATTCAGCAACTGATTGAATATAAAGCATATAAGGAAGCGGCACTGGTCTTAAAGGAAAAGGAAGAGGCGCGCCTTGAACTTTTCTCAAAGCAGCCGGAAGACTTGATGGCGTATCTCGATGCCGAGACACAGGATTACAGCGGGAATCTGTCCTTTAGTGACTTGTTGCGGGCGTATGAAAAAATGCGTCAACGTGTCGCCTGGAAAGTGCGCCGATCGAAAACGGTCAAACGGGAAGAACGGACGCTCGAACAACAGATGGTCCATGTTTCCGAATATGTCCTCGGCAATGACGGGACGACATTTTTTGGATTCTTTACGGAACAGCCGACCGTTGAGGAATTGGTGGTCAGCTTCTTGGCAGTGCTTGAACTTGTCAAACAACGGATTGTTGCGTGTGAACAGATGAATGACGATATCTTGTTACGTGCCTTAGTGAAGGAGGAGAATCAGATTGGCGTATGATCGAATCATTGAAAGTTTATTGTTTGTGGTTGGAGATGATGGCATCGATCCACGTGGTTTGAGTCAAGTCCTTGAAATCAGTGAGGCGGCAGCACGGGAACAGTTGCATGCTCTTCAGATAACGTTTGAATCCGAACAACGTGTCTTGCAGATTGTTGAGTCGGGCGGTGTCTTCAAGATGGTCACCCGGAAAGAGATGTCCCCTTATGTGCAAGCCTATGCCGGTTCCCTGGCAGAAGACAGCTTGTCCCGGGCTGCGATGGAGACACTCGTCATCATTGCCTACAAACAACCGGTCACCCGGGCGGACATCGAAGTCATTCGCGGCGTAAAGACGGAACGTGTCATTCATACGTTGAGTGCAAAAGGATTAATTGATGAAGCCGGACGTGCAAAAGGCGTCGGGCGTGCAAAATTGTATAAGACGACTGATCATTTCCTGGATCACTTCGGACTGAACAGTATCGAAGAGTTGCCGCCGCTTGAGTTTGAAGAAACGTTAGAAGCGGACGGGGATCTATTTTTCCGGAATGAGTCGTCACTAGAGGAGAGAATAAATTAATGGAACGTCTACAAAAAATTATCGCCCAAGCTGGTGTCGCATCGCGACGCAAAGCAGAAGAATTGATCACAGAAGGTCGTGTCAAAGTCAACGGGAAAGTCATCACGGAACTTGGCACGAAAGTCGGCGGACGCGCGGAAGTGGAAGTGGACGGCGTCAAACTCGAACGCGAAGAACACGTCTACTACATGCTGTACAAACCAACCGGCGTCGTCTCGACCGTTGAGGATGACAAAGGCCGTAAAACCGTCGTTGATTTGGTCCCGCCCGGTCACCGTGTGTTCCCGGTCGGTCGTCTCGACTACAATACGAGCGGCTTGTTACTCCTGACGAACGATGGGGAGTTCTCGAACCTGTTGCTGCACCCGAAATATAAAGTCCCGAAACGTTACATCGTCAAAATCAAAGGTGTACCGGAATATTATCACGTCAAAGGTCTTGAAAAAGGCGTCGTCTTGCCGGACGGATTCAAAACAGGCAAAGCACGTGTCGAGATGCGTGACATCGACAAGAAAAAGAATACGGCAATTTTAGAAATGGTCATCTATGAAGGCCACAACCGCCAAGTCCGACAAATGGTCGAAACACTTGGAGCGGAAGTCATCAAGTTGAAACGTGAACAGTTTGGCTTCCTGACACTCGCCGGATTGACATCAGGCGACTGGCGCGAACTTTCAAAAAAAGAAGTCAATCAATTGCGTGAGCTGGCGGATCCGGTTGCTCCCCCTACGAAAAGACGTAAGAACACAAAAAAACGTTAATTTGTAAAGCGAGAAGCTCAGCCTGCGGGTTGAGTTTTCTTTGTTTGTGACAAAACGATTAACGTATTTCACATTCTGTCAACATTTAAGCGATTTCAAGTACAATATGGGTGGAGGCGGTGCGACATGAAAAAAACGAATCAAAACCCGGATGAGCGGCTAGCAGCCGCAAAGCAAAAGAAGAAAAAACGTTCATTTTGGCGGTTGATGATCATGACGATGGTGTTATTCGCCGGTGCGGTCGTCATCATGCAGTTTGTGGACCAAGCGACACGCGACAAGGACGGACGAGTCCTTGCCGGAGACGATGCGCCAGGCTTTGCGCTTGTCGATCTGTATGGGGAAAAACAACATACGATGGATGAGTACAAAGGAAAAGGACTTTTACTCAATTTCTGGGGCACATTCTGTGAACCTTGTAAAAAAGAAATGCCGTTGATCAATGACAACGTCGATCTGTTGGAAAAAGAAGGTGTCAACTTCGTGGCGGTCAACGTCGGGGAAACACCGGTTCGCGTATCGAGTTTCATCAAGGAAATCGGTGGAACCGATTATCCGATTCTGATGGATACGAACAGTTCGGTCGAAAAAGCGTACGGCATCTACAACTTACCTGTGACGTTCATCATTAACAAAGAAGGTAAAGTCGTCGAGAAGTATGAGGGTGAAATCGATCAAGCGAAACTAGAAGAAATGATTAAAAAAGCAAACGAGTAACGCATCGAGGGGGAATTTATGATGCAGCAGGAATATAAGCAACTGGATATGCGTTATGAGGAAGCCGAGCTTCGTTCAAAACGAAAAAACCAGTCGTGGATTGACCGGACATGGACATTCTTCTCATCCGTCAAAGTAGGACTGTGGTTGATCGGCTTGATCATCATCGCAAGCGGGGTCGGGACGATCTTTCCACAAGAAATGTACATTCCGCAAGCCATCCCGCCGGAAGAGTTTTACGGCAAAGAATACGGGACGGCCGGCGATATGTATTATGCGTTAGGATTCCATAACTTGTTTGAATCCTGGTGGTACATTGGATTGATTACATTATTGCTTCTTTCAATCATCATCGTGTCAATTGACCGTTTCTTCCCGCTTTACCGCGCTTTGAAGAAACAACCGGTCATCCAGTCCGACCGTTTTATGGGCGGTCAGCGATTTGGCGCTGAGGCGACTGGTACGGTCCAACAGATTGATGCAATCGAGCCTTTGCTCAAGAAAAAAGGCTATAAGATTCGCCGGAAAGACGGCGCCTTGTTAGCCGAAAAACAACGGTTTGGTCGCTGGGGTCCATACATCAACCATATTGGATTGGTGCTGTTCTTTGGTGGTGCCATGTTACGAATCGTTCCTGGGATGCACGAAGACGAGTTGCTTTGGATTCGTGAAGGGGAAACGTTGCCGGTCGAAGCGACGGACAATCAATACTATCTCGAGAACAATGCTTTCAACATCGAATTTTATGATCCGGCAAAAGAGGATGAGAAGTTCAGTGAAGCATTAAAACGAGCGGGTGGAAGTGTTCCGAAAAACTACGATACGCAGATGACGCTGTATGAGAAGGTCGGTATGACGGACGATTTCAAACCGAAACTTGAAAAAATCAAGTCGGGTGAAACCGCGGTCAACCAGCCGTTTGAGTTCGGAAGTTATCAAGTCTTCCAGGAACAGTATGCGGCGGATCCTGAATTCAAGACGATGTCATTTAACATCGAGAATCAAAAAACGGGAAAAGTCGTCGATACGATCAAGGTCGACTTACGTAATCCGAAAGAAACCTATGCCTTAAAAGACGGGTACGAAGTTGAACTGAAGGACTTCTTACCGGACTTCGTCGTCAAAGACGGAAAACCGACGACGAACTCATCACGTCCAGTCAATCCGGCGTTCGTCTTTGCGATCAAATCTCCGGAACATCCGGAAGGGGAACGGAGTCTGATCGGGATTAAACTGAATGTCGGCGGCGATGAGAACCAATACAAGATGGGCTTCGCAGGCACGGAACTCTCGAACATCTCTGGCGTCCGAATCAAAAAAGATCTGACGTTACCGTTCCTGTTCGCAGGTGGAATCATCTTCATGACGGGTCTGTTGATCGGCATGTATTGGCCGCACCGCAGACTATGGTTAAAAGAAGCGGACGGGCAGATTAAAATTGCCGGCTTCACGAACAAAAACGCACTTGGGCTTCAGAAAGAAGCCAATCTCGCATTAACCGAAGTGGGACTTCCGCAACTGGAAGACCGGCAGAAGTTGCGGGAAGAGGGGGAATCGAAATGAATCTGCTTAGTTTGAGTAGTAATCTACTGCTCGCATCCTTTGTTTTGTATTTGATCAGTACCGGCTTCTTTGCGGTTGCGACAAGTGGCAAAAAAGGACCAACCCGCTCAGGGAAGATTGCTTTTTCGCTCGCAATCGTTGGATTTATCGCCCAACTCGGTTACTTCTTCACACGCTGGGCGGGAGCCGGTCACGTACCGGTCTCGAACTTATATGAATACACGACCTTCTTCGGCATGATGATGGTGCTTGGCTTCTTGATCGTCTACGGGATTTACCGGAACAATGTCCTCGGACTTGTCGCGATGCCGGTTGCCTTGCTCGTCATCGCTTATGCATCAATGTTCCCGGACGAAGTCCAACCGTTGATTCCAGCCTTACAAAGTGTTTGGTTGAAAATCCACGTAACGACAGCTGCACTCGGCGAAGGGATTCTGGCGGTCAGTTTTGCGACCGGCTTGTTGTACCTGATCCATGCGACGGACTTCAGCAAGGAGTCGAAAACACGGACGTGGCTTGAAGTCGTCATGTTTTCACTCGCCTGTGTCGTCGGTTACATCGTCGTTGGTCTGTTGTTTAATGCAATCGGAACAAACTCGACCATCGAGTATGTCGCGAAAAACGGTGCCACGATGCAACATGACTACACGATGCCTGTCTTGACAGGTCCTGAAAACGGGAAAGTCATCTCCGGTTCAGGAGCGGTGGCAGAATTGCCGAACTTCCTCAATGCCAATAAAGTCAACACGGTACTCTGGTCGTTAATCGGCGGAATCGTCTTGTACATCCTGCTCCGGTTCGTCATTCTCCGGAAGCGGTTGGCGGAAAGTCTGAAACCGATCGCTCGGAAAATCGATCTCGAGACAGCGGATGAAATCAGCTACCGTTCGGTTGCGATCGGCTTACCGATCTTCATTCTCGGCGGATTGATCTTTGCGATGATTTGGGCACAGATGGCATGGAGCCGTTACTGGGGCTGGGATCCAAAAGAAGTATGGGCACTGATCACGATGCTCTTTTATGTATTTTATCTCCATATGCGCATCCAGCGCGGTTGGATCGGAAAAAAATCAGCGTGGTTATGTGTCGGCGGATTTGCCGTCATCATGTTTAACCTCGTCTTCGTCAATCTGGTTGTTGCGGGTCTTCACTCGTACGCCTGATCGGTGAAATCGATTGACCGGATCATTAATCAAGGATGGACGACGGAAAAACTTCCGCTGTCCATCCTTTTTTTGTGCGGGGAGCGGCAATTCCGCGGTCGGAGACGCTATTCTTTTAGTTTCATAGTATACTAAAAGAGTAGTAGGATAGAGTTAGACAGATTAGTTCATGGGAGGAATCAACTGATGTCAGAAGAAGCGCGTATTTTGGTCGTCGATGATGAAGAACGGATTCGGCGTTTATTGAAAATGTACCTCGAACGTGAGAACTTTACGATTGAAGAAGCGGATAACGGAGAAACGGCTCTCGAGATGGCACTGGAAACGGAATATGATGTGATTCTACTGGATTTGATGATGCCAAAACTCGACGGCATGCAGGTCTGTGAAGAACTGCGGAAAACGAAAGCGACGCCAATCGTCATGCTGACGGCGAAAGGCGAAGAGACGAACCGGGTTCACGGCTTTGAGATGGGGGCAGACGATTACATCGTCAAACCGTTCAGCCCACGCGAAGTCGTTTTACGTGTCAAGGCGATCCTGCGCCGGGCAAGTGCGACCAAGTTCCTGCATACCGATGCGAAGACAAAAGACGTCATCGTGTTCCCGCATCTGACGATTGATAATGATGCGCACCGCGTCACGGTCGAATCACAGGAAGTCAACTTGACGCCAAAAGAATACGAATTGCTGTATTTCTTGGCGAAACAGACAGATAAAGTGTTCTCGCGCGAGCAACTGTTAAAAGAAGTCTGGAACTATGAGTTTTTCGGTGACTTACGAACGGTCGATACCCACGTCAAACGGTTGCGTGAAAAGTTGAACCGCTTGTCACCCAATGCGGCGCAGATGATTACGACGGTTTGGGGTGTCGGATACAAGTTCGAGAATAACCCTGCCTGACGATGAAGTGGTTACAGAGTGTCGTCATCAAACTGTGGGGAACGATTTTATTACTTGTCTCGGTCGTCTTGATTGCTTTGACGATTTTGTTGCTCGAATTTTTCAATTCGTTCCATATCGAGCAGGAACGGGGACACTTGGCAAAGCTCGGCCAGCAGGTCGAAACGGTGTTTCAAGCCCATAGCGGTCTCGAAGAAGGATCAGCCACTGCGATTGAGATAACCGACATATACGGTGCGACGCTGATCGCGACGACCGACGAGACAATTGAAACGAACATCTCGGAAGAGAAGGCGAGCCGGATCATCAAAGAACTGGAACGTCAGAACTGGAAAGCCGTCGACGGCGAAGAAGGGGAAACCGCAATCGGGAATTATGAAACGTTTGACGGGAAAGCGGCGCTGGCATACCGGGCTCCGTTCATCACGGAGAGCGGAAGCGGGACGATGTATTTGATTGAGCAATTGACTAACATCGAACAGGCCAACGAAGGGGCGCGTCAAATCATTCAGCTGTGTGTCCTGCTTGCCATCATCGGTACGACCGTCTTCGCCTTTTTCCTTTCAACACGGATTACGGCACCGCTTCGGACGATTCGCCAAGCCGTCGTTGAGGCGGGAGAAGGAAAGTTCGATCAAAGTCTGACCCAACGTTCACGGGATGAAATCGGGGATCTGGCGCTTGCGTTTAACGAGATGAGCAGCCAGCTGAATCAATACGTCACCGATCTCGATAAAGAACGGCATCTCTTGTCTTCGATCTTAAAATGTATGGCGGATGGTGTCTTGACGTTCTCGGATTCGGGTGAGTTGCTCGCGACCAATCCACCGGCGGAAGCCTTTTTAGCCGGTGCACCTGTACCGGACGAACTGATTGAACTGTTCCAGACGGTCATGCGCAAGGAAAAAGAGATGACGGTTTCCTTCGAGCGGGAAGGACGCTTCTACATCATCATCGTCAGTCCGTTGCTCGAACAAGAAGAGCAGATCGGCGCCGTTGCCGTCTTGCGTGATATGACGGAAGCCCAACAGCTCGAAAAAATGCGGGCGGACTTTGTCGCAAACGTCAGTCATGAATTACGGACACCTCTCGTGATGTTACAAGGGTATTCCGAAGCGATCGTCGACGGGATGACGGAAAGTGACGAAGCGACGAAAGAGTTTGCCTCGATCATTTATGATGAGTCGCAGCGACTCTCGCGTCTCGTCAATGATCTCCTTGATCTTGCCCGGATGGAAGCCGGCTATCAGGAACAACGGATCGAAACAATCGATGCGGTTCCGTTTGCCAAACGAATGATTAAGAAATTCAAGCAGATGGGTCTTGAAAAACGCGTTTCCTTTGAGGTGGTCGGTCCGAACGCCCAGTTCGAAGCCGATCCGGACCAGATGGATCAAGTGATGACAAATCTGCTCGGAAATGCCTTACGCTACACGGAAGATGGGCAAATCAAGATTGAAATTGCTGAAGATAGGGAAACAATATCTTTATCTGTAATTGACTCGGGAGACGGAATTCCGGAAGAAGATGTGCCGTTTGTATTCGACCGCTTTTATAAAGCGGATAAAGCACGGACACGCGGCAAAACCGGAACCGGCATCGGTCTCGCGATTGTTGCCAATGTCGTTCGTTCACATGACGGGGAAGTCGAAGTCGAAAGTGAACTGGGGAAAGGATCTGTTTTCCGAATTCAATTACCAAAAAAACAAAGGAAGCGAACTTTATGATTCGCTTCCTTTCGCTATAAGACAGGAGTGAGTGGTTTGAAAATCTATACAAAATCAGGGGATGAGGGAGATACATCCCTCGTCGGAGGACGCGTCAAAAAAAATGACGTCCGAATCACCTTAATGGGGGAACTCGACGAACTGAACAGTTTTGTCGGGCTTGCCCGAACGAAAGCGACGTCGATCGAGGTCAAGGAACAGTTGACTGTCATCCAGCACGTTCTGTTTGATTGCGGCAGTGATTTGATGTACGTCGAACAAAAAGCATCACGCTTGAGTCCGACGGCGACAGAAGATCTCGAAAGTTGGATTGACAGTTTGACGGAATTATCGCCGCCGCTCGATAAATTCATCTTACCGGGCGGAACGGAAGCAGCGGCTTGCCTGCATGTCGCACGGACAGTCTGCCGTCGCGTCGAACGGACGATGATTGATGTCGAACAGGCCCATCACTTGTTGCCGTTCATCAATCGCTTAAGTGACTTCTTCTTTACGGCAGCACGTTACGAAAATGCAGTTAATCAAAAAGCGGATATCGAATATGTGCGGAGTGCGCACGTATTTAAACGAAAGGGTGGAGAAGCATGAGTCAGTCATTTCAGACGTGGAAAAAACAAGGAACGACCTTTCATCTCGTTCCGACCGAAAAGTTCAAGACGACAACCGTCCTCGTGACGTTTTCAGCACCACTTGAGGAAGCGACACTGACGAGCCGGGCATTGTTACCGTATATCATGGAAAAATCGACAGCGGCTTATCCGTCGATGAAGGCTTTACGCGAGCCGCTCGAAACGTTATACGACGCCGGTCTGTATGCGGATGCCTCGAAATTCGGGGAGGAACATGTCATCTCGTTCCAACTCGATATCGTCCGCGGTGATCTCGTTCGTCATGAGACCCTGCTCGAGGAAGCACTGGATTTACTCGAACAGATGATTTTTTATCCGGATCTGACAGAAGGCGGATTCCGGGAACAGTTCGTCAAACAGGAGAAGCGCCTGCACGCTTTGCGGATCAGTTCGTTGTATGACGACAAGATGCGTTTTGCCCAGCAACGCCTGCTTGAATTAATGGCGCCGGGAGAAGCAGTGTCCCTGTCGTCACTCGGTACACTCGAGGCCCTTGAACAGATTACACCATCTTCTTTGCGTGATACATACCGGTCGATGGTGGAAGAGGACCGGATCGATGTTTTCGTCGTTGGTCATGTCACACAAGACGAGATGGAAGATGCGTTGTCCTTCCTGCCGTCGCACGGTGAAAAAGTCAGTCATTACATCCCGGCCCAAAAACAAGTCATGGGTGTCAAACGGTCATCCGAGACACAACCGATCAAACAAGGAAAACTGCATTTAGGATACCGGGTGAGCGTCGATCCGACGTCGGTTGATTCCATCCGGATGCAAATCGTCAATGGTTTGTTCGGCGGCTTCCCGCACTCGAAATTATTCATGAACGTCCGTGAAAAAGAGAGTTTGGCTTATTACGCCGCCTCACGGTACGCCGCGTTAAACGGTGCGTTGTATGTCTATGCCGGTGTCGAGACGAAGCAGGCGGAACGGGCGGAGACCATCATCGGCGAACAGTTGGTGGATTTGAAGGCTGGACTGTTTACAGATGAAGAATTGACACAGACGAAAGCGATGCTGATCAATGCACGTCGTCAGATTCTCGATCAGCCGGGACAACTGATTGGTTGGTTGAACGGCTCGAAGATGCGCGGATTGACGCTGGAAGATGAGATTCATATCATCGAGACGGCAACACGAGACGATGTCGTCCGTTTGGCGGCGGCAATCGAACTAGAAGCAGTTTACTTATTGCGAGGTGAAGAATAATGGAACAGTTCACGTATCACGATACCGACGAAACCGTCTTTTTTGAGCAGCTTGACAACGGACTAGCCGTTTATCTTCTGCAGAAGAAAGGCTACGAAAAAACGTATGCGACATTCACGACACGCTACGGCTCGATCGACAACCGTTTTAAAACAGGGGATGACTGGGTTCAGGTACCGGACGGGATCGCTCATTTCCTCGAGCATAAGATGTTCGAGTCGGAAAAAGGAGATGTTTTCCAAGAATTTGGCCGACTCGGTGCGTCTGCCAACGCGTTCA
This sequence comes from Exiguobacterium undae DSM 14481, assembly GCF_000620805.1. Taxonomy (GTDB): domain Bacteria; phylum Bacillota; class Bacilli; order Exiguobacteriales; family Exiguobacteriaceae; genus Exiguobacterium_A; species Exiguobacterium_A undae. The sequence goes on along the minus strand of NZ_KK211187.1, from coordinate 2,117,980 downwards.
CGTCGTTTTCGCGGACCGCGTATCTCTTCTCGGCGACATCATTGATTGAACAAAATCTGGAGACGCTGATCGACTTCGTCCAGGATCCGTACTTCACACCGGAAAGTGTCGAGAAGGAAAAAGGCATCATCACACAGGAAATTCAGATGTATCAAGATAATCCCGGCTGGCGTCTGTTCTTTGGTCTGATCGAATCGATGTATGCGAAGCATCCGGTCCGGATTGATATCGCCGGAACACCGGAATCGATTGATCAAATCACGGCGGACGATTTGTATACGTGTTACCGGACGTTCTATCATCCGTCGAACATGGTCTTGTTCGTCGTCGGAAACATTGATCCGGCGGAGACGCTTGCTTTAATCAAAGCGAATCAGGCGAAAAAGAACTATTCCGACCGACCGGCAATCGAACGTGATTACGGGGTCGAGCCGAACACCGTCGCCAAAAAACGATTTGAACTTGAACTCGACGTCAAGACACCAAAAGTCTTGATCGGTTATAAAGACACGTCACTCGGCGGCGAGGAACAGTTGCGCCGGGAATTGACGAGTGAACTGTTGTTGCACTTGTTGTTTGATCAAACATCTTCGACGTACCTTGAACTGTATGAAGACGGATTGATCGATGATACGTTCAGCTTTGATTATTCGAGTGAGGAAGAGTTTGCCTTTGCGACGTTCGGAATGGAAACGGAAGATCCGGAACGCTTCATTGCGGCGTACGAGAACTTACTCGCTGTCCGTCCGGAGTTCGAGGAGACGGAAGTCGTCCGCAAACGAAACATGATGCAAGGTAAATTCTTGCGTGCGCTCAACTCACCGGAATTCATCGCCAACCAGTTTTCGCGCCATGCCTTGGCGGGGACGAACTTGTTCACGTTACCGACCTTGATCGCTTCGATCACAAAAGAAGAAATCGAAGCCCGTTTTGATGAATTGTTTGCACTCGACAACCGTGCGATTTCAATCGTCAAACCATACGCGTAACCGATGCGGATTTTAATCACCGGAGCGAGTGGTGCCATCGGATGGGCGACCGTCAAACGGTTGGCGGAAGACGGGCATGAGCTCGTCTTGCATACACATCAACGAAAGACAGAACTCGAACAACTCGTGAAGCAGTTGCCTGTGACGACAGAAATCGTCACAGGCGATCTGTCTGACCGGAGCGCTTTGGCGGCCTTTTGTGAGACGCTCCCTTCCGTCGAAGGGTTCATCCATATTGCCGGTACGAGCTTCAGCGGACTGCTGGTTGATCAAACGGTTCGTTCGGCAGAAGCGATGTTGACCTTACATGTGGAGTCATTGATTCAGATTGCACAGGTCTTGACACGAAAAAAAGCATTCTCCGCTCCGCTTTCGATCGTCGTCGTCAGCAGTGTGCTTGGAGAAACCGGTGTTGCCGGAGAGGTCGTCTACTCGACCTGTAAGGCGGCACAACTCGGTTTCGTCAAGTCATACAGTAAAGAACTCGGCGCCATGCACGGCCGGGTGAACGCCGTGACGCCGGGATGGATCGATACACCGATGAATGCCGTTTTTTCTGAGGAAGACCGTGAGCTTGCGCTTGCAGAAATTCCGGCAGGTCGCTTTGGCCGGGTCGAAGAAGTGGCTTCCGCGATTGTCTACTTGATGAGCCGGGAGTCGGAATATATGAATGGTGCCGTCCTGAAGATTGACGGTGCTTGGATGTAATCCGTTAAATTTGCTTAGGGGAATGCTTTTCATTTTTCAAAAAATCATTTAACATGAGGGATGGATAACCGATTCTAAGGGAGGCTTTGCGCGTGAGTGAATTCGAACAGTGGTATCTGGAGTATGAATTGAACGTCAACCGTCCCGGAATTTTGGGGGACATCGCGTCACTCATGGGGATGCTACATATTTCGATTGTCACGATTAATGGTGTTGACCATCAACGTCGCGGCATGTTGCTTCAGACGAAGCAGCCGGATCAAATTCCGCGACTCGCAGCCATCCTGAAGACGATGCCGGCGATTGAAGTCATTAAATTGCGGAAACCGAAACTGCGTGACCGGATTGCGATTCGCCACGGTCGTTACATCGACCATAGCAGCGGTGAAATCAAGACGTTCCGATTCGTCCGCGAAGATTTAGGGATTCTCGTCGATTTCATGGCAGAGTTGTGCAAGCAGGATGGACATCTCTTGATTGGTGTCCGCGGCATGCCCCGAGTCGGTAAAACAGAATCAATTGTCGCCGCAAGTGTCAGTGCGAACAAGAAATGGCTGTTCCTGTCATCAACGTTGATCAAACAAACGGTTCGCACATCGTTGTTTGATGATGAACGGACTGGAGATTATGTCTATATCATTGACGCACTCGTCTCCCAACGTCATTTCGATGAGCGGCACTGGCAGATCTTACGAGAAGTCATGCGTTTGCCGGCGACGAAAATCGTCGAACATCCGGACGCTTTTGTTAAATCAAGCGAATATACGTGGGATGATTTTGATTACATCATTGAACTCCGCAACACGACAGAAGAAATCATTGTCACCGAGCCACCGCGTGCCCATGGCGGGAACGAATGGTTCAATTTCGAATAAGTATTGAAAATGGAAGGTGTGTTACCGATGACTGAGCTCGGAACCTACTTAAAGGAGCAACGGGAGACGCTAGGTGTATCCCTTGAGCAAATCCAAAGTACAACTAAAATTCAAAAACGTTACATCGTCGCCATTGAAGAAGGGGACTACAAGCAACTGCCGGGTGCCTTTTATGCCCGGGCATTCATCAAAACTTACGCCGAAGCTCTTGGACTTGATGTCGATGAGGTCTTCGAGACGTACAAACGTGATTTACCGGAGCCGGAGACCCAACCGGTCGTCGAATTGTCGCGCCGTGCGACCTATTCGAAGTCGACCGCTCCGAAAAAGAGTGTTGCCAAACGGTGGATTCCAAACATCATCATCATCGCGCTGATCTTTGCGATCGGAGTCGCCCTGTATTACGGTTTCCAAGCGTTCCAGGACGGTGACAACACCCGAACGGCGACACCTCAACAAAATGAGGTCACGATTGATGAAGGGGATGCACCAAGCAAGGAAACCAATGCCCCTGCTGAGGAGCCGAAGGAAGAAGAACCGGCTAAAGAAGAAGAACCTGTAAAAGAAGAAGAGAAAAAACCGTTAGCTGCGAAAACGACGGCTGGTCAGGACATCACATATGAAGTGCCGACAGACGGGACGATGAGTGTGTCGATTCGGATCAAGAAAGATGCCTCGCCATCGCCATTTGTTGGTGTTCGGGATACGTCTCTTGAAGGCGAAGCACTTGCGCCGGACCATATCAATGCGTCGGATCCGAACCCGATCGTCGTCAAAGATGCGAAAACAGATGTCATCCGGATTCGTGTCGGGTCGATCAAGGGAATCGACAGTATTATCGTTAATGATCAGGAGCTTAAGCTTAACCGCTCCCTCCTCGTTCAAAATATTTATCTGAAGAAAGTAGCCACGCCATAAGGCGTGTCTTCTTCATGTCGGCTCTGCCGGCATACATAACCCGAAAAGGAGGGATACGAGAATGAATTTGCCCAATCAATTGACGGTCTTACGCGTGTTATTAATTCCCGTGTTCGTTGCTGTCTTAGCCATCAATCCAGACTGGGGACAGTGGGATGTCTTAGGAGCAGAATTACCGGTTTCCCACTTCGTCGCCGCGATGATCTTTTCTGTCGCCGCCATCACCGATTGGCTTGATGGTTATCTCGCACGTAAAAACAAATTGGTCACGAACTTCGGTAAATTCATGGATCCGCTTGCTGACAAGATGCTTGTCGCTGCAGCACTTGTCTATCTGGTAGAACTTGAATTCGTCGCCGCCTGGGTCGTCGTCATCATCTTATGTCGTGAATTTGCCGTGACGGGTCTGCGTCTCGTCGCTTCAGACGAAGGAATCGTGCTCGCTGCCGGTAATTCAGGCAAAGCGAAAACATGGGTTCAGTTGACGTCGATCATCGCCTTTTTATTGCACGACATCGGATTTGCCTTGCTGAACATTCCATTTGCTGAAATCACGATGTGGCTTGCTTTAGTATTGACGATTTACTCGGGTGTCGAGTACTTCTCGAAAAACATCAAATTGATTACGAAATCGATGTAAGTTATATCAAACAAGACTGTTCGCCAAACCGAACAGTCTTTTCTTATAGTTAAGAAAGTGGGGATGCAGAGATGAAAGCAGAAATCATTGCTGTCGGAAGTGAGTTACTGTTAGGGGAAATCGCCAACACGAACGCCCAGTATTTATCGGAGTGGCTCGCGACGTGCGGAATCGATGTCCATTACCATACGGTCGTCGGAGACAACCGGGAGCGGATGGTCGAAGTTGTCACACGTGCTCAGGAACGGGCTGAATTGATTGTCATCACCGGAGGACTTGGTCCGACGGAAGACGACTTGACGAAAGAAGTCGTGGCCGATCTTCTCGGGCGTGGATTGCATGTGGATCAGCCGGCGTACGATCGAATTGAAGCGTTCTTGAAGACACGAGAACGTGTGATGACGGACAACGAGAGAAAACAGGCGCTCGTCATCGAAGGAGCGGACGTCTTGACGAACGAGGCAGGTCTCGCTCCGGGCATGTCGCTCCATGCGGACAAGCATCAATACATCTTGTTGCCCGGTGTTCCGCGCGAGATGAAACGAATCATCGCCGATCATTTCGAACACCTGCTTGGAAAAGAAACGATCAAATCCAGAACATTGCGCTTTTTCGGGATTGGCGAGTCGGCATTAAATGACCGGTTGGCTGATCTGATTCGGACGGCACGCAATCCGTCAATCGCCCCGTACGCGGAATTGGCGGAAGTCCGTCTTCGTCTGACCGCGAAGGCGTTTGATGAACGCGAGACGCTGGAGATGCTTGATACACTCGAACAACAGGTGCTCGATGAGGTCGGGACACATTTCTACGGATATGGGGATGCCAGTTTACCTGCCGTCGTCTTGGACCGGTGCCGCAAAGCCGGATTGACGTTGGCAGCAGCCGAGTCGTTGACGGGCGGTGCTTTCGCGAGTGGACTGACGGACATTGCCGGTGCAAGCGATGTCTTTCGGGGTGGTGCCGTTGTCTATGCGGACGCAGCGAAAGTTAATGTCTTGGGTGTCGAACAGACGTTGCTCGATGAACAGACGGCGGTCAGCCGGGACGTGGCGATTGCCATGGCGGAAGGGGCGCGTGCGCTTTACGAGACGGACCTTGCCATCGCTTTGACGGGGGAGGCGGGACCAACGAGCAACAGCGGTCAAGCTGTCGGAACAGTCTACTGTGCTTTGGCGCAAGCGAGCGGTACACAAGTGCTTGAATTGACGTATCCTGCCTTCGACCGTGGTATGATTAGATTACGTTCCGTCAAGGATGCCTACTTCATGTTGCTGAAAAACATCGGTCATTCCGACGTAATGGAGGAAAGTTAATTTCTTTCAACTATACGAATAAATGTTCGTAAAAAGCTTGTTATTTGGTCTCAAAAGAAGTACAATAATCTCAGTAAGATAAATAAAAGGAGGCCTGCTACGTGAGTGATCGTAAAGCAGCACTTGAGATGGCGTTACGCCAGATTGAGAAACAATTTGGTAAAGGTTCAATCATGAAACTAGGTGAAAGTGCAGATCAGAGAGTATCGGTGATCTCATCTGGATCTATCACATTAGATATAGCTCTCGGTGCAGGTGGATATCCACGTGGACGGGTAATCGAAGTCTATGGTCCGGAATCTTCGGGTAAGACGACAGTCGCGCTTCACGCGATTGCTGAAGTTCAGAAACAAGGCGGACAAGCAGCCTTCATCGATGCAGAGCACGCACTTGATCCTGCTTATGCAAACAAACTAGGCGTTAACATCGACGAGCTTCTTTTGTCACAACCGGATACAGGAGAGCAGGCGCTTGAAATCGCAGAAGCTCTTGTCCGTTCAGGTGCTGTCGATATTCTAGTCGTCGACTCCGTTGCCGCGCTCGTTCCTAAAGCCGAGATCGAAGGCGAAATGGGTGACTCACACATGGGTCTGCAAGCACGTTTAATGAGTCAGGCACTACGTAAATTGTCTGGTGCTACAAATAAATCAAAAACCATCGTTATCTTCATCAACCAGATTCGTGAGAAGATTGGTGTCATGTTCGGTAACCCGGAAACGACTCCAGGTGGACGTGCGTTGAAATTCTACTCGTCTGTCCGTCTTGAAGTTCGTCGTGCGGAAGCATTGAAAAACGGAACCGATATCGTCGGTAACCGAACGAAACTGAAAGTTGTTAAAAACAAAATTGCGCCGCCGTTCAAACAAGCGGAAGTCGATATCATGTACGGTCAAGGTATCTCGAAATTCGGTGAATTGATCGACATCGGGACAGATCTCGATATCGTTCAAAAAAGCGGAGCATGGTATTCATACAATTCAGAGCGTCTTGGTCAAGGACGTGAGAACGCAAAACAATATATGATCGAGCATCCGGAAGTAGCGAACGAAGTCGAACGCTTGATTCGTGAGCATCACGGTCTTGTGGATCGCAAGGATCCTGTTGATTTCGAAGAAGGTCAAGCAGAAGATATGTTTGCGGAATAAGCGGGAAAAGGAGTGGAATCGATTCAGATTCCGCTCTTTTTTTGTTGAAAAGAGGAAAACATAGGAATTCTTTCCCGCCCGTTCGTTGACAATGAACGAGTGCTATCCTTACAATATAGATGTACGTTTTTTAGACAGCTTCGATGAATAACCGAAATGAACTAAGAAACACCTTGCAAAGGGGAGGTGAACCCATGGGTACAACAACTTGGATTGTCATACTTCTCCTCACATTACTGATCGCATTCATCGTAGGCTACTTCTTGCGGAAATCGATTGCAGAAGCGAAAATTCAGGGCGCGGAAACAGAAGCGACGAAAATCGTGGAACGTGCACAGGTGGCAGCGGAAGCAACGAAAAAAGAAGCATTACTCGAAGCGAAAGATGAAGCCTTTAAACTTCGGACAGAAGTGGAAAAAGAACTTCGTGAACGTCGTCAAGAGCTAACGAAACAAGAAGGACGATTGCTCCAAAAAGAAGAGACGCTCGATCGCCGTGTTGATTCCATCGACCGTAAGGAAGAACAAATCAATACGCGGGATGCAGAGATCGCGAAACGGAAGCATCAAGCTGAAGAGTTAGAACGAAAAGTAGAGGACCTGTATGAACAGGGACGCCAAGAGCTCGTACGTGTTGCGAATCTTTCGCAAGACGAAGCCAGAGCTATCATCATGGATGAGACGAAACAAGCTGCAATGCATGACGCGGCAATTCTTCAAAAAGAAATTGAACAAAAAGCAAAAGAAGAAGCGGACAAAAAAGCACGAAACATTCTTTCACTCGCGATTCAACGGTTCGCCGCAGAACACATCGCGGAGACGACGGTTTCTGTCGTCAACTTGCCGAATGACGAGATGAAGGGTCGGATCATCGGTCGTGAAGGACGAAACATTCGGACACTGGAAACATTGACGGGGATCGATTTAATCATCGATGATACACCGGAAGCGGTTATCTTGTCCGGGTTTGATCCAATTCGCCGTGAAGTGGCGAAAATGGCGCTTGAGAAGCTGGTTCAAGACGGTCGGATTCACCCGGCTCGGATTGAAGAGATGGTTGACAAGTCCCGCCGAGAAATGGATGAACGGATTCGTGAGATCGGTGAAGAAGCGACGTATGACGTCGGAATTCACGGAATTCACCCGGATCTCGTCAAAATTCTCGGTCGCTTGAAATACCGGACGAGTTACGGTCAAAACGTCCTGTTCCACTCGCTTGAAGTCGCGCATCTTGCCGGCATGATGGCAGCGGAACTTGGAGAAGATGTAACGCTTGCGAAGCGCGCCGGTCTTCTGCACGATATCGGGAAAGCGATTGACCATGAGGTCGAAGGAAGTCACGTTGAGATCGGGGTTGAGCTCGGTACGAAGTACAAAGAGCACCCAACCGTCATCAATGCGATTGCTTCCCACCACGGGGATACAGAAGCGACATCTGTCATTTCTGTTTTGGTCGCAGCAGCTGATGCTTTATCTGCCGCACGCCCAGGTGCACGTCAAGAAACGCTTGAAAGCTACATCCGACGTCTTGAACGTCTGGAAGAAATCTCAGAATCATTTGACGGTGTTGAGAAGTCCTTTGCGATCCAAGCCGGTCGTGAAGTTCGGATCATCGTTCGTCCTGATGTCGTCGACGATGTCCTTGCGCATAAAATGGCAAGCGATATCCGGAAAAAAATCGAAGAAGAACTCGATTATCCGGGTCACATCAAAGTCACGGTCATTCGGGAAACACGGGCAGTCGAATACGCAAAATAAGCAGAGTGGCGGGCGACCGCCACTTTTTTTAATGATTGGAGGAAATTTTTTTGAAAATCTTATTTATTGGTGACGTCGTCGGGGCACCGGGTCGTCATATCCTGCAACAGTTCACAGCACGAATCAAATCGAAGTACAATCCGACGGTCATGCTGGTGAATGGAGAAAACGCCGCACACGGGCGGGGGATCACGAAATCGATTTACCATCAGTTGCTTGAGCTTGGGTTCCACGGCGTTACGATGGGGAACCATACGTTTGATAACCGCGACATCTTTGATTGGATTGATGATGCAGACCGGATCGTCCGTCCTGCCAATTATCCGGAAGGGACACCCGGTCGCGGAATGATGGTCTTAAAAGTCGGCAACAAAAAAATCGCCGTCATCAACGTGCAAGGCACTGTTTTCTTACCACCACTCGGCGATCCATTCCGGATAGTCGATGAATTGGTTGCGGAAGTCGAGGGTGAGGTCGATGCAATCTTCGTCGATGTTCATGCGGAAGCGACAAGTGAAAAGATTGCCATGGGCTATCATCTGGCAGGTCGTGTCCAGGCCGTCGTCGGAACGCATACACACGTCCAGACGGCAGATGAACGGATTCTCGAAGGGGGAACCGCCTATATCACGGATGTCGGGATGACAGGACCGCTGGACGGTGTCCTCGGTATGCGCAAGGAAGATGTCTTGCGGAAATTCAAAACACAACTCCCAACCCGGTTTGAAGTTGCAGAAGGACGGGAACAGTTAAATGGAGTCTTGATTCATATTGATGATGTATCGAAAAAAGCTACGAAAATTGAACGCATTCATCTAACGGATCAATCGATTTTCTTTGATTGAGTGTTGATTTTTGATTGGGAGGTACGTGCATGGACGTCCTGAAAGTATCAGCTAAATCGAATCCGAATGCGGTCGCAGGGGCGCTTGCGGGTGTACTTCGAGAGAAGGGTTCTGTCGAGATTCAGGCAATCGGTGCAGGTGCACTCAATCAATCCATCAAAGCGGTTGCAATCGCCCGAGGATTTGTCGCACCGGCAGGGATGGACCTGATCTGTATCCCGGCATTTACCGACATCATGATTGATGGGGAAGAACGGACGGCAATCAAACTCATCATTGAACCACGATGATGCATCATTGGACATAGGTCCTACTGTATGTAGACCATTTACTCGTTGGAGTAGATGGTCTTTTTTTTCGCTCGATTCCCTGAAGGAGGATTGTGCAACTATCCGGAAATCGGTATCATGGGGGAGGATAGTGAAGCAGACAGCTTCAATCATTTCAGGGGATCAGAAGGAGCGAACGTCGATGTACAATCAATTGTCATGGAAAGTAGGCGGTCAGCAGGGTGAGGGGATTGAATCGACTGGTGAAATCTTCGCCATTGCCTTGAACCGTCTAGGTTATTACTTATATGGATACCGTCATTTTTCATCGCGGATCAAGGGTGGACATACAAACAATAAAATCCGGGTCGCGACACATGAAGTCCGGACTGTTGCCGATGATTTAGATATCTTGGTCGCGTTTGATCAGGAAACGATCGACGTCAACTTCCATGAGTTACGTCAAGGGGCGATCATCATTGCCGATGCGAAGTTTAATCCGACGAACCCGGATCAGACACGGGCCGTCCTCTATCCGATTCCTTTTACGGAAATTGCGGCAGGACTCGGCACATCCTTGATGAAGAATATGGTCGCAATCGGTGCGTCGAGCGCCATTCTCGGCATTCATCCGGAACGGTTCCAAGCCGTCGTTGAACAGATTTTTGGACGGAAAGGACCGGAGATGGTCGAGAAAAACTTATCGGCGATTCGTGAAGGGGCGGCTGCCTTTGAAGCGATGGCCGGAACGGCGGAACGGTTTATTCTGGATCCTGCCGACGGTCAGCAACGGATGTTCATGATCGGGAACGATGCGATTGCGCTTGGGGCGGTTGCAGGAGGCGCCCGTCTGATGGCGGCATATCCGATCACGCCGTCATCGGAAATCATGGAGTACTTAATCAAAAAATTACCACAATTCGGCGGAACGGTCGTCCAGACGGAAGATGAGCTCGCGGCTGTAACGATGGCAATCGGTGCCAACTACGCCGGTGTCCGTGCCTTGACGGCATCAGCCGGACCGGGTCTGTCTTTGATGGCAGAAGCGATTGGTCTGTCCGGCATGACGGAAACACCACTCGTCATCATTGATACCCAGCGCGGAGGACCGTCAACCGGATTACCGACGAAACAGGAACAGTCGGACTTGATGGCGATGATTTACAGCACCCATGGCGAGATTCCAAAAGTCGTCCTGGCGCCGTCGACCGTCGAAGAAGCCTTTTACGATGCGGCAGAAGCTTTTAACATTGCGGAAGAGTATCAGTGTCCGGTCATTCTCTTGACGGACTTGATGCTGTCGCTTGGAAAACAGTCCGTCGAACCGCTTGATGTCAATCGGGTTGAAATCCGTCGCGGGAAACTGATCTCAGGTGATTTGCCGGAACTCGAGGGCAAAGCGTACTTTAAACGTTATGAAGTCACGGAAGACGGTGTCAGTCCACGTGTCGTTCCGGGAACGAAACACGGAATTCACCACGTGACCGGGGTCGAACATAACGAAGAAGGCCGTCCGTCGGAAGCGACGAAGAACCGGGTCGATCAAATGACGAAACGACTAAGAAAGCTGAACCAGTTCCGGATGAAGGATGCGGTCCTTGTGACAGAACAGCATGCGACACCGGATATTCTGTTTGTCGGCTTCAACTCGACGCGCGGTACGATTGAAGAAGTGATGCCGCGTCTTGAGGAGCAGGGGATTCATGTCGATCATCTCCATATCCGCCAGATGCACCCGTTCCCGAGCGAACTGGTCCGTCCGCATCTCGAACGGGCCAAACAAGTTGTCGTCGTCGAATACAATGCGACGGGACAACTGGCAAAACTGATTCAGATGAACTGTGGTTTTGCGGAAAAAATTGAACACATTCTAAAATTCAACGGCGACCCGTTCTATCCGGCGGAAGTGGTGGAACAAGTCGTCGCAGGAGGGGTTTTCCATGGCAACATTTAAAGATTTCAGAAACGATGTGAAACCCAACTGGTGTCCGGGCTGCGGTGACTTTTCGATTCAGGCGGCCATTCAACGGGCGGTCGCAAACGTCGGACTGGAGCCGGAAGAACTTGCTTTGATTTCCGGCATCGGCTGTTCGGGCCGGATTTCCGGTTACATCAACACTTATGGCTTCCACGGCGTCCATGGTCGCTCGTTACCGATTGCCCAAGGCGTCAAGATGGCGAACCGGGAATTGACGGTCATCGCTTCCGGAGGAGACGGTGACGGGTTTGCGATCGGGATGGGGCATACGATTCACGCCTTCAAACGGAATGTCGACATGACGTATATCGTCATGGACAATCAGATTTACGGTTTGACAAAGGGACAGACGTCACCGACGTCGGCGCTTGGATTCAAGACGAAATCAACACCAAAAGGATCAATCGAAAAAAGTGTCTCGCCGGTCGAACTGGCGCTGACGGCAGGCGCGACGTTTGTCGCCCAGAGTTTTTCGAATGATTTAAAAGGATTGACGAGTCTGATCGAACAGGCGACGAAGCATAAAGGATTTGCCTTCATCAATGTCTTCAGTCCTTGTGTCACGTTTAACAAGGTCAATACGTACGACTGGTTCAAGCAGAACTTGACGAAACTGGACGATCTGGAAAACTATGATGCGACTGATTTGGACGTTGCCAAACGAGTGGTCCATGAACATAACGGGCTCGTCATGGGCTTGATTTACCAAGACGATTCGCGTCCGGATTATCAGTCACAAATTGATGGCTATGCGGATCGTGGACTGACTTTTGCAGATCTCGACATGAATGAAGAAACATTTGGTAAACTTGCTGCTGAATTCATGTAAACTAGAGTAGAATGATTGTTTGATGATTTGGGGATGCTCAACACTTGGTCATTACCGATTAGAGAAATAGGTAAGACCCATGAAGGAGTCGGGGAGACATGACAAAATTAGTGACAGCTGTAGAGGATACGACAAAAGTAAAGACGATGCGGGCGCTCGTCAAGGAAGAACGTGGATTTGGTGCGGTCTTAAAAGAAGTAGCCGTTCCAACACCGAATCGGGGCGAAGTGTTGATTCGTGTCGAGGCGACATCGATTTGCGGGACAGACGTCCATATTTATGAATGGGATGCCTGGGCGGCGTCACGCGTCAATCCACCGTATGTTTTTGGTCATGAGTTTTCAGGCGAAGTCGTTGAACTGGGTGAAGGGACAAAACGTCTGAAACTCGGCGACCGGGTCTCGGCGGAGACACATATCGTTTGTCACCAATGTAAACAATGTCTGCGGGGACAATACCATATCTGTAAAAACACAAAAATCATCGGCGTCGATACGCAAGGCTGTTTCGCCGAGTATGTCGTCATGCCGGAAGAAAACCTTTGGGTCAATCCGGAAGATATGCCGGCCGGCATCGCGTCGATTCAAGAACCGATGGGCAATGCCGTCCATACGGTCCTCGCCAGTGACGTCAGTGCCAAGACGGTGGCCATCGTCGGTTGCGGTCCAATCGGGTTGATGGCTGTATCCGTCGCGAAAGCGGCAGGGGCGGCAGAAGTCGTGGCGATTGACGTCAATCCATACCGGCTCGAACTCGCGAAGACGATGGGCGCGGATGTCGTCATCGACTCCCGTCATGAAGATGTTCTTGAACGCGTCCGGATGATGACTGACGGTGACGGCATTGATGTCGTCTGCGAAATGAGCGGTCATCCGGTCGCGATCGGTCAAGCATTCGAGATGGTGACGGCAGGCGGAGATGTCAATATCTTGAGTCTGCCGGTCAAACCGGTTGAAATTGATTTGACGAACCATGTCGTCTTTAAAGGAGTCCGTGTTCAAGGGATTACCGGACGGAAGATGTATGAGACATGGAGTCAAGTGTCCGCTTTCTTATCGAGCGGAAAAGTTGATGTGAAGCCGTTGATCACGCACACGTTACCACTCGAACGGTTTGAAGAAGGATTCGAATTGATGCGACAAGGGAAGTGTGGAAAGGTCGTACTACAACCAAGGGGGACGAATTGATGGGTTTTGAGCATTTACGGACAGAATTGGAAGAGATGAAACAGGCGGGGACGTTCCGCGAACTCGTGGCGCTTGAAAGTGCCCAGCACAACCGGGTGACGGTTGACGGAAAAGAATTGATTCAATTGTCGTCGAACAACTATCTCGGACTCGCGGCGCATCCGCGTCTCGCGAAACGGGCAGCCGACGCGGCACTCGAATTTGGTGCGGGAACTGGTTCGGTCCGGACGATTGCCGGAACACTCGAGATGCACCAAGCCTTCGAACGGGAACTGGCGACGTTTAAACATACGGAAGCCGCACTTGTCTTCCAGTCGGGCTTCGCAACGAACCTCGGCGTATTATCCGCGTTACTCGGACCGGAGGACGTCGTCATTTCCGATGCGCTGAACCATGCCTCGATCATTGACGGGATTCGTCTGACGAAAGCCAAACGCCGTATTTACAACCACGTGGATCTCGCGGACTTGGAAGCGGCCTTGCAAGAAACACAGGACGCGCGGACACGTCTCGTCGTAACGGACGGCGTCTTCTCGATGGACGGAAACATTGCACCGCTTCCGGAAATCGTTGAATTGGCTGAAAAATACGATGCCCTCGTCATGGTCGATGATGCCCATGCGTCAGGTGTACTCGGAAAAAGCGGTCGCGGAACCGTCAATCATTTTGGACTCGACGGACGGGTTGCGTTGCAAGTCGGGACGTTATCAAAAGCGATTGGTGTCCTCGGCGGATATGTCGCGTGTGAACAACACGTTAAAGACTATCTGATCCATAAAGGTCGTCCATTCTTGTTCTCGACGTCGCATCCGCCGGCAGTCGTCGAAGCGAACCGGGAAGCACTCCGCGTCATGGAAGAAGAAGTGGAACTGTTTGACCGTCTGTGGGAAAACACGGAGTTCTTCAAACACGGATTACGGGAACTCGGGTTTGATATCGGCACGTCAACGACACCGATTACTCCGGTCATCGTCGGCGACGAAGCGTTATGCCATCAGCTGTCAGACCGTCTGCGTCAACACGGTGTCTTTGCACAAGGCATTGCCTTCCCGACCGTTGCCAAAGGCAAAGCACGTGTCCGGACAATCGTCACAGCAGAACATACACGAGAAGACTTGGAACAGGCGCTCGAAGCGTTTAAACAAGTGGGGCAGGAATTGAAATTGATTTAACAAAAGGTACGAAACGATAAAAGGGACGGCACATCTTCCGATGCGCCGTCCCTTTTTAATGTTCTTCACTCATGGCGTTCGATTAATAAACAGCGATCGGTCCATAGGGTCCGTCGATGATTTCGAGCGGGGTCTCGAAGATATCCGAAAGCGTTTCGGCGACCATGATTTCTTTGACCGTACCAAAGGCAGCGACTTGTCCGTCTTTCATGGCACAGATGTGGTCCGAGTATTTAGCTGCAAAATTGATATCATGTAAAACTGTGACGATTGTCCGTCCGAATACATCGGCGACATGACGAAGGTAACCCATCATCTGGACGGATCGGGCGATGTCGAGGTTATTGAGCGGTTCATCAAGTAAAACATATTCCGTTTCCTGACAAAGCACCATCGCAACGTAGGCACGTTGCCGCTGACCGCCGGAAAGCTCGTCGAGATAACGATGCTCGAGCTGTGTCAAATCGAGGAAATCGATGTACTTTGAAGTGATGGCCTCGTCTTCCGGTGTCAGTCGTCCTTTGGAGTAAGGGAAGCGGCCGAATCCGACCAATTGACGGACGGTCAACCGGGTTACAAAATGATTTTCTTGACGCAGAATCGTAATGATTTTTGCCAAATCCTTGGACTTCGTGCTCGATACGTCCAGACCTGCGACCTGGATGTGCCCTTCGTCGAGATGCAACAGACGACCAATCATCATCAGTGTCGTCGATTTACCCGCGCCGTTTGGTCCGATGAGGGCAGTGAGACCGGCTTTTGGCAGCTCGAGCTGGAGGGGACCGATTTGAACATGATCGCTGTACGATTTCTTGACTTGATCTAATTTAATCATAGGGACCTCTTTCTTAATAACACCGCGAGGAAAATCACACCGCCAAACAGTTCGATGATGACGGAGACCACGCTCGGTGCATTGAAAATATGATACATGAAGAAATAGGCGCTTGTCAGAACGAGAAAACCAATGGAAAACGCCATCGGCAGGACATACTTATGATCGTACGTTGAAGCGACCTGATAACTCAGTGTTGCGACTAAAAATCCGAAAAACGTCAACGGTCCGATCAATGCCGTCGACATGGACATGAGCAGAGAAATGAGAATGAGGACATAGATGACGCTGCGGCGGTGATTCACGCCGAACGATGTAGCGACATCCTTTCCGAGTGCGATGACATTGAGGCGATTAGCCGACAAGAACAACAGGATGCTGACGACGATGACGATGGGAATCACGATCGGAAAATAAGCCGCATCCGCATTCGTCACAGAACCAAACAGTCGGGCTTGCAGGATGTCGAACTCAGATGGCGCAAGCATTCGTCGCATGAACGTCGAAAGCGAATTGAGTCCGGTGCCCATGATGATGCCGATCAAGAGCATGAGCTGCAAATTCGCGTATTTTCCGGATAACAGCCAGCCGTACAACAGTAAACTCATGCCTAACATGAGGATGACTTGTGTGAAGAAGGCTCCTGTCCCTGTGAAACCAATCAATGCACCGGCACCGAAGAAGAAAATCATCGACGTTTGGATCGTTGCATACAGTGCATCGAATCCAAGGAGTGACGGGGTGATGATTCGGTTATTCGTCACCGAGTGAAAAGCGACGGTAGCGAGACTTTGACAAAGCGCCGCGATGGCCATCGTCACAATCGCTGTGATCCGGCGTTCGACGACCGGCCAGAAGGAAGGGGACTGAACCGGAACCGGATTGTTGTAGACGAGGAGACCAAATGAACAGAACAGTCCACCCAGGAGAAAAAGACAAAGTAAGATCCAGTAACGCCGTTCGAGTTGCTTGGATTGGAAGGCCGAAGTGTCCCGATCACGTGTATGAGACGTCGTCAGTTCAGGTGTATAGGTTTTAGATGTTGGATCCATGAGGGAACTCATCGCACGCCTCCTCTTCTTCGTTGTCGTAATAAAATGATGATGAAGACAGCCGCACCAACCGTGCCGAGAATAAGTGAAACGGGTAATTCGAACGGTTGGATGATCGTCCGCGATATCAAATCACTGACGAGGATCGTTCCCATCCCGATGACACATACCCACGGCAAGTTACTTCGGAGATCGTCGCCGCGAATCATGGAGACGAGATTGGGCACAATCAGACCAAGAAACGGTAAATTTCCGATCACCGTTGCGACGATTCCGACTGACAAGGCAATTAATCCGGTAGCGACCATCATGAGACGGTTGTAATTGATACCGAGGCTCGTGGCGATATCTTCTCCGAGACCGACTACGGTCAACCGGTTGGCCAGAAAGAAGATGCAAATGGTGACACCGATGATAATCCATAAGTATTCGTAACGACCGATTTGAATCGACGCAAATGAGCCCACAAACCATCCTTCAAGTGCTTGACTTGCCCGGAAAAACAATCCAAGAAATGTCGAGATGGCAGAAATGACAGCACCGAGCATAAGACCGATGATTGGAACAATCAGTGAAGAGCGTAATTTAACCGATCGCAAGAACCAAAAGAACACCATCGTTCCGATGAACGCAAAGATGATGGCGCCGGTCATGCGCATCATGAGCGTGGGAGCGGGCACCAGCAGATAAACGGTCAAAAGACCAAGTCCTGCCCATTCGATGGTGCCTGTTGTCGTCGGTTCCACGAGACGGTTTTGTGTAATGAGTTGCATGACGAGCCCGGCCATCGCCATGGCTGCACCTGTCAGCATGAGCGCTAAGGTTCTCGGAACCCGTGTAATCCAAAACATATCAAAATCATTTGTCTGTCTGCCTAGTTCGTACACGCCGGTAAATAAAGAGGTGACAGCAAGGAGGAAAATGATCAGCAACGCTATGATAAACGACGGGGTCCAAACGGCAGAAAAGGAAGGTCGAGCGTTCGGCTCAACTCTTCCATTTACTTGTTGGGGCTGCCTCTGTTCCATTTACTTCACGAGCGCTTCCGACACACTTTGGAAAAACTCCGAATAGGTCTGGATCGATTCATTTAAATACATGTCTTTTGGCGTATAGACGATATGATCTTGTTTGACTGCCGTCGTTTTTTGAAGTGCAGGTGCTTGATCAATGACATCTTCCGCCGGAACCGCACCTTCCGCGTCACCAAGCGGCGCATCCCGGTCTAACACGAACAACCAGTCCGGATTACTTTGCGCAATGGCTTCAACGGAAACTTCATCTCCTTGATCGTTCCCTGACTTCTTGTTGACCTCGAGAGCCGGTTTCCACCCGAATATGTCATACATCGGTCCGAAGACGCGGCCGCTCATCGGGGCTGAGAAACCGATATCTCCTCCTGAGACGATGACCGACATGATGCTGTCGTTTCCGTTATATGATTTTTTGGCGTCTGCAATCGACTGTTCGAATGTCGTGACGAGTTGTTGTGCTTCTTGTTCTTTGGCAAAGATTTGACCAAGCGTTTGTGTCGTATCTTCAAGTCCCTTGACTAACAGTTCACCTGGAGTACCGGAATCCTCAGGCAGCTCCACATCCAAATCGATGACAGCCGCTTGCGGCACTAACTTCTTGATATCGTCATAGTAATCAGCAAAACGTTGACCGACGATGACGACATCCGGATCAACACCAGCGATGGCTTCCAAGTTGGGTTCGAAATGCATCCCGACGTCGACGATGTCTTTGTCTTTGGCATACGGGGATTCAGCCGGTAACAAGCCGACAGGAGCAGCCGCGAGCTCGACATCCCATGCGGCGAGCGTCTCAAACGTTCGGTTATCGAGGGCGACCACTTTCTCCGGATTGACAGGTACTTTGATCGTACCGTGCGCATCCGTGATTTCTACCATTTTAGATGTTTTTGTTTCTCCGTCCGCTGTCGTATTGGCTTCGTTTGCCGTTCCACATGCCGCGAGTAAAACGGCAAGCGAACTCATCATAACGGATGTCTTTAATGTTCCCACTATTCTTCATCTCCTTTTTTTTGCTGACAATCCCTCATCTCAATTCATCTGCTGCTGTATGTAGTCTGAATCCGAGTACAGGTATTATTGATAATGATTATCATTGTCATCTTCAAGGGAAATAATAGCAAACACCATTCGAATATGCAACGACAATTTTATTTTTACGAAGATCCACTTTTTTTATTTCTATAAACTATATAAAAATAAAAAAGGCTGGTTAGTGATTAGCTGTAGTGACTTGATAAGGGCGTTAACAAAGAAAAATTGCTTTTAAATTAAAAGTGATTTGATTTATTAAAAAATCATTTTAGGGGAATAGGCAAACTGTTACATTTTCTTAGACTATTTGATTAGCCGGCGTAATCAATTGTAAGATAGGGAAAAGATGACAAGAACAAGACAGAGAGAAAGGACGTGTGACGGTTTGATCAGGATGAGAAAAAAACTAATTGTACTGTCGTTCGTCTTAATGGCAACGATGCTTGGCGGATGTATCCGAATCCAATACGATGCGACCGTCCATACGGATCAAAGCGTGACCTTAAAAACGACGTATGCGGCAAAAGAACACCCCGTGGCGCGGTTACTTAACTTAAATCCGGATTGGAAGACGTACGTCAAGCAGGCAGAACAAAATGGTTACGCCGCCGAGACGTTCCAGACGGACGATGATTACGAAGGCATCAAGATGGAAAAGAAATTTGCCAAGTTCGAGGATTTAGCGACCATCAAAGACGAATGGAAAACCGGGATCGGCGGAATTTTGATTCCACCGGATACGACATATGAGGTCAAGACGGAAAAAGGATTTTGGTTTAATACGTATCGTTTGGATACAAATATTGATTTAAGTATCGACCGGTTGAACATCAAAGGGTATCAACCGACCGGTCAAGTGAAAAAATTAGCCGATCGGTATATCCGACAAGCGGACGTTGAAATCAACTTGCACGGACCAAAAGTGATTGGTCTGCAAAATGGTGAAAAGATCGATTGGGCCAATCATAATAATGTCTCATGGAAATTGTACGGGACAAAAGCCAATCAACTGCAACTGATCGCGTACGTTCCGAATCCGACCGGCTGGATCATTACCGGAGTTGTTCTGTTGATTGGTCTCGGATTGTTGATTTTCTGGATCGTGCATCACGTTCGGAAATTACGACGGAAACAGTTTAAGACGATCGGTCTTTCACTGGTCATTTGTCTCATCGTCGGCGGTGCAGCGTGGTGGATTTTTGCGGATGAGACGTCCAGTGCGCCACCACCGACCAAACAGATTGTGACGAAACAGGTTGGAGAAATTACACCGACCTTCATGGTGCACGGGCTGTTCGGGACGGAACGGACGTTTTTGCCGATGATCAAAAATTTCACCGACAAGAAATTGGCGGATGACGGGGGGCGGTGTGATGTCTCACGCAACGGAAAAGTCGCGTGCAGCGTCACCCCTTCGACGACCGGGTATCCACTTGTACGAATTGTGTTTGAAGATGATGAAGCGAGTCTCGTCAATCAGCAGAAATGGCTCAGTGCCGCCATCGAACAATATGACCGGCAACAACAGGCGACGTTTACCGACATTCAGCTGGTCGGGCACAGCATGGGAGGAGTCGACGTCGTCGCCTATACGTTAAAAGAAGACATTCCGTACAACGTCCGAAAACTCGTGACGCTCGACGCACCGATCAGCGGATCGGATTATGCGACGCTCGGCTTGACACTCGCGCCGTTCGGAACAAATACGAACAGTCCGGCAATTCAGGATTTGGCGGAAAATTCGGCGGCGATGAAAAATTTGAAGGACCGGCTCGAGACGTGGCCGCGTGACGTCCTTGTGTATTCATTCGGGGCGAAAGGCGGCGACTTCAACCTGATTCCGCTGAAAAGTTCGTTTGCGCTTGAGGCCTACACGGATAACATCGAGACGAAATCTTACAAATACGATCACTTTACGATTCACCGTCGGGAGAAGGTCTTCCGTGAAGTCCGTAATTTTTTGTTTAAAGAAAACTTAGTCACGGAAAAAGAAAATCTGGACACGGAGGAGGAGTCTTCATGAAGCGGATTGTGATCATTGGTGGCGGGATTGCCGGCGTGACGGCGGCAGCATTGTTGGCACGGGAAGGGCATGATGTGACGCTGTGCGAAGGGAGCCGTGAATGGGGCGGCTCCGCCGGCAAGTTCACCCGGAAGGATTTCACCTATCCGGTCGGAGCGACACTTGGCATGGGATTTGAGCCCGGCGGCATCCACGACCGGGTGCTGCGTCATCTGCAGCTGGAACAACCTGTCGAGTTACTCGATACCGTCATGGCGATCAAACTCGAAGGACGGACGATTCTGTATTACCGCGATCGGACCCGTTTCATCGCGCATTTGAAAGAACAGTTCAAACCAAAAGCCGACGCGATCCAATCATTTTTTGACGAAATCGATAAGATTCAACACCACGTAAGACCATTGATGGAGGCATTACCGGCATTGCCGGTCAAAACGTTGTCCGACGCCCGAATGATTATGAAAGAAGCACCGTCGAGCCTTCCGCTGATGCGGTACTTAACGCGGACGATCGGAGACCTCTTGCGACACCATCAGCTTGACGGGACAACGTTCGCCCAACTGATTGACGGAATTTTACTCGACAGCATGCAAACCGGGACGGAAGCTTCGGCGTTGCTTGGTGCCGTCGCGCTGTCGATTTATCATGATGGCGCCTACTATGTACCGGGCGGATTGTATCAAGTCGCTGAACGACTGAAGACTTCTGCTGAACAGGACGGCGCGATCATCCTGCTTGGACGGAAAATCACCTCCGTCCGTCAAACGGCGGATGGGTTTTTACTTGAAGACCGCCGGGGACGCCTGCTTCTTGCGGACGAAGTCATCGGCGCCTTACCGATCGAAGCGATGCAAGAGCTGGTCGGCCCTTCCTTGCAATCGACGTTGCGTCGGACGTATAAACGACAGGCGGCCTTGTCCCAGTGGGCGACGTTTACGTATTATGCGGCTTTACCCGAGACGATCATCCAAGACGATTTGGCTTTTCGCCAAATTCACGATCCGATCCTTCCATCCGGTCATGCCTTCATTTCCTTGTCGCAAGCAGGCGATCTGAACCGGGCACCCGCAGGATGCCGGACGTTGACGATGTCCTGTCACATTCCGCTTGGTCAGTTCGAACGCAAGGACAAAGAGCGTTATGCTCAACAAATTGCCTCGATGCAGGACAAGTTCGAGACGATTCTTGAGCGCGAGTTTCCCGGATTTCGGGAGCATGCGATCGAGCGGCATCCGGGAGGACCGGGTGCCTGGGTCCGCTATACATCGCGTCCGGACGGCGGTGTCGGAGGTTATCCCCAGCTGCCGTCGACCAGTCTGTTCCGGGCGGCTTCGTTTCGGACCGGTGTCCCCGGTCTTTACATCATCGGGGATACAGTTTTTCCGGGAGCCGGAACGATTGGTGCGACGACATCAGCAATTCATGTCGCGCGTCAGTTCGGAGTCAGCATCTGACAGAGAGTTTGGGAAATGATGAAAGAAGCGGCCGGATGGTCGCTTTTTTTTAAGAACAGGATTATGATTGAGGCGAGACGGGAAGTAGATAATCATGAGCAGAAAAAGAGAGAAGGAGTGAACGAGATTGAATCAGTTTGAGGACAAGTGCCAACATTTTATTCAAGAACGGCGACCGGAAGTCGGTCCGTTGGTTTTCACGAACGCTCGGACATTTATCAATGCCCGCGGATTAAGCGTTTATGAGCGGATTTACCAAGGGAAAGAAGAAGTTCGGTTGGCGTTTGTAGAACAAACGGCAGGACATCAAATCGTCTCCTTGATGGAGAATACATTCGGAAACGGACTCGTCTATTTCGTTTCGACAGCCACCGCGACATGGGACGGCGAAAATTTTGGAGAATTTACGTTTTAACTACATAACGAGTCCCAGTCCGGAAGAGGCTGGGACTCTTTCATGTCGAAACTTGTACCGGTCTTTGAACGTATACCATGTATGAGGAAAAATGCAGCGAGAAGGAGGAACCATCTTGCAAGAACACGCACAAACACCGAAGTCATCGACACGCCGCCTGGCGACCGTGTCGCTGATTTTTATGGCCGTCGGCTTCATTGCCTCGTTGCCGTTTAAAGAAAACGATTGGGTCTTTTGGTTGCAAAGCGGATTTGAAGCCGGTCTGGTCGGCGGAATCGCCGATTGGTTCGCCATCACGGCGTTGTTCCGTCATCCGCTCGGATTAAAGATTCCGCATACAAATCTGTTGCCGAAAAACCGGGAACGGGTCATCGAGTCGATCGTTCAGATGCTTGAGAAGGATTTGCTGAATAAAGAAAGTATCGTCGAAAAGTTGCGGCATATGACGCTTGCCGATCGTTTCATCAAATTGCTTCGTTCGATCGTCCTGTTGCCGGCGTTTCGTTCGACGGTCACGGAGTTGTTGACCGGTATTTTGCATAAACTTCCGCGGGAGGCGATTTTAAAGGTCGTCGATGAGCGGATTTCCGATACCGTCAAAGCCTATCCGTCCAAACGCTTGGCTGAACGATTGATGGAGTTGAATGACGAACGCCGTCTCGATGAGTTGGCGATTGACCAGTTGCTCGGATATGGTCAACGCTTGCTGGAAGACCCCGTCATTCGCGATCAGATTGGTCGTCTCGCTTATCACGCGATGATCGATCAGGAGAAAAATACCTTTTTACGGGTCACGGCGAAAACCGTTCAAAAAGTCTATTCGGAAGAACGGTTGAGTCTCGTCATTCAATCGGTCCTGCTCAGTGTGATTCAAGATATGAAGCAGGTCCATCACCCGAACCGTCTGGCGATTCTTGACCATCTGCGCCGCAACCTGGCCCAGTTGACTCAAGATGAGGAACGTCTCGCGAAAATCGACCACTGGAAAGCAACCGAAGTGGACCGCTTTGATCTCCAACCGGTCTTGCACCGCGCGTACACCGCGGGCGTCGAGGAATTGAAGACGTATCTGGCATCTGATTCGTTCTGGGAGAACCGAGCCTTGCCGTTGATGAACCAAGCACTCGACGAATGGGATCAGCATCCGACGTTCAAAGAAGAAAGCGACCGGTGGATGAAAGATCAACTCGTCCGGTTTGTCGATCAAAATCACCAAAAGATTGGTGGTCTGGTCCGCGAAAACTTGAATCGGTTTGATACCGAAACATTGATTCATATGATTGAGGATAAAGTCGGGAACGACTTGCAATGGATCCGGGTCAATGGCGCGATTTGCGGCTTCTTCATCGGGCTGATTCTCGGTGGAATCAAACTATTCGTAGGATGAGGAGAGATAACATGTGGCAAGAGGAACTGATTTTACAGGATGACTATGACTTTGACGGGATCCGGAGACGACTGCGGGGCGATCGGCTCCAAGTCGAACGGAACGATCAACTGCTCGTACCGATTCTGTTGCCGGAAGGAAAGTTCGTCGGTCGGATTGAGGCGCCCGGGCGTCGCGTCATCCTCTTGTCCGGTGAAGGACCACAACAGCCGATGGTGCACCAGTTGCGCCATCGGTTTCGTCTGGATACACTGAACCCGAGTCGTGGTTTAGCCGGGACGTCACTTGACGGAATCGTGACAACGTTTGGGGCCGAACGGCTTGTGCTTGATATTAATCCCTTTACTGCCTTGATTCGGTCCATCATTCACCAACAAATCAATCTGTCCTTTGCGCAAGTCTTGATGGAACGGGTCTGCCGGACGTTTGGAACGGAGCAGGATGGCATCATTTTTCCACCGACGGCTGAAGCATTACGAGACCTTGAACCGGAGCAACTTCGAACACTTCAACTGTCCGGAAGAAAGGTCGATTATCTGCTCGGTGCCGCCCGGGCTTCAATTGATTTTGAACAGTTGATGACGGCGCCGGATGCGGCGATTGCCGAAACGTTGATCTCCTTAAAAGGGGTCGGTCCATGGACCGTGCAAAACGTTTTGATGTTCGGCTATGGACGGGAAGATTTGTTTCCGGCGTCCGACATCGGCATTTTACGGGCGTTTGAACGGTTGCATGGCAGTCGTCCGACTGTCGAAGAAGCGGTCCTGTTAGCGGAGGAATTTGCGCCGTACCGGAGTCACGCCGCCTATTTGTTGTGGCGATCGATTGAATAAGGAACTATTCTTGTCACCCCTTGAAGAGAACGGTATAATGAATGCGATAAGAACGAGTCATCGTTCGTAGACATGATAAGCGTAGCGGGATCACCGCTTCCGATAGAGGGGACGAATGTTTATGTATACAGATGAACAAATCATCGAAAAGGCAAACGAAATCGCGAAAATGATTTCTGAGACGTCAGAGGTGGAACGGTTCAAAGCCGCTGAAGCCAACATCAATGGAAACGAAAAAGTCCAAAAGATGATGAAACAGATCAAGTTCTTGCAAAAAGAAGCCGTCAACTGCCAACATTACGGCAAGACGGAAGCATTGGCACGTGTCGAAGCAAAACTGGATAAATTATTCGCAGAACTCGATGAGATGCCGGTCGTTCAACAATTCCAAGAGTCACAGGAAGAAGTGAACGGTCTCTTGCAATATGTCACCGTGACGATCTCAAACGGGATCACGGATCAAATCATCGAAGCAACAGAGGGTGATGTGCTGGCGGGGAAAACAGGCAGTGGCATGGAAGCAGAAAATAAAAGCGGCGGTTGCGGCTATTAATCAATGAACTGAATTGGAAAAGCCGACGGATTCCCGTCGGCTTTTTACGCGAATGAGGTGAAAATCATGGAAGCAGTCCACAACACACCGATGATGAAACAATATTTTTCCATTAAGGCGGATTATCCCGATGCCTTTTTGTTTTATCGTCTGGGTGATTTTTATGAGTTATTTTTTGAGGATGCCAAACAAGTGGCACATGAACTGGAATTGACACTGACTGCAAAAAACGGCAAGAATGCCGAACACCCGATTCCGATGTGCGGTGTGCCGCACCATGCGGCAAACGGCTACATTGAACAATTGATCGAACGCGGTTATAAAGTTGCTTTGTGCGATCAGGTCGAAGATCCGAAGTTGACGAAGGGACTCGTCAAACGCGAAGTCGTCCAAGTCATCACGCCGGGAACCTTGATGTCGTCGTTGACGGAAAAAGAAAACCGCTATCTCGTTGCAGTCGTCGAACAGGACGGACGATTTGGTATCGCCCGCGGTGATGTCTCGACCGGAGAAAGTGCCTTGACGAGTGTTGCGACAATCGAGGCTGTCGCCAAGGAATTGAGTATCATCTTACCGCGCGAAATCATCATCACGACGCGTGAACATGAAGCAGCACTCAGTCATCTGCAGATTCCGCTGACGGAAAGTACACGTCGGGAAAGTCATCCGCACGGTGACCGGGCGATTGACGCGGCACAAGCAGACGCTTTTGCTGTCTTGTACGCGTATATGCATGATACGCAAAAACGGTCGCTGGCGCATTTGCAGCCGGCACTGGTCTATGAAGCGGCCGATTTCATGCAACTGGAGCCGAATACCGTCAAGAATCTGGAACTGGTCCGATCTGCTCGGACCGGCGATAAAAAAGGGTCATTGCTCGGTCTGTTGGATGTGACCGGAACGGCGATGGGCGGACGGATGCTGAAACGCTGGCTCGAAAAACCATTGCTGTCGGAACGGACGATTACAGAACGGCTCGACGCCGTCGAAGAATTGTTGGCGCATTATTTTGAGCGGCAACAGCTGAAGGATACGTTGCGGGAAGTATACGATTTGGAACGATTGGTTGCGAAAGTCGGATACGGGACGGCTTCTGCCCGTGATCTCGTCCAATTGAAATCGACGCTCCGCTTGATTCCGCGTATTCAAGCCGCCCTTGAAGAACTGTTGAGCGACCGTTTGGGACAACTGGCAATCGGGCTCGATCCCCATGAGGAACTGACCGACTTGCTGGACCGTGCCTTTGTCGAAGCCCCGCCGATCTCGACGAAAGAAGGCGGGATGATCCAACCGGGCTTCGACCCGGCACTGGATGAACTGCTCATGGCGTCGAAAGACGGAAAGACATGGCTGGCGACACTTGAAGCAAGTGAACGGCAGGCGACTGGGATCAAGACGCTGAAGATCGGTTATAACCGGGTATTTGGGTACTATATCGAAGTCTCGCGGGCCAATGCCAAACTGTTGCCGGAAGGACGGTACGAACGTAAACAAACGCTTGCGAACGCTGAGCGGTATGTCACGCCGGAACTGAAAGAGAAGGAAGCGTTGATTCTTGGGGCTGAAGAAAAAAGCATTACTCTCGAATACGAACTGTTCTGCCAAGTCCGGGATCAAGTCAAAACACAGATTGAAAGCCTGCAACGGGTCAGTCGGCGGATTGCGGAACTGGATGTTCTCGTCGCCTTGGCGGAAATCGCAGAACGTCATGACTATGTCCGACCGTTAACGATTACAGGACGGAACGTGACGATTGAGAACGGACGTCACCCGGTCATCGAGACGGTTCTGCCGCGCGGGGAATATGTCGCGAACGGCATCGCCTTGCACGAGGAACGCGAAATGCTGTTGATCACGGGACCGAACATGTCCGGTAAATCGACGTACATGCGTCAATTCGCCCTGATTGCCTTGTTGCATCAGATTGGATCGTTTGTACCGGCAAGCCGGGCCGAGTTACCGGTCTTTGATCAAATCTTTACGCGGATCGGAGCAGCCGACGACTTGGTCAGCGGACAATCGACGTTCATGGTCGAGATGGTCGAGACACAAGAAGCCTTGACCCGGGCAACGGACCAATCGTTGATTCTGCTTGATGAAATCGGTCGCGGAACATCGACATATGATGGAATGGCGCTCGCGCAAGCCATCGTCGAACATATCGCCGACCACGTCGGAGCGAAAACATTGTTCTCGACACACTATCATGAACTGACCGTTCTTGAGGAATCGATGCCGCGGCTCGCGAACGTCCATGTCCGGGCGGTCGAGCAGGATGGACGAGTCGTCTTCCTGCATGAAGTCCGCGACGGAAAAGCCGATCAATCTTACGGGATTCATGTCGCGCGGTTAGCGGATCTGCCGGATTCCCTGATTGACCGGGCGGAAGTATTGTTGTCTGAATTTGAACAGACGGAAAAACAGACGCCTGAGTCACCAAAACAACCGGTTGTTCAGGCGGAACCCGTCGATCAACTGAGTCTCTTTGCCGAGCCCGATCCGATGCGGGAAACGATTCAGACGCTTGATCTGATTAACATGACACCGCTTGAAGCATTAAATACGTTGTATCGTCTGCAGGCAGAAGCAAGAAAGTAAGGAGGCGTAACACATGGGAATCATTCGGGAACTATCAGATTCATTAGCGAACCGGATTGCAGCAGGTGAGGTCGTCGAACGCCCCGCTTCGGTCGTCAAGGAACTGGTCGAAAATGCACTCGATGCGGGTGCGACGCAAATTGATGTCGAACTCGAAGAAGCCGGCATGAAACGAATGACAATCCGTGACAACGGTCACGGCTTTTATCCGGAAGATGCAGAACTTGCCTTCGTCCGTCATGCGACAAGTAAAATCAAGGACGAACACGATTTGTTCCGGATCAAGACACTTGGGTTCCGGGGAGAGGCCTTGGCGTCGATTGCGTCCGTCAGTAAAGTGACACTGAAGACGAAGCGGGAAGACCAGGAAGGGGTTCAGCTGACACTTGATTACGGGACATTAACGGAGCGTTCGGCGATTGCGATGAACCGCGGAACGGAACTGACGGTCGAGCAATTGTTCTTTAATACACCGGCCCGACTGAAGTACCTCAAGACGACGCATACCGAACTGGCAGCCATCACGGATATCCTGAACCGGGTCGCCTTTGCCCATCCGGACGTCAAACTCTATGCCGTCCATGAAGGAAAAGTTTTGATTCAGACGAACGGATCCGGAGACGTCCGGCAGGCACTGGCCAGCGTCTACGGACATCAGACGATTCAAGGGACACTCGTCGCGACCGGATCGACAGCGGATTACCAGCTGACATGTCATCTCGTCAAACCGGAAGTGACACGGGCTTCGAAAAACTATATCACACTGATTCTAAACGGACGTTCGGTCAAAAACTTCGCGCTGACGCAAGCAGTCTTAAATGGATATCATACACTGTTACCGATCGGTCGTTTTCCGATTGCTGTAATTGAAGTGACGATGGATCCCTTATTGATAGATGTCAACGTCCATCCGGCGAAACGGGAAGTCCGTCTGTCAAAAGAAGCAGAACTGGGTCAACTGATTCAGGAAACGATCCGGTTGACGCTCAGCCGCCAGACGTTGATTCCGAAAGTGACCCCGCCGAAACCGAAAAAAGATCCGAGTGCGCAGGAAAAATTAGAGTTTTCTTACGTGGCGGAACCGGTTGAGGAGCTGTCATCACGGTCAGTCTGGAACTATCCGATCCCGAAACGAACAGAGGCGGGGGATGACCGGACGGTGGCACCTAGCCGAACTGGGGCGTCGGAACCATCAATCGAGCCGCAAGCACAGCTGCAACCGGAACAAGTAGAGGAGCCGGTCGCGACCGGTCCGAAGTTTCCGCATCTCGATGTCATCGGGCAGCTCCATTCTTCGTATATCGTCTGTGCCGGAGCGGACGGCATGTATTTGATTGATCAACACGCCGCCCAGGAACGGATTAAATATGAAACGTATAAAGTCATGTTCGGCCGCCCGCTCGAACAACGGCAGCAACTGTTGTTGCCGTACACGTTTGAGATTGCAAGCGATGATATGCGACGGATGGATGAAGTCCTGCCGTTGTTGCGTGACGTCGGGATCGAACTGGAATCGTTTGGTCCACAAAGTTTCATCGTCCGTGAAGTTCCGACGTGGTTCCCGTCCCATCGCCAAGAGGAAACGATTCAGGAATTGATGGATGAAGCCTTGATGAAACGGAAGGTGGATCTCGAAAGTTACCGCGAGGACGCCGCCATCATGATGGCATGTAAAAAATCGATCAAAGCGAATCATCCTCTTAATCACGAGATGATGCGCCAACTGATTGCCGATCTTGCGAAAACCGAGATGCCGTTCACCTGCCCACACGGTCGACCGGTCATCATCGAATGGACGAATTATGAGCTGGAAAAACTGTTTAAGCGTGTCATGTAAAGAAGGACCCATCTGTTTTTGAACAGATGGGTTTGCTTTTGTCTGTAGTGTGACAGAAAAACGGTTCTCCACCTGTGAGAACGGTTACTTCAACAAATCTAGCTCATTTCATTGATTGTTCACAAAGTGAGGCGGATAATGAATCCCGAATACGTTAAACAAGGGGAAATCATTATGCGTTCAAAAACTTTACTTGGTGTGACTGTGATCTTACAAATCGTCCTGATTTCATGTTTTGCCATGATCGGCGACTGGATCAGTTTGACTTTGCATTTACCGTTACCGGGAAACATCATTGGATTGATTTTATTGTATCTAGCATTAAAAAGCCGTCTGCTGCAAATCGAACATGTGGAGCGTGGGGGAAAACTCTTATTGCTGGTCATGCCGCTGTTTTTTGTCCCGGCATTATCCGGCATCATGGACTATACGGACTTCATGCGTCAATCGGGGCTGCAAGTGCTTGTGATTCTGGTCATCAGCAGTTTGCTGACCTTGACCGGATCGGCGTACATCGTCGACCGTCTGGCACGCCGGAAAGAGGAGGCGACCGTTCATGAGTGAAGCACTGCTTTGGTTCATGCTGACGATTCTGCTGTTTGCCGGAGCCTTCTGGTTGTATCAGAAATACCCGTTTATCTGGATGTTGCCGATTTTGACGGTGACGGCTGCCGTCATTGTCATCTTAGCGCTGAGCGGGACATCACATGCTGTTTACATGTCCGGGGGACAATATTTATCGAAGATGTTGGGACCGGCGATTACGGCATTCGCGATTCCGCTTTACCATGTCCGTCATCACGTCCGTCGTTTCATTCCGGAGATCTTGCTTGGTGTCGGCATCGGAACGCTGATTGCGTTGACGTCGGATTTAATGCTCGGACTGCTGTTGCATCTTGAACGGACGACGAATCTGGCCTTATTGCCGAAGTCGGTCACGTTACCTGTCGCCTTGGCGATTTCGGAACGGTCCGGCGGAACACTCGCCTTGACGGCGACATTTGTTCTCGTGACAGGGCTTGTTGGTTCGATCGTTGGTCCACGACTGATGACCGGTCTGAAGATTCGGCATTTCGTCAGTCGCGGCGTCGGTTTGGCCTCGATTGCCCATGTCATGGGGGCGACGAAATCGATGAGTCTCGATCAGCGTGAAGGGGCGGTTGGTCTGCTGACGATGGTGTTGACGGCTATCCTAGCCAGTGTCCTTGCACCGTGGATTATTCAAATGGTATATTGAAGGAAAATACTTCCAATAAAAAAGGTGGTACATCCGGACAATGATTATTTGGATTAATGGAACGTTTGGTGTCGGAAAGACAACCGCAGCCCGTGGGTTGCAACAACGCATCAAAGGATCACATCTCTTTGATCCTGAGTTAACAGGTCAGCTGTTACGACAGCAACTCCCGCGCGAGACACAGACAGATGATTTTCAAGATGAACCGCTGTGGCGTCAGTTGAATCTGATGTTACTGGAACAAGTGGACCAGCCGTCAGCCGTCATCATCGTACCGATGACGCTGACCAATCCGGATTATTTTGACGAAATCATCGATGCCTTAAGAAACAAGGGGCATCAAGTGCACCACGTGACGTTGATGGCAAGTCCAACAACCATCCGGCGTCGTTTGAGAAGTCGTTTTGAACGCGCACAATCATGGGGAGGGCGACAGGCGGCTGAACGGTTGCGTGCCTTGGCACACCCGGTCTTCTCCCACCATGTCGATACGGATGATTTGTCAAAACAGCAAATCGTTGATGTAATTGGTCTATTGTGTGACATTCCGCTGTCACCACCTGGTTAAGTGTTGGGAATAGAAGGATTGAAACCAAACGATTGAGGGAAATAAAGGTGTGATGCGGCAGGCAAGTCTCGTATCAGATCTTTATTTTTTTAGTTTTAGTAGGAGGCTTTTATGAATATGAAACAATGGATGACTGAAAAATTAGGGAGACAGTTGATGGCGATTTTTTACAGCGTCTTTGCACTGGGTGTAATGACGTCTGTTGTCAGTTATCTGTATGTCGACAATGCAGCGGGTCAGACGAAAGAACAGGTTCTCGACCAGTTGCAGCAAACACAATGGTTTTGGTTTTTGAACTTATTGATTTTTCTTTTATGTTTATTGTTTATCGTCCGACCGCTTGTCCACCGGTTGACGATGCAGTTACACGAATTGAACATCAAAAGTCAGCGTCTGGCGGAAGGGAAATCGATTTCGCTGGAACACGACATTCCAATCGAAAACGAAGTAGGTCAGTTAACGCGATCCTTCTATCAGATGGCGGGTTCAATCTCTTCACAACACACGGAATTATCGCGTAAAAACCAACTGATGGAACAAAATCAAGAAACGCTGAAAGAAAAACAAAACGAACTGGAACGGGCGCTGGAAGTGACGCGTTCGAACGAACTGCATCTGCAAGACCGCAACGAATTGATTGAGACGTTGGCTTCGAAGGAGAGTCTGTTTGACTACTCCTCGGTCATCAGTACAATCGTGCGTTTGACGAAAACAGAGTTTGGCGCCTTGTTACTCATCAAGAACAACGAAATTTCTTCTGTTGTTCCAAAAGAGATGACGGAGGAGCAGCAGGAAAGTTTGAAAACAGAATCCTTGTTGCTCAAACGGGTGATGATTTCAAAAGAGATGGCGAATTCGTCGAAAAAAGTTGCCAACGATACGTTGATCGGCTTTCCGTATTACATCTATGAAGGGGTCATTCCCATCATGGATCCGGCAAAGGATGAACTGATCGCCTGTCTCTACTTGGCGCGATTTGATCAAGCGTTCAATAAAAAAGAATTGAAAGAACTGGAATCGTTCTCGAAACAGATTGCGATTTCCTTGATGCGGATGTCGTTGTATGAGCAGATGGAGTATGAACGCAAGGAAACGGCCCAGCTCCTCAATTCTGTCCGGGAAGCGATTTTATACATCAAACATGATGAAAAAACAATTCTCGGAAACAAAGCTTTATTTGATATCTTCGAATCCTTGCAGATTGAAGAAGACAACGATTCGATGACCTTCCTTGAAGTGCGACCGGAAACGATGTTTGAACAGGTGGATCAAAAAGAGGCGTTCGAAGCGTACTTTGAGGAAGTCTTGTCCGGTCAGATTCCGGAGGGAATGTTCTCGTTATCGATTGATCAAGGAGAATACTTCATTCAGGTTTATGCGGAAGAAATCACTCAGGGCGAACAGGGGAAAGGAACGATTCTCGTTTTCCGCGATGTCACGGCGGAGACTGAAATCGACCGGATGAAGTCGGAACTCGTATCGACCGTCTCCCATGAACTGCGGACACCGCTCTCGTCGATTTACGGATTCACCGAACTGATGCTGAAACGAGAGCTTGATCCGGAACGCAATAAACGGTATCTCCAGACGATTCATGACGAATCAAAACGGCTGACGGATTTGGTCAGTGACTTTTTGAATGTCCAACGAATGGAGTCCGGCAAACAGTCGTATGATAAAGAAGTGTTCGATCTGATTGATGTCTTGAAGGAACAGACACGTTTTTATCAGGCAGCGACGGAACAACATCGCTTACAACTTGATGTGGATGAAAACCATGAATTCTTGATTAATGCGGATAAAAACAGCATGAAACAGCTGATTGGAAACTTATTAAATAATGCGATCAAATATTCACCGGATGGCGGCGATGTCGTTGTCTCCTTGACGCATCACCACAATCAGATTGAGTTTAGCGTCCGGGACTTCGGTTTGGGGATTCCAAGCAGTGCGATGCCACACTTGTTCAGCAAGTTTTACCGGGTCGACAATTCGGACAGCCGGAAAATCGGCGGAACCGGTCTCGGTCTCTCGATTTGTAAAGAAATCGTTCGGGCACATGACGGAAATATTGACGTCGAATCGATTTTAGGCGAAGGAACAATCTTTACAGTTCTCCTGCCGAGTGTGTCGGATACGTTGATTGAAATGGACTAACACCAATAAGCAGGATCCGTCAGATGGAAGTAAGAACCGTCTGTCGGATCCTGTTTTTTTGATCGCTTGATGTAAAGTGAGTTTTCTCATAGCGGATTTGAATCGAATAAAAGCCGGCTCGACGGGATAGGAACGAATTTCTCGAAACATTTCGTGACGAAGTGACGGTTTTGCTTGCAAATCGTTTCAGATGTGCAGGGATTGCCGGTCAGATGTTGTGCTCGCTATAGTAGGCGAAGAGACCATCATCACGAAATCGAGGGAGAGATGAACATGGAACTGAGCACCTTATACGAGGAGATCGTCCGCAATCCGTCCGCGGATGAAGTCCAGGAAAATGCGAATGTGGACGGAAAATCCCCACTTGCCAAGCTGAATCGGATTGCGGGTGTGGCAACAAAACGAATGATGCAGGAGCTGTTGTTGTCAGAGG
Organism: Exiguobacterium undae DSM 14481; assembly: GCF_000620805.1. Lineage (GTDB taxonomy): Bacteria > Bacillota > Bacilli > Exiguobacteriales > Exiguobacteriaceae > Exiguobacterium_A > Exiguobacterium_A undae. Next base: position 2,083,901 of record NZ_KK211187.1, on the reverse strand, counting down.
AGACCAAACAAGCCATTGCCGCCAATCTCATCTATATCCATGATGCGGATTACTACGTGACGGGGACGACGACCTGTGTCCAATTGCCGCTTGGTCGCCTGTTGACAGAGGGATTCGACATGGCACACGGAACGATCCGTCCGGCGCAAGACATCCGGTCAGCGTTGGCACTTGCTGCGATCATCATGCAGGCGAATCAAAACATGCAGCACGGAGGACAGTCCTATCCGATGTTCGATTACGATCTCGCACCGTTCGTCGAGAAAACTTACCAACGGCAACTCAAGAAAATCCGTGCGTTGATTCCGAAATGGTCGAATCGCCAAAAACGGGCGTATGCGCTGTCAGAAACGTATGAAATGACCTATCAAGCGTGTGAAGCATTTATTCATAACACGAACTCGATGCACTCGCGGGGCGGGGGACAAGTCCCGTTCATTTCGATCAATTATGGAACCGATACATCCGAGTTTGGACGGTTGCTGATCCGGGCCTTGTTGAACGCCACCAAAGCTGGACTCGGTAAAGGCGAAACGCCGATTTTTCCGATTCAGATTTTTAAGATCAAAGCAGGTGTCACGCTGCATCCGGCTGACCCGAACTATGATTTGTTTCAACTGGCGGCAGAAGTGACCGGAAAACGGTTGTTTCCGAATTTTGCATTTCTCGATGCGCCGTTTAACCGTTCGTCGCAGAATGGACCGGAAGCAGAAGTGGCCTACATGGGGTGCCGGACACGTGTCCTTGAAAACCGGCAGGGTCCGGCTACGGTCATCGGGCGCGGCAACCTGTCCTTTACGAGTCTGAATCTCGTTCGTTTGGCGTTGACGACGCAAAGTCTCGACCGGATGTTCGAAGCGGTCGCGACCTATACCGGACTGATCTGTGAGCAATTACTGGAACGATATCAGTATCAGGCGGACCGGACGGCGGAGGAGTTCGCCTTTTTGTATAAACACATATGGCGGGAAGGGCAGACACTTGCCGCGTCAGACCGTGTCGAACCGGTCTTACGGCAGGGCACGTTGTCGGTCGGTTTCATTGGGTTGGCGGAAGCATTGATTGTGCTGACCGGTCAACACCACGGCGAGTCGGAACTGGCTCATCGAATCGGGCAGGCCTTGATTCAAACCATGCGGACGGTCGTCGATCAATACGGTGAGAAGACGGGGTTGAATTTTTCCTTGCTCGCGACACCGGCGGAAGGTTTATCGGGCAAGTTTACGGCTGCGGACGTCCAACAATTTGGACGTATCCATCGCGTGACCGATAAAGGGTATTATACAAACTCGTTCCATCTTCCGGTCGAGGCACCAGTCACGATTCGTGAAAAAATCCGGTTGGAAGCACCGTTTCATGCTTTATGTAACGGCGGTCACATCACATATGTCGAGACGGACGGAGCGCTCGCTGAAAATCCTGAAGCGATTGAAGACATCGTCCGTTTGATGGCGGAGGCCGGAATCGGATATGGCTCCATCAATCATCCGATCGACCGGTGTTTATCGTGTCGGACGGAACAAACGATGGAGCAGGCTTGTCCGGTCTGTGGGGGACAAGACATCGAACGGATCCGCCGGATTACCGGCTACCTGGTCGGAACGATGGACCGGTGGAACGATGCGAAGCGGGCGGAAGAACAGGATCGGGTGCGACATGCGACTGCTCCAGATTCTCGCTGACTCGGTCGTCGATGGTCCGGGATTGCGGACCGTAATCTTTTTTGCCGGTTGTCCCCACCACTGTCCCGGCTGTCACAATCCGGAGTCATGGGCGAGTGACGGCGGACAGGACTACACCGTTGATCAAGTGATCCAACAGATTGAGCAGATCGGTTCACGGCGGATTACGATTTCCGGCGGAGAGCCGTTTTTCCAACCGACTGCCTTGGTGGAATTGGTCGCCGCCTTGGCGGGTTATGAGATTTATCTCTTTACGGGGTATACGTTGGACCAGTTGATGCGGGACGAGCAGGCGAGATGGGTGTTAGCCCGCATCGATTGTCTGATTGACGGGCGGTACGTTCAGACGCTCCCGGATCATTCCTTGCGGATCCGGGGAAGCACGAACCAACGCATCTTGAAAGCCGATGCGTTGAAAAACTATCTGTCGTAAAAAAATAGACCGTCTCCTCTGTCGAACAACAGAAGGAGACGGTCTATGTGGCGTTACGCGTATTTTTTTTCACGAGCTGGTTCGACCTGGACGATCTCTTGCGTGACATCGCGTTTTTTAATGAAGAAGGATAATCCCAACGCGAGCAGGGCGAGTAATGTCGCGATGAAGAAGGTGTCATTGATCCCTTCAACCATCGACTGGGTGATGATCGTTTGCGGATTCGTACCGGGTGTTGCGTTTGCTGTTAATTCTTTCGCATAATCGGCCGTCCGTGAGGTCATGACGGTGACGAGTAATCCTGAACCGATGGCACCGGAGACTTGGGACAGCGTGTTGTTAAGTGCTGTTCCGTGTGGCGTCAAATGTTGCGGAATATGGTTCAGTCCGTTAGTCATGACCGGCATCATGACCATCGAAATGCCGAGGAATCGTAACGTGTACATGATGACGAGGAACGAATAGGCGGTGTCTGCCGTCAAACGACTGAAGAAGAATGTCGTCAGGACGGTCAACGATAATCCGATCATCGCCAGGATGCGGGCACCGAACCGGTCAAACAAACGACCGGTGATCGGAGACATGAAGGCCATGACGAGCGCTCCCGGCAACATCAACAGACCGGAATGGAATGGTGAAATGCCGCGGATCGTCTGGACATAGATCGGCATGAGAATCATCGCCGAGAACATCGACATGTTCAGCACCATCGAGATTCCTTGAGACAAAGCGAACATCGGATATTTGAAAATCCGGAATTCAAGCATCGGCTCATCCAGCCGGAATTGACGTATAATGAACGAAGTGAGACTGATGACACCAATGGCGAGCGCACCGATGACCGTCAGCGATCCCCAACCGGCGGAACCGGCGGAACTGAAACCGTATAACAGTCCGCCGAAACCGAAGCTCGATAAGACGAGTGACAGTTGGTCGAGTCGCAGAGAACTCGTGACCGTTTCTTTTTTTAATAAGAAGAAACCGATGACGAGAACAAGCAGGGAAATCGGTGTGACGATATGGAACAACATCCGCCATTCGTAATGTTCTAAAACCCACCCGGATAGGGTCGGACCGATCGCCGGGGCGAACGTGATGACGAGACCGAAGATTCCCATGGCTTGTCCCCGTTTTTCAATCGGGAAGCCGTTCAGCAGCACGTTCATCAAGAGCGGCATCATAATGGCAGAGCCGGACGCTTGCAGCATCCGGGAGCCGAGCAGGATTGGAAACAGTTCCGCTTGACCGGCGACGATCGTTCCGATGGAGAACAGCCCCATGGCTGTTAAGAACAATTGACGGGTCGAGAACTTTTGCACAAGAAACGCCGATGTCGGAATCATGATTCCGTTGACCAGCATGTAACCGGTCGTCAGCCACTGGGCTGTATTGGCTTCAATGTTAAACGATGTCATGATAGAAGGTAGGGCGATATTTAACAGCGTCGAGTTAAGGACGGCGACGAATGCACCGGCCATTAAGACCGCTAAGATTAAATAAAGCCGAGATGATTGCTTGGTTGCTTGCATTTCGTTATGCTCCTTTTGTACAGTAAGTCTAATTTGTTATACACTGATTCTACAACTTAGCCATCTTACCGTTTGAAGCAACAGATTACAAATTATTTGCTTTATACACTAAAGTATACGGTTGATTTTTGAAAAACAGACCACATTTAAAGAAAAGGATACGATTATGAACCCAAAAAAGAAACAGCTCCTTGATGCTGCCTACCAACTGTTTGTCGAAAAAGGCTACCAGTCGACCTCGATCCAGGATATCTTGGATCAAAGTGTCGTCTCAAAAGGGACCTTCTACAACTATTTCTCCTCGAAAAATGAATTGTTCATCGATGTCTTCAACACGGTTTTTGAAAAAATGCGCAATGCACGGAAGGAAATTCTGGTCGGGCGGGATGTCTCGGATTACGAAACCTTCATCCAACAAGGGAATTGTTATCTGGAACTGATGCAAAAATACAAACTATACACCTTGTTCGAAGAAGCGATTGCTTCCAATGAAAAAGAGTTAAAAGCCTTCATGGAAAATAACCGTCTGCTCGAGATCGAATGGACGTATCACCGTCTGCGTGATCTGTTCGGGGAAGCGAAAACACCGTATTTGCTTGATCTTGCCGTCATCTATACCGGGATGTTGCAGTACGCGATGTACTTCTTCCGGCAGTCGGAACCAAACACGCAGCCGGAACGGGTCGTCCGCTACGTCTTCAACCGTCTTACCCATCTCGTCGAAGATGTCAGCCGGACGGAAGAACAGCTGATTCCGCCACGCTTTCTGTCGGTCTGGCTCGATCGCCCGCAAGACGAAGTCGTCATCCGCAAAGAACTGTTCGAAAAAACCAATGCTCACATGAAACGGCTGATTACACTGTCGCCGATTTCAGAAGAATCGAAGGAAGCCCACGATGAAGTGCTCGATTTCATCTACGAAGAGTTGCTCGAACGAAAAAAACCGAAAATTCATTTGTTGCGTCGTGCACTCGAGACACTGGCGGAAGATCCGATCTTCACAGGGCAGGAAATCATGACACAGTATCAAGGCATGGTCGACGAAATTGCTCACATTCGGACACGCGTTCAATAACAACTTGTCGAAATCGGAAAAAGGGAATAAAATAACAAAATGTGTCACAACAAGAAGAAATGAGGAATGGTATGTTTTCACAATGGAGGAAAGAATGGGTGTTGCAACCCAAAGCCGACATCCTGTCCGGGATTGTCGTCGCGTTAGCGCTTGTTCCGGAAGCAATCGCCTTCTCGTTGATTGCCGGTGTCAATCCGATGGTCGGTTTGTATGCTTCGGTCATCATCGCGATTGTGATCTCGATTGCCGGTGGACGACCGGGAATGATTTCAGCCGCGACTGGGGCGATGGCGCTCGTTGTCGTACAGCTTGTCAAAGATCACGGCGTCGATTATTTATTAGCAGCCGGTATTCTCGCCGGTGTGTTTCAAATTGTATTAGGGGTACTCGGCGTTGCGAAACTACTGCGCTTCATTCCGCGGGCGGTCATGGTCGGGTTCGTCAATGCCTTGGCGATCTTGATTTTTTCCGCTCAACTGCCGCAGTTTGCAGGACAGAACTGGATCATGTACGCGATGGTCGCAGCATCACTTGCCATCATCTTGATTTTTCCACGGTTCACGAAAGTGATTCCGGCACCACTCGTCGCGATTACGATCATGACGGTCCTGACGGTCGTCTTGTCGCTCGATACACGGGTCATCGGGGATATGGGACAAATTTCGGCTTCTCTTCCGAGCTTCTTTTTACCAAACGTTCCGTTCTCTCTCGAGACGCTGCAAATCATTTTCCCATATGCCTTATCACTGGCATTTGTCGGATTGATTGAGTCGTTGTTGACGGCACGGATCGTCGACGAGATGACGGATACGACGTCGAACAAAGCGACCGAGTCGCGCGGACAAGGGATTGCCAATATCATCGCCGGCTTCTTCGGCGGGATGCCGGGGTGTGCGATGATCGGTCAATCGGTCATCAACGTGACTTCCGGTGGACGGGGACGTCTGTCGACGTTTACGGCCGGTGCCTTCTTGATGCTGTTAATGGTGACGATGAACGACCTGCTGATGACGATTCCGATGGGGGCTCTCGTCGGGGTGATGTTCTTCGTTTCATATGCGACGTTCGATTGGGGATCATTTAAGATGCTGAAGGATTCACCAAAAAGCGACTCCGCCGTCATGCTGGCGACGGTGCTTGTGACCGTGTTGACGGATGACTTGTCGATGGGTGTCCTCGTCGGTATATTACTGGCCGCGATTTTGTTTGCCTCGAAGATTTCGCGAATCGATATCAAACGGCGCGAAGAGGGGACAACCGTCGTCTACGCGATCAACGGTCCGATCTTCTTTGCTTCGACGACGGCGTTCGTTGAACGATTTGATCTGACGGCAGACGCTTCGTTTAAGCAGGTCACCCTCGACTTCACCGCGGCACATCTGTTTGATGATTCGGCGACGGAAGCGATCGAAACCGTGGTCTTGAAATATCAAGCGGCCGGGATCAAGACGGAGCTCGTTTCTTTAAATGAAGAATCGCAAGCGCTGGTCGACCGGTTGGCACGTCGGATTGCTTGACGACAACAGACTGACGTAACATTTTATCTTAGGACGGACAAGGTTGGCGGATATCACATCCGGCAACCTTTTTTTGTTGGAAAAGCAAACTGTATCGAAGATTTTTTCGGTATACTGGGAAAAAAGGGGGAGTACACATGAAATGGTTTCGTTTTGAGCAAGAAGGTCGTGCACGAATCGGTGTCGAGGTGGAGCAGGAACGGTATGATGTGACCGAACAAGTCTATACCGATTCACTACTCGAAGTCATCGTCCGGGGATTTGAGATGGATTTGGATTTGGACGTGGCACCTCGTCTTCAGGATTCCGTCCGATTGCTGGCACCTTACATACCATCCCGGAATGTCATTTGTGTCGGGAAAAACTATGCGGATCATATCAAAGAAATGGATACGGCGGGGGCAGGGAAGTTCGTCTTGTTTACGAAAGCACCGACCTCAGTCGTCGGTCCGTTTGATTCAATTGAGCGTCATGCCGGATTAACGGATCAGTTGGATTATGAAGGGGAACTTGCAATCATCATCGGAACGACCGGTCGGGATTTGACGCCGGAAAACGCCTTGGATCATGTTTTTGGTTACAGCATCATCAATGATGTGACGGCTCGGGATCTGCAAAAAGAACACGTGCAGTTTTTCCGCGGTAAATCGCTCGACGGATTTTGTCCGTTTGGTCCGGTCATCGTGACGGAAGACAGCTTTGATCCGACGGATGTGTTGGTCGAGACACGGGTGAACGGTCAGCTCCGTCAGTCGGGGTCGACGAAATTGATGCTCCGTGATGTCGTGACGATTCTGACGGAAGTGTCGCGCGGAATGACGCTTGAAGCAGGCGATGTCATCGCGACGGGAACACCGGCCGGCGTCGGACATGGAATGACACCTCCCACGTATCTTCAGGATGGAGATGTCGTCGATGTATCGATTGAAGGGATCGGTCATCTGCAAAATAAAGTCAAAGCGTGAAATTAAATAGTCGATGACCGTCTTTTTTAAAACCGCTCAGGGGATGAGCGGTTTTTTTGTGTAAACGGTCATCATATGACCGTTTTTGGTGTATAATAGACGTATAAGAGGACATTATTGTCGAATAAAGTCACATTTTGAAGGTTTTTTGACGAAAAACATAAAAAGTTGAACGATTTTGATTGATTTTTAAATGTAAACGCTTTATATTAAAGATGCGGAGGGAAACCAATGTTAACGAAAAAACGCCATCAACTGATTCTTGAGTTATTAGCTCGAGAAGAAGTCGTCAAAATGCAAACCATCGTCGATCAGACGGGAGCCAGTGAATCCACGATTCGCCGAGATTTATCGCAGTTAGAAGCAGCGGGACATCTTCGACGGGTTCATGGCGGGGCGACCGCCAATCACTTGCAAATTGATGAACCGAGTTATTTCGAGAAAAGTGATCGTTTCGTCGAAGAAAAGGACCGGATTGCCCAAGCGGCAGCCGACTTGATCGAAGACGGAATGTACGTTTATCTCGATGCGGGAACGACGACACTTGCCATCGTTCCTTACCTCGAACAAAAGGCGATTACAGTCGTGACGAACAGTCTTCCTCTAGCGAATACGTTACTCTATCACCGTATCCCGACGTTCGTCGTCGGAGGGCAACTCAAGCATTCGACGCAAGCACTGGTTGGTTACAACGCACGTGAAGGAATGTTGATTTACCATTTTGATGTCGCATTTCTTGGGATGAACGGTGTTCATCCGACCCAAGGATTCACGACGCCGGATCCGGAAGAGGCACTCGTAAAGAAGACAGCGATTGAGTTGGCAAAAAAGTCTTACGTATTAGTCGATGAGACGAAGTTGGATGAAATCAGTTTTAGTCGGGTCGCTTCATTGCGAGCGGCGACGATCATCACGACGACATCGAGCGAACAAGAAGCGAAATACAGTCAATATACAGAGGTGGTGAACGCGAAATGATTTATACACTGACACTGAACCCATCGATCGATTATTATGTCACGTTGCCGGTATTTGAAGCCGGTCAGGTCAACCGTGTTGAACAAGCCGAAAAAGTGGCGGGTGGAAAAGGGATCAACGTCTCACTCGTCCTGAAGAACTATGAGGTCGAAACAGAGGCACTCGGATTTTTAGGAGGAAGCACCGGACAATTCATTCGCAATGAACTGGAGAAACAAGGTGTTTTGACAGCCTTTACGCCGATTGCCGATGAGACGCGGATCAACGTTAAAATTCGTGCCGATCAGGAATCGGAACTCAATGCAGCGGGACCGAATATTCAAGAAGATGAATTAAACGCGTTACTGGCAGCATTCGAGACGATGCAAGCAGGCGATATCGTCGTCTTTGCCGGCAGCATCCCAAGCAGCTTGCCGCAAGATTTGTACCGGAAGATTGCACAAGTATTAACGAAGCGTGGTGTCAAATTCGCCGTCGATACGACAAAAGAAGCGATGCTCGAAGTATTACCGCTTGGTCCATTCATGATCAAACCGAACCACCACGAGCTGGGCGAGATCTTTGACGTCGAGATAACGTCAAAAGAAATGGCCGTCCCGTACGCTCAACAACTGGTGGAGCGGGGCGCAGAGAATGTCATCATCTCCTTTGCAGGGGACGGTGCGTTACTCGTCAATAAACAAGGAGCTTACACGGCAAATACGCCAGCCGGTAAACTGATCAATTCCGTCGGTGCCGGTGATTCGCTTGTCGCTGGATTCGTTGCCAGTCATGCCCTCGGCCGACCTCCGGAAGAAGCTTTCCGTTACGCCGTCACGACAGGCAGTGCTTCTGCTTATGCCTTCGGATTATGCACGAAAGAAGATATCGATCGTTTATTAACCGACGTAAAAGTCGTTGAACTCATTCAATCATAAAAAGGAGTGACTAACTCATGAAAATCACAGATCTTTTGACACGCGACACCATCAAATTAGATTTACGTTCGTCTACGAAAGCAACCGTCATTGACGAGCTCGTCGATGTCCTCGATCGTGCAGGGAAATTAAATGACCGTTCTGCTTACCGTGAAGCGATTTTAGCACGGGAAGCCCAAAGTACGACGGGACTTGGTGAAGGCATCGCCATTCCACACGCGAAGACGGCAGCCGTTAAATCACCGGCTATCGCCTTCGGACGTTCGACAGGTATCGATTACGAAGCACTCGACGGACAACCAAGCCGTTTGTTCTTCATGATTGCAGCCGGTGAAAATGCCGATAACGCCCACCTTGAAACGTTATCCAAACTGTCGGTTTATCTGATGGACATGAAGTTCCGGGATACGATTCTCTCGGCTCGTTCAGAAGATGAAGTGATTGCTGCGATTGAAGCAAAAGAACGGGAAGAAGAAGGTCCGGTCGATGTCTCTTCTCCGGAAGTCGCAAAAGACGCACCATACATTCTCGCCGTTACAGCATGTCCAACCGGCATTGCCCACACGTATATGGCAGCCGATTCCCTTCGTCAAAAAGCGGAAGAAATGGGTGTCCGGATTAAAGTCGAAACGAACGGTTCAACCGGTGTCAAAAACGGTTTGACGAGTCAAGACATCCAAGATGCGACAGCAATCATCGTCGCAGCGGACAAAGCCGTCGAGATGGACCGCTTCAACGGAAAACACGTCGTCGAAGTACCGGTTGCCCAAGGTATCCGTAAACCAAAAGAATTGATTGACCGTGCCGTTAAACAAGATGCACCTGTCTATAAAGGCAGCGGATCAAGCGACAGCTCAAAACCGGCACGTGGTGGTTTCTATAAACACCTGATGAGCGGGGTTTCCGCGATGTTGCCACTCGTCGTCGCCGGTGGTCTGTTGATCGCAATCAGCTTCTTCTGGGGGATCAACTCCGCTAATCCGGATGACGCATCGTACAATGAGTTTGCCGCACAATTGATGTCGATTGGTCAGGCAGCATTTGGTCTCTTGATTCCTGTTCTTGCCGGATTCATCGCGATGTCGATTGCCGATAAACCAGGTCTCGCACCAGGTTTAATTGCCGGTTTCCTTGCAAGCCAAGGGAACGCTGGATTCCTCGGTGGATTGATTGCCGGTTTCCTTGCCGGTTACGTCGTTCTCTTACTGATCAAAGTCTTGCAAGGTCTTCCGAAAGCACTGGAAGGCATCAAGCCGGTCTTGCTTTACCCGCTATTCGGTTCATTCATCACGGGTATGATCATGCTTCTTGTCATCAACGAACCAATCGCTGCCTTCATGACATGGTTGACGGATTCACTCAACGGTCTCAGCGGCGGAAACGCTATCCTACTCGGTATGCTCGTCGCAGCGATGATGGCGATCGATATGGGTGGTCCAATCAACAAAACAGCTTACGTTTTCGGAACAGCCGCATTAACAGCAGGAAACACGGAAGTCATGGCAGCCGTCATGGCGGGTGGTATGGTTCCACCGCTTCTCGTAGCCTTCTCGTCTACGTTGTTCGCACGCAAGAAATTTACACCACAAGAACGGGAAGCCGGTATCGCAGCTTACGCAATGGGTGCTTCATTCGTCACGGAAGGTGCAATCCCGTTCGCAGCAGCAGATCCACTTCGTGTCATCCCATCAAGCGTCATCGGTTCAGCAATCGCTGGTGCCTTGACAATCGTCTTCGGTGTGTTGCTTCCGGCACCACACGGCGGTGTGTTCGTCTTCCCATTACTTGACGGACCATCGGGCACATTGATGGCAGTCCTCAGCTACGCTGGTGCGATTTTAATCGGAGCACTCGTCGGAGCAGCCATCCTCTCGATCTTGAAAAAACCGCTCGTCGATCAAGAAGTCGCGAAAAAAGAAATGACTTCAGGCGCCGGTACAAAAGCATCATAATCGATTGATTGGATCTCAAAATCACTCCAAGGCGACTTGGAGTGATTTTTTAATTGCGTTTTTCGGGTATTAGAGCAAGAATAGGGGACGTATCTACAATATGAAGGAGGTTCGTATATGGGCGGTCAATCTCTACAAATCGGACCACGTACCATCAAAACAGGACTTGCGGTCATCTTGGCCTTGATCATCAGTGATCTGTTTAATTTAAGCCCAATCCTACCTGCGATTTCAGCGGCGACTACTTTGTTGCCGTCCGTTTATCAGACATGGAAACAGTTTCTCGAGGAAGCGGAAGCCAACTTGATCGGCGCCTTCCTGACGCTCGTCTCACTCTGGATTTTAGGTGACAATCCGGCCAATCCATTGGCGATCGGAATCGTCATCATGGCAGCGATCTCGATTTTGCTTGCCTTTGGCTTCGGTCGGACGATTCCTCACGTCGTCTTGATGATTATCGTCATTCTGGAGAGTGTTGAAGGGGCGACGGATCCGTTATGGCAAATCGTCTTGATCCGTTACTTACTCGTCATGCTCGGGATTGGTTGTGCGCTCGGTGTCAATGCCTTGATTTTCCCACCTCGTTACGGGAACGTCTACTATCAAAAGGCTTCAAAACTCTTTGAGAAGCTGCTTGTCGTCACGCGGGCAATCGCTTTTGAAGGGAAAGTCACACCATACCGGTCAGCGATCGACAAAATGAGCCGCTCGATGCTCGAGACGAAGACATTGTTTAATCTGCACCGGGAAGAGATTCGCGGCTCGCGGCAGCGGCATGTCTCGTTATTACGGAACCTGATCATCCTGCAACACATGCAGGCGTGCCTGGAACGGGGTGTCGCGACGGCAGAACGGTTCCGGGAGCGGGAGCAGGCACTCTCGCACATCGCAGACGATTTGCGGAGTGAACTGTTTTATCACGTCATGCACATCGCCCAGCGTCAGGAAAAGGTCTTGTTGACGTATGACCTGTTACTGACGGAAGAACCGCTCGCGATGGAAGATCTCGTCAAAGAAAACATTGCTTTCGTCAAACATTCCTTCCTTGATCGGGATGAACTCGAAGAAGAATTGATCATGGAAATTTTGCCGATTGTCGTCGCAATGAATGAATGGATCCAGGAACTGGAACTGTTCGAAAAACGGCTTAACGGTGCGCTTCGACGCCATGTGACATCGCTGTCGATCGAACAGAAATCCGTCCGCGATAAAACATTTAATCGTTTTAAACGAAAAAAAGCGATTGACGAAAGTAAAAAGTAAGCGTATAGTCCTCCTTAACAACACTTTAGTTGCTAACAGCGTAACAGCATAACAGAATGAAAGAAGTTAGACGAAGACGAAACCGAAGTAGAAACAATCTCCCTGTTTCAGAGAGCACGTGGCGCTGCGAACGTGTACACAGATTGGGTCGAATTACAGTTTCCGAGTCTCTTGCCACGCAAGCGGAGAAAACCGTTATCCCGTAATGAAGCGATCTATGTCTATGTAGATTATCAGGGTGGTACCGCGGCCTTTCGTCGTCCCTGTCGAACATCTTTGTTCGGCAGGGACTTTTTGTTGTTCATCTACTTTCAAGGGGGAAATTCATATGTCTACACCAATCATTCCAAGTCACTTACAACCACACGTCGCACCGCAGCACTACGAAGATTACACGCCGACGGACCATGCGGTCTGGCGTTACGTCATGCGACTGAATTTAAATACATTACAAGATACGGCACATCCGGCATACCTTGAAGGGTTGGCTGCATCCGGTATCAGTCCGGAACGGATTCCGGATGTCCGTGATATGACGGCGAACTTAAGTCGGGGCGGTTGGGGTACGGTTGCTGTTGACGGCCTGATTCCCGGTGTCGCGTTCTTTGACTTCCAAGGTCACGGTTTGTTGCCGATCGCAACCGATATCCGCAAAGTTGATAACATCCTCTACACACCGGCTCCTGACATCTTGCACGAGGCGGCAGGTCACGCGCCGATCTTGATGAATCCGACGTACGCGGAATTTGTCCGCCGGTTTGGCGAAATCGGAGCGCATGCCTTTAACCATAAAGCCGAGCATGATGTCTTCAAAGCACTGAAAAAACTGACGATTGTCAAAGAAAGTCCGTTCTCGACACCGGCAGACATCGAGCAGGCAGAAGTCGCGCTCGCCGAAACCCGGACCCACGTGACCGGGATTTCCGAAGCCAATGAAATTTCGCGTCTGTTCTGGTGGACCGTCGAGTTTGGTCTCATCGGAGACATCAACAATCCGCAAATCTACGGTGCCGGTCTTCTGTCATCAGTCGGCGAAAGCCGTCACTGCTTGACAGATGCCGTCACAAAACATCCGTTTTCACTCGCAAAAGCACTGGCGACGAAACATGACGTGACAAGCATGCAAAAGGAACTGTTTGTCTGTGAATCGTTTGAGCAACTCCGGGATGCGTTAGAAGAATTTGCGCAGACGATGTCATACGTCCGCGGCGGTATCCACGGTCTGACGAAAGCTGTTGAATCGGGTAACTTGTCGACGCTCGTCTTTGAAAGTGGTGTCTCCCTCGTCGGTGTACCGGATACGCACGAAATTCATGAATCACTGCATCTCGTTAAGCTGACCGGTCCAACGGCGCTTGCGGCGAACGGGGAAGTCATGACGGGTCAAGGACTTGCGGACCACCCGGAAGGCTTTACACTGTTACATGGATCTGAATTAAACAAAACCCTTCTGCAAGTGAAAGTTGGCGAACAGCTGGACTGGAAAGAAGGTTCGGTTCAGGTGACAGGACAGATTTCAGCGATCCAAAACGTCAACGGTCACCGTGCGCTCGTCATCCTGGAAAACGCGCAGGTGACAAAAGACGGAGAAACGACTGCGATGAGCCGGATGGAGTTGATTGTCGGTGACATCACGTCAGCCTTCCCGGGAACAGAAGTCGAAGCACTGAAACCGATTCCGGAGACGGTTGAGTTTGAACGTGTCGAGCGACCGCTGACGGCGGCTGATCCGATCTTTGAAGCAGTGCGCGAGATGCGCGAAGGACGAGCGGACCGTCAATTGTTGCCACAACTGATTGATCAGACGCTCAGTCAACTGCCGGATGCTTGGTTACTGCGTCTCGAGTTACTCGAACTGGCGGATGAAGTCGATCAAGCGCGTCTGATTGCCGATCTTGACCGTCTCAAACAGACGTCAAAAGAACGCGAGGAATTGATCAGCCGGGGAATCCGGTTGGTGGATCACGTCCGCTAAACGATGAACGCATCGAGAAATCTCCCGAAATCTGTTAGAATGAAAACCGTTCGAGAGTGAAACGGAACAGGGGAGTGATCGATTTGAAACAACCAAATTATTATCAAGACGTCAAAGAGTTCCATCAGACGTTCCATCATCCGGGTGCGGACCACCCGACACCGATTCCACTGGAACGCGGAATCAAGCGGGCGACCTGGACGGCAGAAGAAGCTGTCGTCGAGTTTCTGCACCAGTCCTCACGTGATGAAAACGAATTTTTAGCAGCAATCGAGACCTTTAAGACGGGGCTTGATCGGGCGGTTGAAAAATCGTTACGTGAGACGTATCCGACGACTGAAGTGGAACAACTTGTCGGTCAAGGCGATGCCTTGACGGACGCCCTGTACTTCATCATGGGCAGTTTCGTTGAAGCGGGACTTGAACCCGGACCATTGTTCGAGATTGTCCAACAAGCCAATATGGCAAAACTCGGTCCGGACGGTCAACCGATTTTCCGGGAATCGGATCAAAAGGTCATGAAACCGGAAGGCTGGTTGCCGCCGGAACCGCAACTGGAGGCGGAAGTCTTACGTCAAATGAAGCAAAAAGCTTAAAAAAGGAAGCGGATCGCATCGAGAGATGCGATCCGCTTCCTTTTTGTTCAGACCTGATAACGGCGTAAAGAAAGTTTGCCCGCCCGGTCAAAGACAACACCCTCTGCCTCGAGGGCCAATTGTTGCTCCTCCCCCTCAAGGGAAATTTCGCCTTTAGCATTCAAGACGCGGTGCCACGGTAACTGCTCCGTCCGACTCAGGCTGTGGAGAATCCGGGCGACTTGTCGTGCTGCCCGCGGATTACCGGCGAGGCGGGCAACTTGTCCATAGGTCATGACCCGCCCTGGTGGAATCGAACGGATGATTTGAACGACTTCCAGCGTAAACGGATTCATCGTGTTTCGTTTGTCGAGACGATGTACTGTTGAATGTTGTCGTCTTCATCAAATCCGATGGTCACATCAATGATGCCCTGTTGCAGACGGATTTGAAGTTCAAGTCGGTCTTTGATGTCATCGGCCAGGGCGATGGTCAACGTCGGATCGACTTCGATTTCGACTTCGACATGAAAATGATCGCCTTCCTTGATGACTTCAAGTTTACTGATATCCCGGACATCCGGATCGCGCATGATGATGCCTCCGATACGTGCTGCCATCGTCTCATCCGCTTCTCCAAGTGCACCGGCCGCATTTTGTAAAAAGACGTTACCAACGACGTAAAACATCATTAAACCGATGAGGATGGAAGCGATCCCTTCTGCTTGATGAAACGGTGTCAGATGCGAAATGATGACGGCGATCATCGCGACGAGACCACCTGCCGTTGCGACCAAATCTTCGAGGAAGACGAGCCGTGTTGCCGGTTTTGCCTGTTTCAAGGCCCGGAAACTGTCGAGAATCAGCTTCGGACCCTTTGACGTCAAGCGGGCATCGTGGGCGATTTCTTGCATCGCTTTATAAAAGACACCACTTTCGAGCACGACACCGACAAACAAAACGGACAGTGTGATCCAGAAGCCGGTCGATTCCGTCGGTTCGATGATGTGGGCGATTCCTTCATGAATCGTTTCATATGCCATGATGCCGACGAATAAGATGGCGCCGAGCAAGACGAGATTGACGAGACGACCAAATCCGTTCGGGAATCGTTTTGTTGGTGCCTTTTTACTGAGGGCAGAGCCGATAAAAACAAAAAATTGATTGGCGGCGTCTCCAATCGTGTGCATCATTTCCGCAAACATTGCGACGTTGCCGGTTAAGACATAAGCGACGGCTTTGATGATGGCGATGACCGAGTTGACGATGCCGGCCGTCAGAGCAGAACGATTGCCCCGTTTTAATAATGTAATGAATTCTCCCATGATGCGTCTCCTTTAGCTAACAAACTTTATTACTAATAGTAGTATGTTACACCAGATGACGTGATTAAAACCAATTTGAACAAAAAAAGACCATGTCACCAAACGGCGACATGGTCTAAAGGGAACGGATCAAGATAGATCGACTTTTTTGTTGATTTCGTTCGAGTCATCGTTACCGACCGCTTTTTTCAAGAGTTGTTTTACGGATTTTGTCGTATTTCCGGTTTCCCAGTATTCGGCGCCTTCCGTATTCACCTTGATTAAGACGACTTTTGGATCTTCGTACGTCGTACCGAGATACGCTTCGTATCGTGGGCTCCAAAGTTCTTTTTTACGATTGATGTCTTCGACAAATTCTGCTTTCCCGCGGATCGAGACATATGATTTGTCGACATACGCGACGTTGACGTTCGGATTTTTAAGAATTTCGTTATATTTGCCTGTTTCTTTTGATGTAAGGAACCAGAGATCGCCATCGAACTCGATATCCTGAGTTTGCATGGGACGTGAGACAAGACCTTCATCAGAGATGGTCGTCAGCATCGCCGTTTCGATTTTATCGATTAATTTTTTGACCGTTTCGACAGCTTCTTGGTTTGATGTATGATTCGTTGACATGAAAAACACCTCATCCTTTAAGTTTTTGTTGCGGCTACTCTAGGAATGTTCCCTGATTTACAGATTGAAAACGTCGCCAACCGGTAAACAGGCAGTTTTATTGCATTCAATTATCCGACAGGCGTACAGTTTAGACATGAAGTCAACACCAGAGGAGAGATTATATTGAAATTAAGTATTTTAGACCAATCACCGGTCTCAAAAGGACAAACCCCGTCAGAAGCCTTACACGAAACGGTTGAACTTGCAAAAATCGCCGATGAGCTCGGATATACACGGTTATGGGTGTCGGAACACCACTTTGCGAAGACACTTGCCGGATCAAGTCCGGAAGTTTTAATCGCCTACATGGCAGCCGTTACAAAACAGATCCGTCTTGGTTCAGGGGGCGTCATGTTACCGCATTACAGTCCGTATAAGGTTGCGGAGAACTTCCGTGTCCTGGAAGGACTCGCACCGAACCGGATCGATTTAGGTCTCGGTCGGGCACCGGGTGGCATGCCACTCGCCACCCGCGCTCTTCAGGAAGGATCGTCCCCACGATTCGGAGGAGCGGATTACGGCGCACAACTCGATGATCTCGTCGATTATTTAAAAGATGGTGCCCCGGCGGATCACCGTTTCGCAGGACTTGTTGCGACACCGGAAATCGATACGACACCGGAAGCCTGGCTGCTCGGGTCAAGCGGCGGAAGTGCCTTAAATGCGGCGCAGCGCGGATTTGGTTTCGCCTTTGCCCACTTCATCAACGGACAGGGTGGTCAAGAAGTGATGGATTACTACCGTCATAACTTCATGGCGACGTCATTTAATGAGACGCCGCAAACACTCGTCTCGATTTTCGTGACATGTGCCGAGACAACGGAAGAAGCGGAACGATTGGCTTCGAGTCTTGATTTGTCATTGCTCCTGCTTGAGAAAGGTGTCTCGTCAACAGGTACACCGACTCCGGAAGAAGCGGCGGCTTACCAGTACTCGTTCCAAGATCAGTTCCGGATTGCTGAAAACCGAAAACGGATGATCGTCGGTAACCCAGAATCTGTTGCGAAACAATTGCAAGAGCTTGCCGATTCATATGGAACCGATGAAGTGATGATTGCTTCGATGATTGCCGACAAAGAAGCCAAACAACAATCACTCCGTCTGATCATGGACGCAGTCAAAGCAGCGGTTTAAAAAATAGAGACGTTCATCTCAGCTCGCTGAGGTGGACGTTTTTTCTGTTTCAAGCGACGGGTTTTGTTCTGAACGTTCTGCTTGGAGATCTTGCCGCAGGACGAACATTCCGCTGCCGACCGTCAGCAACAGACCAAATGAGCTGATGCTAAACAACAGACTGAGCGAGACATAATCGCTCAAATAACCGAACAGTAACATACCGAGCGGCATGATACCCATCGCGAGAGATTCCATGACGCCGATGACGCGCCCTAAGTAAGCAGGATCCGTCCGGCGTTGTACGATCAATTGGAGCGGGATGTTGGCCCGTAAAACAAGAAAGCCTTCAATAAAAGAAAAGAGGAAAAAGTAAGCAAACGACCAGCTGACCGGGATGAGACCAAGTAACGGCAAAATTGGGATGATAAAAAACACACCAAGTAAAGTAAGTGATTGAAAGACTGTCAGCAACGGACGTTTGATGGTGAAACGGGGTAAGGCAAGCAGCAGGGAGGAAATTAACAGTCCGACCCCTAACACAGCTTCGATCACTCCAAATTGAAACGGTGAGAACGACAGACGATCCAGTAGTATGATCGGATACATGACTTCAAAGGCAATAAAAAAGAAATTTAAGACCAGTGCCATCATGATTAATGTCGTCAAGAGACGTTGTTTGAATACATAACGGTAACCGTCGCGGAAATCCGTCAAAAATGAAGCAGTGGTTTCAGCAGATGATGGAAGTACCCGGAAAGTCAGACGTGTATTCCAGATCGCCGCCAAGGCGAATAACGTTAACGGCAGGAGAGAAAAGAGATCAATTGGAGCAAACGATAATAAAAATCCGGCGAGCATCGGTGCACCGATCGAAGAGATGGAGCTGATGGTTGAAATCAAGGAATTGCCGCGTTGAAGTTCTGTTTCTTCAAGCAATCGGGTTAAGGAACTCATCAACGTCACGGACAGGAAGGTCGACAAGGAGGTAAGGATTGCGCTGACAATCATGTAGTGAAGTGTGTGAATCGGGAAAAAGAAGGCGTAACCTGCAAATACTGTTAGCGTCAACGCACTGAATGTCTCCGTCAAGACAATGATTTTTTTACGATTCCAGCGGTCGGCGAGGACACCGGCAACCGGCGACAGTATAATCCGCGGTAAAGTTCCCGCTATGAGAACTAAAGCGAACTGAAGCCCAGATGACGTTTCACGCAAAACAGTCAAACCGGCGACGAACGTAAAAAGACTGGCGGCGAATAACGAACAAAACTTACCGAATAACAGTCGTTGTAAATTTTTCGACATCTTAATTCCTCCTTTTTGTTCAATTAAATTGAACTTTCCTTTATACTAGAGGAACAGGGAAGAATTGTAAATATAAAAGTTAAATTAAATTGAACTTTATGTTCGGGTGAGGGTGACAAGATGCTGGGAACACGAATCAAAACATTACGAAAAACGAAAAAAATGACACAGTCGGAAGTCGCTGAAGGTATCATGACCAAATCGATGCTCAGCATGATCGAGAATGGAAAAGCAACACCGTCCTTGCCGGCGCTGCAACGGATTGCTGAACGGTTGCATGTCTCGGTGGACGAACTCCTGCTCGATCCGCGTGTCACGGAAATGAAGCAACTCTTGGAACAAATTGAGTCGCCGAAAAGTAAGTATTATAGTGAGCAACAGATCATTGAGATGTTAAGCCCGTATCTTGATCCGGCTGTTCCTTCCTATTGGCAGGGGCAAATCTATCATAAATACGGTTTTGCTTTACGTTTTTTGAATCCGGAGGAAGGTCTTCGTTATTTTGAATTGGCATTTGATATTTTTAAAAATCTTGACCTACGGGATCAACAAATCGAAGTACAAAT
Source organism: Exiguobacterium undae DSM 14481 (assembly GCF_000620805.1). GTDB lineage: Bacteria > Bacillota > Bacilli > Exiguobacteriales > Exiguobacteriaceae > Exiguobacterium_A > Exiguobacterium_A undae. The sequence continues at coordinate 2,064,069 of NZ_KK211187.1, read as the reverse complement.
TTCAAAAGTCTATTTCCTGTTTTTTCTGCGTCGGTATGAAGAGGCCTATCAATTGATTGATGCAATGATGATCATTCAGGATATTCCGCTTTCGCACGAGACGTTTCTTGATTATCAGATGTTACAAGCACTTCGGGTCAGTGTGAAAGAGGACAACTGGACCGAGTCCATCGTCTTATTGCGGGAAGGAATTGCCTATATGCGAGAGAAAGGGGTTTATATTGAGGTCATTTCCTATCACCGTTTGCTGGCACTTTTCTTGAGTCTGACCGGGGACTATGCGTCGGCAAAAACTGAACTCGACAAATTAAATCATTTCTTTTTATTTACCGAAGCGAACGTGTATGAGCGTCTTCTCGTCGAATTGACGAAAGGAAGCATCGCGATTCACCAAAAAGACTATGCCGGCATTCGTTATGCCCGAGAACGCTTGGTAGAAGTCGATATCGAAGCCAGTTACCATTATATCGGACAGTTAGAGGTCTATCTTTGTTTATGGCAACAGCCTGGCGAAAAATTGGAGTTTGATTTACAGGGAGCCGTGGCAAAAATCTGGGGCAATGTACATATTTGGCGGGTTGCGAGCGAATATGATTTGTCGGAAATGTTGCAGACGCTAGCGCTTGCGATGACGAAAGGGACCGGTCTTGAACACCGGGACGAGGTTGAACAAATGACGGCGCATCTTTCACGTGGTTATTTCAAACAGAAAATAGAGCAACTATTGGCAGAACTGCATTAAAAAAAGCTCTATCCGGATACTGTTCCGGGTAGAGCTTTTTTACATCAAAGCGCTTTAAAACCAAGTAATTTTTGTGTCCAATAGCGTTCAGACAGACGGCTGATGCCGAGAGACGGTGTATTGGCATGAATGAACTGATCGTTGTTCAACATGATGCCAATGTGGGTCGGACCTGCTGCGTACGTATTTTCAAAGAAAATGATGTCGCCGCGGACCGGTTGACGTAATTTTGATAACTTTTGACCGAGGTAGCCATCGTTGTTCCAGTAGCCGTTGACGTTTGTCCGAGCCACTTTATAACCCGCTGTGTTCAACGTGTAGTTGATGAAGCCGGAACAATCGAATCCACCGTTGACCGGACTGCTTGAACCCCAGACGTACGGTGTCCCGAGATATTTTTGTCCGATCGAGATCGCTTTTTCCATGATGCCGGAAGCCGGAATCGTCGGTGCAGGCGGTGTGACGGGTGGTGTCACCGGAGACGTGACGGATCCGGTCGTGATGTAGCTTTTGGCAACGTAATAATACGTCGTTCCAATCTTGATCTGATACCAGCCGGTGCTTGTACCGGTTGTTTCACCGGATACTTGAACCGACGATCCGTGAGCCAGTTGCGTAAATACCGTCGACGTCGTACTTGGGGCCGTCCGGACGTTTAAGCCGGTCGGGGCGTTGACTTTATACGGTTTCGACTGATCGACCGGTGTGACGGAGACACCCGGCGCAGGCGGTGTTTCTTTTGCTGACGCCAGCACATAATTCGACGCGACGTACACATTTTTCCCGTCGAGTTGAACTTGGTACCACGAGTCGACTGCACCCGTGACCTTCAAGACCGTTTTATGCGGTAATGTCTTATAAATCTTGCCGGTCGTTGAAGCCGACAGACGGGCGTTCAGACCTTCCTTGGCATTGACTTCATATTGTTTCGATGAATCGACTGCTTTGACGGCCGTTGAAGCCGGTGGTGTGACCGGAGTCGTGACCGGTGGTTTAGAGCCCGTCGTCACCGTTGATGTTTTAGCCGTGACGAGCGTCGTGTGCACGAAAGCCGGTTTTTTCTGATACGTAATTTCGTACCAGTCACCGGTTTTCTTTTTAACAGCCAGATTCACATTTTTAGCGAGTTTACCAAGCGATTTGGATGATGTCGTTGCCTTCTCACGGACGTTCACGGAAGCAGTGTTCGTTATGTAGGTCGTGGTTGTGGCTGCTTTTGCTGGCACCGTTTTGACGTAGGCGGCAGTGATGAAAGCTTTTTTCGACTGGTGACGAATTTCGTACCAAGATCCCGTTTTCTTGACGGCCGTGACAGTCGTTCCTTTTTTTAGGGTGGTAATGACTGGAGCGGAAGTAGTGGCAGCAGTCCGGATGTTGACGTTGTCTGTCAAGATGAGTGTCGTTGATGCGGCTTCGACGCCGGTAGCTGAGCTGATCAGCGCGAGGGTCGTCAAAGTGAGAAAAGTCTTTTTCACGTAGTGTGGCTCCCTTCCAAAATAACGAATCCAGTTCGATCAGAAATCGAATCATTGTTACCATTTTGTCATAACAAGCAGGGAATTCCCCTGATTTTAAAATATATTTTTTAAGAAAGAAATTCGATTCATTTTCAAGAAAACAAGAAAGATTTGTAAACGAGAATTATTTTCAGTTATCCTGTACACTAAAGGTAATTTGGGAGGAGGACTTGCATGTTAAAACGGTTTTATCACTATTACATACCGCATAAACGATTGTTTTGGCTCGATTTTTCGTCCGCCTTGTTCGTCGGACTGCTGGAGCTCGCTTTTCCGCTTGCTGTCGCATGGTTCATCGATTCGTTGTTACCGAACAGCGAGTTGAACTGGATCATTCTCGTCAGCATCGGATTGCTTGGATTGTACGTCATCAGCACATTGATGCAGTTTGTCGTCAACTACTACGGGCACAAACTCGGCATCAACATCGAGACGGATATGCGGCGCCAGTTGTTTGGACACGTCCAAAAACAGTCATTCCGCTTTTTTGACAATACGAAGACCGGTCACATCATGAGTCGGATCACAAACGATTTATTTGATATCGGAGAACTTGCCCACCACGGTCCGGAAGACGCCTTCATCGCTGTCATGACGTTAATTGGTGCTTTCTCCATCATGCTGACGATCAATGTGCCGCTTGCACTCGTCACGATCATTGCCGTCCCGTTCTTGATTTGGTTGATCAGTTACGCCAACGTTCGAATGAATCGTTCATGGGACCGGATGTATGGGAACATCGCCGAGGTCAATTCCCGGGTCGAGGATAGTGTGTCGGGTATCCGGGTCGTTCAATCGTTTACGAACGAAGCACACGAAGTGGCTCGCTTCGAGAAGGACAACACGACGTTCCGTAAATCAAAGATTAGTGCCTATAAAGTCATGAGTACGAGTCTGTCAGGCATTTACTTGACGACACGTTTGATGACCCTCGCTGTCCTCGTCGTCGGTGCTTACCTCAGCTATACCGGAAAACTCACTTACGGAGAACTCGTCGGTTTCATCCTGTACATGAATATCTTGCTCAAACCGATCGATAAGATCACGGCGTTGCTTGAGTTGTATCCAAAAGGAATGGCAGGTTTCAAACGTTTCCTCGAGATGATTGATCACGATGAGGAACTCAAGGACGCCCCGGACGCCGTTCACGTCTCGACGTTACGCGGCGCGATTCGGTTTGATGACGTCAGCTTCGGTTATGAAGCGGATCGTTTGATTTTAAAAGACATCAGTCTGTCGGTCGAACCGGGTCAGACGATTGCCTTCGTCGGGACATCCGGTGCCGGGAAAACGACGATTTGTTCGTTGATTCCACGATTTTACGATGTACTTGACGGAGCGATCACGATTGACGGAATCGATATCCGTCAGATGACAAAAAGCTCGCTCCGGCAACAAATTGGCATCGTCCAACAGGATGTGTTCCTGTTTTCCGGGACAATCGCCGAAAATATCGCTTATGGGGATTTGACGGCAAGTCGTGAACAAATCATCGAAGCAGCGGAACGCGCACACTTAAGTCAGATGATTGCCGATTTACCGGACGGATTTGATACACAAATCGGGGAGCGCGGCTTAAAATTATCCGGTGGACAAAAACAACGGTTGGCCATCGCCCGGATGTTCTTGAAAAATCCGCCGATCCTCATCTTGGATGAAGCAACTTCAGCACTCGATACAGAGACGGAAGCGATCATTCAAGAGTCACTGGCCGAACTGTCAAAAGACCGAACCACACTGATTATCGCCCACCGTCTGGCCACGATTCGTCAAGCCGACCGTATTTTGGTCGTCACGAAAGACGGCATCGTTGAAGACGGGACGCACGAAGAACTGGTCGAAAACGGCGGGTATTTCTCCCGTTTACTGGATCGACAACGCGTCTAACGCCAAGTCGGAAGTTCTCTTTTCTGTACATGAAAAGGAGCTTCCGGCTTTTTTTGTCTGCAAACCCATTGATCGTCTGAGGAAAGCGGAATGATTTCAAGGGAAGGGGGAACATATAAGGGAAGGGAGGACAGGAACATGTATGGATTATTTTGTGAAAACTACAACGAAACCTATTCGACCCTGCATGAGGAAAGTTCACATGACTTCCACCGTTTTTTTGCGCTGTCGTACACGATTCACAATACCGTCTTCGAGAAGGCGGTTTACGACCGGATGATGCAGATCGTCAAGCAGAAGACGACCCGGTTTTCGGCATTACGCAGCCGTTATACGCCGCTGTTGATCTCCCATATCGAACTCAACAGCAACGAACCGGAACGACTGCTCGAGCGTGTGATTGAAGCCGAAAAACACATTAAGCGACGTCTGATTAAAGAAAAAGCGGTGCGTCCGTTTTTTGCACTGGGTGAAGTGTTGAACCGGCAACAAGGCATCGATGCCTTGCCGCTGATGACGGAACTGCAAAAAACACATCCTGTCCTCAATCTGGCCAAACAATATGTCGTTGCCTCGACGTTAATGGAGACCGGTCCCTTACCGGAGAACTTTTTCGGGACAATCGAACAGTCCGAGCAATGGCTCGAGCAGTGGATGAGCCCGTCAAGCGAACGGTTGATGACGGCCCAAATTTTGGGAGCGTTACCGGACCTCGATGCTCGAAAAAAACGTATCCAAATCTGGTGCGGAATGCTCGAGGAGCGGGAAGTGCGAATCTGGGACCGGTTGTTTCCGTTACTGGCGTTACTTGAAACGACAGAACGGGTCGATATGATTTATGTGACGCGGATCGTCGATCGGGAGCGCTCGCGCAATCGATTTTCAGACGAGGTCAATTGGCTGATCGCGTTTCATTTATTGCTCGCGAAAACAGGTCAAAGCCGGATCCAATCGGCGTTATTGATTCTTGCGACGCTGGAACTGACAAAAAAGCCTTGAAACAACACACTAAAAACGATCCTCGGCGGATAGGCTGAGGATCGTTTGTTATTGCAGTCAGTTAGTTGAACGTCGTAAACGTCGCGTGTTGTTCGACCGGATACAATTCTTTTCCCGCGACATCATTTAAAATCAATTGATTGCGCGAGACCGACATTCCGAGATTATCAGCAGCCGGACCGTGCGACAATTCGAGGTTCGTCGTCGCATACAGATGGTGGTTCGCTTTGACGGTTCGATGAATCCGGTAATTGGCATCGACCTTCCAGGCCTGTTCTCCTTCAAACTCGATGTCGAGCCGGTTGACGAAACGCGGCAACGATGGAACGAAGCCGGTTGCAGCGACGACAGCACCGGTTTTGGATGTCCGTTCATCGTGTAGTTCCGTATGGCGCATGGAGATTGTAAAGTCCTGTTCACGGGTAATCTGGTTCACTTCCAGATTGGCACGAATATTGATCCGTTTTGCATCGTCCTGAGGCAGGTCATACAGATGTTCATAAATGGCCTGAAGTGTCTCGGGACTGATGCCGTTTTGCGACCGGGCAAACTTCGTCACCGCGTCTTGTCTCGTTTCAAGCGGCAGGCTGTTGAAGTACTGGACGTAGCTCGGCGAAAAGATTTCTTCTCCCAGTTTACCGGTCTCGAGTGTTTCGAAGATCGTGGACCGGGAAATCCATTCGAGCTCAAACGTCTCAGGACGGTCACTCGTGAGCAGGTCGAGGAAAATTTCAGCTGCGCTTTGACCGGAGCCGACGATGCTGACCTTCTCTTGTTTGAGCAGAGATTCCTTTTCCATGACGTACTGTGTATTATGAATGACTCCGTCATCAAAACTAGCGGGAATCGATGGTTTTGAACCTGTACCAAGCACGATATTCCGTGTTTCGTATGTCGTCCGTTTGCCGGTTGCGACTTCTTCGACAAGCACTTCGTAGCTGTCACCGGTATCTTGAATGTCGATGACACGTGTCGAAAAGTGCAGGTCTTCCAGTTGAGTCGATACCCATTTCAGGTAGGCATTGTACTCCTGACGGGAAATAAGTAGTTTTTCATAAAAATAAAAGGTGTGCAGACGATTGATCGACCGCAAATAATTTAAATACGTAAACGGGCTGGTCGGATCGGCGAGGGTGACAAGATCAGAGATGAAGCTTGTTTGCATCATCGAATCTTTGATCATCATGCCGGGATGCCAAGAAAACTGTTCACTTTCATCAAAAAATAACGTCCGCAACGGGGTTGGATGAGCCAGGGCGCTTAAGCCTAAATTCATCGGTCCGATACCGACACCAATTAAATCATACATAAAAAAAGCCTCCCAATCGATATTGTTATAAAACAATACCCGATATAGGAGGGGGTTGAAACGTACCTTGACAATTGTTTACAGTTGATCGGTCGTTGTGGTTTGCGTCGACACCGTCAGTTGTTTTCCGTCACGAATGATCGTCAACGTGACATTCCCGTCGGATTTGATGAGGGCCGTTTTAATGTCAACAAAACTTTTGATTGCTTCATCATTGATCTTCGTGATGACGTCACCCGTTTTCAGTTTCGCGGATGCGGCAGGACTGTTCGGTTCAACCGACATGACGACGACACCTGTTTTTTGTGATTCCGGCAACTGGACTTGATCAAGCAGATAACCGGCCGGGAACGCCGATACATCCTGGAGCGAGACGCCGAGCGTCGGATGTTTCACTTCGCCGTCGGTCTCGAGTTGTTTTAAGATCGGTAACGCGTCGTCAATCGGAATGCTGAAGCCGACGCCTTCGACACCGGTCTCGGCGATCTTCATCGAGTTGATGCCGACGAGTTGTCCCTGTTCGTTAATTAACGCGCCACCGGAATTCCCCGGATTGATGGCGGCATCCGTCTGGATGACGGTCGTATTGAAGTCGTCCTGTCCATCCTTGTTCGTATCGACAGGGACAGTCCGATCGTTGGAACTGACGATCCCGCGGGTAACGGAGTTCTGGAACTCACCAAGCGGGTTCCCGATCGCGAGGACCGTTTGTCCGGCTTTTAAATCGGCTGATTTTCCAAGGGTGATGACGGACGGAACGTCTTTTGCCTCGACTTCAAGGACTGCGAGATCATACGTCTCGTCGCTGCCGAGTAATTTGGCACTGATTGTTTCTCCGTTGTTTAAGGTTACATCGAGTTTCGAAGCACCGTCGACGACGTGATGATTGGTGATGATATACGCTTTATCGTCCGATTTTTTATAGATGACTCCAGAACCGGAACCACTGGCAGCTTCCTCTTGGTTCATGGCGTTCCCGGATTGGTAATTCGTGACCGTGACGACGGATTTTTGCGCTGTCGCGACCGCATTCGTGACGGGATCATTGGTCGTCGTCGACACTTGTTTCGGCATCCCGTTCGACAAAGGAGTGTCAGCGACTTGCTGTTCTTGATCCATCAAAATTGGAAAGGCGACTGTTGCGGTAAGTACGGCACCAATGATGCCTCCGGTTAGCCCCGGTAAAAGTTGTCTCGTTTTTCCTGCCATCAAAATCAATCCTTTCGTGTGTATTGTTCTGTCCTTAATGTATCAGATTCATCTGCGGGAAATGAAATTACGGTCGTTTTTCCGAAATGACTCATCATTCCCCACAATTTGACGACAATCTCAAACAGTTGAGCGAAGACGGGGAGTTCGGTACACTGAGTGTGTTTCGTACCTAGTAACAAACTTAGTCACAAAGGGAGATGTTTCAGATGAAGTATGTACTGCGTGTGTTGTATGGTGGCGGCTTGCTGTTCGCCGGGATCGGTCATTTTCGAAATGAAAAGGGATTTGTTAAGATTATGCCCGCTTTCATCCCGTTCAAACGCTTTTTCGTACAACTGTCCGGGGTCATCGAAGTATTGTACGGGCTGATGTTACTGTCAGGTCGGGGTGTCGATATCGTCCGCAAGACGTTACCGGGCTTCCTCTATGCCGTCTTGCCGGCTAATATCAACATGGCCGTCAATCCAAAACCAATCAACGGAAAAAATTTGCCGGCTTGGGCTTTATGGACACGCCTGCCGTTGCAATGGGTGTTGATTGCACTCGCTAAACGCTTGAAATAAGGTTTAGTCGAACAAGAGAATCTAATTATATAAAAAGAGTTACCCGGAGCAGCGCTTGTGCTCCAGGTAACCCTTTTTGTTTAAAAACGTTTTTCGACAGCAAGAATGGCTGAGTTGGCGATGTCTTCATACGTGGCATCGTTTGGATGGAATTGATCGCTTGAAAGATCACGTTTGACATCACGTACGAGGTTAAACGTATCGATGATTTCGATATCATGTTTGATACCGAGTGTCCGTGATTTAGCGTTCCACTCTTGAACGATGGCGTCAAACGCTTCTCCATTTTCGCTTGCGCGGAATGGATTATACAGTCCGACATAGAAGATGACGGCATCCGGATTTTCTTCCCGTAAGATGCTGAAGGTTTTTGCCAGATTGTTTTGAGCAGTCTCAATCGTGGCTGCTGTTTTTTTGGCATCAAAGTTTGCGACACCTTCACCGCGGTTAAACAAATCATTCCCGCCGATTGTCACCGAAATGACTTTTGCTTGCGACAACGTACGACGGACTTCTTTTTGTTCGAGCTGTTTTAAGAGATCCTCCGTCCGTGCTCCGCTGACGGCTAGATTTTGGAAACGTTCGACACGATCGTTTTTGACAAGATCGCGACCGACGATGGCGGCATAACTGTTTCCGTTTGAGGCACCGACACCACGTGTCAGGGAATCACCCAGCGCGACGTACGTCCCGCCTTTTTTGACCGGTTCTTCCTTGGTTGGAGTCAAGACGGCTCGTTTTGGTGGATTGACGACATCATTGTAGGCACTGGCGAAACCGTACCCAAAGACTGCCGTTAGAATAAGAGAAACTACTAAAAAAAGTGGCCAAACATATCGTTTCATGAACCGTTCCTCCTTTTGCTGTTACTATGATTGTAGCAAAACTTTTCGAAATGTGCGGTTTTGAAGTGTTCCAATAAGGTAAATCATTCATTATTCCGCTAGAATAGATACTAAGAGGTGAGAGACGTGAAACCAACTGTAAAATTAGAATCAGTCACAAAGGTCATTGGAAAAAAGACAATCATCGACAATATTTCATTTGAAATCTTCCCAGGTGAAGTCTTTGGATTCCTCGGACCAAACGGTGCCGGGAAGACGACGACCATCCGGATGCTCGTCGGTCTGATTAAACCGACATCAGGAAAAATTACCGTGTGCGACTTTGATGTGCGCAAACAATTTGTTCAAGCGATGCAACGAATCGGTTCGATCGTTGAAAACCCGGAGCTCTATAAATATTTAACGGGGCGCGAAAATCTGCAAGTCTTTTCACGGATGTTACCAAACGTCGATGAAGCCCGGATTCAAGAAGTCATCGACTTGGTCGATTTGACAGCACGGGTCGACGATCAAGTCCGGACATATTCCCTTGGGATGCGTCAGCGTCTCGGGATTGCCCAAGCCTTGCTTGGCCGTCCGGATGTCTTGATTCTTGACGAACCGACGAACGGACTCGATCCGATGGGAATCCGTGATTTACGTCAGTTCATCCGGAAGTTAGTGGATGAGACCGGCTTATCGGTCCTCGTCTCGAGCCATATCCTGGCAGAGATTGAGATGTTGGCGGATCGTGTCGCCATCATGAGTTACGGAAAGATCGTTCAAGTCGGAACGGTCAAGGAACTGGTTGAGTCGCTTGCACCGGGTGTTGACTGGCGTGTCGATGATGCCTTTAAGGCAAACGAGATCCTGTCGGCGTCTCCTGACGTCCAAGTCTCGGAAATCGTTGACGCGAATACCGTCCATACGTTAATGGATGCCAGCAAGACACCAACGCTCAACAAACAATTGTTTGAAGCGGGCGTCGAAGTGTGGACGATCGAACGGAAAGTCCAGACGCTCGAAGATCTCTTCATCACATTGACAGGAGGAGATCACATTGCGTAATCCGAACATGCTCGGACTGATCCGAAACGAAGTCATGAAGATTGCCTCGAAAAAACGGTTTGCCGTCGTCGCCATCATCTTAGTTGTCCTCGTCTCGATGTTTACGTATGCCCAGTACCGGGACATTCAAGAGCAAATCAAGAAACAAGGCACACTCGATTGGCGTGTCGAATTGCAACAAGATATCGTCGATACGCAAAACCGTTTGGCCTCAAGCAGCATTCAAGACGAGTTTCGTCAGTTTCTTGAGTTTGACTTAAAACAAAATCAATACTATCTCGACAATGACATCAATCCGAACTATCCGGGGGCACCAACCTTCATCCGGATTTTCTTCTCCCAAGGATTGACGCTGATTCTCCCGCTCTTCATCATCGTCATCATGGCGGATATCGTCAGCGGGGAGCAAAATGACGGAACGATCAAAACCTTACTGTCGCGACCTGTCCGGCGCTGGAAAATCTTGATGGCGAAATGGCTGACGACGTTGTTGTATACATCGATGCTGATGGCCCTGACCGCCGCCGTCTGTTATGGGATTTCCGGAATCGTCCTTGGATATGACGGGTGGACCGCGCCGATACTGACCGGATTCCAAGCCTCACCGAGCGGAACGTTCTCGACCGAATTCGTGCATACGATTCCGATGTGGGAATATCTGTTGATGGCAATCGGTCTCGCCTGGATCGTCACAGCCGTAGTGGCGACGATTGCCTTAATGGTGTCGGTTCTGGTCAAGAACACAGCAACCGGTATCGGAATCATGATGGCTGTCTTGATTTCCGGAACATTGTTGACGACACTTGGTTCAAGCTGGACGAGTTCGAAATATCTCGTCAACGTGAACTTTGGGTTAATCAACTACCTTGATGGACAAGCACCACCGATTGAAGGAATGACGTTACCGTTCTCGCTCGCTGTCTTACTCTGTTGGACAATTGGTGCGTTGATCGTGGCGTTCTGGAACTTCACGCAAAAAGATATGTACTGATACACGACAAGAAAGCCCCTTCTCCATCATGGAAAAGGGGCTTTTTGCAGATGTCGGGCATCTGCGTGGAATCAAGAGGGGAATCCCTCTTAAAAGAAGCCGATGCAGGTCGGCTTCTGCGCTACGCAACAATCGTACTTTTATCATAGCGATTCCAGTAATTGGTGTCAAACCTGCTTGAAAGGGTTTACGAACGTCCGGATTTGTCAAAAGGTATGTAAAGACGACAGAGGAGGTGCCAAAAATGGCTGATTGGGGAATTATGCTGACAGGTTTAGTCATTTGTGGATGGTGTGTATTTAGTGCGGTATACGACGATTTCATCCGCCGTGTGTAACAGAACTCATTGAACCGGCTCCTTTCATAAGGAGGCGGTTTTTTTTGTCGTGTCTGAGCCGGAGACAGATATGATACACTGACTACAAACACGTATAAGCTAGGAATGGTGATGTCATGAATAAACAACCCGTCATCGTCATCGTTGGACCGACCGCCGTCGGAAAAACGAAGACAGGGATTGAATTAGCAAAAAAATTAAACGGCGAAATCATTTCGGGTGACTCCGTTCAAGTCTACAAACAGATGGACATCGGATCAGCGAAGGTGACGCAGGAAGAAATGGAAGGGATTCCGCATCATTTGCTCGATCTGGTTGATCCGGACGACGAGATGAGTGTCGCCCGTTTTCAGACGTTGGCGCGAGCCGCAATCGATGAGATCGCGGCAAAAGGCAAGTTGCCGATCATCGTCGGCGGGACAGGGCTTTATATCCGGGCGATTTTGTATGATTATCAATTTACCGTCCAGGCGGAAGATAAGGCATTACGGCAGGAGTTGGAACAGTTCGCCAAAGATGAGGGCGCGCAAGCCCTCCATGATCGTTTGCGACAGCTGGATACAACCCGGGCAGATGCGATTCATCCAAACAATGTCCAACGGGTCGTCCGGGCGATTGAAGTCGCGATGAGCGGGCAAACACAAGTCTCGGGCAGCGAACCGAGTTTGTACGACAGTCTGTTGTTTGTCCTACATATGGAGGACCGGGACCAATTGTATGCCCGGATCGACCAGCGTGTCGACCTGATGCTCGAACAAGGACTGCTGACGGAAGTCGAGCAACTGGTCGCAGCCGGTTATCAGGAGACGAAAGCGATGCAGGCGATCGGCTATAAGGAAATCATGCCTGTGCTGGACGGCGCGCCGCTTGAGCCGGCTGTCGACGCATTAAAGCGGAACACCCGCCGCTTTGCGAAACGGCAATTGACGTGGTTCCGTCATCAATTTGACGGAAATTGGGTTGAAATGGGAAGGCTTTCATTTGAAGAAAACTTCAAAATTATCTATGATAGAACAGTAGGGTTCCTGAAAGCGGTTAAATCGGAGTAGCCTGAAAGAAAAACAGATAAAAATAGAGGGGGCACGGGGGCTTATGAAAGCGACGTACAACATTCAAGACTATTTTTTAAATCAGTTACGAAAAGATTCGGTTCCGACGACAGTGTTTTTAATCAGTGGGTATCAGTTACGGGGATTGATTAAATCGTTTGATAACTTCACGGTCATTTTAGAATCGGAAGGCAAACAGCAATTGATCTACAAACACGCGATCTCGACGTTCGCACCGGCACGGAATGTGACGTTGTATGAACAAGAATCGGAGACGGAAGAAGTCACTCGTTAAAAAAAGACGGCCGGGGGGCCGTCTGCTTGATGGAGCAACGCTACGGCGTTGCTCCTTTTTTTGTTACAACAAATCTTTCAGCTCGTCGACCGCTTCCGCATACCGTCTCAGTGAAACGTCTTTATAGAGACACGTCTTCGTCAACCGTTCTTCTTTCGTCAACTCTTCTACATACGTTCCGAGGATGAAGCTGTTGCGTAACATCGACGGGGTGATGATCCGTTTATTGTCCGACCGTTCATTCAGCTGGCGCATCATCTTCGTGATCATGACGATCGACAATTGTTTCGGGGCATTTTTGCTGTAGACCCAGCGAAATGTCATCCGTGAGAAGTCAAAGGCGACGAAAAACGGATCCGTCGAATGGTACCGCGGGCGAACCGGTTCCGGTATCGTCTTTAAATACGCGAGCATCAGATCCTGATCGTCACGTTCAAGGTGGAGCAGGTACGCATTGCCAAGCCGGTCGTGGACCGTCATCTCGCGTTGCGCGAAATTCAAGTCCTGCATCTTCAGACCGATGATGTGGTGAACCCGAAGACCGTAACGGTAAAAGAGCCGTAATATCAATTCGTTGCGGTCGATCAAGTAGGGACGGGCGACGAGTTGGTGATCCGTCAGTCCGCGGTCCGACCGGTTCGTCCGGATCAATTGTTCGTATTCAGCAAGGGACGCGACATGTTGCGGCGTCAGCTCATGCGTCGGCTGGGCGTACTCGATCAGTTTTGATTTTGTCTGACGGATTTGATAGTTGACCTGGTTGAGGACACTGACGATTCGGGCGACGGTCGCCTGTTGGTACAGTTTCTCCTCGATTAAATACTCGTTGATGAACGTTTTCCACGTCTCAATCGGAATCGCCTTAAAGTCGTCGATCGTCTCGAGTGGTTGGTCGACTTCGGTCATGTAGCGGTGGATTTCAATCAAATCGTAGCGGTACCGACGGATCGTCGAGTCCTGTCGGCCGCTCGCGCTCAGGAAAAACAGATACCGTTCGATGAATTCCGGCAAAGGATAATCGAGTCGTTCTCGTGCCATAACGGACCTCCTATTTTTAGTACTTTTCTTTATGATAAACCGAACGGATGTTTCCTGTCCAAAATAGTTCAGAGGACAGGGTGCATGTGGTATGATTAGGGACGCAGAAGGTTTGTTATTTTGAAAGGAATGATTATATGTCAGAACGCGTCATCGTCGTCGGTTGTCAGCTCCCCGGTGTACCGGATCATATCTATGAAGAATCGGTCGCGGAGCTTGAAGCACTCGTTACGACTGCGCACGCCGTCGTGGTAGGGCGACTCGATCAAAAGCGTCAATCGATCGACCGCCGGACGTTTATCGGAAAAGGGAAGGTCGAGGAACTTGTCGCGTTAGCGCAGGAACTCGAACCGGATTTGATTATTTTTAATGCAGAAGTCACACCCGGTCAGATGAAAAATATCCGGATTGCTCTTGAAGATCCGGAATCGATCAAATTGATCGACCGGACACAGTTGATTCTCGACATCTTCGCCGGACGTGCCCAGTCACGCGAAGGGAAGTTGCAAGTCGAACTCGCTCAGATGAGTTACCTGTTGCCGCGTTTAAGCGGTCAGGGGACGCAGCTGTCGCGGCTCGGCGGCGGAATCGGGACACGTGGTCCGGGGGAATCAAAACTTGAGACCGACCGTCGGCACATCCGCCGTCGTGTGGATGAAATCAAGAAGCAACTCGAAACATCCGTCGCCCACCGCGCCCGGTACCGGGAACGCCGGAAAGAAAACCAGACGTTCCAAATCGCACTGGTCGGATACACGAATGCCGGGAAATCAACGATTTTCAACCGGTTGACGAATGCCGATACCTACGAGAAAAACGAATTGTTCGCAACACTTGATCCGTTGACACGTCAGTTTGACTTACCGGAAGGCGGACAGATTCTGCTGACCGACACGGTCGGATTCATTCAGGACCTGCCGACGAAATTGATTGCCGCGTTCCGCTCGACACTCGAAGAAGTGCTCGAAGCCGATTTGATCATTCACGTCATCGATGCATCAAGCGAGCATTATCTCAATCAGATGCAGACGACAAATGATGTGCTCGACGAACTTGGTGCCGGTGACATCCCGCAACTCGAAGTCTTTAATAAAAAAGACCAGTTGACGGACTTGTTCACGGGCGGAAAACTGCTGATTTCCGCTCTTGATCCGGCGGATATCGAACGGCTGACCGTCGAAATCGAAAAAGCAATCAGTGAGATTCTCGAATATCTCGAGATCCGGATTCCGGTCAATGCGTTTGCACATTACAATCCGGCCAAAGAAGTGATGATGAATTTAACAGAACAATATGAAGAGGACGGCTCCGTGACCTTAAAAGGCTATTTACGCAAGGATACACGGCTCTACTCGACATTGAAACAATACGAGGTGTAAGCATGTTTACAGAGTTAACGCATTATGAAACAATCCGTCCGTTCGTCGAGCGGGCGGAGGAAAAAATCGCGCCGGGAATCCGCAAAGCGCAACAAGTCGCGGAACACAATCAGTTCCGTGTCCTGAATGCCTTTCGGGAGCATAAAGTGAGTGATTTCCACTTCATGCCGTCGACCGGTTACGGCTACAACGACGAAGGGCGCGATAATCTCGAGCGGATTTACGCGTCGGTCTTCGGTGCGGAAGCCGGACTGTGCCGGGCACAGATCATCAGCGGGACCCATGCGATCGGCATCGCCTTGTTCGGTTTATTGTTGCCGGGGGATGAACTGCTGTATATCACCGGAAAACCGTACGATACACTCGAAGAAATCGTCGGTATCCGCGGTGACGGACGCGGCTCCTTAAAAGAGCTCGGCGTCACCTATGACGTCGTCGAGATGAAGCAGGCGGAAACGATTGATCTCGAGGCGGTCCTCGCCCGAATCACGGACAAGACAAAAGTCGTCGGGATCCAGCGCTCAAAAGGATACGCGACGCGTCGCAGTTTACCGGTCGCCGAGATTGGTGAAGCCATCGCAGCGATCAAAGCAAAACATCCCCACGTCATCATCTTCGTCGACAATTGTTACGGAGAATTCGTCGAGACGATCGAACCGACACATGTCGGTGCCGATCTGATGGCGGGTTCGCTGATCAAAAATCCGGGCGGCGGTCTTGCGAAGACGGGTGGTTATCTCGTCGGACGCCGTGACTTGATCGAACGGGCGTCGTTCCGGATGACGACACCGGGAATCGGGGCAGAGGCAGGTCCCTCGCTCTATTCGCTGCAGGACATGTACCAAGGATTCTTCATGGCACCGCATACGGTCAGTCAGGCGTTGATGGGGGCGATGTTCACCTCGAGCATGATGGAACAGTTCGGCTTCGATACGGCTCCGCATTACGCTGCTGAACGGACGGACTTGATTCAATCGGTCTCCTTCCACGCGCCGGAGCCGATGATTGCCTTTTGTCAGGCCATCCAAGCCGCTTCACCGGTCAATGCGCAAGCCTTGCCGATTCCGGACTATATGCCGGGGTATGCCGATGATGTCATCATGGCCGCAGGAACGTTCATTCAAGGCTCATCGATCGAATTATCGGCAGATGGTCCGATCCGGGCGCCGTATACGGCCTATGTCCAGGGCGGGCTGACATACAGTCACGTCAAGATCGCCATCGTCTCGGCCGTCAATCAATTAATGGAACAACAACTGATTCAAACACAACAGGTTTAAAATAACTGCTTGATGTGAAAAGACCTCTGTTACCCCAAGTCGTCTGACTTGTAAGAAAGTCGTGTTAACTTTTCTTACATCTCTTGACAACTTGCCTTACAGAGGTTTATTCTCATGAAGTAAGGAAAAAGGAGGAACGAAATGGCAGACTTATCACGACAGTCCAAGCCACTATTTCCCATCGGAGTCGTTCAAGAGTTGACCGCGTTATCTGCCCGACAGATCCGATACTATGAAGAACAGGGATTGATCAAGCCGGAGCGGACAGAGACGAAACGTCGCCTCTATTCGTTTAACGATGTGGATCGCTTGCTGTCGATCAAGGAATATTTGGATCAGGGACTAAATATCGCAGGGATCAAGATGATTTTTGACAATGATCTCGTCAAACGGGAACGAGTTGCGGAAACCGTCGTTACGACGCGTCCGGAATTGTCTGATGGCGAACTATATAAACTCCTGAAAAATGAATTGAAGGAAGCAGGACGACATGGAAAAACGTCACTCATCCAAGGTGAGCTCGGACGGTTTTTCAAGTAAGCACCTGTTGCCATATAAAAAAGAGCCGGAGAGGGGATTTGTCACATGACACGTCGCAACATTACACGAGAAGACATTATGAAAATCGCTAAAGCTGAGGATGTACGTTTTATTCGTTTACAGTTCACAGATATCCTCGGTACGATCAAGAACGTTGAAATTCCAGTCAGCCAATTGGAAAAAGCACTTGATAACAAAATGATGTTCGATGGTTCATCAATCGAAGGATTCGTTCGCATTGAAGAATCAGATATGTATCTCTTCCCAGACCTCAACACATGGGTCGTATTCCCATGGACAGAAGACGGAACGGGTAAAGTTGCACGTCTCATCTGTGACATTTACAATCCAGATGGCACACCGTTTGCCGGAGATCCGCGTGGTCAACTCAAACGGGTACTTAAAGAAATGGAAGAGCTTGGTTTCTCTTCATTCAACGTTGGTCCTGAGCCGGAATTCTTCTTGTTCAAGAAGGATGCGAACGGTCGTCCGACACTTGAGTTAAATGACCAAGGTGGCTACTTCGACCTCGCACCAGTCGACCTCGGCGAAAACTGCCGTAAAGAAATCGTCATCGAGCTTGAGAACATGGGCTTTGAAATCGAAGCATCTCACCATGAAGTCGCACCAGGACAACATGAAATCGACTTCAAATATGCGGATGCCATCACGACTGCGGATAACATCCAAACGTTCAAACTCGTCGTCAAAACGATTGCGGCGAAACATAATCTTCACGCAACATTCATGCCGAAACCACTTTACGGTGTCAACGGTTCAGGGATGCACGCCAACATGTCTCTCTTTAAAGGCAACGAAAACGTCTTCTTCGACGAAGAGAACAGCAACATGCAACTGTCTGACGATGCTCGTGCGTTCACGGCTGGTATCTTGAAGCACGCACGTGCCTTCACAGCGGTCTGTAACCCGACAGTCAACTCGTACAAACGACTTGTTCCAGGTTATGAAGCACCTTGCTACGTCGCATGGTCAGCCCGTAACCGTTCACCACTCGTCCGTGTACCGGCAGCTCGTGGTCTCTCAACGCGGATTGAAGTCCGTTCGGTTGACCCGGCAGCAAACCCGTACTTGGCACTTGCGACATTGCTCGCTTCAGGTCTTGACGGTATCAAAAACAATCTAAAAGCACCGGAACCAATCGACCGCAACATCTACGTCATGGACAAACCGGAACGTGTCGCAAACGGCATTGACGATCTTCCGTCAACGCTCAGCCACGCGCTTGAAGTCTTAAAAGCAGATGACGTCGTCATGCACGCTCTCGGCGATCACATCGCAGAGCACTTCGTTGAACTTAAAGAAATCGAATGGGATATGTTCCGGACGCAAGTCACGGAATGGGAACGCGATCAGTACATGGTCTTGTTCTAATCTCTTGAAACGTCCGAACTTGGTTCGGGCGTTTTTTTTTGTAGAGGAAATCTGGTCTTGGACAGCGAATTCTGTACCAAGGAGGCGTTTTGAATGAAAAAGGCGTATGAAGGAAAAGAAATCAAGGTCTATTTTGATGCTGAAGTCTGTATCCATTCCGGTCACTGTGTGAAGAGTCTGCCGACCGTCTTTGATGTAAAAAAACGTCCGTGGATTGAAGCGGATGGGGCACCGGTCGAAGACGTGATGCGGGTCATCGACGGATGTCCGAGCGGCGCCTTATCTTACGAACGGAGGGAAGCTTAATGGAATTAAAACGAGGAGACCAAAAGATTGAAGCCTATCTCGACAATCAAGCTGTCGGAGAGATCACATACAGTGATACAAAAGGCGGTAAATGGATCATTGACCACACGTATGTTGATCCGAAGCACCGGAATCAACAGATTGGTGAACAACTGGTCAAAGCGATTGTCGAGTGGGCGCGCGAAGAAAACATCAAGCTGTTGCCGCTTTGTCCATTTGCAAAAAAGGAGTTTGAGCAGACACCGGATTATGCGGATGTATCGGCTTAAAAAGGAAATCGATACTGAATGTTCAATTATAGAAAGACGAGGGCAGTGGGGTTACATCCACTGTCCTCGTCTTGTTTAAAGCGTCTACTTCTACAGGAAAAAGCGGATCAGCGCCATCGACAGGACGCCGGTGATGACCGTGAAGGAAAGACTTTTGCTGGTCAGTGCGACAAGGATTGTCGGTACCGATGCTGCGAGGTGGAGAGAAGACAGCGTGGGATAATCATCGCTTTGAGCAAGCAGCAGGTTCTGAAAAAACAAAGCACTGAGCAGGCAAATCGGGATGAACGACAACCACTCGGTCAACAGACGGGGCAACGTCAATCCATGCATCAGCAAAAACGGCAAAATCCGTGGAATCAATGTGACAAGACCACAGGCGGCGAATAGGATTAAAAGCTCTAAGCGGATTTCCATCGTGAGATCACTACTCCTATGCTGGCGGCTACCATCGTCGCAAACAAAACAGCGAGTTCCGGTGAAAGGTAGCGCATCGCTATGTATAACAATAAGAAAACGAGTACCAGTAAAATTCCGTTCAAGGCAACACGTGACCGTTCACTTTCAAGCTGCAAGTACAACAAGCCGATAAACATCGCCGTCAAAGCAAAGTCCAGTCCGAACCGTTCCGGATCCGGGAACCAACTGCCGACGAGCGCACCGAGGACGGTCGAAGCAATCCAACTGAAGTAAGCGGTCAGATTCAACCCATGCATGAACTTAGCATCGATCTGTTGTTTCAAGGAAGTATTCATGGCGACGGCAAACGATTCATCGGTCAGCAGGGCACCGATTCCGAACTGGTCGAACCGGTTCCGGCTTGCGACGCGTGGAGCAAGTGTCATACTCATCAGAAGATGCCGGGAATTGACGATAAAGGTCGTCAAGATGATGGCGGAAAAAGGGCTGTTTAACAGCAGCAGGCTCGTAATGATGAACTGAGCGGCGCCGGCATAAATCAGGATGGACATCAATCCGATTTCAAGCGGACTGAGTCCGGCAGCGCGTCCGACGATACCGGCGGAAAAACCGATCCCAAGGTAACCGAGAACGGTCGGAAGACAGGCTTTGACACCTGCTTGAAACGAGCTGGTCATATGGCAGGACTCCTCTCAATCTAGTGTGTTATCAGCATAGCATTCCGAAAACCGATTGGAAATGAAGTGGTCAATATTTTCATATGTTTCCTTGACATAAGTCGTCCCCATTGGTGGTAAAGAGTAAGTGGTACGGCAAAAATTCGTTAGACGAAGGAGCGTTCAAGATGGATAAATTAATGCAAGATGCGAATCGGTTTGTCTCGGATATGGTCGATGGTCTCGTTTTAGCACATCCCGATCTTTATGCAAAAGTCGACGGAGTTAATGTCATCAAACGGAAAGAACCATTAAACGGAAAAGTGGCACTTGTATCCGGTGGCGGAAGTGGTCATGAACCGGCCCATGCCGGATTTATCGGTGACGGGATGCTGGCAGCAGCCGTTTGCGGCGAAGTCTTCACTTCCCCGACACCGGATATGGTCCTAGAAGGAATCAAGGCAGCAGACGGTGGAAAAGGGGTTCTGCTCGTCGTCAAAAACTATTCCGGTGACGTCATGAACTTTGATATGGCGAAAGAGTTGGCAGAACTCGAAGACATCGAGGTCGAGACGGTCATTGTCAACGATGATATCGCCATCAAAAAAGAAGAGGACCGCCGAGGTGTCGCCGGGACGATTTTTGTTCATAAGATTGCCGGAGCAGCGGCGGCAGAAGGCAAGTCGCTGGCGGAAGTCAAAGCGGTCGCGGAAAAAGTCATTGCCGGCGTTCGCTCAATCGGAATGGCTTTGTCACCTTGTTATATGCCGGAGAGCGGAAAACCAGGCTTTGATCTTCATGAAGACGAGATGGAAATCGGAATCGGGATTCACGGGGAAAAAGGACTCGAACGTAAACCGATTGCCTCCGTCGAAGCGATTGTGACAGAATTACTGGATCGACTGACAGCGGAAGTATCGGATAAAAAAGTCGCGGTGATGGTGAACGGAATGGGTGGAACGCCGGTTTCGGAACTGTATATCACCTACAAGTATGTCGCCGAGCAACTACAGGCAAAAGGGTATGACATCGTCCGACCATTCGTCGGCAACTATATGACATCGCTTGAGATGCATGGTTTCTCGATCACCTTGCTTCCGGTGGATGATGAACTGGTCGGCTACTTGGACGCTAAAACAAACGCGATTGGATTCTAACTAGAAGAGGTGCAGACAGATGAAGTTATCAACGGAAACATTTCGGGAGGCATTGCTCGAAGCTGCAAAACAAATGGAGCAGCATAAAGACGAATTAACGGATCTGGACCGGGAAATCGGTGACGGGGACCACGGTATCAATATGTCCCGCGGCTTCCAAGCAGTTCAGAAGGAACTCGAAGCGCAGACAGAATATGAAGATCTCGGTGCGTTATCCAAACAAGTCGGGATGACGTTGATCAAGACGGTCGGAGGTGCTTCCGGACCGCTTTATGGGACGGCGTTCGTCAAGTTTGCTGGAGCCTTCAAAGGAAAAACCGAAGCGGAAGGCGATGAGTTGGCAGCTGCTTTCAAAGAAGCGACGGACGGGATAAAGATGCGCGGGAAATCGGAGTTCGGACAAAAAACGATGGTCGATATCTGGACACCGTTTTATGAAGCACTCGAGCAACAAACCGATTTACATCAAGCACTGGATCAAGCGTTGACAGATACGAAAGAACGGGTCGCAACAAAAGGACGGGCGTCTTACTTTGGCGATGCAACGGTTGGTGTTCAAGATCCCGGCTCGCTATCGAGTGCCTTGTTATTACGGGCGATCGTGGAGGTGCTTCGATGATTAACTTGATTTTAGTTTCCCACAGTGAGAAGTTAGCTGCTGGTCTGAAAGAATTATTGGCAGAGATGGCACCGGATACGCCGGTATTACTCGCAGCAGGACTTGCAGACGGCAGCATCGGAACCGATGCATCACGGATCGAAGAAACGATGAATGAACTGACCGATGACGGATTGATTTTAACGGATATCGGTTCAGCGACGATGAACGCAGAACTTGCGCTCGAGTTATACAGTGGAGACCGGAGTGTGCAGTTCGTCGAGGCTCCGCTTGTCGAGGGTGCTTTTTTAGCAGCAGTCTTAAGCGGACAATCGAAGTCGTTAGATGAAATCGTCACCGGCGTGAAGTCTGAGTTTGGATGAACATCTCTTAGAGAAGACCAAAACAAGCGTGCTCCAGAACGACGGAGCACGCTTGTTTCATGGAGTATAAAAAAACTGACGTTCCGCTGGGGAACGTCAGAAAAATCGAGTTACGCATTAACTTCTGTTTTGCTTGGTTTAAACGCCATCGTCGCTTCAACCGCTTTTTGCCAACCGGCATAACGTTTTTCACGATCGTTTTCTTCCATCTCTGGTTTGAACTGACGGTTGAGTTTCCATTGTTTTTTGATTTCCGCTTTATCTTTCCAGTAACCAACGGCTAAGCCGGCAAGGTAAGCAGCACCGAGGGCAGTCGTTTCGTTGATTTCTGGACGATCGACCGGTACACCCAGGATATCTGACTGGAACTGCATCAAGAAGTCATTTGAAACCGCACCACCATCAACGCGTAATGTTTTCAGCTCGATGCCTGAATCTTTTTCCATCGCTGTCAAGACATCACGTGTTTGATAAGCAAGTGACTCCAGTGTTGCGCGGACGAAATGTTCTTTGTCCGTACCACGCGTTAAGCCGAAGATGGCTCCGCGAACGTCGCTATCCCAGTAAGGGGCACCGAGTCCGACGAAGGCAGGGACGACATAAACGCCTTCTGTTGAATCAACTTTTAACGCATAGCCTTCTGAATCCTTCGCGTTTTTCAACATCCGTAAGCCGTCGCGCAGCCACTGAATCGCTGATCCGGCAACGAAGATGGACCCTTCGAGTGCATATTCGACTTTACCGTCAACACCCCAAGCGATTGTCGTCAGTAGACCGTGGTCAGAAGAAACAGCCTTTTCACCGGTGTTCATCAGCATGAAGCAACCTGTGCCGTACGTGTTTTTTCCTTCACCCGGTTCGAAACATGTTTGACCGAAGAGGGCAGCTTGTTGGTCACCGGCAATACCAGCGATCGGAACTTCAAAGCCGAAGAAGTGATACGGAACCGTATTGTCATACACTTCACTCGATTGACGCACTTCCGGCAACATCGATTTCGGAACCGTCAGGATTTCAAGCAACTCGTCATCCCATTTTTGTTCGTAAATGTTATACATCAATGTTCGTGACGCATTCGTGTAATCCGTGATATGCGTTTTGCCGCCGGACAGTTTCCAGACGAGCCACGTATCGATTGTACCGAAGAGCAATTCTCCGTTTTCCGCTTGTTCCCGTGCGCCTTCGACATTATCGAGAATCCATTTGACTTTTGTTCCCGAGAAGTATGCATCGATCAATAAACCTGTTTTATCGCGGAATTTCTGATTGAGTCCTTGGGCATTCAACTCGTCACAGATACCAGATGTTTGACGGGATTGCCAAACAAGTGCGTGATAGACCGGTTTACCTGTTTCTTTGTTCCAGACGACCGTCGTTTCACGTTGGTTCGTGATACCGATACTGGCGATTTCACTTGGTTTAATATCAGCCGTCCCGAGGGCGTCAGCCATGACAGCGAGGATCGAACCCCAGATTTCATTGGCGTCATGCTCTACCCAGCCCGGTTGCGGGAAGTATTGTTTGAACTCCCGTTGTGCCGAGTTGACGATTTGACCATCGTGATCAAAGATGATGGCGCGTGAGCTGGTCGTTCCTTGGTCGAGTGCTAAGATATACTTGTTTTCCATTGTAAAATCCCCCTTGAGATATAGGTGTCAACACAAGAATCAGTTTTGCAACAATTGGTAAAGCAGGACGGCAATTCCGCCACCGACGATTGGACCGACGATTGGAATCCACGAATAGCTCCAATCAGATGAACCTTTTCCTTTAATCGGCAAGATGGCGTGGGCAATCCGCGGACCAAGGTCACGGGCCGGGTTGATGGCATACCCTGTTGTACCACCAAGCGAGAGACCGATGACGACGACAAGAAGACCAACGATAAGTGGTTTCAGTCCGTCACCGAACGTCGTCAGACCAAATGACAGAATTCCGAATACCAAGACGAACGTACCGATGATTTCCGAAATCAAGTTTGAAGGTGTGTGACGAATCGCAGGTCCGGTTGCAAACACACCTAATTTTGCTGCTTGATCATCAGTCGCTTCAAAATGTTTCATATAATGAAGCCAAACAAGTACGGCACCGATGAATGCCCCGATCAATTGACCAGCGATGTAGATAGGTACATCAGCCCATGGCAAATCGGAATTCATGGCAAGCGCCAATGTCAACGCAGGATTCAGGTGTGCGCCACTGGCAGCAGCAATATAGGCTGCAGTCATGACGGCAAGACCCCAAGCAAATGTGATGACGATCCAGCCGCTGTTCTCAGATTTCGTCTTTTTCAAGACAACCCCTGCAACGACCCCATCCCCGAGCAAGATCAGAATCATGGTTCCAATCAGCTCACTAGTAAAGTTACTCATGCAAAAACCCTCCCTTTGGATTAAAGCAAATATTGGCCTTTCTATTTAAAACTACTCCGAATTGAGAACGTTTTCAATACAATTAATTGAAATACTCGAATGAAATTTCCTTAATTTATGTTTAAAAATCTGAAAAGTGGATACAAAAACACCTTTTGTTCATTTTGTAAGGAACAAAAGGTGTTAGCGGCGTTTTTTTCGTTTCTTTTTTGTGCGAAACAAGCTGCTCGAATGATCGAGAACGATATGGATCGTACTAGCGACCATAATCCCGATGACAAAAGCAGGCATGGATTCAAACCAGAGATCGACCGTACTTGGATCGATGATTTCGACGTAAAGGGCCAGAAACAAAAGGGGAATCAAAAAGGCTGCGCTGTACAGCAGACGAATGATGTCACCAATGATCAAGCCGTGGGACCAGATGGATCGATGCGGCATGATTTTGACGTAAGGCATCCAGAGAACGCGAAATGGTCCGAGCCGGTAGTAAGGTTCCGACTTTAGATCAAGGTCGGGGGAGAGCCAAAGGGTGCCGACGGCGAGTCCGATTGCGGTCGGCAACCAATCCGTCTGCTGTGTTGCGACCGAATACGCAACATAACCCGTCAAGGCAACGGTATTAACCGTATCATGAACATTTCCAGAAGGCATAAAAAAAGACCAGCTGAGCTGGTCCCTCGCTTAGTGGATCGTCCGATATACGCCGATGACCTTGCCGAGAATCGAGACATTGTCGAAATACATCGGGTCCATCGAATCGTTTTCGGGTTGAAGACGTACTTGTTGATCTTCTAAGAAGAACCGTTTTACCGTCGCTTCGCTATCTTCGGTCATAGCAACGACGATTTCACCGTTTTCTGCTGTGTTTTGTTGCCGTACGATGACACGATCACCGTCAAGAATTCCTGCATTGATCATCGATTCACCATCGATCGTCAACATGAAGACGTTCTCGTTTCCAACGTAATGAGCCGGAAGCGGGAAATGTTCTTCGATGTTTTCAATCGCCGTGATTGGAAAACCAGCCGTTACTTTCCCCATGACAGGGATGTGCACGATTGCTTCGTGATCATCTTCAGGTTTATCAAGCAATATCTCAATCGCACGTGGTTTTGTCGGGTCACGGCGAATCAGTCCGCGTTTTTCTAGACGATCCAAATGACCGTGTACCGTTGAGCTTGAAGCAAGACCAACAGCTTCGCCGATTTCACGAACTGAAGGTGGATACCCTTTCAGTTTCACTTGAGCGACGATATAGTCAAGAATTTCTTGTTGTCGTTTTGACATTTTCCGCATATGAATTGCCACCTCTTTTCGGAATGGTTTTTTTGAAGGTTATAGGAATACATGTTTCTAAATTCACTATAACATAGAACAAATGAGCGTACAAACAATTGTTCGACATTTTGTGTTGACCGAACACTGGTTCTTGGTTTATGATGAGTTATGCGAACAATTGTTCCGAGAACATCTATTCTAAATCATTTCAAATTGGAGGGATTTATCATGATGCATACGATCCGTACCCATGCCTTTTCCATTGTCTTTTATACGCTTAGCCTTGCTTTCATTCTTTTCCTCTTAACGCCCCGACCGGATGAAAAGGTCGAACAACTCCTGACGGCTTCTGTTACGGTCGATCAAAATGCGACTGTCGAACAAGTCGCTGAAGTCTACAATGACGGTTCGATGACCGATCAAGAATATGTCGAATGGTTGATTGAGAACAATGAACTGAAGACGACGCATGTCATTTCGAAAAACAAAATCGTTGTACCAATCGCGCAACAATGACAAACTGTAAAAGTTGTCAATGAACGAACAGGGGTGTGAAGTACGATGAAAGTAGTAATCTACTGTCGCGTCTCGACGGAAAAAGAAGCACAGGATAGCTCGCTTGAGCGGCAAAGATCAGAACTGTCGGGACTCGCTGTAACAAAAGGGTTTGAAATCGTGGATATCATCACGGAAAAGGAAAGTGGTTATGATGTCGATCGGGAGGGCATGTTGTCCGTTCTCGATTACGTCACACGTCAGGCAGTGGATGCCGTCCTTGTGACGGATGATACCCGTATCGGGCGTGGAAATGCCAAAATCGCGATTTTACACACGTTCCAAAAACATCAGGTCCAACTGATGACGATGGAATCAGACGGCGAATATAAATTGGCTGATGCCGAGGCGATGGTCCTTGAAATCGTCTCGCTCGTCGAGGAATACCAGCGGAAATTGCATAATGCGAAAATTGCACGCGGTATGCGACGGGCAGTCGAAAATGGTTTCCGTCCCGAACAAAACCTTAACCGGCAAGGTGAGAATGCAGGTCGGAGCCGAAAAGAAGTCCCGATTGAAGAAATTGTCCGATTACGTGACTTGGGTCTGACATTTGCTGATATCGCCGTTACCTTAAGAGGGATGGGACACGATATTTCAAAGGCGACCGTCAACCGTCGTTATCTCGAATATAAGGAAGTCATCAATACGTATGAAACATGAAGCAGGTGGGTGTGCGGGAAGCGCGCCACACTTGCTTTTTCTGTTCGTGTCTTTTAAAGTAAGGTTACTATTGAAAGCTCGATGTCGAGTCAACAGAAAGAGGGATATCATGTTATCACAAGAACAACTAGACCGGATTAATGAATTAGCCAATAAATCAAAAGTCGAGCCGTTGACGGATGCGGAAACAGCGGAACAAAAAGAATTAAGAACAGCGTATTTGGAAGCATTCCGCGGTTCATTCAAAAATCAGATGATGGGAATCAAAATCGTCGATGAAGAAGGAACGGACGTCACACCGGAAAAATTAAAGCAAGCGCAGGAAGAAGAACGCAATAAACAATAACCGGAAAAGCTATGTCACTCAATGGATGAGTGAGGTAGCTTTTTTTGATAAAAAGTTCGTAATGTGTATCACAAAAGTGTTAAGAAAACGGCAATAGAGAGCGCATTCATTTCAATGTGACATACTATTTAGAAAAGTTGTATCACATTTCCGGGTGTGCTAAAATGATAAAGAATTTGTGAAAAAGAGAGAGGATGATTGTTTTGACGAACATGACAACAGTAGAACTATTAGCAGTAAATACGATTCGTACATTATCAATTGATGCAGTACAAAAAGCGAACTCGGGTCACCCGGGAATGCCGATGGGTGCAGCACCGATGGCATTTACATTATGGGCGGATCATATGAACCACAACCCTAAAAATCCAGAATGGTTCAACCGTGACCGTTTTGTACTTTCAGCAGGACACGGTTCAATGCTTCTCTACTCACTCCTCCATTTATCAGGCTATGATCTTGCGATGGATGACTTGAAGTCATTCCGTCAATGGAATTCAAAAACACCGGGTCATCCGGAATACCGTCACACGGCAGGTGTTGATGCGACGACTGGTCCACTCGGACAAGGCATCGCGATGGCTGTCGGGATGGCGATGGCAGAACGTCACCTGGAAGCGAAATACAACCGTGACGAGTTAAACGTCGTTGATCACTTCACATACGGCATTTGCGGAGACGGCGACTTAATGGAAGGTGTTTCAGCAGAAGCGGCATCACTTGCAGGACATTTAGGTCTTGGTAAACTGGTCGTTCTGTATGATTCAAATGACATCTCACTCGACGGCGATCTCGATAAATCATTCTCTGAAAACGTCCAACAACGTTTTGAAGCATACAACTGGCAAGTCATTCGCGTGGAAGACGGAACGGATCTTGATTCGATTTCAAAAGCAATCGAAGCAGCGAAAGCCGAAACGACAAAACCGACGTTGATCGAAGTCAAAACGGTCATCGGATTTGGTTCGCCAAACAAATCAGGAAAATCGGCTTCGCACGGTGCACCACTCGGAGATGCAGAAATCAAGTTGACGAAAGCAAGCTACGTCTGGGATCACGAAGAATTCTACGTGCCGGACGAAGTCAAAGACTTGTTCGAAGAGCGGATCGTTAAACGTGGCGCTGACACGGAAGCAGCATGGGCTGACAAGATGGAGCAATACAAAGCAGCACATCCGGAATTACATGAAGAACTCGTCCGTGCCATTGCAAACGAACTTCCGAGCAACTGGGAAGCAGACCTGCCGACATACGATTTGACATCGAAAAAAGCAACACGTCAAACAAGTGGAGAAGTCTTGAACGCACTTGCGAAAAACGTCCCGACGATCTTCGGTGGATCGGCTGACTTAGCAGGTTCAAACAACACGATGCTCAAAGGGGAAGCTGACTTCGATATCGATCCAAGCGGTCGTAACATCTGGTTTGGTGTCCGTGAGTTCGCGATGGCAGCAGCGGTCAACGGTATGGCGTTACACGGTGGTGTCATCCCTTACGGTGCGACATTCTTCGTCTTCTCGGATTACTTGCGTCCAGCTGTCCGTTTAGCAGCGTTGATGGGAATCCAGTCAATCTTCGTCTTGACACATGACTCAATCGCAGTCGGTGAAGATGGTCCGACACACGAGCCGGTTGAACACTTGATGAGTTTCCGCGCGATGCCGAACTTAACGGTCTATCGTCCGGCAGACGGAAAAGAGACAATCGCAGCATGGAAAACAGCGGTTCAATCGAAAAACAAACCGACGCTTCTCGTCATGACACGTCAAGGGTTGCCTGAACTCGAAGGCACAACAGTCGAAGGTGCTGAAAAAGGCGGATACGTCATCGCGGGTAACATCGAAACAGCGGATACGATTTTGATGGGAACAGGTTCTGAAGTTCACTTGCTCGTCGAAGCACAAAAAGAGCTCGGCGAAACGGCAGCTGTCGTCTCACTTCCATCATGGGAATTGTTCGAAGCCCAATCAGCAGAGTACAAAGAATCGGTCTTGCCAAAACGCATCACGAAGCGTCTTGCGATTGAAGCCGGTGCTTCACTCGGATGGTACAAATATGTAGGAACAGAAGGTCAAGTCATCGGAATCGATCGTTTTGGTGCTTCTGCTCCTGGAGATCTTCTCTTAAAAGAGTACGGCATGTCTGTTGAAAATGTTTTGAACACAGTCAAGCAACTCGGTTAATGAAGAAAGGTGCGCAAACGCGCGCACCTTTTTTTTGCATTATCTATGCAAAGGCTTTAAATTATAGTATAGTAAAAAGCGACGTTTGAAGTTAGAGGAGGAAGCAACTTGGCTACATGGATTTGGATTTTAATTGCCCTTCTTTGCTTGGTAGCTGGTGTCGCCCTTGGTTTCTATATCGCTCGCCGATACATGATGAACTATTTGGAGCAAAACCCACCAATCAACGAAGATATGATTAAGACATTGATGATGCAAATGGGTCAAAAGCCATCACAAAAGAAAGTCAACCAAGTGATGCGTTCAATGAGTGGTTCAATGAAATCACCGAAAAAATAATGACTTGTAAAAGGAGACCGTTTTGGTCTCCTTTTGTTTGCTATTTTTTAGGAAGATGGCTAATCTAAAATGTGAGACTATTAGAAATACTCAATCGATTTAAAAAAGGGGGGACTTGTATGGGAGTCTTCAGGAAACTGAGTTGGTTTTTCCGACTCGAATGGAAAGCGTACAGCTTAGGCATCATTGCGTTAATTTTTGTAGCCGGACTGGAACTGATTCCACCAAAAGTGATTGGTGAAACGGTGAATGGTCTGAGTGAAGGCAGTTTGACAAGGGACGATTTGATGCGACTCGTCGGCACCTTGTTGTTAATTGGTGTCTCCACGTATGTGATTCGCTATTTTTGGCGGTTCTTTATCTTCGGGGCATCGATTCGCCTCGGACGACTGTTACGCAGTCAATTGTATGGTCATTTCTCCGATTTGGATCAGTCCTTCTATAAAAAGTATCGGAGCGGGGACTTGATGGCACACGCGACAAATGATGTGCAAGCCGTCTCGATGACGGCAGGAGCGGGTATTTTGACGCTTGTCGATTCGGTGACGATGGGGAGCTTCGTCATCATTACGATGGTCACGACAATCAGCTGGAAACTGACACTTGTTTCGTTGTTGCCGATGCCGCTGATGGTTTATTTGACCTCACGCTACGGGAAGATGTTACATTCGCGGTTCCATGATGCGCAAGAAGCCTTTTCTGATTTGAATGATAAGGTTGCGGAAAGTGTCAGCGGGGTCCGGGTGTTAAAAGCAACGGGGGAAGTCGAATCCGATGTCGGGACATTTACCTCATTATCGGATGATGTCGTTCAAAAAAACCGCCGGGTCGCAAAAATCGATGCGTTGTTTGATCCGACAATTTTTGGATTGGTCGGCTTGTCGTATATCATCGCGGTCGGATACGGTGCCTATTTGCTGCAACAGGGCGAAATCCGGATCGGGGATATCGTTTCATTCACTACATACTTAGGTTTACTGACATGGCCGATGCTTGCGTTCGGATGGTTGTTCAACATCGTCGAGCGGGGACGGGCATCGTACGACCGGATCGAACGGATGCTGGCGGTTGAGCCGGAAATCAAGGATGCGAAGGAAGCGGCGACGACGGTCACGTCATCCGATCTGCATGTCGCGATTGACCGCTTCATCTATGACACGCAACCGGTCTTACAAGACATCGATGTGACGTTGCGACCGGGTCAGACGCTCGGAATCGTCGGTCGGACCGGGGCGGGGAAATCGACGTTCGTCCGGTTGTTGTCCCGGGAATACGATGTCAAATACGGCTCGGTTTCGATTGGCGGTCAAGACATCAAACAATTGATGCGGGAGACCGTCCGGAAACAAGTTGCGATCGTTCCGCAGGACCACTTCCTGTTTTCCGCCTCGATTGCCGACAACATTGCCTTCGCAAAACCGGATGCTTCGATGGAACAGATCATGGAAGCCGCACGGGTCGCTGCGGTTCATGAGGACATTCTCGGCTTTACGGAAGGATATGCGACGATGGTCGGGGAGCGGGGGGTGACGTTGTCCGGTGGTCAGAAACAACGGATTTCGATTGCCCGCGCGTTGCTGGCCGATTGTCCGATTCTTGTCCTCGATGATGCCTTATCCGCGGTAGACGCCAAGACGGAAGAAGCAATCATCGAGCACTTCCGCACAGCTGATAACGAGCAGTCACAAATCATCGTTGCGCACCGCTTGTCTGCCGTGTCGCATACGGATGAGATCATCGTCCTTGACGCCGGGCGGATCATCGAACGCGGAACGCACGACGAACTGCTCCGTCAAGACGGCTGGTACAAGGAGACGTATGACCGGCAACAGCTGGAGTCACTCGTCGAACAGGGAGGTGGAGCGTTTGAATCATGATATTAATGAAAAAGCGGTCCTGAAACGATTGCTCGGATTCGTCAAACCGTTTAAAAAACAAGTGATGGTCGCCTTTTTCCTGTTACTCGTGACGACCGGAGCGAAGCTCGGTGGACCGTATCTCGTCAAAATCTTCATCGATGACTATGTCGCGGTCGGGAACTATCCGGTTCAGGAAGTCGCCTTATTGTTTGGTGTCTACTTACTCCTGCATACGACCGGCATCGTCGTCGATTATTTACAAGCCTTTGAGTTTCAAAAGATTGCCTTGAAGGTCATTCAGCGTCTGCGGATTGATGTGTTTCGTCACGTCATGCATCTGAGACTCGGCTACTTCGACCGGACACCGGCCGGCGTACTCGTCTCGCGGATCACAAATGATACGGAAGCCATCAAAGAGCTGTATATCGGCGTCTTGTCGACCTTTGTTCAAAGCGGGGTTCAGTTGATTGGAACGTATCTATTCCTCTACCTGCTGGAACCGCGTCTTGCGACGATTGCCCTGGTGTTATTGCCGCTGTTTTATTTCATTATTTGGATTTACCGCCGTTATTCGACAAAGTATTATGCCGAAGTCCGGGATTTATTGTCGAAGATTAACGGTCAATTGAATGAGTCGATCAACGGAATGGCGATCATTCAACAGTTCCGCCAAGAAAAACGATTAATGGCGGAATTTGAGGAAACGAATATCGCCCACCAGAACGGTCGTTATAAGAACTTGAAACTCGACAGTTGGTTACTGCGGCCGATCATTGAGCTGATGCTCGCCTTGACGATTGCTTCCTTGATCACCTATTTTGGAATCTTGTCGTTCTCACAAACGGTCCAAGTCGGGGTCGTATATGCGTTCATCAGTTATATGGAACGGATTTTTCAGCCGGTCCAACAAATCATGCAACGGTTGTCGGAGTTCCAACAGGCAGTCGTTTCCGCAGACCGCGTCTTTAAAGTCCTTGATACCGATGAGCCGGAACCTTCAAAAACATTGCCAGGGGAAGCATCTGTATCCGAAGGCCATATCGTCTTTGACAATGTCCGCTTTAGTTACGACGGGGAAAAAGAAGTCCTGAAAGGGATTTCGTTCGAAGCGAAAAAAGGCCAGACGGTTGCTTTAGTCGGTCAGACCGGCAGTGGGAAAAGTTCGATCATCAACATTTTGATGCGGTTTTATTCGTATCAGTCCGGTCGGATCTTGATCGACGGACAACCGCTGGAACAGTTGCCGGAAGACGAATTGCGACGTCATGTCGGTCTGGTGTTACAGGATTCGTTCCTCTTTACGGGGAGTGTCGCCGATAACATCCGACTGTTTGATCCGTCGATTCCATTTCAAAAGGTCGAAGAGGCAGCACGATTTGTTCAGGCGGACGGCTTCATCAATCAGTTGGATGATCAATACGACAGTCCGGTCGCCGAGCGGGGAGCGACATTCTCTGCCGGGGAACGTCAGCTCGTCTCATTCGCCCGAACGATGGCCCGTGACCCGAAAGTCTTGATTCTGGATGAAGCAACGAGTTCGATTGATACGGAAACCGAAGAAAAAGTCCAAGTCGCTTTAAAACGAATGCGGCAGGGACGCACGACGATTGCGATTGCCCACCGGTTGTCGACCATCCAAGATGCCGATTTGATTTTAGTTCTGCATCAAGGAGAAGTCGTCGAACAAGGGAACCATCAGACGTTGATTGAAAAGAACGGTCTGTACAAAAAGATGTATGAATTACAGTCGGGACATGTCTCATCCGTTTCGTGACACAAAAAAGCCTGCCAGGCGATCTCGCCCGGCAGGTTATTTCTACTTGCTTTTTAAATTAGTAGACAGTTACAGTGACGTTTTGACGTCCCCAGTTGAGTGCTTCTTGTTGTGAACCAACGAGAAGGTCAAGTTTGTTACCTTGGATTGCGCCGCCACGGTCAAGAACGATTGCTTCACCGATACCTGAGATGTGCATGCGTGTACCGATTGGGTATTGTGCTGATGCTGCTACGATACGCATACCATTGTACGTGATCGTATTCGTTACATCATAACCGCTGGCAGTTAATGCACGTCCGTTGTAAAGACGGCTACCGTTGTTTGATGGATCGTTCGTGTACGCTGTAACGTTCATCGTTACTTTTGTACCTGATTTTGCTGCAGTTGTTTGTTTTGTTGCTGTAGCAGGCTTAGCTGCTGGTTTTGGAGCCGGTTTTGCAACAGGAGCTGTCGCTTTAGCTGCTGGAGCTTTAGCTGTTGAACCTGCTAATGTTGTATAATCGCTGTGTACGTAACGTGTTTTCCCGTCGATTGTTGTTTTGATCCAAGCACCGACTTTGCTTTCTACGTTAACGGACTGGCCTTTATACAAGTTGCCAACGTCTTTAGAGTTTGTAGTTGGTTGCGTACGAACGTTTAATACTGCCGTAGTGACTGTAGCTTTTTTAAAGTCGAACGAAGAACCGGCTGATGTGTAAGCGCCGTGTACATAACGTTTTTGGCCATTGATGTTTGTTTGAATCCATGCGCCAGAACGTCCTTCGACATTTAATTTTTGACCTTTATATACGTTACCTACATCCGCTGATGCCGTCGTAGGTGCTGTGCGTACATTTAATACTTCCGTATTTACTGTTACCGTCTCTGAGGCAGCCTCTGTCTCTTGGGCGAATCCTACTGATAGAGCCGTTGCTGCAAGACCTGCAGCGAAAACTGCTTTTTTCATTATTGATGTCCTCCTGACATATGCTGTGTTTACTGTTCCTACTTTACACGGCAATTCAGGGTTGTGCGTTTACAGGTCAGAGTCATTCAAGTTACAAACCGCTCCAGTGTGACAAACAGATTTCAGAAATGCATGTTTTGTCACGCCTAGGTCATAATGCTTGGAAAAACGATGGTAAAATAGGACTTTCGGCATAGTATAGCGGAAATATTCTAACTATTCCCCGAACTTAAGGCTCAAGGAAAGACCAAAAAGAGAGTAGCTGAAGGAAAGTAAAGTATTTTTTTTATGAATCGCATGTAAAGCTCGATTTAAAAAGATGAAATAACCGCATTATATAGAAGAAACACGAAAAAGCCGTCGACGGATTGATTCGTCAACGGCTTTTTTCAGTTGTATCTATGATTTGCAGATTTCATCCGAGTTAGCCTAAAACAGATTCATTTGAAGACGGATAGCTATACTTTTGGACAAATCGTGAGTATTCAAGAAGTAATAAATCAAGTTCATGACTGAGCTTTAAAACATGCGGGGAGGTGAAACTAGAACGATCGGCTTGATGATAAAGTTCACTTCGCTTTGCTTCAATCGCTAAAGTCAATAGATGCTGGCTTGTCATAGTATCCTCCCTTACATTGGTGTCATATCCATATTCTAGCAAGTGCATTTGACGAGCGCAACGACATTTCGGGCGAATTGAGTAAATGTAATTTTTTTGTAATTTCATTCGTCACGAAACTTTTTAATCTTTCGGAAGATAATAGGTGCTAAATGTTGATTAGTTTGGCAAAATAGAGAAGGAACTTCTTCTTATTAGAAAGGAGCTGCTGAAATGGAGCTCTCGCTTTGGTTAGCGTTTGGTGCAGGGCTGTTATCGTTCGTCTCTCCCTGTACGCTTCCGTTATATCCGGTCTTCTTGTCGTACATTACCGGTGTCTCTGTAACGGACTTAAAGGAAAAAGGGGTCAGAGAAAAACGTTCATTGTTGCATACATTAGCGTTTTTGGTTGGTTTTGCGATGGTGTTCGCTGTTCTAGGATTGTCGACTTCATTATTAGCAGACGTCTTCATCACGTACCGCGATACGTTGCGGATGATCGGTGCGCTTGTCATCTTTGTATTTGGTGTCGTCTTACTTGGTTTATGGCAACCAACATTTTTGATGCGCGAAAAAAAGCTCAACTTAGGTGAACGCAAGGGCGGTTACATCGGTACAGTCCTCGTCGGGATCGGTTTTGCTGCCGGATGGACGCCGTGTACCGGTCCGATTTTGGCAGGTGTGATTGCACTGGCAGCGACAAATCCGAGTCAAGGGATGTTGTACATGCTGTTTTACGTCTTAGGATTTTCGATTCCGTTTTTATTGATGGCATTTTTCGTCGGTCGTTCGAGACTATTCGTACGGTACAGCTTGAAAATGACAAAATTCGGTGGAGCCTTGATGATGTTGTTCGGAATCGTCCTCTATTTTGATGGAATCAGTACGTTTGCGGCATGGATGAGTGACATCGTTGGATTCACCGGATTTTAACAAGGAAGTGATGGGATGATTTGGGTATCAACAGGGGTGGCACTCGTCATGGGATTGCTGATCAGCTTTATTCGTGTCAAAGCGTCAGCAAAACCGACGAATGCTAAAAAGATTTTGATTCCGCCGTTTGCGATGTCAACGGGGATGCTGCAGTTTTTATACCCGGCGTCACGTTTGACCTGGACGGAAGTGGCGGAAGCGTTATTGATCGGGATGATCTTCAGTATTTTTTTGATCAAGACATCAAACTTTTATGAAGCACAAGGGCAGATTTATCTGCAACGTTCAAAAGCGTTTTTTATCGTCTTATTCGGAATTTTGATCGTCCGGACAGTCGCGAAGTTCATCATCGGTGGTCAGATCGATATCTTCGAGACCGGCGGGATTTTCTATCTCGTGGCCTTTGGAATGATCGTCCCGTGGCGGATTGCGATGTATCTGAAGTACAAACAAGTCAAGTCGGGGATTGTTCATGTCGAACATTTACCGCAAAACTAAACGGAAGGATTCTCAATTGAGAGTCCTTCCGTTTAGCTTTGGAAATAAAATTCGTAATCGCGCCAGTCGATGGCGTGTTCACGGAGCGCTTTTTTCAAGAATTTATGATCGCGTTTTGGTGTCGCGGAGATATACCCTTTAACGACGAGCTCAGATGTCATCTTCGACGCCCGTTCTTCCAAGGCAAACTGTCCGATCCGTCCTGCGATTTTTCGACGTGCCACATCCCGAAAAGCTGCCGGGACAGGCATGACCAGTGCATTTAATAAATCAAGTGTTTCATCCGTCCATAAATGGCGGGTCTGGTCGATGTATTCATCTTCCCAGTCCATCATCGATTTGCCGTCTTCTTTCGGAAGCTTCTTTAGGAACTTCCGGAACATGAAGAAACCGCCAATCGCCATCAGTGTGATCATGATAAAGCCCCAGAGCAAAATTCCGTTCATGAACCATGCCATCCGTGACTCATCCCCCTTTCAACATCACTTATAGATTAGCATAATTTTTTTGGTCATGCTATGATAAATGACGGAGAAAGCGAGGCGGAACGATGTTACAACCTTATGTACAATTGGATGAATCCGGGCGGCCGCAAAAAGGTCTGTTACCGGAGACGGCGGACGGTCGTGTCGTCGAATTCTATTATGATACGAGCGGAACGGACATCACCGTCGTGTTCGTGACGATTCCGTCTCAAGATGCCAGCCGGAAGCGGGCATTCACTGTCGGGAAGACGTTTAAGACGATCTCGACGCTTGAAGACTTTACGTTGTTGCGGTACGACTTGACGGATCACACCATTCTCGCAACCCTTGAAATGTTTGCGGATGGATCGAAGCGTCAAATTGATGCTTCGAGATTGCTCGACTATTAAAAAGAAGGAGGTGCGGATCGCCGCGACTCCTTCTTTTTTTAATGACTGATTGAGATGATACCGTCCTCGATTGTGGCCTGACCGCCAATCGGAAACGTAAACAGCGGCATCGTATGGCCAAAGTCGGCACCGGCAATGACCGGAATGGATACCAACGAAGGATACAACTGCACCAAATACCGTAACTGTTCCTCGGTCATCTGTGTCGCGAGTTGGAAACGACCGAAGATGATCCCGCGGATGGAGTCCGCACCGGGCTGTGCCATTAAGGAAGCAAAGTCACGGGCGAACGTCGCCGGATGGACTTCATAATCATCTTCAAGAAACAGGATGCTGTCGCGCAAGTCCGGGAAATAAGCAGTCCCTTGCAGGAGATTGAGCGTACACAGGTTCCCGCCGAGCAGGCGTCCTTGTCCAGAACCGGCTGACAAGATAACCTGTCCGGGGTTCGGAAGCGTGACGGACTTGCCGTCCTGCGTATCATGCCAATTGCTGCTCGACTGAATCGTTAACGGATCATCCGTGAACAGCATCTGTTTGAACGCTTGGAGCGTGTAGGCATCACGCGCGGCCAGTCCACGCAACATCGGTCCGGAATAGGTGACAAGACCACTTTTCGTGAAGATCGCTTGACTGAGTGCCGTGATGTCTGAAAACCCGCAGAGGATTTTCGGATTTTGACGAATCAACGCGTAATCCAATCCGTCGAGTAACTCGTTCGAGCTGAACCCACCACGGACACACAGGATCGCATCGATGGAAGGATCGCTGAATGCCGTATGCAAGTCATCAATCCGACAAGCAGGATCACTTGACCCAAACGGATTGACGGCGCGGGCATGCTGGCTGATCGAGACCCGAAGACCCAATGATTCGAGCACGGTAATCGCACGATCAATCGTCTTGACGTCAACCGTCGCTAGACTTGATGCCGGAGCAAGCAGGCGGACGTGTGAACCGTCCGACAGCCGTTTCGGAACGATCGGTGTCAGTTGTTGTTCAATACACTCGATCCGGTTACCGAACGGATCCGCCGTGAAAAAACGGCGCCGGGGAGCGAGACGATCATCAAACTGAACCGGATAACCAGCTGCTCCTAAACGTGTTGCCACGTCGTCCAGATGCGAGAATGTCAGACCCGGGTGCGCTTTTTGAGCGGGTTGGAACGGTTCTTCGATGCCGAGGTGAAGCGCAGCGCCGTGATCTTCGAACCAGACGCCGCCACTCGCTTGGACACCGCTTGGTTTTTCGACTTCCTTCATATGTAAAAGCCCGGTATAAAACGACCGAGCTTGTGATTCTGAACCTGTTGGGGCAGCAAGCTGTACATGATCTAACATCGGTACACATCCTCTCAAGAATTAAACGATGAATTCAGTGACCCGTTTGAGTTCCCGTTCGACGAAATTCAAGTAAAAATGTCCGTCGATCCGGCGGTCCAGTTCTTGTGCGACTTCATAGATATTCGAGCGCAATACACCGAGATAGGCGACTTCCGCATGGCGGGCGGCGCGGTACGATGCGGCATAATGTGCGAGCAGGAATTGAAGGTAACCGCGGTCCGTCAGTAACGGAATCAATTGTTTTTTCTCTTCCATTGACCAGACATAGTTCGGGTCATAGTACATCTCCGCGTAAAGATGGTACGGTTCGTCACCGCCTGTAAAGAGCGGTTTGACGCGTTTGACTTCCTGAGTCAACTGGTCCGTCCAATCAAACCGGTCTTTCTTCCGGCTGATGAATAACGGTAAGATGTAAGGATGGGCTTGATCCGGCATCCGGGAACAACCCCGTTCATGGCGGATGGCTGCATAGAGCAGGAGGGCCCGGTCTTCGAATCCGCGTTCGATGGCATACGTCATCCGGCTGAAGCCTTCACAAGACGGACAGTCGCTCAGCTCGTCCGGTGGAGCGTCGACCCATTCGGCGAGGTAATGATCCGCCTGCTCTTCATCACCCAGTTTGCTGTAAAGCATGAAACCGATGTAGTCGCGTGTCCGGGAAAACCCATGGGTGTCACAAAAATCAACGAAACGGTCAAAATCTTCTTCGAGTAAAGCAACCGGCATATCTTCTTGTTCTGCCGCGTAGATTAAATAAGATTTATAATTCCAATACAGGTCCAGTTCCTGCTTTGGGGTCAAGGTCAATTCATCTTTTCGGATCCAATCCATCAATAAAGAAAATGAAACCAAAAAGGAGCGGAAGTGACCCAGGTCGAATTGGTTTTGAGAGAAGGTCCACAAGGCAAGGGGACGGAGTGTTGCATCGGTCGTATCTTCGAAAATCGTCCACAGGGATTCGCCGCGTTCAAGGGACGGATCGGCTTCTTTAAGACGAAGGTATAAACTGTTTAACTCTTCATGAGGGTTCATCTGTACCCCTCCTTTCTTATATAAGTATACCACGCACATCATCAGAAGGCGTCGATGAGGTCGGCGAACAAAAAAATGATTCCGCCCACGATTAATCGCGGCTCGGAATCATTTCAAGGATCTGTCGGTGTGTTGCGTTTGTTGGATGAAGTAAATCGCTTATCGTGTAGCTATTCAGGACTTGATGGAACGCAGCAATCGCGTCATCAAAAGCTTCACGTGCGGGATCTAGCGAGGGCAGCTCTGCTGCACCTTCGAGTGGATCTAAAAAATGAATCGTTGGTTCAAATAGCTGCACAACGTCACCGATATAAATTTCATCCGGCGGACTCGCTAAACGAAATCCACCACCGCGACCACGAACAGAATGGATTAAACCACTTTGTCCTAAACGATAGACGACTTTCATCAGATGATTTTTTGAGATGTCGTAACAATCCGCTACTTCCTGAATTCGGACAAGTCGATCAGAGTGTGCCCCGGCAAATAACAGGGATCTGATTGCATAATCCGTATAACGTGTCATGCGCATTTTTATCACCTACTTACCCATCATCCTAGAGAAGTATTTCTGGAAGTACAAGTTTGAATGTGTTAAATCAAAGATGCATTTTAGAGATTGAATTTAGAAGGCGATTTTGCCATAATAAGCGAGGAAAGGTAGGTCATGTCATGCATTTCGACCAAGCGTTACACCTGTTACAAACAGTCGGACCGGAGATGGAACAAAAAGGATTGCGGATTGCCAGCCGTTTTTATAAACAATTGGAAGACAAGCATAGCTCAACCTTGCAGGAATTTGAAAGTCAAGCGACTGCTTCTCAGAGTTTGGAGTTACGGATTCTGCGACTCGGACAGCTGTTAAAGCACGTGACGAATCAGGAGGAGTCCAGTGAACTGTTTAAATTGATTTTATTGAATGAAATCAATCAGACAAAATCGTTTATCATGACGTATCCGGAAATCGTCAGTACAGAACTTCTCTTGGCAATTCGGGCGGAACTGGAATTGGCACCGACGGATCCGGTAATGGAAGCGTGGGAAGTCGTCCATCATCAACTCGTCGAAACGTGCCGTCATTTTTATAAATATAAAACGCAAGGGAACTGGGCACGGCTCGACGTCTTATTGGTCGCGGAACATCATCACCTCGGAGCTGTCATCGATGAAGCACGGTATGCGCTGATGAGTGGGCGGAAAACAACGATTCTCCATGTCCGCAATAAAAAGCCATCTTCGAAGAAGCTGGCGACAGCACTGAATGTCCTGACGAAACAAGGATTGATCTTCCACAGTATGCAGACAGAAGAATGGGACGAACAACTCGAACAGTTCCTGAGATTAATTTCGATCGGCGACCCGATTACCTTTGCGAGTGGATCCAGCCGGTTCATTACCGAAGTACAACGGACGTTGGAACCGTTACCGGTCATATTTAGTCCATTCGTCGCGGACGGGGTCTTGCCTTCTTGACGGAACTCAAATGGTGAGATGACTTCAGAAGAACGCAGAAGTCCTGTTTGTCGTGAAAGCATCCTTAATGGTAAAATAATGGATAATTCACGCATGAGGGAAAGAGGGACAATGGATGCCGATGATTTATTTGACCCGTCACGGTGAGACGGAATGGAATATCGAAAACAGATTGCAAGGGTGGAAAAACTCTCCGTTGACCGCCAAAGGACAACTGTATGCTGAAAAATTAGGGCAACACTTGCAAGACATCCCGTTTCAAGCCGTCTACTCGAGTCCGAGTGAACGTGCACTTCAGACGGCGCAATTGATTTGTGATGGACGGATGACACCGATTCAGACCGATGCCCGCTTAAAAGAAATTCACATGGGCGAATGGGAAGGCAAGACACATGATTTCTTAAAACAGAATGACCTGGAAGCCTATACTTCGTTTTGGGAGACACCTCACCTGTACGTATCAAAGACGGGGGAGAGTTTTGATGTATTAAAAAATCGTCTTCTTGAATTTTTAAAAGTGATACAAGTGAAACATCGAGAAGAAACGGTTTTAATTGTGACACACGGCATCGCGATTAAAGTGCTGTTATCTCATTTCAAAGGGACTGCCATGGAGCACTTGTGGACGTCTTCCTTCATTCACGGGACCAGTCTGACGATTGTCGAGTCGACGGATCAGGGAGACGTGGTTCTGCTTGAAGGCGATATGACACACGCAAAGCAGGAAGCGTGATCTTCATTCTGTACATACAAAACCCCCGAACCGGACACTTACAACAAGTGTCTGATCCGGGGGTTTATTTGATGTCAATCTTGCACGATCAAGCGGATTGCGATAACCGTTTTGCCCGACGGATTGATCGGTCGAGTGCCAGGTAAACGAGACCGGACATGCAA
Organism: Exiguobacterium undae DSM 14481; assembly: GCF_000620805.1. GTDB lineage: Bacteria > Bacillota > Bacilli > Exiguobacteriales > Exiguobacteriaceae > Exiguobacterium_A > Exiguobacterium_A undae. The sequence goes on along the minus strand of NZ_KK211187.1, from coordinate 2,021,889 downwards.
CAGGCGACCCCGACCCCGGCGAGCGCATATTGTCCGTTTCCGGAATCAAGGAACAGGGATCCGAGCAGCGGTGCCGTGACACCGCCGATCAACCATTGGATGCTGGCAGCACCGTTATAGGTTCCGCGCAAGTGTTCCGGTGCAATCAAGGCGATGAACGTCATTTGAACAGGGGACATGATCATCTCACCGAGGGTATAGAGGGCGTAGATGACCAGTAACACCGTCACGAGCACCAGATACTCCGTTCCGAGTGAAAAGAGATACGACGGAATGAAGGCGAGTAAAATCATACCGATTCCAAAAATACAGGCTCCGAGCAACATAACTTTTCCGAATGCTTTGCCGGACAGGCGGGCGGCGATCGGGAACTGGAACAAGACGACCATGATGCCGTTTAAGCCCATCAAGTACGGGAACGGATTTTTGTCGTTCGGCAGACCCGGCAAGGCTTCTTTCAGGAAAACCGGTAACATGCTTTCGACGAGGGCAAAGCCCATTGAGATGAAAACACCGGCTGCGATGAAAATTAAGAAGACATTGTCTTTGCGCAGGACGGTGAAGGCGGATAACTTCGGTTCGTCACCGGTGTGTTCGATCTGATCCGGTTTTGTTTCTTGGATGAAGATCAACAAGACGAGTGCATACACGAAAAAGACGGCGGCAGCAGCGTAGAAAATCAACGTTCGATCGACGAACAAAACGGCACTTCCGATCAGCGGACCAAACGCAGCCCCGACATTATGTCCCATCCGCAGGAGGCCAAACGATTCGTTGAGTCGTTCCGGCGGCGTGACATCGGCGACCATCGCACTGGCGGCCGGGTGGAACAAGGAATTCGTCAGACCGAGTAAGGCATTCATTAACAATAACGGCCAAAACGAATCGGCGAACGAGAAACCGATCAAGGCGACGACATCGCCGACAATCGAGATGACCATGAGCGGTTTACGGCCATACAAGTCGGCGAGATACCCGCCGAGGAAGGAACCGAACAATGAAGTGATCGGTCCGGTCGCCATGATGAGACCAACCAAAAAATACGAATCGAGTTGTTCGGAATAATACAGAACAAGAAATGGTGCAATCATGAACATCATGACTCCGGTAATCGTTTCCCCGACGAACCGGATCCAGATGTTGCGGTCAAGCTGTTTTAATGCAGTAAACATAAACAAAACCCCTTATACTTCCGTTTTTAGACCATAAAAAAGACGGATACGCACAAATATGGGCATACCCGTCCTGATATAAGAGGGCAGCATGTACGTATACGCATACGTACACCCTGCTTAATTAAAAATTAAACGATTGGGTGACGTACAGTTGTAGCCAATACGTGAATCGATGGTTGCTGATTAAATGATTGTGACATTGTACGTCTCCTCCTTCTTGTCATAGTAACTTCCTCGTCATCGTATAGAAGATCGAGCGGAGTTGTCAACTTGAAATCTGAAAATTAAGTCAACAAAGTGAAATGGACGAGACTGCGAAAATTCGGTATGATAGACTAGTTGCGAAAATGAGCGAGGTAACCACTTTTTAAGAAGATTTTTAATATATAGGTGAAAGGAATTACCCTACATGACAAAATTACTCCAAACCGAAGTCGAGAAACGCCGGATCTTCGGAATTATTTCCCACCCGGATGCCGGGAAAACGACATTAACTGAAAAATTCTTACTCCACGGTGGTGCGATTCGTGAAGCCGGATCGGTCAAAGCGCGGAAAAACTCGAAATTTGCGAAATCCGACTGGATGGAGATCGAAAAACAACGGGGAATCTCCGTTACATCATCCGTCATGCAGTTTGAGTATGACAAAAAAATCGTCTCGATCATGGATACACCGGGTCACTCCGATTTCGGGGAAGATACGTACCGGATCCTGACAGCCGTCGACTCGGCGATCATGGTCATCGATGCCGCAAAAGGGATCGAGTCGCAAACGAAAAAACTATTCCAAGTCTGTCGGATGCGCGGGATTCCGATCTTTACGTTCATCAACAAGATGGACCGCCAAGCGCGTGATCCACTCGAATTGATGGAAGAACTCGAGGAAGTCCTCGGTATTCCATCAGTCGCTGTCACATGGCCGGCCGGATCGGGTCAACAGTTTGAAGGCGTCTATGACCGCGTCAACGAGAAGTTCCATTGCTTCAAGAACGACCGTCTGACGATTGATCTCGGTGAAGAAGGACTCGCGAACGACCAGCTGGCGTCAACGATCAACAACGAGATGTACGATACGTTGGTGGATGAAGTCGATCTGCTCGACGGAGCGGGAAATGCGTATGACGAAGAGTTGATTGCGAAAGGTGAATTGACACCGGTCTTCTTCGGTTCTGCCCTGGTTGACTTCGGAATCACACCGTTGCTTGAGCATTACCTCAACTTATCACCGTCGCCGACACCACGTGAGTCGAACAAAGGACAAATCGAGCCGGCACAAGAATTCTTCAGCGGCTTTGTCTTCAAGATTCAAGCGAACATGAACCCGAATCACCGTGACCGGATTGCCTTCGTGCGGATCTGTACCGGAAAATTCGACCGCGGCATGGAAGTCGTCCTGACGCGGACCGGCAAAAAAATGAAGTTATCCCAATCGACGCAGTTCATGGCAGACGAGCGGGAAACGGTCAACGAAGCGTTTGCGGGAGATGTCATCGGTCTGTATGATTCCGGTAACTATCAAATCGGCGACACGATCACGAACGGTGATCCAAGTCTTCAGTACGAAGCATTGCCGACGTTTGCACCGGAATTGTTCCTCAAAGTCTTTACGAAAAACGCACTGAAATCAAAACAGTTCCAAAAAGGTGTGGAACAGCTCGCCCAAGAGGGAGCGATTCAGGTCTACAAGACGGAATACAACGAGATCATCCTCGGCGCAATCGGACAACTTCAGTTTGAAGTCTTCGAACACCGCCTTAAAGGAGAGTACGGCGTTGACATCTTAAAAGATGCGGCGAACTTCCAAGTCGCGAAGTGGGTCAAGGTGACGGAAATCAGTGAAGTCAAGAAATTGACGGATTCACGGACCGTTCTTGTCTACGACCGTTGGGAAAATCCGGTTCTGTTGTTTGCCAACGACTTCGTTTACGAACGATTCGTTCAGAAAAATGACGGTGTCATCACGCTTGTTGATTCACCACAGTTACTCAAAGATTAATCGAAGTGGGACGTGTTTTTCCGATTCAGCGGAAGACACGTCTTTTTTTCGTTTTGAGATGACGAAACAAGGGTAAAAATTGGAGTCTGTAAATTCATATCTCTTTGAGAGGAATGGTGTTGACGATGGCAAAGAAATTTATCGGAATTTTTCATGATGAGTCGAGCTTACATCAGAAAATGCAAGCGTTAAAAGAGCAAGGTCACAAGGACTCCGATTTTTCAGTGGTTGGACGGGACGAAGCGGCGGATGAGGCGTCCGGTGCGTCATGGATTGACCAGATCAAATCAAAATTCAGTCACGAACCGCCACTGCGTGAAACATTAAAGCGGGTGGGGCATTCCGATCAAGAGGCAGAACAACATTATCAAGAAGTCGAGCGGGGCGGAATCGCGCTGTTCGCAAAAGACCGACATGACGATCATGACCATGGACATAATCATGATCATTCACGCGACCACCTGCATGACGAAGGGCACCGGCATGATGGAAAAGTTGAAAATCCGGGCGTCAACGATTATGAGTCGGAACACGAATCCGATCACGATAAAAGCGATCGTTCAAAATGGAAAGCGGACGATATAGACTAAATCCTCGACGCAAAACTGAGATACTCAGTTTTGCGTCTTTTTTTAGGAAAAGTGAAGTTTGTTCATTACCGCTTTAAAAATCGCCGATGCTATACTGGTGGTATCAAAGAGGTGAAGAAAATGAAAAAAACAGTAGCAGCGTTAGCCGGACTCGGCGTCCTGGGAGCGGTCTTCATGACCCGTTATCCGTTATTCGGTCGCCGGCCGTCAAAAGCAGATCAACAGCAGTATACGCGTTCGCGTCAGTTTTCGAACGGAAAGTTTCAAAATGAATTACCGTTCCAACTGAAGATGGAATGGGAGACAATGAAAAGTATTTTAAAGGATTACGGTCGGGAATTACCGTCGTTAAAGCCGGTCAAGCCGTTACCGGTCGTACCGTTTGAACGACGGACGGACGGAACCGAGCCGCGGGTGACCTGGTTCGGACATTCGGCGTTCCTGCTTGAACTCGATCAACAGACGATTTTCTTTGATCCGATGCTCGGCCGGGCGCCGTCACCGTTCCCGAAACTCGGAGGCGGACGATTCCAAACGACGGCACCGGTCGATCTCGATGCGTTGCCGCCGATTGATCTTGTCATCTATTCGCATGACCATTACGATCACTTGGATTATCATTCGATCTTGGCGTTAAAAGACCGGGTCGGGCGATTCATCGTCCCGCTTGGTGTCGCAAGCCGCCTAAAAGGCTGGGGAGTGGATCCGGACCGGATTACGGAACTCGATTGGCACGAATCGGTCGAGACGAATGGTCTCCGATTGACGGCAACACCTGCCCGGCACTATTCGGGACGAAATGGTCTTGATCAATTTTCGACGCTTTGGGCGTCATGGGTAATTGAGGGGTCGAAGAAAGTCTTCTTCAGCGGAGACAGTGGCTACGGTCCACACTTTAAGGCGATCGGGGAACAGTATGGTCCGTTTGATGTCACCATCATGGAATGTGGCCAATACGATACCCGGTGGTCGAGTTCACACATGTTGCCGGAACAGACACTTGCTGCGCATCTCGATGTCAAAGGGGACGTGCTGATTCCGGTCCACTGGTCGGCGTTTACACTGGCATTTCATCCGTGGTACGAACCGGTCGAACGTTTGCTGAAGGAAGCTGCGAAACATGAGGTGTCGGTCGTGACACCGATGATCGGTGAAAGTGTCACCGCTGCCAGTGAAACACGCAGATGGTGGCGTGAGGTACGGTGAAGTGAAGTGAAGTGAACTGAAGTGAACTGAAGTGAAACTCGTCTTCCTTTCCCGTGCTTTCCTCAGGCGAGACACGAGCCGCGGCGCCTGTCCCTTTCGGACGAGGAGCCGGGTCTCGTTTGTCTCTGACAGCGCGAAAAGCACGCGCTTTTTCCTGTAGGAGTCACGGGAAGAAGCCGAGTTTAACAAAAAGTTCGTAAGACGAGAATGATTTTTAATCGTTCTCGTTTTTTTAGGTATATTCATCTTTTTGAAAGGAGAAATTTATTTTGAGAGAACAATTGAAGTTATTAGATGAATTGTCTCAATATAGAAATGCTAAAGAAATGTCGACCTATTACAAGTTTGTAATTGATCAAGCTGAAAAAGACTCTGTGACTTCAAAGTTATTACTTTTAAAAAAAGGTCGCTTTAAAGAATTTTGCGAAGAGTTTACACCGGCATATATTTTCTCAATGTCGCCTTTTTTTCCAGAAGGAGCACAATTAAAAGTTGTTTTAGGAAACCAAGGATACGATTTTTTGATGAAAAAGACTGATGGAGCAGTTGAGAAATTTGAAGTGAGTTCTTACATAGACGGGCAAGAAGATACAAAAATCTCACAGAAATTAAATGAAGTTGGAAGATGGCAATCACGATTAAGCAGTCTAGAGTCTCTCGAGGAGAAAAGAAATATCTTTCTTGAAAAGACAAAGCAGAATATCATCAAAAAATCTCAAAAAAATTATGACGATGTGACATTGATTTTTTCTACGACGATATTTACATTAGAACCCTTTGCCGAAAATCACGAGTACTTGCTTCAGGAAAAAATCATCGAATATATAAAAGAAACAACCTTTCATGCTAAAGGAGTTTATCTGATAACGGATAATGGAAATGCAATTGAGTATAGTGCTGCGCATGTGCTTCGGATTAAATAAAATTAAATCTTTAAAACCATTATGATTAAGTGAACCTTACAAACAAAAAACATCCCCGTTCTTTCGCTTATTGCGAGAGGGCGGGGATGGTGTGTTTTCGGAAAGATTAGCTAGCAAGTCGTTCTGATTTGGCATCACGTCGTGAACGGAAACGTTCGATGACTTCAAACCCGAGCACAAGCATCGTCCCAATCAATAAGCCGTTACTGAAGAACGGACGTAACGTCAGCGGCAGGATTTCCGCCAAAACCGTCGATTGCAACAGAATGCTGATTCCGATGACGGCACAAATCGCAAAGGCATGTTTGCGACGACTGGTCGTCATGCTACTTTCAGCAGACTGCCAGGCAATCAGGAACATGTGCGGTAACGTTGCGAGCAAAGCCGCACTGGCGACACTGCGCGGCAACGTCGCGATGATGCCGATGATGCTCGGGAAAAACCCGACCAGAGCGATGACAAGTGAAGCAATCAAAAACGGCCGGCGTTCCTTACTTCCCGTCTGGGCGATGAAACCACTTGTGATCGGCAACGGGACCGGAACGAGCGTCGAGAACGTCGCCGCGATTAAGTGAATGATTCCTTCGACCGTCAGCCCCTGATTCAAGGCCCCTTTCTTCTGAATCGTCGCTTCGACGGCGCTTAACGCGGCAATCAAGTTGACGATCAAAAGAATCGCAAACGGAATCGCAACCAAAAAGGCACTGCCGTCAAATTGCGGCATCCCGAACGGTAAGGCGGCCGGAACGGCGAAGACACCGGACGCTTCCGGTAACGACGGACGGCTGACCAACCAGCCGACGACTATTCCGATCATCAAGGCGAACGGACGGAGGCGGGTCGGACCAAATTGACTGAGTCCGAGGACAAGCAGGAATGTCAGAATGCCGGCAAGACGTGTTGCTTCGACGGCGAGAACGGCACCAAGCATGACGCCGGTCAGTTGAATACATAATAAAAGCAAAAACGTTCCGCTGACGAGCGGCGTAAAGACTGGTAATAAAAAACGGGTCCATCCCGTCAACCCGAGGAAAATCAAGACAACGCCGGCAATGACGACAGCGGCCATCGCAATCGTGAAGGCCGTCTTTGAATCGACCGGCAACGCGGCGATGACGACAAAGATGCTGACCCATGAGCCGGCAGGACCGGACACGATCGGTAAACGGTGACCGAACAATCCATGGAGAAAACAGGCAATTCCTCCGACAAAGAAGGAGCGTTGGACAAGTGCGGCCGTCTCGACACTCGAGAGATCAAACAGGCTCGCGACGACGATTGGCAAGGCAATCGTATTGGCTAATAAGAAAATAATCCACTGGACCGTGGACGTCGTACGTTTCACAAAAATCGTCTCCTTTAAAAATCGCTGATTTCAGCATCGTATCATATGATTGATGTTATGATTCATACATATTTACGACTGAAAACATATGAAAGAGATGATGAATATGGATTTACGCCAATATCGGTATTTTTGCGCGGTCGTCGAAGAACAATCCGTCACACGGGCGGCGGAACGACTGCGGATGGCACAGCCTGCTTTGACCCAACAAATTCGGAAGATGGAAGAGTTGCTTGGTGTACGGCTGATTGAACGGGCGGGACGCGGCATCCGGATCACGGCGAGCGGCGAGCGGCTGTATGAACGCGCCGTCTCCTTGTTGCGGTATGAAGCGGAAACCCGGATTGAAGTCAGTGACATCAAGGAAGGACGGACCGGCATCTTACGGATCGGAGTCAATACGTTGTCCGCCGGTCGATTGACGGGATGGGTGCAAGAGATGAAACGACGACATCCCCGGATTACGTTGCAAATTCATCAGGGCGAGTCCGCTGCCTTGATTGATCGTTTGAAGGATCATGCGATCGACGTGGCACTCGTCCGGTTGCCGATTGAGGCACAAGGTGTCACGATCGAGTGGATGGAAGAGGAACCGTTTTATCGAGTCCATCATCCCGACTTCCCGGATGCCGACGTTATCATTCCGAGTCAGGAAGGACTTGGTGTCTTTCAGACGCTCAGCCAGCAGTTCGGGGTTGTCTCGCAGGAAACCTGTTCCGACGTCTTGACCTTGATTGGACTTGTCCGCAGTGGACAAGCGGTGACACTGTTACCGGAAAGTACGCTCCGCGAGCTCGACATGACGGGACTGGTGCGGGAACGGTTACCGGACGCGACGAGTACGACGGCTCTTGTCTGGTTGACGGAAGACGGTCAATCGGCGTTGACCCAACAATGGGTCTCGATTGTCCACGAGTAAGAACGAATTGTTAAAAAAGGGATTTTATAGGATAATTGAATAAGAGACAGGAAGGTAAGGGGGAGGATGAAATGAGGACGATTCGCGGAAAGTACGGCGAAGCGAAGATTTTTACACACAATGTCGATGACATGACGATTGAACAGGTGACGGGGATGCTGAACGAAAACATTGCTGTCGACGGCAATGTCCGCATCATGCCCGATTGTCATGCGGGCAAGGGCTCGGTCATCGGCACGACGATGCGGATTCACGATAAAGTTGTTCCGAATCTCGTCGGTGTCGACATTGGCTGCGGCATGTTATGTACACAAATCAACCGTGAAGGAACAGCCGGCGTTGATTATGAGAAGTTGGATGCAACGATTCAGGCACTGGTTCCGAGCGGCATGTCCGTCCGCAATCAGCCGCACCGCTTGTCGGAACAGATTCCGTTTGATCAAGTGTTGGCACCGTTTAACGAAACACGCGCCCGGTTATCGATCGGCACGTTAGGCGGCGGCAATCATTTCATCGAATTGAATACAGACGAGGAAGACAATCTGTATCTCGTGATTCATTCCGGCAGCCGGAACCTCGGAAAAACGATTGCCGAACATTATCAAAAGTTGGCGGAAGCGTCACGATTCACCGTCGATACGGAGGCGATCGTCGCCTCACTGAAAGATCAGGGACGGGAGCAGGACATTCAAACAACGTTGGTCGAGCTGAAGAGTCAATTCAATGAAACCAATAAAGATTTGGCGTACGTGTCCGGTTCCGATATGGACAACTACCTGCATGACTTAAAAATTGCCCAACGTTACGCGGTACTGAACCGTCAAGCGATGACCGACGTCATTGTTGAAGCGATGGGCTGGTCGGTCACGGAACAGTTCGATACGATCCATAACTACATCGATCTCGAGCAGATGATTCTCCGGAAAGGTGCGATTTCGGCGCAAGCCGGTGAAGTCGCCATCATTCCGATGAACATGCGCGACGGTTCACTGATCGTCAAAGGAAAAGGCAATCCGGACTGGAACTATTCGGCGCCACACGGGGCAGGACGGATCATGTCCCGTTCGAAAGCCTTTAAATCCGTTGATCTGAAAGAGTTTGAAGCAACGATGCAGGACGTCTGGTCGAGTTCGGTCGTCGAATCGACGCGTGATGAGTCACCGTTCGTCTACAAGCCGATGGAAGAAATCATCCGGAACACGATGGATACGGTCGAGTTACTCAAAGTCATCAAGCCGCTCTATAACTTTAAAGCGAAGTGATTGGCGGAAGCCGGAGTGAACGTTGTTAAAAAAGTAGACATACCAAAATGCAACCTTTTGATTGGAAATGAATCAGAAGGTTGCGAGGTGTTTGCTTTCACAAGAGGAGTCAGGGAGAAATGAACTTATATGTGTCTTCGTCATGCGTAGTCTTTACGTATCCGGCTTTTAGAAGCACGGATTGCGAGGCGTGATTTTCAAGCTCGGTATAGGCGCAAACCTGTGTGACCTTCATGTCCTGCAGTCCGAACCGGGTAACTGTTTTAACGGCTTCTGTCATATAGCCGTAACCCCGAAAATCCGGTTTTAATACATATCCAATTTCGGCGATGTTATGTTGGTAGCCTCTGCAAAAACAGCAGTTCCCGATGAATTCACCGGTCGACTTTAAATAGAGTCCCCACGTGATGCCGTCCCCGTTGAGGTAATCAAGGGCAATCTGACTTAAAATCCGGATGACATCCCGGCTGTTCTCTGCCTGGTGACCATCGTAGACCGTAATCTCAATCATGTGGTTCGCTTCACTTAGCCGGATTTCTCTTAAGAGGAGCCGTTCGCTCGTCAGTTCAGGAAAGACGTCAAAGTAGTATTTTTCTTTCACGGGGCATGCCTCCTTGAATGTGCTTCTTACCTCAAGTGTACGTTATCCGATCCGAATCGGAAGCAAAACATCATCAAAACTAAAAATCCGTTCATTAATTCAGGAGGAGTTTACATGCAAAAGAAAGCCTTAGTCGTCATTGATATTCAAAACGACATGACAAAAAACTACAAAGAAGTCATCGGTACGATCAATCAGTCAATCGATTGGGCGGTTGAACAGGACATGCATGTGGTCTACATCCGGCACGAGAATTTATCGGCCGGAACCAGAACGTTTAAAACCGGGACACGTGGTGCCGAGTTGGCACCTGATTTGAACATCGTTTCAAATCATGTATTCACAAAATATAAGGGGAATGCCTTAACAAGTGAAGCGTTCACAGCATTTATTGAGCAAAACGACATCACCGACTTTTATCTGACCGGCGGCGATGCGACGGCTTGTGTCAAATCGACTTGCTTTAACTTACGTAAACTGGATTACGGTGTGACGGTGATCACGGACGGCATTACAAGTTACGATAAAAAGAAACTTCCGGAGATGATTGAATACTATGCGAAAAAGGGCAGCAACATCGTTCAGTTCAATGATTTACTTTCGGTTGATTAACAGTGTTGAAGGAGGGTGTTAACATGAAAAACGTCATCAAGTCACTGGTTGTTTTGTCCGTCTCATTAGGTCTGATGTTGACAGGTTTTCCGTCAAACGAAGCCGTGGCGAAAACGAAAAAGGAAACACAACATGACACCTTTAAAAAGCTGAAAATGAATGCCTCGATGACCAGTGCTGCGAAAGTCATGTATGGCAAGAACTATAAAAAACACCTGTGTGACCGCCCGGAAGATGAGGTGAAAGTTAATCTTTTGTGCAGTGGTGAATTGAACGATTCCAACACATACGATAAAAGCGGAAAGCTGAAATATTTGAAGTATGAGTTCTATCTGTACCCAGATGCAAAGGTATCGAATGAATCGGACAATCCGGATGAAGTGACGTTCCAAACGGTCCGCATGTTGCTCGTATTTAAATCAAAAGAACACAGTAAGCAGTTAAAACTTGTCGAAAAACATTGGTTTGACTCATCTGCTGTCAATTCCAAACGTGTCTATAACGATCAAAAGATTAAAAAAGGGATGACGAAAAAACAGTTGGATGGCGTGCTGACGGGAACAGGGATTGGAAAACATGAGAGAGTCGCGTATATCGACTATTCAAAAGTCGGAAAGCAAGCCGGTAAAAAACAGCCTGTTTTTCCAAAAGCGTACAAGACGTATTCTTATTCTGTCTTGAACCAGAAAGAGAATGTCCTCTATTACTTCGAAACGAAGTACAGTCGAACGAAAAAAGAGTACGTGGTTTCGTATGTCGATACGTGGACGCAAGACAATAAATGAAAAATGAGAGAACTCCCAAAGATGAAGGAGTTCTCTCATTTTTTATCTCTATTGAATCATTTTTCAGCATCATCAAACGCGATTTAATGATCAACGAATCGTTTTTAAAGCGCCAGCCCAAGGGATGACTTGATCAAGCATTTGATTAACGGAATCTGCTTGAACCGGTGCCGCTTTTAACACAGCTCCATTCTCAAAGTCAGTGAACAGCGAGAGGGCAGGGTGGACCCGGACGTCTGCGATCAATAATTCGCCTAAAATACCGCGTAAATGTTCTGCTGCGCGTGCGCCGCCGACTGAACCGTAGGAGACGATACCGGCTGCTTTGTTGTTCCACTCGACACGGAGATAATCGAGGGCATTTTTTAAGGAAGCGGCAATCGAGTGGTTGTATTCCTGTGTGATGAACACAAATCCATCCTGAGCGGCGATCGCTTCAGACCAGGCAGCTGCACCGGATGCATCGCCGTCTTTTTCGCCGAGCAGCGGCAATTTGTAGTCGGCGATGTCAATGATCGTATAGTTGGCGTCTCCACGTTTGTCCGCCAGTTCTTTGACCCAGTTCCCGACCTGTGGGCTTAAGCGGCCTTCCCGTGTTGATCCTAAGATAATTCCGATGTTTAATTTTGTCATGTTCGTTTCCTCCTCTTGTTGTGGTGTTTTCTTCGAACCAAATAAATTCTTGAACATACTCAATTTAATCCCTCCGGATCATAAATATTCTTTTTCGATCTTGCGTGTGCTGCGGACGGTATCGATCGGGCGGACCATTTGTTCGATTTGTTGACGTTGCGATTCGAGGAACGGTGGTAACGATAATTTCTCTCCGACTGTTTCGTACGGCTCGTCTCCCAAGAAACCGGGACCATCTGTTGCCCATTCGAACAGGACGCCGCGTGCGACACGTGCATACAACGATTCGAAGAAGAAGCGGTCCACGTAGCCGGATGTGTTGAATTGTAAGTCTTGCATCCGTTCGATCCATTCATTTAAAGCGGCTGTATCTTCCACCCGGAACGCCACGTGATGGACGGTTCCGAATCCTTGGCGTCCGCTCGGAAGGAGGAGGTTATGTTCGACGACGACCTGTGCTCCGTTACCGCCTTGACCCATTTCAAACAAATGCAGTGATCCTGCTTGATCAATTTCTCGCATCAGCATCGCTTTTTCTAAGACTTCTTTTAACCGGTCAAATTCGGCAATCCGGATGTGGATTGGACCCAAGCCGGTGATGGCGAATTCCAATGGAACCGGACCGTTTTGCCACGGAGTTCCGGAGGCAATGCCTTCGTTATGCTCGTCTGAAATCAGCATATACTGCTGGTCATCGAAATCGACGAACGAGAGGGTCTTCTTACCGAACTGTTCTTTAATGCCGCGATGCTTCACATCGTATTTATCGAATCGTTTGATCCAGTAGTGGAGTGCTTCGTCCGTCGGCACGCGGAAAGCGGTTTTAAAGATTTCATTTGTTCCGTGTGTTCCTTTTGGAATGCCCGGGAAGTCGAAGAACGTCATATCGGTACCGGCTGATCCTTTATCGTCAGCGAAGAATAAATGATAGGTCTGAATATCGTCCTGGTTAACAGTTTTCTTGACCAAACGCATGCCTAAGACGTTTGTGAAGAACTCATAGTTTTTCTCGGCACTGCTTGTGATGGCCGTGACGTGGTGGATTCCTTTTAATTCATTCATCTAAATCGCTCCCTTAATCGTTATTATCTCGAATTCGAGATATATAGGTAAAAAAATTTAATTATTTTGGGCTTGGTAGCCTATTTTTTTAGCAGTCTTAATGAACAATTCAATTTCCGCCTGGTCAATCCCTTGGAAAACCTGATTAATGGCTTGTTCATGTTCCGGAAAAATCGTATCCATTAACGTTTGACCTTCTGTGGTGAGTTCCGCAAATGTCACGCGCCGATCCTCCGGACAGGCTTGGCGGACGACGTAGTTCTTTTTTTCGAGCTTATCGATGACATAGGTGATGCTGCCGCTCGTAATCAATACTTTTTTCCCAATCAGCTGAATCGGTTGCCTTCCTTTGTGATACAACAACTCGAGTACGGAAAAATCAGTCGGATTTAGTCCGGACTTCGCAACATCCTGTTTGATGACTTCATGAAGCGCGTCGACTGCGCGAACCATGACTGTCAGTGCTTTTAAGTTCGGATTCGGCTGTTCCATTTCGTTCACCTCTTTTATCTTCAATTCATATATCTTTAATTCGAGATAAATATACCATCTGTTTTTTATGGCGTCAATTGTTTTGATTGGTTTCTGATTACAGGAGCCGAAATCCATACAGTAATATAAAAAGAGACAGCCCGTATCGTACGGGTTGCCTTTAGGATGGGGGAATACTTCACCATTTCAGTTCATTTAAAAAAGTAAGAATGTCTTGGTTGATTTCGTTCATGTCTTTCCCTAACGTCATTAAATGTTTCGACTGCGCAAATCCTTTAACCGCTTTTTGATCCGAAGTTACGCTTTGGAAAATCTTCTCGGCACTCGTCTTGTACGAGGGGTCATCCATTTCCCCATACATGACGTAAACAGGAGAGACTACGGATGCTAAGTTGTCCCTTGTCCGGTTAATAAGTTGTTCAAAGTCGACCAATGAATCGAAGGGGAGGTGATCCAGTTCAGTCATTTCAGACTCAATCTGTTGCTCCTCTTTCCCTTCGAGTTGTTTATACCGCCGGGCATAATAAAATATTCGTTCTTTTAGAACGGCTGCTTCCTTATACATCGGGATGGATAGGGTGATTACCCCGTTGATCTGCAACTCCTGTGCCGCTTTTAAAGCAAGAACACCACCCAGTGAGAGACCGACGACTGCTATACGTTCAAACCCTTTGTCTTGCAACAGTTGATAACCGTCGAGAACATCCTGCCACCAGTCAGCTGGTCCGTAGTTCAGAAGTTCTTCTGCCGGCAGACCATGTCCACTGAGTGTCGGGGCGTAGCAGGAATACTGATTTTGTTGCAGATAGCTTCCAAGCTTTTTCATATCATTCGGATTACTAGTGAAGGAATGTAAGAGCAGAACAGCTTTTTTTCCACCTTCATAATAAAAGGGTTTTGGAGGTAATAGTCTCATAGAAAAGTAAGTCCTCATTTCGTAGTCTGTCTCTTTTTATGGATTTACGTTATTTCGTTCTCACTTCGTAATCAGATAAGATTGTATTTCCGACAGAAGTAAGCATCTCTGAGTTAACAAAAGAGTTTACTAGAAAAAGTAAGTTGTCTTTGCTGAAAACAGGATTGATCATCAGTGCTTTTTGTTCAAAAGCAAAGCGGTTTTGGTCATAATTCATGATCAAGTCTTTTAACTCGCGTAAGTCATTCTTTGAGAGATCAAACAGGATGATCGCTTCGTGTATCGTTGTATCTTCCATTGCATCCTGATGTAAATTTCCGAGTAAAGTCAATAAAGTACGATTATGAAATTTCAACTTTTCAATTTCCTCGATCAAATAAGTATACTTTTTATCAGACATATCTGAGATCATTCTCCTTTGATTACATATGATAGTATTGTATCAATTTACCATTGATTATCGCAGGCGATGTTGAATTTTCCTGAATAGAAATGAGTGGGAGGTGTCGATTAAATGCAGTTGCCTACACGACTTGGCACCGATGAGGCCGGCTATATTATTAATCAAACGAGTAGAATACATATACAAGTGATGTTTCGTCCTGTCATTGAAGAAGTTATAGACTTATTGAAAAAACAGTTTGGCGAAGTACTTCACAGCGTATACGTATATGGCAGTATCGGTCGCGGCACAGCCGTTGCAGGAAAATCGGATTTAGATTTGACGGTTATTGTAAGAGAGACTGTTCACATTGACGCTTTAAGAGAAGAAACAGAAGACTTGTTGGAGCGGCATCCTGAAATTATTAAAGTTGATTACGACATAGGCATCCTTGATACAGTGCTCAGTCCTGAGAATCTGTACGAATGGGGTTTTTGGATACGTCATGTCTGTTCATGTATAGATGGTTTCGACTTATCTGATCAGTTTCCAGATATGAAACCGGACGTGCGGATTAGTCGTGCTTTGAATCGGAATTTATCCGTTCAGCTGCGTATGGCTAATGAAAAACTAGAGGCCGGCGAGATGACTCAGATGGAAAAACGATCCCTTGTAAAACGGATGATTCGTGGCGCTTACTTGCACGTTAATGTAAAAGATCAAAGTTTTGCGTCCACCATTGAGGACAGCCTGTCTATACTGCGTCTGTATTTTCCTGAGAATATACTGATCGAGGATTTAGCGAAGTCCACTGACAAGATGGAGCTTTCAGATGAATGGTTACGTGAGTTGTTGCATCGATATGCGTTAACTTTTGTTTAACGGTTATCTGCCACGCGAGAGATTTCTTGTTCTGTTAAAAAAAGACGTAAAAAAGGAGATTCTATATGAAAACTAACACATTTTTAGACTGGGAAGTCAGTTTAAGTGAAGAACTCCATGCCGTCATTGATGAGAAAGCTAAGAAAATGGTAGTAATGGGTGGGTTTATAGAATTAAATGCTGTGCTCTGGGTGGATGAAGAAGGAGTCCTTCAATTGAAACCAACATGGGATTGCGTCATTTCTATCAATGCCGCAGAAAAAAAGATAACCATTCGACCGGCAGAATCATTCGATGAAATCTAAGGTGTTTTACAATAAGAACACGAATTTTAAGGAACAATGATATTTGACTGCCAGTAAGAATCACTAATGACTCGTGTTAAATTTGGTGGAACACAAAAACGCCCCCGAAACAACGGGGACGAAGCAACAATCTTTTTTCAATTAAACCGTCTCATCCGTAAACGTTTCACCGGTCCGGCGCACGGTCGCTCCGAGTTCAGCGGCAATCGCGTTGATCGCTTCCGAATCCTCGTTGACCTCACTGATGATGATGACGCCATAGTGGTCAGGATTAATCTGGTTGAGTGTCCGGTTAAACAAATCAAACGAATCGCGTTCGTTTTTTTCGTCACGGTTCGCCCCGATCAGGTATCCGGCGACGGAACCGACGAGCATGCCGAACGGTCCGCCGACAACGCCGACTGCCATTCCGATCATGGAACCTTTAAACGATTGATCCTGTTGCGTGAAGTCGATCGCATCGATGAAGGAGAAGCCGTCCGTCTCATTGCGCTCAGCGAGGACCATCTGTTCCATTTCAATCTCTTTGATCGCTTCGAGGTCCTTGATCATTTCAAAACCGGTTTTTGCTTTTTCCAGATCGTTGAAAATAATCGTCGTCACGACGTGTGTTGCATCGTTGTTTTTATATTGTGCCATAATTTCCGCCTCCAGAAAGTTCTGATGTCGTTCTACAATTTAGTAGTACCCGTAACAGAACCATTAAAAACTAGAAACGGTACGGCGTTGTAAGCATATGATTGATATAGCTTCTCAATTAGCCGATAAGTAAAACTTATCGAAGGTCTTTTGTTCTTTCAAATTGTAACGAGACCCATATTATACTATGATAGAGCTGTACAAGTAAGCGGTATCAGGGGCTTGATGTCGTCAACACTTAAAGGGGGAATCAGCATGAAGCAAACGCAACCAACGCAAGACGTGTTTGGTGCACGCCGTTCGTTTGAAGCAAACGGTAAAAATTACAACTATTACAGCCTTGAAAAATTGGAAGAACTCGGTCTGACGGAAGTCAAACGCCTTCCATATTCCATCCGTGTTCTGCTTGAATCCGTCCTTCGTCAACAAGACGGTCGTTCGATCACACAAGAACATGTCGAAAACTTGGCGAAATGGGGAACTGCCCAAGTGTCGAATGATATCGATGTGCCGTTCAAACCGTCACGCGTCATCTTACAAGACTTCACGGGTGTTCCGACAGTCGTCGATCTCGCGTCACTCCGTAAAGCGATGCAAGACCTCGGTGGAGATCCATCGGTCATCAACCCGGAAGTTCCGGTTGACCTCGTCGTCGACCACTCGGTTCAAGTCGATGCTTACGGATTCGCCGGCGCACTCGCTGAGAACATGGACCTCGAGTTCGAACGCAACGAAGAACGTTACAAATTGTTACGCTGGGCGACAACGGCATTCGACAACTACCGTGCTGTCCCGCCGGCAACAGGAATCGTCCACCAAGTCAACCTTGAGTACTTGGCATCGGTCGTCCTTGAAAAGGAAACGACTGACGGTTCAGTTGACGTCTATCCGGATACACTCGTCGGAACGGATTCCCACACGACGATGATCAACGGACTCGGTGTCCTTGGTTGGGGTGTCGGTGGAATCGAAGCGGAAGCCGGCATGCTCGGACAACCGTCATTCTTCCCGGTTCCTGAAGTCATCGGTGTCCGCATCACGGGCGAAATGCATCCTGGAACAACAGCAACGGACGTTGCCCTCCGCGTGACGGAAATGCTGCGTCAAGAAAACGTTGTCGGGAAATTCGTCGAGTTCTTCGGACCATCCCTTCACCTGATGTCACTGTCTGACCGTGCGACAATCGCGAACATGGCGCCTGAATACGGTGCGACATGCGGATTCTTCCCGGTCGATACGGAAACGTTGACGTACCTCCGTCTGACAGGACGCGAAGAAGCGTTGATCGAAAAAGTCGAAAACTACTCAAAAGCAAACGGTTTGTTCTACACGCCGCAAAACGAAGATCCAACGTTCACGAAGACGGTTGAACTTGATCTGTCGACCATCGTTCCTGCCCTTGCCGGACCAAAACGTCCACAAGACCGGATCGATTTGACGGACGTTCATACGTCGTTCCAAAAAGCGTTGACAGCACCACAAGGAAACGCCGGTTTTGGTCTTGCTGAAGAAGAAGCAAGCAAAGTCGCTGTCGTTCAATTTAAAGACGAAGCGGTTGAAATGCGTACGGGAGACCTCGCGATCGCAGCAATCACGAGCTGTACGAACACATCGAACCCGTACGTCATGATCGGTGCCGGACTCGTTGCGAAAAAAGCAATCGATCTTGGACTGACGGTTCCGAAATACGTCAAGACATCACTTGCACCGGGATCAAAAGTCGTTACGGATTACCTTGAGAAATCAGGACTTCAGCCGTACCTCGATCAACTCGGTTTCAACACAGTTGGTTACGGTTGTACGACATGTATCGGAAACTCGGGTCCACTTGACCTTGCCGTCGAAAACGCGATCCTCGGATCAGACCTGCTCGTCTCGTCTGTCCTCTCAGGAAACCGGAACTTCGAAGGACGGGTTCACCCGCTCGTGAAAGCCAACTACTTGGCATCACCACCACTCGTCGTCGCGTATGCGATTGCCGGAACGGTTGACGTGGACATCATGAACGCGTCACTCGGAACAGGCAAAGACGGACAAGAAGTCTTCTTCGCGGACATCTGGCCGTCACGTGACGAGATCCAAACGATTATCAACACGGTCGTCACACCGGAAAGCTTCCGTGCGGAGTACGATTCGGTCTTCACAGGAAACGAACGTTGGAACAACCTTGACGTGCCGACGGGCGATCAGTATGACTTCGACGAAGCGTCGACATACATCCAGAACCCGCCGTTCTTCGAGAACTTGGCGAAAGAAGCCGGTCACGTCGAAGCGTTGAACAACCTCCGTGTGTTCGGTAAATTTGCGGATTCCGTCACGACGGACCACATCTCACCAGCCGGTTCGTTCTCGAAAACGACACCAGCCGGACAATACCTCGTCAATAAAGGGGTTGCACCAAAAGACTTCAACTCATACGGTTCACGCCGTGGTAACCACGAGATCATGATGCGCGGAACATTCGCGAACATCCGGATCCGTAACCAAGTCGCTCCAGGTACAGAAGGCGGCTTCACAACGTACTGGCCAACAGGCGAAACGATGGCGATGTACGATGCTGCGATGAAGTACAAGGAAGATGGCACAGGTCTTGTCATCCTCGCCGGTAAAGATTACGGGATGGGTTCATCACGTGACTGGGCAGCGAAAGGTACAAACCTTCTTGGTGTCAAAGCCGTCATCGCTGAGAGCTTTGAGCGGATTCACCGTTCGAACCTCGTCATGATGGGTGTCTTGCCACTCCAATACGCGGCCGGCACATCGGCTGAATCGCTTGGCTTAACAGGCGAAGAAGCGATCAGCATCGCGATCGACGAGTCAGTTCGTCCACGTGACGTCGTCGAAGTCACAGCAACAGCCGCTGACGGAAAAGTCACGAAGTTCGAAGCAATCGCTCGTTTCGATTCAGAAGTCGATATCGATTACTACCGTCACGGTGGAATCCTACCGATGGTTCTCCGCGAACGCTTGCAAAACTAAACCGTTTACATTAACGTTTGAGGTGGGGGCAACCCCACCTTTTTTGATGCAGAAAGGGGCGAGACCGTGAACCGCTTTAAGAAATGGTTTCAAGCAAAAGAAGAACCGCCGTTGCCCGTTCGCGATGTCACGCTCGATGAAGTCAAACGGG
Organism: Exiguobacterium undae DSM 14481; assembly: GCF_000620805.1. Lineage (GTDB taxonomy): Bacteria > Bacillota > Bacilli > Exiguobacteriales > Exiguobacteriaceae > Exiguobacterium_A > Exiguobacterium_A undae. The sequence continues at coordinate 2,002,034 of NZ_KK211187.1, read as the reverse complement.
CGACACACGATTTTGAACTGGCGTTGCCCAAAGGAACGAACCGGACGATTTTACTCGATCAGGAACAACGGATCGATATGGCGCGACTGGCACCGCATCTGGGTGTCCGTTCGACGCAGGTCTTCTATATGTCACGCGAGACGTTTGCGATCATGGAAGCGAAGGACCGCGCGACCGTTTACGAGATGGATCATGTCCAGGTCGCCGTCGACCGGTATTTCGACAAAGAGCGCAAGTTACCCCTCAAACCGTACTCGAAGACGTTTCAAGTCGATTGTGCCAAATTGTTTGAACAAGGTTATTTACGCGAGCTGCCCCATCACACGTATTACCTCGTCGATGAATCGATGATTGTTTCACTTGAACCGAAAACAGATTAAGCTTACCGGACTGCCGTTCATCAGCAGTTCGGTTTTTGTATGCAGATAGCCAGCTTTTGAAAAAACCAAGTAATTGTTCAAAAGTCTGACGTATTTCCTCAGAAATGCGTGAATCTTGGACAAACCCTTTGTATTCTAAGCCTAAAACCGATACCATTAACATGAAACGAGACAAATTTAGGATGGTGTACATGGCATGACGAAACGAACGAGCACATGGATTGCAGTTGCAATCGTGGCAATGGCGATACTCCTTGCCTATAATTTTTACCTTTTGAATAAGACACAGACCGCTAATGAAGATAAAGCCGAACCGGTCAAACCGTTTTATACGATGTCACGCATCCAGTATGTCGAAAAGAAATTGTCGACGACGGAAGATGCACTCGAAACACGGACGTATGAAGTCGTTTTTGATGATAAAGGACGTTTCCGGACAGAAGTCATCGACGGTCCATCAAAGGGAACGATGGCGATCTGGGACGGGAAGATGTTCCGGGAATACAATGCGGACGGTAAGTTGTTGAACGAAACGGAAGCATCGAAGAGCGTCAGTGCACCGCGTCCGTTCTTGTCACGCGGATTCAACGAACAGATCCTCAAGTTCATCGAAGACGGTGACTTTGGTCAAGTCGAAGGGGAAGCGGACATCGCCGGCAATGCAGCCGACGTCTTCGTCAAAAAAGAGCCGTCGAGCACGGTGCCGAAAGAATGGATTAAGCAGTATCCATCTTTCTTCGATAAAGACGATAATGCCGAAGAAGCGACGTACTATGTCGCGTCCGACCGGTCAAAAGTACTCGGAGCCGAGTCCCGCAACAACGGAAAGCTGTTTTATTCCGTCAAGATGCAGAAACTCGAAACACTGGATACATTCGACCCGAACTGGTTAAAAGCTAAATGATGAGAAACCGACTGGAGCGTCACATCGTGACGGTCAAAGTCGGTTTTTTCGAGAAGTAGGAGGGATTAACAAAGATGGAGACGTTCTCAAAAGAGGAGATGTTCAAACAAATCGAGGCGTGGGAAGGCGGCGCGAAAGTCGAGGAAGTCCTGGCCTTACGCTATGCACAAAGCAGTCGTCTGTTGCAGGAAACCGGGGCGTTGGTCCGGATTTTAGCGTTGCTGGTCGAGCACCGGTATATCATGACCGGACGGATCGATGCGCTGGCCGAGAGCTGGATGCAGGAAATCCGTCAACACGACCGCCTGCCGGAACGCTTGGAACAGCTGTTGATTGAACAACAGTTGCAAAGCAGCTATCAGTTGTTGGTCGCCAATACATTCCCGACGATTCGGGAAACGGACAATGCCAATGCCAAACGCTCGGCGACAAAGGAATTGATTCAACAGGCGGGACAAATCCTGCATGAAACGGAGCAGGTCGTCGAACAAACGGAACGGTTGCGCCGGATGGATGCTGCGCGGTGGTCGGAACTGTTTGAAGCCGGCAAAGCCTTGCTGTTGTCGAGCGCAACGCTTGAACAGATTGCGACGGAGTTTCTCGACAGCTTACAGGAACGGTTTTATTCCCGCGATGCCTTCCGGGAGATGACAGAGCTGAAAGCGACGGCAATCCAAGACTTACGCCGTGTCGTGTCCTTGTTGCCGGCAGAGATCAAACAGGTCGAACGGTCGGCGCTTGAAGAACTTGATGCGATGATCGGACTGGAGGATATCAAACTGCGGGTCCATCAGATGTACCGTTTTTTGAAGTATCAGCAAAAACGGACGTCGGACGGGTACCGTTCGAGTGATCAACCGTCGCTCCACATGATCTTCATGGGGAATCCCGGAACCGGGAAAACGACGCTCGCCCGGCTGATGGCGAAGATTTACCACGAGCTAGGACTGCTCGAACGTCCGGAAGTCGTTGAGACGGACCGGTCGTCACTCGTCGGAGCGTTTGTCGGACAGACGGAAGAACAGGTCATGAGTAAAGTCCGCGAAGCCGTCGGCGGTGTCTTGTTCATCGATGAAGCCTATGCCTTGAAGCGGGCCGGTCAGAGCGGCAACGATTATGGACAGGCAGCGATCGATACGCTCGTCGCCGCAATGACGAGCGGTGAATATGCAGGACGGTTCGCCGTTGTCCTCGCCGGTTATCCGGAAGAGATGCGGGACTTCTTAAAGGCCAATCCCGGTTTGCGAAGCCGTTTCCCGGAATCGAACCATTATCTGCTGGCGGACTATACCGATACGGAGTTACTTGAAATCGGACGCTCGATTGCGACTGCGAATGACTATGTCCTGACGGAGCAGGCAGAACGGGCGTTGCTGTCCCGGCTCGAACGGGAACGCGTCGATGCCAGTTTCGGAAACGGACGGGCGGTCCGAAACATCGTCCTCGACGCAATCTTTAAAAAAGGCGCAAGCCTCGGGGAGAGTGCCAGTCATGAGGATTTTGCCCTGCTTGAACAAAGCGATTTTGAACTTGTCGCCTCGGACGACAGTACGGTCGAAGAACGGCTGAACCAACTCGTCGGACTTCAGCCGCTTAAAGCAGAAATCAAACAGATCCAAGCCTTGTTGTCGATGCAAAAACGCCGGCAGGAGGCGGGTTTTAAAGTCTTGCCGGTCGAACTCCATGCCGTCTTCAGCGGAAACAGCGGAACCGGAAAAACGACGGTCGCAGCGCTTTATGCGGACGTCTTGCAGCAGTGCGGTTACTTGAAGCGCGGACATCTGAAAGTCGTCAGTCGCGCCGATCTCGTCTCGGGTTATGTCGGTCAAACGGCGAAACAGACGCGGGACGTGATCCGCGACGCACTGGGCGGCGTCTTGTTCATCGATGAAGCCTATGCGCTGAACGGTGGAGCGAACGACTTCGGCAAGGAAGCGATTGATACGCTCGTCGACGAGATGACAAAGCATGCCGATAATCTGGTCGTCGTCCTCGCCGGTTACGAGCAACCGATGCAGGCGTTACTCGCCAGCAATCCCGGGCTGAAGTCCCGGTTTAAGCGCGAGTTCCACTTCCCGAATTATGCGAAGGACGAGCTGATCGAAATCATCATCAACTATGCTGCGCAGTATGGCTATCAGTTGACGGATGATGCGAAACAGGCGCTCGAGCAAATGATTGAGACGGTACCGAACGGCAATGCCCGCGCGGCGATTACGATCGTCGAACGAGCGATTGCCAAACAATCCGTCCGATTAATTGACAAACTTAGCTTAAGCGGTTCAGAATGGTCCTATCTTGAAAAAGAGGATTTTTAAGGGGGAAGTTACATGCACACGATTGAAATACCAGTTCGTTACGCCGAAACCGATATGATGGGCATCGTCTATCATTCCAACTATCTCGTGTATCTGGAGATTGCACGGACGGAAATGATCAAGTCACTCGGACTTGATTACAAGGAAATGGAAGAAGAGGGATATGTCTCACCCGTCACGAACGTCAACCTCGACTACAAACGGTCGTTGACATACGGCGACGTAGCACACGTCTCTGTCTGGATTGACCATTACGACGGCTTGCGGACGATTTACGGATACGAAGTGAAGAATGCCGACGGTCAACTGGCCGTGTCGGCCAAGACAACGCACGTCGTCGTCAAAAAAGAAAACTTCCGGCCGATCCGTCTGCCGAAAGTCTTTCCGAACTGGCATGCCATCTATGAACAGATGCGTGCCGATGACGCCGTCCTCATCTCGAATTAACCCTCAGCCCTCAGCAGGATTTCTTGCGTGAGGGCTTTTCTAATCGGTCGATTAGAGGTAACATAGAATAGCACCAAGGAAGTGGGGAAATGAAAATGAAAAAAATCGTAGCAGTCAGTACATTGGCGCTCCTCCTTGCAGGTTGTAATCCTGGGGATCAGGAAGCGGAAAAAGACACAAAAACAGAAGAACAGGCGAATCAAAACGCAGACGAAAAGGTCGCACAAGATAATGAAAAAAGTGATGCCGAAGTAGCAAAAGAAAAAGAAGCAGCCGAAGCGAAAAAAGAAGCCGAGGCACAAGCAGAAGCTGAGAAAAAAGCAGAAGAACAGGCAGCCGCCGACAAGAAAGCTGCGGAAGAAAAAGCAGCAGAAGAAGAGGCTGAGAAAAAAGCCGCTGAAGACAAGGCGGATGAATCGGCAACGGAAGACAAAACCGATGAGACAACAGAAGAGAAAAAAGACGACGGGAAAACCGACTCTGCACAGGATCCGGAACCGTCGAAACCATCAAAACCGGAGTCGGAGACACCGGACGTCGATAAATCGGATACGAAAGCCGATCTGTCCCTCGGCGAGTTAGTCGTCGTCAACAAAAAGTACAGCTTACCGATCGACTACAAGCCGTCGAATCTAGTCGTACCTGACGTCAGCTTTTCTTACTCCGGTGTGCTCGAACAAAGTTACATGCAGGCACCGGCAGCGAAACAAATGGAAAAAATGTTCGCAGACGCGAAAGCAGCCAATATCACATTGAATGCTGTCAGCGGCTTCCGCTCGGGCGCACGTCAAACGGTGCTGTACAACAACTATGTCGCACGTGACGGAAAAGAAGCAGCCGATCAGTACTCGGCCCGCCCAGGTCACAGTGAACACCAGACCGGACTTGTGTTTGATATCTCGGCTCCAAGTGTCGGCAATGGATTGACGGCAGCACTTGGTGATACAAAAGAAGGAAAATGGATTGCGAACAACGCAGCGAAGTATGGATTCATCGTCCGGTATGACCGTGGATTCCAGTCACGGACTGGATACACGTACGAACCATGGCACATCCGTTATGTTGGTGTCGGTCCAGCCACACAAATTAAAAATAATGGACAGACTCTCGAAGAATATATGAAGGTCGGTCACTAATACGTTGGAGGTTGACCATGATTGAAATCATCGGGATTTTAATTTTAGGCTATTTGCTCGGATCGATTCCGTTTGCCTTACTTGTCGGGAAGTGGGGGCACGGGATTGACATTCGCCAACACGGCAGTGGAAATCTGGGCACGACGAATACGTTTCGTGTGTTGGGGAAAAAAGCAGGGATCATCGTCTTGATCGGTGATCTCGGTAAGGGAGCAGTAGCCAGCCTCGTGCCGATCTTACTCGCTTCGGAGTTGCATCCGCTGTTTGCCGGACTAGCGGCCGTCACCGGACACATCTATCCGGTCTTCGCCAAGTTCAAGGGCGGCAAGGCGGTTGCGACGTCAGGCGGCATGTTGCTCGTGACGAGCCCGATTCTGTTCCTCTTTTTGCTCGTCTCGTTTTTGACGACGTTACGACTCAGCCGAATGGTCTCACTCAGCTCAATCGTTGCGGCAAGCATCGGCATCGTTGTTTCGATTACGATCGGCATCATCGAGCAGGACTGGATCGTACCGACGTTCTTTACGATTCTTGCCCTGTTCGTCATCTTCAAGCACCGCGATAACATCAGCCGAATCCGTCAAGGGACGGAATCAAAGATCAACATGTTTGCGAAAGACAAAAAAGACATCGATTGATGCGGACCGGTTCGTGTCCTTCTTCCTGCCAGGAAGCGGGGATGGACCGGTTTTTTGCCGTAAATCAGGCAAACGATTTCAGCGTGTCGACCCTCTTTCTGAAAAATAAACGAATTCAACAACATTTCATAGGAATTACACGTTTTTTTACACCGGATTTACAAGACCTTTACAGACGTTCGCTACACTAGAAGTAGTACTTGTCTGTGAAGGGAGTAGTTCATGTGTCGTTATTAGGAGAGGAACGAAAATCACAAATCATGCAATGGCTCGAAGAAGAAGGAAAAGTCATGACGAAGGATTTGATTGACCGTCTGGATGTTTCCGGGGAGACCGTGCGGCGTTATCTCGAGGAACTCGAGCGGGAACGACAACTGAAGCGGGTTTACGGGGGCGCAATCTACCAAGGCGGCAAACAAGAATCACCGATTTCAAGACGGACCGATCAATTGTCCCGTCGGCTGGCGCGTTATGCGAAAGGTTGGCTGGCCGACTACTCCTGTATCTTTTTAGGCAAAGGGGAGCCGGTCGAACATCTGTTACCGTACTTGAGCGGCAGCGCAACGATTGTCACGAACTCGCTGTCGATCGCCAGTCATCTCGAACAGTGCCGGGAAACGGGACCGTTCCACGGCGAGATACGATTACTCGGCGGAACCGTCGATTCATATGGACAGACGGTTGGGGTCGAAGTCTTGCAGGCGCTTGACGCCTACGCGTTTGACGCGTCTTTTTTGACGTTCGACGGAGCCGAGATCGAGCGGGGATTCGTCAGCGATGACATCGAGTCGTCGTTGATTCAAAAAGCCATCATCGGTCGGACGAAGGATGTCTATGCCTTTTTAGCGTGTGACGAATTCGAGGGCAACCGGAAATATAAGGTCGCGGAATTCCGCCGCGCTAAAATCGTTCTCAGTCCCTCGACCTATCCGCCGTCTTGGGAGATGAAGCTGTTTAATGAACGGGTGAATTGGACCGTCGTCTCATGATACACTAGGGCGGGAGGGATGTATCATGTTAGAAATCATTGCAGCAACAGTAGAAGAAGCAACAGCCGCCGAGCGGGCGGGAGCCGACCGGCTTGAACTCGTCTCGGCCTTATCAGAAGGCGGATTGACGCCGAGTTACGGATTGATCCGGCAGGTCTTGTCTTCGGTCGAGATTCCGGTCCACGTCCTCGTGCGACCGCACAGCAAATCGTTTGTCTATTCGAAAGCTGATCAGGAAACAATCATCACGGACATTGATTTGATTCGGGAACTCGGAGCAGCCGGAATCGTCGTCGGTTCATTGACGGCAGACGGACGTGTTGACGAAGGATTCCTTGGACGAATCATCAAACATAAGGGCGATTTGTCGCTGACGTTCCACCGGGCAATCGACAGCAGTCGTGACATCTTGGAAGCAGCTGAAGTATTGGCCGATTTTCCCGAGGTCGACCGGATCTTAACGTCAGGCGGACACGCGACGGCACTTGAAGGTCAAGCCGTCATCGCCCAGTTGATTGAGCAAAATCCCGACTTGATCGTCCTGCCGGGTTCCGGCATCACGGTCGAGCGGGCGGAAGAATTACTTAAAGCAACCCAGGCGACCGAATTGCACGTCGGATCAGCCGTCCTCGTCGACGGTCAAGTTGATGCTGATAAAGTCGCGGCACTGAAACAGCTGCTTGCGCGTTAATCAAAGCCATCAGTTGGTGTGACAGTCCATCTTAGGAGAAAAGAGGAGCAGACTTGCATCTGTTCTTCTTTTTTATTTTGAAGAAACCACGTATTCACGAGACTCCTACAGGAAAAAGCGCAATTTTTTGCGCTGTCAGAGACAAACAAGACCCGCTTTCCTGACCCTCAGGGCAGGGAAACTGGCTTGTGTCTCGCCTGAGGAAAGCGAGTGAAGAAAAAGTGGTTTCAGTTGCATCGCTCTTTAAAGAAGAGAAGGGAATCCAATTGTCATAGCTGCCCAAAAATCGACACATCTTGAAGGAATCGAGACAGGGATTGCTATTTTTTCAAGACAGACTACGGTAAACTATAACAGGAAAGTTGAAAGGTAAAGGAGTTCATCATGACAAATCTACAGTACAAACAAGCTGCACTTGCGACGCTGAAAGGAAAGTGGCTGACAGCGCTCAGCATTTCGATCGTTTATTTCTTAATCTTTGCGCTGGCTGCCAGTCGGATGTCGTTTGACCAAGATAATCTCGACAGCATGCTTCGCTTCGTCGCCTTGAACATCGTCGTGACAATCGTCCTCGCACCGGTTACGGTTGGACGGACGATTTCCTACTTACGTCTCGTCCGTGGTGAGACGGCAGGCATCGGCACATTATTCGAAGGATTTTCATCGATCCGCTTTTATTTGAAGGTAATGGCTGCCTATACGGTTGTTACGCTCCTCGTCTACTTGGGTTCTTTTTTGATCGTACCGGCGATCTATTTTTACCTGATGTATCGACTGGTTCCGTTTTTGTTGATCGACCGACCGGATCTGTCGTTTTTCCAAGTACTCGGGGAAAGTCGACGGATGATGCATGGTCATAAGTGGCGTCTCGTGAAGCTGTACCTCAGCTTCATCATCTGGGGCATCCTCGCCTTACTCAGTACTGTCGGAGTTGTCCTGCTGACACCGTATTTCGATACGACGATGGCACATTTTTATGAGCAGTTAAAAAAAGAACAACAGACAGCGACACGTCCCGCGTAAAAAAACGAGTCTGATCCACCCTTCATCGGGCAGGTCAGACTCGTTTTGTCGTTTCGTCTCTTAACGTGACGGTGTTTTTTCTTTTAACAGCAAGTAGAGGGCTTGTGTTCCTGATTCGGCATGACCGGACGCGGCCAGTTCCTCATACAAGTCTTTGACGAGGGCGAGACCCGGTGTCGAAATGCCCATCTCATCCGCACGTTCGAGTGCCAAACGCATGTCCTTGATGAAATGTTTGACGAAGAAGCCGGGTGAATAGTTTTCCGCAATGACACGCGGAATCAAATTCTCGAGTGACCAGCTGCCGGCCGATCCGCTTTTGATCGTCTCGACGAACTGTGTCGGATCGATGCCGGATTTCGTGACGAACAGCAGCATTTCCGCTGTTCCAATCATCGATCCGGCAATCGCAATCTGATTGGCGAGTTTAGCCGACTGCCCTTGTCCCGGACCACCAAAGCGGGCGATTGATTTGCCCATCGCCTCGAACAGTGGTTTGACCGTATCGAAGGCTGCTTCTTCGCCGCCGACGAGAATCGCGAGTGTCCCGTTTTTTGCACCGAGATCGCCGCCTGTGACCGGTGCGTCGAGGGCGTGAAGTCCTGTTTGAGCAGCTTGCTCCGCAATCCGGATTGCGAGTGCGGGACTTGATGTCGTCATGTCAATGACGATCGTCCCCGGGTTTGCCGATGCTAAAATGCCGTCTTCCGCCAAATAAATCTCTTCCACGTCCTGCGGATATCCGACGATCGAGATGACAACGTCGACATCCGTCACGGCTTCCTGAATCGTATCGACGATTACGGCGCCGTCCTGTTCGAGCGGCAGCCCTTTTTCTTTTGTCCGGTTATAGCCTTTGACGGAAAAACCGGCTTTTAATAAATTGCGGACCATGCCTTGACCCATGACACCCAGTCCGATGAAACCAATTGTTTTTGTCATCTGTTACTCCCCCTGGTCGTTTCGGTTTGACCGATGAATTGTTGCGTTACGAGTTTATTATACAAAACATTCGACGCGACGAGGGCGTCATGTGTCCCGATGCCGGAAACACGTCCTTGTTCGAGGACGACGATTTGATCGGCGTGGCGGACGGTGGCGAGACGGTGGGCGATGACGAATGTCGTCCGTCCTTCCATCAGCCGTTCGAGCGCTTCCTGAACGACACGTTCCGACTCGGAGTCAAGACTTGAAGTCGCTTCGTCAAGCAGTAACAGCTCCGGATCACGCAGAAGGGCGCGGGCGATGGCAATCCGTTGCCGCTGACCGCCGGACAGTTTGACGCCCCGTTCGCCGATCTCGGTTTCGTATCCGTTTGCGAACGAACGAATGAATTCGTCGGCATTGGCCATCTCGGCCGCTTCCCGGATTTGTTGCTCCGTGACGTCACCCGTTAAGCCATATAACAGGTTGTCGCGAATCGTCCCGGACAAGACCGGCGAATCCTGAGCGACGTAACCGATTGAATTCCGCCAGCTCGCCAGTTCAAACTCGTTGATGGCGTGTGGACCGAGTTCGATCTGACCGGACGTCGGTTGATAAAAGCGTTCGAGCAGAGCGAACAACGTTGATTTCCCGGAGCCGCTTGGTCCGACGATTGCCGTCGTTTGACCACGCGGCAAGGAGAAGGTGACGTCATGCAACAGTGTCGTTTCATCATAACCGAACGACAGTTGGTTAAAATGAACCGCTGCGAACGGGCGCTCGACCTGACGTGTTCCATCGGTTTCCGGCTGTTCTTCGAGCAATTCGGAAATCCGTTCCGTCGCTCCGCGTGCTTTTTGCAGTTTTGAGACGAATTCGGTCATCGTCACAAGCGGAGTCATGATTTGGAACAGGTATAACGAGAAGGCGACGAGTTCACCGGCTGTAATCTGATTCGTTGCGACGCGGTAAGCACCGAAGCTGATGATGATGATCAGCATCGAAGTCAAGGCAACGTTGAAGACCGGCAGCAAGATGGCTTGGACCTTCCCTTCCTTGACACCAAAACCATACAGATTCTCAATCCGGGTCTGTCCCCGGTCCATCTCATACTCTTCCGTCGCCTGTGATTTGATCAGGCGGACTTCACCCAGCATTTCCGCAAAAAATCCGGATAATCCGGCCAGTTCTTTTTGCGTTTCACGGGAAATCTGGTGAAGCTTCCGAACGAGCGGGATGATGATCAATAACGTAATCGGCACGGCAATCACCATCACGAGCGTCATCTGCCAGTCGAGGAAAAATAAGATTGTGATTGCACCGACGATCGAGACGATCGATGTCAACAGACGCACGAGTTGCTCCGATAATAGCTGTTGTAACGTCGTCGCATCATTATTGAGACGCGAGACGAGCTCACCGGATTTCGTTTCGTCGTAAAATGGAATGGGTAAAGCTAGCAGGTGTTTCCATAACATCGTCCGTAAATTCGCGACGATCCGTTGTCCCGCAATGTGCAGCCAATAGATGGAAAACGCATTGCTGATCATTTGGACGATGAAGATCACGATGAACAGGGTGATCAACCCGGGTGTCAGGCGATCGACGGAAAAATTGTCAATCAAAGACTTCAAGAACCAAGGAATCATCAGGGCAGCGAGTGCCTGAATGATCGACACCGTTACGGCAGCCGACAGCAGTCCGATCGGTGGTTCACTTTTCTTTAGTAATGATAAAAATGATTTAAATGTAGCAGGTTTCACTTCGGCACATCCTTTCCTGTCTATTGTCTGTTTTATGGAGAAGATGGTCAACTTCGAACGATTCACTTGACAGTCATTCCTGTCGTCACGGACACTAAAAGAAGTGAACGGAAGTAAGGAGTGACAGGACATGAAAATATGGATTGATGCCGACGGCTGTCCGGTCGTGGATTTGACGATTCGGCTCAGCCGAGGATATGAGGTGTTTTTAGTTTGTGACACGGCCCATCAATTCAATCGTGCCGGTGCGACGACCATCACCATCGGTCAAGGGCATGATGCGGTTGATTTTGCCATCGTCAACCGGATGGCGCCGGGGGATATCGTCGTGACTCAGGATTATGGTCTCGCAGCGCTGGCGTTGGCACGTAAAGGACAGGCGATTGATCAGAATGGTCGGATTTTTACGAACGAGAATATTGATTTTCTGTTACATACCCGGCATGTTGGACAGGAAATTCGTCGGGCCGGCGGGCGGACAAAAGGACCGAAGAAACGGACACGTCAAGAAGATGCGTCTTTTGAGCAGTCCTTCAGCCGTCTGTTGAATGAAACAACGGATTGAATTTCCTGTTTCAGCAATCGGTGTACATGCTATAATTTTAGACATGAATTCAGGAGCCGGAAGGAGGAAACTCATTGAAAAAAGTCATGCGTTACCGTCCCGAAAAAAAAGTCAGACCGTATCGTCTAAAAACCGGTCCTTTCCCGTTAAGTGAAGTGAAAGCGACCGAGACGACGGATCAACAGCGCATCGGTCAACTGACACAGGATCTTGTCGAAGTGGAGCATAAATTGAAGCATCGAAACGAGATGATGGAAGCGTTAGCGACACAAAATGTCGAGTCGGCATGTGAGACATTGCTTGTCAAACTGCTTCATCTCGTGGACCTCGAAGCCGGCGCCATCCTGTTGTACCGACGTGAGCAACTGAGCCATCTCGTAACGCAAGGGGTCGAGGACATTGAATTGATTGAAAAAGATCTGGATCAATACTCGGTGTTGCGTCGTGCTTTTGTGATGCGTAAATCCGTCCAGCTTCCAGCGGCGGAAGGGATGTATGAATCGGCCATTCCCGTCCAATCACCAAGCAATGGAGGTGTCGTCGGAATCATCTATCTTAAGCATCCGTTTGAACAGTTTAATCTGGAACAGGTCGGGGACATCCTCGACCTGTCGCGTAAACTGGGTATGACGCTGGAACGGCATTTGTTGTTCCATCAGATGGAGCACGAAAAAATTAAAACGTATCAATTGCTTGACTCGATCCGCGAAGCGGTGCTCTATATCGAAAGCAGCGGCGAACAGATTTATGCCAATCAGGCTTTGTTGAACATGTTCCCGCCGAAACTGGTTAATCAAGCACAAGGATTCCGCCATGCCTACGAACGGGCGACCTCATTGTTTGAACATATCGATCAAGCCGACGCTTTGCACGATTACATCGGTCAGTTGATGAACGGGGAAATCCCGGGTGAAACGATTGAATTATCGGCGTTCCGGGGGAATTTACTGCTCAGTGCTTACGCAGAACGGATTGCGATTGCCAATGTCGAGTGGGGGATGATGCTGGTCCTGCGTGATGTGACGAAGGAGAAGGAACTTGATTTAAAACAATCCGAGTTTGTTTCCATCGTGTCGCACGAATTGCGGACACCGCTTTCCTCGATCATGGGCTTCACGGAACTGTTGATGCGCCGGACACTCGATGGTCCGCGTCAGAAAAAATACCTCGAAACGATTCATTCCGAGACTGTCCGGTTGGCGGAATTGATTGACGATATTTTGGAGATTCAAAAGGGTGAAGATCTGACGCAAGGCACGACTAAAAAACGGATGGACTTAAAGAAATTAGTGTTTGAAATGCGGCCGATGTTTGACTTGGCAAGCAGTAAACACCGGATTCGGGTTGCTTTTGAACCGGGTCGTTACGAGCTGACGGCAAGTGAAGAAAAAATGAAACAACTGTTCACGAACCTGATCATGAATGCGATTAAATATTCACCGGACGGTGGACTGATTCAGATAAAAGGAGTCGTGCAGGATCACTTGATCCGCTTGACGGTTGAAGATGAAGGAATCGGAATTCCGGAAAAATCGGTCCCGTTTATCTTTGATAAATTTTACCGGGCCGATAATTCGGATACCCGGAAAATCGGGGGTACCGGTCTTGGTCTTGCGATCTGTCAGATGATCGTCAGAGATCATGACGGAACGATATCCGTTCAGTCGGAAGAAGGCATCGGAAGTACGTTCACGGTCGAGTTTCCGATCGAAATGGTGACAGAGTGAGGCGAAAAGGAGGGGTGATTCGTGGATAATATGCAAATGCGGTATGAAGCGCTGCATCCGCTTGTTGAGGAAATCTTAAAAAAATTAAGTGAAGAAATTGGCGTCAACACGTTGTTTTTTGCGTTAAACGATTTGAACAGCAATTTCATCGTCAAAGCAATCAACCAAGAAAAAGAATTGATCGGCGAAGGGACGACCCATGTCTATCAGCACGTTCTTTGTAAGCTCGTCATCGATGAGACGGACGGGAAGATTCAAATCAACGAGTTATTGGCGGATCCCCATACGAGTAACCACCCGGTCACGAAATCGCTTGGGAACGGCAGTTTTTTAGGCGTGGCCATCAAAAATGCGGAAAACGAAAAAATCGGGACATTGTGTGCATTTGATGACAAGCCATATGATTTTGATCAAAAAGACATCGCGTTGGTAGAAAACTATGCTGACATCATCAGTAAATCGATCAGTGTCGAGACATACGTCATCAAGGATGCCTTGACCGACGTCTACAATGAACGCTACATGAACCGGTTGATTTCCAGCGTGGCGAATCAGTCCACGTTCCTGATGGTCTTAAATCTCGATAATTTTCATGCCATCAATGCGACATACGGTTACCGGGTCGGCAATAAAGTGTTGCAGGAAATTGCCTCCCGGTTAAAATATGTACCGATCCTCGATCATGTCGTCGGACGAATGGACGGGAACGAATTCATCGTGTTGGCACCCATCGACGAAGCAGAGTTTGCGGAGCACGGCAACACGTATGCGAACTGGATCATCGAGGCGATTGAACGGCCAATCGAAGGAATCAGCCATGAACCGATTCGTGTCACCGCTTCTTCCGGCGTCAGCTTATTGACCGGGGACTATATGAATCGTCAAACGCAGGTTTATGCAGCAGAAGCCTTGATGCAGCAAGTCAAACTGGACGGAAAAGCCGGGACCTTGTTCGTCAATCAGGCTCGGGAACTCGAACAACATCCATTTGAGCACGTTTTGGAAAAAGAACTCGGGCAGGCTCTTGCGCGGGGACAATTTGAATTGTATTATCAACGGATTTTCAATGCTAAACTTGGCCACACGGTGGCGGTCGAAGCTTTGTTGCGTTGGAATCATCCGGTCCTTGGCTTCGTCAGTCCGGCAGACTTCATTCCGGTCGCTGAACGGATGGGAAGCTTTGGTCAAATCGGACGATTCACGGTCTGTCAGGCCATCACCGACAGTGTCCGCTTGGAACAGGAATTGGGTCACCCGGTGACGATTTCAATCAATCTGTCGGCGAGTCAATTCCAGTCCGATGCGATGCTTGCTGACCTGTTGGCATTTGCCAATCAGCCGCCGTTCAAGCGGGACCGGATCGTCCTTGAAATCCGTGAAGAAGTCCTGCAGACGGGACGACGTCAAGCAATCGGTCGACTCGAATCGTTGCGTCAGGCCGGATACCGCTTGAGTGTCGATCATTTTGGCAGTCACTACGCATCGTTGAATTCGTTACTCCGCTTACCGGTACAATCGGTGAAACTGGATCCGATTTTCACCCGGCGATTGGCGCAAAATCAGCTCGAACAGTCGATGTTACAGTCTGTCTATGCGTTGACGCAAGCACTGAACATTGCACTCGTCATTCAAGAAGTCGAGACGGTTTCTCAATTCCGTCAGATTACATTGCTTGGGGAAAAGTTGTATGTTCAAGGACATTACCTCCATCACCCGCAACCGATTACGAACTTAATTGCCGATTTTTCAAAAACCAGCCATACGCTCGATGTTTAAGCTGTGTAAGGAAGGGAATACTCTTAACATCACAGATCGAGGGGGACTTTTCATGGCACAGCAACACGACAAAGAAACAGATCCAATTACTTCGGGTAATCGGATGACGAACGATGAAATCGCAGGACGCGACGAATCCAATACTGAAAAACCAAAAGCAAAACAAGATACAGACAAAAATGACGACTCGAAAGAGGAGTCGACGGATACACAAGAACAATCAGAGGACGTCTCGGATGAAAATCCGTCAACGGATGAAGAAGCACCGGATTTATCCCATGCATCAGATGTAACACCATCCGACGACGATAATCAAGAGCGTTAATCCAAAAAAACCTTCCGCTTCTGCAGGAAGGTTTTTTTGTGAATTTTTAATCACCGCCACCCCCGCCGCCGTCACCCCCGTCAAATCCGCCGTCCGTCATACCACCATCCGTCGCATGGGATGTATCGGTCAGATCGACCGGAAACAGATAAACCGGCAACAGGTTGGACGTATCGTCGAGCGTAGAAGGGGAGAACGGTGCAAACAGCTGGTGCAGCGTCGGATGATCGGCCAAGTACAGCCGGACAGCCGTCAGAAACACCAGGTCCTTCCGGTACTTGAAGTGAGGCGTATTCCGGAACTGGTCCGCCAACCCCTCTAACGCCGTTTGGTGCATCCTCGGGTCACCGAGTAAGGCGAGTAAACCGTGAAACGACAAAGGAATGCCGTGTTTCCGGTACAGGTTTCGCGACTGAACGACCTGTGCGATATACGTCGCCTGATCGTCCTCCGGCAACAACGCGAGCAGCAGGGCGGTGACGTACGTTTGCTGCGAACGGCCAAATCGTTTTTTCAGAATGTCATACGTCGCCTCGATCCGTGCGTGAATCGTCGCTATCTCTCCGCGACGCAAGGCGTTCAGGAACAAGAACGACACGAGGAGCGGGGAGACGATGAAGCGATGAGACTTTTTGGCAAGCCGATACAGCTCGACCGTCCGTTGCAACTGCGGATCCGTCGCTTCCAATCGGCTGATTAACAAGGCGGTGGAATAGGCGTTCAGCGGGTGGACGAGACGGTGTGTTGAAAAAAAGCTGTGGATGGAGATCATTTGCGTAATCCGTTCGACGGGAGAAGCATCATAGGCATGGATCTTTGAAGCGAGCAACAGGGCCTGCGTCTGATGGGAACGGAGATGTTCCTCGAGATAGGCCGCCGTGTGTTCAAGATCAGAGAATGCCGGTGACTGCTTTCCGACAGTCGCATCAAACGCCAGTTCAATCAAAATGCCATCCTGATAGTTCACGAAATACTGTCCGGTTTCTTCCAGTTGCGCCAAAAAACGTTGCCCGATCTCCATCTGATCCACCTCGCTCTTCATTTTCCCTATTTTACCATGAGATGACTCAGAAAGTTAATCTTCTAATTGATCAATTAACCGTTCGGCTGCCCGGCGATACAAGTTACTCATATGGGCAAGTGATAAAATCAGTTGCAACTGTTCGAGATGATCCGATTCGTCCGGAAGTTGCTGTTGTGCTTCAAAACGCGTCTGATTAGCTGCCGTCGTGTCGAGGTAAGTCTGATAAAATGCTTCAAGATTGATTGACTGGCTGGTGACGCCTGTATTCAAATCTGTCAGAATTGTTTTGATGTCGTTGATTGAAAAAGTTCCTTTAAGCTGATAGATCAGACTGATTAAGATGAGATGGTCTTTCGTGTATTTCTTATTCGTCACCGGGAAAAAAAGTTTCTTTTTGGCATAATTGTTGATCATCGTCTTCGTCAGAATCGTTTCGCCTTTTGCGCGGGTCGTCTCCTCGAATGTCCGTTCAAACAGTTGGATGACTTGATCCATGTAGAGATCGATGTTCGGAATATCCGTAAGTTCCAATTGTCGATCGAGTATTGGTTTCGGTTGATCTGCTTGTGTCATAAAAAAACCTCCAAAAAAAATAGTCCGGAATGACTTCCTATTTCTCTAGTGTATGATAGAATGTTCATATAACGCCATGTAGTATTAAAAACTACATAACAACGGAGGGAAATTATGAGAACGTACATGAGAGAACCAATCAACGGCTTGACCCATCTGGGAGGAGCAGTCTTCGCCTTCATCGGATTGCTGGCACTGGTCATTAAGGCATCACTGGAACGGGGCGCCGGCTTGCCGATCGTCGCTGCCATCATCTTTGGTGTCAGTATGATGGCACTCTATTCCGTCTCGGCGACCTATCACATGGTACTGGCGAGCGACCGGGCGATTGCGACCTGGAGACGACTGGATCACTCGATGATCTATTTGTTGATCGCCGGATCCTATGCGCCGTTTTGTCTGATCAGTCTGAACGGACCGACGGGGTGGGTCATGTTCAGTATCGTCATGCTGATTGCCGTCTTCGGGATCACTTTTAAACTGGTCTGGTTCAACAGCCCGCGCTGGTTGTCGACGACACTTTACATCGGGATGGGCTGGATCATGGTCTTTGCGATCACACCGCTCGCAGCCGTCTTGTCACCGATGGGAATCGCGCTGCTGTTCCTCGGGGGTATTTTCTATACGATTGGTGGAGTCATCTACGGTTTGAAACCAAACGTTCTGTCGTTTAAACATCTTGGTTTCCATGAGATTTTCCACGTGTTCGTGTTACTTGGAAGTCTTGCTCATTTCCTCTGCGTCTATTTCTTCGTCATTTAATGGTTCCGACATCCTTTCCATCAAGCGAAAGGATGTTTTTTTGTGGAAATAACTAGAAAAACAGGACTTGTCTTAAACGGAAACGAATGGAGGGAGGGACAGAAAAGGCTGAAAAGGAGGAATGGCTATGTCGACCATGACATCACGTTGGCAGCTGAACGCCAGCTATACAACGGAAGAAATCAAACAAAAGTTAGAATCGTTACAGCAGGAACTTGACCGGTTCCAAACCGATCAAGCACCGATCCGGTCGCAATTAGTGACACTTGAGCAGCTCATGTGTCAGGTCGAAGAACTCAGTGATTTTGTCTATTGCCTGTATGCAGAGGACGTGTCGCGTCAAGAGGTCCTTGATCTGCTCGAGCAGACGGATACGTTGCAAGCGGGTCTTCAGACGGGTGAAACTTTTTTCGAGGAACGACTGCGGACGTTGTCAAACGACGAGAGGACAACGTTACAGCACGAAGAAGCATCCTATTACCTGACGGAACGCCGTGCCATCATGGAACGGCGTCTGCCGGCAAAGCAGGAACAGCTGATTCAGGCATTGGCAATCGACGGATTTTCTGCCTGGGAACAGCTGTATGAACAACGTTTGACCGGATTACGACTTCCCTTGAATGGAGCAACGGTCACGATCGGACAAGCCTGGCATCAGGCGGTCCACGGTACGACACGGATTGACCGTCAAACGGCAGCTGCCGCTATTGCGAAAACCTGCGCCGCTGCACAGGACGACTTTGCGATGATTCTGAACCGGATTGCCGGATTTCGATTACAGGTCTATGCCAAACGCGGCTGGGACGATCTCTTGACGGAACTCTGCGAACAAAATCGGATCAAACGACCGACGATCGAAGCGATGCTGACGGCGATTGATCAACATCGTCCGTTGTTCCAGTCGTATTACGAACGGAAATTGCGTCTCGCCCGAATCACGGAACCACACTGGCACGATTTAGAGACGAATACCTTCAAGTCGGACCGTGTTGTCTCGTATGCAACAGCACAAACAATCATCCTGAAGCAATTTGAAGACCTGCATCCTCGGTTGGCCACCTTTACGAAACACGTATTCGAAGCAGGATGGGTCGATGCCGAAAACCGGCCCAATAAGGCGGAAGGGGGATTCTGTGCCTCCTTTCCGGTCCTTAAAGAGAGCCGCATCTTCATGACGTACCGCGAGGCGTATCAGGATGTCGTCACGCTTGCCCATGAAATCGGGCATGCCTATCATAATTCACTGTTACACGATCTGCCGTTCCTCGAGCAAATCAAAGGGACGAGTATCGCTGAGACCGCCTCGACGTTCATGGAAAATCTGGTCCTCGACGCCGTCATCGAACAGTCGGCAGGTGACGATAAATTGGCGATGCTTGAGACCAAGATCAACGAAGGTTTAAAATACGTCGGAATCGTGCCGAACATGTTCCGGTTTGAGCAACGTTTTTATTCCGAGCGGAAGCAGGGACCGGTCTCAAGTGCACGAATCGCAGCCTTGATGCAGGAGGAAGAAGCCGGTTTTTACGGGAATCTATTGGACGAGGCGGCTCCGTTTAAATGGATCTATGTCAGTCATTTTTATGATACCGGCAAGGCATTTTACAATATCCCCTATACAATCGGTTACTTGTTGAGCAATCAGTTGTACTCGACGGTCAAACAATCCAAAGCGGCGTTCAGTGATCAATTTGAACCGCTGTTACGGGCATCGGGTCGGGCTTCGATCGAAGAGCTGGTGGAACGGTACCTGGACGGAGAACCGGATGCGGTCACTTTTTGGCAAGACGCACTCGAACCGCTTCGTTCAGCAATCGAGCTCTATCTGCAGGAGACGGCAGGACTCGTCGATTGAAGTCCGCGTCAACCGGGAATAGATAACTAACGAAGGAGGGGTACTGATGTATGAGCAAGAGAAGAAGATGCTGGCGGAAGCGGCAATCAAGCAGGTCAAGAACGGGATGATCCTTGGTCTCGGGACCGGTTCGACGACCCGGAGTTTCATCGATGCCTTGGGTGAATGGGTCAAAGCGGGCGGCGAGGTGCAAGGGGTCGCAACATCCAACGAGACGGTTGAACAAGCGAAACGATTGAACATTCCCCTCCTGTCACTCGAAGAAGCAACCCATATCGATCTCGTCATCGACGGCATCGATCAGATCGATCCACGGTTCCGAGTGCTCAAGGGCGGGGGCGGCGCGTTATTCCGGGAAAAAGTCGTCGCGCTGATGAGCCGGGAAATCCTCTACTTAGCGGACGCCTCGAAATTCGTGCACCACTTGACCGGACCGTTACCGGTCGAAATCGATGCGTTTGCGAGACCGTATGTCGAGCGTTATCTGCGGGACAAGCAGCTGGACGTGACATTGCGGGAACACGACGGTCAACCGTTCGTGACAGATGGCGGACATTTGATTCTGGATGTGGATCTCGAGCGGGTTCAGGATGTGCGTCATCTTGCTCAGGAACTAAAAAGTTTGACGGGGGTGCTCGAAACCGGTTATTTTGAACGGCAACCGGATCACGTCCTGACCGTCGAACAGGGAAAAGTCCGGCAGGTGGCCCACCCGAACCTCCGGGACGGGGGAGGACTTGTCTAAGCTGTGTCTTGATAGAAAGAAGGGGAACCGATGCGATTACGAAAACGGTATGTGTTTGGAGCAAGCGTTTTGGCCGGTGCCGGTCTGTTTTTGCTGAAGAACAAAGACAAGAGGGAACCGGATCCGTTAAAAGAGTATTTAACGCATCTCGATCAGGATTTGAGTCCGGATGCCGATAAGGATCCGGATGAAGTCGGCTTGACGAAACTCGATTCGATTTACCGGGCGGAGTGGCAGGCAAACGGCTATCCCCGCTCCCAAAAAGAACTCGAAGACTTGGAAAAATGAAAAATGCCAGCACTCCGACGTCCGGGATGCTGGCATTTTTTTTAATATGTAAGGGAACCGGCGATGATCAATCCGATTGAAATCGAAAGGAACAGAAGCAGTAAACCGACGGCTTCGTTATTGGCATCAATTTCTTTTGTCATGCTGAGACGCGGAATGATTAAATCAGCCAGGTAGAACAAAACGATTTGGAAAACGATCGCAAGTGCTCCCCACAAGACCATGTCGAGAATGCTGACCGAGTTCGTGATGCTTGAGTACAGCACGATCGCAAGACCAAGGATCCGTCCGCCGAATGCATAGACGGCCGCTTTTTTTCCTTGACGGATCAGTTCCATCTCTTTTGATTTGGTCGTCACTTCAAACAGGACGACCCCGATTGCAAGCAGGAGCGTCGCGACACCAATATACGCGAGCGTTGATAAAAATAGTTCACTGAAGCCCACACTGATTCCCCCTTAGGAATGATTTGATTTTTTTTGTTCTTTCCGTTGTTGCCACGAGACATAACCTTCAAGCATCGCACCGACTAAAATACCGGCCGAGACATACAGATAAAAATTATCCCCGATGAAGCCGAACAGGAGACCGAGCACAAGACCAATTAAAATATACGGTCCTTTTGCCAATTTCATAACACTCACCTACCTCACTATCAAACGTAGCCGATTTTACTGGATTCGTCCATCCCTAATCGGAGTGACGGGCCGATGCGACTTCTTCTTGAAGCGAAAACAGGGTGACGCGATTCCGGCCGTTTTGTTTGGATTGGTAAAGAGCGGCGTCGGCATCGGTCACGATATGTTGGATCTGTCCGGTCGTTTCCGGAAAACTGGCGACACCGAACGACGCCGTCAAGTGGAGCAGCACGCCCGAGGACAACACGAACGGAGCAGCAGCGATCCGTTCCCGTAACTGTTCCGCGAGTGCCAACACTTTGACGACCGTTAATCGTTCAACGAGAATCGAAAATTCTTCACCGCCGTTTCGGGAGACATAACCGGAATCCGTCACCCCGTCCTGCAGCCGTTTCGCAAACTGCCGTAAAACCTCGTCGCCCGCCTCATGACCATACGTATCGTTGATCTGTTTAAAATGATCAATGTCGACCGTAATCAAGGCGACTTCCCGTGAATGGAGGATCGTTTGCTGTTTTAAGTCTTCCAAGTGATCGGTAAAGGCACGGAAATTATGAAGTCCCGTCAAAAAATCACGTCGTGCCGTCTGTTGCAAGGTCTGCATCGCGTGCTTCGTCAGCCGAATATCCCGGATGATGACAAGGGCAAGCCAACTGCTGGCAAATGACGCCGGGAGAACGACACTTAAAATGTCGAGGATGAGCCCGGTATCGAACAAGACAAACGTCAAGACGAGTCCATGCAGGACGGTCGCATACACCGTGACGACCGTAAATGTTTTTCGGGAGTAGAGCGGCAACCACCTGACGATCAGCAACGTTCCGCCGGCAACCAGTAAAATGAACAGACAGGCTGCAAAAGCCGCCGCATTCGTGTTGACACTGAACCGATAGACGATAATGATGATCGTCACGATACAGGTCGGCAGCGGACCGGCGAAATAAGCGGCGACGATGACCGGAATATGCCGTAAATCGACTAGGACACCCGGAACCGGTTCGATTGTCAACTGCATCAAAAGCAACGACAGGATACTTAAACTGAGTCCGTACAAAATCCGGACTGACCGTTTGGAGTCGACGGTAATCGGGTGGGGCGATAGTTTTCCGAGCAAATAAAACCCGCTCATCAATAAAGTCAGGTTATGGAGTACGTCGTACAAGATCGATTTCACACCAATTCACCTTACTTTCATCAACAATTCCTTCTATACGTTAGAATACGCCAACGCATATAAAAAGTCCTGTTCCTTCAAAAGATTTCTCCGAGACGCATCAAAAAACAAAATGTGTCTATAATGTGAAGTTATAGAGTCTATAAGCTGTACTTATAGGTTACCGGATTTTGATTGACCGTTCTCCGATTCAATTGTTAAATGAGGAAGAAGCAATTGAAAGCGCTTACTAAAAATTAAAAGGAGATCCACCATGGAACTGATCATCATTCTTCTTGCCTTATCTTTACTCATGTTCGTAGCGTACCGTGGCTTTTCGGTCATCTTGTTTGCTCCGATCTGTGCCTTATTCGCGGTTCTGTTGACGAATCCGGACTGGGTCCTGCCGTTCTTCTCGAATATCTTCATGGAAAAGATGGTCGGCTTCATCAAAGCCTATTTCCCGGTCTTCTTACTCGGAGCGATCTTCGGGAAAGTCGTTGAGATGTCAGGGATTGCCGAATCGATCGCGAAGACGATCATTCGGATCATCGGTGCCAAACGGGCGATTCTTGCCATTGTCCTGCTCGGAGCGATCTTGACGTACAGCGGTGTCAGCCTGTTCGTCGTCGTCTTCGCCGTCTATCCATTTGCCGCAAACTTGTTCCGCGAAGCAAACATCCCGAAACGGTTGATTCCGGGAACGATTGCGCTCGGAGCGTTTACGTTCACGATGGATGCCTTGCCGGGGACACCACAAATTCAAAACGTCATTCCGACGACGTTCTTCAAAACAGACATCTATGCCGCTCCAATCATGGGGACGGTCGGCGGACTGATCATCCTGACCGTCGGGATGATGTATCTCGAATCGCGTAAACGTAAAGCCCATCAGGAAGGGGAAGGCTACGCCGGTTTTGAAGCAACGGCAGCCAGCAGCGCCCCGCAGATGGAGTTGAAAAACGAGCCGGAATTGACACTTGAGACGGCGCAACAGCCGGTTTATCGTCAAGTATTGGCCTTTGTACCGTTGATTTTAGTCGCCGTCATGAACAAGTACTTTACGCTCGCGATTCCGAACTGGTATCCGGAAGGCTTTGACTTCGCGGCGATTGGTCTGGAAGCCTTCGGCAAAATCGAGACGCCGGCCGTACTCGCGATCTGGTCGGTCCAGATGGCCTTGATCATCGGTATCATCTCGGCGATGCTCTATGATTTCAAAAAAGTCCGGACGAACTTCCAAGCTGGTCTGAACGTCAGTATCGGCGGTGCCTTACTCGCCGTCATGAATACGGGAGCCGAGTACGGATTTGGTGGCGTCATCGCCGCCTTACCGGGGTTCAAAACGGTCTCAAGCGGGATCTCGTCGACGTTCACCGATCCACTCGTCAACGGCGCGGTCACGACGACGGCACTTGCCGGTGTGACCGGTTCAGCATCCGGTGGCATGGGCATCGCGCTCAGTGCGATGTCAGATAAGTATACGCAAGCGATCACATCAGGCGGTGTCCCGCCGGAAGTCATGCACCGGGTCATCTCGATGGCGTCCGGCGGAATGGACACGCTCCCGCACAACGGGGCCGTCATCACCTTGCTTGCCGTCACCGGATTGACACACCGTCAGTCGTACCGTGACATCTTTATGATTACGATTTTAAAGACAGTGACGGTCTTCTTGATGATTGGTCTGTATAACCTGACGGGTCTTTATTAAACAGCTGTACTTACTAAGGGGGAAATGAACGATGCAACAGGGGAAAATCTACGATTCATTTACGGAAGCGACAGCAGATATTTTTGACGGGGCGACGCTCGTCGTCGGCGGGTTCGGTCTGTGCGGAATTCCCGAAAAATCAATTGCCGCCTTACAGGAACAAGGCGTCAAGGAATTGACGGTCGTCAGCAACAACTGTGGTGTCGACGATTTCGGACTCGGCATCTTATTGCAATCACGCCAGATCAAGAAGATGGTCTCGTCGTACGTCGGGGAAAACAAGACGTTTGAGCAACAGTATTTAAGTGGCGAGATTGAAGTCGACCTCGTACCGCAGGGGACACTTGCGGAGCGGATTCGAGCCGGCGGCGCGGGCATTCCCGGCTTCTACACGCCGACCGGTGTCGGAACACCGATCGCGGAAGGCAAGGAACAAAAACAATTCGACGGAAAAACGTATTTGCTTGAAGAAGGGATCGTCGGTGATTTTGCACTCGTCAAAGCCTGGAAAGCGGATAAACTCGGCAACCTTGTTTTCCGTAAAACGTCACGCAACTTCAATCCACTGGTCGCGACGGCCGGGAAAGTGACAATCGTCGAGGTCGAAGAACTGGTTGAAGTCGGTGAACTGGATCCAAACGAGATTCATACACCAGCGGTTTACGTCCAGCGCATCATCGTCGGGACGGACTACGAGAAACGCATCGAACGCCGGACAGTCCGGGAAGCATAAGGGGGAGATACTATGGCAACGTCTAGAGACATCATCATCAATCGTGCACTGCAGGAAATCGAGGACGGGATGTACGTCAATCTCGGCATCGGGATTCCGACACTGATCGCCAATGCGATTCCGAACGATCGGCACGTCATGCTGCAATCGGAAAACGGCTTGCTCGGCATCGGACCGTATCCGCTCGAACACGAAGTCGATGCCGACGAAATCAACGCCGGCAAAGAGACGGTCACGGCACAAAAAGGCGCGTCCTATTTCGACAGTGCCGAATCGTTCGCGATGATCCGCGGTGGTCATATCGACCTCGCGATTTTAGGCGGGATGGAAGTCGCGGAAAACGGAGACCTCGCGAACTGGATGATTCCCGGCAAGATGGTCAAAGGAATGGGCGGAGCGATGGATCTCGTCAACGGGGCAAAACGGGTCGTCATCATCATGGAGCACGTCAATAAGTACGGCGAATCCAAAGTGAAGTCGAGCTGTACATTACCGTTAACGGGGAGCCAAGTCGTCCACCGGTTGATTACCGACAAAGCTGTTTTTGATTTTACGGATGCCGGAATGGTCTTGATCGAAACGCTCGCCGGACTGACGGTCGAAGACATCCGTGCCGTGACGGAAGCGAACTTCACGGTCAGCCCGGAACTTGAACGTATGCCAGTAGGGGAGTGAGTCAGATGGTCAACGGAGATATCGTCCTTGTGACGGGAGCAGGAAGCGGGATTGGTCTTGAAATCTCAAAGGCGTTCGCCGAAGCAGGAGCGAAGGTCGTCATTACGGACGTCAACACAGAAGCGGCACAAACAGCAGCCCAGACGTTGCAGGAAGCGGGACATGACGTGATTGGTCTGACGCTGAACGTGACGGATGAAGCGCAAGTCCAGTCTGTGTTTGCCGAAACGATGAAACAGTACGGCCGGATTGATGTATTGATCAACAACGCCGGTCTGCAGCATGTCTCACCCATCGAAGATTTTCCGACGGAGAAGTTTGAGTTGATGATCAAAATCATGTTGACGGCACCCTTTATGGCGATCAAGCATGTTTTCCCGATCATGAAGGAACAAGGATACGGTCGGATCATCAACATGGCTTCGATCAACGGTCTGATCGGCTTTGCTGGAAAAGCGGCCTACAATTCCGCGAAACACGGACTTCTCGGCTTAACGAAAGTGGCGGCACTGGAAGGGGCGGAACACGGGATCACGGTCAATGCCTTATGTCCGGGCTACGTCGACACGCCGCTCGTCCGCAATCAGATGGCGGATCTTGCG
The DNA here is from genome assembly GCF_000620805.1 of Exiguobacterium undae DSM 14481. Classification (GTDB taxonomy): domain Bacteria; phylum Bacillota; class Bacilli; order Exiguobacteriales; family Exiguobacteriaceae; genus Exiguobacterium_A; species Exiguobacterium_A undae. The sequence continues at coordinate 1,975,666 of NZ_KK211187.1, read as the reverse complement.
AAGACACGCCAGGTCGAACTGGAAAAGGTTCTCGAAGACGTGATTTATCCGCTCGTTCCGCAAAAGCGGTTGCTTGCGGTCGAGGAAATCGCTGACTATGCCTTATTCCTCGCCAGTCGAAAAGCGAAAGGCATCACGGGACAGGCCAATGTCTTAGACGGCGGATATACGATTCAATAAGGGGGAAGTCAAGATGAGTGAACAAGTGGTCATCGTCAGTGCGACACGTACGGCGATCGGCAGTTTTAACGGCAGTTTAAAGGATGTTCCGGCAACAAAACTTGGCGCAACGGTCATCGAAGCGGCACTCGCACAGGCGAATGTCGCACCAGCGCTCGTCGAGGAAGTCATCATGGGCAACGTCCTGCAGGCGGGACTCGGACAAAATCCGGCACGGCAGGCCAGTCTCCTCGCCGGTCTCCCGGAATCGGTCCCGGCGATGACGATCAATAAAGTCTGTGGTTCCGGCTTAAAGGCGATTCACCTCGCGTTTCAAGCAATCAAGTCCGGCGAGGCGGAAATCATCGTCGCCGGCGGGATGGAAAACATGAGTCAGGCACCGTACGTGTTAAGCGGAGCCCGGACCGGTTTACGGATGGGCGACCAGCCGCTTGTCGATACGATCATCAAGGACGGTCTGGAGTGCGCCTTTAACGACTACCATATGGGCATCACAGCGGAAAACTTAGCCGAGCAATATACGATTTCCCGGGAGGCGCAAGACCAATTTGCAGCGACCAGTCAACAAAAAGCAAGTCAAGCCATCGAAGCGGATCGTTTCCAAGCGGAAATCACACCGGTTGAAATTCCACAGCGCAAAGGTGATCCGGTTGTCTTCGCCGAAGATGAGTTCCCGCGTGCCGGAACGACAGCGGAGTCACTCGCACGCTTGCGTCCGGCCTTTAAGAAAGGCGGTACGGTCACAGCCGGCAATGCATCCGGGATTAATGACGGAGCGGCAGCAGTCGTTGTCATGTCGGCTCGAAAGGCAAAAGAACTTGGGCTGACCCCGCTCGTCGAGATCGTTGCCAACGGAACATCCGGCGTCGACCCGAGTATCATGGGGATCGGTCCCGTCAAAGCGGTCGGACAAGCGTTGCAAAAAGCAGGTCTGAGCCTGGACGCGATCGATGTCATCGAAGCGAACGAAGCATTTGCCGCCCAGTCGCTTGCAGTCGACGCAGAACTCCAATTTGATCCGGTGAAGTTGAACCGAAACGGCGGGGCGATTGCCCTCGGTCACCCGATCGGCGCCAGCGGAACCCGGATCATGGTGACGTTGATTCACGAGATGTTACGGACCGGCGAAAGCCATGGTCTGGCGACACTCTGCATCGGCGGCGGTCAAGGGATTGCGACAATCGTCAAGAAATACGAAGAATAATCAAAATCTGGACTTCGGTTCAGATTTTTTGTTATTAAAACGATTTACTTGATTAGTGAAATGACGCGGGAAAGAAAAAAAGCATTCAACATGACAAAAATGGACGAATTACGGTAAAATGAAACACGTTGTAAGGGAGGGTGCCACATGATTTCATTACGAAACGTCGATAAAAGTTTTTCCAAACAACCCGTTATTCAGTCCGTCACCCTCTCGATTGAGCAGGGAGAGATTCATGGAATCATCGGAGCAAGCGGAGCCGGCAAATCCACACTGTTGCGACTGATGAATCTGCTCGAACGGCCGGATGCGGGAATCGTCGAGTTTGACGGGACCGACTTGACGACTTTGCCGAAACAAAAGCTCCGGAATGTCCGGCAAGAGATGGGCATGATTTTTCAGGATTTTCATCTCGTCGCAAACAAGACCGTCGAGCAGAACATCGCTGTTTCGCTTGATCTGGCCGGTGTTAAAAAGAAAGACCGTATTGCCCGGATCGAGGAATGTCTGCAGTTTGTCGGCTTGGCCAATTTTTCCGGCAAGTATCCGGCTGAGTTGAGTGGTGGTCAGAAACAGCGTGTTGCGATTGCCCGGGCGCTCGCGAACCGGCCGCGTGTTCTTCTGTGTGACGAACCGACCTCGTCGCTTGATCCGAGCACGACGTCGGAAATTTTACGGGTCCTGCAAACGATCAATCAAACGTTAGGCGTCACGATTGTCATCGTCAGCCATGAAATGAATGTGATTCAGAGCATTTGCCGCCGGGTCACGATCATGGAAGACGGACGGATTCGCAAGACGGTTGCGACGGAACCGACCGGAGTGACCGAAATCGAAAGTGATGCCGGCTGGTTCCTGACCCAATTGACCGAACGGGGGGAGACGCATGCCTGAAATCTTGATTACGTATGCCGCAGAAATCCGGCTGGCCATCGGACAAACGTTCGTGATGGTCGGCTTGTCGATTCTTGCTGCGATTCTGCTCGGACTTCCGCTCGGCACCTTGCTGTTCTTATCACGAAAGGATCAGTTGCTGGCGAATCGCTGGTTGTTTTCGGCTTTAAATCTGTTGGTCAATACGATCCGCTCGTTTCCGTTCTTGTTGCTTGTCGTCTTCTTGATTCCGTTTACGCGTCTCATCATCGGAACCGCAATCGGGACGGCGGCAGCGACGGTACCGCTTGCCATCATCGCCATCGCCCATTATTCGCGCCTTGTCGAGCAATCGTTGCTGGATGTCCCGAAAGGAATCATCGAGGCCGCGGTCTCGATGGGGGCTTCGACACGGGCCGTCGTGATGAAGTTTTTATTCGTCGAAGCCCGGTCCGGCCTTGTCCTGGGTCTGACGACGTCAATCGTCAGCTTCATCTCCTATTCGACGATCATGGGGGTTGTCGGGGGCGGAGGAATCGGTGACTTTGCTGTCCGATACGGCTACCAGCAGTTTCAGACAGAATTGATGCTGTATATGATTTTAATTATGGTCATCCTGGTGCAAATGATTCAGTTTGCCGGGACGACCGTAGCACGCTTGCTCGATAAACGCTAACCGAAAGTAGGAATTTAAATGAAAAAAATCATGGTATTACTCAGCGTGTTTGTCCTGGCATTAGCCGGATGTGGAAACGCGGACAAGAACGACGAACAAGGTTCGACGGAAAAAACGGAGACGTTAAAAGTTGCATCACTGATCAAACCAATGACAGAAATTCTCGATCTCGTTAAACCCGAATTAAAAGAAGAGGGTATTAACTTGGAAGTCGTCGTCTTGAGTGATAACGTTCAACCGAACAGTGCGCTGGCGGCAAAAGAAGTGGATGCGAACTTCTTCCAACACGTCCCGTACATGGAAGAGTTTAACCGGAACAACGATGCCAAACTCGTCCCGATTGAACCGATCTACTTCGCGAACTACGGTCTTTATTCGAAAGAATACAAAAAGCTGGACCAATTGCCGAAAGGTGCCGTCATCGCAATCGCGAACGACGTCTCGAACATCGACCGCTCGCTGGCTTTACTTGCCCAACATGATGCGATTCAGTTGAAAAAGAAAACCGGTCCGTATTACACGATGAAAGACATCACGGAAAACAAACGCGACTTTAAATTCAAGGAAGTGGATTTACTGATGCTGGCCCGTCTTTATGATGATGCAGATGCGGTCATCATGACGCCGGCCTATGCTTCACCGCTCGGTCTGACGCCGAAACAGGATGCGCTCGTCACGGAAGGTGTCGAAAATGACTTTGCGATCACGCTCGTTGCCCGTGAGGACAATCAGGATTCAGAAGCGATTCAGAAGCTTGCGAAAGCGATGACGAGTCCGAAAGTTAAAAAGTTCCTCGAAGACAATTATGATGAAACGGCGATTCCGGCCTTTAAATGAGTGAACAACTGAAAATATCAAAACCACGAGTTGCGTATCTGTTAAAAGGTACACAACTCGTGGTTTTTTATCTTCATTTTGTCCGGATGCTGCTTACCGGATCGTTAATTTTTTCGCATAATCGGTTTTTTCTAAAATATCAGCCGGCGGCATCTGGGTCCACTTGGCGACGGGAACATCTGGATTTTTTTGAATGAAATCCGTCATGATCATAAAGCCGAGCGTATATTTTGCAAGCGGAGGAATTTGTTTGTCATAGTTTCCAAATCGTAAATCGTCCTCGGTCACAGCGTTATTATTGACATGTGTTAATAGATTTTCTAATGTATGATCGAGCAACGGTTCGGTCGTTTCCGTTTTACCTTTTGGATAAACCTGTGCGGCAAACATGTCCGCTTCACCTTCCAACATGATACCGTTGAACATCGAGTCGTGCGTGATGCTTTCAAAAGCAACGGTATGGTGGTATTCGTGGGCGACGCTATTCGCCAGTGTATCTGTTGAAAAATCTTTCGCTAAGTAAAGAGTGAACATGTTTTTTCCGGAAGCGAAACCGCTGACGCCGCCGAAGCGTTGAATATCGGCTGCGTTATGGACATTGTAAGGCGCGACGAAGACCGTCAGCTTCTCTGTTCTCGGCAGTGCTTTGATTGAGGTCTGAAGACTTTTTTTAATCTGTTGATGAATGGAATCTTGGTGTTTTTTTAAGTAGGCAATCGTTTTATTCAGTTCTTCGACGTTGTCGGTTGGAATTTCATAAATACGTCGGTCTGTGTAGGTATCTGTCAGTTTTTCTTTTTCGATCCATTTGTGTTTCGCAGCCAAAACATGTTTTTCAAATAGTGCGCCATTCTCGGTCGGCTCTTTTAACGTTGCATCGACGTACGATTGATATTCGTCGTAGAGCGGAATGATTTTAATCGTCTGTTCATCTTGCTTGAAGGTCAGTCCCGGTGGTTTTACTTTTTCGGCTTCCGGTGTGCTGGAACAGCCGGCAAGCAGACTTGCTACCGTCATGCCAATCAATAATCGTTTCATCAAAAACCCTCCTTTTAACCAAATATACCACAAATATCCATAAGTCAATTGAGGGTAAAAGATTCCTCTTTTCTGAACTGAGTCAGATGAACTTATGTTACCGATTACATCATTCGAGCGGATTGGCAGTCATTATTTTAGAAAAGGGTGAAACAGCAAGGTTTTTTGAGAAATGTCAGAATATTCACCAGATAAACTCCTAGCACGAGGTCACAGACCTATGTTATTCTTTCGAACGAAGTACCTGATTGATGGATCAAAACAATCAGGTCGTAACTAAATCGTGGGGGTTTCTTATGTCTAAAACAGTTCCAACATCCTTTATTGTCGTCATCGGTATGATGCTGTTTGCCTTGTTTTTCGGAGCGGGCAATCTGATTTTTCCACCGATGCTCGGTCAGATGGCAGGGGAGCAAGTCTGGGTCGCCAATGCCGGGTTCCTTGTCACAGGCGTCGGTTTACCGTTACTTGCGATCTTAGCGTTCGCCTATTCCGGTGAAGCGGATTTACGGGCGATGGCGTCACGAGTCCACCCGGTCTTCGGTCTTGTTTTTGCCATCATCTTGTACTTAGCGATTGGACCATTTTTTGCGATTCCGCGCGCCGGAACCGTTTCTTATGAAATCGGGATCAAACCCTTTTTCGGAGAGTCGGCGTCATCAACACCACTGTTGATCTTTTCGATTCTGTTTTATACGCTTGCCTGTCTGTTGTCGCTGAATCCGACAAAAATCGTCGATGTCGTCGGAAAGATTTTGACGCCGATCAAGATTACATTCATCGGGCTGTTGATTCTCGTTGCCGTCATTAAGCCAATCGGAAGTTTTCAGAATCCTTTGACGACGTATCAACACAACGCCTTTTTTAATGGATTTCAAGAAGGGTATTTAACGCTTGATGCCCTCGGAGCGTTTGTCTTCGGCATCATCATCATCTCGGCAATCAAGGAAAAAGGGGTCACGTCGAAAAAACAACTGCTCATCATCTGTTCGAAAGCAGCCTTGATTGCGGCAAGCTTGCTGGCCGTCACCTATTCGGCCCTTGCGTTCATGGGGGCTTCCAGTGTCGCCAAAATCGGTCCGTTGAAGAACGGAGCGGAAATCTTGTCTGCCGTCTCCGATTATTATTTCGGTTCGTACGGTTCGATCTTGCTCGGTTTGATGATCACGGTTGCATGTCTGACGACAAGTGTCGGGCTGATCACTGCCTGTGCGTCATTCTTCTCCCTCTTGTTGCCACGGATTTCATACGTCAAGTGGACGATTGGACTGTCGATCTTCAGTGCGCTCGTTGCCAACATCGGTCTGACGCAGTTGATCGCGATTTCAAAACCGGTTCTGCTGACACTTTATCCACTGGCAATCTGTCTGATTTTCCTGACGTTTTTACATTCCGTCTTTAAAGGGAAACCCGCTGTCTATCAGGGAGCGATGTGGATGACATTTGCCGTCAGTCTGTTTGATGGACTGAAGGCGGCGGAAGCACCGGTCGGACCGGTCTTGCGCGTATTTGAAAACGTGTTGCCGTTTTTCTCCGTCGGGCTTGGTTGGGTCGTACCCGCCATCATCGGTGCCGTCTTAGGCGGATTATTCGGGCGGAAAAAAGCCGACCGCACGGAACAATCACGCGTTGCTTAAGTAACATCTGATGTGAATAGCGTTAAAGCTGTTTCGATCTCGAATCGAGGCAGCTTTTTTGCTGTCTGCCCAATCATCATCGATGGAAGCAAATTGGAATGGTATTGACAAAGGGAACAGGATCGATGATATAGTAGTATTGCAAATGAGATTCATTATCAATTAAAGGGGAGTGGTTTTTCTGTTTATTCAACTTAAAACGATCCGGGTGGAAACCGGTCATGCCGAGTCGATGATTGAGCGGTTCGCAGGCGAAGGCATCATCGAGCAACAACCCGGCTTCATCGATCTCAGTGTCCTGCAAAAAAAGCGAACGCGGGGCGAGGAAGAAGTCATCGTCTTGATTCGCTGGGAATCGGAACAGGACTGGAAAGTGTGGGAGACGAGTGACGTCCATCTTGCAGGTCACCGCGCGCGTCGTGGTCAACCGGCACCTTCGTTTATTTTAGGAAGTGACCAGCAGTATTACGAGGTTTTGGGTCAAAAAGGCAAACGCTGAGAAAAAGACCGATCCGTCCACTTGCGGCGAATCGGTCTGCCTTCATTTTCGGAACAATAATACGATGAAATAAGGTGCTCCAAGAATTGCGATGACAATCCCGACCGGAATGTCGGCCGGAGCAAGAAGGTTTTTCCCGATCAAGTCGGCGAGCAACACGAGCAGGCTGCCGAGCAGGGCGGCGACCGGAATCAGACTGTAATGATTCGGTCCGACAAGACGCCGGGCGATGTGCGGGGCGAGTAATCCGATAAAGGAAATTCCGCCGCCGGCAGCGACACAGGAACCGGCAAGTGCGGCAGCGATCAACAAGATCCGTTTCCGTGTCTGTTCGACTCGGAGTCCTAACGTCTGCGGGAGCGAGCTGCTCAGTTGCAACAGATTCAGTGACCGGCTGTGTAAAAAGGCAAGCGGCACCAAACAGACGATCCAGGGGGCAAGCGTCAAGACGGATGACCAATCCGCCTGCCAGATGCTTCCGGTCAACCAGACCGTCGCCTGCTGAAAATCGCGCGGATCCATCTTCAACTGAAAAATGATCAGGAGGGCGCCGCACAGGGCGTTGATTCCGACCCCGACCAACAACAGACGTCCCGGTTGAACCGCTTTTCCCGCCAACCGGTAAATCGTCCAGGCGACAAGTGTCGCACCGAAAAAAGCGACGAACGGCAGAACCGGAAGTTGATGTGTAGCGGAGCGGAAGAAAAACAGCATCAAGACGACGGACAGTCCGGCACCGGCATTGATTCCGAGAATGCCGGGATCGGCGAGGGCATTGCGTGACATCCCTTGCAGTAATGTCCCGGAGACAGCCAGTCCGGCACCAATCAACAAGGCGAGCAGCATCCGCGGTAACCGGAGATCGATGAGAATCAATCGTTCCGCTTCCGTTCCTTGTCCAATCAACGTTCGGCCGATTGCCCCAAACGAAACGGGAAGAATCCCGGTCGACAGACTGTACACGAATGTCAAAATAAGCAGACTACATAAACAAACCAGCGTCAATCGCGCCTGTTTTACGGCATGCCAGACATCCATCAGACGGACAACTCCTTTCGGCGGGCGAGATAAAGGAAGTAGGGGACCCCGACCAGGGCGGTGACGGCTCCAAGCGGGGTTTCGAACGGTGGATTGATCATGCGCGCCAGCAAATCGGAAGCAATCAACAACGTCATGCCGAACAGGGCGCTGACCGGCAACAACAGGTAATAGTTCGTCCCGACCAAAAAGCGGCTGATATGGGGAATAATCAAGCCGACAAAGCCGATGACGCCGGCAACCGACACGGCAACACCGGCAAGCAGGACGATGCTACAAAATCCAAGCAGCCGGACTTTCGTCAATGAGGAACCGAGCCCGGTCGCAACGTCTTCTCCGAGCGAGAGGACGGTCATGCTGCGGGCGATATGTAAGGAAATGAGGAGTCCAAGCAGGACGACCGGAAGCAAGACCAACACGTGCGCCCATTTTGCCCCGGACAACCCGCCGGCATACCAAAAGCTGAGATCTTGGGCGACTTGGTGAAACAGAGTGATGCCGGTCGACAAGGCGCTGAATAAAGCACTCAGTGCCGCACCGGCTACGGTCAACGTGACCGGTGAAAAGCGGCCGCGGGCAAACACCGTGATCAGCAGAATGACGGCTGTCCCAAGTGCAGCGCCGCCAAACGAAAAGGCAAGCGAAGTCACAAATGAATGCTCCGAGACAAAGGCAAGCGACAAAGCGACACCGAGTCCTGCGCCGTGGGTGATGCCAAGCAGGGAGGGGTCAGCCAACGCATTCCGGGTCAACCCTTGCATCATCGTTCCCGACAGCGCCAGTGCAATGCCGACAAGCCCGGCGCAAATCAGACGCGGAAGCCGGACTTCTTGAACGAGCTGATGCTGCAGATTACCGGCGTCAAAGGCATGAAACGAGGCGAGGACGGTCGCCCGGGAAATCGGCACGGCACCGTAAAACAAAGACAGTGTACTCAAGAGCGTGAGCAGCCCAACCGTGAGAACAACAATCGTCAGGATCGAGCGTGGTCGAACGGATGTAGTCATAGACGTCTCTCCTTTTTAATTGAGAATCAGATTCATTATCAACGCGATTAAACGTACATCGAAGACCAATTTTTTGTCAAATGTTTTTTTAAAGGAGTGGGCAGGATGGAGTTACAGATCAAACCGTTACCAATCGAGAAGCATTGGTTGCTTGAAGGCGACCGGCGAGCAGTCAAGCCGGGATTGGTCATCGTCGTTGCGGGGAGCGGATTTCTATACAGCAACCGGCACCGGTTATACGCGGGTGATGCCGTCTGGATCGAACAAATCGATGAGGTGTTGCCAACTGCAAAAGAGACCTGTCTGTTCTACCACCTGACGTTGACAGGGCACCGGTGTGCCCTGTACCGACAAGATGCGGACATCCTGCATGACTGGTTACGGCAACTCCATGTCAGCCCGACTTCGGAACAGGAAGGGTTGACTCAACTACGAATCCTGTATCAATTGCTTGAGACATTGAGCCTCGAACAGGAGAATCATGTGTTTGAGGAAGTGGTCGCTTCGTGGCTGAAGGACTTGTCGATGCAACGGTCCGTCCATGAGCTCGCACTTGATCTCGGAATGTCGGTACCGACGTTTAACCGGCTGTTCAAAGAGCGGTATCACGCAACACCAAAAGAATATGTGACGCAATTGCGGATCCGTACGGCAAAGGAGTGGATGCTCGCTTCACACGAAATGACGTTGGCGCAAATCGCACAAAAAGTGGGGCTGCAGGACGAATTTTATTTCAGCCGCCTCTTCAAAAAGCGGACCGGTTTGTCGCCGACCCATTTTTTACAACGGATCACGCCCCGGATCGGGATTGCCAGCCGTCTTTTGTTGCAGGATCACCTGTTGGCACTTGGTCTGCAACCGATCCTCGCACCGAGTTATCCGACGGAATACGGAGCAAGCGGATTACCCGTGTTTTTGACCGGACTGGACGGAACCCGGTTGTACGATGCCAATCAACCGCTTGAACGGGAATGGTTTGAGACGACGGCACTCGATTTGATTATCAAGACACCAAGTTTGGAGAAGGGGCAGGATATCAGCTGGTTGCCGGCGGACCATGTTCTTGAACTGCCGCATCAAACCTGCTGGAGTGAGTATCTCCGACTGATTGCCGTCGCGACGAAGCGGGAAGACCGGCTCGAGCCGATCGTCGCGCAAATCACGGCGCTCGAACAAACGGTCAAGGAACGTTTGGCCTGGAACAAGACCGGAACATGGGCTGTCGTCTGGATTCGACCGGACGAGGTGCGGTTATACGGGACGAAGCAACATACGATGCTCGATTTTTTATTTCATGATTTGGGTCTGACACCGGCACCGGGATTACCGGAAGCCATTTATGAAATCGTCACGCTGAAGACGTTACAACGAGTCAATCCGGAAAACCTGCTGATCTTATGGAGTCAACCGGTTGATGTCGAGCGGATTCAGCAAGAAGCGTCGTGGCAGACCTTGCATGCGGTCCAGCATCATCAAGTCCATTATCCGGACAGCGTCGATTGGGATCCGTGGGGACCACTCGGACGCACCCACATGCTGAAGCAATTGTTAGACTACATCGAAAAGGAACCACGCTTGATTTGTCCATGAAAGTTGAACGATTCGTCCATGTCGTTCTTTAGTGATAATGATTATCATTACTAATGAAGAACGAGAGTGAGAGGGGAAAAGAACCACATGAAAAAAATCATCAGTGTCACATCCGTCCTCGCGACGTGTGTTGTATTAGCCGCCTGTGGAGGCGAGGCAAGCGAACAACCGACCAAAAAAGCAGCCGCCGTCCACACCGTTGAACATATTTTTGGAAAGACGGAAGTTCCGAATGATCCGAAAAAAGTGGTTGTCCTGTCACACGTCTCATGGGAAGGGTCGCTCGTCTCCGTCGGTGTCAAACCGTATGCCGTGATGGCGTATGATAATGAGTTTCCACCACACTTGACGAAAGAACTCGAAGGAACGAAGGCGTTGCCGTACGCAGACGAAATCAATCCGGAAGAAATCGTCAAACTGGATCCCGACTTATTGATCATCAGTGACCGGTACAAACCGCTGTATGACAAACTGGCGAAAACGATCCCGACGGTCGCCGTCGAGGTGGGTGGTGACTGGAAAGAAGATCACCTGAAAGTCACGGAAGCGGTCAACAAGAAAGAAGAAGGACAAGCAGTCATCGATGACTTGGCGAAAGAAGCAAAAGACATCGGTCAACGAATCAAGGAAAACGTCAAGGACGAGACCTTCATGGCGGTTTCGGTCAACAAAAAAGATATTCGTGTCTACGGTCTGACGAACCACGCGACGAACTCGCTGTTGTTTGATGATATCGGGCTGACACCGACCAAAGGTCTGCCAAAAGACTTCGGAGAAAACATTTCGATCGAAGGACTGGCGAAATATAATCCCGATCACATCATTGATCTGTCGTACTTCAACAGTGGACCGTACTACGATGAAGTGACGAACGGGAAGGTCTGGAAAGGGCTGACAGCAGTCAAACAAGATCAAGTCCACCAATTGTCGACGACGTGGGGCTTCTGGGATCCAATCGAACGCCAAAAAGGATTAACGGAACTGGAAGACGTCTTATTGAAATGACCAGATGAAGAGCAGGAGAAAGAACGGGGAAACCCGTTTTTCTCTTTTTCAACAGTGAGAATGATTATCAATTGTTAAAAGGAGTGTGACAGTCATGACGACACGTACAGAACGAACCGAAGAGATTGCAACCCATGCAACGCTCCAAGCATTCGGCAACAGCTACCTCCGTGAAATCGACATGATCGAGTGGTTCATTCCAACAGACGAGGAGAACATCTGGTTCGGTGAGACGGCCTGCCGGATCGACGTCGGGACCATCTACGTCCTTGAAATCCGACGCCGTTCACGGATCGGGCGTCACGAAATCGGACGGATTTACCGGCAAACGAGCTGCGGATGGACAGAGGAAGCACCATTGACGTTCATCATTGCCTGTTGCCAACATCTGCAACGGCTTGCTCCCGGCGTAACGGATTTATTGTACCGGGTCCTCGACAGTCACCGGTGTATGTGTCACGTCATTGCGCATGAGCTGAACGAGCCGATTTGCCCGGAGACGTTTCTTGAACACGAGCAGACGGTCCGGTTCGGACATTGGTTCCATCCGACGCCGAAAAGCCGGGTCGGCATGCATGACTGGGAGCAAGTCGCGTATGCACCGGAATTCAGGAACGGGTTCCAACTCGATTATTTTGCGGTTGAGGAGTCCCTGCTGACGGAAGCCAGTGCGACGGATCAATGGATCAGTGAACAGATGCGGAAGCAACTCGGATCAGCGGTGGCACTGTCAGCGTCAGAACGCCTGTTACCCGCGCATCCTTTGCAGGCGCAACATCTTTTGTTGCAACCGTCTGTGCAACGGTTGCTCGCGACGAACCAACTCCGCCATCTCGGCCGACTGGGTCCGACGTACTTCGCGACATCGTCGATCCGGACGGTCCTGCAAGCGGATCGGTCGCACATGCTGAAGTTTTCGATTCCGGTCCAAGTCACCAATTCGCGCCGGGTCAATAAACGGCACGAACTGACTGCGGGACTCGTCATGCGGCGTCTCGCCGAACAAATTTCGTTTCCGGACGGCTTTTCGATCACTCATGATCCGGCATATGCAACGGTTCAGACCGGTGCAGACGAGTCCGGTTTTGAAGTCATCTACCGCGAAGCCCAGGATGATGCGATCAACGTTGCGGCACTCGTTCAGGAACCGCTTGATCAAGAACCGTCCGTTTTGGCATCGCTCGTCTTGAAGTCAAAGCGAACAGATCAATCCTTGTCTCAAGCGGCCCGGGACTGGTTCGAGACGTATATCGAACTGACACTCGGGACCTTGGTCGAGTTGTATGAACACTACGGGATTGCGCTCGAAGCGCACCAGCAAAATAGTCTGATCCGGTTTGAACAAGGGCGTCCTGTCAGCTACCAGTTTCGCGATAATCAAGGCTATTATCTCGCCCGTTCGAACAAAAACCAGCTAATCGAACTGGAAGCCGCACTGGCAGAAGCGCCGGAATTGTTCTACGACGAGACAACGATCAAGGAACGGTTGACGTATTACATGATCTGGAATCACTTGGCCGGTCTGATCCATCGGTTTGACCGCGACGGCTTGCTTGCGGAATCAACGATGCTCGAGTGGGTCGGAACGTGGTGCGATCAAAAAAGTCAGATCTTATCGGGACGCGGCAAGGATTGGCTCGAATATATCCGTTCACGGCCGACGTTACCGTATAAAGCGAACTTGTTGACACGGCTCCATGCGCTCGACGAACTCGAAGTCAGCGGTGAGCGGGTGATCTTCATCGAAATCGACAATCCATTACACCGGGAGGTCCGCCATGCAAACGACGAACGAACGACGTGTCTGCAAACAACTTCTTGAAGCCATCCTGTTTGAACGGATCGAACCGTTCATCGAACACTGGCGACAGGGACAGACGACGTTTCGTTTTGTCCGTCCGCCATATGAACTGACAGTCGACGGCAGACGGGGAGCGTTTGACCGCGTTTGGCTCGACATCGAGACGGTCGTCTTGACGCGGGGAAATCACGCGCAATCGCCGACGCTTGAGCACATCATGGACTGTTTTCAACTCGCGGAGCCGCTACGGTTGGAACTGCGGCAGACGGTTCAGTTTGCTGACGCGTGTCCGACATATCTCGAGCCGCGGACGCATTTGTCTTACGAACAACTGGAACAAGCCTTGATCGAAGGGCACCCGTACCATCCGTGTTTTAAGTCCCGGATTGGCTTTTCACCTGACGACCACTCGCGCTATGGACCGGAAGCAGGACAACGTTTCCGGTTGCACTTTGTAGCCCTCCCGGTATCGATCGTTCATCAACAACGCATGGATGGTGTGATGGAGCAGACGTTTGGGCACGAGACGTATCTCCGGTTGCAGGAAAAGTTAAGTGCTGCAGTCGACGTTCCGACCGGTTATCACATCCTGCCCGTCCACCCGTGGCAATGGCAACACGTCGAAGCGGACGTCCGTGCGTCCGGCGGCATCGATCTCGGGAAAGCCGGTCCCTTGTTTCAAGCGACCCAATCGATCCGGACCGTTTTTCAACCGGACGCGCCGACGGTTCCGCACATCAAGCTCCCGCTCGATTTGATGCAGACGTCCTCACGACGGACGTTCACCGTTCCGAACATTGTCGCAGCACCTGTGTTGTCCGACTGGTTGGTCGACCGGACGCAAAAACTGCCGGTGACCGTGCTCCGGGAATTCGCCAGTCAAGTCGTCGAGACGACAGACGGACGCCTGTCGGGACGAATCGGCTGTTTGTACCGGGACAATGTCTTGGCGGCTGTGTCACCGGACGAAACGGTCATCCCGTTGACGGCACTCGCCCTCCGTGAAGGGAACGAGACTCTGTTTCTGGAACCGTGGTTCAAGACCTACGGACGCGAGCGGTGGCTGAAACAGTTTCTGGCCGTCTATCTGGAACCGGTGTTCCGGCTGCTTGTTGAAGAAGGAATCGCAGTGGAGGCGCACGCCCAAAACGCTTTGTTGGTCTTGAAGGACGGTTGGCCGACACGGCTGATGTTACGGGATTTTCATGACAGCGTTGAATTTGTCCGTTCCTTTGTCAGACGTCCGGAAAAGATTCCGACGTTCGATACGCTGCATCCTTCCTTTCGTTCAACGACTAATCTGTACTACGAGATGGACCAGGTCGAAGCGTTACGCGAGCTCGTCGTCGATACGGTGTTTGTCTTTCATTTGACGGAGTTGTCGCATCAGCTGAAAGAGATACATCAGCTCGACGAGACGACCTTTTTTAACTGGACCGCCGACATACTCGCTGGACTGAATCTGCCGCCGGCTCGTCTGGCAACGTTACAACTCGATACGCCGACGATCTATACGGAGTCGCTCGTTGCGCGGAAATTTAACACGACACAGTGCCGGCATCTGGTCCGCAATCCTCTGCAATCCCAAACACCGAAAGGAAGCGAAACGCATGTTATACATTGAAGACACGTTTTATACGAAACAGATGCTGACCGATCACCCGGTCTGTCGACTCAACTGGCTCACGGATCCCGCACAGACGGTCGTTGCCGTCTGCGTCAAGGACACAGCGGCATGGATCGCGTTTTGTCTCTATATGAAACAGATGCACGGGACGGTCGTACCGCTCCATCCGGATTTGCCGGAAGCCGGGGCAAGACGTCTCGCGGAACAGGCGGGATGTGATTATTTGGTGTATGCCGACTTTCAACAGCCGATTCGTTTGACCGCGTCAACGAATCGACCGGGCGGATTGATTCAGTTCAGCTCCGGCACGACCGGCGACGCGAAAGTCATTCACCGGACGTGGGCCTCGATTGACGAGGAACTGGCAGCCTATGGTCAACGTTTTCCGTTATCAGCGACGACCGGCACCATCGTTGCTTGCCCGACGTCGCATTCATTCGGATTGATTTGCGGGGTCTTGGCGACACTTGCGCGCGGAGCGACACCGATTATCTTGGAAAACCTGTCACCGAAGCATATTTTACACGTCTGTCAGACACATCCGACTGCCATTTTGTATGCCGGACCGGGACTGGTCTATTTACTCAGCCAATTTAAGCAACGGCTGTTTGCGGTGATGATTTCCGGAATGACCGTGCCGACCGTCTGGTTTGAAGCGATCCGGGATGTAACGGATCATCTGTTGCAACAGTACGGCTGTTCGGAAATCGGCTGCATTGCCTTACATCCTGCTCCGAAATCAGCTCAAGCGATTGGTTATCCGTTGCCGCATCTGACAATCCAGACCGGCACCATCGACGAGCCGGCTGAGTTAAAGGTGAAAGCGGGAGACCAGTGGGTTGGAACCAAGGATTTAATGGGGCAGACGAGTACCGGCGAATTGCGGTTCTTCAGTCGTCTTGACGAAATGATCAATGTGTCCGGTCTGTCGGTGTATCCGGCGGATGTTGAGGATGTATTACTCCGTCATGATGCTGTCGAAGAGGCCGTCGTCTTCAAGCGGACGGACCGTCTGCAGGGGGAACGTGTTTGTGTCCAAGTCGTCAGCTCGGCGACGGAAGACGCGTTGCGGACCTATTGTCGGGAACAGCTTGCACCCCATCAATGTCCGTCGGATTGGGCGTTTGTGCCGGCCATTGAAAAGCTGCCAAACGGGAAAGTCAGTCGCGTTCGGTTGGGGGTGACGTCATGAGTCCACTCCTTGATTACACGTCATTTTGTCAGATTGTCGAAGAACAGCTGGAAGTGACTATGCAACAACCAGTGACGGGAGGCGAACGGCTTCGGGACGACCTCCAGCTGGATTCGATGCGGCTGTTGCAATTGCTCGTTCATCTAGAGCTCGAACACGGCTATGTCCTGGTTGATGAACAGCTTGCTCAACTGCCGCAGATGACGGTCGATCAGTTGCTGCAATCGTTGGCACAAAAGGAGGTCGTCTGATGATTAAAGTCCACTGTCTCGTCAGTTGTGTGTGTGAAGTGATCAAACGATCGGACGCCGACCATCGTCCGTACTACTTTGGGATCTGGGACGCTGACTTTGCATTGACGTCTGAGTTTGTCCTGTCCCACCATGCGGCGCATATCAGTCATGAAGCGATGCTCGATTGGTACCGCTTATTGTATGGAATCACCGTTCATTCCTGGTACGATCCGTCCCGCTCGAAAGCGGCGAACCTCACCGTTCTGGAACAGTTCATGAAAACAAAACGACCGGAACAATCCGTCATCGTCATGCTCGACCTCGCCCGGTTACCGGAGCGGGAGAACAAATTCCATCACGAGGTCTTTCCGCATTACGTGATGCTCGAACCGACGGATGATGAAGACAGGTGGCGGATGCTTGATCCGGACTTCCGATATGAAGGCGAATTTGATCGGACACGGATTCTTCAGGCGATCGATCAGCCGACTGTCGCCGGCGGCTTTTGGTTTGACGGGAGTCAGGTCAAACTGCCGGACACGGAAGCCGTCTCCTCGTATTTCATGAGCGGTCTCAAGCGGCACCATCCATTGACGGAAGCGGTCGAACAGGTCATCTTACACCATGCGGCGAGACCGGAAAAGTTGCCGGAGGCGTTAAAGCAACTGCCCGTCATCGCCATCCGCAAATATGCTTATGAGCATGCCTTTGCCTATTTTTATGAACGCTTGGGCATTGATTTAGTGGCGTCCGATTTTGACGACTGGTGTGACAAAATCGAGCAATTGGTCAATCAATACACGATCATTCAACACCGGGCGATCAAATACAGCATGACCCGCGATCGGGCAGATTTACAGGACATTCAACAATGGCTCGTCGCACAAACGACGCTCGAAGATGATATCAAACGGCAGCTCGTCGATTTGTTCAGCCGATTTCAACAGAAAGAAGGGGAAACGGATGCAACTCGCACTTTGTACGATCAGCTACCGGCATCATCTACGGTCATTCGATGAGTTGGTGAGGTTTGCCGCAGCAAACAAGTTTGAGGCGATGGATGTTTGGGGTGTTCATGCGAAGCATCTGCAGGAAGCAGACCTCGTCTTGTTACAAAACAGCGGAGTTCATGTCAGCATGCTCAGCCATTACCTGTCGTTTGACGCTCCGCTGTCCGTCTTGCTTGAACAACCGAAAGCCTTATCTCGCCTCGCCGAGCGGCTCGGAACCCGGCGCATCCGGATTTTTGCCGGTCACAAGGCAAGTCGAAAATTGACGGAGGCGGAACGGGCGCGACTTGTCTATCAATTAAGCGGTGTCTGTAAAGTCTTGGATCAAGCGAAGCAGTTGGTGTTGCTTGAAATCCATCCGAATACGGCGGCCGACACGATCGAGTCAACGGAACGGTTATTGCACGAGGTCAATCATCCGGCTTGCCGCGTGAACTTCGACGTCCTCCATGTCGTCGAATCCGGTGCCGATCCGGTCGCGGCTTACCGCCGGCTCGAACCAGTCATCGAACACCTTCACTTGAAGACGGTTGCACGAGCCGATCAATTCGACGTCTTTGAACCGGCAAATGTCTATGCGGCAAGCGGCTCGCGGGAAGGCATGGTGCCGTTATTTGACGGCATCGTTGATTACGATCGATTTTTTGACGAGCTTAAATCGGCACTGGTTGCAAAAACAGCGAGTCTCGAATGGTTCGGAGAAAATCCGGATGAACGATTGGTGACGGACGGACGATTGGTACGTCAACGTTTGGCACGACCGGTTCTGCAATTCACCTAATGTTCACGGCTCAAGGAGTTTAGAGGACCGGACGAAAAGGAAAGCAATAGAATGTAAGTCATTGTTGATGGTCTCGTTGAAAAAGAAAGGATGTTGAACATGTCAGAACGTGTTTTCATTAGTCCGGCAAAGTACGTCCAAGGAAAAAATGTCATTGATCGGCTCGGTACATACGTGAGCCCGATTGGTGACGTGGCCCTCGTCATCGCGGATGATGTCGTCTGGGGAATCGTCGAGGAACGTGTCCAAGCTTCATTTTCAAACGAAGGAATCAAAATCGAAAAAGCGGATTTCAGCGGAGAAGCCTCAAAGCATGAAGTCGAACGGATTGCGACGCAAGCGAAAGACGTCGGTGTTAAGTTCGTCATGGGTGTAGGCGGCGGGAAAACGCTTGATACAGCGAAAGCCGTCTCCGACGAACTCCATCTGCCGGTCGTCATCGTCCCGACCATCGCGTCGACTGATGCACCGACCAGTGCCTTATCGGTCATTTATTCTGATGAAGGAATTTTTGAGAGTTATCGTTTCTACAACAAAAATCCGGATCTTGTCCTGGTCGACACGAAGTTGATCTCGGAAGCACCGGCACGCTTCTTTGCCTCGGGCATCGCCGACGCACTGGCGACATGGGTCGAAGTGCGGAGCGTCATTGCGTTTGGCGGATCGACGATGGCCGGTGGACGCCCGACGATTGCAGCGGAAGCTATCGCGAAACGGTGTGAAGAGGTCTTGTTTGAGCACGGACGCCTCGCCTACGAGTCGGTTCAAGCGAAAGTCGTCACGCCGGCCCTCGAAGCCGTCGTCGAAGCGAACACCTTGCTGAGCGGTCTTGGTTTTGAGAGCGGGGGGCTTGCGGCAGCGCACGCCATCCATAACGGCTTCACGGCACTCGACGGGGACATCCATCACTTGACGCACGGTGAAAAGGTTGCGTTCGGGACACTTGTTCAACTGGCCCTCGAAGAACATCCGCAAGAAGAGATTGAGCGATATATTGCGTTTTATATGGATCTTGGTCTGCCGGTCACACTCGAAGACGTTAAATTAAAAGATGCGTCACGCGAAGACATCCTTAAAGTCGGACAGGCGGCGACGGCAGACGGGGAGACGATCCACAGCGGATTTGATGTCACTGCTGATGAAGTGGCGGACGCAATCATTGCAGCAGACCGTTATTCGAAAGCCTATCAAGCGAAACGGGCTAAATCTTAAAACGGTCCAGTCTGATTCAGGAGTAGCTTTGAAATCAGTAATTGCCCTTCCTTTCCACAGGAGTCGAGGGGATATATGTTTCCGTCCGATATCAATCAAATGGCCGATGATCCTTTTAATAGGTTCATCGGCCATTTCAATCTGAAATCATCACTTTTCATAATCCTTCTACTCGCTTTTCGCGATATTGTTTATGACCATCGGATCACTATAAGAAAGAATATAAAATTCTTGGTCGTGCGTCCTAATGACAAATAAATTCAATTCACCACGTTCTGTGTAGATTTCCTTTGTTTTCATATGTTTCTCAGCAAAATCACCAAAAACCGACTTTTTTAGTTTTACTACAGGATGGGGATTTCTGAGTCCTTCTTCAAGGATTCCATGCTCTTGAAGAGTCCCCATGAATACAGCATACTTTTCAAAACGCATCAAAAAATAGTCGCGCGAAGGATCGTTTATTAAAAGATTTGTTACATTCTCAGATCCATAAAAGTACATATCGATCGCGTAATGGTCATTCCCTTTCAATGCCATCGTATCCAATTCCAATTCGTATTCTTCGACGTTGAGTAAAAAATCAAGGTCTATGTTGTTCAATAAACACCCTCCTATCGAATTTAGAAAATTCATACAATTTAGTCTTCTTTTGTATTATCATACTTGAATTCCTTCCTCTAGGCTACGATTAGAGAGGGAGGAGTCCTAAGTGATTCAACTTCACGATCAAAAATAGATCAGGGTAATCCTGTCGTGATGGTTGTCGCAGTTTAAGCATTTTACCGGCGAGGAGGGGTTGAATTGTTGAGCAAAAATCGTTACAGTTATTAAAGCGTAATGATTACGATTTAATAACTGTAACGGAGGATTTAGAGATGAACCAACCATACGAATGGCTTATCATCGGTGGAGGAGTCCACGGGATGACCGTATTCCATGCTTTACTTGAACGTGGCGTCAAACAAAAAAACATCGCCATCATCGATCGACATGCGATGCCGTTAGCGAACTGGCAACGACAGACGGCACGAATTGAGATGCCTTATCTGCGTTCGACACGTGTGCACCATACATCGACAAATCCAACGAGCTTGCGCCGATTTGCCGATGAACAAGAGTATACGTCTCAAGCCTTTAAAGATACATATGGTCGTCCTTCACTGGAACTGTTCAACGACCATGCGATACAGTTGGCAAAACAAAATGGGGCTGATGAGAGCTGGTTTCAAGAGGACGTATCAGGATTAAGCAAATCAGGAGAGTACTGGCAGATCAAGACGTCAAACCGGACCTTTCAAGCGAAGCGGGTCGTCTTGGCTTTAGGGCAGTCGGAACGTCTTCATCTCCCGGACTGGGCGGATGCTACGCAACATGTCTTCGAAGAACGTGAAGAAACACCACCTGTTCTTGTCATCGGGGGAGGAATCAGCGCCATTCATTATACAATCCGTTGTGCCAAAAAGTTTCCGGGACAAGTAACGTTGATTACGAAACGTTCGCTGGAGCAAAGTGCCTTTGACGCGGATCGGAAATTCATGGGACCTAAAGGACTGACCTCATTCAAATCGCTGTCACTGCGTGAACGGAGACAGCTGATTGCAGCTGAACGGAAACCGGGGACCGCACCACAGGAATTGATCCAGCGGATGCGTCATCTCATTCGAAGCGGTCACGTCATTCATCAAATCGGTGAGGTCAAGCAACAGACGACTGGTGGTGTGATGCTGACGGACGGAACGGATCTGAAAGGGAAGACCATCGTGTGTGCGACCGGAATTCGACCGTTGACGATTCAAGGTTCCTGGCTCGAAAGCGTCCAACGACAGTTTGACTTGCCATTATCTCCGTGCGGAACTCCCGTCTTGAATGAGGAGACGTTTGAGTGGGGGGAAGGACTCTATGCGACAGGAAGTCTTGCCGATTTAACGGTGGGTCCGTTCGCACGATCCATCTACGGTGGACAGGTCGCAGCAAGAGCGATTGTAACAGCGGTGTTATGAATCTAAAAAAGGACCTGAGCGGAAGCGTCAGGTCCTTTGGCTTATAAATAGTTGAGGGGATTGACACTGCTTGCGGCAGATGTCGCACTGTAGACGTATGTCCCGCGGTGAAGTTCGAAGTGAAGGTGCGTACCGAACGCGTTACCTGTTGCGCCGACCGTTCCAAGAACTTGACCTTTAGAGACCGATTGTCCGACGGAAACCGAACGGCTGTTCAAGTGGGCATAGAGACTCGTGAACGAGGCACCGTCAATCGTATGTTTGACCATGATGTAATTGCCGTATGCGCCTTTATATTGCGATGTGATGACTTTACCGGCCGCTGTCGCATAGACCGGTGTGCCTTTCGGTGCGCCGTAATCGATGCCGTTATGGAATGTGTAACCATACACACCACTGGCTTTTCCATATCCTTGTGTAATCGGACCGCTCGTCGGCGTAATGAAATCGTTGGACGCTTTTGTAGCACCGCCGGACGACTTCGTTAAACTGGTGACAGTGTACTTTTTGACATAGTCGGCGTGAACAAACCGTTTGTCCCCGTTGTATAAAAACTTGATCCAGTCACCCGTCCGGCCGAGATAACGGAACGTTTGCCCACTGTTGACGGTTCCGACCTGTTGGCTGCTCGTCGAAGAACTGCTGCGAACACGTAAGTTATCGACCATGACCTTGATTTTGTAGGAAGTCGTGACGGAATACTTTTTGACATATGTAGAAGAGACGTATACTTTTTTCGAACCGTAGAGAATTTTTGTCCAGTTCCCCGTACGTCCTAAATATTTATACGTATCTCCTTTATCGAGACCTGTGATGACACCGTATGTCGTTGCTGGACCGGTCCGTGCACGAAGCCCGTCTTCCATGACTTTGACTTTATAAAACGTTGCGGCATCTGCTTTTGGAACAGCATATGTAGAAAATCCGGCGACGGCGATGGCTGAGACCGTCAGCGTAGTAAATAATTTCTTCAATTCAGTAAATCCTCCTTTAAATCTGTAGGGCTGCGATCAGTGTGTTCTATGTAATATCACTATAGGAATTTCTTAGATGAGTGTACCATTTGTCAAAATGTTTAAATATTACAATATTATTTCTATAGTGTTTCATAATTTTATATTTTATTGATTCAAAAATGATTATTTACTTTAAATGGTAAAATAATCCTCTTTTGAAATGAAGGTGAAAAAGGGGTCTGGAGCTGACGAGAGTTGATTTTTCGTTAAAAGAGAACAGAAATGTTTGTTTCATTATGGTATGCTGAATTTCCCAATAACTAGGATGAGTTTATTTCAAACGATCTATTTTAAAAAAGGTTTAAAAAAACGGACACCCGATATCGAGTGTCCGACGTTGTGCTTATAAGACGTTAAGCGGGTTGATGCTGTTTGCAGCCGAAGAGCCACTGTAGACGTAACCACCACGGTGAAGTTCAAAGTGAAGGTGTGAACCCGTTGAGTTTCCGGTGCTGCCGACGTTTCCGATTTTTGTACCTTTTGCAATCGATTGACCGGCGTAGACCGAGCGACTGCTGAGGTGGGCATAGACACTTGTGTACGTAAGACCGTTCACTTTATGTGTCATCATGACATAGTTGCCGTATGCACCTTGGTAGCCGGACTTGATTACTTTACCGGAAGCAGTTGCACGGACCGTTGTCCCTGTCGCTGCTGCGATATCGATGCCGTTATGGAACGTGTATCCGTAGCGGCCGCTTGCACTTCC
The DNA here is from genome assembly GCF_000620805.1 of Exiguobacterium undae DSM 14481. Lineage (GTDB taxonomy): Bacteria > Bacillota > Bacilli > Exiguobacteriales > Exiguobacteriaceae > Exiguobacterium_A > Exiguobacterium_A undae. The sequence goes on along the minus strand of NZ_KK211187.1, from coordinate 1,952,501 downwards.
GTATCCTTGTGAGATGGATCCGCTCGTCGGACGCAGGAAGCCTGTTGAGAACGATGCTTTTTTAGCTGTTGCCTTTTTCCCTGTGCTGTAACGTTTTACATAACCTGAGTAAACATAGCGTTTCTTGCCGCCGTACGAAATTTTAGTCCAGTTGCCTGTTTTGCCGTAATACTTAAACGTTTGACCAGCGTTGACGCCAGCGACGATTTTGTAGTTAGTCGAAGGGCCTGTCCGGACACGTAATCCGTCTGCCATGATCTTTACTTTATAAGAAGAAGAACTAGCAGCTTCAACTTTACCTGTACCCGTACTTGCGAATCCCGAAACGACGAGTGCGCTCATTGTTACTGTTGTCAAAATACGTTTCATGTTGTAATTCCTCCTGATGTTGAAAAAAGTGACGGTTGATGAAAGTGGATGACAGATCACGGTCTGTCTGTTGGATATGACGTATATGTGTAGGCTGTATATGAATACTGCGTTGTAGTGGTGAATTGAATAAACCGAGTATAGCATCGGATGTTTTGAAAATAACATTTCAGTTTGATTTCTGAATTATACTCAAATAAGTTATATTGTAATCTTTTGTTTGGGATAATTCTGAAATGCAGGCATACCAGTCTATTCGTTTGTAACAAAAAACGTGTATCTTGAAATATTCAGGAATATGGGAAAATGTGAAAAAGTATGGGTCGATAGCAAAAAAATAAGGAGTGAAAAACGATGGATATCAATTTCAGAGTGGAGAACCAACGATTTAACCACCGTGCAGCTGCTGTGATCATTAAGGACGGGCATCTGTTGATTCATCGAAATGTCCGGGATGATTTTTGGGCATTGCCGGGTGGACGGATTCGTTTGATGGAGCCCGGGGAAGCGGCGGTCATCCGCGAAATCAAAGAAGAGTTGGGTCTTGCGGCAGAGGTCAGCCGTTTTCTATCGGTTCACGAAAACTTTTTTACATACGATGAAGTTTCTTTCCATGAAGTCGGCTTTTATTATGAAGTCACCGTGTTGGATGAGATGACGGTAACGTCCGAAGAATTTTTTGGGGTGGAAGGACAAGAATTAGTTTACCGGTTTATTCCGCTGGAGGAGTTATCGACGGTCACCCTCTATCCCGTTCAGTTGCAGACGATGCTTGAAGCAGGGAAGTGGGATCGGTTATTCCGGGACAATGAGAAAACGTCTTAATAGAAAGAAGAGTTGGCGCACATTATAGCGTCAACTCTTCTTTTGGTTTCCGAGATCATGTGATGCTCTGCATCCGATCGTCAGTCATTTGCAGTGGAGGTCTAGATTAAATCTATTAATTCTTCTGCAGCGATAAAAATAACTTGAAGGTTCAACAAATACTTTACTTGAACAAAAAAATGATTTTTTTTACTGACGACGTTTATTGATATATGGCAAGGGAATGTTAATGAAGGTAGTCATTAAATATTGAAAAGGGGTTGGGTCATATGCGCGAGGAAGAATTAGAGCAGATGCATCAACAAGCACGGGGACAAACACAGGATCAGCAACCGGGAATCGAAGCCGAAATGAATCCTGAACCGGTGTACGACGATCCGGAATATGTGGGATCAGGTAAGCTGAAAGGTAAAGTGGCGTTGATAACGGGCGGAGACAGCGGCATTGGGCGTGCCGTCGCGATTGCCTATGCCAAAGAGGGCGCAAACGTCGCCATCGTGTACTTAAATGAGGGACGGGATGCAGAAAAAACGAAACAATTGATTGAAGGGTATGGTGTCAAGGCACTGGCGTTTGCGAAAGATGTCAGTCAACCGGAGAACGCCCAACCGATCATTGATCAGGTCATTCAAGAGTTTGGTCAATTGAATATTCTGGTCAACAATGCCGGAAAACAGTTCCCGCAAGACGATTTCCTGGCAATCACACCGGATCAGTTAAAAGAGACGTTCGAAACGAATCTCTTTTCGATGTTCTATCTGACGCAGGCTGCGTTACCTCATTTGAACAAGGAAGATTCGATCATCAATACGTCATCCGTCACGGCGTATCGCGGGGCACCATCACTGATCGATTACTCGGCAACCAAAGGGGCAATCACGACGTTGACGCGTTCGCTGGCATCAAACTTGATTGAAAAGGGGATTCGCGTCAATGCCGTCGCACCGGGTCCGATCTGGACGCCGCTCATCCCGGCAACGTTCACAAAAGAAAAGGTGGAAGCACACGGGGAAGACACACCGATGAAACGCCGCGGGCAACCGTCTGAAAACGCACCGGCATATGTCTACCTGGCGTCACGCGACTCAAGTTACGTCACCGGTCAAACGATTCATATCAACGGCGGCGACTACATCACATCATAAGGGGGAAATAATCATGAAGAAAAATCCGAATGAAGTCCCAGAACACGAACCGAATCAACAACCGGACGAGATTCCGACGACACCTCCGTCGGAGATTCCGGAGACGCCGCAGGAAGATCCGATCCGTCAACCGGAGCCGGACACGTTCCCGGAACCAACGGAAATTCCGGATACACCGCAAGAAGATCCAACACCCTACTAAACAAGACAGGCTGATTCTGGACATCGTTCAGAGTCAGTTTTTTTGTTGCGAATTTTTTTCTAATTTTCAAATAATTTGGGAACCCTTACATTATCTTGAACGTAAAATAAGATATCAAAAGGGGGAATTACTCATGGACATTCTGTTAGCATTTTTAGCACTAGGGGCGGGGTTTTGGTTTTTCTACAGTTACTTACTCGGATTTCGAAACAAAAACATCACGATGACGTTTGATGATCGGTTTTACACGTTGGATGAACACGTCAAAGCGATTGAACATAAACTCAAACAAGACGGAAAACTTGTCGAATATTTAGGGAACCGTCGCTTTTTAGTAAACGGGAAACGGTATGTGTTCGTTGAGCGAACTGTTCCGATGTCAGGCATTCCAGTCCAACAAACCATTTTAGAATTTCAAAAATAAGATTACTCATGCCGCCTCCCTTCGGAGTGCGGTATTTTTTTGGAAATGGATTGACAGTCAACTGTACTACGCGTATGATACAGAAAGAAAGTGTATTACTGTTTTAATACAGTGAACGGGAAAGGGAGGTCAAGACCACGATGCAATTTGACCAAAGAAGCCCGGTGTATCTTCAAGTCGTCCGATGGTTCAAGGAACAAATCGCGACGGAAGAACTCAAATGCGGGCAGGAAATTCCATCGCGCCGGGAAATCGCTGCGCAACTCGGAATTAATCCGAATACGGCACAAAAAGCGTACAAAGAAATGGAGGATCAGCAATTGATTACGACAGAACGAAACGTACCGAGTAAAATCACGATGGATCAAGAAATTGTCAAAAAAGTCCGGACGGAGATGCTGGATGAAGCAGTTGCGCAATTCATCGAGGCGGTCCAAGCGATTCAGATTCCATTAGGCGAAGTCGTCACGAAGGTCGAGACGATGTATCAGTCAACGGAACGGAGGAAGATCGATGCTTGAAGTCCATGGTTTGAAAAAACGATACGGTCGGAAAAAATCGATTCTTGAAGGTGTCTCGTTTTCGGTTCGTCCGGACAGCATCACCTGTCTGATCGGCTTAAACGGCGAAGGAAAATCGACAATCTTAAAAGCGATCATGGGTCTTGTCCCGGTCGATGCCGGAACAGTTTTGGTGGACGGAGAAGTCTCACGCGAAAAAATCGCCTTTGTTCCGGATCTGCAGACGATGCCCGGTTACATGACGATTGGTGACGCTCTGACGTATATGGGTGATTATTATCCGGACTGGAATTCGAAGGTCGCCGAAGAATTGATGGGTCTGTTCAAGTTATTGACGACCGACAAAATCTTGGAACTGTCGAAAGGGAATCAGGCGAAGTTTAGTCTGGTACTCGGTTTTGCACTGGATCGGCAGTATTTGTTGCTCGACGAACCATTTGCCGGAATTGATTTATTTACAAAGGAACAGATTGCCTGGATCTTTTCGAGTCATTATATGGAAGGACGCGGCATTTTGATGACGACACACGAAATCATTGAAATCGAACATCTGATTGACCGGGTCGTCTTTTTACAGGATGGTCGGATCATTGATGAACACGATACAGAAGAGATGCGCGAAGTATACGGAAAATCGGTCCAGGACCGGATGCGGGAGGTCTATCAACGATGAAACAATATCTGATGTTAACAAACGAAGAGTTAAAGCGAAGTTGGAAAATGATTGTCTCGGTCATCCTCGCGATGGCGAGTATTGAAATCCTGACCATCGTCGGACGGGTTATTTACCACGAACGGCAAGTAAAGGAGTATATGAGTTACGCCAAATTATCTGAAAGCGATGCAATTGAAACGATTGGAGAGTTATCGTTTCAACAGGCAAGTTCATATTTCAGCTATGTCATTATGATTGGAATCGTTCTCGTCATTTTGTATGCCATTCAGATTTGGTACCGGGATTGGTTAGGTGAATCCAAGTACATATACCGTTTACTGCTGTTACCAGGCAGCCGGGCGAAAATCTTTTTTGCCAAATGGACATCACTGGCTCTCGTGATTATCAGTTTTATCGGATTACAGTGGGTGGTCATCCAACTCAGTTATGTCATATTCAACTGGCTGATTAAAGACGATTACCGTGCGTCATCTTTTAATATGTCGATGGCATTAAAACAGCTATATACGATGAACGTAGTAGATTTGTTGCTCATCGTCCTTGTATCACTGTTTGTCGTCAGTTTCTTGTTTATGCTCGTTCTACTGGAGCGGTCTTACCGAAAAGCGAAAGGCTTGATCTTTATCATTCTTGAAGTCGCTTTTCTACTCCTGATTACGGTAGGCAACATGTATGTGATTGAAAAGCTGGATATCTTTTTATCGCAAGAAATATCAGCAATCATGGTGGCAATCTTTGTGCTGTACTTTGTCTATACGATTTGGAAAAGCCTGCGTTTATTAAAATGGAAGATTTCGGTCTGAGGAGGACGTCATGCGAAAATTTAAATTTGTACTCATATTGGCTGTCGTCAGCTTCTTAACGGTGGGCATTTATACCGTCTTTATTCAATCGATTGATGAGTCGGACTTTACCGTTGAGACAGTAAAAGGCGACCCGAAACAACCACTTGTCCGGTCTGTTCAAGCAGAACTTTATGATCAGGGCTTAAAGGGAGTTGATTACAACGTTCGACTGGATGGTCATGTCGAAAAAACAAAAGAAAATCTGATCAGCGGCTTGTTTGAAAGTCCATATAATGAGAATGGTGCACCCGCTGACTTCCGGCGATTCATCCGTTCCGATTACGTTCTTACGTTGGAACAAGAAGGTGTCTCATATGCAATAGGAACACCAAACAACAATAAGTGGGAACTACAGTACTGGCAGGGTAGTAAGCAACGTGTTGTCAAAAAAATGTTTCCGGCACCTGCTGAAGCTCAGAAGTTAGTAGAGACCGAACTTAATCCATATCGACGAATTGGGAACAATTTATATGTCAGCGTGCAAGACTATCAAACCAATTCAGGGACGTTGTTGTACAAAATTGATTTAAAAAACGATACGGTTCAAAAAATCAATTTACCGTATACCTCTAAAAAAGAGGTTATGATTTTAGGTATCCATGACGAGATGATTGTCTATCGTACGGTGGAATACTTAGAAGGGTCAGATGAATCAATAGAAAAGACGTATTGGAGTGATGGGGAAACGGCTCAGCCTTTAAAAGCATTGAATTCGATCATTGCCAACCAAACCGAACTAAGTGAGGATGGGACAAAACTGATCATGCTTGAAGGGGATTCGGATCAATCAAGCTGGATTGTCTATGATTTAGCATCAAAGAAATCAGAAAAACACTCGATGGATATCCCGTTAGTAACAGACAAGTTTGGATTAGGCTCTTACACTGAGCTTAAAGATGATTTGATTTACACGGCGAATCGAATCGATGATGGTGTCATCAATATCCGTATTGTTGATGCCGTATCAGAACGTGTTCTTTATGAGGGAAATATTAAAGACAAACTGAAACGAAAAGAAACGTCGTTAAATTCACTTATTCTTAATTGATTGATCTCTTACGTTCTACACAAAAACGCAATCCGGAACTCTTGAAGAGTTTCAGATTGCGTTTTTTGTTTCACTGATACGATTTGATGAGGATGTCCTGTTTCGTGTAATAGCTCCACGTCAGGTCTTGCGATTCGACCTTTTTCGTCGTTACGGCAACGAACTTGTTTTTGCCGGTATAGATTCCGACGAAGTTCGGCGTTTTTGCTTTTTTTGCTTGGACGAATAACAAGTCGCCCGGCATTGCTTTTTTGAGCGTGACGGTCTTGAGCGGCATTGCGGCTTGTTTCGCAATCGTCCGCTCGAGTGTCAGACCGCTCTTTTGATAAACATATTGCGTAAAGCCTGAGGCATCAAATCCTTTTGTTGTCGTGCCGCCTTCTTTATACGGAGTCCCGATTAATGATGTCGCCAGTTTGGCAATCGCTGCTTTCTTTTTCGCGAGTGCTTTTTCCGACAACGGTTTTTTCGTTTCGACTTTTGTTGGTGTCGCAGCAGATGTTGCGACCGGGCTGACCGTCGCCGTCAGTAACAGGGCAGTCAACGGAAGGGCATAATACGATTTCATAGTAAAAACTCCTTTAAGTAGTTGGAATCAAGTGCTGTTTCTACCGTACCATGCCGGTTTACAGATAAAGAAACAAATTGGATACTTTTACCTAACAGTGTTGTAAGGTTTGGTCTGAGTACCCGTCGGCTTCAAGTTCCGGATTCAACAAAAAGACTTCTGTTCCGTATGCCACAAGTGATGGCACCATTCGAACAGAAGTCTTTTGGATGTTATGCCCGCTGATCAAGCCGATGACTGACAGCCGTCAAAGCGGCTGCGAGTAAGGCGACGGCACCGCCAACAAGCGCGATATTCATGATCGGACCGTTCGCATAGACGAGTCCACCTAAAGCAGAACCGAAGGCAATCCCGACATTGCTTGCGACCGGCATTAAGGAAGCAGCCAGTCCTTTTGCTTCCGGATTAAACTTCTCTGCCAGATCAATCAGATAGATTTGTGTTGAGGTCGTCAATAAAATCGACATCAAGGACATCAAGGCAATGTTGATCAGACCCAGCGAAACGGACGCTGTCGTCACGTAGAGGGCGGCGAGTACGATCGCCTGAACGATGAAGACGAAACGGAGACGACCGATCGGGTTCCGGCTGGCGATTTTCCCGGCCAAGATGTTACTGAAGATCGAGACGACACCGTACGCGAGTAAAATCGGACTGATCCACGTCGACGGCAGTTTCAATTCCAACTCAAGAACCGGGACTAGATACGTATAGACGACGTACGTCGCACCGAATCCAAACGACGGGATGAAAAAGGCGATCATGATCCGCGGATTGGCGAGTAGACGAAGTTGATCGCGAATCGAACTGGTCGCCGTTGATTGTTGGACCGGAACGACTTTGAAGACACCGACTAACGCAATGACGCCAAGGGCACTTGTCAGCCAAAAGGTTGCGGCGTACCCGGCATGTTGACCGATGAAGGTACCGATTGGAACTCCCAAGACGTTCGCAAGGGTAAAACCGCCGAAGATGAATGAGACGGCGACCCCGCGTTTCGCAATCGGGACGCTGTCACTGGCGACGACCATCGCAAGCGAAATCAGGACACCCGTCAAAACAGCCGTCACGATCCGGGTCAATAATAAGATTTCGTCATTCGGTGCAATACTGCTGCAGACATTCAGCAAAATCCAGACGAAAATCAAGCCAAGCATTAATTTACGCCGCTCGAGATGTCCGGTCAGTGACATCGTAATCGGTGTCCCGATGGCGAAGGCGATGGCAAAGGCAGAGACGAGTGTCCCGGCTTTCGCGATCGTAATGTTCAGACCGTCTGCGATTTCGGATAAAATCCCGACGATGACGAATTCGCTTGTTCCGAGGACAAAGGTCAACATGGATAACGTTGCGATCAACAGCCAGTCGGTTTGACTCAAACGAGTCGATGATGATGACATACACATTCCTCACTTCTAGCGCCTGTGCGCAAAAAACTATCGTGTATCAGAATAGCATGATTCAAGTGGTGCGGAAACAGGATTTAGAAGAAGGTGAAAAAGAAGCATTATTGCGAATAGCACGTCAATTTCACTTGGCGGAGATTCGGGTATACTGAAGAAGTAAAGACAACTAAAAAACATGTAAAGGACGTGACGGAACATGCAAGCAACAGTCACTTGGAACCACAAGATGGGATTTAGCGGCGAGACCGAATCCGGACATCACTTAGCGATGGACGCAGCACCGGATAACGGAGGCGACAATCAAGCACCACGCCCGACGGAGCTGTTACTCCACGCCGTTGCCGGTTGTACCGGCATCGACATCGTCTCGATTTTAGAGAAGATGCGTTTGACGTTGACCTCATTTGAAATGGACATCGAAGGGGAACGGGCAGACGACCATCCGCGCCGCTTCACGACGATTTCGATCCATTACCGGCTTGAAGGCGACTTACCGGAAGATAAGGTCCGTCGGGCGATTTCATTGTCAAAAGACAAATACTGCTCCGTGTCCCAATCGTTGAACGCAGAAATTGAAGTCTACTATTCAATCAACGGCGTCCGAAACGAGGAACCGATTTGAAGCTGTTTTTCCCTGTTATCTTCGCAACTGTCCTGCTGTCCGGTTGTGCCGACGAGACCGCGAAACCGGACGAACCGGCACCGAAGCAAGCCGAAGAAACAAAACAGCCGAAACCACAAAAACCGGAGCAACCGTCTGCCCGGGAACAAGCGGAAAATGAACTTAAGCAGACGGTCTCTCAGATGTCGACGGCGGAAAAAGTCGATCAACTGCTCTACATCGGTGTGACCGGAACGGCATTGACGGAAGCGGATCGCCGGCTGTTGCAGCAACATGCGTTAGGTGGGGTGTTGTTACTCGGCGGTAATATCACGTCATCCGGCCAACTGAAGGCATTGACGGCTGACATCAACGAAGCGCAAACGTCGGATCAACGGGCATTCGTCGGTTTTGACGAAGAAGGCGGACGGGTCAGCCGGGTTCCGGACGCCCGACTCAAACTGTCGCCGAGCCTGACATATGGTCAAAAAAATGATCCGGAGTTAATGGAAGACGTCGGGCAGACGCTTGGGTCCATTTCCCGTTTTTACGGATTCAACATGGATTTTGCACCGGTCCTTGACGTCAACAGTAATCCGGCAAATCCGATCATCGGCGACCGGGCGCTCAGTGCGGACCCGCAACAAGTGGCACGGCTTGGTGTGCCATTGATGCAGGGAATGAAGGAAGAAGATATCGTGCCGGTCGTCAAACATTTTCCGGGACACGGAGATACGACCGTCGACTCGCATGTCGGTCTGCCGCGGGTCGATGCGACGAAAGCGGAACTTGAGCAGACGGAGCTGGTCCCGTTTAAACGGGCGATTCAAGACGGGGCTGAAATGGTCATGGTCGCGCATATCCTGTTCCCGGCTCTCGACAAAAATCGACCGTCCTCATTATCGAAAGAAGTCATGACCGGTGTGTTACGGAGTGAACTGAAATTTGATGGTGTCATCATCACGGATGATCTCGTCATGGGAGCCATCACAGAACGGTACGGATTAGCTCAAGCGGCAGGTCTTGCACTTGAAAACGGTGCGGACATGGCGATGTTCTCGACACCCGGCGCGTACGCGTCCGTTCACAAGGAAATCATGACGCGGATCAAACAAGGGAAATTGTCGGCAGCCGATCTCAACGAGAAAGTCATGCGGGTCTTACGCTTAAAACAAACGTATGACTTGTCGCAAACGAAACGTGTCGACGAATACCAACGCTTGATCGAGCAGGTCAAAGCGGTCGAATCGGACATGCGACACTAATCAAGGGTGGAACTAATCGGACTACCCGTGGTAGACTACAGACGTACCACACAAATAAATATCTACACTAGGGGAGTCTCGCAGCAGACTGAGACGGAAGTATCCGGACCCTTTGAACCTGATCTAGTTCGTACTAGCGGAGGGAAGTGGTATCCGATCATCTATCGAGGGAACGCCAAGCGTCGCCCTTTTCGTAGGACCACTCCATCAGTTCATGGGGTGGTCCTTTTTCGTGTGGAAAGGAGGGGGAACGATGTCACATTTACACCTGATTACAACCGGACGCGACAGTAAGGAAGTGCTGGAACAGACCCTTCCGCAGCTCGCACTGTCCGTCGATCGCATCCACTTACGGGAGCCAACCTGGTCAGTCCGGGAATTGGTTTCCTGCATTGATACGTTGCTCGACCAAGGAGTCGGCGCAGACCAGTTGGTTGTCCATGACCGGCTCGATGCTGCACTCGTTACCGGCACGACCGTTCAGTTGACACGCCGCAGTCTGTCGGTCGAGCGTGTCCGGGCACAGTTTCCGACGATTTCCATCGGTCAATCGGTTCACTCGTTGACCGAAGCGATGGTGGCGGAACAAGCCGGCGCCGATTACGTGATGTACGGTCATATTTTTGAGACGGATTCTAAACCCGGCGTGGCGCCACGGGGACTCGATGCGTTACAGCAAGTCGTCGACTGGACATCAATCCCGGTCATCGCCATCGGCGGAATCAAACCGGAAAATCTGTCTGATGTCTTAACGACCGGGTGCAGCGGTGTTGCCGTCCTGTCCGGGATTTTGGGACAAACCCATCCGGCGGAAGCAGCCGGACGGTTCCGGGCGGTGATTGGACGATGAAACAACCGGATGTATTGATTGTCGGTGCCGGTATCATCGGTTTGACGCTCGCCTATGAGTTGCTACAGCGGGGGCAAAGTGTTCGCGTGCTCGATCAGTCGGCAGTCGGACAAGGCGCGACACGGGCGGCAGCGGGGATGCTCGCGACGGACGAAGAACTGTCGGAACCGTTACATGCGTTAGCGGCAGTCAGCCGCGTCCTGTATCCGCAGCTTGTCCGTCAATTGTTCGACGAGACCGGGTTGACGAGCGGTTATCTCGAACTGCCGTTTCAGCTGCGCCAGGCAAAGCAAACCGTCCAATTTGAATGGGTCGGTCAAGTCGATCCTCCGTTGCTTGTCCAGGCGTTACGGCAAGCGATTGAACAGCGGGGCGGCGTGATTGAAGAACAGGTAAGTGTCTTGCGTCTTCTGCGGGACAACGGGACGGTAACCGGGGTGGAGACAAGCTGGGGACAACAGGTTGGTCGGCAGGTCGTGATCGCCGGCGGACGAGGATCGGAACCGTTGTTGCAAACGATCGGGATTCCGATTGATACGCTTCCGGTCAAAGGTGAGTGCCTGTCTGTCCGTCTCACAACCGGTCGACTGGAGCAGACTTTGTTTCATGAGACGGTGTATCTTGTCCCGAAAGCAGACGGACGGATTATCATCGGTGCAACGGAACACGTTGGTGAGGAGTCAACGACGGTCAACGCGGGCAGCATCTCGGACCTGTTGGCGGCAGCAATTGACGTGTATCCGCCGATCCGTGATGCGGCACTGGTTGACATCTGGTCCGGTGTCCGGCCGCAGACCCGTGACGGATTACCGTATCTTGGACGGGTCAAAGGGATTGACGGTTTGTTGGTCGCGACGGGACATCACCGGCACGGCATCTTGCTCGCTCCGGTGACGGCACAAGTCCTCGCCGATTGTGTCATGAACCGAAAACCGGAAGTTGCGCTGGAGGCATTTTGTTGCAGACGACACGAGGAGGAGAATACATGCAGATCCGATTGAATGGGAAAGACTATCCACTGGCGGAACAAACGAAGACGCTACACGACTTGATTCAGCAGTTGAACATCGATGAGGAGGTCGTCATCATCGAACAAAATCATCAAATCATCGACCGGTCCCGGTATATGGACACGAACGTCCAATCCGGTGATGTCGTTGAAATCGTTCATTTTGTAGGAGGCGGATAACATGTTAGAAATTGGCGGAAAAACATTTGCATCACGATTATTACTCGGAACGGGAAAATACCCGGACGCTGAGACGCAACAACAAGCGGTCGAAGCATCGGAAACGAACATTTTAACGTTTTCCGTCCGGCGTCTCGATGTCTTTGCGAAGGAACAGACGAATCCACTTGCGGCACTCGACTTAAGTCGTTATGATCTGTTGCCGAATACGGCGGGCGCAAAAACGGCGGAAGAAGCCGTCCGGCTGGCCCGGCTCGCCCGGGCATCCGGCATGTGTGACATGGTCAAAGTCGAGGTGATCGGTTGCGACAAGACGTTATTGCCGGATCCGATCGAAACCTTACGGGCGGCAGAGGAATTAATCAAGGACGGTTTCATCGTCTTGCCGTATACATCGGATGATTTGTTGCTCGCCCGTCGGCTCGAGGAATTGGGCTGTCACGCAATCATGCCGGCAGCGTCACCGATTGGTTCAGGGCAGGGGATCTTAAACCCGCTTGCGCTCAGTTTCATCATCGAGCAGATGACGGTCCCGGTCATCGTGGATGCGGGGATTGGTTCACCGGCTGACGCGGCTTACGCGATGGAGCTCGGTGCCGACGGTGTCTTGCTGAATTCTGCGGTCGCCCATGCCACCGATCCGGTCAAGATGGCACAGGCAATGAAACTGGCGGTCGAAGCCGGGCGTCTCGGTTTCGAAGCGGGACGGATCGAGAAAAAACGGTATGCGACGGCAAGCAGTCCGACGACTGGAATCAGCCGTCCATGACGGACCGCTACAGCCGCCAAATCCGCTTTCGTCCAATCGGACAAGACGGACAAGATCAACTGGCTGAGCGCTGCGTCGTCATCATCGGTCTCGGTGCGCTCGGGACAGCCAGTGCGGAACAGCTTGTCCGGGCCGGTGTCGGACAGGTGACCTTGATTGATCGCGATTACGTCGAGTGGAGTAATCTTCAACGGCAACAATTGTACACGGAACGGGATGCCCGGGAACGGTTGCCGAAAGCGGTCGCAGCCAAGCAACGGCTTTGCGAAGTCAATTCGACGGTGACGATCGAAGCGATTGTGGAAGACGTGACGGCGACGAATATTGAACGACTCGTTGCGCAGGCGGATCTGATCATGGATGCGACAGACAATTTCGCGATTCGGATGCTGATCAATGATGTAGCGGCAAAGCGGGAAATCCCTTGGATTTACGGGGCCTGTGTCGCCAGTTACGGCATGACATACACCGTTTTACCGAAGGAGACACCTTGTTTGCATTGTTTGCTGAATCATCTGCCGCAGCAACAGGATACGTGCGATACCCGGGGCATCATCAGCCCGGCGGTCCAACTGGTTGCCTCGCATCAAGTGACGGAAACCTTGAAACTGTTGACGGGTGCGAAAGCAGCACTACGTCGGACGTTGTTGTCGTTCGATCTTTGGACGAATCAGCAGAGTCAGATTGATGTCACGTCTTTAAAACAAGCAGCCTGTCCTTCGTGCGGTGACGCTGCCGTCTATCCTTATCTCAACGGAACGCCGCTCCAATTCGTCACGTTGTGCGGTCGGGACACCGTGCAAGTCCGGGGAGAAGGGAAACGGGATTTGGTCCGGCTGGAAAACGAGATACGGGCACGCGGGATGAAAAGTCAACGGAATCCGTATTTGCTGATGTTCGAGACGGAGCAGCACCGGATTGTCGCCTTTGCCGACGGGAGGATCTTGATTCACGGGGAAGCGGATCCGGAACAGGCAAAACAGACGTACGCCACGTATTTCAAGTAAGCGTTCACAAAAAAGTAAACAATTTTTTTCGATACATGTTTTAGATGTTTAAAAAAGAGGTAAATAAGACTTCAGACGTAAGTCGGAGCTTTTTAGGTGGAATTGAATGTGAAGAGGAGTGATTACGATGAAACAAGAATTCGATCAATCGATCCAGTCATTGGATCAGACGAAGCGGACAGACCACGCAGCTGAAGCCGTTCAGCAGGCGAATTGGAATCCAGACCGGTATCGGACGAATCTGAATCCGTTCTATCTGTCACCTTGCAGCGTCGAAAGCCGGGTAGAGCGTCAACAGGAAGTTGACCGGATTGTCGAAGTCGAGCCTACATCCTCCCCTCTCCAACAGTTATTCGAGCAGAAACAGGAAGAGCATATAACAGCAACTGAACCAGGTTCTGGCAAAAATCCCGGAGGAAAGTTTACGACTGGGATTGTCGTCGGAGCAATCATCGGAGGATCGGTATCCATCTTCACATCGGTGAAGCGATTTCGTCAAAAGCGTCGGACCCACTGAGGATGACCTCTAACATGTTGTAAAGAACCGTCTCCTTTTAAATGAGGAGGCGGTTTTTTGTTTAGGAAAACAGGAGGGATGGCAATGCAATCCAATGAATCTAAATCCGAGGTGTTTTCTTCACTCGCGAAACCTGCACAACGGGCATTGAACGCGCATGGTGTGACGTCCTTGACCGGCTTATCGATGTACCGGGAAGACGAGGTGCTGAGGTGGCACGGAATCGGTCCTTCGTCGATACCGAAGTTGAAACGGGCGTTAGCAGATCATGGATTGGCCTTTAAGCCGTGAAGCAAGACGCAACCCATTGATTGACCGGGGGAAATCCCCGATTGATTGATGGGTTTTGTTTGGTTTGGAATCGGCAGGAGCTTCAGCAGAAGCGATCAAGTCATGCTAAAATAAGGATATTATAGAGGAAAAGTGAGCGTGATGAAAGATGAAATGGATTCATACTGCCGATTGGCATTTAGGGAAAATCGTTCATGGGGAATCGATGCTTGAAAACCAACGCGCCGTCCTCGACGAGTTTATCCGGTTGCTTGACCGGGAACAACCGGACGCGGTCATCATTGCCGGTGATTTGTATGACCGGGCTGTCCCGCCGACGGAAGCCGTCGAACTGCTGGATACCGTCTTAGCCGAAATCGTGTTCGAACGGAAGATTCCGGTCGTCGCGATCAGCGGCAACCATGATTCAGCGGAACGACTGAGCTTCGGAACGACGTTATTACAACGGGCGGGTCTTCATCTGGCCGGAAAGTTAACATCAACCATTGAACCGATCGAGATTCAAGGCGTCCGTTTTTACCCGGTCCCGTTCGCGGATCCGGCTACCGTCCGTTACATCCATCAAGATGATTCGATCCGGACCCATGATGAAGCGATGCGGAAAATCATCGGAACGATGACGATCGAGGGGCCAAGCGTCCTCGTCGGGCATGCCTTTGTCATCGGCGGACTTGAAACGGATTCCGAACGCCAGTTGTCGGTCGGAACGGCGGGACAGGTCAGCGCCAGTGCCTTTGCTCCGTTTACGTACACGGCACTCGGGCATTTGCATAATCCACTTGCGATCAAGTCAGACACGATCCGTTACAGCGGTTCGTTATTAAAATACTCGTTCTCGGAAGCACATCACGTGAAAGGCGTCGACATCTTGACGCTCAACGATACGGGGACGTTTGACCGCCGGTTTGAACCGTTGACCGCTAAACGCGACCTGCGTGAACTGACAGGCAGCCTCGCAGAATTGACGGATCCGGTCTTTGTCGCGACCCAAACAACGGACGATTACATCAAAATCAATTTGACGGATGCCGAAGCGTTGATCGATCCGATGGGGAAACTGAAGAAAATCTACCCGAACATTCTCCATCTCGAGCGGACCGGCTTTACACGTGAAAGTACACGATCGGTGCAAGCATCCCGCGATCAAGTCCAAGCGGCGACGTTGACCGATCTGTTCCGGGAATTTTATGAAGCGGTTCGTGAAAAACAACCAACGGATGCGATGCAATCCGTGTTAGAGGAGGAAGCTGCATGCGTCCAGAACGATTGACCTTACGTGCCTTCGGACCATTTGCCGATGAACAGACGATTGATTTTCGCGAACTCGGGGGGCGGACGATGTTTGTTATCTCCGGCAATACTGGTGCCGGCAAAACAACGATTTTTGATGCATTGACATTTGCCTTATACGGGGAAACATCAGGCGGGGAACGGGAAATGAGCGATCTGCGCAGTCATTTCGCCAAACCGGACCAAAAGACGGAAGTCGAACTCGAATTTCTGTTAAAAGGGGAACGGTACCGGATCATCCGGCAACCGAGCCAGCCCCATCCGGTCAATAAGACGGATTATGGGCATGAAGCCGAGTTCGCCCGACATGACGGCACGACCTGGAAGCCTCTTGCGCTGAAGATTCCGGAAATCCGCCAACAAGTCCAGGAACTGTTGCAACTTGACCATAAACAGTTTTCACAGATCTTATTGCTCCCGCAAAATAAATTCCGGGAATTGCTGATGGCAGAGTCAAAAGACAAGTTACAGATTCTCAAACAACTGTTCAAGACGGAACACTACGGGGAGTTTCAACAACGTTTGCACCGCAAAGCACTGGATCTCGCCGCAGCCATCAAAGAAACGAAGACGAAGCAGTTGTCGAAACTCGAAGAACTGCCGATTGAGCTGAACTGGGCAGAGGCGACGGAAACGACGATCCGTCAAGAGACGGATCAGTTGCTGAAGTCACTTGACGAAAAAATCACTGACGCTGCAGTCACGGAACAGGCGATCCGCGAGACCGTACAACGCGTGACGGAACGTCTGCGTCAGGCCGAGCAACTCGAACAAACCTTTGTCGAGTACGACGAGTTGTTGCGACTTGAACAACAACTGGCGGTGACATTGCCGGAGACGAAACGTCAGACGGAACGGTACGACGCGGCGACGCGGGCGGCGGCAATCAGCGGAGTTTTTGAGACGTTCCAATCGGAGCAACAGACGGTCCAGCAGTTGACGGCTGCGAAACAACACGTCTCGACAGAACTGGAGCAGTTGTTGCAGCGGCTCGATCAGGTGAATCAAGACGTCGAGCGGCTGGCGGCGCAGGAACCGGAAATGCGTGAGGCAGCTCGCCGTCTGGAGCAAATCGAGGAAGAACTGCAACGGTTGCAGGATCAAGAACAGCTGTTAACACAACAACAGCAGTTGACCCGGGCGATTGCTGAGCTGAATCCGGAAGCCTTGCGCAAGGAACGTGATCAGAAACGTGGCGAACGGACGACCCTTCAAACAAGAGTCAGCGCGATGGCGGACGAATCGAGCAACCGTCTGACGATCCAGGAACGGCGTTTCCTCTTACAGACTGCTGAGCAAAAACAGCAGGAATGGCAACGAAACGAAGCAGAACGGCTCCGGTTGATCGAACAGGGAACGCGGGTCAAACAGGAAAAAGAGCAGGCGGAACTTGCCTATACGACAGGCCGGCAAAACGAACGCCGTCAACTGGCGGCAGAACTGGCGGCGCACCTGCATGACGGAGACGCCTGCCCGGTCTGTGGAAGCACATCGCATCCGCAACTTGCGGTTAAAGCGGAATCGCTGGATGTCGAAGCCTTACATCAGGTTTATTTAAAAGCCCAGACGGCGCATCAGGAACTGCAGGCAACGTACCGGACGGTCGCGGAACGGAAACGGCAACTCGAACACGACATCACGACGCTTGGTCAAGGCAAGGAGCTTCCGACCGATCTAATCGTGATCCGGACAGAAATCGAGTCCTTACAGGCACAGGAAACCGCGTTGCAACGGCAACAGGAGCAAAAACAACAGCTCGAGCAGCAACTGCGCACAATCGAGACAGGACTGGAACGATTGGACCGTCAGATTGAGGAAGAGTCGGCTCGTCAGTCGAAACTGCAGCTGGAACTGGCCCGGCTCGAGGGCATGTTGACCCGGAATCCGGATGCTCCGTCGCGCCGTGAATTAGAGACGGAACAGCAGACGTTGAGCAAACGGTTGGCGTCGTTTGAAGCGGCACGGACGGGAGCCCACAATCAAAAGCAACAACTGGATCAAGACGTCGCGGTGCGGCGCGATCGGTTGGAGCACATCCAAACAGACTTGACGGAGCGGACATCGAAGTGGCTGGAAGCGAAAGCAACGTTCGAACGCAGCCTGCAGGAAGAACGGTTTGCGACGGTCGAACAGTTTGAACAGGCGCGGATGACACGGCAAGATATTGCCCGATTGGCGGAACGACTGGAAGCCGACCGGCGGAAACGTCAGGACGTCGAGAGCGGACTGGAGCGGATCCGTCAGATCGTAAAAGCGCAGGACCGACCGGACTTAGCGACGATCCGATTGTCTGTCGAGCAGGCGGAAGCCGAATTGACCGAAGCGACGGACCAACGGATCGGTGCCGAAAAAGAACGGCTCCACGTCAAGCAATTGGTCGATGCCTGGTCGACGTTACAACAACAAATCGAGGCAGAAGATACACGCTATGGCATCATTGGTGAGTTGGCACGGGTCGGGGTCGGTGAAAATGCGCAACGGATGACGTTTGAGACGTATGTCCAAACCGCCTATTTCGACGAGATCCTGCAAGCCGCGAACCGGCATCTGCACGGGATGACGTCGGGCCGTTTCCTGCTTGAACGGAAGACGGAAGCCGGAAAGGGCTTGAAAAAGTACGGACTCGATTTAAACGTCTTTGATGCCTATACGTCGCAGACACGGCACGTCAAGACATTGTCCGGCGGGGAAAGTTTCAAGGCCTCACTCGCCTTGGCGCTTGGTCTGTCGGAAGTCGTGCAGGAAGCAAGCGGCGGCGTATCGCTTGAGACGATGTTCATCGATGAAGGATTCGGTACGCTCGATCCGGAATCGCTTGAGCAGGCGATCGAAACGCTGTTATCGATTCAGGCAAGCGGTCGGATGGTCGGAATCATCAGCCACGTCCAGGAACTGAAATCACGGGTCGATGCGAAAATTGAAGTGACGCAAGGTAAAACAGGATCGACGATTCGCCTTGTCGTCGAGTGAGGGGTGCGAAATGGAAACAAGACAAATGGTCACGAAATCAAAGTTGATCACAGATTTAAAACAGCTTGGTGTGACAGCGGGCATGAAAGTGTTCGTTCACAGCTCGATGAAGGAGATCGGTTGGATTCCGGGCGGTGCACAATCGATCATTGAAGCGTTGCAAGAGGTCGTCACAGCAGACGGTCTGATCATGATGGCGGCACAAAGCACCGATAATTCAGACCCGAAAAACTGGAGTCGTCCCGCCGTACCGGAAGATTGGTGGGAGACGATCCGTCAGGAAATGCCGGCGTACGATCCGGCGAAGACACCGACACGCGCCATCGGGAAAGTTCCTGAACTTTTCCGGACGTTCCCGGACGTCAAACGCAGTGCCCATCCGATGTGGTCGGTCACGGCATGGGGAAACGAGGCAACGGCATTTGTTGCCGGACATACGATTGAAAATGGATTTGGTCCGGGTTCACCGCTTGAGAAATTCATTGAAGCGGACGGTCAGATTCTTCATCTCGGTTCACCGTGGGATGCGACAACCGTTTGGCATTATGCCGAATATGGGATTGACCGCCCGGATGAAGAGTCAGGCTGTAAAGTCAATCAGGCCGGTCAAGAGGTCTTCATCACGTACCGTCACCGGATGATTGACAGTGATCCGTTTGGACCGATCGGTGAAGGGTTGACGGATGAGACATTCGTGACGACAGGCAAAGTCGGACAAGCGACGTCGCACCTCGTCTCGGCAAAGGAATCGATTCCTGTCGTCATGTTTCAGCTGAATGCCTTAAATAGTTGGTTAAGCTGAAACTTTTCCGGGAAACAACCGTAATAAGACATAGATAAAATAGAAGGAGTGAACGCAAGATGGCAACACGATTTAAAGTTAATCCTGCCTTACGCCGTGGTTTTGAGACGGCGCGTGCCGGCGAACGGCCGATGACAAAAGCAGGGACGATGAGTAAGATTTTCCTCTTACTTGCCCTCGTCACGGCAGCAGCCGGCGGGACCTGGTTCTTCTTGGCCGCAAATCCACAATTCTTAATTCCTGCATTGATTGGCGGAGTTGTCCTCGGATTGATTCTTGCCCTGATCATCACCTTTAAACCACGGACCGCTCCGGTACTTTCACCGGTCTACGCAATTGTCGAAGGGGTCGCCGTCGGCGCGATTTCATTGATGTTTGAAAGCATGTATCCAGGGTTAGTCGGTAAGGCGGTCCTCGCGACCTTCGTCGTCTCGTTTGCGATGTGGTTCGTCTATTCGACCGGTATGATTAAAGTGACGCAACGATTCCGTTCGGCCGTCACGGCGGCCATCCTGTCGATCCTCGTCTTGTACGGAGTCAACTTACTCTTGACGTTGTTCGGTATCAGCTTACCGTTCATGACGGGCAGCTCGCCGCTTGCGATCGGCATTCAGTTTGTCATCGTCATCGTTGCCTCCCTGTCACTGGTGATGGACTTTGATTTCATCTCGCAACAAGTGCAGGCACGGGCACCAAAATCGATGGAGTGGGTCGCGGCGTTCGGTTTGATCGTCACGATCATCTGGTTGTACATCGAAATGCTTGATCTGTTGTATCGTTTGGCAGCAAGAGATTGATGCGTAGTTGAGAAATCGTTTCCGCTTTTTAGCGGAAGCGATTCTTTTTTTATTAAGTACCTTGCATTATAGAGTACATTGTTTTACATTGTATGTAAGAGGTGGTGGGAGAAGATGGAAATTGATAAAGAGCTGTTAAAAGGACATATCGACACCTTGATTTTGGCGTTACTGGTCGACAAGGACCGGTACGGGTATGAAATCGCAAAAGAAGTGCGGGAAAAAAGCGCGGATGCGTTTGAGTTAAAAGAAGGAACGCTTTATCTGTCACTGAAACGACTGGAAAAGAAGGCGGCCGTCATCTCGTACTGGAGTGACGAAGCGGCCGGCGGTGCACGCCGCAAGTATTACCATCTGACGGACGAGGGACGGGCGTTACTGCGGACGAAACGGCAGGAATGGCAGGTCGTCAAACGATTGATGGATCAATTTTTAGGAGGGGACCCCGATGATAGATGAGTATGTAAATCAGCTCTACCGCTCGGCTGATCCGGATTTGCCGGAAACGAAGGAACTGAAAGATGAAACGCGGCAACACTTGGAGGAAACCGTCGCCGAGCTGGTGTTTGACGGGTACTCGGAACAGGCGGCAATGAAAATCGCCATCAATCGATTTGGTGGTGAAGAACAATCGCAGGTATTAATCCATGAATTGCAACTGATCCAAAAGTTGTTTGCAAAACGGATTTTACGTGCCGGAATTGTTGTATTGGTGTTGAGTCTGATGTTTGGTTTCAGTGGTTTCATCGTCCGGAGTACATCGGATATTTCGGAAAGCGGTATTCGATATCAACTAGGGGAGGAATGGGAGGCAACTGATTCCGCTCCGCTGAAGACAGTTGTTGAAGAAGAGTGGATGGTCACGGCAGCCCGGATATACAGTACGTCGACTGAAGGCGAGCGATTGACGCTTGAACAGAGCTATGGAAAAAACGTACCCTCTGTTTTTCAACCGTTCATGTCATCATCTCTTAGCGGTGCACCGGACAAAGGGTGGGAAGTCGAATTTGATGAGATTGATACGGTCGTCATTGGATTCGCATTTGCCTTGCTCGGATTATCGGCGGCACATGTCTTGTTTGCAATCTGGATCATCATTCAGCGGCACCGGACGGATCGGCTGTCGCGAACGACGACCGTCTTGTCGATCGTGATTCCCGCCCTCAGCATCTTGTTGTATTTCGTCACAAAAAAACGACCATAACCAAAGGAGGAGAAGCCGTTGCAACCGATTATATGGACGGAATTAAAACGAAGCATGACACGTCGGACGTTATGTCTGGCTTTGCTGCTCCCGCTGATTATCCTGTTACAGTTTAACCAGGTTCGGACCGGATACGTATTCTTGACGTGGCAGGGGGTGTTCGAAGAATCTGCCGGAACGATTATCGCCGTCGCGTTTCCGTTAATTTGTTGTGTGCTGTACCTGCCAACGGTCGCCCGTGAAATCGATCATCAGTTCATCCGCTACGCGCGGACCCGTGTTTCGCTAAAGGACTATCTCATTGCCAAAGGAGTCGTCAACGCCTTGATCACGTTTATCGTCTTTTTTGTGACGATGCTCGGCTGGATGCTGTTTTTACGGTTCGTAGAGCCGAGCTTGCATTGGATGACATATGAACAGGGGCCAGAATCATTGACGACGTTCACCCAAGCCTTCACGACGGATGGGATGTATATGATCGCTTATGCGGGATGGATCGGACTTAATGCGATGGTATATGCGACAATTGCGTACCTGTTGTTGGTGTTGTCCGGGAATTTATTTCTGGCAGTCGGTCTTCCGTTTTTGTTTTATCACTTGTTGAACTTTGCGACCGGGTTACTCAGTGTCCCGCAATTTTCGCCCGTCAGCACGATTTTCCCGTTTAACATTATCGCGATGCCGTTGTGGACGATATTTGTTCCGTTCAGTGTCCTCGGATTGATGTTGTTCGGACTGATGATCACGGGGATGAAGCGGACGGAGTGGGAACTGTGAGCCGGATCGTCTATGCGGTTTGTTGGCTTCAAGTGACGCTTTTTGCGGGTATCTGGATGTATCAAGATCAACAGGAAGCGCTTAGTAAAGGAATCGTATTTAATCAATGGGATTTAATGACGGCAGTGACGATGAATACCTATTTGTTGATGTACGATATTTTGTTGCTTGTTCTCCTGTTATCGATTGTTCGAATACAAAGGGACTTAACGGATTTCCGGTTGATCCGCTTCCGGAATACACGGAGTGCGTTGATACATAGTACCGGACGGTTCGCTAAATCGTGGGGAATGGGGTTATTAGTGTATGCGATTGTCGGATACCTGTTTGCACTGCAGGCACCGGCTGAAACGAATTGGAGTCTTGCGGCACGGGCCGGACAGGTATTTTACATCCCAAAAGACTCGGTGTTTCTGAACATTTCGCCGCTGCTTGCCCATTGTCTGCAACTTGGATTTTTATTTGTCGGCGGTTTGCTGATTTATCTGATGCTCGGTCTGGTGTATGTGCTGACAAGACGCATAAAACTGGTGTATATCGTTGCGAGTATTTCCTTTATCGGTACACTGTTATCGTTTACGTCAGGTCTTTATCTCAATT
The DNA here is from genome assembly GCF_000620805.1 of Exiguobacterium undae DSM 14481. Classification (GTDB taxonomy): domain Bacteria; phylum Bacillota; class Bacilli; order Exiguobacteriales; family Exiguobacteriaceae; genus Exiguobacterium_A; species Exiguobacterium_A undae. The sequence goes on along the minus strand of NZ_KK211187.1, from coordinate 1,929,543 downwards.
TGTTTCTGGTCTTGTCGTTACCGAACGTACTGGGAAATCAAAAATTGAGTTACTGGCTGGGATGTATTGTTCTGTTGACAACTGTTGTCGTGTTGTTGGATCGTCGGTTCCGCTTCCCGCGGCAGTTTATTACAATCAGTATTTACATCGCATGTTGCCTGTTGATTTTGTTCGTTCAGCCATCGGGACAAACGTATGGTGATTACTTACTGACCGCATTCAGCGGTGTCCGATCTGATGGTTTCACGTTGCAGGCATATTTGAATCATGCCGTCTTATTTTTTGGCTATACCTACCTGCTGGCGCAACGATATGAACGGGACGTCATCGATCAAGGACTTTATCACATCATCCGGCACCGGTCCTTGAATCGATGGTTTTCGAAACAATTGGCGAAGCTTTTTGTGACAGCAACCGGGACGGTCATCGGTCTCTTCAGTTTAGCGACACTGTTTGCATTTTTACGTGGTGTCGAGTGGACGACTCAGGTGAACGGTTTGTCAGTTGATCTCGCGACGATTCTTTACCAGACAATCGTCAACGGAACACTCCAACTCATCGTGTACGGTCTGATTCTGTTTCTCGTCTTGTACTGGACGCGCGAAGCCGTCCAAGGTATTTACTGGATTGGCGGCGGAATGGTTGCACTGTTGCCGCTCGTTCAACAGGACTGGATTCCGATTGGACGAAATGGAACGGTTCAGCTGCTTGACCATTCCGCTTACGCAATCAGTCTGCAACTGGTTGGAGCTAGCCTCTTCGTTTATATCGTCATCCAAATCGTTTTTCGAAAACATGTCCGAACAAATCATTAAGGAGGCAAAATGATGATTACATTAACGAACGTCAGCAAACAATATAAAGGGCATGAACTGTTTCACGACATGAACGTCTCGTTCGGACCGGGAAAGATTTACGGCATTACCGGTATCAACGGGTCCGGCAAGTCGGTGTTATTCAAGATGTTATGCGGGTTTGTCTTTCCGGACGCGGGAACGATTGCAGTCGACGGGCAAGCCTTGACGGGGAAACACCGCTTTCCGAAAGACTTTGGCATCTTGATCGAACGACCGGGTTACATCGGTCAACTGGACGGATTCACGAATTTAAAGGAACTCGCCCGGATTCAAAATAAAATCGATGATGCGGCGATTCGCCGGGCGATGGAACAAGTCGGACTGGCGCCGAATTTGACGCAAAAGGTCAAACACTATTCGCTTGGAATGAAACAAAAACTCGGGATTGCCCAAGCCATCATGGAAAATCAACAGGTCTTGTTACTCGACGAACCGTTTAATGCCCTTGATACGGATAGTGTCGAACGGATCCGGACACTGCTCGTGCAGTATAAAGAACAAGGGCGGACGATTTTCCTGACCAGTCACCATCAGCAGGACATCGATTTACTGTGTGACGAAGTGTATCAAATTCAAGCGGCGCGACTGGAGAAGGTCCGTTAAACATCAAGACAGGCAAGTCCTCCTTTCGGAAGACTTGCCTGTTATTCGTTCAGCGCCTGTCCGACGATGCCTCTTTGATTGCATCGACATATTGTTTGGCTTCAAGTAATGGATAACCGAGAGTTTCTCGAACCAGTTTAATCGCTTCCACTGTCTCATGATTAGACAGAAGTTGCTCAATCTGTTCATTCAATAGGCTGTGACTGCTTGCGGCATCATTCACGCCGAGATGTTCTTGAAGACGTGTCAGTTCACGTAGTGTTTGCTGTTGGGTCATGCGAAGTTTTGCAAGTTGTTGCGAAACAGATTGCCACACGATGATCAGCAGGATCAAAGGCAACCAAATTGAGAAAAATGAGTCAAACATCCCTACCCCTCCTTTTCTTTACCGTACCACAGTGAAATGAATGTAACAATTAGTGGAAATTGAAAAGAATTCCGTTTATTCTGGAATAGTGGAAAATTTAGGGTTTAAAAAAGAAAGGAATGAAATGAGTGGAAGATTTGTTAGCTGCATTAATTCCGGCGTTACTTCTCATCGGAAGTGTCATGTTCGTCGGGTTTGCCGTCACGCTCGGCAGTTTGTTTTACTTCCGTCGCCGATCGTTCGACAAAAGTACATATAAGCAGGTCACGCAGGAACGTTTTTTAAAGGCGGTCCGCGATAAAGGAATCTGGGGCGAATACTTGACGACCCGTCAGCTCGAAAAGGTTGGAGGATACGGAAAGTTCGTCATCAATACGTATTTACCAAAAGCACGGGGCAAGGGAATGACGGAAATCGATGTCACCTTCATTCATGAGAGTGGCATCTATGTATTGGAATCAAAAAACTACAGCGGATGGATCTTCGGGAAAGAGGCGGACCGGCAGTGGACGCAAATGTTTAAGAACCGGTACAAACAACGATTTTACAACCCGATCAAACAAAACGAGCAGCACTTGAAAAGCATGGCACAGTTTTTAGCGGGAACAGTGGAGCAACAGGTATTTCAATCGGTCATCGTCTTCAGCGAACGGTGTGAACTGAAAAAAATCACGATTGAGTCCGGTCACGTCCATGTCATCAAACGAAATGAGTTACAGCGGACGATCAAACGTTTGGCAACGGTCAAACGGCTGACACCCTCACAAGTCGATGCCGTCTATGAGCAGCTTAAACAACAGTCGCAAGTCGACCAACACGTCAAGGATGCGCATATCGAAGCGATCAAATCGTTTACGTCTTGAATTATATTAGCTTGTACAATTTTTAAGGCGAGAACTATTAACTAAGACATTTGACAAACCACCTCATCCGGCATATAGTAAATAAGTTCAATTAATAAGTAGTGCAACTATTATTCTTGAGGTGGGGAGTTCCAGTGAAAGAAACGGATTGGTCACTTGGTATGCAACTGTCACGCAGCTATCATTCCTTTAAACGTGCCGCCACCAAGCGGATGGAAGAACACGGTCTGACACCGGAACAGTTCTCGGTGTTGAGTGAGCTTCATAAACAAGAGGGCATTTCGCAAAAACAGTTGGCGCTGTTGACGGAACGGGACCAAACGACGGTCGGGAAAATCCTTGATAAGCTCGTCAAAAAAGGACTGGTCATCCGTTCGGCGGATCCACGCGACCGGCGCGCCTTCATTCTATTGACGACAAAAGAAGGCGTTCAGGTCATCCGACTGTTGGAACCGACGCTCGATCAGCTGCAACAGCAAGCTTTTTCAGGATTGTCCAAAAAAGAAATTAAACAATTCATCAAGACACTTGAAACCATTTACCAAAACGTGACGTAACTGGTTTCTCTTTTTTGGATTAATGGTTGCATATGCTATTATAAGCAATGCATATAAAAGGGAGCGGAACACATGAAGAGTTTTAAAGATGTTTTTTCGGTTACACAAACGAAAGTGGGATTGATGTTTGCCTTGATCGTCCCGATCTTATTTCTTGTCGTTTGGATGACGGGGTACCAAGGGGCGACGGATCGTCTGGATCAGTTGCGTGTCGCTGTCGTCAAGTCGGATTCGACAGTCGGCTTGTATCAAAACTTGCAGAAGGAGAGTCCGTTCACGGTCCAATCTGTCCGTTCGGAAGCAGAGGGGCTGAAGCAACTGGATGCCGGGGAAGTCGAGATGGTCCTTGTCGCGAGTCTGACGGATACGGATCAACCGAAGCTGACGTTCCACGTCAATCAGGCAAATGCTGAATTTGCGAACGGCATCCTGAAACAGGCAACAACTGAAATCACCCAAGCCTTAAACGGTACACCTGCGGTTGTCTCTGACGTCATCGTCGAACATGAAGTGTCTGATTTCTCAACCTCGATGTTGCCGATCTTACTGGGTTTCGTCATCTACATTGCGGTCATGACGATGGGCATCCAGTTTAATCTCGTGACGCAAATCCTGCAAAAACGACATGCAAAATGGTCGCTCTTTTGGAGCAAACAACTGTTGCACGGTCTTGTCCTGTTAGTTGTGCCGCTGGTCATGGTGTCGCTTGCGTTTGCCTTTTCAGAGATACAAGCGTCCTTTCTAAAAGTATGGGCGTTCCAGGTATTATTGACGGCAACTTGTATCGGTGTCACTCAGATGAACTTCACGATTTTCGGTCCGATTGCGCCACTCGTCAACGTCGCTTTGATTCCGTTCCAGCTGATGACGGCAGGAAATATTGTGCCCCCGTCGATGCTGGCACCATTTTACCAGACGATCGGTCATTATTTGCCGGTACCGAATGCGGTCGCCGGACTGACCCGATTGATTTACTTTGACGGAAATATCTCGTCGTTTGTTCTTCGTCTGACGGTCATCTTGCTGGTCACGGTTGCCGTGACATTGATTTTGACGGCTGTTCGTCGGGAACAGGCGCATATCGTTGAAATGAAGCGAGCTTCCTAAAAAAATGAGCCCAATCCAAATGGATTGAGCTCATTTTTGACATTACGCAAAAATATCAGCGATCGGTGTTGTTCCTTCAAGCAGGGGAATCGTTTGGTGATAAGCCGATTCCTGTTCAATCGCAGCGATGACGACACGCGCGACATCTTCGCGGGCGATCGTCGTCTTGTCCGTTGATGCCGGATCTGTCGTCACGGCACCGGTTCCTGTATCGTCCGTCAACCCACCCGGGCGCAAGATCGTATAGGCGAGGGAACTGTCCCGAAGCAGGCGATCGGCATAGTGTTTTGCGACATAATACGGTTTCATGCTGTCCGACCAAGTTTCCGGCGAATCGGCATTTAACGCACTGACCATGATGAATTGTTTCGCTTGAATGTGTTCTGCGGCCGCAATCGATTTTGCTGCGCCATCCAAGTCGATCAGAATGGTTTTATCGGCACCCGTATGACCACCGGAGCCTGCCGTAAAGATGATGACATCACTGTTATTGATGGCGTCTGTGATCGACGAGACATCCTGTTCGAGATCAAGCAGGACAGGTGTCGCCCCCAGTGCTTCGAAATCTGCGAACTGTTCCGGTGAGCGCAAACCGACCCGCACATCGTGCACCGACCCGCTCAATTGTTTCGCCACATGCCGACCCACTTTTCCGTTCGCCCCAATAATAAATACGTTACTCATCTTCCATTCCTCCCATTCATTGTGAATTCTTTTCCAGTATGAAAGAAAGGACAAGGGTTCTGCAAATAAGAGGGCTCAGCAATCGAACATCGTCTTGTTTTGACGAAATAATCAAAAAACTCTTGGATAACATAAAACAATATGATACTGTTTTGAGTATTATACAGAAAAAAGCGTCAGACAGAGAGAGGAAGCGAGCAGAGTGAATAAAAGAGGATTAGCACTTGGAGGAAGTCTGTTGCTTTCTGGTCTTTTGGCAGCAACACGATTAAAAGATGTGACCGGTTCATTCAGTGTCGGCAAACAAAACGTCTTCACGACGAAAAAGATCGTCGTCGGGACGACCGGAGATTATAAACCGTTTACGTACTTGAACCGTCAGACGAATCAATATGAAGGGTTTGACATCGACGTCATCCGCTCGTTTGCCGAGAAAGCCGGACTGGAAGTCGAATTCGTCCCGACGACATGGGGGACGTTGACACGTGACTTGCGTGCCGGGAAATTTCATATGGTCGTTGGCGGCGTCACGAAGAACATCGAACGGGAAATTGTCGGTGACTTCACGAAAAGCTATTTATCGTTCCAAAAGACACCTCTTGTCCGCGCTTCGGATATTGATTTATTGACGTCGATTGTAGCCATCAATCGTCCGGATGTGACAATCGGCTTGAATCCGGGCGGCACAAATGAACAGTTTGTTCGTCAGACGTTTGATCAGGCGCATATCGTCATGTATGCGGATAATTTAGCAATTCCGGCAGCCGTCGCGGCGGGAGAAGTGGATGTCATGATCACGGATACCGTCGAAGCGATTTATTACGCCTCGCTTGATATGCGATTAGGTGCCCCGAAAATAAAGGAAAAATGGATTCCGGCCGAAAAAAGTTACCTCATTCAAGATCGGCAAACGGAAGTTTTGGATGTCATGAATCTTTGGATGAACTCCTATGAAGGAAAACAACGGATTGAGCAATTAAAAGAGAAGTGGTGTGTGGCTTCGGTCGTACACGATGCGGTATAACGCATAAAATCAACGGGCAAATCCATCTTGGGTTTGCCCGTTGTTGTGCAAACAAGTTAACAGATGATGAAACAATAATATAATTGTCTTAATGAAGAAAGGACGGATGACCGTGAATGAAGTAAAGAGGGATAACGAGACAAACAGTCGATCAGATTGTACTTTATGTATACGGAGAAAAAATAAGAAAAATCACATCTCAAAACTGATGTGTAGCGTTGCTTTTATTTGAGATGAAAAGGGAGACTTCTTTTTTGTAAGAACAATTAAGTAATCTTTCGAAACGTTTCGATAAAAAGGTTGCACCTCTTAATGTAAGCGCTTATAATTTTAAATAACAGGTGAAACGTTTCGACAAAATAACAATTTTTCTAAAAAGGGCGGGATGAGATGAACGTGGAACATTTAATCAAGCAGATGACGCTTCAAGAAAAAATCGGACAGTTGATTCAAATTTTACCGTCCGTATATAGCGACGATCATGAAGATGTCATCACTGGACCGGTCGCGCAATTGATGAAAGAAAGTGGTATCACAAGCGAAAATCGATGGGAGATTGGTTCGGTCATCGGGATAAACAATGCTGCGCAAGCACGTTACATCCAATCCCAATACTTAGAACACAATCGATTACAAATTCCTTTACTATTCATGGCAGATATCATTCATGGTCATCGGACAATCTATCCCGTGCCTCTTGCGATGGCTTCGTCCTGGGACATAGAGGCGATTGAACAAATGGCAAGACAATCGGCATTCGAAGCAACGGTTTCCGGATTACATGTCACCTTTTCACCAATGGCTGACTTGACACGTGATGCTCGATGGGGTCGCGTTATGGAAGCGACAGGCGAAGACGTTTGGCTGAACGGAGAAATGGCAGCGGCATTCGTCCGAGGGTATCAAGGAACGGATTTAAAAAATGAAGGAACCCTCGCAGCATGTGTCAAACACTTTGCTGCTTATGGTGCCCCTGAAGGCGGACGTGATTACAATACGGTTGATATGTCCGACCGCGAGTTACGGGAATTTTATTTGCCGGCCTACAAACGTGCGTTGGACGAAGGTGCCAAAATGGTCATGACAAGCTTCAACGTCGTAGACGGTATTCCAGCGACTGTCAGTACCTATCTGCTACGGGACATTCTCCGGAAAGAATGGGCGTTTGACGGTGTGACGATATCGGATTGGTCGTCGATCAAAGAAGTCATCTTTCATGGTGTGGCAGAATCCTTGGCGGACGCAGGTCGATTGGCGATGGAGGCAGGTGTCGATATCGATATGATGTCAGGTGCATACCTCAATCACTTAGAAGAAGCGATTGAACAAAAGAGAATCTCAGTCGGTAAGTTGGATGAAGCTGTTTTACGCATTTTAAGATTAAAAGATGAACTCGGCTTATTTGAGCATCCATACCGGGGAATCGAGACGATGACGGAGCAAGCGGTCCATCTCGCACCAGAACATCGTGCTCATGCTCGGGAATTGGCTGAAAAGAGTATTGTTTTATTGAAAAATGAGGATATTTTGCCGCTTTCGAATCAAAAGATTGCTTTGATTGGACCTTTTATCACCTCGACTGATGTTCTTGGTCCTTGGGCCGGAAGTGGGAAAACGGAAGAAGCTATTCCGTTGATAGAAGCATTTCGGGAGAAGGGGATACCGTTCTCGTATAGTCCGGGTTCTGGTGTAGAAGAGGAAGTCGATTGGGAGGCGGCAGTCGAAACGGCACGGCAAGCAGAGGTGATCGTCCTCGCATTAGGTGAAGCTTCTTGGATGAGCGGTGAAGCGGGCAGCAAAACGGATATTCGTTTGCCGAAGACACAAGTGGATGGATTACGAAAATTAGCTGCGTTAAATATTCCAATCGTTACAGTACTCTTTAATGGACGTCCACTTGATTTACGTAAAGTCGAGCGTTATTCTACGGCCATTCTCGAAGCATGGTATCCGGGAACGGAAACAGGACATGCGGTCTACAATCTCTTGTATGGTCATCAATCGCCCTCTGCCAAGCTGACGATGTCATTCCCGCATCACGTCGGTCAAATGCCGCTTCGTTATGATGCCTTGCGGACAGGACGCCCGGCAGATATTGAAAATGCAGATATGCGTTACACGAGCAAATATTTAGATGCACCAAACGAAGCGTTGTTCCCGTTCGGTTTTGGAATGAGTTATGCGCAGTTTGACTATGAGCAACTAACCTTGTCACATCATGATTGTGGGCACGGGGATATCACCGCTACCGTTAAAGTGAGCAATACGAGTACGGTGGAAGGTGATGAAATCATCCAATGGTACATTCAGGATCAGGTAGCGAAGGTGTCGCGTCCAGTCAAACAGTTAAAAGGGTTTAATCGAGTGACGATTGCACCGGGGACGAGCATCGAGGTCGAGTTGACAATCAGTTTGGATATGCTAGCTTATCTGCATCCGGACGGAAGCCACAGTGCAGACGACGGATACTTCACGCTGTTTGTCGGACCAAGCAGCACGGAAGGCTTATCTGCTGAATTTGCATTAAATCGAGTCGTAAAGGAGATTCAACATGAACATGATGACGAAAAAACTTCAACTTCAGCAAGGTGAAACGTTGGTCACGCTGACTCCGTTCGGAGATATCCAACAACTTAAATACGGTCAATTGATGATCAATCAGCTGATTCATCATCCGTTGGACGGTTCCTTGATGAACTTTTATGTCCGCTTCAATGGCGGCGAAGCACTGCCGTTACTCGGAATCGCTTCACCCAGCACGTTTGAATTGTCGGACTCCCACATTCGTTGGTCCGGAAATCATGGCGATTTCACTTACACGGTGACTGCACTTGTACACTCGGACGGACTTCGGTTTGATCTATCGTTTGACGGTGAGGGACGGTATGACGTGACGTATGTGCAGGATCTCGGTCTCGCCGATGAGGCGGGTGTCAGAACGAATGAAGCTTATATGGCACAGTACATCGACTATGCTAAATACGATTCGGTTCTTTTAGCACGGCAAAATCAACAACAGTCAACGGGGTTCCCAGGTGTTCTGATGGCGTGTTCTGAAGACATTGCAGAGTATGCGACAGACGGATTCGATGTCTACGGAACGGACTACCGAAAGACGAATCGTCCGGAAGGGTTAAATGGACGACTGGCGTCCCGCATTTACCAGTATGAGTTTGCCTTACCGACCATCCGGACGAGAGAAATCGATCTGTCTGAAACGGACACATTATGGTTTGAACTGCGGATTGCTCCGCATCTTGAAGAAGCATTATCTGAAGACACAATCGGATCCATGCCGGAGCTTGGAACGAAACCTTCAGCAGGATGGGAAAAGATAACCCGGCCGTTCGCCCGGACTCAAAACATCACATTGAGCGGTGAGCCGGTATCTGAGGACCGTTTACATGAGTTGTATCCCGACCGTCAGTTGGAAGAGTACGTGGACGGACAGTTGTTGTCATTCTTTACGCCGGATGGAGGACACGTTGTCTTGCAGGAGAAGGAACTGCTGGTAGAACGAAGCCACGGGAACATTTTATTGACTGCCGGTAGTCTGATGCCTGCTGCGCCCAAACTCGCGACGACGGTCTTCATGAACGGGGTCTTCAATTCACATATCGTCTGGGGTAATACCAACTACAACAAATGGATGACGAATATTCGTAATCCCTTGAATATCCCGAAAACTTCCGGCCAGCGAATTTATGTCGAATATGAAGGAACCAATCATTTGTTGACACTTCCCTCACTGTTTGAAATGGGGATGCAGGAGGCAGTATGGCATTATTTCATCGGTTCCGAGACCATCACGGTACGGACGGTGATCGGTGCTGAATCTCCGGTGATTCAATTGTCAATCAACAGTACACAGCCGCTTCGATTCAAGGTGAGTCAACAGATTGCGATGCACACTCAGGAATATGTAGTGCCGTTTCAAATGCAGCAACAGGACAAACGTCTGCTGTTTTCGGCTGATCCCGATGCGGACAGTTCGGCACACTTGCCGGATTTGACGTATACGATCGAAGCCGATCAACAGTTTACGATCCGACAATCATCAGACGGTTTTGACCGGGGTTTCGAGGATGATTTGATCTGGATGCAATTTGATGAAACGAACATATTGACACTTCGCCTTGGTGTGGGGAAAGACCGGCTTGTCTTCGAAGAACAAGAGGAAAAGCGATTGTATGACGTCTGGATGAACCGTTACCGAAACGGTCTGCATTTTGAAAGCAAAGCCGATAAATGGCAGGCGATGGACATGCAGGTGCGATGGTATGTACAAAATATGCGAATTCATTATCAATCACCACATGGGTTGGAACAGTATGGTGGTGCAGCTTGGGGGACGCGTGATGTCTCGCAAGGTCCAATGGAATTTTTGTTGGCAACGGGTCATTTTGAGGAAGCCCGTGCGCTCGTATTGACGATCTTTTCACATCAGTTTGAAGCAGGGGACTGGCCGCAATGGTTTATGTTCGATGAATACGAAGGGATTCAGCAGGAAGACAGTCACGGGGATATCATTGTCTGGCCGCTTAAAGCTGTCTCCGATTACTTGATTCGAACAAACGACCTCTCCTGTTTGGAAGAAATCATTCCGTTTCGTAACAAAACAGGTGAGGTCGTCAGCGAGAAGTCATTGGTACATCATATCGAACAGGCGATTCAGAAAATCGAGGACGATTTTGTAGGAGATTCCGTGTTTTCAGCTTACGGTGGAGGCGACTGGGACGACACGTTGCAACCGGCGGATGAGGAATTGAAACGCAATCTGATCAGTACATGGACGGTCGCCCTGACCTATCAGATGATGGATCAACTGTCGAGTGCGCTCTCAAGCATACAGCCGCTCAGTTTGAAATTGAAACGACTCAGTGCAGAAATCAAACGCCAATTCGAAAAAGAGATGATTCTTGATGACGTGATACCGGGTTTTCTTCATGTGACGGATCAAGGCTACCAACCGATGATTCATCCGTCCGATGAGACTCTCCGGATGAAGTATCGACTCCTGCCCATGACACGGAGTATTATCAGTGAACTGGTTTCAAAAGAGCAGGCGAATCAAAACATGACACTGATTGCCGAACACCTGAAGTTTCCGGATGGCGTTCGTTTGATGGATAAGCCGGCTGCATATCGCGGCGGCGTCAGTCATCATTTTATGCGGGCGGAACAAGCTGCCAATTTCGGACGGGAAATCGGTCTTCAGTATGTCCACGCGCATATCCGATATATCGAAGCATTAACAAAACTCGGTCGGTCGGCTGAGACGGTCACTGCACTTGAAGTGATTAATCCGGTTTCGATGACTGCCGTCCCAAATGCAGCTTTACGACAACGAAATGCGTATTTCAGCAGTTCAGACGGAGACTTTAAGACCCGTTACGAAGCTCAAGACCAGTTTGATCGTTTAAAAGAAGGCAGTGTTGCTGTCAAGGGAGGCTGGCGCATTTACTCCAGCGGTCCAGGTATCTGGTTTAATCAATTACTGTCACATGTCTTAGGTATTCGTATACATGAAGACGAATTGGAATTTGATCCCGTTGTCTCGGAGCCGGTCGAGTTTTCGCTGCATCTCTTCGGAACACCTTATCAGATTCAACTTAAACAAGGGAAGTCGTTTTCCATTGCATGTAACGGACAAGAATTGACCGGAACGTCCATATTGAACCCTTACCGGACATCCGGACGCCGTGTCTCGCGAGAAGAACTGGAACAGACGACCGGGGACATCAACCGAATCATCATTACAGTGGAGGGATGACGCAATGCGTCTTCCCTTTTTTAGGAGGCGAATCATGAAAACACATATTCAAAATAAGATTATCTATCACATCTATCCCAAAAGTTTTCAAGATTCCAATGACGACGGCATCGGTGATTTGAACGGGATTCGCAGTCGGTTGGATTATTTGTCCTGGTTAGGGGTGGACCTCATCTGGCTCGGTCCTGTCTATCGTTCACCGGGTTTTGATAACGGGTATGATATCAGCGACTATTATGATATTGATCCGATTTTCGGAACTCGTGCAGACATGACGTCCTTATTGAAAGACGCGAAAGCACGGCAGATAGGTGTCATGATGGATATCGTTGCGAACCACACTTCCCATACACATGAGTGGTTTAAAGCATCTGAACTGGATCCGTCCGGTCCATACGGAGAGTATTATATTTGGCGGGACAAGCCGAATGCGATGAACTCATTTTTTGGAGGCAGTGCCTGGACATATTCTCCGATCCGTAAACAATACTACTTTCATTCCTTTGCACCGGAACAACCGGACTTGAACTGGGGACAGGAACAAATGGGGAAAGAATTGGCCGACGTCCTTTCATATTGGGTCAAGCAGGGCGTCAAGGGGTTTCGATTCGATGTGATCGATTTAATCGGAAAAAATGTCGACACTTTGGAGTGGTTTTGTTTCGATAAAGTAAAAGCCGGTTTGAAGACGCTGCTGTCGCGTGTCGATTCATCCGGATTGGTGCTGGTCGGTGAAGCAGGTGCTTTAAACGCCGGACAAATCATCGAACTTCAACAGGCATCTCTGCTGGATATGGTCTTTAATTTTGAGGTGACGGCGTTAGATGAACAGACGGGGAGAGGAAAATGGGAGCTGGCTCCGTTTTCCAGACGACGCTTCAAAGACACACTGATCAGCTGGCAGGAACGGTTGCAGGACGGTGGATGGAACAGCTTGTTTTGGAATAACCACGATCAACCACGCGCAATTTCCCGTTGGTACGCTGACAGTCTGGAGGCCGCAGCGATGCTGGCGGTCCTCCAGTTCGGACTGAGGGGAACGCCTTTCATTTACCAAGGTGACGAGATCGGGATGACGAACGAATTGATTCAACTGGAGGATTATAAGGATATCGAGACATTAAACTACTTGAAAACATCTGATAATCTGGAAGGTGTCCGGATGAAAGGACGCGATCATGCCCGGATTCCGATGGCATGGACAAGTGGATCATCTGGATTTTCTAAATCCGAACCCTGGTTAAGAGCAGTGAAAATAGAAAGCGGAAGAACCGTAGAAAATCAGCAACAAGACAAAAGCAGTTTGTTGTTCCTGTATCGTCAATTGATTGGATTGCGAAAAACCTATCCCGTCCTGATGAAAGGGCGGTTTTGCATGATGGAAACGAATGAACGTCTTCTTTGTTTTCGACGAACTGATCCCACGGAACGGGCAGTGACGGTTCTAGTGAATCTGACGGATCAGGAAGTAGAACATCCCTTTGAAATCGAGCGTATACTTTGTGCGACGCACGAGCAACCATCATCAGTTTTAAGACCGTATGAAGCGGTCATATGCTATACTTTTTGAAGAAGGAAGTGATGAAAATGACAGGGATAAAAGATATCGCCAAGGCGGCAGGGGTCTCAATTTCAACTGTTTCATACGCACTTAATGGCAGTACGAAAGTAACGGAGAAGACGAGACAACGAATCGTTCAAATCGCCAATGAGCTTAACTATATTCCGAACGCAGCGGCAAGGACGCTCAAGACGCGGAAAACACATATCATCGGTGCATTTCTAGGGGATTACTCGGGATCATTTTATGGAGAATTGTTAAAAGGAATCAACTTGGAATTATCAAACACAGGTTACGAACTAATCGTCTGCAATGGTCCGGAATCCCATCGACTCATGACGGAGCGGATTGTGGATGGAGGGATTATTTTAGGACATCGTTTCACGGAAGAACAAATTATGAGTTTTGCCGACCGAGGGCACCCGCTGACATTACTTGATCGGGAAATCATCCATCCGAATATCAGTTGCGTTCTCTTGAATAATGCGATGGGAATGGAGCAGGAGATGGAAGCAATCGTAGCGACACGACCAAATCACATTCATTTGTTGAACGGTCCCGTCGGAAACCATGATGCAATCGAGCGGCGTGAAATCGTCATGACCCGTGCATTACAGGCTGGAATCACCGTCATGGAATGGGACGGCAACTTCACTAAACGTTCGGGCATTCGGGCGACAAGTGATTTGTTGGAAGACTTGAAAGATGGCGATGCCATCGTCTGTCTCAATGATGACATGGCGCTTGGTGTATATGATGTACTACAAAACACGTCATTTCGTATCGGGCAGGATGTTTCATTGGCAGGATTCGACAAACTGGAGATTACGAACTATACACACCCGAAAATCGCGAGTGTCAGTTATTCTAAATTGGAGTGGGGACAAAAAGCAGCTCATTCACTCATGCGACTGATCGATGCAAAAGAAAACGGCATCGAAAAAATCGACTCAAAATTCATTGTGGCTGAATCTGTTTGTCAAAGAAAATAAAATTTTAATTACCTATTGTAAGCGTATACATTAATGATTATAATGTTTATAGAAACGTTTAACCTGTTTTTTTGCAGAAAGACATTTGTATAAACATTATTTTTTTGATATTTAATCGAAACGTTTCGATTAAATGAAGAAAGGGAGGAAACAAATGATGAAAAAAGTGGGAATCGCTGTAGCTGTCAGTACGTTGGCATTATCAGGTATGTTGGCAGGGTGTTCATCGGGATCTGAAGAAGATGAAAAAACATTGACTGTCTGGGCAATGGGGGAAGAAGGAAAAGCATTGCCTAAATTGGTCAAAGAGTATGAACAGGCAAACAAAGGGGTTACGGTCAAAGTTCAAGCTATTCCTTGGGATACAGCACATGATAAGTTACTGACAGCGGTCGCCTCTAAAAACGGACCGGATGTCGTCCAGATGGGAACGTCATGGATGCCAGAATTTGTTGAAGCGGGTGCACTGGCGGATATGAAGGACTACGTCAAAAAATATCCGGAACTTGCGGAAGATAAATTCTACAAAGGCTCGTTCGATACAGTCAACTTGAAAGGTAGCGTCTATGGAACACCATGGTATACCGATACACGTGTGCTCTATTATCGGAAAGATACATTAGAAAAGGCCGGTTATAAAGAAGCACCGAAAACGTGGGAAGAACTGGAGGCAGTCTCGGCTAAATTATCGGAACGTAAAGGTGACGATATGTATGGAATCACACTCGATACGAATGATCAAATGCTGTCCTTCATGTTTGCCCGTCAAAACGGATCTGAACTGCTGACGGATGAGAACAAACCGTTGTTCAATCAGCCGGAATTCGTGGAGAGTGCGGACTATCTATCAAACTACTTTAAAGAAGGATATGCGCCAATCGACTTCGGAATGGACATCGTGCAGGCCTTTGGCGCGAAGGAGCCGAACGTTCCGATGTTCATCAGCGGACCATGGATGATTAACATCATCAATGAGCAAATGCCGGGTATTGAGAAGCAGTGGGGAACTGCTGTTTTACCTGCCAAAGAAAATAACATTTCGTTTTTAGGCGGCGCCAACCTCAGTATTTTCGAAAGCAGCAAGAAAAAAGATCAAGCTGCCAAATTTATTTCTTACATGAGTCAACCTGAAACACAAACGAAGTGGATGGAGATGACGAAATCATTGCCGTCGACAAAAGAAGCATGGAAAAATGAGACGTTACAAAATGATGAAAAGTTGAAAACGTTTGGCGAACAAATGGAAAACGCTCAGCCGATGCCGTTGATCAGTTCGTGGGAAAAAGTATCACAAACCTATCTGCAGAGTTTTGAGAAGATGTATCGAGGCAAGGCAAAGGTCGAAGACGAGGTAAATGTATTCCAGAAAAAGGCTGAAACCATCCTCAAGTAATCAAAACAAGGGGATGCTTATCCCCTCTTGTTTTGTGAAAGGAGTCACTTCATGAGACGTTTGCTGAACGATCGCGCGCCCTATCTACTAATCGCTCCGACGGTTTTATTATTACTTTTATTTTCGATTACGCCGTTGTTCGTCGCCTTTGTCATGAGTTTTACGAATATGGATTTAGCGGGTATCGCCAATTTCGCTAATGTTGATTGGATTGGAATGACGAACTATCTGGAAATTTTCAAAGATGAAGTATTCCTTCAAGCCTTATCAAATACAGTCGTCTACGTTGTGATCGGTGTACCGCTTGTGATTGCCTTGTCCTTATCAATTGCGATCGCAATCAACTTTGGTAGAGGAAAGGTCTTTGAATGGTTCCGGGTGGTTTTCTATATGCCTTCAATTACGAATGTCGTTGCTGTCGCCGTCGTATGGGGCTTTTTATTTAATCCCCAGTATGGGTTGTTTAACTTTATTCTGAACACGGTCGGTTTGCCGGATGTTCCTTGGCTTCAGGATCCGTTCGTCGCGAAGTTATCATTGATCTTGCTTGCACTTTGGCGTGCGGTTGGGATCAACATGATCATCTTCTTGGCTGCTCTGCAAGGGATTCCGCGTACTTATTATGAAGCTGCAGCATTGGACGGGGCAAATACATTTCAACAGATGTTTAAAATCACGATTCCGTTGCTTCGGTATGCGATCTTCTTCGTAACCGTCACGACCTTGATTGGCTGGATTCAATTTTTTGAAGAACCGTTCATCATGACGGAAGGTGGTCCCTTAAATTCGACGACTTCCCTTGCACTGTTCATTTATCAGAACGGGTTCCAGCTGAGTAATTTTGGATACGCAGCGGCCGGGTCTGTGGTGCTGTTCGTTCTGATCATTACTGTGACGTTGATTCAATTTAGAGTGCAAAAGAATGAGAATCCATATTAAGGAGGGACCGTCATGATTCCAAAAGAAAAACCGGTTGCGGTTAACGTAAAACCGGAACGATTTTCTCCGATTCCGAAAGTAAGGATAGGAAAAAAACGTAATCGTCCGCAATGGTTACTGGGACTGGTGTTAACCTTACTTGGTCTATGTTTCATGTTACCGTTTTTCTGGATGGTCATCTCTTCAGTCAAGACAGATGCTGAAATTTTAGCTCTCCCCTTGACGATCTGGCCAGATCAAATCACGTTTGAACATTACGTGAACCTGTTTGTAAATTTAAACTTCCTGACCTATTTAAAAAATACAATCCTGATTGTTGTTGCGTCGTTTTTTGGTTTATTGCTGACTGCGATGGCCGGCTATGCATTTGCTAAATTTACGTTTAAAGGCAGCAAAGTCCTGTTTATCGGTGTTCTGGCGACAATGATGATTCCGGGACAAGTGACGATGATTCCGGTCTATTTGATGTTAAACCAGATGGGATTGACGAATACGATGACCGGAATCGTCTTGCCGGGATTAGTCGGCGCGTTCGGAGTATTTTTGTTCCGGCAGTTCATGACGACGATACCGGATGAACTTTTGGAGGCATCCCGCCTCGACGGAGCCAGTGAATTTCGGATTTTCTTCTCAATCATTTTACCGATGTCGAAACCAATCTTGGCTGTTCAAGGTATTTTGACATTCATTGGTGCTTGGAACAGTTTCCTTTGGCCGCTTATCATCGCGAATGATGAATCGTTGTACACATTGTCAGTTGGTCTTGCGTTGTTACAAGGACAGCATGGTGGGAACTATGGACTGCAAATGGCCGGAGCAACATTCATGGTCGTACCGATCATTATCATCTTCATGATCTTCCAAAAATACATCATTGAAGGATACAATATTTCAGGAATGAAATAATTGGTGCACTTAAACAGCAGGGAGTTGTTAATCAAATGACAGGCGGGGGCGAATTAAAATCGCTCTCGTCTTTTTTATATACGCTTTAAACACGGTAGTAAAAAAGTATGGCAGTTTCGACAGAACTAGAGACCAACCATTGTGTCAGCTCCTTTTGGATTGTTCGCATATCCTAACCTCAAAGCGGGAAAAGATAGAAGAAAAATACGTTCAGCAAACTCTATAGCCGAAAGGACGGATGACCGTGATTGAAGTAGAGCAGTTGACGAAGGAGTACAACGGGAAAAAGGTAGTCGACCAGATTTCGTTTCACGTGAAAAAAGGGGAGATTTTTGCGTTTCTGGGACCGAACGGAGCCGGGAAGTCGACGACGGTTCAAATGCTGACGACATTGATTGCCGTCTCGTCCGGTCACGCGACGATTAATCAATACGATATCGAACGCGATCAAAAAAACGTCCGGCTTCAAATCGGGGTCGCCCTGCAGGAAACGGGCATCGATAATGATTTGACGGGGCAGGAGTTGCTGGTACTGCAAGGAAAGTTGTTTGGTTTCTCTCAAGAGAAAGCAGTCGAACGAGCGCATGAATTATTGGAGCTTGTTGGTTTAGCAGCAGACGGCAAACGCCGGTCCGGGACGTATTCCGGCGGGATGAAGCGGCGGCTTGACTTGGCACTGACGCTTGTTCACCAACCGACCGTCCTGTTTTTGGATGAACCGACGACCGGTCTTGATCCGGCAAGCCGGTTACAGATTTGGACAGAAGTCCGCCGTTTAAACGAAGAATACGGGACGACGATTTTTTTGACGACACAGTACTTGGAAGAAGCGGATCAGCTGGCTGACCGGATCGCGATCATCAATGACGGCAAGTTGATTGCCGAAGGAACAGCGGCAGAACTGAAAGCGATGAACGGAGCCGAACGGATTGAGGTTGTCCTCGAAGACCAATCCGCCAGCGAAGCGTTTCGAGCGGCGTTTTCAGGACGGATCGAAAAAGAAATCGTTCTTCTGCCGTCAGCGGGAACAGAGACGCTCAAACAAGTCGTCCGCTATTTGGACGACCATCATCTGACAGCACGCTCGCTTGTCGTCAAACAACCGTCACTCGATGATGTCTTTATTCAGTTGACCGGTCAAGCGTACAAGGAGGACAAGTGACATGTGGCGGGAAACTTTGATTTTGACCAAACGCAGTTTACTGGTAACGTTACGAAATCCGTTCTCATTCATCCCGAATTTAATCATCAGCGTTTTCTTCCTGCTTGTTTATACAAGCGGGTTGTCGGGCATCTCGAGTCTGCCCCAGTTCGGTGGCGTCGATTACTTGAACTTCATCTTGCCGGTATCAATCGTCTCGGGTGCAGTTGGAGGAGCCGGTGGAGCCGGGCAGGCGCTCGTCAAAGATATCGAAAGCGGCTATTTTGCGCGGTTGCTGTTGACACCGGTTTCCCGGACAGCCATCGTCCTCGGACCGATGCTTGCCGGGATGTTGCAACTGTTTGTCCAGACGTTGCTGATCTTCGGCATGGGCTTTTTACTCGGGCTGTCGATTCCAGCCGGCAGTGCCGGATTTTTCCTGACGATTGTCCTCGCACTTGGTTTTGGTCTCGCCTTTGCCGGTTATTCGGTCGGGGTAGCCCTGAAAACCCGGAATGCCCAAGCAGCGCAAGCCGGTACATTGCTGTTTTTCCCGCTGATTTTCTTGTCGACGACGTTCGTCCCGAAAGAGTTGATCGAGGCGGAATGGTTAAAAATCGCAGCGACACTCAATCCGACGACGTACATCATGGAAGGCATGCGGGCCGTTTTGTTGCGTGAGACGATTGACTGGAGTGTCTATACGCAAGGGGTGCTTGTCGCGGCCGTTCTCAGTCTTGCGATGGTCGTGTTTGCGGCGCTTAATGCCAGAGGTGCCCTTAAAAAATGAATGGATAATTCATGCACTATTTTTTCCAATAAAGTTTAAAGAAGTCAGTTAATGGACATTCGAATCTGGGAACTATAAAATAATAGGAATCTACAGAAACGAATGGGGGAGTAGAATGAGGCGTTATAACGGTTCTTTATTCTTATTGCTGGTGCTTTTTGGTGCCGCAGGATATGGTCTTTTCTTATTGGAGCGATCGGCACCCACACCATCCGTGTTTATCCTCCTTCCATTATTATTGGTCATGACGTTTTTAAACGGACGGAAAAACTTTTTACTTCTGATTGCCTATACACTCGGACTTGGATTTTTTTATCTCATCTTGTCCTGGTACACCGACGCTTCGAATGAGGCTCAGCTTCTGTACATCGAGCAACATTTGCTTGCTTCATTGCTGATTTTCTTATATTGGTTGCTGTTGCGGCATCTGCGGTCCGTTTTCGAAGAAAATCAGTATTTAACAGAACGTGTCCGGACGTTGGAAGGGTATTCTGAAACACCTCAGTTATTAAGTTACAGCGAATTTTTGGACCGGACGGACTTTTTGATGGCCGGTGCCAAACGGCGTAATGAAACCAATTACTTGATTCATTTACGGTTAAAACCGGCGGTACTCAATAAAAAAAGTATCATGCAACTTTTGACGGTTGCCGGTCTTCGTGTCTTCCGGGCGCATTATGACGTCATGTCGCAACGGAACAAATTTGAATTCCTGATTTTCCTCCAAAATACGGATACGGCGGGAGCGAACATTGCATGTGAACGCTTTTTAGGCGAAGTGCGTGCTCAGATGACATCGATTCATTACCCCTTTGATATTGAAGTGTTACCGGTCAAACAGTCAGTCGAAGCCACGGTCCGTCATCAGGATGAGGAGGTCGTGCGATGAACCTCATCTTGAACGGAATCATGGCAATCTTTTGG
The DNA here is from genome assembly GCF_000620805.1 of Exiguobacterium undae DSM 14481. Taxonomy (GTDB): domain Bacteria; phylum Bacillota; class Bacilli; order Exiguobacteriales; family Exiguobacteriaceae; genus Exiguobacterium_A; species Exiguobacterium_A undae. Next base: position 1,909,062 of record NZ_KK211187.1, on the reverse strand, counting down.
CTGATGTTACTTTATTACTCGTTCTTGACGATTGCAGGAATCATCGATCGTTATGCGAAGCAAAAGCGACCGGAGCTTGAAACCTATCCGTCCGTCGCCATTCTGATTCCGGCACACAATGAAGGTGTCGTCATGCAACAGACGTTAGAGGCGATGATGGCAATCGAATACCCGGGTCAACTGGACGTCTTTTTGTTGGACGATCAATCGCAGGATGATACGAAACAGATTGCCCGTGAATTTACGACATTGTTCAGCCGGATTCATTACATTCAAGTGCCGAAAGGTGAGCCGATTGGCAAATCCCGTGTCTTGAACTACGGATTAACCATTACGGATTCGGAGTATTTTTTGATCTATGATGCCGACAATCAGCCGAAACCGGATGCGGTGACGAAACTCGTTGAACAAGCGGTCACTACAAAAAACGCATGTGGAGCGGTAGGCGTCGTCAAAACGATTAATGCCGAAACGAATACGTTGACGCGGATGATTGCAATTGAATTCCAAGTGTTCCAACTCATCATGCAGAGCGGGCGCTGGCGGGCCTTTAAGACAGGTTCGTTGGCTGGAACCAATATGTTGTTGAAGCGCAGCGTGATTGAAGAACTGGGGGGATATGATCCTTACGCATTAGCAGAGGACGCGGAGTTGACGATGCGGGTGACGGCACTCGGCTATACCTTGCCGGTCGTCTATACGGCGGAGACGTGGGAGCAGGAGCCGGAGTCGATGAAAGTTTACATGAAACAGCGGACCCGGTGGATGCTCGGTAATATCTACTTGTTGGAAAAAGCGTTTCTGACCCGTGATTTTTGGCGGGGGCGGACGCTGGTCCATTCACTTCAGCACATCATGACCTATCTGTTGTTCATCTTCTTGCTGCTGATTTCTGACATCGTCTTGATCTTAGGGTTGTTTGGTTATGCGTTTGATGAGGCGACGACCCCGTTGATCATGTTCTGGTTCATGACGTATCTCGTTTATACGATTCAAATATTAGCCGCGCAGGAACTTGAAAAAACAGCGACTCCGAGGAACGTCTTGATTGGACTGATCATGTATTTCACCTATGCCCAGCTGTTCGTCATCCTGCTGTTCCGTGGTATGTTTGCCTACATGAAAAGTAAAATTCGGAAGGAAACCATCGTTTGGGACAAAACCAAACGGGTTAAAATCGAGCAACCATGAAAAAAAAGCGATTTGCCGTTATCTTGATTGTGCTTGCCTTAGGAGGTCTATTCGTGTTCATGACCCGTCAGCAGGATCCTGTCATTCAACAGGTTGAAACCGTTTATATGAAAGAGGGTCTCATCCGGGCGTATGATCGGGAAGAGGCCCAGCGTCTTTCGGAAAGTTTGGGACAATATATGGTCTATCTCCTCGAAATCGGAGATGCTGATCGATTTGCAGAACAAGTCGACATTCTGCGCAAACAGTTTCTGGTCACTACAGAGGAAGGGGACTTCATTAAATGGGAGTTGACACCGAAAACAGCGACGAATGCAATCGTGGATGATTTTCGGATCAGTAATGCGTTGTTTGCCGCAGCCAAACGATTTGATGAACCTGACTACCAACAATTGAGTCGACGGATTGACGACGGAATCGTAGAACACATGAAAGTGTCTGGTGTCCCCATCGATTTTTATGATTGGAATCTGAAGATGCAAACGAATGAACTTCGTCTCAATTATCTCGATGCGACCGCTCTGAAAAGACTGAACTTGGTCGAACCGGTACAGGAAGTCCTTCAAGCGGCTCCTCGGTCCGGTCCTTTTTTCCATGAAATCTATCTTCCGGAAGACAAGCGATACAAAACGGCGGACGACAAAGAAGTCAACATGATTGATCAGGCCTTGATTGCAATCGTCTCCGAGGAATTGACCGGGCAACAAGATGAAGCATTTTATGCATTCATTGATCAAGAAATGAAGAAAGGGAAGCTGTATGCACGGTATGACCGCTCGACTGCATCTCCCCGATCCGATGACGAATCCAGTTCCGTCTATGCCTTATTGTTACCTTATGTCTCAGAAGAGGTGCAACGCAAAATGACGGAGCGGCTAGATCAGATTGATTTGACGGATGCTGCGACGACACATGTCTTTGATTATCTAAATGAAGCGATTGCGCGTGTCCAAACTTCGATGCCCAATAAATGATACCTCTTAACAAAAAAACAACCGGACTTTCTGTTCGACCTACAGATGAGATGGACGTAACCGTCAATTTCTACACAGAAGAGGGTGGCAGACTTAGAATCTGCCACCCTCTTCTTGTTTAAACGAAATCATTTGTTTGACGCGGGGTCACTCGGGGAGAAAGTCCTGAAATGTTCCGGCATACAAACGGGTTTCCGTCGACAGGACAATCCGGTCCTGGCGCATTTTGATTGTTCCTTGCAACGGTGTTCCTTTTTCCGACTCGAATTGAATCCGGGCTTGTTCCTCATAATGTTGACCCTCTCGTTTCAGCAGATAGGTCTGCTCATTATCGGTCGTGATCAGGTGATCGCCCTGAACGATAAAATCAGAAAAATGCCGTGCGGGAACGCTATAACTGGTTCCTGCACCATTTTCAAGATGAACGATCCGGTAATCCGGATGATAGAAAAACCAAGCATCGTCTGAAGCACAGACATTCAAAGCGTAACAATCGTCAATCGGATACTCTTTATTTTTGAAGACGACCTGTCCATGAGCATCAAATACAACGAGACCAAATGATCCGACTGAATTCGTCGCGGCATCGGCAAATACACCCTCATCAAAATAACTGACCCAAATCTGATCCTTTTCATCGACATGAACATTCTGAATGCCGTCATCGAGACAGTAGCTGTCCAGTAAGTGACCAGAGGTATCATAGATAAACGCATTGGGTAACCAAAGACCGTCGACATCGTCGTCGCACCGTGAGGCGACAAGCAAAATCCGACCGTCTGAAAACGAATCGACATAGCTGAAATCCGTTTCGGCCTGTGCGACAATCGTCGTCGTCCGCCATTGGTCGTGTAAGCGATGGACATGCAGGACGTCGCGGTGCCGTTTCGCATCATAGATTTCTTCGATCATCATGATCTGTCCTGAAATCGTCAATCCGGTCGCAATATGTTTTCCCGTTACTTGAGAGGCGGTGACACGGTCGAGGTGGATTTTTAATGTGTTGGAAGTATCCAAATGAAGTCGCTCCTTTTTAAAAACAGTCTGCCGCGGGGGACAGACTGCAAAACTTAAATTACGTTGTACGCTGACGTTTTTTGAGGGCTACATACACAATGATCATGACGACCGCCGCAATCAACACCCCGTTTGTATAGGGGGCAGCCACCTCTTTGATCGAGCGCCAGTTTGTTCCGAGCGTGTCTCCGAGATATAAAAATAAGATCGACCACGGGATGATTGCTAAAATCGTATAGACGGAAAACTTCGTCTGGTCCATCTTTGCGAGGCCGGCCGGAATAGAAATCGCATGACGGACGACCGGGATGAACCGGGCACCGAAGATGACACCTTGTCCATACTTGACGAACCAACGTTCTGCCAAATCAAGATGATGCTCCGTAATTAACAGGTACTTCCCGTATTTTAAAATCAGCGGTCTTCCACCGTAGCGGGCGAACCAGTATAAGAATAATTGCGAAAATAATCCGCCGATGACAGCGGCGACGATGGCGAGCGGCCAACCAATCGTTCCTTGAGAGATCATGAATCCTCCGTACGATAAAACGATTTCACTCGGAATGATTTCAATCATGAGACCCAGTGCAATCCCGAAATACCCGAGATCTGCCAGGTAAAGTAAGACATCATTAACAACTTGAGATAACACACGAAACACTCCTTCAGCTTCACTTCATTCCTTTATATTAGAGAAGAAAGACGGAAAATGGAAGAACAATTCATCAAACGGATTAAACAAATATGCCAGTCGCATCTTTAGAGTACACGTGTGCAAGCATCTCACAATGATTTGAGACAAACGACCTCTGGTCAAAAAAAGAACCAACGTCCGTCGAGACGTTGGTTCTTGGTTTTCTGACCGCTTACAAGACGACGGCAGCAATCGTTCCGAAAATCAACAGCGGAATGTTGTAATGCAGGAACGTCGGGATGACCGTTTCGCGCATGTGATCGTGTTGACCATCGGCATTTAATCCGCTTGTCGGACCGAGCGTCGAGTCGGAAGCCGGGCTACCGGCATCTCCGAGCGCACCGGCTGTTCCGATGATGGCAATCGTCGCTTCCAAGCTGAATCCATACTGCATGCAGAGCGGAACGAAGATGGCAGCGATGACCGGAACCGTCGAGAAGCTTGAGCCGATCCCCATCGTGACGAGGAGACCAATCAACAGCATGACGAAGGCGGCAACGAGTTGCGAATCCCCCATTAACGATTTGGAATTCTCGACAAGCGGATTGATGTCACCCGTCTCGCGCAGGACATTCGAGAATCCGTTTGCTGAAATCATGACGAAACCGATGAATGACATCATCCGCATACCGCGTGTGATGACGTCGTCTGCTTCACTGAAGCGGACAAGGCGAAGGACGAGGAACAAGACAAGTCCTGTCGTTGCCGCGATGATCATCGATTCGGTCGTCAGTTGGACAGCCAGTGTCGCGAGAACGACGAGTCCGCTGAGGAACAACTTCGTTTTCGTGATGACCGGAATCTCGTAATTGTCCGGTGCGATGTTGCGCATTTCGTACTCCCGCGGCTTGCGGTAGTTATAAAGACCAATCAACAGACCAACGAGCATTCCGAGTGCAGGAATCGCCATCGCTTGGATGACGGAAGCACCGGCGATATCCATTCCGTTATCTTCGATGTTCTTTAACAAAATCTGATTCAAGAAGATATCCCCGAATCCGACCGGCAAGAACATATACGGTGTGACGAGACCAAATGTCATGACGATTGCCATCAAACGACGGTCAATCTTCATTTCATTAAACAAGCCGAGTAACGGCGGAATGATGATCGGGATGAAGGCGATGTGGATCGGCAAGACGTTTTGTGAACTGATCGCCAGTAACAAAATCGCGAAGGTGATGAACCCTTTTAATTTTTTGACCGATGCGGCGTCAGCTGTTCGTTTTGAACGGGAGATTAAGGCGTGAGCCAATGCATCCGGCAAACCGGTTTTCGACAAGGCGACGGCGAACGCACCAAGCAAGGCATAGCTGAGGGCGATCTCTGCTCCGGCGCCTAGCCCGCCGGCAAAGGTTTCAATCGTTTTCGATAAACTGAGTCCACCGACGACTCCACCGACGATGGCACTCAGGACCATCGCGAGCACGATGTGGACGCGGAAGATGGCTAAAGCAAATAATAAAACAACGGCAATGATGACAGCATTAAACATTTTAAAACCACACTTTCTTTTGGTATCACTGTACTATACTAAAGTATCATACAGACCGTTCTTTTGACTGTCAAGAAAAAAACACAAAAAGGTATGACCGGCGTCAAATCGAGGCAGGTCATACCTTTCTTCTACATTAAAGAGCGATTCAGCAATCGACTTGATCGAGTTTTCCTGTTCCCGGATCGATGACGAGTCCGTGAACTTCCGTACCCGGTGGCAGCAATGGATGGTTTTTAATCAGTCCAACCGAGTGACCGACGTTTTCTTCGACGGATGTGAAACCGCGTAACCATTGCTTCAAGTCAACGCCGGAAGCATCCAGTGTGTGCAGGACTTGTTCGTTGATTCCACGGTCTTGCATCTCCGCAATCATCTTCGCCGGATCGATTGTACTCATGCCGCAGTCATGATGTCCGATGACAATGACTTCTTCCGCACCGAGGGCGTAGAGGGCGACGAGAATTGACCGCATGACGGATCCGAATGGATGGGACAGGACGGCCCCGGCATTTTTGATGATTTTGGCATCACCGTTTTTCAGACCAAGTGCGTGGGGAAGGAGCTCCGTCAAACGTGCATCCATACAGGTCAGAATCACAACCTTCTTATCCGGGAACTTATCCGAGATGAATGGTTCGTATTGTTTCTCTTCGACGAACTGTTGATTAAACGCAAGCATTTGATTAACGACTGACATGATACTTCCTCCTTTAAGACAAATGAATGATGGAACTAGTTCTAGCGTACACGATGAACGATTGGTCAGACAAGCAGATTCATGATTTGCTGTGACAGTTGTCACAGGGGCGGGACAAAAAAGCAAATCCTTGCGTCAGAACAGATGGATTCGTTGAAAACGCTCTCATACATGTGAAATAGTTCACAGGATGGTCATGCACAAATGGAGGAAAAGGCGGTATGATTGATTTGTGAAGGAAAGCACAAACTATTCAAAATCAGCTTGGCATTCCTAACATGCAGTAGGGAAATGCAGACTCAGATTCGTTCCAAAATAGGGAGGAAACCTAACATGGCTGTCAAAGAAAAAATCAAACAAGATGTCTCACCTGTCGAACAAGCAATCAACCAAATCGTCGCGAAAGGTCAAACGGCACTTCAAGAATTACTGACATTTGATCAAACGAAAATCGATACGATCGTCCGGGATATGGCACTCGCCGGTCTGGAACGTCACGTCGAACTGGCACGTCTCGCGGTCGAAGAGACAGGACGCGGTGTCTTTGAAGATAAAATGATCAAAAACATGTTCGCAACAGAATACATCTACAATAGTCTTCGAAACGAAAAAACGGTCGGGATTTTAGAAGAAGACGTCCAAAACGGAATCACCTACATCGCGGAACCGGTCGGTGTCGTCTGTGGCGTCACACCAGTGACGAATCCGACATCCACGACGATGTTCAAAGCGTTGATTGCGATCAAGACGCGTAACCCGATCGTCTTCGCCTTCCATCCGTCCGCGCAAAACTGTTCACTCGAAGCGGCGAAAACATTACGTGATGCGGCCGTCAAAGCGGGTGCACCAAAAGATTGTATCCAGTGGGTCGAACAACCGTCACTCGAAGCAACGAAAGTCTTGATGAATCACACCGATATCGCGATGGTCCTCGCGACAGGCGGAGCCGGCATGGTCAAATCGGCGTACTCGACCGGAAAACCAGCGCTTGGTGTCGGACCGGGTAACGTACCGTGTTACATCGAAAAAACAGCTAAAATCAAACGCGCCGTCAGTGATTTGGTTCTCTCAAAAACATTTGATAACGGAATGATTTGTGCGTCCGAGCAAGCGGTCATCGTCGATCAAGAGATTTATGCCGAAGTACGGGCAGAAATGGAAGCACTCGGTTGCTACTTCTGTACACCGGACGAGAAAAAACGTCTGGAGGCACTCGTCATCAAAACCGATACATGTGCCGTCAATGCGGACATCGTCGGGAAACCGGCGACTTGGATCGCAGCAAAAGCGGACATCAACGTTCCGAGTAACACCGTCATGCTGGTTGCGGAACTCGAAAAAGTCGGAGCGGAAGAGCCGTTGTCACACGAAAAATTAAGCCCTGTCCTAGGGGCATACAGTGTCGCCTCAACAAATGATGCCTTCCATGTCGCAGAACGCATGCTTGAAATCGGTGGACTTGGTCATACGGCCGTCATTCATACAACAAACGATGAGTTGATGACGGCATTTGGTCTCCGGATGAAAGCCTGCCGGATTCTCGTCAACAGTCCGTCAGCACACGGCGGAATCGGCGATCTCTACAACGAATTGACACCATCGCTGACACTCGGTTGCGGATCATACGGGAAAAACTCGGTTTCAGAAAACGTAACGGCGAAACATCTACTCAATGTCAAGAAGGTGGCGAGACGACGCGTGAACATGCAGTGGTTCAAAGTACCGGAAAAGATTTTCTTTGAAAAAAATTCGGTTCAATACTTGAAATCGATTCAAAATGTCTCACGGGCGTTGATCGTCACCGATCAATCGATGGTCGAGTTCGGTTATGCCGACAAAGTCATCCGTAACTTGCCGGCCGGCGTCAGCTACCGGATCTTTGACCAAGTCGAACCGGATCCATCCGTGACGACCGTTCAAGTCGGTGCCCAAGCAATGCGTGATTTTAAACCGGACTTGATTATCGCTCTCGGTGGCGGATCGGCGATGGATGCTGCGAAAGGCATGTGGTTATTCTACGAACAGCCAAACGAAACGTTCTCGAACCTCCGTCAAAAGTTCATGGATATCCGCAAACGGGCCTATAAATTCCCGGAACTCGGCAACAAAGCGAAGTTCGTCGCCATTCCGACAACTTCCGGTACGGGATCAGAAGTCACACCATTCACCGTCATCACCGACAAAGAGAAAAACGTCAAATACCCGATTGCTGACTATGCGTTGACACCAGACGTTGCCATCGTTGATCCGGAGTTCGTCATGACGGTGCCGGCCTCGATCACGGCGGATACAGGGATGGACGTCTTGACACACGCAACGGAAGCGTTCGTCTCTGTCCTTGCGAACGACTACACGGATGGACTGGCGTTAAAAGCAATCAAGATGATCTTTGAGTACTTGCCACGCGCTTACGATAACGGTTCAGACGCCGAAGCACGCGAAAAAGTCCACAATGCTTCAACGATGGCCGGAATGGCGTTTGCGAATGCCTTCCTCGGCATCAACCACTCAATCGCGCACAAAATCGGTGGGGAGTTCCACACACCACACGGTCGGACAAATGCGATTCTGATGCCGCACGTCATCCGCTACAATGCGACACGACCAACAAAACTGGCAGCCTTCCCGAAATACGAATCGTTTATTGCAGATGAACGGTATGCGGAGATCGCGCGTTACCTCGGTCTGCCGGCAGCAACGACGGAACAAGGCGTCGAATCGTTTATCCAAGCCGTCAGTGAGCTCGGACAACGCCTCAACATCAAAATGTCGTTTAAAGCCCAAGGCATCAAAAAAGCCGACTTTGAAGCGAAACTCGACAAGATGGCAGTCGACGCGTTTGAGGATCAATGTACAACGGCGAATCCGAAAATGCCGCTTGTGACGGAACTCCGTCAAATCATGGAATTTGCTTACGAAGGTATCTAATAGAGAAAAAAATACCATGGCAATTGAAAAGAGCCTTGCTTCCGGTTAACGGAGGCAAGGCTTTCGTGCGTTCATAATCGTGAAGTAACGTTCACTTATTTGTTAATCACAATCGATAACTGATAATTCACATGCTCATTTAATTCCGTTAAAAACGAATCTAACTCCTGATTTGATGGAAAACGACACTCCAAAAGATAACAACTGTCTCCACTGATTTTATAATTATTCAGAACGTATAACGGATGTTTTTTGAGAAACGAGAGATATGGCTGGTGATGGGTATCTTTCGTATAGATACTGATCATCGCATGAATCGTATAACCCATCTTTACAGGGTTGAGAAGAATCGTATACCCTTCGACGATGCCTTGCTCTTCTAATTTCAAGACCCGTGCGGATGTCGCAGGACCGCTTAAATGAATTTTTTGACCTAATTCTTTCATCGTAATCCGGCTGTTCTGAGACAGTTCGTCGATGATTTGTAAGTCCGTCTGATCCAACACGCTTTCAAATCCCTTCATAAGTAAAGTAAAACGGCAAAAACACCTTCAGTAAGCTCTGTATCGGGAGGATGTTCAAATTATATACTAGGCTCCTAACAACGAAAAGGAGTGGTACACATGAACATCCAACATATCCGCAATGCAACGTTAAAAGTAGACTATGCCGGCAAAACGTTTTTGATTGACCCGTTTTTAGCAAATAAGGGAGCCTATCCGGCATTTCCGAATTCGGCACGACAAGATCAAAAAAATCCGTTAAACGACTTGCCGGTTTCACTTGACTCTATTATTGATGCAGATGCGGTCATTGTCACACATTTGCACCTCGATCATTGGGACGACGTGGCGAAAGAAGTACTATCAAAAGACATGCCGTTGTTCACTCAGAATGAACAGGATGCCCAAGAAATCAGAAACAGCGGCTTCCAAAACGTCGAAGTGTTACAAGAAGATACCGTTTTTGAAGGGATTCAATTGATTAAAACAAAAGGTGAACATGGCAGAGGACCCATTTTGGAAATCGCCGGTTCGGTATGCGGAGTCGTCTTTAAACATGAGGATGAAAAAACAGTATACATCGCTGGCGATACGGTCTGGTATGAAGAAGTGGAGAAAGTGATCAAGCAGCATCAACCGGAAGTCATCGTCGTCAACGCGGGCGATAACCAGTTTGTTGAAGGTGGATCACTGGTGATGGGAGCGGAAGACGTCTTAGCTGTCCATCAGGCAGCTCCAGCGGCTATGATTTTATCCGTGCATATGGAAGCTGTGAATCACTGGGCATTGTCTCGGACAGATTTAAGAACGTTTGCCGATGAACATCACTTTTCTTCTCAACTGATCGTGCCGGAAGATGGCGAGCGTTTTGTGTTTTAAGTTTAACTGGAGTTGCCGTGATTTTTGGAGGCACTCATCTTGAAGCAGATGGAGAAACGGTCTTTATGGACAAAAGAATTCATGATGTTATCAAGTATTAACTTTTTCTTGATTTTTATGTATTTGTTGCTAAATTCCATCATCACACTGTATGCACTTAATGAATTGGGTACGACGACTGGTCAGGCGGGGGTAGTCGCAGGTATTTTTATCATCGGTGCGTTGGTGGGGCGTCTCGTGACAGGGATGCTTTTGTCGAAAGTGAACGGTCAGTCCTTGTTACGCTTTGGATTACTGTTCTTTGCCCTGACGATGGCTCTCTATATTTTGGATTTTGGATTTGTTTTTTTTGCCTTAACCCGTTTATTAAATGGTTTTGCGATGGGGATTGCAACAACTATCATCGGAACGATCGTCGTCTTGACAATTCCGGAAGAAAGAAGCGGAGAGGGCATCGGCTACTTTGCAGTAAGTACAGCGTTGGCCACCGGAATCGGTCCGTTCGTTGGACTGTTTTTGATGCCCCGGACAGGGTTTACGACAATCTTTATATTCTGTTTGCTGCTGGCAGTCCTGAGTATGATGTGTGGATGGTTCCTTTCGGTTCCATCGAAGAAAATAAATACTCCGACTTCGTATTTGAAGTGGACGCATATGTTTGAACGAAAAGCATTACCCATCAGCTTGCTTATTTTAGTAATGACTTTTTGTTTTTCCAGTATTCTCTCGTATATCAGCTTGTTTGCCATCGAGCGTAACCTAATTACTGCTGCCAGTTATTTCTTTATCGTCTACACACTGACGGTTTTGGTTTCACGTCCTGTCACGGGACGTTTGATGGATCAGCGTGGACCCGACGTGGTCATGTATCCCGCCTTTCTCCTGTTTGCCGTCGAACTGATGCCGTTGTCTTTCTATTCGCTAGCCTGTTGATTGGACTCGGATTCGGCAATCTCTCTTCGATCAGCCAGACGATGGCTGTGAAAGCTGTCCCGCGCGAAGGAAAAGCACGTGCAACGGCGACGTTTCTTATTTTTTTTGATATCGGAAATGGACTCGGTCCGGTTGTACTCGGCTTGATGTTGCCGGTTATTGGATACACCGTCATGTATGTACTGCTTGGAATCATCGTGCTGTTGACGATTCTTCTTTACCGACGTTTCTCTCTGCGATGAATGGGACATAGTACGCACGTCATGCAAAAAACGAAATTCAAAAAAACAACTAAAAACTCAATGTGGTCGGGGAAGACTTTTGTTCTTCGACCGGATTGAGTTTTCTTTTTATCAAAGGAGTAGTGAACATGTTTTTGGAAACGGAACACTTGACGAAAGACCATCGGGATATCGACCGGGTAAATCAATTATACCTGGAAGCATTCCCGGATCATGAACGGATGCCGATGAACATATTGTTAAGAAAAGCCAAAAAGCGCTCTGTGGATTTTTGGGCGCTGTATGATCAAAACATTTTTGTTGGTTTTACCTATTTGATCACGCATCAAGATTTAACCTACGTTTTGTATGTTGCTGTTGACGGTCAGGCAAGATCAAGCGGCTACGGGAGTCAACTCTTAAAGAAGATTGAAGAACACCGGCCGGGAAATCGTATAATATTAAACATCGAGAATCTGGATGAGAGTGCTGAAAATTATCAACAACGGGTGACACGGAAAAGGTTCTATGTGCGGAACGGCTATCGAGATTCCGGTCTGGTGTATGAAGACCGATGGGCAAAATATGAAGTACTCTTGAACGGAACGGCCGTAGAAACACATGAGTTTTATCGGTTGCTGCGAAAGTTTGCGGGAAACCTGCTATTCCTTCTCTTTAAACCGCGTATTACAAAAACAAATTTGAATCGTTAAACAGTATTACCGAAACCAGTCCCAATACATCGTCCCTTGCGCAACAATCAGATAATCAAGCCACTTATCGAAGGAGAACGGGAGCCGTTCGAAGTCAGGATCTTCGTACGTCAGGAATTCACCGGTCCAGATCCGATTGTCGCCTTCACTGATCGATTCGCAAACGAGCCATTCGCCGTCAGGTCCGGCACCAATCGGGATGAAGCCCGGTGGACATTCCCAAATCGGGAGGTACGTCAAAATAGCATCAATCGAAAATAACTCGAAACCCCCGCCGCCGTCCGGCGTGAAATAAAGACGGGCACCATTATGAACACTTAAAAAATGTACGATTTCTTTTGGTGTGTCTTTTGGGAGTCGAGCCAATTCTTCAGGGCTGGCGCCTGAGTGGAATGTGAACGATTCGACCTCGACATATCCTTCTTCCTTTTGCACTTCGAGCTGACCGTTGATTAAACGTGCCTGTAAGTGAAGTAATGTTTCCATCCCTGCCTGATGCATGTGTTTATTTCATCCCCTTCAAAAAGTCTTTTGCGACTCGATTCTTCGGTTCCATCCGTAAGATTTCATTCGCCACAGTAAGGGCTTCCTGTTTTGGTGTGACTCGATCGGGCACTTCCGCTAAGAACAACAAATACTCCAGGAAAGCGACGTCTTGACGATGGGTCAGGGCGACTATTCGCTGAACATGGTCATACGCTCGGTAGTAGGCGCGGTCATAATGACAAAAAGGATGGATCAATAGACCAAACGCTAACTCGTGCAGTTTGACTGTTTCTTTTTGTTCAATCAGATAACAGACGAACTGATACAAAATGTCTGTCTCGTGATCAAAGGCGTCCCCGATGAATTCATCACTGATTTCATCGATGTCATACGTCTCAAATAAGATTTTTGCCTTGCTGAATTGATTCATTTTAATCAGTGTCATGAGGTAAGTGTAATCGATGGACATTTAAATCCAGCTCCTTACTAAAAAGTACTAATCGTGTTCTTTTGACTGTCACGCCACAACTTTCTAATCACCGGACAAAGCGCTTCGTAGTCTTTGAGCGCTTTTAACGTCTCAAGCACCTGTTGAACGGCAACTTGTTGCTCCTTTTTTTCAGTTACGGGTTCAAGGTGAAGAGCTTTGGACAGACTATAAGCAAGCCATCCGAGTTTACTCGCGTATCCAGCGGACAGAGCGGGCTCAAGAGGATAGTCAAGTCGACCGCCTGCCGCATGATACCCTTTGACGAATACCTCGAAATGGTCTCGTCGCACACGATTTTGCTCATCGAGCGACCAATAAAGGACCGTTTCTAAAAAATCGTGCATCGGATGAATCGGACCGGCTGATTCCCAGTCGATGAGAATCGGTGCGCCGGACTTCCACAACACGTTTTTGGCATCCAAATCGCGATGACTGAGGACAGAAGTTCCCCGCCATTGTTTTAGGGCAGAAGACGCTTCGCTGTCCCAACGTTTGATTCGTTTTAAATCCGACAAGTAAGGTTCTAGCACCTTTTGTTCTTGCTGACGGATTTTTTCTGCGAATGTGTCCCATGGTACCGGAGACTCTGGTGATGCAGCGGTTTGGTGAACCTTCAGCGAGGACAGGTCCGCAGCGTGGATCTGCGCCAACTGTTCGCCGATCAGTTCAGCGTGGCTCGCTGTGACTTGGTGAATCGGCAACGTCGACCCGTCCACCCACGGGAAGACAAGATAATAGTGTGTGCCGATTTGTTGCAAGGCAGATCCATCGATCGTCAAGGCAGGCAGAGCGGACACTTTGCCTGCTAGAGCGTTGACAATCCGTTCCGAATCGATGAAGTTTTGCCGTGCAGTCGGACGAGAAAGGATGGATGGATTCAGCAACTTTACTGCATATGTCCCGGTCGTTGTCTGAATTTGATTCATCTGATGCAGGAGACCACCGGACAGTACTGTCGGTTCCGTAAGCAGCTGACCAAGTTTTGATTGTCTGCTGATGTTCTCAAAGAGTGTTTGATTTGCTTCTGTTGTCGTCACGTCGTTCCTCCTCATGGAATCAAAATCCCTCTTCCATACAGTTTTGGTTATAATTAGAGTATATCGTACAGAAATGACCAGAAGTCATTGAAATTAGGCGACCGGCGTTTCTGAACGGCATAGAACAGGAATAATCAAACAAAGGAAAAGGAGGGATTAGAGGATGGAGCAACGACAAGAGCGGCGCAACCGGCGCTTTTCGATTATGGATCTCGCGTTCGGGATTGGATTTGGTCTAATTTTCTTTGCCGTCTTATATGGTCTGATGTCACTCGTGACCGGACAAATCGAATCCTCGGGTGATTACCAGTCGCTCGTCGAGCAAATGCAGGATGCAGGCGTCACCTGGGGCAGCAGCGACGTGACGGTCACGCTGATGCTGTTATTCGTCGGCGGACTGGACGTGACGATGCCGGGTGCCGTCCGGGAAGCAATCATCAATCAAGTGCTCGGGGCGAGTTCGGCCGGAGATGTGTTGTCGATTTTTGGGATCGATTTGAATCAAGTCTTGTCCCCGCTGACGTTCGACGCCACCTATGGATCATTGTTGTTGTCGGTGTTTGGGATCGTATTTGTTTTTATTCTCTTTTTAATGATGCGGATCAAAGCAAACCAGCTTGGATGGACAGTCCGATCTGTCAGTTTTTTAGTGACGACATGGATTGGTTGGTTCTTTCTTGTCCAGCGCAGTGAATCGATTTCCTTTTTATCGTTCCAAGGCGGTGTATTGACACAAGGTTTGCTGGCACTTGGGATCGTAATCGGTTTAAGTTATCTGGCGCTCTATCCGCAAGGGTTATCCGGTTTGTCGGCGGCAGCCCGGGGCAGCCTGCTCGTATTGGTATTTGCGAGTTGTCTCCAGCTGTATCTCGTCGTGACGGATGAAACCAAATACAACGGAGATTCGATGCTTCGGACGGCCTTGACGGTCGCGAGTCTCGATGCCGGAAGCGGCGGTATGTACGACTTGTTGCACGGCGGACAAATTTCCTATAAAGCAAATGTTCTAGGAGCAGACGTCGACGTACCGGTGACGATGCTGAACGGGGAGACATCGACCGGGAAATTAAATCAATCGATTGAGGATGTCCTGGCAGAAGTGGACACTGATCGGGTGACGGAACAGCTGTTGACGATTCTCGGGGGCGAACGACCTGATTTGTCGGATACCCAGTTGAATCTTGAACCGGTTGATTACGGCATTGCCCGCCAGACGATTCAGGCACTCGATGCGGAATCAGCCGGATTCGTACCGGAGCCGATTGACTCGGAAAGTGCTTACTGGATTTTGATTCTGATTCCGTTTGTTCTGTATCTGCTCGTCAGTATCCGTGCGTTCCGGACGATTCTTGATCCGATCGTCTTTGCAGTTTTAGTCGGCGTGACGAGTTTCCTTGTCGCTCAAGCGACGACGGCAAACTTTACCGTTGCTTGGCGGAATGAAGCCTTACTGCAGTTTGCGCAGCAACCGGTTGGACTGACACCGCTCTATGCAGCCGGCATGGCCTTGCTGGCGGGATTAATCGGTTTTGTCATTAAACGAAAACCCACTTCATGAACGTTAAAAACGTCGAACGACCGTAACAAGGTCGTCCGGCGTTTTTTTTGGAATGTAAAGTCAATTCAAAGTTTGTAAAGCCAGTATTTGGTATTAGTTAAGTAGGTTAAATAAGACGGATGTCCGACCTATTCAAAGATGCTATAAGCTACAATGAAAGCGTGTTAAATTAGTTGAGCAGTCATTTATACTTAGGGGGAAATCAGATGAAAAAAGTCACGAAAATTATCATTGCCAGCACGTTGATCGCACCGATGCTTGCGCCCGTCATTCAAGTCAAGACACTCGCCGCCGACAACAGCGTCGTCAAACTTCGTTTTTTAGAGACCACTGATTTACATACAAACTCAATGAACTATGATTATTTTAAAGATGCGCAGGATGAGTCGATTGGTCTCGTCAAGGCGGCGACTGTCATCAAACAAGAGCAGAATGTCGTCGGGGAATCAAACAGCTTCCTGTTTGATAACGGGGATACCCTCCAAGGAACACCGTTTGGCGATTATGTCAAAAATCAATATGATCAAGGCAACAAAGGCAAACACCCGATGTATGAGCTGATGGAATATCTCGGTTATGACGCCGTCACTCTCGGAAATCACGAGTTCAACTTCGGACTCGACTTCTTGAAAAACGCGATGAGTGCGTCTAAAGGCGAAATCAAGTTCGTAAACTCGAACGTCCTTGATGCGGTCACGAAAAAGCCGATCGTCTCAGATTACAATGAAGACGGCAAAGATTATCAAATCATCGAACGCCAAGTCAAGGACCAGAACGGTCAGATGAAGACGGTCAAGGTGGGTGTCTTCGGAGTCGTCACACCACAGATCATGGCGTGGGATGCCGGCAACCTGACCGGGAAAGTCACGGCCGAAGATATCATTCCGACGGCCAAAGCAACAGCGAAGAAATTAAAAGACGCCGGTGCAGACGTCGTCGTCGCACTCGGACATACGGGAATCGGGGATACGACGGATCAAAAAGACGGCGACGAGAACGTCGGTTATGCACTGACGAAAATCGCCGACATCGATGTTTTGATGACCGGTCACCAGCACGGGAAATTCCCGGCAACAGACTCTGCATTTAATAAATTACCGAACGTCGATGCAGCGAACGGTCTCATCAACGGCAAACCGGTCGTCATGGCGAACACGCAAGGGAAAAACGTCGGCGTGATCGATCTGCAATTAAAACAAGACGGCGACAAATGGGTCGTGGATACATCGGCTGCGAAACTGGCCGACGTCACGAAAGACACGACGGCAGATGCCGGTGCCGTCAAGTTGATCGAAAAAGCGCATGAAGGAACACTCGCCTATATCCGTCAACAAGTCGGAACGATCAACGACGACATCCAAAGCTTCTTTGCTCTCGTTCAAGATGACGATTCGGTCCAGTTCGTCACGAACGCGCAAAAATGGTACGTCGAGAAACAGTTACAAGAAAACGCGGATCTCGCACAATATAAAGATTTACCGCTCCTGTCTGCCGGCGCACCGTTTAAGACAGGCGGCCGGAACCAAGTCAACGCCTCAGACTATACATTGATCAAAAAAGGACCAATCGCACTGAAAAACGTCGCCGATCTTTACGTCTATCCGAACACACTCGAAGTCGTCAAAGTCACGGGAGCTGACGTCAAGAACTGGCTCGAGATGTCGGCCGGTCAATTCAACGAAGTGACGGATGCGAAAACAGACTTGCTGAACAAAGAGTTCCGCAGTTACAACTTCGATATCCTCGACGGCTTGACGTACGAAATCGACATCACGAAACCGGCGAAGTACGACTTTAACGGGGTTCTCGTCAAAGAAGACGCCAATCGTGTCCAAAACATCAAGTACCAAGGCAAGGCCATCACGGACGAGCAAGAATTCCTTGTCGCAACCAACAACTACCGTGCCGGCAGTGCCAGCTTCCCGGGTCTTGGTGGCGGAAAGAACATCGTCTACAAATCGGCTTACGAGACACGTAACGTCATCTCGGACTTCATCAAAGCGAAACAACCGGTTGATTATCAAGCAGATGACAACTGGTCACTCGTCGCAAGCAAACCGTTGACGGTCAACTTTGATTCTGCGGAAGCGGCTGCACCGTACACGAAACGTTACGAAGGCATCACGAACACAGGCGTCAAACGGGCGGGCGAAACGGGGACATTCTTGACGTTTAACATGAACGTTCCGATGAAAAACTTCAACGTCAGTGTCAGCAGCGTTAAGCCGGGCGCAAAAGTCGTCACGGGAACAGCTGTTGCGGGTGCAAAAGTCACGGTCAAACGCGGTACATCGGTCCTTGGAACGGCGACTGCGGATGAAACCGGCAAGTATGCCGTCACGGTGCGTCCGGTTAAACTCCGTGACAAACTGACGGTCGTTTCAGAACTCGGTTTCATGAAAACTGAAAAAACGATCACGGTCGGCACGGGTGTCGTCGCGACACCGGCGATCGATAAAAAGTCAGCTGTTTACGGTTCAACGGTCCTGACAGGTAAAGCGACTGACGGTCTGGATGTGACGCTGTATAAAGGTTCAACGAAGATCGCCAAAGCGAAAACAACAGCAAGCGGCTTTAAGATTCCAGTCAAAGACGGTTTGATGACAGGCACGTATACCGTTAAGTCGACGGATATCTCAAACAAGATCACGAAAAAAGCGTCGTTTACGATCAAAAACACATATCCGGTTAAAAAATGGACCGGTAAAAAGACTTTGACGGGGAAAGTTGAAAAACGTCAAATCGTTCGTCTGTTCCAAAAAACGGACAACGGCTATCAATTGATCGCGCAGGACGTTGCCGATAACCACGGCAACTACGTCTTGAAGATGCGGACCGGACTTGCGACGGGTTCATACAAGATGAACATCTATACGGCATCCGACCGTCTCGATCAATCGCGTTACTTCATCACGAAAAAATAAGCAACGAAACGACTTCTCAGCTGAGGAGTCGTTTTTGTTTTGCCGGTAAAACTGGCATACTACATACGAGGGGAGAGGATTTCATGAGACAAGTCATCGTCACACCGTATCAGACATCATGGCCGGACACGTTTGAGCAGGAAGCGGCGCGGCTCCGAACGGTTTTCGGGGAGCGGTTGCTTGCAGTGCACCATATCGGCAGCACGTCGGTCCCGGGACTGTCGGCAAAACCGATTCTCGACATCCTGCCGGTCGTCGATACGCTCGACGGCATCGAAGCGTTCGATGCCGCGATGGAAGCCATCGGCTATGAAGTCAAAGGCGAGTTCGGGATGCCGGGCCGCCGGTATTACCGCAAAGGCGGCGACAACCGGACGCATCACATTCACCTGTATGCAACCGGTAATCCGGAAATCGCGCGTCACGTCGTCTTTCGCGATTACTTGCGGCACCATCCGGGTGAAGTCCGCGCCTATAGTGACATCAAGGAGCAACTGGCGACACAATATCCGACGGACATCAGTGCCTACATTGCCGGTAAGGATCTGTTCGTCAAAGCGATGGAGCGACGGGCGCTTCTGTGGTGGTCCCGTGGATGAGTGGCAGGAAGCCGTCTTGCGGCATGTCGGAGTTGGTGTCCGGACGACACGGAGTCTGATTCAATTGATTCGACCGGACGACTGGGACAAGCGACCGATTCCGGGAAAGCGGTCAGTGTACGAGGTAGCGGTCCATCTGGCGGTGTTACTCGAAGCCGATTTACGGATTGCAACGGGAGCGACGGCGTCTGAGATGGCCGACTTCTATGCCGTCCCGGTGCCGGCCGACCAGATCGTGGATCGCTTGGAGCAAGCCTTTCATGCATACGAACAGCAGCTGATGACCGGTTTTTCGACCCGGCCGACCTATTGGGGGGTTACGGACAGTGCTCCCGGTTGGCTGATGGAAGCAGCGGTCCATTTGTACCACCACCGGTCACAGTTGTTTGATTATCTGAATCTGCTGGGTTATGAGATCGATCTGGCTTTATTTGAATAGGGGGAAGTCGTGATGGAACGAATTGTGGATACAGCGGACGGACGGTTTGACACCCGCCTGACCGGAACGGGAAATGTGACGTTCATCCTTGATCATGGGATGATGTCGAGTCATCATCAGTGGGGCTGGCTCCGCGGTGAATTATTGAAACAAGGACGGGTCTTTGAATACTCCCGTCTCGGGTACGGCAAATCGACCCGCGGTAAATCAAAACGGTTGTTCACGCAACAAGCGGATGAACTGGAGCGGGTCCTTGATCTGCTGGCGATTCGCGGACCGTTCGTCTTCATTGGGCATTCGCTCGGGGCCTACATTTCGCTTGAACTCGGCCGCCGCCGTCCGGACGACACAGCAGGGATTGTCTTGCTGGATCCGTCGCATCCGGAAGTCGATGCCGAACTGCCGAACTGGTACGAACGGACGCAAGAGGAATGGAACCGCTTTTTGTACGGGCTCAGTCATGTCCGGCCGATCGCTTGGTTGA
The DNA here is from genome assembly GCF_000620805.1 of Exiguobacterium undae DSM 14481. GTDB lineage: Bacteria > Bacillota > Bacilli > Exiguobacteriales > Exiguobacteriaceae > Exiguobacterium_A > Exiguobacterium_A undae. Next base: position 1,888,797 of record NZ_KK211187.1, on the reverse strand, counting down.
TTCCTGACGATCTCGGCGCGCGGATGTTCACGAGTCTGCCGGAAGCCGACCGGGTACCGATGTGGCGGAACATGGCACGGAAAAACCACTGGCGGGGAACGTTAGACGAGTGGGAGGCAGTTGAAGCGAATAATCAACACGTCTTGCAGGTTGTCGCCCATGTCACACCTCCTGTGCTTGTCTTATCGGCTTCCGATTGGGCTGGCGGGATGCCGGAAAACTGGCTGCATCCGGAACTGACGAAACGGATTAATGCCGCCCATGAACGGTTTGCAAGCAGTTTACCGAATGCGACGTTCCATGTGATTCCGAAGACGAATCATTATACGATTGCCGGATTTTCGCAGGGGGCGGCGGAAACGATCGTCCGATTGATGCGGACCTCGTTTTTTGAGTAAGTGACACGAATCATCATCAAAGGACAGGCTTTTTCCGACCCGGTAGCACAGACCGGAACGGGGAAAGCTTTTTTATCGGGACAAAATCAGTTGACAGGATAAATCGGAACGATTACTATTTAAAACGTAATGATTACGATTTGACTAAAAAGGAGTTTTTTCTATGAATCCGATTCCCATCACTGTCCTGTCCGGTTATCTTGGTTCCGGTAAGACGACGGTATTGAACCATTTATTGAACAACCGGCAAGGACGGAAGCTTGCCATCATCGTCAACGATATGAGCGAAGTCAACATCGATGCGGCATTGATCGAGCAAGGCGGCTTCTCGCGGACGGAAGAATCGTTTGTGACGTTATCGAACGGTTGCATCTGCTGTACGTTACGGGATGATTTACTGCTGGAAGTCCGGCGACTAGTCGATCAAGGCAATATCGACGGCATCGTCATCGAATCGAGCGGCATCTCGGAGCCGATTCCGGTTGCCCAAACCTTTACATACCTCGATGAAGACAGTCAGATTGATTTGACGGAAACGACGAAAATCAATGCGATGGTGACGGTCATCGACGGCTATCGGTTCTTGAAGGACTTTGAATCCGGCGAATCCCTGATTGAACGGCAACAGGCGGTCGACGAGACGGACGTCCGTGAAGTCGTGGATCTGCTGGTTGATCAGGTCGAGTTCGCCGATATCATTTTGTTGAACAAAATCGACCGGTTGACCATGGAGGAAAAGCACGATGTCATCGGCTATTTGAAAGCCTTGAATCCGATTGCCAAACTGATCGAGACGACACACGGACAGGTTGATCCGGCTGAGATTCTGGACGTTGATCTGTTTGATTTCGAACAGGCGGCAGCAAGCGCCGGTTGGATTCGCGAGCTGAATGCCGAGGAACATGTTCCGGAAACGGAAGAGTACGGAATCAGCTCGTTCGTCTACAAGCGGGATATCCCGTTTCATCCGGAGCGGTTGCTGGCTTTGATTGAGGCATGGCCGGAAGAGGTTGTCCGCGCGAAAGGCTTTTTGTACCTGGCGACCCGTCCGGAAATCGCTTTGCTGTTCCATCAAGCGGGGTATGCGTCGAACATGGAATATGCCGGACGTTTCGAAAGCATCAACGATCGCCGGACGGAACTGGTCTTGATCGGCATCAGTTTCGATCAGCAGGCACTCGAAGCGAAGTTTGATGCCTGCCTCGTTCAAGCGGATGAAACGGATTGGGCCAGCTTGAGTGATCCGATTCCGGGGCGCGAGATGTACGACATGAATTTTTCAAAATAGGTCAACTTTTAAAGAAATCACATCCGTGGTTTCTTTTTTTGCTATATTTTTAAAGGAGACAGGGAAATAGAGCAATAGAGTACGTTGCAGAGGAGGAAGTCTAGTGCGCAATCGGATTTTACAGTTCGCGCTCGTGTTTTTAGTCGCAGGTGGAATCATTTGGGGGCTATATCAATTAGGCTACCTGTTTTATGTCCTGACGATTTCCGCGACCGTCGTTCCGCTCGCGGTCATCATGATCATCTTCATCGAAAACCGGACGGCCGAGTCGACGATCGCCTGGTTTTTAGTTTTGATCTTCTTACCGATCCTCGGTGTCATCATCTGGCTGATGTTCGGTCGCAATCCGCGTCGCCGGCGCCGGAACCGCCGGTCGCATGACGAGCGGACCTTGCTGAGACAGGCGATTCGTCCGGTCCGCTCGCTCGCCGTCAGTGAGTTGCCACCGAATCATTTAAAGCTTGCTAATACGATCCGGAACTTTGGCGGCGGCGGGGTGGATGTCCACACGGCAAGTCAAATCCTGACGAACGGCAGCGAGACGTTTCCGGAAATCCTTCGGGCGATTCGTTCTGCTGAACATCACGTCCACATCCAGTACTACATTTACCGTAACGACGAGACCGGTCAAGCGATCCGTGAAGCCTTGATCGAGCGGTTGAACGCCGGCGTCGAAGTCCGGTTCATGTTTGACGGACTCGGCAGCTATATGCTCGGGGAAGGGTTCTTGAAGCCGCTCCGGGAAGCCGGGGCGAAGATTGCCGCCTATGATCCGATTTCGAGTCCGTTGTTCATCTTCACGGCCAACTTCCGCAATCACCGGAAGATTGTCGTCGTCGACGGGAAGATCGGCTTTACCGGTGGATTGAACGTCGGGGATGAATACGACGGGAAAAGTAAGAAGTTCGGCTTTTGGCGTGACACGCATCTCCGGCTTGAAGGGCGGGCCGTCAAGGAATTGCAGGCGACGTTCCTGGATGATTGGCTGTACGCCCATCTCGAAGGCAGTGACACGTGGGAGACGTTTGCCGGAGACGAAGCGATTCATCATTACTTCCCGAAACATGATGTCGAGTCGGACGGCGCCGTCCAGATCGTGACGAGCGGACCGACGTCGAAAGATCCGGCGATCCGGAACGCGTTGATCGCCGCCATCATTTCGGCCCAACGGTCGATCTGGATATCGACACCTTACTTGATTCCGGATAATGAAACGATGACGTTACTTCGTCTCGCGGCACGCGCCGGTCTAGATGTCCGGATTCTGACGCCGGGGAAAGGCGACAGTTTCACATCTTACTACGGCACGCGATCCTATTTTGGACCGTTGTTGAATGACGGTGTCAAGATTTATACGTATAACCGTCATTTCGTCCATGCAAAACTGTTTCTCGTCGACGGAAAGATTGCCGTCGTCGGAACGGCGAATATGGACATCCGAAGTTTTGTCCTGAACTACGAACTGATGGCGTTCATGTATGACTCGGAGAGTGCCGCCCGGCTCGAACGTGATTTCATCGATGATTTCGATGTCTCGATCCAGCTGTCATCTGCTCATTACGTCAAGCGACCGATGCGGTTCCGGATTTTCGAATCGTTATCGCGTCTGATTTCACCATTGCTCTAAAACGATGGATGCACCGCTCCTGATTTTTCGGGAACGGTGCGTTTTTTGATTAGCTGTCACTTGAAACGGGAACAACAAGTTTTATACACTAATAGTGTAATCGGTTGCACATTCATTTTTGGAAGGAAGTGACAAGGACGTTCGCGTCCTGATCCCGTATGCGCACAATTGACGAATCCCATTTTTATACCCGAGACATGAAACCATTGGCACGACCAGAAGCGATTGTCCAAGGCGACACGTATCGCTTTACCGTCTTAACAAGTCGTCTCATCCGACTCGAGTACGCAGCGGACGGGCGATTCGAGGATCGACCGACGCAAACCGTATGGAACCGTGATTTTCCCGTTCCATCGTACCGGATCGTCGAGGACGAAACCGAGCTGCAAATCATCACGGAACACGTCCATTTGCACTATACGAAAGGACCGTTTGCGTCGAATACGCTGTATATCGACGTCCTTGGGAACTTCAGTACGTACTACAGCCGCTACACGTATGGCGGACCGCTCCGGACCCTCAAGGGAACGGCACGGACGCTTGACCACGCCGATGGTGAGATTCCATTGGAAGAGGGGATCATCTCCCGCCAAGGTTATGCGGCGATTGATGATTCGGCGTCGTTTGTCCTGACCGATGATCATTTTGTCGAACCCCGCCAAGAGGGCGCGCAAGACATCTATTACTTTGGCTACGGTCATGACTACAAACAGGCGTTAAAAGACTTTTACCGGCTGACCGGTCCGACGCCGATGTTACCGAGGCAAGTGCTCGGGAACTGGTGGAGCCGTTACTGGCGCTATAACGAAAAAGAGTACAAGGATTTGATGAACCGTTTCAAAGCGGAAGACGTTCCGTTTTCGGTCAGTGTCATCGACATGGACTGGCACGTGACGGACATTCCGGAGAAGTACGGCAGTGGTTGGACGGGCTACACATGGAACCGCGATCTGTTCCCGGATCCAAAAGGGTTCCTGCAATGGCTCAAAGACGACGACCGGATGGTGACACTTAACCTGCACCCGGCGGACGGCGTCCGTGGATTCGAGGAAGCGTATGAGGCGATGGCCGTTGCGATGGGCGTCGATCCGGATACGGAAGACCGGATTCCGTTTGACTTCTCGGATCGTGACTTCATCGAACATTACTTCACGAAACTGCATCACCCGCATGAAGCGGACGGCGTTGATTTCTGGTGGATTGACTGGCAACAGGGGGCAAACTCGAAGATGAAGGGGCTCGATCCACTTTGGATGCTCAATCATTACCATGCGCTCGACATCGCCCGGGACGGCAATCGTCCGTTAATCTTCTCACGGTATGCCGGACCCGGTAGTCACCGTTATCCGGTCGGTTTCTCGGGAGACACATTGATTTCGTGGGCATCGCTGAAATTCCAACCGTATTTCACGGCGACGGCTTCGAACATCGGCTACGGCTGGTGGAGTCATGATATCGGGGGACATCAACGTGGCGAGAAGGACGATGAACTGTCGACGCGTTGGTTGCAGTACGGTGTCTTCAGCCCGATCATGCGTCTCCACAGTACGATGAGTATCTTCAACGGGAAAGAGCCGTGGCGGTACTCGGTCGAGTCGGAGCAGGTGATGAAGAAGTACTTGCGTCTGCGTCATCAGCTTGTCCCATATATCTATACGATGAACGCTCGGAATCACTTTGACGGTCTGCCGCTTGTCTCACCGATGTACTATGAGCATCCGGAAGACGAACTGGCGTATGCGGTTCCGAACCAGTACTACTTCGGGACGGAATTGATGGTCACGCCGATCGTCGAACCGATGAATCCGAACTTGCACGTCGCAGCGACGACCGCTTGGTTGCCGGACGGCGAATGGTTTGATTTCTTCACCGGTCACCGGTACACGGGCGGCAAACAGATGCGGTTGTTCCGTAAACTCGAAGATCAAGGGGTTCTGGCAAAGGCCGGGGCAATCGTCCCGCTTGGTCAACATCTCGAGCATTCGAACGCACTTCACAATCCGGATCATCTCGAGTTGCTTGTCTTCCCAGGGGCGTCGAACCGCTTCACGTTATTTGAGGATGACAACGTCGGCGTCGCACACCGGGACGGCGAAAACGTCGAAACGGCATTCGAGCTCGACTGGTCAGCGCGGACCTTGACGATCGCGACACCGTTCGGCAAACGGGAACTGTTGCCGGAAAAACGTGAGGTGACACTGATTCTGCGCGGAGTCAACGAAGGACACGTTTCCCGGGACGGGGAAGTCCTGCCAAGCCGTTATGACCATAAAACTCAATCGTTGTCGGTCGAACTCGGCGAAGTCGGGGAGACGCAAGTTCTGTCGCTCCAAGTCGATATGTCGACGAACGATAACCGGATGGAACGGTTGTATACGTTCCTTGATCAGGCGGAGATCGGTTATGATCTGAAAGACCGTTTGTATCGGTTATTGTCGCAACGTTTGGAACCGGTCAACTTGATGCATCAGCTTCAGGCGTTGGATCTGGAGAAAGATCTTGTCGACTGCTTGCTTGAAATCATGTTATTCTAACAACAAAGCAAGGTAGTGCAAGCCCTCACTCTCTTTTCATCCGCTTTCCTCAGGCGAGACACAAGCCAGTATTCGCGAGTTTTCCAAAACCGCGAATCCGGGTCTTGTTTGTCTCTGAAAACGCAGGAGTCGGATGAAGAGTAGTGGGATTCACGAAAATTAAAAAGAAGCGGTGGACACATCCATCGCTTCTTTTTATATGCAAACATCAATGGGTCAATCAGCATTACACCAAACTTCAAGATCCGTTTTTCATCACAGTTCTTCATTCAACCATTCGATAAGATCACTCAAATCTGTAATCAGATGTTTGCTCTTCAATAAGTCGATGACGTCTTCAAAAGAAGTCTGCAGTTTTTCTGAATGATTGATCATTGTTTCGGCTAGGTATCCCGCATAACTGTCAATCTGATCTTCATGATTACTCTGTTCAATCCGTTGCATCAATTCACGAACCAATCGTTCCGGTTCTTGACCAATCACCATCCAATGGGAGTAGGCAAGTAAAGTGTCATCCTCATCGCCGTGATCAATGAATTCGAGGATTTCTGCCATCGTCAAAAAACTCACAGAAGCGTCAGCTGCATCAAGCGGCTCATCTTTCTGAACAGACAGCTTCGTCAGCAGTTCGTCAAAGGAGCTTGCCACAACATGATTAGAAATAACTGAGATATCCAGACACCAGACGGACGGTTGGTGCGCATTGTCTTCAAAATTGAAATAGTAGAAGTAACTGCCATCACCATGGGCAAAAATCATCTTTTTTCCGGTTACATCCCACTCCGGTAAAGTACCAACGTTTGATTGGTACACATCGTAAGATAATGGTTGGATGAAGGTGAAGGGCAAAAACGGTTGAGCGCCGGGTTCTGACCAAGTGTTTTCAAAATCCACTGATACAGCATTAAAAACGACAAATCCTCCGTTTTGTTCGGATAATTTCTCGAGGTAGCTTTCAGGAAAACGACCGATGAGTTCTGTTTGAATCCTATGTATGTCCGCTTGAAGTAGAGCAGGGGCTGTCAGCTTTTTTTCTTCGTTCCAAAATGTCAAAGGACCTCACCTTCTTTCATGTCGTATTTAATGGACGGCGTTTTGGCAAGATATGAGAAAAAGTTAGTCTAAAAAAAGGTGTTCTTCCGCAACAATCATACGGGAAGAACACCTGACGAGCAGAATTATTTACGCTTTAACTTCTTCGCTTTTAACTTCATGTCCTGATACGTGATCATCGGACTGTCGTCGACGGTCAAACGAAGGTGATTCGGTTCGCCTTTAGAGGTGATGCCGGAACAATACAGAATGTCGGCATACTGATCAAACAGATTCTCATAAGCGGGCAGGTGGTGCATCAAACGACCGGGTGAACCCCAGCCGCATAAGACGACACCGTTCTTCTCCTTGACCTGACGTAACGTCTGTTCGACGAACTCGTAATTGAGTTCATCAAAACTGGCCTGGGCGAACGGTAAATCCTCGCTGACGAGCAAATCCGGCATCAGACTGATGATGTCGTACTGCTTGACCGGACCTTCGACGTATTTCTTCATCAAGTTATAGGCGCGCTGGGTCGTCGTCCCGGATAAAAACGCATCCGTCGTCCGCGGTGTGTAGATCAGGGCCGCGACATGGGTGCCGTCCTCGATGTCGTCGAAGATGTAGCTGCGTAAATAACGTTTTGTCTTGTCTTGGTCGAACGTCGTCTGGACGCGGATCGACGATTCCTCAATCGTCAATGTCGAACGATCGGGTTGTGTCATGGGTGGTGCCTCCTTTTAGTTGGTCAAACGTAAGCTGATGCGAAGGAGTTGCGCTAAAGTCTGTTTCTTGAAATCGAGATCGTTCGCATCAATCGACTCGATTTGTTGTTGATAGGCATCGTATTGGTCGAGGACGTCGCTGACATACTGTTCACTGCGATTGTATTCAAACAGGGCAGATTCAAGCGTCGCTCGATCGGAACTTTTCGTGACGTCATGCTGATTGAGGTACTTGGCTGCCGTATGGGCGCTGTCCGTCAAATCCGTCGGATCGGCTTTGCCGTCTCCGTTTGCATCAACGCCAAGACCACCGTATTGCTTGATGGCGTCCGGATCCGTCAGGTCGATTCCGTCGTGCTCGATGTCGCCAAGTGACGTGCCGCCTTCGTATCCCCATCCGACCCATGTTTTCGGCATGAATTGGAACGGTCCGATCGCGCCGACCGAAGACTGCATGGCGGACGATTTCGAGAAGATCGTCTCGACGCGGTGAATCGCGGCAAGCAACTTCCAATCGACCTCGTACCGGTCACCGGCTTGTTCGTAGATGTCGATGTTCTCGGCTGGGACACCGGATTGTCCGTAATAGGTGCGGTACAGTTCATTTTGGACACGTTCCCGGTTTTGCCAGTAGATGATGCTACTACCGATGAGGACGATCAGTACGAACAAGATGCTTAATCGAAAAACTTTTCGCATATTGTTCTCTCCTCTTTCTGTGATTCCACTGAATGGTATCATATTTCGCAAGGCGCTAATAGTTTTTTTGTGAAGTCCGTTCCCAGGCAACGGTGAGAGCGGTCACATCTTCTTCAAAGATGGAATGACCATGTGCGCTTTTTCAGGTGAAACAAGAGCAAAGTGGATGGAAGAAACAGTTGCATGAGAAAAAGGTTGTTAATTACTGCCATCGTCAAAACAATAGAAATTTGTTAGACTAAACGTCAGATGAAGTCATCGTTCATTTTTAAGAAATTGACGGTTGCAGGAACTGTTGGTGGGCTTGTAAAATGAAGAGGTAAACGCTTACACATCAAAGGAGATGGACGAAACCATGCGAACGATCACTTCCACTGGCGAACGAAAGAAAACAAGTTGGACTCTAAATATCGGGAGTCAACCGAAGTTGATGATGGATGGACTGACGGAGAAAGAAACAGATCAAGAACAACGGATCATCTTCGATCACTTTTACATTCCGACGACGGCTACACTGATTTTTCGGTTCAAGGAACGTTTCCCGAACCATCTCTGTGAGAATGGGTATGATGTGTATGGAGCAGCAGCTTTTGATGAGCAGGTCGTCGAATTGATCTCGAACTGGTTCATAGAACTGGTGACGGTCTTGACGGCGATTCAACGGACGAAAGGTGTCCAACATTTTGTCATCGAAGGCGGCGTCGCGAAGCGGACGGATTTCCTTCCAACCGTACGCCGGACCTGCCGCGCATTAGAATCAACAGTTGATATCGCATAATTCGTAAGACGGACGGGATCATGCCCGTCCGTCTTTTTTTGTGGCGCAAAAAAACAGCCCTTCTGATGTTCTGACGAGCAGACGAAGGGCTGTTTTTGAAAAATGATTTGAAATGGGACGAGGAAAAGGCCGGCTCCTAGTCGAAAGACTTACGTAGGCGTCGAAAAGTTTTTTTCAGCAGCCCGGCAAGCCCGGAGTAAGGCATCCTTAAAGAATCGATCTTCCTGTGAGGCGAGTTGACGTGTCGATTCGTCGTCGCCGCGAAGTGACTTGCCGAGCATCTGGATGACCTTCACCCAGCGCCGGACGTGATCGAGCTGAGGGCGACCCATCGCGACATAGACCGTGAACCAATCGTTTTGATCACGGCGGATCATCCGTTGGAACAAGGACTTGGCAAGGTCGACCTCTTCCGTCGACGGCAACTCTGCCGATTCGAAATAACGGCGGAGAGCGGCGATCGCCGTCACGTAAGCCGCCTGGACGTCAGTGGACGGTTGGTGTTTACCGTAATCGGATGTCGACAGGTGAATCAAAGCCGGTTTCTTTTCGATTCCGGTGATCCAGGCGGACATTGTTTTGGTGCCTTTGATGGCTTGGCGGTTGGCGACAGGCAGTTTCGCCGTCACTTGTCCGACCTTACCGATGACATTGACTTTTCCGTTCCGTTCCTGGATTTCGGTCACGGTCATCTCGACGGTGTCGCCCATCTCGAACGGAATCGCTTTAGGTTGCAGCTTTTCCCCGGCGGTCAACGGAGCCCGTTTACGGATCATCCGTAACGCTTCTTGCTCCATCCGGTCGTCAAGCGACCAAAGGTGTTCAGGTGGGACATTCCGGAAACGGCGGCGGCGCACTTTGATGTATTGATCGAGGGCGTCTGCTGCCTGCTCCCGGGTCATCTCGCCGGATGCGACCGGTCCGATGATGTCGCGCAGGGTGATCGACTCGAGGCGTTCCATGATTCCTTCGAACGGGATCAGCTCCATCACGTAAAGACTGCTGACGACGAGTTCACATTCGCGAGGCGTAAGAGGGCGTTTGGCCATAAATTGACTTCCTTTCCAATTGCTTGATGATTCTAGTATACCAAAAAAAAGTCACCACCACCTCTACGGTGATGGTGACGGATGAACTTTTCGTCGAGTTAGATGACGTAGGCGGATTCCGAGCTGTTCTGAAGCTCAGCCTGGCTCAACTTGATGATGCCGGTATGGAACGGATCATGGTCGACCATCAGCTGACCAAGCGCTTTGATCTCCTCGACCGTCGTGGCAGATTTCGCACCCGCGAGACGCAGGCGGAACGGCTTTTTCATGACCGTATCGAATGTTAACAAAATCGTGTGTTCCATCAAATTCCTCCTTTATTCGTAGTGGGGTGAATCGATTACGCGTTAAGTAAGGCAAAATCACGGCTGATTTCCGTGTGTGTGTACGAACCAGCGAGCAATTGTCCGATGGCGCGACCAATCGACGCGACGACTTCTGGTTCCAAGTCAGCACGGAGACCGTTGAAGCGGCGGCGGGCAAGAACCGCGTCTCCGTTCGGCGTCACCTTGTCATTTCGTTCGAAGACGACGACTAAACTCGTTTTGATTTCTTCGGCTTGTGTCATGTGTATCACCTCCTTCGCCCTTATTGACAGGACGAAAACAGGATTTGTTCGGAAAGGATGAAAAAAAGATGGTCTGGTTACGTTTTTTACGGAAGATGTCCTTTTTGAAGATGCGGACGTTGGCGTTTGCCTCGTTCGTGTTCGTCTTTGGCGTCGCCTTGATCATGTATCTCGTCGAACCGGACACGTTCGGTTCGTACTTCCGTGCCGTCTACTGGACGATGACGACCGTCGTGACGGTCGGATACGGGGACTTTTTCCCGAACACGGACTTCGGGCGCTTCATGACGATTTTCATCTTCATCTTCGGAATCGGGATTGTCGGTGGCTTGATTTCAAAGCTCGTCGACGGGGTGCAATTGATTCGAAATCAAAAGGAAAGAGGGTTATTGCAAGTGAAAGAAACCGGGCATACGTTAGTCTTCGGCTACAGCCGCCGCTCGAAACACGTCATTGATGAATTGCTCGAGACGACGGATGTCATCTTGGTCGATGATCTCGAGCGGGAACCGTTCAGTCATCCACGCTTCCACTATATCAGCGGCGATCCGGCACTGGAATCGACGTTACAGCGGGCGAACATCAAAAAGGCGACCCGGGCGATCGTTCTCGCCGACCATTCGATACCGCCGGCACTGGCTGACGGACGGACTTTATTGATTGCGGCAAGTATCGAACGGGCGAATCCGAACATCTATACGATCGTCGAGATGATGCTTGAGGAACACCTCGACAGTTTTGAACAAGTCAAGGTCGATGAAGTGTTGCTCGGGGACGAGACCGTGGCACGGATGGCGATTCTCGCCGCCCATCATCCGGGGGTGACGAAAGTCGTGACGAATCTGCTGACGAAAGACGGGGACGGAATGTTTTCGATTCCTGCAAAACCGGAGTGGACGACGTTTCGGGATGCGTTTCACACCTTACTCGAAGACGGGGTGACGATTTTATCAGACGGCAAACGACTTGATTTGAACCGCCGCCTCGATGAAGCTATTCCGCCGAACACGACGTTGATTGTTCTCTGCAGCGAAGAAACAGCGAAACAAATCGGCGCCTTGTAAGTTGGAGGATTCAATTAATTCTTTTTCGGGTATAGTAAATACATTTACTATGCAGAGGAGTTAGTATGATGACAAACCCACAACCAGAATGGATCCAAGAATTATTTGAAACGGTCGATCAAGGCGAATTAAAAGATGTCCCTAAATTACTTTATATGGCGTTGACGTTAGAGCCAAGTTATTTCACAAAAGCAGTCAGCCGTCTCAACCAACGGCTGGAAGTCGAGACGTTACCGGAAGTATCGGAGTTGCTGACGGTCTACCGCCAATTCTTCATCTCGGCCAATCCATCGGAAGAATACTGGACGATTGCTTGGAATGAGTTGATCCAGACGATGCACCACTTCATCGATCGGTCGGAAGCACAACAATTGTTCAAGGAGCACGTTGATTTGATCGATTGGTGGTCAAGTGAATCGTTATTGTCTCTCCCAAGTTGGTTAACAGTGCTTGATTTAGCGGAGCGGATTGACGCCCTCGATCAGTTCAGCAGTTACTTACCGGACATCTTTGAAAGTTATGCGCTGGAAACGGCGAAAGACGAGCCGTTTGCCCGCCTCGCGTGGTATGCGCTTGCCAGCAAACAACAGGAGTTGTTAGTGCCGTTTCATGACCGGATTGAACAGGCGGAAGCACCTGCAATTCGTTCACTGAGCGACGGTGATTTACTCGATCAAATTGATACGACCCGTGTTCGTATGTTAAAGTCTAAGGATAACGAACCGATAGAATTGATGTTTGATCGAAAATGGACATTATAAGTTAACAGATAGAAAGTGACATCTAGAAACTACACGAATTTAATCCAAGGGGTGTAGTGATGATACACGTCAATTTGCCGCAAGGTGATTATGTCGTTTTGGTGGAGATCAATCGGGAAGTCTTGCTGTGCCATTCATTAGAGGAAGCAGAGCAGGCGGAACGCGATCGCTACGAACTGGTCGGTCGGATGAGTGAACGTCTGCCATCCGAAGTGATTGGTCCGTCGATTGCCGATTTCGTCCGATTTTCCACCGGATTTATTGGAGAAGCCGTAACCTGGAGTGAGGCGGAAGAAGCCTTTTTTTGCCAGCAGTTCGAGACGTTTGACGGATCGCCGCTCGGAGAAGATCTGACCGGAATTGATGCGGCACGTTGGCGAGCAGTGCTTGTCCGTTATTATTCTTATGTCACGATCGGAAAAATCATTCCATTTGAAGTCAGCGAAGAGTCCGATGGGACCGTTCCATTTTTTTAGTCCGTTTGGGTCAGCACATCAATAGAATCGGCGTGTAAAAAGAGAAGGGCAGGGTCCACATTGAAAAAGAAACTTGCACTACTCACATTTGCTGTCGTCGTAGGGTTACCTACCTCTGCGTTCGCTAATTCTCAATATGTGCAGTACGATCCAACATTTACGGAACAACAAAAACAATCCTGGTTATCGGAACAAGGTCTGCAGGAAGTACGGGAACTGAAGCAGGACGGTTTTTCGCTCGTCGAACCGTTGCCGCACCTCGATGAGGCAGATGTTGAAGCCGATTTGATTCCGGTCACGGTCGTCGAAAAAGCGACCGATTCGGCTCAATTGCAGCAAACATATTTGGATCAATCGCGTATTCCTACTTACTGGAAATACAGCCGCGGCAAATCCGACATCCGGGTCGCCATCATCGATGATGCGATTGACGTCAATCACTCGGAGTTTAAGAACGTCATTTATAAAACAACGACGATTTCCGGTATCCGCAAACCGGACGATCACGGGACACATGTCGCGGGAATCGTTGCGGCCGCTGAAGACGGCAAGGGAACGGTCGGGGTCGCATCCGGTGTCAAACTGATTGGCGCCGACGTCTTTGACGGTGACTTCGCCAGTTCGCTCGATATCGGAGACGGGGTCTTGTATGCGATCGCGCAAGGCGCGGACGTGATCAATTTGTCGCTCGGACAATATGAATACGATCCGTACATGGAAGCCGCGATCAAAAAAGCCGAAGCGAAGAACATCACCGTCGTCGGTGCGGCAGGGAATGACGGACGCAATAAACTGCTCTTCCCGGCCTCGATGAAATCCGTCATCGCCGTCGGATCGGTCGGAACGCTTGGCCGTGCGTCGACCTTCTCGAACTACGGGAAGGGACTAAACATCATGGCGCCGGGCGAAGGGGTCTACTCGACGATCGTCGGCAACAAGTACGGCTACCTCGACGGGACATCGATGGCAACACCAATCGTCAGCGGTGTCATCGCCCTTGCGAAGTCGAAGAATCCGTTCATTTCGAACAGTACGTTGCGCAGTAAACTTTATGCGGCAGCGGCGAAAAAGAACGGCGATACGACATCCCATTACGGAACAGGCCGTCTGAATGCGGGTATGCTCGCGACGATTCCGGCACCTGTCTCGAAAGTGTCGGTCCCGTCGGTCTTGAAACCGAATCAGCCGTTTGCGTTTTACTTTGACGAGTATTCGAATGCGAAGACCCTGACCCGTCTCTACAAGGACGGCAAGGTCGTCAAGACGTTCGCGAACGATTATTTGCGCAACGGGACGCATAAGTATTCCTACGCGTTGAAGGAAAAAGGGACGTATAAACTCGTTTTTGCGACGTCGAGCGGGCGTCACACACGGGTGACGGAACGTGTCATCACCGTCAAATAAATAAAAAAAGCCGTCTCACCACGTGGGAGACAGCTTAGGAAGACTCAAAGGATTCACTTTGGGTCTTTTCCTTTTTTATAAACCGGTGTCGGCGCGACAAGCGTTTCGCCGGTCCACTGGATCGTCGCTTCCATTTTGTAGCCGGTATCGTCTTCATGAATGAAAGACAGGCGTCCGGAGTCGATCAGTTGATATAGTCCGTATTCAACTTGATTCGCCCACGACCGTAACGTCATCGCTTCATCGTACAGCGGAATTTGTTGCGGGAAGCGTTCATTCATCAATAAAATATCATGCTGGTCGAAATGGTAGCTCCGTTTCGATAACGCATCAGGTTGTTTTACATTAAATGGCTCGAACGCATGGATGAATTCACCCTTGCGATAAAAGGCAAAAATGCCGTTCCGGAGATGAAGTGCCTTGATTTCGTCGATCTCGATCAAGAACGTCAATTTCCGTACGGTACGCTGGTTCGTACCAGAGCGTCGTTTTTTCATAGTACATGCCCCCTTCTGAACCATTGTACTATACCGCAAAATCACGTAAAAACGCAACTGTTCCGCCCATTGATCGAGAAATACCTCTTGCTAGAATCGGTCGTGTGCGCTACACTGTTAAGCAGTGACTATGTTGGTTCGGACAATTGCGGGGCACTCCGGTGCTTTGAGGAAAGTCCATGCTCGCACAACCTGCGATGGTTGTAGTGATCGTGCTACACGAAAAGATAAGTGTAGGCAGCGTCGTGCTGACGGCAGAAGGAACGCCTAAGTCTTCGGATATGGCCGAAACTTCTTGAAGGTGCCACAGTGACGGAGCCTTACTGGAAACAGTAAGGGTGGAACGAGGTAAACCCCACGAGCGAGAAACCCAAATTTGGTAGGGGAATTTCCGGAGCGGAACTGAACGCGAAGGAGAGCGTATGTAAATACGGAGATAGATGATTGTCGCCCGCGTGTGAGGGTCAAACCGTTTGCAACACTAGGGAACAGAACATGGCTTACAGGACCACATAGGCTGTTATTTTTACTTTGAACGAGAGTCCAGGTCCAACTGGGCTCTTTTTTTATTGAAATGATTTTTGGAAATTTTAGAAACAGGTAGGAGCGTGAACAATCATGGCAAAACGTTTAGTCATCGCGACGGCGGCAATGGGAATCGAAGCCCTCGTCGCCAAGGAAGTCCGCGATTTAGGATACGAATGTACGGTCGAGGACGGAAAAGTCTACATCGATTGCGAGCTCGAGGACATTCCTCGTCTCAACCTTTGGTTACGGACGGCGGACCGTGTCAAACTCGTCGTCGCGGAATTCAAAGCGACATCATTCGAAAAGTTATTTGATCAGGTCAAAGACCTCCCGTGGAGCGAACTGTTGCCGTGGGAAGCGAACTACGTCGTCAACGGCCGCTCGGTCAAATCGAAGTTGTTCTCAATCCGTGACTGTCAGAAGATCACCGAAAAAGCGATCGTCTCGCACATGCAGGAAGCGTACAACATGGGCGACGAGTGGTTACCGAAGACCGGTGCCAGCTTCCCGATCGAAGTCGCGCTCTTAAAAGACATTGCGACGCTGACGATCGATACGTCAGGCGATGCGCTCCATAAACGCGGCTATCGGGAGTTCCACTCGGCGGCACCACTGAAAGAGACGATGGCAGCAGCGATGCTGATGCTGACGAACTGGAAGCCGGATATGCCGCTGTACGACGTCTTTACAGGTTCAGGGACACTGGCCATCGAAGCCGCGATGATCGGACGGAATATCGCACCCGGGATCAACCGTGAGTTCGCGTCGCAGGAATGGGCCTGTATTCCGAAAAAAGCCTGGTTTGATGCAATCAAGGAAGCAAACGACAAAGCCGAGTGGGACAAGCCGCTCAAAATCTATGCCAACGATACGGATCCGGAGATGGTCAAGCTCGCAAAGCAAAACGCCGAGCTCGCTGACGTCCGGGACGCGATTAACGTCATGCAACGCGACGCAGCCGACTTCAAGCCGAAGGAAGACTTTGGTGTCATCATCGGCAACCCGCCGTACGGTGAACGTCTGGAGGACGCGCGCGAAGTCCATCAGCTGTACCGGAAGATCGGCAATGCGTTCCGTGAATTCCCGTATTACAGTGTCTACATGATCACGTCGTACGTCGAGTTCGAAAAAGCATTCGGTCGCCCGGCGACGAAACGCCGTAAACTCTATAACGGGAATATTGAAGTTCAGTTTTATCAATACTACGGATTGCGCCGGAAACGTCCGCAAGCGTAACTTGAAAAAACCGCTCCTATGAAGGGGCGGTTTTTTTGTGTCTCCTAAAAGATAATAGTAACGTCGATTTAATTAATTTAAAACTTTAAGATATAAAAATCTCTGTCCATCATCATTAAACTTTCTTTTTGAATCTGTTTCTTGTATTTGAATATACCAACGCCAAAATGATCAGAGTTGAAAGTAAAAAAACGCCAATAACAAATAAAAATTGCTTTTTTAATATCTCACTCATTGCAAATAATAATAAACTGAAGCTAATACCAAACATAATTTTCCCCATGAATTTACACAAAGCTACTTCATCATATTTGGATTTTTCACTGTCAGACATTGTATTATAACCTGCAAGTAATGATGCTCCTTTTCCTTTTGACAGGAAGATAGAAAAAGTTAAAAAAGGAATCAGGAGAATAAGATTAACAATCGCACCATTCACAATAAATACCTCCTTTATATATTTTTAGTATATACACTGTAAGGAAGAGTTGCTAAATGGAGAGTATAGTCCAGTTAATTAAATTTTCAAAAGGTTTAGGGTAAGCGATTTGAAAATACGAAAAAGAGAAATAAATTCCTTTTTTTGCCGGCGCAGTTTATGAATTGATGCGAAAAAAATTGAGTTAGAGGCAGATTCATATCACAATTGAAGTCAAGAGTGGTCTCGACCATCTCATAAGTTTCTTTTTTATTCAAAATAATTATTCTCGACACAATTTGTTCATTTATAATAGACAGCATTAAAAAATAATTAAAGCCGTCAAATCGACGGCTGAGATGTTACCATTCAAATCCTTCTTCACTATAAGATCCATCCGAATTAAAGAAACGTTCTTCTGCTTTACCGCTTGATGTATTCGTATAGATGACGTATACATCGAGTTGATCGTACTTATCCGCCATTTTTTTAGCAGCTTTACGAGCATCGGCTTCATTCGTAAACGTTTCCGTCATAGTTGCTTTTTGATGGTTCTCTACACCATGTTCCTCATAACCTTCTACTGACCATACTTTTTTTGATGACATAATAACCAACATCCTTTCATTGCAGAGCGAGTTGTGTAACGCTTTGCTGTTTATCATTATGCTTGGTTTGATTAAAATTAGTCAAATCATCGTCCTTGTATGTATAGAAAACAGGATCCAATTAAGTGTTTCAGATGGAAGACGAAAAACGATTGTTCTCTTACACGAGAAGAATCGTTTTTTAGCTTTTTTATTTAGGTGTTCGCTTACATTTTTGTAATCATCAGAAATATCAAATCATTTTTCGTTTTAATATGGTAAATTATTGATGTTAGCAAATGGTTGAACAAACCAGCCTGTATGTATGAAAAAACTTTTGACGATTGAAGATTTTAAAATATGCTCGACTAGGGAGGAAGAAGAATGGATTTTCTGTTTATGGATTTTCTGTTTATGGGTTTACTTTATGCAGGCATACTCGGAGTACAGTATGTATTATCGAGTCAAAAGAATGTGTACTTAGGGGCAGTTGTTCCGTTGCTTTTTGTAGCGGGAATGACTTGGCGGTATGTTAACGTGGAGTCCGTCAGTACAATGCACTACCTGCTCATGACAGGTTTTGGTCTGCTTTGTTTGATTGCAGAGTGGGATCGAGGTCGAGAAGTGTTTCGGACAAATCAGGAAAAAGAATGGAATCGTATAAGAATACAGGATTTGAAGTGAGCAACTATCACGAGAGGTGCCCTAAAAAACCGCTCGACTTGAGAAGTTTTTAGTTTCATCATCAAAATCCAATCATGACATATACACCGTAAACGAAATAAATCAAAAAGCCTGATAATAGAATAAGGGCAATCACTTTTCCGGCACCTCTAATGCTGAACAGAGCGGTCACAAGTGCTGCTGCTAAACCGCCCCAAAAGATAATTCTTCCCCAAAAACCATTTACAGGTAACAGATATATTTGAGCAAAGGTGAAGATGAACAGCGCAACAGATATCCAACCCAATTTTTTTCTCATTTGAACTCCTCCTTTAATACTAAGCGTAATGATTTGTTTATGTATTTTCATTTAGATTATCAAATTATTTGTAAAAAATGTAAAATATAAGTTAAAGAAGATGAAGAGCTCTTTTGAAAAGATAATGATTTATCAGTTGTCGAAAGACAGACTAGCGGAAAACAGGAGGAAATGCTATGTGGTTACTGTTTGGAATACTTGCCATCTTCGCGACGGCGGTGAATCTGATTTTGTACTTCATCGGCAAGGACTATAAGCTGGCAATGGCTGTCGGGCTATCGCTTACGGCGCTCACGCTGTGTGCGGAATACAGTCAACTGGCGAGCTGGGTCGAAGCCGAGGATTGGGGGGCTTTGGCAGACGTTGTTCCCGGAATGGAACGCGCCTGGTGGTTCTTAACGATTGTGTCGATTGGACTGAATCTGACACCACTGTTACTCGAATACAGAAAAAATCGATCTTGATTGATGCATAAATTCCTTTTGAAAGGAGGTCGCTTGCAATGACCTATACCTATTTACCACTGACACAACGTCAGGCGGAACAGATTGCGTATGACTGGCAATACGAGGGTGACTTTGCGTTCTACGATATGCCAAATGATCCAGAGGACCTGGCGGAATTTTTGGATCCGGATCAACGGACGGAACATTACTATGCTGTTATGGATAGTACACAACTGATCGGATTTTTTGTGTTTGAACCCGGACAGGGCAGCCTTGAATTGGCGTTAGGGATGCGGCCGGATTTGACGGGGCGAGGAAACGGAACGGCTTTTTTGGAATCCGGTCTTGCCTTTGCGATCAAGCAGTATCAACCACGTCACATTGAATTAGCCGTCGCAACGTTTAACGAACGGGCAATCCGGCTGTACACTAAAAGCGGTTTTGAACCGGTCGAGCAGTTTCAGCAGGCAACGAACGGCGGAAGCTATGAATTCGTCAAAATGCGTCTGCATACAGGAGTGATGAAATGAACATCGAACAGCAGTTATTTGAGGCAGCAAAAGAATTAATTGAAACGAGGTATCCGAACGGATGGGGCGGAGCGGCGGCGATGGCGACCGATGACGGACGGATCCTGACGAGTGTCGCACCGGAAGTCGTGAACGCGTCGACCGAATTGTGTATCGAGACCGGTGCCATCCTCGAAGCACACAAGTTGAACTGTCGGATCACACATACGATTTGTGTCGTGCGGGACGATGAACAGGCACCGTTCAAGATTTTGAGTCCATGCGGTGTCTGCCAGGAGCGTCTGTTTTACTTTGGTGCGGACGTTAAAGCTGCCGTCACGAATCCCGAGCAAGCACTACTCTTTAAAGCACTCCATGAGTTGCAACCGTACCATTGGTTAAAAGCGTATCAATAGGTAACATCCATGCTAGAAGGTGAGGTTGAACAAGAAGAATTTGAAGAAATGACCGTCCAGATGAAGGTCATTCCGTAATTAAGTGAATATCGATGTGTTTAATTGCAAAAAGATGAGCGTACATGAGTTTCATGTGTACGCTCATCTTGATTTTTCGGTTGATACAAACGACTATTTCAATCTAGCACGAACCGGAAGTTTCTTTAGCGATAAAGTCTTTCGGAAATAAGTTCCTGCACCTAACGCAACAGCGGCACCGACACAGCTCGACAAGCAACCGAGTATTAAGTAGATCGATGGATCGGATTCACCAATCAGGACGGAAGCGATACCTCCGATTGCTGGAAACAGCGCTACCATGTAGCCGCTTTTGGCACCACCGATTTTCTTGACCAGCTTTAAGTAAAAGAGCCATGCTCCAAACGAAGCAAGCAGCGTGAGGTAGAGAAGCGCAGATAAGTAAGAAATAGAGGACGGTAGACGGATGTCTTGCCCCTGCAATACGACGACTGTGCCGAGAAGCACACCGCCTGCGATAAATCCAATTGCATTCGCATAAATCGGATCGACTTGTTTCTTCGCGTTCCGTGCTGAACTGGCGTCGCCGATTGCCGTAATGGCAGTACCGAGCAGGGCAAGCACGATTCCTTTTACATCATTCGGATGTATGTCGTGTAGAGTCGGATAGAGTAAAATCAAAACGCCCAGCACACCTAATATGCCCCCCATCAGGATGCGGATGTGTAAATGTTCTTTTAAAAAGATTCGTAAAGCAACGGGCGTGAAGATGACTTTCAAGGAAAAAATCAACGTGACAATCGCGGCTGAACTGAACATGGTCGCGTAATAGAGACACAGATAGCTGAGTGCGAAGTTACAGATACCAAACACCAGGAGATACGGAAGATCCTCTTTCGAAGGTTTTCCTTTTGGCTTCATGATCCAGACCAGAATACTAAACAAAATCGCGGTCAGGAATAAGCGATAGGTCAACGATAACTCTAAGCTGACCGGCGTCCCTTGAATCTTGACGGCAATGAAATTAAGCCCCCAGATCAATAAACAAAACATGTACATAAAAATCGTCATCGGTATTTTCCACTCCTAGATCAAGACAATCAGCGAAAATCCAATCAGGATGTTGATGAAACTGAGGACATCCGTTGTTTTGGTATAAATCGATTTCCCCGTTTTCTTCGCTTTGTCATTAAGAACCATTAAAACGACAGCAAACAGCGTCGTCAAACCGAGCGGGGCGTTGAGAAAACTGTCGGAATACGTGAATGAGTTGGTCACGATGTAGATGGTGTTTAGTATGGAAAGGTAAAATAAGGTTTTCTGCATATACTCAACTCCAGTTTAGAATCATGTTTCATTATACATTTTCACTAAAAAATGACAATGACCAGATTTTATAGTGCATGGTATCTCAGGCCGTTCGTACTTCAACACCTAAGTTTAGGAAAATTTCTTCCAAGGAAGCTTCTTCTACTTCTAATCGATAGACATTTACTTGTTGCATGACCAGGTACTTATTCAGCTCAGGAATAGCACTTTCATTTTGCACGATGAATTCAGAATGTGTAGCGGAGATGCTTAAGACTTTTACTAATTTCGATAGTTCGATTGTTAGCTTCTGTTGAGTTTCGCTATCGATCATTTCATGTTTCACATAAACGGTGATACTTTTTTGATGCTGACTTCTTAATTCACTCATGGTACCTTTTGTCTGAATCGAACCTTTGTTCATGATTGCAATTTCTGTACAAAGCTTTTCGACCTCGTCCAGGTTATGAGAAGTCAGGAAAATAGTAGTACCTTCAGCAGCTACCTTTCTGATTAAAGAGTGAATACCCAGAATAGAGTTCGCATCTACGCCTGAAGTCGGTTCATCCAAAAATAAAATGTCTGGTTTATTGATTAAAGCTTGGGCAATCCCCAGCTTTTTTTTCATTCCAAATGAGTAGTTTTTTGTTTTTGTATTCATTGCCTCTTCTAATTGAACATCTCTTAAGACTTTTTTTAATTCTTCCGTGGTCAATTTGAGGCCAAGAACCTTACTGAAATACTTCAAGTGATCAAGCGCTGTAAAATTTTCGTAAAAAGTTGAGTAATCGGGTAAAACGCCTATCCGTGTTCGAACATCATCTAAAGAATTGCCTGCTGCTCCCAATATTTCAAAAGTACCTGAGGTGGGTCGTACAAGTCCTGTAATCATATTGATGAATGTTGATTTACCAGCGCCGTTTTGACCTAAAAAACCAAAAATAGAGCCACTTGTTATTTCTAGATTTAAATTGTTCACGACCGTCTTGTTTCCATACTGCTTAGTTAAATTCGTTGCGCGAAGGGCTATCATCAGAGATCTCTCCTTTTAAAGATGATTAAACTTAGCATGACAAAAACTACTGTATGTATTAAAACGAAATACGTATAAGAAGTGTTTGCATGAGTGTAGTAAAAATACGGAGTTAAATAGGAAATTGCATCGATTGCTACGTTCTTTGAAAGAAGACTCCACATGCCGATTACTGGTAAAGCGATAGAGAGGACGATTCCTGCGAACATGGTCAACGAAGAGTTATTTACTACTGTCGAAAGGAACAGCGATAGACCTATGAAGTAAGAAACGAAGATGATGCTTTGAATCAAATCCACAAAATAAAATGACTTAGAAAATGGAACAATCAACAAGAGCGCGATACTTAAGCAAAGTACCCAAAACGAGATATTCCCTAAAAACTTCCCGAAGATAATGTTTTCGCGAGATGTTTTCGTCGCTAAGAATCGAATGGTTTTAGATTCCATCTCTTTATTGACACTGCTATGCGAAATGCTTGTCACAAATAACGGTGCAGCCAAGAAGAGAAGTAGCATCAATCCAATCACATAAGCATTGTCTCCTAACCCTAAGCCGCTCAGTTCACTTTTAAACTGACTGACCAGTTTAGCGGATCCAACCGTCACTCCGAACAGAACAACAATGATGATGATCGCTCTTATGCTTTGGAAGAGTGATTTAAATTCTCGAAGTGTAATAGCCAACATTGATTTACCTCATCTCTATAAGTTGATTTAATTTTGTCGAGCTAATTTCTTATTTTTCGATACGTTTGTGATTCCTGCAATCAAATAAGCGATTGATCCTAAGAAACCTGCGAATAAGGTGAGTACACCTCCAAGAATGGCGGTCGCGATTAAGACTTTTCCGACAGATTCATTTTTTCTGATACGTATGATTGAGAGGATTCCTCCTGCTGTACATAAAAGTGAAATGGCTCCTAAGTATAAAAAGAAATTTTGTAAGAAGGTGATGATTTGAGCAGCTGTTACGTCCTTAATATTTTCGTCTGTAATAAATTCTTGTGCTAAATCTTTTGTACCAGCACTCTCACCAATCGTTCCATAGAGCATAAAACTACCAATACAAAGCGACCCAAATAAAATGATACCGATAAAAGAAAACACGATTTCTCCAGTTCTTTTCAAATACAACAACTCCTTTTCCTTATTTTTCCGATTTAACAACTCCAAACTAACACGAATAAGTTAACGTATTCAAGTAAAAAATGAATATAATTCAAAAAAATGTTCTTTATTTTTTAAACTTATGTAAAAAATACTTTAACTTTATTTATTTTTTTGCTATTCTACGTATACAGGAAGGAGATGGATAATGAATAAAAACGAAGTTCCTGCGTGGGTTTTATCTCTAGAACTTGACGAAATAGAATTCATTAAAAAATTTATTTTGAGTTCTGGATCACTGAAAGAATTAGCTAAAGGTTATAACGTTTCTTATCCGACCGTCAGAATTCGGGTCGATCGAATCATTCAAAAAATCGAATTAAATTCTAAGGCAGAGAATGAACCCTTTATCGCATATATCAAGCAAATGGCTATTGAGGACCGCATTAGCATAGATGATGCCAAAAAAATAATTGATAAATATAGACAAGAAAGGAGCAATACTTAATGGATGTTCTCGTTTCAGCTTTGTTTATCGCAGCAGGATTGGGATTACAGTACCTTTTATCGAGTAAAAATAATCCATATCTCGGAGTCATCATTCCAGTCCTCTTCGTGACAGGAATGACATGGCGTTATCTTGAGGGTGGGTATAACAGTTTTCTTGCATACGCTTTAATTTTAGGATTCGGACTAATCGTTCTTTTCGAGGAATGGTCACGCGGACGAAAGGCAATGAAAAAGAATCAGGAAAAAGAATTAGAAAAAATAAGAACGTATGATATCAATTAAAGCAACGATATCTAGAGAATCTGTTTTAGTGGTGGAGATTCTTCAATAACGTTCAATTTATTAATCTGTTTGGTTGAATGTGAGGCAATAACTTTCGTTCGAACGTTAAAAAAATTACATAGCTTCCAGTCATGCAATGAAGGCTCAGTTCATTTGGTCAAATAGTCATAGTATTTTTTCGGTTCGTCGTCCGATGAGCATATACAAAAAGCGGGTAGAGAAATGAATTCTCTGCCCGCTTTTTGTATCATAATTATGTAATTAACCGATATCGTCAATGCTGTTTCCATCTTGGTCGACTTGGACAGAAGATCCGGTCCAACCGTATCCGCTTGACTCCAACCAACGTGTAAATTCGTGGAGAAATTCTTTGTGGGGAACATGCCCGCCGTCTTTTTTGACAACGATGTGTCCGTCTAGCTTAACGTACGTTTCCTTTAGTGACCCCATGATATGCCTCCTTAAATTAATTGATTGCTTTCGAAAGTAAGAGTATATCGTTAGAACAGGGATTTTACAAAGGATATCCTTTTCGAGCTTTAACTCAATGGTGAATCCGCTCGAAACAGCATGGTTATCATCAGACTTCGGAAACAATTTGAGATGTCGTCATTACATGTCAGTTATCATTCAAGAAGATCTTGGTACTTATAACCCTCTAAAATGTCCTCATTTTCTTCATAAGTCCATGTTTTGATGGCGAGATCAGGGTTGGCCTTTAGATGATGCGTTAAGATATCGCGACCTAAAGAGTAACGGCTCCATAAAGGAATGTCTTTTTGACTGTTCCCCATTGTAATGTCCTGATAATTGGCTTCACCATTTTGAATCAGACGCGCTACATGTTTCTTCGCTGCTTCATCGATTGGTTTATCCCACGGTGGTGTGACATCTTTAATGATGCGATCGGCAAAGGCATCCGCCTTCCCTTCGAAGATGACAGAGTCGAGAGACGTATCGATTGAACTTAACTCGGGTGTATCATTCAGGACTAGGTGATGGTATTCGTGTGCGACCGTATAGGCAAGCACGTCCTTATCGAAGTCGGGATTTAGATTAAAGATGATGGAATCCTTAAAAGCGGCTCCACCGACTCCTTCTAGCGGATCAATCATCGACCAAAATTCTGGGTTGGATGGTGCGATGAAAATCGTGCTGTTCTTTTTAGGGAGAACCTTATGGGAAGCAATGTAGCTGTTCGTAATAATTTCTTTGATTTCGTCATGCCGTTTCGTCAATTCATTCGTACGATCGAGTAGATCTTGCTCATTGATTGTCGATTGCAACGTGAAAAAGCTCTTTAAGCTGTTTGTGTTGAAGTTCTCCTGTTCCCCAATCGCGTCGATGTAGCCGAGGACATACTTTGCATAATTTTTTACGTCCATCTCTGAGTCATCTTTCTTAAGCGATGCCTTCAAATATGTTTGATACGGCGCGTACAGCGGTACGATTGTCAGTTCACTGTCTTTGCCGATCTTTATGGTTTCCGGTCGGAAAGCTGTGGATTCTTCATGAGTCACTGCTTTTTCTTTTTCATCTGAACATGCGGATAACAGAAGGAACGGGACACAAAGCAAAGGAACGATTACTTTTTTCAACTGGATGACCTCCATTGTTTTTTTGATTTTATGTAAAAATAAACCATATTTTTAATGCATATTCTCATAATAAACGTAGAATTGAACGCTTCTGCGGTATTCCTTTTGCTATAGTGATGCATTATTATATTTTTTACGTTCACTATCGGATGAGGTTTCATATATTCCGTTTTTTTACAAAAAATGAAACGGGAAATAACAAATTCACGATACAATTCAGGAAGAATGCTCGGTAGGAGTTGGTGTAATGGAGAACGTTCAAATCAGTGAAATCATCACAAAGTTGGAAATGGTTTTAGAAAATCAGCTGACACGGGAAGAAGTGTCGGATTGGGCGTATGAAAAGATGACGGCGATGGAATGGAGGGAAGAAAAAGAAAACCGTGCGCTGACAAAGGATGAGTTGGCTGTTTTTCATTGTCTGACGACAGTCTATGGGATGGATTTGCAGAATAGCCCGACCGAGTATTTTCATGTAGACGATGATTTTC
Organism: Exiguobacterium undae DSM 14481; assembly: GCF_000620805.1. GTDB lineage: Bacteria > Bacillota > Bacilli > Exiguobacteriales > Exiguobacteriaceae > Exiguobacterium_A > Exiguobacterium_A undae. The sequence continues at coordinate 1,862,423 of NZ_KK211187.1, read as the reverse complement.
GGAATTGGATCAAAGCGTTTCAGGAAGTAGAGAAAAGACTAAAGGCTAAGAAATGAACGTGTTTCGCTGATTGACTTTTCTCAACAAATCGTCCAAATCATGAAACCTTTGCTTGAAAAAACAGGTAAAAAGAGGAAAGGGGATGATGAAATGGTACGATGCACGAATTGTGACTACAAGTGGAAAAAGAAAGACGTGGTGGTCGTCGTTTTTGCGACGCGCGGCAAGACATGTCCGAACTGTGGTAAGAAGCAGTATCTTTCAAAAGATACACAACATTATCTATCACTCGGATACGTCAGCCTGTTTTTTCTATTGATTATGCCGTTTGTCGTTAAGCTGAGTGACCGGGAAGAACACATCTGGTAAGCAACTGGTTGCATGTTCAAAAAAGACGGAGTTTTTTCAGCGGCGTATACTGACGGCAAAGGGGGTGCGACGGGATGCCATCGCTCTATGAGATTGAGGTTAAAGACGCAACCGGACAGACCGTTTCATTACAAGATTACGCGGGAGAGGTGCTTCTCATCGTTAATACAGCCAGCAAATGCGGACTCGTCGGTCAGCTCGGAGACCTGCAACGGTTGTATGACAAGTATACGGATCAAGGCGTCAAGGTCCTTGGATTTCCATGTGACCAGTTCAACAATCAGGAATTCGCTGATCCGAAAGAAACGATGCAATTTTGTCAGCGGAATTACGGTGTGACGTTTCCGATGTTTCAGAAGATTGACGTCAACGGACCGACAGAACATCGATTGTATACGTATTTGAAACAGCAACAGGGTGGACTATTGTCGTCGAACATTAAGTGGAACTTCACGAAGTTTCTCGTCGATCGTCAAGGGCGGGTCGTCAAACGTTTTGCGCCGGTTGATTCGATTCAGACGATTGAAAAAACACTGACGCGCTATGTATAATGAAACCACGTCCCGTCCGGCGCAAGCCGTCGGGCAGGACGAGTCGCATCACCCTACCTTTGGCGAGGTAGGGCTTTTTTTATGTCAATTCTTTTTTGGCAGATTAAAAGAATGTCTGACCGTAAAATCACTCATCTTGTGACCAAGATCCGTAAAAACGGGTGGACGCGGGGACAGGACATGAAAGTCCTGTTCGAAGGCTCGGATGGCATAATGCGTCCAGTCTCGCGACGGGTCCCGCTTCAAGCCCATCCAGGCCGTCGCAAAGGTCAGAAGTGCTGAGTCCTTATACATGACGAGCGGAATCGTACTGAACTCCAGCCCGTCATCCAGTTCATGCAAATCCGACGACCGGAGCAGGACACAATCTGCTTCAAACAACAGTTCAAAATAATTGCAGGAATAGTCGCCGATGAGCACCATGACTTCGTCCGTATGACCACGAAAATAGAGTGCGAGCCGATTGCCGTTTTCCTCGTTCATGACAATGTGATCGAGTTTAATCTGATAGTCTTCCCGGTACAACAGTTTCTCGAATGTGATATGCATGACTGATTCTCTCCTTAGGAGTGTTTTTCCTTGGCAAGTTCGAGGATGTCCGGCTGTCGTGTCGAACGCGACGACCAGACGAGTAGTCCGATGCCGAAAAATAAAAGCGAAATGCCGACCCACGATAACAGACTGAGCGTTTCCCCGAGGACAAACACGCCGAGCAGGGCAGCGGTCAACGGTTCACCAAGCGACAACGTGACAGCCGTCGAAGACGAGACATGCGCAAGACCTCGTGCGAACAACAGATAGGCAACACCTGTTGCGAAGACGCCAAGATGCAGACTGATGCCGGCGCCGCGCAGACTGAAGACCCATGACAGATCAAACAGGAATAACAGTGGCGATAATAAGAGAGCGCTGAGTGTAAACACGACTGCGACGACGGATAGCGGAGGGTGTGTTTTCACTAAGTCCCGGCTGACAAACGTGTAGACGGCAAAGGACATTCCGGCACCGAGTGCGAGTATGATCCCGAATGGATCGACCGAGACAGATGCTTGATTCATGACTAACAGTAAACAACCGGCAATCGAAAGCAATGTCGACAGCCACCAAATGGTACCTGGTCGATTTCTTAAGACAAGCCATTCAATCACTCCGGAAAAAATCGGTGCACTGCCGATCGCGACGACCGTGCCGACCGCGACTCCGGTCATCAGGACAGCGGAAAAGAACAACGGCTGATAGGCGGCCATGCTGAGCGCAGCAAGAAAAATCGTTGACAGCGGCCAGTCTTTCAGCGTCAACTTTCCCGTCAATAAGACGAGACTGAGTAAAAATAATCCGCCAACGGCTAAACGAACGGCGCCGATCGCAATCGGATGAGCCGCTTCCGGCGCAAAGGCTTGTGACGTGCCGGTCGTTCCCCACAGCATTGCCGCCAGTAAAATCAGTAATATCGAAGATTGTTTCTGCATGATTCACCTCCAAGTGCGTACATAGTTGTGATTCGCAAGACATAGTTGTGATTCGCAAGACATTGTTTTGATTAGAAAAAGGATACCACAGAAACAGGAAGGAAGAATCGACCAAATTATTGGTAAAATGGTAGACTAAAGGAAGATGAGGCAGGACGGCTCATACATAGAGAAACAAAAGGATGGATATGATGAATCAAATCGCAGTTGTCCTCGATGGACTCAAACAGAAAATCAGCCATGGATCGACGTTCATCCAGCGCAGTTACAATTCAATCGGTCAGGGCACGTTCCATCTGCCAAAACCGGTTAAACCGGAAACACTTCAAGCGTTCCAAACCGAGTTCAAGCAACCGTTACCAAGCGAATACCAGACTTTTCTCGAACTCCATGACGGAGCGAAACTGTTTATGTTAGGTGACGAAGGGCTGGTCTTGTATCCGCTCGAGGAAGTGATCGAAAAGACGATCGAAGCCAAGGAAGACGGTCTGATTGATGAAGACTATGATCATTACTGGATCATCGGTGAAGTGAACGAAGGGTATCTTCTGATTCATACGAATCATGCAAAAACCGAAGATACACCCTACATGTACTGGAAGTATCACGAAGGGTCAACCGAGGACACCGATGCCATCGGTCAAAACTTCGGGACATTCCTTGAACGGTCGATCATCGCGCAAGGCGACATGTACTGGGAATTTAACATTTTTGATGTCCGGGAAGATGATTACTACGTCGAAGAAGAGACGGAGCACGAGCAGGCGGGTGTACCGATTGCGTCCGAAGAACGGGTCCGGATTGAAATTGAGTATCCGATTTACCGCCGGGGAGGTTTTACCGTCGCTTTTTATACATACGATAAAGACAAAGCCCAGTTGTGGTCGAAATCGAACGGCTTTGATAATTTTAAACAAATCCATCGTTATCTATTAGGTAAGTTGGACGAGCCTGGGTACTACTACTCTGAAATCATCGTGTTCCAAAAAGAAGCACCGATTTGGCAAAACGAAGATGCATCCGGTGAACAGATCGCGAAACGCGTCGAACATCCGCAAACCCAAATCATACAGTATGACGGGTATCAGGCCTTTGTTAATGATTTGCCGCGTCCGTTACCGGGCTGGGAAAAAGCATGATAGGGAGAGAATGATATGAATCAAATCGCAGCAGTAATCGGTGGGCTTCAGCAGAAAATCAATCACGGATCAACCTTCATTCAACGGAAGTACAATGAAATCGGTCAGGCAAAATTCAATTTTCCGGAACCGGTGACCGCTTCGTCGCTTGCGGCATTCGAAGCCGAATTCAATCAAAAATTACCGAGTGAATACCAAACGTTTCTTGAACTGCATGACGGAGCGGATCTGTTTATTCTTGACGACGGTCTTGGGCTTGTCCTGCATTCACTGGACCAGGTGATTGAAGCGACGAATGAGGCGATTGAATATGAATTGATTCATGAGGAATTCGACCATTACTGGGTGATTGGGGAAATCAATGAAGGGTACCTGTTGATTAACCGGGAGTTTGCGAAAACGGAGGATACACCCTATATGTATTGGGTGTTCCATGAGTTATCAACTGAGGAGGCCGATCCAATCGGGCAAAACTTCGGTACGTTTCTTGAGTATTCGATCATTGCCCAGGGGGACGTGTTTTGGGAGTTCAAGAACTTCAGCATTGAAAAGGATAATTATTTCGTCGACGAAGAGACTCAGGAAGAGAAGGTCAAGCCGCCGATCTCGATCCGGTTTGTCGATTCGGTTCGCGTCGAAATCGAATATCCCGTTTCGGAAACCTATTCATATTTCACGATTTCGATTTATGAGGGCAAGTTTGAACAGGAGAAACTAGGAATGCGTTATAACGAAGGCCGGGGTTTTGAGAAGGTCATTCAATCCGTCCGTGATCATTTGTCTTACGAGCAATATCATTTTTCATCAATCCGAGTCTTCCAAAGAGAACCTTTACTCCGGGCGAACGAAGATCAATCAGAGCACCTTTTAACCCGGAACCAAAATCCACAACAACAAGGATTAAGATACGATGGATATCGTGCCTTTGCGGACCAGTTACCGCGTCCGTTACCGGGCTGGGAATAAGCAAAGCATTACGTTCAAGGAGCATCTTCATTTCTTCCACTCTTTTGAAATGCATGCGAAAAGGAGGAATGGAAATGAAAAAACTACTGATTATCCCATTGTTATTCAGTTTAACCGGATGTATGTCCCTCGACATGAAACCGAGCAGTCAGTCGGTCGAAACCGGCTATACAGGAAGCATCAAAGACGGATTTGTATTTGAATATAAACTGACGAACACAGGCGATTATCCGGTAAAAGTCGTCTCCCGTGCCGGTCATCTGCTCAATGTAAAGGTCCGCAAGCACGATACGCAAAAAGTCGTCTATGACTCTTATGAGGAAGTGGAGCCGAAACGGTTGTCGAAGGAAGTTCAACCGCATACAACGGTGACGCTGAAGAAAAAAGTCAAAGCCGGTGTCATTCCGGCAGGTGTTTATGACATCGACTATATCGTTCGTGATGATACAGGTGAAGGTACAGCCGGTGACGGCGAAATCAGATTAAAATAACTCAATCCAGGAGGAATACACATGTTGAAGAATCCAAATTATCGTTACGGCACATGGGCTTTGATTGTCAGCTTTTTCTTGTTCTTTATCGTTCAACTGTTCAGTGCCTACATCGAGCTGTCACCGAATTTTGCCGGTGAGTCGCTCGATGACTATTATCTGAAATATTTCCCGATTGGTGTACTGATTGTTGGATGTACGTTTTTTATTAATGGCTGGTGGAAGGAAGACTTGAAACAACAGGCGCAAAAACAAGAGTTGCTTGAAACAAAAAAATCGGTCGAATAAACTTATTTCTTGAGATGGAGTGAAACGAAATGGTAAAGAACTTTAATTTTTTATTGATGTTAACGGTAGCCGGCATCATATTCATGCGTTTTTTGTCAAATACAGAAATGATTCCATTTTTGAAAGTAGTTTTTATACTTATCGGATTAGTAATGATCTTATGGGGGATCATCGGAATGTTATTGCACGGTTGGGTTACTGGGTATGAGCGAAATAAGAAACGGATTTAAAAACAATTGAAACAAAACCAATTAACGAGCAAATCAAAAAAATCCGGTGATTTCAATTTAGGGAGTATCACCGGATTTTTGATTTATATTTTAACTGAAATTAAAAAGTAAAATGGAAACTTGATAAGACAATCTATCAAAGTAACTGAAAAAAGATTGACAATCTATCTCCATTATTTGTATGCTAATCAAAATCAAATAGACATGGCTGTGAAGAGAAGAGTAGGAAGAAACTGACGGTGCCAAGCGAGTCCGAACTGGTGAGAGCGGATGACCGGGTTTCAATCTGAAAAAAGCCTCTGAGCTTCGTACGGATTCCAACTGGATGATGCTACGATGGATTCTCCCATTATCGAGAGCGTGTATGTTTGTACATGTAAAGGTTGATCTGGTGACAGGTCAACGAACAAAGGTGGTACCACGGGAAGCTGATTCTCGTCCTTTAGTGAAAACTAAACGGCGGAAATCAGCTTTTTTGCCGAACTCAGGAGGAATCAATATGCATTGGGCAGAAGAAACCGCACGTGCCATTATTACAAGAAATCCGGAAAAACAAAAGTATGTGTGTGCAGCAGGAATCAGTCCGTCGGGACCGGTTCACATCGGTAATTTTCGGGAGGTCGTGACCACCTACTTCGTCGTTCAGGCGTTACGGGACTTAGGAAAAGACGTCCAATTTTTATTCTCGTGGGATGATTACGACCGCTTCCGGAAAGTTCCGGCTGATATCGTAGGGCATGATCGTTATTTGGGACGGCCGTACAGTGAGACACCGGCACCAACAGGTGAAGGTTCATATGCACGTCATTTTGAGGAAATGTTCGAGAAAACGTTGCGATTGTTTCAGATGGAACCGGAATACCGGTACCAACACGCCGAATATCGGTCGGGACGATATGCGGAGTTGATTCTACACGCTTTTCGGGAACGTCACGCAATTTATGAAATCTTGATGCGATATAAATCAGCTACTCCTTCTGAAGCGGAGCGGGTAAGTTATTTTCCAGCTTCCGTCTACTGTACGGCTTGCGGGACGGATGCAACGACAATCGAGTCGTTTGACGATCATGAAGCGACATACGACTATCGGTGTAGATGCGGGTGGTATGAGACGATTGATATGCGTAGCAACCATCAAACGAAATTGAACTGGAAAGTCGATTGGGCGATGCGTTGGGCAATGGAGGGTGTTGATTTTGAACCGGGTGGGAAAGATCATTCCGCGGCAAACGGAAGTTATGTCGTCTCATCCGAGATTGCACGTGAAATTTTTGGTGTGAAACCTCCATTGTATCTCCCGTACGAATTCATTCGATTAAAAGGAGAAACGAAGAAAATGTCGAGTTCGAGTGGTGGAGGGTTAACACCACAAGATTTGCTGCAGGTCTATCCGGCTCATCAAATCTTATTCCTATTCGCAAAACACCGACCAGAGCATGCGTTTCATATCGGAATAGACGAAGATGTGTTACGGCATTACGCGGAATATGAGCGAATGGTGATGCATTATGAACGGCAAACACCAGAAATCCAACAAAGTTTACGCTGGAGTCAGGCGGACTTGAAGAACGAACTGATCCCGTTTTCGCAATGGACGACCCTTGGTCCGATGGTTGATTTTAATGAACCATTACTACGTCAATTACTGGAATGCAACGAGGCAGACGAGACAATTACAGCTCAAGTCGAGCGTGCCCGCCAATTCGTGACAAGTTGGTGTCCGGAAAGACAGATTCGGATTCGCGAGCAGCGAAATGATCAAAAATTCGCGGCGTACTCGATGGAAGAACAAGACTGGTTAAATCGTTTCGCAGAAGCAGTGCGGGGAGAAGAAGATGTTCTGGCGGTCTTCTATCGTCTGACTCGGCAAGTAGAAAAGAAAGAAACGATGCGGATGCAAAAGATTCGCTCGACGATGTTGTACGAATTGACGATTGATAGCTCTTTTGGTCCTCGGATTCCGTTACTTGTAAAGGCTATCGGGCATGAGCGTTTTTGTTCGCTCTTATCATTTGATTTAATCGATACAGTAGGATTATCACAAGATAGGCTCAAATGATTCACTACTCTTCAAGTTGATTAGGAAAGCTTTCGGATAAATCAGGTGTATACTGTTCTTTCAAAAACTCAAATCTCGGTTCATTGTTAGTTAAGATAAAACAGCCTCGGTCGTCAAAAATATGCAGGATGATATCTTGATCGGCGTGCACAAAAAAGATTTCAGGATAGTACGTCTGCCTCGATTTGAAGCGGGGATACAACTCAGGAAAGTCCTGATTACAGATTGCTTTAAGCAATTTTGTATAATAAATGACCTGTCTGTTCGGCAACAAGCGGGCGTATTGAATAATGACTTCCTCGTCGCTGACATTCTTTTTTTCAAATTCAAGCGTGTATCGATTCTTGTTATTTTTGAGATAGCGCTCAAAAATCTCCGTACTTTTCGCCGGAGGAGAATGGCGGTCTTTTCTGACACGTACAACGAGATATAGACGGTCGTCTTCCTGAAACAGGTCTTCAAACAAGGTAAGCGATTTTTGATAGACCTTCTCGAAATACGCCATATTCAGTTCGTCTGAATTATGTTGTATTTGGTAAAGTTCTTTTTGCAAGTCGAGACGTAGTGTAAATGGACGCTCCGCGAACGATTCTGCTAGCACGTCTGGATTGCTAAAGTAAGTCTGTAAATAATCGTGTAACTTCATGCGAGTGCTCCTCTCCGTGCGGTTGTCGTGTACTGCTAAGTGAACAAGGTTTCGATGCGCTGGAGACTGTTTCCAGACGAATGAAGACTTTTAGTTAAGGGTAACAAGGATAGAAGCAGGATAAAACGATCCACTAAAAAGGAAGTGAATTCATGGCGAATCAGCATATTACACCACATCCGGATGGCGGTTATCAGGTCATTGAGGAAGGGGCTTCAAAAGCAACGGAACGGTTTCCGACACAAAAAGAAGCCATCGCAGCAGGACGGAAAATTGCGAAGGATCAACAGGTTGAGCTGATCATTCACAATAAGGAAGGGCAGATCCGCGATAAGGATTCGTACGGCAATGATCCGTTTCCTCCAAGAGGTTAAGAAAGTATAAAACTAGACTGACCTAGCGATATGACACACATGTAAAACACCTTCAATAAGAGGTCTGTAAGCAGGTTATACACTATCTAAAGAATGTATCCAAGAAGAATCAGGCTGCCGTTACACCTGTCAAATACGGTGTGAGGGCAGCCTGATCAAGGTATGGTATTCGTATTTTTACCTATGATGTGGATAGGAACGATTATTTTTAAAGAGCAACTCGTTGTATTATAAATTCACTATTCTACTGCAATAACTAAAGGCATTTTTATCGTGACTCACCATAATAATCGTTTTTCCTTCAGCATTTAATGTTTTTAACTGATTTAATATTAAATCACTATTCTCTCTATCCAAGCTCCCTGTTGGTTCATCTGCTAGTATGATCTCACTTTCACTAAGGATTAATCTTACTAGTGCGACCCGTTGTTGTTCGCCTCCGGAAAGTTGGTAGATTGGTTTATCTAGAACATGTTCAAGTCCTAATTTCTTTAATTCTTGATCCATAACATCTCTGCGTTCTTTTTTGCTTTTTTTATTAAAAACAATGTTCAGATTTTCATAAACCGTGAAATCATCTATCAGCGCAAAGTTCTGAAACAAATAACCGATCTCTTTTTCAAGGACCTTTCGAGCACTCTTTGAATGAATATCGTTATATGTTTTCCCCTTTAAAATCACATCGCCCTCGCAATTCTCAAGCAGTCCTATTATATTCAATAATGTTGATTTTCCCGCTCCACTTTTTCCTGTTATGCCAAGAAATTCTCCTTTTCAACAGATAGATTAAAACCATTGAAAATATGTTTACCTTCGAACTTTTTAGTAATATTCTCAAGCTGTATTATCGCCATTTCAATTCCTACCTTTAATTTATTCTCCTTTTAAGACGAGAATAGCTTTATTTTTCATATATTTATTAATAAATATAACGAATAGCATCATTTCGATTAAGAAAAGAATGATCAGCATCCAGTTAATTACTGCTGCAATCAATAGCGTAATTACTCCATTAAAAATCAAAAAACTCATTATTAGCGATTTCGGTCTCTTACCTAAAAGTCGATTCACCGCAAACTCCTTTTTACGAAACTCTAAGAAAATCGTAATGATTGAAAGGATACAGAGCAAGAATGAGAAACCGGTAATTATGACATGGAACAACGATTCTACAGTAGCAATCGAAAGATTCCCTTTGGCAAGATTGTATTCACTTTTCATCGATTTTACATCTATGCTGCCAGAATCATAACCTTTTGATTCTATCTCTTTCATTAATGCGGTAGCACTGGATGTATCAAAAAGTACTTCTCCTGAGTTCAAATACAAACTCTTCTGTAAAGGTGCGACATAAGTAATTGTGTCAAATAGGTATGAGCCTGGCCATAATAGATTTTCTTGTGTTTGACCGTTTTTAACATAATGTACTTTAGTTTTTTTACCTAGAGATAAAGACTGTAATACCTCTTTGATATTTTTTTCGTAATGAGCCGGCACCAATAAAGTAAAAGGCTGAACTTCGTCGGATTTTAAAATGCTTCCGTCCTGATCTTTAATCTTTACGACGTTTAAAATATTTTGAGAGACTATAGTCAAAGGAATGTTTTCGAGATTTTGTGACATGCCTTCGGTCTCTAATTGTTTCAGTTGGTTGATATCTACTGTCTCATCTGACGGAGAGTAGTTGAAAATATCTTCATCATTTAATGATTCGATGTAATGGTCTAGCTCTTTATGGACCTTCTCTTCTGGCGAAGATGCAGTTTGGACTTTGTAAAACGTATTTTTCTCAAGCTGATTGATGGAATTTATCGAAGAATTCAGTTTGTTCATATCTTTTATGCTCGTATCGAGCGATAAGACTAACAAAGTTACAACGATTGCTTTGAAAAATAATAGAACATAGAACAACTTTTTATTATTTTTATTATTTTTGATCGCATTCACTTGGTTTAATCTAGAAATAAATAGTGAACCAATTATGCTGGATCCGATAAAAATAATGGCTAAAAAGAGATACAAGTAGATACACATCAGAGCATACGATTTTAATGCATTAAGATCAGTGACAGAAATGTATACAGCAAAAGGAAGAACGAACAACAATGCAGCTCCGAATGAATGGATTACAAGTTTTTTAATTAATGAAAACGAAATACGAAAATTATTCCATCCGTTTAATTTTTTTATTCCGATTTCTTTTATGCGATGAATATAGTAAGTTGAAATGCTGAATAGAATCAAAAGAGTCAATAACGAGAAGAATTTAAAATTAAGTGATGAAAAGAGCATACTTATGTTAAAAGTTGTCGGTTCAGATGTGCTACTCACCATTTCGTATCCTGCGGTCGACAATTGCTCTTTGAAGTGATTAACTTTATGTTCATCGTTTGATTGAATAGTGAAGTACTTTATTTTCTTCTTTTCATTTGGCGAGTATGAAGAATAAATAATTTGATTTCCCGGAAAAATACTTGGCTGACGTCCTAATTTAACATCGGAAGTAGGATTCAACAACGTGACATCTAAATGATTTCTTCCGAAACTGATATCGTTGAATTTTACTAAACGAATCATCATATTCGTTTCGCTTGCGATTTGAGTAAGTTTTTCGCCGGAGATGTTTTTTGATAACGAGAAATCATACACAGTATCATCATTGAAATATACATCTTTGTCAGCAACTAATAAAAAGAAGAATACTGAAAATGCACCAACTAATAATCCGATTCCTAAGAATATTTTTTTCATAAGACTTCCCCATTTATAATGTTTTACGATCGAATTGTTTTGAGAAAACAATTTAGAGGTTTTAATTGTTAAAGTTTAACGAGTAAAGCCCCAAAAAGCGACGCTTGAACGCTTTAATGGGGCTAAATTACTAATGAATCGAAGAAAGGCTCCTAATAAGTAACGATTTTAATTATTTTACAACTGAAAAATCGTTATATCCGGATCTGTTAGCTACGAATGGGTTTGAGTTAGTCGCCCCAACTGAAATTTTAACTTGTCCTGAAGCTATTTTTCCTGTAGCCGTGCCTGTTTTTTCTGATGTTGTTCTTATATGACGACGTCTTAAAAAATGTAGCACCCTATAGTATGAAAGTAAATCGGATCAATGCATTTTTTTACATTTTCAGATCTATTTTTTACTTTTTTTACAAGAATGATTTTTCATATATTACAGAATAGATTAAGGGTCAAAATGGATGAGTTCCACTTGCACATTCTTTTTCTTTCTTACTCTATCTAAAAACTTAAGAGTAGAAAATTAAAGCTTTTGAAGCAGGAATCGTGTCTATAGTTCGTTTTAATCTCTCGAACTCCAACATTATGCAACTCATTTTGTACATATTTTTCGGAAAGGTTACAGGCACAATGAACAATGAGTCCCAATGCCTGCTATCGCGACATTGCATTCAAATTCGATTTGCTCGATGAGCATGGAAACGTCTACTTGATTGTTGAGGTTGAACGAGAAATGTAAGCCAAAACTAATAAAGTAATTAATTGACAATTGTGTATCGGATTCGTATGATTATCCCAATACACAGGAGGGGATCATATGCGAATGCCATCGACGGTCGTCACACATGTACATCAGCATACCGAGTAGTCTTGCTATGGATATAATGCATATCTAAATAGGAAGACTATTCATCGTGAATCGTATAACTAAGCGGACAAGGAGCTTAGGGTTATGCGGTTTTTTATTTTTTAACAAAAAGGAGATAATATTATGCGGAAAATGGACTATCAAAATGTTAAGGGGACACAGGATTATTTGCCGGATCAGGAGGACGCCAAACGGACCATCCGGCGGACGCTCGAAGATACATTCATCGCTTACGGGTGCCGTCCGCTCGAAACTCCGATTTTGAATTATACCGAGTTGATGGCATCAAAATATGCGGGCGGAGCAGAAATTTTGCAGGAAATGTACCGGTTGACGGACCGCGGAGAACGTGAGCTGGCGTTACGTTATGATTTAACGATTCCATTCGCGAAAGTCGTCGCCATGAATCCGTCGCTTGCAATGCCGTTCAAACGCTATGAAATCGGGAAAGTCTTCCGGGACGGGCCGATCAAAGCCGGGAGGTACCGTGAATTTACCCAGTGTGACGTCGATATCGTCGGTGTGGAATCCCAAGCGGCAGAGGCGGAACTGATGATGATGGCACTCGAAGCCTTCCAGAAACTCGAACTTCCGGTCGAGATTCAGTTTAATAACCGGAAGCTATTATACGGATTGTTGCAACAGTTCGCAGTGCCGGAAGAGAAAATGAATCGTGTGCTGCTCGTGCTCGATAAGATGGAGAAGGTTTCGATTGAAGCGATGATGCGTGAATTGGTTGAACTTGAGTTGGCCGAGAAATGCCTTGTAGACATCCGGTCGTTCATTGAGTCGAAAGCGGAATGGACAATCGAGTACTTTACAGGACTCGAGCAGGACAATCCCGAACTGCAACAGGGCTTGATGGAACTAGACGAATTGTCGTCTTATCTGGTGCGGCTGGGCATTGCAGACATGTGCCGATTTAATCCGTTCCTTGCACGGGGGCTTGAGATCTACACGGGGACGATTTACGAAATTTTCTTGGAAGACGGTACGATTCGCTCGAGCATCGGCAGCGGAGGCCGGTATGATAATGCAATCGGAGGATTGCTGAAATCCGGACAGACGTTTTCGACCGTCGGCATCTCGTTTGGTTTGGACGTCATCTTGTATGCCTTTGAACAGTCGGGGCGCGTCGGGAAACGTGCGACGAAGGATCTGTATATCATTCCGGTTGGCACGATTCCGGAAGCGATGAAACTGGCCGTCCGTTTGAGAAAAGCAGGGCGCCGCGTCGAAGTGGAACTGTCCGGGAAGAAGGTCAATAAAGCGATGGAGCGGGCCAATCGGGAACAGATTCCGGAAGTCATCGTCCTCGGCGAAAACGAGCTTCAAAACGGGTTCTTTGACATCAAAGACATGTCGAGCGGGGCAACGACACGTGTCAAATATCCCGTCAGATCCCTTATTTGATGTGAACGAAAAAAACGCACATGCTCTGTTCTTCCGTGAACAAGAGGATCTGCGTTTTTCACATGAAAGTCTTTCGTTTGTACAGTTTATCTTCGATCCATTTCCAGACACGTGTGGCAAGATACACATTTGCAATCGTACTAAGCAAGAGGAGACCGAGCATGATGATGCCACTCTTATCAACAGCGAGGAGCGGTTGGAAGATTGTAAAGACCGCAATTAACTGTAATGGTACGGTAAGGCTGAGCCAAACAGAAAAAAACAACAGTGGTTTCCACATATAATTCATCCTTTCGTATGTCAGTTCTTCTTTTATTATATCAAAATGCATACTGGATACTAGAAAAAATGGAAAGCCTAAGCCAGGTTCGTTATGCTTAAAAGAATAGAACGATACGATGATGGGGTGAGGAGAACAAAATGGCAGAAATCATGATTATGGAAGAAAAGATTATCGAAAAGGATGCGATGAACTTAGGGTACCCGCTTGAAATGGGTGGAGCGTTGAAGACAGCTTATTTCATTGATGTAAGCCGAATTGAAAAAGACGGAGCAGATGAAAACAAAGAGTTTTTAATCGAATTCTTAATCCATCAACAGGTGTTTCCACTCTATGTCAGTTTTGTGGATGAGTACGAGTTACATGAAGAACATGACGCGTTTTTCAAGCAAAACAAGCTTTCGTATGTCGTGTTGGATTTAGATACACAGTTTCGAAGTGGAGATGTGAAAGTCCGTTATAAGGAATACCATCCGTGTTATACGATTACCGTTCAAAATGCGGAAGAACTGCGTCTTGTCCTGAACAAAACCTACTGGCTGGCATCGGAAAATCTGTTTTACACGATCTCGTACTCGGACAATCTGTCATTTAAGTTGGGGGAGATAAAATGGTGGCGAATGAAACTGATTCGCCCGATTGGTGTTCTGACCATGCACTCGAACATGACCTGTTTTAAAATTGCCCACGATGGCAACGGCTTTTACCTGCTGTCAAACGATGAAAGCTATATACCAATCGAACACCTGGTGACCCGGCTTCCGAAAGGGACCGTCATTTCGCAAATTAATGATGACTGGCTACTTGATGACGAAACCGATTGATCCTGGTACACGTAAAAGAAGGATGAAACTGAACATGGAGGAATGAGAGTGGAGCACGTTTTGTATTATCTGTGTATAGCTACCTGTATCGGAACGGTCGAGGCTTTTCTGTTTAATCGGTTGTAACCCGATAGTCGTGTCCGGACGATCAGTATCAGCGTGACCGTTTTGTTGTTGGTCCTGATGAGTGTGACTGCGTTGCTTGGGTGGGATGCTGCAGAGGAAAAGCTGTACCGGTCCTTTGGCTTGTTAGTCATGAGTATCTTTGCGCTCTGGTATGAACGAATTGAAGGGAACAATAGGAAAACCATCGTCTGGTCGCTGACGTTGGCCTTGGTCGTTTTCGTGTTCGGAATGATTTTAGGATGACATATGGTAGAAATCATACATAGATGTTAAAAAGGGGCTGTTCATATTGAAGAAAAAAATGTTGATCATCTCCATCCTGCTGATGGTAGGCGGCGTATTTGGAAATATACTTTTTACCCGACTCGGTTATTTTCCGAATGCAGATTTTCGGATTATGAGTATTCCGTTAGCAGCGGGAGCGCATTACTTTAATCTGGGGCTGGTGTTGCTTGCCATGACGCTAGGCGGGCTGGTGTTACTGCCATGGTTTCTGGAGAAAAAACAATTTTCTAAAACGGTGCTGTCACTTGTATTAATTATTTGGTTGCCTGAAGTCGTCTAAACAACATGGACAGGAGCGATGATATCGTGAGCAAACTCATTAAACGCCTCCATCCCGATTCAAAAATGCCCGGGGTATCAGCCGTTGAACTGAGAAAAGCAGAACGTGCCTTAGGTGTTTTGTTTCCATATGAATACAAAGACCTTTTTTTACAGACGAATGGTGCACAGTTTGGTGAATGGAGCTTGTATCCTGTACCAACCAGACGAACAGTTTCAATGAATGAAGGAATTGAAAATCAAACGTTCAAAACAAAACGAGCAAAATACTTTCTCTATTAGAAGGGAAGGTGTTTTGCTCGTTTTAGTCATTATTCAAGGATGTTTTGATACTTATAGTCTTTCAAGATTTCATGTTCATCTTTATATGTCCACTCTTTGATTGAAAGATTTGGATTTGATTTCAAATAATGATTTAAGATATCTCGCCCTAGGATATAGTTGCTCCATCTTGGAATGTCTTTTTGCTCATTCCCGAATGTAAAATCGTTAAAAGTTGTTTCATAATTATTTACAAGACCGGCTACGTATTTCTTGGTCGTATTATCCATCGGCACATCCCACGGTGGTGATACGCCTTTGACAATACGATCAGCAAAAGCATCTGCCTTACCCTCGACAATCACAGAATTAAGAACAGAACTGATTTTGAAATCTGGTATATCATGAAGAATCAAATGATGGTATTCATGGGCAATCGTATATGCAAGAACTTTCTTATCAAAGGTTGAATCTAAAAAAAGAACGAAAGCGTCTTTATATGTGGCTCCGGTCACTCCAGCCATTGATTCACTCATAGTCGAAAAATCCGAGTTGGAGGGTACAATAAAAATCGTACTTTTCTTTTTAGGAAGTATCTTATGTGAAGCGATGTAGTTTTCCGTAATGATTTCCTTGATTCTATCGTGTTGTTTTATCAACGTGTCAATCCGATTTAAAAGTTCTTGCTCATAGGATGTCGACTGTAAAATAAAGTTACCTTTCAAATCTGCTGTGCTGAACTTTTCCTGTTCTCCAATCTCGTCTATGTAACTGAGAACATGTTTCGCGTAATTTTTTTTATCCATTTCTGGATCATCGGTCTTAAGAGATGCCTTCAAATACTTTTGATAGGGCGTATAGAGCGGCACGATTGTCAATTCGCTGTCGCGATCAATTTTCACAGTTTCTGGTTGGATCTCTACAGGCTTTTGATGAGCTTCTGCTTCTTCTTTATTCTCTGTACATGCGGATAACAAGAGTAAAGGTGTACAAAGTACAGAAATAATTATTTTTTTCAACAAGATGACCTCCATTTTTTCTAAATATCTGTAATGTCAGTTGGCGTAATTAATGATTTTTAGTCATTAATTATTTCTATCTGTAGATAAACTATGTTGGCAATGGATTTGATTTTATTTCCAATTTTTCAGATCATCCGTATCAACACGAGACGATTGAAATCGAGGACGTTGAATGAGCGGATATGGTAAAAGGAGTGCAGACGGGTGATGGAACAGACCCGGTTACACTCCTTTTGTTATTCTTTCACTTCTGCAACCGTCTTGAAAATCTGTGAATAAACATCTTTGATAATTTGATCGTTTTTTTGATCGTTGTTTAATCCATATTCCCAGTAGCGATAGCGATCTTTTTTCCCTTGCAGATAACCGGATGCATAGGAATGCTCCAGTTCGCTCGCATTGGTATACGTCAGGTCTTCAGATACGAATGGTAAAAATCCTTTTGTTGTCTCTAAGAAGAATGTCGGAATATCGAGTTTCTGGTACACCTTCACGTACTTCTCTTCATCTGCCTGTTTTAGGTTATCTTTTGTGATGAACACCGCATCAAACTGTGAGGAAATCCGGTTCGTGTCCTCTAGGTCTTCAAATGAGAGTGTTGAAAACTTTACATTTTTCTCTTGCAGATCAGGCTGTTCTCCAATCACACCGATTTTTAAGTATGTTCCATCATAGGAAGTATCTTTAACTTGTGTTGATGCGTCTACACCACAACCTGCTAATGCGGTCGCGGCAATCAGTGAACCCATTAATAATTTTTTCATGGACACGTTCCTTTCACGTTCGTTTAATATCACAGTGATTATACCAATCATTTGGAAGATTCACCTAAATCGAAATGGAAAAATAGAAGTTAACAATTAAAATAAAAATTCCCAATAATGTTATCTGATTATATAATATGAAGTATAAATGGAATTTCTTTTAGGCCTTGTTTAGCCGGCGAAGAAAGTAAACGGGAGGACATATGAATTACATTGAGCATTT
The DNA here is from genome assembly GCF_000620805.1 of Exiguobacterium undae DSM 14481. Classification (GTDB taxonomy): domain Bacteria; phylum Bacillota; class Bacilli; order Exiguobacteriales; family Exiguobacteriaceae; genus Exiguobacterium_A; species Exiguobacterium_A undae. The sequence goes on along the minus strand of NZ_KK211187.1, from coordinate 1,844,748 downwards.
GGAAAAACACTGTGGTGAAATTAAAGGAAGTTTAGAACTAGAAGATATGATGGAAGAAAACATTCAATTCCTGAAGTTTGAGAACGCCCCCATCGATAATACCTATACGGCGACAACACTCGGATTACTGTGGCGACCGCTTCAGTTTGAAGAGGAGCGATTTTATCATCAGGAACTGATGATGTCGGTCAAGCAGCCGGAAGCGGAGGAAGATGTCATCGAATTGCTATGGCGTCTGACGACGCATGCGCTGGAAACTGGACAGGCGTTTGATTTAGGTGAATTTTACAGCATGCCTGAGACGGTGTTCGGACAATACGGCTTTGCAGGAGTTTATGTGACAGCACCGTTTTATTTTGACGAGAGCTTTTTCATCCATCATGGGGATGCCAGTTTTGATGAGCCAGAACACGTTTTGCCTGTCTGGTTTGTTCCGATTTTCGAATCGGAAGCGGACTATCTCGAGCAACAGGGCATGGATGCTTTCGACGAAATCATTGATGCAACAGAGGATGAACTGCTTGACTTAACACGTCAGCCATTGATTTAAGGATCATATTCATAGAGCGGAAAGCAATCATACGTTGCTGAAGAGAGGGCGGAAGCAACATGTTAGTCGATCACTACAAACAGGTTCATCATCTAGAAGTCGATATACCGAAGGATGAGCGTTTTCAAAAGTATGAACATCTCAATATTTATTTTGAGTGGGGATTCGCAATCATCCAATCAACCGAAGAAGTTGCCAGCGAGGATGCGGTGTGGTTGCTCGGGCAAACGAATGCATTCCCGATCTGCATGGTCTTTGATGTATTTGATTTTTCGATAAATGAAACAATTGAGGTTCTCGAATCCTTCGACATACCGTATCAGACGTCAAGCAATAACGGAACAGGGCTCGTTGATGGAAGAGAAGCTTCGCATGACATCAGTATACGGCTCATCGTTAATCAGGAAAAAACGTTGCGAGAAATGATTCCATTCCTGCACGCATGCGGATGTCACGGTCAGAAAAATTATCTCTATTCCGTGATCATGGACGGAACGGATGCATTATCAGCCACAGAAGACTTTCCGGGAATCGATGTCTCATACGCCGTCGTTGCGGTCGGACCGGATGGAGAAGGTGTAGATGTCATCGGACCGAGGGAACGGATCATTCCGCTGTATCGGCAAGTACGAAAGAGATAGATGCAGAAAGGCGGCATGATTCACAAAAGATTTGGAGAGAAAAGAACTGAAGGAAATTGTTAGCTGATTAATCGGATACAGATACAAATTTGAAAGTCCGCTTGGATATATGAAAATGAAAGAAACGAAATTATACATAAAGGAGTAGTAAAAATGGAACATCAGATCGGTTTACCAAGCATTTCAGAAGAACGGTTACAGGAAGTCGAGGCAGAACTAGGATTTTCGCTGCCGTCCGAGTTGCGGTCGTACTTTAAAAAGGAAAATAAGTTTGAAGCCGGTGAGTGGCAATTCCATCCGATCAAGGACGAACAGTATATCAAGCGGACGTGGGAAGACATCGTCCGTGTCAACTCGACGGATGCAGAAGACTATCCGGACGGGTTCTTCCGGATTGCCGCGGACGGTTCCGGGGATGAGCTCGGCTATCTCTTGCCGGACGCAGAAACCATCGTCCTGTGGGATCACGAAGAACAGGAGTTGTTCCCGGTCGCCCCGACGCTCGTAGCCTTTTTGGAACAAGAGCAACAGCTGTTAGACAGTGCCAGGCAAGCGGATGAATTCTTTGAAACCGTACTCGAGACAGGATCTGTCTACGGATTATCGAAACTAAAACAGTCGGGTTGGGCCTATTGTCCGTCAAATCAAGAGGAAACGGATGTGTTATTGTTCTTCTCGACGGAAGAAGGAGCGCGGGCCTGCCAGACAAACGGATGGGAGAAGTATCATCTCATTCGCCTCGATCTCGATGTCTTTACAGACGGCTGGTTGCCGAACATGATTCAGGACGGTTTGTATTGCGGACTAAACTGGGATGCCGGTTTACAAGGGCTCGAGCTGAACCCGGAGAACGTTTTGGAGGAACTCGAAGGGTAACGATAGAGTAAGCACCACTTTTCCTCCGGACGAGCGGAAAAGTGGTTTTTTTAATGAAACCGACTTTTGGAACGAGACGTATTTGAAACTACTAGCGATAGAATCGAGGGGTAAACATGGTACTATCATTGATTGGAATCGGAGTCGTCCTTGCTTTATTTGCACTGGGTCTGAAATGCGTCCGATCCAAGCATCCGGATGAGACACCTTTTTTGGACGCGGCTAATGGAACCGATTCAATCATTGGATCGGTCTTGATGTTTCTCCTTTGTTCCTTATCCGTCAAACAGTACGGTTACCTGTGCTTTACCGGAGGCTTTCCTCTGCTGTACTGGATCAGTGCGTCATGGTGAAGGTGCGTATGCTGAGAATAATCTGCGACGAGGTGTACGATTTTAGATTGGAGAAGCTGTCTCTTGTGTAATAGAAAAAATAGAGCTCGTGAAAGGAAGGCAAACCATCCTGATGATCATACTTAGAAAACAAATCGACGGCTTGATGTATTCCTGGACCATTTATCGCGACGGACGGACGGTTCACGCTAGCTTCGGTGTTGATAAACCGTGGATGCTTGATGAAGACATCCATGAAAATACGGAAGAACGGTTTTCGTTTCGTTATCAAGCGCGACGCCGGATGCAGGAACTGATTGCCGAGAAGCAGGCGGACGGATACGAAGAGGAAGTCAGTCCAGACCCGATACCGAGTCGAAAAGAGAAATTTTCGTTCCGCAGGCGGATGATGTTTCTGGGATATGGCCTCATCGGAGCCGGTTTGTTTCCGATTTTGACACCTTGGTCCTTATCACCGTACGTGATACTGATGCTTGCAGTACTCCCTTTCATCATGTCGTTGACGAGCGGGAAAATGCTGCCGTTTTGGGTCAAAGCGGTGTGCTTTATCAGTTATGTCCTGATTGACATCAGTTATAAAGAGGCACTGGACGTACAATATCTGGACGCCGGTCTATTGATTGCAACGGGTGTATTTCTGTATATGTACATGACTGTCAAGAGGCAACGGATTGAATCGTAAAAGTAATCATTTAAACGAAAAGGAGCAATATAAAATGAAAAAACTAGGTACTTTTCATAATCAACAAGGCGATATGATCGTTTCGGACCCAGCTTTTCTTGAACCGGATCCGGAATTTAACATCACGATTCCGGTTGCACCTGATTCGACATGGACTGTCTGGTATAACGAGGACGACCAGCCGGAAATTAATTTAGTGTACTTGACGATTGAGGATCACGCAGATATTGCAGCGGATGACTTTGACATTCTTGAAGGTTTTGCGGTGGTGGATTCCTCACAGCTCGTCGTCATGAATACAGCGAATTATGGGAAACGCGAGGCCATTGACTGGGAAATTCGGAACACGCTTAAGTTCGACGACGAAATCGATCCATTTTATATCGCCATCTTAGATGAATTGATGGAGGAGGAAATCTTTCTGTTTCCGTTTGGCGTTGCCGTCCAGTTGATGGGAGACGGCCATTACAAGGTTCGCGTACGACGAGATGCGGATCAGGTCACCGGCATCCTGCTGGTCATCGGGGAACATGAAGATTTTGAAGAGGACTTCGAATAATTCAATACCAGCGATTGAAAGCGTCTCACCTAAACTTGTTGAAGTAGCAATTCAAGTAGAAGGTGAGATGTTTTAGTATCCATATCCGAAAACTTGATCACAGGATGTTAAAGAGCATTTAAAAGACGAGCTGATGAAAGGAGGACTATTTCCATGAAGACAACGTATTCCCGGGCAGAGCTTCTAAAAATCGATGACCCGTTTGAATATGAATTTGGTCTCCCGTTGAAGATCAACGACCTGCCCTCATCCGTGATGGAAGAGGATATCCCGGACAGTAAAACGAAACTGCTTGAGAAGCTGGCGGAAGGTTACTCCTTGATCATTCAAAAACCGCGGATTCCAAACGAAAAAGTGTTTACTACGCTTCAACTGTTGGACGAAAATGAGTTCATGAAACTGTATACCGTAAACGAAACAGCCTTTACTGAAGCATTGTGGGATCTTTTGTATGAGAGTGAATACAATCTTCACTGGTCATTCTTTTTACTAAAAGAGATGAAAGGTGTCGTTTTCGAATTGCCCTATACGGGTGGAGGGACTCGCTCTCTGACTCTCTCAGGTCTGAACGCAAATATCCTGATTCATCTACGGCTTGAAGTAGACGAAAGCGTGACCTGTCGGTGGGATTGACTAAATAGAACAATCAGAATCATGAAGGACGAGGTATGATGGGACGTTCAAGGCTAGTAGAGGTATGGCTTTGGTTCTATCGATTAAAGAGGAGGACAAGGAGATGAATCAAGACATGGAAGCGTTCATTAAATCCGTCTATCAAACTGTCGTACAGGAGGGGATGGCTGATTACAAAGAAATGTATCAGGAGAACGTAGATCCCTACGCCAACGATTATACAGCTTGCATCGCACTATATCAGAAGTCGAACGAAGCGGATCAAAAACGAATGATGCAGATGATGGAACAGACAATCATCGACACGGTCTCTCACGTCTTTGGCATTATTGATGGAAGTTCAGAACTGAGTGGATCCGAGCTTGAAGTGAAACTGACTCTCGTCCGAGTCGACGAAGAGGGAGAACCGTTCGAGACGATTGAAACAGATGGTGAACTGCAAGATACGTTCTTAGGCTATTTAGAGGATCATGATTTGCATGCGCTTTAACCTGAGGGGACAACGAGAATAGAGGAGGAATCACATGATACAGCTGACGAAACGGAATGGGTCAGATACTTTCTACAAGACCATTTATACGGAAGGACGCGTGATCGTCCAGTATCAAGGAATCGTTGGAGCATGGGTGAAAGAAGAAGACGTGAATGAGATACGCGTCTCTCGCTTCAAACGATTAGGTAGACAGATTCTGCAGATGGTTGAGGAGTTAGAACGTCAAGGATATCGAGAGTTACAGGAGACAGATTATACAGAACTGGTCGTCCAGTTTCGATATGACGCTGGTCAGGAAGAAGAAGCGCTGGAACGACGTTATATGATGGAAGAGATGATTGATGAAGGTCTGCTTCACACTGGAAACGGATCCTGCGAAGGGGGAGATATCGGTAGCGGTACGACGAACATCTATTACCACGTCGTTGATGTTGAGGCAGCAGTCGCGTTGATCTTTGAGGGGATGAAAGAACATGATGTCCATGGTGTCCCGAAAATCGCGGTGCAATCAGCAGAAAGTTATACCGTCCTGTATCCTCCGGGTGCAACGTTCGAGCTGATGGAAGATAGCGTTCCAAATGAATAGTTGGAGCTGGATTCCGATGACGGGAGCAGAAGATGAACAGGTATGGAACGTCATTTGCCGTCAGTTTCACTTTTCGCCAAGCACGACTGAATTTCCATCCTTTCAAGTGCCGCATCCATTTGTGACGTATTCGACCCGTGATGTGAAGTGGAAAGAAATTGAAACGGTGCTGTCACATATTCTGATTACGTTGACAGATGAAGGCGAACGCATCATGGCGCTCGACTGGAATCATCAAGGCTACTGGGTCGATCCAAGACAACCGTTTGAACGGGACGAAGAGGGCACCTGGATCATCCCGGTCTTACCGGACGGGGATTATAACTTTTTCATCGCCCGAGATTTTCAGTGGGGCTACCTTGGCCATCCGTGGGAACAGAGCGTGACACTGTTTGGTGAAAATTTGATGACAGCGTTTGAGGAAAGCGGAGTATTTCCAGATGTAATTCGACGAGGGGAGCGACAAATGACATTTCAACCAAACGAGTCAGTTAATGTTTACCGGCAACTCTTACCTCGTGATGACTGGAAAGAGCTTGTCCGGATTCAGCTGAATCAATACAGTTATCCGTTTGAGATCAAACTGCTGGAACGTCCCCGGAACACAAAACAGCAGCATGATTATGAGGAGTGGGGAGTCGTATCCCATTTCATCGTGACGGAAACCGTACAATTGGAGCGGCTGTTAGAAGGTTTGACGATTCCTCCGATGGATATGCTATCTGAAGAATCCGATACGGTATTAAGGATTCGCAAACAGGGACAAGACATCGTTCTGGTTTCGAATCAAGAGGTGACCATGCACGGTGTCATCTATGAAGAATTAAAGGACTCGGGAACGGAGTATGAAAACTTTTTTGATGCCATATTGCCGCATGCGACGTTCCCGTTGGAAGTCGTTTTTTGTGGCAGGGGTACGCTCGACGATGAGGATTCCATTCATGCGATGACGTTGAACGATACAAATTGGCAAGCGGTCTTCGAAGATCGTCTCTTACACCTGTTGAACCGAAAAGAAATCACCTCTGGATTCCTGCCAACGAATTACTCAAAGCCCTCTCAACGAACGCTCGAGAACTTCATGACAGAGTTCATGTTGATGATTCCCTATAATTTTATATTGACGCGTGACGCGACTGGACGCTTTGGCATGTTTGATCATTTTTGTACGAATGAAAAGATTGCTCATTTTGGAAATATAGGCGATATTCAACATGCGTAAATAACTGAATCACGATGTATAGGGAAGTTTCGTTTAGTGAATGTGGAAAGTAGGATACGTGGAGGGAGACTTATGCTGTATATCTATCTCGAGGAGCATATCGATCATCCAAAAGTGATCAAGGACCGTTACCTAGACATCGACGAACCAGAACGCATCAAGTCGATCTATTCGATGGGTTGCATCCCGAACGATGAAAAAAGAGACTATCAAGCTGATTCGAACAATGTATTGAAATATTTTTTGAAACGTCTGAATCGCTTCCCAATTTTCGTGACGTTCGGTGGCGGCTTTACAGATGAGGAATTAGAACCGTTTTTACAAAGGGAAGACCTATCATATACAAAGGTTCAACCATATAAGCGCAGATCTTATTACAGCGTTCAAGTGAACGATGCTAGCGAGCTGGAACGTCTGTTGGACGAAACATACTGGTACGCTGCCGCTAACGATTTTTACTTCCTATCTTTTACGAATCTCCTGACGTTTGAGCTGAGAATGGTCAAAGGATGGTTTTTCAAAATAGAACGTGTCGTTCCTGTTGTTAATACGACGGAAGAAATGTCATTCATTACGATCGAGCATGATTTCATGGGCTATTATCTGTTCTCGAACGAAGCCTGTTTTGATACCGAGGAAAAGGTGAAAACATTTCTGCCTGATGGTGAAGGCATCGACTACTATCAGTAAGGGAAATTAAAAACGGCAAATCTTAAAGAAAGGTTAGGCGAGAATATGTTTGGGATCAGTACGAGTTTAAAAGAAGTTCCGGAAGAAGAAAAAAATATTCTCCGTTACCCGAGTCGCGTCCACTTTTTTTTAATTCAAGACTTCGCCAGCATTTCAGATCGTTGTGATTTGCTGATTCATCTTGATTCCTATGCTGATAAATTGTTTGTAGCAAGAGAAGTAAACGAGCTGATTGGAATTTGTGAACTACTCATTCAACGGTATTGTACGCCAAAGGAACCGTGGTTATTGAATCAGGCACATTATTATCCAAACGAACCTTGGATGATCCATCAATCAGATGAGTTAATAATGGAACTGCATCAATTTTTAGAGTTGCTGAAGCGAATGTGTATCGCGTCTGTGTACCAAAACGCGTTGATTTGTTTTTGGGGTGACTGATTAACTAGAATGTCATCCGAAAATTAATCGTTTAAAAATCAGTATCAGGATAACCCTTGGAAGAAAATCAGTCGATCTTGATAAACAGCCTGTATACACATGCTTTTTAATTTTTGCAAAAAATAATGCAAATCTTGAATGAGGGGGTCTGCTGACTTCAACTTCCATGGTTCATGAGGGAAACAATGTCGATGAGAAAGAACCTCACAAATACCAAGAAGTTCAAGGACTTCAGTGGGCTTGAATAGTTTGTCTTCGTATTCATCCAGTTGGATGAGTAAAGCGCAGCGATGCTTAATGACCTCAGCATCCCGATATAAAAAAATCTGTAAGTGATCGGGATAGATTAACGTCTCCTCTTGATCTGAATAGTCGATTAGATCGTTTCTAATCAAAAACATCTGCAAGTCCTCCTTCGTGTTTTTAGTTATATTTAGGTTTCTTCAGTAAATAACGGGGCGGGGCTCCGAATGACTGTTCTGCTTCAAAGTAAGCGAGTTCACCGGGAATGCAGGAAATAATGGAAGAAAAGCCAAATCCGACGGCGTGTTCAAGCGCTTCTTTCAGAGGCAATTCTTTTCCATTGATCACTTCATTCTCTGACAAACAGTAACAAGTATCCGGCGCACCATGCTTTTTTAATAGATCGTAAATGTCTTCGTACCACGAATTGGGTGGGGTGATTTCAATTAAGCACTCGTTTTTGAGCATATTTTTATAGAGATGATCCAGTCGATAGAGGGCTTGATCCCGTTTTTTAGGCGAAAACAGTTCATGGAGTACACGCTCTTGTACCCGTTTGACGAAGAATGATTTAACCAAAAGAATTTCTTGTTCTTTATTCATATCTCAACTTCCCTTCTATATACTTTATGATTATTATAGCAATCCCGTATGAGAAGGAGAGGAACATTTGAATTACATATCTGCAGGATATTTTCTTGTTATGCCAACACCCCGTAAAGATTATATGGATGAACAGATTGTTCCTGAAACCGTGCTATCAGTGAGTAGTTGTCTCTGTAAGCAATATCCTGATACGAGTATCTTATGGGGAAATTCTGAAGTGAAAAGAGCACGCTATATGGATCAACTCGGTCTTTCGCTTAACACTGTTCAGTTATCCGAACAATGGATAGAAGAACATAGAAACACTGGTGATGTTTTGTTTCCTCAAGTATTCTCCAGCCTACATTCTGCGGAAGATTTTTTAAATCGTTTTTTGATTCATCTGCCTGGTATACGCATCATCAGCATTGGATTACCTGAACGTTATAAATCAGATTTTCTTGAAGATATAGAATTGTTTAGCAGTAAAAATCCTGAACCATATGGAGTGGAAAAAATGTTGTTACAGCACCACCCACCTGAGAAGGATGGAGCAAAAAAAGTAGGGTACGAAGTTTTAGGATTTGACTCTGGCTCGTTTCATTCTTATTTGTGTAATGGATTAGAAAGTGATTTCCGTCAACATTTTAATTTTTCACCAAATCGTTATGGGTTGATTGACTCGATAGAAGAAGCTGATCGTTATTCAGATTATTGTAATGAATTAAGCGAAGAAGAGACAGAATCCGTACTATGGCTTCCATGGGCTATTTTTGAACACAAGAGGAGCAAATAAGAATCAACGATCAATACAACTGAGGGGACAATATGAATAAATCAATATTAATAAGATCTTTCATCGCAGCATTTGTGATTAACATAGGAATGTGGATTATCATAAGATTTTCAATCGATGAGTTAGTTTCGGATAAACGTATTTTATCTGCTTTTTTCATGATTACCATTTGGTTAATATTTTTCTTGCCGATCAAGAGACTGGATGTTTATGAGAATCAAACGATACCTTATTGGACGTTTAACCTATTTATGACGCTTGGTATGATTTTAGTCACCATTGTTTGTTTTTCTGTACTTATAGTCGTATTCCCGTGAAAATATTTAAATTCGAAAAAATATATCGAATAGCATCGAGCGGATCAATTCGAAGATCGATTGTTCGATACGGATGAACTAGTAAACTTCACCCGTAATCCTTTCGTATAAGGGATTTTAAAACTTCATAATGGATTGTTGCGATCAAGAGAAGTATGGTCAATCCATTAAAACTCATGATAATCAAACGAAGCCCACATCCAATCAGCGATGTGGCTTTTTCTGTAAGTGGTATTTCTAAACATCTTGTCGATATCCAACTGGGAGAATCACGTTCCTTGATTACGATTTCTAAAAATTTAATTTGGGATTTTTTTCATGAGTGAAACTTAATAAAGGAAAATATCGTATTTAGTATATAATATCTTTATCAAAATAAACTTGCTATCTAATGAAAATGAATACATATCTTGGAGGAATCGTTCGTGATCTTACCATTCATCGGTCTTGCTGTCGGACTCTTTTTATTGATATTAGGAACGTACTTCATCCGATCGAAGCATGCAAACAAAACCCCGCTATCCGGGCATGGAGACGGAGTCGATCATGTCGATTCATTTGTGCTTAGTCTCCTCTTATCGATTGGCGTCATCCTCTTTAGTTCATTATCCGTCAGACAATACGGTTATGTATGTTTAGCAGGAGGATTGCTTTTACTGTATGGTGTCAACGCTGTCTGGTAAGGAAAAGAGAAGAAACAGAAGGCTGGCATCATTCATCACACACGACTGAAAGTCTGGAAGGCAGTCTTGAACAATTCATATAGAGCAGCGTAAAGGGAGATACCAGCATGATTCAATTATTAAAACAAATCGACGATGAAGTTTATCACATCGTCTATCACCAAGAAGGACGTACGTTGTTCATCAGGGAAGGCGTTGCCCGGAAAGAACCTGCCTTGGATAGTGAGGACATGATTGAAATTAACGAAGAGACGGCGACTGTCCGAATGCTTTTTAAAAATACGTTTGCCGCCTATCGTCAGAAAAAAGAATGGATGCGTCAAAAGATGGAGGAAGGATATTTAAAATCACATTTACCTCAATCTGAGGCGATGGATTACCGTGCAGATCGGCGCAACATCAAACTGCGCCTCCTGAGTGCTCTATTACTCATGCTGTGCGGATTATCGACATTGACCGGTCTGTTACCGATCCCGGGATATATTCCGCTTGTGTTCTTATCTTTCTTTTATCCAATCTACATCGAAGGGAAAACAGCCCGTGCCCGCTTCTATCGTTGGTCGGGAGGCGTATTCTTTTTTATATTAGCCGGTTCATCAAAAGATTATTTAAAACCATTTAATCTTTCTGCCAACGGAACTGTCTGCCTCATTGCGGGATTCATCCTCTTGCTGTACACGACTCAACAATTGAAGGAACTGACGACGAAGGAGATCACGCCGCATGAAGGGTAAACAAGCACCACTGATTCAATTAAAACGAGAGATCAGCCAAACCGCCGATTATTGGGTCTGTTACCGGGTGGGGCGGACGCTTTATCAGGTCTCCGTCCAAGAGCAGGTAAATGGTCAAACGAACGAAGGAGAGGTCACGACAGAGCGGTTCCCGTTCTATTTTGGCATGAAAAAGCGAATGCGTCAGTTAGCGGAAGAAAAAGAAGCATTCGGCTTTCGACCGCTGACAGAGAAAGAACGGGCAGCTCAAGTCATTGAAGCACCGGAAGAATCAGCGCTTGATCCGGCCTTTTTTAAACCGGCCGTTCGTTTGGCGTGGCTGCTCCTTGGACTCGGGATCCTCCTGTTCGTCCTTCCTTACGAGAGGCTAAATAATTTTGCATTCGGTTTAGGACTGTACGTCTGGTATGAAACGTTTCGTCAAGCCGGTCTACCAAAAATTTTCCGACGGTATTTTCACGGAATGTTTGGTGCATTGATGGTATTGCAGGTCCTGTCCGCTTTTGAACTGGAGCGGGAAGTACAGCCATACTACGCCACCTTATCTGTTTTGTCCGCGGTCATGTTGGTGTTACTTGTCGTGCAATACCACTGGAAAGAAACAGACCAAATCGCACAGGGGGAAAGTGTTCGTATACGAAAAATCAAAGAATATACGGATTTCGAGGAATGAAACTTAAAATCCGATTCACTCAACTTTCGGAAGACTTGTGGGTTTGATGATCCTGTAAAATAGAGGTATCACATTAACCGGCACGATTTATGAACTGAATCAGTCGATCGGAAAAGGGAGCGATGTCATGGACGTACAACGGAATCTTGATTTTATCTTTGAGTTTTTTTTAGTCATCTGGGCGATTGGAGCAATTGGGATTCTCTTCATCCAAGCTCGAAATAAGCGAAGTCTTAAATCCAGTCTACTGATGGGTACAGCAATCAATCTGATTTATACAGTGACGGTTTCATTGATCTGGTTTTTTGCTGTCGCAATTGATGGGATTAGTCAGGTCTTAGTCGTTTATTTCTTCGGAGGTATTTTCCTGATTCTCGAGGTTCTTTTGTTAATCGTTCTTTTGATGGTCAAACGTAAAAAACAAACTACCTTTTAAAAGGCAAAGGAGTGAAGCAGGAATCGTTATACCTGGGTCACCGCTACACAACTATCGATTCTCGATATGAGACGGCGAGCGATTGCGTTGTTAGTGAAACACGTCGGGCGTCTTAAAGAACCGAGAGCAAAATCGAATATGCTGCTCCATATCGGTATGCTGTATCTCGAACTCGGTGAAGAACAAGAAGCGAGCCAACACTTTATAAAAGGATTGACGATTGTCGAAGCGATGGAACTCGAATATGCCCCGCAGTTTTTAGCGATTTTACAAGTCATTCAACGGCAAGAGACACCGATGGTTGCAGACTACTGGCTTCAAAACTTTACGAATCGGATCGTAGATCATCCAAAGTTCAAACGGACGATTGCTGGTCTTGCGCTTTAAAGAAAGTGAAATCGTAAGGGGGAGTGTCATGCGTTATGTCCGCTATTTTTTGTACTTCATGATTCTTGTCACGGTCTCGTACTACATTTCAATTTACCTGACATATGACAAAAAGCCATTAATGATGGTACTCAGTTTTTTCATCCAGTTGGCAGTTGTATTTTCGTTATTGTATTTGGAACGTTTCTTGATTCGACGTACCAAGAAGAAGGAAACGGTTTAAGTCGTTTTCTTCTTTTTCTATACAATTAATACGGCAGGAAGAGCATAAAGATATCCTTTGGTAAGGGATGTTGTGATTCCCAAGTGCTTCACCAGTACATAGGATGACATTGCGCGATTCGATAACAGTTGAAAAGCAAAGACAAAATTAAAATACGGAGTAGATCGAAATCATCAAAGTGTAAAGGGAGAACGGAGCTCGAAATTGCGGTGAAACACCATTATCCAAAAACTCTTGAATTGTTAAAAACATACTAAATATAAGGAGATGGCTAACATGAAAAAATGGATTGGAGTTCTGATCATCGTACAGACTGTCTTGTTTGGCATGCTGATGATTCAGCTGGAAAAAATAATGAATAAGATTGGGCAAGTGGGATCGGTTGTACTAAGGAAAGAGGGTACCATCGTCTCAGGAGAAGGACTTCCAGTAAGTAACTATGTCTTATTTGGCATTTTGATTATTTTAGGAATCTATCTGCTCATACCGGAAGAAAAATTAAAGTAATTACCGGCATTTCTTTTATACAATAATTGCGTGTGAACATGATAAGCTAAATTCATGGAATATATTTACTTATTTCCTTATGCAGAAACTGACTGGAACACAACCCACATAAAAAGGACGTGACATGATGAAAAAAGTAACGGTTCGTAAAGTGGTGGCAAGTACGCTTGTAACGGCTCTTGTATTGACGGGAGTCGGAGTAAACAGCAATGTAGCAGATGCGACGGCAAAGACGACGCAAGTCGCGAAGAAAAAATTCGACTATAAAAAGTACCGTGCCAAACAAACGAAAGTCGTAGCATCATACGGCAGCACACTCTTCCATATGGGGAATCTGGGCGGAATCAAAGTACCGGAATACATCACGGATTCTGTGTACCGCGCCAAAGTGGAAGCGAATAACAAAAAATCAAAACAGTATATGACGGACCGTAAGAAGGCACGAAAAGAAGCGGAAGCCCTGAAAAAGCTGATTAAAGAAGTGAACACGCAGAAGGAAAGAAAGGCTGCGGACAAGCGGATTGATGCTTTGAAAAAAGAAACCATTCGTTTGACGAAGGCGGAAAAGGTGTTGACCAAAGAAGGACAGGCTCTGTACAAAGTAATCGTTGACTACGAAAGTAAGCAAATCAAGTTATTTGAAAGTCAATACGGATCCATTACAAAAGCCTTAACGGTTCTCGACTATAAGGACTACGCCGATCGTTTGAGAAGCTATCTGAATGCGAATAATTTTAGTGCGGATGCAAAAGCGGAAATTATGGATCAAGTCAATGATCGGCTGCTTTATGCTCGTGAAGACTCATCGGAGATCGTCGGAGACAAACGCGGTGCAATTAGACTGCTGATTTATGCCGGGAAATTTGAAGAGGCGAATCAATTGTTCATGAACACAAAAGAAACGATCCTGGTCGAAGAAAACGCGAAGTTAGATACGTTATACACAAAAATCATTGGAGTCTACATGACGAAAAAGTAACAACAGAATTGGTTCACAATGCACAGCATCCTTTTCGGATGCTGTGCATTGTGATGCTTATTTCTATTAGTTTCTAAAAAACGAATCATTTGTAATGAAAGGTGAAGATTTAATTGAGCTTAGCTTCTTATATCGGAACAAACGTTAAAATTCCTCAAGTGGATATTAATGAAGACGAAGGGTACGACGAGGATTTTTACGTCGGCCAATGTTTTGCAGACGGAACCTGTTTATATTCAGTTCAAGCGGCCCAGTTTACGACAGCCCATGTGTACGAAATTTCAAGTCACTGGGGGATTGAAATCGTCGAACCGTTTGATTCAAAGATTTCTTTAGAATCTAAAGAGAAGTTACGCCGACTGTTGGAACTGATGGATTCCTATCTTGCAGAAGGGGATTATTTTGAGCTCTATTCGTGCTGGATCGGAGAAGAGGGGGATTCGAGAGAACATGCGTTGACGTTAGAGATGAAGGATTTGGATATACATAAACTTGAAATTCCCGAGAAAACGTATGTTTTGATCAAAAAATGAAGCAAGGAGTGGTGGAATGAAGAAACGGTTTGTCGTGAAATCCAAACAACACCTGAGCGGAGGAATCATCAAAATCATCGTTGATACAGAGACGGGTGTGAACTATGTAATGACAAGTGGTCTTGGTCTCAGTGGAATGACTCCCTTATTGGATCAAGAAGGCAAGGTTGTCATCGACAGAAAGAAGAACTGATGTACTCGCAACAAACGATTTAGTCTTCACATGCACAGGCAACAGCATTCAGACAGACCGCTTCAAGATAGAGCATCACTAACTGTTTCTCATGTCAAAGATGATAAGAAGGTATGATGCTTGAAGAAAATGATTCCTGTATAACAGGGGTCATTTTTTCATGTTCCACTGAAGTCCATTACTGGACATAGTTCTTTGATACGAAGCCTTTTTTAAGGTCATTTCCAATGGGACGGCATTCTGAGACGGCTTCTCTTTTCCTTAATTATGCAAGCGATTGCATACCTATTCGATTAAAGAGTCATCAGAAACGAATCATATTTCTTGCAAAAAACTAGTTTTTATTTCTTAGGTTTTATGTAAAAATAGAGAACAACAAACTGAGAGAATTTTTAGAAAAATGAACGAACAGACTATCTGTCTTTTGGATGGGAGAGAGAACTCGTCGTTTTTCAAATTCTAAATAACTTATTCGTTTTAAGCCTGGAGGGGAAAGTATGAAAGTGTTGAAGATGTGGAACCAAATCAGTTTAGTAAAACAAATCGCAATCGGCTTGATTGTTGGGATTCTTTTAGCCGTAACGATTCCTGAAGCGGCAAAATCCTTGACCATCTTCGGGACACTGTTTGTTTCCGCGCTGAAGGCCGTTGCGCCTATTTTAGTTTTTTTCCTGGTCATGGCAGCGATTGTCCAGCATAAAAAGGGACAGCAGACAAACATGAAATCAATTATCTTCTTGTATCTTCTCGGAACATTTTTAGCCGGAGCCATTGCTGTCATCGTAAGTTTCCTGTTCCCTGTGACCATCACACTGACTGAAAGTACAGAGGAATTGGCTTCTCCGGATAACGCCATCGAAGTCATCCGGACACTCGTCTTGAACATGGTCGATAATCCGGTCAATGCATTAGTCCAAGCGAACTACATCGGTATTCTCACGTGGGCAATCATTTTGGGGTTAGCGCTTAAAAACGCATCCGATACAACAAAGACTTTTATCTCGAATTTTTCAGACGCGATTGCGAAAATGGTCGGATGGATCATTAAACTTGCTCCTCTCGGGATCATGGGAATCGTCATTGGTTCGGTAACGGAGAACGGTCTCAAATCTTTACTCGATTATGGTAATTTATTATTGGTTTTGATCGGCACAATGCTTATTGTTGCACTTATTGTCAATCCATTGATTGTGTTCATCAATGTCCGTCAAAATCCGTATCCATTAGTCTTCAAGTGTCTTCGTGAGAGCGGGATTACTGCTTTCTTCACACGAAGCTCGGCAGCGAATATTCCCGTCAACATGGAATTGTCTAAGAAGCTGGGACTCGATAAAGAGACATATGGCATCTCGATCCCTCTTGGCGCAACGATCAACATGGCGGGGGCGGCGATCACGATTACTGTCTTAACGCTTGCTGCGGTTAATACACTTGACATTCAAGTTGATATTCCGACAGCTATCATCCTAAGTGTCCTCGCTGCTGTCTGTGCTTGCGGAGCTTCCGGTGTTGCCGGTGGATCACTCCTCTTGATTCCGCTCGCTTGCAGCCTGTTCGGGATTCCGAATGAAATTGCCATGCAGGTGGTAGCCGTCGGACTCATCATCAGCGTATTACAGGATTCATTCGAAACAGGGTTAAACTCATCAACCGATGTCTTGTTTACAGCAACAGCTGAATACAGAAAACGTTTAAAAGAAGGGGAACAAGTGTCAATCAACCGGTCAGTTATGGCGGCAGAACCGACTGAAAAAGTCGTCAACAGCTGATTGGTTTACAGCAAATATGGTTTTACTCACAAAAAGATCAAAGGTATCCCGAATGACGGGGTGCCTTTGATCTTTTTCGTTGTGGTGGTCTAATTAAAAACAGGGAGTGAATCGTGTGATTCACTCCCTGCGTGCTGTTATTCGAAGTTACTTCCCAGGCTTCGTTTTATAGAAGCTGTAGAAGACGCTGATCAAGATGACGAGGACGATTGTTCCGAGCGACATCCAGATTGGCATTTTGTAGACATCACCGAGAATCATCTTCGCTCCGATGAAGACGAGCATGAAGCTGAGACCGTGTTTCAAGTAGTAGAAGCGATCAATCAGGTTCGCAAGGACGAAGTAGAGACTACGGAGTCCGAGGATGGCCATGATGTTCGCATAGAAGATGATAAACGGATCACGCGAGTACGCGAAGCTTGCGGCGACCGAGTCGACGGCGAAGACGATATCCGAGATTTCGATGAAGATCAGTGCGATCAGTAACGGTGTGAAGAACAACTTACCGTTAATCCGCTGCGTAAACTTACCAGACGAGATGTCTTGTGTGATCGGCAATCGTTTTTCCAACCAACGGACTGTTTTGTTCTCTTCAAGCGACGTTTCCTGCCCGATGTTCTTAAACATCATGTAACCGGTGTAGACGAGGAAAGCGCCGAAGATGTAGTACACCCAAGAGAAGTTCTCAAGAAGCGAAACCCCTGCGACGATGAAGATGACGCGGAAGAAGATCGCACCGAGGATTCCCCAGAACAAGACTTTGTGCTGATACTTTAACGGAATCGCAAAGTAAGCAAAGACGAGTGAGAAGACGAAGACGTTATCAATCGCAAGTGCCTTTTCGATGAAATAAACGCTCGTGTATTCAATTGCAGCGTCGCTGCCTTGCGCATAGAATAACCAACCGCCAAAGGCGACGGCAAGCCCGATCCAGACGAACGTCCAGGTCCAAGCTTCTCGAAGCGAGACCTCATGGGCTTTCCTGTGAAATACGCCAAGGTCCAGTGCGAGCATGATGAAGACGATGGCTAAAAATACAATCAATAGTGTCAACAGCGCTTCCTCCTTTTAAGTGGTGTTCTGTTTATATTTTGATTATAAGTTCATAAGAACTCAAAGTAAAGCATTAAGTGTGCTGTTTTTTTAGAAATAACACATTTACCACGTTTTCACTTTATAATTCAACATAATAGGAGGAGGAGGTGATTAGATGAAACAACAAAGTGCGATCAACAAAACCGCTTGGGAATACCGGGCCTATGAATTTTGGAATCAACGTGACGGGGCGCCGACTGACAAGGCAAAAGAAATCATGGCCGACCCGAAAGCAAGTCTTAAGAAACATCAGGACTATTTTCAGGAAGTGACCGGCAAACGGATTGCCAATCTGTGCGGATCAAACGGTCGCAAGGCGGTTCCACTCGCACTGCTGGGTGCGGACGTCACGGTCTTCGACATCTCGGAAGCCAATCGCCGGTATGCACTCGAGCTTGCCGCCTGTGCCCGAACAGAAATTGAGTACATCGTCGGTGATATCTATGAGATTGATGTGAATACGTATCAGCACCAGTTCGATGTCTTGTATCTTGAAGGCGGGATTCTGCATTATTTTCATGACCTCGAGGCGTTCACTGCGATTTTGTTTACGCTGCTCAAGCCGGGTGGAAAACTGATTTTGAGCGACTATCATCCGATCAAACATTGTATCAACGAGGAGTCACACTACATCCCGCGTTATTTTGATCAGGATACATATGAAGAGAACATTGCGTACCAATCGCATTTTGATCCGGCTGAACAAGCGGATTTTCCGAAAGTGATGTTGCGGCACTATACGATGAGTGAGATCGTGAACACCGTCATCAGCAGCGGCTTCACGCTCGCACAATTGGACGAACATCGGGGGTGGAACGGCGAAAACATCCCGTGGGAATTCACGATTGTTGCGACGAGATAAAACCCAGCCTCCGCTTACGGATGCTGGGTTTGTTTTTCGATGGCGTGAAAGATCGGCTGCAAACTCTCACCGATTGGTGTCAGGTGATAGATGGTTGCCGGTCGTTCGACAACTCCGCGTTGTTCGAGTCGTGACAGACAAACGGTCAACTCATGCATGGAATGTCGTGAGCCGGCAGCTGTCAGTTGTTCGAAGGAACAGGGAGCCTGCAACAACAGCCGGATGATTTGCATCTCGAACACGCTCCCAAGAGTCTGGACCGTATAGTCAAGTGCAAGTAAATCAGACGTCATGTAAGGCACCTCCTCAACGTAACGGCGGGAAGTGCGGCAACACATACGTTCCAAGCTCATCGATGACGTCTTCCGCCGACCGTTCCCCGTCGAATAAGGCGAAAAAGAGATGATTGACGCCCAGATCACGGTAGAGATGAAGCAGTTCGATCAAACGGTTGCGACCGAGTCGGAATCCAAGCCGGATCGGTGTCGGTGCTTCGTCCGGATCCGCCGAGAGGTCGAGATGCATCGGCATCGAAAACGGCCGGAACCGGGTTGTGCCGGCGTCTTGACTGGCGTTGCGCCAGTCTTCGATTGCTTTTGCCTGTTCCAATGGTCCTTGCGGATAATACATCCAACCGTCCCCGTTGGTTGCGAGCCAGTCCATGTCTTGTTGCGCAAACCCGGTGATCATCGTCGGAATCCGTTTCTTTGGTCGCGGCACCAACGTCGCACCGGTGACGTCACCGTAATCGGACTGAATCGTCGGATAGTCCGTATACAACGCTTGCTCCATCACGCGTAACGCTTCTTTGAACTGGACACCGCGACTCGGATGATCGATGCCGAGACCGTGAAAATCAGCTTGCCGGTCGCCGGACGAAACCCCGAGTATCAGCCGTTCCGGAAACAAAGCATCAATCGTCGCAAGTTCCTTGGCAGACCGTAACGGGTGACGGAGCGGCAGGACCAAAGCGGATGTCCCGAGGGCAATCTGTTTCGTCTGACCGAGCAGATGCGTGCCGTAAATCAACATATCATAAATTTGACCGACAGCAGGATCGAGGAAATAGGGGTCCTTCAACAGCACGTCCCGCAACCAAAGGGTCGTAAAACCGTACTGATCGGCTTTTTGTGCCAGCTCGACTTGCTTCAAAAGCGTTGGCGTCTGCCGCTTAAAATTCTCGAGCGGAACGTGAAGACCAAGCGTCAGTTCACCTTCCCGGTACATCCGTTGGTAACTGGCATGAGTATCAAACATTTGATTTCCTCCTTACTGGTGTTCGAGACGACGGGAGACTGCAGTCAAAATGACGGCCAGAATGACCATGATGCCACCGACCCACGGCGTGTGGACAAGACCGATCGTGTCGGCGACGAGTCCGCCGATCGTTGCACCAAGTGCAATCCCGATGTTAAAGGCGGAGATGTTTAACGCGGACGCGACATCAACGGCGGCCGGGACATATTTTTCCGCCAACTGGACGATATAAAGCTGGAGTCCCGGGACATTCATGAAGGCGAGCAACCCCATCAAGATGATTCCGATGATCCCGGCAACTTTAAACGGAATCATGAACGACAAGGCAATCATGACGATGGCGTGGAGAATGAACATATAAAACAACGCTTTGATCGGGTTGCCGTTGGCGAGTTTTCCGCCGACTGCGTTGCCGATCGCGACGGCAATACCGTACACGAGCAGGATGATGCTGATCAGGCTTGGGCTGATTTTTGTGACGTCCTGCATGATCGGCGTCAAGTAGGTGAAGGCGACGAATGTCCCGCCGTAACCTAGTGCCGTAATCAGGAAACCGAGCATCAAGCGTCCGTTCGTCAACAGTTTAAACATGTCGGAAAACTTCGCCGGTGGAGATTGTTTCAAGTCTTTTGGAATCAAGAAAAAACTGGCGATGATCGAGACAAGACCTAATGCGGCAACGGCGAAGAACGTCGCGCGCCAGCCGAATGCTTGACCGATGAACGTGCCGAGCGGGACACCCGTGACGGTTGCGACCGTCAGTCCGGTGAACATCAAAGCGATGGCACTGGCTTTTTTATCCGCCGGTACGAGCTGAACGGCGATTGTTGCGCCGATCGAGAAGAAGACACCATGTGAGAAGGCGGTGATAAAGCGGGCGACAATCAACAGTTCGAAGCTCGGGGCAATTGCTGAGACAAGGTTCCCGGCGATAAAGACGACCATCAACGCCATGAGCAACGTTTTCCGGTTCATCCGGTTCGTCAAAGCAGTCAAAATCGGAGCCCCGACAGCGACACCGATGGCATAACCGGAGATGATCAGACCGGCCAGAGTGATGCCGATGTTTAAGTCGCCGGCGATGGCTGCGAGTAAGCCGACCGGGACAAATTCCGTTGTTCCGATTCCGAAGGCGCTAATAGCAAGTGCGAGCAGGGCGAGGCGACCGTTTTGCGGGACCTGTTCCTGTTCAGCACGCGGGTTTAATTGATTCATGATGATTCCTCCTAAAGTGAGATGGATGATAAAAGTAAATGACGGAAGTCTTCCCAAACGACCGGGCCCGGTGCGCATTGAATGATGAGGGAACGTTTCTGCGTGATCCCATCATAGAGCGGGAAAACGATTTACGGAAGTACGTACTTTCAAGTACCATAGGCACTAAAAAGTACCTTACCCCCGTCGGATGAAGCAATGGACGAAGGCGACTTGTACTTTCCGCTGACAGTTGTTATCATAAACCCATCAAATTCACTTGAGAAGTACGCACTTTCAAGTGCGATAGGCACTAAAAAGTACCTGTCCCGCTGTACTTCAAGAATCGAAAGGAAGAATCAGCATGGCCTACAATATTCCGGTCGAAGCGACCCTGCAAGTCATCGGAGGCAAATGGAAAGTCGTCATCATGTGTCATCTCATCAAAGGCGAACGCCGGACGAGTGAGTTGAAAAAGCTGATGCCGAACATCACGCAAAAAATGTTGACACAACAACTGCGCGAACTCGAACAGGACGGTGTCATCATCCGGACCGTCTACGAACAAGTCCCACCGAAAGTCATCTATTCCTTATCCGACTACGGTTGGTCGTTGCGCCCAATCTTAGACGCGATGTGCGCCTGGGGCGAAGGACATATCGATTTGACGGGCGAGGAAGTCGTGTCTTCTTGAATCAACTAAAAAAAGAAAAAGACCTCATCATTTGGATGGGGTCTTTTTCTATCGGAATGACGGACAGTGCAATGGTCCGTACTATTTGTCATGTTTTGATTGTTTCCCTTCAAGTCCGATGAAAGTGATGAACAGTCCGACGGTGATGGCAAATGCGAGCATCGCATTTTGGTACCATCCTCTCGGGAAAAAATCGACGAGGAACAACAACAGGAACAAGGAGGAGACAATCAGCCGTACGTCCCGCGTTTGAGGACGGAGCGACTTCCAGTGGATCAACAGCAACAAGGAGGCCAAAGGAGCAACGATATAGGAAATTACAAAAAACGGAAAGCGTTTTAAGTAGAACGGTAATCGTTCAACGGGATCGCTCATGATGTCCTCCTTTCCTTACGCCTGGGGTTCAACGATCTCTACCCATACTTGATAATAGGTGAGATCTTCAAATGGTATTTCTGCCGTTTGAACCCGGAATTCCGGCACATGTGCCAAATAAAAGGTCAGGGCACAGGCAATCTTATGGTCTGGTGTACAGTACCCGTTAATCGTGCGACCGTAGATTTCGTTTGCGAGTGCATCGGCCCAGACGTCTGCCTCACGAAAGGTTTCAAATACGATGGTTTCTTCTTTCCAACGAATCGCCATGCTCGAACCACTCCTTTTATCCTGATATTCCCATATCCACCATAACAAAAAACGGGCGGATGCTCATCTGACAGGAGCATCCGTCCGTTTAATTAAAAGATTGTCACAGCCGAGTAGACCAGTAAGGCGGACATCGTGAATCGGAAAAGGCGGTCATACCGCGTGAAGAAGCGGCTGAACAGAGAACCGAAAGCCGACCATAATAAAAGAGCCGCCCATCCCAACAGAATCGTATATCCCAGATAGACCATCGTTTGCACAGCCGAACCGCTGTGCGGCAGAATGAAGGTCGACAGGACCGTCAGAAAAAATAAGATGCTTTTGACGTTGATCATCTGAAAGATAAAACCGGATAAAAACGTTGCCTGCACATCGATCGTTTTACCGCTGGTCGGTTTCGGAAAACCGATTTTCCACGCGAGATACAGTAAATACGCCACACCCGCCAGCTGCAAATACGGTTCCAGCATCGGCAACAATTGATCCAAACCTGCTGTGAACCCGGCACTCAGCAGTCCGAGAAAGGCGAAACCGGTCAGGATGCCGCCGTTGAATTTCCACGCACCGACGAATCCGAAATGACGTGCTTCGTTCATCATGAGCAGGTTGCTCGGACCGGGGGTGATGGACGTGATGATGACATATGACAAAAATGCTGCTACGTTCATGAAAATTCTCCTTTGATCGCTATCACTCTATTTTTCATTATTGTATGATGAACCTATAGATTAATAAAATTGAAATAAAAAATGGAACCATCATTTATTTCGATGGATGAACGAAAGGAGTGTTCAATCGAATGGAGATCAGGCATCTTGCCACGTTTTTGAAAATCATTGAAACCGGCAGTTACACGGCAGCAGCTGCTGAACTGGGGTACACGCAGTCGACGATTACCTCCCATATGCAAACGCTGGAACAAAGTGTCGGGGGTGAAGTGTTCACGCACTTCAATCGAAAATTACAGCTGACCGCCTTAGGAAAAGAACTGATTCCGTTAGCGGAAGACCTGCTTGCGACTCATGACAAGATTAAAAACATGCAAAAAACGGACGGATTGCACGGAACGTTGCGCGTAGCCGCTCCGGAATCCTTGACGATCTCCCGCCTCGGTCCCGTCATCAAACGATTTTCGCAACATCATCCCGATGTCAAACTGATTTTGACGAACGGGACGTGCGGCGAAAACCAGGAGGAACTTTTGAATGGACGGGTCGACGTGGCCTTGATGCTGTTTCCTGCCATGGCAGTCGAAAAATGTCTCCATCATGTTTTGACCGAAGAAAAAATCGTGATGGTCGGTGCTCCGGACGCACCTGAACAGTTTAAGGACATCCAAAAAAAGCAGTCGGACCATGTGTATATCACCAATGAACAAGGATGCAGTTACCGGACGATGTTTGAGCAACACCTGACCAAACAAAATCTGCTTTCTTTTCAGACGATGGAGTTATGGAGTATCGGTGCCATCAAGAAAATGGTCATGAGCGGTCTTGGGTTCGCCGTGTTACCGTATATCACGGTCCAGGAGGAGCTGGAGAACGGCAGTCTGAAAATCATCAAGCAAGACGAGGCGTTCGAACCGATTTATTCGCATATTCTGATCAAGAAAAAGAAATGGGTCTCACCCATCGCCCATGCGTTTATGGAAGCGGTCATCGATTCGATTCCTTCAACATCACTCCGACCCGTTCCATTGGCCGAGTGATTGTCCCATCCGGACAAATCCCTCGACGTTTTGTTTCAGTGCCAGTGCGTCGGCCGGACAAATCAAGATGACGGTGGAGCCGAACGAGAAATAGCCGAATTCCTCTCCCTGTTCAAGGGAGGACGTCTTATGTGTTTCGACAATCGTATTGACGTTCAAAGCGCCGACCATGACATGTTCAAAGGTCTGTTTCCCGGAGCGGATCCGGGTGACGCGGCGGTAATTCCGGGTCAGTGGTCGCTTGAAATGGGTTAATCCGTACGTGTTCACAGGAACGGACTCTTTGCCGAGAGTATAGCTGGTCTCGATTTCTCCGCTGACCGGTGTATGGACGCGGTGATAATCTTTCGGACTGAGATAAAAAATCAGAGCGACCCCGTTGGCGTAGGTGTCCGCCTGTTGCTTTGAACCGATCAGTTCCGCAACCGTGTAATGTTGTCCTTTGACGACAAACCGACTTTCAGGTGTCAAGTCCGGCACGACCGACAGCACGGCATCACAAGGGCTGACGAAGGCGTCGTCTTCGACCGCGACAGGACGGGCCTCCGCTTTCAATTCACGGACAAAAAAGTCATGAAGCGAGTGGAAGGCGGGCAACGGCAATAATGCTTCCTCGAGTCGGATGTCATACGTACGGATGAACGGTTTGATCAACGGGCGGCTCCAGCGGCTCATGGCGAACTTCTTTAGCGACCGGGCGACGACGGGCCGTGCGTTTAATTGAACGATTGTGTTGAAGACTGCTTTTTTCATGATGAAAACTCCTTTAAATAGATGTATCTGGCTCTGTCCTTTACTCTACAGAGGAGTTCTTTCCAACCGCCGCCGCTGTTTCTTAACGAATTCTTAATCGTTCCGTTAAATTAACGAAGGCACCAAAAAAAGCCTGGCTGACCAAGCTTTTTCAAAAGGATGTTAACCCGATTAACGGACTGTCGCCGGTGATTTCCGTGTCAGGAGATACAGCAATGGACCAAAGGCGCCGATCGCGAGTGTCACCACCGTCCAGAAAATGAAACTGCGTCCTGTTTGTTTCGTATCATGTCGGAGCCAAACGATGATAAAGAGCGCGCAGAGAATCAAATCGACGAAAATCTG
This sequence comes from Exiguobacterium undae DSM 14481, assembly GCF_000620805.1. Lineage (GTDB taxonomy): Bacteria > Bacillota > Bacilli > Exiguobacteriales > Exiguobacteriaceae > Exiguobacterium_A > Exiguobacterium_A undae. The sequence goes on along the minus strand of NZ_KK211187.1, from coordinate 1,819,411 downwards.
TAATGTCGCGGCGTTTTGTAGGCCTTCTGAAAAAATACCGATTAAACCAAACTGACTGACGGAATAAGCGGTGAGAATACCAAACGCGATGGTGATGATCAACAGAACCGGCTTGGGGATGACATCAACAAAAGATGGCGTCACATGGTTGTTCATGAATAATCCTCCTTTAAAATGTAGTGACTACTACAATTAAAATGTAGCATCTGCTACATAAAGCGTCAATAGTGAAAGATGTTGTATCATAGAAGGGAAGGTGGGGGAAGAACATGGACAAATTTGAATTGAAGCGGCAAGCGTATACAGCAAAAATCGCTGAATATGTCTTACATCACGGAATCAGCGGAGCGAGCCTGAGAAAAATGGCGGACGCCGCAGCGACGAGTGACCGGATGCTGATGCATTATTTTAAAGATAAAAGTGACATCGAGACACGGGTACTGACAGCAATCAGTGAAGAATTGATGGATCTATTAAACGAAAACCTGGCCTTACGTTTAGGTTTCCGGGATTTTTTACTGTTCATCCGTGAAGCGATCAAAGACCAGCGCATCAAACCGTATTTGAATCTGTGGTTTGAAGTCACTCATCTGGCAACGGGCAACAAAGAGCCGTACGTGACGGTGATGCAGGAAATCGGAAAATCGTTTGAACAATGGATTGACCGCGTCTATGCTCCGGCGCCGGACGAGAACGGTCCGCAACTTGCTGCCTTGTTGTTTGTCATCACGGAAGGACTCGTCGTCTTGGATCGAATCGAGATGCAGGACCGGATGGTGCGGGCGATTGACGGGATGATCGGTTTATATGATCAGGCGAAAGGGATTAGGGGGTAAAATGGTGTATTCCTTATTAAGGAAATTCATTTTTTAAGAGGGAGGTAGTCGGGTTATGCTGTCGGTCGATGCATGGTTTTACATTTATTTTGCAATTGGGGCAGTGGGTGTTTTTCTCATCGGTTACGGGATTGCCAAGAAAACGCAGAAGCAGGACAGCGGCTTTTCGTTTATCCTGCTGATGAGCGTGGTGTTGTTCGCGGCTCTAACTTACTGGTTTAATGGTGCGGCAAGAGAAGTCTTGATGGGAACGTTGCCTTGGCTGATCAATCTGATATTCGGCGGCGTACTTCTGATTGTATTCCTTACCGGTTCCAAAATGATTTTCAAAAGAATCTAAAGGGCAGTCGCTGTCGACGGACGGTTGGACCGTCCGTATGTACGTGGTTAAAGAGGGTAACGAATCCCTCGTCGTTCGATGACGAGAATGTAATCCGTGATTTCTTCCGGTTCGTCGTCGAACGCATCATATGTGATTCGTTCGGACAACCGGATTTGGTATTGCTCCAAACCCTTGATGGTTTGCAAATAGTCCGGTAATCTTTCGGTCGGTTCCGTTAAAGTTAAATCGGTAAACGGAAAATTATCGTCGTTCGGATTGTTTGTATGGATAAAAACGGCGTCTAGTCCTGCATCGAGCCGGGACAGTTCGATCCAGAGCTGGTACGGTTGACCCCACGTTTGAAGGGCGGTGTTTAACTCATCCATCAGATGAAACAGTGCCTGGACATGTGCTTTCCGCATTTTAAGGTGACCGTTTCCGTGTCCGTCAAAATCAAGATGGACGTGCCAAAAATCGAACCAACTGTCGGGACTGAAATCGAGCGGATGGGCGCTGAGTTGTTGTTCTTTTTGAAGATTTCGGAAGTAGCGGCGTTTGCCTCTGAATTTTTTCATATGGATCAATCCTTTCCGACTATAAATATTCTTATGGATGTCTGCTTGAAATGTTATTTGTCTAATGCCTGACGGCTCCTTATACTTAAAGTATCGCAGGAAAAGGAGCGAAGACAATGATAGATTTTGAATGGTACCGGAGCTTCATCCATGTGTACCAACAACGTTCGGTCTCAGCGGCCGCACGGATCCGGTTTTTGACGCAACCCGCCGTCAGCCAACATATCGCGGCCCTCGAGGCGGAATTGCAAAGCTCGTTGTTCATTCGCGCCCCGCGGCAGATGGTTCCGACGGATGCCGGCAAGGAGCTGTATACGCAAGTCGTCGGTTTGATTGACCGCTTGGAAGAACTGTCACTCGAAATGAAATATGTCGCAGGTGAACAGGTGCGTCCGCTGTTGAAGTTCGGTGGACCGACCGAATTCATCACCCACGAAGTGATTCCGGTCCTGCCGCTTGATCTCGCCCAGTACATCGGCGATTTCGGCTTGACCGACCAATTGCTGAAGCGGCTCGCAATAGGTGAACTCGATTTTGTCATCTCGACGAAACGGATCGAGGAACCGGGTATTCAGTATGTTCCGATTGCTGACGAAACCTTTTTCCTCGTCGCCCCTCACGTATGGGAGCAACCGGACGATGATTTGAAGGGTTGGATGGATCGTCAGCCGTGGATCAGTTACGGGCTTGAACTGCCGATCATCCGGCGGTATTACCAGACACAGTTTGGGGAACGGCCGGACATTCGACCGGAGATGGTGTTGCCGAACGTCGATGCCATATTAAAAGCCGTCGCTTCATCGCATGGTGTCAGTGTGTTGCCGGATTATTTGATTCGTCAAGCGCTCAAAGACGAAACGATTCAAGTCATCGCACCGGAGCGTTTTGCGACGAACCATATCTACATGGCGTACCGGACGGAGTCGCGGCATGATCCGTTGATGCTCGATATTTTAGCCGCCCTGCAACACAAAAAGTAGGATCCAATTGCGGATCCTACTTTTTTTAGAAAAGGTATTAAGTTCTTATCTAAATTAGAGGATTTCGTCCAAGAAAGTCAGTTTCCGGTCAAGAACCAACTCTGCGGTCTGTGTCCGGTACGTTTGATAATGATCAGAGGCGATATGCGCATCAAAGGCGGTCTGATTCTGCCACTGTTCGTAAAAGACGAAGTGGTCTGATGCATCGGCTTCGCGGTGGAAGGTATACTGCAGACAACCGGCTTCTGCGCGGGACGGAGCGATAGCTGCTTTAACGGCATTAAGAAAAGCGTCACTTTGACCCGGCTTGATCTGAATCTGAGCGATGAGAATGATCATCGATTTTATCTCCTTTCATAAGCGAGACCCGCCTAAATATAGACGGGTCTCTTGTAGATTAGTTAAGCGTTTTGATGACGGCATTTGCGACGGCAACCGTAGATTGTGGGTTTTGACCTGTTACAAGATTTCCGTCGACTTGGACGTTTTCTGTGAAGTTATCAGCGACGATGATGTTCGCACCAAGTTCACGGAGACGTGTCTCAAGCAGGAACGGCATGTAGATGTCGAGTCCTGTCGCGCGTTCCTCTTCATCCGTGAACGTTGCGATCGTTTTACCGGCGACGAGTGGTGTTCCGTCTGTCAGTGTCGCACTGACGAGTCCAGCTGGTCCGTGGCAGACGGCAGCAACGGTTTTGCCCGCTTCAAACAACGTCCGCAGTGCATGGTTCAAGGCGTCGCTGTGTGGCAAGTCGAACATCGTACCGTGACCACCCGGCATGAAGATGGCATCAAACGCGCTGAAGTCGCTGATCGATTTCAGATCGATTGTGTTTTCAAGCAGCGGCGCCGTGGCTTGAATGTCTGCCGGTACTTCGTCTTCGAGGCTGCGGGCGTCGATTGGCGAAAGTCCACCGTTTGGACTGGCGACCGTAATCGTATAGCCTTCTTTTTGGAACGCGACATAGGCTTCGCCGAACTCGGATAACCAAATGCCTGTTGCATGTCCTTCTTTCATTTCGCTGGCGTTTGTGACGACCATTAATACGTGTTTACTCATGTTTATTTCCTCCTTGGATGTGTTCAGTGATTCGCTACGTGATTAGAATAGCGCGTAGTTGATGTAAAAACAAATTAATAAAAATAGGTCTATCTATAAATAAATTTATAGCTGAACCTATGCAAATTCTTCTATGAAATTAACGTTCATATAGTTGACTGTGAAAGAAAAAGAGAATGGTTACCTAGTAAAAAATTATTAATAATATTACTGGATAATTTATTAACTAAATAATTGTTTGGATATATTAAACAAAAGGATATATAATATAAATTAACAATTATTTCATATAAATACACATATAGTAAAAGATAAAACAGGAGGTTTTTCAATTGGAAAAGTTCTCGTCGGACATTCGTACAGTTTCACAAAGAATTCAGCAACTACAGCACTCGATTTCTACTGAAGAAGCAACCAAAACTGCTTTAATCATGCCGTTCTTTCAAACATTAGGTTATGATGTGTTCAATCCAGCTGAATTTACTCCTGAATATATTGCAGATGTCGGTATTAAAAAAGGGGAAAAAGTGGATTATGCGATTATGGATCAAGGACAACCCACTATTCTGATTGAAGCTAAATCCATCCGCGAACCGCTGACGAAACACGATTCACAGTTGTTCAGGTACTATGGCACTACAAAAGCCAAATTTGCTATTTTAACAAATGGAGACACGTATAGATTTTATACAGACTTAGAGATTCCGAATGTAATGGACACCGTTCCGTTTTTTGAAATTACGTTATCAAGTATTAAAGATAACGAGATTAAAGAATTATACAAATTTAAAAAGCAAGAATTTAATGTAAATACCATTCTTTCAACAGCAGAAGAACTTAAATATTTAAGTGCTATAAAAGAACAATTGAAGTTAATGTCCCAATCACCAAGTGATGAATTTATCAGATTATTGATTCAAGAATGTTATCAAGGAATGAAAACGCAAACGGTGGTCGATAAATTTAGACCTATTGTTTCTAAGGCCTTTAACCAGTTCATAAATGAAAACATGAATGAGCGAATCAAGCATGTAATTTCAGGTGAACCGGATTCATCAACAACGCCGTCAACTTCTGTACAAGACGTACAAACTGAAGAATTGATAGATGAACCAGTCATTGATGTTCCTTCACAGCCATCCTTTGAAACCACGCAAGAAGAAATTGAAGGCTACGCAACAGTGAAAGTTTTACTCGGTACAACAATAGATAAAAACCGAATTTTTTATCGTGATAATGCGAGCTATTTCAATATTTTAATTGATGACAGTAACCGAAAATGGGTGTGTCGTCTTCATCTAAATTCTCTGACTAACAAATATATTACTTTCCGTGATGAACCTAATGTAAGACACAAAATTAATCATGTTTATGACATCGAAGAATTTAAAGATCGGCTATCACATATTGTTACTGAAATTGTAGGTTCAAATTAAATTTTTCTACATTATGCTACCTTTTACGAGGTAGTTTTTTTAATTCTTTAAAAGAAATTTTATTTCAATATGTTTACGCTTTCAAATAAAACATTGTTTCTTTATGGAGTGGTTGCTATACTAACGGTGAACGCAGGGGAAAGTATCAACAATGGTTGGAAAAACGCCAAACAGTGGATGTAGAAGCAGTTCAAGCAGGGGTCAAAACAAAAGGGGAGCTGAGCATATGGGACAGAAACTCAACTGGACAGCAACACTCGGATTGACGACGGCGCTACTCGCCGCGTCACTGCCAATGCAACCGGTCGATGCTGAAATGACACCATCCGTTACGGAACGGGTCGACACACAACTGGATCAGATGACACTTGAGCAGAAGATCGGACAAATGATCATGCCGGATTTCCGGTTATGGGACGGGGCCAATCATACGAAGCTGGCACCGGAAGTCGGACGGGTCATCGACCGGTTTGACTTAGGGGGCGTCATCTTATTTGCGGAAAACGTCAGTGAGACGGAGCAGACGACGAAACTGGTTCATGACTTGCAGGAGGTCGTCAAGCAGGATACAAGCAATGATCTCCCGTTGTTCGTGACGATTGACCAGGAAGGCGGCATCGTGACACGACTTGGAACGGGAACGAATTTACCGGGCAACATGGCACTTGGCGCAACCCGGAGTGCATCCTACGCGGAAGCGGCAGGTGGCATCATCGGGTCCGAGTTGAAGGCACTTGGAATCAACGTCAACTTTGGTCCGGTCCTAGACGTCAACAACAATCCCGGGAATCCGGTCATCGGCGTCCGGTCATTTTCAAGTGATCCGCAGCTGGTCGGGAAACTCGGTTCGGCGATGACACAAGGCATTCAGGAGCAGGGTGTCGCTGCGACGGCAAAACACTTCCCGGGACACGGAGATACGGCAGTGGATTCGCATTACGGCTTGCCGGTCGTCGATAAATCATTACAAGAGTTGAAACAACTGGAACTTGTTCCCTTTAAACGGGCAATTGCCGAAGGAATCGATATGGTCATGACGGGACATATCGGGATGCCGCAAATCGAGGATGAGGTCGTCGAATCGACACAAGGCACGTTCCCGTTACCGGCGACGTTATCGGATGACGTCATCACCGGCGTCTTGCGGGAAGAGCTCGGGTATCAGGGACTTGTCATCACCGATGCCTTGAACATGCAGGCGATTGCCGACAACTTCACGGAGTCGGAAGCCGTCATCAAGACGTTTAAAGCTGGCGTCGATATCGCCTTGATGCCGACGATTCTCCGATCGGCACAAGACGTGACGAAACTCGAGACGATTTTTGACGACGTCATTGAAGCTGTCGAAAGCGGTGAACTGTCGGAAGCGGATATCGATCAGTCTGTCTCGCGGATTTTGACGTTAAAAGCAACACGCGGCATTTGGAATGAAACGGACATTCCGGTCACGCTCGATGAAAAGCTGGCGCGAGCGAAAACAGTCGTCGGCAGTCCAGAACATAAGGCACTTGAACGGAAAATGACGGAAGCGGCGGTCACGCTCGTTAAAAATGACAAGAAAACATTGCCGTTCAAACCGAAAAAAAGGGAGACGATCCTTGTCTTGTCACCGGCAAAAGATCAGACGGACAGTATGGTCAAGACAATCCGGTCGCTTGAGAAAAACGCCGACAACCTGAAACACGTGAACATATTGACGGAAAATTATACGGCATCGACGCCGCACCTGGAGCAAAATCCGAATCTGCAAGAAAAGGTCGCAGCTGCGGACTACATCATCGTCGGCTCAAACGTCAACAACAGTGACAAGCTGAAAGCGACGTCAGCGGATCACTATGTACCGGCGGAAGTGTTCCGTCAGGCGAAGCGGACCAACACACCGTCCGTCCTGCTCAGTCTTCGGAATCCGTATGATGTCGCCGTACAAACGGACGCAAAAGCGCAACTGCTTGTCTACGGCTTCAAGGGAGATCCAAACGGTCCGGACTCGGAAGCCGGGAACACGAAATCAGCCGGACCAAATTTACCGGCAGGAATCCGTGCCATCTTTGGTGAAGTGAAACCACAAGGAAAACTGCCCGTTGACGTACCGAAGTTCAAAGACGGTACGTTCCGGAACACGCTTCATCTCGAATTTGGGGACGGGTTCAAGAACTGGAACCGGTAAGGAAGATGAAAATAGGTAAGCTCAATCTTTCCGATTGGGCTTTCCCTATTGACTCTTTTTGCAATTAAATTTCATTAATTATTAATTTTAATTGTTATTATATTTTTTATAGAGGAAGTAGAAGGAGTTGTCAGAGAGGATGAAGGTCATGTTAGAAAAATTAGCGACAGAACGCCGGAATGAAAAGACGATGCGTCTCGACGACATGTCGGTCGAAGACATGTTGACGGTCATGAATGCGGAGGATCAAACGGTCGCCGCTGTCATTCAACAGGAAATACCGGTCATCAAACAAGTCGTCGATCGGGTCATTCAATCGTTTCAAGCGGATGGACGATTGATTTACATCGGAGCTGGAACGAGCGGCCGACTCGGTGTGCTGGATGCGGCCGAATGTGTGCCGACGTTCGGGGTCTCACCGGACATGGTCGTCGGTCTGATTGCCGGGGGCGAACGGGCACTCATCAAAGCCGTCGAAGGAGCGGAAGACAGCAAAACGCTTGCTGTCGAAGATTTACAGGCACTTCAGCTGACAGCGAATGATACCGTCATCGGCATCGCTGCGAGCGGCCGGACCCCTTACGTGATCGGCGGTCTGGACTATGCACGTGAAGTCGGTGCGACGACTGCTGCATTGTCCTGCAACAAACAGGCGGCAATCAGTGAACACGCGGACTTTCGGATCGAAGTCGAAACCGGACCGGAAGTCTTGACCGGCTCGACACGCCTGAAGGCCGGGACGGCACAAAAGCTCGTGTTGAACATGATTTCGACGGCGGCGATGATTGGTGTCGGGAAGGTCTACCAAAACCTGATGGTCGATGTCCAATCGACGAATGAAAAACTCGAAATTCGGGCCAAACGGATGATCGTGGAAGCGACAGGGGTTGAGCTTGAGACAGCCGCGCGTTATTTCACATCGTCAAATGGTCACGTCAAGACGGCGATCGTGATGATTTTAGCGGACGTTTCGTATACTGAGGCGGTCGAACGATTACAACGTGCGCACGGATTCGTCCGCGACGCGCTTTAAGGGGGGGACGAACATGAAGAAGGAAGAAGTGTTGGCATCCGCCATCCTTGAACATGTCGGGGGAAAAGATAATCTCCGGCAACTGGCCCATTGTATGACACGTGTCCGGTTGTCGCTGAAAGATCCGACGAAAGCGGACATCCAGGCCCTCAAACAAATTGACGGTGTCATGGGGGTCATCGATGACGAGACATTGCAAATCGTCGTCGGACCGGGAACGGTCAACCGGGTGGCTGATCATTTAAGTCGTGAGACGGGGCTGGCGATCGGTGAGGAGTCGGTCGATGAGAATCTGACATTTGAAGAGCGGGCTGCCATCGAACGGCAAAAAGTGAAGGACAAACAAAAATCACCGTTCAAACGCTTTTTACGTCGTTTAGGAAACATCTTCATCCCGCTCATTCCGGGACTCGTCGCATCGGGAATCATCAATGGAGCGGCGAACTTTGCGAAAAATGCCGGGGTGGATGCGACGGAAACGTGGATGCAGATTCTCTTATTGATAGGTAGTACCGTCTTCGCCTACTTAGCGATTCTCGTCGGTTGGAATACGGCGAAGGAATTTGGCGGCACACCGGTTCTCGGCGCAATCGCCGGCGGAATTCTATTTAATCCGTTACTTGTCGACATCGTCATTTACGGTGAACCGCTAGTCGTCGGTCGGGGTGGTTTGTTTGGGGTCATCTTTGCCGCCTGGTTGATGACGTATCTCGAAAAACATATTCGCCGGTTCATGCCGGTCTCGATTGATATCATCTTTACGCCACTCTTTACTGTTTTGATTGTCGGCTTTACGGCACTTTATGCGATCATGCCGGTCGCCGGCGTGTTATCAGACGGCATCATGAAGGCGATCAACGTGATTCTTGAAGTCGGTGGTCCGCTTGCCGGTGCCGTTCTCGCCGGATTCTTCCTGCCGCTCGTCATGGTCGGTCTCCATCACGGATTGACACCGATTCACTTGGAGTTGTTAAATACGATTGGCAATACGGCACTGCTACCGATTCTTGCGATGGCGGGAGCCGGCCAAGTCGGGGCAGCGATGGCGATTTTCGTCAAGACACGGAATCAACGGTTGCGCAACATCATCAAGGGAGCGATTCCGGTCGGGTTCCTCGGTATCGGTGAACCGTTGTTGTACGGGGTTACCTTGCCGCTCGGGCGTCCATTCCTGACAGCCTGTATGGGAGCCGCAGTCGGTGGTGCCTTCCAAGCGACGATGAAGACGGCGGCGCTTGGGGTCGGTGTATCTGGTCTGTCGTTGACACCGTTGATCGATAACGGGATGTACCTGACGTATATCGGCGGTCTCGTCATCTCGTACGTTTTTGGCTTCTTGTTTACATTCTGGTTTGGTTTCAAAGAAGAAATGGCAGATGGGATTTAACTGGATGTGAGGATATCAGGGGAAATGAAAAGATGGAAGATCACGTTGAGGTGATGTTCCATCTTTTTTTACACGTGACCTTGCTTACTGAATCTTCGTGTCGACGGTCTTGTCCTGTAGCATACGTTCAAGGACCAAGACATAGACCAAGGCCACAAGAACGCCCACGGTCTCTGGCAGAACGGCAATGATTGAGTCAGTCAGGTATGCTGCAGGAATCAGATAAGTCAACAGAGACTTCACACCATTCAACACGAGAAGGGCTGTCAGCAGGATCAAGGTCACAGTCCGTTTTTGCAGATTCCCAAAGAACTGACGATCTGTTTTTTTTACCCGTGTCATGCCGAACCAAGCGAACATACAGATGACCTCCATTGGTTTCTAAATAAGTGAAGATCAGTCAGCAAAAAACTGGTTGATCTTGGTTTCAGACTTCAAATGACGCTGAATCAATTTTGTGACTGCTTGTTCCTGTTCGATTGTGCTGAGTTGCGTGTTGTACCAGCCGTTCAGTTTATCGCGGGTCACGGTGAAGGTATAATCCGGGAAGGTAAACGTAATCCGGTCGACGTTATCGACGAGGACAAACAGGTAGGTTGCGTTGAACAGGACCGTTTCTTTGATCTCCTGTTCGACTTGTTCCGTCTCGATGTCCTTGTAAGTCAAATGGATGCCATACGGTGTTTGTTTCGTTTCGAGGGCAATCTGATGCAACTCTTGATGGTGTGCCAATTCTTTGACGATATTCGCGACGGCGCTGTTGTCGCCGACAGAAGAATGTTTATGTTGGAACAGGTCCGTCTTTGAATCGGCATGTTGACTGTAGCCGTTCCAGATCAATACCAGACAGGCAATCGACAGGAACGGAATCAAAATTCGTTTCATGCAATCTCTCCTTTATCTATCTCATACTAATGGTATCATAATCCATGAGGCATCTCCTAAAAAATTCTTATATTGGAACTTTAGTAACAATTGATGGTTTTTGAATACACCGCTGACAAGAAGGAGTGAAACAGATGAAAGGACTTGCCGTTTATTTGAGTGAACCACTGACAGATGAGGCGAAAGACAGCATCCGACAGATGCGGACGATTGGTTTTACATCAATCTTTACCTCGTTACATATTCCGGAAGACGATCCTTCGTTGTACACGGAACGCTTGCGGACGCTCGGGCAACTGACGCAACAGCTCGAGATGGAACTCGTCGCGGATATCGCCCCGACTTCCCTTGCTGCGCTCGGCAAGACGTGGCATGATGCCGATACCTTAACCGAATGGGGCGTGACCGGACTGCGGGTCGACTACGGCGTGACACCGAAACAGGTCGCGGACTTGTCAAAACAGATGATGGTCGCCTTAAACGCCAGTACGCTGACGGCGGAAGAACTCGACGCGATGAAAGCGGAGGGGCTTGTGCTTGAGCAGGTCGAGGCGTGGCACAACTTTTATCCGCGACCGGAAACGGGACTGGATCGTGACTGGTTCAATGATAAAAACCGGTGGCTCCGTGAACAGGGAATCCGTGTCCAAGCCTTCATTCCGGGAGACGGACACCTGCGTGGTCCGCTGCACGAAACGTTACCGACGCTCGAAGACCACCGCGGACAATCACCGTTTGCCTGTTATCTCGAGCTGGAAGCGTCCGTTGACCGGATTCTAATCGGGGACCCGGGCTTGTCGGAAAGCTCGATGCGGCAATTTGCTGCGTATCAGGAGGGGATCATTGTCCTCCGGGTAACGGGTCAAGGCGATGATGATCCACTGTTGACGAGTATTCAGACGAACCGGATGGATCCAGCGCGGGATGTCATCCGATCGGTCGAGTCACGGGCTTACGGTCGACCGGGCAATGGATGGCTTGACCCTGCGATCTTATCAGACCGGCCTGTCGGATCGGTCACGATCGACAATCTTAAGTACGGTCGGTATGCCGGCGAGTTACAGCTGACGAAACGGGATCTTGCGGCCGACGAGCGTGTTAATGTCATCGGTCGTATTATCGAGGCGGATCGGGCGTTGCTGCACCAGATCGGACCCGGCGGACGTTTTCGACTGGAATGGGTTTCAAGTGAAGGAGCGATCCTTTCGTGAAGAAGACGATTGAAGACCGGTTAACGTATCTGTATAAAGGCGAACTGTTTTCCATCATCGGCTTCATCCCGATCAGCGGGTTGGTCCAGTATACGTTTCCGGAGCTGCATCTGTTTGCGCTCAGTTCATTTTGGGTGTCGCTGATCCTCCTTGAACTGTTACTGCTGCAAGGTTCGTATTATTGGTACAGCAAACGGGAGCAGCTCAAACGGGAGAATTCTTCAATCACTCCGGTACACGTCGTCCGCCGGTTGCACAGGTTTCAAAAGATCAACGGCGGGATCATCGTACTGGCTGTCATGGTGTTTGCTGTTGACGTATGGCGCTGGCATCCGGACTATCCCGTGAACGGACTAAAAGTGTCCGGATTTCTGTTTGTGTTCGCCGTGCTTGAGTACATCAATTACTTTTATCTTCAGTTGTCGTATGATAACCGGTCGGACGTCCAGTACTTAGTCCGAAACAAGAAGTTGAAGCGTTCTTCGATGTGGAAGGATTTTCAGCGGATTAAAAAAATCAATCTATATTCGAAAGAAAAGGGGGAAATGGAATGAAAAAAATCGTCCTGATTGGTTCCGGGGGCTCCGGTAAATCGACGTTAGCCAAACAGCTCAGCCATACCTTGGGCATTCCGGTCTATCATCTGGATACATTGTTTTGGAAGCCGAACTGGCAAGGTGTTCCACGGGAAGAACAAACCCGCATTCAGACGGAGTTGATTGCACAGGACGACTGGATCATCGACGGGAATTACGGCGGAACGATGGACATCCGGCTGCAAGCGGCGGATACAATCATCTTTCTTGATTTGCCGCGAACGACATGTGTGTACCGCGTCTTGAAACGGACAGTCCGCCATCGCCATCAACCAAGAACAGATATGGCAGCAGGGTGTCCGGAAAAAATCGATTTTGCTTTTTTAAAATGGATCTGGAATTATCCGAACGTACAACGACCGGACATCCAATCGAAACTCAACCAAGTGGCATCGACCAAAACCATCATCGTATTGAAGTCCCGGAACGACGTTCGGCAGTTTTTGGAGACAGCTACTTAATCGAAATCCTTAAAAAATGGACATCCATCCTCTGAAGAATCGCTCAGAGAGTTGATGTCCATTTTGTCTGGCTGAAATTTTTTGTACATTGAACCTGACACTCAGGTAAAAAGTAAACATTCTCCGTCAGGATGAAATGAAACGCATTTTTTAGATCGTTTTGTTTTGCTTAATTACAGTGACGACGATCCAAGCGATTCCGAGTGAGAGGACAGGTAAGATGATATTCCAAGAACTGAAATGGATCGCATCATACTGGTAATAAAACTTTGCGTACCAGATCTCATACAACAAATTAAGCAGTAAAGTGACGACTGGGGCCAACACTACTTTTTTAGTAAGCGACGCCACAAATACGCCAACTCCGATGACGACCGCCGGAACAATGAACAACTGCATCAAAAACGGATCAAAGCCAGGCATGTTGTCTTCCTCCTTTCTGAATGGACGGGTAGCGAAACTCCATCAAATCAATTGCTTATAATTAAGTCGGCAAACCATTTTTGGCACTGAAACGGAGACTCAATTCACGCAGTTTAGCGACAAGTTGTTCTTCGTACAAACCGTTTAACGGAATCTGCTCATCCGCATAGGCAGCCAGACCGGCATGACTACCGATCATGACCGAATGAATGGCACCTTTAAACATCTCGATGTCGTTGGCATCGTTCCCGAACGCGACATATCCTTCTGTTGTAATGCCCATGATGTGAAGGGCATGTCGCTTATGGATGCCTTTCGGGCTGATGTCGAGCACCTGCTCTTCACCATGCGAATGCGAAACGACATCGATCTCGCGTAATGCTTCCGAAAAGTCCGCCATACTCGATGCGCTTAAAATCAAGACTTTTATAATGGCATCGTGTTCTGCCAGACTTACGTTTTGTGCGGATTGTAACGGATCCAGATTCTTGAGAATCGGATGCGACGCGGTCCCCGTATAGCTGTAGTTCCACAAACCGTCAACTAAATAGGTGGCACCCATCTGTTGAATCAGTTTTTGCATATAGATGACATCGGACGGAGAAAAGGGCGTTGAATAAACGATTTCTCCACGCCGAGAAACTAACGATCCGTTTCCGCCAATCAACAGATGGTGATGAAACGTTTCCGAAAGGACCGGTAACAGATCGCGAATTGGTCGGGCTGAAGCGAAGATGACACGGTGCCCTGCTTCTTCGAGCGAATGAAGCGCCTCTGTAATGGGGTGAGACAACGGTAAACCTTGAAAACAGAGGGTCCCGTCCAAATCAAAAACAAAATTCATGATGATTCTCCTTATCTGTTATGAATGAAGCGATTTTGAAATCGACCAGTTTTCCTGAATTACCTGCAGAACAAACTGCGGATTATCCCAGTGTACGATGTGGGAAGTCGACGGAGCGGAGATCACAGTCCCACCGGTTTTTTCCTGCCACAGGGCAATTGCTTGTTGGCGGAACGGTTCTTCTGAAACGGGTAACGTCGCACGCAGCAACACGAGGTTGTCACCGGGGACATCGTCGAGGAAGTCGAGAATCTCGTCTTGATACATTGCCGTCAAGATGGCGCGTGCCGTCTTCGCCCGGGCATGCCAGTAGTAACGCCCGTCCTGCATCCGGACAAAATCTTTTCCGGCCAGATCAAGCAACGGCGACCGGCGCATCTTTGGTCCATACACGGCAACGTCCCGAAATTCCTCCCACGTCGCGACGGACTCCTCAAAATCCGTATCGTAAAATGCAGATTCCTCCTCGAGTGGTGTGCCCCGCAACCGTTTACTCTGATAACCGCCGTCAATTAAAATCGATCCGCGGACCCGCTCCGGCTGTTCTTTTTGATAGAAAAGCGCGATGAAACTGCCCCAGGAGTGCGAAAGGAAATAAAAGTCTTCGATGTGCAACTGTTCGAACAGCTGATTCAGCCAATCGAAAAACCGGGCAAACTGATAATCCCGTTCATCCGGAAACGGTTCGGTCTTCCCATGACCCGGGGCATCAATCGAGACAATGCGGTAGTCATGCTTCAACGCATCGGCCAGTTCAATAAAGCTGAGGCTCGTTCCTCCGAGACCATGCAGACAAAAAATCACCGGGTGATTCGGGTTGCCCCATTCTGTGACTTGTGTTGAAATTCCGGCGCATGCGATACTGTAACGTTTCATCTGTTTTCCTCCATTTCTGAATAGGTATGTACTTACTTTTTAACCAGTATTATACATCAATTGTTGTATAATGAAGCGAGTGAATTTAAAAGACAGATGGAGGGAATGTGGAATGAAAATTACGGCAGCAACACTTTGGACAGATCACGTAAAACCGATGCAACACTTTTATACGACGACGCTTGGCTTCGGACTCGTCAAAGAAACGGCAACATCTTTTACGGTACAAATCGGGACAAGTCAGCTTCGGTTTGAACAGGATACGACACAGCAACCGAAACAATACCACTTTGCGTTCAACGTTCCGGGGAATGCGTTTCAGCTGGCCAAGGACTGGTTGCAACAGCAAGTGCCGTTATTGATTGAGGATGGAGCAGACGAAATCTTTTTTGAAAACATCAATGCCCATTCCATCTACTTTTACGATCCCGACGAGAACGTCGTCGAATTGATTGCCCGGCATGACGTCAATCCGAATAAGTCGCTTGAGACGTTTGCGGTGAGTGACATTCTGGATATCGGCGAAATGAACGTGACGACGCCGGACGTCGCCGGTGTCGGGGCTAGATTTGCTGAACTCGGTGTCTTTCACCGGTACCATCAGCCGATTAACGTCGACTTTTTAAACTTCCTCGGGGCGCCGGAAGACGGGACCCATCTGTTGCTCGGGCGAGCGGGACGGACGTGGTTATTCTCACCAAAACCGGCAGTCACGAGTCCACTTGTTCTCGAACTCGACGGCAAGCTGCATGTCCGGATCGATGCCGACGGTACGTTGCATCACGAAAAATAAACCCGTGCGCAGACGGGTTTGGAGATTACGCCATGAGTTGTAAAATCCCAAATGTCGTCAAGACGACATAAGAGACAGAGACGAAGATTAAGACGGGTTGAAACAACGTGTCTTTTGATTGGCGTGTAATCCCTTCGACGAAACAGCTGAGGAGAAAGACAAAAATCGCCAATCCGATATACATCAAGACAAGCGTCGAGACGCCTTGGAGCAGACCAAACGATACGATTGAAAAAACACTGAAGAACAGATAACCGAACGCCGCCAAAAGACCGAGACCGAGCAAGATGCCGAGAGCCGGATGAAGTCCGTTGACGCGCGCCGTCCACTTTGGGAAACGTCGGTTGAACAGAGACCACGCGGTATGTAGCGATAAACAGACAGAGATGAACAGCATTAGAAAAAAGATAGCCTGTAAGAGTGGCGACAGCCGATCCGCCCATAACGGAACAATTAAGAAGAGGAACGGGAAGCAGAGCATCAAGAGGTGTTTTTTCAAGTTGATCACTTCTTTCTACATGATAGGTTAGTTTGTTAACTAGATCTTCCTTGTCCGTACCGTATCATGCGGTGGGACAACAGGAAAGGAGAGCCGATGACGAACTTTTGGAAAGAAAACGGCAAATGGCGGATTGGGCGGTTCATCTTACTCAGCATTTTTCTTGTTTTTCTATCTTGCTTTTTGTACATCTATCATCAAACGGTATTGCACCAACTGTATTTAGAAGACCAGCTAAAACAAGAATTTAAGTTGGAAAAAGAAGATTATCAAATAAAAGGTCAGTTTTGGAAATTTAGTTACGCATATGACATAATTTTAGAAGATGAACCAAAAACGTCTTATTTGTTTAATGTAAAGAAAAAAGACGGGAAATACACAGCAGCATATTGGGGGCACGGATTTTTGGATTCATCCAATGATGGATCGCCTAAGCATCTAGAGTTCGAACGAATGAGATATGACTAGCGTATTATTCTATAAAAACAGGAGGTAGCAACATGTGGCAAGATTACGAATGGATCAACCAGCCGAACAAAATCGACATGCACGAGCAATTAAAATTTACGACGGAAGGCGATACCGACTTTTGGCGCAATACGTACTATCAGTTTAATCGGATGACCGGTCACGCCTTACTAAAATCGATTCCATCAGCATCGTTCTCATGCCGGATTGAAGTGAAATTGAATCCACGTCAGACGTACGATCAAGCAGGGATCCTTCTTTATCTAAACGAAGATCACTGGCTAAAAGTTTCAGCGGAATTCATTCCGGACGGGAAATCGCATCTCGGTGCAGTCGTCACGTCCTTCGGATACTCTGACTGGTCGTCGCGTGACATTGAAAATACTGTTTTTGATCATGCATTGACGTTTGAGCTTGTCTTCAAAAACCAGGACGTGGAACTGTATTTTGTCGACGGTGAAACGAAGGAACAGCTACGGATTGCGCATTTGCACGGGGAAGGGGACTGGAAAGTCGGTCCGTACGCGTGCAGCCCGAATCTGGAGGAACAAGGATGTGACGTCGAAGTGGTGGCGTTTGATTGTCACGAAGTATAAAAAATATCACAAAAGCACTCCTGCTATTTGGGGGAGTGCTTTATTTTGTGGAACAACAATAACAAATAACTTCAAATACAGGAAAATCAACAGTTGGACGGATTATCCATTGACAATTCTTAACACCCACTCTTACAATTGAAAATGATTATCAATAAGAATGGGAGTCCTGTCCACTATGAACGTTTCACGCCGTAAGAAATCCATCATCCAAGCTGTTTCCATCCTCTCAATCACGACACTGCTGTTCGGCTGTTCGAATCCGAACGAAGGTGCTGACAATACAACAGATAAAGATACGTTGACCCTCGCCTGGCCGCGCGATATCGGCGAGATGAATCCGCATGTCTATAACCCGTCACAACTGTTCGCCCAGTCGATGGTCTATGAGCCGCTCGTGCATTACGCAGAAGGTGGAAAGCTGGAGCCGTTCCTCGCCAAGTCGTGGGACATCTCAAAAGACGGAAAGACCTACACGTTCACTTTGCGTGACGATGTCAAGTTCTCCGACGGTTCGGCGTTTGACGCAACGATCGTCAAAAAGAACTTTGATGCCGTCATCAAAAACAAAGCCTTACATAGCTGGCTCGGCTTTATCTCCAAAATCGACAAGACGGAAGCCGTCGACAAGCAGACATTCCGCATGACATTATCGGAAGCCTACTACCCGACGATTCAGGAACTGGCGGTCGTCCGTCCGGTCCGTTTCCTCGGTGAAGCCGGTTTCCCGAAAAACGGCGACACGTCAAAAGGTGTCGAAGAAGAAGTCGGGACCGGTCCATGGGTGCTTGACGAGTACAAAGCGGATCAATACGCGACGTTTAAGGTCAATAAAAACTACTGGGGTCCGATGCCAAAAGTCAAGAAAATCAAGGTCGACATCATTCCCGATGCCGAGACCCGCGTGCTCGCCTTTGAAAAAGGGGACATCGACTTGATTTACGGGGAAGGCGCAATCAGTGTTGATGCGTTTAATCAGCTGAAAGAAACGAAGTCTTATAAGACGACGATGTCCGAGCCGGTTGCGACCCGTCTGTTGATCATGAACACCAAGAAAAAACAGCTGGCGGACGAACGGGTCCGTCAGGCGTTGCAATACGGTTTTGACAAAAAAACGTTAGTCGAAGGCATCACGTCCGGTCTGGAAGCACCGGCGGACTTCATCCTGCCGCCGAACTTGCCGTACACGTCGAAACTGAAGGTCGAGAAACGGGACTTTGATGTTGAAAAAGCGAAGACGTTGCTCGACGAAGCCGGATGGAAACTGCCGAACGGGAAAACGATCCGTGAAAAAGACGGTCAACCGTTACAGGTCGAGATGATGTATGATGCGGCGGAACTTTTCCAAAAGGCGATGGCCGAGACGTTACAGTCGGAGTGGGCCAACATCGGGGTCGATTTGAAGATCGTCGGTGTCGAGTTGCCGGATCAAGTCCAGCGCTTCAAGGACAACAAGTTCGATATCAACATGTACAGTAACTTCGGTGCACCGTATGATCCACACACGTTCGTCAACATCATCGGTACGGACGGGTTCGGCTTCAAAGAAGCGATTTCCGCTTATCCGAACAAGACGGAATTGTTACAGGACATGAAGGACGTCTTGAAGACGACCGACGAGACGAAACGTCAAGCGATGTATGCCGAGATTTTACCGTCACTCCAAGATCAAGGTGCGCTCGTCCCGATCTCATATTTGAAGAAGATGGCGATTTACCAGTCGGATGTGACGAACTTTAACTTTGCGGCGAATCGGGATGAAAGTCCGTTCGCACAAATCGGCATTAAATAAGGGAGGTGTACGGAATGGGCGTCTATATTCTCAAACGGGTCGGGTCGGTCATTCCGATCCTGCTCCTGGCGATTTTATTGCTGACGGCGATGATTCACCTGTCACCGGTCGATCCGGCGGAAGCGTATCTCGCTGCCGCTCACATCCAACCGACGGAAGAGGTGCTGACGCAAAAGCGGGCCGAGTTTGGTCTCGATCAATCGTTCATGACACAATACGCGACGACCGTCGTCCGGTTGGCCCAATTTGATTTCGGGACGTCCTTTGTCTCCGGCAAACCGGTTCTCGGTGAAGTGTTGCTTCGTCTGCCGGCTACGTTACAACTGGCACTGTCGAGTCTGTTGCTGGCCGTGATCGTCAGCATCCCGCTCGGCTTTCTCGCGGGGATTCGGAAAAATGGATTTTTTGACCAGTTGAGTCGGGTGATTGCCTTTATCGGCGCATCGATTCCGTCGTTTTGGCTCGGCTATCTGTTGATTTTCTTTTTTGCCGTCCAGTTGGATTTGTTACCGGTCGGCGGTATCGGCAGTCCGAGTCACGTCATTTTGCCGGCAATCACGCTTGCGTTACCGCTGATTGCGCTTTATACCCGGCTGCTGCGGACGAGTGTCATCGAGACGATACGCGAACCGTACGTCTTGTTTGCCCGGACACGCGGCATCCGCGAAACGGTTATTTTAGGAAAACATGTTCTCCGAGTCGCCATTCCACCGATGATCACTGGGCTCGGCATGAATCTCGGAAAACTGTTGACGGGAACGATCATCGTCGAAACGGTTTTTTCGTGGCCGGGCTTTGGCCGCTACTTCATCGAAGCGATTTTTGACCGCGATATGCCGATCATTCAAGGATATGTGTTTCTGGCAGCACTATTATTCATCGGCAGCAGTCTGCTCGTCGATTTATTGCAACTGGCGATTGATCCCCGGATTGCCCGGAAAGGAGGGGACAGACGATGAATATTCCGCTTCGACGACCAAGCCTGTTGCACCGCTTGTCAAACCAACGGCTGATTTTAATCGGCTGTTCCGCTTTTTTAGGGTTGTTATTTCTCGCAGCACTGGCCGCACCGTGGCTTGCGCCGCATGATCCGTTTCTCGTCAATTTGGCGGTGAAACTGCAGGAACCGTCCTGGACGTATCCGCTCGGGACCGATCATCTCGGCCGCTGTACATTATCACGTCTGTTATATGGCGCCCGGGTGTCACTCGGCTTCGCCGTCCTGATTTTTGCATCGTCGTTGCTGATCGGCTTATTGATCGGCACGCTCGCCGGCTACATCGGCGGCTGGGTCGATCAACTGTTGATGCGGTTTTGTGACGGGGTAATGGCATTTCCGAGTCTGATTCTTGTGCTCGGTCTCGTCGGGATTTTCGGACCGGGACTCAAACAGGTCATCATCGCCTTGATGCTCGTCCAGTGGGTTTACTATGCCCGGATGTTCCGCGGACTCGTCATGACACTGAAGGAAAAGAATTTTATTGCGGCGGCGCGCGTCAATGGGTCGTCACACTGGAAAATCTTTCGGACCCATCTGTTGCCGAACATCCTGCCGCCGTTGCTTGTCATCGGGACACTCGAGATGGGCTGGGCGATCATGGATATTTCCGCCATGTCGTTCCTTGGTCTTGGCGTGCAGTCTCCGGCAGCGGAATGGGGCGCCATGATTCATGAAGGCAAATCGTACATCCGGACGAATCCGGAACTGATGATTTATCCCGGCGTGATGATCATGCTCGTCATTGCGAGCTTTAACTTACTCGGTGAATCGTTATCGGAACGATTCGGCGTGACGAAACCACCTAAATGAAAGGAGGCGCCATGATGAAACCTGTTTTATCCGTCGAACGATTGACCGTCGAAACCATCGCTGACGACACCCCGCTTGTCCGGGATGTCTCGTTTACACTTCTTGCCGGTCAGATCGTCGGACTCGTCGGCGAAAGTGGTTGCGGCAAGACGGTGACGAGTCTGGCCCTTTTGCGTCTGCTGGACGAAAAAGTGATCCGTCAGTCGGGTCGGATTCAGCTAGACGAAACGGATTTGATGACGCTGTCCGACCGAACGCTTCGACGTGTCCGCGGCGGACAAATTGCCTTCATCATGCAAAATCCGATGAGTGCTTTCACACCGGTCTACACGATTGGTCATCAATTGATCGAGACGATCCGGACCCATGACCGGGGCAGCAAACGCGAAGCGAAGGACCGGGCGCTCGAAGCGTTACGGGAAGTGAATCTCGAGGAGCCGGACCGGATTTTAAAAGCCTATCCGTTTGAACTGAGCGGCGGAATGCTGCAACGGGTCATGATTGCCCTTGCCGTCTGCCTGCGACCGGATGTTCTGATTGCCGATGAGCCGACGACGGCGCTTGACGTCTACAATCAAAAGCTCGTGTTGTATTATCTCGAAAAGGTCCGGGCGACCTATGGCACAGCGATCCTGTTGATTTCCCACGACTTAAGCGTCATCGCCGAGATGGCGGATCAGGTTCTTGTCATGCGGCACGGGGAAATCGTCGAACGGGCGGACGTCTTTGATCTGTTTGACCGTCCGCAACATCCGTACACACAACAATTGCTGGCCCAACAGGGGATTCAGGCAGGAGGGATGAACGCATGAGCCTTCTGCAAATGGAACAGGTGTCACACCGGTACGGCAGTCAACGGTTCCTGTCGCGGCAGACGGAACGGACCGTCTTACAGGACGTCACGTTGACGCTTGAAGCCGGGACGTGTCTTGGATTGCTCGGTCGAAGTGGTGCCGGAAAGAGTACGCTTGGACGGATTCTGCTTGGTCTCGAACGACCAACAGCAGGGCGTGTCCTGTTCGAAGGACAGGACATTTACCGGACGACGGCAAACGATTACCGGCAAGACATCCAAGTTGTCTTTCAGGATTCGTTTGCTGCAGTCAATCCGAAGATGACGGCGGGACAAATCATTGCCGAACCGTTGACGAATTTTACGCGTCTTGCGCCGGATGCCCTGCAGCACCGGTTGGTCACCTTGATCGAACAGGTCGGATTGACCCGCGCGGATTTGGCGAAATATCCGAATCAGTTCAGCGGCGGGCAGTTGCAACGGATCTGTATCGCCCGGGCGATTGCGACAAATCCGAAACTGATCATTCTCGATGAGGCCGTCAGCAGTCTCGATATGGTCAATAAGGCACTGATCCTCGCGCTGCTAGGGGAATTAAAGGACAAATATGACCTGTCCTATCTGTTCATTACCCATGACCTCCAAGCGGCTCAGGCACTCAGCGACCGATTCGTGATTTTAGATCAAGGGCAAATCGTCGGAGAGTACCCGACCCGCAAGGCATTTGTTGACGCGACGGATCCGCATGTCCTGGCGATTAAAAACGCCATGCTTGCAACCCATCCAAGGTACCGGACGATTCGAAAATAAGATCGCGTATGTTTGATCGTTCACCATTCAATCAAAACGGATTGAGTGGTTTTTTTTAGGTTGATGTGTAAAGGAAACTTGACACAACGAAACGTTTTTACATATTATTGGAAGCAAGAGGTGACTGCAATGAAAAATAAGGTAAAGGTGTTACGTGAGGTGCGACACTGGTCGCAAGGGGACTTGGCGAAGACGTTAGGTGTCTCGAGACAGACCGTCATTTCGATTGAAAAGGAGCGGTACAATCCGTCGCTCGAACTCGCTTTTTCGATTGCGGCTTTGTTTGATTGTCCGATTGAAGCGATTTTTATTCCCGAATCGAAGAAAAAAGGAGACGATGTAGGATGAAACATATGCCGATGATCAATCGTTTACTCGCCGCAGTTCTAATACTATACGGCAACTATTTGGCAATATTTGATGGACCGAGTCCACTCAGTATAATAATGATATTAGCGGGTTTGAGTCAATTGGCCGCCGATTTAGTTTTTCCGGCTGCTGAACCCCATGACGAACGGCAAGAAGAGATCAAGCGGAAAAGTGGTCACATGTCATACGCTTTGAGTATTGTCTATGTTTTTGCGATGCTGATGCTCTTCCAGTGGAACGTCATCGAAGATATCATGAAAGCTTTTATGTATTTACTGTTCATTCAGGTCATGACTTTCCCGGTCATGATGTTTATCTACAATCGACGCAGCTGACGACAAAAAAACAGGCACGATTGGCCTGTTCTTGACGTGTAATCAGTAGTATTCAGACAGCTGTTCCCGTGATTCTTCCGTTAAATAGCCAAGCGACAAAAAGTTTTTGACGAAGCGGACTGGACCATTGGCAGAATCAAAGTCAATTTTTCCCGGGAACGGTTCAACCTGTTCGAGGACATCAATATCCGCGGCCTGGATCTTGACAAAATCAAAGTCGAGGGTGACGGTATCCGTCTCGTCCCATGGTTCACTGGTGGATTGATGAAGCAAATGGAACGTCTCTTTCAAGTGGTCGCTTGGTGGATTAAATTCGAACTGTAAGTAAGGTTCGGCTGTATCCTTTACGGATAGTCCGCCGCGGGCGACAATGGCTTTTAGATGCCGGCGGTGGGTGAAGTGACGCAAAATCATCGGCAGCGCTCCTTTATGAAAAAGTAGAGTATGAGAAAGGTGAGATTGTAGCATGAAAAAACTGATGTGGATCGTCTGTCTGGTCCTGGTCGCAGCTGCGTCCTACGTGTACATCACGCGATACGACCGTGCGTATGAACAGGACGTCATGCGTCAGGTCGTGGAGCATGTCGAACAGACTTATGGAACAAGTGAACCGATCGTCGTCAAATCCTATTATAACGACAAGCATCGGGACAAGGATAAACGGTATGCCGTGGCAGTCCGCGCGGATGTCCTGCCGCTGAAACCAAACGAATACATGACGTATCGTTTACAAGACGGTCAAGTTATTGAGATGGGTGTAATCGACGAAGAGGGTCTGCCGAAGACGGAACGGTAACGACGATTGCATCCAGGCATTAAAAATGACTGCTTTGCATCTTATGAAGCAGACGGTCAAACGACTCATGGTCGTCCATCGTAAAGGCTTTGAAGTACTGCTCGTGGATGACTTCGACGACAGGGGCCGACTCTTGAACGATCGTCTCCCCGGACGGTGTCAAGACGAGTCGTTTTTCCCGGTCGATCCGCTTTCGGGTGATGAGGTGTTGCTCAAATAATTTTTTTAAGGTTTGCGAGATGGCACCGCTTGACAGTTCGAGCGTCGCCTCCAGTGATTTTTGAGTGGCACTCTGTTCGCGGTAGAGCGTATCCAGCATGTCGAACTGTGATTTTGACAAGCCCCAGTCCTTTAAGACGGCGTTGACTTCTTTCATGTAGCGGTGATGAAGTTTTTGAATCCCCTGCCAATGACGGTAGGATGGAGTGGACAAGTGTGACGTCATCAAATCCCTCTTTTCTGTCACCGTTCGTGAACGGTACGATGATAGGTGAAGCTTTTCGAAAATAAAGTAATCTATAATAATCAAATTACCACATAATCACGCGTTCTCCTACCACTTGATACGTACAAAAAAGCTTCACTCGTTTGCCCTGATGTTCAGGCAACAGAGTGAAGCTTTTTTAGTCTCGCATCGACGACTCGGATGGTGCCGCAGGATGACGTCCCCAGACGAGGTAAACGACCGGTCCGAGGTAGTTGACGAGAAAAATCAGGATGCCCCATAACCATTTGGGTCCGCGGGTGCGCGGGCGTTTCCATAAGTCGATATAGGATGCGACCAGTAACAGGAATTCCAGTGTGTAGACGACGGCTTTGACGTATGGCTTCTCTTTCAGACGCAATGCATATACCTCCTAGGAGCGGGTTAACTGACGAACGAACGATCCTGATAGTTTTTTAAAATCAATTGATTTTGGTCAATCGTAAACCCGTACCGTGTAAAACACTCGGCCGCAACGCGTCCGCCGTAGGAGATGGCGGTGAAATCGCCGCTGACCCGGTAATGGGTGTACTTCTGCTCGATGTCATAAATCAACGCTTCCAGCAACAGACCCCGTTCACCGAGTCCTTCTTCCCGGACATGGATGTCGAGCAGGGAAAACTCGGCTAGCTCGACGGATCCGAACAGGCGTGTCGACAGGTGTTGAATCGTCATGTGCGAACGTTTCGACAAGACGGTTTTTGTCGCCTGACGGTTTTCGAGTAAGGTGACGTAATAGCCGAACAGCGGTGCCTGAATGTTTCGTGTCACTTGAACGACTTGCTGTTGATTGTTGTAGGCAAGTCCGACGATTTGTTCGTTTGGATGATGCGGTATGTCAATCATGCGCTTGGTACAGACCGTCTGCCAGTCCTGTTTCGGAATCCATTCCAATTCAAGCACCCGAGGGGATTTGAAGAATTTCACGTGGGGAAAAGCCTCCTTTGACGTAATCGATGCTTTAAATATACACTTTTTGGTAATTGGAGGGAAGGTCAGAAACGTTACCGTTTTGTGACAATCGTGCAAAAAGGGGACGAATAAGGGAAGAGACGGAAGCCGGAGGAAAATTACATCCCTGGGCGGAGGAGGGAAACGAAACAAAAGACGTATAGTGAAAGGAGTAAAGAAAAGGAGTCGTACATAATGAAAAAGAAAACCATCTTCTTCGGGAGTGTGTTGGTACTTGGACTGACAGTGGCGTGGTGGTCACGCGGAGGAGCAGAACCGGTCTTTAAGAAATCGTATCCGGTCCAAGCGACCAGTGAACACTATGAAGGAACAGTAGTCTGGCCGAAAACAAACAATCAACAACAACAGGCAGGTGAAGCGAGCGGTGTCGCCGTTGGACCAAACGGAGACATCTATTACCTGCACCGGGCAAACGGGACGTACGGCAGTAAGGCGGTGATCAAAGAGGCAACGATCGTCGTGCTCGACGGTGAGACGCGTGCCGTCAAGCGGACGATCGGTCAGAATTTGTTTCAGTCTCCGCACGGCTTGGAAGTTGATGACGCCAACAACATCTGGGTGACCGACATCAGCTTGAACCAAGTGTTTAAGCTGAATCCGGAAGGCGACGTTCAAGCGGTTTATGGACAAGCGTATCCGTTTGGAACGGAAGCGGGTCTTCGGATTCGCAACAAGTTGCCGAACTTTCCGGTCCGGTTGAACGCGTATCTGTTTGCCCGTCCGACCGATGTGACGGTGTTGCCGGACGGTTCGTTTGCAGTCGCGGACGGGTACCGCAATCACCGGATTGCGAAATTCGACCGGACTGGCAAGTTCGAGTGGGAAGTCAATCAATTGGGTTCGGCAGACGGTCAACTCAATTTGCCGCATGGCATCAGTAGTGACGACGCGTCGAATTTGTATGTTGCCGACCGTAACAACGCCCGGATTCAAGTATTTGACCGATTCGGTCGTCATCAGCAGACATGGGATCAACCGGAACTCGGTCGACCGTATGGGGTCGAAGTTGGTCCGGACGGAAAGGTGTATGTCGCCGACGGCGGTGACTATTTGAATGGACGGACAGCGGACGCCCGAAGCCAAGTGCTCGTGCTGAATCAACAAGGTACGATTCTGGAGCGATTCGGCAGCTTTGGCACAGAGCCCGGTCAGCTGAGGATTGCCCATGATCTGGCTGTCGCAGACGACGGAACGATTTTTGTCGCGGAATTAATGAATAAGCGGCTGCAGCAGTTTACACCCTCATCTTCATCCGAAATAAGCCAAAGCAACTGAATTAAGTGGTACACCTTAAGGTAACTGCTGTTCCAGTTCCTGTTTTTGACGGAAGTGATGCCGGGTATGCATTTCGATCAACTGATACCATTCACAGGCATTCAGCCAACCGAACCCACCGTGTTCCGTTTTCGAGGTTGGATCAATCTGATCAAGTCGTGCCGACCAGCTTTCCATTCGTTCGACCAGTTGAACGAGACGGTGTCTTAACTGATCGGCACTGTTGGTATTGTTCGGTGGTGCATTCATCTCTTCCGGAAGCCTGATTTTGACGGGCGGAAAGGCAGCTTGTCGAAACAACTCTTCGCCATAGGGCGTTTTTCCGGCAGTTGAGCGAGTGGTGCGTGAAGCACAGGCTTCGACCTCATCCAGATATTCGTGAGCGACCAGCAAGATGTGGTCATACATTTGACCAAGCGACCAGACACCCGGACGTGAAATGTAGTGCAATTCGTCTTCCGAATACCGATCGAGTTCTTGGTGCAGGTGAAGCAGACAGTCGATTCCTGTCATGGGGAGTCCTCCTTCGGCTGAAACTCAGCAGGTTTCTTGACTATATCCTGACCGGCAACGGTCTAAACGAACCAAACAACAGGAGCCACAAGGAGAAATCCTCGTGGCTCCTGTTGTTTTAGAGTTAAGAGACTTTGGGTTCTTCTTCGACCGTCAGCGTGTACAACGTTCGTTTCGTGCGATTCAAGACGATGGGTAACGTGATCAGTCCGATCAACAGAAAGCCAAGCGAAAAGACGATGTAGGTCGAACGGATCGAGAAGACTTCGGCGAGCATCCCGATCGATAACGTCAGTCCGATGACAAAGACCGACTCGGCGACGTTGAGGACGCCGGAGAAGCGGCCCATGATTGAAACCGGGACATTGTTTTGATAAAACGACAAGAAACCGGTGTTGGCAAACGATAAAGCAAACGTCAGCAGGAAAAAGCCGACTGCTGCCACGAAGAAACTGTCCGCCGTCGCAAACAGCAGGTAACCGATCGGTGTCGTGACAGCACCGAACCCGATCAAGAAACGCAGGCTGAGCCACTTCGTACACGTCGCGTTGATGACGGAGCCGGCGATGATACCGACGCCGGCGATACTGACGAGGAAGCCGTATGTGCTCTCAGAAAACGCCAGCACCCGTGTCGCGAATGAGGCTTCGAGAGAATCGAGACCGGACATAAAAATCGTCATCACACAAAACAGACCGTAGACGAGTGTGATGTACCGGTGCTTGTGCGTAAACCGCAACGTCTCTTTCCAGTCGTCGGCAATCATCCGCAAGCTGAGGCGTTCCGCCTCGGCAAACGTCGTTCGTTTCTCCAAATCCGGCAGGAAAAACAGGATCAGCGCAGACAAGGCCAGTGCACCGGCATTCATATAGATGGCAAATGCCGGTGAGCCGATAAGGAACAGGAGACCGGCAATCGTCGGTCCGAGAATGAAGCCGCAGGATTGAATAAAGTTTTTTAAGGCGTTAAACCGTTGCCGGTTGTTGTGCGAGACGAGTTTCGTCATGTAGATCAAGGAAGCGGATTCGAACAAGGAAATGCCCATATTGATCAAAAAGACGAGGGCATAGAGGACAAACAACGAATCAATAAACGGAAGAATCGCAATCAGGACAGCTCGAGCCACGTCAAGAAGCACCATCATGTTCCGTTTGTCGACCCGGTCAATCAGGCTTCCCGACCAAAAGCTCGTCAACAGGGCAGCAATCGGGACAAGCATGTAGAGGACGGAGACGGCAAATACCGAATTCGTCCGGTCGAGCACGATCAAGTTCAGTGCGATGAAGTAGACCCAGGCGCCGAGATTCGAAATCCCGACACTCGTCAATAATAAAGCAGGGTGTTTCCATGTTTTGAAATCCATCCAGCATCGCCCCCAAAGTCCATCTGTTTTCGACAATTGTTTTTTGAATATATAGAAATTTATTACAAATGATATTACGGGACGGAGGGCGGCATTGCAAGAAGAAAATGGAAAAATCCATCAAAAAGATGGCTTGCGGGAGGCATTCAAGGGAGAAAGTAATCGAGCGTAGCAAACAGGCTCGTCAAGATAAAACAGATCAGCAACAAAGCGGACAACACGATCAAGTCGAGGTGTCGACGAAGTCCGTTCGTCAAGATAAAGAACAACGTCCAATAAGCGACGAACACGGTCAGCACAACGGATGTGACAGGCGCGTTGAGTGACGACAGTGCCGTGAATTCCGTTCGGAAATCCGGACTCGTGATGGCGTAAAAAGCAAATCCGAACGTCGGAAGCGCACCGAGGTACAGCAGCCATTTTGGAAACTTCATGAAGCGACGCCTCCTTTTTAGATGATCAAACTTCCTTGATTGTATAGGATAAAAAGGAAACAGAAAACGAATAAAAATGTAAGGAAGTGTCATTTGAGGATAACGATTCGGTATACTAAAAGAACGAAATCGTTTCAGGATACTCAGTCTTACGAGCGAGGACGTTCAAAAATCAGTTCATAATAAGATCCGACCCCTACGCCGGACGTTACGAAATCAGGTGCAACGAGTTGGATGAACCGCCATCCGTCTTCCGCTTGTTGGGTGATGACGTCCCGGTAATCTTCTTTCGGGTTGCCGGATAACCGTTTAAAATCAATCCGGATGAATTGGTATTCGAACATAATAGCCCCTCCTTTAATCGTCTTGTATCGTACGAGCGGAAATGGGAAATGGTTCCCAGAAAGAAAACCTGGAAGTATGAATTCTAAACGAAGGAGCAACGATCAAATGATGAATTTAACGGTTAAACCCACCTTAATCGGAGAAAAGGTCATTCTCCGTCCCTTTGCAACGGAGGACATTCCATGGATTGAACGATGTTTGCTCGATCCCGAAGTCCGGACATTAACCGGAAGTTCCTCCGGCATCGACCGAAAGACCCTGCAAACGTGGTATGCCACAAGAAACGCCCAACCGGATCGGTTGGATTTGGCCATCATCGATCAGGAGTCAGGCGTACTCGTGGGGGAAGTTGTCGTCAACGACTATGAGCAACAACAGCAAAGCATGAATTTCCGGATTCTGATCGGACCGGACGGCAGAAATCGAGGTCTCGGAACAGAAGCGACACAGTTGTTGATGGATTATCTGTTCCGGCACACGTCTTTAAATCAATTGACCTTAAGTGTCTTGGCCATCAACCCGAGGGCGAGGCACGTCTATGAAAAAATCGGTTTCGAAGTGACCGGTGTGGATGCCCACGATGTAGAAATCGCAGGGGAATGGATCGATTCGATCCAGATGGTCCTGACACGGGAAAAGGCGCTAAAATCATAACGAAGTCCAATCACTGAAACTACATGTATCCTCCAAAAAATAACCCGGTCGTTATCCGAAAAAAGCGGATAGGACCGGGCTGTTTTGTTTAACGTTGTTTTTGATCCAACTCTTGTTCTTCTTCGTCATCCGTCCAGTCCAAATTAATCCGTCTGCCAATAAATGAACGTAAAAACAATACGAATGTCATGACAGGTAGCATTAACCACCAAGACGGTGTGAAGAAGAGCGATTGAAAGGAATCGATGAAAACGAACGTTTGTGCAATGTAAATCCACATGAATAATGTGCTGACAAATAAAATCGTTTCTGCTGTCGTGATGAATTCTCTTTTTGGTTCAAACATCAGCTAACCTCCAACGTATGTGTTTAAGAATGAATCGTTTCGGTCGACGACTGGGTGACGGCGACATCTTGCTGGTCGAGCTGATCAAACAGAATCGTCCGGTTTCGTCCTTGTTGTTTCGCCGTATACAAGGCATCATCGGCGAGTGTGCTCATCCGCTGAATGTGCACATGTTTCCCGTGGGCGATGCCGATCGAGGTCGTGACTTCAATCGCCGGGAACCCGTCGAATTGAAACCGTTCCGTCGCAATCCGTTCGCGAATCCGATTGGCGACCTTGACGACTTTTTGCGGGGACAGGTCATAGACGAGAATCATGAACTCCTCACCGCCGATCCGGGCCGTGATATCGTGCGGGCGGGTTTCTTCCTTCAGGATGTTGGCAAACTGTTGCAAGACGAGATCACCGTTACCGTGCCCGTACGTATCGTTGACATGCTTAAAGTGATCGATGTCGAGCGCAAGGACATTGTAGATCCGTCCTTCTTGTTCGAGTCCTGCCGTCCGGGCATCCCAGACCCGCCGATTGTACAGACCGGTCAAGTGATCGAGTTCGGCTGACTTTTTGTACAGTTGGACCTGCTGATTCAACGTCTGGAAATCAAGCGTCAACATGCTCGAGAGGACACCGACCGCAAGACCGATTGTCCAGGTCGACAGTAACAGCCGGAGTGCCGTGTCACTGAATCCTAAGTTGATCAGAACGGCGCATGTAATCATCAACAGGGCCCAGACGTTCAACGAAACGTTTTGCAGGAACGGCCGGTTCAGCAACTTCCGGTGGATGTAAAGCATACCGCTGCTGATACCGAGAATCGCGATGAAGGCAACGAAGGCCTGTGGTGTGACCCCGAATAAAAACCGCGAACTGGCGATGATGGCTGTCGCGATGACGAGTGGAAAACGAATGCCGTAAAATGCCAGTAAGACGAGTGGTAAATGCCGCAGATCCATCCGGAGGGACTCGTTGACTTGAATGCCTTTGAACATTAACAAGACACCAAGTAATCCGGTCGCCAGTCCGATGATGATCGACTTCATCGTATAGGATGAAAACTGGGTGGAATGGATGATTTTCGAGATGATATAAAATCCGGTGAACGCGATACAAGCGTTGATCAGTAACTCGACGATGAACATGATTTTCCACATCCTTGACCTTGATACTTTCACGATACCATGCTGACAAAAGTTGTCAAACGAGAAGAACGAATAGGGACAGTTTTGGGACGGGAAATCTAGAATAATTGCAGTTGACGATTCGATCGTGCTGCGAAATGAAATGCATGGAAAGAACCCGACTGACTGAATAACTCCTGCTGGAACATTCGTCTGCCGGGTAACGCGTGATGAATCCCTCTACTAGAAGTATACCGCGATTGCCCTAAAGGAAACAGACTACTTTTCTGTCAAATCGCGCCTTATACTACAAGCAAGAACACTGAAGAGAGGAAGGGGATTTTGATGACAGACCAGATCGAAGTGCTGGACCGGGGACCGTTTTTTCACGGGACAAAAGTGGCGCTGAACGTCGGCGATCAGTTGGAGGCGCATTTTCCGTCCAATTATCAGGACAAACGTGCCAATTACATCTATTTCACTGCAACGCTTGAGGCCGCCAAATGGGGCGCCGAACTCGCAAAAGGAGATGGTGCCCAACACATCTATCTCATCGAGCCGCTCGGGACGTTCGAAGATGATCCAAATTTGACCGACAAACGTTTTCCGGGAAATCCGACGCGGTCGTACCGGTCGCAGCAACCGCTTGTCATCGTCGCGGAGCTTGCGACATGGGAACGGCATACGGAAGAAGTGATCCAACAGATGAAAACGTCCCTCGCCAAGTTGCGCGCGGAAGGGAAAAATGTGATTTTAGACTAAGCCAAAAGAAGAATCACGACGTCTGGAAACGATTGTAAAAAGCCTGCGGAATCTGTTTTGAAAAAAGGGGAATAAAGGATTCGTTATGCCATCATATAAGCTGTTCAGACGTAGAAAAGGAGACAGCTTATGCAGACACGAACGATTCTCATCATCGAAGACGAAGTCGAAATCGCCGAACTCGTCTCGATTCATTTACGCAACGAAGGATTCGCTACGCTACTTGCTCATGACGGAAAATCGGGTCTGTCATTGTTTCAACAGCGGTCGATCGATCTTGTGATTCTAGATATCATGATGCCGGAAATGAACGGTCATGAAGTGTTGACGCAAATCCGGCAGATCAATCAGACACCGGTCATCTTCTTGAGCGCCAAGCAGTCCGATTTTGATAAAATCAGCGGGTTGGTGATCGGAGCGGATGACTATATGACGAAACCGTTTAATCCGTTGGAGTTGGTCGCCCGGGTCAATGCCCAGTTACGGCGCGCCTTTCAATGGACCGGACAGACAGCTTCATCCAAGGCAGACGTCATCAACATTCAAAACGTATGTCTGGATGCGGATCAACGGACGGTGCTGGTCAATGAACAAAAGGTCAATCTGACACCAAAAGAGTTTGAGATCTTCTGGTTACTCGCCAGCTCACCCAATCAAGTGTTCAGTTCAGAAAAAATCTTCCAGCGTGTGTGGAAGGAGGATTATTTTGAAGGGGCCAACACTGTCATGGTTCACATCCGGACTTTACGGAAAAAGATTGAGGACACGAACAAAGCGAACAGGTTGATTGAAACGGTCTGGGGAGTCGGGTACAAGGTGAATGCGTAAATTCATCAACAGTTTCCGGACCCGGATCATCTATCTGTTCATCCAAAGTCTGCTGATTGCAGCAGTCGTCACGTTCGCGATCTATAAATCCCTGCAATACTATTACCATCACCATGTCTTTTACGGCGATACCTACATGAAGTACCGATTTTGGATGCGCGAAGTCGGCGATATTTATGTGTTTTTAGCGCTGTATATTCCCTTCGCCATCCTCGTTTTCTACTTATTGACGCGGACTTATACGAAATACTTCAATGAAATCTCGACCGGGATCCGCCAATTGGCAGCCGGTGATTTTTCGCATCAGATCGAGATTTCCTCAAAAGATGAATTCCGTCAAATCGCAAACGATCTCAACGAGGCGAGCAGTGGATTGCGGACCGCGATTCAAGCCGAGACGTTAGCGCAGCGCAGTAAAGAAACACTGATTGCCAATTTAGCCCACGATCTACGGACACCTTTGACATCGGTGACCGGCTATTTGGACTTATTGAACCAGCCGTCCATTACTGCCGAGCAACGCATCGCTTATACAAAGATTGCCTATAAAAAATCCCGGGATCTCGAGGAGTTGATGGAAACCCTGTTCGATATCTCGAAACTGGATCTGTCACTCAAGGCGACTGAACAGTCAATGGTTGATCTGCATGAGTTGTTGCTGCAACTTCTGGACGAGATGTATCCAATGATCAGCCGAGTCGACGGTCGGATTGACCAAAAAATCGCTCCGAATCTCACCGTTTACGGAAACGGAAAAGAACTGGCGCGGGTCTTCGAGAATCTACTCAGTAATGCCCTGCGGTACGGGGATGTGAGTCGACCGATCGAGGTCCGGGCAGCCCGCCAAGGTGAGGTCATCACGATTCAGATTGCCAACTACGGTCCGCCGATTCGCAAAGAGGACGTCCCGCATCTGTTTGATATGTTTTATACGGTGGATCAAGTCCGGAACATGCCGACGAAACAGACCGGTCTCGGATTGTTCATTGCGAAGACGATCGTCGAGAAACACGCAGGGACGATTGAAGTCAAACAACCGGATGGACAGATTCGGTTCGAAGTCACGTTGCCGTCCGATTTAAGAAATCTTTAAGGTTTTCCCCGACTTTCCTTTAAACCCTTTTCTTTACGCTGAGTGTAAGTGAAGGAGAGGGTCTAACATGAAGAAAACAATCGTCGTCCTATTAACGTGCCTCATCGCCTATCAATGGTATGTAAGCCGGACACCGGCTTTGACACAATCGATCTCCTTAAAAGAGGTTTCCGTGCATCAGGGAGATCTGGTGTTAATCAACAAGCAGACGAAGATTCAACAAGATCCCCGTAATTTATCTGCTGTTGCCAAACAGGTCTCGGAAACAATCGTCGAGCCTGATGTACTGCTTGAGGATCATGTCGCAACCGCCTTGCACCGGATGATGCAACGGGCGAAAAAGGTCGGCGTCGATCACTTTCGAATCAATAGTGCCTACCGAAGTGGGAAACTGCAACAGGCATTGTATGAAGAATACGGTGCGGACTTTGCGTTGCCTGCTGGACACAGCGAACACCAGACCGGTCTGTCGGTAGACATCGGCTCGACACGCGGGAAAATGAAACAATCGAAAGAGGGCAGATGGCTTGCCAAACATGCGCATCAGTTTGGATTTATCATCCGCTACCCAAAGGGAAAAGAAAGCGTGACGGGGATCTCGTTTGAACCATGGCACATCCGCTATGTCGGTCTGCCGCACAGTACGAAGATGTATGAGGAGAACTGGGTGCTTGAAGAATATTTGAACTATCTCAAACAAGAACATACCTATCAGATTCAAACTGCCGGTCATACCTATTTTGTGCAGTACACCCAACACCGCACACTCAAAATTCCGGTTACACCCGTCTTTGACGTGTCCGGGACGAATACAAAAGGTTTTATCGTCACGTCACGGTTACACAAATGAGTGAGGAGGAAGCGTCTAATGAATTCGTCGAACGAAACAGACCTTCAGATTCAAGCCGTCAAATATGACGGGTCTCTGCATTGTGAGTGGGAAACGACTTTGTTGACCGAAACTGAGCGGTATCTGGTCGTTTACGGACGGCCGGGCCGCGTTTTGCGCCATCATACACGGAACCAGACCTTCATCTGCGACACGCCGTCACTCGAATACTACGATTTGCAGGATGGCTATACCGTCAATCTTGATCTTGAGCAGGATGGACAAGTCCGCTACTACTGCAACATTTGTCTGCCAACAGAGCGGACGGCTTCCGGTCTTCGGTTCGTCGATCTGGATCTGGATCTCGTACGGGACACGACAGGTCAATGGACGGTTGTCGACGAGGATGAATTTTTGGAAAATCAGCGGACGTATCATTATCCGGATGAGGTCATCGAGGGGGCAAAGCAGATGCTGCGCCGTCTGCAGAACAAAATTGAACAACAGGACTTTCCGTTTGACGGATTTTTGACGAGACAGTTGGAGCAGCTACAAGTAGAGGGGTACTTGGACCGTCAATTCTGAAACACAGTAATGAGTGTAAAACAAGACTCGTCCCACACGCTTTAAGATGTCAGTCGCGTGAAACGAGTCATGTTACTTGAATTCGTTTTATTTTTGACAAACAGCAGCCAACCGTCGGATTTCAGCGGCCATCGCTTGATTGACAGGATGCAGTTGCTCGAGCCACTCGAGCAACGCGAGCGCGGATTGCGGTACCCGGTCGTACCCTTGCAGCACATCAGCAAACCGTTCCTGCGCTTGCGGAAATCGTTGCTCGGCCCGGCGTTCATTGCCGTACTGATCCGGATAATAGACGACTTCCGGCTCGAGCAGATGAAGGACGGACAGGAGTTGGGAAAAGGCATGCTGTTCGACGAGTTGCAGACCGGACAGTCGTTCACCGCGGGCGTAGCGGCACAGTCCGACGTAGAGATTCGTCAAGGCCTCGTTCAGCGCAAAATCAAGGGTGTCCCGTCGAATCGAGGGTGGTGTTTGTTTAGAGACAGTTAGGTCTGTTCCGGGAAACGTCGGGTCTTGCCAGACGATCCGACCGGGAGAAAAGGCAATCTCCGGCATCTCGTCGAGTTCAAAAATCGCGCACTCGCCGTAAATTCCATCGGCAAATAACAGCTTGAAGCCGTCGACCGTGTTTTGGAAAATGAAGCTGAGCGGATGGACGGATTCGAGCCAATCCAGTTGATCGAGGAACCGTTGTTTCTGTCCCGGCTTCGTAATGACGAAAAAATCAAGATCGGAATAGTCATCAAGCCGCTCCAATTCTTGACCGACCGAGCCGAGTCCAAGCAATAACCAGGTCTGTTGTGTGTGTGCGAGCTGGTGACCGATCTGGTTGAGACGTGTGAGTAGAGTATGTTGTCGTTGTGGCATCGAAAAGCTCCTTTAAAGTAATGAGTAGTGTGAAAGCGTTCTCCTTTCCAGTCTAACCAGCTTGAGATTTCCGTCAAGGCAAGTTATCATCAAGTCATACATGCGATATCCCAAATGATGGAAGGAGATATGTCATGGATTTACTGATTGTCCTCGTGATTGGTTCTTTTGTCTTGAGTGGTCTGATGCTCTTGACGATCATCAAGGCCGTTTTTTCGGCCTATCAAAAACAAACGATTTCGATGTCAAAGGCCATCACCCTCACGCTTGGCATGGCGGCGTTCAGCATTGTTCTCGCAGGTGTTCTCCCTTATGTGTATCTCCAATTCATGTGAAAAACAGGTACGGCTTTTCGGAACAGTTGATTCCGAAGACCATGCCTGTTTTTTTTTCGAACAAATGGGCGGAGCGTCCTGTTATTGCTTGATAGAAAGGAGGAATTTCCTCCTGAATCAAAAGGAGGACCGGTTCATGCAACCTTACTTACGTGTCGAGCACCACCTGTTACGCGACGGAACAGATTTTTCATCCGTCCACGAAAAAATGATTTACCTGATTCTGTGCAGTTATGCCGGACAGGATGGACTGGCGTTTCCGTCGCATCAAACGCTTGCGGACGCTGTTCCGTGCGGCAAGACAACCGTTAAGACTTGTCTCCAGACGCTTGTCGAAAAAGGCTGGATCGAGAAAGCCGAACGATTTGACCGGCATGGAGGGCAGACGTCAAACGGGTACCGCATCTGCGCGGACAACCCGGTCGGCTCCAGGCAGCAGGGCGGTCAAACGACGCCTGCCGGGGTGGCGGATCGTGCCCCCGAAGAAAAAGGGGTGAAGAAACAGATTTTAAAAAAAGAATCACCTTCACCAACGGATCAAGGAATCGATGGCATCATCCGTTCCTTCGAAACGGAAATCGGACGGATCACCCCGTCCATTCGGAATCAGCTCGGACAGCTGTTCGACGAGACAAGTCCTCCCGTCATTCATCATGCGATTGAACAGGCGGCAGCGGCAAACGTCCGAAATTGGAACTATGTCAAAGCAATCATCACCAAACTGAAGCAACAGAACCTGTTGACGCCGGAGCAAATCAACAGACATGAAGCAGAGCGCCGCAACAAACCTGTCCGGCGTCAAACGAACCGTTCGGCTTCAGGAAAATTACCCGATTGGGTCGAGCGGGAGCGGTGGCAACAACAGCAAGCGGAACGGGAACAAAAACGCCGATTCGAGCAAGCCGTTCCCGATCAGACAGAACTCAATCAACTGTTGGCAGCACTTATTTAACGAGGAGGAACCTATGAACCCATCACTGAACTGGTTACTCGAACGGGCTGACCGGAAATTGACGAAAGAGATGGATCCGGACGTCAGCGCCATCACCCGGTCCGTCATTACGGAACTTGCGGAAGAGGGATTGCCGATTGGTGTCGCTCATGCCTTTCGGACGAAGCAGGAACAAGATGCTTTATTTGCGATCGGCCGGACGCGACCCGGCAAGATCGTCACCTATGCCCGGGGCGGTGCATCGAACCACAATTTTGGCGTCGCGGTGGATCTATTTTTCTATGCAGCGGGCGGCAAACGGGCGGACTTTCTCGCGCCGCCTGATCCGCGGTTGAACCGTCTCGTGCAGGCGATGAAGCGACATAAGATGCAGTGGGGCGGCGACTGGGGCAATTTTCCGGACTATCCGCACTTTCAGCTGTATGACGCCGTCAATGGGCAGGCAAAGCCGATCCTCGGCCCCCGTTATCCCGGACGGCCTGTCCACGCGGGGGCGACAGGAATGGACCGGACGATCGTCCGATTGATTCAGAAGCGACTGTCACTTCCTTTGACCGGTCTGTTTGACGCGACGTTGACCCGGATCGTCAAACAATTTCAACGCCGACATCAGTTGCAGGTCGACGGTGTCATCGGTCCGGTGACTTGGCGGCAACTGTTTGGGGGACAACGATGAAGAGCCGCCGCACCGCTCTGCTTCGTCTGGTCGTTCCGCTCTACAGTCTTCTCAACTTGACGCTGCTTGCGTTTGGTTACGATCCATTACCGTTCGAAACGACGGAAGTCGAGACGGCACTGACGGCTTTGGTCGGAGCAATGACACTTATCTATGCCTGGTGGAAAAACAATAATCTGACTCAGGCGGCGGCACGGGCGCAGCACTATTTAGTTCAATTAAAAGATCAAAAGGACGTGGAAAATCAGACGAGAACAAAT
This sequence comes from Exiguobacterium undae DSM 14481, assembly GCF_000620805.1. Lineage (GTDB taxonomy): Bacteria > Bacillota > Bacilli > Exiguobacteriales > Exiguobacteriaceae > Exiguobacterium_A > Exiguobacterium_A undae. The sequence goes on along the minus strand of NZ_KK211187.1, from coordinate 1,780,567 downwards.
TGAATGTGCAACGTCAACTGGGAAATTGTTTCAAATGTGCAGACAACGGGCAATATTTCGAGTAGAGCGCTAATGGTTTGATCCCAAGATACCGATAATAAGGTAGCGTCCCGTATCGTCCATCAGAAAAAAACGAGGCGACGGAAAAGAAAGAGGTCAGACTGAACTTGAAATTATCGACGTTGCAACTATACCTGCTTCTGGCACTGTTTTCCTTAATGTTTACGAGTGTTTGGAGTTACAATTCCTTCCTGAAAATCGAACAAGAAAATGAACGTATCCTGACGGAAGCGATTCCGATCTCAAACGCAGCAGCTCGTTTGTTTCCATTGTTGCTGGACCAGGAATTGACGGTCCGGAGTTACCTGCTCGATCAAAATGACCAAACCTTCCAACAATTCAAAGATACAAATGCAGAACTCAAAGAAACGATTGCTAGGTTAAAAATGCTCGACCAACGCCATCCGATCATGAAACAGCTTTTAGCAGAAGAAGCCATCCCGTTGATTCAACGGACGGACGGCTTTTACGAACAACAAATTCGTTGGATTCGCGATAATCAAGTCGAGCGGGCGACATTGAAACGGTACAGCGGCATGGATTATGTCAATCAATTCCGGCCGATCAATGCAAAAATCCGGCAAGACATCGACAACATCATCAAAGAGGCGACGGATCGTTCGAAAGCGGCGTCCGCATCGGCGAAATGGGTCATCGTCATTGTCGTCAGCGTCGCCGTCCTACTGCTGTTTGCCTTCTTGCAGACGTTTCGATTGGAGCGGAGCAAACAGGCGTTGATTCACCGTTCGTTGCATGATGCGCTGACCGGTATTCCAAATCGCCGGGCGTTTGATGAACATCTCGAAACATCGTTTACTTCCGCGAAAGAGACGCAGACGGATGTCGCATTGATTTTAATTGATGTCGACGAATTTAAACGGTACAACGATACGTACGGTCATTTAAAAGGGGACTGGTGTCTGCAAAAAGTGGCCGGGACATTAAAAAAACATGCCGGTGATTTTGGATTAGTCTCACGCTATGGTGGTGAAGAATTTGCCGTCATCCTAACGGAACAAGCCGACCAAGCGTCACATGTCGCGGAACGAATTCGCAGTGAGATCCTCCAATTGAACATTGAGCATGCCACCTACCAACCGTTGTGCCGTGTCAGTGTCAGCATTGGTCTCGCAGTTGTCCAGCCGACCGAGCGGATGCAGGAAGGGGATTTGATTGTCCTCGCCGATCAAGCATTATACCGGGCGAAGTCAAGCGGGCGGAATCAAATTTCGAGTCACGAAGCCAGTTGAAATACTACAAAAAAAGCATTCGAAAAGGCCGTTCCTGAATAAGGGACGGCCTTTTGTCGAGTGGACGAGACAGAATCAACGTTCTTGCTGTTCCATTCGCTTGCGGAGGATGGTGACGGAAACAGCGAAGCAGATAAAAGTTAGAAGTGAACCAAGAATGATCAGCTTCAGTGTGGTGGAGATTGGAGGGTCAAATAAAAACGCGACGGAGACAATCATGACGGCGCCGGTTATCCCCATCCCAAGGATCAAAAATGCAATCAGTTTATTCATTGAGTCACCTCATTTATGTAGTCATTTCAAATACTAAAAAACTCCCTTTAAAAGCAGATCGTCGTGTTTCTCAACATCTCTGCTTTTGAAGGGAGAAGCTCTTGTGTTGAAGGGACAAGCGCTTTTTTAAGGAATCATTGCAAAATCACACAGTATGAATGATCGGAAATCAATGGTGCGGAAATGACGAATACGGTTGTGACGGGCGTACCGCCGACTTTGGCATCCAGTTGATTCAATTGGGAACGAATCTTTCGACTTAGGACATAACGGGTTTCCGTACTCAGCTCATCCATTTCTTCATCATGTACATGTAATAGGAGTTGAAACGGTTCGAGTGAGAAAATAGAAAAGTCACAGTCGATTCGAGGGTCTTGGAATTTTTCGTTCAAACCATTCTTGATGAAATATGCTTCTTGCGCTGTAATCATCTCGTTTCGCCTCGCTCTCTCACAAAAACAGTTCAAAAAATTATAAGATGTTACTTAACCATATAGTCTATATTACCCAGTTTTTTTGAAAAATATCAGTTATTTCTGAAAAACAGTCCGAATTCTGGATTTTTAGGAAATCCTTATCTGGAACGACACAAAACCGCCTTGTTCTAAAAGAAGCTTAATCAAACAAGCTTATTTCGAACAGACGGTCTGAGAAGCGAGACGACGCAAAAAATCTTCGGTCGTCTGTTTAAAAAATGTCAGTTGATGCAGGGGGATTGATCCTCGTTCGCTGTAGCGGACTTCAAGGTAGTGGGGGCTGACGGGAGACGGAAATTCAATCCGGTCGAACCATTCTGTCATCGTCTCCTGTTCCCGTCGTTGCAACGCGACAGGCAGGCGGCGGTTAAATAACAAGACGTGTTGTCGGATGTCTTCCGCCGGTAAATCATGATCCGGATAATGAATGACCTGAACCCGGCTGGTGGAAAAAGCAAGCGACGCGAAATGGTTTGGGCGAACAACTTTTATGTAGTAGACAAGAAGGACACAGGACAAAAGCGCCAATAGGATGAAGATGAATGGATAAGGCGGTGCAACGATCAACGAGTCAAAGCCGGTTCGGAGAAGGGCAGGTTCAGGCTCAGTTGAGACGACCTCGACAATCGGGTCGAGACGGATGGTGAGCGGATCAGACGGGAGCGGTAAATCGGCCATCGTATCACCGCATCGCGACGTACAGGAACTGTCGGTCTTACTGTCGAACAGGGAGATAAAGGTGTTCATCAATCGTGGAACAAACGATTTGATCACTAACAGGACGAGTAGCGTCAAGGAAAGGAACAATCCGAGTTTCAGTCGGACGGAAGTCAGCATGGGGTCACCTCTTTAATAACATGAAATGCAAGCCGTAAATCGAGTCTGCCCTGAGTATAGCAAATCCCACACATCATCGTTCTTGTTTTTTCAAAAATTAGTCATTATTTCCTAAAAAACTGGAGGGTATGAGATGAATAACCTACGCGAGACGTTTCAACAGACAACAGGACAAATCAGCGGACACGGTAAACGGAATGCCGGCGTCTTAAAAACAGCATTTTTAGATGTCTCGGACGATTTACCGAGTGATCAATATGGAACAGGATCGGTCATTCAGCCGTTTGAGCAAAAATTGGCGGCAACCCTCGGCAAGGAAGACGCAGTCTTTTTCCCGAGCGGGACGATGGCACAGCAAATCGCCTTACGGATCTGGTCGGACGAGACGAGCAACCGGACCGTCGCCTATCATCCGCTCTGTCATCTTGAGATTCATGAACAAAACGGGTTAAAGGAACTCCATCCGATGGACACGCTTCTTGTCGGAGCGGTCAATCGTTTGATGACACTGGATGAAATCAAAGCCCTGCCGGAAATCGCCTGTTTGTTGCTTGAACTGCCGCAACGGGAAATCGGCGGCGTCGCGCCGGCATTTGCCGAGCTCGAAGCGATCAGCCGGCATTGCCGGGAACAGAACATCCGGTTGCATCTCGACGGAGCACGGTTGTTCGAGATGTTACCGTATTATGAAAAGACGGCAGCCGAAATTGCTGCCTTATTCGACAGCGTCTATATCTCGTTTTATAAGGGACTCGGTGGAATCGCCGGAGCGATTCTCGCGGGACCAGCAGCCTTTTGTCAGACGGCACGGATTTGGAAACGGCGCTACGGCGGCGACTTGATCAGTCTGTATCCGTATATCGTCTCCGCCGATTACTATTATGAGTTACGTAAAGACCGAATGGCGGATTATTATGCCGATGCGACACAACTGGCCGAGCGGTTGAATGCCGTGTCCGGTATTCATACGACGCCGGAAGTGCCCGTCTCGAACATGTTCCATCTGCATTTTGCGGGAGGGGTGGATGAGGTGACAGAAAAGCTGACGAAGATCCAGGAGGCGACCGGAATCGGTCTGACCGGTTACATCGTCGCAAAAGACGGGTATTGTTCAACAGAAATCAGTCTGGGCGACGCATACCGCGCACTGGATCCTGACAGACTCAATACGGTATTTCAGCAATTGGAGCACGCGTTTACTTAAGGAGACCGGACCGGGTCCGTCGAAACGGATGGATGGAGTCGTCGATAGGCGGCGATTTTGTCGGTGATCATCTGTTCCGTCTGTTTCAGTTCTTGGAGTTGCGCCCGGACGGTCTGTTGATGGGCTTCGAGAAGCCGAAGCCGGTCGTTGGTCGTATCGTGTTCATCGGACGAGCTGAGAAACAAGTCGACATACTGACGGATCTGCTCGATCGGCATATGGGTCGCCCGCAGGCGTAAGACAAACCGGAGCCAAGTAAGTTGAGTCTCGTCATAGCGTCGGACGCCGTTTGCCGTCCGGCTCGGGAACAGCAACCCCTCTTTTTCGTAATACCGGATCGTATGGGCCGTCGTCTGTGTCAACCGGCTGATTTCAGAGATCGTATACATGTCGTATCACCTTTCTTGCTTGACTTAGAGTTCACTTTAACGTGTAAGGTTTTACTATACCAAACAGAAATGGGGAATTACAGATGAAATACACAGTCATTACAGGTGCCAGCTCAGGAATCGGGTACGAAACAGCGAAAGTGCTCGCGCAAAAAGGAAAATCGCTTGTGCTCGTCGCCCGCCGGACGGATGAACTCGAAAAATTACGCGATGAAGTCAAAGCACTTGCACCGGACAGTGATGTCATCTTGCGGTCCGTCGATTTAACGGAATCAGCCAATGTCCATGACTTGTATGAGTCATTAAAAGACCTCGATATCGAGACGTGGATCAACAACGCCGGATTCGGTGATTTTGACAACGTCAAGGACGTGTCGGTCTCAAAAATCGAGAAGATGCTCCGCCTGAACATCGAAGCGTTGACGGTCTTAACGAGCCGGTACGTGCACGATTACCACAATGTCGATGGAACGACCGTTTTAAACGTCTCGTCCGGCGGCGGCTACCGGATCGTCCCGAACGCCGTCACGTATTGCGCGACGAAATTCTATGTCAGTGCCTACACGGAAGGACTGGCGCAGGAACTTAAAAATTCCGGGGCAAAATTGCGGGCAAAAGTGTTGGCACCTGCCGCAACGGAAACCGAATTCGCCGACCGGTCGCGGGGCGAAGCCGGATTCGATTACAGCAAACATGTCGCGAAGTATCATACAGCGGCGGAGATGGCCGGATTCCTTGACCAGTTGCTCGACAGTGACGCGATTGTCGGCATCGTCAACGCGGAAGATTATTCGTTTGAATTGCGCGGACCACTCTTTACCTATGTGGGTGCGAACTGATCCAACCAAAAAACCCCCAGCCTCCACATGATGTGGGGCTGGGGGTTTGTCGTCTGTCCGATTCAATCCGACGGGTGGAGGGTTTGTCAGATGAGTGGCATAGCAAACGTCGACAACAGACTGACGACTAAAAACAGCGCGTAGCTGAAAAATGTAGTTTTGGCGCTACCATCGGTCCGGTTTCCAAGAATGGAAAAAAGACTGATCGCGCAGACCGTAAGAACGGATAATAATAGCGATTGATGGGAATCAGTGGACGGCACCAACGACTGCGCCAAATGAGCGAGTCCAAGCGGCAAGACGATCAATAAAAAGTAATAGCCGAGCCGGGCTTCCGATGGATGGTCCGTCGATTCGTGATGGGAAACTGTTCGTGTATGCATTCTCATGGCTCTTCACTTCCTTCTGTTTTCAGTATAGAGGAGTTCGATGTCATTCTTCGTTACAGTCCGATGAGAAGTCGATAACAGTTGCGTCTGGAATATGACGAAGAGATGTCGTTGAAATCCAATTTTGTAAAGAACGGAAATCCATCTGGTTGTGTTATGTAAAAAAGTGTAAAATGGGAGCAGGTAAAAAATGACTGAACAGCTGATGGATATGAAGGAGGAGACCACATGCCACGCCTGTTTCGTTATTTTTATGCATCCGATTTAATTGCCGTCGTCGGCGCGAGCATTTCGTATATTGCGATTTACTGGACCTGTGCCCAGTTGTTGTCGCCTTCCGCCTTGTCCTTGTTGATCGGTGCGGTCTTTTTGATTCGGTTCGTCAGTTCCAGTTTGGTCGGACCGTGGATCGACCGGGTGGAGCCGGTCCGCTTGCTGAAAGGAACCGTCCTGGTTCGCTTTTTATTGCTCGGAGCCGTCTGGTTCATCTTGACACAAACCGAGGCGACGCTCTTGCCATTGCTCGGATTACTTGCCGTTCAGACGTTTTTACAAGTCATCGGCGGCAATACGGCATTTAAGGTCGTGACGCGGATCGTCGAAGCGGAACAGTTACCGGTCGCCAACGCGTACTTAAGCACACTGGACCGGATGGGAACGCTCGCCGGACTGCTCGCGGGTGGTCTGTTGATTGCCGAGTTTTCCATTGAGATGATATTAGGAATGGAAGCGATCCTGCACGTTATTGCCTGGTTATTGTTATTTCCCTTACCGTCGACAGCGACGGATGAAAACAAGACCACAGCGAAGACGACGTACTGGAGCGACTTGCAACAAGGATTTTCTTATTTACGCCAAGATGCCCGGTTGATGCGGTTACTCCTGTTCGGCTTCGTCGCCAATTGGATGATCACGCCGTTGAATGCCTTGCTCGCCCCTTTTGCGAAAGACATTTTGAAGGGGGGAGCGAATACGTTTTCGCTGCTCGAACTGGCCCTTGTCATCGGCGGCATCGCCATGTCACTTCTGTACGCCCGTTTCGCGGACCGACTCGACTTGACGCAGATGTTCCAGCTGTCGACCGTCCTGCAAGGCGTTTTTATGTTGGCAATTGGACTGACGACGACGTTGCCGCTGGCCTTCAGCGGGATGCTGTTGCTCGGCATGGCTCTGAGTCTGTTCGGGATTCCGTTCTCGACGTTATTACAACAGACGACACCGGACGGCTTGCTCGGCCGGATCCGTTCGGCGATGGTTGCCGCGTCAACGCTTTGCTCGGCGATCTGCTTCGGATTATCCGCGTATTTGACGACGGTGTTTGCGATCGATACGGTCTTCGTATTGTTTTCCGGGACCGGCTTACTGGTTGCGTTCTGGTTGATTCGTTTACAGCGTACCGCACCGGACGTGGAGGCGCGACGGGACGAAGTTGGATGAGAAATCCGCCTTCAGGCGGAGGGCAGGTTGGAACAGGAAGGCTATACTAATAAAAACGCTTACAGAGGAGACGGTGCGAGATGGACGGATTGACGATGCTTGCTTTGATGTTTTTAATTCCGATCGGCGGAATGACAATCCTGTTAAACGTGTTATGGAGACGGATTACACCGGAATTAGAAAAATAATCATTTACGTAGGACGGCTTCGAAGAGGAGCAATCTATGGTAAACAAAAAACGAATGAGCCTGCACTCAAGAAACGTGCAGGCTCGTTCGTTTTTTTGTGGAGTCAGATACCCGTCAAGAAACAACGGTCGGCGCTTTGAGCGCAAGGCTTGGTCCAAACACTTCGAAGTGCAGGTTATCCGGATGACCGCTAAAGTGTTGACGGACGAACTGGATCATCGCTTGCGGACCGCAGACAAATGTTTCGGCCGTGTGGTCAATCGCTGTCAGATCGTCGCGGGTTAACCGTCCGGTCCGGGTCCCGGGGAGTGTGTTGTGTTCGGCATAACGGACGATCGTCGCCCCTTGTTTTTCGAGCCGTGCCAACCGTTCCGCAAACGGTCGGTCACGATCATCTTGGACCGCGACGTAGAGAGTCGTTTGGCGTCCTGTCGCGAGAGCGGCTTCTGCCATCGCCAGCAGTGGCGTTACACCAATTCCGCCGGCAAGTCCGACGAACGGCGTTGTGTCGTCCGGTAAGGTGAATGAACCGGCCGGGGCACTGAGCAAAACACGGTCGCCGACGGACAGTTCATGCAGTTGCTTCGAGACCGATCCGTCCTGTTTGACGGCAATCGCATACGATTTTCCGTCAGCACGTTTAGTCAGGCTGTACTGACGGTTTTGCCAGAGACCGTCCGGTGCCTGGAGGCGGAGCGTGACGTATTGACCGGCACGGTAGGGAGGTAAAGTCCGTCCATCTGCCGGTCGTAACATAAACGACTTGATGTCGCTGGACTCGATCGTGACCGTTTCCAGGACAAACGGTTGATAGCCTTCAAAGGCGATTGCCTGTTCATCCCGGGCGTACAATTCGGCTTCGAGTGAAATGAACAGATTGGCGATTTCACCGTATCCAATTGTCCAGGCCTCGATGATATCGGGCGTTGCGGCGTCACCGAGGACGTCTTGAATCGCCCCGATCAATTCCGCACCGACGATGTCATACATAAACGGCTTGATCTGCAGGCTGCGGTGTTTATGCAGGACCGGTAATAAGACCGGTTTCAATTCGTCGAGCCGATCGATATGGGCAGCGGCCGCATAGACAGCCGTCGCCAAAGCTTGTGACTGCCGGTCGTTTTTTTGATTGGACTGATTGAAGATCTGTTTCATTTCCGGATGATTTTCAAACAATCGTTGATAGAAGACACGGGTGATTGTCTGACCGTGTTCAGCAAGAACAGGGACGGTGGATTGGATGATCGTGATTGTGGATGACGTTAACATATCGACACTTCCTTTTCAGCAGGGTGTAAGTTCAAGCGGTTCGTGTTCAGTATCATCCTGACATGCTTTAAAAGCAATAAATAAAATACTAGATTAAAAGTGTTCGTGACGATTGTCACAAACGTGCCATCAATTCGTCAAAAAGCCGACAAAAAACCTCCGACGGCAGTCGAAGGTCAAGATGAGATCCACAGTTTGGAAAAGTCAAAGTAGCCAAACGAGTCGATCGTGATATTTTGCAATTCGATCGGGAACGGGATGATCCGTGTATCATCGTAGAGCGGAATGAAATAAGACGAGTCAATCAAGTATCGTTCCACCGTCTGATGGAGAGTCAGCCAGTCCTCAAACGGTGTTTCGTCGTATTGTGTTATCCATGCCTCGAGTTCCGGCATCCGACCAAACATCTTCATGGGCGGTGAAAAATCATTTGTCAGAAATTGATGGAAGGCGACCGGCAAGTTCCGTTCGAACACCTCGGCGTGGATCGCGAGATCAATCGTGTCAAAAGCGTGAAAGTCGGTGATGCTCTCCTTAAACCCGACCGGGACCAGCTCATACGGTATGCCGTGAACTTCGAGGGTTTCGCATAACCAACGGGTTACTTTGTCCGTGAAGTCGGTCAGTTTGATCCGGAGCGGCTGGTCAAACGAAACGGCCGGACCGGTCGGTGGCGGATAAACGGAACTGTACTGTTCAAGAAATCCCCGGTCATTCGGAAAACCCCGCTCGCTAACAGACTGAATCCCCGGTCGGATCGAAGCGATCAAGCGGTGTATGTAGTGGCGGGCGTCCGGTTGTTCGAACGGTCCGCCGGGACGCGGGTTCAAAAAAACGAGACCGAAGCCGGACTGGGTCGCAATCGTATCCGTCTCACCGGAGTCCGACCGCGATGTCCGGTAAACCGGATCGTAGGCGTCCGGCATCTGAATGAACTCGATCCGGTCGAGCAGGGCCCGGATACCGAAATAGTTCGGAAACGCCGACAAAATCGTTTTTTTATTGTTATTTTGCGTCAATTGAAAGGCACCCGTCCCAATGTTGTCTTTACTGATGCTCGTATGAATCGTCGCCAGTTTCGGCAACAGGGAATGCCGGCGCTGATCGAGCGTCACATCGACCTGGTACGGTCCATTCGATTGAATCCGCAACACATGCCGGTACGACCGGGCGTACGCCGGATAGGCGATGAGCTTGCGCAGGCTTTTCGTGACGTCTTTGCTCGTCAACAGCGAACCGTCGTGAAACCGGACATCTTTGCGTAAGTAGAGTGATAACGTAGACCCGTTCCAGGCATAATGATGTGCCAGTTCGCCCTGGAGTTTACCGTCCGCGTCGATGGCAAACAACCGGCTGAAGACATTTTGGACGAGGTGGGCACTGTGAATGTCGGCGGCTTCGAGCGGATCCGTCGTCAAAAACGGTCGATTCCGCGGAATCAGCAGGGCATCCGACGATTCCTGCGTATAGCCGAACTTGCGCTCAAGTTGCCGCATGAAGCGACCGGTTTGAGCGGGTGACCAGTCCCAGCTGAGTTCGTCCGTCACGGCGTCGACCGACTCCCGTTCGATTCGCTCCAGCATCTGTTTCGCGTATTCCCGTTCGACGTGACGCAGCCAGACGAGTGCCGTCAGATGTCCGCGGCCCCGACCGCTCGTATAGTGCAACCATCCTTCTTCCTGCCAACGGTTCAAATACCGTTTCGTTTGTTTGGGACTTAAATGGACCGTGTCGGCCAATTCGGCAATCGAGTACGATCCTTCCCGGCAGGATTTCCATAAGGTGAACAGATAAGCGTCCATCTCATTCCTCCATTCTAAAAGGGGACATCTTTTCTTGACGATGTCCATTTTTTAGTCGCTGTGTCTTGTTTATCATACAGGTAGAGAATGGAAGGTGACAATATGAAATGGAAAGAAATGCCTCAACCAATTAAAGTAAGACTTGTAACGTCGTTTTTTAACCGGACGATTTCGTTCGCCATCATGCCGTTCATGGCCCTGTTATTTGTTCAAGCGTACAACAAAGTATTTGCCGGCGTCTTTTTGATCGGGACAGTGATTATCAGCTTCCTGATCGGTTTGATTGGCGGCTACCTCGCCGATCGGTTTCCCCGCAAACGCCTGCTCGTCTTGTCGACGACGGCGACCGGATTGATGTTTTTGGTGATGACGATCAGTCTCGCCAGCGATCAGATGCTGCTCTTTACGATCGCCTACGCCATTTTCACCGTGACGAGCAACATCGGTCGACCGGCGATGAGTGCGATCATCATTGACGCGACGACACCGGAAAACCGGCGGGCCGTCTATGCGATCGATTACTGGTTGATCAACCTGTCGATTGCCCTCGGGACGGCGCTAGGCGGTTGGCTCTATGTCAGCAACCGGCTGTTTTTATTCAGCCTGTTGACGTGTACCTCCCTGCTGTTACCGGTTGCCTATCATTTTTTGCTCGACGAATCGAAACACGTCTGGCAGAAACAACCGCTTCGACACGTATTCCGCGATCTCGGGAAAAGTTATCAGATTGCCTGGCGTGACCGACCGTTCGTTAAAGTCGTCTTTGGTTCGATGTGTATTCTCGCCGCTGAGTTTTCGATGGGCAGTTACGTCGCCGTCCGTTTAGCGGACGAATTTGATACCGTCACGATCGGCGATTTGACCGTCAATGGTGTCCGGATGCTCAGTTTGATCAATATCGAAAATACGATTCTCGTCGTTTGTCTGACGTTTTTCATCCAGCGGTTTTCGAACCGTTTCTCGAACAAACAGGCGCTTGTCGGCGGACTTGTCTTGTACATCATCGGTTACGCCACGGTGACGAGTGCCAATTCCCTGACGCTGCTCTTGACATTCATCTTCATTGCGACGATCGGGGAGTTGCTTTATTCACCGACACTGAACGCGGAAAAAGCCAACATGATGCCGGCCGATCAACGCGGCGCCTATTCGGCCTTTGCCGGCACGTCACACGCCGGTGCCGATTTATTGTCCCGCTCGACGCTCATCCTCGGAGCGGTGCTCGCTCCGTTCATGATGAGTGTCTACATCGGACTGATCGTGTGTCTCGGACTCGGTCTGGTCTACCTCGGCTTGTTCCGGAACGAAAAAATCGCTGAAAAACAGCAGGCTTCATAAAAAGGGAAGGGGATAGAAACATGGACATCATTGAAACGGAGCGGCACCGGTTACGGCGCTGGCAGGAAAGTGACGCTGCCAGTCTGTATGCTTATGCGAAAGATCCGCGTGTCGGACCAAACGCCGGCTGGGCACAGCATGCGTCGCTTGCTGAAAGTCAGGACGTCATTACGATTTTTCAAGAGGCGAACGACGGCTATGCGATCGTCGACAAGGCGACGGGACAAATCATCGGCAGCTTCGGTTTTCATGACCGTCGTCCGGTCGAGGCGCTGGCCGACTTGAAGCAGGTCGAGTTCGGATTTGTTCTTCACCCGGACTACTGGGGGCAGGGACGGATGCCGGAAATCGTCCGGACCGCCCTCGCAGTGGCATTTGAGACGATGGAGGTCGATCTTGTCTGGTGTGCGCATTTTGACTTTAATGCCCCGTCACGCCGGGTCATCGAAAAACTGGGATTTGAACATGTGTTGGACCGACCGTTCGTCATGGAACGGATTGACGGGCGGACCGTGACGAGCCGGCTGTACCGCTGGACACGGGAACGGCATGAAGCGCAGTCGAACGGCATCCGGTAAAACAGTACAAGACGTCCTTCTCGAAAGAGGGACGTCTTGTTTTTGGAAAAATCGTTGGAAAGGAAGCAGGCGTCCCGTCACCGTCTTTTACGGACCCTGTCTCTAAAGAACAACAGGCTTACGGACAGACTGATGATTGTAGCAAGGACACTTTTAATCAGAGCGTGACGCGTCAGACCGTCCATCACGATTCCATTAAATTTTTGAGCGAAAGTTGCTTCCGGAACCCAGTCGATGACAGACCCGATGCCTAAGAATGCAGGAACGCTCAGCAAAAGATAGACGCTGATGAAGCCGAGGAGAAACGTTTTAATCTTCATACTGAAGCACCTCAATTCCTGTCGTGTTGTGAAGACAGTTCTTCACAACAGACGGCTGTCATGACTGGACAAGCGCAATGATTAAAAGAATCGTAGAGATTGATCCGGCGGTCAATAAGGTCAGCATTTTGGGACGGTTAAAATCTTGAGATGATTTAGATACTTCTTTTGACAGGCTGATCCAAATGGTCAGAGAAGCGATAATGATTAAAAACAAAAAGGTTTCAGACATGATGTAGACCTCCCGGAATGAATATTAATCTTCAGCGCGTAACCAGTTGATGTAAACATTTAAATCGGAATCAACTCCTTTTGATTCCAGGAGTCTTGCCAACTGTTCATTGGAAACGTAAACGCCCGCCCCTGTGTTTAACACTAAATTCGTCATATTTTGGGCGAAGAAGTCAAGGAGGTCTGGATCCGTCGTCGTGTTAATCCATTTCATCATTTCGTGGACTAACCGTTCTTGTTCCAAACCAATCGTCATCCAATTGTTGAATGCATACAAGACAGTATCAATATCCTCACTTTGAATAGAAAGATTAATTTCTTCCATCGACGGATAACTGGCATAAAACGCCTCTAAATCAAGTGGTTCTAAGTCTGGTTCTTGAATCATCCATCGGGACAGAAAATCTTGAAAGGTTGGAGCCACTTCGCGGGTGGATTCATCGGAAGTGTCAAGGTACCACACGGACGGATTGTTATCCTGTTGATCAAAGTTTAAGTAGTAAATATAGGTTCCTTCACCATCACCGATCGTGACATGTTTACCTGTGATGCCCCATTCCGGCAAAACAAGTTTAGTTGACTCGGTGAACGAGTCGTAGCTGAGACCTTCGAGGTACCGAATGGGTAAGTAACTGGGTTCTCTAGGTTCCGACCATGTATTTTCAAAATCTACCGAAACAGCGTTATACAAGAGACAACCCCCGTTTTGCTTTCTTAATACGCTGAGAAAACTTTCAGGAAATGTGATCTGCAGTTCGTGTTCGATTTGTTGGATGTCCCGTTCTGACAAAGGCGCGAGAATGCCATAATCGTCTTCTTGATCCCAAATATTCAATGTGCCATCTCCGATCTGTGTAGTAAACGATTCAAGTTTGATTCGTTTTTTTGGATGTTGTTTCGTAAAAAAACAGCGCGGTCATTAAAACAGTAGCACAAACATAGCCGACGCCGACAGCGGATAAAGCGGACCAATTAAGCTGATAACGTAGGAAAAATTGCGGCAACAGATAAGCCAACAGCCCAAGCGGCAAGACCCAGGTCTTCGCCCGGTATGCACTGTATCCGATGAGGAGGAAGGCGCTGAGACCAACGATCGAACTGGTCAACCAGGAAAAGTGGATCGTCGGTGACGTGATCTGCGGATCAGTTAAAAACAGTCCCATCAGCAACAAGAAAATCACGCCCGTGGACAGACCAAACAACAGGATTGGGCGTTTCGAAGAGGTGTGCGTCGCGCTGTAGCGTAAACATCTACTCAAAACGATCAGCAAAGAACTGATCAAGACGGTGAAGCCGACTAAAAAGTACAGACTGTAGGACAGCGGACCGTCGAGCAAGTCTTGAAACAACAGAAAACTGAAGACGCCTGCGAGAATTTGAAGCAGCAGCCAAACCGATTCGCGGTAATCGGTCGTCATCTCTGAGGCGATCGATTGAATATAGGCGGCCGGACTGTCACCGGTGATGGCCGCAACCGACTTACCGTCCGCCTCGGCTTCCTGTAAATGATCCTCGAGTTCGGTAACGATGTCTTGCGTCGCCTGTTCGTTTTTTCCGGAGGCGAGCAAGTAGAGTGTTAAATCTTCTAGAAACCGTCTTGATTCGTCGGATAACGTCTGCATTCAGGAGTCCTCCTTTAAAATATGCTGGACGCTCGCCGCCAGTTGTTGCCAGCGCGTCGTGAACGCTGCCAGTTCCTCGCGACCGTCCGGAGTGACGGTATAATACTTTCGTTTTGGTCCGCTCGGTGAGACCCGTTGCGTCGCTTCGATCCAACCCAGTTTTTGCATCCGCATCAACAACGGATAGATCGTCCCTTCACTGACGTCGGCAAAACCGTGGGCGGCGAGTTTTGTTGCCAGTTCATAACCGTATACTTCTTCCTCGGCAATCAAGGCGAGGAGACAACCGTCAAGAATGCCTTTTAACATTTGGGTGGATGACATCGCGATTCCCCGTTTCACTATCATGTAATACAAGGTAATTGTACGTCATGCTATCATGCATTGCAAGGTAATGGGGAAAGTCAGGATTATGTTTGACGGGAACGAGGTAAATTAAGAATAAAAGGAGCGGAAAACCAGTCACTCATGTAAGGAGGAGACAAAGGTGGAAAAACGGACGATCATCATCTCGGCAGCCGTCGTCTTTTTGATCATGGCGCTTGTCATGGCCGTCTCGGCATTTGGGTTCGGCATCTACTACGGGGATCCGGAATTGTTGCGGATTGCGATTTTTGGTGAAATCTTGACCGCCGTCTTTTTAGTCTGGTTCATCCGTCGCAACAGTTCGTTTGCAGCCGTTGGTTTCTCCCCGTTAAAAATCCGGGGACTCGTCTGGTACATTCCGATTTTGTTAATCGTGCTGTATCAAGTCGTGCTCGTCGTCAATGCGTTGGTTGCTTCCTATGATGACCTGTCCGCAGCAACGATTCAGCTCGTCGCCATCATCTTCGTGACGACCTTGTTCGTCGGCTTTAACGAAGAAGTGTTATTCCGCGGCATCATCTTACGCCATCTCCATCCGGAGCAACACCCGTACCGGGCGATTGTCATCAGTGCCGCCTTGTTCTCGTCGTTTCATCTCTTGAATTTGATTGCTTTCATTCCGGTAAGTGCGATGATTTTTCAACTCGGCAATACGTTTTTGTTCGGATTATTTTTTGCCTTGATTGCACTGAAACTCAACAATCTGTGGCCGTTGATCTTTTTCCACGCCTTATGGGATTTTTCAAGTATCGCCGCGGATGTTCTGAACGTGAATCTCGCAATCCCGAATCTCGTGACGCAAGTGTTTGTTGCCTTGGCGATTCTGATTCAGCTGTTGCTGCTCAAGCGACATGATCTCAGTCATTTGAAACGACCGCTTGCGACATAAGAAACAGAGCACGCCTTTAGAAAGCAACCGATTTTGGTTGCTTCATTTTTTTGGAAAAAAGACTGTACAGTTAGAATTGATATGTAATATATTAGTTATATGAAAAATCAACCGATTCCACGACTTTCGTTAAGTGAAGAAGTGTACCAACGACTGCAACAGCAAATCATCACCTTAACACTCGCACCGGGGCAAAAGCTGAACGATCAGGAGCTGGCCGAAGCATTCGGGGTCAGCCGGACACCGGTCCGCGAAGCGTTAAAGAAATTAGAGGAGGAGGGACTCGTCGTCGCGAAACGCGGGTCACGGACAAACGTCACCCGGTTGGACGCAACGCAAGCCCGGCAGACGTTTCCGATCGTCGCGACACTGCATGCATTAGCGGCACGTCTTGCATTGCCGTTACTAAAAGCAGCAGATATCGAACAGTTAAGAGACATCCATCAGGCGTTTCAGGAAGCGATCATGCAAGACGATGCCGAAGCCGCACTGCGGCTGGACGATGCCTTTCATGGGCTGTTTCTGACGCGGAGTCAAAACGGTCAACTGAGCGAGACGTTGAACCGGCTGACACCGCTGATCCGCCGGTTGGAGTATGCCCAGTTTTCTAGGCACGGGCACGACTCGATGGCCGATCACGAGGCGATTCTGGCGGCTTGCGAGAAGCGGGACGCAGAAGCACTCGTCCGGACGACGGAACAAAATTGGAACGGTCTCGGACGACATCTGGTCGCGGCCTTAGAGGAGGAGGAGACGTCATGCGACCAATCGTGATTGGCATCCTGTCAGCCCTGTTTTTCGCCGTCACCTTCATCTTGAATCAATCGATGCAAGGGAGCGGGGGGCACTGGATTTACAGCGCCGCCTTACGGTTTTACTTGATGGTGCCATTATTATTTGTAATTGTCGGCTACCGGCACCGCCTTGGTCGTGTCTGGTCGGCGCTCCGGGCAGCACCCCGGTTTTGGCTGACGTACAGTACGATCGGCTTTGGCATTTTTTACAGCGGGATTTGTCTCGCGGCGGACTACGCACCGGGCTGGTTGATTGCCGGCACCTGGCAAGTGACGATTCTGGCCGGACCGTTGCTTGCGCCACTGTTCAAGCAAACGATTCCTTGGGCGTCGCTCCGCTATTCGCTGTTGATCGTTGCCGGTGTCCTGCTGATGCAACTGTCGGTTGCGGGTGAGGTGTCGGTGACGACGCTGGTTCTTGGGATCGTGCCGGTGATTCTGGCTGCGGTTGCCTATCCGCTCGGCAACCGGAAGATGATGGAACGGTACGGCGATGAACTTGGTGTATTTGACCGGATTCTCGGGATGACACTTGCCAGTCTGCCGTTCTGGTTGGTCCTGTCGGGTTTGGCTTACCTGCAGGTGGGTCTGCCATCGGCGTCACAAGTCGGACAGTCGGGACTGGTCGCGCTGTTTTCCGGCGTGATTGCGACATCACTGTTTTTTTATGCGACGACGCTTGTCCGGACCGAACCGATCCGGTTGGCGGCAGTCGAAGCGACGCAGTCGTTTGAGATCTTATTCACGATTCTCGGTGAGATGGTCTTTTTACATGCCGTCTTTCCGACCGGACTGGCATTGATCGGGATGCTCCTCGTCATGCTCGGGATGACCATCCATAGTCTGAAGCAGGCAGAGCAAAAGCCAGTTCCAAACCATTAATTATTTCAATTACCATATTATTTTAGAATTTTATCAGAA
Organism: Exiguobacterium undae DSM 14481; assembly: GCF_000620805.1. Taxonomy (GTDB): domain Bacteria; phylum Bacillota; class Bacilli; order Exiguobacteriales; family Exiguobacteriaceae; genus Exiguobacterium_A; species Exiguobacterium_A undae. The sequence continues at coordinate 1,763,095 of NZ_KK211187.1, read as the reverse complement.
AGAGAGGGCACAGTATGGTCTTAACCGGAACACTCGTCAATACAGGATTAATCATTGTCGGAACATTACTTGGCTTGTTGTTCCATAAAATTCCCGAACGGATGAAAGAAACCGTCGTTCAAGCGATTGGTCTCGCCGTCGTCGTGCTGGGTGTCCAAATGGGGCTGAAAAGCGAAAACTTTTTAATCGTCATCGGCAGTCTCGTCTTAGGCGGAGCAATCGGCGAATGGTTGCGGATTGACGAAAAACTCAATCGGGTCGGTGAATGGCTTGAACTCAAAATCGGACGGGGGCGACCGTCGAACATCGCCGAAGGATTTGTCACGGCGACACTGATCTTCGTCATCGGGGCGATGGGCGTGCTCGGAGCACTGGACGGCGGTTTGCGCCAAGATCATGATGTTCTCTATACCAAAGGACTGATTGACGGCTTCACGGCACTGGTCCTCAGTTCGACGCTCGGGATCGGCGTCATATTCTCCGCCATTCCGGTACTTGTGTATCAAGGGGCGATTGCCCTCGGCGCCGTCGCCATCACCCAATTCGTTCCGGATGCCATCCTGCAACAGTTCATCGTCGAGATGACAGCGACGGGTGGGGTGATGATTTTAGCAATCGGCTTAAATCTCGCCGGCATCACGAAAATCCGGGTCGCAAATCTCCTGCCTGGTATCGTGATGGTCGCTTTGATCGTAACTGGCTTGGAATGGTTTGGTTTGAACTAAAAAAAGACGTCCAATTGCTTTATTGACAGCTGTTGTCAGTAAACAATTGGACGTTTTTTTTAATTGATAACCTGTTCGAGTGGCGAAATCTGATGATCCAGCAGCTGATGACCGGCGTAATCAAACGTATGCAGCATCGGTGACGGTTCTGTCAAAACGTACGGCAAATACGCTTTGAGATTGCTGATGACGCCGGTATTTTCCGGAGCAAGAATCCAGTCGAGCTGTTTCCAGTCAAGAATGCCTTCACGGGTCGCAAGCGGCGTTGTGAGCATCTGTTCATCCGGCATGTCAGCCAGAAACAGGTAGATCCCGACCGTCTCATCCGCCTGTAAGAGGATCGTTCCGGCGAACCGGACATCAGTCAAGCGGATACCGGTCTCTTCAAAGGTTTCCCGGATGACCGACTCCGCCGGCGATTCACCGGATTCGATTTTTCCGCCGACTCCGTTCCACATGCCCATCGCCGGCTGTTTTTGACGGTTCAGCAACAAGACGTGATCAGCCTTGCGAATCAAACAAAGCGTATATCGGTACAAGGTCATCACTCCTTCAAAAAAATTCGTGTTTCCAGGCAACGTACTGGTCGTCCGAGGTGACCGGTTGGATGGTCTTTTGGCCATCGGTCCAGATCGTCAATGCTTGTTGCGTCAGGATGCGGTGTCCGGAGGGTGTCCGGATTGCGAGCAGACTGCGTTTGTTGAACGGGGACGCCGGATGGTCCTGGATGACTTGTTCGATAGACGACAGTTGTTCCGGCAAAACGGTCTGTTGCGTGTAGAAGTGGTAGCCGATGACAAATTCGTCGTCCTGACCGGTCCGCAACATCTCGAGTTGATAGCCGGCACCATTCGGCGCAATCCGGAAGCTGCCGCTTGGTGAGGTGACCGTTTCGCCAGTCAACGGAATCGGACGTAATGCGAGATTAACGCCAAAGCCGGTGTCGACAACGTACGTGTCCCCTTGATGTCGGAGCAGGACAGCGACGTGTGTCGGACCGGTCGCAGACCAGCTGTCATTTTCCTGATCGAAGACGGTTGCTTTGACGAGCGCGACATCAAATCCTTTAATCCGCAAGATTTCATAAAGCAGATGATTTAAATCGTAACAGACGCCTCCAGTCCGATCCGTCACGAATGTCTGCTCGAGACGATCCGGATTAAACGGAGCAGTCCGTTTCGTCAACACTGCTTGGTTATCAAACGGAAGATGATAAGCAAATGCTTCAAGTAACGCGGGTAAATCGTCAAACGAGATGATATGTCCGAGCGGATACTTGATCCGGGCGGCAATCTCTTTTATGAGTGATGACAACGGAAATTCCTCCTTTGTTTCGTCTTTTCATTATCGCACAGTCCGTCCAAAAAATGACATATGTTATCCGGAAATAAGATTTGGTCTTTTGTTTCGAATAAATCTTTGTTATGCTGAAACAGGATTAATTAAGAATGATTCTCATTCCGAACTCAAAGGGAGGCATTACCATGTCACGTACACGCACATCATGGGCATTAGCCGTCTTGATGGTCAGTTGTCTGATGCTTGCGGCATGCGCCGGACAAGCGAAAGAAGAGACGAAACAGACGCATAAAGTCACGCACGAAGCGGGGACAACAAACGTTCCGGACAATCTGAAACGCGTCGTCGCCCTGGAATTCTCATTCGTCGACGCGCTTGACGAACTGGGCATCGAACCAGTTGGCATTGCGCAAGAAAACAAAGACGATGTGTCAGGGCTGCTCGGCAAGAAGATTTCCTTTACGGAAGTCGGAACACGCCAGCAACCGAATCTCGAAGTCATCAGTTCTCTGAAACCGGACTTGATCATCGGTGACTTCAACCGGCATAAAGGAATCTACAAACAGTTGCAGCAAATCGCACCGACGATCATTTTAAAGAGCCGGAACGCGACCTATCAGGAAAACATCGCGTCGTTTAAGAGCATCGCGGAAGCGGTCGGTCAGACGGACAAGATGGACCAACGTCTCCAGTTACACGAGGAGCGTCTCGCAACAGCCAAACAAAAAGTCGATCCGAACGATCAACGCCAGATCATGGTTGGTGTCTTCCGGTCGGATTCGTTGACGGCACACGGTGAAACATCGTTTGACGGCGAATTGCTCGAAAAAATGGGGATCGACAATGCCATCACGAAAACAGCGGAACCAACCGTGACGATCACACTGGAACAGATCGTCAAATGGGATCCGGATGTCATCTTCATGGCAGAAGCCGATCCGAAGCTGCTCGATGAGTGGAAAAAGAATCCGCTGTGGAATCAGATCACAGCCGTTAAAACAGGGGAAGTCTACGAAGTCAATCGGGACTTATGGACCCGTTACCGTGGACTCGACGCCGCGGAACAAATCGTCGATGAAGCGATTCAACTGCTGAATCAAAAAAACAAGTAAACGACAGCCAAAGCCAGAGCAATCTGGCTTTTGTTGATGAAAGGAGGATCAGTGGATGATCCGACACACACGATTGATCCGCTTGCTCGTCATACTTCTGATCCTGATCGGACTCGGATCTTACTTCAGTCTGTTTCTCGGTGTCACGACGATTCAACCGCTCGAAGCCATTCGGGAATGGTCATCCGGCAACTTGTCGAAAGAAACATTGGTCTTGACGACACTCCGCTTGCCGCGGTTGTTACTCGGTTTATTACTCGGGGCAAACTTAGCCGTCGCCGGTGCCTTGATGCAGGCGGTCACACGTAATCCGCTGGCTTCGCCGCAAGTGTTCGGCGTCAACGCCGGGGCGTCGCTGTTTGTCGTCCTCGCTTTGTTGCTGTTCCCAGCACTCGGGACAGCGAATCTGGTCTATTTCGCCTTTTTCGGTGCAATGATTGGCGGATTACTGGTTTTCTCGTTTGCGTCTGTCCGCGGCATGACGAGTCTGAAGCTGGCCCTCGTCGGAATGGCGATCCACTTGTTGCTGACATCCTTGACGAAAGGGTTGATTCTATTCAACGACCGGATCACCAATGTCCTGTACTGGTTATCCGGTTCAATCAGTGACAGTGGATGGATCGAAGTCCGATTGATTCTACCCTGGTCGATCATCGGCTTGCTCTTAGCCTTCAGCTTGGCCAAGTCGTTGGCGATTTTCCAACTCGGTCAAGATGTCGCCGTCGGACTGGGGCAGAACATCACCCGGATCCGGATGCTGGCAGCCGTCGCTGTTGTGCTGCTGGCCGGGGTGACGGTCGCGGTCGCCGGAGCAATCGGCTTCATCGGTCTGATGGTCCCGCATATCGTCCGGCGGTTGGTCGGTGAGGATTACCGTTATGTCTTACCCATTTCGGCGTTGTGCGGCGGTCTGTTGCTGACATACGCTGATGTCCTCGCCCGGTTCATCGCCTATCCGTATGAATCACCGGTCGGGATCGTGACCGCATTACTCGGAGCGCCGTTCTTTTTGTATCTAGCGAAACGGCAGACAAGGGGGATTGCCTAAATGAACAGACTCCGTCAAAAACCATGGCTCGGTCTAGTCCTCATGTCACTTCTTGTCACCGTGCTCAGTTTCCTGTTGCTTGGTATCGGTTCCGTGTTTTTGAAGCCGGGTGAAATCGTCGCGGCTCTTCAAGGAGACGGTGCCGGTTCCTTCATCGTCTGGAACTACCGGTTGCCGCGGACGCTCCTCGCGTTACTCGCCGGCGGATGTTTTGCCTTGTCCGGTGTCTTGTTACAGGCGATCATCCGCAATCCGCTCGTCTCGCCCGATGTCATCGGGGTGACGAATGGGGCCGCGTTGTTCGCCGTCTTGACGATTGCCTTGATCCCTGATGGTCCGCTTGTCTTGACGCCACTTGCCGCCTTAACGGGAGCAACGCTTGTGATGGTCGCGTTGATGCTGCTTGCGGATCACGGGAAACTGCAAAACAGTTCCTTTGCCTTGCTCGGCATCGCCGTCAGCGCGATCTGTGCATCGGGAACGGAATACCTGTTGATCAAGTTTCCGCTCCAGACCAATGATTCGCTCGTCTGGCTCGCCGGCAGCTTGTTCGGCAAAGGGTGGACGGAAGTATACGTCCTGGCACCGGTCTTCCTGTTGCTTGGACTCGTCATCTGGTCCGGTCACCGGCAACTCGACATCTTATCGCTCAGTGAAGACGCGGCGATTGGACTCGGATTACGGATGAAGGGAACACGGTATGTGTTCCTCGCCTTTGCCGTCGCCTTAGCGGGTGTCGCGGTCGCGATGGTCGGATCGATCGGCTTTCTTGGTCTTGTCGCCCCGCATATGGCACGACGCTTGATCGGACACCGGCATCATCTGTTGATTCCGATGGCTGTGCTCGTTGGTGGTGGACTGCTCGTCGTCGCGGATGCGCTCGGACGCGGCATCCATCCGCCGCTTGAGATTCCGGCCGGATTAATCACGGCAATCATCGGTGTGCCGTACTTCCTGTATCTGTTGCGGAAAGAGCGGGCTTAATGTGCACGGCATGTCTGATTGTGTAAACACAGTAGTTGAAAAGAACTCAAAAAACAGTGAGGCGGATTTTCCGCCTCACTGTTTTTTGAGTATGGAACTGCTTTTCGTTTGCAAACGCATCGAAAATCAGACGGTCAGCTCAATCGTCAGCCCTTCCGGATCGAGAAAGACACTTTCATAATAGCTGTCTCCCGTCAGACGGGGACCGTCGAGGCGGGTGTAGCCGTCTTGTTCGAGTCGGTTCGTCAACTGATCGACGGCGAACCGACTGCCGAGTGAAAAGGCAATATGCGCATAACCAAATCGGTCGCGCGGCGCCTCATGGTCGATATCCGTCCGGTGCATCAATTCAAGGCGGGCTCCTGAGTTAAAGTGCAGGAAATAAGACGAAAACCCTTTTATCGGATTATGGTACAAGTCATTGGCTTGAGCCTCAAAATAGGTTTCGTAAAAGGTTCTCATTTGTTCGAGATCCTTTACCCAGATGGCGATATGTTCAATTTTCATGAGAGTAAACTCCTTTTCTGAAGAATTAGGAAGCGCGGGACAACGCCCGTTTGGCAAGCACACGATTGAGACGTTCGGAACAGAGCAACAGGAACAAAATCATCAGGAATCCTGTGACCGGGAACAGCTGCAACGTCAAGAGCGAGGCAAGGACACCGAACAAGGGCGGTAAAAACGTACTGCCGCTGTAAGCAAACGCCATCTGAATCCCCATCAAGCGTTTCGCCGCATCTCGTCCGAACCGGACCGGTGTCTCATGTAACATCGCCGGGTAAATCGGAGCAAGTCCAAGTCCAATCAAGATGAAACCGGTCAACATCAAACCATCCAGCGGCAGGAAAAACAACAGACTGCCGACTAAGGCGGTTCCTTGTCCGGCCCGGATCAACTGACGGTTCGTTAAACGGAGTGATAAGAAACCACTCAAAAACCGGCCGACCGTAATGCTGCCGTAATAGACGGAAATCCAGGTCGCAGCCGTCTGAACCGAAAACGACTTCACTTGGACGAGATAACTGCTGCCCCATAAACCGATCAAGGCTTCCGCGCCGCAATAAAGGACAAATGAAGCGAGTGCAAACGGCAGACCAACCAATCGTTTGGACGCAGTATCAGTTAACGACAAATCGTCCGGTACGTCCGAGACGGCGACCGGTGCCTGTTTCCAGAGCGGTAGACTGAGAAGGAGCACGAGGGCAAGTCCGAACTGGGTCAGGGCGACGGTCAAATATCCGCTGCGCCAGTTGCCGGATTCGCTCATCATCGCCGCCATGATCAACGGGCCGGTCGTTGCGCCAACGCCCCAAAAACAATGCAACCAGTTCATATGATGGGCTTTGTAGCGGGTTGCGACAAAATGATTGAGGGCAGCATCGACGACGCCGGCTCCGAGTCCAAGCGGAATCGAGAGCAGGAACAGCCAGATCAACGACGGAGCGAAATAAAAACCGAGCAGGCTACTCGCCGTGATCGCGGCACAAAACGCTGTGACATGACTCGTCTCGAACCGGTTGAGAATCTTGCCGCTGAACAGGCTCGAGATGATCGTTCCGCCGGCAATCGTCATGAACAACCAACCGGCGACTTCGAGATCGGCACCGAATTCCGTCCGCATGACGGGCCAGGCGACACCGAGCAAAGAGTCCGGTAACCCTAAACTGATGAAGGCAAGATAGATGATGCTGAGTAACAAGATACCACTCATGAAGATGTCCTCCTGTTCGCTGATAAAGGTTGTTCGGTCAGAAGCTGCAAGCCGAGTCGGGTCAAGCCGTTCAGGTAATCAGTTTCCCAGTGACTGCGGATCAAAAGCGGGATATGCGCTTCCGGAATGTATTCGGCTGTTTTGCTTCGGATCTGTTCCAGATCGTGTTCCGTCACTTCCGACCCGTTAAAGATCAACAGATGCGGATTCAGCGTCGCGGCGAACGTCGTCGTCAAGCGGCTGATGGCATCAATCGTCTGGGGGTCTAGAGCGGTTTGCCGCCTGGCGATCGCCTGTCCGAACGTTTTCTTGTCGTATTGCGGAACAACGGAAATTTCACCGGCAAAATGACTGCTGCCACGGACGAGCTGTCCGTTGATCAAAATCCCGGAACCGGGACCATTTTTTCCTAGGTACAAATAAATCAACGACTGTTGACTGCGCTGATGTCCTTCGTGAAATCCAATCACAGCCGCATTCATGTCATTTTCGACGACGACCGGTACATCAAATTGTGATGCGAGCACACCTTTCAAATCGACCTGTTGCAGGGACGGATAATCCGGTGCAAAAAAGACCTGTCCGTTTTCGACGGATGCCGCGACGCCGACACTCAAAAAGCTGATGTGTGGATTCTGTTCAAGCAATCGGTGAATCAAGCGGATTAAAGCCGGAACGTGCGGTTGATTTTTTTCGACCGGCTCCGTGCCAAACGATAGGTTTGTCCCGACGGCATCGAAGATCTGAAAACCGATCGCATCGAGTTCAAGGTAGAGCGCAAGTCCCTGGGCGTATTCCGCCCGGTACTGGTATTGTTTCGCCGGACGTCCGCCATTCGAGAGCTCCGATACCTGTTCATCGATTTCACCATGTGCAATCAAGAGATCCAAATGCTTTTTGACTGTCGGGAAACTGGCCGACAACACACGACTCAGTTCAGGAATCGTCCGGATCCTTTGAAACAGGATCGCTTGCCGGAGTTGTATTACTAAATCGGTATTGGTTCCAGCCATAGGTAGTCTCCTTTTTACTTTTTAAAATATTTTAATAAGTAGTCGAATTGAGTGTAGCAAGCAAAGACGCAAATGGCAAATGGTTTTAAAAAATCAGGTTGTTTTACTGTATACGAAACAGGAACAGCGTGATGCGGTAAACAGCTGTTCCTGTTTCTGTACATATGACCCGCACGGCTGAAAGCAGCTTGTTGACCGGCAGGAAAACCAATAAAAATGAAGAAATAGATACAATCGCAGGATGGTTTGATATTCCATGCAGAAAGAAGGGTTCTTATGAAAGTATTGCTGACTTCCGGCGGCATTCAAAATGACAGTCAACGTCGTGCGCTCGTCGATTTACTCGGAAAGCCGATTGCGGAGGCACATGCCTTGTGTATTCCGACAGCCGTTTACGGAATGAAGGAGGGACCGTACCATGCGTACTCATTCATCACAGGAACCGGTTCAACACCGATGTGTGAATTAGGATTTCAGTCGGTGGGTGTTCTCGAATTGACGGCACTACCGAGTCTGGATGAATCACTCTGGGTACCGCTTGTCGAACAGGCCGATGTGCTGTTGGTGAATGGCGGAGATCCCCTATTTTTAAACTACTGGATGAAAAAGTCTGGACTTGCAGAGCGATTGCCTTCACTAAAAGCAGTCTACGTCGGGTTAAGTGCCGGCAGTATGGTTCTTACGCCTCGGATTGGTCAGGCGTTCGTGGAGTGGACACCCCCTCATACAACGTCGGATGAAACCCTTGGATTGGTTGATTTTTCGATTTTCCCGCATCTGGATCACGAACTGTTACCGGAAAATACATTGGACGAAGCCGTCAAATGGGCGGCTGATCTCACGGGGCCATCCTATGCGATTGATGATCAAACGGCGATTCAGGTTGTTGATGGCGTAGTGGAAGTGATTTCAGAAGGTCACTGGAAACGATTTGATTAAAACGGAGGAATTCATGGACATCACAACACGATTACATGTCGAACGAATCGAAGAATGGCGCAATTGGTTGGAAAGTAACCATTTAACAGAGAACGAGATTTGGCTCGTCTTCCATAAAAGGGATGCGGGTGACTACCAGTTGGATTACATCGAGACGGTTGAGGAAGCGCTCTGTTTTGGCTGGATTGACGGAATCAGCAAAAAGATGGATGACTCAACAAAAGCCCAACGCTTTACGCCACGCCGTAAAAACAGTCACTGGACGGAACTGAACAAGGAACGCGTCCGTCGTTTGACGGCACTCGGAAAGATGCACGAACAGGGAATAAAGGTGTTGCCGAATTTAGAGACACCGTTCGAAATCAATGAAGCGATTCTCGAGGAACTAAAAAAAGACGCAGCAACCTATCAGTTTTTTAAGACGTTGCCCGATCTGTATGTTCGGGTCCGAATCAGTTACATTCAGGAATACAAACCCGGTAGTCCGGAATATGAAAAACGCTTGGCCAACTTTTTGAAATACACGGCACAAGGAAAAATGCTCGGACGGTGGGACGACGGCGGGAAATTAACGGGGAACTATTAGGAGAGACGACCGATGATATCTGATGAAAAGAAGAGACCGACTTTTGGTGTGAAATTGAAAGGGCGGCACTACCAGTACAAACAGAGTGTTTATGGCGTCGCATACGATCAACGACAGCAGACATTCTTAACCGTCGAGACCAAATGGAATAATCTTCTGTTGCCGGGTGGGGGAATCGAGCGGGGAGAAACACCGGAGCAAGCACTTCACAGGGAGTTGCTCGAAGAGACCGGGTTTACGATTCAAATCGATGCGTCAATCGGCCGTGCCGAGCAGTACGTGGTGACACCGGACGGGGAAACGATACTCAACGACGCGTTCTTTTTTAAAATGACGTTACATGAACGGATACAAACAGCAGTCGAAGAGAACCACCGTTTGGTCTGGTGTAGCATTCATGAAGTCGACGATCTGTTTCATGCCCATCAAGCCTGGGCGGTCAGGGAAGCCATCATCCGCTAATGACACGAATCAAAGAAGGCGGTTTCCCAAATAATAAGCATCAATCGAACGGAGGTTTTCCGAAACGATGGACGCTTATTTCGGAATCCGTTATTCGAAGGACTGCTGTCCTTGTGGTAATTGCGGTTCTCAGAAAGCAACATAAAAGGGTTGCTCCTCTTCGTTTAATATTTTGAGAATCCGTTCACTGAAATTTGACCAGGTCACCATGTCTAGAACTTCTTCTAAGCTAAAAAATCCAACTTCCAGACTTTCGCTGCTAGTTTGTGGTGTCCCGCCAACCGCTTTTGCTAGCCAACATGTCGCACAAACATGTTCTTTTACATTTTGATAGATGCCACAAAATCGGACCACCTCAATATCAATGCCTGATTCTTCTCTCACTTCGCGAATGATGCCGCCCTCGATCGTTTCTCCCAGTTCGATGATTCCACCCGGAAATTCCCAACCTCGTTGTGGTCCTTTGATAAGCAGGATTTTTCCGTGTTCATCAAGGACGACGGCACCTGCTGAGAGTGAATGTTTCGGCATTATCTAATCTCCACCTTTATGTAAAATTTAAAACCGACAAACGATACTCTATCTTGTTTCATGCTCTGTCAGTTAAATAATACTTGCTGTACAACCAACTGATGGCATCCTTTAAGTCACTTGCAGTGTAGTCAATATAGATGTTATTTAATTCGTCATGATGATCATTAAGCGAAGTTTCACCTGCGCCTGTTTTCACTAATGTTTTAAGGCATCCTGCTTTTGAAGCTGCCAGCATATCGGTCCAACGATCACCGATGACGACACAATTTTCTAGATTTAAGTTATGAGTTTTTTGCGCCTTCGATAACATGCCGATATCAGGCTTACGGCACGTGCAACCTTCATAAGGAGTGTGTGGACATATGTAAACATCATCAAAACCAAATCCCGTCAATTCCTGTTGGAAGTCTTTTATGGTTGCTAACCCTTTGGAGATACCAGGTTGATTTGTAAATGAAAATAATGGAATCTGGTCTTTTTTTAATCGATTGATTTCCAAAGAAGTATAAGGAAACAGTTCAAATTCTCCCGGATAGTGAATTGTAGAGCCACCACCAATGGTTCCATCTCGATCTAAAAAGACAGCTTCAATGTTTTTCATCATTTTAATCTCCTACCATTGATTTATTCGGTACGCCACTCTATGCCATTAAACATACTCATTTTTACAACAAATGAGTATGTTTAGCAGGAAAATGAACTCATTAAACATAGTCAAATGCGCTAAACATACTCAAAATCAATCAAAATAAGTATGTTTAGCGACAAATGAGTTAATTAATGAGTGAAATTCATTTGACCCGTTACCGCTCATATTCACGAAGTTTGTCCTCTAAAATCCGCAAGCGTTTGTGCATATTATAAAAAATCGGCAAAAACGCTACTGTCACAATCAGCAAAATCCCCATATCCATCCTCCTTTTCATTGCTGAATAGCCAATAATTAAAATGAGTTCCAAAAGTATTATTTCATAATTTTGACTATTTTTACAAGTTCTCCTTTCGAGTGAAGTTCTTCAATTCATAACCGAGCCAGTTTTATAAAATCGGCGACAACAGCCGTGAGATACTTTCCTTAAAGCGGATCATCCGCGGACGGGCGGCATATTTTTCCCGGGTCAGCAAGGCACTGTCGGCAACGTCGGACAAAAAGAGCAGCTCGAGTTCTTCCGCAATCGTCGTATCGTACAAAATCGCATTCATCTCGAAGTTCAACCGGAAGCTTCGCGCGTCGATGTTCGTTGTGCCGACTGATGCGATTTTTCCGTCGACGACAATTGTCTTCGCATGCATGAAGCCGATCTCATACGTGTAGACTTCGGCCCCGTGTTGAATCAATTCGCCGACTGCCGCATATGTCGCCCAGTAGACGAAGGGATGATCCGGCTGGTTCGGAATCATGATTTTGAGGGAGACACCGGAAGCCAAGGCAATCCGGCAGGCATCCATGAAGCTGGCATCGGGAATAAAGTAGGGCGACTGGATGTAGATCGATTTTTCGGCCGTATGAATCATCTGAATCAGCATGTTTTTCAAATATTCCGTTTCCGACGTCGGACCGGATGTCACGATTTGAACCGGTATCCGATCCGTCGCAACTTCAAGCGGTGGAATCGGGGCGGTCGACCAGTCCGTCCGCTCGTTGCTTGCGGCGTCCCAGTCCTGTTCGAAATGAAACTCGAGTTCTTCGACGACGGGACCGAGGACCCGGAGGTGTGTATCCCGCCAGTAGCCGAAATGTTCGTCTTCTCCGAGGTATTCCGATCCGACGTTAAAGCCGCCGATGTACCCGATTTGCCGGTCGATCGTACAGAGTTTCCGGTGATTCCGGTTGTTGATCCGCAGGTTTAAGATACCGAGCGGCGAAGAGAAGAAGGAGCGGACTTCCCCGCCGTCTTGTTTGAACGCCGCGAAGTCCTTCGCTTTGAGTTTCCACGAGCCGACGGCGTCATACAGAATCCGGACTTTGACGCCGCGTTTTGCCTGTTCGAACAAAGCGTTCAGTAGACGGTCGCCGAGCGGATCACGCTTTAAAATGAAGTATTGAATGTTGATTTCAACTTGGGCGCTCTGTATGTCAGCGAGCAACGTATCAAATTTTTGATGACCGTCGAACAGCGTCCGGACATCGGTCGCTTCCGTCAACAGGGCTCCTGACGAGCGGTTTGCTTGAATCAACTTCCGGTACGGGTAAAGCGGTGCTTCGCGGGGGACATCGTCGTTCGCTTGCGCCGAAAGCTCTTCTTCGCGCGCCAATCGGCGTGCTTCAGGGACATGATAAAATGTCTCTTGTTTCAACGACCGGCCAAACAATAAGTAAATCAAAAAGCCGATGACAGGTAAGAAAAAGAGAATCATCAGCCAGGCCCAGGTGGCACTGACGTCACGCCGTTCGAAAAACAGGATGGCGATTGCCGCAACGACGTTGGCAAACAGGACAACATAGAGCAAAACCGGCAAGATTAGGGTATAGTCCATCAATACGAACACCTCGTTTTCAGAAAGAATGACTTCGATGGGAGGGAAGACAGCATGTTTTCGGAATGGATCCGGTTCATCTCGAGTATCTTGTTCATCCCGATTTCGGATGATTTGTTGATCATCCGCCAAATCAGCAGCTGGTTACGTCAGGATCAAGCACTCATCCTGATTTTTTTATCCGTCTGGTCCGCCTGTTTCGTGTGTTTTAATCTGTTTTACGGCATTCCCCGTATTTTTCGAGAACTTCCCTTCTTTCGAAAGTTATTGACCAATAAACATCTCGCGAAAGCCGAAGTGATTTTGCAGGAGAAAGGAACGGTCGCCATTGCCATGTCGTTTTTCCTGCCGGGTGTCCGGCGTCCGATTCATTATATGGCAGGACTGCTCGCCTATCCGTTTCGCCCCTATGTGCTCGTGACGTTAGCCGGAACCGGCGTCTATGCGTTGCTCTGGACGATTCTTGTTAATCGGCTCGGCGCTTACGGTCTGTTGAACCGCTTTTCGACATGGTGGGCAACTCATGGCGGTGTCATCTTGTTACCCGGACTACTGATCCTGTCTTGCTTGTTAGGTTGGATCTTCCGGGACACGATCCGGAACTGGTTTGTCCGTCCGTAACGCCATTTTCCGGAGTTGCGCGAGTTTAATGATGTTGAGCACCGTCACCTTCGCGACGGCATAAAACGGGACGGCCAGCAACATACCGAGAATTCCCGCCAGTTGCCCGGCGACGAGCAGGACGACCGTAATCGTAATCGGATGCACCTTCAACGATTTTCCCTGAACGAGCGGGGAGATGACATTGGCATCCAGTTGCTGGACGATCGTGATGCCGATGATGACATATAAACCTTTGATCGGTTCATCCAAGAAGCCGATCAGGACAGCCGGTGCAGCGCCGAGGAACGGTCCGAGATACGGGATGATATTCGTCGCGAAGATGAACAGACCAAGCGGTAAGAAATACGGGACATCGAGCCACCACAGGACGAGTGTCGCGAGACTTCCGACGAATGTACAGACGATCAGTTGCGCCCGGACGTAAGAGCGGATTGTCCCGTTCATGTCTTTTAAAATCAGCAGGGCTTCCTTGCGGTAACTGATCGGGATGAACTGGACCAGCGCATTCGGTAATTTTTTTCCGTCGACCAACATGAAGACGTATAAAAAAAGGGCGATGAACAACGTGAAAATGGTCGAGGCAATCAACTGAATCAGCCAAAGCACGGAACCGGCAATCGAGGAAAAGACGTTTCCTAGGAGTGCGGTCGCGCTTTTCATCGAACTTTCGACCGATGAAAACTGGCTCTCGAGTGACGGAATCGACGTCCCGTATTTGGCATAAAGCGACAGGGATTGTGTGTACAGACGTTCAGCAAAACCGGGGACGGCACTGATGAAGGCAAAAAGCTGTTTCGTGATCAGCGGGAATAAGGTCAAGAGAAACAAAATGACAAGGGCCACTAACAAAAGCAAGACGATAAAAATCGCCAGTTTGCGCGACCGGAGACGACGTTCGAGTGAATCGACGAAACCAACGGAGAGGTAAAATAAAATTCCGGCGATGATGAACGGGGTGAAAATCGTCGTAAACAGGACGAGTAACGGATAAAAGAGAAAGTCGACCTGTCGTGCCATATAGATGATGCCAAGTACGAGCAGGATGAACAGACCGATACGAAAGGAACGATTGGAAATCAATCCGGACAAGGCAATCTCCTCCCTCGAAAATAAGTGGCATGTTGTATCCTTTCCCCGAAACCACTGGAAATAGCGTGAAAATTCTGAAAGATATGTGCTTTTTCACATTTAATTGTTATTTGCTTCAAAAAAGGGGTAATCATAAATTAACTTCGATTCATTGTTCAGAGATGTGTCATGCCGTCATCGTTCAGCAGACCTGAAAGCCACTTCCGTTAAGGGAGGTGAAGCGGTTGGCGCAAGTGAAAGATCCGGTCATCGAAGACCGGTTGTTGCAACATTCCATCTTTAGTTCTCTTTTCTTATCGGTATTTGGCATTGCCGCCGGATTCCTTCTTTCTTCCTCCTTTGTTCTGTTTGACGGACTTTACGCCCTGCTGAGTGTCGTCTTAAGTGTTTTTTCGCTTCGAGGTGGTCGGTTCATCACCGTCAAGGATGATGTCCACTTCCCGTTTGGCAAAGAATCATTGGAACCCATTCTTGTTTTCTTTCAATATCTCATCGTCTTTCTCCTACTTATTTATGCATTTGTCGCTGCCATCGACACCATTCGGTCGGGTGGTGATCCGGTTGAACTGGGGTTTGTCATCGGCTATCTGACAATCAGTGCCTTGATTGCGCTTATCGTGTACCGCCATCTGAAGCAACTCAACCGGTCCGCACGCTCGATTTTAGCAACAGCGGAAGTTGAACAGTGGCGTCTGACCGTCATCATGGGCGTCGGTGCAGTCGTCGGTTACGGAATTGCCGGCATGGCGACTTGGTTGTCTTTTGAAAACGTCGCCCGTTACGTCGATCCGGTCATGCTGATGCTGATCGTCTTGTTTTTGATCCGTTATCCGGTCAAGGAGATGGTTCAAGCGATGCGGGAAATGCTGGGGATGTCGACGAGTGAACGGTTGATGATCGACATCAAACAGAGTGTCGCTACAATCGTCGAGGAATACGAAGTTGATGATATGTACCTCCGGATTTCCAAGACAGGCAGTCTGATTTTCATCGAAATTGATCTGATTGTCGCCAAAAACTACCGCTACGATTCGATTCTGGAACAAGATTTGATACGTGAACAAATCGACGCGGCACTTGAGTGGTTGCCGCAAACCAAGTGGCTCACCGTCGCATTTACGGCTAATCGTAAATGGGCGGAATGAATAGGAGGAACTCCGATGTCAACGACACGACTGATCCAAGAATTCATGGAACTGGTTCAAATCGACTCCGTATCCTATGCGGAAGGTCCGTTTCAACAGGACTTGATCGGGCGTTTTCAGGCGCTTGGTCTGTCCATCGAAGAAGATGAAACGAAAGAAAAGACAGGACTGGGCGCCAATAACTTCGTTGCCCGGCTCGACGGAGACACGTCGATCGAACCGGTCTTTTTCTCGTCGCATATGGATACGGTGTCTCCCGGTCAAGGCATTCGTCCGCTTGAACGGGACGGACGGATTCAGTCCGATCAAACGACGATCCTTGGTGCGGACGACAAGGCCGGCATCGCCATCATGCTGGAGTTGGTCAAACGGTTAAAAGAACAGCAGATCCGGCACGGTCCGATTGAATTCATCCTGACAGCCGGAGAAGAAGTCGGGTTACTCGGTGCAAAGGCGGTCGATATGTCGATGCTGCAGGCGAAATTTGGTTACGTCCTTGATAACGGCGGTCCGGTCGGCGGCATCATCACGACGAGTCCGTCGATGTACCGCTTGGATATCCGACTGACCGGTCGCGCTGCACATGCCGGACTTGAGCCGGAAAAAGGGATTTCGGCGATTGAAGTCGCGGCCCAAGCAATCAGCCGGATGAAACTGGGGCGGATCGATCACGAAACGACGGCGAACATCGGTCAGGTGAAGGGTGGGACAGCGATGAATGTCGTCATGGAACACCTCGAGCTCGTCGCGGAAGTCCGCTCGTTTGATCATCAAAAGTGTCTCGATCAGGTCGAAGCAATCGAAACGATTTTAAATGAGGAGGTGACACGATTCGGCGCTAAACTCGACTTCAAGGCGACACCACTCATCACCGGCTATCATTTCGAAGACAACCATCCGTTGCTCGCACATGCCAAACACTGTCTGGAAACCATCGGACGTCCTGCCCGGTTTGAACGGAGTGGTGGTGGGACGGATGCCAATGTTTTTAATGAACAAGGCAAAGTCGTCGTCAATGTGTCGATCGGTTATGAAGAGATTCATACGGTCGAAGAATATATTCCAATCACCGAGTTCGAACAAGCCGTCGTTTTTGCCTTGGAACTGGTCCGGCAGATGCCGTCCTTCCCAGATCCGTCAGCGTAAGGGGGGCGGGTGATGAAACTGTTTCGTGAAACCGTTTTGATTATCCTGGCCATTTTTGTCCTCGCTTCCGGTATCAATCTCTTTTTAGGACCACATGATGTCGCAGCGGGCGGAGTCACCGGGATCGGGATTCTGCTGGAAGAAGTGTTGGGCATTGACCGTTCGATTGTCGTCTTGGTTCTCAATCTGTTGATGTTATTGTTTGCCTTCGTGTTTTTAGGCAAAGAAGTCTTCTTAAAGTCCGTTCTCGGCAGTCTGATGTTGCCTCTTGCACTAGGAATCATTCCGGAAACGATGGTTGTCTCCGACCGCTTCTTCTCGGTCGCCTTTGGCAGTGTGTTGTTTGCGATCGGAGTCGCTACGCTGTATTGGTTCGGAGCATCAAGCGGCGGGACGACGATTCCACCGTTGATTTTCCACAAATACTTTAAGTTGAATACGTCCGTCGGCTATTTTTTGACCGATGCGACGATTGTCGTCTTTAACATCTTCGTCTTTGGTCTGGAAGAATTTTTGTTTGCGGTCGCCTCGATTGTCATCACGACCTTTGTGATGGGATATATCGAAATCGGGCTTGAACGGAAAAAAGCGATTTTCGTTACGAGTGAGTTGCATGCGGACGAGATCCGCAATTACCTGCTGACGTCGCTTGACCGAGGGATGACCGTCTTTACTGTTGAAGGCGGCTACTCGGGAGAACAGAAAAAAATGCTGATGGTCGTCATGAAACGTTCCGAATATGCCGCTGTCATCCGGGCCATCCACCAAATTGACCGCGGTTCCTTCATCATCGTTTACAATGTCGCCGACGTTCATGGTCTCGGGTTTAACTACCAACCGGTCGTTTAAAAGGGAGGAATACGTATGCAACCGATTATTGCCTTTACGATCATCATGCTCATCTGGACGGTCAGCGATTATATCTCGAAAAAAACAAAGGCCTTATTATCTTCCTTATTTGTTGCCTCCATCATCTTCTTAATCGGATTCAAGACCAACCTGTTCCCGGAAGATCTCTTACCGACGTCCTCTTTGCTGCCACTCGGACAAACCGTCGTCGGGATGATCATCGTCCATCTCGGAACGCTCATCAGTCTCGATGAATTTAAACGGCAGTGGAAAACGTTTCTGATCGGGGTATCAGCGGTGATCGGGATCAGTGTGTTGCTCTTTACGATCGGTCGGCTGTTCCTCGATACGAACTATGTCCTCAGCGCGATTGCCGCGGTCAGCGGCGGAACGATTTCCGTCATCATCGTTCAGGAACAAGCGTTGAATGCCGGATTGATCTCGGTCGCCGTCTTTCCGGTCTTGATTGCGGCGTTGCAAGGCTTGATTGGTTTTCCGCTGACGTCGGTCATCCTGCGCAAGGAAGCGTTACGGATACGGGACGGCGTCCGGGATGGCAGCATCACGAAAAAAGCCGTCCTTGATCCGGCGGAATCAGCGGAAAAACAAACGATTTTGCCGGAGCCGTTCCAAACGACGGCCGGAACGTTGTTTGTCGTCGGTGTCGTCGTCATCGTCTCGTCGTTCCTGAGCGGCTTGACGAACGGTTGGCTCAATACGTTTGTCATCGCCTTATTACTCGGGATTGCCTTACGGGCGACCGGTGTCTTGAAGCCGAATGTCTTGAACGGAATTGATGCGTACGGTTTGATGATGCTCGCGATTCTATTGATCATCTTCGGACCACTCGCAACCACATCATTTGCGGATCTCGTCGAACTGTTTGTGCCACTGTTGATCGCCTTCATCTTGGGTGTACTCGGGATCGTGTTGTTCGCGATGCTTGCCGGGAAATTCCTCGGTTATTCGTACCCGATGGCGATCGCAATCGGTTTGACGTCACTATATGGTTTTCCAGGTACATTGATTCTCAGTCAAGAAGCGGCTAAAAATATCGGGGAGACGGAAGACGAGGTCCAGATCATCGAAGATGAAATTTTACCAAAGATGGTCGTTGCCGGCTTCTCGACGGTCACGATCACATCCGTTTTCATCACCGGTATATTAGCGTCATTCATTTACTAAAGGGAGGCATTATCATGGGACTTGGAGAAGATATCAAACGGCTAAAGGATTTTGACGGTTCGACGCACGTCTTGTCGGTGTATCTCAGTACGGCACCGGATAAGCGGAATCAATGGGAAACGATTTTACGGAATGAGAAAAAACGCCTCTTGACGGAGCAGGAGAATAAAAAAGATGTCGAATCGGCTTTTACGAAACTCGAACAAGCGATCAATAACGAGCGGACGAGTTTACTCCGCAGCATCGTCGCCTTTGTCTCAAGCGACGACTCGCTTCATGAAGTGTATTTTTTGCAACTCGATGTGACGGATGAAATCAGTTATCACGCAAAACCGAATCTTAATCAACTTGAAGTGCTCGATCAACAATTCCCGCGGACCGGCATTGTGCTGACAAATCTGGATTCCGCGACTGTGCTCGACGTTCGGCTCGGCGAAGTCGACGCGACACACGATTATGAACTGGATCTTGATACAGGACAGTGGCGGCGTTATCAGGGACGGAGCAGCCGCAGTGGGGCCTCCAGCAGCAGTCAAACGGATGATTTCCGGGATCGGGTCGAAAAGCAGGCGGAACGATTTTACCGGGAACTGTCGGGAGAGGTTGAAAAATTGAATCGTTCCCTCGGTTGGGAACAGATTGTCGTCATCGGGGAACGGTCGCAAGCGAACTTCCTTGAACAGGCGTTAACGACGAAGCCAAAAGAAGTCATTCATAAAAATTTGTCCCAATCCAGCCAACAACAGATTCTCAAGCAGGTGTTTTGACGGTCAACGTCTAAAGTATAGCTTTAGACGTTACATAAGGAGTGAAGACAAATGTTCATGCACCACATCACGGATCAACTGAGTTTGAAGTTGATTGAGCGTCAAGATGCAGAGGCATTGTATGCTCTGGTCGACGCCAATCGGGAACATCTGCGGGAGTGGCTCGGCTGGGTTGACGGGACGACCGGACCGGATGAATACCGGGACGAGATCATTCCAGCCTGGTTGACGGCTTATGCGAAGGGCAACGGATTGACCTGCGGGATTTATTTTGAAGGTGAACTCGTCGGGACGGTCGCCTTACACGAAATCAATCAGACGTTACGCCAAACCTCCATCGGGTATTACCTGACCGGCAACGGGCGCGGCAAAGGATTGATGACAAAGGTGATTTCCTTTGTCACGGACTATTGCTTTACGACGTTGCAGCTGAATCGTGTTGTCATCGAATGTGCGGTCGGCAACTCGCGGAGCCGAAAGATTCCCGAACGACTCGGCTATCAGCAAGAAGGCATCTTACGCGATGCGGAACAGCTGTACGGTACCTATCATGATTTGGCTGTCTATGCGATGCTCGCACGGGATTGGTCAAGCACATTTATCGGGACCGATCTGCAGACAGACACCCGTTCGAACTGAAACAAAGGAGGATGGATGATGATCAAATTTGAAAAAATGTCGGAATCAGCCTATGACGCGTATTTACCGGAAGCGATCAACGAATACGCAGCAGAGAAGGTCAAGGCAGGAACCTGGGCGGAGGTCGAGGCTGTCGACCGGTCGACGGCAGACTATGCCGAGTTGTTGCCGGACGGGATTCAAACGAAACAGCATTATCTGTTTTCAATCATCGACGAGACGGAACAGACACCGGTCGGGATGATTTGGTTTCAGGTCAGTGAGGAAATACAGGGGCGGACGGCGTTCATCTTTGATTTTAAAATCGAAGACGCTCATCAAGGAAAAGGATACGGGCGGCAAGCGATTCAGATGCTCGAGCAGGTCGCACGTCGGATGAACATCAAAAAAATCAAGTTGCATGTCTTCGCCCATAACACCCGAGCGATTCATTTGTATGAAACAACGGGATTCGTCACGACAGATTTACATATGGAGATGACGGTCAACTGACGAACAAACCCCTCTGCTGTTCCAATTGGACAACAGAGGGGTTTTAGCATCTTCAGCGCCAAGTCTGAAGGGTGTTGGCGAACTGAATATCCGTTTCGATTTCACCGTTGATGTGCGAGAGCGTAAAGTCATTTCCAGCCAGCCAGTCCTTAAAGTCAAACTCGACCGGTTGCTGGTCGCCTCCTAACGCAAACCAGACTTTCATGTCCGACGGGAAATAGGCTGACGTGTGAATTGTCCCCGCCCAGTGGCTGTAGAGATCGGAAAAGACACCTTTATCGGAATCGTTCAGCAGACGGAACGCTGATTCGGCATCTTGAATCATGTGTTGGTGCGTCTTCAGCTCCATCATCCGCCGTTTCGAGTCGTCGAGGTGGAAGCGGTTTTCGTGTTGCAACAAATCAAAGTGATTCGTACAGAGATTCGTTTCCCGGACTTCGATATCCCGTGCCGTCGCCTCGATGACGAATGACCGGTTCGAGCGGTCATGGACGACGTAACTGAACGATCCCCGGTGCGGCATCTCTTTGACAAGCGAGATGGCATCATCGACAGACGTACACATCTCGAGGATGATCCGGCCGATCATGAAACTGACGAAACCATCGCCCGGGCGGCGGCGGTTGATGAAATTATAGCCCATCGCAAGACCATGTTCGTTCATCCCGTCCATTCGTCCCGTGACGCGGGAAGCCGGTCCGATGATGGCAGAACCGCCGTCGGTCGGTTGGAAGACGGAAAAGCGGCCGTCGTATGTCATCGGATGATAATCGTAGTTGCGGACGAGGAAATTATCACCGGTCATGATCGAACAGCCACTTTTTGGTCCTTCGACCCGGTAATGACCAAAGTGGAGCAATGTATCGGCGAGTGATAATTCCAGTTCATCCTGCAAGCCGAGTAACTCGTCCCAGATATGCGGGGCGTATCGAAGAAACATCTCTTTTGTTTCTGCCGGATCGACTTGAAAACGCGGGACCCGGATCTTCCAGTTGTCTTCGCGATTATAAAGCAGTTCATTCCGTTTCACGTAACGCCCCTGTTCGCGACCAAACTCATAATGCGTTCCGCGGAACTGTGTGATTTCGTTTGAGACAGACTGCACAGCGTTCACTCCTTTGGTTTCTGTATGATTCTGATTATATCGAATCCAGCATTTTTTGTCGTAAGCGAGACCTCGACCTAACACATTAATGGAAACGGAAAGGTTCAAAAATCAAAAAACACTGAAATTTTCAGCTGAATTACCGATAAAAGAGAGGGAGGGATACATAGATGAAAAACGTAAGCGTTCGAAGAAAGATTCAATCATTGATTGCAACAGCAATCGTCGCCATGGTGTTATTGGCGAGTGCAGGTTTTTATTTCATTAATCAGATGGCTCACGCTTCAGAGATGATGTACGAAGAAAATTTGATTCCGGTACAGGAAGTAGCTCAAATCCGGATTGACACCCGTGCGCTCGATTCGTTTTTAACCGAGATGATGCTGACGACGGAGTCATCACGCCTCGATGAACTACAGGGACAAATTGACCAACGACAAGCACAAATCCGATCTTCACTGGATAAATTCGAACGTACTGCGGTTGAGACTGCACAATTACAGAAACAGATTGAAACACTCAAAAACAATGTCCTTACATACGATAATGGTCTGAGTACAGTGCAGGACCTGGCCGTTCAAGGAGAAAAAGAAGAGGCATATCGCGTTTACTTGGAAAGTCTTGGTACAGCGCGCGATCAAGTGGCAGATGCCGCAAAGGTTTTGATGATGTCGACGACGAAACACGCAAAAGACATCAATGCAATGAATCAGCAGGAAAAACAAAAGGCACTTTACATCATGCTTGGGATTTTCATCATTGCTCTGCTGTTGTTTGCCGGTCTCGCCATCTATATCACGCGTCTGATCACACAACCAATCCGTTCACTGCAGGGCTGGATGAAACAGTCCGGTGACGGTGATTTAACGGTCCGCGGTGATTACGTTTCAAAAGACGAACTTGGTCAATTGACGACATCATTCAACACGATGACGGAACAGTTGCACCACGTCATCATTGAAATGACGGACACGTCAAAACATGTGGCGACGGCGTCAGACGAATTAAGTACCAATGCGGAAGCGACGACGAAAGCGACGGAAATGGTCGCCGTGACGATGGAGGAAATCGCCAGTGGCGCCGGTCAACAATTGAACCAGGTGTCCGGTGCATCACGGACGGTGCAAGACTTGACGTCCGGTGTGAACCAAGTCGCCGGCAACGCGCAACAAATGACGGACGTGACGAGTGACGCGATGGGGAAAGTCATGCACGGCGGACAAGTCGTCAGCCAACTCGGTCAGCAGATGGAACGGATCAACACCGATTTCACGGAACTGGGGCAAGTCATCGTCGGACTCGGCAACCGGTCGCAGGAAATCGGACAGATTACCGATTCAATTACCGGGATTGCAGCGCAGACGAACCTGTTGGCGCTTAACGCTGCCATCGAAGCGGCCCGGGCCGGCGAACAAGGACGTGGATTTGCAGTCGTCGCAGCGGAAGTCAAGACGCTCGCTGAGCAGTCGGCACTTGCTGCGAAACAAATCGAAAGCTTGATTCAAGTCATCCAGCGCGAAACGGAGCAATCCGTTACGTCGATGGAGAAGGTGACGGCACAGATGACGAACGGGATTCAAGTGGCCGGAGAAGCGAGTGCTTCGTTCCAAGCGATCGAACGATCGATCGGGGATGTGACGGATCAAGTCGAAGAAGTATCCGGTGCCGTCCAAGAGATGGCCGCCGGCAGTGAACAGATTGCTGCCGTCATGCGGGAGATTCAATCGGTGACGGAAAGTACGGCTGCCGGAACGGAAAACATCTCGGCTTCGACGGAAGAACAGATGGCCTCAATGCAGGAAATCTCATCGGCGTCGCAATCACTGGCGACGATGGCGGAAGATTTGAAACGATTATCAAGTCGTTTTCAAGTATAAGGAGTGAGACAGGTATCCAAACGGATGCCTGTTTTTTTCATTGGAAAAAGCAGGGATTTCGAAGACGGAACCGTAATAGTGTAGAAAGAATGAAAAGGAGGGTACGGATATGGGACCACATGAACTCATTGAATGGATACTGCTGTCTGTAATCGTGTTGCCAATCGTTCTGCTCGGAATAAAGCTGAAGTCACGTGGACGCGCAATGATGTTCACTCTCGCGGGTCTCATCTGTGTCGCATACGGTGTCTACTTGATCGTCCATCCTTATTTCGTCGATCAGAAAGTTTCCTATAATGCGAAACAAGTCGAGTTACATCTCGAGAAAACCTATCCGGATGAACGCTTTACGTTAACGACGGTCCCGTACTGGAAAGAAGGATACAAACACCTGAATCCGTATAAAATTGACGTCGTGTTTGCCAACGAAGCCGACGCCACCTACACCTATTCGGTTGAGGATAACGGAACCGTTGAATTAAGCGGATTCCCGAGCACGCCGGATGATCGATTGGATGGGTTTAAGCACTTGGAAGAACACAAGTAATTAAATCAAAAAAAACCAGCTCCGCCTGCTGGCGAAACTGGTTCAAACCTTTCGTCAAGAGGTTAACGTGTTGTCTTTTTGCGACGATAAGGACGACATCGTTTTGACGGCGAAGAAGGCAATCAAACCGAACCCGACCTTGTTCGTCAAATCGGCAAAGTTGTAAATCAATTCGCGGACGAGCTGGATTTCAACGCCCGGCGCAAACAGCGTGACGGCGTAACCGATCGGATAGATCGCCCAACCGATCAAGATGAACAACCGCATTTTTAAGAGGGCATCGCGAATCGGAGCCGGTTTGTTTTCAGCGGCTTTCGTGACGTTCGTAAACAGCAGATAGATGATATAAATCCAGGCGAGACAACCAATCAGATACGACCACAGTCCGAGTTGCGTGAACCCACCGGCGATGTTGATTGAGGATTCACCGATGTAGCCGCCGACAATCATGATGATATCGGCGATGATTAGTTTCGTTAACAAGGACCGGCCGAGCCGACCTTTCAGACCGAGCAACAACGGAAACTTGACGAGCAACAGCGGTGTCGTGACGAGCCAATCGATATAGCGGATTTCGGTTGGGAAACCATCGATTTCCGATAACAGACCGGACGTTCCGACCGCATCCTTCATGAAGTAATAATGAATGGCAGCGACAAAGGTGACGAGTGCAGCGACGGTTGCGGTGGAACGGTATTCCGGTGCAAGCGAGTTTCGCTCGACCAGGAAATAAAGTGTCCCGGCAGCCATTCCGACGAATCCGACCCAAAACATATACTGCGTGGCAAGAACGAGTAAATTGACTTCTTCCATGATCAGTCACTCCTTCATTACACAAAACACGCGCTTCTATACATTTAGTATAGGACGACACCGGCAACAATGACGTGCTTCAACCGTTGCGTGATGTACGGTGACGTGTTGAAAAGACACAAGTTAGACGAAAGATTTAAACCGAAATCAAAACATCACAACTGGAGGAATCAATATGCCTTTTCCCACTTTAGAAACATCCCGTCTCGCACTGGTGGAAGTGACACCTGAACATGCACCGGCCCTGTTTCATATTCTCGCAAACGAAGACGTGACCCGCTTTTACGGAATGAATCCGTTTCGTAAGCAACAAGACGCTTTGAACATCATTGCGTCTTTCAAACAGACGTATGACACGCAACAAGGCATCCGTTGGGGAATCCTGATCCGTGACAGCGGGACGTTCATCGGAACGCTTGGTCTGAATCATTTGAGCCTGTACAGTAAAAAGGCAGAAATCGGCTTTGAACTGGATCCTGCGCACTGGCGGCGTGGTTATGCAGCAGAAGCGATTCAAGCTGTGTTGGAATATGCGTTTGAGACACTGGCATTACACCGGATGGGTGCCGTGACGTTTTTAGAAAACGAGGCATCCGTTCAACTGTTAAAACGACTCGGGTTTGAAGAGGAAGGGATTTTACGCGGTTACCTTTATCAAGACGGCTCATCGTACGACGGACGGATTTTTTCGTTGCTGCGACCAGACTGGACGATGTTGACTTCAAAAGGAGAACAAGGATATGTTTCGTAATTCAAAAGGCAGCACCCAAGTCTGGCTCAATGATCTTGGTGTTTGTTTATTCGTCCTGATCGGTCTGACGCTTGCGACGCATCCAGTTGTCATCACGGCATCTGGACGTTTGATGTACGATGAATCAATCTGGCTGAATACAACGGAAATGAACAAATTCATCACTTTTTATTTTTCCGCGTTCTTTGCCTATTTTTTAATCGTTTACCTTGTTCATGCCAGAAAATCGAATGAAAAGAACCGTTAACGTCTTGTACATACTTTGATTTTTAAAATTTAAAAAGGGAGGTGGACGAAATCCACTTCCCTTCGTTGTGCCGAAATCATCTGCTGTATCCAATTGAGAATGTAAGACGGATCCTAACAACAACTGGATGATGCTTCGGTTGCAGAAATCCGACAAACACCTGTTTCCGGCAACTTCAACCAGATCTGTTTTGCGCTTATCGTATCTCCTGTTAAATGCGCGACGATTGACCGAATTTGTTCATAACCGGTCGTTAAAAGAAAGGTAGGCGCGCGTCCATAACTTTTGGAACCGATGATATAGAAGTTTTTCTCCGGTTGTCGTAATTCAGCTTCGCCGTGCGGCCGTACCGTTCCACAACTGTGCAGGTTGGGATCAATTAACGGAGCAAGCTGACGGGTGCTTTCGGTAATGAAGTCTACATCCAACCGAATTTCACGCAGGAATGTAAAGTCGGGTCGGTTTCCGGTCAAAACGATGATTTCCTGTACAGTAAGCTGTCGGTGATCGGTACTAATCAGTGAAATGTCCTCGTTTGTCGATGCGGTTTGCGCGACTTTAAAACCGGAATGAACCGTGACGAGACCAGACTCGACAAGAGTACGTGCCGTTGATCCGAGTTGACCACGTTCGGCCAACTGATCATTCTCTTCTCCACCAAACGCTTCGACTACGTCTGTTTTACGGATAATCCAGTGGATGTCCGTCTCAGGATAGTCTTTTTTTAATGCCACCGCACCCATTAATGCCGTCAGAGCGGAATGTCCGCTCCCGATAATCGCAAGACGTTGATTGGCGTATCGATTGGTTTCTTGTCGGAAATTCGGAATCGTATGCGTGACGCGTTCGATGAGCGAATCGTGCGGATGTCCCGCGCTAAACATGGAATTGGGTTGCCCCCATACACCTGTCGCGTCTAAAACAGCAGCGGCTAAAAAACGGCGTCGCCCCGTTGGTGTTTGGACGATGACTTCGAAGGGGGACAGTTGACGATCCGTTGTCGTCATTTTATCGATGCCTTGACGCGAAATCGAGATAACCTGATACTCTAGATACAAATTTTCTGAAATGGTCGGCAAGGCGGCGAGCGGGCGTAAATAGTACTCGAGTAAATCATGACCGGTCGGAAAAGCCTCTGCTTCCGGATGCTCCCACCCGCTCTGACGTAATTGGGCAGCCGCGACAGGATCGATGTTGTATTCCCAATTTGAAAACATTTTGACATGTGACCATGTCTGGATATGCGTACCGATATCGGGACCGGCTTCGAGAATAGAAAAGGGAAGACCTTGGTGAGACAGGTGTGCGGCGGCAGCGAGTCCGATCGGACCGGCACCGATGATGAAAATTGGATGAGAAAACGATTGAGTGGACATAAAATCACTCCTTTTATTTGTATTTTGCAAACTTTAAGATAACGTTTTACAGCAGGAATCACTGTTGAGCATCGCATCGTTTAACAGTTCGATAGATTGAAGAACGGTTGCTTTCTCAAACGAAGTCATCTTTTGAAAGATTTCTTCAAGGTAAGCGTTCATTTCAGAATCAATCCCGTCTGCCACCTGTTGACCGAGTGGAGTTAAAAAAAGTAATTGAATCCGGCGGTCCTCGGAAGAGGGGGATTTTAAAACAAGCTCCCGTTTGATCAACGTCTGGATTTGCCGGCTAAATGTTGTAATATCCATGCCTAATGAGTCTGCAATTTCCTGCATCGCTGACCCGGGGTGTTTCGATACTTCAAACAAGATATGGCTCTGGACGAGCGAAACCTCTTGATCCAGAACGGAACAACAGTTTTTATTCAACAGTCCAAAACGACGCGTGAACGTCTGAAAAATTTCACGGGGTTCTTGCATGGGCAACTTCTCCTTTGTCTTGTGATTGATTATCTTAGTTATAATGGATTAATTTGCAATTTGCAAGTAATTGTTTTTAACTAATTAGTAATAGACGAAGGAGGTCTTATCATGATCATTCGGAAAATGAATGCAGATGATCGACGACAACTGTTCAACATTTATTTGCAAGGAGTGGAAGAAGGGAATGCCACTTTTGAAACGGATGTTGATGAACGGAAGTGGTGGCGGCAGATGAAAGAAGCAGACGTGTTCGTGATCGAGGAACAGACGGTCGTCGTGGGTTGGGTCAAGATGATGCTCGTTTCAGCAAGACCCGTTTACCAGGGAGTAAGAGAGCTGAGCCTTTATGTCGACCGGGCGGAACGGGGAAAAGGATACGGCAGGCTGTTATTACAGCACGTGATTCATTTTGCTGAGGAGCATGGGATTTGGACACTACAGTCACACATCTTCCCGGAAAACAAAGCCAGTCTGACCATCCAACAGCAGGCAGGATTCAGGATTGTCGGCAGACGTGAAAAAATCGCGCAACATGCTGGTCGATGGCGGGATACGTTGTTGTTGGAGCGAAGAAGTCGAAAGATGGATTAAACCTATTGAATAACCCATACGTTATATAATACAATCGTTATATAAAGAGCGGAGGGGCTAATCATGACACGACCAGTGATTTATTTTCTTTGTACGGGAAACTCATGCCGGAGCCAAATCGCAGAAGGCTTCGCGAAACACTATTTGCCAGACTGGGACGTCCATTCGGCCGGGATCGAACAACACGGCTTGAATCCAAAAGCTGTCCGGGCGATGCAGGAACAAAACATTGACATTTCCGGGCAAACGTCCGATTTGATTGATTCGGATCTCTTGAAACGGGCGACGATCGTTGTCACTTTGTGTGGGGATGCCCGTGATAACTGTCCTGTCATTCCTTCGCACGTCCGGCAAGAACATTGGGGATTTGATGATCCGGCACGCGCAACCGGAACGGAAGCGGAACAATGGGCTGTCTTCCAACGGGTTCGCGATCAAATCGGAGAACGGATTCAACGATTCGCTAATGAAGAGGCAAGTAACTGAACTTGAAAGGAGGAATAGCTATGATCGAGACGACGAACCGTGTTGACGAGATGAGTCAGTTCTTAAAACTGCTCAGCGATGGCACACGTCTAGAAATTTTGCGGCGATTGCACGTCCGGGAACATTGTGTCTGTGATTTTGTCGAGATGTTTGATATCTCACAGCCCGCCGTCAGCCGTCACTTAAAATTATTACGCCAGTCGCAAATCATCCTGGAGCGGCGTGAACGGCAGTGGATTTATTTCCGATTGAATCCGGATCATCCGCAGCATGACTTGTTGTTGACGATTTTAACCTCGATGGAACCATTACCGGTTCCGGCACCGAAGAGTTGCTGAGTTTTGGGCAAACGAGCATATTTTATATATAACAGAAATGTTATGTGTGGTAAAAATGTAAACAGTTGTTGAAAAACAGAGAACAAAATTAATCCAGAAATGAAGTGAACGCATTGACCGGCACACATCTACTTGCGATCGGGATTTTCCTGATCACGTTATTTTTAATCATCAAACAACCAAAAGGTCTCGGCATCGGCTACTCCGCCATGGGGATGGCAATGATTGCTTTACTGACCGGCGTTGTGAATCTCGATGATGTCTCGACTGTTTGGGGCATCATCTGGAACGCGACGTTTACCTTCATCGCCCTGATCATCATCTCATTGATTTTAGATGAAATCGGCTTCTTCGAATGGGCCGCGCTTCATATGGCACGCATCGCAAAAGGCGGTGGTGTCAAATTGTTTGTTTATCTGACGCTGCTTGGTGCCATTGTCGCGGCCTTGTTTGCGAATGACGGCGCAGCGTTGATTTTGACGCCGATTGTTCTCGCAATCGTCCGCTACTTAAAATTACCGGACTATGTCGTCTTGGCGTACGTCTTTGCTTCCGGCTTCATTGCCGATACGGCGAGTCTGCCGTTCGTCGTCTCAAACCTCGTCAATATCGTCTCGGCTGACTTCTTTGACATCGGCTTTACGGAGTATGCGTCACGCATGGTGTTCGTCAACGTCTTTTCCGTCATCGGCAGTCTGCTTGTGTTGTATTTGTACTTCCGGAAAAGTATTCCGAAGACGTATGATGTGACGCAACTTGTCGCCCCACATACAGCAATCAAGGACCAGCGGATGTTCAAGTTATCGTGGTTCGTGCTTGTGCTGCTTGTCGTCGGTTACTTCACGAGTGACCTCATCGGGATTCCGGTCAGTTTGGTTGCCGGTGTCATTGCCTTGTTCTTCCTGTTGATGGCACGTCGTTCACCAAGCGTACCAACGAAAAAAGTCATCGCCGGCGCACCGTGGGCAATCGTCTTCTTCTCACTCGGGATGTATATCGTCGTCTATGGTCTGCAAAATGCCGGATTGACGCAAGTTCTCGCAGATGTCATTGACGGTTTTGCGACGAATCTGGCCGCTGCGACGTTCGGCATGGGCTTCCTCGCCGCCATTCTGTCATCGGTCATGAACAATATGCCGACCGTGATGATTGATGCGCTGGCAATTGATCTCAGTCAAGCGACCGGAACGATTCGGGAAGCCTTGATTTATGCCAACGTCATCGGGTCCGATCTTGGACCAAAGATTACACCAATCGGCAGTCTGGCGACCTTGCTCTGGTTACACGTTCTCCGGACAAAAGGTGTCAAAATCGGCTGGGGCCAATACTTTAAGATCGGAACGATTCTGACGATTCCGACCCTGACCATCACGTTACTCGGGTTATACATCAGCTTGTTACTTTATTGATATTTAGGAGGAAACTTATATGAAATTGTTGATCATCGGTTCAGTCGCCGCCGGAACATCGGTCGGTGCAAAAGCACGCCGGAACAGTGAAGATTTACAAATTACGATTTATGACCGCGATCAGGACATCTCCTATTCCGGTTGCGGGATTCCGTACTTCGTCGGCGGTGAGATTGCCGACATCGACGAATTGACACCGCGCGATGCCGCATTCTTCAAAAAACGCTATAACATCGACATCCATACAAGACATGAAGTCGAATCGATTGATCACGCAACGAAAACGGCGACCATCGTTAACCTGACGACTGGTGACAAGTTTACGGATACGTACGATACGCTGGTGCTTGCGACCGGTGCATCAAGCATCGTTCCGCCCTTACAGGGTGTTGATCACGACAACGTCTTTACGGTCCGGAACGTCCGGAATGCCGATGCGATCCGTTCGTACATCGACGCTCATGATCCCAAAACGGCAACGATTGTCGGCGGCGGTTTCATCGGTCTTGAGATGGCCGAGCAGTTGACATACCGCGGGATTCAGGTGACGCTCGTCGAGCGCCTGCCGCAAGTCATGCCGCCGCTTGACCGCGACATGGCGGAACGGGTTGCTGATCATTTAAGAGATAAAGGCGTTTCACTGTTGCTCGGTGAATCGGTGACGGCATTCAACGGGACGGAGCGTGTGACGGAAGTTGCCCTCGAGAGTGGCAAGTCGATTGAGACAGACCTCGTCATTCTGTCAGTCGGGGTTAAACCGAATACGGAACTCGCCAAACAGATCGGCGTTGAACTCGGGCAGACGGGCGCAATCGCCGTCAACCGGAAGATGCAGACGAATCTGACTGATGTCTATGCGGTCGGTGACGTCGCCGAAAGTTTCTCCGTCATTACCGGAGAAGCCATTTATCGTCCGCTTGGCTCAACCGCCAACAAGATGGGCCGGATTGCCGGGATGGTCATCACCGGGGAAGAAGCGGAACACCGCGGTATTCTTGGAACCGGGATCTTCAAAGCCTTTGATCTGACGGTCGCACAGACCGGTTTGACGGAAAAAGAAGCGCGGGAAGCCGGATACGACATCGAAGTTCTCCACAATATTAAACCGGATCGTCCGGAATATATGGGCGGAAAAGAAATGGTCATCAAGGCGATTGCCGACCGGGCGACAGGACGGGTCCTTGGCGCACAAATCGTTGGGCCGCAAGGGGTCGACAAACGGATTGATGTCCTCGCGACAGCGATTACGTTTAAGGCGAAAGCGGAAGATTTGTTCTACCTCGATCTTGCCTATGCGCCGCCGTTTGCGACGACAAAGGATCCGGTGCTCTATACCGGAATGGCACTCGACAATGCGATTAAAAAAACAGCCCGTTTGATGACACCAAATGAGTTGATCGAACAAGTTGCAAACGGCAAGTCGTTCCAAATCATCGACACCCGTTCGAAAGCCCAGTTCGAAAAAAATCACGTCGACGGCGCGATTCACATCCCGCTTGGTGAACTGCGGACACGGGCGAAAGAGCTTGATCCGACGTTGCCGACAATCGTTTATTGCAACAAAGGGGTAACCGGGAACGCCGCTCAAAATGTGCTCAAAAACTTAGGTTTTACGGATGTCTGTAACTTATCCGGCGGTAATAAAAACTATCAACACTGCAAGAAATGTTTGGCGGACTGACGTAAATCAATAAGGTACGCAAAAGGAGTTCATCGATTCGGATGAACTCCTTTTTAGTATGAGCTAAAACATTTTTTTGAAATAAAAAGACCAAAATTGTTCCTTTTTGAAACTAATGGTGCTAGACTGTGGGTATTCAAAACAGGACAGGATGTTGAGAAAAGAACAGTTCTCAACAGAAAGGTGGAAGAAAAAAATGAAAATGAGTTTACGAGAACAATGGTTCTCAAATGTCAGAGGAGATATCTTAGCCGGGATTGTCGTGGCGCTTGCATTGATTCCGGAAGCGATTGCGTTCTCGATCATCGCCGGTGTCGATCCAATGGTCGGATTGTACGCCTCGTTCTGTATCGCCGTCATCATTGCCTTCGTCGGCGGACGACCGGGGATGATATCAGCAGCGACCGGAGCGATGGCACTCTTAATGGTTCCGCTCGTCAAAGAGCACGGCCTTGATTATCTGCTTGCCGCAACGATTTTAACCGGAATCATTCAAATTGTATTCGGGGTCTTGAAAGTCGCCAAAATCATGAAATTCATTCCGCGTGCCGTGATGATTGGTTTCGTCAATGCACTGGCGATTCTGATTTTCATGGCCCAAGTCCCGCATTTTGTCGGGATTTCAACGATGACCTATGTGTTCGTCGCGATTACGCTTGCCATCGTCTATCTGTTGCCCCGGTTTTTTAAGACGATTCCCGCACCGCTCATTGCGATCGTCGTCCTGACGATTGCGGCGATTTACCTGAACTTCGATTTACGGACGGTCGGCGATCTTGGGGCGATTCAACGTTCATTACCGTCATTTTTCTTACCGAACGTCCCGCTCAACTTCGAGACGCTTCAAATCATCTTTCCCTATTCATTGGCGCTCGCCATCGTCGGCTTGCTTGAGTCTTTGTTGACGGCAACGATCGTTGACGATATGACCGGCACGGAAAGCGAAAAAAACAGGGAAGCCCGGGGGCAGGGGATTGCGAACTTCATCACCGGATTCTTCGGGGGGATGGCAGGCTGTGCCATGATTGGTCAATCGGTCATCAATGTCAAGTCAGGTGGTCGCGGTCGTTTATCAACGCTGGTTGCCGGATTGTTCCTGATGTTTTTGATCATCGTCCTCGGCAACTGGGTCGTTCAGATTCCGATGCCGGTTCTCGTCGGAATCATGATCATGGTCTCGATTGGAACGTTTGACTGGTCGTCGTTTACGTATATCCGAAAAGCCCCGAAAGCCGATGCATTTGTCATGCTCGCAACGGTCAGCATCGTCGTCGCGACACACGATCTCTCGATTGGTGTCATCGCCGGTGTCATCTTAAGCGCCTTGTTCTTTGTCGCAAAAGTCTCGAAGATTAACGTCAAACAACGTCTCGAGTCGGGGAAAATCGTCTATACCGTGAAAGGACCATTATTCTTTGCATCCGTCGATCATTTCATCGCCTCGTTTGACTATGAACGGAACGAACAGGATATTCTGATTGATTTTGGTTCAACCCAGATTTGGGATGATTCCGCTGTCGGTGCCATTGATAAGGTGATGATCCGTTTGCTGGCGAATCAGAACCACGTCGAGATGGTTGGTTTAAATCCAGAGAGTAAAAAGTTAATCGATCGTCTGGCGATTCACAACGATCCGACGCCGAAGATTTCTACCCATTAAGGTCAGGAGTGATTGATATGTATCCACACATCTTATTAGCCGTCGACGGTTCGGAACACTCGGTCCGTGCGACAGAAGAAGCCATCAAGATTGCCCGCCTCAGTGCGCACAGTAAGATTGAAGTGGTTTTCGTCGTTGATTTTTTGAAAGCCAAAGAAGATGTCTTGCATGCGGAGGGGGCGGAAGGAATTGAAGTCACCCGGCGGAAAAAACTCGCCCCGGTCGAGGAAAGGCTCGAAGCAGCCGATGTCTCCTATTACGTGACGATTTTACGCGGTGAACCGGGTCCGGTGATTGTTGACCATGCGAATACGAAACAGGTCGACTTAACAATCATCGGCAGTCGGGGACTAAACGGTTTGCAAGAAATGGTGCTTGGCAGTGTCAGTCATAAGATTGCCAAACGGGTCAAAAGTCCGGTTTTGATCGTCAAGTAATGAATGAGAACACATTGGTCTGATTCATCGAGTCCTGAAGTGGGGATATTAAAAAAAGAAGGGGGTCTTTAAATGAAGAAAACCTATTTAGTACCGGTTCTGGGTCTTGCCTTGTTTGCGGCAGGATGCGGCAATTCAGACAACCAAGAAACGGAAAAGGTCGAGGAAACGACAACAACGGATGACAACACGATGAGTGATGATAACTCCACGAATGATGACAGTACGATGAATGATGATTCGTCAAATACACAAGATCAAGATACGGTAACGGATAATGCAGATAAAGACTACGGATTCGTCAGTTTGTCGATTGAGGCAGATGATGCGGATACGATGGATCTTGTCGACATCAGCTATGACCGGGACAATGATGGAACGGAAGCCGATTATCAAATGGACGGTGAACGTGCACAAGGGAATGATGCGATGAAGATTCTTGATCCGAAACTGGATGAACTCAACATCGATGCCAACACGTCAAACGATGATGCGATTGCTGAAATCGAGAAGGTGTTTGATATTCAGGATGCGACCCGACTTGAAGTCGAGATCGAGTTCGCCGACGGAACGGAAAAAGAATTCAAGAAGTAAAAAGAGGTGCCGCGGCACCTCTTTTTTTAGATCAATTGTAAGCCCATCAAGACGGTATCATAGTAGCAGCCGTCTTGAAGCAACCGGTCATGCCGCAATC
This sequence comes from Exiguobacterium undae DSM 14481, assembly GCF_000620805.1. Taxonomy (GTDB): domain Bacteria; phylum Bacillota; class Bacilli; order Exiguobacteriales; family Exiguobacteriaceae; genus Exiguobacterium_A; species Exiguobacterium_A undae. The sequence goes on along the minus strand of NZ_KK211187.1, from coordinate 1,727,773 downwards.
GACCTTCTTCTTGAAAGCCATGCCGTTGATACAACCGAATCGCCCCGTGATTCGTCTCGATGACGGACAGTTGGATTTTCTTGATCTCTGAAGTCTTGACCCAATCGATTGTCTGCGTCAGCAGCTGATTGCCGATGCCTTGTCCCCAGTGATCTTTTTGAACACCAATCCCGAATTCTGCTTTATGGGCAAAACGACGTAACGAAAAGCCTGTACACCGGCTGTAGGCCACGAGTTGACCAGACCGTTCGACGACGAGAATCCGATCAGGGACAGTGGATGAACCGGTGAGTATCGTACGAAACGCTTCTTCATCGAGGACTGCTTCGCCGGGAAAACGATCAAAGTGCTCGGTCTCGGCATCGAGCTGTACACGTAACCGCGCCAGTTCGGCTGCATCGGATACGGTGGCACAGCGTACGTGATAGGTGTCGGCATCAAACGGTCGGTGGGTCGTCTGCATGATTTTCGCTCCTTTAATATTAATGGTATCATTATGACAGGATGATACACATTTGTAAAATATTTCAAAAGGGGTTTTGATGGATGGAAATCACGATCGGCACAACGGAAGACGGACAGTGGATCCGGGAACAATTGATTACATATAACCGCCAGCACGTCCCGGCAGCACTCTATACGGAATCGGAACACTATTGCTTTTTGGCATGGGACGAAGACGAGGAACTCCTTGGTGGTGTGACTGCAAGCTATGTCTGGAACCATCTGCAGGTTCATTTCCTATGGGTCGACCCGGAACAACGGGCGGAGGGTGTTGGAAAGCAGCTGATGGAACAGATCGAATCGCTTGCGGAAGAAAAATCATGCAGTAAGATTTTGCTCGATACGTTTAGTTTTCAGGCACCCGGCTTTTATGAAAAGCTTGGGTTTGAGGAATATGGTCGTCTGGCTGATCATCCGACGGAAGGTCAAACACAGTACTTTTTTGTGAAGCAGTTGACGAAAGAAAGTCACTTTTGATAGTAGTACACCCAAGCAGTCATATAGGAGAGCGTTCCGGCGGTTAAGACCAGTGCAATGGCGTAAAATGGGAAGTTTGGAAAAGTTGCCATCAGCGGAGCATAAAACAAAAAACTGATCATTAAAACTGGTAACGTAATTAAAAATGTGACATAGGATGTACGTGTTGCTTTTCCTGTAATCACCTCTTCACGTTCATCTTGATCAGAAAACTCGGTAGTCGACGACGACCATTTGGAAAAAGACGTTTTTTTATCTGTCCGCATCCAATATCCAGTAATGGACAAACCGATTGCTACTAATAAAATCGGAAGGATGATTGAAAGGTCGAGTGTCAGGTTAAAACCCGTTCCGCTTACTGGATCATTTTGAAAAAGTTGAAGTTGATCATGGATTGAGCTAATAAAAAAAGCAGCCAAAAAGTACATACAAATATTTAAACACGATTGAATGATGACACGTTTCATTCCGATTCCTCCTCTAAGTAAAAAATAGATTCGACAGGACGTTCGAAGACACGGGCAATTTGCATCGCGAGTAGTAATGAGGGGGTGTAACTCCCTTTCTCCAGTGAGATGATCGTTTGGCGCGTGACTCCGATCATCTGAGCAAACTGCTCCTGTGTCCATCCGTTGCTGCTGCGCAACGATTTGACCCGGTTGATCAGTTTCATTTCGGACCTCCTTCATCCATTATAAGGTAAATTGTATAGTCTGCTTTACAATTTGTAAAGTTTATTTTACATTTGGCTTGATCAAAAAAAGGGATGATCTGAAGAGCGGATCATCCCTTTTATCAAATATGAATCATATTTCGTAATGACGGCGATTGTTCAACCAGCGTAATAGGCTTCCGACTATGATGAAAGCGAACATGATTATGAGACAGATGACAGTCACGATGAGCGGTCCTTGTTTTGAGACATTGAGGAACGGATACGGATAGAAACCGGTCAAGTTCCCTCGAACCAAGCTGTAGATCAGATACAGGAGTGGAAAGAGGAGCCAGCTGACCAGTTGGTTTCGCGAAAGACGAACCGTCGATCGAACCAGCAGCCAGTCAAGTAACCCAACAAGCGGCATGACGTAATGAAGGACCGTGTTCACCCAGGGGATCGGTGTTTGTAAACTTTCTTCGAGACCCCGCAGCAATACGAAGTAAACGATGCCGGTAATGGTCATGTACAAAGCCGCAGCTCCACGGACACTGGTTGCGCGTTGAAACATCTTGTTGGAACTGGCGGTGATCAGTAAGACCAGTGCAAGAAACAAGTTACTTAAAATCGTAAAATAGCTGAAGTAGTTGACCGGATTGAAACCGGGTCGACTTGTGCTGGCATAAAACTGATAGCTGACGGCCAAAAGACCAAGCAGACCAAAACCTAATCGGACGATACGAAGAGAAGAGGCAGACATGTCGGAACACTCCTTTTTTGACCGGATAATATGGTGTTCGACAGCTGAGACGGAGTTCCTTGTCGAGAAGATGCTGTTACTTTTTTTAGACAATTTATCAAAAATCATCGGAACTATTCAATTATCGGAATATTCAGTCGATAAACGGGTAATCTAGACAAAACGATGATGGTTGGCTTAAAGAGAGAAAGGAGGCGCCGACATGATGCCGGAATTGTTACCTGACGAGCGTGAATTAGAGCGAAGGATTCGAATCGTCCATACGCTGCGTAAACTCGGGAAATCCGACGATGCCATCGCCCGATCATTATTTGTGTCCATCGAATGGGTCCAGTCGGTCTTTGATGAAGACGACTGGCAGCATGCGCAATCATCTTAAGAAGCAGGAGGCAGAGCGTCCAGGCGACGCTCTGTTTTTTTGTCCATCGGTATTCAGGAATAGTCGGTCGGAAGGATTTTCGGTACACTAAAGGAGGAAAACACTGGAAAGAAGGGATGATCCATGCAACGAATCGCCATTATTGGTGCCGGTATCACCGGACTGTATGCCGCTTGGCGTCTGCAAGAAGCAGGATACAACGTTTCGGTCTTCGAGGCACGGGACCGGATTGGTGGACGGGTGCTGACCAAAACGTTGAACGAGGCAGGACGGGATTATGCTTTTGATGTTGGTCCGACCTGGTATTGGCCGGACTCCGAACGGCTGATGACGCAGTTGGTGGACGAACTGTGCCTCCCGACGCTTGTCCAGTCAACAAACGGGAAGATGGTGCTTGAGCGGACACCGCGTCAAATCGAGGAACACCGGTTGCCGGAGGACCAAACGGTGCGTTCCCATCGTCTCGTGACGGGGATGCAAGGACTGACAGAAGCGATTGCAAGCCGACTCGCACCGGGAACGGTTCAACTGTTGAGTCGTGTCACCGCTCTGACTAAAAACGATCAGGTCGAACTGACGTTCGAGCAGGACGGGACAAGTGTACGCCAACTGGTTGATCATGTTCTGGTGACAATTCCGCCACGACTTGCAGCACAGGTATCCTGGCGTCCGGAACTGTCAGAACAGGTGCATCGTCAGTTGGAGGGGACACCGACCTGGATGGCCGGACAGGCTAAAATCGTCGTCGTGTACAAAACATCATTTTGGAAACAGATGGACCGGTCCGGGTTTGCGATCAGCTGGTCAGGGATTTTGCAGGAAATACACGATGCTTCTCCGCAAACGGGACCCGGCGCATTATTTGGTTTTTTCCGTCTGACGGCAACGGAACGCGCAGCATTAGGAGAGACAGAAATCAAACAACGGGTCATCGAGCAGTTGGCGGTGTTGTTCGGAGAAGCCGCCCGGCATCCGATTGCTGTGTTGTATCAGGACTGGGCCGCTGAGCCGGAGACAGCAACCGTTGCGGACGCGGCACCATTGACAGATTTTCCGGCGTATCGCCCGATTCAGCTAGAAGAGCCATGGCGCGACGGGGTGACGCTGCTCGGAACGGAAAGTGATCCGGCGTTCGGAGGGCATTTGGAAGGGGCGTTACAATCGGTCGAACGTTGGTTGGTTGCATTTAATTGAAAACAACGTGATGAGGTGAGTGAATGAAAAGAGTAGAGGTCTTGCATTACGATGTTTTTACGATGACGCCTGGAAAAGGTAATCCTGCTGGTGTTGTTTTGAACGGGGATACATTATCCGCAGCACAAATGCAAAGTATTGCGGCACAAACTGGTTTTACCGAAACGACGTTTGTATGTCAGTTGAATCATCCTATCCCTCGGTTACGCTATTTTTCACCAGAAGCGGAGATGAATCTCTGCGGACATGGCACAATCGCGGCATGGACAGCACTTCAAGAACGTGAGCCTTCTGTCGAACTTGGGCAGGTGATCGAGACGAAAGTCGGTCACTTAACGATCGAGACGGTGCGAACGAGGAAAGGAACTCAAGTCCGGATGCGACAGGAGAAAGCACGATTTCTACGATTTGATGGCGATCTCGCACCTGTTCTTGAGAGCATCGGCTTGCAGCATCAACATCTGGATGAACGCTTTCCGGTCATGTACGGGAGTACGGGAAACTGGACGTTGCTTATCCCAATCAAACGGTTAGAAGATTTCCTTGGCATGCAACCTCACAATAAACGGTTTGCTTCTGTCTTAACGCAAATTCCGGAAGCATCCATTCATCCGATTTGTCTTGAAACCTATATGCCTGAAGCAGACATGCACGGAAGGCATTTTTCTGCCACACAATCCGGAACGCAAGAAGATCCGGTGACCGGGACGGCGAGTGGTGTCATGGGAGCGTATCATGTGACGTACATCGATCCGCTTTCTGATGGAAAGCGAACCATCTATATAGAACAGGGACAGGAAATCGGGCGGGACGGTTTAGTTGAAGTCACGGCAAATCGACAAAATCAAGACTGGGAAGTCATGATTACCGGAACGTGTGTCAAAACCGGATCCCTGATACTTGATATTTAAAAATAGACAGGAGTGATTGATCATCAGCCAGCAACAAACCTTTCACCGTGCATTCGGTACATATGGATTATATTTCAATGAAGGAAAATTACTTGTCATTCACAAAAAAGGGGGACCGTACACGAACCGGTTTGATCTGCCGGGCGGCAGCTTGGAAGACTTTGAGACCGTACCGGAAGCGCTGGATCGTGAGTTTCAGGAAGAGACCGGACTGACGGTTCTTCAGAAACGTGCACTCGGGACATTCGAGTTCGTCGTTCATTCCGATTGGCACCATGCGTCGCATCTCCATCACATTGGTGTCTTTTATAAAATCATCCAAACTTCCGGTGAACGCACGGTACCTGACAAATTTGACGGACAGGATTCCACCGGCTCGTCCTGGGTCAGTCAAGAACAGGTCAATCCGGATAACGCCTCGCCGCTCGTCTTAAAAGCCTTTGAGTATTTGACGGATCCTGAAACCACGCCTGTCATGCACGTCGAGGATTGGATCGTAAAGCAGGAGGTAGCGTCATGTACCGGCATGTGATTTGGGATTTTGACGGGACGTTGTTTGATACGTATCCCGTCATGGCATCCGTGTTTCAACAGATGTTGCGGGAACAGGGGCGGGAGGAACCGTTGGAAACGATTCTCGAAACGATGAAAATCTCTGCGAATACAACGTATGTAAAGTATGGGTTTGATCCCAATTCCATTTCAGAATACAAAACAAGGAAAGCAAAGGATGAACTGCAAACAGTCCGTCCGTTTCCGGACATTCCGAAAATCTGCCGCTTCATTCAAGAGCACGATGGATACAACTACATCCTGACGCACAGAGGATCATCAACGTTTGCCTTGTTACAGGCTCAAGAATTAACGGACGTCTTCCGGGAAGTCGTGACGGCGGAGCAATCCTTTGCCCGGAAACCGGATCCATCGGCGATTCGTTATTTGATGGAAAAATACGATCTGTCTCCTGCAGAAACGATCATGATCGGAGACCGCGAACTGGATGTCTTAGCGGGGCAGCGTGCAGGAATCGACACGTGTCTCATTACGGAGAGACTTCCGAAAGCAACCGTTGCGACCTATACCATCCAGACGTTCAACCAGTTGTCGGCGCTTCTGCGCGCTAAGACTTAATCCCAAAAAGCCCGAACGACTTGCGTATACCTACTCGGATACACAATCGGTTCGGGCTTATTTCATTATGATGATTTTTGTTCAAGCGTTTGTTCAGTCGGTTGCTGTTCCCGCCATACAAACGTCAAGGCGATCCCGATTGCAAGCATGACCGTCGCAAAATAGAACGGATAGTTGAGATCGACATCAAACAGAATCCCGCCGATGATGGGTCCGAGGATATTCCCGATGCTCGTAAACATCGAGTTCATCCCGCCGACGAAACCTTGCTCGTTCCCGGCGATCTTCGACAAATAGGTCGTGACGGCAGGGCGCATCAAGTCAAAGCCGACGAAGACGACCATCGTGACGAGGATGATGGCCAAGTAGCTGGTCACATAGGTCATGACGAGGACCAACAAGGTTGAACCAATCAAACTGTAACGGATGAGGCGGATCTCGCCGAACCACCGCGTCAGACGTTCGAATAGTCCGACCTGGACGATGACACCGACGATGGCCCCAAGCGAAATCGCGAGAGCAATGTCTTTTGCCGTGAAGCCGAATTTCCGGTCGACGAACAGGGCAAACAGCGACTCAAACGAAGCGAGTCCGAACGAAGAAATCAACAACACCATAAAAGCGATGAAGTAAAGAGGGGAAAAGACTTTCCGGAAACCGGTTTTCTGTTTCGGAATGACCGTGTTTTCGTAATGCCGTTCCGGTTCACGTAACGTAAAGACGGACAAGATCATCGCGAAGAGACCGAATGCAGCGGCAAAGAAAAACGGGACACGGGTGCCGAGATCCGCCAAAAAACCACCGATGCCGGGTCCGATGATGAAACCGGTCGAAATCGCAGCCGACATGTAGCCGAGTGCCTTTGGTCGGGTTTCGTTTGTTGTGATGTCGGCAATGAAGGCGGTGACGGCCGGCATAATGAAGGCCGCGCTGACGCCTCCCAGAATCCGCGACGCAAACAACACTTCAACGGACTGCCCGAGTCCAAACAGCAATTCCGACATGCTGAAGATGAACAGACCGATGATGATCATCGGTTTCCGACCGTATTTATCGACCGCCCGTCCGGCAAGCGGCGACAAAATGAGCTGAGCAAAGGCGAATGCCGATACCATGTACCCGACGGTCGAACCGGAAATATTCAGTTCGTTCATGATCGTCGGTGTAACAGGGATGACCAGACCAATCCCTAAAAATGCGATGAAAAGATTGAGTAAAAGTGTACTTAAGATGAGTTTATTGTTTTGCATGATAGGATCCTCTGTTTCTGTTTTGACTTGTTACCGGACGAGTCCCCGCCAAAAAATCGGCCATATGGCGGTGAAACGCCGTTCATATGCGGCGACCCCGTTGTAGACGAACTCGGTCATCGTTCCTTCCGTCACCGTCAAGTAGGCGAGGGCGGCACTCTGGTAGTCGTCGGAGTAAAGAATTTGTTCCGTTCGGTCACGCTCCCGCAAGAGACGTGTTAAGTGACGTTGCATCGTATCAAAAAAGGGATTGATTAAACCTGTGACTTCCCGTTCGAGTTTGACCGGCGGGAAATAAGCGATGCGTAAAATGAACTTCAGTTGATCGTTTTCGGTGCTTTCTTCGAGAAACCAATCAAAAAAACCTTTCAGACTCTGTTCGAGTGAAAGATGGCGGGTCGAGATGAAGTACGTGGCGAGATGTGTTTTTTGGGTTTCAAGCGCATACGTCATCGCAGTTAAAAACAATTCGTCTTTCCCGCGGTAGTGGGCATAAATCGAAGGTTTCTTAATCCCGACGTCTTGCGCAATCTCCTGTAAGGATGCCCCTTCGTAACCATGTTGGGCAAAATGGCGCAACGCGGTCTGGAGTAATAAAGTCGCTTTCATTGATTCACCTTCCTAACGGTCGTTAGTTAACAGCCTAACAGATTTAAAACGATTGTCAAACAAAAAAGCCGAAGGTCACGTGGACCCTCGGCGAGATGATTCATTATTTGTTGGCAATCCGACCGCGTGTCGCGACACGTGAACCAGTGATACCAGCAATTGATGTGACGATCATTGTTAAAATCAGAGCGACGAAGCCCCAGATGGAAACTTTTGATGCTGTTTGTGTGGCTTGTTCTGTTTGTTGACGAACATCTTCCACTGTTTTCTTCAGATCAGCTGATGTTTCGTCAAGCGTTGTTTTGGCATTTTCGATTTGTTTGCTTGTTTCACTTGTCGCCTGATTCAGACCGTCGACAATGTTTTGTGTTGCTTCATCTGCCTCAGCTTGTGAGAGGTCGGTATTTTGAGCAACCGCTTCTGCAATTTTATCTTCATCGACGGATTTCTCGATTTTTTCTGCACGAGCTGTTAACGAATCGCCAAGGTCGCTGACGATTTTGTCGAAGTCTTCAGGTTTTGTTAACGCGTCTTTCCCAGCTTGCGTCGCGTCATCTTGAACGGCATCGAGCTGACCTTGCAAGTAGTTTGGTTGCAATTCAGGAATGTCCGTATCTTTAAGGATCTCATCGACATTACCTTCGAGTTCTTTTGTATCAACGTCTGAGACGTTATCTGTGATTGAACCGAATCCTTTAGAGACCGCATCTTGTGTCGTGCTAGCAATGGCACCGACCCCTTGACCGGCTGCGCCGCCGACTGTTCCGAGCACTGAACCAACTGTTTGGAACGTGTTGATTGTCGTGAATGTCAGCAGGGCGAACAAGAGGATGACACTTGTTGACCATGTGAGAAAACCATGAACGAGTCCGGCGCGTGATGATGTGACACCTGAAACGAATCCAGCGACAAACAGTGAAATGAGTAATGAAAGAATTGCCCAGATGGCAAGACCGATTCCGACGCCCTCAAACGGGTTGTTGGATGTGACGTCGGTGACGCCGAGACCGATTGCTGAACCGATTAAACTGAATGTAATTAAGAGTGCGAAAAATGAGACGACTCCGGCGATGATCGAACTCCAGGAAATGTTTCGACCTGCACCATCTGCTTCCGGTCGTAAGTACGACGAGAAACCTTTTCTTGTTTTTTCCATAAAAATCCACTACCTCTCCACTTACGATTTTACGAACATCATTCGACTTCAAGAAGCTTTGTGTTGAACTGCTTTAACTTGAGATGTTGATGTGCATAGCTCTTATATAGCCGCTAAATTGGTCAAACAAACCTAGTATCAAAAGTACTCCTTTTAGAAACTTTAGTCAGTTTATTCAGAATAATCGCATCATTACCGCAGGCAAAACAGTTGATATTCAGAAACCGGTCCGCTATGATAAAAACTATAACGTTTTACTGTACGGTTTTAGATTATGGAATCATTTTAGCGATTCAAATTATTTTATTGGAGGTGACCCCCTGTTTCAGGGGAAAGAATTGGACATATTGTTGGTATTGAATTTGGCGTTGCTTGTATTGTTGATCGTATTGACGGCATTTTTCGTCGGATCGGAGTTTGCTGTCGTAAAAGTTCGGATGTCGCGGCTTGATCAGATGATTCAGGAAGGAAACAAGGGCGCGGTCCTGGCAAAGAAAGTCGCCAGTGACCTCGACTACTACTTGTCAGCCTGTCAGCTCGGAATCACGATCACGGCACTTGGACTTGGAGCGCTCGGGAAACCGACCGTCGAAAAGTTGCTAGGACCGGTCTTTGATGAATTTGGTGTCGCAGCGGCGCTGTCGACGATCCTGTCGTACACGATTGCTTTCGTTTCGGTCACATTCCTGCACGTGGTCATCGGAGAGCTCGCACCAAAGACACTGGCGATCCAGTATGCAGAACGGATGACTTTACTTCTTGCACCAGCGTTGTATGTGTTCGGTAAAATCATGTATCCCTTCATCTGGGTGATGAACGGTTCGGCCCGGATCTTCTTACGTCTGTTCGGCGTTCAACCGGCAGGGCACGAACAAGCCCACTCGGAAGAAGAGTTGAAGATCATCATGTCGCAAAGCTTCAAGAGCGGTGAGATCAATCAGACGGAACTCGCGTTGATGCAAAACGTTTTTGCGTTCGACGAGCGGGTGACGAAGGATATCATGGTGCCGCGGATGAATGTAACGACGCTGTCGCTCAGCATGACATGGGCCGAAGTCTTACAGATCATGACGGACAATCAATACACGCGTTACCCGGTCATCGAGGATTTTGATAAAGACAAGATCATCGGGTATGTCAACGTCAAGGAAGTCTTGACGGATCAAGCAAACGATCAACAACGGGACTTACAGAAGTATATGAAAGAGATACCAGCTGTGTCCGAGATGACACCACTTCAGGAAACGTTGCTGAAGATGAAGGTGACGCGTTCCCACATCGCACTCGTCATCGACGAGTACGGCGGAACTGCCGGTATGATTGCGATGGAAGATTTGCTTGAAGAAATCGTCGGTGAAATCCGTGATGAATTCGACGAAGATGAACAAGCCGACATCGAGACGGTTTCGAAGACAGAATATCATCTGTCGGGGACCGTATTGCTGGCAGATTTAAAAGAACGGTTTAACCTGACGTTTGCTGACGCCGAGGAAATCGATACGATTGCCGGTTTCATCCAAGCGCAAGGAACGGACTATCAAGTCGGTGAAACACTTGAGACGGAGACGTATGATCTTGAACTGTTGCACGTCGAGAACTACCAAATCCAGCAAGTCAAACTTGTGTTGAAACAAATTTCCTAATACTAAAAACGGTCCCTCGAATAAGAGAGACCGTTTTTTTTGATGGAAACATTTAATTATTCTGCCCACCATAAGGCATCTTCCGGTTTTTTGGCGACAGCGTGTAATTCTTTTTCTGTCGAGACAGTCGGGTGCGAACCTTTTAAGGCCTTGCCTGACGTACTCTTGAAGAAGAAGAAGAACGTGATGAAGCCGATCACACTGACCGCCGTCAAATAATAAGCCGGTGCGAGCGGATTTTGTGTCGCATGGACGAGCCAGGTCGAGACAAGCGGCGTCGTTCCGCCGAAAATCGAGACGGAGACATTAAACGTGACTGACAGTGTCCGGTAGCGGACATCCGTATAAAAGATACTTGGCAACAGGCTTGGCATCGTGCCTTCAAAGATTGCGAGGAAGAAGCCAAGAATGAAGATTCCGATTCCGACGAACAAGAGTGGTTTCAGACCAATCAGGTAGAACGAGAGAATCGACAGAATCGAGAGACCTGCCAAGGCAAACAAGACGATGTTCCGGTTACCTTTTTTGTCGCTGAGTTTACCGAAGAAGTAAGCGAGTGGAATCATGATGACCATGACACCGGTAATCAAGATCGTACTTGTTGAACTGGAGATGCCCATGACTTCATTCAGGTAAGACGGCATATACGACAGCAACATGTAGTTCGTAATGTTGAAGAACGCGACAGCGATGAAACAAACGATGATATCGCGTTTATGGTCCCGGATGATTTCCCGGAACGACGCTGGTTCTTCCGTATTTTCGTTGATTTCGTTTTCGAAGATCGGTGACTCATCGAGATGGCGGCGCAAGTACAGACCAAACAGTCCGAGCGGTGCCCCTAAAATGAACGGAATCCGCCAACCCCATGATGCCATTTGATCATCGGATAAAGTCACGAACAGGACGGTTGCGAGAATTGACGCCAGAATATAACCAGCGAGTGTTCCGATTTCAAGACCACTTCCAAGGGCACTCCGTTTGTTATCAGGTGACGATTCAGCGATGTAGACCATTGCACCGGCATACTCACCGCCGGTTGAAAAACCTTGTAAAATCCGGGCCAGTAACAGTAAAATCGGTGCCCAAATCCCGATTTGATCATACGTTGGTAATAATCCGATGATGAGGGTCGAACCGGCCATCATGACGATGGTCGTCGTCAAGACAACCTTTCGTCCGAGCCGATCCCCGATGCGTCCAAAGACGATTCCGCCGATTGGCCGCATTAAAAAAGCGATCGCAAACGTCGCAAAGGTAAAGACGAGTTTCAGTTCATCGTTCTCGACGGCACTAAAGAAGTTTTGACTGATGATGATTGCGAGATACGAATAAAGACCAAAATCGAACCATTCCATCGCATTCCCAATTCCGGTCGCGTAGACACTTTTTTTGGTTTGCTTCATGTCGACGACATTGACTTTTTCTTTTCTGAATTTCATAAGTTCTGTTCACTCCCTTTAATAAGTTCGTATCGTAACATAGTAAGAAATGAAGTCAAGTCGCTAAGCCACTTAACGACTTGAAAATGACTGAAAACGGCTCTGTGCCGGGAGTTGTCAAACCGTTGAGACTGTAAGGAAGACGTCTTGTCGTCAAGATAAATGAAAAAATATTAATTTTTTTCATTTCTTTTCACAAAAATGACACGTTTTTCATTCGTTCTCATTTTGTTTGTCCGTCAAGAATCCGCCCTAAGCAGGAGGTGAACGTAAGGAAATGATTGGTAAAATTAAATGGATACATAGATGAAGGAAGAGGGGCAGGATGACATGAATATGCGACGCATGGGAAAGTGGCTGGCAGGTTTGTTAGGTGTGGTGATCATCAGCGGAACGGCTTGGTATTATCTGTTTGAGACGTCACAAGTGAACGGTTTTCCGATTCCACGGACGGGAACGGTCGAGGAAAAGCCGGAGGGCTTATTAGTCAAGACGCATCTCGTGTCGGAAGTCGAAGGACCCGGCGTATTATACGAAATGCGGATCCGGCAAGCCGGCTGGAAGTGGGTCGACCGGGAAGGAATGGCCGCCTGGTATGAAAAAGACGGCCGGATGATTGAACTGACGACATTTGATGATGAACTGTTTCTTGAACCGGCTGAACGTGCCGGCATCGAACAGTAAAACAAGCGGAGTTCCTATTCACAGGAACTCCGCTTGTTTTACTGTTCAATTCGCATAGAGCAGCTTTTTCGTGTTTTTGTCATAGACCCGATAATTGATTTCGAACGCCTGATTCCGGGTCGTTGTAACCCGGCAATAATACGGAACCTTCTTGCCGTAAGCCTCAAGATCAGGTGCGTCACGGAAAGAAAACGTATCGTTGGTTTCTGTTAAGGTGATATCGATCGATGTTCCTTTTGATTCAGACGGTTCCAGAACACAGGAGCCTTCTAATACACGATAATCACGAAATACCATCTCGGTGAAGCTCGGCATTGTCATCCACAGGCACAGCAATCCGATTAATAGGATACCTGTCCATTTGAGTTTTTTGAAAAAGGAATGCTGTTTGTTGTCAAAATGAAGGACCAAAAGGTAACAGGCCGGTAAGAAAAATGAAACACCTAACAAGAAAATGAAAAAATAAGTGATGATTTCAGAATTCATTCATACACGTCCTTTTCAATTCGATCATTCAGATGAATACAATAACTTATCTGTCTTTAAATCGTAAATCCGATAAGAAATCTCGAATTCATGATCTTTTGTCGTCGTCACGTGACACGTATACGGGACATCCGGTCCGTATGCGCCGAGGTCTGCCCGATCCAAGAAACTGAAATAGTCGCCTGTTTTGTCGTAGTAAAGATCAATCGTCCGCGGTTTGGATTGATCATCGTACTCCACCTTACAGACTCCTTTAGTCGTCGCATAATCATGGTAGACGACGTATTTCAAGCTGGGAACAGTGTAAACAATCAGTCCTACACCGCACAACAACATCAGTAGAGTCCCGAAATAATGTTTGAATATCGCCTCATTGTCATCACGAAGTGAAAAAAATAGTAACACGCTAAATAAAGTCAATACAAAACCGCCTGCGAGAATCGTGTAATAGAAAAGCACTTCTTCATTCATGCGCGAAGTCCCCTCATAAATACAAGCCGTTCGCCTGAACGACGAATTGCGAGTGCTCATAATGATAGGTGATGACGGAATAGTCGAACGGCCGGCCGTTCGTCAGGTGGAAGATCGTTTCGACCGTCAATGCCGGATCGCCGGCTGTGAGCTCCAAGTGTGTTGCAACCGCGTCCGGTAGCTTACCGACATGCATGTACATGTCCGAGAACCCGATATTCAGTCCGAGCGCCATCTCGAGGTACTCGAAGATTGACTGTTCGACGATTTCCCGGTTCAGATAGGGGACAATCGTTTGCCGGTAATACGATTCTTCAAGGCACATGATATTGCCGTCAATGTAACGGATCCGTTTGATGGCATAGACCATTTCCCCGGGAGCGCTACCCAGGTTTTCGATGATTTCTTCCGGGCAGGGGATCAGCTCGAACGACAGGACTTTGGACTGGATGTCGTGCTCGACGAGATTCTGTTTAAACCCTTGCGTCGAAAACAGCTCAATATAGCCTTTCCGATTCGTCTTCCGAACAAAAATCCCGCTGCCGCGGACTTGAAAGATGGTACCTTTTCGCTCCAATAGTTCCAGTGCTTTTGTCATCGTCGTTTTACTGACTGCAAATTGACGGATCAGTTGATCGAGGACCGGTAGTTTATCGCCTTGCTGTAATGCGTGTTGTTCGATATAGGCTTCGATTTCCGTCGCCGTCTGTTGGTATTTCAGCATGGTTCACCCTCATTTTCCAGTAATTGTTCTACTTTTTTACTATAGCATACGACTGATTTGAACCAAAACATATGAATAATTAAATTAAATATGGATTGATAAATTGTGCATGTACAATTATAATAAGGATGTACGATTTGGGGTCAACAGAATAAAGGGGGTTCAGGGATGAGTAAAGTGCGGGATTATCAGCAACTGGCGCATTCGATTTTGGAAGCGGTCGGTGGCGAGGACAATATCATCAGCGTCGCACGGTGTGCGACCCGGCTACGGTTGGTGTTGAAACGATCAGATGCGAAGGCGAAAGACCAGGTCGCTGCTTTACCGGGTGTCATCACGGTCGTCGAATCAGGCGGTCAGTTCCAGGTCGTCATCGGACAGCATGTCGGGGAAGTCTATGAAGCGTTTCGACCACTTGTTTCATTAAAGGACGGGAATTCGGATCAGGGAACCGAAACACCCAAAGGAACCATCTTGAACCGGATCATCGCAACGATGTCTGCTGTCTTTGCACCGTTCGTCTATATTTTGGCGGCAGCCGGTATCCTGCAAGGGGCACTCATCTTAATTTCACTTGTGTTTAAAGACTTTGCCGCGACGGGAACATATGAAGTGTTCAGCTTTATCTCGTGGGCACCGTTCACCTTCCTGCCGATTTTCATTGCGATCACGGCAGCGAATCACTTTAAAGTCAATCAGTTCATCGCTGTTGCATGTAGTGCGGCACTCGTCAGTCCGACGTGGGCCGAGATGGCCGGACGGATCACGTCCGGTGAATCGATTTCGTTCATCGGCATCGCCTTATCAGGAACGACTTACACGTCATCGGTCTTGCCACCGTTGTTCCTCGTCTGGTTGCTGTCCTATCTCGAACGGTTCTTGAACCGGACGATCAATGACGTCATCAAACCGTTATTCGTCCCGTTCTTCAGCATGGTCATCATGGTGCCGCTGACGATTCTCGTCATCGGTCCGATCACGACACTTGGAGCGGAAGGAATTGCAAACGGATACAACTATTTAGCCGAAAATGCACCAGCTCTTGCCGGACTGATCATCGGCGGTTTTTGGCAAATCATCGTCATCTTCGGCGTTCACTGGGGCGTGACGCCGATGGTACTGGCAAACTTCGAACAGTACGGGCGGGATTCGTTCCAAGCCTATCAGACGATTGCTGTCATCGCTCAAGTCGGTGCCGTCATCGGTGTCATTTTAAAAACCCGCAACAAGGAAACGAAAAAGGTTGGTGTCTCAGCCGGTCTGACCGGGATTTTTGGGATTACCGAACCGGCGATCTACGGCGTGACGCTACGCTTTAAGAAACCGTTCATCTACGGCTGTATCTCGGGCGCGGTTGGAGCCGTCGTCGCGAGTTTCTTCAAACCGTATTACTTCGCTTACGCCGGTCTGCCGGGACCATTGACGCTCGTCAACGGCATCAGTTCCGACTATCCGTCTTCGATCGTCGGATTATTGATCGGAACGGCGATTGCCTTGATTTTACCGATCGTCTTGATTCAACTTCTCGGTTTTGGCGAAGAGAAAGTCGTCCCGGTGACGACGACGCCGGCAACACCGGCTCCGGCACAAGAAGTCAGTGCAACGTTGACGAACGAAGAAACGATTCAAGCACCACTGGCGGGACAAGTCGTGCCATTGTCGGACGTACCGGATGAAGTTTTTGCATCGGGAGCGATGGGACAAGGTGTCGCGATTCGTCCAATCGGAAATACGGTCGTCGCACCATTCACCGGTACGGTCGTCATGATTGCGCCGACGAAACACGCGATCGGTCTGCGGTCGACGAGCGGTGTCGAAGTCTTGATTCACGTCGGTTTGGAGACGGTCGGACTAGACGGGACTCCGTTTACGTTACATGTCGAAGACGGGGCGAGTGTCGACGCGGGTCAAACGCTATTGACGTTTGACGCATCTGCCATCGAACAGCACGGCTTACAGACCATCACACCGGTCATCGTCACGAACGCGTCGAGTTATGCGGAAGTGATCGTCGGGAAACACGAAACGGTCGAAACCAATACAGCGATTTTAACGATCGTTAAATAACAGAGAGATACAAGGAGGAAACGAAGATGAAGACATTACCAAACGATTTTTTATGGGGCGGGGCACTGGCTGCCCATCAATTTGAAGGTGGCTGGAACGCCGGCGGCAAAGGACCAAGCGTCGTCGACGTCATGACGGCAGGTGAACACGGGGTGGCCCGCCGGATCACCGATACGATCGAAGACGGGACGTTTTACCCGAACCATGAAGCGATCGATTTTTATCACCGTTATAAAGAAGACATCGCCTTGTTTGCCGAGATGGGTCTGAAATGTCTCCGGACGTCAATCGGCTGGAGCCGGATTTTCCCGAACGGCGACGAAACGGAACCGAATGAAGCAGGACTGCAGTTTTATGATGATGTCTTTGATGAGTTATTAAAACACGGCATTGAACCGATCATCACGTTGTCGCACTTCGAGATGCCGCTGCACCTGGCCCGCGAATACGGCGGGTTCCGCAACCGGAAAGTCGCCGAGTTTTTCGAGCGATTCGCTGAAGTCTGCTTCACACGTTACAAAGACAAAGTGACATACTGGATGACGTTCAACGAAATCAACAACAAGATGGATGTCGAAAACCCGTTGTTCCTTTGGACGAACTCCGGTGTCAAAGTCGAGCCGGGTGAAAACGCGATGGAAGTCATGTATCAGACTGGTCACCACGAGTTGATTGCCAGTGCCCTTGCCGTCGCGAAAGGAAAAGCAATCAATCCCGACTTCCAAATCGGAGCGATGATTTCACACGTCCCAATCTATCCGTACTCGTCGCATCCGGAAGATGTCATGCTGGCGGAAAAATCGATGCGTCAGCGCTATTTCTTCCCGGACGTTCAGGCGCGTGGTTATTATCCGAACTATGCCTTAAAAGAGTTCGAACGCGAAGGGTATCAGATTCCTATTCTCAACGGTGACGACGAGATCCTGAAAAACGGAACGGTCGACTACATCGGCTTCAGTTACTACATGTCGACGACCGTCAAACACGACGCGACCGTCAACAATACAGGTAACATCGTTAACGGCGGATTGGCAAACGGTGTCGAGAATCCGTACATCCAGTCGAGCGACTGGGGCTGGGCGATTGATCCGGTCGGACTCCGTTACGTCCTGAACCGTCTGTATGACCGGTACCAACTGCCGCTCTTCATCGTCGAAAATGGCTTTGGGGCCGTCGATACGATTGAAGACGGTAAGATTCATGACGCAGCGCGGATTGATTATCTGAAGACGCATATCGAGGCGTTGACGGAAGCGGTCACGGAAGACGGCGTCGAATTGATGGGCTACACACCATGGGGCATCATCGACATTGTGTCGTTTACGACGGGTGAGATGAAAAAACGCTACGGCATGATTTACGTGGACCGTGACAATGAAGGCAACGGTTCAATGGAGCGGATGAAAAAAGATTCGTTCGACTGGTACAAACAGGTCATTGCGACAAACGGACAAGACTTGGCGTATGACAAAGCAGCACAACGTTAATCAAACAGACCTCCATCCGAAGCGGGTGGAGGTTGTTTGTGTCTAAAAAAAGTTTGCCTGAACAACGAAAAGACGTATGATATAGAAGACGTTATCCAGTATTTGTATGGATAACCAAAAATCATCCTAAATAAAGGGTGATTCAGAACAGTACTGGAGGTTATAACTATGTTTACAGTAGATGAGTATTTAGCTTCAATCAAAACGAATCTTGCGCAACACACAGACGTGCTGGTCAACAATTTGAAGACAATCGCAGAGGCAACCTTTGCACCGGATGTCGAGCTGCTAGATTTTTCTGCGTTCATCGAACCGTCGCGGCATGATTTATCCATCATGTTCTTTTCGATGGACCGGGAAGCCAATGAAGTGTTTGAAGAAGCCGGGACACCGGGCTTTGCCGGCAGTGAATCGATGCTCGATGAGGCGGTGTATTATCACGTTACATCAAAGTCATCGGATGACTTTGATGTATTCCACGAGGAACATGAAGAAATCTTGATTGAGCAGGAACGACAACTCTTTACGGAGTGGTTCAGCACGTGTTGGCAACAAGCCGGTGGAGAGCAGGTTCAACTGCCAGCTTATTTTAATGTCCACGACGAAGGAGAAACGTTTGATTTGAAGAGGCAGATTTGGATGGATGAAGAGGAAAAATGGGATTGAGTTCGGAGACGGATGCCAAGAATCGCTTGATGGTGGGTATCAGCGTCGCGACGGTTTGGGAATTTGAGGCGACGCTGGATTACTTTCATGTACAAGAAACGGAACGGATTACGTACCCGTACGGGGAATACTTTTGCCGGACAATCAACGGAAAACCTGTCATTTTTTACAGCACCGGTGTCCGGAAAGTGAATGGTGTCGGCGGTAATCAGTACATGCTATCGCATTTTCCGATCACAAAAGTGCTCGTCGTCGGAACGTGCGCCGGCATCGATGAACGGTTTGACGTACTCGACATCATTATTCCGGATCGTGCCGTTCAATATGACTGTACGGTGAAGGAAGTCGAACCGTTGCTGAAACCGTCGTTCATCGTTGAAATCGATGTCGCGAAATACGGCATTGATTGTCGGACCGGGACGATTGGAACGGCGGACCGCGCCGTCGTCATGTGGCGCGATTATCTGGAACTGCAGGAAAACGGCATCACGGTTGCTGATACGGAAGCCGGGGCAATCGCCTACATTTGTCGGAAAAATGAAGTCGAATGCATCATCATCAAGGGGATTTCGGACGTTCCGACGGATGAGACGGATCTTGATCCGCTTCAGTCGAACCGGGAACAGATCAACGTCTACATCGAAAACACACCAAAAGTCATGACACGGATTTTTGACGAGTATCTTCCGTTATTTATTTAAAGGAGTGGCAATA
Source organism: Exiguobacterium undae DSM 14481 (assembly GCF_000620805.1). Lineage (GTDB taxonomy): Bacteria > Bacillota > Bacilli > Exiguobacteriales > Exiguobacteriaceae > Exiguobacterium_A > Exiguobacterium_A undae. The sequence goes on along the minus strand of NZ_KK211187.1, from coordinate 1,708,363 downwards.
TGAAAAAACGACTTCTTTGTTTGATTCCGCTGACCTTCATGCTCGGTGGAGGTGGGATCGGACAGCCAAACGAACCAAACTTTCCTCAGTATACGGGTGAACCGTTGAACATTGCCTACATCGGAAAAACACCGGAAGTCCGGTAAGATAACGTCCGTCTAAAGAAGATTTCGTTCGGTGAATTAAAGAATCGTAAGCAAATCGCTTCAACGTTCGATGCTGTACTGATCATGCCGAACAAGTTACTGGAAGCGGATCAAGGGGAGTATGCTGACATCTATCTGAAGATGAGAATTCCAACATTTTTCATCGGATCGAACAAGGGCCACGTGCCGTTCATCGCAGACTGGATTTCTTATAAGGAAGCAGCAGGTGAAACGACAGATTATGCAGCCGGTTACTTGAATGGGAAAACGACCTTGTTTTGGACATACGGGTTATACAACGATGTCAAAACGAAAGGACACATCACCGCTATGTATTCGCATGTCTTTCAAACGGTTGAAACGGTAAAGAACAAAACACAGCAGTAACAAAAAACGCCATTCCGGCATTACGACGGAATGGCGTTTTAAATACGGGATTGTGTCATAACAAGAAAAGTGGCGTGAGCTGTTGAAAAAGTCGATTGGCGCCGAAATCCGAGCTGCTCGTACAGGTGAATCGCCCGTTCATTAAACGAAGCGACGGTCAAACGAATTGGTAAAGATGATTCGGCTTTAACTGTTTCAAGGACAAATGAACAAAACGCGAAACCCGTACCTTGTCCCGTAACGTCGGGATGTCTGCCGAGTCCGATATCCAAATAATCATCAGCATACAGTCCGAGCGGAAGACCGGCCGGAACTTGAGCCGAACGACCGGTACAGAAGAAGCCGACCAGTTGCTCTTGATCGACTACCGCCTGATAGGAACCGTCGAGTAACTCGGCATACGCTTCGTCCGACACTTCCATATTGTAAAAGTCATAGGGGGGTGGATAGGTCCAGTGCAGGATTGCTGTTGCCTGATCGAATGTCAGGGATGTGATTTGCAGAGACATCTATACCTCCTCCTAGTTCTGTTCGGACTCGACTTTTTCGGCTTGTGCTGCTTTGAAGTTCAAGTAAATCGTGTAGCCGACCGTGACCGGAATGATGACGATGCCGTATCCGAGCTCCATACCAAAACCATAGACACAGACAAGAGTAGTAATCGTGATAATAACCAACAAGCGGATGCTTGATAGATGGTGTTTGCTCATTTTTTTCACCTCGTTATGACGTAAGTACTTGTCTCAGTTCGAAGATGCCGATAAATAACATGGCAAGGGCAAGAGGAATAAATCCTAATACGAATAGTGTCGGAGAAATGATCTCCGTGATCCATAAAAGAAACAGTAAAATTGAACTCAGCGTAATGAGACTGACGATGCGGGTTGTGGTTGACATAGTTCATCTCCTTTTACGATGTGAGGAACTCACCGGGATTTTCGACATACAGCTCAACATGACCGCAACGGGGGCAGACAGCAGCTTTTGCTTCAGCTGATACTTTACTGAACAGCCATCCAGGTATTTTAATTTTTAAACCGTACATGGCTCCTTTGACATGGACTTCACAATCTTCAACCATATCCGATTGACAGGCTGTGCATTTTCGGATCATTTCAAAACACCCCCTAAAAGATTCTGACTTCACTGTATCGCATTCCTGATACTTTTTCTATATAATGGTAAAAAGAAACGGGGGAACTGACATGACGACAACGGAATTTTACCAGCACTTACCGGTCCTTGAGACCAAACGATTGATCCTGCGGCCGCTTCAAGCAAGCGATCGCAATGACTTATTCGAATATACACAAGACGAGGAAACTGCCCGTTATGTGACCTGGAATGCCAATCAGACAATCGAACAGGCCGAGCAGTTTTTGAACTACGTCCTGTCGAACTACGCGCAAGGGAAAGAAGCACCGTGGGCCATTGAATGGAAAGAAACCGGCAAGATGATCGGGACAATCGATTTCATTCATCTGTTGCTGGATGAGAATAAACAAGCGGAACTCGGTTATGCGTTATCACGTCAGTTCTGGGGCAAAGGCATCGTCACGGAAGCGGTCGAATGCGTCATGGCGTACGGTTTTGAGGAACTCAAACTCGAACGGATCCAGGCCCGGTGCATGGAAGGCAACATCGGTTCCGCTCGGGTGATGGAAAAAGTCGGCATGACGTACGAGGGAACGTTGCGCCGGTTGATCTTTATCAAAGAAGCATTCCATGACGTTAAGATGTATTCGCTGTTACGTGACGAGTACGTCACGATGCGTCAAGGTTCGGAGTACAATACGAAACAGTATCAATGAGACGAAACCCCCAATCCGGCGAACCGGATTGGGGGTTTTTCTGATTACATTGTCTGCTCGACGGTAGAAACATCTACGATTTCAACCGTTTTCGTCACGGTATCGAGAATCCGTGTCCGCGGATCATCTTTTGAAAGGAAGATGGCTTCCCCGGTCGCGTCAAACGCAAATGCCGTCGGAATCGAGAAGCCGCAATTGCGGTAAGAGCCGTCGGCGTGACTCGTTCCGAGGAAAAGTGCTGATTGCTGGCGGCTGATTTTCTGGGCTTCCCCCGACCAGTCCGCATATTGTTCCTCGCTGAACATTCCGACCCCAATCGGGTTAAAGATGAGATCAACAGTGTCGTTTTTCAGACCATCGAGTCCGAGAAAAATCTCGCGGCAGAGCAGATAACCGGTTGATTGCCCGTCAATGACGGCAGTCGACGGTGTATAAAGCGGACCGGCTTCCGGCGTTTTCGCCCGGTCGAGCACGATGTCGCCGGATGCATTGATGATCAATGCCTGATCCAAACGATTCGCGTTACGGTAACCGGTGACGATGATGGTCGCATACTGTTTGGCGAGTTGACAAAGCGTCTCAAGATCCGTGTGTCGGCAATAGCCTTCCGGATACAACAGCAGATCGATGTCAGGATGAGCAGCGATCTCACGTCGCAATTGTTCGAGTTGTGTTTCTTGTTTCGGTTGTCCAATTAAAATCTTCATTAAAAGCACGTCCTTTTTATGTAATCTATGAGTTAAGAAATTTGTTTTGTTGTCTGATCTTCTCGAAAAAATGCTCTCTTGTTTGGTCGCAGGACGCTAACCATCAGCACGAGACTCAGTACCGCAAGCAAAACGGCGGCAGAGACAATACTGAACCGAAGCGGGAACAAGTCACCCGTAAAACCAATTGCTAAAATGAACATGATTTGTAACACGCTTTGACCAAGACCGTACAGGCTCGTGAAGCGGCCGATCAGCTCACCCGGGACATTGTTTTGATAAAACGTCAGGAAACCGGTTCCGGCAAATGCATTAAAAAACCCGAGTAACAGAAAACCAATCGTCACGATGAGAAAGGAGTCGGCAGTCGCGTAAATCAAGTAGCCGAGCGCAACAAACAGATAACCGCTGACGAGTAACGTCTTTAAGGACAGACGGTTCGCAAAACGGGCGACGGTCAGGCCACCGAGGACAGAACCGATTCCCGTGATACTGATTAATAATCCGTAATCGGTGGTGGTTAGACCGACGGCTGTCTGTAAAAAGACGACTTCCTGGGCATCCAGCGCGAGAGCAAGACTCATCGTCAACAGACCGAGTATGTAGATCAGGCTGACGAAACGCTCGGTGCGGCTGAAGCGGCTCACGGTCCGCCAATCCGTTGCCAGATCTGCGAGCTGTAGTCTTGGGACAGCTGCCGCAAGCGGGACAGACGGCAAAGTAAGGAGTAGCAGACCGGATACGAGGAACGACATGGCGTTGATCCAAATGGCCACGCCGGGTGTCGCGACGAGCAATAATAATCCGGCAAGTGCCGGACCAATCAAAAAAGCGCTCGACGTAATCAGACTCCGGTACGCATTAAACGACTTGCGCCCGGTTTCTGGAACGATTTGTGTCAGGTAAGTCATCGCTGCCGGCTCAAAAAACGCTTTAACGAGTGCAAGAGCAAACAGCGTCAGGTAAATCAGCGGTAAGGTCGACAGCAGGGGGAGCAGGGCGACGAGTACCGCTCGAACAATATCCGTCCCGATTAACCACCGGCGGACATCGACTCGGTCAATCACACTGCCGGCCCAAAATTTCATGAACAGAGCAGCAATTGGACCGATGATCCAAAGACCGGCGACCGCAGCGGCGGAACCGGTCAATTGATAAAGGTAGACGTTAATCGCGACCAGATAGATGAAATCACCAAACTGTGAAACCCCGAATGAAGCAAGAAGAATTGAAGCACGAGTCACAATGGTTCACCCACTTTAACCATACATATTTTACCAAAAGTATACAGGAAGTAAGCATGGTGTGCTATACCAAAAATCGAATACTTGTTCTGAACGTCAATCCGGTTTCTGAAGTAGTGACTGCAGAAGTGAACTGATCACGCTGAACGTAAAGGGAACCAAAATCAGTAGGAAAGCAAAAAGAATGAAACCGGGCGCATCATCACGGTCGGCGACGATGAACATGACAGGAAACAAACCGAGAGCGACGGCGCTGATGATGTAACAACATGTTGTGATGATCCCGAATGAATTGGCAATTGGAGTAACGGTTGCGTTCAATTTAAGGGAACGAAGAATTTTCAAGATATGGATCAAGGCAATCAGACAAGGGATAAACGCGAGCAGACCCGCCATCAAAATAAAATAGCCCGGCTTATCAAATAAAAAAGGAATCGCAAATCCTTTTTGGGCCCCTTTGATGAATACCGAAATCGCGACACCCGCTAATCCGAACAGACTAATCAGGATTCCGGCGAAAACAAATTGCAAATAAACGAAACGCCATTTTTCCATGATCCATCCCTCCTTTCTTTCTTTCAGTATAGAACAACACAGATGAAGGATTGTCCGTCTGAAGGAGGGTTTCGACGGGGATTGATTCTTTTTTAGTAATTCACAGCAAAGTACTCGGAATTAAACTGGAAGTATGTTATGCTATACATAAGGAAAGTAAGGAAGTAAGGAAAATCAGAAAAAGAAAGAAGGAAGTTCGGAATGGAGCTATCCAAGTTGACGTCCAAGGGACAGATTACGATCCCGAAAAAAATCAGACAAGCGTTACAGGTGGAGGAAGGAGATCGCGTTGCATTCATCGAGGAAGACGGGTTTGTCATCATGGCGAAAGCGGATTTAAAACAGCTGCATGACCTTCAAGATATCTTGAGTGACGAAAAATTCAAGTCGCTCATCCAAAAAGCCAATCATCATCTATAAACCAAACGATTGACCAATTTAAAGGAGGAACTACAGATGGATATGCGCGAAGTGGATTTACCAGGAATCGGACGGAAGTTCGAAGGCATCACAACTCGAGGAGACAAGGTGGTCGTCATCGTCCATGACGACGGTCGCCGGGAAATGCACCATTATGACGACGACGATTTTGATGAGAGCATCTCGAGCGTGACGTTTAATGACGCCGAAGCCCGTCAGATGGCCGGTATTTTAGGGGGCCTTGCGTACAAACCGAAAGATCTCGAAAAAATTGAACTGGCGTTTGACGATCTTGTCATCGAATGGTTCAAGATCGGGCAAGATTCCGCCGTCAACAACCGGACGATCGGTGAACTTGATGTTCGCAATCAATATGACATCTCGATCATCGCTGTTCTGAAACACGATAAATCAAAATCATTGAATCCGGGACCGGATACACGTCTTGAAGCAGGCGATACGATTGTCTTGTCCGGTGAACGTCAACATATCCGCCATATCACGAAAGCCCTATTCTCTATCGAAGGAGGCGGATAATAGATGGATCATTTAATATTTGAAGTTGGTACCGCGCTTATCTTAGTGGCGATCGCAGCATTGCTTGCGAATAAATTGAATTTTTCGATCATTCCGTTTTTAATCATTTTAGGAATGATCGTAGGGCCGCACGCTCCGACAATCGGGATACTAGACTTCAAGTTCATTGAAAGTGCAGAGTTCATCAGTTTTCTCGGACGAATCGGCGTCCTGTTCCTCTTGTTTTATCTCGGATTGGAATTTTCGATCGGCAAGTTGATCCGGTCGGGTAAATCGATCGTCACGAGCGGAACGATTTATCTCTCGATCAACTTTACCGGTGGTCTATTGTACGGCTTCATCGCCGGATTCCCACTCTATGAAGTGTTGATCATCGCCGGAATCATCACGATCTCATCCAGTGCCATCGTGGCGAAAGTCCTGGTCGATTTGCGCCGGACCGGGAACACGGAAACGGAATTGATTCTAGGTATCATCATGTTCGAGGATATCTTCCTCGCTGTCTACCTGTCCGTCTTATCAGGACTCCTGCTTGGCGGTGGAACCACGTTACTCGGTTCGTTAACCTCGATTCTGATTGCCCTCGGATATATGCTGTTGTTCTTCATCATCGCCCGCAAAGCGACACCACTTCTGAATCGGATGTTGAAGATCGCCTCGGACGAAGTCTTTATCATCGTCGTCTTTGCGTCACTGTTCTTCGTTGCCGGTTTCTCGGAAACGATTCACGTCGCGGAAGCGATTGGTGCCTTACTGCTCGGACTCGTCTTTTCAGAAACGGATCAAGGCGAACGGATTGAACATCTCGTCGTCCCGTTCCGCGATTTCTTTGGTGCGATCTTCTTCTTCAGCTTCGGACTGAGCATTGATCCGACGATGCTGCTCGATGCCGTGTGGCTCGCGCTTGGTGCCGTCGTCATCACGATTGTCGGGAACTACGTCGCCGGAATGATTGCCGGACGCAGAGCCGGACTGTCACACAAAGCGTCATCGAACATCGGTCTGACAATCGTCTCCCGTGGTGAGTTTTCAATCATCGTCGCGAATCTTGGGATTGCCGGCGGACTGATGGACATCCTGTCGCCGTTCTCCGCCTTGTACGTCTTGATTTTGGCAATCCTCGGACCACTGATGACGAAGGAGTCCAAACGGATTTATAACTTCATGAACGGTATCTTTAAATGGACGGAACCGAAACCGAAAAAGACTAAACCAAAAGCATGATGGCTGGCGTCTGTCAGGTAAAACAGATAGGCATCAAGCAGGCTTTCAAGGTTCCACTGTCGTATTCCTTTAAGTAACCAATCTGTACGAGGAGGGATACAATGAAAGCCGTCATTTGTACTGCTTATGGTCCGCCGGATGTATTGAAGTTACAAGAGGTCGAACAGCCTGTCCCGAAAGAATCTGATCTGCTGATTCAGGTACATGCTTCCGCCGTGCACTCCGGGGACCGGCGTCTGCGGGCGCTCGACGTCCCGGCAGCCGGAAAGCTCCCGATGCGTCTCGTCGTCGGATGGAACGCACCGAGACAGCCGATTTTAGGAGTCGTCTTAGCGGGTGAAGTCGTCGCGACGGGTCACCGGGTAAAAAACTTCAAGGTCGGCGATCGGGTCTACGCCCTGACCGGAATGCGTTTTGGCGGGTATGCCGAATATGCCTGTATCAAGGAAAACAAGTGTGTCCAGCAGATGCCGCGCAACGCAAGCTTTGCAGAAGCAGCCAGCCTTCCGTTTGGCGGAACGACCGTCCTGCATTTTTTCCGAAAACTGAACCTCGAGCAGGCGAAGACGATCTTGATCTACGGGGCGTCCGGAGCCGTCGGTTCAATTGCCGTCCAGATTGCGAAACAATATGGTCTTCATGTGACGGCAGTCTGCAGCGGGCGGAATGCGGAACTGGTCAAACGGCTTGGCGCGGATGTCGTCGTCGACTATACGACAGATGGTTACGACACTGAACTGGCAACATATGACGCAGTGTTTGATGCGTCCGGGAAGGTGGAGAAACGGGCAGCCCGGCAGCATGTCAAGGCGGACGGAGCGTTTCGTTCAGTCGCCGGACAAGGTGTCGCCCGGGCGCTGAAGGATGATTTAACCCTGCTGAATGAGTGGTTTGAAGCGGGGAAGATCCAAGCGGTCATCGATACGGTGTATCCGCTTGAGGAGATTGTCGCCGCTCACCGTTACGTCGATTCCGGACAGAAGCACGGCAATGTCATTGTGTCGGTTGCCGACGATCATGGCTGAACGGATAAAATGAAATACCGTTTTCAAGAAAAAACCTTTGAACACATGCATGAATCAACTGCATTGTTTCAAAGGTTTTTTTCTGTCTGGCAGGTCATTTCAAGACGTCATACGTTGCCATGATGAATTGTCCGGACGGACGGCAACCGGTCAGCCGGAAGCTGGTCTCAAGCGTCCCTTCCGGAAACAGCGGGATTCCACTGCCGAGGACGACCGGGGCGATCGCCAATTCGAGCTGATCAATCAGTTGCAAACGTAACGCTTCTTGAATCAATTCACCGCCGCCGACGAGCCAAATCTTACCGTCAATCGTCGGACTGATCCGGTCAATTAAGGCATCGAGCGGTTCATTCGTATAGATTGCGTGTTCCGATTGTTTGCCCGGTTGCCGGGTCAAGACATAGTTGTCGATGCTTGGGTACGGATACTCTTCGCTCAGCACCAAGACTTCGTCAAACGTCTTTCGACCCATGATGACGGCACCGACGTCTTCCATGAACGTCGCGTACCCATTGTCACCGTCGCCTTCGATGGCAAACAACCAATCGAGCGAATCGTTTGAACGGGCGATTTTCCCATCTAAACTGCAGGCGATATATAAAACGGTTTTTGTCATTGTAACTCCTCCTGTTGTTTGTTCTATACTTAGTCTACGGTATAATCATGACAAAAGATGTCGTAATTAAAGAGGGGATTTTTTATGAAAAGTCGTCATTTAAAAGTCATGCGTCTGCTGAACCGGCAACAACTGCTGACGGCAAGGGAGCTGGCTGACGCCTGCGGAGTTTCCTTGCGGACGATCCAGCGTGATTTGCTCGAACTCGAAGCGAACGGGTACCCGATTTACAGTGAACGGGGAGCAACCGGCGGGTACCGTGTCCTGCCGAACCGGTTGTTGCCGCCGCTCGCCTTACGGGAACAGGAAGCCATCACGCTGTTTTTGATGCTCGACTGGGTCGGACAGATTCCCGATTTGCCGTTTGGTGCGTTGCGGGGCAATCTTGCCGAATGGTATCTGCATGAACTGCCGTCTGATCTCGAAGCCAAGATGGACCGCTTAAAAGGACGGGTCCGCTTTGCGCGACCGGATACGCCACCGTCTCCTTTGACGCGTGACTTGCTGCGTTTGATGGAGGCGGAAGTCAAAGGCGAAATCACGTACGAGACGACAAGCGGTCGGCGGACAATCCTAATCGATCCGATCGGTCTGACGTTTGATCGCAACCGCTGGTATCTGCTCGCGCAGACGGACCGGGGGCTGCGCCAGTACCGGGTCGACCGGGTGGAACAGGTGCAACAGACGACCCTCCCGTCAGACCGGATGACGTTCGAAGAGGCCGACCAACACGGACAGGCAGGGGAACAGGTGACGGTCCGCTTGGAATTAACAACGCTCGGAGAACGATTGCTTGAAGGAATCCTGCCGCTGAATGAACAACGCACATGGTCGGTCTCTGTTGCTGAATTACCGTTTCTCGGCCGGCAATTGTTTGGGCTCGGTCGGGAGGTCAAGGTGTTGGAACCAACGTCACTGATCGACGATCTTCAAAACCAAGCGCACGCGTTGCTTGCGGCATATGACGATTGAAAAGGGGAGAATCCCCTAAGTCAGTGAGAAATTATGTTACGATATAACCAGAGAAACAGTGAAAGAATGGAAGGGGTTTTCTATGGAAACGTTATCACTGATTTTATTAATGCTTGCCTTAATCATCTTGACGCAAGTACTCGGGCATTACATTCGCTTCATCCCGACCGCCTTGATTCAAATTCTCGTCGGAACGATTGCCGCATTGTTAATCAGCGGGCTGAAGATTGAAGTCGAATCGGAATGGTTCCTGCTGTTATTCATTGCACCGCTCCTTTATAACGACAGTTCACATTTCCCGCGCGAAGAACTCTGGAAGATGCGGGCTGCGATTTTCGGAAATGCAATCGTCCTCGTGTTGCTGACGACGATCATCGGCGGTTACTTCATCAACTGGCTGGTGCCGGTGATTCCGCTCGCGGCAGCCTTTGCGCTTGCAGCGATTCTTTCACCGACCGATCCGATTGCCGTCAACGGGATTGCGAAACGGGTCCAGATACCGGAACAGATTCTCAACTTAGTCCGCGGAGAGTCGTTGATCAATGACGCGTCGGGACTGGTTGCCTTCAGTTATGCGGTCGCAGCGGTCGTCACCGGTTACTTTTCGATTCAACAAGCGACGACCGAATTCATCTACATGTTCGCCGTCGGAGCCGTCGTGGGTCTGGCGATCAGCATCGCAATGAACTGGTTGAAGATGAAATTACGCCGAACAGGGATTGAAGATGTCGTCTTTTATGCCTTGTTGCAAATTTTGACGCCGTTCATCATCTTCTTCGTCGCCGAAGAAGTTTTGCATGCCTCCGGTGTCATCGCCGTCGTTACGGGTGGGATTCTCCACGCCTTGATCAAGGAACGGACAGAAACGTTTTTTGCCCAGGAGCAGACGTTGACCGACAACATCTGGACGATGATTGCCTACATCTTAAACGGGATCATCTTCTTGTTACTCGGCTTGACGTTACCGGAAGCGACGCGGGAAATCTTTGCCGATGACGCAATCAACAACTGGCGCTTGATGTTGTTCGTCATTGAAATCGGTGGGGTCATCCTCTTGATTCGTCTGGTTTGGACGATGTTCTTCAATTGGTTCGACCACCGTTTCCTGAAAAAAGCGGATCATCAAAAACCGTCCTTTAAACAGGATGTCATCACGACACTCGTCGGCGTCCGCGGAACAATCACGATGGTCGGGGTCTTGTCGTTACCGTTCTTAACGAACTCGGGACAAGCGTTCCCGGAACGGTCGCTGATCATTTTCCTTGCGGCCGGCGTCATCATCTTCACACTCGTTCTGGCGACAGTCCTCTTGCCGCTGCTCAACCGCGGAGAGGCAGATGCCCAACCGGAACTGGATCTGAATTCGTTTAAACAACGGATGGTGACACGCGCCATCACGGAAATCAAGCAGGTCGTCAACGAAGAAAACTCGACCGTCGCCTTTGATTTGTTAAATGAATACCATGTCATGTTACGACTGTTACGGGCACAGGAGAAGAGTGAAGAAGAGTTGACTCACTTCAATGAACAACTGAAAAAACTGCGTCTCGAAGCGGTCCAGTGGGAACGTGATTTCACGAAACAGTTCCTTGCCGATCATGAGACACCGGACCAATTGAAAAAAGAAGTTTTCCGGTCAATCGACAACCGACGCGAAGCGATTGACAAAGAGGCACGGTTCAGGCTGACACAACCGATCCGGAAGATCCTTTGGAAACGGAGACGGTCGAACATGTCGTCCGACCAGTTGATCCGCCTGACACAAGTCGAGCACGAACTGTACGAACAGGTCATGGGTGAAGTCATCGCCCGGCTCGAAGGATGCCGCGGCGATTATCCGGTCGATGTCGTCCAAAGCGTGCTCGAATTCTACAAACGGTTACGCTTTAAGCATACCCGCTGGTCGTCACCGGTCGGCGGGAAAGCCGACGTCGATCAACAAAAAGAAGAACTCTGTTTACGGGCAATCGAAGTCCAGCGTCAAGAAATCGCTTCGATGTCGAAGGAAGGCGATTTGTCCGGAGAAGAAGAAAAAGAGTTACGCCGGTTCATTCACTATATTGAGAGTGTCGTTCTTTACGAGTATGTAGAATGAATGGAAATATAGGATTGACTTAAAAGTGAGGATGTCTCTTGATAAAAATGAACAAAAGGAGGGGGATTTCCGGAGTGTATCGGGGAATTTCCCTCCTTTTCCTTATGTGACACTGTGTGACGTACAGACGAAAGGTTTCGCTATTGAAAAGGTGGATTGTCAACACTAAATTAGACAATTTTCTTATGGAGTTGAACCATCTGTTGTTTGAATGAATCGCTAAAAATTCTTCGTTCCCATTTATTCATGAAGGTGATTCTCCTCTGCTGTTCATAATTTTCCTAAGTCTAATTGACCTTAAGGTTTATGTCCAACTAACTAGAGACCATCCACCTTGACAACGGATTAGGATAAGGAGTTCAGCTATCATGAACGGATACAGGACTACCTCGGTATCCCAATGTACTTCGCAGATCTATATTCTTCATAACAATGAAGAGGCAATGAGAACGCCAATGGTCTTCTATGTGAGTTCTTTTCAAAGGGAACGAACTTCGGAATGATAAGCTCAACAGAATTGAATCATGCGCTTTCTAGGATCAACAATTGACCACGAAAGCGTCTGGATTAGAAAACCGCATACGAGGTCTTCTCCGAAGAAGTGTTGCGCTTAATTTGACAAACCGTCGTGCTGCACTGTATCTTTCGGTGCTTTTTTTGTAGACAACTTCATATAATTTCACCTCCTAGTTTTCTGATAATTTAAATAATACATTTAATTTCAACAAATTTAAATAATTAGTTTTATCGAATAAAAAATTTTTATTTAAGTGATTGCATACACAAATTTAATTTGATAAATTTATTTTATCGATAAAAATAATTTTTTTGGAGGTATTTATGGATTTCATACAAGAACACAATGCAAAATACTTATTGGCTGGCCGCACTGCTTCGTCGTTGGGAGATAGTTTGTATCAAATTGCAGTCATCTGGTATATTTATGAATTGACAGGAAATACAATATTTACTGGAGCCGCGGTTGCTTGTATATCCATTCCACAAGTTTTCAATTTTTTATTTGGTCCACTCATTGATCGTGCAGACAAGAGAAAAATTTTAATAAACTCTCAGCTAATTCAATTTTTAATTATGGCTATTATCCCAATAGCTATTATATTGAACGTTGAAAATGTTTATTTAGTCTTTGTAGTTATTACGCTATTAGCTTTTGTAGAGAATTTTCAAGGTACGGCTGAAATGAGTATAGTCCCGTTAATAATGGAAAAAAAGAACATCGGACCATTTAATTCATTTAATAATAGTTTGCAAGAAATAATAAGTCTTATTATCACTGGAGCTTTTTCCCTTATCATCTTGTATGTGGGGATTAGAGATATTTATTTGTTCAATGCCGTTACTTTTCTACTTGCTTGTCTTTTTTTCACAAAAATTAAATATAGTAGTTCGAAAAAGAATGTAGTTAAAAATACGTTTGAGAAAGAAAATTCATCAGAATACAGAATTGATTTAAAAGAAGGCTTATCATATTTCATCTCTAGTAAACTACTAATTATTACGCTCCCATTTATGTTTGCTAATGGTTTGATCAGTGGAATAGGCGCCATTTTACCTGACTTTGCAAACTTTTTAGGTAACTCAAAGTACTACGGCTTTTTAATGTTTACTGTTTCAATTGGATTATTACTTGGTAGTATACTTAGTCCTCTATTTATGAAATTTAAAATAGGGACGGTATTCATATTTTTACCGCTAGCTACGGCAACTATATGGATAACTGCTCTTTTACAACCATTTTTAGTATTGACATTTATCTTATTAGGATTATCAATGGTTCCATTTGGTATAATGAATATTGTCTTTCTAACTCTCAATCAAAATGCAGTTGAAGAACGCTTTCTCTCTCGTGTACTTTCTATTAGTGATAGTTTTTTATTCATTGCTATTCCGATAGGAGCCGTTGCTATCGGGGTTATTGCATCTCACACGTCTCCCTTAATTACCATGTATTTAGGAGCGGGATCCTTTATAATTATAGGATTCTTCTACTTGTTAAATCCTAGTCTGAGAAATTTACCGACTATCGAGAATTTAAAATTGTATTCTAAGGAGTAAAATAAATGTCAAGTGTAAACGAAATAACAAAATTAATATTTGATGATATTTCTTATAAAATTATTGAGGAAACTGCTGATAAAACTTTAACGCGAAAAGAATTATCTAAAAAACTTGATATTCCTTCTTCGAATCTATATTACAAAATTAATAAGCTCTTAAATGTTGATGTTCTTCGAATCAAAGATCAGAAACAAATAGGAAATTTAATTGAAAATGGATACTCGAGCAACCATTTATTCACTGAAGAAATAGTGCTCAATAGAACTTATCTTCAAGACAATTTCGAGAGGTTTTTACATTATTATTTGTTAAGCCAAAAAAAAATGATTAATCTTTTGGAACAAGATTTGCAACAAGAGAGTTTTGAAGATAGCGTGAAAATTATCTTAGGAAGCGTTTCTTTGACCAAAGAAAAATGGGAAGATTTTCACAAATTGATAGAAGATTTTCTAAAAGAAAATGAATCTACTTCTCCAAATTCTTCAACAATAGATTTGACTGTAACAGCAATAAAAGAAAAGTGATAAAGTATTTTCATTAATTTCAAAGTGTTAGGTACTTTAATAGTGTCCTCGTTAATAGGGAGTTTTTAGCCATAAGAATCCATTTAAATTTTGGGGGATTTTATGAAGTATTTTGCATATATCTTTAGCTTATTTTCTGATGACTATATTGAACCCTTGGTAAAGACATATTAAGTGTTCATTCTACTAGTTAATATTTTTCGGAATATAAAAATTGGTTGCTCTCTTTGGATTAAACCCAAATGGAAATCACTTTTAAAGTGCATCCACTTGGGTTTTTCGTTTTCAGACCCCGGTATATTGTACAAATCTACTAGAGTAAAAAAGATATATTTCGTTGTGGATATTACAGGAGAAATGGTTATCCTTTTTGACCGTGTAAATCAAAAGCGTCCGACAATTGACGTGTCGTAAGACACGTCTTGCCCGAAGAGGAGTCATCTCTCACCTGCACTAGGGCTTCGCCCTGAACGTTTAGAAGTAGGAGTATTCTCGTCTAATTTTGATAAAAAAATTGAATAGAAATGGCCGATGATTCCGTGGAAAGAAGGAATCATCGGCCATTTTATTGGTTTTGAAACGACTTATAAGTTGGCCCGATTTTGTGATTAACCGAGTGACAGGTATTTGACTTCAAGATAATCCTCGATACCGTAGACACCGCCTTCACGACCGAGTCCACTTTCTTTGTAACCGCCGAATGGTGCTTGGGCAGCCGATGGTGCACCGTCGTTCAAGCCGACGATGCCGTACTCGAGTTTTTTACCGAGTTGAAGCGCTTCGTCAATTTTTTCCGAGAACGCATATGCCGCAAGACCATATGGTGTGTTGTTCGCACGTTCGATGACCTCGTCGAGTGTTTCGAAGACGGAGATCGGAGCGAGTGGACCAAACGTTTCTTCCTGCATGCAGATCATATCTTCCGTGACATTACCGAGCACGGTTGGTGTTACGAAGTAACCGACAGAGTCGTCAATCGTTCCGCCCGTTAAAATCGTTGCGCCTTTTGCGACGGCATCGTCAATGTGTGCTTTAACTTTGGCGACAGCCTTCGCATTGATCAACGGTCCGATTGTCGAATCGGCATCAAGACCGTTGCCGACTTTCAAACGGTTGACTTCGGCGACGAATTTTTCAGTGAAGGCATCAAGAACCGATGCCTGGACATAAAAGCGGTTCGTTGCGACACAGGCTTGTCCGCCGTTGCGGAATTTCGAGCGGATGGCGCCTTGGACGGCTTTATCGAGATCGGCATTTTCCGTGACGATGAACGGCGCATGTCCACCGAGTTCAAGCGACAGTTTTTTCATCGTATCCGCTGCTTGACGCATGATCAATTTACCGACCGCTGTTGAGCCGGTAAAGGTGATTTTACGAACACGCGAATCCGCTTGCCAGACACCGCTGATCGTTGCCGCGTCACCCGTCAAGACGTTGATAGCACCAGCCGGAATACCGGCTTCGATCGCAAGTTCGACGAGACGAAGTGCCGTATACGGTGTTTCTTCCGACGGTTTCAGCACGACCGTACAGCCGGCAGCGAGGGCCGGCGCGAGTTTCCGTGTAATCATCGCCGCCGGGAAGTTCCATGGTGTGATTGCCGCAACGACACCAACCGGTTCTTTTTCGACGAAGAGCCGTTTTCCGGGAACAGATGCCGGAATCGTTTCGCCGTAAATCCGGCGCGCTTCTTCTGCGTACCACCGGACATATTGATTGCCGTAGTCGATTTCCCCGCGTGCTTCGACGAACGGTTTCCCTTGTTCGCGTGTCATGATATCCGCCAGTTCATCCCGGTGTTCCTGAATCAACCGGTACCAGGCATCAATTTTATCAGCGCGGTCATCGGCTGTCCGCTGTGACCAGTCAACGAAAGCTGTACTTGCCGCATCGACGGCACGTGCTGCATCGTCAGCTGTGCTGCTTGGTACGTGTCCGAGTAATTCTTTTGTTGCCGGGTTAAAGACCGGAATCGTTTCTTCTGTGTTATACCAAACTCCATTGATTACGTTTTGTTCAATCATGTGTTGCACCTCCGTGTGTTTTCATTACGTCCCTTATTAAACACCCATCGGACCGGTTTGTGTACTTCCGCTTTGGATGGGGGACATAACGAACTGGAATGCCCCGGTAAAATAGTTAATCGACTGAATAATCGGGTAGGGATATAATTAAGAAGGGAAATCAGATTTCTAAAAAGGAGAGGGATAAAGATGAACAGCAAATGGATCGGACTTGGTCTTACTGGGATCTTGCTTGTCAGCGGTTGTGGTCAACCGACAGTCAAACCGGTAGTGAAACCGAAGCAGACGGGAACGGAACAGACCAAAAAGCGGCAAGCGACGGATGAGGCCTACATAGAGCAGGAACTGAAACGGGCGGACGGCATGGCCGCGCAGTATGATTACGGGCGGGCGATCCGGATTGTTGACCGGCTACAGACGGCGGAAGCGAAACAAAAGCGGGCAGAATACGTGGCGAAACAAGCAAAGCTCGTTCCGATCAAAGGCGGAACCGCCGTGCCGCATCTGTTTTTCCATTCGTTGATTGCGGAGCCGAAGCGTGCCTTTGACGGAGACCGGAAAGAGCGGGGTTATGACGATTACATGGTGACGCTCGGCGAATTTAAACGGATTCTGAGTGGACTGTACGAGCGGAACTACGTCCTTGTCCGACCGACGGATCTTGCTGCGTGGAAAGACGGACGGATGACAGAGACGGCACTCGCGTTTCCGAAGGGCAAGCATCCGCTCGTCCTGTCGCAGGATGACGTCAATTACTATGAATACATGACCGGTGACGGATTTGCGACGACGTTACGAGAACACAACGGACAGATCACAAACACGATGACCGGTAAAGCAGATGGGGCCTACGATCTCGTTCCGGTCGTCGATCAGTTTGTTGCGCAACATCCCGATTTTTCGTATCGCGGCGCCAAAGGAGTGCTCGGCATCACCGGATACAACGGTGTCCTCGGTTACCGGTCATCGTATGCCCAGTACGGCAAGTCAGCCAAAGTCGAACGGGCGCGTCAAGCAGCGAAAGCAACGGCAACCGCGCTCAAAAAAGACGGTTGGCAGTTTGCGAGTCACACGTACGGTCATATCTCAGTCGGGAAGGTCAGTCTGGCGACTATTCAAGCGGATACGGACCGTTACAACCGTGACGTCATGCCACTGATCGGGTCGACCCGCCAGCTGATTTATCCGTACGGCAGTGACATTCAGGACTGGCATGGGTACAGCGGCGACAAATACCGGTACTTGACGCAAAAAGGCTTCCGCTATTTTTATAACGTGGATGCCTCGCAGCATGCCTGGAAGCAGGCGGGGAAAGACTATTACCGACAGGCGCGGATCAATGTCGACGGAATCCGGCTCCGCCAAGCGATTGCCGGGAAGACCAACGTTTTGGATCCGTTCTTTGATGCGAAAACCGTTTTTGATCCGATGCGGCCGGTTCTTAAAAAATAGGCTCTGTTGCATTTGATTGCAATAGGTTCACAGGAAAAGGCACGAAACGCTGTTAGATAAGCGTTCGTGCCTTTTTAAATTGTTTCCAGATATTCATTGAAGAATGTTATTAAGTTAATTCATGTTTCTTTTGTCCATTCCATTAAAAGTGAGTCATGATTTAACTCTTTATTTTGCGTAAAACCGCATTTCTTATAACTTGAAATTGCTCTTTTATTATTTTTCTTAACGTCTAATACGACCTTTAAAGCATCTTTGTCATTCCAAAGATACTCCAGCATCATTTGAATCATCATGGAGCCTATACCTTTGCCCCATAATTGGGGTTCTCCAATAAATTGATCTATACCATAAATATTTTGATTTTTTGGAAGATCATATTTTTCCAAATCAATTTCTTGAATTTTATAGTACTGCATATAACCTATGGGTTCGCTTTTGTACTCTACAATACAAGGTGTAACATAATGCTCACCTTTAATTCTAGGAACATATTTATGTATTACTTCATCTAATTTGGAAGGTGGTTCTTCGTAGAATTCTAATACCTTCTGATTATTTAACCACTTCACCATTAAATAAAAATCATGAGAGGTCATCGCTCGAATATGTACATCAACATTTAATATCATACGGATTTCCCCAATCGGTTTTTTAGATTTCTCATCGAACTTAGTCGTTAAAGTAGCGAACATTCTGATAGTGCGGAGCCATAATTACTACAACTGAAAAAAGTAATGAAAGAGAAATTTTCTATTCTCTATTCATCACTTTTTCTAAAAGCCACTTTTTATTTTCTTTGTCTTTTACGATGATATAATCTTCCGTTCCCTTAACGGAATAGATTTTCGATCCGACCGGAAAGTAATTCGATTGATTATTCCCTTGAGGCATCTCATTGGCTTTAGTTTTCTTGATTATTTTGTTGATTTCTTCCCCAAGTTGCTTGGATGTATCCAATTGAGCTTCTGTTCCGTTATATTCTTTGTTATTCACCACTACAATCATCGCATAACTACCAGTGCTCTCTGTATCAGATTGACTACACCCAGCCAAGACAAATAAACTTCCACTTAATAAAATGACGAGTATTCTTTTCATATGAACTCCTCAAAATCATTATTTGTATAATTATAACATACGATAAATAAATAACCCTTTAATATGGAAATAATGTAAGGGGTAAACGCCTCATCGTAACTTGGGGCTATCTCACCGAAATGAATTTCAAAAAACAGATTGACCCATTTGATGATTCACAGCTCACCGTGTGCCATTAAATGGGTATTATTTGTATGAAGGGAACATAGCAAGTCTGAAATACGGGACTGTTGATGGAACCTTAATACGGTTCGTGTGGAGAGGAATGGAAAACATGCACACAGGCTACAAGCTGCTGATGGCAGCAACGATTGTCAGTTCTTCAATCGGTTTTAGTCAAGATGTCTCGGCACAACAAGACAGCTACCAGATCGCGTCGACAAGTTACAGTCAGCCGTTGACTCAAATTGAGACGTTCATCGGCAGCAAACGAATCGAGACGGTACGTTATACATTAGGCAGTGTCGACCGTCTGCATGACGGATTAATGTACAGCTCCTACGGTGACCGTGTCATTAACCTGAAAAACAGCAAGACGACACTCCAAAAAGTTGCCGACTCGCCACTGCGGATCACGAAGTATAAAAATGTCTATTACGCATTGTCCATGTCGAAGATCAATGAATTTTCGCTGACAAAATATACGTCTGATTTTAAAAAAATCGGCCAGACGAAAAGATTTGTCGGTCATGGGCGGGACATGATCGTAACCGGAGATAAATTGTATGTTCTGGCGAATAACATGAAAGCGGAAACGAATTCGGTTGAAATACATACGTTTGATACTAAACATTTTACGTCTCTCCATCTTGAGAAAATCAAGCCGATGGTTTTTGCGTTTCATTTCCGCCATGCCGGTAATGAGTTGAAAATTTACGGCAATAAAACAGAAGAAGGAGAAGAGTTGTCGATTGCGTCTTATGACTTGAAAAAACAACAAGGGAAAATCGTTTTGACATCCAAGCAACCCGTCATGTGGGTCAATGATACAAAAGCGTTATCGTCGACAAAGGATTTGGTGTTCAATATGTATTCGATGCTCGAAGTCGATCAAAAGACGAAACAGGTCCGGGTTCTGTACAGCAGTAAACAGGCACTGATTGACTATGCGTACGACAGCAAAACAAAAACCTATCACGTCCTCGAAGGGAATTTCGAAACAAGTAATTTCCGTGTCAAGACGCTGAACAGCAACTTCAAACCGGTTGCCGATTATAAGTTTCAGTCAACTGCCCGTATGATGCCGTTTCAGGTATTATGAAAAATTCAAGAAGGGGTGTAACTTATGCAAAAAGCTTATAAGCTGCTGATGGCAGCAACAGTTGTTAGTATGACTGTTGGATTCAATCACGCTGTAGCAGCGCAAAAAGATACCTATCAAGTCGTTTCAACAAGTTACGAACAGCCGCACACGACATTCGAGACCTATATCGGCAACAAAAAGATTGAAACAGTGCGCTATGCGCTGAAAGGCGCTGATCGTCTGCATGACGGACTGTTATACAGCTCGTATCATGACCGTGTCATCAATTTAAAAAATAGTAAGACGATCATCAAACAAATTGAGCCGGCAACGATGAGGATTAAGAAATACAAAAATGTGTATTACGTGATGAGCTTGTCGACAATCAATCAATTTTCACTCTCGAAATATACATTGGATTTCAAGAAAATCGGTGCATCAAAACGTTATACCGGCTTCGGAAAAGATTTGATCGTGACCGGTGACAAATTGTATGTGCTGGCAGATCATATGAAAGGAGTCGATTACTCGATCAAACTCCATACCTTTGATCCAACATCATTGAAGCCTCTCCAGCATGAGACCATCAAAGAATTAATCTATGCCAAGTACATTCGTCTAGCCGGTTCACAATTGAAGATTTACGGCATCCGTTCGGAAAAAAATGAAAAATTGACAGTCTTGTCGTATGACGTCAAAAAACAGCGTAGTACGAAAATGATGACAACGGATCAACATGTAAAAGGCGGGGTCGAGAAAACACAAACCCTTACAAAAGAAACCGAACTGATCTTTAATCAGGACCGGATGTATGAAATCAACCATAAGACGAAACAAGTCCGTGTCTTATATGATAGTAAAGATGATTTGATTGATTATGCGTATGATGCGAAAACGAAAACGTACCATGTCCTCGAAGAAATTACTAAAACGGCCGAATTCCGGGTCAAGACGCTGAACAGCCACTTTAAACCGGTTGCTACCTATCGCTTAAAACCATCCGACAGCGTCCGTCCGTTCCGTGTGTTATGAAGAAACAAGTCCCGTGACTTGTTTCTTTTTTTTAATTGCGTAATAGTCCGGAAAGTTGTTCACCTCTTGCACGGTATGTCTGCAAATGCAGCTGCAACTGCTCATAACCGCCCGGATTGTTTTTTGCATCGAACGCAAGCTGTTTCGTCCGTTCGACGAAATGTAGATTCATGCAGCCCAAGAGCCAAAGCAAGGCAGCCAGCCGCGGATCCTCTTCCGGCACGAGCATGGTCGGCGAATTATAGTGGGCCAGTAAAATTTTCGCTAAACGACCGGACACAGTATGCGATTCGATACTTTCCGTCCGGGCATACCATTTGATCAGCCAGGCCAAATCCTGCACGCGGTCGGTTGCGCCGATATGTTCGTGATCAACGATTCCGACGATTTGTTGACCCTGATTCCATAAGATATTGAGCGAATTTAAATCCGTCGAGATGACCGGTTGAAGTGAAGAAGATTTGTAGTGTCTTGCGGTGTCGAGATGAAATTGTGCTAGATTCAGATACTCCTGCAAGAAATTTCGGACCGGTTCCGGCATCCGTGAAATCGATAGCCGTTGTAAATCGCCGAGCCAACGCTGATAGGCAACCGTATGGTCAATGTATGGAAAACAGATATCGTGTTGATGCAGCGAAACATCATGCAATCGACGGGCTAACGTTCCCATCCGGGCCGCCGTATGTACTGTATTTGCCGTCACATGTTGTCCGTCCATCCAGTGAAACAGACAACATGTCCAATTTTGTCCGGACGGATCAGTGATTGTCGTAAAAAGACCATTCCGTGACGGCTCCACGCGCTCCATGAACGGAATACCATGTGCCCGCAGATAATCGGTGTACCGCAACTGTTTTGTAAGTAGATCCGGTGTAGAGTGGGACAAATCAGAATTGACATAACGCTTTTTTGGTAACAGACGAATCGAATAAGGACGTTCATCGACCAGGATTTTGTAGTGTAAATCTCCGTGTTTGCCGTAGATTGTGAAAGAGACGGGTTCAATTTCAAGGGATTGAAAGTCAAGACCGTAACTCATGACTGCCTGATTGATTAAAGTAAATGGTTTGGTCTGTTCCATAGTCAGAACTCCTTTCTGCATACGCTCTCATTTGAATTCAAAGAATACCCATTATAGCAAAAACATTTATTTGAAATCCATCACACTGAAAGATACAAATTTTGTATAATGTGTAAGATGCTAGATTAAATCATGAACGTAAGGAGTCAAATGGAATGAAGATTGAGATTCAGAACACCTCAAAAACATATCTGAATGGAAAAAAGGCATTGATGGATGCCAATATCACGTTAGAACCGGGCGTCTATGCGTTGTTCGGAGAAAACGGGGCAGGTAAGTCAACATTGATGAAGATTTTAGCAGGATTGCTTAAACCATCAACGGGTAAAATTCTTGTTGACGGACAAGAAATGTCGCCGCTTGCTGACGCGTACCGCGAAAAAATCGGCTATCTTCCGCAAGACACGCCAATCTACAGCAACTTTACCGCCGCTAAATTTTTAAGTTATCTCGCGACCGTCAAAGGTGTGCCAAAACAAGATGTCCAAACAAGCGTCATGTCCGCCCTCGAAGCGGTCAACATGACAGAACACGCCAATAAGAAGTTGAAAAGCTTTTCCGGCGGCATGAAGCGGAGAATCGGGATTGCCCAATTGTTGCTGAATGATCCGGAACTCTTGATCATTGATGAGCCGACAGCTGGCCTTGATCCAAAGGAACGGATTCATTTCCGGAATCTGATTGCGTCGATTGCCCGGAAGCGGATTGTTTTGCTGTCGACCCATATCGTTTCGGATGTCGGATCGATTGCGCGTGAAATCATTTTGATGAAGCAGGGACGCATCATCAAACAAGCCAATCCGTATGAGCTGTTGGATGAAATTGCGACTGAAATCTGGACCGTTGATGTGACGGATCAGGAATTGCTCGAATTACAAGACACGTATCAAATCGGATCAATCCAACAAACGCGACAAGGTAAAAACCGGGTCCGAATCATTTCAAGCCAAATGCCGCATCCGAAGGCGGCCCAAGATGAGCCGCAACTGGAAGACTTGTATTTGTATCATTTGGACGGACGGGGAAAAAGTGCATGAGCCGGTTGATTCGCTTTGAATTGTATAAACTCTGCACATCGATTCCTGCCATGCTGTTCATCGCCGCCTTATTGCTGTACTTGATGCCTTCGGTCTTTTCGGAAGAGGAAGCAAATGTCCGCGCGAAGTATGCAGCATGGGAGGGTCCGGCGACGGCAGAAACATTTAAGAAAATACATGACCGCGCAAATAAAATCAATGATGAAAACTATGATTTAAGTGGACAACCTGATTCCGTTGTTTCGTTTGAAAATAAAGCATTCGCCCACTTGTTTAACATTGAAGAAGCCCAAATTTTAAAAGCACAGGGGCTGGAAACTTTAACGAACGGATTGGCCAAATCGGGCTTTGAAGAACGGGATCGTGCCTTACATACCAGTCTGTTGGAACAAATCAATCTGGACACGATCCAGTACCACATCCCGGCAGAAAAAGCAGTAACGTTTACGACTCAAGCCGGCGTTGCTGTCCTGCTGTTCCCTTTGCTGTTACTGATTGCTTTCATCTATTCCAAAGAACGGGTTTCGGGCGTCGATCAATATCAACTGCCCGCTGTGAACGGTCGAACGAAGTTACTGACGGCAAAACTGCTTGCCGGATCGATATTCCTGACGGGCATCAGTCTAGTAGTACATCTCGGGATTTTGTGTCTTGCCTGGTATCGTTTTGGAACGATTGATTGGTCCGCTCCGATGCAAGTGATGGAGGGTTTGACCAATTCACCGTATCCGTTCTCCATCGGACAATACTGGTTGGTATCGTTTGGTTATCAGACATTTGTATTAATCGTGCTTGGCATTTGGGTGCTCGCAATCTCATTTTTCGTCAAAACGGCGATTCATGCGATTCTCTGGTCGAGCATTTTAATGGGTGTCCCGCTTCTTTACCAATTTGTGATTTCGGGCACCTTCTTTCCGGAAACAAAAGTTTTTGAGCAAGGGATTTTATTTTTTCCGAGCCGCGCCTTGTTGACCGGAGAAGTGTTTAAGACGTATCAGACCATCAATCTCGGAATTCCGCTGTTACTGCCGGCAGCTATTCTGCTTGTGCAGGTGATCGTGACCCTGATTGTATTGAAGGTTCTTTATCAAACTAGTCGAAAGAGGCAAGTCGTATGAAAAAATCAGACAGTACGTTGCGGGAACTTGTCCGCTTTGAGTTTTACAAGTTGTTGCAGCAACGTTTTTTATGGTTATTGTTGCTGGTCATCCTGATTGCCGGATTGTATTTTTCCGTTCAACGCATGGGATGGCCGTGGGCGGATCGCGTCAACACAGGTTTTGAAGGAGAACTGACTTCAGAAATGATTGCGCGTGCGGAAGCCGGGAGTGAAGCCTATGTCAAAAAAACGGATCCGACGGCAGAAGAAAAGAAACAAAATGCTTCCTATCATAACGTGCTCGAGGCTGCATCGGCTTATGACAAGCAATCTAAAGATGTCTCTTTGCTCCGTCAGGAAGGAGAGGAGGCATCAACTGTATATGAAAAACGGCAACTCTCATTACAAGCTGATTTGACCGAAGCGATTGATTATCGTCCGGTCGGAAACTATCAAACGTTTGATCAATTGCTGACGTTTTCAGGAACCGGTGGATATGCGTTGTTGGCAGTGGTTCTGATTCTCGGAACAGCCGTCAGTTTTTCCAGTGAATATCAGACCGGTGTTGCGGCGTATCTTTATTCCTCACGGCATGGGAGAAAACAATTGTTGACAGCCAAGCTGATGGTATCCATCGCACTGGTAACGGGGACGATTCTAATCTACAATCTGGTTCAACTGCTGTGTTTCTTCCGCGGGCATTCCGGTTGGGAGATTCCGATTCAAGCGGCTTACGTCAACTCACCGTACCCGCTGACGTTCGCTGAATTATACGGGATTTCCATCTTGTATCAGTGGGTGATTGCCGTTTCGCTTGTCATCGTCCTGTCGTTCCTGTCGATGTTGATCAAACAGACAGTGGTCGCTGTATTCCTCGGTGGACTCATCGTCGGCGGACCTTTCCTGATTGAAACGGTTCTGTTTAATACAGAAACACCGGATTTCATGTTGAACCTGATGAAGTTCACACAGGGACAAGCTCTAAGTGTTTACGTTTTGTTCCGGGAGTATGTGACGGTCAATGTCTTCGGTTATCCGGTCTTGTTGCCGATTGCCGTCCTCGTTGTCACACTTATCACGACACTCATTCTAATCAAACTGATGTACCGGGTAATTGGCCGGAGAATGGCATAATGAAATACAAGAAGGTTCGGCTGTCGCGAGACCAAGCCGAACCTTCTTGTGTAAATCGATAAAAGTTTACTTATAATCCAAATGAAGCCGACTGCGAACCGTCTTGATCCGAGAAGCCGTAGTCACGGGCGAGTTCCGAGACGAATAAGGCTTGACCGGTCCGTTGCAGGATATCCGGATCCTGTGCCAGAGCGACGACAGCTCGTCCGACGTAAGCGGTGGTCTCGGTTGCCTGGTTGCCGAATCCTGCGTCCACGACTCGTTCCGTCCGCATGAAACCGGGGCAAAGGGCGACGGCTGCGATTCGTGCCGTTCGAAGTTCCTGTCCCATGACACACGTCATCCGGTTGATCGACTGCATCGCCAAATCGTAATACAAGTTGCCGGCCGCTTGATTCGGACTGAACGACGTCAAATTAACGATCAATGCAGCCGGACTTTGTTCAAGCAACGGAACAGCCGCCCGTGTCGTCAGCAAATAGGCTTTTGGTCCGGCGACCATCATCGCGTCCCAGTGTTCCGGCGGACGTTCCCAAAACCGTTTGCCCTGTCCGGGAGGAAGCGAAGCTTCCGAACCACCGAACACACTGTTGACGAGCAGATCAATCCGACCGTGCTGATCGTGAATCTGTTGAACCAATCGGGCAACATCATCCGGATCCGTATGGTCACAGCGGACCGCAATTCCGTGACCACCGCGAGCCGTGACACCGGCGGCCGTCTGTTCAATTGTTTCCGGACGATCGTCGGTGGAGCTTTCCTGTGTACTGCGTCCGGTGACGTAGACGGTTGCTCCGGCTCGTCCGAGTTCATAAGCAATGCCGCGACCGGCACCCCGTGAAGCACCTGTGACAACAGCAATTTTACTTTTTAAAGCACCCATACAGATTTCCCACCTCACTTTAAAAATAGGACATGACAGAAAAAAGGGACTTTCGATCAAGATCGGAAGTCCTTTTTGTCTCGCCTTAAAAGCCTTTAATCGTCATCCCACCGTCCACGAATAACGTTTGTCCGGTGACGTATGTTCCGGCATCCGACGCGAGAAAGACAGCCGGTCCGACGAGTTCCGTCAATTCACCGACCCGTCCGAGCGGTGTCACGTCAACGATGTCCTGCAAATAAGCGGGATCAGCGAGTAACGGTTCCGTCAGCGGCGTCTTGAAATACCACGGACCAATCGCATTGACACGGATGTTTTTCGGACCCCATTCAAGCGCGAGGACTTTTGTCATCTGAATCAAAGCTGCTTTTGTCGTCGCGTAGACAACGCCGGTCCGCAACGCGACATGTCCTGCGACCGAAGCGATGTTGAGAATACTGCCACCTGTGTCCTGCATCCGACGGCCGATTTCCTGTGAAAACAGGAAGGCCGATTTTAAGTTCGTTTGTTGAATCGTTTCCCACTCATCTTCCGTGACATCCAGTGCCTTCGAGCGGATATTCATCCCGGCGTTGTTGACGAGCACATCGATCCGGTCGACATATGTATAGGCACGGTCGACCGTCGCTTGGACCTGCGTCCGGTCCGTCACGTCACACGTCAAAACAAAGGCGCGCCGACCGAGCTGTTCGATTTGTTTCGCTGTTTCCTGTAAGTCGGATTCGGTCCGGGCAACAAGCAGGACATCCGCTCCGGCTTCCGCCATCCCGATGGCGAGAGCACGACCAATTCCGCGTCCGGCACCGGTCACGAGAACGGTTTTTTGATCCAGTCGAAAAGAAGGTAAATACATACGATCACATCCCATCTGACAGTGTAGTTTCACTGTACGCTGAAATTGACTGAAAAGAAAGAAAAATACTGATGAACAAACAAGCTTTATGTTATTATTTGGTAAAAAAGGAGGGGCAATATGCAACGGAAGCTCGGACTGATGATTCTCTCCGTTTTAGTACTGGCTGCATCGCTGGTTGCGTTTGAACGTTATGTTTATAAGACATACATCTATAAACCGGCGGATTATGAATTCAACTATCAGATCGAACCGCGTAAAGGACTGAAGGCGCAGACGATTAAAGTTAAATATTTTCCGAGCGGTCCAATGATCAAAGGGACCTCCTTGTTCTTGCCCGATATCTTGGTACCGGTCGGAGCACTGGTCGCAGCCGGATTATCCGTTTTTGTTTTTCGTCGGTTATCCAGATACCGCTGGCGTAAACAGACGCTTGATCCAACGGAAGAAGGGGATCCGCAGGTTTTGCGAACGGTCCCGGTTCCATCTATCTGGCGTCCGCAAGCAAAACAAACGGACTCCGTGTCCGAAGTCCGTCACTTGATGTTGTCGTTTGACCGGCAATTGCCTGACGTCTTAAAGCGCCGCCCGGAAGAAACCCTCAAGGACTGGCATGACCGGATTGATTTGACGATTGATCCGATGCTGTATCATGTTGTCCGATACGGTGAAATTAACGAGCAGATACTCGACCGTGCCGATATCGACACACTTCGGATCCGACTGGATCAACGGTTACGGGGATGACCAATCAGGCGGAGTAACGTCTGGTGGTGTTCTGTATCCCGCGTCACAAGCGACAGTTCGCGTGTCACGTCGAAGCCGGTGATCGGCAGGGTTCGGATTTCCGGAGGAAGACCATCCTGGAAGATGGCCGGTAAAATCGCAATCCCGAGTTTTGCCCGGATGAATCCGAGGACGCTTGAGCCAAATTCCATTTCTGACGCGATGGTATAGGTCGCGCTGCGCTCAGCGAAAGCCGCCTTTAAGATGTTCGTCGAGTCACAGTCGATTGGCAACGACAGGAATGACGAAGCTTCAATCTGATCAAAGCGGACGTCGACACAGCCTTCAAACCGCTCGTCGGCTTCGTGGAAGTACAGTAAAAATGGTTCCGTATACAGGTGCGTCGACGGATACGGATGGTCAATCTGCCGGTCGTCGAGCAAGACGGCATCGTACTGATGCTGCTCCAGCCCGGCCATCAGCTCGATGTACGTATGGGCCGTCTTGATCTTGAGTTCCGGACCGTCCACCGATGGATGGTTGGCAAAGTGTTGCGGCAGGTAAGACATGGCGACACTCGGCCAGGAACCGAGGGTAAACGACGTCTGTCCCTGCAATTGATCAATTTGCCGTTGCATCTCGTCGAGCTGTTCGATGATCCGCTGTCCTTCTTTAAACACGATGTCTCCTGCCGGGGTCAACGAAACACCGCTCGTCGTCCGGGTGAACAGGGCAGTTCCGACGGTTTGTTCAAGATTTTTGATTTGTTTACTGAGCGCAGGTTGCGTCATGTGCAGCAACTCGCTCGCTTTCGTCAGACTGGATGTTTCCGCCGTGACATGAAAGGCTTCAAGCCATTCGGTTTTCATCAGAATTCACTCTCTCTACATGTTATTCTGTCTTGACGATACTGTACGTCAGCTCGCAAAGACAACTTTTCCGCTCAATTTTATATATTCCTTGTTTGGAATATTCCTTAAAGGGTATATAGATACAGAAGAGGTGGAAATCATGTCAGATGGGCTTGCACGAACGTTATTTGCTTTATCCGATGCCAATCGATTGAAGATCGTTGAACTGTTGAAGACGGGTCCGTTACCGGTCGGTGAAATTGCGGTGCAACTGCAGTTGAATCAACCACAGACATCGAAACACTTAAAGGTTTTGCTCGAAGCGGACATTGTCCGGATGGAGCCGGTCGCGAACCGCCGGATCTATCATTTAAGGACGGAAGTCTTTCAAGGCATCACTGCATGGAGTCAATCGTTTGAACAGCAGATGGTCAGTCGGATGGTCCGGCTTGAAGCGTACTTGGAACAGCAGCAGAAATCAGTCGATTCAGAAGGAGTGAATAAAGATGGAGGATAAATTAAAAACGACGGTGGATGGTTCCGTCCTACAAATGGAATGGACATTTGCCGCCCCGCGCGAGATGGTATTTGCCGCGTTTACGCAAAAAGAACAACTCGAAGCCTGGTGGGGACCGGAGGGTTGGGAGACGGAAATTACGACATTCGACTTTGTTGAAGGCGGTATCTGGCATTACTGCATGCGTTGCAAGGATCCCGCACAAGGCGATTTTTACGGAATGGAGTCATGGGGCAAAGCGATTTTTCGGCAGATCGACGCGCCGCATCGTTATGCCCACGCCGACTATTTCTCGGACGCGTCAGGGATGATTTCGGAGGAATTACCGGGCAGTGAAAACGAGACAACGTTCGAAACCGTCGGCAATCGGACCCGGGTGGTGTTCCGGTCTGACTTTAAAACGGAGGAAGCGGTCAAACAAGTTCTTGAGATGGGGATGAAAGAAGGGTTTACGTCACAACTCCAACGTCTCGACGACTGGCTGGTACAACGAACCATGTGAGGCATTACTAAACGATCCGTCGACAACGGATCGTTTTTTGCTATCAAGGATACGGGAAATGTATTTTCTGACAAGTTATCATAATTATGGGTTTTTTAGAGTGAAAACGCTTTATTTTTCGTTCGGAGAAACCGTTATACAAGAAGAGATGACTGAGAAGGAGTGCAACGAGATGAAATGGTGGTCAAAGCAACAGGAGATGACGTTCTCAGAACGGATCGTTCAAGAACGTGATTTTGTCCGATTAGAAGCTGGGACTGGATTGACCGAACAACTTCAATTGATTGATCTGACGGTCGAAGATTTACAAATTGTCCGTTTGATTCGTCACGATGTCGCGGACTGGATGCCACAAATGGTCGACGCCTTTTATGCAGAACTGGTCCGGGTGCCGGAACTGAAACAGCTGATCGAACGGCACTCGACACTGGAGCGTTTAAAAGGAACACTTGCCAAGCACATCTTGCAGATGTTTGACGGACAAGTGACGCCGGAATATGTAGCGGTCCGAAAACGGATTGCCGATCGTCATGTTCGGATCGGCTTACATAATAAATGGTACATTGCTTCGTTTCAAAAGGTGTTGAACGTCTTCAGTCAACAAGTTGAGGCAAGCACGGTGCCCCAGTCGGAACAAGTGCGGATTGTCCGGTCGGTCGGAAAGCTGTTTAATCTCGAACAACAAATCGTGCTGACGATGTATGAAGATACGATCGAAAACGAGCGGCAGATGGTCACGGATGCAAAAGTCCGGATCGGTCAAGCCGTCCAAAAATCGACGGAAGAATTGGCGGCGATGAGTGAACAGTCGTCGGCGAGTTTTCAAGAGATGGAACGGCATGCCCAACAGGTTTCGCTGACAACGGGAACGATTGCGACGCAATTAAGCCAAGCCGCAAAAGAAGCAGAGGATGGCGTCGATTTGGTCGAATCGGAAACCAAACGGTTTGAGCACGTCGTCGCTGAGATGACACAGACGACGGAACAGATGACGCAACTCGCTTTTTTATCGCAAGAAATCGAACGAATTGCCGGAATGGTCACGGCCATTTCCGATCAGACGAATTTACTGAGTCTGAATGCTTCGATTGAGGCAGCCCGGGCGGGGGAGATGGGGCGTGGTTTTACTGTCGTTGCACAGGAGATCCGTAAGCTTGCCGAAGAGAGTAAACGTTCCGCCTCCGAAGCATCAAGTATCGCGCAGGAAATCACCTCCAAAATGGGACAAGTCTCACAGCGGATGAACGGAACAGAACAATCAGTCGTGCAAACGACGGAGGAACTGACACGTGTTGTCCATGCCTTTACGACAATCTCCCGTCAAACTGTTGATGTTTCAAAACAAATCGTCAGCTTATCGCAAGACACGGAGCAAGTCGCGGGAACGATTGAAGGGATGCGACGGATTGCCCAGTCGATTGCCGAAACGGCAGATGATTTACAAACTGTTGCGACGACACTCTAAAGGAGGAAAAGGAATGAATAGGCGTGGGCTTGCCGTAATTGGTTTTTGTTTGTTGACGTTAGGCGGATGCGGGAAAAGTTATTCTATGGAGGAAGCCGTCAAAAACGGAGACATCGTCACGACACCGGAGCAGCACCACATGGATCGATTTGCGACGTTTCTGAAGCACGTCGACGAAAAAGAGAAGGACACGATCCGGATTACGAATTATACGACGGAAGGGGATGCAATCCTCGAGGACGTCAGCTATGACGGCAAACGGTTCACGTACTCGCTTGATTCGTCACGCGACGCATACGGTTCGCAAACGGACGACCGGAACAAGGAAATCTGTCAAAATCTCGAGAAGCGGACGGAAAATGAACGGTCCGTCGTCTTCTTGACCGACTGCGAAGAAGGAGAGGACCATGAAATCCTCGTATCAGATGTTGCAGAATCAGAACAATGAAAAAAACGGTTGATCCTCCATTTGCGTGAGGATCAACCGTTTTTTTTAACGCGACTCTTCCAGGATCCGTAATGCTTCGCGCCAGCTCGTGAATCGTTCAATCAGCAACGTCAACGAGGGCAGTTGCTGCTTACGGGCGAAGCGGACATAATCCTGACTCGTTATCGCCGGTCCGATTTTCTCATAGGCTTGGCGCAAGGCGTTTAAACAGTCCTCGTCCGAGTAAAAGCCGTTTGAGGACAATTGAAAGTGTGCCAATGCCTGTTTCCAGGTGCCGTGGTGGCGGATGATCGTGTTCGCACTCATCATCTGTGGATGGGCGGTCCGCAGTTCGGAGTAGGACCGGATGGTCACACGGGAGCCGCACGTCTCGACGTAAAAAGCAATGCTTTCTTCGACGGTCCAACGTTTTCGGGACGGAGATGATTTGGAGCGGTTCAGCGTCAAACGATCGCGGTTTGATAAATCAATCGGTTTGACGATACCGGCTTGTTCCAGTAGTTTTGTCCAGGATCCAAACCGTTGTTCAATTTCCTCTAGAGAAGGATAGGGTAAATAAGTTGCCAGCTTTTGATAATGGGCCGCTTTCATGGGTGTCGTATGTAACTGATAAAGGCCTTGGATCAATTGAATGATCTTTTGATTCGTTGTCGAGGTGGAAGTGGATGTATGCGTGGTCTGTCTCATCAAGAAGTCTCCCTTAGTGGATGGTCGGAACATAATGTCGCTAGTGTACCATCTCGACGTAACGGAGTGAACTAACAAAATCGTAAGGTTCGGCCACGTCTTTTTAAAAATAGGTCAACCTTCCGGAATCGCCGTATAGCGATAAGCGGTCGTTCCCTTAAAAACATAGAGCACGCCCGTTGCTTCTTCGTCCCGATATAACGTCGTTCCAGCTTGCCAGTCCGTTGCTGCTTGGTCCGTCAACGGTTGTTTGGCAGTCACCTGTTTTTTGACCGTCGAAAAGGAGGTCACGTCGTCTTTTTTGATGGTCGCGTCCGTTCCGTCGAGCTGATACACCCGGTCGTCTGCCCGAATCAAGTCGGCTGTTGTATCTTGACGGGCTTCGGCTGCAATCGAGTCCGTTGTAGACGTCGTGGTTTCAGTAGCACAACCTGCGCTCAAACATATACTGCCTAAGAGTAATAACGTGGCACGTTTCTTCATACAAAAACCTCGCTTTCAAATCTGATTTGTTTTTATATCGTAAAATACGATATAATCGGTTGTAACGATATAAAAAGGAGTGACCAAGATGTCAACGATTCATGAGGATTTTGCCCGGTTGTACTATCGATTGCACCCAACATGGGCGGAAAACCTGTCGCACCAAAGCGTCCGGATTTTGCAGACGATTCAAATGGCAGGGGTGATGACGGTGAAGGAAATTGCCAAACGATTTGCCTTGTCTCCGAACACCGCGTCCGAACATGTCAAAAAACTAGAAGGACTGGGGTACATCGTCAAACAACGTTCCGAGACCGACCAACGCGTCGTTCAAATCAGTTTGACATCGGAAGGACGGACAGCCGTCAAAACACATACCGAACTGGATGCCGGTCGGGTCGAACGTGTCTTAGCGCAGTTGTCACCGGCAGACCAACAAGCCATTCAGGCGGCGTTTCGCTTATTCCGGGAGGCGGCAGATGACTGCTTTTCTGATTAAAATTTTGTCGAGTGCCCTTGTCATCGGTCTTGTCACAGAACTGGCCCGACGGTCGCCGTCGTACGGTGGCGTGATTGCTGCTCTGCCGCTCGTAAGTCTGATCAGTCTGGTCTGGCTCATCCAGCAGGGACAATCCAAAACGGAAGTGACGGCGTTTGTCAAAAGTGTCTTGTCAGGCTTACCGGCGACATTTTTGCTGTTGTTGGTATTGTATCTGCTTTTGAGCCGGGGCGGATCACTGTTATTCAGCCTGATATGCGCCGGAGCATGTTGGTGGATGTTTTGGACCGTGCAGCAACAACTCACTCAATTGTGGAGTCGGTTGTAAACAAGTGTAGATCGAATGAGACTTCTATCCGTTATTCAGGCGTTGAGGGGACCGCGAACGATGCTAGCAATACTTCCATCGTTTCTTCAAACGAACGAATCGGCCGGTAACCGAGGGCGACGATTTTGTCGTTCGAATAGGTCGGATGCTCCGCAATCCGGTTCGGGATGCGGTACGGCTTGCCCGACGCTTCGATCAGACGCATGCGAAAGTCGGTTTCCGGAATGTTGGCGTCGACCGCATGGAAGACGTCACCGGCTTGCCCGCGCGTGAGGACGAGGTACACCATTTCGGCCAGATTATCGGCATGAACCCAGTTCACGACATCGTCCGGATGGACCCAAGTCACGATCTCCGCCTCCTGCATCCGTTTGACTTGGCGGTCGCCCCAGTAGGAATCGTGTTCGGCACAGATGGCACCGGACCGTAGAATGCGGACGTCGAGTCCGTACGCTGCATACTCGTTCAAAATGCGTTCCGAGCGGATTTTTGTCTCGATGTACGGTGCCGGATGGTCAACGGCGAGCGGCGACGACTCGGTCAACTGACCGTCCGCTGGTTCTCCGTAGACGGATGTCGTCGAGATATGGACGATGCGTACCCCCGTTTCATGTGCCACAGCGGCCAAGTGCTCGACGCCAACCACGTTGGCTTGATGCGCAAGGACCTGCTCCTCCCCAAGATAGGCGGCACAATGGATCACCCAGTCAATCTTCTCCATCGCTTGTCGAAGCGACGCTCGATCGGTAAGGTCACCGAGGACCGGTGTGAAACCCAGTTGCTCCACAGCAGCAAGCTGATTGGGATTCCGGATCAAGCCGCGGACTTCGAGTGCTTCCGATACAAGTCGTCTTGCGACACGCGCGCCGAGCGTCCCGGTGACGCCGGTCACCAAAATGCGTTTTCCTGTCAGTTTCAAATCATCGACCTTCTTTCCTCTTTCAATTGACCCGCTCGATCGTTGCGACGAGCGGTTGTTTGTCTTTCCGGTATTCGAACCGGATGATGTCCCCCGGTTTTAAGACGGATAATGGGTTGGTCCGACCGTCAATCTTCGTCTGATCGTCAACCATGACTTCGGTCAAGGCGTACGAAGCTTCCGGATCCTGCTCCTCAGGACCGAGCGAAAGCTGATCGCCTTGGATTTCTTCGATCACATATTCCTCGTGGGAACAGCCGGATAAAACGCAGACTATGAACAGACCCAGAATCAGTAAACGAATGGTGCGGCGCATGTCTTCACCACGCTTTCATCAAAAGTATTCAGAGAAAAACGGATTATGTTCATTGTAGAGATATTAAAAGAAATACGAAAGAAAAATATGGATGAATTTAGTCAATTGAATAATTAGGATGGTAGTATTAGGGAAAAAAGGAGGGGGTAACATGAGCGTATTTGCTAAAAAGCTACTGATTCTTTTTGGTGTCATGGTCGTGATGGTAGGTCTGGTTGTTTTTCTGTATGTCCAGTCCAGGGAACCGGACGAACCGGAAGCAGATCGAGTCGTACGTGAGACGAAATCATACATCGCGAAACACTTTCAACAGGCTGAAGTAGCGGGCGTCTTCTACGACTCGACGGGCAGGTACTCCGAGTTTGATTATGCCGTGCAACTGAATGATTTAAAGACAAATATCGATTTTTTCGTGTATGTCGATCAGCAGACAAAACAGGTTACGGATACCTACTTGTCTGAACTGTGGTCGCAGACACTGACGGAAAAGATCCGTCCGCTTGTCGAAACGATTTTCGGTCAAGGGACCGCATACAAGGCAGTGTACTATCAAGAAGCTGTCCAACAATTGAAGCTGGATCCATCATCGTCAAGCGAGTATGAGAAAGCAAAAATCCCACCGTTCATTACGATTACACTGCAGCGGGACCGCTCACCGACTGAAGAAAAGAATTTGAACCGGCTGGCAACAGCTTTAAAGAAAAAGAAACTGCTCCGACACGGAAATCTGGCCACGGAATACATCAATGAAAAAGGAATACTGCGGGAAGATGAGATCGGGTTTAATACATACTTTTAACAAGAGCGGACCACCTGTATGGTTAGATGGTCCGCTCCTGTTCAGAATCCAGTCAACATGCTTTGAAGATAAACAAGTCCCATGAACAGAATCCAGACGCCAATCGGAATTTCAAGACTCATCAATGCTTGCGTCAGACGGTACGAAGCTCGTTTGTTCTGTAAGTAACGATCTGTCACGAAAAACAGGAATGCTGCAGCTAAGCTGAGGGTACCGGCGTAAGGATTAAATATCAGGAAAAAAACAGATCCGAATGCCAGATGCAACGCACCCAATACAACAAATTCGGCTTTTTGATTTTTGGTCATACGTCGGCTGATGATCTCACTGAGCAGTGAAGTGATCCCGCCGTAAATCAGGATGAACGGGAAACTGTACATCAGGTAGACCGGAATGCTGATTAAAACACTTGATATATACTGCCAAATCAAGTTGGAAGTAGGACTGTTCGGATATGGAACGAACAGACCAAATAAAATCGCAAAGATGGAGCCGCTAAGAGAAGCGGCGATTACTTTTCGGTAAAACACAGCATACACGTCCATTCTTTAAGACAATTGTTTGTAAAACCGATACATTAAATTGTACAATAATGAAAAAGGGAGGAAATGTAAAATGAAGAAAAACTACATAACGATGTTTCTTTTGCTAAATGCTTCTTCTATTATGGCAGGACTTGCACTTCGGCCTGTCGTTGACTCGGCACTGCTTGTTGGTGCCGGTTTAGGCACGATTTTTCTGTTTTGTACGATTGTGTTGGTTGGAAAAAGAGAGAAGCAGACGAAGGCACAGTGAACAGCTGTGTCTTTTTGTCTGCCTTCATTCTTAGAGGAGGAGACCTTACTGTACCGGCTGTTTCGCCTCCCGCACCGGAAACAACAGACCCACTCCGATAATCAGAGCACACCCGATAAAGATGGCCGGTAATCCGAGAGTCGCGACGAATGACATCGTTCCGAGAATGATTAAGTCGAACGCGGAATCGACGAGATTGAGCAGCGAGAGCGTCGTTGCCCGGCTGCCGGACGGGATATGTTCGTTGATGATGCCGGAATAAAGCGGTTGGCGGATTGACCGGAGCATCCGGAGGACAAAAAAGAGCACTAAGGCGATCCATAAACTGTCAAACAAGAAACTGGCCAACGTAACGGCAAGCAGTGTGACGACGCCGGACAGTTGCATCAATGTCGTCCGTTTAAACCGGAGCAACAGCCACGCGAGATGTCGGGTGATCAGCATGCTGAGTAGAGCAGCGCTTGCGTACAAAACACCGAGCCATGCAACGGGAAGTCCGGCTCCCGTCACATACGGTTGCTCAAACTTTCCGAAAATGACGACAGATGGAATCAATACTATCGTAAAGTTGAGAAAAACTTTAATCAGATCCGGTGATCGGCGGATGATCTGCCAACCGTTTTTAACATGGGTATACGGGTTGTCCCGGAACTGATCAAACGATTTAGGATTGATCAGACTGAAAATCAACAAGAATTCGATGATTTTGAAGAGAATTCCGATGAGGATCAGAAATTGGAACTGACTTTCCGCTAAATCGCGGACGAGATAGGCGCCGATCAGGCTGGTAAAAATCGTGACGGAGAACATGACGGACGAAATCTTCGCCATGACCTGACTCATCGTCTTTTCCTGACCGCTTTCCTTTAATGATTCGTAAATCAAGGCATCGTCTGAACCGGAAAAGAAGGACGTTGATAATCCCCACAGCAGTCCCTGAATCGAAAACCACCAGAGATTGTCTGCGACCAGCAACAGACTGGTTGAGAAAATACTGATGAGGCTGCCGGTTAAAAACGACGCTTTTGGTCCAAAGCGGTCGGCAAAGGCACCGGTCGGGATTTCCGATACTAACGTGGCGGCACAATACATGAAGAGGATGATCAGAATGTCAGATGCCGACAAGCCGCGATGAAAATAAAACAAGGTGATGACCGGATCGAGGAGATTGATCGTGCCAAACAAAGTAATGAAATAAAAGACACGGACGTTATGAGTAGCTAAATTATGATGATTTCGTTTGATGAACATGCTGTTTCCTAACTTGACCAGTAATGGCGACGCATTGATACAACGTATCTTATATGATTATAATGATAATATATGGAATTTGAAAGGAATAATTAGGGGGTTAGGAGGGGTGATATGAAAATTCAGTTGAAGGCCTGTACGGCACTGGACGCAGAAGAATTATATGCATTTGAACTCAAGAACCGCACTTATTTTGAAAAATCGATTCCGTCACGCGGAGATGACTATTACATGCCTGAGATGTTTAAGCAGCGCCATGCGTCGCTTTTGCAGGAACAGCGAGATGGCACTTCGTTCTTTTACCTGATTAAAGATGAAGGCGGAGAAATTATCGGTCGCATCAATCTCGTCGATCGGGATGTAACTACGAAACGGGCAGAACTTGGGTACCGGATTGGACAGAATCATACGGGAAAGGGAATTGCCAAAGAGGCCGTCCAGCTGTTGATTGAACAATGTCGGAAACTTGATATTAAGGAAATTCAAGCAAAAACGACGGACGGAAACATCGCTTCGCAAAAAATTCTGACAGGTAACGGATTCCAACAAGAAAGCAAAGCAGTAGAAGTCGAACTGAACGGTCAACGAATGAGGCTTATTCAGTTCAAACGGACGATGCTCGACTGACATCAAAAATGACTCCGGTAGTTTTAACCGCGAGTCATTTTTTAGGATTATTAAACGATTTTTTGAGAATTCTATGCGAAATCCAAAAATACAGAATCGCTGATGCGCCGCAAAGCATCAGGAAAGGCAGCAAGAACAACAGTTCACTGAACCGAACGGCTCCGTCATGATTTAGTAAAAGAATAACCAGGGCGATTGTACTGCCTGACACACCATATAAAAAAGGGACTGTCTTCCGGCGCTTAGGGAAGAATGAAACGAATCGTTTCTTCAGCCAATCGACGAGAATTCCTGAAATGAAGATGACGGGAAACGAATAGAACATATAGATGAGGAAATAATCGAAAGCCTCGGAAAAGACATCTTCATCTGATTCTTCAAAAAATGCATAAACGGATAGAACCAACGTCAACAGACCGGAAGTAGCGATTGCGGTCAGAGCGGCAGCGAACAATTTGTTCAACATTTTGTTCAACATATAGGAGTCTCCTTTTTATGAACATGCCGGAAGGCTCGTTCAATCAGCTGATTTACGAGATAGTAGAGCAGGGCGGAACCTCCGGCAGTCGTTAGGGAAACCGGGACGTCAAAAGCCTCTTTCGTAAAAGTCAGGATTAAAATCGTTCCAATCAAGACGCCCGACAGGACATACAAAACGGCCTGTATGACAAACCGAAGCCGGGTCGAAAAAAGATGTTTTGATCTGTTCCCGATTATCACATCCGTCAAGACACCGGAAATCAAAACAGAGGTGAACGTACCGGCAATAATGCTTCGAAGCATGCTGATTTCTCCTGTTCTTAACGATTACGAATCGTCAGATAATATTTTGCGTTACTGACCATCAAGATGGATGTAATGACGAAAATGCTGAATAGCTGAGAGCTCGATGTCGACAGCGAGTAGAAGAGCAGCAAGATGATTCCAACGATCAGCATCATATTAACAAGAGAATGTGTTTTGTACAGTCCTTCGAGCATGACGTGTTTTTCCCCGTCATCCGATGCCGCGAGGAGTTTCATGGCATAATCCGTTTCACTGATGTCCGGAAGCTTCCGTTCCGGATACATGTGCTGGACCAGCGTCTGAAACCGGATCGAACCAATCAGTCCGACACCCATTACGACGAAGCCAGTCACGACTAATGAAAGCTGTTGATCGAGCACTAAATTCACACTGACCAATACAAGACTAAGCGGAAGCACTAAGTTTAAACTCAGTGTGCCATCACTGAACCAGCGATACATCTGTTGATCAGCCGAGTCTTCCGCGCCTCCCGTCAACGGTTGGTGAAGAAGGCGTTGAATTTGCCGATAACGAATCAGCGAAAACAGTAGTAAACCGATCATGACAACAAGCAAAAAGCCATTGACCCACACGCTGTACTCTGAAAAGGCGATTCCCTCGAGCGGACTGCTCAACATCCAGTACATCAAGAAAAATCCAATAGCGCCGCCAACAAGCATCCGTAATATCAACTGTAGATTTTTGTTCACAGTAACTCCTCCTCGTCGAATTGAAACATATCCTCGATTGTCGTTTCGAAGACCCGGGCAATTTTAGTGGCGATCAGAAGCGACGGCATGAACTCCCCCCGCTCAATCAAACTGACTGTCTGGCGTGAAATATTGGCGCGTTTTGCCAGTTCTGTTTGATTCCATCCATGGCGTGCCCGTAGTTCCTTTACTTTTGATTTCATTTCCTTCACCTCACTTGAATTGTAAACGATACTTGTCTTAATGACAACGATAATAGTCAAAAAGATAATGAAACTAGTCATTCTAGAAAAAACTTGTCAGGAAAAGACAGAGACAGATTTTCACGAACTAGAAAACGGCGTCAAATAATCGTATAGTCATATATAGAATAATGATTGATTTAACAAATATTGGTTAAGGTGCTTGATTTGTTCATCATAGAGTACGTACCGATGAAGGGGGAAGCAGATGAAGACCGTAAAGCGCAAACTAGAAAATGATTTTAATGAGTTAATGAAGAGTGCGGACACATTTCCTCGATTCATTGAACAGAGTCGAGCGTTTATTCATAAGTATGATGAAATGGTCATTTGGGCATCGATTGATTTTCAAAGGGATACATCAAATCAACAATACGAAGACCGACTGAAAGAAGTGCAGCGTGACATCAAACCGCTCTTGGCAGTTTGTAAAAAAAGACTGTACGACATCTGTCTCGAGAAGCACGGCGAAGCAATTGAAAATACACGAATGCAAACCATTTTAATGCACCAACAAACATCGTTTTCAGACAAAAACATCTTGATCCGTCAGCAAGAGGATGAACAAATCAACCGATACATCCAATTAATCGGGAGTCTGCAATCCATGGATGAAGAAGCTGTCTTGATCCATGATTTAACGGCATTACTTTTTGAATCCGATGAAGATGTACGCGAGACTGCCTACCGGGCGATTCATCTTTCCTATCAACATCACGCCGAATCACTTCAGAGTATTTTTTCAGAGCTGATTCGATTACGCCACGAGAAAGCCAAAAATCTGGAACTTGAAAACTATGTGGCATATGCCTTCATGGAATTGGGGCGGATTGATTATACCTCGAAAGAATGTCTGCGACTGGCATTGGCTGTCCAAAAGCATATCGTGCCGCTGAAAGAAGTATTTCAAGAGGAACAAACCAGATTTTTGGGGAAACAACAACTTCGCCCGTGGGATGTACGGATCTCTCCATATTCGGACGTCCAAGAGACGGCAAGTACATCTGTTGAAAGTCTGCTGGAGACGGTCGGAAGAATTTTAAGTAATCTGGATCCATCTTTTCATAAAGTGTTGGAAGAACTTAAATCTCAAAAGCATCTAGATCTTGAAGGAAGAGCACATAAAGCGGGTGGCGGTTTTTGTGAATTCCTTCCGGAGTCTGAAACGTCGTTTCTTTTCATGAATCGAACACAAACATTTGATGATGTGGTCATTCTCATTCATGAACTGGGACATGCGATCCATCATGATTTAATGAAAGACGCGCCGGACAACTTTCAGCAAATCCCGATGGAAGTAGCGGAGTTCGCAGCGATGACATTTGAACTTCTTTCCATGGAGTTTTGGCATCTGGCGATTGAAGATGCAGCACATGTCCGGAAGGCAAAACTCGAGCAATTCAGGCTGGTCATCGAGTTTTTACCTCAAACCATCATCGTCGATCAGTTTCAGGAATGGTTGTATCGAAATCCAGCACATACCGTTGAAGAACGAAATGAACAGTTTGCCTCCTTAAGCGACCGGTTTGACTCCAACGCCATCGACTGGAGGACACTCTCGAGGTGGAAAGGGGAGGAGTGGCTGAGCATCATTCATTTGTTTGAGACACCCTTTTATTATATTGAGTACGCGATGGCGCAAATTGCGGCCTTACAGATGTACCGGAAATACAAAGCGCAACCGCAACAAACCATCGAAGCTTTTAAAACAGCGCTCCGCGCGACCCGCACACATTCAGTCAAAGAAGTCTACGCGTTGGCGGGCGTGTCGTTTGATGTCTCTGAACACGAGATGCAAGCACTCGTTTGTTTTGTTCAAGAAGAAATTGACAAGCTGCAACATCTTAAAAACCATTAACTATTTTTAAATGCGGGTACCATGAAATATTTAATTTCCTGAGTACTAGTAAGCAGCTGTCTGACTCATGTGTGTACAAAAACACCCCCGCTTCCGTGTCAGGAAGTGGGGGTTGTCTCTTTAAACTGCCATGAAAACATCTTCTAACGAGGTGACCTCGATTTTCACTTCGTAAATCTTAACGCGCTGGGCGGTCAATCGTTCGATCAAGAGTGGAATGACTTCCTCCTCGTTCACTTCGATGACGCTGACTGCTTGATCGTGTTTAATGAACTGGACGTCATTGATTCCGCATTCCTGTAATCTCATCGCGTCCAGTGAGGGATTCGTGCGGAGATGAACGTGGATCGTCTCTTTCGCTGCATGTTTTAATTGTGCCACCGTACCGACTTTGGCAATCATCCCGTCCGTCATGATGGCGACGGTATCACAAATTTTTTCGATCTCCGTCAGATTATGCGACGTCAGGAAAATGGTCTTGCCCTGCTCTTTTAAAGTGAGGATCAACTGTTGAATCAGGATGGCGGACTCCGGATCAAGACCGGATGTTGGTTCGTCGAGAAAAATGAGTTCCGGATTGCCGAGCAAAGCTTGCGCAATACTGATTTTCTTTTTCATCCCGAAGGAAAACGACTTGATTTTTTGTTTTTCAACATGAGGTAAGCCAACTTGTTCCAGCAATTGACTTAACTCGGCTGTACTTCTGGTATCTCCTTTTAAGGCGGCCATGTACTTTAAAAAGTCGAGTGCTTTCATATGTTGGTAAAGGTTTGACGTATCCGGCATGACGCCGATCTTCTGTTTGATCCTCTCCATCTGGTGATGAGTTTTCCCTAAAATTGAGAAGGAGCCGCTCGTCGGTTGAGTGATGCCGGTCAAG
Source organism: Exiguobacterium undae DSM 14481 (assembly GCF_000620805.1). Taxonomy (GTDB): domain Bacteria; phylum Bacillota; class Bacilli; order Exiguobacteriales; family Exiguobacteriaceae; genus Exiguobacterium_A; species Exiguobacterium_A undae. Next base: position 1,665,393 of record NZ_KK211187.1, on the reverse strand, counting down.
ATATGAATGAACGTTGACTTGCCGGCACCGTTACGTCCCAGAAAACCAAAGATTTCCCCTTGTGTGACGTGAAGTTGAATCCCTTTCAACACGTCGTTGCCGGCATAACGTTTATGTAGATCGTTCACTTCAATTGCGAGCATGATTACAAATCCCTTCTGTTGAACATAAAATAAGATGCTGCGAGAAACAGGATACCGATCACGAACGGTATGACGAGATATCCGTTTGATTCCACGACATAGTAGTACGGCAACAGATACTTAAAGGGCAGCAAGTACCAGTTGCTCGAAAAGGCAGCCCAAAATCCGAGAATCGGACAGAGAATCCCGAGCAAGATTCCGACGAACATCGTCATGCTGGGACGTGAAATCCATGTCGATAAAAAGATGTTTAAACACGTGATGAAAAACAGGACGGTGCAGACCGTCAGATAATCGAGTAAAAACCACGACCGGGCATAGAGGGAAACAATCAAAAAACTGATCGAAATGGCACCAATCCAAAATAAAAACGAGCCTAAAAACTTACCGAGGATGATATTAAAACGTGATGTTTTACTGACGAGCAGTCGAATGGTTTGATAGTCAATCTCACGGTTGATGATGTCGTGCGAAACCGCAAAGACAAACAAGAAACCGAAGAAGAAAATCAAGAACTTGATGCTCGAGGTATAGGCAGCTTGACTGTCGAAATTGCCCAGTAATTCCGGATGGCTGGTCAAATAAGAGGCGGTCACGACCGACGTCAAGGTAAAGAACAGGACAATCGCGACAGACTTAAAGCTTTTAAACGTATGGAAAAACTCATTTTTTAAGATAGCAAGCATAAAAACTCCTGTGTATATGTATTTTTTCGATTCGACAAAGATATAACACCTTACTTTTTTTGAACCTTTGTAACAACTACACCCAGTCCGTATAACGTCAAGGCGGTCAAAATAACAACAAAGATGGTTTCCATGAATATCACTCCTTTAACTTTTGTAACGTACAGTATTCAGATTGGCGCAATATTACTTCTACGGTAAACATGGATAAAAAGAAAGGGGAGGTTTGCATCATCTTCAGCTGATTTCACCGGTCCGTCCGCAATGGAATTCAATCGTTGGTATATGTCCCGTCACGATTCCGTCCATCGTATAGTAACCGCCGAGACTGATTTCGTAGGTTTGATTGGCATCGATTCGCGTTGCTGTATAGCCTTTTTGAACCCAGGTCCCTTTGGTACGAGATTCGGACGTAACGGAGACCGTATCCGAACAGAGTTGACGTTCGGCACTTTGACTATAATCGGTCGTAATATCCGCTATGACGTTGATTTCACTTGACTGTTCCGGTTTGACCGCCTGTTTCTCATCCGATGTCAAAGCGATTCTGAACGTACTCCGCTTTTTGGCGATTTTTCTGAACTCCTCGACCGGACGCCAGTCTTCATCCCGAAAGGCATAGATCGGGGCTAACTCTAGCTCACCGTCCGGATGACGTTGATTCACGGATTCAATTACGATTTCGTATTGTTGATACAACTCATTTTTTTGCTGCGTCGTCGGTCCCTTTGTCTCAGCAATCGCGTCCGGTGACAACGGAACGAGCAGTGCAATGGACAATAAAGCAGTAGATATTGTTTTTTTCATCGACATTCGTGTACTCCTTTTTCAGGTCATGATTTTTTGATACTGGATCAGCGTCGCGTTGGCAGTAAGCGGTTTCCGGACACCGGTTTCGACGTAACCCATCTTTTCATACAACTGGCACGTTTTCGTTTCTTCAAAAAGACTCGACAGTTCCCAAGTCTCAGCCTGCGGATAACGGGCTTCCGCGAGCAGCATGGCTTGTTTGGCAAATCCGTTGCCTTGGGATTCCGGTGCTAGAAACAGCGGACTGATCCGGAAATGAACGTCTTCTTTCCAGCGAATACAGATTGCGCCGACGAGCTGTCCGTCCGCGATGATTTTTAGGAACGTGCTCGTCGGATGATGAATCCGCGCGTAGACCCGATCCATCGTTTCATTGGCAGGATTCGTGTCGTAATCTTGGTATTTCTCAAGCAAGGGACTGAACGCTGCGACTTGCAGTTCAAATAACGCTAGTGCATCGCGGTCGGTTGCCGGTTCCAAATGAATCATTCGAATCCTCCTTTTTGACGTAATGGGATTATTTTACCATAAGGTCATTCGCATGGAATTATTTTTCCTTTTTCAGAGAGGACTGTCCCCGCCTGAAAAAGACTATGGTATAGTAGATAAGTTAAAAAATACCATCTATTGATTTAAGGGGGAATGAGCATGACACGCCAAAAAAATATCGTCTATAACGTCTTATTAAACGAGACACGGGATCAGGTCCTGATGGTCAAAAACATCGGACCGTCGTATTCGTATTACACGCTGCCCGGGGGAACGGTCGAGGCGGGTGAGACGTTGCCGGAAGCAGCAATCCGGGAAGCGAAAGAAGAAACCGGTTATGACGTCGCGGTCGGGGAACTGTTGCACGTCAGCGAAGCCTTTTTCCCACAAGTCGATGAACATTGTCTGTTCTTCTTTTTCCAGTCCGAAATTCGCGGGGGCGAACTCGGTACGATTTTCCCGGATGAGATTGAGGAAATTTCGTGGGTGACGATTGCGGACGCCGTCCAGTTCATGAACTTGTCGAAAGAATATGAACAGATTTTGACGACGCAACAGACGGTACCGTATGTCTTCAACGGACAAATCACCCATTGAGTGGAGGGACACGCATGCAGATTATCGAAACAACGGATCTGGATACACTGGCCCGGCTGAACCGCTACGTCCATGAACCGCATGTCGCGCAACAGCCGGACTTTTTTAAACCGTACGACTTTGCGACGGTCCGGGCGTTTTTTGCGAAAATGGTCGGGAAGGATCAACATCAGTTTTTAATTGTGGAACTGGACGGAGAAGCGATCGGCTACGTCTGGATCGAATATCTCCGGCGTCCGGAAAGTGCCTTCAACTTTGCCAATACCAAAGTCCGTGTCCATCATCTTTGTATTGTCGATGACAAACAGCAACAAGGGTTCGGCCGTCAGTTATTGCTTGAAGTCGAGCGACGGGCACTTGAACAAGGTATACATAAGATTGATCTCGATTACTGGATGAGCAACGACGGAGTCAATGTTTTTTACGAGCGACTCGGTTTTGAAAAGATGCGGCAAGTCGTCGCAAAATCATTAAATTAAGAAAGAAGGAAGTATGAATGGATTATACAGACTTGAATTTTATCTTTGGGCTGTTGCATTTGTTTGTTCAGTTCATGGCCGTCCCGGCAGCCATCTACGCACTGTATTTATTACGTAAAATTGCCAATAAATAAGCGGCACCTTGTTTCCATTGGAGACAAGGTGTTTTGTTTTGAACGCGATTATTTGCATTGAAAACAGGGTATTTTTAAGTAGGAGCGACGAGTCACGAAAGCCTTGAAACTAGGAGGGATTGGATGTTATTTTTATTCGTCGGCTACTACGATGTAGAAAAGATGAATCAGTCCTCGCAGCAAGAGCTCGATGCCGTCATGGAACGGTGTAATCCACCGCTCGACACCTTTTTTACGAAGCTTAACGTTTTGTCTGAATGGCATCCGGGAGCCGAAACGAAACGGGCCCGGATTCTCGACGGTCAGATTCAGCATCAGGACGGACCGGATCCGGACAAAACGGAACAAATCGGCAGTTTAATCGTCTTTGAAGCGGATGATTTGGAGCAGGCTGTCGACTTGGCGTTACTTCATCCGACGACCCAGTTACCGGAAGCACAGAAGTACGGCTGGCGGATGGAAGTACGGCCGTTGATTGATCCAAAAGAAGCAAAATAGACGGTTTTTGAACATACAGCGCATCGATGCGTTGTATGTTTTTGTGATTTTCGGGTATACCTGTTTCATAACTGATCAAAAGAAACCAGAAAGTCAGGTGAAGCAGACGTGTCGATCATTACCTTTGAAGACGTCCAGTACAAACATATACTCCGCGGCATCACGGGAGGATTCACGGAAGGCAAAATCACGACGCTCGTCGGACCAAGTGGTGCCGGAAAATCCACCTGCTTAAAGCAGATGAACGGGCTGATCTCACCGGACGGGGGACGGGTTCGTTACCGTGGGGAAGATTTAGAACAACTGGACCTCGTTGAACTCCGGAAAAAAATCGGGATGGCGTTTCAAAGCGCGCCGATGTTACCGGGAACGGTCGGCGATAACCTCAGCTTACCAAAAACAATTTTTCACGAGACGCTGGCGACGGACGAAGCCCATCGCTTACTGGGATTGGTCGATTTGCATGTCGACCTGAACCAACCGGTCAAAGAACTGTCGGGCGGTGAACGGAGCCGGCTCGCGATTGCCCGGACGCTCGTTAATCGACCGGATGTGTTGTTGCTCGACGAAATCACGTCCAGTCTCGACTTTCGGATGGTCAAGGAAATCGAGCAGCTGATTCAACGGTTGCAACGGGAACTTCAAGTGACCGTCATCTGGATCACGCATGATCTCGATCAGGCGCGGCGTGTCAGTGAAGAGGTTTGGTTCCTGAAGGACGGACAACTGCTCGAGCAGGGCAACGTCTCGCTGCTTGAACCGGACGGAGCACGTTCGGACATTCAGGCGTTCCTAAAGGGGGAGTTGTCATGAGTTACGTCCAGTTGGCAACTTCCTTGATTTTCATTGCGATTCCGCTGATTCTCGCCTTTACACTGAAACTCGGTCTCGAAAAAGACATCCTGATCGCGACTGTCCGCTCGATCATTCAACTGCTGATCATCGGCTATATCCTGACGTTTGTGTTTGAAAGCGACAGTCCGATTTATATCCTGCTGATGATTCTGTTGATGATTGGTGCAGCGACACTGAACGTCATCCGTAAAGGTGACGGGATTCCCGGTATCCAGTGGATTGTCCTCGCGACCTTGGTCTCGGTCGAAGTGTTGACGATGGGACTGATGCTCGGACTGAACATCATTCCGTTTGAAGCCCAGCAAGTCATCCCGATCAGTGGGATGGTGATCGGAAACTGTATGATTTTGTCGCTGTTATTTCTCAATAAGTTCAAGGATGAGGTCGAACGGGGTGATGAAGTCATCGAACTCATCTTGTCGCTCGGCGGTGATACCAAAACAGCCATCGATACAAGTCTGAAGAGTGCCATCCGGACGAGCATGATTCCGACGATTGAAGCGCAGAAGACAATGGGCTTGGTTCAACTGCCCGGCATGATGAGCGGACTGATCATCGGCGGAGCCAATCCGATGGAAGCGGTCCTCTATCAATTATTGATTTTATTCCTGTTGCTGACGACGGCAGCCACGTCCGCCGTACTCGTCGGTTACATGTCGTACCGGAAACTGTTTAATCAGAAGTCACAGTTCATCGGTTTGACGTACCGCAAGGCAGATAAGTAAAGGCGTTCTATTTGTCTGGGCATACAAAAAGGGGTGCCGGAATCAAAGCCGGCACCCTTTGTCGTATAAAAAAATAAGACATTTCATGCGACTCGAGCGAGTGGTGAAGTGGTCTCAACGGGCGAGCGCGATGAGATCGACCAGGAGATGGGTCAGCCAAGAACCCCAGATACTGCGTCCCATCTTCAAGTAGACGTAATTGAAGATTAAACGGGCGACACCTTGAAGCAAAAGCACGTGGGCGACTGTCGAGAAGACGGAGCCGTCCCAGTAGGAAAAGACATGCATCAAGCCAAAAATAAGTGCACTGATCAGCGAACTGAGTAAGAAGGACAGTCCTTTACTCCGCAAACCTTCCAAAATGCCGATTCCGAGCAATTCTTCTCCCATCAGCATAAACGGCAACATGAAGATCAATTGATTCAGGTGCCCGACTCCCGGATTGGCGGCCCAATCAAAGCCGATTGCTGATGCAAGCAATCCGGTCAGCGTGGCAGTGACGAGATAGACGATGGCGCCGACAGGAATCAGCCAAAGTTTGCGTGGACGGGAGAAGGCGAGTTTACTGTCTCTCTGAAAAGCAATCAGCCACGCCAGCCCACCTCCGATGAACAATCCCCACCAGGCCCAGCTGAAAGAAGCGAGGGCATAAAATCCAGCGATCAACAAAACGGCTCCGAGTATTAAACGGACGTTCGTCGTCTGCATCGTCTGTGTGCGATCTGTATCCATATTCAGTTCCTCCTTACATAGCGCGAGGGGCATGGTCGATGTGGGGTTAGGAAGGAAATAGACGTTCAAAATCCATGTCAGAGGCAGGTCATCCTACATATGGTTAGATATTCCACGTCGGTTTAGGTTCAAAACTAAATTTCTAGTAATAGATGCTTGGAATCCTCATTTTAAATTACACAAGTGCTGAATATCCTTTTAATGGTATTATAGGTGTGGAATATACATAAAAAGGAGAATGGGATGACACCATCATTACTGCAAATTCAACACATGACAAAGACGTACCAACGGGGAATGGAGACGGTCCATGCACTCGACGATGTCTCGTTTTCGATGCAAGAAGGGGAATTCATTGCCATCATGGGCACGAGCGGTTCCGGTAAAAGCACCTTGTTGAACATTCTCGGAGCACTTGATCAGCCGACAAGCGGTACGTTGCGATTGCGGGATGAAGCGCAACGCGAAATCTTCACGGAACCGGCGGCGACCTTGTACCGGCAACAAAACATCGGCTTTATTTTTCAATCGTTCCATTTGCTCGACGATTTGACGGTTTCAGAAAATGTGGCACTGCCGTTGATGCTTGCCGGAACGGATGCGAAGACAATCCGACAACGCGTAGAACACCTTCTCGAACATGTGGGACTTTCACGATGGGCGAAACATCGGCCGACCGAACTGTCGGGCGGTCAACAACAACGGGTGGCAATTGCCCGGGCGTTGATTGCAGAGCCGCCAATCGTTTTGGCGGACGAACCGACCGGGAATCTTGATTTCAGAACGTCGACGGAAATCATGACGCTGCTGAAGGCGCTGAACAAAGAACAACAGACCAGCATCCTGCTCGTCACGCATGATGCGCAGGTCGCGTCTTACGCCGACCGGGTATTGTACTTCCACGACGGACGTATCGTAGCCGATCAGCCGTCGACCGGAGAACTTGGACCCATCATGGAGACGTTCGAGCGTTACGTGAGGTCGGTATGAAGCAGGAGAAACAGCATTTGTTCCGGTTGGCACTGAAATTATACCGGAAAAGTCCGATGATTCTTCTGACCTCAATCGGCAGCGTATTGATTTCGATTTTACTTGTCCTGTCGATGGTCTTGTTCGTTTCGCAAAGTCAGGCTTCGGTTCAAGCTGATATCGAGCGGCTCTACGGCAAGATGGACTTGTCGGTCGGCTATCAAAGTGGACAGACGAATGTCATCGATCAATCCTTTTTGGACCGGTTGACAGGAGATCAACAGACCCGACAGATTTCACCGATTTGGATTACGAATTTGACGGTCACCGGACAAACGACGGCGGATGTTTATACGATTGGGACAAAAAATGATACTCTCGCCAAAAGCCGCTATCGTTTTAAGCAATCAGTGGGGCGGGGCGAGGTCATTCCGAATGCGGGATTGGCCAAAGCCTATGATGTCAAAGTAGGACAGACACTCACGATTGCAGGTAACAAGTACAACGTGATTGAAATTCTGCCGGACGCATCAGCGAGCGGAGCAGCACCGGATACGCTAGTGATGTCGTATGCGGATGTCAAAGAATTGAATGCAACCGTCGGGCAAGAAGGTCTTGCAACATATGTCTTGATTCAGTTGAAAAAGGACGCGGATGTCGTTGCCTATGCGGATCGACTGACACAAGCCATATCTGGACTGCGCGTCGAACTTGCCGAAACCGAAACTTCGAACGTCAACGGTGTCTCGGCCATGCAGGGCTATGTCGGCATCATTGCCGGACTGATTTTAATCGTCTCCGCGTTTATCCTGATGACGAATTTTGATGTCTTTCTCCGCAAACACCGGTATCAGTTCGCCACCATGCGGACGCTTGGGGCGACGACGCGGCAATTGTTCCAAATCTTCATGATCCAGTCGAGTCTGATTGTCTGCGCCGGAGCTCTGATGGCTTTCTTATTAAGCGGATTATTTTACAGTGTCTTGCAGGAACAGTGGCGGGAACTATTTGCATTGAAGGGAGCGGTCATTCCGTTTGATGGGCAATTGGCCTTTTTCGTTACAATCGGCAGCAGTCTGTTGATTCTCTTATTGCTGAGTGCTGCTGCTTACCGCAACCGGCGGATTCTGCCGCTCCATGTCATGCGTCAAAATCATGATGGACCTAAAGCGTCTAAGCTCCGGGGACGTTTCGTTAAAATTTTCGTCGCACTCACAGCAGGGGCGCTGTTATATGCGACGATTCTTGCGCAAACAGACAATCACCGAGCCGGTGGGTATCTCGTGTCGACTATCAGTTTTCTTCTGATGATGTACAGCGTAACCCCCTTGTTACTGCAACGGCTGTTGGTCCGAATTGAACCGTTGCTTCAAAAAGTGGCTGGGCCGACGACCTTTGTGGCTGTTCGGAGTGTCTTGCCGCAAATACGGAAAAACGCGTTGCTGATGCTGATCGTCCAAATCCTGCTGGTTGTTGTTGTCCTCGGTTCGACCTTCCTTGAGACAATTAAACAAAATGAGCTGACCTATCTGAAGACACAATATCCGACGGAACTGGTCCTGAAAAGCCGCTTGATTGAAGGGACAAAAGCTGATCCACTTGAACTGACACAGACGATTGAAGAGGAGCTACCGGAAGCAAAAAGTACATTCGTTTCTCCGGTAAGTGGACTTGAAATCATAAAATCAGATCACACCATTACTTTAAATTACGCATTGACAGACCTTGAAAAACTTGACGCAATTGGAAAACCCGTTCGCTCTTTAGAAAACGATCAATTCATCGTCTCTAAAGCATTTGCGCAAGCGAATAAATTGGAAGTTGGTGACCGTCTTGAGGTGGGGCGTTTTATCGATGGAGAAACGGGCACCGTCTCGATTGGTCAATTTGAAGTCGGACAGATTGACCCGGACTTACCAACGGACGCCTGGTTCGACTGGCGGTCGTCGATCCGTACTTCTGAAGACCGGCTTGGTGCACTGTATATCGATGCAACCGACACGGAGCAGACACAGGCCGTGTTGCAGGAACTGACGACACGTTATCCGACGCTCCAGTTGAACCGGTATGAGACGTCCGTCAACCTGGCGAATCAGCAACTGCAAGAACGATGGATCGTCTTCATCGTCGCGCTGGCTGTCATGAGTGTATCCGTCTGGTTTGGTCTCGCCAATTCGTTATTGAATTATTTGGCGACGAAACGACGCGAGTATGCATTGTTGCGCACGTTGGTCTTGACCCGGTCGTCGCTCCGACGTTTGATTTTGATTCAAATGCTGATTTTCATCGGTAGCGGCATCGGATTCGGACTCGTCACCGGGATTGGCACCACCTTCTTGATTTCACGCGTCGATGGCGGAAACATCGCACTGGACTTGACGAGTATCAACATGACGGTTGTCGGACTTGTCGTGTTGGTGTTTGGACTGATCTGGTTCACGACAAGACGGAACCAGGAGAATCTAGTCGAAGAATTGAATCAATGATTACAAAAAACCGTGAACCCGATTCCTGAAAGAGGAATGGATTCACGGATTTTTTTTATTCTGAGAAGTTTTCAGCAAGCGGACGAAAAAGAAGAATGCAACCAGCACAAGTAGAATATTTGTTACGAGCGTCAATCGCGGCAGATCAAGGAGGGTGGTGTTCAGGAGATTGACGAGAATCAATCCCGCCAATAACAAGCGAAACACTAAAGGAAAAGTGCGAGAAGACAAATGAAGACCTCCTTTCTCCTCCTGCTTTTCTTCAATAAGCAGGAGGTCTGGAATGAACAGCGAATTCTGTCTAAAGAGAACAAAACGGAAACGGGGCGTTCGAAATGCGAAAGACGGTACTGGCACTACTCTTATTAGGAATGATCGGCGGCATCGGTTGGTTTTTTCTTGAGCAGGAACAGGATGAGACGTTTGAACAAATCGTACGTGCCCGGGTGACGAAACATGTCGCCGCGCAATATGGCAAAGAGACGATCGTTGCGGTACGGTCTGCTTATGACAAGACGGCTTCTTCGAAAGAAGCCCGACATCAGGTTGCCGTCCAGCTGAACACCGATCCACGCGGTGAATACCAGGTCTTTCGACTGGCGAAGCAGCAGGTCGTCTTCATTGGACGCACCCGCTCCTTACCGGAACGAAGATGAACCGTACGCGTCAGTCCTCCTGCATCCGTAAACGGAGGTAGGAGACAAGCGTCGGCACAGCAATCGCTAAAGCGACAGCCGTTGCGAGCAGGAGGGGCACGGTATCGAGCGCAATGTACGAGACAAAGGCTGCTACAATCAGTACGGTTCGAAGGACATTCAATCGAAATGGTGCAGTAGGAACATCCTGATCAGGTACTAGGAATGACATCCGGTACCGGAAGTAGAAGTGGATCAACAGTCCAAGTTGGATGATCAGTAAGAAAGTAGAATCGGATTGTTCAAAAAAAATGGCGTAAATCGTCATCATCATGACGAGCAGATACAAACTGGTCGCTAAAAACAAACGTTTCTTCAAAACATATTCTCCTTTTGATTATGTAGGTTATTCTTAGTATACGTACATTCCACCTAAATGTTCCCAGAAATCTTGATTTGAATAATCAGTCATTACGTCATGAAAGGGGAAAAGAAGATGTATTACGGATTATGGACGAAGTTCACGACGCAAGCTGATGAGGGAGAACGATTGATTGAACTACTGTTAGAAGCAGCGGCGTCTCTTGAGTACGTGACGGATTGTCTGCAGTATACTGTTAGTACGACAGGTGAATCGGATACCGTGATGGTTCGGGAAATTTGGACGGACCAAGCGGCGCATGCAGCGTCTTTGCAGTTGCCGGCAACGCGACAGTTGATTGAACAGGCGCGACCAATTCTGTTACAGGTCGAGCGAATGTTTGAAGATCAGCCGCACGGGGGCAAAGGATTGGTATAATTTTTCCAAAAAGAGGGAACTTCTATTAGCAGTACGCGTAATCCCTTATGAGGTGAGAAGATGAACAAACAAGAACGGATCCAAATCATTCAGACCATTCGTAAGCAGATAAAACCAGTGCGAGTGGTCTCTGCCTGTTTTGCAGCGATTGGATTCCTAATCCTATTTTTAACCAATCAGCCTATGTGGTCGACTTTTCCGATTGTTTTCGCTTTGATTCTTTTCGGTGTATCTTCACGAAAAGAGTGTCTCGAAATCTGTCGGATAACAAACATGAAACAAGCCAAACAGTGGATTCAACTACGTTACGTTACTAGTTTTGTCCTCATAAGTATAGCGATGACTCTTTTCGTGATCCCACATGTGGCGGATGTTTCTGATTTGCACATATTATATTGGTATTTGGCTAGTTCGGTAATAATCATAATGACAGTCGTCGTTGAAACCAACTTAGATCACCGCGTTAGACAAGCCGACCCGGAACAGCCGTTAAGCAACGAATACCGGTAATGAAATTCCTCGGTTGCAAAAAAGTATCCGCGATAGCCGGATACTTTTTCTTGTGTTCAACTGACGACATAAGCAGGCAAATCGCTTTCCCGTCCGTCTCTGACATATGATAGGGACGACTCGTACAAAAGGAGGGCTTCTTATTCTGGCCATTATCATTGGATTAATTATCGGGATCCTCGTTCCCGTTCAAACGAGTGTTAACACACGGCTGCGTGGAATCGTCGGTTCACCATTCCTTGCGTCCTTGCTATCCTTCAGCATCGGGACGGTTTTTTTGATCGTGCTGACACTGTTCGTCGAACGCAATTTCAGTCTGAATTCGGGCGTTTGGTCGGAACCCGGCTGGATTTGGATCGGCGGCGTGCTTGGTGTCATCTTTTTAACCGGAAACATTCTGCTCTTCCCGCGAATCGGCGGTGTCCAGACGGTGATCATGCCGATTTTTGGACAGGTGCTGATGGGGCTGCTGATTGACAACTTCGGTTGGTTTTCTACAAATTCCACACCGCTTTCGTCCACACGGCTAATCGGTGCGGGATTTGTTTTACTTGGTGTCGTCGGAACGGTTGCGCTCGGCGATTGGCTCGCGAAACGCCGGCATCCGGAACAGGTAAAGCCGGTCGATTCGACCATTTACGGTTGGAGAATTCTCGGTGTCGTCATGGGAATGATGAGTGCCGCCCAAGCCGCGATTAACGGACATCTTGGTGTGGTGCTCGATTCCGCCATTAAAGCAGCGTTGATTTCCTTTATCGTCGGCACGGTGACATTATTGCTTGTAAACGTGATCGTCCGGACAAAGTGGCAGTTCAACCGGTCACTTCCGACTCCGTGGTGGATTTGGATCGGCGGGTTGATCGGTGCCTTGTTCATCGCCGGGAATGCTGTGATTGTCCCGCTCGTCGGAACAGGCGTTGCTGTCGTCATCGTGACAATCGGCCTTCTGACCGGCAGCCTGTTAATTGACCGTTTCGGATGGTTTGGCGCAGCGAAAACGCCGGTCACCGGTGTTCAACTGTTCAGTCTTGGTCTGATGATTGTCGGCATCGTACTGATCCGGCTCTAATCAAACATACTCCCTTCCACTGACGGAAGGGAGCATGTTTTAGTCCAATTCGACTTTGACGGTTGTCGGTTTCGGAAAGGCTGGACTTGACGCATACATGACGAAAACATGCTGATCGGCCGGCACTTCATAAACAAAATCAATCCGCGAACGAAACGGTGAATAATACTGGAATCCATTCTTCCACGCTTTTTCGTTTCGATTGACGTAATCGATTTGTTCATACTCCGTTCCGTCCGGCGCTTGTAACGTAAACGTATTCGGCCGGTAATCCATGGAACTTCCGTCATAATCGTCAAATGTATCCTGAAAAATCAACGGTAATGTGACGAGACGGTAGCCGTTACGTGGTTTTAACTTCAACTCTTTCGGAGGATTCGGCAACAGAGCATCCACATGAAACACTGCTTTTTTCTGAAGCGGATCACCTGGATAGGTCTTGACGATGCCTTTGTTCATCATCTGTTTGACCGCTTGTTCTTCTTTATCCGTCAATGCTTTCGGCGGCGGACTGACTTCGATCTTAACAGCCCGTGATCTACTGATGGCCGCACCGGAAGCAATCAGGACAAACTCGGTTTCGTCTTCCGGTACTTGATACACGAGGTCGACGTGTGATCGTTTGTTCACCGTGTAATCCATGCCGCGTTGCCAGGCATCGTTCCGGTTGACGTAATCGACCGGTTCGTAAGGAGTATTAGTTTTATCAAACATCTGGAAACGATTCGGGAAGTAGTACGTCCTCTCGTCCGGTGCTCCTTCCGTCTTCAAATAAACAGGAACGGTAATATACCGGAAACCTACTTTTTCCTCGAGCTTCAACGACGCCGGCGGTTCCTTCAACAGGGGACCGACCCAGAAATATGAGTCTTTTAAGGCTGGATCGCCCGGGAACGTCGGGACACTTCCTTTCGCCATCAATTTCTTGATAACAGCATCGGAAGAACCGGCGATTTTGGGTTCGCCGCGTTTGGCCCCTGTCAAGCCATCTTTGATTTTACTGCCGGTTGTCGTGATGACTGGTGTTTCAGCCGTTTTGGTCGCAACCGGTTGTGGCTCGGTTTCATTTGTCGCAAACAGGAACAAGGAAGCGACGCCTGCGACAAGCGCTCCGCCAATCGTTCCAAGGGCAAGCCGGAAGCGACGCTCCGTCGTCTTGGAATTAACGGCGACATTGCCGATGGCGGCATTCGGTGTAATCCGAACGGCACGCTGGGCCGGTAACAAAGCCCCGATGACACCGGTCGCGACCGGAATCAGTAACGTCAGACTCAGGAAACCGAGTTCAGCTGACGGGAATTGATGGTACATTTTTAAAATCAGGAACAGGGCCATGAGGAGTCCTGCAATCCCGGCAATCAAACCGGTCAACAGACCTTCCATTAACACAAGTTGACGGATCATCCGGTCCTGCCAACCGGTTGCTTTCAAGACCGCCAGTTGCGATTTCCGTTCATTGACGTTTTGCCAGAGGATTTCCGTCGTCGTCAGGATGGCGATCAAGAGGGCAACGGCCATCGCGACGTAATGCATCGTGCCGACTTCAAGGGCGACGAATTCGCCGAGCCAGGAGGCGTAAAGCACCCCTTTTAAGCGGAACGTCACGAACAGGAAGAAGATGAACAGACTGGTCGGCAGGGCGATGGCGACAATCGACAGAAATGTCCGTTGCCAATACGTGACAAGCTGATTGAGGCTCATCCCGAGAACGGACTGGGAACGGACGAACCGGCGTCCTTTTGAAATTTCTCCGGACCGCATGCTGTCATAAGGCTGAATCCGGCTAATGAGCGCCATCGGAACAAGTGTCCCGCCCCAATAGATGAACAAACCGGCAAGACCGATCAATAAAATCCGGCCGAGGGCAATCGGGTGATCCGTCGTCAGCCAAAACGTCCCGAGAATCGACCAGGCAATCAGGGCGACGAGCGTCCCGAGAAGCGTGGCCTCAAGGAACAACATTTTCGACAACTGACGGGGACGCCAGCCAAGCGACAGTAAAATCGCAAACTCTTTTTTGCGGGCGTAGAGCAAAATGATGTTCGAACTGAAGACGTAAACGAGGGCGACCGCGATGACACTGGCGATGACGCCGCTCATCCCGACCTTCGCTTCCTGGAAGATGCTGATCGATGAGCCGAGTTTGATCCACGGTTGCTGTACCCAACCGAGTGCCGCCTGTTTCTCAAGTCCAGGCAGATAGGTCAAGGCCGGTTGCGGGGATGAACCGAGCGTGACGTCCGTGATCAGACCGGTTTTGTCCTCGATTTCCTTGGAGACCGCCTGCAATTTGGCCTCGCTCTGTTCGTTCATTGCGCCAACACCTTTGACATTGACACGGATGACGGAAATCGCTTTTTTACCGCGAATTTGAAATGCTGCATCCAGCGTCGTCAGCATCGACGGCGGTTTCGTCAAAAAGTCATAGGAATCATTGGACGGTTTGACATCACGGACCGGATTGACCGGTTGTTCCTTGGCGTTCATGACCCACTGGGCTTTCGCCGGGAAATAGGTCTCCATCGGCAATTCCGTTAACGGATCTTTTGAGACATTCAATTTTTTCGGATTAAAGACACCGATATAATCGAGCCTGAGCCGCTTCCAGTCCGCGCTGGAGCTGCCGAATTCCCGCGCTTCCCGATACATCGTTCGTTTGAAGAGTAACGAATCCGGATTGACCTTCTTCGGTTCGACCTGATACGTAAACGGCCAACGGGAGGCGTACGGACTTTTGATCGGCTGATAGGTAATCGGAGAAGGTTTCAACGCCATCCAGTTGGACTGGCTGACATCCGTGACAGCCGGCGCATGGCTGAGAATATCCTGCACTAACTTTTTTTGGATTTGTTGCGTCGTGACGGTGTACTTTTTCGCTTTGTCGGACGTCACCGGGAGCGTCTCCAGATATTTTTTGCCGCCGCGCTCCGTCACATCCTTAATCGTCTCGTTCATCGAGTCGTTGAGTAAGGGGACGTCCAGTTTTTCGTACGTATAGATGCGGGACGCGTCAACATACTCGCGTTCATTCAACAGCACCGGAATGGCGACGGTCCCGACTTCATCGACGACACTCGGACGGTCGTCTTTTGTGAAATACCGGCTGTACGTATCAGCGAACGTCGCCTGGTCAAGACCAATCAACTGGGCTTCCGCTTTCGGATCGATTCCGGCAAGCATCGTACTGCTGCCGAATTCATAGAGCGGTTGTTTGCCGAGCGGCATCGGCGTGACGCCGGCATTTGTCGCATCACCGGACGGTTCCCAGCCGGCTGCGATGTAGGTCGCGGACGAGTACTGTTCGACGTTTAAACCGGTATCCTGCCGGTCTGTGATGGTCAGTTTATAGATGCCTTCGTTTTCGAACGTATGTGTCCCGAGATTTCCGCCGGTCGAACTGTTGCCGATCATCGCGATCGGTGCCGCGACTTCGACATCGGCCATCTCTTGTATCGTTTGATATTGTTGCATCGTGATTCCGCCGTCAAGTCCGCTCATATAGTTCGGCTCGAGCAACTTTAAATCTTCCGTGACACTGCGGCTGCCGGGAGGACGGACGACAATGTCATACGATGACTTCCAACGCTTTTGCAGTTCGTCGACGACGGTGCCGTTGTTGGCCTGTGTCGTCCCGATCAGATAACTGAGTCCGGTACTGACGATGAGGACGCCGACGAGGAGCAGGATGAACCGCTCCTTGTTGCGCCACCAGGAATTCCAGATGAATTTCAGCATCAAAAGCCTCCTTCAGATCAATTTGATGTTTTATCCTTGCTTGCCTTCACCTCAATCTTGACAGCGACGGACTTCGCGAACGCTTCGTCCTTGGCGAACAGGACATACGTGTTGTCCTGCTCCGGCACTTGGAAGACGAGGTCAACGCGGGATGCACGGGGAGAGAAGTACTGGTAACCGGATTTCCAGACGTCCGGATTGTGATTGACATAATCGACGGACTCATAGACGGTGCCATCAGCGTCGGTCAGCGTATAGCGGTTCGGGCGGTACGTGCCGTATCCTTCGCCTTCAGGTGCTGTATAGTTGCGTAAGATAACCGGTACGGTGACATACTGTTCATCCTGCAACGCCGGCAGTTTCAACTCTTTCGGCGGTTCCGGCAACAAAGCACCGGCCCGGAAAATCGCTTTCTTCAGCTCCGGATCACCGGGGAACGTGCGGACCATCGCCTGATTCATGATTTCTTGAACGGCACCGGAATCCTGTTTGACGGTTTTTGGTGTTTGCTTCGGTTTGGAATCAGCACCGGGTGCGGCATCCAAGTCGATTTTGACCGTGACCGTTCTCGGGAATGCATCATCCGATGCATACAGGACCAATACTTTTTCGTCTTCCGGTACTTGATAGACGAGATCAACACGTGATTTTTCGCCCGAAACATACTGATAGCTGAACTTCCAGGCTTTTTCATTATGATTGACATAATCAACCGGCAAGTATTCTTTCCCGTCAGGAGCGGTCATCGCATAAGTGCTTGGCCGGTAGTTGGCGACGGACCCTTTTGAGCGGGGGTCCTGATTATCCTGCATGGTCACCGGAACCGTCACAAAACGGTAACCCGGTTTTTCTTGTAAATCCAGTTCTTTTGGTGTCTCGATCAGCGGATCGACATAAAAGAACTGATTGCTGATCTGTTCGCCGCCCGGAGTCGTCTGCACCATGCCTTTTTTCATCAGCTTCTTGATTTTTTTATCGGTTTCCGTCTGCGAAACCGCCGTCTTTTTCTTCGACTCGGTCTGTTTTGAATCAGCGATTTTCGCACCTGTCGTTTGAACGGCAGGCGGTTTATCCTGCGCCTGTTTTGGTGTTTGCGTGATATCTTCGTTTGCAGCAAACAGGAACAGGCTCGTAACGCCGGCGACCAAGGCGACGCCGATCGTGCCAAGGGCCAGTTTAAAGCGGCGTTCCGTCGCCTGGGTATTGACGGCGACACTGCCGATCGCCGCATTCGGCGTAATCCGGACGGCCCGTTGTGCTGGTAACAGGGCACCGAGGACGCCGGTCACGACCGGGATGAACAGCATTACGCTGAGGAACAAGAGCTCGTTGATCGGGAACTGATTGTAGACGTATCCGATCATGGCGAGCGCAATCAGGAGACCAATCAGACCGGCGAATAAACCGGTTAACATGCCTTCCGTCAGGACAAGGAGCCGGATCCAACCGTCGCGCCAACCGGTTGCTTTTAAGACAGCGAGTTGCGGTTTCCGCTCATTGACGTTTTGCCACATGATTTCCGTTGTCGTCAGGATGGCAATCAAGAGTGCGACTGCCATTGCGACGTAGTGCATCGTACCGACTTCAAGCGCGACGTACTCGCCGAGCCAGGTCGCATACAAGACGCCTTTCAGCCGGAATGTCACGAAGAGGAAGAAGATGAACAGACTCGTCGGCAGGGCAATCGCGACGACTGACAGCAACGTCCGTTGCCAGTACGTGAACAACTGATTGAGACTCATCCCGAAAATCGATTGCGACCGGACGAGCCGACGGCCTTTTGAGACTTCGCCGGAGCGCATGCTTTCAAAAGGCTGGATACGGCGGATCAGAGCCATCGGAACAAGCGTCCCGCCCCAGTAAATCAACAGACCGGCGAGACCAATCAGCAAAATCCGGCCAAGCGCAATCGGATGATCCGTCGTCAGCCAGAAGGACCCGAGAATCGTCCAGGAAATCAGGGCGACGAAGGTACCGAGTAGCGTCGCTTCCAAAAACAGCAGCTTTGACAACTGACGCGGACGCCAGCCGAGCGACAGTAAAATCGCAAATTCCTTTTTACGGGCATACAGCAAAATAATATTCGAGCTGAAGACATAAACGAGGGCGACCGCAATCACACTCGCGATGACACCGCTCATGCCGACTTTCGCCTCTTGAAAAATCGCCATCGAGGAACCGAGCTTGATCCACGGCTGCTGGACCCAACCTAAAGCAGATTCATTTTTTAAGCCGGGCAGGTAGGTCAGGGCGAGTTGCGGGGAGGAACCAAGTGTCACATCGGTAATCAGTCCCGTCTTGTCTTCAATCTCTTGAGCGACAGCCTGCAATTTTTTTTCGCTTGTCGCATTCATGGCTTCGACCCCTTTGACGTTGACCCGAATGGCCGAAATGGCTTTATCACCACGGAGCTTAAACGCCGCATCCAGTGTCGTCAGCATCGACGGCGGTTTCGTCAGGAAGTCATACGGATCATTCGTCGGCTTAACGTCGCGGACCGGATTAACGGGACGTTCGTTTTTGTCCATGACCCATTGGGCTTTCGCCGGGAAGTACGTTTCCATCGGAAGCTCGGTTAACGGATCCTTTGAAATGTTCAGTTTTTGTGGGTCAAAGACACCGATGAAATTCAACTTCATTTTAGGCACAGACTTTAAATTAATCGATGTATCTCCAAACGACCGAGCTTTTCGATACATCGTCCGTTTTGCCAGCAGGACATCTTTCGGCACTTCCTGTGGTGTAACCTGATACGCAAACGGCCAACGGGTAGCATAGGGACTGGTCAGTGTCTGGTATTCGACGGCAGACGGTTTTAAATACATCCAATCGAAGCTTCCGGTTGGTTTAGACGGGACCGTTCCTTTTAAAATATCGTTGACGAGCTCTTTCGAGGTTTCGCTCGTCGTGATCTTGTACACCTTAGCGGGTTGCACCGGAAGTGTCTTCAGATACGATGCGCCACCTTTTTTCATGATGGCATTGACTGTCTCGGTCATCGAATCATTAACCAAAGGAATGTCTACTTTTTCGTAACGATATTTCCGGTAGGCATCGACGTATTCGTGACTATTTAAAATCAACGGGATATTCCATACATCGTCTCCGTTATCTGTCGCGATGTCGTCTTTTGTGAAATAACGGCTGTGTGTCGCTTTTTTGGTTGCTTGGTCAAGACCGACGAGTTTTGCTTCTGCTTCCGGATCAATTCCGGCAAGCATCGTTGCACTGCCGAACTCCATCAGCGGTTGTTTTCCTAAGGCTTGCGGTGAAATATCCCGGTTCAAGCCATCCCCCTCGGAAGGAGACCATCCGGCACCTAAGAAGGATGAACTGGACTGTTGTTCTTTCTGTAAACCGGTATCCTGAACGTCTTGAATGATGACTTTATAGATGCCTTGTTCTTTGAAATCGAATGTCCCAATCTGGGCATCCGCATAATAATTCCCGATCATCGCAATCGGTGCGGCGACTTCAACGTCGGAAATTTTTTGAATTGTTTTGTACTGTTGCATCGTGATGCCGCCGTCGAGACCGCTCATATAGTTCGGCTCAAGCAACTTTAAGTCTTCCGTCACACTGCGGCTGTCCGGCGGACGAACGACGATATCATAGGAGGAACCCCAGCGTTTCTGCAGTTCATCAACGACAGTGCCGTTGCTCGCTTGCGTCGTCCCGATCAGATAACTGAGTCCGGTACTGACAATCAGGACACCGACGAGGAGCAGGATGAACCACTCCTTGTTGCGCCACCAGGAATTCCAAATAAAAGAAATCATTTCAATCACACTCCTTCGGCATGCATGTAAGTAAAAACACACCTGACGCCATGGAAGCATCAAGCGTGTTGAAGTTAATCGACTTCGATTTTAACGGTATGTGTTTTAGCGAATGCATCACTTGAGGCAAACAGAACAAAGGTTTTTTTGTTAATTGGTACTTGATAGACGACATCCACTTGTGAACGGTACGGGGCAAAATACTGATGGGTATTTTTCCATGCTTTTTCGTTCCGGTTGACGTAATCGACGGATTCGTATTCTTTTCCGGTTTCGTCTTTCAGTGTAAAGCGGTTGGGTTTATACACGCTGTACCCACCATCGTGATGAGAAGTATCTTCCATGATAAAAGGAACCGTGATAAACCGATGTCCGTCCTTTGCCACTAAATTCAATGACTTGGGTGGAGCACTTAACAAACGGTCGACACGGAACGCCGATTTCGCGAGATTAGGATCTCCTGGGTAGGTTTGGACAAGACCTTGTTTCATCAGTTTGGCAATCGAGAGTGTTTTCGGTGTGATCGTTTGACTGACGCCCGCTTGTTTTTTTTCGCTTGCAACCGACGTAATTGAGGAAGTGCTATCTTTAAAGACATCTGTCGTTGAAGCAACCAATCCGAAAGTACCGACGACAAGACATGATGCAGTGATCAATGAAAGCTTGTTCTTGGCAGACCATTTCATGGGACACGCTCCTTTAAAAAAGTTTGGTAATAATTATCAGAATAGTTAAACAAAATATACTGTTAATTGTTCCCAAATGCAATGATTTCGTAATAATTCTTCAGAATACGAAGAACATATTTCCCTTTTTTATGGAACTAGTGAACTGTTTACGCGTTTCTAAATCGATGCTTAAAGAGGACGAGATGCGGTCCGGAAGTCCTATGTACTCTAGTCATAGAAAAAGCTTCTATCTCAACTTAATGAGATAGAAGCAGGTGCTGACATGATTAAGTTGAGGTCTGTGAGTCAAACAACACGAGAACAGGCTTACATGATGTGTTCATCCATCGAGTCTGCCGTTAAATAGTCCATCAACGCAGTCTCTGTCAACGGACGGCTGAAATAATACCCCTGAAAGTAATCGCAACCTTCCCGAGCGAGCCAGTCCGCTTGTTCCACTGTCTCAACACCTTCAATCAATACTTCCATCTCGAGATTATGTCCCAGTTGAATCATCGACTGGACAATCGCCTGCTGATTTTTTTCCTCAAACAGGGACGTAATGAAGGAACGGTCGATTTTAAGCAGTTGAACCGACAGAGAACGCAGTTGGGTAAACGACGAGTAACCGGTGCCGAAGTCGTCCAGTGATACCCGGATGCCACGGGCTTGGATGGTTGCCAACTTCTCATAAGTGGCGGTTTCGTACGACAAGGCAGCAGATTCTGTGATTTCCAGCTCAAGATAAGCAGGATCCATATGAGTTTCTAGCAGAATCTTTTCAAGCCGCGGCAAGAATTCCTGACTGGCAAATTGGAGCGGTGAGACATTGACGGCAATGGAGAAGGGAGAGACACCGGCTTCTTTCCATGCGACCCAGCGCAGACAGGCTGTCCGCAGTACCCAGTCACCAAGCGCATGGATGGCACCTGTTTTTTCAGCAATCGGGATGAATTCGGCAGGGGACACGAAACCGAGTTCTGACTGTGTCCACCGGGCTAGCACTTCGACGCCTGTCATTTTTTGTTGTACCGCCGAAATCTTTGGTTGAAAGACGATTTCAAACTGGTTTTGATCCAGTGCCTGAGCTAAATACTGTTCGATTTGAACAGTCCGGAGAATTTCATCCCGCGTTTCAATCTTGAATTCCTTAATAGCGGTTTGTGTGGTATGAAAAGAGGCATGTAGCGCCAACTTGGCATAATACATCAAGTTTTCCGACGTCGTTGCATCTTCCGGATAATGACTGATTCCGGCTTTCATTGTCAGGGAAATGACAGTGCCGTCAATATCAAACGGTTGTGCTAAAGCCGTGTAACATTTTTCTGCCTTGTGTCGCAAGGCTGCTTCGCTCGTCACTCAGGACAATCAAAAATTCGGAAGATTCAATCCGGGCCAACACGTCCTGCGGATGAATCGTCTTTTGTAATCGGTCGGAAATTTGCAGAAGCAGATGATTGACCCCGGCGTGACCGAGCATGTCACTTAAAAACTGCCAGCGGTCAATGCTGATGTAGAGACAGGAGATCGGAATCTGACGTTTGATCTGTTCGTTGATATAAAGACCCACCTTGTCCCGGTTTGGTAAATCGGTCAGCCGATCGTGAAAAGCTAAATGCTCAATCAGTTGAAGAGAGGTGGTTTGGTCGGTCACGTCCCGGAAAAACCAGAGTGTTTGGTCCAGTTTTTCACCTTGGAGCGGATGATTGACCACTTCAAGAATCTGATCCTCTACATGGATAATCTGTTTCGTATGCTCCGGCACGTCCGGTCGAAGATTTGGATGATACGCTGCTAATGAGGTATTGGAAATCGGGAAAAACGCATGGAATCGAGAGTTCGCATATTGAAGTTGTCCCTCCCGGTTCGTCGTCACGACACCGTCTTCCGTCGATTCGAGAATCGTAGCCTGAATCAAATCCCGCTTCCGGAGCTGCAGGTCAAGCAGAACACTGGCAAAAAAGGCGAGGAACAGAAACAACGTAACGGTGGAGACGAGTGTTACGAGCAAAGTCGGTTCGATGACCCGATTCGTTTCAAAAGAAGCGACCGTCTGAAATTCAAGTCCCATCATGCCGACGTGGTGCATCCCGAAGATGGCGACACCCATGACAAAGGCGAAAAAGACTTTGGTTTGAACGAGCATGTCCTGTTTTGCATAACTCGAAAAGAAGCCGATCCACAATGCCGTCCAGGAAGCGAAGATGGCAATTAAGATCGAGGTCAACACGTATCCTGCATGAAACTGGAGTGTCATTCCTTGGAGCGCATACATGCCGACGTAATGCATGCCGGCAATCGCACTGCCCATCAAAAAGCCGCCGACGAGAAAAGACTGCCGGGACATGCCGCGCGAGACAATGTAAAAGCCGAGGATACAACCGACGACGGCAATGACTGCCGACAAAAAGACAAGTGGAAATGAATAAGTAGCTTCGTTTAACGTTTTATGTCCCAGCATGGCGACGAAATGCATCGACCAAATGCCCAGCCCGAGAACCGAACCGCCGGCAATCAGCCACAGGTGTTTTGACCTCGGTGCCGCCCGGTTGACGCGACGGGCGAGTTCAATCGCGATGTAGGCAGAAGTTGCAGCGATCAGATAGGACAGTGTAATAAGTAAAAAATCAGTATGGGAATGCATCGAATGATTGGACATAACGGATAGAATCACCTCGTCAGTATGTAATTTGAATTAAAGATATATTCAAATTACCCTTTAAGTTATTCTTGAAAACTTATTTATTCAATTCATTGACGAAATAAACAAATAAAGGAAAATCAATCAGTGAAATCGAATAAAATGCTAAGGAGATGATATCCAAAAAGGGGGAATAAAGATGATCTTTATTGGAATTTTCGCTGTAGTTGGAGTTGCCGTCACGATTTTAGCAGCAAGACGCGGTTATCGTGAACGGACATTGGACGACCGGGAGTACACTTCGAACGACCACGAACTGGACATCCATCATCGAAATGACCCGCCGTCCTGGTGAGAGGAGAAACGAGGTATGAAAAATAAACAAGAACGCACCCGCTTTATTCAGGAAGCAAAACGCCGACTGATGAAACAACGGTTGCTGAGTGCCTTATTGTACGGGATAAGTATCGTATTGGTCGTCGCCAACCGAGGTGCCTACTGGCCGTTTGCCGTGCTCGTCGTTGCCTTGGTACTGATTGCCCGGCTCCACTCACAAGAAGTGAACCGGGATATGGCACTGACGGAACATCGGAACATGAAGCGGATCATTCAAGTTCAATACGTGATTGATTATTGTTTCATCGTATTGGTCGGTCTGTTCCTGCCGGTCGTCTTGAATCTCGGTCTGCCGTTTTTCACCAGCATCGGCATTTATCTTGTACTCGCCGTCGCACTCTTGATGACCGATTCGATCCTTGAACGTCGCGGAAAGAAACTGGACCCCGAGCATCCGACGAAAAAAGAGTTGCGGACCTATCCGAAGACGTGGAAAAAGCTGAAGACCTAAATGGGGGCATATCAATGCAAGGAACAAACGAAATTTACAATTCATTATCCGAAAATGAAACACTACGTGAACAGTTAGTTCTCGTCGACCGGCTCGGACTGCCGGACGCCTGGATTTGCGCCGGCTATATCCGGTCATTGATCTGGGGACTGACTTTGACGGAGGAACAGGACATCGATGTCGTATATTACGACACGGCAGATAGATCGGAAGAAACGGAAAAACAGTATGAAGAACAATTGAAGTCGTGGAAGCCGTTGCCATGGTCGGTCAAAAATCAGGCCCGGATGCATCTGAAAAACGAGTTGCCGCCGTATCAGTCGACCTGTGACGCAATCGCGCATTTTCCGGAGACGGTGACGGCGATTGCGGCGAAGTTAACAGACGGACAATTTCAGTTGTACCTGGCATACGGCGCATCAGATTTATATACCCGGACGATTCGTCCAACCCCGTTGTTTTCAAAAGGATTACCGCGCCACGCCATCTTTCAACAACGGGTGACCGATAAAGGCTGGGACAAACGGTCTGATTTACGGATTGCCTGTCAGTTTGAAACGAACAGCTGAGACCTATCGAACAGGAGGGGGAAGATGAATTTTCGAAAGATGCTGCTTGTCAGTCTGGGCGCGCTGATCGTATTTTACATATTCAGAGAACCTGATCCACCGCCAGACTACCAAAAGAAATTCAACGAATCGATCGAGACCGTGCTGAAACTTGAGAACGAAGAACTTATTCGTCAGAACGAGGCACCCATCGAGCGGAAAGAGACCGGTATCGAGGTGAGTGACGATGGGGACTGGATTGAATTATATTATGATGTGCCGGGCAAAGCGATGGACCAGAAACCGCCGCAGCATAGTATATATCAACAGCAGGGGGACCAGTACGTCCGGATTGAAAACCCGAAGACCGTGTACCGGAAACTCGACAAGACAAAAACGACCTATCTCGAGAATTTAGGAATCAAGTGAAAAAAACGTCTATTAACCGTTCGGTACCAATGTAGCATCTCACCTCCACAAGAGGCATAGAGGCGCCATTCTTTAACAGGTATACGTTTGAGACAGCGGGAAAAAGTGATCAAACCTCATGAATGTAAACGACCCCCACCTTTAAGTACGGCAAAGGTAGGGGTCGTTTAGATTAAGAATTGAACTAGAAACAGACGGTTATTTTTTTTCTTGTCCAAAGTCATGGTTCAAGTGTTGTTTTATCAAATCACGAAGCAGCATGTGTTCTGTTTCAGTCCATGAAGAGTAAGTTTTCGGTAAAATAAGTGCTTCGTTATTTTCAAAGTATAGGAAGAGGCGGTCATCATCTTCACTGACCGCTTTAAACTCTTCCCATGCGATGTCCGTGTTTTTAACGATACCGTTATACGTGGAATTTGATTGAATGCCCGTTTCATGAAGGTGTAACGTTACATTTCGCGGCCATCGCTTATCGTTTTTAAGTGAAGATCTCACTTGCCGGAGTGTAACGAATTCATAATACTTTACTAAAGTCGATTTCAATAAGAGAACTGGAACAAAAGACAAGCAGATGATGATGAGTTGGCGTACATTTTCCGAAAAAAACCCAAGAAAAAGTGGTTCGAGAATAGTGAAAATGATAAGGCTGAGTAGCAACACCATCAGAGCCAACGCTATGAAAGCAACATTAGATCTTGCTTGATGATGGCGTGTCCTGTTTAAAGCATCCTTTTGTAGTGCCATAAAGTCTTCAAAAGTCATTTGATAGTTTAAATTCATTGCCTGATTCCTCTTTTCAGAATAAATTACTTTTTTTGATTGGAAAATCCCTTCATCGTATCAATTCGAATCTTTTTATACTATTGAGATCTTGCAAATTGATGGAATTCAACTGTTCGCTCAGAAAGAGTTTTGATTGTTAATTCGGCTCATATCGGAAGTTAGGGAGTTCAGCATCGACTCTTGAATACAGTGTCTCCATCGAAAATCGACTCGGGTGACGCACGTTGTCTGAATAAAGGCTCTCAATCTTTTTGTCTATATATGCGTTTTCTACTTCAAGATAGTCGATGACAAGGGTTTTAAATTCTTCCGCAGCGGGTTCATCGTGCTGTAGAATGGTCATCTCTTCTAAGTGCTTGGTATTATCTGCTTTCATCACGCGTAACTCTTCATTCGCATCTGACACAGCGATTGAATCTGTAGGGACACTAGACAGCATAAGCATCTTTATTTGATGAGCACGGCCAAGCGAAAGGATTGAAGTTGCATCAAAATGAATCACTGATCTATCGTCACTTATTTTGGTTGAAGTCATGGTCGTGCACCCGTTTAAAACGATTGTTCCCGTGAAGAGTAAAACGAACAAGAGTAACTTCTTCAAAACCACTCCTCCTTTCAATAATGTTGTTGTATTTTAAAGTGTTTAAAAATGAGAGACCATCTATATCAGAAATAGAGAATGGACGTAATAAATGTTCCCTATTGTTAATTTTGAAAATCAAACGAACCATATTTTCCCTATTGGTCTTAGGTTAACAGTATTTAAGATGACTTTACATGAATAAGCCTGGGAAAAATGCAATAACTGGGTTCGAACATTTCCCGCACAAAACCTTGAATCTTACAAAAACCTTCGATGGTTATACATAAAACAACGCATGTCGACTACGAGCATGCGTTGTTTTTTTCTTGTTATTAACTACTTGCGAATACATCCATCACCATGATCGTTTGCAGTCAAAACATTCAACCCCTCATTGACATGGTCACTAGTTAGTTATACTATATACTTGTAGATAGTAATACAGAGTACTTGAGTGGAGGGAATGCCGTGGAAGACATCACAGAAATGTTAAAAGGTGTGCTCGAAGGATGTGTGCTCGAAATCATCAGCCGGGAAGAGACGTACGGGTATGAAATCACAAGGCAGTTACGTGAGTTGGGCTTTACGGATGTGGTGGAAGGGACGGTCTACACGATCACGATGCGGCTTGAAAAAAATCAACTCGTCGATACCGTAAAAAAACCATCGACACAAGGACCACCACGGAAGTTTTATACTTTGAATGCTGCCGGTCAAGCGCGGCTTGCTTCATTTTGGGAGCGTTGGAGCTTCGTTTCCAGCAAGCTGACAGAACTGAAAATGAGTCAACCGAAAGGAGAGCCTGTATGAGTATCGTTGAAAAAATCATGGGTAACTTAGAAGATAAACGGCACTACCGAGAGATGGAGCGTCGCGCGAAACGTTTACCTGCTGACTATTTCCATGCCTATCGTGCGATTCAAAAATATTTGGCAATCGCCGGAGGACCGGTGGATTGGCCGTCGACCCGTCGGATTTTCGAGGGATTACTCGATTTGTTTGAGATGGGGGCAGCAGAAGGGAAAACCGTCACAGACATCACGGGACCGGATGTCGCGGCGTTCTGTGACGATCTCATCAAGGATGAGCCCTCTTGGAATGATCAATATCGCATCAAATTAAATGAATCGATTAACCGGAAGTAACAGGGAAAATACTTCAGCCGTTGATCGTCCATGTATCCCGCAACTCGATGATCGTTCCTTCCGGCGCTTTTAACTTACTGAGGTGACCGTCGACGACGAAGTAGATGTTGCCGCCGTGCTTCGGTAAAAACGGCATCCCGAGTTGTTCGAGCCGGGCGACTTCTGTCTGCAGATCGTCGACGTATAGAGCGAAATGGACGGGACCTGCCGTATGTTTCGTATAAGGCGTCAAGGTCTCGTCGACTTTGTTCGTCTGAAGTTCGATGTAGAAGTCACCGAGCTTCAGCCAACTGTTAAAAGCACGGGTGTGGAAATCTGGGGATTCCTGGACCAGTTCGAATCCCAGTTGCTCATAAAACGTTTTTGACGCGGTGTAGTCGGTCGTCTGGATACAGAGGTGATGGATTTGTTTCATCGTCAATCATCCTTTCAGGTGGGGCGGTTCGTATGTAGCCGCTAGCAATATCAAATCAATTTTTAGTGTAAACAAGCGTCCGTCTCCTGTCGAGGAAACGGACGCTTGTTGATTACGTCAGATCGAATTTCTCCGTCTGATTCGTTAAGTAGGTCGATGTTTCATTTAACGTTTCGACGAGGACATGCAGTCCGGTGATTGTCGCAATCATCTGCTCGGACGCCGCCGCCACTTCTTCATTGCCGGCCGTGTGTTCTTCGGCGACAGCGGCAATTTCCGTCAGGGCATTGCGGATCCGGGCTTCGGTTCTGGCGACGTCAAGCATTTGTTGACGCATTCCGGCAGCGGACGCCGCGACTGTTCCGACTTGTTCCGCGATTTGAGTGAACGAGCCGTCCGTCGCTTGAATCTCCTGTTGACCGGAGACCGTCTCCTGTAAGGTCTCGGCGAACCGGACTTCCATTTGCGTTGAATTCCCGGTGATATTCTGGACGATTGCAGCAATCTGATCGACACTGCTCGCGACATGGGTCGATAACTGTTTGACCTCGGTTGCGACGACAGCAAATCCTTTGCCTTGTTCGCCGGCACGTGCCGCTTCGATGGCCGCATTGAGTGCGAGTAAGTTCGTTTGTGCCGCGATGTCGCGGATGATCGTGACGAGCGCTTGGATGTCGGTGGACTGTTGTTTCAGTTGGCGGACCTGCTCCGTCGCTTCGACGACGTGCGTATGAATCGTATTCATTCGGGAAACGGATTGTTTCATCTGCGTTTGTCCGTCGCGCGTCGCCACACGCATCGTCTCAACCGTCTGCTCGATTTGCTGACTGTCATCGGTCGTCTTTTGAACGAGCGAAGAGAAGCCGGTCATCTCATCGGTCAAGGCGAGTGTCGTGTGCGTCTGACTTTCCGTACCGGTCGCGATTTCCGACATCGTCTCGGCAATCTGCGTTGAACCGTCGAGGACTTCCGTCGTCCCGGCATCTATCGCCTGACTCGTGTCCGTGACGAGAGCCGTCGTCCGTTTGATGTCGACGATCATCAGGCGGAGTGTTTCGTTCATCTGCTGAATCGAACGGGCGAGCGTGTAGATTTCATCTTTTGCCGGAATCTTTAGTTGTTGCATCGTCTGATCGGCTTGCGAAAGTTTTCCGTCGGCAATCATTCGCGCGACGGATTGAAGCGTTTCGAGCGGTTTCAGTTTTCGACCGAGTATGTAATACAGTGACCCGAGCGTCAACAGTAAGAGTAAGACGAGTAAACCGAGAAACAGCGGCAACGTCTGTTTTAACAGCGTCGTCGTCAAGGTCTCGACGTCTTTTGCCGCAATGTCGACCCCTAAAATCCCGATGATATCACCCGTCGTACTTTTTAACGGGACATAGACACTGATGTACTGACCGAACTTCGGATCGTCGATGACATCGGTCGAGTGCGTTTTCCCTTGTAAAACCTCTTTCATATCGGCCGCGACAGCCCCTGTTGCCGGATCATTGATCTTAGCGGCGTCAGCAACCGGAAGCCCGTCAATCAACAATTTGACTTGATTGTCGTCGATCGTCGCGGTGTACGCGTACAAGAGACCGTTTTGCTGTCGCAGTTGATCCAATGATTCGCGTAATTGGTCGTACGTCGCATCGTTGGTTGGATTCGTTAAAAATTTCTGATAGGCTTCGGAATCGACGTTTCTGGCGATTCGTAAAGCATCCTGTTCCGCCGTTTTTTTGAGCGTCGACAGAGCGGTTTGTTTGGTCGTGAGATAAAGGGAAAGACTGCTGAAAACAAAGAAAAGAATGAGGATCAAGCTGATGATGAGAAGTAGACGTGTTCTGATGGAATGAGTCCGTGTCGTGTCCATATAAGCCTCCTGATGATAGTTTACGTGTATCTTATGTAACTTATCGGTTTAAATTCATAAAAATGAATCGAACCCTTATAAAAATTTTATTGGGTAATCCTTCCGTAAATCTTTGGACATTCTCCGTTTTAATCAGGGTCAATTTTCCAGTAAATGCGTATAATTAAAAAGAGAATGACAGAGAAGAGGATGATAACAGTGCTTCAATCATGGAAAAAACGAATGCTTTACGGATCGGCGGGCCTGACCGTTTTAATCAGTGCAGGTGCTTTATATCTTGGATTGCGTCCGGAGGAACCAAAAGCAGTTTCCTATCCGGTCATTTCGAAGGATCTCACGACGATGACGTTTACACCAAAAGACGGTCAGGTCATCCTGCTGTATGGAAGCGATATTAACCGTTTTAAAGAAACGCAGGATGATCCGCAGGAACCGGGATTGATGACGACACTGTCAAAAACGGGTAAAGAATTAAAGACGGAAGCGATTGCTGACCCGGATTTCTATTGGATGAGGCTGTCACAAAAAAGAACCGACCCGCGGCACATCTATGCGCATCACCCGCAAGGCATCGAAGCCGATCACTTTTTTACGTACGATTTAAAACGGGGCACGTTTACAAAACATCAGGTCCCGAATACAGCGATCACATCCGTTGCCCATTACGGGAAAGATGTCTGGCTGGAATCGAATGCCTCGAAGCCGAAGGAAAAAATTCAGTTAATCAACGTTCGGACAGACAAACGGTATCCGATTGAAGACCGGCTGATGCCGGTCTTTGATTCACCGATCCTTGAACTGGATCAGACGATTGCTTATGCCAACAACGGATCTGAGAATGATAAAGAAGAAGCGGCCGGAATGGTCCTGCTCGACCAGACGACCGGAAAATCACGCGTCATTCGAAAAGCGGACGAACCGTATGCCTATACGGCGTTATACGGCGTGAAAGATACCGCGTATTTTGCGACGACCGACGGCGTGATGATCAAGCTGAAGACGGACGGAACGATGCAGCAAAAGTCATTTTCAGTATTGGATGATGTCAACTACTGGGCGACGGAACCGATGCGGATGATCAACAACCAGACGGGTTATCAAATCATCGGCACCGGTGAAAATGATACCGATCAACGGCTCGTCCAGTGGACGTTCGGACAAGCGTTCCGAGTTGAAACGGTCCGACCGGATTTTTGGAAGCAAGGTAACTATTACCGTTACTTGTACCGGAATCCATATAAGAAGACGTCGTATTTCACTGAAAGTAAAACGTCACTTTCCGGAAAAGGCCGATTGATCGTCACGGATGACAACTTAAAAACGTTACGGACGATACCGGTCATCGGAGCAAATGGCGTGGACTTCGTGATGGATTAACAGTAAGTAAAGGGAGGGAATGAAATGGCTTTTGAAGAGGTGTATTTGAAAGCAATTCAAGCGAGGTTCCGGGCCGTCCGGGAACCGGCGGAGCAGGCACTCGATTGGCTGAACGAGGAACAGTTCCATCAGATACTGGCACCGGATACGAACAGCGTCGCGTTGTTGATCCAGCATATGACGAACAATATGACCTCTCGTTGGACCGACTTTCTGACGACAGACGGAGAAAAGCCGGACCGCAACCGGGACGCCGAGTTCGTCGATCAGGGACACGATAAAGAAATCTTGCTAAAACTATGGAACGACGGCTGGCGACTTGTTGAATCAACGCTTGCTTCCCTGACAGCGGACGATTTGGAGCGGACCGTTTTGATCCGCGGTGAACCGCATCTTGTCGTTGACGCGATTGAACGGCAACTCGCGCATTATGCCTATCACACCGGACAGCTGATTTTTTTGATAAAAGTCCTGCTCGGACCGGACTTCAAACCGTTAACGATTCCCTTGCCGCATCAGCGGCACTGAACGAAACAGACCTGCCTCTTTTTACGAAGAGACAGGTCTGTTTTTATAGTGTATCGTCACTTGAACCGCCGACAGGAGTTGTCGACAAAGAAATCGTAAAAATACTTTCCTCTTTTTTAAGCTTCACGCTTTGAGGAGTCTGAATGTCATTCATCTCATTTCCTAACATCGTGGAACGGATACTGGATTGTTCGAGCGTCAACGGCAGTTCCGTCGATTGGACGACTTTTTTCGGCACAGCTTCTTCCGAACTGCAACCGGCGAGTAAAAGCGCCGATAGTGAACAGACGAGCATTTGTTTCAACATCCACTTTACGTCCTTTGTATGTAAATAAGATAAGTGTAAAGGATTGGATGTTATTTACAATCAGAAAAGTGTTCAAGGAAAGGAAGATTTACGTGAAAAAACGATTTATTCTTTTGCTGTCGCTCGGACTATTTGGCTGTTCGGCGACGTGGCAACAAGAACCGGCGGAGTCGACAGCTGCCAAAAAAGTTCTGTATGTCGCCCCGACCGGTAAGGATACGAATGCCGGTTCAATTAAACAACCGCTGAAAACGCTGAAACGAGCCAGTCAGCTCGCGAAAGCTGGAACGACGGTGTACCTCCGCAAAGGAACGTACACGGAAGCGTTGACGGTCAAGTACAGCGGGACGAAACAAGCACCGGTCGTCTTCAAGAATTATCAAAAGGAGAAAGTGGTGTTAAGTGGGAAGACGCTGAAGCAAAAAGACGGGGACACGGCACTCGTCCGGATCGAAAATCGACAGTACGTGACGATTCAAGGACTGGTTGTCGCAGACATCGAAACAACACGAACTAATGAGACGCCGATCGGAATGTTTGTCACCGGCACAGGGCGAAACATTCAATTGATCGACAATCAGGTCCGTCGGATCAAGACGAACGCCAAAGACGGCAACGCCCACGGGATTGCGATTTATGGGACCGGTCGCTTGAAGCAGATCACCGTCCGGGGAAATCGGGTCGAAGACAACCGGCTGGGCGCAAGCGAAGCCTTGGTGCTGAACGGCAACATCGACGGATTTTCCGTCACGAACAATATCGTTCGGCGCAACGATAACATCGGGATCGACTTAATCGGATATGAAGGGGTCGCAACGAATCCGGCAGAAGATTATGCACGGAACGGGACGATTGCCGGGAATGTTGTCTCCGACAGCTCAAGCTATGGCAATCCTTTTTACGGCAAGGAGTACAATGCAGCCGGTATTTATGTCGACGGCGGGAAACAGCTGACAATCGAAAACAATACCGTCGAGCGGAATGATATCGGCATCGAAGTAACGAGTGAACATGCGGGGAAATACGCAGAACAAGTCACGGTCCGCGGCAATCTGGTCAAACAAAACCGCTTTACCGGCATTTCAATCGGCGGATACGACAAGAAGCGGGGTGGAACGAAACAGGTCCGGATTACGGCCAATCAAGTCACCGGCAATGATACGAAAGGGCTGGAAGGGGGACAACTGCTGGTTCAGCATGATGTCCGCGATAACCGGATTGACCGCAATACGTTTACGACTGGGCAAGATAATCTGTTTGTCGCCCATTTTTTCAAAACGAGTTCCGGCAATCAATTCGAACAGAACACCTATCGATTGGCTAATGGAACAGCGAAACGCTGGATTTGGCAGGATCAAGAATACCGTACTCAGTCTGCTTTTGAGCGGGCAGTCCAAAAATAAACGGAAAAAGTCGACGGATTGTCGGCTTTTTTGCGAAAAGACCGCAAAAAATATCAAAATAAATTACGCATACACGATTACAATGAATACAGAAACAAGAAATGGGGGGGGAGTTCTCATGAAGGAACAGGATTGGCGGGAAACCATGCGTTACATCGAGGCACATCTATACAAACAAGATTTAATGGAGCGGTTGCCCGCTTCTGTGCAGTATTCTTCTTTTCATTTTGGAAGACTGTTTAAAAAACGGATTGGACAGACGATAGGGGAGTACATTCGGATCAGACGTGTGACGGACAGCGCACGAATCTTGCGGACGACAGACAACGAGATTTTAGATCTTGCGCTTCATTGTGGCTATCAGTCGCAAGAAGCCTTTACCCGTGCCTTTAAAGGACAATACGGATTACCGCCACGGCGCTATCGCCAAATCATGAGTACATTAACCGATAAGGAGAGACGGCATATGCAAACCAATCAACCAACAGGATGGTTCTTGAGCGGGACCGACACTGAAGAATATCAGTTTGAAATGGACTCGGATATCGTACATCAAGGAGTTCAGTCCGGAAAATTAAGCCACATGTCCAAAAAGAAGGCGAAAGGTAAATTCGCGACAATGATGCAAAGCATTCAGGCGGTCGATTACCGCGGGAAACGGATGATGTTCGCCGGTTTTCTAAAGACGGAGAAGGCAGGACGGGCGGGTGCATGGTTTCGGGTCGATGATATCAGCGGTGATCCGCTACAGTTTGATAATATGTCCGGCCGTTCATTGCATGATTCAACCGACTGGACATATTGCGCCATTGTGCTGGATGTTCCAGAAGAAGCCTTGTCGCTTCACTTCGGTTTTTTACTCGAGGAAGCAGGAACAGTTTGGGCGGACTCATTTTCTTTTCATGAAGTTGAGCGTAGTATTCCAACAACGAACCAACTGGGTCAAACGTCGTTACCGCGTACACCGGTCAATCTGACATTTGATGAAAGGGAATAAAAAAAGACGTTACTTTCCGAACGGGGAAGTAACGTCTTTTTAATCGTATAGGGTGCATCTTCTCAAGAGTTATACCCAAGGAATAGCGTAAAGAGTAACAAGCCGGCTGAAACGACAATGCAGACTAAACAAACGATGGTCGTAAACAGACGCAGCGGCATCGACAAGGCAAGACGTCTTTTCCATACCGTAAAGACGACGACCGCACTTCCCATCATCAGTAATGCGAGAATCGTGACCGGAACGGCTCGCTCTTGGAGTAAATACCAGATATCCATCTCATCGTTCCTTTCTAGCGAATGCTGGTTCGACGAGGTTGCCCCCTGCAAACAAGTCGCTGTTGCGTTATACTAATTATTGTAACATATGGATGATTAACCCAACATACGATTAGAGAAAGAAGGAGAGACGATTGGCACAATCATTACGCAGATCAGCGACGGACCGATCGATTCAAGGGGTGTGCGGCGGACTCGCGGAACACTTCGGTATCTCGTCATTGGCCGTCCGCCTGATTTTCATTGTCATTCCGCTTCCGATCAATTTAATCATTTACATGATTCTCGCAAATGCGATGGCGGATGCGCCAAGAACATTGTAGCACCTATTCGAAAGGGGGGATGAACATGGCAACCTCGAATCTGATGATCCGCATCTTGATGATTGTATGCGGCGCCTTAATCGGCTTAAGCATTGTGTACGCTGTGAAAGGAACGTTTGACGGCAGTGTCTTACTCGGATTTGTGATTGGAGCGGTCATTTTCGCACTGATTTATTATACAGTGATGCGTCTCAGAAAACAGTAAACACAGGGGGGAAATTCGATGCAGTATTTGATTTGTACGACGTGCGGAGTACAGATGGATGAAAACATGACGCGGGACGACATCTGTCCGATTTGTACGGATGAGCGGCAATACGTCAATCCGAACGGTCAGTCGTGGACGACGCTTTCGGACATGATTTCGTCCGGGACGTATCAGACGACGGTGACAGAAGAACAACCGGGACTTCAAAGTCTGGTCACGACGCCGAAGTTCGGAATCGGACAGACGGCTTATCTTGTCACGGGAACGAAACGGGTTCTTTGGGATTGTGTAACCTATCTCGATCAGACCGTCATCGATGCAGTAGGTCAACTCGATGCGATGGCGTTATCGCATCCGCATTATTATGCGACTCAGGTCGAATGGGCGGAAACATTTGGTATCCCGCTGTATATCCACGAAGCGGATCAAGAGTGGGTGACGCGACCGAGTAAACAGATTGTTTTCTGGTCCGGTGACCAACTTGCGTTAAGTGAGGATGTCATCTTACACCGGATCGGCGGTCATTTTGACGGGGCGACCGTTCTCGAATGGACGACCGGCAACGATGGTCGCGGGATTTTACTGACGGGAGATATCGTCCGTGTCGTCGCCGACCGGGCGTGGGTCAGCTTCATGTACAGTTATCCGAACCTGATTCCGTTACCGGCAACGACCGTCGCTGAAATGGCGTCCGCCTTAAAAGACGTCCGCTTTAACCAGATTTACGACGCGTTCCATAAAATCGTTGTTACGGATGCGAATGCAGCCGTCGCCCGTTCGGCAAGCCGCTATATTGCGGCGTTGAACGGACACGTGAAGGAACGTGAACGGCGATGATTCTTGGCCTATATGAAGCACATCTGCCCGTCAGCGACTTACAGCGGTCCATCGCGTTTTATAGGGGACTCGGATTGAAGCTTGATCACATCGTGGATGAAAAAATCGCCTTTCTTTGGATTGTTGAAGAGCAAAGCTGGCTTGGTCTCTGGCAAGCGGACCAAGTCGGGTTGCCGTATCATCCGTCGATCCGGCATATCGCCTTTCAAGTCTCGCTCGACGGCTTGCGAGATTCGGTTCGTTGGCTGACGGAGCGTGGTTATACGCCACGTAAGGCATTCGGTTTTGAAGGGACGGAACCGTTCGTCATGCCGATTGCCCAGCATGCTCATGCGAAAATTCATTTTAATGATCCGGACGGAAACAGTCTCGAGTTCATCACGAAGCTCGATAATCCGCTCGGTGCGAAGGATTATATGTACTTAAGTGAATGGGAGACTCTTTTAAATGAACGTGGTTTTACCCTGAAATAGTAAGTCCTCCTCGATTCTTCGTGAATCGGAGAGGGCTTTTTTTATGCATCGGAGCTTCAAGAACCACTTCCTGACGAAAGCAGTTCGTGATTGGTAATAAGTTGCAAAGAAAGGAGTAGATATTCCTAAAAAAGACCTCTTTTGAGAAAGGGGTCAATGTTTTTATTAAATTGAGCAGATTGATTTGAAGGGGAAATGGGACTTGTTATGATAAATGGCAAACAAAAACGTTTTTCTATAAAATAGTTTCGTAACTAAATGGATGAAATTTGAAATGATGACCTGAAGGAGATTAACCACGTGACGACACCTCAACTAACAAACCCAACCCTTGCTTCTGCTGATATTCTGGAAGCCCTGACCCACAATGTCGCAATGATTCGTTTTGATACGCAACGCCGGGTCGTTGATGTCAACGACTTGTTCGCGAAGACGATGAAGTACAAACGCGATGAGATGATTGGCATGCACCACCACCTGTTTTGCCGAGCGGATTTTGCAAACAGTGAGGCGTATCAGAAATTATGGAGCAAACTACTGGCCGGTTTCAGCTCGGCTGATAAAATCGAACGGATTGACGCCCGTGGCGACTCGATTTGGCTGGAAGCGACCTATATGCCGATTTATGAAGCAAACAAAGTCGTCGGCGTCGTCAAGATCGCTTCTGATATCACGGACCGGCAAGAAACCATCCAGGAGTATGCGACGTCTTTTGCCGACATCGCAACGGATCTGGATGCCCGTTCCGTGCAAGGCAAACAGGAAAGCCGGCAACTCAAACAAACGATCGAGAAGATGGCGGATGATGCCAAGGAAAATTTACGGACCTTAACGAATCTGCAGGAACAGTCTTCCGAAATCACAAAAATCACCGGGACGATCAAAGAGATTGCCGCCCAGACCAACTTATTGTCGCTGAACGCCTCGATCGAAGCAGCACGCGCCGGTGAGCACGGAAGCGGCTTTAATGTTGTCGCGACGGAAGTCCGTAATCTCTCAAAACTCGTTGAGCTCGCCGTCATTAACGTCCGCGACACGACGGAACAGATGAACAAGGAACTGGAGCGGATTCAACAGGGCATCACGCGGGCAAATGCCGATGCCTCGTCCAGTGTCTCCGTCATGGAAGAGACGTTGCAACGGTTTGAGACCGTCAGCGAATCAGCGCATGAACTGAATGAAACGGCAAAAAAATTCACGACAGTCATATAAACGCAAAAGTCATGCCCTAAGTTCGGACATGACTGAAGACAAAGTGGTGGTTCTTCTCTTTATCAAGAAGGACCACTTTTTGTCGCTTCGAATCGTTTTTCTGGGACAAACTTCATTGCACGAATTACTCCTTCTGTGTTTCCATTCATGATAGACGACGAGTTGTTCTAGGGGAGTATGGAGAGACTCTTATACGTCTTGAGATAACCGAATCATATCTGTGCACCGGATACCGTTTTCCATAATGTCTTTTTCGTAATGCCGCAAGAAGAAATTTAGATCAACTCCAACAATCCGAAATCCACATTTTTGATAAAGTGCCAACTGGCCAATGCTTGAATTTCCTGTCCCGATTTCGATGGTTGTGTAGCCCATCGCTTGCGCGGTTTGGATTGCATGTTTTAAGAGATATTTTCCGACGCCGTTGCCTTGATACTTCTCGTCTACTGCAATATTTACGATTTCGATCGTTTGCGGTCTCGTGGGTAGAAGCACATGTACCCCAATCAGTTGATTCCTTGTTTCAGCTACGAAACAACGACCTCTTTTCAAATATTCTTCGATTAGTTTCTGAGACGGGTCCGCTAATAGCAAAAGCTCCATCGGAGAATTCTCATGAGCTGACAGTTGACGGATGTTTATATTCATACAGGCATCCTCCTCACGGATTAGTTTTGTTTCAATGGCTCATGATTCTTCGTTCCTGTTTATTCATTTCGACAAGTTAAAGTCATATACCCCCGAAACGGGCGGGACATGACTTTTTTTGACGCGTTCACCGAATCCGAACGAAGGCAACACACACTACAATCAGGATACCGCAACTACACAAAAACAGAATCTGTTCGAGACGGACATCAAATGACAGCGAAAGAGACAAGGCCGCATAAGACAATGGAACCAAGCCGTTTGACGAGGCGTTGACAAGGCTCATGACCCGTCCCATCATCTGTGGCCGTGTCGTCGTTTGAATCGTCGTCAAAATCAGAACATTGATGATGGAGGAGATGCCTCCCATTGTCAGCAGCAGCAGAACGCCTTGCCAGACGTGTCCGATTTGTCCGAGTAACCCAAGACCGACTCCAAGCAGACCAATCAACGACAGCAACAGGCGAAACGACTGGTTGATCGAGTGATTGAAGCCGATCCAGGCAGCCCCAAGCAGCATGCCGAGCTGATACGCACCTTGGAGATAACTTAGATCAAGAGCTTCACCCAATAAAACCCGGTCGACCAACAGGGGAATCCCCATCAGCAAAGGACCAAAAAAGAAGAAGTTGATGATAATCAGCAGGAAGAGAATCCGTTTTAAGTATGGGTCGGCAAACACATAATGAAATCCTTGCACGAGCTCAAGCCAAGCGGAGGTCCGAGTCGGATTGGCGACGGGATGTTCGCGAATGAAAAAGGTAGAGATCGAAGCGAGCAAAAGAAACAGTGCAATCGTCAAAAATATGAAACGGAACGATGAGAAGGTCAGCAGTACGCCGCCGAGCAACGGACCGGAGAACAACGCCATCTGATTGGAGGTTTGAAGAATTGAATTGGCCCGTGTCAGATCTTCTTTCGAAACGAGAAGGGGCAACAGGGACGCACTGGCAGGGGAGAAGAACGCATCGATACAACCGAATGTAAAAGCAAATACAGCGAGTGGAACGATCGTCAACAGCTCGAGGTGATAGACGGACAGCAACAGCAGAACAAAGGTGAATCGCAGCAGACTGGAATAGCGTAAAATGATTGATTTCTTGAATCGATCGGCAATCACGCCGCCGATTACCATCAAGAATATCCGCGGCAACAATGTCAGCATCAAGACGAGACCTAAATAAGCATCAAGTTTCAAGACGCGGAGGATATACCATTGCTCGGCAAATAAGTAGGTCGATAAGGCGAGGAAGGAACAGGTGCTGGCGAGCCAAAGCGCTCGAAACGAACGGTTCCGCAAGAGCGGGTGATGCGTTTTTTGCTCAGTCGCCTGCATGTCTTCCCTCCTCGTCCGCTTGAACTAACGGTGCATCAATCTCAAACGCCGTCGCCATCACGTAATATAATTTTTTGTCCGCTTCGGATGAAAGATCCTGTTCGATGTCCTGCAACAGTTCCCGGTACCGTTTCGTAAACGTCAAGAATTGCTGAGGTGAAAGTCGAAGTTCTTGTTGGAACGACAAGCTTTCCCAGTCCTCTACGTCAGAGGAACGCGGTGCAAACGAGCGGTCAGGCGCCGTCAAGACACGTGTTTTCGCCCGGTCAAGCACCTCGACATAAGACTGGCGTGTCGCTTGTTTCGTCTCAACAAGGTTCAGGAGATGATCAGCCGGAATGAATCCGCGGGCGACGGCCTGATAAAACTTCAATACATTTCCGCCTCGGACTTCTTCCTCGACAAGTTGAATCAACTGATACTTTTCGAGTTCCCGCAGATGATACAAAATCTTTGCCCGGGAGACGTCAAGTTTTTGGGCCAATTGCTGACCGGTATGTGGCTGTTCAATCAGATGCATCAGCATTTTTGTCCGCATCGGATCACTGATGACTTTGAGTTGGTCGTACTGTTCGAGAATCAAAATCGCCTGCTGTTCCATTATTAACACTCCTTTTTATTAACTGGTTAACTTTTATTAACTGTAAAGTTAGTATACCTGAATGATTGACAAAATAAACCATTTTTCTTAAAAGAAGGATTTGCTCAGTTAAAGCAGAACGTTAAACAAGGAACAGATTCTGAACTTACAGAGGAGTGATTCACATGAACCATGCTCAAGAAATTCAAATCCAGACCGTAATCCAACGTCCTGTCGCCGAAGTCTGGACGTATTGGACGGAACCGGAACACATCAAAGCCTGGAATGCCGCCTCGGACGATTGGCATACGACAGAAGCGACGAATGATGTTCAGGCAGGTGGTCGTTTTTCCAGTCACATGGCGGCAAAGGATGGAAGTGTCGGCTTTGATTTTTCCGGTGTCTACCTAGAGGTGATTCTTTATGAAAAATTAGCGTACACGATTGACGACGGACGCCACGTGACGATTCTGTTTACGGCAAATGGTGATGAAACGGAAGTTGT
This sequence comes from Exiguobacterium undae DSM 14481, assembly GCF_000620805.1. Taxonomy (GTDB): domain Bacteria; phylum Bacillota; class Bacilli; order Exiguobacteriales; family Exiguobacteriaceae; genus Exiguobacterium_A; species Exiguobacterium_A undae. Next base: position 1,624,334 of record NZ_KK211187.1, on the reverse strand, counting down.
CGAAACATTTGAAGCGGAGTCGACGAATCCGCCCGAAATGCAACAAGCGGGCTGGCAGGCGATTCTTGACCGTTTTAAAGCGTACGCGGAGCAACAGTGAATGGAAAGAAGGCGACAAAACCCGTTCCATGACAGGACGGGTTTTTGTGTTTTTCCTTATTTTTTGAGTTGTATGAGGTGGAAATGTAATGTTCCGTCATCCCGAAGCATACTGTAACCGAGTCGACCGTTCGTGAAAACCGGTTTCGAATACTCGCCTTCCTTGTCCGTCAGTGGGACAACCGTCCCGTTTATCAGGTCCGCATAAAGAAGTTGATGCTGTTCTTCCCGGAAGACGACATGATCGGATGACAGGAAACAAAAGGCATCAACCAGATCATACGGTTCTGGCGTCGTATAGTAATACGATGTCCGGTTCGATCCATGCGATTGGAACAGAGCGTTTCCTTCCGCACCCGTTGCGAGATAGTGCCGTCCATAAGCAAAATCAAGCGGCATCGTGGCTTTTTTGATCGTTTTTCCAGAAAGTGTCGTGTAGGCGGTCGTTTTCTCATCCGCTTTGTACGTGGTTTGATCTAGAAGAATTCCGCCGTCTCCGTCCCTGAGATGTTGCGCATATGCTCCAGTCCGGGTTGCTGTTTCCTTCAACGTCAGTGTTTTTTGTGTCGTGACGTACCCGGTCGCTGCATCATATTTTTGGACGAGCGACTGTGTCTGACGGTTCTTTTTCAGATGCTTGATCCAGGAGACATGCGTCGCTGCCGTCTGCAAATCGGGGTAAAAATGCAACGGCTCGGTTCCTTGATCCAGTTGTTGGATGGAACCGGTGGCTAAATCCATGGTCTCGAGTGTCCATGTGCTGTCATTCGCATGATCTTGATAACGGATCCAGAATAACTGCCGTCCGACACCAACCAGTTTGTAAATGGATTGCTTCGTCGTATACAATTGTTGCAGCTTTTGATCCGTTAAGGAATAACGGAAAATGAAGTTGTTTTTCTCGTTTGAGGCGTAAAAATACAAGGCGGTTTCATCGATGTAGCTCGGACCGGACAGGTAAGGATACCGCTGATAGAAAGCCGTTAAATCGTAACTGTTGCTTTGTCCGAGCGGCGAAAACGTCTCACTTCGGATCAATTCTTTTGGTGCTGGAACCGGAAGCGTTGGTTCCGATTCCGGTTGACTGCATCCGGCAAGCAGCAGGACAAAACTAAATAAGCTGAGTTTTAAAAAATAAGGCATAGCAAAAAACTCCCGTTCTGTTTTAGGAAAATGAAAACTCTATTAGTGTATAGGGAAACGAATCCATTGCCCTAAAAAAGAAGAGGAGCTTACAAGAATGTAAGAAAAACACGATTCCCTTAAGGCATCGTGTTGGCACGTTCCGGTTCAGTTGCGAGGTCAAGCATTTTTGTGAACGCGACGTCCGGATCGCTCGTTTGAAACGTCTGTAACCAGTCCTGAAAATCTCCTTCATAGACAATCGACCCGTCATGCAAGAAAATGACATGCGCATCCGTGTGCAATAAGTCATGCAGCTGATGAGTCGAAAACAAACAGGTCCGACCGTCGGCAATCAACTTTTCGAATCGGCGCATGATGTGCAGGCGGGTGGCGGGATCCACACCGCTCGTCGGTTCATCAAACATGTACAATGCGCGGGGGATCGTCGTCAACAACGTGACGAACAACCATTTCTTTTCGCCAGCCGACATCTTCCCGACCTTCATTTGCCACAGATGATGGAATAAATCGATTTCGCGTCGGCTCTGTAAAGAAGCACTGTAGGTCGTTTGTTTTTTAAAATCAGTGAGTTGGGCGAGCCGACCGATGAAATAGGCGACGTCCTTTCCCTTTAATTCATCGGAATAATAGATGGATTGCGTCAGATAGAGGATATCGGATTGGTCCGGCAGGGCAATGTCACCTGCCTGCGGACGCAAGGCACCCGTCATACAGTCAAATAAAGTGGTTTTCCCGGAGCCGTTCATGCCAATCAACACATTGAGCTTGTTTGGTTGTAGCGTAAACGTCACGTCATGTAATAACGCACGGGACTTTGGATAAGCAAATTGCAGGTGTTGAACAAACATGGGTTTCCTCCTTAACGGGTCAAGATGGACAATAAGTTAAAACGTTTGATGGCGAAAAGACCGCTCAGCAGATAAAGAATCAGCGCCAACAGCAAAGTCAGTCCGTCGACTGACACATCGAGGTCTTTGAAAAAGTGAAGGATCTCAAACGACAACTGACGGATCGTATAAAACGGATTTAAGTAACTGAACCACTGCTCGCTCTGGCGGGTCGACACTAAAAACAACGGATACATGACGATATTGGCAAGTGTCGCCATGCTGGAGATCTTAAACGGCACAAGTGTCAGCAATGTACTCGCAAAAGCGAGCGGCAGGCTGCCGAGCAGGACGAGCAGGGAAAGACCGATCAGTTGAAACGAAAAGAAGCCTGTCACGAGCGACACCGTCACCGTAAAGAAGACGAGACTGACCGCGGCGAACACGACTTGGACAAGAATCATCGCAAGAATACAGCTCAGCTTATCTCCGGAAATCATGATATAGGTTTTCATCAACCCTCGTTCCCGCATCCGGGCCAGTTGGAGTCCGATTCCGTTCAAGTACGTCGATAAGATGATATAGCCCCAGAACAGCGGGATGAAGGACAGGAAGTCGGCATATGTAAAGTCATTTTGGGTGCCATACGCCAGTGCGAGCACAAGCGGCAGTCCGATCGTCCACAAAAAAGGGATTTTGTCCGTCACCATGATTTTTAAATACAGGATGAAGTAACTTTGAATCGCGTGCATCATGAACCTCCTTTGTTAATAATTGTAAATAGGGTAACATACTTGGTGAAAGAAATGAAATCAACTGTTAAAAATTCTGAATATTCGTTTAGTAACTGAAAGACCGGGAATATATATCTAAAAGATACTATCTAAAAGATATAGGAGAAACCGATGCCAAAAGAAAACATGACCCGGTATGCGATTTTAGGGCTGCTTGCGAGCGGTTGTACGTCAGGCTACGAAATGAAGCATACGATTGATACAAGTCTCAATCACTTTTGGAAGATCAGCTTCGGACAGGTCTATCCGATGTTGAAGACGTTGGCGCAAGAGGGACTAATTGAAGAGACGAGTGAAGGGGACGACCGGAAGACATTCATTTTGACGCCGGACGGAGAGGCCGCCCTCAGGCGCTGGGTCGAGGAGCCGACGACCGAACTGCCGGTTCAGCGGAATGAACTGTTGCTGAAGCTTTATTTTGCCCGTCATGAGTCAAAAGAAACGACGATTCAAAAAATTGACCAGCATGCCGCTCTGCTCCGGGAACGGTTGGAGACGTACCACATGATTGAACAAACGATTCGTGCCTCTCCTGAAACAAACGAAGCAATGTATTGGCTGTTGACGCTCGATTACGGTAAACGGAAGACACAAGCCTTGCTCGAATGGTGTGCTGCGTCGATTCAGACACTTGAAGGAGGAAAAGACGATGAAACGCGTGATCGCGACACCGAATGAAGACGTCGTCGTATTTATCATCGGGTTACGGATTAACCGTCTGCGAGCGGTCCAGAAATGGTTACCGGCCGTTCAGGCGATGACACCGATGATCAAGGAATGTTATGAACAGCAGGTCGGTTTGTTGTCGCATGAGATGCTCGTCGGTTGGCGGTCAGTCACGTTGATTCAGTATTGGCGTTCCTCCGACGCTCTGATTGCCTATTCGCACGGCAACCGTCACCTGACAGCGTGGAAACAGTTTAATCAGTCGGCCCGGGCAAGTCATGCCGTCGGGATTTTCCATGAGACGTTTGAAATCAGCAATTACGAGACGATGTATGTCAATCTGCCGACGCGGGGACTGGCAAAAGCGGTCGGAGAAAGTACGATTCAGAAACATCAGGAACAGGCGAAGGACCGGTTGGCCGAACGCAAGGTGTCGACACGTGAATAACGAAAGGAGGGAGCGGATTCCAATGATCCGCTCCCTTGCTGTATGTATTACTGTTCTACCCGGACTAATGTTTCTCCGCAATTTTGACAAATCGAATTCATCGTCTCGGTACACTCTTTGCAAAAGGTACAGTTGTGCGAACAGTGGTACGTTTCCTGACCATCTTCAAATGTCTCCGCACAGCGGGTGCAATTTGTTGCCTGCATGTCGTTCACCTCACGTCTCGTTTGATCTGTCTTCATTGTACGAAAGAAAAACGGGACCGGACAGCTGGTTTTGTTTGTTTTTCAGTAGCTTCACCTGAAAATGAATGGTAATTTTAAGATATGTCTTCATAATATTAGGAGGTTAGGGAAATGGACGAAATTGATCACGAAATTATCCGGGCGTTGCAGGCAGACGGGCGGATGTCATGGACGGAACTCGGTAAAACGGTGGGTCTTTCGACGCCTGCCGTCAACGAACGCGTCAAGAAACTCGAGGACCGTGGTGTCATCGAAGGATACCGTGCCGTCATCAATCCTGTTGCGCTTGAAAAAACCATCATGGCGATTTTGATGTTCGAAGATACGCGATGCGACGCGTTTATCGCGTTTTGCAAAGACCATCCGGATGTCGTCGAGTGCCACCGGCTCGCCGGAACGTTTAACTTCATGGTCAAATTGTATACGCCGTCCGTCAAGACACTGGAAACGTTTATCGATGCTTCGATGAAGTACGGAAAACCGTCGACCTGGATCCGGTTGTCGTCACCCGTCGCGTTTAAGGCGTTTACGGTCGGAGATGGGATTTTGATATGAACGTTTCTATTAAACAACGAATTGAACAACAAGTCGGTTTGATCCATTCGATCCATCCCGTTGCCGCGCAGGGGGGGAACAGCCGTCGTCTACTACGTAAAAACGTTAAACGGGACCTATATCCTCAAACAGGCAAGCTTACCCCGATACCGCGAGTGGTTGGCGCAGGAAGCGACAGTGATGCAGACGTTCAAGTCACAACATATCAATATCCCGACTTATATTGATTATATGGAAGACGAGCAACAGGCTTATTTACTGATGTCCTACATAGCAGGTGAGACGTTGACAACGGCACTGGCGAATGCTTCCGAACTGCAGCGTCTTGAGCTGATTCGTGCATTTGGACGGTTCCTCCGACAGCTTCATACGAGGGAGACTAGCTCCACCCATTCTTCAAAAGACTGGCTGAATAAACAGCTGCTTCAAGCCGATCACTATATTAAACAGGGATGGACAAGTGGTTCAAGCGAGTTACTTAACGCGTTATCCACCAAGCAGCCGGAACCTGTTCCGGAGACGTGAATACACGGAGATTGTACGACGGACAATCTGTTGGTCCGAGACAACGCAATCGTTGCATTTATCGATGTAGCCGGAATGACGGTCGGCGATCCCCGCTACGATGAAGCCTTGGCGACACGATCTTTTCGAAAGGATATCCAGATGCTTGATGCGTTCTATTCCGGATATGGATTTCCACCAATCTCAGAAGAAACATTCCGCTATTTCGATAATGGATTGTATGAATTTTATTAAAAAGTAAATCATAGAATCAGTTTATGATCAGAAGAATGTCATTTATACATTGCATATGTTAACTATATATGACATACTGAAAAAGGAAAATCTTTGAAGTAGGTGAGTAACATGAGTCCAAGCATGAGTCCGATGAAATCAAAACGAATGGAACAAGGATGGACGCAACAACAATTGGCCGATCGTGTGAAGGTGACACGTCAAACTATTGCCCTGATTGAAGCGCGTAAATTTAATCCGAGCCTGAAGCTGTGTCTTGAGATTGCCTATGCGTTGCACACTGATTTAAATACGCTATTTTGGGAGGAAGCCGATGAATAAGTTAAAACAATGGTTAGGGATTGAAACTGTAGCGGATGAACGGACACAGATGAGGGAGTTGCGGGCGTTTCATCAGGCCGGACTGTTTATCGTCGTCCTGGCGATGCTTGACCTGATTGTCCGGGGATTCATTTTGGACCGTCCGGCTTCACATTGGGGAGCCAGTCTTGTCTATGTCATCGTATATGTCTTATATGCGTTAGCGAAAATGGCACTAGAAGGGGTTTATGATACGGAAGTCGATGACGAACGCAGTTTCAAGAAGAAAATGAAACAACATTTTTGGACACACCTTACCGGCGGTCTCTTTTTTGCAATCGTCATGCTTTTCCTGCGCGGGATGCCGGACACTTTAAATGACTGGTTGAAAGTACTGGCGACATTCGTTGTCGTAATCGCATTCTTGCAACTGTACGAATGGGTCTTCACAAAAATCTCATTACGCCGGACACAAAAAGAACTGGATCAGTCCGATTCTTAAATCAATACAAAATAGCGGCTGGTTCCTGATTTGTCTAGGAGTGGCCGCTATATCTTTTCATCAAGTACAACACTTTGTCGCTTGATCGACCTGATCTTGCGGGATCAGTAATTGGTCGCCCTTGACTGTAAACTCGATGCCATTGGCTTTCAGCCGCTCGATTTGAGCCGGTGTATTTTCACCCCACGGAACGGTTTTCGGTTGCTCGGAAGTACATCCGACGAGCAGTAGACTACTTGCGAACAGCAATGGTTTTAACATGAACTCAACTCCTGTCAGGATATTCGTTGATTTTTGTTGAAAAACAGTTGCTTCAACTGCAGTCCGTCGCTTGAAACACCACTTGTCAAGCGGATCGGAATCAGATTTAACAGGACGAAAATGACTGACATCTGAATGAAGGGCAGAGCCAACAGATGCATAATTGGGCTTGGAAAGAGCTGACTTAGAATAAAGACGAATACACCACCGATAAAGTTGGCACCAACTCCACCGAGTAACATCGCTGCTCGTTGTCCGCGACGGCGCGGAATCTCTGACGGGTGAGATTGGTAGAATCCCTCCCAAAATTGCTTTCGGGCGACGGAAAAATGACCGATGCGTAAGAAGGGTTCGCCTTTCCCGATCGAAACTGATTTTAGCCTCAGACCAATCAGGCGGCCGACGATCGCATGCCCGTATTCGTGCAGAATCAGGCTGGGGAAGTAAAAGCAAAACATGATCAGATTGAACCAGAGTAAGTGTATGTTTCTCCTCCTCTCGTTCACAAACATAACAAAAAATGGATAATTCATGCAACTTACATAGTTGTAATCGATTTACATCTAAATCGAAAAGGAGACATACAGATGCGCACATTAAATGATTCCGTTCTGTCGATCCGGACATATCCAGCCAAACATCAAAAATACCGTAAAACGATTTGTTTATATCATGGCTGGGGATCAAGTGTTACCAAATACGAGGAATTTGCCGGTATGCTTGCTGATAAAGGATTTACCGTCATTGTACCGGAACTCCACCTGCATGACAGCCGTGATGCGTTAGCAACGTATTTTAACCCGGGCGTCGTCGAACATCACTTTTGGGAAGTCGTGTTTCAAAGCATCGAGGAATCGAGCACACTCATTCAGCAGCTGAACGTTCCAAGAGAGGACATCATTTGGCTTGGTGTCTCGATGGGAGGATTCATCGCAAGCGGAGCTGCTGCTAAACACAACGGTAGCGCAGGGGTGGTTAACATCAACGGGTCCGGCTCCTTCCTCTTTTCGGAACAGCTTTTCCGAAGCCGTGACAAAAGAGACGATTTAACGGCGGAAGAAGAACGACGCTTGCAGGCGTATGATCCTGTCCTGCAAAAACAGTCTACACCAACGTTATTCGTACATGGACAACGCGATGCAGTCATTCCGATTGAAACGCAAGAACACTATGTCCAGCAGTCTGTTGGAACGAACAACGATTTGACGTTTTTCAAATATCCCTTCATCAACCATACCGTGTCGGATCAGATGATAGCGGACATCTTCGTTTGGTTGGATGAGCGCTTTTAACGAGAGCAGACAGAAGAACCGGACACCTGCCTGAGGTGTCCGGTTTTTTTTAGTACTGAGTGATCAGAAGTGACGCCGTACCGAAGATGATGATCAACGAGGTAAAGACCGCTTTCGTGCGGGGAGAAAGCGGGATGCCTTCTTGTTTTTTTTGAAAATAGACATAACCGTAAACACCGCTCATTAACATCGTGACGAGAGCGAAGAGTGACGCAATGGTAGTCAGCATACGATGTTTTCCTCCTTCGATTCTTACCGTAAGATTTTTTCGAACGCTTTTCCTTTTGCCAGTTCATCAATCAACTTATCGAGATAGCGGATTTCCCGCATCAACGGATCTTCGACATTTTCGACCCGGACGCCGCAGACGACACCTTTGATTAACAATCGCCGTTCCTGCATGTCCGGCGCCTCCGCAAAAAAGGCTTCGAATGTTGTCTGATCTGTTGCCAGCGTTGCGAGTTGTTGCTCGGAGTAACCGGTCAGCCAGCAAATGATCGTATCGACTTCCTGTTTCGTCCGACCCTTGCGTTCCGCTTTTGTTACGTAAAGCGGATAGACACTCGAAAACGCTGTCGTGTACAACCGATGTTTCGTCATCGTATTTCCTCCTCAAGACTAATTATTACCAAAAGTGTAGCATACCGAACGCTCGAAATGGACCCCTCCGGACAAAACAAAGACCGTCCTTTTCGCACGAAAGGAACGGTCTTCACCAATCATTTTTTTAAATCGATGACATGGAATTCAATCTGTTCGTCGTCCGATACGCCGTATGCCAGCTTTCCGTTGACATAAATCGGTTTGGACGTCGTATCGGCCATTTCCGTCAAGGGAGCAACGGTGCCGCGCGCAAGATCGGCGTACCAGAGTCGCGTCATACTCTCCCGGAAAATGACGCGGTCAGCCGATAAAAAGCGGAATGCATCAACCGTCAACCGGTTGTCCGACGGTTTGAACTGGTACCCCGGTTGTTGTCCTTTCTTAGGCATCAAGAGAGCGGAGCCTTCTTCGCCGATTGCAACATACTTTTTATTGTGTTCAAAATCAATCAGTCCGTTCATTCGTCGGCTGAATGCACCGTCAAACGTCTCGAGCGTCGGCGTTTTATGACCGTTCTTAAACGTACTTGTATGCAAAATCAGCCCGGCATCGCTCCGGCGGAAGTCAAATGGGTACTGTCCAGTCCGTTTTTCGCCTTCTTTTAACATATATTGCTGATGGATGATGATGGCGTCTTCCGCGACATCAAACGACTTGAGGATGGTTTTTGTTCGGGTCGGTGTCGCTTCATACGTCATCCAGGATACCCGTTTTGAGGACGCATCCAGATAAGGAATCGCCGTGTCATAACGGCTGATGCCTTGATCAAGTGTATTGATTTTTCCCGTCTTCAAGTCCAGCAAGCGAATCGCCCATTTTTGTCCGGACTTAGCTTGATTGTATTCGACCCAAAACAGGTAATGCGACACTCCGGTCATCATACCGATCGTCCGGTTGACTGTATGCAGCACTTGGTTATCGTTCGACCCTTGGCTGTAGCGGTAAATGTAACTGTTAATGGTTGTATCACTCGTTTGTTTAACGTGCGTATAGTAGATCGATTGCTGATACAGATAGTCCGGAGCAATCCGGACGTTTTGATCGGTAAAAAACGACGACAGATTGTAGGTCTGATGTGTTCCGAGCGAAATCTGGTCTGTCTTTTTCTTCAGCGGCACATATTTTCCATAGTCGGACAAAGGGGCACTGACCGGTTCAAGATTTGGCGTCGGCTCAGCCACCTGCGGATCTGCCTTGATTTTCGACGGTTGCTTGGTTGAATCAGAATCGGTACATCCTGCAGTGACGATAAGCGACACCATTAAAGCTGCCGTAAGAGCTGTTTTCCAGTGCATGATCTGTGTCTCCTTTTAGACAAAGTGGTCATCATCGACAGTTTTGTTTTCGTCTCCAACGCATCGAGACCAAAAAAGCGGAAATTCCGGACATCACAATCAGATACAACAAAAAGACGAAGGCGAATTCGCCGTAATCTTCAAGACTGTTGAATGGATTTTCTGTGATGAACGGCTCAGGTAGAATCCCAATCAAAAACAGCGGAATGAACAGCAGGAAAAACCGTTTCCAAAAATAATACTTGTACGGGGTGCCGGTACGTATGTCCATTGATTTCTTCCTTCCCATCTCTAGAATTAATTATCCTATTTTTAACATATTATATCATTTATTGTTTAAGTCGATGAATAAATTTAAATAAGCTATCAATAAAAAGCGGTCTGGCAAACACCCCATCGTCGGGTGATTGCTGGACCGTTTTTAGTCTCTTACTTGATTTTTAAAATGACCTTGCCTTTGGCCCGACCGGACTCTGAATACTCGAGCGCCGCTTGGGCGTCTTCAAACGGATACACCCGGTCGATGATCGGTTTGATTTGTCCACTCTCGATCCATTCCGTGATGTGTTCGAGTTGTTGACCACTTGGTCGCATGAACAAAAACGTATAGGTGACATCATGTTTTCGTTCAAGAAGTGTCTCGCGGAGCGTCAACAGTCTAAATAATGACGTCTTGAGAAAACCGGACCGGTAGGACTTACCGAACCGGCCGTTCGGCAGTCCGGAAACCGAGACGATGTGTCCACCCGGACGGACAACCTTAAACGACCGTCGGAGCGTCTCGCCGCCAATCGTATCGTAGACGCCGTCATAATCGTGCAACAGGTCCTCGAAGGCTTCGGTCCGGTAATTAATGATTTTATCGGCCCCAAGTGACTGGACAAGCTCATGTCCGGCGGGGCTTGCCGTCGTTGCGACATATAGTCCCATCGCTTTCGCCAGTTGAATCGCAAACGTTCCGACGCCTCCGGCACCGGCGTGAATCAAAACTTTTTGTCCGGGTGTCAGCTGCAAAATGTCATGTAACGCCTGATAGGACGTCAAGCCGACCAGCGGAATCGAAGCCGCTTCCTCAAACGAAAGTGTGGCTGGTTTCAAAGCAAGCATCTGTTCATCGATTGCGATGTATTCAGCAAACGTGCCGATCCGGTTCTTCTCGGCACGACCGTAAACGGCATCCCCGATCTGAAACTTCGTGACGGCAGAACCGATTTCCGTCACGATACCGGAAAAATCATTGCCGAGAATCAACGGGAACTGATAAGGAATCAACAGTTTGACGTTCCCGTCACGAATCTTAAAATCAACCGGATTGATGCTTGCGGCATGAATTTCGATGAGCACATCGTAGGGATTGACCTGCGGACGGGGCTGTTCTGTAAGTTCAAGCGGGACGTGACCGTATTGTGTGATGGTCATGGCTTTCATAAATATCGACTCCATTTCCTGACTTTTCTATCCTTTAGTCTACCAGTTGTCAAGGCCGGCGAACACTTTGAGTGATCGACCCAGACATGATAAGCTAGTCAAGAACAGGGGAATTTTAGGTTGTAAGGGGATGAAATGATGAGTAAAACAGGTGAACGCTTGTTACGAATCTGGATTCGTGTCCCGCGGTTCATTAAACGAATGATTCCGCTCAGTATCACGCTGTATGTCATCGGGATGGTGATCACGAACGGGGTTGACACGTTGTGGCATTTTGACTTCGCGTTGGTCAAAGGAAGCGATCTTGTCATCAGTTTAGTCGGAGCGTCGATTCTCGTCGCGGCACTGAGTCAACGGAAAGGGGAGGATACCACATGACGCAACCTGAGCAGGAAGAACAATTGACGGGCGGGAATGTCTCCGACGTCTCACGGATTGGGGATACAGTCAGACGCGAACAAAAACCAGACAGTGAACGGATTCATCGGTTGTTACACCATCTTGAGAAAAAAGGGTTTTCAGGAAGTCCACGGTTTTTAGGGATTGACGCACAAAGTCGGGAAATCGTCTCGTACATTAAAGGCGAGGCCGGGAATTATCCGCTCGAGCCATACATGCGCTCGGATATCGTTTTGGAAGAAACGGCACGCTTATTGCGTGCTTATCACGAAGCCGTCACGGATTTTCCAATTTCACCTGGTTGGCCACCGCTCGACGGAACACCCGAGCCACTTGAACTGATTTGCCATAATGATTTTGCCGTTTATAACGTCATTTTTCAAAATGAACGGCCGATCGGCATCATCGATTTTGATGTCGCCGCCCCGGGACCACGGATTTGGGATATCGCGTATACGATGTATACGTTTGTTCCGTTAAGCCGCCATCAAATGACGGAAACAGGGGAGCCTGTGCTCTATGATCGAATCACAGATCAGGAACGCATCCGGCGGCGAATCGAATTGTTTTTGACGGCTTACGGAAAACCAGACATAAAAGCCGCCTTGTACGAAACGGTGTTGCTCCGTATCCAGGCACTGATTGCGACGATTCAGCGGAAAGCAACGGAAGGCGAAGAAGCCTTTCAGCGGATGATTGAAGAGGGACATGTCACGCATTACGAACGGGAACTCGATTTTCTGACACGGGAGGGAGCTAGTTGGTTTCGGTAAGTATACGAAAATTCACAGTGCGGTTTGCAGTTGCTGATAGGCGTGTCTGATTTGTCTGTAGATCTCGTCCGTCGGCAACGCTGCATCGATTTCAATGACGGGTGAAGCGGAACGTTCCATTTGCAGACGGTGCTCGGCTAGCGTCCCAATCATCGCCGGATCCGTCGCCGTCAAGTAAGTCCCGCACCAATCGAGAAATTCATTCGATCCCGTGAAATCAGGATACCGTTCTTGTTCCCGCTGGATTAAACGGTTCATCCGTGTCGTTTCATCCAAGCGTAAAAAGACAAGCAACTCCCGGTTGTGGAAGCCGGTCGGATTCCACGAAAAGACGGAACCGGAGACGACATACTGTCGATGGTTTTCAATATCCGGTGTATATAAGGCATACCGTTCCGCGACCGATCGTTTTTCGGTAAATGTGTGGTCTTTCCACAAATAATGATCGCTGTCGATCCAGAGGATACTTTCTTGTTGCCCGATCCACTTGCCGAGCGTGCTTTTCCCGGTACCGGAACCGCCGATGATTTGAATACGCATGTTTCTGACCTCCTCTAAGGTAGATGAATGTTTTGCAGGAACCTTCATATTACCTTATTCTATCGTCCAAAATAAGGGAGTGGACAAACAGATTGGAAACCGAACAAGAGGATGGATGTAAAGGGAGACGATTTAAGAATCGTTCTCCCTTTTTTCGGGTAATTCAATAGATAAGGTAAAGGAACGAAAGTCGTCACGTGTCAAGTCTGCTTGTGAGGAGAGGAAGGATGCGATGATTGCCTTTTTCATTCTGCTACGCAATATGTATTACGTCCTGAAAATCCTGTTTCGTCAAGATGAACAAAAGGCCGTCATGTTCTCCGTCGCCTTTTTGCTGGCGGTTGGGATGTTTTTTTATCACAGCGTTGAACAGCTGAGTTATCTCGACGCGCTGTACTTTTCCGTCATGACGCTGACCACAGTCGGATATGGTGATATTCATCCGGTCACGCCGATCGGCAAGATCTTTACGATGGGGTATGTCTTGCTTGGGATCGGTGTCATCAGTGCTCTGATCGTGAATTTTAACCGGGCGTTAAAAGAATTCCATTTAAACAAAAACAAACCAGACGGGAAGTGACGGGCAGTATTTGCGAATAAGGAGTGAAGCAGATGAACTTTAATCTGGTATTCGTCTTCTACAGTTGTCTGCTCGGGCTGATTGTCGGGGCACTTGCGTCGCTGTTTCTGGCATTGTCGAATCTGCTGATTCATGTAACGTGGACGACAATTCCGGAACAGCTGGACACGCCGTTTTATCCGTTTTGGATTTGTCTGTTCGGCGGACTGTTGATTGGTCTGTTCCAAACGTACATCGGCGACTATCCCCGGACGATGCATCAGACGCTTGAGGAATTCAAGACGACAGGCCGGGTCGCGTATGAAGGCGCAGTCGTCAAAAATACCGTGGCTGCCTTGCTGGTTTTGACGTTCGGAGCAAGTCTCGGTCCGGAAGCAGCATTGATCAGCATTCTCGGCGGATTGATGACGTGGGCCGGTGACCGGATGACCTGGACCCTGCAGAAGAAAAAAGAGTTGCTTGATCTTGGGATCGGAGCGATGTTATCGACGATTTTTTACGCGCCGTTGATTGGCGTCAGTGAAGCACTCGAAGACGGGGTGAACCGGACCAACTTCAAGCGTACATCCATCAAAGTCTTGTTGTATGCACTGACGACAGCCTGCGGGATTTTCGCCTTTACGACACTGAATCGACTGTTCCCGCACGAAATCTTATTTTCCATCAGTACACCGAACGTGAACTGGACGGTGGAGGTGATGTACTTCCTGCTTCCGGCAGTCATGATCGGGACGGGATTCGGATACTTGTTTTTGTTATTTGGCCGCTGGACGGACAGTGTGGCGCGAAACTATCCGCATCCGCTGGGTTTGGCTTTGGCCGCCGGTGCAATCTTAGGTCTGTTCGGCAGCATGTCGTCTTATTTCTTATTTTCCGGTGAACAAAAAATTCTTGAGTTCTCGCGGATTGCCTTCGATCAATCGGTCTTCTTCTTAATCAGCATCGCCGTCGGGAAAGCCTTTTTGACCCATGTCTGTTTTTCGTTCGGATGGCGGGGCGGAAAAATCTTTCCGGCGGTCTTCTCGAGTACAGCGATGGCGTTTGCCTTAGCGTCCGTCTTTCCGTATACACCGGGTTTGCTGATTGCAGTCAGTGTCGCTGCCAGTTGTACGGTCATCCTCAAACAGCCGTTTGTCACCGCAACTTTGCTGCTGTTTTTATTTCCGTTACAATTTTTCCCGTTCATCTTGGTTGTTGCCTGGCTCATCCATCAAGGGGCGACGCGCCTGACGAACCACACGACCAGAACGACCTGAAGACCGGACCTCGTATGGCGAGAGCCGGTCTTCAGGTTGTCTACTGATTCTGATTATCCTGCATCTTTTAATTCCTGATAGGGATTGACGCGTGCTGCGATTTGCGCCGGCAGGAGCGAAGCGATTGTTCCGAATAGCACCGGCAGAAGCAGGGAGACAGCGATCAACAGCGGCTCATCCCACGGAACGAGATCATACAACACATAAATTGTGATGTAAGAGATACTCAGTCCGACGATTCCGGCGACGAATCCGATCAGCATCCCTTCTAACACAATCAATTGACGGACGGAACGGTTTGTCCAGCCAACGGCTTTTAAGATCGCGAGCGACGCCCGCCGGTCGGTGACGTTTTGCCACATGATTTCGCCGGTCGTCAGGATGGCAATCGTAATTGCTACACCCATCGTCACGTAATGCATCGGACCGACCTGTAAGGCGACGAACTGACCGAGCCATGACGTATACAGGACGCCTTGCAGGTGGAACGTCACGAACAGGAAGAATGTCAACAGAGCCGTTGGTAAAGCAATCGATAAAATCGACAGCGCATTCCGCTTCCACTTGCCAAAGATTTCTTTTAGCGCCAGTGTCCAGGTCGAACGGAGACCGAGTTTGACGTGAGACGATGATGCATATTCACCCGTCTTGATGGCTTCGTACGGCGAAATTTTCCGGATCGTAAAGGCAGACCAGGCGGCACCGGCAAAGTAAATCACGAGACTGAACAGGGTAATCCAGAGTAAGCTCCACCCGTTCATCGTTTCGTTTCGGACATACGAGAAGATGCTTTCGACGAGTAACGCAATGACCGAGACAAATCCAGCAAGGAGCGCGGCTTCAATTAAGACAATCCGGTACAAGTCTTTTGTCCGCCAGCCGAGTGCGAGCAAGACGGCAAATTCCTTCCGCCGGGCGAGCATCGAGACGTAACTTGTCGCAAGGACATAAACGATGGCAACGGCAAGCATCGCGAAGATGACACCGGAGAAGCCGACACTCGTTTCGCGGAAGATTGTCATCGCGGCACCGATATGAACCCACGGCTGTTCGATCCAACCGAGTGTCTTGCCGTCATCGACGACCTTTGTCACGACCGGTTGCGGCGACGACCCCTTTGTAATCGTTGCCAGCAGTCCGGTTTCCTGTTCGATTTGTGTCTTAACGTTTTGCAGGAGCTGTTCCGACTCCTCACTGACGGTCGTTGCGCCATTGATTTTGAGACGAATCGACGAGATGGCCTGTTTTCCGTTGACGGCAAAGGCACTGTCTAACGTCGTCAGGATGTTCGGCGAGTTCGTCAATAAACCAACCGGATTACCAGACGTGTCGATTGACTTTGCCGGATTGACCGGATTGCCTTTCGCATCGAGGACGAGATCAGCGGATGACGGTCGATAGGTTTCCATCGGCAGTTCATTGAGCGGATCTTTTGAGACTTTAATTTTGTTCGGATCATAGAGACCGACGACTTTAAAGGTGAGGTAAGGATACTTAAACGGAATTTCCATCTCGCTCGGATTTTTAACCTTTTTTCCGGTCGAGACAAGTGACCGATATCCTTTTGAAGGATGCGTCGACTCCGAAAAGTACCAGTTCTTTAAATGAATCGCAGAGGTGCTGACTTCAAAAGCATTCTTCCAGCGCGTCGGATATGGACTTTTGGTTTCATTGAACTGAAGCGGACCTGATTTATACAGCAACTGGGCACCTGGAGCATCTTCTGCAACAAACGTCTGGAGGTTTGTCCCTTCCGACAATGTTTTGAGATAGGTTTCTTCGACTTTAGAAGACGGCATCTCAAGGCGTTGCGTCAATTTGGCCGGATACGTTTGAAGGATAGAATTTACACGGTCACCGTCCGGCTGTTTTTTGACCAGTTCTTGAACCAGCTTTTGCTGATCCTGCTCAGTTTTATACGGGGCATCCAGCTTTTCAATCGTAAATTCATATGTCCCTTTATTAAAGGAATGCGGATTGACAAGAACCGGAATAATATTGTCGTCAGCCCCTCGAGGTGACTCATGTTGATCCAACTGTGAAAAATACCGGGAATTATTTTTAGAACTGACGCTTTGATCGAGTCCGACTAGTCGGGCTTCCTCTTTCGGATCGACAGCGACAATCAGAACCGGGTTACCGGCAGAAACATCCCGAAAGCTGTCCACCGGCGAGGTTGAGAAGGGGACTTTTTCTGGTAATTGGATCTTTGTTCCTTGAGCAATATGGATCTGCTCTTCGAATTGCTGTTCTTTGCCAAGGCCAGTCTCGGTGTATGTTGTTCTCTTATAGCGGTAAATACCGGGTTCCTTCGGAAACGTCATGGCTTTCTTGAACATGACAAACGTGTTGGCATAGCCCATGACAGCAATCGGTGCTGCAATATCAACTTCTTTCATCTGTTTGATGGTTTCATATTGCTCCAAAGAAATCCCGCCGTTGATACCGTTTAAATAGTTGGGTTCCAGCAGGTCACTTGATTCAGTCGACATTTGACTGCCTTTCGGCCGAACGACGATATCGTAGGCGGACGACCATTTCTTTTGTAATGTCTGTTCGACCGTGCCTTGACTGGAGTCGGTCAAGTTGAACATCAGACTGAGTCCGGCACTGATGATGAGCGCACCGACAAGCGTCAGAATGAACTTAAACCGTTGTCGGCGCCAGTGATTCAAAACGAAACGTAGCATAAGGATTCTCCTTTATTCAGTGATGGGAAGACTGATGGCGTAAATACGTTGTTAAATCCTGTTTGAAGTGACGAAGTTCGTTTGGATCAACATCTGTCTCTATTGCATAGCGGGTAATCAGGTAGGGCGCAAGTGACGTCGACAACTCAATGCGCTGCGTCCACTCTGTCAGCGACTCGTGCCGTCGGCGTTGCAATGGTTTTGATAATTGCTGATTGAAGTCAAACAAGAGCAGTCGGACAGATTCCTGCGGTGGAACGGGCATCTTGGATGTGCTCGTCGGATGAATCGAGAAGGGTCGTGGTAAGGCGGTCCGGTTATGGATTACGGAAGTTTCGCTGATTGGGCGATTCCGGAGCCGTCGCTGATTGAAATGATGAGAGATGAAGAACATGAAGAACCCGGCAAGCAACAGACCTGCCCATAACCAATCGGACGACTTGGAACGGGCGGCTTCCTTGGTTGTTTCGAAGAAAGAGGCCGATTCAGCCGTTTTTACTTTTCCGCGTGAAGGACCTTCGATCTTTTCCGTTTTCCCGGTCGCACCCCCAAGAATTTCACTCTCGGAATCTTCTCGGATGATCCCTTCGGAACAGTTATATTTTGAAAAAATCCGATTTGACAACGAATCTTTTCCACATCCCCGTTTCACCGTCGTTTCCTGTTCAGAAAAGTCTGCTTGCCGAAAGGATTGATAGACCGATTGTGTCGTAAACAACAGCAGAAAAAAGACGGCGGATGAACCAATCATGCATATAATGAGTTTGGACCGGAACGTTTTGATGAATTCCACCTCGCCTTCATGAATCGTTTTTACACACTCCGAACGGTCTGCTTCCGCAGATCTTCGACAATCTGCCCATCCTGCATGAACACAATCCGATCCGCCCGCTCCGCGAGTGCCAAATCGTGCGTGACAAACAGGATGCCGCATTGTTCTTCTTGATGGAGATCGAGCAACAGTTGAAAGATCATCTCCCCGTTGATCGAGTCGAGATTACCGGTCGGTTCGTCGGCGAGAATCCAGCGCGGCCGATTGATCAGGGCTCGAGCGATCGCGACCCGTTGCTGTTGCCCGCCGGACAATTGCGCCGGCAAGGCATCCTGTTTCGCGGTGAGTCCGACTTTTTCCAAGATTTCCGCAATCCGGTCTTCTTTGTTGAAGTCGGTTTTTTGTTTCAGTAAGGGAACGAGCAGATTTTCTTTGACCGTCAAAGCGGGCAACAGGTGAAACTGTTGGAAGACAAAGCCAATTTCCTGCGCCCGGAACTTCGACAATTGCCGGTTCTTCCACTTCGTGATGTCCTGTCCGTCATAGTCGATTTGCCCCGATGTCGGCCGGTCGAGCGAGCCGATCAGACTTAAAAACGTCGATTTCCCTGATCCGGACGGACCGACAAGGGCGGTGATGTCATTCGCGGAAAACTGACAGGTCAACGCTTTTAAGATTTCACTCTGTAATCCCGCCTGGCTGAAGGTATGCGAAACGTCTTTAACAAAGATATCCATCAAACCACTCCTTTTACAAATTAAGGTAAAATAAGTGTAATATTATTTGAAAATTTTGTCTATTGAAGAAAAAAAGATTTTCTTGATGAAACGCGACCGGAATTCATAATTGGTTCATAACTTCCTTCTACAGTATGAGTATTCAAGACAAGGGAGGAACAAACAGATGAAGCAGACAAAAAAACGAAAATGGTGGATCGGATTGCTAGTCATCCTGCTGATCGGGACAGCCGGTGTCGCAGCGATGGGGCAACAATCGTCAGCGGATGGATTAAAACGGGAGCAAGTCAAACAAAAAACGTTACAGACGTATTATCATTTCACGGGACAAGTCATGGCCGACAAGCGCAGTACGGTCGTCAGTAATGAGCTGGTCGAAGTCAAGGCGGTCGAGGTTAAAGTCGGACAACAAGTCAAGGCGGGGGACACTCTGTTTTCAAGCATGAGTGGCAAAACGTATCAAGCCCCGATCACGGGTGAAATCGCCAAGCTTGATGTCGAACCAAATGCCATCTACGGACCCAACACGTCACTCGCCGTCATCACGGACTATAGTGATTTGACCGTTCAACTGAAGGTCGATGAACAGGATATCCATCGCCTCAAACAAGATCAGTCGGTTGAGTTGCGTGTAAACGGCTTGGACGAAACGGTGGACGGTACGGTGGAATCGGTTGGTAAAGAAGCGGTCACGGAGAATGGACTGTCTTACTTCACGGCGGACGTCACGATCGATGAGCCGGACCAACTGCGTGTCGGCATGACCGTCGAGGCCCGCATCAACAAACAATTGGTCAAGGAGGCGCCCGTCTTGTCACTCGATGTCGTCGAGTATACGGAAAATGACCGTCCGTACGTCTACGTCGAAGAAGAAGGCGAAGTTGTCCGCCGGTTCATCACGACCGGAGTGACGGACGGGCAAGACATTGAAATCAAACAAGGTCTGTCCGTTGATGACTATGTCGTGTTGCCGACCGAACAAGGCAGTTCGGGTCTGTTACCGACTCCTCCGGGAGGTGCATCGTAATGGCCGTCGTCGAGTTAACACAGATTACGAAAGCTTACGGGGCAGGCGAAAACCGGCAAACGGTTTTGAAAGATGTCGATTTATCGATCGAGGCCGGGGAATACGTGACGATCCTCGGTCCGTCGGGATCCGGTAAGTCGACCTTGATGAACATCATCGGCTGTCTCGACATCCCGTCGAGCGGCAACTATCACCTGCAACACCAGGATGTCAGCCAACTGTCTGAAGATGAACTTGCCCGGATCCGGAATCAGGAAGTCGGCTTCATCTTTCAACAGTTCCAACTGTTACCGCGATTGACGGTCCTGCAGAACATCGAGTTGCCGCTGATTTATGCGGGCGTCTCGCCAAAAGAACGACGCCGGCGGGCGGTCGATTTGCTGACCCGGGTCGGACTCGGGGAAAAGGGGAGTGTCTATCCGCATCAGTTGTCCGGCGGGCAACAGCAACGGGTCGCGATTGCCCGGGCACTCGTCACGAAACCGACGCTGCTGCTGGCGGATGAACCGACCGGGGCACTCGACCAAAAGACCGGCCAGCAAATCATGGGCTTGTTTCACGAGTTGGCGGACGAAGGGAAGACGATCGTCATGATCACCCACGACATTACGATTGCGAAACAGGCGAAACGAATCGTCCGGATTGAAGACGGACAGGTACAGGAGGCGAGTCATCCATGATACGCGAAACCTTTCGGATGGCCTGGACGAATATCGTCCATCATAAAATGCGGTCCTTTCTGACGACACTCGGGGTCATCATCGGTGTTGCTTCCATCATCGCTCTGATTTCAATCGTTAACGGGGCGACTGCCTCGATCAATGCCGAAGTCTCGACGTTTGGGGCAAACAAATTGACGATTCAAACGACGACGTCTCCGTTAAAAGCAGGATTATCCCAAGGGCAACTGGAAGAGTTAAATCAAGTCGACGGGACACGCGGTATTGCCCCGACGTTGACGACTCAATTATCGGTGCGGTCGGCAGACGCCCGACTCGATGACGTGACGATCAGCGGCCGCAATCACATCTACTACCAGGAATCGGCCGATGTCACACAGGGACGGGAAATCAAAATCAGTGATGTCGAGCAGGAAACCGTCGTCGCCGTCATCAGTCCCTCCGTTGCCCGGACACTTTTTCCGGGACAGGAACCGGTCGGACAGTCGCTGTTCCTGAACGGTTTGACGTATCAGGTCATCGGCGTGAGTGATACCGACTCGGAGGAAATCGTGATTCCGTATACGACGGCACTGCGGACGCTTGACATCGACACGGTGCAACAAGTCGATGTCTTCAAAGAGGAGTCGGCCGACGTCGCGACCGTCAAACGGGATCTGTCCGCGAAAATGTATCAATTCTATAATGAACAGGAAGACCGCTATACGATCGTCAGTCTTGATGAAGCCCTCGATTCAATTGATCAAATCAATACGATGTTGTCGTTGCTGTTAACCGGGATTGCCTCGATCTCCTTGATTGTCGGCGGCATCGGAATCATGAATATGATGCTCGTCTCGGTCACGGAGCGGACGACGGAAATCGGTCTGCGCAAAGCACTCGGCGCACGCCCACGGGCGATTCGGCTCCAATTTTTACTCGAGTCGATCTTATTATCCTTGATGGGTGGTGGGATCGGCATCATCGTCGGGGTCGGTCTGGCATATCTCGTCAGTCTGTTGATCGGGACGACGTTTACGATTTCCGTCGGGACGTTGCTCCTTGCAGCCGGTTTCTCAATGCTCGTCGGGGTCGTCTTCGGATATGCGCCCGCTCGAAAAGCGTCGTTGCTCCATCCGATTGAAGCCCTGCGCAATGCGTAAAGGAGGTGTGGGATGGTTACCATCCTGATTGCAGAAGATGATCCACATGTCCGGTACCTGTTAGGAGAGACTTTACGTACGGCAGGATTCCGGACGATCGAAGCCGCAGACGGAGCACAAGCGCTTGCCTGCTTTGACGAACAACACATCGATCTGCTTGTCACGGACGTCATGATGCCGCAAGTCTCAGGCATCGAACTCGTCCATGCGTTGCGGCAAGCCGGGTATGATCTGCCAATTTTGATGCTGACGGTCCTTGATACGTTTGCTGATAAGGAAGCGGGATTCGTGACCGGCGTCGATGATTATCTGGTCAAGCCGGTTGATCTTGATGAATGGCTGTTACGGATTCATGCTTTGCTTCGGCGATCCAAAATCGTCGCGACGCAGGAACTTGTCGTGAAGACGTTGACGTTACGGATGCGGGATGCGACCGTCGTCACACCGGACGGCGAACTGACGTTACCGCAAAAGGAATTTCAATTGCTCTATCGTCTGTTGTCCCAACCGAAACAGATTTTCACACGCCAACAGTTAATGGATGAGATTTGGGGATATGATGTTGAAAGTGACAGCCGGACAGTTGATGTCCATGTCAAACGGTTACGGGATAAATTTAATCAGTATGAAGTCTTTACAATCGAGACGGTCTGGGGACTCGGCTACAAAGGGGTCGTGTTATGAAGCCGTTTTTCCAGTCAATCTCCGGTCGGTTTTTCCTCATCTTGTTTGGCTTGCTGCTGTTGCCGTTATTGATTCCGCTTGGGGCAACGTTTTTTTTTCAATTCGATTCGGTCCGCCAAGGTGTCGCACAACAACTGGCGGAACGGACGGGTACCGTCGAACGGTTGATGGTCGAACAAGAACTGTCCTTCGCTTCAGCCAGCCGCTACGTCGAACAATCGGTGATTGAGACGACGGAAGTCTCGGCCGATCGTTTACAAACCATGGTTTCACTGTCTGAAACTGAAACAGAGACGCTTCGCCGGAACGGAGAAGTGGCTGTCGCCGGAACCTTTTCGGAGCGTCCGCTTCATATTCGGCAGGTCGGCGAACGTTACTTGATGGCGACACCGAACCCGGACCAGGACCTTGTCTCAAGTATTCGCAACTCGTCCTTGTTTGGAATCGGTCTGACGATTGCCGTCGCCTTTTTCCTGACCTGGTTTGCCGTCCGGCTCGTGACCCGACGGATCAAACGGATCAGTGAAGCCGCTGTTGAAGTGACGCAAGGCAACTACGACATTCAGATTCCGGATCAGGGGAGTGATGAAGTCGCGAACTTGATTCAGAACTTTAACCAGATGACCGTCGCCTTGCAACGAAACGAATATTTGGCAAAAGATTTGGCGGCGGCGATTTCCCATGAACTGAAGACACCGATCGCCTCGATCCATGGGTTCAGCCGGTTACTGGCACAGCCCGGTCTTCCGGAAGACAAGCAACAGCATTACATCCGGATCATCGGACAGGAAAGTGACCGTCTGTCCCGCCTGACCTCGAATCTTGTCCGGTTATCGCGGCTCGATCATCAGTCAATCATCCAGCGGAAAGCCTATCGTTTTGATGAACAGGTCCGTCATGCTTTGCTGTTACTGGAATCCCAGTGGACAGACAAACATCTGATCCTCGATCTCGAGTTGGCGGAAGTGACGGTCGTCTGGGAAGAGGAACTGATGCAACAGGTTTTACTCAATCTTCTGCAAAATGCGGTTTATTTCTCACCGGTAAACGGCGTCCTGTCGATTCGGCTGACACAAGCAACGGATGTGACGTTGACCATCACCGATCAAGGAAAAGGCATTTCGGCGGCGGAGCTCCCATTCGTGTTTGACCGTTTTTATCAGGGCGAAACCTCACGGACAACGGATGGTCACGGACTTGGCTTGTCGATTGTCAAACGAATCGTCGAATTACACGGCGGTGCGGTGACTCTTGACAGCACACCCGGTCAAGAAACGTCTGCCCGGATTCAAATACCACAAAAAGGACCTGCTTGAGCCGTTTGCTCAAACAGGTCCTTTCGACGCTTTCTCATTTATGAACCAGGCAGTGTCCTGCAGAAAAGACTCGATGTCGGTTTGCGTGCGGATCCGGATCACCTGATCCGCCTCATCCGGTTCAGGACGTTCCAATCGTTGACGGGACAAGATCTGCCGGTAATCTTCTGCACCGCGGATTTCCGCACGATCCTTTATGGAAGCGTCAACCCGCGCCAACAGAACTTCTTCGGCAAGGTCAAAGTGAACGAGAATCGTTCGGTACTGATCCTTTGGAAACTGTTGTAAAAAGCGGATGCGCTGTTTTTTTGACAGATTGGCATTGCAGACAATCAGATGCAGGTCAGACTGACGACGGGCATGTTCGACAATCGTGTCCGTCAGTTGATGTTTTAAGTGGTTTGGACCGTCGAGCGGTAACAATTTTTGATAATGGGTGTTCAGGAAACGGGCATGCACGTCTTGATCGATAACAAGAAACGATGGGTACAACCGGGACAAGCGGTCGGCAAACGTTGATTTTCCGGCATGTGTCTTGCCGACGGTCAGAAGAACGATCCGCCTCATCGGACTGTCCGCTCAGCCATCGCGTCGAGGATGGTCCGGACCCAGTCCTCAGTTTGACCGAAGCACGGTCTGACATCACCGATATGATAAAACGTGCTCGCTTCCGAACCGGTCCAACTCGTCGAATCGAGCATACAAAGGAAAACCGGAATCCGGTTGGCAAGGGCAATCCCGAGCTCGACGTGGCTGCCTTTTCCGGCAGGGAGTACTAAAATCAAGCAATCGCTCGCCTGGACGGCATCGAGTTCCAGCTGTCCGATCCGTTGCAGGGCAGCCGGCATATCGACCCGTTCCGATTGTGTCCAGTCGTACGTCAGGTGATGACCTTGCTTGATCAGTCGGTCGTTTATGAATTGGACGTCTTCGATGTTGCGGAAGCTGCTTGCCGTGTAAAAATTCATGAACGCTCCTCCTTTGCACACTTGAACAACGTTTCTTCGACAGCCTTGCTGATCGTGTAGGCACCTTTTGACTGATTGCATAAGACAGAAACAATCGTAGCATCATGCGGATAGTAGGCGGAGTGGCAGCTGACGCCCGGATCATAACCCATGATGTGGTATTTCCAGACGTCTCCGGCACTGGTCAGCTCGAGCCAGACACCGTATCCATACCCCGACGTTTCCCGTTCCGTCACATGTGGTTGGAAGAGCAGTTCAGTGAAGGATTGGGACAGGAGAGTGTGGCTCATCAAGGCCTGCCAAAAGCGTTCTAAGTCATCCACTGTCACAAACGCTCCACCATCAGGTCCACCGATGACCGGCAACGCGTATTGATTCGTCCGCCACGATCCAGCGGTCTGATCGATGTATCCGATTGCCGTATCCTCAGGCAAGGCGTCAAAGGAAAAATAACCCGATCGCTTCATCTGCGCCCGGTCAAAGATATGGTGTTGGATGAACTCGGGGAAGGATTGACCACTGATG
This sequence comes from Exiguobacterium undae DSM 14481, assembly GCF_000620805.1. Taxonomy (GTDB): domain Bacteria; phylum Bacillota; class Bacilli; order Exiguobacteriales; family Exiguobacteriaceae; genus Exiguobacterium_A; species Exiguobacterium_A undae. The sequence goes on along the minus strand of NZ_KK211187.1, from coordinate 1,599,025 downwards.
GTTTCAATCAAGATGCCTAACAAGACATAACCGAAGTTGTTGTATTGAAAACGGACACCTGCCTCGTTGACACGGGGACGGTTGCCGACCAATTGCAGAAAATCACGTGGTGTGCGCAATCGGTACATTGGAAATGTCGTAAACAGCTCTTCGAAGTCATCCATCGTCTCTTCGTCAAAATAGTCGACGATTCCGGACGTATGTGTCAACAAGTGATGAATCGTCACGCCCTGCAAATCGATGCCGTCCAACACAAGAAAGCTCGACACTTCGTCTTCTAACGCCAGTTGATTGTTTTCGACCAACCGAAGAATCGCGACAGCTGTGAACAGCTTGCATCCTGAAGCGATCCCGAACCGGGTCGAATGTTGATTCGGAATGTTGTATGTCCGGTTGGCGTAACCATGTGCCGTTGCCAGTAACGGTTGTTCCGATTGTGTTACGCGTACCGTTCCGGAAATCTCATGCTGGCGCATGAGTGCTGTGATATTTTGTTGCCATGTCGGCATATGAATCATCCTTTCATTTTACGTATCGTATGTCCTATCAGCGTAACGAACTTTTCATGACAAGAAAAGAAAATTTACATAATTTTGATTTTTTTGAAACCAAATGGAACAATCCAGAGTCTAACGGTTAGAAGGGAAAGGAGGGAGGAAGGGTGTTGCGTAAAAAAATAGCAGGCACTTGGACGGATGAAATGTTCTTGACTGCTTTGTATGCAGAAGAACAATACATCTATCGGATATCTTATGTGTACTTGAAACAGGAGCAAGAAGCACTCGAAAACGTTCAGGAAGTCGCTTTCCGCGCCTGGAAATACCGAACGTCTTTAAAAGAGGTCTCGTATTTCAAGACCTGGCTGACCCGGATCACAATCAACTCGGCCTTGCGCCTGTTAAAAAAACATCAACAACTGACGTTGACATATGAGGACACAGGGGCTGTCGACGATATCGAAAGTTCCTCCTTTGAGAATCTGGTCGTCGATCAACTTTATCTGGCGGACTTGCTCGAACGACTTGAGGTCAATGAACGGTCGTTACTGCTCTTGCGATACCAAGCCGATTATTCCTTTCAGGAAATCGCTGACTTGCTCGATATTCCGATCAGTACGGTGAAAAGTACGTTATACCGGACAATTCAAAAACTGCAACGGCACCAAATGAAAGGAGGAGAATCCGGATGAAACAGCAACTTGAGACCGTGTTCAAAGACATTCCCGTACCGGATACCGTTCACGCCCGGATGGAGCAGGGGCTCCGCCGGAAAAAACGGAGGCATCGTTTACCGCAACTGATTTTGGCAGCTAGCCTGCTGATCGGTCTGTTGCAATATGACCGGATCGACTCCTGGATCCAGCCGCCGATCGACCAATCGACCGCCTCGATGCTGCCCGGACTCGTCTATCAGGAGCAGATGTATATCCAGGCGGACACGACAATCAGCGGACAGGCAGTGTCTCAACTGCGCGGTCGGAAGTTAGGGACGTCCGAAAACACGTTGACTGAAGAAAACGAAACGATTTTTTCAAAACAGCCCTTCGCCTCGAACCTGACAGACTATACGATTTACGAGCTACAAGGATATGCCCCTTCCATCCGACTGCTCGCAATCGGTCAGGAGGACGGGCAACGAATCGTCCGGATACTTGATCAAACGACCTTTCGACCGGACTATTTCCGACACCTTCGTCTCGATCAAACGATCACGGACATCAGCTATCAGACCGAACGGACGCGGGATTCGGAGCGGAAAGCGTCGCTTGCGCCGTCCGCCTCCTGGACGAATCTGTTGACTGGTCTAAGTACGGCAACGCCACTGGCCGACTCCGAACTGCCATCCAGCATTCAGAACGATCCGGAGTTGCGGATGGTTGACGTGACACTGGCAGACGGGGTCACGAATCAGTTTCAATTAATTAAGGGGGGCTATCTTTTTTACGAACCGATACATGCTTATTTTGATGTGAAGGGAACCGCATTTGAAACCGTTTGGGCGGAAATGCATTAGGCGAACCGCATCACTCAAACGATTTCCGGAAACCATAAAACGGACGAAATGCCTGACCCCGGTAAAAACTTTCCGAGCTGCTTGAGGCGAGAACTTCGATCCGGGTCGTCGGATACCGGTCATGAAGACGGGCGAACAGCTGTTGAGCCAGACCTTGGCCACGGAAATCGGCATCAATCAGTAATTCACAGATGTATAACGTGACCTGAGTGTCTGTCATTCCACGGACATAACCGATGACCTCCCCCGCATGTTCAACGACAAGCGCAGCGTTTGAGTGTTGCCAAGCGAGTTGGGTCCGTTCATGGAGACGGACGAGCTGGGTCCAGCCTTCCGCAGCATTTAAGCGCTGAATGGCGGGGAAGTCCTGATCTTGGTACGGGCGGATCTGATAGGCGGTTGTCATGAGCGTGACCTTCTTTCTAAGTTAAGTTGGATGAGCAAGGGTTCGAGTTCCGACCAGTCGTTCACCGTGTAGGAAGACGGACTGGCAACAACCGGATGATCTGTTTTTAAGATACCCGTCATCCCGACTGCTTCTGCTCCTTGGATATCGTGAAGCGGATGATCCCCGATATACAAAACATTTTCCGGGGCAAGCTCCCAGTGGATCAAAGGACGTAAGAACAGTTCAGGGTTCGGTTTGGAAAGACCCACTTCTTCCGAAATCAAGATCGGGTCAAAAAATGTCTGCAATTGATGGTGGTTGATGACGGCACGTTGCACGTCGCTCCGACCGTTCGTGATGAGCCCGAGCCGACAGGACACGCGCAGCTGCTCCAACATGTGACGTGCCTCAGGGAACAGCACACTCGTCTTTGCAAACTCGGAGACGTAGTCGTGCAACAACTCGGACACGGTGACACCCTCAAGGTGTAAGTGGACGATTAATTGTTGATAGACGATATCCTTCCACACGTGACCGTTTTGATCCAGTGCCAGAAAAAGGTGTTGGTACAGATCAAGCGGACAAGTCGAACGCGGGGCAATTCGCTTGGCGTGTTGGACGGCCAAAAAGCGTCGTAGCGAAGTGGTGCGATCGAGTAACGTCCCATCGAGATCAAATAAAACAGCCGAGATGGTCATGGACACGCAACTCCTACTCATTATGTATATTTCAATTACCGTATTATTATTCTAAATTATTTAAAGAAAACAAAAAGGATATCCTTAACTTTTACAGAACACCAGTAGGACTGCCTGTTTTATCGACAACGACACGAAAGGAGATCTGATATGCGTACAAAAGTGTCTTCTTTGCATCAAGTACAATACTTGGATACAGGCACAACCGGGACACCCATCGTGATTTTGACCGGAATGGGGTGTTCGTATGAAGAATGGTATGAGATCGTTCAAACATTGCGACCAACCAACCGGATTCTCAGCTTCCACCGGCATTCCTGGCAGGAAGGTGACGGGATTCACCGGACAAGTCACGCGGTTCAACAACTGCAAAGGCTCTTGACCCATTGCAACGTAGACGAACCAATTCTCTTGATCGGTCACTCCTATGGCGGATTGATTGCCCAAGAGTTCGCAATCCGATATCCCGATCAGGTAAAAGGGTTGCTTTTGGTCGATTCGACGTCAGTTGATTTACACGAACTTGATGACCTCGATACACCCGTGCTCGATACTCTGTCGTCGGATGCCACCTGGATTGAACAATGCCGGCGTTATGCAACACAAACAAGCGACCAGCTGCGTCTGTTGATCCACCCGGCATTGACGCCGGCGCAACAACGCTTACCGGAAACGGTTCAGTCAGCGCTGCTCGATTTCCAACTCGATCCTGCCCTCTATACGATGATGGCGACAGAAGTCACGCACTGGAAAACGGATGCGGCACGGATTCGGACGGACAATTTCCCGGAAGTGCCACTGATCGTCCTCGGTCGGGACAAGGAGCAAAGCATTTCAGACGGAATCGAAGACGGGTTACCGGAACACGAACTCCGCCGACTAGAAGAAACGTGGCATCGATTGATTGCACAACAAGCCAAGTTGACAGCAACAGCTGAATTAATCTTCGCTCCAACAGCAGGTCATGCGATTCACTTGGACCGGCCGGATCTCGTCATCGCGGCGATTCGAACGCTTGACCAACACCAAATAAAGGATGTGTGACGATGAAACGGATCTATTTTTTACACGGCTTCATGGGAACAGGACAAACCCATTTCGAACAACAAATCGCTTATTTCAAGAAAGAATATGACATCATCGTGATGGATTTACCCGGACATGGTACGTCAGAAGATGCAGCAGCCGTGGAATACATCGAGCAGGCGACGGTCAGTCTGATCAACCGCATCCGCGAAACCGGACCCGGTCATCTCGTCGGTCTGTCTCTTGGGGCGTCACTCGCGATTCAAGTCGCACTGAAAGCACCGGAGTTGGTTGGTGGAATCATCTTGACCGGATATACACCGGTCGTACCGGAAGAACTTACGGACGTCATGGCACAACAATACACTTACTTTCTCGACATCAAACAACATGAGCCGTTGATTGCCGCTCAGTTCGAAGACTTGCACGGGACACGTTGGCAAGAGACGATGCAACGTGTGTTGCATCAGATGACGTTCCGTTATCCTACCATGACCAAACAATCGTTACAGCATCTGCAAGCTCCCGTCTTCATTTTAAACGGCATGGTGCAAGAGCATGAGGTCACCGGTGCATCTCGCTTCCAACGCGAGTATCCCAACACACAGATTCATTTGATTCCAGATGCCGGCCATACCGCGAACCTCGATCAGCCCGATCTGTTTAACCACCACTTGAACCGGGTGTTGCAACAGTCAAACGAGTAATTTCGTCGTCTGTTTATCCCTGTACATCGCCTGATCCGCTTTTCGGAGGACATCTGCGAGATCGGTTGTCGCCGGATTGTAGGCAAATCCGATCGCGACCGACAACTCGTGTTTGATGAATTCGGAGCGCAACTGTTCGACCAAGAGCAGGCAATCCTGCTCCGCATGATCCCGGCAAATGATGACAAACTCATCGCCGCCGAGGCGGTACGCTTCAAACGCACACCGTGACAGACAAAGCGCGGTCTGTTGCAACAAGGCATCTCCAGCGACGTGGCCAAATCGGTCATTGATCTGTTTGAGGTCATTGAGATCCAGCGCGATGACACCGAGCCGGACAGGGGATGCTTGCATCATTTCTTTGAGTAATCCATCGAAGGTATGCCGGTTCAAGAGACCCGTCAACGGATCTTGCCGGTACAGTTGCTCGAGTTCCCGTTGTTTGGTTTTTGCCGCGTCCATATTGCGGATGACGCCCTGAACGGCAACGAGTTCACCTTGTTCGTAAATCGGTGTCGTGTACTCTTCAAACCAGGTGTACGTCCCGTCGTTTGTCCGCCAACGTTGGGTGAACGGTTCCTCGTAATTGCAGTTACCGGATAATTTAGACATCAGGATTTCGACGTCCTCCGGATGAATTCGGTCGAAACACTCTGACGGGTCGGCATAACTCGCTTTTACCGTTCCGGCACCGATATGGTCATCCAGTGAAGGACTGATGTAGCGAAACCGATAGACGGGCTTCACCTCGAAGATATACATGATGTCTTTGGAATGGTTGCCAAAGGTAGAAATAGTCGATTGGACAGGTGACACCGGCTTAACTTTTTTGAAGAGCCATCGACAAAGTAATGTAATCCCAATTCCAATCGTAATGCCTGCCCACAACAAAGATGCTCACCTGCCTTATGTACATTGATTTGATTCACTAAAAGATCTATATCCTAACAACAAATGGAACGCTGATCCATGAGACACAATAAATTATAACAAACCACCTGACTATTATATACATAAAATGGAATTTCACTCACTTTAACGGGCGATGAAAAATATATGTAAAAACGGTACTCGGAATCTCCGGTACCGTTTTTACATATATCTTCTACTCACTGCTTTAGTCGAGAGTACGTTTGGCTAGCAGTATTCTTCATATTGCAATTCGCCAACTCACTTGATCGTTTCACCTGAACTGATTAAAATTTATTGAATTTTGCGCCAGCCCAACTGATATTCAGTACCGTTAACATTAGACAAATGAAGACACTTACGTAGTTCAATTCATGGAGATCAAGTAACTGATGCTCGGCCAGCGTCAAGATCTTTGCTGGGACAATCTGAGATAATGCATGGCTAAAATTTTTAGTGAAGATCCAAAAAAATGCAAAAGTAATGGTTAGGATAGCAATCAGAATTTGATTTTTAACAAACGTGCTGATTAAAATCACTAGACTGATAAGGTAAAGAATCCACAGACTGTACAATACTAAAAAACCGAGTAGCTTCAGAAAAGAAAACGTCCCAAACAAATAAACGGTGTATAGATAAGAAACAAGTACTCCGACTGAAATAGAGAACATGCTAATCAACCAATGACCAATTAATTTTGAATAAAGATAACTGTACAAGGAAACCGGTCGAGTCAATATAAAGTCTTGCATACCACTGTTACGATCTGTTGCAATCAGACCCATAAAGCTGATAATTAAAATGATCAGACCGATTTGATTGAATTGACCGGAGATGGTCGATAAAAAGACGTCTGTTGCGTTGGGTACTTGTCTGTTTGGATCAATAACAATTCCAGCTGTGTCACCAATATGATTAAGAATGACGTCCATATACTTATTAATGAGCGGTTGCGTGACACCGAGAGTGCTGAAAAACAAGGTTAACCAAATAAATTTATATTCCTTCAATGCTTCTGCCAGTTCAGCTCGCACGAGAATAAAAAGATTATTCATATCTCTGACACCATCTCAATAAATACTTGTTCTAAGTCCTTTTGGTGAAATCCAATTGTGATAACCTCTATAGATTGAGCCGTACATGCCTTAATGACGTTCTTTAAAACGAATTCTTTATCACCGGATAAAAGAATGGTGTGCGGAGATAGGAATTGCACAGATTCAAAGTCAGAATGCATCTTAAGTCGATCAATGTTTTTCATATCCTTAACCTGTAATAAAACCTTTCTCCGATCGACATGTTGCAATTGACTGTTGATATTACCGATGACCTGTCCATTCTTCATGATGATGTATCGATCACAAATTTCGCCGGTATCATCTAAAATATGCGTCGAAATAAGAATGGTGGTATGCAACTTGAGACGCTCCATTAGTTTTTTCATTTCATTTCTGCCAATCGGATCGAGGGAAGACATTGGTTCATCCAAAATAAGAAGACGCGGATTGTGTAAAATCGCTTGAGCGACTCCCAGTCGTTGTTTCATTCCACCCGATAACTGTTCGACCTTAAAATGATCCTTACCGAAAAGGCCGACTTCTTCCAAAAGTGTAGGAATTCTTTTTTGTACTAGTTTTTTTTCAAGACCTGACAGTTGCCCGAAAAACAGTAAAGATTCACGACAAGTCATCCACGCTTTAAAATCCGTGTATTGAGAGAGATAACCAATATCCTTTTTGTGCTGTTCAATAGGTTGGGAATCCATTCGTATACTGCCGTTTTCGTATGATAAAATTCCTGTCATGCATTTTATAAGTGTCGTTTTACCTGCGCCATTAGGACCGATTAAACCGACACATTCATTTTCTGCAATCGATAGATTGATTCCCTTTAAGATTTTTCTGTTCTCCAGCGTCTTATGGAGATTATCAATTATGATCATCACGAATCACTCTCCTTCCAACTATCAAATACGCGATGGGACCAACTGTCTGCATGCATACGATGACAACTAACCAGACGTATGGTGCAGCAATATGTTTTTTTCGTTTAAACCAGTCCAAAAGAGCAATGCCAATCAATAAAAAATTAAACAGGAGAATTGGGAGGATTAAAGGGAAAATCTGATGCCAATCGATTTCCAACAAAACAGTTACATCTGTATTCATATAGTCACCTCTTTCTATTATCATTATCGATAATGATAATTTATAAGTCAATCCTATTTTTTCCTTTCATGAAAATGATAAATTAAATTCCGAACATCCATGGGCATGTGGTATGTTCACTAATAAGGAACTATAAGACAAAGGAAAAACGCCAGAAAATCGATAGGAAGGATGATGAAATATGGTCGTGATTCCTGATTCAATCCTATTTTCTTATACTTTTATCAGCCGCCCCAACGAACTTTCGAAACAATCGGCTAGAGATGTTTCAGCGATTCTCTCGATTGAAGCATGGTTTGTGATTCAAATAAATCAAATCGCTTATTTAAACATATCGGTTCCGATTTTGGAGTTATACAAAGCATTGTATCGTTGGAAAGAACAGGTGAAACCCACTAACGTTCCAGAGTTTCATTACTATTCCGTCGAGCATGATGATAAGGATGGAGCCATCCTGTCCATGTTGCCTTTTTCTAGTCGAGGAAGAATCACATCCATCTGGGGAGAGGTAGATGTATATAACGTGCTGCCTCTAAATGACTTGGTTGTCGCTTTATTCCGATTGGAGAACGATTTAAAATCGGACATTGAAACTTATTTTGGCATCAAGTTGGATCATTTTATTCAAAACATTCCCTATAGAATGAACTGAGCTTACGAATGGGATCTTCTCGTAAAATGACAATAAAAAAAGAAGTATCGTTTACTATGATGTGTAAGGGGATAAAATTCGATGGATTTTGATTTATTTAAAAACCAGGTAAGATTTAAAATCGCGTTGGAGTTGATTGACCGTGACGAAGGATTGTCGATCATGCAACTCCACAAGTTGCTCAAAGAAATTCCACAAGCCACTCTGTATCGGCATGTAAACTCGATGATCGAGGATTCTTTACTAAAAATTGTTGGAAATCAACGTGTTGGAAAAGTAGAGGAAAAGATATATGCCTTGAATACAACAGGCTACAGAATCAAAGAAGAGGACTGGACTTCTGCAACGTACACGGAAAAAGCCAATTTCATATCCTTCTACTTTGTGTATATCTTACAGAATTATAAAAACTATCATGACAATAGCGTGAAGGAGGGATTACAAGACAAATCAACGTTTTCGTTAGTTAAACTGAATTTACCTGATGAATCATTTAATGAGTTTCAATCCGAACTCCGGTCACTGATGGAAAAGTACCATCAGTTATCAGGAGACAACGAAGATCAAGAGAGAGTGGTATCGCTGGTGATCGTTCCGTAATCACAATTAGTTGTTAGACATAAACAGACAAAAGAGTATAATCTACCAGAATAAAAGTAGACGATACTCTTTAGAACGTTAAAACGTCAGATACGTCCGAAAACCGCGATTCGCATAATACGAGTCCGCCCCGTTGTGATAAGTGAAGACGTTGCCGTACCGTCGGTCACAAAAGAGGGCGCCGCCTTGCATGCGGATGGACTCCGGAGTCTCGATCCAGCTCGACGTCTTCAGGTCAAACGCCCCAACCGTCTGCAAATGACGGTAGTGGTCTTCCGTTAAGACGACCACACCATACTCGCTTGCTGTCGCCACGGCGCTGCCGAGCGGTTTATTTTTCTTCCGTTTTTCCAGTGCTTCGTTGTCGTAACATAAGCTGCGCCGTCCGGTTGGACTCTCTTCCGCGCAGTCGACATACAGCCACTGACCGTCCGGCATGACCACCACATCCGGTTCGCCGCCGGTCTGTTCCATCCAGTCGAGTGCACGAAGACGGTCGTCTGTCAGCTCGGCTTCAACCGTTGACCAGGTAAGCGCCGGGTGGCGGTCCGGATAGCGGGTGAAGCGGTCGTGTAACGTTTTTCGTAAGTCCTCATACTCCTTCGGCATGTTCCTGCTCCTCTCATATGGGACAAACCCCCTCGTACTGAAGTACAAGGGGGACGTCGTCATTGTTCCAAATACCGGTACAACGTACTTTTACTGATACCGGTCTTTTCACGGATATCGGCTAAACTGTATTGCTTGCTTTGATACATCTCAATCGCCCGTTTGACGTTTTCGTCCGGTTTACGCGGTCGTCCCGTCTGTTTGCCGAGTTCCTTTGCTTTTGATAAGCCTTCGCGTGTCGTCATGCTGACGACATCACTCTGCAGCGCGACGAGGTGCTGGACGATTTCGCGAAACGAATGGGGCAAGGCTTGACGGGTGTCGATGTTTTCCCGGATTGACCATAAAAACGCCTGTTTGCTGTCAAGAAGGTCTAAAATTTCGATGAGATGCCGGGATGAATCGGCCAATACATACAAGTGAGAGACAAGCAGGACATCCCCTTGCGCTAAATCCTCCAATGTTTGATCGAGAACGTGACGCCGTTTGGAAGAACTGTGGTCTTCTCTCCTCGTGTCATCGACCTCATACGTTCCGAGTATTGCCGCCTGTTTCTCACAAGCCGGATCTTCAAAAAATGGTCGCATATAGCCAATAATCATGTTTTTCTCCTCACTGAAATCATAATACACCAAAAAACTATTCAGACAGAAAGTGCCAAAATAGTTCCTTTTTAGGGAAGATAGGTGCTACGTTGAACGAACTTCATACGATATTTAACGATCGGTCACTTCCTAGTATAAGGGAAATCAGAGATGGATGAAAGGAAAGGGGACGATCTCCGTCACCTGAACGCTGATTTTACGAGTCACAAAAACCCCCACCATTTCCTGCAGGTGGGGGGAGCGTCATTTCGAGACGATTGAAATGCGTTGTTGGTCGTGACGGTGGTGTTCGACTTCATCCGCTACAGCAACCGCATAATCCCGGTAACTGACGTAACTCTCTCCGGCACTATTCAACGTCAAGACATCATGTGCCAGCTGGTATTGACCGGTCCGTTCACCGTCCGGATCAAAGAAGGCAGCCGGACTGATAAAGGTCCAGTGCAGGTCCGTCGTTTGTTGTAAGTCTTCCAAATTCTTCGCCTGATTTTTTGCAGTCGGCAGATACGCGTCGGGAAACTCCGGTGTATCCGCCAGTTGGATTGTTTGTTCCGGATCGACATAGAGACTGCCGGCTCCACCGACGACAAGCAAACGGGTTCGTGTCCCTTGCAGCTGTTTAATCAGATGCTGTCCCAGTTCGACGTGCTGTTGTTCTTGTCCCGGTGCGGCACCAAAGGCATTAATGACGACATCAAAACCCGATAAGTCGTCCTTTGATAAGGCAAAGGCATCTTTTTCAAGGACCGTCTCATGATTCGTCCGCGCTGCATTCCGGACGATTGCCGTCAAGGCATGACCTCGTCCTGCCAGTTCTTCCAACAGAACACGACCGGCTTTTCCGTTGGCTCCAATAATCGCAATCTTCATTACAAACGCCTCCTTAAGGAATATGTAGCTGATACATGTAATTATTTTAGTTACAGAAATTACGGTTGTCAAGGAAATTGACATTAAAGGTCGTCCTTATTAAACTAGAAGCATTGGTGGTGAAACAGATGATTAACAGTCGATTAGCCGTTTCCGTTCATATTTTGTCGTTGATTGCGTCCCACCCGGATCAAGCTATGTCTTCCGAATTCATCGCCGGAAGTGTCAATACGAATCCGGTCGTCATTCGGCGATTGACGGGCTCGTTGCGGCAAGCCGGACTGCTCGCGACGACAGCAGGAAAGTCTGGAGCGATGTTGACGAAACGTCCGGAAGAGATCACATTGTTGATGATTTACCGGGCGGTCGAATCCAAGGATAACTTGTTTTCGATCCACGAACACCCGAATCCGGCCTGTCCCGTCGGTCGAAATATCCAATCGACGCTCGACAACACCTTTATGCGGGCGCAACGGGCACTCGAAGCCGAACTTGAAGCCGAAACATTGGCCGATGTCATGCACCATCTTGCTCAGGCAAGATGATGTCTGCCGGACTTTTTTGTAATCGTTTCCATAGGAGAGGAGAAACACTATCATGCGTCTGGTCAGTTATTCAGCCGTCAGTGCGATTGGTTCCTTTTTATTGTTCACGGCATACGCCTTTGTGACGACGATCGAAAATGAATTTTTATACCAATTCGGAACGTTTGCGACGACGTTGTTTACGTTTGCGATTGGTCTTCCGATGCTGTTCATTACAAGGCACTATCCATTGTCCTTACGTCTCTTGATCTATCTGACAGCAGGTGTCTTCACGATTCTGTTGTTCATCGGCTTTTATGATTACTTTGGTCAGATGTCGTTTGTTGAATCAAGAAGCAACCTCGGGGGCATCATTCGGTTCGCGACACTTGCCTGTTTGTTTTACATCGTCCCGTACGAATGGTTGTATCTCAAAAAACGTTCGTCGAATCATCCGTCGATGTCTTCTTAAAAGACCTTCCGTAAAAGAAGGTCTTTTTTTGCAGGATTTTCCAAGTAAAAGGAGAATTATGTAGACATCCCAGTACGACAAGGAGGACAAACATGCAAGATTCATTCATTTGCCAACAGATCGGAAAGTCGTTTACCGGAGACGGTATCGAAACACATGCCTTGACGGACATCAACCTGACCCTCGAAGCAGGTGATTTCATCTCGATCATCGGTCCATCCGGCTCAGGTAAGTCAACCTTACTCAGCTTGATCGGGACACTCGACCGGCCGACGAACGGAACGTTATCGTACGGTGACCAATCGATTCATCACTTGAAGAGTCGGGAACTGTCCGATTTCCGGTTTGAGAACGTCGGCTTCATTTTCCAACAGTTTCATCTGATTCCGACCTTGACGGCGCTCGAAAACGTCATGGCGCCCTTATTCGGACGAAAGGTGACGTATGATAAAAAGGAACGGGCGCTATCGCTTCTCGAAAAAGTGGGGCTGGCGGATAAAGCCGGTTCGCTGCCGTCCCAATTATCCGGCGGACAACAACAACGTGTCGCGGTTGCCCGTGCTTTGGTCCATGAGCCGAAATGGTTACTCGCTGACGAACCGACCGGCAATCTGGATACGGAAACCGGCGAGATCATCTTTAACCTGTTACGGAGTCTGAATGAAGAGAAGGGGTGCGGCGTCTTGTTCGTCACCCATGATCCGGCACTTGCAGAGCGGGCGAACCGGAAAATCGAAATGCGGGACGGATTGATCATCGAAGACCGCCGGCTAGTCCGCACGTAACGAGACCTCCTTTTTGAATTCAGCGTGGCGACGGCTTACACTAAGGTGTGAGGAGGCGATCAGATGCGCTTAGGAATTTTAGATCAAGTCCCGTTACATGAAGGTGATACGATTGAACAGACGATGGAAATGACGCAACAATTGGTCATCGAGGCGGAACGCCTCGGCTATGAACGCTACTGGTTTGCCGAACACCATAATACCAATGGTCTGCTGAGCGCGGCTCCGGAACTGTTCATCGCCCGGATGGGGGCCGTGACGTCACGGATCAAACTCGGATCCGGTGGTGTTTTACTGCCGCAATACCGTCCGTTAAAAATCGCCGAGACGTTTTCGACGTTAGCCGCCTTTTATCCGAACCGGATTGAGCTGGGGATCGGCAATTCACCGGGTGGCAGTGAACGGACACGGCGCGCATTGACGGACGGAGCGGACAACGAGGCAGCCGCATTTCCGAGGCTGCTTGACGAAGTCAACGGCTTTTTGACGGATTCCTTGTCGTCGCGCCATCCGTACCGGATCGTCAAGACGACGCCCCGTATCACAGATGAGCTTCCGCTCTCCGTTCTCGGGTTGTCTCCGCGCAGTGCGAAGCTTGCCGCCGAACGGGGACACGGTCTCGTCTTTGGTCACTTCATCAATCCCGACCGCTGGGAAGAAACGTTACAGACTTACCGCGCCGAATTCGTCGCCGTCGACGGGCGTCAACCAAACGTCATCGTCTGCGTCTTCGTCATCTGTGCCGAGACGGAACAAGAGGCGGAACGATTGGCGCGGACACAGGATGCCTGGATACAAGGAATCCGTCTTGGTCATTCGATCGTCCCGTCCTTTATGACGACGGACACGAAACGGTGGAACGCGGAACAACAACAACGGATTGAGCATGACCGCCGGCGAACGATCGTCGGGACACCGGAGCAGGTGGCGACGGAATTGCGGCAACTGGCAATCCGGTATCAAACCGATCAGTTTTTGTTGATCAACAACGCCTTTGACCAACAAAAACGGCTCCGATCCTATCAGTTGATTGCGGAGCAGTTGCTCGACTAAACGAAAAAACACCGGCTCCAGACCGGAGACGGTGTTTTTGTGCGACTTATTGTTGCGCTGTCGGACGAATCAAGATTTCGTTGACCGCAACATCGTCCGGCTCATTGACGGCGTAGGCGATGGCACGAGCAATCGCATCCGCATCCATTGCTTTTAAGTCGCCAATCCCTTGTTTGATCTCTTCATCGGTGATGTGATCCTTCAATTCCGTATCGACGGCTCCAGGTGAGATGATTGTCGCCCGAATGTTGTTTTCGACCGATTCTTCTTTTCTGAGACCTTCCGTAATCGCACGGACGGCAAATTTTGTCCCGCTGTAGACGGCGCTTGACGGCATGACGTCGTGTCCGGCAATCGACGAGATGTTGATGATATGTCCGCGTTGTTGCTTACGCATATACGGCAAGACGGCACCGATTCCGTACAAGACACCTTTGATGTTGACGTCCACCATCGTGTTCCACTCGTCCTGTTTGTTTTTATTCAACTTCGACAACGGCATTAAACCGGCATTGTTGACGAGAACGTCAACCGAACCAAATGTGTCTTGTGCCAGTTTGGCAAGTTCTTCGACTTGTGCCGAATCCGTTACATCGGTCACTTGGTAAACGGCTTTTCCACCGAGCTCTTCAATTTCTTTTTGTAATGTTTGCAGTCGATCTTCCCGGCGTGCTGCGAGGACAAGACGTGCTCCTTGTTTCGCCAGTAACTTAGCCGTAGCTTCCCCGATTCCGCTTGATGCACCTGTAATGATGACGACTTTGTTTTCAACCATGAAAAAAACCTCCTACATATTTTTTGACTCAACCCTAAAAGTATTAACCTGTTTTCGATACAAGCAAACCTCTGACGAACAGTTCGGGGTCGGAAAGGACTAAAAAAGATGCGAAAAGGATTGTGGATCGGTCTTTTAGTGATAGTGGGCTTGATTTTATTTTTTGAACCGTTTCGTGTTTCACCACCGGAACCGGACGTGTCCGTTCAACGGAAAGACATCGAGGTGACGAGTGGATCCTATTGTTGGAACGGTCTCTTCATCAGTCAATGTGCCGATACCGTTTATTCAACACCGCTTGAAATGACGGCAAAACATACACCGACGGTCGTCGAACCGGGAGCAACGATCGAGGTCGCCTTTAACGACGGTCCGTCGCCTGAACGTATCAAAAGCGAACGCTGGCTGGAAGACGGAACAAACAAAACGGTTCAACTGAAAAACGAACGATTGACCGTACCGAACAAACCAGGTCGCTACATCTACCATATCTACGGGTGGTGGAAGCAAGGTGATGGAAACGTCGCGTTCATTGTCGAAGTAAAATGATATTGACAGTTATTTTTGAATATGATAGTCAACTTAAAGTATTAAGGTTTATGAAAGTTCCTTCCTCTATTTCAGATGAAAGGAGCTTTTTTTATCAAATATAGTAGATTAAACACTGGATTAGCGTGAACTCAATGCTAAATTTTCAGAATAATAGAACTTTATTAAAATGCGGAAATAAATGTTTTGAGGTCTAGTGAACGGGAATAAACACATCATACACATAATATTTCAGCTAGCGAAAGTCTTGTGTGAAAGAAATTTACAACCTAAAAGGAGAGATGAAGATGAATGGGTTCAATCGTTTTTTACTCGTTCTCATCGGTCTACTTGGGTTAGTGAGCGTCGCCCTGCTCGTACTCGGCGTTTATGACGTTCCTCGCCTCAGCCCGTTACTCGAACAATGGCAAGATCAACAATGGTACAGCTACACGGTTCTCTCGATTGGTGGATTTTTAGCTTTCGTATTCGTCATTCTCTTATTCACGGGATTACTCAGCCGCTCGAAAGGTCAACGGTTGTTGATCCGGACAGGAGACGGCAACATCACGATTTCGAAAGAGACGATTGAACGGACCGCACTCGAATCGATTCGGGGACTCAATGGTGTAAGAACCCCAAGCGTCCGGGCCGATATTCACTCGAAAAAAGAGACGGTTGCCTTAACGGTGGACTGCTCGGTCTTTGGTCAAGAAGGATTACCAACGATCGGCAAAGAGATTCAAGAGCGGGCAAAACATGCCGTTGAATCCCTGCTTGAACTGCCGGTAACGAGTACAAAAGTCAAAATCAGTGATACCAAAACCAAAACGTCAGAACGTGTCGTCTAAAGGAGGGAATGAACATGAGTACGAAAGAACAACTCTATCCGTATCGGTTTCGCTTAATCGGCGGTCTTGTTGGACTCGTGATTGCGGTTCTGTTCCTGACGATCGGGTTCGGACCAACGCTGTTGCTCCTTGTGTTTACCGCCATCGGTTTTCTGATTGGGAAATGGCGCGACGGAGCACTCGATATTGAAGGATGGATTCAGTTCTTTAACCGGGACTGATTCATATAAATACACTTACACTTTATTCAAAAGGAGAGATTTCAAATGGCAAACGAATCATTAAACACGACTGGACAAAATGAAGAGGTACGTACAAACAAATTGACGTTCGAAGATCAGGTCATCAAAAAAATCGCCGGGATTGCTTCAAACGAAGTACAGGGCATCTTATCGATGAGTGGTGGATTCATGAGCGGTTTGACAGATCGTCTCCGCAGCACAGAAGACATCACAAAAGGAGTCGGCGCTGAAGTCGGCGAGCGGCAAGTGGCGCTTGACCTCCGTGTCATCGTCGAATACGGCAAAAACATCCCGTCCATCTTCCAGGAAACCGTCACTAAAATCAAAAAAGCGATTGGTGATATGACAGGTCTTGAAGTCGTCGAAGTCAATATGCACGTCGAAGACGTCATGACGCGGGCCGAGTTTGATGCGAAAAGTAAAAACGAACAGGCAGAAGAAAAAACAAGCCGTGAATTAAAATAAACCAAGACGTATTACCAGAAACCCGGTCATGGGTTTCTGGTTTTTTTTTGTTCAGCCGAGGGAATATTCGTCGAATTGCGTGAAGCAACATGACTTTTCAAACCAAAAACGGGAAAAGAAGAAGGAAAGGGTGAATCCAATCGGAAAGGATGAGGAATCATGCGTGTATCGGGAAAAGTCATTATCGTCACCGGAGCCGCTTCCGGAATGGGAAAAGCCATGGCGGAGTTGTTTGCAGCAGAAGGAGCACATGTCGTCGTTTCGGACATTCATTACGCGGGGGCACAAGAAGTCGCTGAAGCGATCACGAAAAACGGCGGAACGGCAATCGCCATCGAAACATGCCGTCGTCGGATTGACCAAAAACACGGCCTATCTCTATGCAAACGAAGGAATCCGTTGTAACGGGATTGCGCCGGGAGCGGTCGAGACGAACATCGGGCAATCGATGACCAACATCAACGACTTCGGAATGGGACGGACGATGCTCGGGATGGGCTTAAATCCACGAACAGCCCAACCCGAAGAAATTGCCAAGCTGGCACTGTTCCTCGTGTCGGAAGAAAGCAGCTTCGTCAATGGAGCGATTGTCGTTGCCGACGGCGGTTGGAGCGCTTATTAAAGAATTGTCCTCAGGTTCCCTTGCAGGGGACCTTTTTTAATGAAGCCTTACGATGCCATGACCCGAGAGGCCTTACAAAATCTCTGAATACTAATAAATTATTTACTGGATTACAGTTTAAAATGGAAGGAATTAGACAATACAAGGGATAATAAGACAGTGTAAGCATTATTGCTGACAAGCGAGTCGAACTTTAGGGAGGGACAGGTATGTCGATGCAAGATCAAGCAACTCAAGTCACGGATACACAAGTCGTTCGTGCCATCGAACAAAACTTAGCCATCATTCGTTTTGATGACCGGCGCAAAGTCGCCTATGTCAACGAGCTGTTTGCCCGAACGATGGGATACGAAGTCAACGAGTTAATCGGTAAGTACCATCGTGATCTCTGTTTCCCCGAATACACAGGCAGTCCGGCATATGAGATGTTTTGGCGGAAGTTGATGCAAGGCATCACCTATCAAGATAAAATCGAACGAAAGGCTGCCGATGGACAACATAAGTGGCTCGAAGCGACTTATATGCCAATCTTCTCCGACGACGGGCGGCGTGTCGTCGGTGTGTCAAAAATCGCCACCGACATCACGGTCCGGCAACAGGACGTGTTGCGGATGGCTCAGGAATTAAATGAAACCTCAGCTTTCTTGACCATTAAGTCAGAAAGCGGCCGCCAAGACGGCTTAAATGTCCTCGCGACCGTCCAGCAAGTCGAAGCGGAATCAACCGAAAATTTGGCAAATCTCGTGCAGCTCCAGGCGGAAGCCGATTCGATCACCGACATCGTCAAGACGATTCGGGAAATCGCCGCCCAGACGAACCTCCTTGCCTTGAATGCTGCCATCGAAGCGGCACGGGCGGGTGAACACGGACGTGGATTTAACGTCGTCGCAACCGAAGTCAGGAATTTGTCGAATAAGGTCTCCCAGTCGATTGGAGAGGTGAAAGAGAACATCGAAGGCATCGTCAAACGGATTGAAGCCGTTTCGACGAGCATCGAGCGGATTTCGTCCAAGGTCAAGACGAGCAGCGGACAACTTGAACAGACCGTCAACGAATTTGACCTGTTGGCCGAGTCCGCCAAACAACTTGAACGGCAAGCCAAGGACTTTGTCCGCGTCTTGTAAAATGAACAGTATACAATTAATAATCCCTTTCACGTATCTTTTTTAACAGGAAGATCTGAAAGGGATTTTTTGTTCATGGTTAAAAGAGTGTTGTTAAATCGGAATGATTACGATATGATGTAAAACGTAATTATTCCGAAATAGAGGTGAAACACAAATGTTTACATATAAAAAGTGGTCACGACAGACGTTCGTGACCGTCGCCATCGGTACGGCATTACTCAGTGGATGCAGTCCGGCAACCGATTCCCCGAAAGATCAGCACTTGACGTTCGTCTATAATTTCGCGACGTTATCCCTCGATCCGCATCGTGACAGCAGTTACGTCCCGTTACGGGCAGGCGTGACGGAGACCTTGGTTCGTCTGGACGACGACAAGCTGACGGTCGAGCCGTGGCTTGCCAAAAGCTGGACGAATGAGAGTCAGACCGTTTGGCGTATCGTTTTACAAGAAGACATCCAATTTCAAAACGGGGAGCCGCTTGATGCTGCCGCCGTCAAAGCTTCACTGGAGCGGTCAATCCGTGAGAATGCGGGCGTCAAAAACGCTCTAAATATCAAATCCATCACCGTCGACGGCGCGGATCTGCTGATCGAGACCCAGACGGTTTATCCCGAGTTCATCTCGGAACTGGTCAATCCGAACACGGCCATCATTGATATCGATGCGAAACGGATTGATACACAACCCGTTGGCACCGGTCCGTTTGCCGTCAGCAACTTCTCTCCCGGGACAAAAGTTGATTTGACACGGTTTGACGGATACTGGGGTGAGCGGGCCAAACTGGAGAGCGTTGATTTTTTATTCAACGAGGACGCCGGGGCACGAACGATGGCGTTGCAGTCCGGACAAGCCGATGTCGTCTATCGACCGGAAGTCGAATCCGTCGATCAGCTGAAGAACAAAGGACTGACGGTCGAGGCGGTGGAGACGTTCCGTGTCCATCAACTGACGATGAACGTCTCGAACGGACCGATGCAGTCGTTACCCGTTCGCCAAGCCATCGATGCGTTAGTTGACCGGGACGAGTTGGTCGATCACGTCCTGCAAGGATATGCGACGGTCGCGACCGGTCCGTTCATCCAGTCGTTTCCGTTTGCACCGACATACGAAAAACAGACACAACGGACGGCTGTCTCTTACTTAAAGCAGGCGGGCTATACGTTACAGGACGGTCAAATGCAAAAAAACGGTCAACCGTTGACGTTGACGTTGCTGACCTACTCGGCACGACCGGATTTACCGTTGATTGCCCAAGTTTTGCAGGATGACGCGAAGAAAATCGGAGTAACGATCAAGATCAAACAGATTGACGTGCCGGAAGAATACATGGGCAGTCACCGGGACTGGGATCTTGCGACCTACAGCAATTTAACGGCACCGCGGGGAGATGCCGGGTATTACTTGCATGCGACGTATCATCCGCAGGGGGGATTGAACTTTAGTGGTGTCAACGATCCGTCACTGACACGACAGCTTGATCGTCTGAAGCGAACCGTCAAGCCTACAGAACGAAATGTCCTCGCTGAACAGATTGCCCGCGAGGTTGATGCCAAGCAATTGAACAGCTTTTTACTCCATCCGTCGACGCTCGTCGCCTACGACAAAACTCACGTCAAAGGCTGGAAAACGGAAAAAAGCGAATACTACATGATCACGAATCAGCTCGAGGTACGGTAAGATGGGACGTCTCTTCGTCCGTCAAACAGGGGAAGCCCTGTTTTTTCTGTTTTTCATGACCTTCGGCAGTTTTGCGCTTTTACGCTTCTTACCGGGGGATCCGGTCTTGACGTTGCTCAATATCGACGAATTAAGTGCGTCACCGGAACAAATCGAGACGGTCCGCCGGGAACTCGGTTTTCACGAACCGTTGCTGGCCCAGTACATCGACTGGCTGAGCCGGGTCGGTCGACTCGATCTCGGGGAATCGTTCATGACCGGACGGCCGGTTTTATTGATGTTGGGAGAAAGTTACCGGGCAACCTTTGAAATCGCCGGAAGCGGCTTGGTGCTTGCCCTGCTTCTCGCCGTACCGCTCGGAACATGGAGTGCCTGTTCCAACCGACACGTCGTCCGACTGACTGCTGACGGTGTGTCCCTGATCGGTGCGGCTGTCCCGAGCTTTTGGATCGGACTCGTCTTGACCGATTGGTTTGCCATCCGTCTGCCGTGGTTACCCGTCATGGGGCGGGACGGGGTATTATCCATCGTCTTGCCGGCTGTCTCGCTCAGTTTGGCGTTAGCCAGTATCTACATCCAGCTGTTACGGGTTAATTTACAGACGGAACTCGCAAAAGAGTACATTCAGATTGCCCGTGCCCGCGGGCTCTCCGAACAGACGATTTTTTGGAAATACGCCTTTCGCGGGAGTCTGCCTCCGGTCCTCGCCGTCTTTACCTTATCGCTCGGCAGCCTGGCCGGTGGCGTCGTCGTGCTCGAAGTCCTGTTCGCCTATCCGGGCGTCGGGAAATTGATGGTCGACGCCGTCTTGCAACGGGATTATCCGCTGATTCAAGGGTATATCCTGCTGACGACGGCCATCATCGTGGCGCTGAACGTGATCATGCGACTGGTGACGCAACATCTGCGTCCCGATTGGCGGGGAGGTGGCATGAGATGAAAAGCGGCTGCTTTGGTTCATCTTCAGCGTGTGGATCGGGATTCTGCTGATCTATCTCGGCACCCACTCGCCTTACACGACGGACGTCACGCAACGCCTCGCATCGAGCTCGATGCAGCATTGGCTCGGGACGGATGCCCTGGGACGTGACTTTCTGGCCCGCTTGATTCTGGCGGGAGTGATTTCTTTTTTGTTCAGTGGGGTGACCGTGTTGTTGACGGCAACCGTCGGAACGGTTCTCGGATTGTTCGCCGGTTATTACGGCGGTCTGTTGAAACGGATCATTCACCGGATCGAAGAAAGTCTGATCATCTTCCCGGATACGGTGCTCGCTCTCGTCTTGGCGGGTTTGTTAGGTGCCGGAATCAACAGTCTTGTCCTGGCCATCTTATTGATCAAATGGGTGTCCTATGCCCGGCTCACGGAAACAATCGTCTCGTCGACGAAACAATCCGAGTACATTTGGATGGCACGGGTCAACGGATTATCGGATGCGATGATCGTCCGGCGCCATCTGTTATGGACCGTCCTGCGGCAAGTCCGTGTGTTGATGAGTGTCGACATCGGGAAAATCATCTTATTTTTGTCCGCCTTCTCCTACATCGGCTTGGGTGTCCAGCCTCCCGTACCCGAATGGGGAGCGATGTTAAATGAAGCCCGTCCGTATTTTCAGGCGGCGCCCCGATTCATGATCTGGCCCGGATTATGTATCGTCCTGACGGTCAGTGCTTCGATGTGGTGGAACCGCCGTCTGCAACAGCAGACGGCAAAGAAAGGAGTATGAACATGATTCAACTGCATCACGTGACGGTCACGGCACCGACTAAGCCGTTGTTGCATGCCATCACCGTCGATTTTCCGGCCAATCAATTCATCTGTCTGATCGGTGCGAGCGGAAGCGGCAAAACCCTCCTGCTGAAACACTTGCTCGGATTGGTACCGGAAACGCTGTCGGTCGGTGGAACGGTGACGTTTGCAGAAGGGGAGGACTGGGTGCGGGGACGGGAGATCGGCTACATTCCGCAACACTACCAGCAATCCTTTGTCCCGTTTTTGACAATCAAGGAAACGATGCGCGATCTGTGCCGGGCACATCATGTCGCCTACGATAAAGAACAGACGGAATCGTTACTGTGCTCATTCCGTCTCGACATCGACTTACTGGACCGTCTGCCGCATCAACTCAGCGGCGGACAACTCCAACGCATGGCGATCATCCTTGCTGTTTTCCTGAAACCTCGCCTCATTTTAGCCGATGAACTGACGACGGCCCTCGATCCGGTCGCGACCCGGCAACTATTGGACTGGCTCCGCAATTACCAACAACAAACGGCGGCGACGGTCCTATTCGTCACCCACGAACTGACCCATGCCTTACATTATGCGGATACGTTGTATATCATGAAAGAGGGAACCATCATCGATGCCGTCACTCCGGAGACGATTCACGCGAGCCGGCATCCCTATACCCAGGCTTTGTATACTAACAGGCACTTATAAGAGGAGGCATGAAGATGTCCGTATTATTGACGGTCGAGCATGTCTCGGTCCGTTACCGGAATCAACCCGTCCTGACCGATGTCACGTTTGCGCTCTCCGCCGGTCGATCCCTCGGCATCATCGGCGAAAGCGGGAGCGGGAAATCGACGTTAGCCCGGGTGTTATTGCAACTGCAGGCGCAGGACGACGGACAAGTCCTGTTGCTCGGACAACCGTTCTCAACCCGATCGCAGCGGTCCCGACGCCGGCATATTCAAGCCGTTTTTCAACATCCACACGGCTCCTTTAATCCGGATTGGACGATGCGCCGCTCGCTGCTTGAACCGTATCGTCTGCATCAACCGGACTTGAACCATTTCTCAAATGAATCGGAAGAGCGTCTGACAGCCGAATTGCTGGCCGCTGTTGGGCTGGACGACTCCCTGCTCGATCGACTGCCAGCGGCACTTAGCGGCGGTCAATTGCAGCGGATGGCGATCGCCCGGGCGATTTCGATCGAGCCCGCAGTCATCGTTCTGGATGAACCGACGACCGGACTCGATGTGCTCGCCTTGCGTGAGATGATCGATTTGTTGCAGGACTTAAAACAGTCCTTGCAGATGTCTTACGTCTTCATTTCCCATCAGCTCGACTGTGTGATGGCCCTGTGCGACGAAATTCTGGTGCTGCAGGATGGTCGGATCACCGATTAGTTCGATACGATGGAGCAACGGAATCCGAGCCGCCCCGATTACACCAAGGCGTTCATTGAGGCGGCAGCGTGGTGACGGCACCGGTGACGGCCCGGCAGTATGGGGTGCTAGCCTATCCGTTGATCTTGTCGAGTATCCTGACACCGTTGCTTAGCGTCACGGATACGATCGTGATCGGTCAGACGGGAGATGCCGCGGCAATCGGCGGCATCGCGCTTGGCGCCGTCTTCTTTAATACGATTTACTGGCTGTTCGGATTCTTGAAAGTCAGCACGACCGGTTTCAGTGCCCAAGCGAGTGTCCACCACGATGAGACCTCGTTGCAGTTTGCTTTATACCGCCCGGTCCTGCTGGGACTGGTAATCGGTCTGATCTTGATTGTCTGCCGCGCCCCTTTGGCATCTGCCGGATTATACCTGTTAGCCGCACCCGCCTCGTTATTGTCGGACGTCAACACATACATCGATTACCGGATTTACGGTGCGCCGTTCGTCTTGATCGGTTATGCGGTACTCGGTTGGCTGATTGGACAGGGGCAGGTGAAACAGGCTCTGATGATTCAAATCGTGAGTAATATCATCAACATTGTGCTGGACGTCATCTTCGTGGTCGGTCTTGATTACGGTGTTGCCGGCGTCGCCGCTGCGACACTGATCGCCGAAGTCTGTACCGTGTTCTTGGCCTTATCCTTTATTGTCCGGCAACTGATTTGGAAACCGACGTACCGGCACCTGTTATTCCGCCTTCAGGACTACCGGCAGTTTTTTAGCGTCAACGCCGACTTGTTCATCCGAACGATTTTTCTTTTGCTCGTCACCGGCTGGTTCACCCGGACCGGAGCGTCGTTTGGACCGGACATTCTGGCGGCTAATGCGATCCTGTTGCAAATGCAGTATGTCATCGCGTACTAGTTTGGCGGGCTCGGTAGTGCTTCGACGATTCTTGTCGGACGAGCGCGCGGACGCAACGATGAAGCGGGCTATCAACAAAGTGTCCGGCTGACCCGGCAGTTTGGTTTGGCGTCGATTGTCCTCATCATGCTCCTGTTGTTTCTGTTCCAGCAACCTTTTCTCCGCTTGTTTTCGGCTGACCCGGAACTTTTGATTGTCGCCGGTGCCTACTACGGCTGGATTCTCCTGTTCCCGCTGACCGGTGGGTTTGCGATGCTGTATGAAGGGGTGTTCGCCGGACGCGCCCAAGCGAAACCGGTCCGGAACTCGATGATTCAAGGATTCATCACGTTCGCCGTGCTGCTGCTGTCCATCAACTGGATCGGCAATCACGGTGTTTGGCTCGCCTTCATCGGTTTTGGTCTGATGCGTTCCGGATCGCTTCACCTGGCAGAACGCCGCTTACACAAACAACACCCCGTCGTCCACTCCTGAGAGGAGGGCGGCGGGGTGTCGTCATGACTGGAAAATGGTGTTCAGGTGGTGGACAAGAATCGTCTTCAAGCGGTCTTTCGTCAACCGTTCCGGTCGGAATAAGGCATGAAACGCCAGACCATCGATCAATGCCGCCAACCGCTCGGCTTCAAGCCGGACATCGATTCCGTCCCGCAACGTACCTGCCGGCAACCGTTCGAGCAGGACGAGGCACATCCGGAAAATATCATCCGTGCCGGTATCGGTTTTAGAACGATAGGCCGCCATCATGAATTGGAACCACACGCTCATTTCGAGCTGGTATTCTTCTTTGTACGGCAACACTTCCAGTAAAACATCGAGCAAGACTTGCTTCGGCGGACCTCCTTGTTCGAAGATGGTGGTAATCCGTTGTTGCGCCCGTTCCGAGACGAGTTCCATCGAAAAACGGAGCAACTCGTCTTGAGTTGCAAAGTAATGCCGTAACGCACCAAGCGATAAACCGGCTTCCTGGGCAATCTTACGGACGGTCGCTTGTTCAATTCCTTCAGTTGATATGAGACGCCAGGTCGCTTCTGCGATTTGGCGTCGTCTTTTTTCGTGATCGACTTGTTTTGGCATGACGTCAGTATACCATTTTTTTGATACAAATGTATTAAAACGATAGGCAACCGTAGTGGGATGTGGTATTTTTATAATACACCCGTATTAAAAAAGGAGGAATCAATATGAACGGAATTGCATGGGGCATCATCGTGTGTGAAATCATGTTTTGGGTCTTCATCCTTGCCGGACTGATCGTCCGCTATGGCTGGCGGAAACAACGACTCGGACTGCGCCTGATGGCGATGTCGCCGGTCATCGATCTTGTCTTGCTTGTTTTGACCGTTTACGACTTAAGGCAAGGGACGGAAGCGACATGGGCCCATGGTGTCGCCGCCATCTATATTGGCGTCTCACTCGCCTTCGGTAAATCGCTGATTGCGTGGGCGGATCAGACTTACCAACGGTTCATTCTCCGTAAAGACGTCGTCCGCGACGTCCGCTCCAAGGCGCAGCGGGAGCGCGAAGGGTTTGTCCGCCACCTGACGGCATTCATCATTGGAAGTGTGTTGTTGGCCGGGATGATCTTTTGGATTGCCGATTTCAAACAGACTGAAGCCTTGCTGCAAACGGTTCAGATCTGGTTCCTTGTCCTTCTGGTCGACGGACTGATTGCCGTCAGTTATACGATTTTTCCAAAACGCGCCGACTAAAAAAGAACGGAGCTTCCTGTTTAACGATCAACAGTGAAGGTCCGTTCTTTTATCGTATTGCTTTTTACTTGTTTACGTGCGTCGATCGAATCCCGGATATGTATGATGTACCGGCGGCCTTTTTGGTAACCGGAGCGGGGCGGTTTGATCCGCAATTCCTTGCCGTCGATGATTTCAAGCTCCGTCTGCATCCGTTCACCGGTCGAATCCGTGATCGTGACGGTCCGGTTTGAAACTTGGTCCGGTCGCAAGCCTTTTGAAAATTCGATGTCAAACGTATGGTACTTCGAGATCGTCCGAGCACGCGATTTGAAATGGGGTCCGTCCGTCTGCTCGTCAAGCGTACAGTAACAGCCCGTAAAAATTAAACAAATCGTCAGGATAATGGAAAATAACGGTTTCACAATCGGGCTCCTTTCAGCATATTTTTCATTATAAGACAAATAATAGGAGGTTTCAATCGTTCTTGGGACGGATTGTGAAATAACACTTCAAGGCGGGGGGAGGGTGGTGGTATACTCAAACGAGAGAAAGGCAGTGGTATACGATGCAACAACAAGATCAACGCGAAATCATCGTCTCGATTCGGACGAGTTATGATTTCAAAGCGGATGAAGGACGCGCCGTCCGCGTCGTCGAATTTCACGGACGACGGACAACCGTCATCGATACGTTCAAAAAATCAACACCGAAGCGGATGATTCTTCTCGAGATGATCCGTGCCGTCCAGTCGTTTAAGGAACCGTTCCATATCATCTTCAACGTCGAGTGCAACTTCGGTTTCAAGTACCTCAATGATGAGCGTCAATGGGAGAACCGTGATCTCGGAAATACGTTTAACGAGCTGATCCAAGCGGGTGGACATACGATCGAACTCCGTGATTGTTCGTTTTACGAAGGTGGCAAGGATCTTCAGAAGTGGCTACTCAACATCTTAAAAAAAGCCAACTAAGCACGACTAAACAGATGACGCCCGCGTGGCGGGCATCTGTTTTTTGTTGCCCTCTCCCGCCCTTTGCTAATATGTGGTAAATTGAGAGAGTAAAAGTACCGAAAGTATATCTTTCTATTTATTTCAACTATCGAATATTTTATAAAGAGGTGTAATTATGAATAAAGAAGATCATCAACTGGCCCGTAAGCTTGTCTCGACCTACTTAACAGGAACGCAAATTGCCACTGTCCACTTGACAGGCTTCACAAGCATCGAATTGATTAATCTATATGATGCGACGATTCCCGACATCTCCATCCGGATTGAAACCGACCGTCTGTATTACGGTGACGTCGAATCGACGAAGGACTGGGTTGTCCGACATATGCCAAAAGAAGAGATGTTGCAACTGATTGTAAGATTACATACTGAACGCATCATCGCCGTCCGTATCGGCAAGGCCGCACCGCACCTGTTCCTGACGTTCAGCTCCGGTAAAACACTCGTCATCAACGGTTCTGACACTTATTACGAATCATGGACGATCGACATGAAGTTACCGCAGGAAGGACTCGTCTCAATCGTTGCTGTGCCGGGGGACGAACTGGCGGTCTTCGCTTCGGATCACACGATGCTGTTGGATCAAACCCATGAGTGACCGGTTGCAAGAAGCGCTCTTGGCGGCACGCGCCGTCATCGCGACGCGTTATCCGAACTGTGACGCGGCAGTGCTCGCCGGCAGTTTTGTCCGCGGTCAAGCTACCGCCACATCGGATTTGGATCTTGTCATCATCGATGAGACGGTCCCGTCCTCGTACCGGGAATCGTTTATCGCGGACGGTTATCCCGTCGAAGCCTTTATCCATTCCAGTACGACGGTGCTGGCCTTCTTTCAGCAGGACAAAAAACGGGGACGCCCGTCGATGCAACGGATGATGGCGGAAGGGACAATCCTTCGGGATCATCCTGTCCTGACGACACTGAAACATCAGGCAGAGACAGAGCTGCTGGCTGGTCCACCGGTATTTTCAGCTAATGAAGCCAATTTGGCCCGTTATTTTCTGACGGATTTACTGGATGACTTCATCGGCGTAACAGACCGGACGGAAGGACTCGGGATTGCGGCCCGTTTACTGGAACAAGCAACGCAGTTTTATCTGCGGGCACATGGTCACTGGACCGGACAAGGGAAATGGCTGATCCGGAGCCTCGCGGCCGTCGATCCGTCTGAAGCGGATCAGCTGACGACTGCATTTGAAGACTATTTCCGACTCGATCAAAAACAAGCCGTCATCCGGCTCGTCGAACGCTGGCTGGAACAACACGGCGGCCGTTACTTTGATGGCTTTTCAATCGGAAAATGAGAAGGGGGGAGACGCGGATGCTGACCATTCAGGAAGGGACGGAAGAATCCGGTCCCTACAAAGCATTTCTTCAAGAAAAAATCCGCACGTACAATGACGAACATTCTCCGCACCATGCCGAAAAACGCCGTACTGGGGTTCGTCCCGTTCATGTGATGGTACTTGATGACGAGCAGATCGTCGGAGGTATTTACGGCGAAATCTATTGGGGGTGGCTCGAGGTGGAGTTTCTTTATCTCCCGGACAACTTACGCGCACAAGGTCTCGGCAGCCAACTGTTGCACCGGATTGAACAGCTGGCCCGTCAATCAGGGGTTAAACGGGTGCTTGTAACGACCTTTTCTTTTCAGGCCTACGCCTTTTATCAAAAACACGGATACGAGACGACCGGTGTGATTCCCGACTATCCACCGGGTTCTGCGCAGTACACACTCGTCAAACACTTTGTTCCGTCTTCCGGTTCGGCATGAAACAACGAATTGGGTTATTCTTCGCCATCACCTGTCTCGTCGGTTTGCTGATCTCACCATTGAAACAGACGGCGCAGCCCGACGCTTACGGTGTGACCCCTCAAACGCTGGTCGACGTCATGAAGCAGCAACCGGAAACGATTCCGTTCTCAACCAAACAAGTTTACTGGATCGAACCGCTCGGTGACAGGCACACGATCGCCTTCGTCAAGACGGCAAAAGTGCAGTTTTTACTTGTTTTAAAACAAACGGATTCGACCTATCGTGTCGTCCATCTGATCCGTCAAGCACCGCAACCGGCCGACTGGTTTGAGGGACGGTTGCTGGAAGCGGATCAAAAACGGTATCTTGTCGCCTATGGTGAAAATCCGTCACAGACGATGCAGCAATTAACGTTTGATCCGTATAAAGTTACGTCAAGCGGTGAACGGGAGCAGACGTTGCCGCTCACAGGCATCAAGCGGACATTTGACATCAACCGGAAAGATCATTTCCATACGATTCAACCGTTGCCGGAAGCTTTTCCGCGGTCGTTGTTTTTTGACATCCATGCCGTCGATGCGGATGGGCACGAACAAGTACGCCGCTTGTCGAATACGCTCGATTAAAGACGTCCGGGTGGGAGGAGAACTGGCCGATCCGTTATACTGAAAGCAATCGTGAAAAAGGGGGACGTTATGATGTGGATTGTGATGAATCAATTACGGGTGCAAAACGGGAAAGCCGATCAAGTCGCGGCACGTTTTCAGACAACAAAAGGGATTGAACAGATGGAAGGGTTCGTCCGGATGCAGGTATTGGTCGACCTCAGTCAAGAGGAACACGATGTCGTCACGATTATGACGACGTGGGAGAAACAGGAGCACTTCCATGCCTGGCAAGCCAGTCAGGCGTATAAAGGGGTTCATAAAAAACGGGACGAGGGGACATCGGAAGTCAAGCCGCTGGTTCTGTCAAACGCCGTCACGGAATATGCCGTCGTCGCCGACCACACGCATGCCTGAATCGAAAAAGCGAGACCATTCTTCGGAAATTTTCCGGAAGAGGGTCTCGCTTTTTTCATCATGGAATGGGATCATCTTAAACCGGGTAAAGATGAAAAACTAACCGATACGGGGTGGCGGAAGATGGCGACACGAAAAGGAATCGTTTCGAGTTTAACGGTCTTGTTCGGCATGATTTTCATCATCGGTTTTTTCTTGTCCGGCGCGTTTGTCTATCTGTACTTTTTTGCATTGCTGATTGCCTGTGCGTCCTTTTTACAGGAACGGCTGACCCGCAAAGAGTGGTTGCACGAAGGCATCGCCTTCATTTTGTTTTGCGGGGTCATTTATGCTGTGGAACATCTGGTGTTTTAAGTCATTTGATGTGATAGGTCTCCAGTAACAAGTCACGTCCGGCAGCAGACAGCTTAAAACTGATCTTCCGGTGAACATCTTCGAGATAGACATCGGTTTTCTTGACTCGCCGGTCGAGATAAATCTTAAACTGTTGCGCCTTCCCCTTGTTCAGTAACGTCAAATACTGCCGCTCGGCCAATCGTCCTTTCCGCTCCGTCTCTTCACTGTCCTCAATCAACCGGACCAACTGTTTTGATTCTTCGAGTGATGTCTCGATATAACCCTCGAGCGGGAAGGGATCTGCTTGATTGAGACCTCCGTCGGTTTCAAATTTCAGCTTTCCGAATGGTCGGTCATGGAAAATGGCGAAACGCGGTAAGGAATAGTCCGCATCGTAAAGATCGTCCGGCGGTATGTCCAGACCAGAGGGGAGTTGTTGTTCCCGCTTAACCGTCAGCTTGTAGCGGGTCGCCTTTCCGGTTTTTTCTTTGACCGTGACCGTACCGTAAGTGCCGTCTGCATGTGGCGCCTCCTCGAAGTCAATCGTACTTCGCTCCTTGGATGAATGGAACGTGGCTTGATACCGTTGTTGACCCAGCAGATTCAACTGGACTTCAAACGGTTCTCGCATTTGGATATTCGATTCGAGGAAAATCGGGACGGTCCCGACAAACGGTGTCAGCTCCATGATGTTCGTGACGACCGTCTGTTTGGTTTGTTCATTCGTTGCCCGTGCGACGAGATAACCGGTGGTCGGTAAGGATAATTGTCTCGCAGACGTCATCAGTGAATTGCGGAAGGAACTGATACTTTTTTTAAAATCAGAAGACAATGGTTGAAACGTGATGTCTTTTTCAGGTTTTAACAGTTTACTTGATGGAAATCGATCCTGTTCTGGAGTTAACTTGTGATACCCCGGTTTTGACACATAATCGTGGCAATACAAGAAGCGATCCTGTTTCGTTTTTAAATAGACGGCTTGCTCACCCATCGATTCCGGAAACTGGCTGACGAGATTAACGAAATATTGTTTGCCGACTACATAATCCTTCGGGGGAGCGATCCGTTTTGTCGCACACACCTGTTTGATGAGGACACCAAGCATCGGATCATCCTCCTTGAGGTCTGTCAGGTTCAACGTGTCGTAGACTTCCGGTAAGTAAGTGTACTCGATTGGTTTTGCGTCCGGACTACATCCGCTTAACAAGACGGCTCCAATCACTACAGGAATCAGTTGACGCATCATCATTCCTCCACTTCGGTCAGGAGATTGGCTGCAACTTCGCCGGACAGTTTGGCTGCTTTTTTCGTTCGGATGTCTTTCAGGTAGACATCTGTTTTATTTGCCCGCGCTTTGAGGTATACGTCAAACGTCTGGAGCTTACCGCTTTGAATCAATGTCAAGTAGCGGACATCTGCCCGGTTGCCTTGAGGTGTTTCGAGCGTGACCTCTTTTAATTCGTCCGCCACTTGTTTGGCCAGTTTGTCAGACAACAAGGACAACTGGCGGAAGTCGGCTTCACGTAACGCCGTATCGTTCGGATGAAGGAAGCCCTGAATTTTTTTATTGTCCTCTCCGATGCCGTTAAATCCATGGATCGGAATATCTTTGACGTCGGTCTCGTAACGAAGGGAAATCGTTTTTGTGACTGGTTGTTCTGCGTCTGTTGAACGAAATGTCAGATACGGGATTGTCTTGTCTGCCGGCAAGGTGTCCGGCAAGGGGTGATAGGTCAGCTTGACCGGTCGTTTGCCGAGATTCCTTAAAACATCACGTTGATTGAGATACTGATCCCCCTTGAACTGCAGGGTAAAGGTCGTCGACGGCAAACCATCCGTCGTCTTTTCAAGCGACAGTTCAAACTCTGAGTAGGTAAAGGAAGCCGGCAGGCCGAAAATTGTCTCCTTTTGCCCGTCCTCTTCCTCGATGAACAACAGTTGACCCTTTGACGGGAGCTCTACCGATACACGCTGAACTTGATTCGAGACGTCCACAACTTCTTGTTTACGCTTCGTTGCCTTATCGGATGTTTGAACTTTTAAGGTCGGCGCTGTAATCGGTGTACGGTCTTGACCGGATGTTTGCTTCAGCCACGGATGATCCGCTTGTTTAATCGGGTGAGCCGACAGGCGGAATGTCTTCTGTGAACGGCAGGTCAGATAAAACTGATTCCCTTGCGCGATATACTGCAGTTCAATCGGACTTGTGTAGGTCCCGATGTTTTGCAGGGAAAAATAGAGTCCATATGTATCGAGTGTCCGGTATTGTTTGGGCATCTTCACGACATTTTTTGTATCTTGGCACGTTTGAAGCAATCGGGCAGATTGTTTTTTCGGCACCGGTTCAAAGGAACCGTTCGAAAAATTGATGGCTTCCCAATAATCCGGTAATGGTTTTAGCTGCAATAAGCGTTCTGATCCGCATCCTGTCAGGAACAGACTGCTGACAAGACTGATGCTGAGTACCTGTCTTTTGATGATCCTCACCTCTTCATTCTTTTAACAATATTTTACCATGTATGTCTCATTTTATTTCCAGTAAAATTCAAAATTGAAAATCTTTTAATATTAAGATGTTAGTTTTCTGCATCAATGGGGTATCTTCTAATTGTGCACGAAAACAACACTATTAATTCAATGGGGGTTTTTCAGAAATGGGTACATTTATTCAAGCAGTCGATGGAACGAAGATTTATGTAGAAGATATCGGATCAGGACAACCGGTTGTTCTATTACACGGATGGCCAGCAAACAATAATATGTTCGAGTATCAGAAAAACCGCCTTCTTGAAGAAGGATACCGCTATATCGGCGTTGATTACCGGGGCTACGGAAAATCAGACGCACCAGCCAGCGGATATGATTACACAACGATGGCTTCCGACATCAACCAAGTCATCGAACAATTGCAGTTGACGAACGTCACCTTGCTCGGCTTCTCCATGGGCGGCGGCATCGCCTTGAAGTATCTCTTGAACCACGGCGAGTCAAAAGTCTCGAAACTGGTTCTCGCAGGAGCGGCAGCACCGGTCTTCACACAACGCGACGGTTACCCGTACGGGATGACAAAAGACGAAGTCGATGCATTGATCGAGGACACGAAACAAGATCGCCCGTCGATGCTGAAAGGATTTGGGGAAATCTTCTTTGCGAAAGAACATCCGGAGCCGCTTCAACAATGGTTCCATAACTTGAGTGTCGTCGCTTCGTCTCACGGAACGATCCAATCGGCGATTGCCTTACGTGATGAAGATTTACGCGACGGTCTGCCGAAGATTACGGTGGACACGCTCATCATGCACGGTAAAAAAGACCAAGTCTGCCCGTTTGAATTCGCGGAAGTCATGCACGAAAACATCTCGGGTTCACGTCTCGAAGTATTCGAAGAGAGCGGACACGGGATGTTCCTCGACGAACGTGAAAAATTCACGGAAACACTGGTTTCATACGTCAAATCAAGCCAAACGGTCTAACTGTAAAAGACACGTAACCCCATCTGCTTTTCCTCCGGGAGAAGCAGATGGGGTTTTTGAGTGGTCCTATCATTACTAGTGGAGCGGGAAGCCGCTCAGCATCACTGTTCTTCTAACTGTTCAATGACTTGCCGCGCCACATCACCGGACAGCTTGGCACTTTTTTTCGTCCGCTGCTCTTGCAAGTAAAGATCCGTCTTGTTGGCGCGTTTTTTAACGTAGACTTTAAAGGTTTGAGTGTTGCCGTCTTCAAGCAACGTCATATACGAGAACGGTGTATTTGCTCCTTGCGGTTCTTCCGGTGTGACAGCTTTCAACTCTTTGGCAATCGCTCGGGACAGCTGATTTTGCAGGGTGACCATCTCGGACCGTTTCGCTTTTTCAAACGATGTCATCGTCGGATGGAAGTAGGCCGTCATCCCCTGTGTCGGCTCATCTTCGATTTGGTATTCCTTGACCGGACGATAGACCGGCTGATAACGTATCGAGAGTGTCTTTTCTTCTACCATCTGTTGCTCTCCTTTTATCTGGAGCGTCACGAACGGAATCGTTTGATTCACTGGTAAGGTTTTCGGCAAAGGATATTGCTTCATGCGGATCAGATCAGATTTGTATGCCGTCATGATTTGCCGGTCCATGATTTCCCAATCGTAGCGTGAAAAGGTCAACGAACGGGATGTCGAGCCGTCGGCATGTCGGCGGCTCACCAGGTAAAACTCCGCTTGTTGGTGAAGGGACGACATCGGAATATTTCGAATGATATGTTCTTTGCCGGATTCGGTCATGACAAACAACAATTGTCCTGAAACAGGCATTTGAAGACCGTAAAACGGCTTCAAGTCACGCGCAAATTCATTTTCTGCCGTCGTGTCCCGATTAGCGGAGACATGCCGGTGCTGTTGTTCCTTCGTCAGCGGAATGAGAGCGGGCGCTTTCATCGGGACGCGGTCCGGCCCCTTTGTTAAGCGGACCCATGGATGATCCGCCGCTTTCACCCGGTGGACACGTAATTCATGTGTTTTGGACGAACGACAGGAGACATACAGCTGCTGACCTTGTGCAAGATAGACCACCTCGATCGGAGTCGGTTGAAACTCTAAATCATTCAATGAAAAAAACATGCCGAATGTCTCTAATGTCCGGTATGACTTCGGAAGGGGAACCGTTTTTTCCTCCATACACGTCCGCAACAATTGTTTCTTTTGTTCCACGTTAACCTCATCTTCTATGTATTCACCGGAAGCAAATGCATGCGCCGTCCAATAGGCAGGGACCGGTTCCAGTTGAAGCAACCGTTCTTGTCCGCAGCCGGTCAAAATAAGACTGGAGACAAGAGACGCCATCAGTAAGCCTTTTTTAATGACAATTCCTCCTCTGTTTTTCATATCCATCATATTACCATATCAGACCTGTATAAAAATGGTTATTTTTTTGAACAAGGCGTCAACACAGACAAAAAAACCAATCACGGACATCCGTGATTGGTGGATTAATTCGTATAGTTGCGGATAAACCGGCAGTCAATCCATTGTTTGAGGCACCAGCTGAGATGGTTGGTCTGATGGTGCCGCCCGTACAGCAATGTCGCCTGTTTACCGCCGAGGGCCAGGATCGTCAAATAACGCCGTTGTGGCCGAAACGTCACCAGACGCTCTTGATTCACGAACCGAAGCAGGTTTGTCAATAAAACCGGTGCCTGACGAACGGCCGTCACCCCGTTTTTCGGTGTGTCCGGATACGCGGTCAGCGTCGCACAGTCACCGACGGCAAAGATTGACGGATCCTCCAGTGCCTGCAACGTCTCATGAACGAGTAGGAAACCACGCGCGTCACAGTACAAATCCGATTCTTGAAACAGATTGCTCGCACGGGCACCGCCTAAAAATAACAGGGCATCCGTCTCGAGCGACTGACCGGATTGTAACCATGCCGTTTGACCTTCCAGCGTGTCAAACCGATCGACGATTCGTTTGACCCCCAGTTGATCGAGCCGTTTCGCAATTTTTGGACCAGCCGGATGACCCGCGAGCAACGGTTCCTCGTGAATCAGCGTCACCGGACTGCCGGCGGACCGAAAAGACGCCGCCATCTCGACTGCGGCTGCGCCACTGCCGACGATGACAGGGGAAACGGCATTCCTAAACACCTCGAGCGCTTGATCAATCCGGTAATTCGGTTTTATCGTCACACGCGGTGCACCGGCAATCTCCCAGTCGCGCGAACCGATGTTACACGATACGATGTCATACGACAGGATTTGTCCGGACTGGCATACCACCTGTTTATTCGCCGCGTCAATTCGAATAACCCGGTCCTCGATCCACGTCTTCCCGTGGCGCTCACACAACGCTTTGACATCGACCCGGGTCTCATCGAGCGTATAGGTCCCGTCCGCCAACCCCGAGAACATCCCGGAATAATATTGATAGCGTGAAGGATTAATGACGATCCAGTTGACATCCGGATGACTGCCTTGTTTAATACATTCTAAATGTGCATGACCCGCACCTACTAAAATGATTCGTGTCACGACGTTCACCTCCTTTTTTGATTTCTTTACACCTGAGATGGTATTTCCCTGATGTAGCAGGAAGTAATCTTGTGCCGGTCAGACAAAAAGACGAAGCGACGTCGCGATGCTGCTGACGAGACCAAAAAACAACAGATCGAAGCGGGTGACGATCGGTCGGACATAATACGTCCGGTTCGTTTGGAACTGTCGCGCTTCCATCGCAATCGCAATCTGCTCCGACCGGATGATGCTCGTCGTAAAGAGCGGCAAGCTGATGGCAAAAAACGTTTGCCACGGCCAGATCGACCGTTGCCGGCGGACACGTCGGGCTTGACGAATGGTCCGGATCGCTTGCCGAAAGATCGGAATAAAGCGAAGGCCGGCTAAAAAACCGTAGGCCAGACGGACCGGCAGGCGGCACTGATGAATCAGGCTCATGACGAACCGTGTCGGATCGGTCGTCGCAACGAACGTCAAGCTCAAGAAGACAAACGCAAGCATCCGGGTCGCAATCAACCAGGCGTGATCGAGACTTTCTTCCGTAATCCGAAACCAGCCGAACGTCCAAAGTTCGGCGCTGCCTTTGCCAAATGCCGCCATCATCCAAAACGTCAACAAAAACAAGACACCATAGGGAACCAAGCGCAGAAGGAGCATCGGCAAACGCCAACCGGAACTGCAGACCCCGACGGCAGCAAGTACCGTTAAAGCAAACGTCACCTGCAGACTCGACGTCGTAATCAGCAACACCATCACATAGAGGAGCATTCCGAGCTTGACCGCCGGATTAATACGCGCGAGCGGTGTGTCGTTTTCCTGCACGGTGTTTCACCTCCTCGAGTTGTTGATACAGAAACGATACCGGACGAAACAGTTGATTTTGTTCCAAAAGTGCTTCTTCCTGAAACAACTCCAGCGGCGTCCCGTCAAACTGGACCCGTTCCTCGCCGATGACGACGACACGGTCGGCGTAACGGTGGACCAGCTCCATGTCGTGCGTCACCATGATCACGGTCGTTCCTGCCTCCCGGGCTTGATGCAACACGTCGATGATATGTGCCGTCGTCTCCGCGTCTTGTCCAAAGGTCGGTTCATCGAGCAACAAAACAGCTTTTCGTTCCAGTAACATCGTTGCGACACTCAACCGTCTTTTTTGTCCGAGACTGAGCGCGAGGGGAGACTGATCCGCGACATCGGTCAGTCGATAGTGACGCAAGGCCGTCTGGACCCGTTCCGGATCAAAGGTAGCACAGCTGATGGCAAGTTCGTCCGTGACCGTCTGTTTAAGAAACTGGAAGTCCGGTTGTTGAAAAACAAAGCCGACTTGTTGGTAATACGTCCGGTCCGACCATTTTCGAAGCGGGGTGTCGAATAAGCGGATATCGCCTTGGGACGGGAGCAATTTCGCCAGTGTCTCAAGGACCGTGCTTTTTCCAGCCCCGTTGCGTCCGACGAGCATGATCCATTGACCGGAAAAGGTCGTCCATGAAAAATCGTTAAGAATCGTCCGTTTCCCTCGTTTGACACGGACCCGCGTCAGCTCAAATGTCCGCTCCGTTCCAACCGCTCGACGTTCAACCGGACGTTTCTTCAGATGACAGGCTTGTCCGGACAGTTCCGGTAAGGTCTCCAGTCCGTAAGGATAGAGGAGCGGCATCGCAATGCCAAGCGCCGTCATCACATCCCGCTGTTGATGAAACACGTCATATGGCGTGTCATCAAGCAACAAGCGACCGCTTTCAAAGACAAGTACCCGGTCGGCAAACGTCACGCACTGATCGATCTGATGTTCGATCAGAACGAGCGTCAAGTCAGGATCACGGTGCAATTCTTCAATCAGGTGCATCATCGTCCGTTGACCACTCGGGTCGAGTTGTGCCGTCGGTTCGTCCAGTAATAAGATATCCGGTTCAAGGGCGAGGACACAGGCCAACGCGAGCCGTTGCTTCATCCCGCCGGACAATTCGGCAATCGGTGTCGTCAAGGCAAGATCAAGTCCGACCCGCGCCAGCAGCAACGGGATGCGTTCCTCCATCTCACTGCGGGCAATCTGCCGATTCTCGAGACTAAAGGCGATTTCCGCTCCGACCGTCTGCATACAAAACTGATCGTCCGGCTGTTGGAACAAAATCCCGACCGTTCCCTCGGTCGACCAGTGACCGGTGACATCTGCTTCAATCGTGTCCGGCAACAGACCGGCAAGAACGTGTAAAAAGGTCGTCTTGCCGCTGCCGCTTGGACCGACGAGCAAGGTCGTTTCTCCTTTTTGAATCGTGATCGACAAGTCGTGTAAGACCGGAGAATCCTGATCTGGATAACGGACGGACAGGTGCGCGCACTGCATCATGCGGCACGCTGCTTTCGTTGCCGTCCGATCGCATAACCGTTCAGTGTCCCGGTTTTAACGAGCGCGTCGACGATTATTTTGGCGAGCAATCCGCCGAGCAATGCTCCGCTGACGAGTTGCAGGGAAAACGTCAACAGCAGTGTTGTCGTCGTATAATAGGCAAATCCATTCACGATGAGGCTGTAGACCATACTTCCGACGGCGGCAAAAACACCGGACAACATCAAGGTGAACGTATTAAACGTCCGGTAGCCGAACACGGCAAAGGCGATCTCGGCTCCGATTCCCTGTGCAAATCCAATCAACAGTGCCGATAAGCCGAAGTGACTCCCTGTAAACAATTCGACGGCAGCAGCGACGACTTCTGCAATCAATGCTGCGCCCGGTTTTTGAATGATGTAGGCGACAAGGGGACTGGCGATGACCCAGATGCCGAACATCCAGTTTGCTCCGACCGGTCCGAAGATGGCCGAGATCGGCAACCATAACGTCGACCATCCTAAGTAGAGAACACCACAAGCCACGGCGAGCATCATCATGACGATGATTTCTTTCATTTTCCAACTGTTCATAATCACTTCTCCTTTGAATGCACACCCACGAAGAAACCACAAAAAAGACCGCCCTCTATGAAAAGAGAGCGGTCGTGTCACCTGCAGGGTGCAGAAAAAGAGCACGAGGATTCCGCTCCACTTTCCTACGCTAGTATGAACTAGATCAGGTTCAAAGGGTCCGAAGTAAATCGTCTCAGCCGAGTGGGCTCCCCTAGTGGATGTGTCAATGATGTATACCTTCTTCACTGTACGGCTGTCGCCGTGACTTGTCAATATGCATAAAAAAAACCTCCCACGAGGGGAGGGGAGAAAAGATTACTCTTTATCTTCTTTGTTTTCTTCAGCTTGCTCTTCAGACGTTTGTTCTGAATCGTCTGTCGTTGTATCCGCATCAGCTGCTTGTGCCTCAGCTTCTGCTTCTTCGATTTCTTCAAGTTCAGCTTCCAGTGTCGATTCAACGACCGCTGCAATTTGAATGTCACCTTCAGTGACGACACGGAAATCTTTTTCTTCCGGAAGATCAGCGACTGTAATTGAATCTCCGATTGCAAGTTCCGTTACATCCACTTCGATGCGTTCCGGTAATTTATCTGGTGTTGCGGCAACTGTTACTTTAAAGAGTGTTTGTGAAAGGAATCCGCCAAGTTTCGCGCCAGCTGCTTCGCCGACGAGGACGATATCCGTCTCGACTTCTGTTTCTTCATCCATTTTAACAGCGATGAATTCAACGTGTTTGATTGTTGGTGTAAAGATGTCCATATCGAGCTTATTGATCAACGTGTTGACCTTTTTACCGCCGATTTGGAGAGCGACCAAGACGTTTTCGCCGTGTTCGCGGACAACTTTGACCAATTCTTTTTCGTCGAATGAAATCGGTGTGCTTTCCACTTTGTAACCATACACGACACCAAGAGCTTTTCCTTCATGACGTAATTGCTTTCTAAGTGAGCGTGGGCGTACTTCGCGTTCTTCTACTTTTAATGTTACTGACATGTTCATTTCCCCCTTGAATTTGGTATAGCCCTCAAAAGGTAATGAATGTAGGAGTGGAACAACAGGTTCCAACAGAAATTCATGCGGTAAATGCTAGTTCAACTGGATTTCATTCAGAAATGAAAAACGAAGTGAGTAAGTAGCATTTCTCTCCCAGGTCATTACGCTGATATTGAGAAACAATAATTGAAAAGCGACCGTGTTGTACGGTGCTAATGTAGATATACCCCTGTCTTTCAAAACTTAAAACCTTTTTTTCTAAATTTGATTGTCGAAAGACCTTCAAACCTGTTGATAGACAAGCGATTGAAGGCCCTTCATTTTTTTAAGAGTTTCTTTGATTTGTATGATTAATCACCTGCCGAATCAACAAAAGAGGGGGAATCGAGCAGACGGACGAGTTCGCGAATCGTTAAAACATCCGGTTTCTGATCCGATAGGACGGCATCAATCATCGTCGCTTTACGATCTTGTAATTCCGCCATCTTTTCCTCGATCGTCCCGGTCATCAACAGCTTGATCACTTCGACCGGCGACTCTTGCCCCAATCGATGGGCCCGGTCAGCCGCTTGTTGCTCGACGGCCGGATTCCACCAACTGTCGTATAAAATGACGGTATCTGCCGTCGCCAGATTCAGACCGGTCCCGCCGGCCTTCAAGGAAATCAGGAAGAGATCGACTTCACCGGCATTAAACCGGTCACACAGTGCGACCCGGTCTTCAACCGGTGTCTCACCCGTCAGTAGAAAGTGGGCACGTTGTCGTGCTGCCAGTCGTTCCCGAATCCGGGTCAGCATCTTCGTATACTGGGAAAAAATCAGGATCCGGTGTCCGGCGGCTAATTTTTCCTCGATTAACGTCAGCAGACGTTCGAGCTTTGTCGATTCGCCTGTATAATCTTCGACAAACAACGCCGGATCACAGCAAATCTGCCGTAAGCGGGTCAAACCGGCGAGCAACTTGATCCGGTCTTCACGTTTCGTTTCATCCAAATGACGCAACGTCTCCAGTTGCAGTTTAGATAAGTAGGAGGCATAAAGCTTTTTCTGTGTCGGGCCAAGGTCTGTATAGTGATGGACAATCTGCTTCTTCGGTAAATCCTGCAACACCTCATCTTTGGTCCGCCGCATCAGAAACGGACGGATGAATCGTTTGATCTCGTCATGCGACCACGTTTGAAACGTCTGTAAGTCCGGCAGCAAGGAGGGGAAGATGACCCGGAAAATCGACCAGAGATCATCGGTCCGGTTTTCAAGCGGCGTTCCGGTCAAGGCAAACCGACGTTTCGCCCGAATCCGGCGCAAGCGGACAGCGGTTTGTGACGCCGGACTCTTCAGATGTTGTGCCTCATCAAAAATGACGACGTCGTATTCGACGGTCTGGTGTGCCTCCATGTCGGCTCGTAACGAGGGGTAGGAAATCAGAAAAATCCCGTCCGCTGGTACTGTCTCGATTTGGTCCAAGCGGTGCTTTCGCGCTCCGGTCAACAGATGGACCGTTCTCGTCGGGGCAAATCGCGTGAGTTCCGCCTGCCAGTTATGGAGCAGGGAGGCCGGGGCGACAATTAAGACCCGTCCCGGCGGCAGCGTCTCGAGATACCCAATCGCCTGAATCGTTTTCCCGAGCCCCATCTCATCCGCTAAAATCCCGTGCCCGTCATGTCCGGCGAGATTCGCCATGAACTGGATCCCTGCCCGCTGATATGGATACAAGTGGCGGTCGAGTACTTCCGGGAAGTTCAGGTAGACACCCGTTCCGTTTTTCAGCTCGAGCCACCGTTCTGTTAATTGTTTATGGACATGCAAGAAGGAGGCACCGACCAGGTGTTTGAGGTTCGGCAGAGCCGGCGCGCGCAACACCGCTTCAAGTTGATCCTGCTCTGCTGCTTCGAGTTGCCGAAAGACGCGTTGTAACTGTTCAAACGCCCGGGTCTCAAACGAGACAAACTGACCGTTCTTTAACCGGTGATACGTTTTCCGGGTGACAAGCGACTGCAAGACCTGTTTCAGTTCCATTTCCGGAATCCCGTCCATGGAAAAGCGGAAGGTTAACCAATCCAGGCGGTCCGTCGTGTCGACATCGATCCGCGGATGGAATGGTCCGTTCGGTAAGGATTGGCGGATACTTTCCGTCACTTGAACGACGAGTTCACCGTAAACGACACGGGGATCGAGCAAACCTTTCAGAAATTGATATTCCGCCGCTTCTTCCTCTAACCGGTAGCGACCGTTCCGCTCCAGGAAACCACTCTCCGTCACGTAGCGGAGGACGGCCCCTTCGAGCGACACATCGCGCCCCAGCCAATCTGTCTCTTGCAACGGATTAATCCGAACCCCTTGATAGCTAAACGTCACAAGCAGTTCAAGTCCAGCAGCTTCCCGGTCCAGCGCC
Source organism: Exiguobacterium undae DSM 14481 (assembly GCF_000620805.1). Classification (GTDB taxonomy): domain Bacteria; phylum Bacillota; class Bacilli; order Exiguobacteriales; family Exiguobacteriaceae; genus Exiguobacterium_A; species Exiguobacterium_A undae. The sequence goes on along the minus strand of NZ_KK211187.1, from coordinate 1,556,528 downwards.
AGCTCGACCGTCGGCGGACCGCTGACGAGCCGTTGTTTGAGCGGGGGACTGAGCCAGACGTCGGCCAGATTCCGTAAGTGGTCACGCCTTTGTAAAAGTCGGTCAAAATACATCGGACTGATGATAAAACGTTGTTGCGCCGTGATGCTTTCCATCACAATCGCCGAACCGCTGACATCAAACCTGATTTTCGCCCGTTCCGTTTTGCGTAATGTGTGCAAATAAGCCGTCACCGCGGCATCTTCGGTCTGCCGCGTCGTCGCAAACGGACGGATCAATGATTGCTTTCCGCCAGGAGTGCCGTAGACTTGCACATGATGCATCGCTAACAGCACGGCAACGATATGTCCGCAAAACGATTGATCCATCGCAAGTGACGGACAGTTGCAGCCGGCATCCACGCCGTGTTCCTTGACGCGGACGGTAACGGTGAACAGGTCTTCGCCTTGAACGGCGGCTTCGACGAGCAAGTCCCCGGATTGGTAGTTTCGCAGCGTGACTTTTTTAGCGGCGACATACCGTTTGCCGCGACGGAAAGCATAGGTATCCGACATTTGTTTGATTTTTCGTTCACTTAGTCCATAATTCATCCCGTTGCTCCTTTCCTTAGGATGTAGGTGACATAATACAATTATCGTTCACTATCAAATAATTCAATCGCCCGTTTTTTCTCTTGATCACCGATATGGGCATAGACCTGCGTCGTCGCAACCGACTCGTGTCCGAGCAATTGTTGAATCGTCAAGACATCGACCCCGCCGGTCGCCAGGCGCGTCGCGAATGTATGCCGTAATTTGTGCGGTGTGATCTGTTTCCGCTCCAAAAACGGCAAAACAGGACGCAGACGGTCGACGTGGCGCTTTAAGATATGTTGGACCGCCCGGGGACTGAGCGATTTGCCTTGTTTCTGAAAAATCGGTTCTGCTCCCCGCATCGTCAGACTGTAATGCGCGGCGTATTTCCGTAAGGCGACCCGGACCGGCTTCGCGAGCGGAATGACCCGTTCCTTGTTGCCTTTCCCAATGACCCGAATCGTCCCTTCGTGAAAATCGATGGCACTCCACGTCAATTGCGTCATTTCACTGAGCCGCATCCCGCTGTACCCGAGCAACTGAAACAAGGTGACGTCCCGAACGCGATCCCGCTCATAATGGGCGGCTTCCCGGGCATTCATCTCGACGTTCGACGGCAACAGTTGCATCAGTTCGTCCCATTCGCGTTTCGTTAAGTAAACCGGATCCCGCTTCGCCTGTTTCGGACGATTGATTTTCGCGACCGGATTTTCCGACAGGACACCGATATCGATCAAATGCCGGAACAGGGATTGAAGTGCTGACAGTTTCCGATTGATAACGCTCGGGGCGTTTTGTTTTGTTAACGCTAAGTATTCCGCATAAGCGGCAATCCCGGACCCGTCAATTTCAAGAAACGCGTCCTGCGTGATATCCCGCGCCTGAATCGCTTCTCCCGACGCTTCCGCAACGAACTGAAAAAACGAATCAAAATCGTAGACATACCGCCGCATCGTCGCTTTCGAGAAATTCTTCGACGCCAAATGGTCGATATAGGACCGGATGAAATCCGGCATCCGGACATAACCCGGAAGATCCATCGTATGGGCGGGAAGGGGTGTCGGTTTTACCGTTTTTCCTAGGTTTTTAAACAAACTCATCATTCTATCCCCTCTCTGTTACTACTATACCAAACGTTGGTAGACGGTACACTAGTTTGCGTGAAATAGTTATTTCACGCAACGTTAAATTGTCAGACAGGGAGCGCTCAGTTGCAGCGAAATTGATTGAGACAGGTAACCATTCGACTCGATGCAAATGATCAAACACTTCTTTTCAACACTAGTAAAGACAATAATATTATTATGTCAACCAAATAACGTGAACAAATCGAAAGTTCCGAATTCGCTCTCAGTTGCAGCGAACTTCCTTCCGACAGGGAGTTGGTCGTCTCGATTTCGTACAGGGCGTTTTAGTCGATTCCCGGTTTCGGACGTTGCGAATGTGCCCGTTTCGAGGCTTAATCCAAATCGAATGGGGTATATAGTCTAAGACTATCCTGTATTTAACACGAGGGGGACATAACATGATTTCAGATCAACAAGCACGTAAATTGTTAAAAGACGCAAAACGAATTGCGGTCGTCGGTGTTTCGAGCGACTCCGGCAAAACGGCCAACTGGATCGCGGACTACCTGGTCCAGCACGGTTACGAAGTCATTCCGGTCAATCCGACCTTAAACGAATGGAATGGTCAGAAAGTGTATCCGAGTGTCGCCAGCATCCCGGGACATATCGATATCGTCGATGTCTTCCGTCGTTCGGAATTCCTGGCGGACGTCGCCAAAGATGCCGTCGCACACGGTGACGTCGGCATGATTTGGAATCAACTCGGGTTATCGAGTGTCGAAGCAGAAAGTTTAGCGCTCGGGGCCGGTATTCCATACATTGAAAATCGTTGTATTAAAATTGAACACCAGTACTTGTGATCGTGATTCGACAAGACATCTACTCCTTGACAGTAGGTGTCTTTTTTTCTTGTTTTCTAGATTATCCTTGTCAGATAGCAAGAAGATGCCTACAATTAGATACAGACTACTAGAAAAACGAACGAACGTTTGGAATATTCGACGTTTTTCTATTTGAGGTGAAAAACATGGCGACAGATTTAAACAATTATAATGATGATGCCATACAGGTGCTCGAAGGACTCGAAGCAGTCCGGAAGCGCCCGGGTATGTATATCGGCTCGACCGATCATCGCGGACTCCACCATTTGGTGTATGAGATCGTTGATAATGCGATTGATGAGGCACTGGCCGGATTCGGGGAACAGATTGATGTCATCATCCATAAAGATAACGCAATTACCGTCCGTGACCACGGACGCGGTATGCCGACCGGGATGCACGCTTCCGGAAAACCGACAGCAGAAGTCATCTTCACGGTGCTTCATGCCGGCGGAAAATTTGGTCAAGGCGGTTATAAAACATCGGGCGGATTGCACGGTGTCGGGGCATCTGTTGTCAACGCTCTGTCGACGCAGCTAAAAGTCACGATTTACCGCGACGGGAAACAGTTTGAGCAAACGTTCGAAGACGGGGGAATTCCGAAAACGACCTTGCTCGAAACGGGAACGACCCGTCAAAAAGGAACAAGCGTCTATTTCAAACCGGACGGAAAAATCTTCAGCACATTGACATACAATTACGATACGTTAGCGGAACGCCTGCGTGAATCGGCCTTCCTGTTGAAAGGATTAAAAATCACACTGACCGATGAACGGTCGGAAAAAGCGGACACGTTCCAATACGAAGACGGAGTCAGCGAATTCGTCGGCTATTTAAACGACGACAAAGATACGTTACATCCGACAGTCGCCTTTGAAGGAACGGAAAATGACATCGAAGTCGATATCGCGTTCCAGTTCACGGATGCCTATTCGGAAAACGTCCTGTCGTTTGTCAACAACGTCCGGACGCGGGACGGCGGAACCCACGAAGTCGGTGCCAAAACGGCGATGACTCGGGTGATGAACGAGTATGCCCGCAAAAACACGCTGCTCAAGGAAAAAGATAAAAACCTTGATGGCAACGATATCCGCGAAGGATTGACGATGATCGTGTCGATTCGGATTCCGGAAGAATTCCTGCAGTTCGAAGGACAAACGAAATCAAAACTTGGTTCTCCGGAAGCCCGGACGAGCTGTGACGCCGTCATTACACGCCGCTTGTCGACGTATCTCGAGGAAAACCCACAAACCGCGACACTCCTGATCAAAAAAGCGATCCGCGCCGCTCAGGCCCGGGAAGCCGCGCGTAAAGCCCGCGAAGAAGCCCGGAACGGCAAGAAAAAGAAACGTTCGAGCATCCTGAACGGGAAACTGACACCGGCCGCGTCAAAAAACGCCGAGAAAAACGAATTATTCCTCGTCGAGGGGGATTCTGCCGGCGGTTCGGCGAAACAGGGACGCAACCGGACGTTCCAAGCGATTTTACCGTTACGCGGGAAAGTCCTGAACACGGAGAAAGCGAAGCTCGCCGACATCATGAAAAATGAAGAGATCAATATGATCATCCACGCAATCGGGAGCGGCGTCGGAGCAGATTTTGACCTGTCCGATTGCAACTTCGACAAAGTCATCATCATGACGGATGCCGATACGGACGGGGCGCATATCCAAGTCTTGTTATTGACGTTCTTCTTCCGTTACATGCGTCCGTTGATCGATGCCGGAAAAGTTTTCGTCGCCTTGCCCCCGCTCTACCGCGTCTCGAAAGGGAAGGGCAAATCCGAGAAGTTCGAGTACGTCTGGGACGAAGAAACCCTTGCCAAAACAACGAAAAAGTTCGGCAAAGGGTATATGATCCAGCGTTACAAAGGACTGGGTGAGATGAATGCACCACAACTTTGGGAAACGACGATGGATCCGGATACACGGACGTTGATTCGTGTCACGATCGATGATGCAGCTGTCGCTGAAAAACGTGTATCTGTCCTGATGGGCGATAACGTCGGACACCGCCGAAGCTGGATTGAAGACAATGTAGCGTTTGGGCTGACGGAAGACCTCTCGATCATTGAAAATGAACATGTGACGAAAGAGAGTGTGAACTGATATGTCTAACCTGCAAAACATCCTTAACCTGTCCCTCGAGCAAGTCGTCGGGGACCGGTTCGGACGTTATTCGAAATACATCATCCAAGACCGTGCCTTACCGGACGCCCGCGACGGGTTGAAACCGGTTCAACGCCGTATCTTGTACGCGATGCATACGGAAGGCAACTTGTTTGACCGCGCCTACCGAAAATCCGCCAAAACAGTCGGCGTCGTCATCGGTAACTACCACCCGCACGGGGATTCATCGGTGTATGAAGCGATGGTCCGTCTGAGCCAGGAGTGGAAACTCCGGTATCCGTTAGTCGACATGCAAGGAAACAACGGCTCGATCGACGGCGACAGTGCGGCAGCGATGCGGTATACGGAAGCCCGTTTGTCCAAAGTCTCGAGCTTGATTCTCGACGGCATCAATAAACAGACCGTCGATTACACGCTGAACTTTGATGATACGACAGAGGAGCCGCTTGTATTGCCGTCCCTTTTACCCAATCTCTTGATGAACGGGTCGACCGGGATCTCAGCGGGGTATGCGACGGAAATCCCGCCCCATCATGCAGGCGAAGTGCTTGACGCTGCGATCGGCCGGATCTCCGGAACCGTGCATACCGTCGATGATTTATTGACCCACATGCAAGGACCCGATTTCCCGACCGGCGGAGTCGTCCAAGGGCTCGACGGGATTAAAAAAGCGTTCGAAACCGGTCGCGGGAAAGTCATCATCCGCTCGCGGGCGACGATCGAAACGTTACGCGGCGGACGCCAGCAAATCATCATCACGGAACTGCCGTATGAAGTCAACAAAGCCAACCTCGTCAAACGGATGGAAGAACTCCGCCTCGACCGCAAAGTCGAAGGAGTCGCGGAAGTGCGCGATGAGACGGACCGTGACGGACTCCGCGTCGTCATCGAACTGAAAAAAGAAGCGGATGCCGAAGGGGTGCTCCATTTCTACCTGAAGCAGACCGATCTGCAAATCGCCTACAACTATAACATGGTGGCGATTCACGAGCGGACACCGCGTCAGATGGGCGTTCTGGCCTTACTTGACGCCTATCTCAGCCACGTCAAGGATGTGGTCATCCGACGCACGACATTTGATCTTGAGCAGGCGAAACGCCGCCAAGAGGTTGTCTCTGCTTTGATGACGGCGATTTCTGTCCTCGATGAGACACTTGCTTTGATTCGTTCCGCATCCAACAAATCGGAAGCAAAAGACAAGCTGATCGAGCGGTTCCAGTTCACGGACCGCCAAGCGGAAGCCGTCGTCATGCTTCAGTTGTACCGGTTAACGAACACCGATATCGTCGAATTACAGGATGAAGCCGCGAAGCTCGAAAAAGAAATCACCCGTCTCGAAAAGATTCTCAACGACGAAAAAACGCGAAACCGCTTGATCATTAAAGAACTGACTGTCTTGAAAGAGCAGGTTGCGGATAACCGGCGTTCGACGGTCGAAGCGGAAGTCGAAGAGTTGAAACTGAAGACGGAAGTCATGATCGCGGTCGAAGAAACGATGATCTTCGTCTCGAAAAACGGCTATATCAAGCGGTCTTCGATGCGTTCATTCGGAGCGACCAACGACTTGCCGGAGATGAAAGAGCAGGATCGCCTGCTGTATCAAGGACAAGCCATGACGACGGATCATGTCATCGTTTGGACGGTCCAAGGGAACTATCTCTTGATTCCGGTCCACCAGTTGCCGGATACGAAGTGGAAAGATGGGGGACAACACGTCGCCAATCTCGTTCCACTTGATCCGGGCGACCGGATTTTATCCGTCGATCTCGTCCGGACGTTTGATGAAACATCGCACTGCCTGTTCGTCACGCGTCAAGGAATGGTTAAACGCTCGAAGCTGAGTGATTACAACGCCCAGCGGAAATCAAAACCGCTCCAAGGTGTCCGGTTACGGTCCGATGACGAAGTCTTGTATGCGAAGGTTTCTACCGGACAAGAGCAATTGTTCTTAACGACCCAGCATGGATTTGGTCTCTGGTTCACGGAAGACGATGTCCCGGTCGTAGGTGTCCGGGCGGCTGGTGTGAAAGCAATCAATCTGCGGGACCAGGATGTCGTCGCAGGGGCGATCGGCTTCAAACAAGCGCCGAACATCGTCCTCTTGACGCAGCGGGGCGCACTGAAGAAAATGCGTCTTGCCGACCAGTTCCAAGTTTCGAATCGCGCCTTACGCGGGACACAGCTGCTGCGTGATTTAAAATCAAAACCTCACCAAGTTGCGGCTTTGATCGATGTCACCCAAGCAAAAGAAGTCATCTTGATCGGAAAAGAGCAAGAAAAGACGATTCAAGTCCAATCCTTGTCTTATCTGGATCGCTTGTCGAACGGCTCGTTTGCGTACGATGAAGAGAAATTCGGTGCCTTGATCGATTGGTATACCGTTTGATGGTCAGATGCCCCTCATTTTAAACGAGGGGCATCTTTTTTTGTTCAATTGGGTGAAAACTCGCCGATTGCTGTTCGTTTCTGGCTTTCCAGCGCCCATTCCGGCATCTTTTTCAGACTTTTCTTCGAATTATCAGCAATTCAGTCGTTTACAAATTGAAACGATTGTCGATAACCGCTACAATAAAAGAAAATGGTCAAGGCATGATCGCCACAAAAACGTGGAGCGGGCAGTTCGGAGCTTTAGCTTATATCTCTTTCATCAAGCAGCTACGGACATGTTCCTCGGCTGCTTTTGTACAATCTGCCGAACTGGAGAGGTGATGAAGATGAAATTCAGAAGACGCGAAAAAGTAGCAATCTATATCACACGGGAACAACCAGAGGGATGGGAACTACTTGTATTTCATCCGCAATCAGCTCCAGACAGTGATTGGCAAATTCCTGCCGGTACCATCGAAGACGCTGAAATCGCCAAAGAAGCGGCTGTACGGGAAACACTGGAAGAGAGCGGTCTTTCGCTCGCAACCGTCCAATACGTCGGCGAAGAGGAAATGCGGTATCCGGAACGAATGCGGGTTCATTACACGTATTTTTACCACGCACATATCGAATGTCAGGAAAATCGTTGGACGCATTGTGTTGCTGGTGACGGTCAAGATTGCGGTGATTTTTTCCATTTCGCGTGGTTGCCGCTGGAACGGATCACACAGCTCGAACGCCGCCATCATATTTTCTTAGACCGGTTGATTCATCGTTTAGAACGGAGCCAACATTATGATTGCCGAAAACACGGATAACACCGTGTTTTTTTGTTTTGTCTCACTATATTGAGTTTACCTTAGATATGAGACAAGATATTATAACTAGTGATAATATATGTTATGTTAACTTGAACAAAAAAATGATCCTTTAGTCTGTTTTACCGTCTCCCCCTGTCGCTATAAAAATCAGTCCATCGTCCTGATGGTCTTCCACGTTCTTTTTTGTTACTCTAATAACAGTAACACCGTAAATGTTACCCTTTTAACGGTAACAAACAACATGTTGCCATGATTTCGGTAACATATAGACAGGAGGACATGTTATGCAAGCTGTTGCCTTATCGTTTGATGTCAAAGGCTCCCGCGATTATTCGAGCAAAGAAGCCTTATTGCAGACGCTCCGGACACTGGCAGACGATATGAACACGGCATTTCCAACAAGTATCGTGCCTTTCCAGATCAAATCCGGTGACAGCTTATTGGCTGTATTCGCAGATTATCCGGTCAGTTATCCGGTCATCCTGAAGTTATTGAATCAGGAGCTGACGGGATATATCGGGATCGGCTTCGGTCAATATGAGACGATGTCGACAATAAAGGCAGAAGAAGCAAATGGAAGTGCGATCATCCATGCCTTCGAGGCACAGGAGCAGGCAAAGACGCTTCCGTCACGGATTGCCTTTGCTGGTCCCCCTTATCTGCCGACCGCCCTGCTGAACGGTTATTTCGAGATGCTTTATCCGGCGTATTTTGGGAAGACGGACCGGCAAATCGAACTTCATCAATTGATGGATCAATATCCGGATGATACGTATGAAGAAATCGGGCGCCGGATGGGATTCAAGGAACAGGATGCCCGGGCAAATGTCGCAAAACTCGTCTCCCGCTCGCAGCGCAAACAACGGAAGCGTCTCGAAGCAGCATTGACGCAGGCACTGGAACAATTCCAAGTTTGGGAGGCGATTCGGTGACCGTCTTACTGAGCCTTTTGTTCATCCATCTCCTGGCCGATTTTCCGTTGCAAACGAAACGAATGGCAACGCATAAACACCGGAACCGACGGATTTTATTCCGTCACATCGCCGTCCACGGCATTCTCATGCTGTTTGTATTAACGTTTTTTGTCTTGCGAGGTACGCTGCCGTTAGAGGTCGCCGGATTGCTTGGAGGAAGTATCCTTTTGTTTCACGCCCTACTCGATGCCTCCCCGCTCAAGCGCCGCGTCCAGCAAGCGCCTGCCTACTGGATTGATCAAGCCTTACATATCGGTGCGATCATCGCCTTGACCTGGATTTTCGTGCCACTCGACTGGTCGTTGACCTTCTCACGGCCGGAGCAAGTACTTTGGATCCTTTGCTTTAGTTTAGTGACGACAGAGTTACTCGGACATGGAATCGCTTTGATGCTCGCCCCGTTTGCTCCAAGGTTGATCGAAGCGCATTTTGAACGGAAAGTGACACGTAAAGAGCAACTCGATGGGGTCTCACGGACCGTTACGCATGAAGTCGAAGATTCTGCCCGCAGCTATACGACGGAACTGAACGGCATCGGACGATATATCGGTCTCGTCGAACGGGCGATCATCACCCTGCTCGTCGTCACGAACGCCACCGGGGCGATCGGATTCGTCATCGCCTTGAAGGCACTTGCCCGTTTTAAACAGTTTGAAGATCGCCGTTTTGCGGAATATTACATCATCGGGAGCTTGCTCAGTATTTTAGGAGCAATTTTGTGCGGACTCGCCATCCGAGTCGCATTGTAAAACGATGAATGAAAGTGAGGGAGACGGTCTTGACCGTCGCATGAACCATGAAAAAAATCGGATTAGTGAGACATCATCGGGTGACGGAAGGATACCCGACGAAAGGCTGGATCAGCGCCAGTGACATTGAAAAGTGGATTGAACGTTACGATACGTCAGACATCGATATCCAGCCTGTAGAGCTCGGTCAGATCGATTGGACCGTCTGTTATGCCAGCAGCATGCCGCGCGCTGTCCAGACGGCACGGAGCGTTTATGACAAAGAGATCATCGTGACTGATCTATTACGGGAAGTGCCGTTTCCGGCGATTCGGTCGAATCTGCGACTTCCATTCCTGGGTTGGGCGGTGCTTGGACGTATTGCGGCACCGTTTAGTAAACGGATTCAAGCCGAGATCAAGGATGCAAACGAACGAATCGAGGTTCTTTTGAATCAATTGATGTTCGAAGACGATGAGCGGGTCTTACTCGTCGGCCACGGCGGAATGATGATTCTGATGCGCGCTGCCTTGAAGCGTCGCGGTTATCGCGGACCACGGTTCGGTCATCCGCGTAACGGCATGCTTTACCTATTTGAAAAAGAGGAACCGACATGTTGAAATGGGGATCAACCCTTTTACTTGCCCTCTGCTTGATTGTCATCTTCTATACGACACGGAATGAAGAGTCGCCCCCTGCCCCGACGGCAGGCCAGATGGAGGTCTACGGCTTTGATGTCGGTCAAGGGGATAGTACGTTCATCCGGACGAAAGATGACGCGATCCTGATCGATGGCGGGAACAACGGCAAAGGAGAAGATGTCGTCCGCTACCTGCAACAACTCGGCGTGAAACGATTAACCGCGGTCGTCGCGACGCATCCGGACGCCGATCATATCGGAGGGCTCGATACCGTCCTCGATGCCTTTGAGGTCGACAGTGTCTACGCGCCGCGCGTCACCCATACGACGGAGACGTACCGCGACTTCCTGCTTGCCGTCAAACGAGAAGGCGTGACCATCAAGCCGGTCAAAGCCGGTCTAACGATTCCAAGTGAGGCCGCACGTTTCATTTTTCTTGCACCCGTCACCGACGGTACACAGGATCTCAACAGCTGGAGCGCTGTTCTCCGGGTCGAGAACGGACAGGATCGTTTTCTCTTCATGGGCGACGCACCGATCCGGACCGAGCAACAACTCCTCGAATCAAATGAGGATCTAAGTGCCGATGTCCTGAAGCTTGGACATCACGGAGCGGAAACATCGTCCTCCCTGCCCTTCTTACAAGCCGTTGATCCGAAGCGGGCATTGATCTCAGCTGGCAAGGACAACGCCTACCGTCATCCACGCCCATCTGTCTTACAAGAATTGAAGACGGAACGGATTACGGTTGATCGAACAGACAAAAACGGAACGATCCAGTATATCTCAACGGGTAATGGCATTAAGGAATCGAACCGGACCGACTTACGGCCGGAATAATCGAACGCGGAGGTGAAACAGATGCGGCTCACTCTATCGGATTTTGAAGACGATTTAGCGATTTGCGAGACAGACGAACGTGAGACGATCACGTTGCCGAAAAGTCGCTTGCCGCGTCAGGCGACGATTGGCGATCGACTCGATTGGACCGGTCGTTCAATCCGCATCTTACGTGATGAGACGAACGCACAAAAAAAAGAGATCACCGCGTTGATGGATGATCTTTTTGAAGAATGAACACACCCCCTCTAACGTCTGAGGGGATTTCGTTCAGTTCCGGCAATGATTTTTGTTGCGAACGGTGTATAAGCAAACAACCGTGTGCAGAAGTCCTCTCAGATTTTTTCAATTTTTTTGATATTCTGCGAAACTTTTGGATGAAACTGGTAGTATAGAAAATAGACGTATTCTTTAGGGCGGTTTCAGGAAAACCACTGGTAGTTTTTTCTGAATTTTCGTACACTTTAGAAATACGATGCATCTTAAAGGGGGAATCATCCATGTTTCAAACATTACGTACATCACTTAAACAATCGGTCTTAGGTCAGGACGATGTGATTGACCATTTGTTGATGGGTTTGCTTGCTGAAGGACATATTCTGCTCGAAGATCGGCCGGGAACAGGGAAAACGACACTGGCCAAGGCACTCGCACAGACACTTGAAGCGAAATTCTCGCGTGTTCAATGTACGGCGGATACGTTACCAACTGATCTGCTTGGAATGGAACTGTTCAATCCGCTCACGGGCTCGTTCGAACAACGATTCGGTCCTCTTTTTGCGAACATCGTCCTCGTCGATGAGATCAACCGGACGACACCGCGGACACAATCGGCGTTACTCGAGGCGATGGCTGAAGCCCAAGTGACGATTGGGGATACATCCTATACGTTACCGCAACACTTTCTTGTCATTGCGACACAGAACCCGTTTGATGGACAAGGAACATTTCCACTGCCGCACGCCCAGCTTGACCGCTTCTTGTTTAAGCTCTCGTTCGCCCCCCTTACGCGTCAGGCGGAAAAAGCATTATTACGGGGCGTCCATCTCACAGCAGCTGAACTTCAAGTCCCGCTCGAGCAACTCAACGACTGGAAGGAAGAAGTCGTCGCCGTCTCAATCGAGGACAGCGTTGAAAACTACTTACTCGACGTCTGTGATGCTCTCCGTGCGCATCGTGACGTTGAGATTGGACCAAGCCCCCGGGCGACGCTTGCGCTCTTGAAAGCAGCAAAAGCACGTGCGTGGATGCAGGAGCGGACATACGTCACACCAGAAGACGTGAAGCACCTCGCTGCCCCGCTGCTTGCCCACCGACTCGTCCTGACACTTGAAGCGACGCTGAAGCTGTCGAACGAACGACTTGTCCAGCAGGTACTTGATTCGCTGACTGTACCGACTGAGGTGTAAGCATGCAATTGATCACACCAAAATCCTTTCATATGGTCATCCTAGTGTTGACGGGGGCAACTGGATTAATCATCGGATTATATGGCTCCGTCTGGATTGCAGCCATATTGCTCGCTTATACGTTATACGGCTGGTTGATGCCGCTTTATCTCGAATATCTGGCAAAGCGGATTCAAGTTCGTCTTCTTGAGACCGTCCGCGCTTTCCGGGATGAAGAAATCCAGATTCCCTTCGAATTGACGAATACGACGAAGTTGCCGCTCGGGCGAATCACAGTTTCCGGTTTGCTTGGGGATCAGATTCAGATTGCGGAAGCAAGCAGTCAGTTTTGGCGTCAACACTTGTATGTCGGGAAACAGTCGGTTGTCCCGTTTTCAATTGATGTCCTCGCTGCCCACCGAGGAACGATCCGCATCCAATCGTTTGACGTCATGATTTCAGACCCGTTTCATCTGATGACGGTCTATGTGACACAAGACATTCAGGAACTCGGGCATGTCTTTCCTGACTTTGCCCCCGCTTCTGTAGAATGGAACGAGCAGATGATTCCTGGTGAGACGATTGATCGATCCAGCCCGTTCACGGACCGGTCAAGCTTTCACTCCGTCGTTCCCTACTCCGGAGATGCGAAATCCATCTATTGGTCCGCTTATGCGAAGACGAACGAACTCTATTCCTATCAATATGACCGGAAGCGAAACCATGATTATGCCGTGATCGTTGATGGACTGTCAGCAGACGGACTCGCGCTTCGCTCCGACTTCGAGAAACTGCTGTCCAGAGCCGCGACGATCATCCGAGAGCTCGAGAAACAAGGGGCATCTTACAGCCTCTGGATCTCGATGGTCAATCGATCCGGTCAGTGGTACCATGTTCCGTCCGGTACAGGAAAACATCAATTCCTGCGAACGATGGAATGTCTGGCACGGATTTCGGAATACGATTTACCGCTTGAGCGGCGCTATTTCACGAAACGATTGCAGCGCAGCGTTCCGTCGACGACGGCGGAGATCCATCTCGGTCATCGACAGAAAGGGGTGAGCGCATGATTCTCTGGTGGATATTCCTTGCAAGTTTATTACCGGTTCCGCTGTATGCAGCTCTCGCCTTTCCGGCTCTTGCCTTCGTGCCGCATCGTCCGTTGCGGATTGGTCTCCAGCTACTCGCAGCTGGACTGTTGTTCTTTCTTTCTCCGGCCGCAAGTGTCCTGGCGCTCGTCTTCGTCACGTGGACAGCGTTTCTTGATACGGTCGAGTCTGTCTGGCGCTATGCGGTGAGTGCCCTCGTGATTGGTATCATGATGATTCTCTTCCCCGGAATGATACCGCCGCCGGGCGCCTTGGTACTCTTATTCCTTGTCGTCGCCTATCCATTCGTCGTTACGTACATGACGGAATGGCGGAGAATCTTCCCAACGATTGCTCTGATGCTGGGCGGAGGGCTAATTCTTGCAGGGATGTTCCGCTTTATGAAGGAAGCGTTGTTCGGTTCCGTCACGAGCTGGATTCGTCCGATATTCGAAGCGTTCGGGTCACTGTTTCTCTGGACGGAACCGATCGGACGAGAGGCCGATCAGATGACGAACAAAGCGATGGGGCTCGAAAACATCAAAGGTGTTCAAAACGTCGGACGCTCGACAGTCGACGCCGGTACATCCAATTGGATCTGGGTCGTGCTCGTCATCGTGACGGTGATCCTCGCCGCTGTCACGCTCTACGTCATCCGGAAACGGCAAGTCGTACACATCGAGCTGGAACAAACCGTCCAGCGTCCAAAACAGACGCGTGCGCGTGCTCCGAAGCGTCACAGTCATCATCCGCTGTTAAAGATCGCATCGCAGCTCGAACAAGCCTTCCCGCGGCGTCATGAGGAGACGACGTTTGAGTGGTTATCGCGCATCGAGTTCCCTGATGCGTTGCACAATGCCCGTTTGATTGACGGGATCGAGTTCAGTCCGAGTGAACCGGCTTATGATATTCAGACCTTCCGCCGGTTAGTACGGGAACAAATCGAACGCTGACAAAAGCCCTTGCTCACCGAGCAGGGGCTTCGTCGCATAAAGTACGCATCAATTGATTCCGCGGTGTTGTCGCAAGACCCCAGTCGCAAATCGCGTCGAGGATTGGAATGCTGGATCCGCAAGTCGTCGCCGATACGGTCCTGTTCGCCTTCGAGCAGCCACAACATGTCAACATCCGGGAAATCGTCCTGGCCCCGACGAAACAACTCGATTAACCAAAAGACCTAAACGTCTGAGAGGATGATCCCTTTCAGGTGTTCGGGTCTTTTATATGGTGTGTCAGGCATCAAGAAGACACTTGTAGCGACGCGCTACTGATCCCAGTACGGCGTTGAGACAAATAAAAAAAGTGCCCTCCTTCTCGTTAAGAGAGAGTGCACCTTTTCTTCAGCCTGAAACAACTCCGAAGAAGAGTCTTTTATTTATCTGCATCGATCTTCGATGCTTTACGCGCAATGATGACAATAAAGACGATGGCAGCGACTGGAAGAACAAGCGGCATCCAGTCTAGGATATACTGTGTATTCATCGTATCCCCTCCTCAAATGAATGCTATACACGTAGCATATTCCAAATGACAAGCCCATGCAAGCCTCGTTAGATGCGCGGTAAAATCGAGTAGATGACAGAGTAATAAATCAAGACGCTGGTCGCGACACTATAGACAAGCAATATGTACGGCGCAAATTTCGGTTGACCGTGACGCTTCAGCACGCTCAAGGAGAACATCGTGATTCCCAGTGCAAACAAAGGACTGAAACCAAACACTACCAAGTCCATTGACAGGAGTAATTCGGAACTGAAGATGAGATTAAACCCAAAAATTGATAATAAGTACCATGTCGTATAGGACAAGCAAATAAAGAGGAGGTACGATACCCCAGCAATAAAGCTTCCCATCCGTGGTTTTTCCATGTGTTGCATGCGGTCCCTCCTACGAAAAGATAAGATATCCTTAATGGTAGTCGGAAAAAACGGCTAAAAATATTCAAATATGAATATACGACAAAAAACGACAAAAAAGACCGGCATCTGTTTTGTCAGATGACAGTCTCTTTCCTGTTGAATCCGTTCCCACTCGATTTAATGCGCGATGGACCGTGTTTGATACACTTTCGCCAGTTCAGTCACTTTTACCTTAAAGGCTTCTCGGCATTCGACCGGTTCCAGAATTTCAGCCTGCTCCGCGAATTGAATCAACCACATCATGAATCCTAGGGAGAATAAGGCACTGACCTTGACTTCAAACCAATCGTCCTCGATCCGACGGCAACGAATGTCCGTTCCAAAACGATCAACGACCGTCGGCATGACACTTTCATGGAACTTCAAGGTCAACTGTTCATTCTCCCCTCCATACATATTAAACATGTTACTCAAATAGGTTGGTTCGACATGCACTGGTGTCTGGGCGGGTTCAAAGACACTGCAGTTGACGATCCGGTCGACGCGGTAAGTCCGGATTTGTTCAACCCGTTCATCCCGACCGATTAGATAATAATTGCCGTTGTCGACGATCAGATGCGCCGGTGTCACGAAGTAATAATCACCGTCTTTACGCAATTCGAACTTCCGTGTCCGCTCGTTGAACTTCCCTTGGTACTGGAAGCGGATGATATCCTGATCAATGATTGCTTTTTGGATGGTGTCGATCGAAAACGGGATGACGCCTTTTGGTTTCTTGACGGTATGGATGACCGGATTCAGTGTTTCCGCCAGTCGCTTACTCGTCAAGGAATGGATGTTACGAACGAGAATCTGCGTTTCGCTCTCGGAAATGAACTTCGCACTGGCGATCGCATCAACCAACAGGCGCAGGTGATGGTACTCAAACGGACGACTGACAAGATGGTATGGAATCGCCAACCCGTTTTTGGTTTCCTCGGCGACGATGTCAAAGCCGGATTTGGCCAGCGCCGCAATGTCTTCTTTCAGCGACTTGCGGGACAGTTTTTCGATCAGTCCCCGCTTCGACAGCTCCGTACTCAATTCTTCCAACGTCAATGTCTCTTCTTCATCCGAATATTGTTCAAAAATGTCACGGACCGCTAATAACCGGTCACGATTGGATAATTTTTCATTAGGCACAGGGCATCCTCATTTCCTATCTGTAAGATGTTTGATTATAATTGGATTATACCTTAATTAGGAAAGAAGATTAACAATAATTTGGAAAAATTTAAGAGATAGGAGAATTTGGATGCAGCATATCGCCGATTGGAACGACCAACAATTTGATTATCGGGACAGCGGAACCGGTCCGGTTGTCCTGTTGATTCACGGGACCCAGTCCGATTACCGGGAAGTGTATCATGTCGAACGATTGATCGAAGCGGGGTATCGGGTAATCGTCCCGTCTCGTCCCGGATATGGAAAAACGCCGCTCCAATTGGCGGCGTCTCCGGCAGAACTGGCAGCCTTTTATCAAGGCTGGATGGCGTCACGCCACATTACACAATATACCGTTTACGGCATCTCGGCCGGCGGACCGACTGCTCTGGCGCTCGCAAGCAACAATCCCGCCGTACGTTCCCTTGTCCTGGCCTGCGCAATGACGCACCAGATCTCCTTACCCTATCAGGCGTGGCTCATTCAACCGTTGTTACAACGCCCTTTACAACTCATCCAGCAGCTGTTGTGGCACTATGTCAAAGATAAGTTGATCAAATTCCCGCAAGAAGCCTCCGTGCGGATGGTCGAGATGACCAGTCTCTTGCAACGGGAAGACATCCGGCTCCAATTAAACGGGGCTGACGAGGAGCTGCTTTATCAAGTCGGGCTTCAGAATGGTCCGGGACGGGGTGTCCTGTTTGACTTGACCCAACAGATTGAGCGCCAGACGTTACGTGACATCACATGTCCGGTCTTGATCGTCCATTCGAAGGCAGACCGGGCGGTTCCGTTTGAACATGCGCTGTATGCACGACGCGCCATTCCCCATGCCCAGTTCATTGAATCGAAGAGTCCGGGACATCTCATCTGGATTGGCCCTTCCGCCCGTCACGACGAACGGATGATTGAACGGTTCATCGGTTTAAATCACTTGAAGGCGGACACGTAACTTCAATTTTTCATCGTCTTCTTCGATCGAGATGATGCCTCGTGCCGTCAGCTCTTCGATCGCGAGCTGCGTCCGCTCCAGGCTAAAGCGGGCATAACGGGCGATTTCTGTAATTCCCATCCGGCAGGAAAGTTGATTGGCCTTGATTTTCGAGGACGGTTTGGCGACCGACCGTTGCAACAGACGCCAGAAGACATGCCGGGCGTCGTCGGAGAGTGCGTAGGCATTTTTTTCGATGACCGGAGGGACGTAACGGATGTCCTCCCGAATCCGCCGGATCAAGTACAAGCTCAGCCAGTCTTCCATTTCGGCTTGAATCCGGAAAAACTCGAACCACCATAATTGATCCAGCGCCTCGGCTTCGTCTGTGGACAATGCCCATGAAGCAGGGACATTATCAAACTCTTCTTCCAAAAAATCTTCGTAATCAAGTGCCGTCTCGTACAAGACCTGTGGTGCGATCCGGTCCAGTGTTTCCCGCTTTTTGTAGAGATCAAAGCTCATCCGTCGAAAATGTTCGACTGAGCCCGCTACTTGACTGAGATGTAACAATTGTTTGGTGATCAAGCGTGCAATGCCGTCCAATTCGAGATGAATGGCGTATATGTGTTTTTCGAGTGCGATTAACGTACTGCGTTCCATCAGACATTTCCTCCTCTGTTCCTGGCGTACTCCTAGTCTTTTTCCGCAAATCGAGTATTCAAAACCATTCGCTGACCAACAACCTGACAATCGGAGCTGCTTCTCTGTAAACGGTGTTTATTTCCAAAATAAACAGGGAATATTTTGATGCAATGGTTCATCTACATTCAAACGATTCAATCGGAGGTGGAGCGACGTGTTACAGTCCAAAAAACGAACGGAGCGGAAGTGGCGACAACGTACGACCCGGAATCATATTCTGCAGTTGGAACACTTGTACAAAACGCATCCTGTTTTACCGACGGCACAAACGAAGATTGTTTTTCAGCGGATGTTAGAAGACGCGATTCGAACTGGTCGAACGATGACGATTGATTACTTACAGCATGGCAACGCGACCGCCTTAACCGGCTCGGTCACCACCCTGTTTCATGCCCGTGGTTTAATTGAACTTAAAACCTCGACGGGATTATACCGCCGGATTACTTTCGACAGTCTGCTTGCTATACGGGAATCCATTTAAAAAAGGAAGACGCCGTCAGCGTCCTCCTTTTTTAGTTGACGAAATTTATTCGTCCTTTAATTTCACGTTCTGGTCGGCCGGTAGGGTTGTTGTCGTCTCTTCCTCTTCCAGTTTCGGGACACCTGCGCCGTAATCTGTCGCTTCATCCACGACGTAGGATGCAGCAAACGCTGGATTGAGCAAATCAGATTTTGACCCGACGATGACGATTCGACCGTGACGAACTTCATCCTCGAGATCTTCGGCGACATCCTTCGTCATCCCAAGTTCCGATAACTGGGCAATCCGGTCTTTTCGGTTGCTGCGGACCGTTGACATCAGCGTCTCGAAAAATGATTTTTTCGTCACCCGATAAGCGAGTGTCTGCGTATCATTCGCGATTCGTTCGGCTAACTCTTCGTCTTTTGCAAAAATGTAAATTTGTTTATTCGAATAACCGCTTGATTTCAGACTTGTCACTTCTGCGTCAACGGCTGTCATGTTACGGACGATTCGTGTTTCAATCATGTTGTTTCCTCTCCTTCATGCGAGCGAACAATCTACTCTCGATATAAAGTTATTCCCGAAACATAATGAATAAAACATGAATCGAAAAATGAGTTAACCGGCTTGTCGTAACCGCACGGCCGACTGCCGTTTCCAAATCACCGTCACAATAATAAACAGGCCGAGGGCCGCCTGCGGGAGGATTGTCTCATACGTCGGGTAAAACCCGAGCCAGGGCACGGACGGAACGGATGTGAGAACATGCATCGACACACTGCCCGTCAATTGCAGAGCATGCAAGCTGGCACCGAGTATTTTAAAGGCCATGACGTAAATCAAGATTGTCGCTGCCAAAAACAGACGGTTAATCGGCAGACGGACACCGAAATAAATCACGGCGACCGACACGACGGTGATCAGACCGATCGCGAGTAAAATGCCGCTCGTCAAAGCGAGTGGTGTCATCGCAGGAGCCATCCCCGCATAAAACAGCAGAGTCTCCGCTCCTTCCCGGAAAATCGTCAAGAAACTGACGGCAAACAACGAACGTCCGACAAACGCTGTCGCGAGTTGGCCTTTCCGGGACGTCAGGACCGTCTTCGAATGCAGCCATGAACCGACGACTAACATCATCAAGACGGCAACAAGACCGGTCCATCCCTCAATCTGCTCCCGTCCGACACCGGCGAGTGCCGTTGAAAAAAACGATTGAATCAGGAGCGCAAGACCGCCACTGGCAAGTAATCCGACGACCGCTCCGCTCCAAATCAACCGTTCCCCCTTGATGCCTGCTTTTCGGGTGAAGGCAACGAGGGCACTGATGATCAACAAGGCTTCCAGTCCTTCGCGTAACATGACGAGCATCGCGTCGACGAACGTATAGGTCGTCTTTTGCTCCAACACTTGTAACGAAGCGATGATTGGACGGAGTTCGTCCTGAGTGGAGACGCGTGTCTCTGCACTTATGCGCGACAATAAGACCGGGATGTCCGATTCAATTGTTGTATAGAGGGCATTGCTGCGTGTCCGAACTTCCCCTTCTCCGCTCGGCCAACGTGTGATGAAGGTCGTCAACGACTGTTTCGCCGCCTTGATGTCGCCTTGGTCAAGTGACCGGTCCGCCTGCTTCAGTAAGGTCGTTAGTGCCGGCAGTCCCGTCTTTTCGACGTCTTTGACGGCATCCCCGTCGAGAAATGACTGGATACTTTGATCAAACTGATCAAGCGCACCGTTGAATTCGGTTTCGTCAAACGGTTCACGCGCAAGGGCAATCCGAATGGCGGACAGCCCCATCTCGACCTGTCCGTAATGTCCGATACTCGTTTCCCGGACAATCGTCTCCCGATCGGTCCATGCTGCGAGCAATTTCGACTGGAGTTGTTGCCGTTCGGCGGCTGTTTTTGCCTCACGCAGTTGGTCGGTCTGCAAAAACAATGCGTTGAGACGTTGTTTCGCTGCCGGATCCGTCTTCGTTGCTGTTTTTTCCAAGGCACGGACAGCCGTCGACAACCGGGTCAAGGCAGGACTAATTTTGGAAAATGGCTCATCCTGTTGATCCTGTAGACGCGTCAGTTCCTTTTGGATTACCGTTTTTTCATCCGATGTTTTAAGCTGCTCGACTTGTTGCGCAAGCCGAGCGACCGCCGTCTCAAGCGCCGGCCGGTCGTTTGCCTGGACAGCGGCAATTGCTTGTCCGATCGATACATATAAGGCGTCGGTCTGCGAATCCGCTTGAACAAGCGGCATCGTTCCGAACAGACACAACAGGACGAGCAGAACGTTAAGCAAATAACGCATCGCCGATGTACCCTCCTTTTTGAATCCCGCCAAAACAAGCAAACAAGGCACTGCCGCGGTGGGTGATGTATTCATTTAGCCGGTCGGACGCCGCCAGTCGTTTTTGGATCGTGATGAACTGATCCGGTGAGCGTTGGAACGAAACGAACAACAATCCGGCATCTAGAGCGCCGGTCGTTTCATTGACCCCGGCTTGATACGAATAGGAGCGGCGTAGCAGCTGTTCCTTGCTTGTCCCGTGTGCCACTGCCGTGTGCGAATCTGCCGGCAGTTGTGTTTCTCCGTGTAACGTCCGTTGGTCCGGTGTGACAGAGGCGAACTCGTTGGTTGAACCCAGTGGCGCACCGGACGCCCGCTCTCGTCCAAAAGTCCGTTCCTGCTCCTTTAAAATCGTCCGGTCCCAGACCTCGAGATGCATCTGAATCCGTCGAACGACCAGAAACGTCCCGTTTGTCAGCCAAGGGGAACCGTCCTGCCACTGGTAAAACAGATGCTTGTTTCGGACTTTATCTTTCGTCAGATCCGGATTACCGGTCCCGTCTTTGAAACCAAACAAATTCCGCGGCGTTCCGCCAGTCGCATCCGCCGCTTTCGACCGTTGAAAACCGGCTTGCGTCCAGCGGATTTTGACAATTCCGCGTCCAATCCGGGTCAAGTTCCGTAAGGCATGAAAGACGACCTGCTGATCATCGGCGCAAATCTGGACAATCAAATCTCCGCCGGACCACTTGTCATCCAACTGGTCCAAATCAAAGGTCGGCAAGTCACGTAACGCAGCCGGACGTTTATGGGCGATTCCGAAACGGTCCCCGGCAAATAAGCTGGCACCGCAGCCGAATGTAAACGTCAGATGGCTCGCTGAGAGCCCTTCCGCTTCCCCTGTATCTTCCGGTGGCACGTATTGGCTGTCCGACTCGCCGAGCGACAGACTGGCCGCCAACCGGGCACAGGCGCGTGTCCAGCGGCGTAACAGATCGATCAGTTCATCCCGCCGGTCTGTCTGCACGTCAAAAGCGACCAATTGAATATGATTTTGCACAGGAGTCAGGATGCCTGCTTGGTACGTCCCGTAAAACGGAACCTGATCCGTCGCTTGCGCCGTCAAGGCACGCGGCAACAACCGTTCGATTCCGCTGGCATACAATGCTGCGCCGAGACCCGTCAATCCGGCGACCTTCAACACGTCACGACGTGTGACTCCTTCTTCTAATGCAGTCCGTGTCATCACTCACCCCTCCAATACGATGCCCATTTTCGAAAGCGGCTCCGCCAACTCATTGATGGCCTGGCTCAACTGGTTGACGTCCGTTTTCGATAAGTCGGTATAGAGAACGTATCCATCGCCGGATTTCTTGGCTTCCAGCAACGCATTGACATCAGCAAAACGAGCCGCAATCTCTTTTGACAGAACCGCGTCCTGTTTCTTCAACGCAGGGTTGAGCAACTGATAGATTTTTTCCGCACCTTGGACGTTCGCCGCGAAGTCATATAAATCCGTATGGGAATACCGGTCTTCTTCACCTGTCACTTTGGAAGTCGAGACTTCATTCAATAAATCCGTTGCGCCGGTGACGAGCAGTTCCGGTGTGACGTCAACCGTCTCGACTTTCGCCCGGAGAAGGTGAACGTCTTCCATCAATTGTGTCGCATAATTTTCGTATCCTTTCGTCGTCCCTTTCTCAAACAAGCCTTGTTCGATCCGGTGGTATCCGCCCCACTCCGATTCCTTGACGTCCCCTTCACGGGCATCGATCTTCGGATCAAGGTCGCCGAACACCTCAGCAATCGGTTCTGCCCGCTCATAATGCATCCGGGCCGGCGCATACAGTGCTTTAGCCTGATCGAGGTCTCCCTCCTTGACCGCTGTCGTGAACGCTTCCGTCTTTTTCGTGAACTGATCGAGTTCCGCGATGGCATACGTCCGGTAATCAGCGACGACTTGTTCGAATGGATCCGGTTTCGTTTCTGCTGGCTTCGTTGCCGCCGGTTGTTCCGAACACGCTGCCAATAGTGTCGTCATCGATAACAGTCCGATGGTGAGTGATTTTGTATGTCGCATGGATGGTTCCCCCTGATAATTAAGTAAGTTCATCAATCAGTATAGTCGATAATGATAATCGTTATCAATATGTTCTCATAAAAAAATCCTCCCCCGCCAGATGTTACCGTCTGACGGAAAAGGAAGAACACTGTTCAGGAGCGGCGCTTTTTGAAATACGTGCGTGAAATGACAAATGCCACGATACCGAATCCAATGAAGACAAACGCTTTTTGAATCAACGACAAGAACGATAAATCAAACAACAATAATTTGACGGCACTGACCGACAGCAACAGAAGGCCTGACAAGCGCCAAGCAGCCGTTCCGCGCCAGCGGCCGATCGCCACCAAAACAAAGGAGAGCAGGATATAGGCGACGGATAAGGTTGTACTGCGGTCCGTCTGGTCGAGGTCCGCATAAAACGGCAGTTCCATCACGATCAACGTATAGGTCACGAAGACACCAACCGCTGCAAAAAATAAGACGACCTGCCAATACTTCCGCCAGATTGCTTCCCCGTGCGTCCGGACGAGTAACAGGATGAAGGCCGCTGTCGCGAGAGTCAGACCCAATACAGATACGGCATACGATTGACCGTTCAGTCGATATGCTTCATAGTTTCCAATCGTATACAACATAAGCATCAGGTACACAGCGATGCCGAAGAATCGCTGGTACGGTACTTGCTGCCGCTCGACGAACCACAATCCGACGACTACAAGCGCATAGAAGACGGTCCGGAACTGATCGCCTAAACTGAGGGTGTCGACCGGTAATTGCGAAATCGCAAACAACAAGGTGATATGACCGACACCATTTTGCCAAGCATCCTTCGTTTGATTCGCGACGACGTAAGCGAGTAGTGCAAACAGAACCGCGAGTCCGTAAACAAACGACCAGTCGACTACGGACAGGCTGAGCAGGACGAACCCGCCCGCCAGCCAGCTCGGATAATTGTAGGTTACCGGGAGACGGGACCCGACATATGCCGTTCCGAGGTATGCCATCAAGGAAGCACACAGTAAGGTAATTTCGTCCATCAGAGGGCGTGTCTCAAAATTGACAGTGAGACTGCCGAAAATCAACGCCAGGAAAAAGATTCCGGCTGCCACCGGGTAGGCTTTCGTCGACTTTAAACGTAAGACGGCAATACATACTGCCGTAAACAAGAGAACTTCATACAACAAAAACAAGAAGACGTTCGGTTCATCGGATAATTGAAGGAACGGTAACAAAAATCCGGTAACCGAGACCAGAATCAATAACGCCGTTGACCGCATCCACAACATTAATCCGTAGGCAATGGCAAGTACAACGATTTCGAGTAAAAAGGCCAACAGCGGCGGATAAAATTCATATAAGGCCATACCGGCGAATAACGCGGACAAGGAAACAATCGTTCCTGTTGCGACAAGCCCGACACCGAGCTCCCGCCGTTTCTTCTCATACTGAAACTCACCAAGTGCCATGACGAGTAAGCCGATGATGACTCCGCTTCCGATCCGGACTGCCGGACTGATCAAACCGGCCATGGAAGCGTATGAAAACAGGAAAATCGCGCCGATTGCCGCAAAAATCGCCCCGATCCGCGGTAACCAGACCGTTGCCAAAACGTTTTCCCACTCGTCCCGTGTCCGGGCCTTCTTGACGACAGGCGTCCGTTGCTTTTTGACGAATGCCGGACGGACGGCTGGTCGGGCGACAGAAGAAACCGGTTCAACTTTCGTGTCTGCCACCGGTTGTTGTTCCAAACGATCGAGTCGTGCCTTTAACTGTGCGACTTCTTGCTCAAGCTGTTCCAAACGTGTTTCATCCATCTTCTCACCGGTCCTTTCTGGATGACTTGCTGGATAAAAACATAGGGCTTGTTATTATTTTACTTGTCTTTTAATCAATTCCCATTTCTTTAAAATCCGTAACGCGGTCATCGCTTTATGCTTACGGAGTCTAATAAAAAAAAACCGGTGAAGCGGAAAGCTTCACCGGCAGACAGATTAACGGACAGATAAGGCATATTGTCCTGTCGTATTGTAGACAGATGTAAATTGTGACCGGCTGACCGTATATTTTCCACGGTATGGATCGGACACCGTAAACGAGCTGCTTGAGACACCCGTCACGAGCATGACGTGGTAGTTGCGGTATCCTGTAAACGTTTTGCCATCCGGTTTGATCCATGAGAAGTAACCATATGGATTTTTAAAATCAACCGTCGCCCAAACAATGACCGGATTTCCGCTGCGGATTTCACTTTCGATCTTACTGACCCCTTGTTTTGAGATATCGGCTGCCCCGCTCCGATATTTTTTCGCGAGCGGCAGGATGCCTTTCGGGTAAATGCCCCAGTTTTTGTAGTAATCGAGGGTTCCGGCCGGGTTTCCCGTAAACATCTTTTCCGGATCCGCCCAGTAGTATTTCCCGTTTTTGTATGTGGCATTTTTCATGCTTTTTGGCATTTGATTGTACAGCGAAGCAGCAGAGACCGCTTTCTTCTTGTACTCGAGTGCCATCTTCAACGAAACGAATTCACAACCGGATGGATAACCCAATGAGTACTGATTGTAATACGGTACGCTTAACTGTTTCGACGAACTGCTTGGAGCAGTCTTCGTCAAGTATTGTGTCGAGACATAACGGTAGCTCCCGTTGTACAAAATACGGGTCCAACTGCCGGAGGTGCCGTATGACGCGACCTTGACCCCTTTGTTTAACTGTGTGACGGATTTAGACGTTGTACTCGGACCTGTTCTGACGTTCAACGTGCCAACCGTCGTGTAACGGGCACCGGTCGACGTATATTTCGAGGTCGTCGACGTTCGGACGTAGTCCTTGTGTATGTAACCGGTCCGTGATTTATACGTGATCTTGTACCAACTGCCGGATGTGCCATTCGACGTATAGACGGCACCTTTCGTGATGTTTCCGAGAATCTTGCTCGTCGTCGACGGCTTTTCACGAACACGCAACACATCGGTCGTGACGGTCAACTTCGTGGCGGCTTCTGCGATGAGCGACGGACTAAACAAGCCGATCAACACCCCCGCAATGATGAAGGACGAAATGAATTTTTTCATGATAAACCCCCTTTGGATGTAATATACACAGTTTTTCCCATCTTTTTGAAATATTAATCAACATTCCATAAGAAAATTCTGAAAAATTGTGATATCTTTTCCTTTATAACAAAAAATCTCAGCTCTGCCTAGGCAGATTGCTGAGATGTAATTATATTGATATCGAAAAAAATTCATTTTTTAACATTCAAAATGAACGGAGACGGTTGGGAGAAACCTTGTTCCATCAAATGTGCGACGAGTTTTGTCTCTTCTTCGGTGACAGGTAAAGGTTTATCGTGGACGATACTGTCGTAAAAGGCCCGATACAGCTTCCCGTAATCACCGACCGGACTCGGAATCCGGACGTCCTGCAAGTGACCGTGGTCATCATGATACAACAGTCGCCCGTAATCATCTTCCGAATCTTCTCCGAAGCCTTCTTCTCCCGGGAAGTAATTCGCCTTCAGATCGAGCTCTTGCCGGTCGACGTGTTGTTTGATGAACGTACCGTTTGTCCCGTGCAACATCCAACGCGGCGCACCGGCTAAGGCGACATGACTCGTCCGGACACTGACCTTGAGTTCCGGATAATAAAAATCAAGCGCAAACGTATCATCCGGATTCCCGGCTAAGCGGACCGAACGGATGTCGTACCCGACTTGGTCCGGTTTGCCGAACAAGGCGACAATCTGATCCATCGTATGGACACCGAGACCGTACAACGCGCCATTCTCGTTTGTCGCGATGGCCGGCGCCGCTTCCGGGCGATAGAGATCAAAATGCGAGACAACCTCGACGAGGCGTCCCAGTTTACCGGACCGGATGACTTGCTCGACGACTTGAAAATCACTGTCAAAACGCCGGTTTTGATAGGCCAGCAGTTTAACTCCCTGTTGCTTGGCGACTTCGAACAACTGCGTCGTCTCCTGCTCCGTCACCGTAAACGGTTTTTCGACCAAAACGTGTTTTCCGTGTTGCAACGCTTGCAGCGCATAGGCGAAATGCGTGGCGGGTGGTGTATTGATGACGACGACTTGCAGCTCCGGATCCCGCAGCATCGCGTCGAGATCCGTCGTAAAGCGGACATCGGGTAACTGATCAGCATACGTTTTTTCGAGATCAGGTTTTGCTTTTCGATTGTAAATCCACGTCACATCAAAATTTTCCTCAATCATGACGTAGGGTAGATGATAACGGGTCGTACTTTTTCCAAAACCGATGAAACCAATCTGAAGACGCATCTGATCACTCCTCGAATCATTCTTTTTACTAACCATACCAAAGCACACGTCACTTGTCCTGACTAAAGGGGGTCTCAGTGCGAAAGGACGGCGACCGGATACTCATATGTCGAAAAACCGTCACGAATTCCCCGGCTTTCAAATCCGAAGGACGGATAATACGTATTTAAAAATGAATTCGTCGCGACGCAATCCAGCCGCAGACGTTCCTGTTCAGCCGTCGCGACAGCGATGACATGCTGGATCAGCTGTTTTCCGACACCCAACCCTTTTGCCGATTCACTGACGACAATCCGGTGGATGTACAAACCTTCCGCATCATCCCATAAGGCTTTGTCCCAGTCGAGTGAAGGCAACAGCGCAATCGAACCAAGAAGCCGGCTGTCCCGTTCGTACACGTACAAACGTCCTGCTGAAAGATCTGCTGCGACGAGCGCGTCCAGATCTGCCTGCAGATACGCGGACCATTGTTCGCTTCCGCCTGCTTGTAATAATTCGGCCTTATGTCTGAGAAGTGCCGCAATCTGTTTTACATCTTGTGTTGTAGCTTGTCGAATCATAGTAGTCCTCCTGAAAAAAAATTCTTCTTCATCCTAACGAAAATGAGCGCAGAAGAAAACCGATTTGCACAAACTACATGGAAATTTTAAAAAACAGCATCAATTTGTGATTTTTTTCATATTTCAAAATTATATACTCCTATATTGTATGCTAAGAGCGTGATCAGACCCCCAGTCTGCACAACATAGGTCTACCGACTTCCCACGAGTCGGTAGACCTTCTTTTGGTTACGTTAACCCGACCCATTGTTTCGAGAGATGCCGCGCTTGTTGGCGGTAGGTCTCGTCTTCGACGACCGGATTACTGAGACGCGGTGCCGAATCCGCATAATACCCTCCGTTTTCAAGACGATCTTCCGTCGTTGCAAGGTACAACGCCGTTTTGGCTCCGTATTCCGGCGTATACAGTTTTCCGGTCCAATACCCGATTTGAGCAATTGGCTTTAAGACGGTTTTGAGCACCTTGCCGTATTTTCCGCGATAGAATAAGTCCGTATTGACGATGCCCGGGTGGACACTGACGAACGTCACCCGGTCTCCGTATTGTTCCGCCAGTTCACGCATGTGCACCATCTGCAACAATTTTGATTCCCGGTATGACCGCATCGGATTGTATTGTTCTTTTTTGACATGCGCCATCGCCTCGAGTTCGATGTCCGTCCGGATCAACCCGCCTTCACCGGCAAGTGACGAAATCGAGATGACGCGGGGGTCTTGTCCTTGTTCCAGAAGCGGGAGCAACCGTTCAATCAAATAAAAGTGGCTGAGGTAATTGACTTGGAACTGAGACTCGAACCCATCCTTCGTCCGGTGGTACGGTGGGACCATGACACCGGCGTTCAGAATCAGCCGGTCGATGCGACCGATCCGATCAAATAGCAGATCCGCAAATTGCCGGACCGAGTCCAGTTGATCCAGTTGGACGATCTCAACCTCCAGATTCGTATGGGAGACCCCATGCTCACGCAACAATTGAACGAGTAACGTCGCCTTCTTGGCTGAGCGGACGGTTGCGATGACCCGGTCCCCGCGTTCGAGTAATTCTTGAATCGTGACCATGCCCATACCGGAATTTGCTCCTGTAACCACACAAATATTCATGGAACTGCCTCCTCTTTTCGGATCGATAATACCATATGCTACCTGTTTTCCTTTTTTTTCGGATTTATACACATGTTCTTGAAAACTATTTTTCCGAATCGGTGCAAGAGAATGGCGTATACTAAAGAAAAGATACCTTTCATCAAAGGGAGTGAGTGCATGTGAACGAAGCAACCGTCCTGTTACTTGCCGGCATCTTACTGTTACTCGCCATCATCACGACGAAATTTGCCGTTCGTCTGAATGTCCCGACTTTGATTTTGTTTGTTTTTGTCGGGATCCTCGCCGGAACCGATGTCACGGGATGGATTGATTTTGCCGATTTTGAACAAGCACGGCTGTTTGGGACGATCGCTCTGGTCATCATCTTGTTTGACGGCGGACTCAACACCAGATGGAAGAACTTTAAACCGGTGTTACCGGCGGCATTATCGCTCGCGACCATCGGCGTCCTCGTGACGACCGGATTGATTGCCGTCGTCGCACACTACCTGCTTGATTTCAGTTGGCCGATTGCGTTGTTGATCGGAGCACTGGTTGGTTCGACGGATGCGGCAGCCGTCTTTTCATTGCTCAACGGACAATCGATTGATCAGAAGGTCAAACACACGCTGGAAGCGGAATCCGGAACCAACGATCCGATGGCCGTCTTCCTGACGATCCTTTTTACGGAGTTCGCCCTCAGTCCGGCCGCATTTTCGATCGGTCAGGGAATCGTGGCGTTGCTTTATGAGATGGGGCTTGGCCTTCTGATTGGGCTTGTGATCGGTTGGGGCTTGACGACATTGATGAACCGGATTCAGCTTCAATCTTCCGCCCTCTATCCGACGCTGTTGATCAGCGGCGCCCTTCTCTCCTACGGCGTGGCGACGAGTCTGCACGCCAGTGGATTCCTCGCTGTGTATGTGACAGGCATTTGGCTCAGCAATCACGATTTGATTTACCGGGACATCCTTGTCCGTTTCAGCGGCAGTTTGTCCCATTTGGCGGAAGTCGGGATGTTCATCATGCTCGGTCTGCTTGTCTTCCCGAAACAGTTGCTTGATCCACAAACGCTACTCGTCTCCGCTGTCATCGTCCTGACGCTGGTGCTGATCGCCCGACCGCTTGCCGTCTTTTTGTCCTTACTGCCGTTTCCCTACAATATCCGGGAACAAAGTGTCATCACGGCAGCCGGATTACGCGGCGCCGTTCCGATCATCTTGGCGACCTATCCGTTATCCAGCGGTTTGCCGGAAGCGAACCTGTTGTTCAACATCGTCTTCTTTACAGTCATGACATCCGCTCTGTTGCAGGGGACGGCCTTGCCGTGGATCGTCAAATTGATGAAGCTCGATGTCAAACCGCGGATTGATGTTGAACCTTTGATTCAGTTCATGACCGTCGCCAATCCGAACGCCGAGATTGTCGAAGTCAGTGTTCCGTCATTTTGCCGCATCGACGGGAAAACCCTGCAAGAAATTGAGATGCCGCAAGACTTGTTGGTCGTCGCGGTGATCCGAAACGATGCCATCATCACCCCACGGGGACAAACCCGGCTGATCGGCGGAGATCAGTTGTTAATTTTGACCCCCAAGCAGTCGGAAGAACGGATCAGGAAGTTGATTGCCTCCCTCGGACTCGGTCAGCCATTTTCGGAGTAAAAAAAGCGACTGTCCTCTCTCCGTAAATCGAGAGACGACAGTCGCTTTTTCGGGTGTGTATCATGGTGTATCGGTTTGCTCTGCTCCAGCAGCTGATTCATCGGTTCGTCTGATCTGGACGACTCCGGGCGGGCGGTGCGGAAAGGTAAGCGTCAGACCACCGAAGCGGCAGCTGTCGTTCCCGTTTTGTGCCCGGTCGATCCATTCGATGGGTTCACGGCGTGCCAGGCTGTGACGAATCCGGTTTTCGACTTGTTGGCGTGAAATGCCTTCACAGTCGACCGCGGTCAAATAGGTCGCTTCATCGGACTCGAATTGTTGCCAAATTCCTAACAGAAGCTGTCCCACGGCACTGACGGGTGTCCCGTCCGGCTCACCGGCACCGACCGCTTGATCAAGCAACTGAATCGTCTCGCCGGACGTGGCACCGATGGCCAAAATCCGCCGGGATCCTTGTTGCATGACACGAAAGCGCTTCTGCCCTTCTTCGAGCCACAAGCGTTGCGCAAACGGATTGACCGGGATTCCGTGGAAGAACGTGACCGTCGCCCGCCAGGCAAACCCGAATGACGGATCGTATTGACGGATCGTTTCCATCGCCTGTTGTAAAAAGGTCTCGATCTCGACCTGTTCGTTCTGTAGTTGCTGGCGTACATTCTCAAACTGATGAATCGGGACGCGGATCGGAACCGGTGTAAACAGTTCCCCTTCCGGCACGCGGTGCGCGCTCAACACGTGCCCGTCAAAGCGGTAATCACTGGCTGGCCGACCGGTCCGACCGACCAAGACCTGCCAGTCATCCCCGTCCGGTGCAAAGGCATAGGTCTGATGTGCAAATGCCGGAGCGACGAACAAGCCTGGAAACGACTCAAACGTCGAAATCCGTAAGACTTCTCCATCGTTCCATTCCTCTTCGATGACGCGGATCAGTTGACCGGTCGAAGAGACCTGGTCCGTTAAGTAACGCCCGGTATTGCTGTAAAAACCCAAGATGAATTCGCGTTCTTCTTCTTCGAAGGTCATCATCGTCATCTGGAACAACGATTGGACTTGTGCTTCCGCAAACACATCGTCGACTTCTTCCGGATGGTGCGATTCAATCGCCACCATTTGCCAACCCATTCGTTCATATAAAGTGATCGTGATCGGGAAAAACAGGAACGCTCCGTGTGTCGCCTCGAGCTTCAGCATATCCTGCATCGCCAGTCGTTCAATCCGTAAATCAAATCCCATTCGTTCAAAATGGTCTTGCATACGTCTTTTCCAGTGCGTGAATTCCATGTTTTTCCCTCCTTGCTGATTAGGCCCGTTTACGAAGCGGATTCTTCGACCAGTAAATGTACAGTCCGACCAGTCCGGCGATTCCAATCACATACGAAGCCGTTCCACTGACTTGAATCAAGACGTCCGGATTCGGAACGAACGTAATCAGGACAGCTTTATACGTCGCGAACAGCATGAAGCTGATAAGGAATTGTGCCCAGACCCGCTTTTTGACGAGACGGATTTTCGGTGACGTGATTAAGATCGACATTGCATCGATTAAAAATAATGCGATGATGGAAAAGAGGATGTAGTCGGCTAACGCAAATTGAAAAATGCCGTCGATTCCTTCGATGAAGATGAACATCAGAATCGTCGAGACATAGTTGCGGGTCCACCGTTTTTGCGTCTCAACGCGGCGGCGTTCCGGAATTTCGGCAATCATTTGATCGAGCCGTTCCTCCGGCGATTGTCCGTGCACCGTTTCGAACGGCTTTTGCGACCGTTGTGCTTCGTACAAATCGGCTTGGAGACGGTGTTCGATTTCTGTCCGCTCCGGTTCTTCGACATTCAGGTTGAGTCGTGGTAACAACGACTCGAAAATACGTGTGTTGGCTTTAGTTAGTTTCAAGCGAGATCCCCCTTTTTCATGTTTAAGTATAACGGTTTAACGGGAAAAATACTTCTAAGGAAGATGGCGATTACTTGACGAATCCGCCAAGAATATTCAGAATAGTGAGAAAGATCACTTTATCTTTAGAATGTGGAGGGAAACAGATGCGTCAAACTTTAACGAATACCACTTTACTTGCCGTCATGGCGAGCGTCGGCATCGTGTTGCCGTCGACCGATGCGGAGGAAACACCGGAGACAGACATCGTTCCGACAGAACAAACCGCTGCCACCGAGTCTCCGATGGAACCAACTGAATAAAAGCATGACCCCCTTTCCACCAGCGACGGAAATACGGGTCATGCTTTTATTTTGCGTTGCCCGGCATTGTAACCGTTTCTTCCACCGTCACCGTCCAGGTCACAATCGTTGTACTGTCCCGGACATCGTGTCGTTCAATCGTTTCAAGCAGCGTAGCAAGTGCTGCCGTTTCGGGTTGTTCCGCAAACAGCATCGCCATCGTCTCCGGATCTTCGAATGGTGTTCCGGGACATTCGACCAGACCATCCGTCGTCATCAGGATACGGTTGAGGCCGCGCCGTAACTCCCGGACGCCGCGCGTGTAACACGGAACCGGTAACTCAAACGTGTTGACCCGCCCGATCCATTCAAAAAATTGACGTTCGTTCAGTTTGAACTGACGATGCCGGCTCAAGTCCGGGTGGAACAGATATGCCAACACGTCGCCGACTGATAACCACCACAAGTATTTTCCTTTTCGCGCAAGAAACAAACAGGCCGTCTCGCCTTGCACGCTCCGGCAAGTCGTCCGAAACGCTTCGTCCTGCAACAGTCTGAGCACCAGCTGTTCCAGTGACGAAAATGCCCGTTCGACCGGTTGATGTAACGTTTGTTCGATTTCCTGCTGATGCCGTGTCATTTGACGCACGACTGCACTGGCGCTCTCTGCTGTATCGTGGGCGTCGAGCACTAACGTGAATTCCCAATCGTCACCAAGCCAGATTAAACATCCATCCTCATTTTTCGTTTGTCCCGCCCGACTACATCCGCCAAACCGGCCGACCGCGACATGACCGATGGTTTGAATGTCTATCTGATCGACGAACGCTGATTCATTTCCTACCCAAGACAACTGAGTTCCTGTCATGGCTTGCTCCTTTCGAAACAACACACTACGCGCGCCTGTTTCTTGTTAATAGAGACAGCGTAGCATACCGACCGGAAGCTAGTATATTTATCCTGTTTTAAATCAGGTCAATACAAAAACGAGAACGGCGGATGCAACATCTGCCGTTCTCGTTTCTATGGTTTATAGCGGTTTGACGAATGGTTCAATAAACAACCGGAGCCGCTTTTCATAATTCTCGGGATCTTTGGAAGACGTGTCGTCGTGTCCTGCTCCCCGGACCGGGTACAGCTGTTTGATGCCGGGTTTCGCTTGGTACAGTTCATAAGCCATCCGCGACGGGACACGTTGATCGTCCGTCCCGTGAATGAATAAGGTCGGAACCATGATGCGTGAGGTCTGTCGCGTGACGGATACATCCCCGTAAAAGAAATCCTGTCGGAATTTGTTGAACGTACTGGCAGCAGCCAGTGACGGACCCGCGGGATACGGGAGATCTTCTTTGGCACGGAACGCCAGCCAATCGTCAAGGCGGGCGTAAGCGCCTTCCGAGATGACGACTTTCAGCTGTTTCGGGACGTCCGTCTCTCCGGCAGCCAACAAGGCCGTCGCGCCTCCAACACCTAATCCGTGATATAAAATTTGGCTCGCCGGTCCATTTTCCGCAATCAGCTGGTTTGTCCAATCAATCAAATCCAACCGGTCCAACCAACCGGAGTTCCGTGCCTCCGTGTCTTGTCGTTCGACAAGCAGGACATGGTAACCAAATCGTTCATGGTACAAGCGGATCAGTGAAAACAGGGAGGCCTGGTTTGGTGTGTCGTCAGGTAGGACAATGACTGTTTTGTCAGAAGCCTCTGTTGCGGCAAGGTACTGACCAACGCGTTCCGGTCCTGATGTCGTCAGTTGTTTCGATACGACGTCTTGTTCGGTAAACCACGTTTGATCATCGGTTTGCTTCTCATCCGACGTTTTGCTTTCGCTTGCTAACAGGCGGGACGCGTCGGACTGTCCACTGAGCGTCTGTTGAATCCGGTGACCATCATATAGAATCAATCCACTGATGATCAATACTAGGATAAGGATGACGAATAACCATCTGCGCACGCTGTAAACTCCCTTCCGTCCTATGTTTCCTACACCTATTCGCCGTCCTTTGCCTCAGGACCTGCTACCGGCGGCAACGGCTTTAGGAATGTTTGCTGGTACCAATTCAAGATCTCTTTAAATTCGGTTGCGGTAAAGTATCCAGCATCAAACTCCGTCGAACCACGCAGCGTGATCCGGAATTTCAAGATGCTTTTCTCCTCCAAAAAACGGGAGACGTGACCGGAAAAAGCTTCGATTTTCAGACGGGGCGCATAAATCGTTTCCCGATTGACAAGTTGTTTTCGTAAAACGAACAGGTCATTTTCATAACCGTAGCGTGTATGGCGGTAACCGGACCGGGCGAGGACGTAATACAGCGGAAAAAATAAGAACAGCACCAAGCCGATATACCGGATCGCTTCCGGCAGCCAAAAGTACAAGACGCCGTTTACAGCTAGGAACAGACTTGCATAACCGAGCAACGGCCAACGCACGATGTAGAAAAATCCGCGATCGGCGGCACGTCGTTCCGGTACAAGTTGCTTAAACCGCGGTAAAAACCGTTCTAAAAAGCCATCGATGTCACTGACGCGGATGAAGGGATGGAGCAACAGCTTTTCCTCTTCCCCGCTGGCGGAGATGATATGCAGGGAAAGATGTGCCCGCTTAAACCGGCGTTTGATCCAGTTTTCTTCAATGACGAGTGCTTGGACCTTATCTTGATGAAACACAACTTCCGTCCGGTTCAAGAGACCGTATCCGATCGTCAACCGGTGTTGGTGTAAAGTGGCTTGAAACGATCCATACCGTAAGGCAAAGACGAGGATGGAGCCGATGTAGATGATCACTAACACCAACAGACCGATCGTAACTAACACCAGTAACGACAGATGGAGTAATTCGTTGAACAGTTGACTGATGTACTTTTCAATGAAGCGGTTGATAAATTGATAAACGGCACCAAATCCGACCAGCGCAAGACCGATTCTCCCGGACAAGGCACCGGCCAGCAACAGTTCTGTCATGCTGACGGAATACGTGTCAGACGAGGAGGAGTGTTCTGACGAATCGATCTGATCCGTCGACCCGATTGTCGACTTCAATTGTTTGGCGAACTTCAACCGAACTCCTTTGAGCTCGACTTCCGGTTTGCCGCCGTCTGACGATGTTTCGACCGTTAAAGTCGCGAGTCCAAGGAGACGCTCGAGGACGTTTTGATTGATGCCGATCGACTCGATCCGCTGACGTTTTGTCGTCCGCTCACTTTTCCGGAAAATCCCTTTGTTGACCCGAATCGATTGGTCATCTAACGTGAACGTGTAGAAATACCAGGACGCGATTCCGAACAACAGGATGATCAGGCTGACGACCGCGACGCCAATTGCCGTATAGACACCAAACCCGTCATTTTTCAGATCATTAAACAAAATGACCGCAATCGGAATGACAAGCGAACGGAGATGCGTCAACGTCGTCATCAGGATGAACAGAGGATGGACCCGCCGTGTCATAACGTCTCCTCCTCTTGTTCCTCAAGTTTCGCGATCCGTTCGATCTGCTGTCGCAGTTTCTTCGCCTGAGTCACCTCGAGTCCATGCAGATCGATTTCTCCCGACGCGGTGCGGACGTTCATGTTCATCAATTCATGACGACGTAAAATCGGACCCGACGAGGTATCGATGATTTGGACTTTGACGAGCGGTGTCACGACATGATGTAAGATGAAGATGCCGGATTCGACGATTAAAAATTCCTCATCGACGCGGAACTTAAAATACTTTTTCCGGATCGGCGGAATATAGACGAACTGCAGGATGAACAACAGACCGACGACGGCGGCGGCAATCCACATCCACCAAGGAGACAGATCAAGCCAGGTGATTTGGACGACGGTCGCGACTCCAATGAGGAGGGCAACAATGGTATACTTGATTCCAACGTATTGACGTTCAGCGGTTACCGAGGCCTGAGGCAGATATTGCCACTCCCCGGTCGGATGGTTTGCTTGCATAAAATCTCCTGCCTTTCGTTTTTTCATACGGGAGGAGACCCGTTGAAGTTTCAGTGTCATCAATCAGACGTTGACATTTCTCTGCGAATCATCGCATATATAAGAGAGTAGAAATGTATCTCAAGGAGGAACCATGCTAACATTTGAAGAAAAATTAACTATCATCGAGACTTTCCCACAACTTGTCCGGAAAGAAGTTTCCCTGAATCGTGTCAACTTCCACTTCCCGGAAAGTCAGTTTGAGAAAAAAATCGTCGTCTATCACCTGCATCCAAACGGGAACGGGTTTGTTTACGCAGCAGGTTTACCAGGATATGAAAAAGACCGGAAAGGATTCGTCAACATCCGTGAATTTTCGGAGCCGGCTTTAATCCTCTTACTTCAAGATGCCATCAAGGCGTTGGAAACCGTCGAGACGGTCGAAACACTAGAAGAAACATGGATCAATGACAATCAATTCGAATTGACGTTATTAAACGAAGATCTCGATACATGGTTAGTCTACGCCGGCGATTTACTCGACGGGGCCTTTAATTCGTATAAAGAAGCGGCAAACTATCTGGAAGAAGAAGGTTTCCGCCGTAAATAAGCATTACATGAACGGGACTGTTTAATCAGTTCCGTTCATTTTTAATGTCAGCCGGTTTAAGGTCTGTTTGACGAGTTCAAGATCTTCTTCCGATACCCCGAGCACTTCTTTTAAGGCGAGCGGAATACGTTCGGCCTGTTGTCGAAGATTCCGTCCTTCTGCTGTCAACGTGATTTTGATGTGCCGTTCGTCTGTCGGATTCTTGATACGCCGAATCAGACCGGACACCTCCAGTTTTTTTAATAAAGGCGTCAACGTGCCGGAGTCCAAATGCAACCGTTCACCGACTGCTTTGAGCGATTGTTCATCTTCTTCCCATAGGACCAGCATGACCAGATACTGCGGATAGGTTAACCCGAGCGGGTCGAGCAACGGACGGTATCGTTTCGTGATTTCCCGTGAAATCGCATAAAACGGAAAACATAATTGTTCATCCAGTAAGAGTGGATTTGTCATCAAGAGACCTCCTTCAAGCATAATAGTTGTGTTTTAAATTAGATTGTATAAAATCTAATTGTAAGCTACTTAAAAAGAATACCTAAAAACGAAAGGATGTTACAACCATGAAACCAATGTTTACTTCATCTGCAACTGCTGTAGGAGGCCGCGACGGCCGCGTCGTATCGGAAGACGGAATCTTAGACGTCGCCCTCGCAATGCCTGTACCAGGATCTAAAAAAGAAGCAACAAACCCGGAACAATTATTTGCTGCCGGATACTCTGCTTGTTTTGATTCTGCCTTGAACCTTGTTGCCCGTAAACAAGGCATCAAACACGACGGCAGCGAAGTCACTGCTCACGTTACCCTAAACGAAGCAGCAGACGGCTTTACCCTGTCGGTTGAACTCGATGTTCTTGTCCGTGGTGTATCGGAAGAACAAGCTGCTGAACTCGGAAAAATCGCGCACACTGTTTGCCCGTACTCACGCGCAACAGCTGGAAACATTCAAGTCGATATCTTCACACGGACATCTGACGCAGAATAAGCATACCACTCTCCTCTTCCGTCTTGGTCAAATTGGCTAAGATGGGAGAGTTTTTTGTTTTGTTTACGAAGAAGGATAATATAATTGTTGCCTTTTTCATTTTTGATTTTATCAGTATATACGGTATATGAAATAAATATGCCTTCAGTTTAAAAATCACACTGCTTGAATTTACAGTGTGATTCCGCCCATTGTTCGATGAATTATTGCAACTGTTTGACGGACAAGATGACGAGCTCTCCGGAAACGATCATATAATAAGCATCCTCAAACCGGTGACGGACATTTTGTTCGCCGTCAAATACCGTCACCATCGGTTCGGCGTCATCGCCGATCGATTCATGCAGATAAAACCGGTCGCGTAACACCCGTTCAAAGGGGTCCCGTTCCAAGTAGCGGGCGCCTGTCCGCAGATTCATGACTTCATGGTGTTCATCAGACCGATCGTTGACGATGAAGATCGTCGATTCGACGTCGTCATACGTAAAGTCCAGCGGTTCATAATCACTCCACCGGACCCGACCGAGTTCCGTGATGTCCGATTCATTGTTGATCTGATAAAACACTTCTTCATTTAACCGTTCGGTGTAGGCACTGAACACAAGGTGACCACCCTGTTCCCCTAAATATTGAACAGTGTCCCCTTCCCCGTCCAGGCGGAGTAACGTCTGAAACGACAAACGGTCAGCTCCTTGTTCGATTTCCTGGACAATCGTAGCAAGCGAAGCAATCAACAGACTTTCAGAGTGATCAATCGGATCTTCCGGCGAGATGACCCCGCTCTCAAGCGCGTCATAAAATGAAAACTCATCGAGCCGGGCATTGCAGACGATATAATCCGTCTCGTTTAGACTGACGAGGAAAAAGTACAGTTCCCGGTAGTTTTCCGTGATGCCGTACAACCGTTCATCGTTGATCGGGTGCTGGGTTTTTGTCGTCACGTCATACAGAAAAGCCGTCGTCGTCTGATCGACATGCAACAGGACCATATAACGGGCGTTTAAGACCCAGTACAGCGTCAAATCACCGGGTAAGTTCCACACGGCGAGCTGCTCGCTTTTCCCCGAGTGCAGATCGATCGCAAGCAGGTGGGTTTCCCCGCCGTCATCCCGGTGTTGCTCGTTTAAACAATACACTTTGCCTTGTTTGACGAACGGACGGGTTGGTCCGTGATCGCGCAACACGTCCGTCGTCAAATCGATTTGTTCCTGATCTTCCAAATCAAACCGGCTGATATGAAATTGATTTTCGTCGAGTCGGCGTCTGAAATAAACTGACGATGGTGTGACATGTAAGATATCGGAATGATCGGCCGGCAACGCCCGTGCGTCCAAGATTTCCATTGTAGCACCCCTCCCAGATGTTCTATTCTTTCTTTCCCACGAACGGCAGTCGTTGAAACAGGGTCTTCCCGTGCGCCCATCGAAAACGAGTGCTACAATATGGCTAGAAGAGACTTGATGAGGAAGGTGAAATCCGTGCAATCACAAGATTTAAATACGATGATGCTGGAATACGTAAACGATAAGGAAGATTATGACGCGTTTGCGGATAAATTAAAGGTGTTGTTATCCGAACTTTTAGACGCTGCCGGGATCAAATACCATTCGATTGTTGCGCGGACCAAGGAATCCGAAAGCTTATATCAAAAAGTGTTACGACAACCAAATAAATACCAGTCGCTCCGGGACGTCCATGACTTGACCGGGATCCGGATCGTGACGTATTTTCACGATGATGTCCGGGAAGCGGCGCGGATCATCGAAAATGAGTTTTCGATCGACCGGGATCAATCCGTCGATAAATCGACGTTACTCGATACGACGGAGTTCGGCTATCTGTCGGTCCACTTCGTCGCCGCCCTCAGTGACCAACGACTCGCGCTCAGCGAATACGGCCGTTTCAAGGACCATACAGCCGAGATTCAGATCCGCTCCATCCTTCAACACGCGTGGGCTGAAATCGAACATGATCTCGGTTACAAAAATCCGAACAGCGTGCCGGCGGAAGTGCGGCGCAGTTTCAGCCGGGTCGCCGGTCTGCTTGAAATCGCCGACCAAGAGTTTGTCAACATCAAGAAACAGCTCAAACAATTCGAAGACGAGACCGTCCAACAGATTTTGTCTGATCCCCACCAAGTCCGGATCACGTCCGACAACTTAAATTATTTCATTGATCATTCCGCTGTCATCAATGATCTGGATAAACAATTGGTCACGTCCCAGATGATGCTTGACTCCGATCAACAATTGATCAACGAATTGATCCGGATGTTCCATTACGTCGATATCCGGAACTACGGCGAATTGATCGAAGCCGTTTCCGTCCACAGTCCGCTCGCCTTGAAATGTGCCCAGGTCATGCCGAACCCCTTCCTGCCCCGCCAAGGGATCGGGATTGCCTACATCTGCATGGCGGTGACGATCGCCGGCAACGATCCGCACCGGATCGATTATTTCTTCCGCCGCTTCTATCCTGAACTCCGAAATGTCGAGGAAATCATCAAACAGGTCCAACCGTTAACAAAACAGATGATTCAAGAGAAAAATATTGATTAAACTAAAATTTTTCACTATACTAAATCTCGGAAGAAGAAACTACGGTACAGAAAGAGTGAAACTATGGCCACTACACTAGAAGTAGCAAACCGCGACCAATTGATCGTGGATACAGAAAAGGGTTTACGCATGAATTACCGCGCCATCAAAAAAGACGTCCGGAGCATGTTTACGACGTACTTGACGCGAAATGAATTCTTTATTTTGAAGTCACTTTGCACAAGCAGTCCGCAAATCGCGTCGGCTTTGTCCAATGAATTCCAATTTTCAGCCAGCATGATTACGGCGCTTGCGGATGAATTGACGAAAAAAGGATTGATTTCGCGTGAGCGGAGTGAGCTCGACCGTCGTGTCGTCGAACTTCGGGCGACAGAAGAAGGCATCGAGTTGTACGGGAAACTGGAAGCGATGAAGATGGAATATCTGTCTGATGTGTTCGCTGACTTTTCCGATGCCGAACTCGATACGTTCCGGACATTGCTGACAAAACTCGAACAACAGGCTTAATCTTCATCCAACCCTTCAGCCGATTCGGTTGAAGGGTTTTTTGGTTCCCACCTCAAAAAAGGAGTGATTCAGTGATGACAGGCACACTCACGACACAGACGGAACGCTTGACGATCCGTCCATACCAACTGACGGATTTTCCGAGTTGGCTTGCGCAATCTTCCGTCCCCTCTTCCGGACAACCGGATGTGGCCGTGTTTACAGAGGACTGGTTCGAAGCATGGATCGCAGAAGAACAGCAGCGGGCGGC
The DNA here is from genome assembly GCF_000620805.1 of Exiguobacterium undae DSM 14481. Taxonomy (GTDB): domain Bacteria; phylum Bacillota; class Bacilli; order Exiguobacteriales; family Exiguobacteriaceae; genus Exiguobacterium_A; species Exiguobacterium_A undae. The sequence continues at coordinate 1,514,917 of NZ_KK211187.1, read as the reverse complement.
GGATGACCTTGGCTACTGCTTCGGTGTGTTCCGGACGACGGCATCCGATCCATCTGGTTCCCCGATAACCACACCTGGATGGAGCAGCAGATTTTCGTCCGTCTGAAAACGGAAGCGCCGCCGACCGGAACAGCTCCTTTTGATTGGACGGAAGTCAGTCGGTTACGGCAGGAAAAACAGTATACCGTTACAAAAGACGTCGTCGCGACTTACATCCGGCAAGCACCGGACGATCCGTTCGTCAATTACCAGATGGCCTGGTGCCACGACAGCCTCGGCGAAGAATCAGCTGCCGTTCCCTATTATGTCCAAGCAATCACCCCTGGCTTAATCCCGCCTTATTTACAACAACAAGCGTATTTCGGACTCGGCAGCACCTACCGGGCGCTTGGACGCTATGCGGAGGCGGAGGAGACCTTGACTGCAGGACTCGTGCGATTTCCGAACCACCCCGTGCTCCAAACGTTTTATCAAAATTAGGCGAGAATACTCCCACTTCTAAACGAAGTGAAAGTGGGAGATGAATCGCCAGCCTGCTTTTCGGGTATATTTTCCTTAAAGGAGGTGAAAAATGGTGTTGAAGCACAAGGCCTACAAATTCAGAATCTACCCCACAAAAGAGCAGGAAATCCTGATTGCGAAGACGATTGGGTGTTCGCGCTTCATCTTCAACCACTTCTTGGCGAAGTGGGATGAAATGTACAAGACCACTGGAAGAGGTCTGTCCTACGGTTCTTGTTCCAAAGAAATTCCTGTGTTGAAGCAGGAGTTCGACTGGTTGAAGGAAGTCGATAGTACCTCTGTTCAGATTAGCGTCAAGCATCTTGCTGATGCGTTTGACCGCTTCTTCAAGAAGCAAAACGAATACCCTCGTTTCAAGTCCAAGCGTAATCCCGTCCAGTCGTACAAGACCAACATCCAAGGCAAAAACCAGCTTCCTGAAGTCTCGATTGGATGCAACCAGCTGAAACTTCCAAAGTTGAAATGGGTACGTTTCGCCCATTCGAAACAGATCACAGGCCGTATCTTGAACGCCACAATCCGACGTAACGCTTCAGGCAAATATTTTGTCTCCCTGCTCGTCGAGCAGGAAATCAACGAACGGCCGAAGACCGGTTCATCTGTCGGCGTCGACGTCGGACTCAAGAACTTTGCCATCCTGTCAGATGGCACGGTCTACAAGAATGACCGTTACTTCCGTAAGCTCGAGAAGAAACTGGCGCGCGAACAGCGTAAGCTCTCCCGCCGTCAACGCATCGCTTTGAACAAGAAAGTCACGCTGTCCGAGGCGAGGAACTATCAGAAGCAGAAACGGAAAGTCGCCCGTATCCACGAGAAGATCGCCAACAAACGCACCGACTTCCTGCACAAGGTATCGACCGAGATCGTCCAAAACCACGACGTCATCGGCATCGAGACCTTGCAGGTGAAGAACATGCAGAAGAACCGCAAGTTGAGCAAGGCCATCTCGGACGTCAGTTGGTCGGAGTTCTTCCGCATGCTGGAGTACAAGGCGAACTGGTACGGGAAGACCGTCGTGAAAGTCGGCAAGACCTTTGCTTCCAGTCAACTGTGCTCCAGTTGCGGCCATCAACACAAAGACGTGAAACATCTTGGCTTACGGGAATGGACATGCCCGAGTTGCGGCATCCATCACGACCGGGATGTGAACGCAGGACTGAATCTCAAACAAGAAGCCGAACGTATCTTAGCTTCTTCAACCGTCGGGACGACGGGGTTAGCCTGATCAATTTTCGACCGGTAGGTCGGATAACTCAGGAATCCTTCACCTCTAAGTGAAGCGTAGGTGGAGGTAGTTCAAGCGTTGACCTTACACAATCTCGACCGGGCGCTCCGTTTTTATGCCGCGCACCTCGATGACACGTGGGACAGCTGAATACCACAACAAACGTTTCCCTGACGGAGTCGCCTTCATCAGGGAAACGTTTGTTGTGGTGGTTTCATGCATTTTCGGAATTGGAATACCTGAAGTCTTGGTACCAATCCGGAATCACTTGTTCGAACTGATGATGAGCCGCCACTATACCGGCAAGGCGTTGTTTCATCCGTTCCGTTTCCAGCGGCGCATGTCGCTCGGTCCAGACCGCGCTAGAAAAGACCGCCATCGCAAGATAAACACTGTATAGCACCCAAAACGCTTCCGGCACCTCCCCGTCAAAGTATCCGTCGAGTTGACCGACGGCAAACGGCACACTCTCCTCGACCTGAAACAATCCCATCTTGACGAAATCATGCCAAGGATCCCCAAAATCATGATTCGAAAAATCAATCAATCCGACGAACCGACCCTCATCCGCAATCAGATTACCGAGGTGCAGGTCATCGTGCTGGAACCGGTTCGGTCGACCGTCCAGCAACTCGACATGGCGCTCGATGAAGGAAAGAAGGGGCTGATCGTCTTGGATTCTGATCCGTCCTTGCCGATACTGATCGACGTACCGCTGGTGTTTGGCGAAACAACGGTCCCCCCACGGTTCAAACGCTGACGGTGCCGCGTAGGTATGCAGTCGTTTTAACTGTTGCCCCACTTCTCGTCCCAGGTGATACTCCGACTCCTGCCCCAGCGGGAACAGTTGCCGGACCGTCGTTCCCTCCAGATAGCGGTACCGGCTGCAGCACCAAGACATACCCGGTATCACGATGAGGCCAAGCGGTTCCGGCACCGCCAACCCGTCCTGATGCATCTGTTGCAGGAGACAGAACTCTTGCTGTTTTCGCTCCACGTCCCGTAACGGATTGATGTGGAAGATTGACGTTCCTGTTTCGTCCTGCGCTGTATATTTGGGATCATTACCATACCGGGTCGAAAGGTGCCGCCAACCCGTAAAATCTTTTAAAGCCGGTTGTTGTTGTAAGCTGTCTAAAATCGGATCCATCCGTACCTCCTTTTGCAACAGTCAAAAACAGCAGGGAGTCTCCCTGCTGTTACGATTCGGACGGTTGTCCTGGAATATAGGCGGAAATGATGCCGAGCAGATCGGCATAAGCTTGTTCAAAGTCAATGTTTTCGATCATGTAGTCGTAATGATCACGCTCTTTCCACGCATCGGCATAATCGATGAGCCGGGCTTCGAACTCCGGCGTATCCCCCCGCATCAACAGCCGTTCTTTCATCAAGTCCGGCGGAACGGAGACGAAAATCGTGATGACTTGATCGGCAAACATCGTTTTAAAGGCGGTTGCCCCTTTGGGATCGATATCCTTGATGACGATTCCATCGGACGCCAGCACATCTTCATACGCTTGGCGCGGTGTTCCGTACCAGGCGCGGTGAACGTGCGCGTACTCGATGAAACCATTGTCTTGAATCAATTGCTGGAACGTCTTGACGTCGACGAAATGATAACTCTCCCCATCCTGTTCCGTCGGACGTTTCGGCCGTGTCGTGACGGACGGGATAAAGCGGACACGTTCATATTCATGGCGTAACCGTTTAATCAAGGAAGACTTTCCGCTGCCCGATCCACCAATCAACAGAATGATTTTACCTGACATCGTCATCCTCCTTTTGTTGTCTTAGTGTCATAAAATAACTTGAAAAACGAAGCGCAAACTGTTCCAGTTCACTGTCTTCGACAACCCCGTAGATCGGACGCACGACGATGAGGTACCGGTCGTACGTCACGATTCGCGAGACGTCGTTTCGGGTCATCTGGACGTTGCTCTCCGGATAACTCGAAACATAATACCAATCGACCGCGATCCGGGTCGGGGTTTGACTGGCGTAGATCCACGTCTCGTTTGAACGGTCATGCTTGATCGTACTCGTCAAGGCAAAGCGTTGTACCATCTTTAATTCGGTTTTTGCGTCACGCAGTCCTGCCTGAAAATCATCCGGTTTCGTCACCGACTCCTCGACCTGTTTTGGTTTCGGCGCCGGCAGGCTGGCAAAACCAATCTGCAGACCGATGACGAGCGCCGTGATTGACGCTAGTATGATTAACACATGCTCCTTGCGCATGACGCTTCCTCCTTAGTGGATGGACAAGCTCGCCTTAAATGTTTTGGGATCGTTGACGATGACGGCATCGACGCCGAGCGCCATCATCTGTTTGACATCAGCCGCGGTTTTCGGCGTATAGACGCGGACTTCGATTCCCGCCTGATGCGCAAGGATGACGTCGTCTCGCGTGACGCGACGGTAATCCGGGTGAATCGCCTTTGCCCCCAGTTGTTTTGCCTGCTGTTCCGGATGGTACAGCGGATAAGGAAACAGAATCGCTGTCTCAATCGCCGGATCAAGCTCGCGGACGGTCGCGATCGAATAATGATTAAACGAACTGAAAATCAATCGGTCGCTTGCGATGCCGTAGGCACGACACCGTTCGAGTGTATAGGCTTCAAGACCCGGATAACGGATCGTATCCGTCTTCAGCTCGATGTTCAGGATCACGCTTGTCGGAGCAAGTAACGCCAAGACTTCATCGAGTGTCGGAATCGTCGTCCGGACGGGTCCGCCGCTTCCTTTAAAGCGCGCACCGGCATTCAGCTGTTTCAGTTCCGCGAGCGTCAGATCGACGACGCGTCCCGTTCCATCGGTCGTCCGGTTGACCGTCTCGTCATGAATGATGACACCGACACCGTCCCGTGAAAAGTGGACATCAAATTCGATCCCGTCAACGAACGGAATCGCCGCTTCGATGGCTTCCAGCGTATTTTCAGGGAACTGATCACTGGCTCCCCGATGGGCAAACCAACGCATCATAACGCCTCGACGACCCGCGTGTACTTCGCTGTCAAATAGTTGATCAACGGTTGGACAGAAATCGATTGTCCGGTTGCCGCTTGAATCAATTCAGCCGGTGTCTTCGCTTTTCCGTGTTGATGGATGTGTTCATTGAGCCATCCTTTAATCGGTTGAAGCGTTCCGTCCGCGATCAATTGATCGACGTTCGGCACATCCCGGCGTAACGCCTCGTTCAACTGCGCACTGTAGACGAGTCCGAGGGCATAACTCGGGAAGTAACCAAATGATCCGCCCGACCAGTGGACGTCTTGCAACACCCCTTTGGCGTTTGAAGGGACATCGACTCCAAGGTACTCTTTATAGAGACGGTTCCATTCAGCCGGCAAGTCTTTGACTTCCAGTTCACCCGTAATCAACCGTTTTTCGAGTTCATAGCGGATGATGATATGGAGGGCATAGGTCAACTCGTCCGCCTCAATCCGGATCAAGGACGGTTTGACCTCATTGACGGCTGCATAAAATGTCTCAAACGGAACGTCCGTTAGCGAAGGAATCGCTTGTTGCAGTCCCTCGTAGCGTGCTGCGAGGAATCCTTGGTTTCGACCGATGAAGTTTTCAAAGAACAACGACTGCGATTCATGAATCCCCATCGACGCGCCTTCTCCCAGTCCGAGCGCATCGAGCTCCGGAGCGATGCCTTGTTCGTATGTCGCGTGTCCCGCTTCATGCATCGTCCCGAACACGGAGTTCCGGTAATCATTTTCATCATACTTCGTCGTGACACGGGCATCCTTCCGGTTGATGGTCGTCTGGAACGGATGAACCGTCTCATCGAGGCGGCCGGCCGTGAAATCATAGCCGATATCGTTTAACCAGTCGTGATTCAATTGAATCTGCGTCTTTCGGCTTGCTGACCAGTCGAGCGTCGGGAACGTTTTCCCGTCCAGTTGTTTTAACAGGGTGATGATCGCTTGACGGAGTTCCGCGAACAACGGGTCAAGTTCCGCGACTGTCATCCCCGGCTCATAATCATGAAGTAACGCATCATACGGATGTTGCCCGTATCCCCAGTACTCGACGAATTTACGTTCCATGGCGACGATTTTTTCTAAGTACGGGGCGAACAGATCCCAATCATCCGCGTCCTTCGCTTTTTCCCAGACACTTTCGGCTTCCGAGATCAACGTGATGAACGTCTGATATTCCGCTTCCGGAATCTTCGAGTCCCGATCGTATGCTTGTTTCGCTTTTTCGTAAGAGATCGCCTCTAACCCCGTCAGCGTCTCTTGTCCCATCGTCTTCAGCAACGTCTGGTACGCTGTGCCGGTCCGGCGGCGGAAACTTTCCGTCGACAGAAATCCAATCGATTTCGAACGGTTTTCGGCCGATTGATCCGGCATGTACGTCCGCATGTCCCAATAAAGTAGAGCTACTGCTTCGTCATAGGCACCAAGCGCTTCAAAATGGTCACGCCATTGTTGTAATGTATTCATAAAAGAACCCCCTGAGCTAGGTATTTGCTGTACATTTTCAGCATATCACAAAATGTTCAAAACTTTCACACAGGAGTCGTTTTATGAAACCTTCTCACACCAAACAGCGTATAATTAAAAGAAGAGAAAGGAAGTGGCATGTGTGAAGACAGATTCCGAACTGGCTTTTGCGATCCATCTGACAGAGATACAAGATGGCTATACGGTCTCCTCTTATCCCGATGAACTGGAGTGGATTGGAACGGGTCGAAGTGCGTTTGTATTTCGGATCGTCGGAACGGACCGGGTCATCAAAAAGTTTTTCCCGTCGCATCGACATCTGGCAGCAATCGAAGGATCGATTTATGAACAACTAAGCCCTTTTACGACGTATGCCAAACAATACGAGTATGGCGCGGATTATCTTGTCATCGAATACATCGAAGGGCAAACGTTGTTCGAATGTTTGATCAGCGGCACGCTCATTACAGACGATGTCATCCAGACCGTCGATCAGGCTTTAGCAGAAGCACGATCGGTCGGCTTGAATCCATCCGACATTCACTTACGCAACATCTTATTGACGCCGACCGGCACCCGAATCATCGATGTCGCGCGATTCCGACAAACGGATCCGTGTACACAATGGGACGACTTAAAACGGGCCTATCAGTACTTTTATGCGAAACCGTTTTTCCCGAAACGATTTTCCGAGTCCTTCTTGAACACGATCGCAGACGTCTACAAGGGACGTTTGTTTGAATCGATGCGAAAGACGGGGTAAACCAGAACGACCGACAATCAAGTGACTGTCGGTCGTTGCTTTTACATATAAATTCAATATTTTAACTAAAATGGAGTGATATTCAAATTAAGCGTTGGCAAAAAATTGGACTTTGGATGGGTGGTTCTATACTCACCTTGTTGATCGTCTTACCATTGCTGTCGCCGGTCGTCTTTTCGGACGATACAGAGCGCGGAGCGATTCGCCATTATCTGTACGAACAAGGACATCCGTATCAGAGTTACAGCGCCCTTCTCGACAGAAGAATGGTCGATCCGGAGTACGGGCGCATGTACGACGTCATCTGGTACGATCATGACAGCGAGACGGGGATGACACCAACCATTTGTTACAGCAAGAAACAAGATCATCACTATACGGTCAGTTGCGGAACGGGTCCCTGATGGATCCGTTTTTATTTGGCGGAGCGTTTTCGTGCTGTTTCCCTGTTATTCAGAGTGACGGATTCAGTAGATGAAGATTGCCCGTCGTTACGCTTTGTACATTTAAGCATGAATTACGGGAGTTGAAATAAAATTAGCGGACTCGTTTCGGTCGGCAGATGGCGGCGAGCAACGTCAATAAGAGGATCACTCGTTTTTTCTTGAACGTTCTTTTCATTACGCTTTCCTCCTCATAAAATCGCATTGGCAATCAACAGATCGATTTTTCGAACGTCGACCTTTTTGTTGAGATTGATCTTAATCGTTCCGGCCCGGGTGAACAGTTGAACTTCCGAGTTGATGTCAAACATCCCGCCGGCGTTTTCCGTCGAATACATGTTGATCGACTTATAGGGAATCGAATAGACTTCGACCTTTTTTCCTGTCAGTCCTTGCGCGTCCCGAATGATCAACCGGTGGGTCGTGAAGACGGCGACGTCACGGATCGTCTTGTAGGCGGACAATGCCTGTTCGCCTTGAATCAATAATCCTTGCACGTCATGCGGGATGTCACACTCGGAGACGAAGGTCCATGCGAGTTGACTCAGTGGATTGCTCATCACAAATCACCTGCTTTCTGTTTTTGATTCTCTTGCTTTGTCTTAGGATATCACACTCCGCCCTTCATCCGGGAGGCGTCTCATTCCCGATAATGGAAACGAAACAAGACCATTCCGGCGATGAGCGCGACGTGCGCATCCTGCTTTGGAACATCAAACGTCAAAAGATTCCGTTTCCGTTTGCTCGTGGCGATCGTTGCGCCTTGCTGCAACACCTCTACGCGCCGCGATAACTTGGATGACCGGATCTGATACTGTTCCGTTCGGTAAGTCATCCGCAACACTTCGCTGAACGCGGCCGCATGACGGAACGTATGATCCGTTTTGATTTCACCGACAGTCTCTCCCCCCTCCTCGATCCACCATTCCGTCTGATTGCTCCACAACCGTTGATTCGGTTTCTCGACTAGCTGCAGTTGTTGGTTTGACACGTCGAACACCAAATTCAGAAAAAACCCTTCCACCTTCGGAAAAGCAATGAACCAGCGGTGCCACGGTTTATGGAACGTCCGCCGGTACGTACCGAACGCGACATCCGCCCGATAGATCTGTTTCACCCCTGTCGATACTCGTTCACCGAGGCGTGAAGCGTATCCGGCGTCTAAGCCGCAAAAGGTCCCGTCCCGCTTTTGTTGGATCCGTTCGATCCACCCCGCTCCATAAGCGGCGGGCAGAAGCAACGATAGACTCGCCCACTCCGTGATATCGAAGATCCCAAAATACAACCCGCGCGCCGCCAACCCGACGACCCCCAACAAAAATAACCCGATGCCATATATCATCTTCCAGTTCCCTTTCATGACCATTTCTGATTTCATAGCTTCCATTTCCATGCTAATTAAACATGATTAAATTGGCAATCATTTTCCTTATCTATTCCGTCAAAAAAGTTTTTTACATCCATTTTTTAGTTGATACAGCAGGGATTTTTGACTGTTTGTCGAATACTAAATTAGTGATACGCCTATCACCATTTTCTACTTTCGTTTGGAGGTTAATTCATGTTATTCCTGTTGCTCGTCAAAGCGTCTCACCGGTCGGAAGCCGATTTACTTCCGGATCTATCGCTCCAAAAAGCGATGGCCGTCTTTAATCAGGAGTTGGTTACGGCAGGTGTCCGGGTCATGGCAAAAGGACTTCACCCGACGCGGGAAGCGCTCCGTTTTACGTATCAGCAATCCGATGGACAAGCGGACGTCATATCCGGACCGTTTGAACCGTCGGCGGAGCAAATTGCCGGTTTCCTGTTGATTGATGTGGCGTCAAAAGAGGAAGCGATCGCCTGGGCCAGACGTATGCCGGATCCGCAAGGTCACGGCGAAGGACAAATCGAATTAAGACAAGTATTCGAATAAAGGAGAATTGATGCATGCTTAGCTACAAAAACAGTACACAAGTCATTCGAGACAGCCAGACGAACATTGCCATTCTTTCGGTCGGTGCGACGGAACAGTTCGGACCGTATTTGCCGATGCATCTTGATACATTGATCGCCGAGCGGTATGCGATCGTTTTCGGCGAACGCTTAAATGCCTATGTTTTGCCGACCCTGCCGTTTAATACATCCGAAGAACATGCCAATCAAATCGGAACCGTCACCGTCAGTCCAACGGTGTTATCGGCGATGCTTGAAGAAATCATCGTCAATCTGTTCCGTCAAGGGTTTAATCAATTTGTCCTTTGCAACGGGCACGGAGGTGCCTACTGGGAATCGGCGTTCGTCAAACAAATCAACTTCAAGTATCCGGAACTGGTCGTCATCACGACCCACCGTTATCAGGCTTTTGAGGAAGCGTTACACGTTGCCGGACTGGACGGGTTAAACGAACGTCACGGCGGTCTGTTATCCGTCGCGACGGCAATGTGGCTCTGTCCGGAACTCGTCGATTTAAAACCGATGGGGGGAGACGTCCCGCTGTCGCATTACCCGGTCGCTGATTATGTTTTTTGGGATCAACTGACAACGGACGGCTGTTGGGGTCATTTTGAGCCCGGCGTCTATTCACCGGACGAACTGGCAAGAATCGGGGAAACGTTCTGGACGACCTTCATCGACAAGCGGGCGGAACACCTGGAAGACATACTGACAACTGCCGTCCGTTTGAGAAACCTGCCGGCGAGAAAAGAGGAGCCACGATGAAGGAAACGATTCGCACGCAGGACGATATCCTGAACATGCTGGATGCTTTACTGCGGGAACCGACCGCATTTTGGGATAGCTTTTATGAAGACCGGACGAAACGGATTCCCTTTTTCGTCGATAAACCGGATGAAAATCTTGTCGCCTACGTGGAACAAAGACAACTTCCGCTGACACGTGTCCTCGAACTCGGAAGTGGTCCCGGACGCAATGCCTTGTATCTGGCCGAACGTGGAAGTCAGGTCGACGCGATTGACCTTGCGCAATCATCGATTGATTGGGCAAATGAACGGGCAAACGAGCGACAACTTGATGTCCGGTTCCGGCAAGGAAACTTGTTTGAGCTCTCGATTGAAGACGGTGCTTACGACTTCGTCTACGATTCCGGCTGTTTCCATCATATCGCCCCGCACCGACGACACGATTACATCCGCGTCGTCACGGAGGCGTTACGACCGGGTGGTTGCTTTGCCTTAACCTGCTTCGTTGAGGGCGGTCAGTACGGCGGGTCCGACATGACCGACTGGGACGTTTACCGTCAACGCAGTCTGCAGGGCGGTCTTGGCTTCACGGAAGACAAACTCCGCTCGATTTTTGATACGTTCGACGTCCTTGAAATCCGGTTGATGCAGGAAGCTGCACCGACCGATCCGGTCTTCGGACTCTCCGGACTGTGGACAGCGCTTTTCCAAAAGAGATGACACAATCCAACACAACCGGTGTCCCCTTGCATTTAAAGGAGGCACCGGTTGTGTCGTGTTGAAACTAGATTATCTCATTTCGAGAGCGGAGCAAGACTCAGCTTTAGGATGTCCCGTAAATCGGAGACGATATAATCTGCTTCTGCCAGTTCCGCTTCATTCGAAAAATCAAAACGGCAGCCGATGGCCGGTAATTGATTCGTCCGTGCCGCCATAAAGTCAGAAATCCGGTCTCCGACGACCGTCGCTTGCGTCAACTGATGGTTTGACAAGATGTGCCGTACCAAATCACTTTTTTGTAACGATGCTACGTCTTCGATGCTGTAGACACCGTCTAACCAACGATCCAGTTCATAATACGTCACGATCGCAGCTAAATAGTTGTTCCAGCCGTTGCTTGCGATGTACAAAGGATGGTCCGCTGCTTTTAAGGCCATGAGTGTCGCTTCGGCACCCGGATACAACGCACCATGCCCTTGTTTTATATGGGTGATCAACGCGCCTTGAAAGATTTGATCAACAACTGTCCGTTCGTCATCCGTGTGCGTCGGCAACAGCGTCCGCCAGACTTCCGGCAACGGTACTCCCATAATTGATTGATATTTCGCAAGCGGAGTCTCTCCGGTCCAGCGTTCTTGCTCGCGCAAGAAAGTGAACGCATCGTCCAAGGCATGACCGAGAATACGATTCGTTTGAAATAACGTCCCGTCCATATCAAATATGTACGCCTGTTTCATGTTTCCAACCTCCTTGATGATTCAGATCAGACTTCTCGTCAGTCATCTCGATCTGTTAAAAATTTTCTGCGTCCTGCTCACTCGGTCTTCTGAATACAGGGTAAAGACTAGGACAGGGATATGTCATGTTTTCAAAGGCGCAAGGAGATGAAACATTATGATGGTGCTTATTGTGATCGCCTTAGCCGTCATCAGCATCGTTCTGTTTGTCCTCTATCACAACAACAACAAAATCGTCTAGCGGCACCCTTCCATCATCCCGTTGATTGTTTTGACACTCAACGGGATTTGCTTGCTCGAATCACGCATCGCTCAGTAAGGCATGATGCGCATAAGCAAGCGTACCCGGCACCACATCCGATGTCCGCATTTGTTCGCGCAACCGGTCGATCTCCCGCCATGCTCCATCATACTGCGTCCGTTTGATTTCCCCCGCTCTTAATGCCGCTTCCAGCTCATCCGCATCAAGAATCAAACACTCTCCCGACGGCAACAACACAAGATCCAAAAACAAATCATCCCAGTAAATCCCGTTCGCATCCCGTCCGTGACGAAGACAAATATCGACATATGTTTGAACGATTTTTCCGTGTTCATCAAACATCGTCGTGACGACATGCTTTTTTCCGCTCGGAAACTGTTGCAGCCAGGAATAGCCGTCGCCAACAAGCTGAATCACCTGTTCTGAATACCGAACATGCAACGAGTGCGTCACCTGAATCATATCAAGACGTGTTACATACCCGATGAATGATTCCGTCTCCATGTACAGCTCCCGGTAATTTCGTTCAATTATCCGCTTCCATGACGAGCGCGCCGCGTATTTCCGTTTCAGCACGTTGAACCACCTCTTTTTTTCATCATAGCATTTGGAAACGGATGGATTCTATTACATTTTGTAAAAAAAACCCTCTTTTTTCTGGACGCCCTTCTTTTCATCACGGTACAATGACACACATAGACGGACTTACATGGGAGGCGTTGTTATGTCATATTCACCCCGGATCGCACTCATTACCGGTGCGAGCCATCCCGATGATATCGGCACGGCGGTTTGCCGAAAGCTCGCGGCCCAAGGGATGACGATTTGTTTTACATACTGGAAAGCCGATCCTTCCTGGATCAAGACGTTTCAAGCAGAGCTGGCGACAAACGGTACCCAAAGCGAGGCGCTTGAAATCGACCTGTCGGCACCACGTGCGGCAGAACGTGTTTTCACCCATACGCTCTCAACAGTCGGTACGCCGTCCGTCCTGATCAACAATGCCGCTCACTCGACGCAGACCGATCTGGCTTCCTTGGACATTACAGCACTCGATGCCCACTACGCCGTCAACATCCGGAGCACGCTGCTGTTATCGGTCCTGTTTGCCCGTCAGTTCGAGCAAGCCGGTTTACAGAATGGTCGCATCGTCAATATGACGTCCGGACAGGATCTCGGTCCGATGCCGGATGAACTCGCGTATGCAGCGACAAAAGGGGCGATTTCAGCGTTTACGACTTCGTTTTCGCTCGCTGTCGCGCCGCTTGGGATTACCGTCAACGCGCTCAATCCCGGACCAACCGATTCGACGTGGATGACGGATGACGTCCGGACGCAGCTCCAACCGCAGTTTCCGTTCGGACGGATCGGTACACCGAGTGATGCCGCGCGGACCATTGCCTTCCTCGTCAGTGAAGACGCCGCCTGGATCACAGGACAGATCATTCATGCAGAGGGTGGATTCATCCGGTAATGGAGGAGCGACCGAACATGAGTGTTCAGCAATTTACCGATGTCCTGTCAACATATGCGATCCACCTCAATCCAGCCGAATGATTGAGACGTTATCACGAACAAGAATGCTGTTCCGTCCTGTGCAAACACTGGTTACATCAAAGCCAATCTTATAGATCTTAAAGGAGGTCTCTACATGGGGTATATCTCAGAATTACGCAAGACCATCGGGAGTCGTCCGATCATCAGCGTCGGTGCGACGGTCCTCGTGACGAACGATCAACAGGAAGTCTTGTTCCAACACCGGTCCGATACACACGACTGGGGACTGCCGGGCGGATCGATGGAACTCGGCGAAACACTCGAAGAAGTCGCCATCCGTGAACTGCAGGAGGAGACCGGGCTACAAACGACTCAACTGGAACTGATCGGCGTCTTTTCCGGTCCCCGCTTTTACTTCCAGTATCCGAACGGGGATGAAACATACAGCGTCATTCATCTCTACCACGCAAAAGACGTCACGGGGACGCTTGCGATGCTCGACGGGGAAAGTCTGAATCTGAGCTACTTCAGCCAGACTTCACTGCCCGAGGCAATCGAGCGCCGGGCCAACGAGTTGCTTAAACAACTGGGAGACCGGTTATGGAATTTGGATAGTTCCTTTTCGCCTCTGTCCCTGAAATGACCATAAAAACAGTAATTTAAAAAGACTTACAACCGGTCATGGACCAGATGTAAGTCTTTTTTATGTTGTTTATTCATTCAGAAAACGAATCTGGACACTTGCAGGAGCAAACAGCGATTGAATGTCCTCAAAATCGGTGATTTTTCCGATTCGTGTATATTCAGCCACCGGTTCGACCGCTTCATAAAAAATCACTAAACAATTGTTTTGATACAGCAACACGTCTCCCGCCTCAACCTTCTGAACCGATTGAGCATCCGTCGGAAATGCCTTGTCGAAATAATGGTACTTTTCATTCCGATGCAAATCATCCATTTTAATCGTAAACGGGGCGTCCGCCATCAAGGCTCTAGTTGTCGCATTGTCTTCCAGTTGTACTGAAGCGATTTGACCATTGATTTCGATGTGCATGGTTGCTCTCTCCTTGACCGTTTTGTCTGATTCGGTCGACACAGGCGCCGACGTACCGCACCCCGACAGTACAAGCGAGAGAATCATGGTTATGACAGTCATGCGACGCTTCATTTCATCCCTCCATCTCATCAACGTAACGGATGATTCGAGCCGGGGTACCGGCGACAATCGCCTTGTCCGGGACATCTTTCGTCACGGTCGCGTTTGCTGCGACAATCGCCTGTTCGCCGATCGTCACCCCCGGTAGAATCGTCGCCCCCGCTCCAATCCAAGCATTTTGTTTCAGGTGAATCGGGGCAACGAGCAAACCACGCCGCTTTGCCGGACTGACCGGATGGTTGACGGTCAGCAGCTTGGCAAACGGACCGATCAACACATGATCATCAATTTGAATCGAACCGAGATCCGTCAACATCACCCCACGGTTGATGAAGATGTCTTTTCCGAGCGAAATGTGTTGCCCGAAGTCTGTATAAAACGGGGGTAAGACGACAACACTTTCATCGACCGGCTGACCGATCAACTCGGCTAACGTGTCGCGAAACGCCGTCGGTGACAACAGTTGCTGGTTCAACCGGTGGAGCAATCGTTCTCCTTCGCGTTGTACGGCATGAATCTGCTCGAACAGGGGATCGTCTGCCTCAATCAGTCGATTTTGAACCTGTTGACGAAGTGATGATGATTCCATCGGCATCACACATGTTGTTGCGTCGGACGAATGATTAAGTTGCTGATCGAAACCCGGTCCGGTGTGTCGATTGCATACAAAACGGCTTGTGCCACATCTTCGCTCGTCAGTCCCCATTCCTGTTGCGCTTGACGAAGCGATTCGCCGACAGCTTGATCCTTTATCGTCGTATAGAGTTCCGTCTGCACGGCACCTGGTGAAATGATGGTTGATTTAATCTGGTTTTCCCGTTGTTCTTGCCGCAGACCTTCCATGATGGCCCGGACGGCAAACTTCGTCCCACAATAGACGGCCGATTCCGGATAGACGACATGACCGGCGACTGAGTCCGTTGCAATGATATGACCGGCTTGTTGGTGTTCCATAATCGGTAACGCCGTGGCGATTCCGTTTAATACCCCCATGACATTAATATCAAGCATCTGTTTCCAGTCCTCCCGGTGACCCGCGGCAAGTGGTGCGGTCGGCATGATGCCGGCATTGTTAAACAGAACATCAATCCGTCCAAATGCCGAATTCGCTTCCTGAATCACAGCTTCGACCTGATCAAACTGCGTGACGTCTGCCTGCTTGATCCGAATATCCGCTTGCGGATACGCGTCCCGGATGTCCTGTAAGCGGTCGAGACGACGGGCTGCCAACATCAGTGTCGCTCCTCGTTCTGCTAATAAACGGGCCGTCGCTTCGCCAATCCCGCTGGATGCCCCCATGATGACGATGACTTTGTTTAGTGGTGTACTCATTGATGTTCCTCCTCGTATGTCTTGCTTGTGTACAACACTACAAGTATCCATTAGTCATGTCTAATGCTAATATTACATTACGAGACATAACTAAAACGCATAGGAGGATTCTCATGGAACTACAACAGTTACGGTATTTTTTAGCGGTCGTCGAAGAAAAAAACATTACCCGTGCCGCCCGCATTCTCCGGATCTCTCAACCGGCATTGTCCCGCCAACTGCAACGGCTGGAAGACGAGTTAAACGGTGTTTTATTTGATCGGACGCCGAGCGGTATCGTCTTGACGGAGAACGGTTATTATTTAGCCGAACGGGCGCGCGAAATGGTTACGCTGGCGGATAAAATCGTCACCAATCTGACGACGGAAGAAACGTTGCACGGTGATCTCTACATCGGCGGCGGCGAGACGACCAGTATGTTAAGTGTTATCCGGGCATTTCATGAGATGCATCAGCAGCACCCTGAGGTCACCATCCGGATCCACAGCGGCAACGGTCAAGATATTCTCGATAAACTCGACAAAGGGATTCTTGATTTCGGTCTCGTAATTGAACCGTTTGACGTCAAGGAATATCATCATTTGCAGCTTGCAACAGCCGACCGGTGGGGTATCTTGACACGAAGAGACCATCCGCTGGGCCGACAAACGACGGTCGATGCAGCGGATTTACGGAATGCACCGTTGATCATCTCGGAACAAACCAAAGACCAGCAACAGTTTGCGGAAAAAACGGGACTCGATTTCAATGCAAGCCGCATCGTCGGAACTTATAACTTACTGTTTAATGCGTCACTTTTGGTCAAAGAAGGACTTGGTCACGCTTTATGCCTGGAGCACATCATCAATACAACAGGCAGTGAACTGATTTTTGTGCCACTCCTGCCGAACGTCACCTCAAACACGTTTTTGATTTGGAAAAAGGAAGCCGTCCTGTCACGTCCGGCGAAAAAATTATTGGAGTGGATAAACGATCAACTCCAAATAAAAAAGGGGACCGATGCATGAGTCGCCCCATCAATCGGTCCACCTTTCAGCAAGTTGCTGGATTGTGTTTTTAGTTTTTGGGTTCTCGTCCCGTCTGTTGACGGATTCATGAGAACGTCTTTTGATCCGGGAAACACGGGTAGTTCGCTCCGGCCAATGGATAGACAAATATGACTTCCCCGTTGGCTTCATCGATTTGTTGTGTGTTCTGAAAGCCATTTTTTTCATAAAACAAACACGCGGACCTGTTCTTTGGATGAACACTGAGAACAATCTCATCCACATCATACTGTTTGGTAATGTACTGAATTGCTTGTTTCAGGAAAAGCTTGCCGTATCCTTTTCCTTGAAAGCGCCGATCCACCATAAAACGATCCAACCAAATATACCGTTCCTGCTCGTTCGCCGCTCCAATCATCATAAATCCGATTGGACGATCCGCTTCACATAAGGCCAGACACGACCAGTTGTGTACGAGATCTTGCCTGGCTTCTTGCAGGGACTGTTGATTGCTCTCGATAAAATCACGTTGAGTCGGAGCAACTTCCAATGCCAGAACCGCTTGTCGATTGCCGGCGTTGATCGGCTGAATACTAAGTGTCTTGATCACATCCGCCCCCTCTTCCTTTCCCGATTAAGAAAAACCGGTACTGATTCTGCCTGACGTGTAGAGGCGAGGAGATCGCTTCATTTTCCCTTCCGCACAACACGTGTACCGGCAAATTCATCCTCCGGTAACACCGATCCGTCCTGCAGATAAATTTTACGGTTTTTCCATGTTTTGATCGGAGCAATCGTTTCCCGATAAGCAATCCGTTTCGCAATCTGTTTGACAGCGAGCGGTTGTCCGTTGTCACTGACGACTTGAATCTGAAACAGTCGTTGCCCGATGGTTTGCCGACTTCCTGTCGCGAGTTGTGTCGTCTCGATCAGGAAATTGACGGCCGGTTCCGTAATCAGTGAATGAACCGCCTTATTTTTGACGCGTTTCAACACGGTTTCTTCGAGCACACCGGCAACCACTCCTTGGACAAGTAAATCAACGATGCCTGCCCCGATCCGGCGTTTTAATAATCCGTCCATTCTCAGTTCCCCCTTGGTTTAATAATCACTTCACTGTTCAATCTTTACCCTTTCGCCTTTGAATCAAAAAAACCTTCTTTGACACGGTAGGTTCCTGTCAAAAAAGGTCTCGTCATCATGAAAACAACAGGACGATGCCGCTCAAACCGAACAGACACGCACTATACAAGACAGCGGCAATTCGTTTACTTGCAGTCGGGATTTCTTTGCTCACAAACAGGCGTCCGTATTTGAAGGTCAAGATGACGCCCACGATGAGAACTGCAAGGGTCAGATTCGACATCTCCAAAATAGACAAATAAATCGGCAACATCCGTCTCATCCTTTCCTGTTTTACTTCTCTTACTTATGTATATTCCTTGTCTGCCCAGCCACGCGGTGTTCCTAGAGGCAACAAACAAATCCTCTCTCATTCCGTTGTACCGTGGATTTTATTCGTCTTTGCTCATTCAACTTTAAGCTTTGATCATTTGATCGTTGACCATTGTTCGTTATCCGTTGAGCTGTCAGCGTTGAACTTTCACTTGAGGTTCCATTCAGAACCGATGTGAGGTGCATCGCACCGACGTTTTGTTATCGCACAAAACAAGCGTGTTTGGTCGCAGGATCATCGGACAAACAAGGAATTTTTTCATCAGGCGAAGATTTTCGTGACCGTATTACTTTCCGACAGCGTGAAATCGACTTCCGCCTCAAACGTGTCAATCGTTTCGTCGAGCTCGGCGATCACTTGACGTAACTGCGACGGATCAATCAAGTTTGGTTCCAAGCGTTCAAGGAACAAACGCCGTGACTTTTCGATTTCCTCGGCATTCCCCTTCTCGCGTGAACCATATGTCGCCTCGATATGGCTGTCAGCCCGACGCGTGATATCCTGACGTTCTTCTTCGATCGTCTGCTCGACCTGCCGGAGTTGCGTCTGTAATGTCTGCAACAATTGACGGTCATAGACCAGTCCGGCATCCCGTCGGTCAATGGCTTCGGCGACGGTCATCTCGCGCCCGGCAATCCGGACGATCGTTACAGCGTTCGACGCCGTGATGGCCGACTTGATCCGGTTCCGTCGTTCCATCAAGTCCCGAATCGATTGGAGATTAGCTTTGGCTTCTTCGGCAAACGTCACGACCGACGGATAACCTGCCGGAGCCTGACTGCCGGTATGAACACCGATGAACGGTTTGGTCTGTGCTTTTTGAATCCGTTTATCTAAATTCTTTAATTCCACTAATCCACGATGAATCGACATTTCGATGCGTTCGATGTCTGCCACGTCCTCTTCTTGTTCAGTCTTTTGTCTAGAATAGCATATCCTGATTGGTAAACAGGTTACTTCCCAAAAGTTCACACCTTACAAAATTGTCATATTTTTATTCTGAAAAGGATTTTTTCACCTTATACTACATGAAGATGAATCACTTTTTCAGAAAAGAGGGTTTTTAATGGATCAGCACCGCTTACAGGTGACATCAGCTTGTTCCGTCGCCTGGACTACACATACACTGCCTCCCCCGCAAGCAAACGAATTGCTTGTCCGAACCATCGCCGGAGCCATCAGCATCGGCGCCGAACTACCGCAAATCCGTGGCAACGATCTAACGGACCCGGTTACGATCTACCCGAAAGAGACCGGTTACGAAAGCTACGCCCAAGTCCTCGCCGTCGGGACAGACGTGACCCAGTTTCAGGTCGGCGATCGGTTGCTTTCTTTTTATGGTCATCAAGACGTCGCGCTTGTCGAGGCGTCTAAAGCCATTCCTGTTCCGGACGGGATTTCCGCTAAACTCGCCTTACTGAACATCTTGTCGTGTGACGCCGCAAAGGGCGTGCGGAAACTCGCGCCTCTGCCGACGGATTCTGTACTCGTGACCGGGATGGGGGTCATGGGGTTATTAACTGTTTTTTATCTCAGGCACTATTATCAGGTCGAACGCATTATTGTTTCTGAACCGGATCCCGTCCGGGCAGCCCTCGCTTTACGACTTGGCGCGACGGCTTTGTTTCAGTTCGACGATCCGTCTTCCGACACGTTTACGCATGCATTCGAATGCTCGGCCCGTCAGGACGCTTTTGCTCTGTTACAAGAGGCATTGATTCCTCACGGTCAGCTCTGTATCTTGTCGGACGGGAATCACGAGACGTTATCGTTAACGCCGGCTTTTTACGAAAAAGAATTGCGGATTGTCGGCTCGAGTGACGGGTGGGATTACCGCACTCATGCTGCGTGGTTTTTCGAGACGGCAGCGCACGTTCCGCAGCTCGAGCAACTGTATGAACAAACGGTCGCTTCCCGCGATCTAGTCGCATGTTTCGAGCGCTTGCTGACAGACGCGCATCCGTTAAAAGTCTTCGTCACCTATCCACTCGTTGATTAACGCTGCACCCGACTCGTCGTCCGCACTTCCAGACCGTTTGGATCCTGCTCGTGTCTTGCGTGCTCACCGGAAAACGTCACGTCAACCAAACGTGTCTGCTCGGCTGCTGACGTCGTGATTTCCGGAACCGGTCGCTCGAGTAACTGGTGTAACATCGCTGCAAGACCTGATTTTGGTGTCGCAATCTCGAGCTGCAGAAGTTGATCTCCCGATCGTGATTCGATCGCATCCAGATGCGTCTGCAATTCGATCCGAAAGCCGTAAGGCGTCTGAATGAACGTCCGGCGTTCGTTCGCCTGGACCGTCCACCCCAACGTTTCCGCCCGTTGAAGTGTCGCCAACCGCTCGGCTTTTGTCATCCAAAAGCCGATGTGGTCGAAGGCGACTTTTTTTCCGTACCCAAACGTAATATTGATTGCGCCCCGTTTCATCTCAATGATCCGAAACAGAATCTTTTCATGCCGGAAATCGTCCCAGTCAAGTGGCGGGTCAAACGACGTGAACGTTCCGTCCTGTTTTCCAATTCGTTGCGTCACGCGAAAACCAAGCTTTTGATAAAACCGTTCCGTCTCTTCGACGAACGGCGTCCACAGATGGTAATGAAATAACATTGACTTCTCTCCTTATCGTGTCAGGTCGTCGAGTGTCATCACTTCGACCAGACCGCTGTCTGTTAACAGTTGTTGCAGTAGATGCACATGGGCCAATCCGTAAATCAAGACAATTCGTTCATCCGATGATTTGACGAGTGCGAGGATGTTTTTTAAAATCGTCAGATTCCGGACATACCAATACCGGGCAACCCACTTCATGCCCGTCTCCCCGAGACGGGCGAGTTCCAAATAGGTCTGATGCATACCCCGTGTCGTGTCTGGTTGATTGATTTTCTGAAAGAAGGTCAAAAAATCGAGCCGCATGATATCCTGATCCAATTGTTTCATCCGTACGGTTTCCCGCGAGATGATCTGATGAAATCCAACCGGTTTTTCCTGTTCGAGTTGACTAAGGTTTGGCACTCCCTCAATTGATTGATTCCAATCGACGCCGTTTACCTGAGGCAACTTCGCTTGACAGGCCAACCGGAATCCGATTTGATGTTGCTCATCGGCCGTCAGTTCAAAAGCTCCTTCTTGATAGGCGGAATAGTCTTGATCGAGTTGTGCTTGTCGGTCCGCTGTCGTCTCAAGCGCCACTTTCGTTGGTCGAAACGTCAACAGCACGTCGATCAGTGTCTGGATTTGCTGTTGACGGTCTGCATCCGACACTGTAATCGGCGCCGGATGCAGCAGATCACCGTTCTCGGGACGATCTAAGTGCATCGTCCCGAGAATCAAAATGCTAGGGCCTGGTTTCATGTCTTCCCTCCTAGTCCACTAATGATTCCCATTTTACAAGAGATTGTCATCTATTTCCATTGAGTTGGACGAAGGAATCGACAAAAAAAGACCGATCTTCGAAAAGATCTGCCTTTTAAGCCATCATTTGTTTGACGAGTAACGTTTTGCCACTGACTTCACGCGGAATTTCTTGAACTGCCCGAAGCGATACCTGCATGTCCGCGCCCAGTAAGGTTTTCAAAAAACGATAAAGTTGCTGCTCGTGTTCCGACGAAAAACGTGTCCAATCCGGAATGTACAAAAACGTGATATCCCGTTCACTGTTTTGAATATATTGCACCCGTTCAACGCTGTTCGGCAACACTTTAACGAGACTCGACAGCTGACTTTCAAATACTTTTTGACCGTCTGGTTTAATGAGATAGCCCCGTTTTCGACCGTCAATTGAATCAATCACAGGACCGAGATGACCACAGGAACACGTCTTCCCACTGCTGGTCATCCGGTCTCCGACCCGGTAACGGATCAACGGTGTACCGTGGGTATCGAAGCTTGTCACGAGCACTTCTCCGTCTGCTTCCAGTTCAATGATGCCCATCTCGTAATGCAGATGTTTTTGTCCGCACCGGCATTCCGAGACGATCGGTGCCCCTTCCGATGAAGCATATTGATCAAAAACCGGTCCATGGAACACGTCTTCAATCAATTGCCGTTCTTCTCGTGTCATCATCTCAGCAGTCGGGAAAATGGCGCGTGGCCGACATGTCAGCTCAATTCCTTCTCGTTTTGCATGATAGGCAAGTTCAATCATCGCGGACGGTAAGCCGTCAATTGATTCCGGATCAAATTCGTCGATCGCTTGCAGATAGGCGGTCATCGTACGCGGACTGATTTTTTTGACGGTGAACAACAATTGATTGAGCGCTCGGTTCATCCGCCAGTAGACAGGGGTCCGCTGATGTTCCGAAACCAGGGCTTGCGCCGTAAAACTGATGCGTCGCATTCCTTTTTCGACCCCATGCGTCGCTTTGAAGTAGTCCAGATGCGCCATTCGAATCTGCATGTCGGCCTTCGTATAATGGACTTGAATCGACTTTCCTGTCGTGCCGCCTGTCTTGCCGATAATCGGGGCTGGCAGATCCGTTCGGACCGATCCGATGTGTTGCCGTAACGTTTCTTTTTCAAGTGGTGGGATCTGCTTCAGATCCGTCAGCTTCTCGAACGGCAATTGCAGGTTCAATTCTGCAAACAACGCTTCATAATAAGGACTGTGATGCTGGCAAAACAACAAAAACTCATTGAGCCGCTTCAATTGATCCGCTGCGACATCGATCGTTTCCGCCCGTTTGTCCATCAATTCTTGAAACCGCTGTTGATACACCGGTCCATACCGGTCCCGTTGCAACTGATAGCCGTACAATGTCGTCAAAAGATTTTGTAGGAACACAGGTGAATACAGATACACTTGCTCTTTGATTCCCATCTGCGCACGTCCTTTCGAACAACGACTGGATCGTCGACCACTCGAACAATGAATCGATCACTTATCCACTTTTAATAAATCTGAACTTATCTGATACCTTTAGCTTATGTCGCTTTTCTGACAACTACATGACAAAATCATCCGGTTCCCTTGAAATGTGCTAGCATTTTACCGTTTTTTACAGTTTGCGACTCTTTTGACAACATAAAAAAAGCAGATCATTTCCTTTTAAAATCAGGAAAAATCTGCTTTTTTTACATCTTTATTCACTATAAGCTTTCCGGAATTAACTGTTTAATCAGCAACGTCTTGCCACTGATTTCTTTTGGGATTTCCGGAACCGCTCGCAAAAGAACCTCCATTTGTCCCCCAAACAACCGCTTCAAGACAAAATAAAGCTCTTTTTCATGTTCTTCTTTAAAACAGCGTTCGTCCGGTACATACAGCATGACGACTTCCTTTTCATCTGCTTGGATGTATTGGACACGTTCGATGCAGTTCGGAAAGGCGCGAACGATACCGGCAAGTTCGCCTTCAAAAATGCGATGACCGTCCTTCAATTGAATGAAACTGCGTCCGCGTCCATCAATCGATGCGATGATTGGACCCGCATGACCACATTGACACGTCTCTTCACTGAGTGTCATTCGGTCTCCGACACGATAGCGGACGAGAGGCGTGCCATGTGTGTCAAAACTCGTCACAAGAATCTGCCCATCTGCCTCGACTTCGATAATCCCCATTTCGTAATGCAGATGTTTTTTTCCATAACGGCATTCAGCGACGATCGGCGCTCCTTCCGATGAGGCATATTGGTCAAAAATCGGAGCGTGGAACACTTCTTCAATCAATTTCCGTTCTTCGGCCGTCATCATCTCTGCCGTCGGGAAAATCGCTTTCGGTCGAAACGTACAGGGAATCCCATATTTTTTGGCATGTCGGGCGACTTCAATCATTCCGGACGGTAATCCGTCAATCGATTCGGGATCAAATCGGTTTAATTGTTCGATGTAGGAAGCAGCCGTCTGCGGATTGATGTTTTTAATCGTAAACAGCATTTGATTGATCGTTTTGTTCATCCGCCAATAGACCGGTGATTTTTGATTTGTTGCTGCGAGCACTTGACCGGTAAAACTGGCCCGGCGCATCCCGCGCTCAATCCCGTGTGTCCACTTGAAATAATCCAGATGTGCCATCCGGATTTGCATATCGTCTTTTGTATAGTGGACTTGAATCGACTTTCCGGTCGTCCCTCCCGTTTTTCCAAGAATCGGTGCCCGGACTTTAGCGTGGATGTCTGCATTGCGTGTACGTAACAGTTCTTTGCTCAAAATAGGAATCTGCTTCAACTCCTCTAATTGGTGAAACGGTAAGGAGATCTGCGCTTCGTCAAAAAGCTCTTTATAATAAGTACTGTAGTCGTAACAAAACGCCAGAAAGTGATTCAGACGGTTCAACTGTTCTTTTTCAGCGTTGATTCGAAATTGTTCTTTCTCCTTTAATTCTTGAAAACGCTTTTGATAGACGCTCCCATATCGTTCTTGGTACAAGACGCGCCCATATATCGTCGTCAAGATGTTTTGAATGAAAATCGGCGAATGAAAATAAATCGATTGTTTGAGTTGCATACGTTCACTCCTCTCCCGTCTCATCGTAAATTTCAGACGATGGTCGTCACATATTTCCTGTTACTTACATCTTATTTCCAGGTTGATTCCCGTTCAATCAAATCTTAATAAACAAGATTAGCTTTTATTCGGATACCGTTTTATGATAATAAACTGATGTCACAAACATCTTTTAGCGTTTCTTCTTTTGTTATGGAAAAGAGGAGCAGACTCACAAAAAAAGAAGTGGAATCATCAACGATTCCACTTCTTATCTAGTCAGCTATGGGATTAGTTTTGTTACCGATGAACGATGCCTTCATCTGCGCCGAATGATCGGATTTGAATGGCCCCTAACGCAAGTTCCAAGTCTTTCGGATTCAACTGGTCGATCACCTCGATGACGGTCAAGGTCGTACGACCATTATACAGCTGAACCAGCAATTGACGCTCGACTTCAATAATCCGATTATCAACCGGTTCCGCTAACAACTCTTGGTAAAAAAATTCACCCGTCTCCGGGAAAAAATAATCACTGAACAGTTGCAACAGTTGTAAGTTACCCGTTGCTAAGAACAGGATCGACTGAAACGAATGGTTTGACCGATTCCTCGCATTCAACCGTCTCAAAATCATGTGATAGCGCTTATAGTGGTGTTCATCTAAGAAACAGACTTCATTCATCTTCGTCCCTCTCCCTAAACTAAAAGTAAATGTGCAGATGATACTGCTGCTGAATCCTTGACTGTGTTCCCTGTTTTTTCTTTTCCCTGTTTTTAACGACTGAAGCCTTATTTTTTGAAAACACTTGTTTGGATTACGAAGCGGTCGATTCGGGTAAATTGCTCAAGTAGTGCTAATCAAGGAGGAAATCAAATGACACAACCACGCAAACGACTGGCGCTTGCCGGTGCAACAGGATATATCGGACATAATTTATTAAATGAATTAAAGAAAAAATATGATGTCATTGCGCTGTCCCGGAACGGCGACGACAAGGATGATGAGGAAAACGTCGAGTGGCGGTCATGCGATCTCTTTTCACTCAACGATACGATTGACGGCTTACAGGGCGCAGACATCGCCATCTATTTGGTCCACTCGATGATGCCATCCGCCAAGCTGACGCAAGGTTCTTTCGAAGACATGGATTTGATTTTAGCTGACAATTATGCCCGCGCGGCAAAAGAAAACGGTATTCAGCAAATCGTCTACTTAAGCGGAATCATTCCCGAAGAAACAGAAGATTTGTCGCGCCACCTGAAAAGCCGTCTCGAAGTCGAGCGGGTGCTTGGAGCTTACGGAACACCGGTGACGACGATTCGCGCCGCCTTGATCGTCGGACCAAAAGGTTCTTCCTTCCCGATTCTATCCAAGCTCGTCAAACGCCTGCCCGTGATGTTGCTTCCGGAATGGACACGCAATCAAACGCACCCGGTCGCCTTGCCTGATGTCATCCACGCCTTGGGTGCAAGCGTCGGACGGGATGACTTAAAGAATCGGGCGATCGACATCGGCGGTCCCGAATCCATGACTTATAAAGAAATGATTTTAAAAACGGCTGAAGTGATCGGCAAAAAACAGCCGACCTTTGATTTACCGTTCATGACGGTCAATCTGTCGCGGCTTTGGGTCACTTTAGTCTCCGGTGAACCGAAAGAGACGGTTTATCCACTCGTTGAAAGTATGGTACATGAAATGGTCGCTGACCCGGAAAAGATGGTCGACGGAATCAGTGACGGGAAAATTTCCTTTGAAGAGTCGGTTCGGATGGCACTTCAAGAAGAACAAGAAGAAAAACAACAGAAAAAAGGCTCGTCGGGTTCAGCGAAGAAGCCCGAATCACTCGATGTCCGGTCCGTCCAACGGGTTCGTCTTCCGGAAGGCCGGGATGCGAACTGGGCAGCCGATGATTATGTCGACTGGTTGTCCTCTTTCGCCAAACCGTTTCTGACGTCTCACCTGGCGGATGAAACGCTTGTCCAGATCCAAGTCCCCTTCTTGGATCAACCCTTGCTTGAGTTGACAAAAGAACCGTTCCAAGATGCCCAACAAGCGACGTACCGGATTACGGGCGGACTATTCGCCCAAGTACAAGACGGAAGTAAAGGCCGGATCGAGTTCCGCCAAATTCCGGGTTCCCAAGAATGTCTCATCGCCATCCATGAGTATGTACCCGCCTTACCGTGGATGCTGTACAAAACGACGCAAGCCAACATCCATTTACTTGTGATGTATCTGTTTAAATTACACTTGCTTCGACTCATGCAGACGACTGAAGAGCGTCCGGACGAATCCGAAATGATTGTTCCTGAACCCAATTAATCTTTAATTTCGACCAACATGGCTTGAGTCCTCCTTTTAGAGGACTCAAGCCATGTTTCGTTTCATTATGTAACATGAAATCTAAGAGTTCTTTCCTGTTTACTCCTGCTGTATCAGCATAAACCATTTTTGGAAAAACGTCAGTTTGAATGCTTTAAGTAGATTGGGTATCAACAACTTACTTGCAACAGATGACGAACATAAATTAACCATGCTACACTAAAACAGGATTGTTAGAAAGGGGTTTCATACGCATGCGCTCATTCGAAGAACGATTAACGAACCAGATAGAAGCGACCGCGCTTCTGACAACACTCATTCATCCTTCGTCGGATCAACTCCGACTGGATAAATTAGATAAATTTTCGGAAAAATTGTTGAAACGTGAATTTACGATTGCTTTTGCTGGGCATTTTTCTGCCGGGAAATCCAGCATGATCAATGCCTTGACGGGAGAATCGATTTTACCGACCAGTCCGATTCCGACGAGCGCGAATATCGTCACGGTCCAACATGACCAACACGATGCAGCAATCGTCCATTTCCATGATCGTCCGTCCGTCAAGTTGACGTCCGATGAGCTGTCTCACCTCGAGACGTTGGGGCGTGACGGAACGGTCGAACGAATCGACATCACCCATGCGGCATCGACGTTACCAAACGGTTTGGTCTTGATGGACACACCGGGTGTCGACTCCGTGGACGACGCGCACCGGATCTCAACCGAATCCGCCTTACACTTAGCCGATATTATTTTTTATGTCATGGATTACAATCATGTTCAGTCCGAGTTGAATTTCATGGTCACGAAGGAATTGCTTAGTTCCGTTCCTGAGCTGTACCTGATCGTCAATCAAATTGATAAACACCAGTCCAACGAGTTATCGTTTGCATCGTTCAAGCGCTCTGTCCGCCAGGCATTTGCAGCGCACGGTGTTGAACCAAAAGGAATCTTCTTTACCAGCTTGCGTGAAGCCGAACAGCCGGACAACGATTTTGCGACGGTCAAGCAATTGGTGGAACAAAGCATCCGGGACGTTCAACCGAAACTGCTCCAGTCCGCGGCGACAACGCTCGAAAGCCTGCATCAAGAACACGTCACCTACTTGCGTACCCGGATCGAAGAAGCCGAACAAGCAAGTCAAGAACAGCTGACACGCGAAGAACAACTCCAGCCGGAGACGGTTTTCTCACGCTTGGCACAGATCGAGCAACAAATCCAGTTGATGTCACCGGAACAATGGGTCAGCCGTTTTTCCAAACACCGCGAAAGTTTACTTCGAAATGCGACGTTGATGCCGTTTGAACTCCGCGAAAAGATGAAGACGTTTCTTGAATCGCGTCAGCCGACGTTTAAAGTCGGCTTTTTCAAAAGTGCCAAGAAAACACAAGGAACCCAGCAACAGATTGCCGAAGAAGTGTTGCATGCGTTGCAGTCCGTCACGACCTCCGAAGTCGTTTTGC
Source organism: Exiguobacterium undae DSM 14481 (assembly GCF_000620805.1). Lineage (GTDB taxonomy): Bacteria > Bacillota > Bacilli > Exiguobacteriales > Exiguobacteriaceae > Exiguobacterium_A > Exiguobacterium_A undae. Next base: position 1,486,468 of record NZ_KK211187.1, on the reverse strand, counting down.
ACCTGCGCAAACTGATGAAACAATCATTAAAAGAAGCCGGCTTGTTGTCGGATACGCAATCGTTACACATCGATCAGTTTCCGCTTGATCCTCCACTCGACGTGATGGAAGAAGCGTTGCAAGAAGGCATCACGATTACGGGCGAATCCGTCCTGCAATTTACAAACCGGGTCGTCAGCCAGACAAGTGCCTGGTACGTCAAAGAAACAAACCGGTGGCGGGACGCCGTTCGCGGAGAACTCGAACGGATGGATGGGACAGCCGTTCAGGCGTTACTGGCCGAACAAGATGTCTTACGCCAAAAACGTGACCTGTTGACGACAGAAACGATAACGCGGCAAGGGATGACGACCTATCTCGAACAAGCCGCCGCGCCTTCTGATGATCAACTGGAACTTGCCCGGCAACAAGTAGCGGCATGGAAACAAAACCGGATACGGGCAGCACAAGATGTCGTCCCGTTCACACCACATGAATCACTCAAAGAAACAGCGGCCACCATCGAACAACCGGTCGCAACCACATCTAAAGACGCGCTGACCTACTCGCTTCATGACATCAAACAGATCCAGAACATTTTGTCACAAGTGCACGGATTCGAAGAAACGGTCGCCTATCTCGAAGACAAGTTGACCCGAGTCACTGCGAGTACGTTTACGATTGCCTTGTTCGGCGCCTTCAGTGCCGGTAAATCGTCGTTTTGTAATGCGTTGCTCGGGCAAGCGGTCTTGCCGGTTTCACCTAACCCGACGACGGCATCGATCAACCGCATCAATCCGGTCAGTCCGGAACATCCGCATGAGACGGCGACGATCCTGTTTAAAACCGAGCAGGAGTTGCTCAGCGATTTGAATGATGTGCTGGACAAATTCGACGCATCCGCCGAATCCCTTGCCGACGCACTCGCTTGGATTGAAAGCCGCTCGGAACAGGAGTTACGAAACGCCTCGTTTTTACGTGCCTTTTCGACCGGTTATCCGATCGTTCAACGGTTCATCGGTACGACACAAACCGTTGATCGGACAACGTTTACGGAATACGTCGCCCAAGAACATCTCAGTTGTTTTGTCGATATCATCGATTTGTATTTCGACAGCCCTCTGACGCGTCTCGGGATTACGTTGGTCGACACACCGGGTGCTGATTCGATCAATGCCCGCCACACCGACGTCGCTTTCGAATATATCAAAGATGCCGATGCGATTCTGTTCGTCACGTACTTCAACCACGCGTTCGCCCGCGCCGATCGGGAATTTCTCATTCAACTCGGGCGCGTCAAGGATGCCTTTGAGCTCGACAAGATGTTTTTTATCGTCAATGCCATTGATTTAGCCCGTCAGGAGTCCGAAAAGCAAGACGTCTTACAGTATGTCGGAACCGAATTGCAACGGTTCGGAATTCGGGCGCCGCGCCTGTTTGGCGTCTCCAGCCTGCAGGCGTTGTCCGAAAAACAGACGGGACAGAATCAGCAATCCGGTCTTGCCGCATTTGAAGAGGTGTTCCATCAGTTTTTGGAACAGGATTTAAAAGGACTGGCCTTACAAGCCTTATCGGATGAGACGGAAAAAACCGTTCATCGGTTAGGACAAGTGATTGAACAAACTGAATCCAACATTGCGCGAAAAGAGGTCCGTCTGGAAGAACTGGACCACATTGCGGCCACAATCGAGACACATTTTTCAAATCATCGTCCCGACTTGCTGCGGCATGCGTTATCCGCTGAAATTCACGAGTTGTTGCATCATGTCAATCAGCGTATTTATTACCGGTTCCCGGACTTCTTTAAAGAAGCGTATCATCCGGTCCGGTTTGCCAATGCCACGAAACAGCATGCTTTACAACAAGCCTTGGAAGAATTGCTCGGCTTCTTGAAATATGATTTTGAACAAGAACTGCGGGTGACCCATTTCCGGATCGACAGTTGGATTAAAACTGCCATTGCGCAACGTTTTCAAGAGGAAGAACAGTTTGCGACGAAATTAAATCCGTCCTTCCAATTATCGCCGTTCGAGGCATTTTCGATGCCGGCTGTAAGTTTTACGGGACCGTTTCTTGACCCGACACCTTACGAATCCGTCAAACAGTATTTCCGAAATGCCAAAGCCTTTTTTGAACGGAACGAAAAAGAACAATTAAAAGACGCTTTGATGCAGATGACGAAACCGGACGCCACCGCATATCTGGACTCCGAGGAACAACAATTACGCACTGTCGCCCATCAACACGTCGTCGTCTTACTCGATGCGATGTATGCGGCACTGCAGGACACATTACGGAAGCAAATCGAGGTCGAACGCGATACCTTGAGCGCCCCGAATCCGCTTGCTCCGTATAAAGAAGCACAGGTAAAAATCAATCAGCTGTTACCGGCGTCCGCGTCTTGATACCAGCCGAATGTCAACAAAAATCCCGATCGATTTCGTCCTCTTATCGAAAGAGACACGAATCGTCCGGGATTTTTTTATTCCGCTTCCTCTCGACCGGAAGGATGCGGCCAGTACGATTTAAAATAATGTAAGACATACTCGTGGACGTGACGGACGAGCGGCCGTTGTTCGACTCCCGCCAAATGATTGAGGGAGACGTCCCATAACATCGGTGGGTCGAACGGAAGAATTCGGATATCTTCCGCGTGATGAAACCGTAAAATCGGTTCTGGTAAAATCGACACGACATCCAGTTCCTGGACCATCCCGATCAATAAATCCCACGCTCCGGACGTAAAAAAGATGTGCGGTTCCACCTGAACGTTTCGAAACTGCGACAGAATTTGATGATGCAACATGAAACTGTCATTGAGAATGACAAGCGGTTCTGCAGCCAACTCTTGATAGGATACGTTCTGTTGCTGACTCAACGGATGGCTGGGACGGACTGCGACGACGACCTCATCTTCAATCAACCGGTAACGTTCGATTCCATACGACTCTCCCGGCTCAATCAAAATCGCTAAGTCCAATTCTTCAAGCAACAGACGACGTTTTAATTCAAATGCCCCTTCTTCAATCACTTCCAACTCGATCCCCGGATGTTCTGCCATCAGCTTCGGGATGAGTTGCGAGAACAGGACCGGTAAGATGACAGGCGGAATGCCGAGCCGGACTTTCCCCCGCATCAGATTGGATCGTTCATGCAGATGTTCCATCATGACTTGATGTTGGCGTAACACTTTTAAGGCGTCTTCATAAAATTGTCGACCCGCATCGGTCAGACCGGTCAAACGCCCATGATGGCGTTCAAACAGTTCGACTTGCTCCGACTCTTCAAAATCGCGGACCAGCTGGCTGAGTGCAGGTTGCGAAATATGTAGGTGTTTCGAGGCACGGGTTAAGTTGTACGCTTGATCCACGATCGTCGTAAAAAATCGTAATTGTCGAATATCCAACCGCTTTCCCCCTCACTCATCAAACCAGTGATTTTTTCTGAAATACAAAATCATACTAATCGAGATCATCGCCATTCCGCCCAAAGCAAAGAAATAGCCATACTTCGTTGTCAGTTCCGGCATGTGTTCAAAGTTCATCCCGTAAATCCCGGCAATAAACGTCAAGGGCATAAAAATTGTCGTAAAGATCGTTAACGTCTTCATGATATTGTTCATCCGGTATGAGTTGAGCGAAATAAAATTGTCCCGGAATTCGGAAGTCATCTCGCGGTTGTACTCGATCATGTCGTTGAGCTTCAGCAGATGATCGTAGATATCTTGGAAAAAGGCTTTTTTATTTGCATGGATCGCCAGTCGTCTTGATTCAACGACCCGGTATAACAAATCCCGCATCGGTAAAATCGTTCGCGCCACTTCCAACAAATCGGATCGAATATCAAAGATGTCTTCCATGATGCGTTTATCGTTTCCACGCTGTTCGTAACGTCCTTCGAGTGAAAAAATCTTATCTTCTAACGTATGCACGATTGGAAAATAGCCGTCAACAATCTTATCCATGATTTTATGTACAATCTCAATCGTCCAGTGTTCATGGTCACCATGAATCCGTTGAAAGGCATTGAACACTAAATCAATCTCGCTTGATGGTTCTTCATGGTAGGAAACGACATACTTCTCATTGGCAAACAGATTAATTTCCTTCCCTTTTAACGATTCCGTATCTAAGGCATGCAGAACAAAAAAGCTATACCCTTCATAATATTCCAATTTCGGGCGCTGCAAATATTGAAAACAGTCCTCAAGCGCCAACGGATGAAACTCAAATGCCGACACCAACTGTTGTTTTTCATGCTCCGTCGGCTGATCAAAATCAACAAAATACCATTTGATGTTTGGTGCGTGCAGTCGATCCAAATCCGTATCCACCAAAACTTGATGATCGGTTGTCACAAGGAGACAACGTATCATAAACGTTCACCTACTTTTCGTTACTGTGCCTTCAGTATCGCAAACAATCGATGCCATTTCCATCAAAAAAAGACTGTAGCTCTGAGTCTACAGTCTTTTTATTTTATCCGCGTTCGAAGTAAAAGCCGTTCCAGTAAACATGACGGTACGTGAACTCTTTGCCGCTTTTTGTCGTCACAAGCATCTCGTCTTCAGATACTACGGCAATCTTGATCGGCGTCTCACCATGATCGGTCAGAAAATTTAAGATTTCCAAATGGCGGTTGAGCCAAAGCCGACGACGAAACCAACGAAAACGACTGAACGCAGCAGTAAAATGCAAGATTGATAACAACATGATGACCATCCCAAACGGTAATGGAATATCAAATAACGCAACCAAGTAGAAATCTGCGATGATCAGGAACACAGATAAGCCCATCTCGGTCATTTCCATAAAGGACGCTTTATACGTGGCAAAGTAAGTCATGACACGAAATAAAACAATGACCGTCAAATAAGGAACAAAATAAAGACGAAAAACATGGTCCGACCCACTATTGACGTACATGAGTAAGGGCAGGAAGAAAAGCAACTTCCAAGTTAGGATGGCAGAATAAAACAAAGTGTGATCCGTGTAGCGTTTGCGTACAATGGCGCGACTAATGTTCATTGCCTTCCCCTCCTTCAATGGTGACTCCATGCTCAAGTCGATGATGTCGGGACGTGATGCCTATAAGGGTATCTTTCCGAATTAGGCAGTTTCTAACCGTAAATTTCGTGTGAAATGTAGGTTTATATTGAGTATACGAAACATTCTGATAAAAAGTTTTATTTTCCCATCATTCCCCATATTTGAATGTGCTGTTTTCAGCTGCTCATTCGTATTTGTTCTTTGCCGTTTTTTTCTTTACACTTGAACTAGATTATTTTAGAAATGAGATGAAAAGCATGTACAGCCATATCGTGATCGGAGCAGGTATTCTCGGCACCTCAACCGCGTATCATTTAGCGAAAGAAGGAGCATCCGTCTTGTTGGTTGACCGGAAAGAAGCGGGTCGTGCCACGCACGTCGCAGCCGGAATCATTTGTCCTTGGATGACGCAACGTCGGAACAAGGCTTGGTATCGGTTAGCCAATAACGGTGCTCATTATTATGACACCTTGATTCCGGAACTCGAGGCACTTGGTGAGACGACGACCGGCTATCAAAAAGTAGGCGCTATCGCTTTACACGAAACATCAAAAATCGAAAAAATGCAGGTCATTGCTGAAAATCGTTTTCCCGAGGCGCCGGCGATCCAGCAAATCGAGCGTTTGACCGCTGATCGCGTGCAACAGATGTTTCCGTTGATTGAATATGTCGAGGATGCATTATTCGTTTCCGGCGGAGCACGAGTTGACGGACGTGCGTTACGCGCTGCACTAGAACGCGGCGCCCTCAAACAGCAGGCGAAGGTGGTTGAAGCAGATGCCTCGTTAATCGTTGTGGACGGTCAAGTGAAAGGTGTCCGAATTGAGGATGAAATGCATTACGCGGAGCAGATCATCTTGACGGCAGGTGTCTGGGTCAATGAGTTGTTGAAACCGTTGCATCTTGAACTTGACATCCGTCCTGAGAAGGGACAGATTCTCCATCTGGACATCACGGCGGAACAGACAGAGCAATGGCCCGTCATCATGGGGCAACGCGGACTGTATCTTGTATCGATCGAGGATGGAAAATTGGCGCTCGGCTCCACGCACGAGAAACAACTTGACTATAACCTCCAACCGACCGTCAAGGGCATGCATGCTTTATTGACACGTGCCTTGCCGGTTGCACCTGCACTGGAAGACTCGAAAATCAATGAGATGCGTGTCGGACTTCGTCCATATACCAGTACTTCCTTACCGATCATCGGACGACTCGCGACTCATCCGAATGTACTGGTCGCTAACGGACTTGGAGCCTCCGGCTTAACGATTGGTCCCTATCTCGGGCGTGAATTAGCGAAGTTAGCTTTAGGGCAAGAACTCGATATCAATCTGGAGGATTATTTACCGCAATGAGCGCACGACGAACGAACTTTTACCTTCTTGATAGTCTATACCCGCTATTAAACAAGAACAAACGTTCTTAATTTAAGATATCAAAGGAGAGTTGAATGTGCATCCGATCAAACCTTTCGTGACTCTTGATCAGCTGGAATCCCTCGACATTCGTGTCGGTACCATTCGTTCGCTTCAGACTTCGGACGAAGAACCCGCATTACTGTTACTACTGATTGATTTCTTAGAATTTCAACAGTCTGTGTTTCTCGATTGGAAAGAAACACGTTTTGAATACGAAGAAATCATCGGCAAACAAGCACTGGTCGCCCTGAACGTCCCGGGGCTCGTCGTCGGCTCGTCCGGCCGCATTCTCGAGTTGGGTTCTCTCGATCAGCTCATGCCCGTGTTGGTCTGCCCGGAACACCCGATTCCGGACGGAAGCCGACTGACCTGACAAAGAAACGACCATCCGCCATCGGATGGTCGTTTCTTTGTCGTCATGTCTTTTCTAAATAATGAACACTAAAATATTGGTTTCGATCCGTAAAACATGTGACCGGAGTAAATCCATTTTGTCTGGCCAACACTTGAAAGTCGTCCACACTGTATTTATAGGAATTTTCCGTATGGATGGTTTCACCTTGTTTAAAGCTAAATGTCTGATCCGCGACGGTCACCAGTTGATCAATCCGACTTCTCAGATGCATCTCAACCCGGCCATGCGCTTCATTATAAAACGCAACATGTTCGAACCATGTCAGATCAAACGTTCCCTCAAGTGATTCATTGATATGCTGTAAAATGTTCAAATTGAACTGTGCCGTCACACCCGCCTGATCGTTATAGGCTTCGTCGAGCACACTTGCCGCTTTTTTCGTATCAATACCGATCAAAAACCCGTCACCCTTTTCCAGCAGTTGACACGAACGACTCAAAAAAGCAGCGGCCTCGTCGGGATCAAAATTGCCGATGGTTGATCCGGGAAAGAAAATCACTTTTTTCAGCTTGTCTTCAATCGGCAGGACCAACGGCGTCGAATAATCACCACATACGGCTTTGATATCCAAAGTCGGATAGTCCTGCGAAAGTTGATGCGCGGACTGAATCAAGAACTCTTTGGAAATATCAATTGGCATATATGCCTCCAACTGATGTAATGAGCTGAGCAGACTTTTGATTTTCCGACTGCTGCCGCTTCCATACTCAATCAGCGTATGGACCGGTCCGATACAATCGGCAATCGCCACTTGATGCTGCGATAAAATCTCGAGTTCCGTTCTCGTCAAATAGTATTCCGGTTGTCGTGTAATTTGTTCGAATAATTCAGATCCTCTTTGGTCATAAAAGTATTTTGCCTGAAGTGTCTTCTTGTCTTGCGATAACCCGGACAACACTTCCTGATGCATATTGTGTTGCTTCGTATACATGTCATAACTTTTGACCTGCTGACTCATTTAAAGGTCACCTGCCAACCGAAAACCACTGAACTGCCAACGCTTATCCGGAGGAAAGAAATTACGGTACGTCTCGCGGATATGATCATCCGGCGTCACACATGCGCCTCCTCGCAACACCATCTGGTTACACATGAATTTCGCATTGTATTCCCCCAACGCCCCTTCAAGCGGCCGGCTTCCCGGATACGGTGCATAGGCACTCGCAGTCCATTCCCAGACATCACCGAACATGCCGGTCATCTCTTGCAGATCGGAACTGACAGGTCGAGGATGGTAGGACCCTTCTCCCATCAGATTCCCCCGTTGTTCGACCTGCCGTCCGACGTACTCCCATTCCGCCTCGGTCGGTAATCGTTTTCCACACCAGCGGCTGTAGGCATCCGCTTCGTAAAAACTGACATGACAAACAGGTTCGTCCAAGTGTAACGGTTTGATTCCGTTTAAGGTAAAGACGGACCACTCACCTTGTTCGTTTTTCATCCAGTACAAAGGTGCTTTCCAGCTTTGCTGATTAACGATATGAAACCCGTCAGACAACCAATGCTCCGACTGTTCATACCCGCCTGCTTCGACGAATGCCAGAAACTCACGATTGGTGACCGGTCGGCTTGCCAACTCAAACGGGTTGAGCCAGGTTTTGTGGACTGGATTTTCATTATCAAAGGCAAACCCTTGACCATCATGACCGATTTCAACGAGTCCCCCTTCAAACCGTTTAAATGTCGGTGAACCGTCAACGCCCAGAGTACGTTCAGATTCTGTTTTATTTTGATAAGCAGGCAGTAAGGGGTTCACAAAAAAGTTGTACTTAACATCCATCAGGATTAATTCCTGATGTTGCTGTTCGTGTTGCAGCCCCATTTCAATCAGTTGCTCCAGTTTTTGCTGAACGGGTGTTTCTCGCTTTTGTTGCAACAGGGACAAGATTGCTTTGTCCACATGCATTCGGTAAGCAAGTATTTCCTCAACGGTCGGCCGAGACAGAACACCTCGTTGATGACGTGGTTGGTAAGGTCCAATCGAATTGTAGTAGGAATTGAATAAATAGTTATACTTTGGATGAAACACTGTATACTGGTCATCATATTCCTGGAGGATCATTCGCTCAAAAAACCATGTGGTATGTGCGATATGCCATTTCGGCGGGCTGACATCTGGGCTGGCTTGAATAATAAAATCCTCCGGTTCGAGCGGTTCGATCAATGCTAAGGTTTGATTGCGGACAGCAGAAAACTTGTCTACTAAGTAAGTCGTCGTTTCCAGTCTCATTTCAAAACACTCCTTTAAATGGATTTTTCTGAAAATATGCACCATTCTCTTTACCCTTTTCGTTCTTAAGTAAGCGTTATCAATAAAATAAAAAAAGAAGCGACACCCTGTAAGGATGCCGCTTTCTCCGACTTAATACACTTTATCGCCGTTAAAAATTGAATTTTTGACGACCACATAATCGACAGTTCTGATTGCCTGCAGCTTGTTACCGCCCGCGTACGAAATCGCAGACTGTAAATCTTGCTCCATCTCAATCAAGGTCTCTGACAAGCTGCCTTTATGTTCAACAAACACTTTTTTTCCTTCGACGTTCTTTTTTTCACCTTTTTGGAACTCGGACGCCGAGCCAAAATATTCTTTAACGCGTAAGCCATCAACTTCGTGCGTCTCACCCGGGGACTCTTCGTGTCCCGCAAACAGTGAACCGATCATCACCATCGTCGCCCCAAAACGAACCGATTTTGCAATGTCGCCGTGGGTCCGGATACCGCCATCAGCAATAATTGGTTTACTGGCCGCTTTGGCACACCATCTCAATGCCGCTAATTGCCAGCCTCCCGTACCAAATCCCGTTTTAATTTTCGTAATACACACTTTACCTGGACCGATTCCAACTTTTGTCGCGTCTGCTCCGGCGTGTTCCAGTTCACGAACGGCTTCCGGTGTCCCGACGTTTCCAGCAATAACAAAACTGTCCGGTAACAGCAGTTTGATATGTTGGATCATCCGAATGACCGCTTCCGAATGACCATGAGCGATGTCAATCGTGATGTATTCCGGCGTCAAGCCTTCTTGTGCCAACGTCTCGACGAATGTATATTCTTCCGCTTTTACGCCAACACTGATTGATGCAATCAAATCGCGTTTTTGCATCGACCGGACAAAATCGAGTCGTGTTTCGGGCTCGAAACGATGCATGATGTAAAAGTAACCGTTCTCTGCCAAATAAGTCGCAATTTTTTCGTCAATGATCGTCTGCATATTGGCCGGCACGACCGGTAACTTAAACCGTCGTCCACCAAACTCAACCGTCGTATCACATTCCGACCGGCTTCCTACGATTGATTTTGCAGGAATTAATTGAATATCTTCATAATCAAATACTACATCCATCACTAGCACCCCAAATAACGAATATTTTTTATTAATGAAATAACAACGTTCGTACTTGGATACTATATCGAACATTAGGAAGCTTGTCAAAATAAAATCACCAAAAAGCATATTTTTTCTATTCAAAAACCTTTTAATGTTCGTCTTTTACAGAGTATTGCATCTTTAATTGATCAATCCATGCTTCTTCCCATTCAAAAAAGCTACTTTCCGTTCCTGTTTCAAAAATATGCTCAGGATAAGGAAGCGCTAAGGGCGGACGATCTTTCCTGTCAAAATAACACAGTTGTTTAGATTCACCGTCAATCGCTGTTAACGTCCCTTCCAACACCTCACACGCGAAAATAAAGGCGATATACTCCACCTGGTTTTGATCCGGGTAGGTCAGGCGAAACGCCTCTCCTCCAAAACAGCCGATCAGGCGGACCGGACGGACAATCAATCCAGTTTCTTCATATACTTCACGGATTACCGCTTTTGCCGGCGGCTCGCCCGGTTCGATTGCGCCCGCCGGAAGGCTCCAGAACGGACCTCCCGGATCTTGGAACAAGATTCGTCCCGATGCATCGCGGATGATTGCACCGACAGACGGTGTGAACAACAATTGATTTCCTGTTTTTTGACGCAGATTCTGGTAATACGTCGACATGGGCATGAATCATTCTCCTTTGACAATTCTGATGTATGGCTAAAAGACTGTGCTCGAGCGTTTCCCTTCATTCGAGTTCTTCTTTTAATAGTGCAAACAATACGAAGTCTTCCCAGGCACCGTTAATGAACAAACTCTTTTTTGCGATCCCTTCTTGTCTGAACCCCACTTTTTCCAAGACGCGGATCGATCCGATATTCTCGGGCATGACTTCGGCCCGCAAACGGTGGAACTGGTACTGCTCGAACAAGAGACGCGCAGCTTGGCGGACAGCTATTGACATGATCCCCTGCCCGTTATACTGCTGATCAAGTTGATACCCGATCATACACGTCTCTGCCGGGAAACGTTCAACGAACGCCGCAGACACTTCTCCAACCAGTTGATTCGTTTCTGTTAAAAATATCCCGAACGCATATGAACGGTCTGCTTTTTGGTTCTCCTCCAACTGTTGAATTCGCTCAAGTTGTTTCGGCAGCGTATAGGTGTCTTTTGGGGGCTTGACCGGCATCCAATATTCAAAATGTCCTTGGTTTCGAATACTGAGATCCAGCAATGCCTGTGCGTCTTCTTTTGTATACACACGTAAATAAATCGAATTCATGGCGTCATTCTCCTTCTTTGCGACTAACGTATTCCTTAAATATCTTAATATCAAAGAGTTAAGGTGTTTGATATTTTTTTTATCGGGAAAATTACAACAACAAACAAGTAACAAAGTGTTTACAAAACAAGATGTAAACGACTACAAGGAGGAGAGCATGCGAACTGATGAAGAGTTATTCCAACAAATCGAACTAAAAAATAGATACGCTCTCGAATTGTTATATGACCGGTATGAAAAATCGTTATATTTGTTATTAACACGAATGTTGTCCGATGAACGGCGCATCCAACTTACTCTCAAACAAATTTTCCATGATGTCTGGACAAATCCTAAACGGTACGCATCCATTCACGGCTATTTAATCAGTGCAGTGAAACAAGTCAGGTCTCAACGCGAACCGGTCGGATAAACAATTGACGGAATTCTTCTACTTATTTACTTAGATTCATGTATTCGGACCACAAGCCGCCAATTCCTTTTAACGCTTCCTTACTTATAAGGGTTCTGATAAATTTTAGGCGAGATATTATTTATTTTGTTTATTACTTCCTTTTTCTTAGAGACCATGTTATATTATTAAGTAATTATTGTTGTTCGGTGGAGATA
>NZ_KK211187.1:343956-1473119 GCF_000620805.1 Exiguobacterium undae DSM 14481 | reverse complement strand
TTGTTTCATTGTGTTTGGATCAACTCACTCACTTCAAGACCGAAAGGATGATTTTTATGGAACCGTCAGCTAAACATACTCAACTTCAAACCCTCCTCACAAATCGGCATACTTATTTGATGCAGGGAGATCGGGAAGCGATGCACCAACTGTTATCGGACGATTTTTCTTTTATTGATGGACAGGGACGTCAATTTGATGCTGAGACGTATCTTGATCATTACGTGGATTTGGATCAAATCAAATGGATCAATCAGACGAATGAATCGGTCGTAGTCGAAGTGTTTGAGACGACCGCACTCGTACAAGAACTATTAGAGGATACTTTTTCTTATGGTCAAACCTCTTACGTTGGTCGATTTCGAAGTGTTTCCTTGTACCATTGGACACCCGATGGCTGGAAATGGCATTTTACTCAACTGACGCCACTCGACCCTTCCTAAATCTGATGATTAAATAATCTCTTACGATTAAAACAAACAGGTGGATGTAAAATCCGTCTGTTTGTTTTGTCGAAAAAGCGGTTTGCTGATTTCTGGCCTTCTCCCCTCCTCACAACCTGCATGACCTCCCTCCTGTTTATCAAAATTAGGCGAGAATACGCCCACTTCTAAACGAAGTGAAAGTGGGAGATGAATCGCCAACCTGCTTTTCGGGTATATTCCCTTTGAAGGAGGTGAAAAATGGTGTTGAAACACAAGGCCTACAAATTCAGAATCTATCCGACAAAAGAGCAGGAAATCCTGATTGCGAAGACGATTAGGTGTTCGCGCTTCGTCTTCAACCATTTCTTGGCGAAGTGGGATGAAACGTACAAGACCACTGGAAAAGGACTGTCCTATGGTTCTTGTTCTAAAGAACTTCCTGTGTTGAAGCAGGAGTTCGACTGGTTGAAGGAAGTCGATAGTACCTCTGTTCAGATCAGCGTCAAACACCTTGCCGATGCATTTGATCGCTTCTTCAAGAAGCAGAACGAACGCCCTCGATTCAAGTCGAAGCGCCATCCCGTCCAGTCGTACAAGACCAACATCCAAGGCAGAAACCAGCTTCCTGAAGTCTCGATTGTCGGAAAAAAGCTCAAACTTCCGAAGCTGAAATGGGTACGTTTCGCCCATTCGAAACAATTCACAGGCCGTATCTTGAACGCCACGATCCGACGCACATCTTCAGGCAAATACTTCGTCTCCCTGCTCGTCGAGCAGGAGATCCACGAACTGCCGAAGACCGGTTCATCCGTCGGCGTCGACGTCGGACTCAAGAACTTCGCCATCCTGTCGGACGGCACCGTCTACCAAAACGATCGTTACTTTCGTTCGCTTGAGAAGAAACTGGCGCGCGAACAGCGTAAGCTCTCCCGCCGTCAGCGCATCGCTTTGAACAAGAAAGTCCCGCTTTCCGAGCCGAGGAACTATCAGAAGCAGAAGCGGAAGGTCGCCCGCATCCACGAGAAGATCGCCAACAAGCGCACCGACTTCCTGCAGAAGGTATCGACCGAGATCGTCCAAAACCACGACGTCATCGGGATCGAGACCTTGCAGGTGAAGAACATGCAGAAGAATCGCAAGTTAAGCAAGGCCATCTCGGACGTCAGCTGGTCGGCATTCTTCCGCATGCTGGAGTACAAGGCAGGATGGTACGGGAAGATTGTCGTGAAGATCGGCAAGACCTTTGCTTCCAGTCAACTGTGCTCCAGTTGCGGTCATCAACACAAAGACGTGAAACATCTCAGCTTGCGTGAATGGACATGCCCGAGTTGCGGCATCCATCACGATCGAGATGTGAATGCGGGACTGAATCTCAAACAAGAAGCCGAACGTATCTTAGCTTCTTCAACCGTCGGAACGACGGGGTTAGCCTGATCAGGTTTCGACCGTTAGGTCGGATCACTCAGGAATCCTTCACCTCTAAGTGAAGCGTAGGTGGAGGTAGTTCAATTCCAAAAAGACATTTGATTAACTGTTTTCATTCCGTTACACTTTAGTTGTAAATATTTTCTGAAAATTATCGTAGGAGGAATGACATGACTGTTTTTAACTTTTCCGCTGGTCCAGCGGTGTTACCGGTTCCGGTCTTACTAAAAGCCCAATCTGAACTGTTGAATTATCAAGGTTCTGGACAATCCGTCCTGGAGCTGAGTCACCGGTCCGATTTGTTTGAAACAATCCTCCACGAAACGGAATCGTTGCTCCGCGAACTGATGGATATACCGGACGAGTATCGCGTTCTTTTTTTGCAAGGTGGTGCAACGCTCCAGTTTTCGATGTTGCCGCTTAATTTGGCGACAAATCGCCAGATGGTCGACTTCATTGATACCGGTAGTTGGTCACAAAAGGCGATCAAAGACGCACAGGCTTATGCAACGACACGAATCCTCGCTTCATCGGCATCGGATGGCTATCGATCGATTCCAGTTGAAGCTGTCACTTCTGACGCCGACTATCTTCACATCACGTGGAACAATACATTGGAAGGAACCACGTATACAAAAGCCCCACAAGTTGGTGTCCCTCTGGTCGCTGACTTTTCGTCTTCTATTTTGTCTGAACCCATCGATATCCGGCAGTTCGATGTCATTTATGCCGGCGCTCAAAAAAATCTTGGTTCGGCAGGAATGACGCTCGTCATCATCAAAGACGAACTGCTTCAGCGGACACCCCAATCGTCCGGCTCGTACTTACGTTATGATACACACGCGAAACATCACTCGCTTTACAATACACCACCAACGTATAGTATCTATTTGACAAAACTTGTCCTGGAATGGATCAAAGAGCAAGGGTTTGAGACGGTTGTTCAGCGCAACCGCCAACAGGCTGCTGCGCTTTATACATATTTGGACCAATCGACCTTGTTCTCGAATGCTGTCGCAATCAGCGACCGTAGCCGAATGAACATCCCCTTCTCGACAGGTCAAGTGGACTTAGACACACAATTCCTAAAATTTGCAGAACGGAATCAGCTGGTCAATCTAAAGGGGCACCGATCCGTCGGTGGGATGCGTGCCAGTCTTTACAATGCAATGCCGAATTCCGGAGTCGATGCTCTTCTATCCGTACTACACCGATTTGAACAGGGGGAACGCTAAATGTACCACGTACAACTTTGGAATGACGTATCTGAAAAGGGGCTTAAACGATTTAACGATGGTTATCTCGTCCAACGTGACGTCGAAGAACCAGACGCATTTCTTGTCCGAAGCAAGGACTTGCACGGAATGAAGTTCAAGGAGTCCTTAAAAGCAGTCGCTCGGGCAGGAGTCGGCGTCAACAACATTCCGCTCGACCAATTGGCCAACCGGGGAATTCCTGTCTTCTCGACACCGGGAGCAAATGCCAATGCCGTCAAAGAGCTTGTCATCGCCAGTTTGTTCTTGAGTGCCCGGAAACTGATTCCGAGCATTTTATGGACAAACAATCTTCGGGGACATGATATCCCGGAACGGGTCGAAGCCAACAAAAAACAGTTTGCCGGAACTGAATTACTCGGTAAACGGATTGGCATCGTTGGTCTCGGTGCGATTGGTGCCAGTTTAGCCAATACATTACATGAGCTTGGCATGACGGTTTCCGGTTACGATCCGCACATGTCCGTCGAATCCGCCTGGCGCGTCTCCAATCAAGTCCAACGTGTGACGAATCTTGAGGAGTTGCTGGCAACAAGTGATTATATTACCCTACATTTACCTTTGATTGATGCGACGCAACATCTGCTTGATGAACGGTTGCTCGCAAAGGTGAAGCAAGGAGCGACCTTACTTAATTTTTCACGCGGTGAATTGATTGATGAACACGCTTTGGCAACGGTCTTAAAATCCGGTCGATTGGCCAACTATGTGACGGATTTTCCGAACGCCTTCATTCTTTCCTTGCCGCGAGTGATTCCGTTGCCGCATATCGGCGCGTCCACTGCCGAGGCAGAAGAAAATTGTGCCGTCATGGCAGTCGATCAATTAAAACTGTTTCTCGAAACCGGAAACATCCGGAATGCCGTTAATTTCCCGGCGGTTGAACTGCCTTACTCCGGCAAACGACGAATCACGATTGCCCATCAGAACATTCCGAACATGGTCGGTCAAATCGCTTCTGTCCTCGCTTCTGAACAAATCAACATCGCCAATATGATCAACGGTAGCAAGGATGGGATCGCTTACACAATCATCGATATTGACAACCATCTGGATGAAGCCATTTCCCTGCACCAGCTGAGCTTGATTCCTGGTGTCTTAAAAACACGACTATTATAAGGAGCGTTGATTATGCCTACTTTTGAACCTTTCCATGCTTTGCGTCCAGATTCCAAATATGCAGAAGCTTTTTCCTCACTCCCTTACGACGTCTTCAATCGGGCGGAAGGTCGGGCGGAAGTCCGGCGGCGTCCGTTATCTTTTTTACGGATCGATAAAGCCGAGGTCACCTTACCGGACTTGATTGACGACCATGATCCCCGGGTGTACCAACAAGCGGCACTTCATTTTAAAGAAGCCGTCGAACGGCATATCCTGACTCTGGATGATGTCGAGAGTTATTACCTTTACCGGTTGAGCGATGGGATCCACACACAAACCGGTTTCGTTGGTTGTGTGTCTGTTTCCGACTATGATCAAGGCATCATCCGCAAACACGAGTTCACACGCCCGGACAAAGAACGGGACCGCGTCCGTCATGTGCAGGCACTCGCGGCTCATACAGGACCGATTCTGCTTGCACACCACCCGGACGCCGAACTGGACCGGATCGTGGCAGAACAGGACAAACAGCCGCCACTCTATCAATTCACGGCAGAAGATGGAATCGAACACACGATTTTTAAGGTAACCGATCGAGAAGCGATGATGACAATCGGCAGTCAATTTGCCCGTCATGATCATCTGTACATCGCGGACGGTCATCACCGGGCAGAAGCTGCCTCGCAAGTCGCCCGGTTGAACGATCACGACGATGCCGGTTTGTTCCTCGCCGTTTCCTTTTCGCGTGACCAATTAAACATTCAAGGTTATCATCGTGTCGTCGAGGATTTATACGGTCAGTCGGTTGAGGAATTACTGACACGAATCAGCAGTCGCTTCACGATTACACGCGGGCGAGCACCGGAAACGCAAAAACACCGGTTTGAAATGTACTTAAAACAAGAATGGTACACGCTCGATTATGAGCAGGATCGTCCATCCGTCAAAGACAATCTGGATGTCGCGATTCTCCAGGATGAACTGTTGACACCTTTCCTCGGCATCGAGGATCCACGGACCGATTCACGGATTCAATTCGTTGGTGGCGTCAAAGGATACGCCGGACTTGAACAGCTCGTCGATCAAGGAACGATGGCAGTGGCTTTCCATCTGCATCCAACCGGATTGACCGAGTTGATGGAAGTGGCTGACGCCGGGGACGTCATGCCCCCGAAATCGACCTGGTTTGAACCGAAGTTGAGAAGCGGTCTGCTCATCCATCCCTTTTTCTGATACTTGATTTACCTAAAACAACAGCCGCTTCCGGAAAAATTTCCTGGAAGCGGCTGTTTGTTTAGACGCCGATCACTTGCAAAATCTTACCGGATACAGCCGGCACGTCAACGGTTTGCGGATAGTGCCTCTTCTCCAATAAATCGATCGTCGGTTCTGCCAGATCGATTTGGATGTCTTCCGGTCCATTGTTGAACACGATCAAATAGGTCGTTTCGTTCGTCTCGCGACGAATTACAAAGCTGCCGGTCTCATCATTCACTTGTTCAAATTGATAACTTGATGCGTTGGCAAGACCAGTGTGTTGTTTACGCAGGGCAATCAACTGTTTGATATAGTCGAGAAGCTCAGTGTCCTGCTCCGCTGAATCCCAGACCATACATTTCCGGTTATCCGGATCCTGACCACCCGTCAGACCGATCTCGTCCCCATAGTAGATGACAGGACTCCCTGTGAACGTCAACAGAGATAACATCAACAATTTCATCCGTTCCCGGTCCCCATTCGCTCGTGTCAAGGCACGTGGTGTATCGTGCGAATCCACCAAATTGAACATCACTTCGTTGACATTCATGGAGTTACTGTTCAAGTTTCGGACAATCGCATGACTGAACGCGGATGCCGTGCTCTCGTTGGTCGCAAAAAACGTCAAAAAGGCTTCGGTCAGTCCATAGTTCATGACCGCATCAAACTGATCACCGAGCAACCATTCCTGAGAGTCCGTCCAGCATTCGCCGACGATGTACGCTTCCGGATTGGCAGCACGGACTTCCGTCCGAAACTCACGCCAAAAGGCATGATCGACCTCACTCGCCACGTCAAGCCGCCAACCATCGACCTGAAACTCTTCGACCCAGTATCTTCCGACCTTCAATAGATAGTCTTTGACGTCCGGATGGGCTGTATTGAGTTTCGGCATGTTCGCTTCGAACGCAAATACTTCGTAGTTCGGTGCCGGTGTCGTTTGAACCGGGAACTCATCAATCATGAACCAATTGGCATACTTTGATTCTCTTCCGTTTGTCATCACATCTTGGAAGGCCGGATGCTCCACACTGACATGGTTAAAGACGGCATCGAGTAAAATCCGGATGCCATTATCGTGGAGCAACTGGACCATTTCCCGGAAGGTCTCTTCTGTCCCGAAACTTGGATCCAATTGCAAGTAATCCAGCGTATCGTACTTATGATTGGAAGGTGCAACAAAGATCGGACAAAAATAAATCCCTGTGATGCCCAGTGCTTTTAAGTAATCAATCCGATCAATCACCCCTTGGAAATCGCCGCCAAAATGATTGTCGAACGCGGGTGCTTCCGCTCCCCAGGCAATCGTCCCCGCCCGGTCATTCGTCGGGTCGCCGTTTGCGAACCGATCCGGGAAAATTTGATACCAGACCGTATCCTTGACCCATGCCGGAGCATCAAATACGTCCACAGCGTTCATGTAAGGAACGGCAAAGTAATAGCCCGGATGATCAAGCGGCACCTCGTCATACCATCCTCGTTCTGTGTAGACGGCGGATGTGTCACCGGCATAGACTCTGAATCCGTAACGGACACGTTTTTTAGCCGGTCGAATGGCGACGAACCAATAATCATGGGTCGCATCCGATCCTGAATAGGTCATTGGTGTTGTCGCGGTTTTCCAAAATTTTTCTTTGTCCGGATCGAAGTTCCAGTCCCGATCCTCTTCTCGCTCAGCATCCCATTCATATGGATCCCCGTGTACGAGTTCGACACGATCGAGATCCCCTTTCGCCGACATTAAGCGGATATGCACCGTCTCTTCGTCATATTTATAGACGTACGGAGATAAGGCGCGATGGAACACTGCTGCTTTGTTCATAATCGTTCATCCTTCCACATGCTGAATTTATTCATCTACTGATACTTCCCGAATTTCCACTCGTTGTAAACGTTCCCGTTCAAAATTCAGTCAAGTCCTATCATTTCAGTTCAGAAATCGATGGCGGATGAGGTATACTAGACAGGCAGAGGGAACCGACGGGTTTCTACTAAATCGAAGTCATGTGAAAGCGAGTGGATTCTGATGGGTCGTAAATGGAATAACATCAAAGAGAAAAAGGCGTCGAAAGACAAAAATACAAGCCGGGTGTATGCGAAATTCGGACGGGAGATTTATGTTGCCGCGAAACAAGGCGAACCGGATCCTGAATCAAATCAGGCATTAAAAGTTGTCTTGGAACGTGCAAAAACGTACAGTGTTCCCCGGGCAATCGTCGATCGGGCGATTGAAAAAGCAAAAGGTGGCGCTGAAGAAAACTTTGACGTCTTACGGTACGAAGGATTTGGACCAAGCGGTTCGATGGTCATCGTCGAGACGTTGACGAACAACGTCAACCGGACGGCTTCTGACGTGCGTGCCGCATTTGGGAAAAACGGAGGAAACATGGGAGTCAGCGGTTCTGTCGCCTATATGTTTGATGCAACGGCCATTTTTGCGTTTGAGGGGAAAACGGCCGATGACATCCTCGAACTGATGATGGAAGCCGATTTGGATGTCCGTGACATCTTGGAAGAAGAAGAATCGGTCATCATCTATGCTGAGCCGGAGCAGTTCCATGCCGTTCAGGAAACGTTAAAAGAAGCCGGCATTACTGATTTTTCAGTTGCCGAGCTGGTCATGCTCGCTCAAAACGAAGTGACGTTATCTGAGGAAGACGTCCAACAATTCGAAAAAATGATTGATGCGTTGGAAGATTTGGAAGATGTGCAGCAAGTCTACCATAACGTCGAACTCTAATCTGTTCTTCTTAAAGGCAAAGTCTTCATTCAGACTTTGTCTTTTTTTGTACAAAAAAAAGGAGCTTTTCCGCTCCTTTTGACCCTGCTTTCAGCTGACGCCCGTAATTATGATCCGGTTACGCGCTGTTTCACTTTACGATACCGTATGAAACGCGTTTCATAACAACCCTAAAAAAAGATTCTTTTTAAAGGTTTAATTCTTCTATTTAATGGGAAAAGTAATATTCGATACCGATTGGTGATTGAATGTCAGGTCACATGGTCTTTTCACATAAGGAGGAACTTGCATGTCTTATTCATTGATAGAAACCTTTAAACGAATCGTAAGCGAAGCCAATCGTTTTACCCGCGTTGATTTTGGTGGTTACGATATCTATATGCAAACGAACGACGGACGGACGATTACAGCGACAATCCGCTTTGACGGTGGTGGTCAGGACCAAAATGAAGCCTATCTACTGCTTGAATCAAGCACGGGGCACAGTCGAATGACGACGCTTACCCTGCATCAATTCGAACATCTATCTTCGTACACAGCACATAGTGAGCGCATCCAAGCTCTCGTTTCGACAAGTGCCTGAGTTTTTACTTCATATAGAAAGCACGCTCCCAAAAATGAGAGCGTGTTTTTTTATTAGTGTTCTTCTTTTTCTAATCGCTCGAGCTCGGCATGTGTCTGTGGAAAACCATTTGCCTGCCAATCCGCACGCTGAATCGAGTCCAGTTGCGTCAGACCCACTTCGGTTTCGTCCGTTTTTGCATCGACGCTTGGACGCTGGTCCAGTTCCGCAGTATGACTGATACTTTGATCTTTTGATCCGGTTTGTTGATACCGTCTGATTGCTAATGCGGATAATGTAACGACTCCGCCTAGGATGAGACCTTGCTTAAACGACTTGTTCATGATGCCACCTCTGTCCACTGGATTTTTACACTTTATTTGTTTTCCCACAAACGGCTGATTGTAATCAAAAACGTCGTTTCAAATATTTTTTTCAGATTTTTTTTAGCCTTTTTCTGCCGTGTTCCTACATATTTAATAATTCGATCAAAAACCGCGTTCCTGCGCTAAATCAAAAGGGTCAAGTCATGCAGAGACACGAAATGTACGCTATACTTTTAACAGATGCTTCACCGAAAATCGAATGCCTATGCTAGAGAGGACATCGTCACAAGCCAAACACGTCGCTTGCGTACAACGTCCTTCTTTCATTTTTTTCGATTGCACCACACAAAGGAGGGAATCATGTGTCATTGCTTCATTTGGCAATCTTGTTGCCGTTACTCGTAAGTCTCTTCATTCCATTACTCTACAAGAAGATTCGATCCGTGCACACAGGATGGTTCGTTTTACTCGTCCCACTCACACTGGTCATCTATTTCAGCCAATTCATCAGTCAAACGATGGCTGGAAAACCGGTCACTGCGACAATGAACTGGATCCCTTCACTGGGTATCAACTTCGTCGCCTATGTCGATGGACTCGGTTTACTGTTCGCGTTGTTGATTACCGGCATTGGATCCCTTGTCGTTCTCTATTCAGTTTATTATCTGGATCCAAAAAAAGAGGCGCTGCATAATTTTTATGTCTATTTGCTTCTCTTTATGACAGCCATGCTCGGGATTGTCTTGTCGGACAACATGATCGTCATGTACCTGTTCTGGGAATTGACGTCAATTTCCTCATTCTTACTGATCGGTTACTGGTATGAACGGGAACGCTCCCGTTACGGTGCCCAAAAATCGATGCTCATCACTGTTTTCGGTGGGTTGTCCATGCTTGGCGGAATTTCTTTGCTGTCGTTACTGTCTGGTTCGTTCAGCATCCGCGAATCGCTCGCAACGGTCAGTACGTATTCAGGCGATCCACTTTTCACTGTTTCCCTTGTGCTGTTTTTACTGGCAGCTTTTACAAAATCCGCTCAATTCCCGTTCCATATTTGGTTGCCGGATGCGATGGAAGCACCGACTCCCGTCAGTGCGTATCTTCACTCGGCGACGATGGTCAAGGCGGGTCTGTATTTGGTCGCCCGGATGAGTCCCATCTTTGCTGAAACGCCGCTTTGGTTTTATCTTGTGTCGTCTGTCGGAATGTTCACACTCTTCTGGGGGTCGTTAAATGCCGTCAAACAAGTTGATTTAAAAGCCATCTTAGCGTATTCGACGATTTCACAGCTCGGTCTGATCATGTCCCTGCTCGGACTGGGAGCAGCGGCTTTACAGGTTGAAATCCTGCCTGACAGCCTCTATACGATTGCAACTGTCGCAGCCGTCTTCCACTTGATCAACCATGCGACATTTAAAGGAAGTCTTTTCATGATGGCGGGAATCATCGATCATGAAACGGGTACACGTGATATCCGGAAACTAGGCGGTCTCTCTCAACTGATGCCGGTGACGTTCACGATCGCGACAATCGGGACATTGTCGATGGCGGGTGTTCCGCCGTTCAATGGTTTCTTGAGTAAGGAAATGTTTTTGACCGGTGTTCTCGAAGTATCGAATTCCGGACTGTTTCATCTCGAAACGTGGGGGCTCTTGTTCCCGTTCTTTGCTGTCGTCGGTAGTATCTTCACGTTTGTTTATAGTATTTTGATTGTTTATCGGACGTTCCTTGGTCCAAAACAATTGGACAAGTTACCGAAAAAACCGCATGAAGCACCAATCGGCATGTTACTGCCTCCACTTGTGCTGGTCTCACTCGTCATCTTGATCGGCTTGTTCCCGAACTTGCTTTCGAACACGCTGATTCGCCCTGCCGTTGAAGCCATTTTACCGCAGGTCGTTGACGGTGGTGGATCGTTCCCGCTCAAGATCAAGCTCTGGCACGGATTTAATCTCGAACTGTTCTTGACCCTGCTGATCATCTCAGTCGGGACGATTTTGTTCCTGACGTTACCGAAATGGCGCTCACTGTACAACCGGATGCCAAAACAGGTGTCGTTGAATCACCAATATGACGCCTTGTTGCGTCGGGGTGAACAAGCCTCGACCGCTATTCACGATACGGTCATGACCGGCTATATGCGTTCTTATTTGGTCTATATCTTCGGTTTTATCGTCGTGCTGGTCTTATCGAGTCTTTACTTCCTCGATGCCTTTAGATTTGACGTGGACCCACTCAGTTCGGTCCATGCTTACGAAATCGTCTTGGTCTTGGTTCTGGTCGGAAGTGCGTTATCGATCACGTTCGCCCGGTCCCGTTTGACATCCATCATCTTACTGGGTGTCGTCGGCTATACGGTCGCTCTGTTCTTCGTCTTATTCCGGGCACCTGACCTGGCGCTGACACAGCTTGTCATTGAAACGGTCTCTGTTGCGCTGTTCCTGCTTGTGTTTTATCATATGCCGGAAATCAGCCGGAAAGAAGAACGGATCAAGTTCAGACTCGGGAACGCAGCCATCTCCGCTCTCGTCGGTCTGAGTGTCACGTTAGTCGCACTGGCTTCTCTGAGCCAACGCTCATTTGCCTCCATCGCCCAGTATTATATCGATAATGTGGCGGACTTAGCCGCAGGCGGTAACATGGTCAACGTCATCCTCGTCGACTTCCGTGGATTTGATACGTTGTTTGAGATCAGCGTGTTGGCGATTGCCGCACTCGGCATCTATGCGATGATTAATTTCCGGAAGACTGGAGGAATCGACAAATGAAAAATCCGATGAAGAAACATACGAATGACGTCATCCTGGAATCGGCCACGACGTTCATCACGTTCATTATTTTCTTGTTTGCCGTCTATCTGTTCTTTGCCGGGCATTATACACCGGGTGGTGGCTTTATCGGCGGACTCGTCACCGCTTCCGCCCTCGTGTTGGTCCTGCTTGCCTTTGACATTCAAACACTCCGCCAAATTCTGCCCGTCGACTACAAATTGATGACGGCGATTGGCATGTTGATTGCCGTCTTGACGGCTTCGGGCGCTTTATTGTTTAATGTTCCGTTCTTTACGCACGCACATGATTACTTCAATCTACCGCTGTTCGGAAAAACTTCCCTGCATACGGCGATGTTGTTTGATTTGGGCGTCTATCTCGTCGTCGTCGGTGTGACGATGACGATTATTCAAACGATTGGGGAGAGTGATTAACGAATGGAGATCATCATGGCGATCGCTGCAGGCATCCTGACGATGTGTGCCGTCTATCTCATTCTTTCGAAAAGTATTTTACGAATCATCATCGGAACCGGCTTACTCAGTCATGCGGCTCATTTGCTTGTCATGACGATGGGGGGGCTGAAGACCGGAGCGGCTCCTGTCATCAAAGACGGGGTCACCCAGTATACGGATCCGCTTCCACAAGCGCTTGTTCTCACGGCAATCGTTATCAGTTTCGGCGTGACCGCATTTTTCCTCGTGCTCGCCTACCGGGCTTATCAAGAACTTGGCACAGACAATCTCGAGGAAATGAAAGGAACCGATACGCATGATTAATTTACCGTTATTACCGATTTTGATCCCGTTGATTACCGGTGTCATCTTGATGTTGTTCCCGAACCACCTGCGTCTACAGCGCAGCCTGTCCTTCGGATCAACCCTCGTGACGATCCTGGCTTCGGCTTATCTGATTTTCCGTGTCAAACAAGGAGGCATCTTGACGGTGACGCTCGGGAGCTGGCCCGCTCCATTCGGCATCACGCTTGTGTCGGATATGTTATCCGCCCTGCTTGTCTTTACGACCAGCCTGCTTGTCTTTTTTGTAGTCTGGTACTCGATCTATTACTTGTCTGATCTGCACCAACGCTTTTACTACTACATCGCTGTTCAATTTTTACTTGTCGGTGTGAACGGTGCCTTTACGACAGGTGATATTTTCAACATGTTTGTCTTTTTCGAAGTCTTTTTGATTTCTTCTTACGTTTTAATCGTGCTCGGCGGAAAGCCGGCTCAGTTGCGTGAGTCCTTGAAATACCTGTTGATTAACGTCATCTCGTCTGCTTTGTTTGTCATGACGGTCGCCTTTTTATACGGCATCATCGGTTCATTGAGCATGGCAGATATTTCACAAAAAATTTCTGAAATCAATCAACCGGGCATTCTCAGCGTCATCGCGATTCTGTTTTTGATTGTCTTCGGATTAAAAGGAGCCATCTTCCCGCTTTATTTCTGGTTACCGGGCTCCTATCAAGTACCACCGACTCCGGTCCTTGCCTTATTCGGCGCATTGCTGACGAAAGTTGGTGTCTACGGCATTTTGCGGACCTACAGTTTATTCTTCTCCCATCAACCGGAATTCACGCATCAGATTCTCGGCTGGTTGGCACTAGCGACGATTTTAATCGGAGTCATTGGTGCTCTCGCGACACGTGACGCCAAACAAATTTTAATCTACAACATCATCGTTGCTGTCGGCGTGATTTTGTACGGTGTCTCCGTCATGACCCGCCAGTCGCTCGAAGGCGCGGTATTCTATCTGATTCATGACATGTTGATCAAAGCAGCATTATTCCTGCTGATCGGCGTCATGATTGGAATCGTTGGTTCAAGTCGATTAAAAGACATGGGCGGGATGATCAAAGAGTATCCGTTACTCGGATGGACGTATTTCATTGCTGCGTTGTCACTCGCCGGAATTCCGCCACTCAGTGGTTTTATCGGGAAGTTGCTCATCGTTCGGGGCGGATTTGAAGCCGGTGATCTCGTTGGACCGTTTGTCGTCTTGATTTCAAGCTTACTTGTCCTCTACTCGGTGATGCAGATTTTCATTCGTGGATTTTGGGGAACGCCGAAGACCTACACCGGTCCGAAACGCCATCTGACCAAACAATTGCTCTCACCTGCGCTTTGTTTAGTCGTGATTACCGTATTATATGGAGTGGGTGCGGAAGCCGTCCGTCCCTTCATCTCTCAAGCCGTGGATCCGCTTGTCGATCCCTCAATCTATATTCAAGCCGTACTGAAGGAGGATTAACCCATGCCATTTCAGTTATTACTCAATATCTTGCTTGCATTCCTCTGGATGTTTCTCGCCAACTCCTTTTCCACTTCATCGTTCATCATCGGCTACTTGCTCGGTTTGATTGCGATGTTTGCGATGCGGCGAGGCTTCAGTACTCGTTTTTATCTTGGACCATTCATCGCTTTAATCCGGCTGTTCATCCGATTTTTATACGAACTGGTCGTTGCGAACCTTGAAGTGCTGTCAATCATTTTGAAACCGCGCCTCGACATCAAACCCGGTATTTTTGCATACGAGACGGAGCTGGAACACAATTGGCAAGTCACACTGCTTTCGATGCTGATTACGTTGACACCAGGAACACTTGTCGTTGATATTTCAGATGACAACAAGACATTGTATATCCATGCCTTGCATATGCCGGAAGCCGATGATGCCGTTGCCTCGATTCGAAATAGTTTTGAGAAAGCCATCTTGGAGGTGAGCCGCTGATGTTAGAGACCCTTTTATTTATTGCCTTAGGTGGCGTGTTCCTGTCGATGCTTGGTTTGTTTTACCGCGTCATCAAAGGTCCATCCGTTGCCGACCGTGTCATCGCCCTTGATTCCATCGGCATCAGTTTGATTTCCGTCGTCGGATTAGTTTCGATCATTCTTCGTACAAGTGACTATCTGGAAGTCATCTTATTGATCGGGATTTTGGCATTCATCGGGACAGTCGCTTTCTCCAAATTCATCGAGAAAGGAGAGATCATCGAACGTGACCGCAATCAGTGATATTTTCGTAGCCGCCTTTGCGTTGATCGGAGCTTTTTTCAGCCTCGTCACTGCACTGGGTCTCATTCGGCTACCTGACCTCTATACGCGTGCTCACGCCGCGTCCAAAAGCGCGACGCTTGGTGTCATGAGCATTCTCATCGGCGTCATCATCTATTTTGTCGCAGAAGATGGATTTTTCTCGTCCCGTGTCCTGCTTGGTATTTTGTTCGTATTGATCACGGCACCGATTGGCGGACATTTGATTGCCCGCGCCGCTTACTACAGCGATGTTCCTTTATGGAAAGAATCCGTGCAGGATGATCTGGCGAAAAATCCCGAGCACGTGAACCCGAAAAAACGATCGGTTTCTAAATTAAAATAATGATTTTGGCACGTCCGCAGCTATCACCTGATCTTTTTCAGGCGGTAGCTGTCTTTTGTTGCAAAAAAAAAACGAATCCGGGTGATTCACTTAACGTGAATCATCCGCACCCGCTTTGGCAAACAGTAAATCCAGTTCTTGGCGATTCGTAATCAACTCCGCTAACGTATGTTGCTCGAGTTCACGAATAAACGCCCGTAAAGCCCGTCCGAGAATCCCTTTTAACTGACAGTGTGGTTCAATCACACAATGTCCGTCCGCCGAAAAGCATTCGACGATATCCATCGGTTCCATCTCCCGAACGACCTTCCCGATATTGATCTCTTCCGGATCTCGAATCAGACGTAGTCCGCCTGTCCGTCCGCGCGTTGATTCAACATAGCCGAGCTTCGCCAACTGTTGCGTCACTTTCATCAAATGATTGGATGAAATCCCATAATGATTGGCAATCGCCGGCATTGGCGTGATTTCCTGCCGGTGAAGTCCTAAGTAAATCAGGACACGTAATCCATAGTCTGTATATTGTGTAATCCGCATGCTGTTCACTCCATTCTCTCTTGACGGAACGTCCCTGAACGATTCCGCCCCACGTTGCTGTATTATCGTATCATGTTCTGCATCACGCGAAAATAACTGAATACATGATAAAACCTCGATAAGCATACGTAGTGAAGAAGGGTTTGGATGTCATTTTCAAAAAAAGTCCGCTTTTCAGGAAGAAAAGCGGACTTTTTTCTGTATTCAACGTGATGTATGCTGCTGTCTGACTTCATTAAAACGGTCGACAAAATTCGTGAAAACACCGGTCACTCCGTAATCAAGCATCCGATGCATATCCTTCTTCTCATTTACAGTGTACGGGTGGAGCAACAAATCGTTTTTTCGAATCAACGCCGTATTGGTTTTCGTCAGTGCCTTAAAGGACGGACCCACCCCAACCGCATAGGTCTTGATGTCTTTCACTCGTCTAGCGGTTAACGCATTCACATCACCTGCTTCGAGCAATTGCACAAGCGGTACGTTCCGATCCAGACGTTTTACTTTTAACAAACTTTCTTGACTGAACGATTGAATCATCACTTGTCCCGGTTTAACGCGGTCACTTGATAATCCAAATCGTTTTAACGTATCCAACAGTTTTTTCTCCATCCCGGGATAGACATCCGGTGACTTCGTTTCGATATAATAGTTGGCCTGCTTGCCATAACGATCAAAGATTTCGTTAAGCGTCGGAACCTGTAATCCTCTATAACTCGCACGGGCATAGGCGGGATAGGCTTGATTAAACCAACTTCCTGCATCCAATCGTTTGATCTGCGCCAACGTCTTGTCCTTGACCGCGCCTGTCCCGTTTGTCGTCCGATCGACCGTCTCGTCATGCATCGCAATCAAGTGACCATCTTTCGTCATCTGTAAATCAATTTCAATGTAATCGGCCTTTAACTTTTTATGTCCCATCTCGTAAGCAACCATCGTATGTTCCGGTGCATAGCCTGACGCACCGCGATGCGCAACATTAACGATCCGCTCTGGGTCCAATAATCCTTTTGCCGGTTTCTTTGCTGCCTCAGTGCTCGTTGCACTGCTTGTGATGACTAGTCCGGTCAGGACCGTCATTCCGATCTGCTTTAACATTCGTTTATCCCCCTCGAAATCGTGATTCTCATACAAGATGAATCTTACCGTGTTTCGATGAACGTCTCATGAAGCAGATGTAATCTTCTGTATAGATTGGGTGACAACGCTGTAACAGATAACAAAAAAACACCCTGTTTCCATGATTCGAAACAGGGTGTTCCCGTATGATTACGCTTCGAAGATGAGTGATTCCGGATCTTCCAACAAATCTTTAATGTGTTTAAGGAACGTGACGGCTTCTTTTCCGTCCACGATCCGGTGATCATAAGAAAGGGCGACATACATCATCGGACGGTTTTCCATTCGTTCTGCATCAATCGCGATCGGACGCAAGTTGATCGCATGCATCCCGAGAATCGCCACTTGTGGTCCATTCAGGATCGGTGTCGACATCAAGGAACCAAATGTTCCACCGTTCGTGATCGTAAACGTTCCGCCTGTCAAATCAGACAAGCCCAGTTTGTTGTCACGCGCTTTGACCGCAAGATTGATGATATCTTTTTCGATTTCACCGAAGTTCTTTTTATCGGCATCACGGACGACCGGCACGACCAGTCCGTCCGGGGCAGAAACTGCAATCCCGATGTCGTAGAATTTCTTCAGGACAATCTCGTCTCCCTGAATTTCTGCATTTAGATAAGGCATTTTTTTCAAGGCCGCGACGGCAGCTTTCGTAAAGAACGACATGAAACCAAGTTTGACCTCATTGTCCTTGACGAATTTTTCTTGACGGCGTTTCCGTAAAGACATGACAGCAGACATATCGATTTCGTTAAATGTCGTCAACATCGCAGCTGTTTGTTGAACTTCTACTAAACGGTTGGCAATCGTTTTACGACGGCGTGACATTTTGATTCGTTCTTCCGGTTTGCCGGGTGCTGCTGGAGCTGCTGGTTGTGGTGCCGGCGTTGCCGGTTGTGGTTTTGCTTGTTCACGTGGCGCGACTTCAAACGTTGCCACATCTTGCACGCGGATCCGGCCAAGCGGATCTTGCGTCGCGACTTGCGACAAATCAATTCCTTTTTCGCGGGCTAACTTCCGAGCTGCGGGTGAAGCAATCGGACGGTCAGCAAGCGTCGTGGCTTCAGTCGCCGCGACAGCTGCCGGCTGCTCTTTTTTCGGCTCTTGAGCGGCTGGTGCTTCTGTTGGTGCTTCTGTTGCCTTTGGCGTTGGAGTCGTTTCAGTCGGTTTTGCTGCTTCGCCACCCGCTGTGATGATGGCAATCGTCTCGCCAACCCGGACCGTGTCGCCTTCTGCCGCCATGACCTCTGTCAACACGCCGGCTTCATCCGACGGGACTTCGATGTTGACTTTATCCGTTTCCAGCTCAACAATCGCTTCCCCTTTTTCCACCTGATCGCCTGGTTGTTTCAACCACGAAGCGACCGTACCTTCCGTAATCGATTCTGCAAGTTCTGGCACTTTGATTTCCATGATAATTCGTCCCCCTAAGACTGTTCGTGTTTGACCCCACAAGATGTTATGCGTTAGACATTTGTTTCGGAAATAGATGGTGCCGTCGTTTCTTCGACCGTCTGGCGTGTCAATGCTTCGGTTACGATGCGCGCTTGTTCGACTTTATGACCAGTCGGGTCACCTTCCGCTGTACTCGAGCGTCGACGGCGTCCAATATAGCGCACTTGCGTGATGCCATTGATACCAACGGATTCTAAGCGCGGTTCAATATATGTCCATGCCCCCATGTTTTTTGGTTCTTCCTGAACCCAAACAAATTCCGTAACATTCGGGTACCGCTCCAACAACGCGTTTAACTGCTTCGCCGGGAATGGGTAAATTTCTTCGATTCGCACGATGTGCAACCAGTTGAAGTCGTCATCGGATTTCGAGACGGCTTCCGCCAAATCAATCGCGACTTTCCCACTGCAAAAGACAATTCGTTCGACTTGATCCGGTGATTCACCAAGACCCGTTTGTTCCACGATCCGTTTAAAGGAGCCATCTGTCAGCTCGGATAAATCAGATGTCGCGAGCGGGTGCCGGAGAAGACTTTTCGGTGTCATCACGACAAGCGGACGGACTTCTTCTTTTCCGAGAATCGCTGCTTGACGGCGAAGCA
This sequence comes from Exiguobacterium undae DSM 14481, assembly GCF_000620805.1. GTDB lineage: Bacteria > Bacillota > Bacilli > Exiguobacteriales > Exiguobacteriaceae > Exiguobacterium_A > Exiguobacterium_A undae. The sequence goes on along the minus strand of NZ_KK211187.1, from coordinate 1,454,139 downwards.
GGTGGAAATACTGCGCGGCGCTCGAGACATTGGCGACCGTCCAGTTTTTCTCACCGGATAACGATAGGAAACGTTCGAGTCGGGCACTTGAGTGTTCCGGACCTTGACCTTCATATCCGTGAGGCAACAGCATCACAAGCCCCGATGTCTGCCCCCATTTCGCACGGCTCGCCGAGATGAATTGATCAAAGATGACTTGACCGGAGTTGGCAAAATCACCATATTGCGCTTCCCATAAGACAAGTGTCTCAGGTGCGAAAACATTGTAGCCATATTCAAAGCCGAGGACGCCTGCTTCCGATAACGGACTGTTGTAGACAGCAAAGGACGCAGTCGCTGATTTCAAACTGTGCATCGGTGAAAACGATTTGCCGGTTTTAACATCATTAAGATTGATATTCCGCTGAGCGAACGTTCCCCGTTCGGAATCCTGACCACTTAGACGGATTGGTGTTCCGTCCGAGAGAATCGATGCAAACGCGAGCGTCTCGGCATGTCCCCAGTCAATCCCGTTTTTCGTCGTCAACGCATCAGTCCGGCGTTTTAAGACTTTCTCTAACTTATGGAAAACATTGAATCCGCTTGGCCATTCGAGTAACTGTTCGTTATACGCCATCAAGTTCTCTTCCGAAACACCTGTCTCAACGGTCGGAACCCCTTTGAAGACGACGTCCGGCATGACCCCACCGTACTCTTTTTCCACATTCGGTACTTTCTCACGTGCTGCTTTCATGACATCATTGATGTCCGTTTCAATCGCAGCGACCTCTTCTTTCGTGACGTCCCCTTGTTCGACCAGTTGGTTGGCGTATAAGACCCGTGCCGTGTCATGTTGGTGGATCAACTCATATAACACTGGATTCGTGTTCATCGGCTCATCCATCTCGTTATGTCCAAAACGACGGTACCCAATCAAATCAATCAATACGTCTTTGTTGAACGTTGCCCGGTATTCACTGGCGAGTAACGCGACAGCTAAACAGCTTTCCGGCTCATCGGCATTGACGTGGAAAATCGGGATTTCGTATCCTTTTGCCAGGTCGCTCGAATAGCGGGTTGAACGTGAATCGGTCGGCTCTGTCGTGAAACCGATCGTATTGTTGGCGATGATGTGAATCGTCCCGCCCGTGTTGTATCCTTTTAAATTCGTCAAATTCAATGTTTCAGCGACAATTCCTTGTCCCGGGAAAGCGGCATCACCGTGAATCAGGATCGCGGCTGCTTTGCCCTGCTCTTGGCGAGGCGCGCCTTTTTGCGAACGGTCATCTTGCGCCGCCCGTGTAAATCCTTCGACGACAGGATCGACAAACTCCAGATGCGACGGATTATTGGCAAGTGTCATCCGCACATTAGTGGATTGTTGCTCCATTTTCCGGTTTAATCCCAAATGATATTTGACGTCGCCTGTCCAGCCATACGTAATTCCAATCGATCCTTCCGACGGGACAAGATCGTGGTTCGGTGCATGTTGGAATTCGGCAAAAATCATTTCGTACGGTTTGCCTAGGACATGTGCCAACACGTTTAAACGTCCACGGTGAGCCATTCCGATGTTGATTGTCTCCGATCCATTGGCAATCAGGTGACCGACAATCGTATCAAGCAACGGCACCATCGCATCCAGTCCTTCGATTGAAAAGCGTTTTTGTCCCACGTATGTTTTATGCAGATATTTTTCAAAAAGATCCGTTTCCGCTAAACGTTTAAACAATTGTTTTTTCTGCTCAACGCTGAGCTTGGCCGTCAACGCCCCTTGTTCAATCTTTTGACGCAACCATTTCTTTTCGTCCAAATCGTCGACGTGTTGGAACTCGACCGCGGCTGCCCCTGTATATTGGGCTTTCAGATGTTCAATCCCTTCGAAGGCATCCTTCAAGTGGGTCGGTGGATCCGGACAAACGAGTGTGACCGGCATGCCACGTAAATCAGCTTCTGTCAGTCCAAACTGACCAAGCTCAAGCAATTCCGTCTCCCGCGGATGATCTTTTAATGGATAGATGTCCGCCGCTAAATGACCTTTTGCACGAATTTGATCCGCTAAGCGGCTGGCTGCCAAATATTTTTCAAAATCTCCGGTCTCGACCACTTGATTGACAACTGGTTCTGAGATCGGAGCCCCGTTCTGTTCAAAATAGAGTCGTGTCTCTTCATCCACTGAAGAAGCATCTTCTAAAAAACGTTCATACAATTCGATGATGTAACCAAGGTTTGGTCCATAAAATGCTTGTTGTTCCTGTTCCCGGCTTGCCATGTACGGTTCCCCCCGTTTCATTCATTTCACCCTTCGTGCTGAAGAATCAGCACATTTCCAACTCTCTACCTGTTAGCGCTTTCAAATCGGATGACATAAAAAGTCGACAATCGTTACGTTCCCGGTCTGACAAATCGAATGTAACCTTGACGAAGGCCTGTATGTCAAAAGTGTTTGCCTTAGTTATTATATTACTACTTCTTTTGGCTCAGTGCGTTTCGAATTCCCAATTTCTCAGTGATAAATGTATAAGTTTTTCTTATGACTGTACCCTCTGTTCTTTATGAATGAAACATCTCTAGGGGAAAAAAGACTTTTTTCCTCAAAAAAAGAGTATCCATCGCCTCCCTGTCGGCAAATGGATACTCGATTCGTCTCTTTTATAAAACTTTACTTAAAAACGATTGTGTCCGCTCATGTTGCGGCGCATCAAACAATAAGCTCGGAATGTTTTCTTCGACGATGAAACCGCCATCCATAAACAGGACGCGATCACCAACTTCGCGGGCAAATCCCATCTCATGCGTGACGACGATCATCGTCATCCCTTCGAGCGCCAATTGTTTCATGACCGCGAGCACGTCGCCGACCATTTCTGGATCGAGCGCTGACGTCGGCTCATCAAACAGCATGATTTTTGGATTCATCGCCAAGGCGCGGGCAATCGCCACGCGTTGTTTTTGACCACCTGACAGTTCACCCGGATAATTGTCGGCCTTTTCACGTAAGCCGACTTTATCAAGTAATTCAAGAGCCCGTTGCTTGGCTTGGCTTTTTTCCGTCTTCCGCACTTTCATCGGAGCAAGCGTCACGTTTTCAAGCACCGTCTTATGCGGAAACAAGTTAAAGTGTTGGAATACCATCCCAACTTCTTCCCGCACTTTATTGATATCAACTTTCGGGTTCGTAATGTCGTGCGTATCGATCACGACTGTCCCGCCGGTGATGTCCTCCAAGCGATTCAGACACCGTAAAAACGTACTTTTCCCGGAGCCCGAAGGTCCGATGACACAGACCACTTCTTTTTCCTGGATTTCAACTGAGATATCTTTTAAGACTTCATTCGAACCAAACGATTTCTTCAATTGTTTCACTTCAATGATACTCATCGTAGGGTAAACCTCCGTTCCAAGAATTTCGCTAACAGTGAAAGGAGATAAATGACGACGAAATACATCAAACCGACGACGGTCCACACGATGAACGGTTCAAACGTCGTCGCCTGTTGCACTTGCCCTTGTTGCGTCAAATCTGCGATGCCGATAATCGACAATAACGAAGTATCCTTTAAACTGATGATCGATTGGTTGGTGATTGTCGGCAACATCCGCCGGAATGCCTGTGGCAGAATGATTTGTGTCATCGTCTGACGCCCGGTCATTCCAAGCGAACGAGCTGCTTCGGTTTGCCCTTTATCAATCGACTGAATCCCGGCCCGAATAATCTCGGCGAAATACGCACCCGCATTGATTGCGACCGTCAAGATACCGGCATACATCCGGTCCATCGACAGCCATTCGAGTGAATTGAGTCCAAAATAGATGAAGAACAATTGGACGATAAATGGTGTCCCGCGGATGACATCGATGTAGACGATGGCAATCGCGTTTAAAATCTTCAGTGGAGACAAACGCATCAACGCGACGATCAAACCAATGATGAATCCGGCTATGACCGCGATGATGAAAATATAGAGTGTAATCTGTAATCCTTCCAAGAAAAACGGAAACGCCGTTTTTGCGACTTCCATCAGCGACTCAACTCCCTTGTCTTTCGTTCAAATCCGCTTATTTTAAATACGTATCTACGATTTTGTCGTACTCGCCGCTTTCTTTCAGGTTAGCCAGTCCTTCGTTGATTTTTTTCATCAACTCTTCGTTTTCCCCTTTTAAGACCGCGATGCCGTAGTTATCCCCGTTGAGTCGGTCGCCGACTAGTTTCAGACCGAGGTTCTGTTGTTTGTTGGCGTACGAAATGACAGGATAGTCTTCAATCAGAGCCGCTGCGTTGCCATTTTTGACTTCTTGGAACATTGCCGGGCTGTCGTTGAATTGTGTAACCGTGATGCCTAATTTTTCTGCATTATCCGTTGCGTATTTTGCACCGGTCGTCCCCTTTTTGACGGCGACTTTTTCGCCTTTTAGGTCATCAACTGACTTAATTTTGTTATTGTCTTCCTTGACGACTAAGATCAATCCGGCTTCAAAGTACGGATCGGAGAACGTCACGACTTTTTTCCGCTCCGGTGTGATACTCATCCCGGCAATCGCCACGTCCAGCTGATTCGCCTGCAAAGCAGGAATGATTCCGCTGAAGTCCATCGCTTCGAATTGAATCTTAAAGTCTTGATCCTTCGCAATCGCTTTGATCAAATCGATATCAATCCCTTTGTACGTATCGCCATCTTTGTACTCAAATGGCGGATACGTCACGTCGATTCCGACTTTGTACGTCTTGTCTTCCGATGTTTCCTCCTCCGAACCGATGCTACAGGCACTTAATACGAACAGACAACTGATCAACAAAAATAGAACCGATAATTGCTTTTTCATGTTAAAACTCCTCTCTTGAAGGCGGATGCCTTCTCCCTCTTTTTTCCTTGTATTCACTTTCCTTAACACACATTTTATCAGAAAAATTCAAATTTTACGAATAAACGTAATATTTTTGTTCATTTCTCTACTATAGAAATTCAAAAAGAGCACCCTTTCGAAAAAGGATGCTCTAGATGAACTTGCATGAAATGCCGCCGAGAGGACTTGAACCTCCACGGTGTTGCCACCACTAGATTCTGAGTCTAGCGCGTCTACCAGTTCCGCCACGACGACTTCTATTTATGTTATTAGAATACTAAATAGAGGTTTTTCTGTCAACGGTTTCAAACATTTTTTTATTATTCTTTCACTTCATCATCACTCAAAATTCGACGGACAAAACGTTCGACGACCGTATCGTACGTATCCGGATCTTCGAAATAGGCCATCGCGTGCGCCGCATTCGGGATGACGACCAACTCTTTTTCTGTCGGACACGCCTGATACAGCTCATAGACCATTGAAGTCGGAACAAATGTATCTGCGCCGCCGTGCAGGAACAGGATCGGAACCGTCGCCCGTTTGACTTGTTTTAACGCCGAAGCCTCACTAAAAAAGTAACCTGCCTTCAATTTCGTCAGTAGACTGGTCATTGCCAGAAACGGGAAATGCGGCAGACGGTACATCCGTTTCATCTGATAAGCGAGAACGGCATTGACGGATGTGTAAGCACAATCGGAAATGATGCCTTTGACTTGCGGCGGCAAAACTTCCCCACTTGTCATCAGAACGGTCGCTCCGCCCATCGAAACACCGTGCAGAAAAATCGCACTTTCCTGACCAAGACGCGCAATCAGATATTCTGTCCAGCGAAGACAATCTTCCCGGTCGTGCCAGCCAAAACCGATGTAGTTCCCTTCACTTTTACCATGCCCCCGATTATCCGGCATCATGACATGAAAACCGGCTTGGTGATACAAATAAGCGAATCCGGCTAAGTCCGTTCCGACACCGCCGTAGCCATGGACTAAAATAACGATCCGGTCCGACGGGACAAGCGGCGGTAAATAGTGTCCGCGCAGTGTTAAGCCGTCATGGGCTTTGACTTCGATCAATTCAAGCGGCTGTTCTTTGATCCACGTTTGTCCCGGTTGCATCAGGCGGACCATTTCGTCACTCAGGTCACGGTTGTTCGATAAGAACGGTTTCGGATTCGTGGCAATCGCCATTTCATAAAAATAATAACTTGCGGCAAGCATTCCGGATCCGAGGACACCCAATCCGATTTTCGTTCGTTTTCGCATCACGTTTCACTTCCCGTTCTCATAATTCGATTTGTAACTGGGCTGAGGAGTCGATCTCGTCTTGTAATACTTCCTGTCGTAAACGGTGTTCTTGTTGCGCTTTCCGATAGGCAAATTCTTGTACCAATTCTTGTCCTGTAAACCCTTCTTCAACGATATCCGATAACAAATCGGTTTCCGTCGCCACCATTTCTTGTGGATTTCGCATGACGAGCACTTGACCGACTTGGGCCAACATCAACTCATCTTTTAACTGTAACGCATCATAAAACGGCTCAGGTAATGTCATACGCCGTGTTTCGGGATTGATATGAATCCGTTTGTATGCTGCCAACGATTGAAATTTTCGAATCTGCATGTCTGTCCTCCTCTTTCAAATCAGCAGAACGTCATGTCTACTCTGGAATCTTTCCCTTGAATTCGTATTGTCGCCTGCGCACCGTTCACGAGTGTCAATTGCGGCGGTTGGTGTCCGATATCAAGATCATAAAATATTGGAACCTTTAATTTTTCCTTCAGCATACCGTACACATCGGTCAGCGTATAATCTTCAATCATCCGTCCACCAGGTGTCCGTCCGAATACGATGCCTGCCGCCTGATCGAACCAGCCGGCGAGATGCATCTGCATCAACGAGCGATGCACATCGGTGGCACTTGCTTCCGATATTTCAAAGTACCAAAGAATCGGCTCTTGATTGATTTGCGTTTGTTGAAATGCGGTCACGTCACCGTACGGTGTTCCGATCAGATGACGAACGGTTTCCAGACATCCTCCAAGCAGACGTCCCGTCAACTCAGTTTCATTGGGATCAACGGATTTCCATTCCGTCGCCGCATCCAAATGGTACATAAAACGTGCCGGTCGTTCCGCATGGTTCCAGTTGGTTTGATAAAAGTCAGAGGTCCATTGTGTGACGGTTCCTCCTTTTGGCGTCGCCAGCACCCGGCGCCAAGCGGTCGTCGTCTCATCCCATTCTTCACTTCGCATCTCGACGAAATTTGGTCCATGAGCCGTCGCAATCCCGGTCTGAACAGTAATCGCAAACAGCAGCGTACTGGTATCGGAATAACCAAGCAACCATTTTTCCGGAATCTGGTTCATCTCAAGATGCGGCAAGACGTCAATTGCCCGTTCACCGCCAAATGGAGGAATGATTGCGTCAATTTCCGGATTCTGCAACATTTGCATCAATTCATCCGCCCGGATGTCGGCGGTCGCGCTTGTTGCTTTTTGTTGTGTCCAAACGGTTTGTCCGACTTGAACCGCCATTTGCCGATCCTGCAATCGGTTCGTCGCCTCTTCAATCATTGGATGCAGTTCTTCCGTTAATCCGGAAGAAGGTGCTGTTACGCCAATCGTCTGTCCTGTCCAACCTAAATAAGGATATCGCATGATTTTGCCTCCTCGATGTTAGTTTTACGTCAATCCATCGTTAGAACAAATTGACCGATTTGTTCAACTTTCCGTTTTAACGGCTCAATCGGAACGATCCGTGCTTCCCGGTGCACTTCTTTCCCCTTTACAAATAACAAGACCACGGGTACGGTAAACACCGAAAACTCGCCGGCAATCTGTGGAACATCGGTCAAATCGACGCGTCCCGCCCGAAATTCAGGATGCGCGGCAAAAATAGGTTCGATTTGCGGAAACAATGATGCGCAGACCGCACACCCCGGGCTGGAAATGTAGAGCACACTGGCTGGTTGTGTAAGGTATAGTTCCTTGACCGCTTCGATGGAGGTCAGTTCTTGAAACGTTCCCATGGCATCTGTCCTCCTTTTTTGTAAAATATGTTTCAATTATAACGTGCCTTAGGCAAGAAACAAAACATGACTCTCGCTGGAGATTTTCTGAATCAAAAAAAACACTCCAAAACCGAAATTTTGCGCGATGATCGCCCAAAATTTCGGTTGGAGTGTTGTCTGGCCGGAATATCAGAGGTTGGTGGATGCTGCCAACTCCGCGTATTCTTCTTTCGTGAACGCACGCGAGCGCGTCAAAAAGCGTTTTCCTTCGACACCTTCTAATGAAAACATGCCGCCCCGTCCGTCGATCACGTCGATGATCAGTTGCGTATGCTTCCAGTATTCGTATTGATCTTCGTGCATATAGAACGGGCAACCGCCGATCGTCCCGATCCATACATCTTGATCCCCTAAAAATAAATCGCCTTCCGCAAAACACATCGGTGAACTGCCGTCACAGCAGCCACCTGACTGGTGGAACATCAGCGGTCCGTGTTTCGCCTTTAGCAGTTCAATCAACTCCAAGCCGGCATCGGTCGTCAGCACACGTTCGACCATGTCGCCACATCCTTTCCTCGATTAGAAGAAACCAAGTTTATCCGGGCTGTAACTGACGAGTAAGTTTTTTGTCCGTTGGTAATGATTCAGCATCATCTTGTGATTTTCCCGTCCAATCCCTGACATCTTATAGCCGCCGAAGGCAGCATGCGCTGGATATTGGTGATAACAATTCGTCCAGACCCGTCCCGCTTCGATCGCCCGACCAAACCGGTACGCACGGTTCATGTCGCGTGTCCAGACACCGGCACCTAATCCATACAGCGTGTCATTTGCAATTTGAAGGGCTTCTTCTTCTGTCTTAAAGGTCGTGACGGACAAGACCGGACCAAAAATCTCTTCTTGGAAAATCCGCATTTTATTATGTCCTTTAAAAATCGTCGGTTGGATATAATATCCGTCGGCTAAATCCCCATCGAGATGATTCCGCTCCCCACCGATCAGACATTCCGCACCTTCTGATTTTCCGATTTCGAGGTACGACAGGATTTTCTCCATCTGTTCGCTTGATGCTTGCGCTCCCATCATGACATCCCCATCCAACGGATTCCCGAGCTTAATGGCTTTGACCCGTTCGAGCACACGTTCCATGAACGGTTCATAAATCGATTCTTCAATTAACGCACGTGATGGACACGTACAGACTTCCCCTTGGTTCAAGGCAAACATCAATAAGCCTTCAATCGCTTTGTCAAAGAAGGCATCATCGGCATCCATGATGTCGGCAAAGAAGATGTTGGGTGACTTCCCACCCAGTTCAAGTGTCACCGGAATGATATTTTGCGACGCATATTGCATGATGAGCCGCCCTGTCGTCGTTTCTCCAGTGAAGGCAATCTTCGCAATGCGTTTACTTGACGCCAGTGGTTTCCCTGCTTCCAATCCGAATCCATTGACGATATTCAAGACACCCGCCGGCAGAAGGTCGCCAATCAATTCCGTCAGCAGCATGATGCTTGCTGGTGTTTGTTCTGCCGGTTTCAAGACAACACAGTTCCCTGCTGCGAGTGCCGGCGCCAATTTCCAGACGGCCATCAAAATCGGGAAGTTCCAAGGAATGATTTGACCGACCACTCCGAGCGGCTCATGGAAATGATAGGCGACCGTATCGTTGTCAAGCTCGCCGATTGATCCTTCTTGCGCCCGGATGACACCGGAGAAGTAACGGAAATGGTCGATTGCAAGCGGCAGGTCTGCATTTAACGTCTCCCGGACAGCCTTCCCGTTTTCCAGTGTTTCGGCATAGGCCAGCATTTCCAGGTTTTCTTCCATTCGATTGGCGATTTTATTTAAGATATTTGAACGTTCTGCGACAGACGTTTTCCCCCACGCCTCTTTTGCCGCATGAGCTGCATCCAGCGCGAGTTCGATATCTTCTTTTCCGGAACGGGCAACCTGACACAACACTTTACCGGTAATCGGTGTCACGTTATCGAAGTATTCTCCTCCGACCGGTGCTGTCCACTTCCCATTAATGAAGTTCTCATAACGATCCTTGTACTGTACCTTCGACCCTTGCGTGTTTGGAATCTCATAAATCATGATCTTGTTCCTCCCTCAATTAAAATGGTCAAACGACGAGAAGGTATCTCATGTATGCGCTTTCATTTTGATGGTATCGAAATGTCTTCTCGTATCTATCGTACCAAATGTTGATAAAAAGTCAAAATTTTCCGATATTTTTAGGAAGATAATTTTTAAGGCACACTAAAAAACACGTCATCTCCAGAAAGGATTGACGTGTTAGTCAGTGGATTGATCTGTTTACCGGGTCGGATCGATGCCATCTTCTTTATCAGACGGTGTATCCGAATTTCCGAATTCGCCAACCTTGCTGAATCCGTCTGTCGCCCCGTCAATATCTTTGCCGGTTGCTGTGACAGAAGGATCAAGGACAGCCTCTTCGCTCGGACGGGACATCGGATCATTCCCTTCACGCTCTTCCTCTTCTTTTGCATCTTGGATGCAGAGCAACGTCTCAGGAATGATGTCTAGACGTTCGATTTCAATGTCTTTTCCACATACTTTACAGACGCCGTATGTCCCGTCTTCGATTGCTTTTAAGGCAACATCAACATCGGATAACATCTCTTCCTGCATATCCGTCATGGCCTGATCCCGTTCACGCAGGAACAACTCGTCACCTGAGTCCCCCGGATGATTGTCGTAACTCGACAATTCTCCCGCATCATAATCCACTTCACGATTTTCGATGTTCGTTTCTGTTTTCTCTTTTTCTTTAAGCAGACGTGTTTTAAACGTTTCGATTTGTTTTGCTGACAACATGGCATTCATCTCCAATTCTTTAGCTTCAACTTCTTCTCTAAAGGATTTAACCGAAATGAAACCATGTTAAACGTCAATTGCTTGTTCAAGAACACTTATACGAACGGATTGAACCATGAAGATCACAGATCACGGTCATGAATTCTTGACCATCCTTAAAGCAAATCTGATGACTGCGACCATTTTTCGAAGTCGAGATATCATCTATCCAAAGTCGTTTCGCGTCAGCAGAAGACAGCATCGCTACTTTATCGCGGATTGAAAATAAATCAAAGGGTAACAGGTTCAGCGATTGGATCACGAGTCCGTGTTTTCGGAATAAAGGATCCAATTGATAGTGAGACAAGCTGTATAGACTCTTTTCCGTCCCTCCGACGAGTAATTGAATCGAGTGACAAGGCTCGCGGCTGTCAATGCGTTCTTTTTGCAAAATGATTTTGCCGTGTACGCCGGAACCATCAAAAATCTGTTGCATTTTTTCTTGATCCAACCGGACGGCGCCTTGTTTTACCTGCAGCAACAGATGGGCAAATTCCGCATAATCCGGTTTTCCGATTTCAAGCGACGGTATGTGACGGACTTCTTCTCGCTCAATCAACTCAATCAATCCACGCTCAATTGTTACAGAAACTTCTTGTTCGGCGTGAAGGCGGACATCGATGACATATTGATCGACGACCGTATTTACCTCCAGCGTATACATCAAATGTGGGTTCTGTTCTTGCTCAAGCATTAAACGGTTTAATAACAATTGGTGCAGGAGTTGCACCGGTGTATGCGATAAAAATTGACTCGTATACACTAAGTGTTTCGCCGCAAGGGAATGATTTGATTTTGTCCGCGTGCCTTTTGCCATATATACGTTCACTTTATAATTCAGCATAATTCCACCTTCTTTTGTTTAAGAATCGGATCGGAGAGTAGTTCCGTTTCTATAGCGTAACTCGCAAACACAAAAAAAAATATTCGATAACGAATATTCCAAATATGTTATACACAACACGGGTGATTTATGTTAAAGATTTTGAAAAAAGCACCTTTTATCATTCAATCCCTTGTCACGCTCTTATTTCAGGGGTACCGATCATCAATTTTTAGATTGCGATCGATTATCCATAAAACCTGTACACAAAAAACCAGATTCGGTATGGAACCGAACCTGGTTTCGCCTGATGTAACTTTTGAAACAGTCGTCACGCAATGGAGTCTGTCATCGAATGCATCTGTTCATATTGACTGACAATCAGTTGACTTAACCGTTCCTCTGCCTCCAACCCGAGATACGTCGTGACCGTTTGACGTATTCCGTGCTTCTCGATGAACGTAGTTAATTCAGAAGATTCTGAATCATTTGGATCGGAATAGGTTAAGGCAGCTGCAATCCCTAACGCCAAACCATTCGCCTCAATGCCGCGATCCATCAATTCACGTGCCGGTTTGACTAACCGGTCACGCGGTCCAAGCTTCCGGATTGGTGAACGGGCGACACGAACGATTTCATCGTGAATCCGTGGATTTTCAAATCGTTTGATGTTTTTTTGAATATAGGCGCTGTGATCTTTTGGATCAAAGCCGTATTTCTCAAGCAACAACCATCCTGTTTCATACAACGCACTCTGTACCCCGCGGCGAACGCGGACGTCTTGCAGACTTTCCGCAATCGTTTCTTTCCCAAACAAGGCTCCGAGGTAAGAGGCAATCGCATGACCGGTATTGACCGTGAATAACTTACGCTCGATGAAGGGCGTGATGTCGGACACGTATGTGACGCCTGCAAACTGAGGATGATTTTCCGGTAAGGCACGCGTTTCAATGACCCATTCGAAAAATGGTTCCACTTCGACGTATAAAGGATCGTCATGGTGTTGCAACGGAACGATTCGGTCGACAGCTGCATTCGGGAAGAAAACGTTGTCGGATAACGTACTCAGATGCGGCAGGACTTCTTGTCGGAGATGACTCGACCCTTCAATCATGTTTTCACAGGCAATGACATAAAGTGCTTTGGTCGTCGACCGCTTTTCAATTCCTTTAGCAAGCAACGGTGCAATCTTCGCTAATAATGTCGGCCCTACTGCGGTCGTCACGACATCAGCCGTCGCGATCGCTTCGATGACCTGTTCCGCTTCCGTTTGACTGTTTAACGCCGTCACGTTTGAGACGGTTTCCGTTTCAGCCTCTTCTGCTGCGTAGCCGACCGTATAGGACTGACGGGACTGCAGCGCCTCGACGACTTGCGCATTTACATCGATAAAACACACTTCATAACCGGATTTGACGAGTTGTAAGCCGATGAATCCACGACCGATATTCCCTGCTCCAAAATGAACGGCTTTCATTCGTCACACCTCCACGGACAGCAACTGAATGATTTCTTCTGCTGTCGTTGCTGCCACCAATCGTTCGACATTGTCTTCATCTGAACAAATGATGGCAATGTGTGAAAGCAGTTCAAGATGCTCATCCCCGATACCGGCGATCCCGATGATCAACTTTGCTTGTTCCGTTCCAAATGCCACCCCGGCCGGGACTTGTAAAATGGAAAGACCTGTTTTTAGGACTTCGCCTTTTGCCTCTTCCGTTCCATGGGGAATCGCAACGTGATTGCCGATGTAAACGTTCGACAGACGGTGTCTGCTTTTCATGGATTCGACGTAGTTCGGACGAACATATCCGTGATCGACGAGTAACGCTCCCGCCGCTTCAATCGCTTCCTCATCCGTAGTAAACTGTTGATTGAGTAAAACCATCTCTTTTTCTAATTTCATCGCTGTCGCCATTCTTCATCCACTCCATTCTCTATTTTTTAAACGCTCTTTTTAAGAAATTTTATTGCGGGCCGTTTCGATCTCATGTACCAAGTTGTCATAGTAATTGGCATTTAAGAAGTTTTCGACCGACCGGTGTTCAGCTTGCGGAACTTTTTCCATCGCACGTTCTGTCAAATCCTGATGCGTGATGATGAATTCGGCATTTGCCGGGAGTTGACTGATCGACGTGTTCGTCACTTTGATCGGCAGACCGGCCTTATTGATTTTATTGCGTAAGACCGACGCCCCCATCGCGCTTGAGCCCATTCCGGCGTCACATGCAAAGATGATGTGCTCGACTTCTGCTAACGACGTAGTTGATTCAGCTGAGACCAACGAAGACGCAATTGAATTTTTCCCTTTCATCGCGCTGACGTTTGCCGTCGCTTCTTCGAGTGATGTTTCTTTTGCTTTGCTTGTTTTCAGTAAGACAGCTGATACGACGAACGTGACCGATGCGGAAATCAAGATTCCGGCAATCAAACCGACGTACGAACCACGTGACGCCATCGCGAGAACGGCAATGATGCTACCCGGAGAAGCCGGTGCAACCAGACCGACATCAAATAAGACAAATGTTAAGATTCCGCTCATGCCTCCGGCGATCATCGCCAATAAGAGAACTGGTTTCATCAAAACGTATGGGAAGTAGATTTCATGAATCCCGCCGATGAATTGAATGAAGGCAGCACCAGGAGCTGTCTTCTTCGCTGCACCTGAACCAAATACTGAATAAGCAAGCAGTAATCCGAGTCCCGGACCAGGATTTGCTTCCAGTAGGAACAGCACGGATTTTCCGGCTTCACTGACTTGATCCAAACCAAGTGGACTCAAAATCCCGTGGTTGATGGCGTTGTTCAAGAATAAAATTTTAGCCGGTTCGATGAACAAGCTCGCAAGTGGTAACAGATGTGCACTGACAATCGCACCGACCGCTGCTGCCATGATGTCGTCCAGTCCCGTCATGAGTGGACCAAACAATTTAAAGCCGCCGATCATCAACAGACCGCCGATGATTCCGACTGAGAAGTTGTTGACGAGCATCTCAAGACCCGGTTTGACTTTTCCTTCGATCAGTTGGTCAAACTTTTTAATCGTAAATCCACCGAGTGGTCCCATGACCATCGCCCCGAGGAACATCGGAATCTCTGTCCCGACGATGACCCCCATCGTCGCCAGTGCCCCGACGACACCGCCTCGAACATCATGCATCAATTTTCCGCCGGTAAACCCAATCAGCAGTGGTAAAAGATACGTGATCGTTGGACCGACCAACTCCGCTAAACTTTTATTCGGCGCCCACCCGGTTGGGATGAACAATGCCGTGATAATCCCCCACGCGATGAATGCGCCGATATTCGGCATGACCATCCCGCTTAAAAAACTTCCAAACCGTTGAACCTGGACACGCAATCCACGTTTTCCTGCATGCGTTGTCGTCATTGGTGTACCCTCCATTTCGTATATAAAAGTGATAAGTGCCTTGCTACGCTTTTATTGTATGTGCTCTGCAAGCGCTTACTCAATCTTTCCTAGTTCACGTTTTGGCAGGCTAGTTGGACAAGACTAAAAGAACCATTCGTCTGAACGAATGGTTCTGAGTATTCCGAGTCGGCGGTAATCAATCCTCATTAAGAAAAATCGTTTACTTTTTCCTCGACATCCAATTCGCGCTCGATGACTTTCCGGAACGTCCGGTTCAAGATCCGGTCGAGTTGTTTCGCATCACCATACTCAAATTGATGCGTCTGTTCATCGTTTTCAATGATGGCACCACTGATTGAACTGAGCAGGTGCAACAACTGATCCGACGCTTTTTCCGGAGCGGCCAGGACAAGGATCCGCTCAACCGGTTGGATGACTTGATCCATCCCGAGCAATTCGATGGGCTGCGCCAACTCATAGATGAAGAAGCCGCCGCGCTGAATGGAATCATCACGTCCATGAAATAATGCCAGCCGTGTGCCTGGAATGCCGAGCCCAGACATTTCGTGGCGCCGCAACAATTGCGCCGATAGCTGAACCGCGGAAGACGTCACATGTTTATTGACCAAGCCGTTACTGATCTCCAGTAAAATTTCTTCCAGACCATCCGTTTCAGAAGAAATCGTTTCAATCGAAAAGGACTCCGTCAATTGGCGCGCGGCCTTGACCAGCTCCTCCAACTGCGTCAAGTCGAGCCAACCGGATGCTTCCTTCCGGACAGGCGACTGAAAGGATTTTGGCAAGGAGACAAGCAGTTTTCGGATCCGGTCGACTTCTTCTTTCGGCAGGATGGGATTGACAAGCAGATGCGGTTGACTAATATCCGGCAAGGGAACGGTCGACAAGACAAAATCATAATTCGTTAACTGAAGTCGACTGATGCCAAAAAGAGAAGAACTTTCGACTTGATCCAACTCAGTGAATTCTTGACGCAACCGGTTCATCAACAGTTTGGACGAACCGAGTCCTGCCGAACAGACGACGAGGACACGATACGGGGTTTTCGGTAAAGGCTTGCTTAAGACGGCACCAAAATGCATCACCCAAAACGCCAAGTCATAATCAGCAAATGCCTGATCATTGAAGACGGATTCGGCCGCCTGTTTAACGGCATCAAACAAACGGGGATACTCGCGTTCAATCTGTTTAATGACGTACGACGGATTGACGATATTTTGTTTGGTGTACGACATGATATGGCTGACGAGTCCCTGCTCGAGCGCCCGATCCTCCACAAAAGCTTCGCCGTACAGTAAAGAGACTTGCTCGATGAGTCGTTTGACCCGCAAACGGATGACCAGTTCCTCACCCGTCTCTTGTTGACCTTGCTGAAAACTTCGCAACTCCTCTGAAATCCACTGCCGTTCCGCGATCGACAGCGGATATGGCAATCGTTGCTCGATCGTATCGACATGGTGTAAGACCTCAATCGGATAGGCCTTGAGTTCATAGACCATCGGGAACTCGTCCATCCGTATCGTCTGGACGGCAAGACTTAAGGTCGCCCGCATGATCAGACGATCACTGAGATCTTGTTGTTTCGTCAAAGGGGCGAGAACGGCGTACGCTTGGTTGATCGCCTCCACCCACTTGGTTTGCTGACTTTGCAACAGCTGAGGCAATTGATGGATGTTACCTTGAAGAAAACGATAGAAGGTCAGGACATCCCACTGAGTAAAAATCAACGATACAATCAATCGCCGTTTATTGATTTCCTCCCCGAGGACTTCCGCCCCTAACCCCTTTTTCCGTCGTAATTCCAGCGCATAGTGTCGAAACCACTCGTCAATCCGTTCCAAATCTTGAGTGATCGTACTCGGTGCGATGTACATCGCGTGGGCTAGAGCCTGTAACTTAATCATCCCTTGCTCCTGTAAGAGGCGGTAAGCCAGTTCAACTTGTCGGTCGTCCGCTGACGGCAACTGCCGATGTGATAACAACAAGGCTTCACGGAGTTCCCGTTTGTGTCGTTCGTCACCACTTAACTGTAAGCCACGACCGCGAATATATGATAATGTCAGATCAAATGGCGCCACGGTTTGGGCAAGCCGTTCCCGTTCCCGTTGAATCGTCCGTTCGGACGTCTCGAGTGCCTCTGCAATTTCCTGTATTTGAATCGGTTCCGTTTTCGTCAGGAGATAAAACAATATCTCCCGTTCCCGTGTCGTAAATTCAGTCATGGCACATCCGCTCATTTCTGACTGCCTGAATCAACTCGTCGTATGCCTCCGCCACGAGGAGAGCGTCAACACCAAATGTCTGACAGGTCGCATGTGTCTGAACCGTTGACACGATCCGTCGTGGTCCGACGAGAAATCTGGTATCGTCCGGCACTTCTTGTGCCCGGCACGTATCGACAGTTGCCGGCAACTGTTCCTGACGGATACGTTCACGTAAAACTTTCGCCCCCATGATACTGCCGACTAACCCCGAGTCGCAGACAAACATAATTTTAATGGCTTGCATCCTGATCACCCCTTCTTCTTTATCCTAGCCGATACGACTTCAAAATGGATAGAGGACAGACCGGTTTATCCGATTTCTTTTTTGGAGATTGGCTGCGATTTTGGACATACAAAAAAATGTTCGATTCTCCAAACAACGGAGTCTCGAACATTTTTGTCGTCACATCAATCAACCGGTTTGCTGTAAAGCCCGTAAATGGTGCTCGACCGCTTCTGCAACCTCGCGCCCTTCGCGGATTGCCCAAACAATCAGTGATTGTCCACGGCGGGCATCGCCAGCGGCGAAGACCCCTTCCTGATTGGTCGCATAAGATGTTGTCTTAATTTTTCCATTGTGCGTCTCAACTGCCAGATGACGCAAGACGTCTTGTTCAACCCCACTAAACCCGATCGCGATTAACATCGTATCGACCGGAAAATATTTTTCGGTACCTGGAATCGCTTGAAATTCAATGCGACCGTCCGGATGGCGGATTTTTTCATTGTGAACCGTCCAAACACCAGTCAATTGCCCGGTCTCGCTGGTCGTGTACCGTTCGATGGCGATCAGATATTCCCGTGGGTCACGTCCAAATTGAGCAAGTGCTTCTTCATACCCGTAATCAAGTGTATAAAGATTCGGTGTATCCGGCCACATGTTATCGGTGGCCCGAACCGTTCCCGGCATCTCGTGTTTCCCGAACTGAACGACCGAACGACAGCCTTGGCGAAGCGCCGTTGCGACGCAGTCAGCTCCCGTATCGCCGCCGCCAATGACGAGGACGTCTTTCCCCTTCATCTCATGCTGATCCTGAACGGGTTGACCGGTCAACAGCTGACGCGTCACACTGGTTAAATAGTCCATCGCATATCCGACACCACTTGTCGGAACGTCCAAGAGTTTTCTTGGTTCAGTCGCTCCGACACAGAGGATGACGGCTTCGTAATCTGCTTTCAATTGATCGAGTGAGACATCGAGACCAATCGTCACTCCGGTTTTAAACAGGATGCCTTCCGTCTCAAGCAAACGAACACGGCGGGCAACAACGTCTTTTGAGAGTTTCATGGCCGGAATCCCATACGTCAATAACCCGCCGATTTGGTCTTCCCGTTCGAATACCGTCACCTGGTGACCCGCTTGGTTTAATTGATCTGCCGCTGCTAAGCCGGCAGGTCCTGAACCGACGATCGCAATCCGGTATTGACTTCTGACGGTCGGAATCCGGGGTTGTACCCACCCTTTCTCAAAACCGATGTCGATAATCGTCCGTTCAATGTGTTTGATCGAAACAGCCGGTTCATTGATCGAGAGGGTACACGATCCTTCGCACGGAGCCGGACAGACCCGCCCCGTAAACTCCGGAAAATTATTGGTCTGTTGCAATCGGACGAGCGCTTCTTGGAAATTCCCTTGTTCCACAAGAAGGTTCCATTCCGGAATCAGATTGTAGACCGGGCAACCAATCTTGACTTGACCGTACGTCTCCCCGACATGGCAGAACGGAGTGCCGCAGTCCATGCACCGGCTGGCCTGAGTAGAGGCTTCCGCCTCCGAAAATCGTTCTTTGTATTCCTCGAAGTCACCGATGCGTTCACTGCTCGCCCGTTCAGTTCCAGACTTTCGGGGAACATGCATGAATTGATCTCGTCTGTTCATTGTTTCCCTCCTGTTCCACGTCCGATGTGCGTCTCAAATGCCAACAACATCGCTTCTTCTGTATTGTGTCCTTGTTGTGCATAGCCTGCCATTAAAGTCGTCACGGTTTGATACGTCGTCGGAATGACACGAATGAACGAGCTGAGGACGTGATCCCAGTTGGCGAGAATCGCATGACCTTGTTCACTGTTCGTCCGCGCGACGTGTCGTTCGATAAAGGTTTTGAGTCGGGTCGCTTCTTCCGGATCAGTGACCGCTCCCGTCGTCACGAGCTCCCGATTGACACGTGCTTGGAATCGCGCCGTGTCTTTTGGCAAGACGTAGGCAACGCCGCCCGACATTCCTGCCGCAAAATTCAATCCGACGTCTCCTAAAATGACGACACTTCCTCCCGTCATGTATTCCAAACCATGATTCCCGATTCCCTCGACGACTGCTGTTGCCCCGCTGTTCCGAACAGCAAACCGTTCCCCGGCCTGACCGTTGACATACAGTTCGCCGCTCGTCGCTCCGTAAAGTGCCACGTTGCCGATGATGACTTGATCTGACGAGACGTAACTTGATTTCGTCGGTGGTCGGACCGTAATGATTCCTCCGGACAACCCTTTGCCGACATAATCGTTGGCATCTCCGACGACATTCAAGGTCATGCCCCGGGGGACATACGCACCTAAGCTTTGACCGGCCGATCCATTCAATTGGAGCGTCAACCGGTCCGACGGAAGTCCCATCGCCCCGTGCAGTCGGGTCAGGCGTGCGCCGGTATTCGTTCCGATTGCGCGGTCCGTATTGGTGACAGGGAACGTAAACGTTTGTGGCTCGGCAAAGGATTGATCGGATACCAGTGTTGCCAATTCTCGTCCGTCAAATGACGCCGTCACGTGATGCTGCTGAAATTCCTGTGTTGCCGCCGAATAGTCCGGCATGACGAACAGACGGGACAAGTCGAGACTCGACGCTTTCCAGTGCGACGTCAATCGGTCCGATGCCTGAAGCAAATCAGTCCGTCCGACTAAATCAGCCAAACGCCGAACGCCTAATTGCGCTAAATATTCCCGGACTTCTTCCGCGACGAATTCCATGAAATGTACGACGTGATCCGCCGATCCTGTAAATTTCTCGCGCAGTTTCGGATCTTGTGTCGCAACACCGACCGGACACGTATCGAGGTGACACGCCCGCATCATGATACAGCCGACGGCAATCAATGGTGCCGTCGCAAAGCCGTACTCGTTCGCCCCAAGCATCGCCGCGATGATGACATCACGTCCGGTCAACAGTTTGCCGTCGGTCTCCAGAACGACCCGTTCGCGCAGACCATTCAAGGCCAACGTCTGGTGCGTTTCAGCCAGCCCCAATTCCCACGGTAATCCCGTATGCTGGATACTCGTCTTCGGCGAAGCACCCGTTCCCCCGTCATGACCACTGATGACGATGACATCAGCCAATCCTTTTGCGACACCTGCCGCTATCGTACCGACACCACCTTTGGCAACCAACTTGACACTGATCCGCGCCTCATCATTGGCTCGTTTTAAATCATGGATCAGTTGTGCCAGATCCTCGATTGAATATATATCATGGTGCGGCGGTGGTGAAATCAACCCTACACCCGGTGTCGATGCTCGGACACGGGCAATCCACGGGTAAACTTTTTCACCCGGTAACTGTCCGCCTTCGCCCGGTTTTGCACCTTGGGCCACCTTGATTTGCAGTTCATCGGCATGAACGAGGTAATGACTGGTCACACCAAATCGTCCGGACGCAATCTGTTTGATACGGCTCATTCGTGAATCCCCGTTTTCATCCAACTGATAACGTTCTTCCTCCTCGCCGCCTTCACCGCTGTTGCTTTTCCCGCCCAAACGGTTCATGGCGATCGCCAACGTCTCGTGGGCTTCTTTTGATAAAGAACCGTAAGACATGGCTCCTGTCTTAAAGTACTTCACGATTTCACTGACCGGTTCGACTTCTTCCAGCGGAATCGGCGTTGTCTCCTGAAAGGTCATCAAATGACGTAAAAACGTTGCCGGCTCTGCTTGAATCCGGGCCGAATAGGTTTTAAACAACTCATATCGTCCAGTCCGGCAAGCATGTTGCAACAGATGAATCGTCGCCGGATTGAAGGCATGATGCTCCCCGTCATGCCGGTAGCGGAATACACTGCCCGACTCGAGGTGTGTCCGTTTGATGCCTTCTTCATGTTGGCGGACCGCTTCTTCTTCAATCAAGGCAAGCGAAAGACCACCCAATTGTGAGACCGTTCCCGTGAAGTAGCGATCAATGACTTGCTCGGAAATGCCGATTGCTTCAAAGATTTGGGCACCGCGGTAACTGAAGACCGTCGAAATCCCCATCTTGGACATGACCTTAACGACGCCTTCCGTCACGGCAGCGCGGTAGCGTTCTTCGTAATCCGTCATTGTTTCCGGCACGGCATCCTGTAAGGTCGCATAGACCAGATATGGGTGAACGGCATCCGCCCCGTATCCGATCAACGCTGCAAAATGATGGACTTCACGGACTTCTCCGCCTTCGATGATCAAACTGACCTTTGTCCGTAAGCCTTCCCGGATCAAGTGATGATGGACGGCACTTGTCACAAGAAGCATCGGCATCGGTACTGCCCCCGGCCGCACGTTCCGGTCGGAGAGAATCAGCAGTTCACAGCCTCCCTGGACGGCATGGACTGCTTGTTCCAGCAACGTTTCCAGTGCTTCTTCGAGCGAACCTTCAAATAATGTCGACAGTGTTCTCGAAACCAGCTTGGTTTGTTTTAAGGCCGCTCCTTCCGACGGGATGAGGATCGGGGAAGCGAGTCGAATCCGGCGGCAATTCCGACGGTTCGGGGTCAACAGTTCCCCCTGCTGACCTAACCACGTCATCGTCGAGGTGACGATTTGTTCGCGCAACGCATCGATCGGCGGATTTGTTACTTGCGCAAACAACTGTTTAAAATACCGGAACAACGATTGCGGACGTTCACTTAAGACGGCTAAGGGGATATCCGTCCCCATCGCTCCGAGCGGATCTTTTTTCTCCTCGACTAAAGGAATCAAATACTGATCGATATCTTCTCGGGTATAGCCGAACAAACGCTGTAATGTCCCGAGGTTCACGACATCCTCTTTAGGAACATCTGCCGGCAACGTCACCAACTCTTCCGCCAACCATTCCGCATACGGATGACGCATGGCGAGTTCCCGTTTGACTTCTTCGTCGGACATCAATTGACCGGAAGCAAAATCAAGCAACAGCAACTCACCCGGAACAAGTCGTTTCTTGAACAGGATGTCATGTTCCGGGATCGGGAGGACACCTGATTCAGAAGACAACATGAAATGTCCGTCCCGCATCATCATGTACCGTGCCGGCCGCAATCCATTTCGGTCAAGTGTCGCCCCAATTTGTTTTCCGTTCGTGAATACAATAGCCGAGGGACCATCCCAAGGCTCCATCATCGTACTGTGGTATTCGTAATACGCGCGTTTTGCCGGTCGGACCTCTGCATGCTCAAATGGTTCAGGTACCAGCATCAACGCTGTTTCAGCCAGCGTCAGTCCCGACAAGTATAAAAACTCAAACGCATTATCAAGCATCGACGAATCACTGCCCGATTCATCAAGAATCGGCAATACATCCTGGGCTCGGCGTCCATACGTCGTTTTTGCCAAGCTGTTTTCCCGGCTCCGCATCGCCCGGATATTCCCTTGCAACGTGTTGATTTCTCCGTTGTGAATCAAATAGCGGTTTGGATGGGCCCGTTTCCAACTCGGGAATGTATTTGTGCTGAATCTGGAGTGGACGATGGCAAAACCAGATTGATACCGCTCATCCTGTAAATCATCAAAATACAAGCCGAGTTGATCCGTTGTCACTAGCCCTTTATAGACAATCGTTTCACTCGAGCTGCTCAGCACGTACTGTTCAATCCCAAGTCGTTCCGCTTCCCGTTCGAACAACCGGCGGATCAAAAACAGCGTGCGTTCAAACGCGAGCCCTTCCACCTTTTTAGCTTCAATAAAGCATTGACGAATGACGGGTTCTGTCTGACGGGCTTTTTCACCGATGACTGTATTCGAGACAGGAACGGTTCTCCATTCGATCAACCGTTGCCCTTCTGATAAAATAATCGATTCCAAAGCGCGTTCCAGCCGCTGACGTAAACGATCTTCCCGGGGAAGAAACATCATCATGACTCCATAGTCTCCGCTAGGTGGCAGGCTGACATTCCGAAGAGCTTGACGGAATAAACGATCCGGCAGTTGCGTCAGGATGCCTGCTCCGTCTCCTGTTTTCGCATCGCTCCCTTGACCGCCCCGATGTTCCATCTGACACAACATGTTTAAGGCATTTTGAACGATTTCATGACTCGCTCGTCCCGTCCGATGAGCATAAACACCGATTCCACACGCATCGTGTTCCTGATTCGGATCATAAAGCCCTTGCCGTTGCGGCATTTGATGAAATGACATATTACCACGCTCCTACCCATTCTAAATTTTCTGTATATTCAGTTAAAATATACTTTACACCCTTTTATGTTTATTCGCTACCATGTATATTTTTGAATCCATCTCTCAAAAAGACGTTGATGGTCGTGATATCAATTATGATAACGCTTACATATAGATGAATAATTTCCTTATATTTCTTTTTAACAAAAAATAATTTTCAGTCGGTATTCTTTTTTGCGCCAATCGATTCTTCCATGGTATTTTTAAATAGAAAGTAACTTACCTCTGCTTGTAGGAAAAGGAGAAATTAGACGATGAAAAACTCTGTAAAATGGACGGGGCTCTTGATTGCAGGAACCACCCTGTTCCTCGGTGCGTGTGGTCAAGAGGAAAAACAGCTGACCGCATACGATAAAATTCAAAAAGACGGAACATTAACGGTCGCGACGGCCGGTACTTTATATCCGACTTCATTTCATGAAGAAAAAAACAATAAATTGACCGGCTTTGATGTCGAGGTCGTGAAGGAAGTCGCTAAACGACTAGATTTGAAGGTCGAATTCAAGGAAATGTCGTTTGACGGGATGTTGACAAGTGTGAATACCGGTCAAGTTGATTTGGCCGCCAATGATATCACCATCACGGAAGAACGAAAAGGAAAGTTCGCCTTTTCTAAACCGTACAAATATACGTACGGCACGGCCATCGTTCGTAAAAGTGACCTTTCCGGCATCCAATCACTCGAGGATTTGAAAGGCAAAAAAGCCGCCGGTGAAGCCACGACGACGTATATGCAAATCGCAAAACAATACGGAGCAAAAGAAGTCACGTATGACAATGCAACGAATGACCAGTATTTACGTGATGTCTCAAACGGTCGGACGGATGTCATCTTAAATGATTATTATCTCCAAAGCCTCGCAATCGATTTCTTCAAGGACTTTGATATTACGATTCACCCTGATATTGCCTACAATCCGAGCCAAGTCGGTCTCATCATGGATCTGGACAACAAAGAATTGCAATCAAACATCAATGCGCAAATCGATGAGATGAAAAAAGACGGAACACTCGCTAAATTATCTAAAACCTTTTATGCCGACAAAGACGTTTCAAAAATGCCTGATGTCAAAACGACAATCGTCGATGTGAATTGATTAGTTTCGATACGATTGAATGGCGATCCGTCTTTAATCCCGAATTAGCGGTTGATGCCTTCCCTTACATCTTGGGGGGACTTGGTCACACGCTCTGGATTTCACTGCTTAGCATGGCGATTGGTCTCGGGCTTGGCTTATTGCTTGCTTTGGCCCGGCTATCAACGTCCCGGGTGTTGCGTATCGTTGCCACGCTCTACATTTCATTCATGCGGGGCGTACCGATCTTGGTCTTACTCTTCATGCTTTATTTTGGACTGCCGGTCATCAACATCCAACTGGACGCCCTCACGGCTGCCGTTGCCGGGTTCAGCTTAAACAGTGCCGCTTATATGGCAGAAATCATCCGCTCCTCGCTCTTGTCGGTCGATCGTGGTCAACGGGAGGCCGCTCAATCATTGGGGCTCTCACGTTACCGGGTGTTTGTGGGAATCATTTTACCGCAAGCCGTCCGACTGGCCATCCCGCCGTTATCAAACGTTTTGCTCGATTTGGTTAAAGCCTCTTCTCTGGCTGCCATGATTACGGTTCCTGAGATTTTCCAACGTGCCAAAATCGTCGGTGGACGTGAATTTGATTATATGACCGTTTATTTTGTCATTGCATTCATTTACTGGGGCATTTGTGCCGTCATCGCTGCCGGACAAGAAGTGCTGGAACGTCGTTTCGCACGTTACCTGTAACCAAAAAGCTCAACTGTTTTTCATGAACGTCACGAAGCGTTCAAGAAACCAGTTGAGCTTTTTCTTTTAAGCATGTCGATCAAGTAACGGTTCGATATATAATGCCTCCAATGGTTTGTGAAACAAATAGCCTTGAAGCGTGTGGCACCCTAGCTGTTGCAACAACTCCGCTTCCGCTGTCATTTCGACGCCTTCTGCAACAATCGTCATATCCAGACGTTTTCCCAGTTGGATAATCATTTCGACGATGGCGCGTTTTTCTTCTGAATCGATGGCTTCTTGAACAATTTCTTTCGGAATTTTCAATTGATCAAACGGCAGTTTGACGAGTGTCTGCATCGATGAGAACCCGGTTCCGAAATCGTCCAGGGCAATCCGGATGCCGTGTCGATGTAATTCATTTAATGTATCGATGATCTGCATCGTCCCCTCGACGAAGATATGTTCCGTCATTTCAATTTCCAACAACTGAGGAGGAAACCCCGTATCCGTTAAGATTTCAAGGACCTTTTCCGTAAAATCCGGCTGACGTAATTGCCAAGGCGATACATTAACGGCAATCGTAATCGGTTTTCGACCGTGTTCAAGCCAACGTTTTCCTTGTAAACAGGCTTTACGCATCACCCACCCGCCAAGTGTTTCAATGAATCGTGTCCGTTCTGCGAGCGGAATGAATTCGAGCGGCGAAATGAGACCATATTTCGGATGATTCCAGCGGACGAGCGCCTCCGCTCCCGTAATCCGATGACTGCTCGCTCCGACCTGCGGCTGAAATAACACAAAAAAGTCTCGATCGAGTTCCGCATCATATAAGTCACGCGTCAATTGCATCGCCCGTTTCCGTTCGTTTTGGGTCGCTTGATCCGTAATGGCAAATGTATTTTTTCGATTGGATTTAGCGGTAAACAATGCGATTTCCGCATCGTTGATCACATGATCAATCGATTCCCCGTTCACAAAGGATACACCGATACTGGCGGTTAAATTGATTTGTTTAAAGTCGATTTGGACGCGCTCCGAGATACTGGATAAAATCTCATCGCATAACCCTTGTGCCGAATGATGTGCGTCTGCATGCAATAGAAATGCACTGCCGCTCGCTTTCGCCACAATACAATCCGAAAACCGCGTCATCAATCGACTCCCGATGACATGAAGGGCACGATCCCCTGTTCGGTAACCAAATGCATCATTCACCGTTTTGAAATCGTCGAGATCAATCAAACAAATCAGGTCTCCTGACGTTGCCCTTTTTTCCGTTTCAATCACAAAAAAAGAGCGGTTCGCAAGTTCCGTGACCGGATCAAAAAAGGCTTGTTCCTTCAAGCGTGTCAAATAATCGATATTCCGTTCGAGTCGTGTCACGTATTGTGTGTGAATCAATAAACTGATTAATGTCGCAATCAAAATCAAGCCGATGCGGGCGATGTGATCCGTCGCCGTAAATACAGACGTTCCAGATGGTGCCTCGAGCCAGATATACAGCAAGGATAAAATACTGATGCCGGTCGCATACAGCAACATCGTCCGGTTGATGACGACGAGTGACGTCAATAAAAATAACAACGATGCCGCCCAGACTGTTTGTGCTCCACTTTCGATGTAAGGATAATTGATGAAGGGAATCAACAAGAACACACTCGACATGACGTGTGGTTTCAACTGGTCTGACAGATTACTTTTTCCAATCAGGAGCTGAACCAATCCGACAATGAAAATTAAACCCGCCCGCCAACCATCAGACCATTCAAGCCCCGATCGGCTTAAAGCACTAGAGAAGACGTATAAAGCGGAACCGCAACTGGTCAATACAAAGATGATCATTCCGAATAGTCGGTAATTTGCCTTCACTTCGCGATGATAGTGAAGATTTGCTGATGAAGGTCGATCGTGCGCCTTCATATCATCCCCTCTTTTCCGTTTCTTCCTCCTCTCTTTTTCCTTATCCAGCTGGAATTAAAACCTAAATCCTCCACGAAACTGGTTGCTTGGGTGACGTCTAAGGAGTGTCTCTTTCGGGTAATTCAATACTAAAGAATGAAAGGAGCGCCATCCTATGAGCCGTTTATTATTTATCGAAGCCAATGACAGCACCCATCAATCAAAAGGTATCAGTTCACAGATGAACGAAACGTTTCTGTCCAGTTATCGGACACATCACCCGGAAGATGAGATTGTCGTCTTAAATCTATTCGAAGAACGCCTGCCTTTTTTTGATCTGAAACTCGCCACATCTGCGGCAAAACTGTTTTGGGGGGAATCTCTGGACGCTGAAGAAAGTGTCCCGGTTGAAAAGTTACAGGAGTACCTGACCGGTTTTCTCGACTCGGATAAAATCGTTTTTTCCTTCCCGATGTGGAATTTGACCGTTCCTGCCCCGCTCCATAATTATATGGATTACTTGGCACAGGCCGGTCAGACATTCCGTTATACGTCTGAAGGTTCTGTTGGACTCGTAACGGGGAAACATGTCTTGTTGCTCCATTCACGTGGCGGTGATTACTCGACACCTGACAAAGTCAGCTCGGATCACGCCGTCCGCTACATGATTGACATCCTTCGCTTTTTTGGAATCGAAGATGTCGAATCAGTAATTCTTGAAGGTCATCAACAATATCCGGACCGGGCCGATGAACTCATAAAAAATGCCCTCTCTGCTTGCGAGAAGGCCGGGCAACGATTTTAAAATGAGAATAAGAGAAATCGTTCTTTTCCTTTAAGAACGATTTTTTCGTAGGTTTCGAGATGGAATGCCCGAAAAAGTGCATATGAAATCGTGTAATCGGACCGGGTTGCTGACGTATCTCCTTGCATCACCTCATGGTAATAACCACGTTGATAATAAAAATGAGCGATAAAAGAGGCATCATTAAGTGACAAACTGTAACGTAACCCTTTTTCGGTAATTTTTAAGCCGGCTTCATATTTTTTCTCGAACGTTAATAACTGTGAATGATTGTAGTAGATTTTTATCAGTTGTTTCTTTAATTCTTCCGTATCATATGGTAATTGTTCTAATTCCTCATAAACTCTCTCCGCCAAATGATACTGTTCATTTTCAGCATATAAATTCGAAATTGCCATTTTAATTCGAATGTACATTTTAGGGGATTCATACCAAATATCTTCCTGATCCGTTAATCGTGAGAGTAATGTTGAAGCCGTACGGTAATCGATTTTGTCCGTCTTTACCTCTAACAGAATTGTAAAGTATGCTCTCAACAAAAGAATCTCATTATGATGCGTTGCATCAGACTGTGATAATTCTTGACGCATTTCTAGATACTTCTGCTCGCGAAACAAACTCGATAAGTGATTATCCGCCTCTCGAAAGGCGTCACTTTCAAGCTGGTCCCGAAATAATAAAGACAGTGGCACTCGCAAACGTTTGGCAATTTGTTGCAACAAGTCGATTGTCGGCGAATTACGTCCATTCTCAATCTTACTGATTTCTGCTTGACTGCATATACCATCGCATAACTCTTTTTGTGTCATTTTTTTTTGCTTACGGATCCGTTTGATTTCGTTTCCGATCATATGGGGCAATGATGTCATCATAATTTACCTTTCTACTGCTTTCTGACTGCTGTCAAACAACTAGTTTCTGGACTCATTTCAATGAAAAATACATCAGATCTGTTAAATGATCTTCTAATATAGTCGCGTACGAAGTGTTTTCTGTCGCCAGAAAAATTCCATACGCAAGTGTATAGGATTCTTGAATCCATTTTAAGGGACTTTCTAACTGTTCCAGAGCGTATCCCCGCTGATAATAAAAGTGCCCTAGATAACTTAAATCTCTTAAATGGTTACTTTCATTAATCGCAATCTCGGTTTCTTTTAAAATCTCTGTAAAATCCTTTTGTTTAATCAGATTTCGAATGTAATTGTATACAATTTTAAATTTTATTTTTTTATACTCAACGGTCTGATATTCGTCCTTTAGTAACGACAAATAGATTGCATCCGCATGACGGTATTCACCATTATTCGTGTATAAAATTGCGATCGACATTTGAATTCTTAAGTACATCAAAAATGATTCTTCAATCATATTTTCATCTGCTGTCATATTAAGCAATTGTGTAATACATGTTCGATAATCTATTATCTTTGTTGTTTCTTTAACAATCAGTTTATGGTAACGCAATAAAATAATAACATTATTATCCACAGCCTCCATCAAATATTGATCAATTCGCTGGAGCATTTCAGGATATTGATTTAGGCGCATCAATTGGATTAAATCTTGATCAATCGTTTGAAAATTAATTTTTTGCTTTTCATTGATAAAAAAAGCTGAGACCGGAATATGTAACCGTTCAGCAATTTGCTGCAACAAATCCACTGTCGGTGAATTTCGTCCATTTTCAATCTTACTGATTTCTGCCTGACTACAGATTCCCCGGCATAATTCAGATTGTGTCCAATTCCGCTCTTGCCGGATCCGCTTGATCTCGTTGCCAATCGAAATGTTTAATGAATTCATCGATTTCTCCTTCAAGGTCAGTTCCTTTTCCAAACGAAAACAGGTCCTCCGTTCAAGTGATTGACTTGTGACGGAAGACCTGTTTATTTTGATGCTTCCGGCGAGAATCGAACTCGCACTGCAGCATTACCATTGCTGAGGTCTGCCATTAACCTACGGAAGCCTGTTTTTTTCTAATATTAGTATAACGTATCCGTTTTTCAATTTCAACTTTTTTCAAGAAAATAGAAAGAACAGTTACAGGAAATCTTGCTTCCCGTAACTGTTCCTGCAATTAAAGGACTGTTTTGGTTAATGAGTTATCAAAAACAATCAACACAGAATAATGTTCATCCGCTTTCGACGCGACGAATGTCGAGAATTTGAGTGTGATGATCGAATTTGACCCGACACCATTTTCCTCAAAGAATTGGTTCAGTCGTTCTTCGAGCTCTTCCGGTGATCGTCCTACTAACACTTTAGAATGTAACATAAAATCCACTCCGTCCTTTTTTTTGTGTACGATATTGAATTTTCCCAACGTTCTTCCGTTTAAAACCTTTATTTTTCGAACTTGCCGAAATGAAGCCCGTTCGGTACTGTGAAGACAGTAGCAATTCTATTTCGAAAGGAATGAAGACAGATGCAAGAATACTCCTTTGATGAAGTGTTGGAGAAAAGAAAGACCGGATCCGCCAAATGGGACGGGCTGGAACAATTATTCGGATCCGATCAATTGATTCCGATGTGGGTCGCCGACATGGATGTCCGTCCGGCCGACTCCATCACAAAAGCCTTGACGAAACGGGCAGCAAGCGGCCATTTCGGATATTCCTTATTTGAAGACGAGGCGAAGTCTGCCATTCAACAATGGTTTGTAAAGCGGTACGATCAGCCGGTCGACCCGTCGATGATTCTTTATTCGAGTGGCGTTGTACCGGCACTGGCGCACAGTGTATTGGCATTGACCGAGGAACAAGATGAAATCATCATTCAAACGCCGGTCTATCCGCCGTTTCACCATGTCGTGCAGGCAAACAACCGTAAACTGATCGAAAACCCTCTTCGATTGGTGGACAATCGATACGAAATCGATTTTTTACTGCTCGAACAACAAATGAAAACAGCTCGTATGATCATTTTATGTAATCCTCATAATCCGACGGGGCGTGTCTTCAGCCGGTCCGAGTTGGAGCAAATCATTACGCTGGCGAAGCGGCACGACGTTTATGTCTTATCTGATGAGATCCATGCCGATTTGATTTTTTCCGGATCGACCCATCATCCGATTCTCGCTTTTGATTATGAACAGGTGGTTTTAGTCAGCGCGCCCTCAAAAACCTTTAATATCCCCGGTCTGTATGCTTCTTATTTGATCGTCCCCAATGCAGAGACGCGGGGAAAAATCGAACAAGTGCAACAAGCACACTTTGTGCATCCGAACGCCTTCGCGGCAACAGCCATCGTTGCGGCCTATACGGATCCAGACAGTGAACGATGGCTCCAGGAGTTACTTCTTTATCTGGAAGCCAATCGGGATCATGCGGTGCACCGGATCCAATCTGAAATGCCCCGCTTGACGGTCATTGCACCGGAATCGACGTTTTTACTGTGGATCGATTGTCACGCTTTGCCGTTTGACGCACCGGAGCGTGCCGACTGGCTGGTCGAGCAGGCCGGATTAGCCTTAACACACGGTCAACCCTTCGGAGATACCGCACTTGCATTTGAACGTTTGAATTTCGGTTGCCCCCGCAGTCAACTCGACGAAGCTCTCAACCGCCTTCGTGTTGCCTATGACAAGCTTGTTTTTACCGATTAATCTGTTGCGAGACGACAACCTTCTCAGGTCAGTCGTCTCGCGTTTTTTTGCATGGAATAAAAATCAAATTTTTTAATTATACCTTTTTTAATAACACTCTTCATTTCAATTCCCTTTCCATTTGACGACATTTTCATGACCGAATTCAGAAAAATAGAACATTAAGAGGGACGTAAAGTGTCCCTATCCCTTGATAGATGAGGGCTGAAGCCACTTTTGGCGAGATTGTGAAGACTTGCTTTGTTGTTTTGGACCCTGTAAGGTGGGGAACAAATCGATTGTGCTTATTTGACAGATGAATGAACAGCGCAAAAAAAAGATTATTGGAGGCTTTATTGTTATGACGCAAGAATGGATTTCAATCAGCTTGTATCTGGTCATGATGCTTGCCATCGGCTACATTGCCTACAAGCGAACGACAAACACAGAAGATTATATGTTAGGTGGTCGGGATTTAGGACCGGGTGTCACGGCACTATCTGCCGGAGCATCCGACATGAGTGGTTGGATGTTGATGGGGTTACCTGGAGCGATGTATGCGACCGGTGTATCCGCTCTATGGCTCGCCTTAGGTTTATTGATCGGGTGTTACGTGAACTATTTGATTCTTGCCCCACGTTTTCGTCTTTACACGGAAATGGCAAATGACTCGATTACGATTCCCGACTTTTTAGAAAATCGTTTCAAAGATACGTCACGTGTCTTACGGACTGTTTCTGCAGTCGTTATTATCGTTTTCTTCACGTTTTACACATCAGCTGGTATCGTATCCGGCGGTAAATTGTTCCAAAGCTCATTCGGCTTTGATTACCACTATGGTATGCTCTTGACGATTGCGGTCGTCGTCGCCTACACGTTGTTTGGCGGTTTTCTCGCAGTCAGTTGGACCGATTTCGTCCAGGGTTGTATCATGTTCATCGCACTCGTCCTTGTACCGATTGTTGCTTTGACAGACGTCGGCGGTATCGATGGGGCGTACAGCTATGCAGAGAACTTAGATCCGACATTATTTGATCCACTAAAAGGAACAACTTTCCTTGGAATCATCGGATTCCTCGCTTGGGGACTCGGCTACTTCGGACAACCCCACATCATCGTCCGCTTTATGGCCATTCGTTCGGTCAAAGATTTGAAAAAAGCACGTCGCATCGGAATTGGTTGGATGTTCGTTTCAATTCTCGGTGCCATGATGACAGGACTGGTCGGAATTGCTTACTTTGAGGGACAAGGAAATGGTCTCGGCGACCCAGAAACCGTCTTCATCCGTTTTTCTGATGTCTTATTCCACCCGTATATCACTGGATTTTTGATGGCCGCGATTTTGGCGGCAATCATGTCGACGATTTCGTCACAGCTCCTCGTCACATCAAGTGCTTTGACAGAAGATTTTTATAAAACGTTCTTAAATAAAAAAGCGACGGATAAACAGTTGGTCTTGACTGGACGGATTGCCGTCTTAGTGATCGCCGTCATCGGTTCCGTTTTAGCCTGGAATCCGTCAGCGACCATCTTGTCGCTGGTTGGTTATGCCTGGGCTGGTTTCG
This sequence comes from Exiguobacterium undae DSM 14481, assembly GCF_000620805.1. Taxonomy (GTDB): domain Bacteria; phylum Bacillota; class Bacilli; order Exiguobacteriales; family Exiguobacteriaceae; genus Exiguobacterium_A; species Exiguobacterium_A undae. The sequence continues at coordinate 1,420,931 of NZ_KK211187.1, read as the reverse complement.
GTTCAGCATTCGGTCCGATCATCCTGCTTTCACTTTACTGGAAACGAATGACGAAACAAGGTGCGCTTGCCGGTATGTTGTCAGGTGCCATTACGGTCATCGCGTGGGTCCAACTTGGCCTCAGTACGACGCTGTATGAAATGGTTCCCGGATTCTTTACAAGCTTACTCTTTACCGTCGTCGTCAGTCTGTTAACGAAGCAACCGGTTGAATCGGTTCAAGACAAGTTTGACGATATGGAAGAAGAACTAAAAGAAGCTGTTGAATAACTGATGTTCCTTAAAAAGCTCTTCGCAGATTGCGAAGAGCTTTTTTGATCCTATAATTCAATGACCCCGTAATGAAGCTTTGACGATTTTCGTTTGATTCGTACAAAACCGAACCGTTCAAACAGATCGCTTTCAAAATGCGCTTTTAAGACGATGCGTTGACGTGCCACACGCTTGGCTTCCTTCATTACCTGTTCTGTCAATGTCTCATAATTCGCCAGCTGTCGTAATCCATCCAGATGAGTGGATTCCGAGACGGTTTTTTCAAACATCGGATCAAAATAAATCACATCAACCGACTTGCTTGAAGACTGTTCTAAATAGGTGAGATGATCCAGTTGTTGCACCTCGATGCGCCGCATCGCCTCAACAATCGGTGGATAGCCCTCCACCCATTGCTGTAACCCTTCCCGCACGATCAGAGCGGTCGCCGCCTTACTTTCTATCCCGGTCACCTGACCCGATGCTCCGACCGCATGGCTCATGACAATCGCATCCGCCCCGAGTCCCAATGTACAATCAAGAACCGTCATGCCTTCCGTCAAACGGGCGATCGCAATCAATGGATCATGTCCGTTCGCATCAAATTGTTTGATGCGGAAGACGGCACTGGACGGATGAAAGAAAAATGAACTTTCCGCTCCGGTCGGATAATACTCCAAACGGTTTTTATCGACGACGAGCACAGGACAGTGATACATTTCCTGAAGCGCATGCAGACTCAGCTTTTTCCGTGCAACGATTTGAAAATCCATGTCCTGTTCCGTTGCAGCCAAGTGCTGTAATCGAGTTCTTACATCGTCGGTTGGTCTGAGACATGTTGTTAATACAATCTGTTCTTTGGTCAAAACGATTCACTCCCAGAAAAAAATAAGCTAGCGCAGGCTAGCTTATTTCTTTTTCTTCAATAACCCTTCGATGTCTTCGATGAGTGCTTTTTTAGAAATCAAGTCTTCTTGCTTTTCTTGTTCGACTTTTGCGTCAACGGTCGTCCGTTGTAACAAGGCTTGCAACGTTTCGTCGATGCTTGATTTCAGGTGATCACGATCTTCTTTGTTTAATGCGAGATCGTGACGAACTTCATCACCTTGTTCATCCAGTTGGCGTAAACGTTCCGTCAATTGTTTCGCTTCCCGATTTAAATCGGAATATAAACGTTCAATTTGCTCTAAGCGTAATTTGATGCCATCCCGTTCAGTGAACACATTTCCCAACCCCTTCCAGTATACAGATGTCTACATCATTACTTTACCATATCCACCGCCAAATAAAACAATCACAATCCGTTTACAACTTGGTTATTTCGTATGTCGGGTGTCCTTCTTCCTTTCATCTTCCATTCCGGCTATCTTTTGCAATTTCTTTCCTGAAGTCGCTATAATGAATGAGCAGAATGAATTGCGATCAGAGGAGGACAACGTCATGGATTTAAAACGTCGAACGCTGCGTCACGTCGACCAGATTGAATTCGAACATTTCTTAAAATACGGCGAACAGGCGTATGGATTAACCCGCCAAGAAATTCAAGGTTACGATCATGAACTCGGGGTTGAACGTGCTTTTGATTCTGTTGAACACAGTTATTCGGAAGACTTTTACTACGATATTCTTGTCGACGATCAACTGGTAGGCCGGATCCTCTTGTTGAAAATGGGACATTACTTTCAACTGGACTTGATGATTTTTGACTCCTTCAGTGGGCGCGGTTACGGTACACAAGCCGTTCAACTTGCGTTGCAAGAGTCCGGTGCACTTGATATTTATGAAGTACGTGCACGTGTTTTGCCGACATCACCCCATAAAGAAATTGCTTATCACATCCTTACGACCAACGGATTTGTACAACAAGAACACTACTTTAGCAAAGGACGCCGCAAGCGTTATTCGCTTCAACGCCCTTGATGTTAAGCCGACGCCTATTGACGTCGGCTTTTTTTGACAGATTATCAAAAAGAGCGTAGAATTTTTCTTTGTATGAATCAGAAAGGAGTACGCACATGAATGAATGGTTATGGTTTCCTTCCATCTTAATTACGATGGGATTGTTATTGCTCAGTTACCGTCTGTTCGGTAAAACCGGTCTGTTGATGTGGATTGCCATCGCAACGATCATTGCAAATATTCAAGTCACCCAACAAGTCGAACTTTATTCTTATATTTTCACATTAGGTAATGTCGTTTACGGCAGTTGCTACTTGGCGACCGATATCTTAAATGAAAAATACGGCAAAAAGGTGGCGCGACAAGGCGTGTACATGGGGTTCTTCTCCTTGATCACGACAACTCTTTTAATGCAATACAGCTTACTGTATACCCCGCTCAATGATGCCTTGGCTGACGATATGTCGAACTCCTTGCATCTATTGTTCGGTTTGCTGCCTTGGATTGCATTTGGCAGTTTATCCGCATATCTTGTTTCCCAACTGTTTGATGTGTTCATCTACTCCAAAATTCGCCAAAAGACGGGCGAAAAGAAACTTTGGTTACGTACGACCGGCTCGACGGTCTTAAGTCAGTTCATCGATACGTTGACATTTTGCGCCATCGCTTTTCATAACTTACCGTTTGAGATTTGGTGGCAGATTTTTGTGACGACCTATCTTGCGAAGTTCGTCATCGCTTGGGTCGCGACGCCGTTCATGTATGTCGCCAAACGAATTCATCCGACGCCTCCAGCAAAAGATGCAGCAGCGTAATTGCTCCATCATGTGATTTGTTGCCTCCTCCTTAAATTTCGTCTAGAAGAAAATGCGTTTTTGACGGATAATGGAAAATAGGAGGTGGTCTTCTTGAAAATCAAACGAAATGAGTCGTTTCGTTACCAATTCACCGAACCCATCACGGGTGAATTTTATCTTGTCAAAGAAGGGCGCCGGACACCCGCTGGATTAATGAAAATCCACAACATTTCTCCGAGCGGCATCGCCATTGCAACCCCTTTGAAGCTCCCGCTCACTCGCTCCACTTCGATTGTCGTCGAATTTTCCTTACTCAGCGGGACCGAACCACTTAAATTGACCGGACGCATTTTGCATGAAAAAATGGTCTCGGCACAACGTCTGTATGGTTTACATCTCGAGACGACAAAAGAAGAGCAACAACAAATTATCGAGGCGATCAAACAAATCGTCAAGCAGACACAGTAAACTCAACCTCATTAGTCGTCTTAATCAAACATTTAGGCAGGGAGGCAGATCTTCAAGGTCTGCCTCCTTTCCTTTTCGCACGTTGGACGTTGATCCAAACAACCAAGCCCGCTTTTCTGTCCGTCGAAGGAAGAAAAGCGGGCTTTGTCTTTGAGAGACGACATAACGTCGCTCGGGTTATTGTTTCTTAATGATGGGTCCGGTAAACAATCGCTTCATACGGTCGGAGCGTCAGTTGCTCGTCTGTCACATGTGGTGCATCGCTGTAGTTTCCAATGACTCGATCTGAAGAATCGTGTGTCACCGGCACGATTGTGTCTTCCGTCGCAAATGAGCAGTAGATATACCAGGTCTGATTTTCGTATGTGCGTGTATACGCATAGATGTGCGGCGCGTCTTCTAAAATCAAGGCATATTCTCCGTAGACGATTAAATCATGTTGATGCCGCAACGCAATCAGTTGTTTGTAATAATAGAAAATCGAGTCAGGATCCTGTAAAGCCTTTTCAACATTGATGGTCGGATAGTTTGGATTCACCTTCAGCCAAGGCGTTCCCGTCGTGAATCCTCCGTGCTCAGTCGCATCCCATTGAATCGGTGTCCGTGCATTGTCGCGCCCTTTTACATGAATCGATCGGAGGAGTTCCGCCGGTGAAGCTCCTTGTTCGGTCCGTTCTTTCCACATGTTCCGAATTTCAATGTCTTCGTACTCCTCAATCGATTCGAACGCAACATTCGTCATCCCGATTTCTTCTCCTTGATAGATGTACGGTGTTCCTTTCAACAAATGGAGCAATGTCGCTAACATTTTAGCCGATTCGACCCGATATGTCGTATCCTCTCCGAATCGACTGACGACACGTGGCTGGTCATGGTTGTTCCAGTATAACGAGTTCCATCCTTTTTCATGGAGGGCGACTTGCCACTTCGTGAAATTCTGCTTCAGTTTCTGCAGATCAAACGGTTGGACGTCCCATTTTCCGCCTGGACCGGAATCCAAGTCCATGTGTTCGAACGTAAAGACCATGTTGACTTCTTTTCGTGCCGGATCGGTATAGAGAATCGCGTCTTCCGTCGTCGCCCCCGGCATTTCTCCGACTGTCAACACATCATAATTACCAAACGAGGCATCGTTCATCTCTTTCAGGAACTCGTGAATGCGTGGACCATTGATGTAGTGTTGACCCCCTTCTCCGTACAACGCACCGGGAGGAACGGTCGCATCCGGCAGACCCGGTGTTTTCGAAATCAAATTGATGACGTCCATTCGGAAACCGTCAATGCCACGATCTAACCATCGTGTAATCATCTGATACACTTCCTGGCGCAACTTTTCATTTTCCCAGTTTAAATCAGGTTGTTTTTTCGAGAACAGGTGTAAGTAATATTCGTTTGTCGCTTCATCCAATTCCCACGCCGGTCCTGAAAAAATTGATCCCCAGTTGTTTGGCAACGTCCCGTCTTCGTGGGCACTTCTCCAAATGTAGTAATCGCGGTACGGGTTATCCTTACTTTTCCGGGACTCCGCGAACCAGGCATGCTCGTCGGAAGAATGATTGACGACGAGGTCCATCACGATTTTGATGCCGCGTTCATGCGCTTGATCCAACAGACGGTCAAAGTCCGCCATTGTTCCGAATTCATCCATGATAGCTTCATAATCGCGAATGTCGTACCCGTTATCATCATTCGGTGAGTCATAGACCGGACTCAACCAGATGACATCAATCCCCAGTTCTTTTAAGTAATCAAGTTTTTCAATGATTCCGACCAGATCCCCAATACCATCACCATTGGAATCATTAAAGCTGCGCGGATAAATTTGATAAACTACGCTGTCATGCCACCATTTACGTTCCATTGCTTGATCGACTCCCTTGTGAACGATTAATGCAAGCGATTGCATTTATTTTTAAAAGCGCTTCCATTTATTTCATCGACATCGTATCACGAACGACATGACGAGAACAAGGAGATTCCCTCATTTCCATACGGTATACTGAACATATACTCAAGTGGCGAGTGACGTTTGAATCCCTGCCATTGAGGAAAAATGATTGAAGAAGGGAGGCGTTCCGTCATGTACCGCCGCTATTTATTATTTCTAGTTTGGACCATCGCCATCGTATTTATTGTCGTCTTCGGAAATAACCGGGTTTTCCCCGATGGTTTCCTGTTATCGTTTTTGCGTTTTGATCAAAGTCAATTTGATACATCCGCTCTGAGCTTATTTACATTACTCGGCATTTATCCGGCTGCCTTTTTTATGCTCTTTTTAGACGAAAAGCGTTTCTTGAAGCCTTCTCCGATGCTGGCGAGTTTTGGTGCTTTCGTATTAGGCTCATTCATTTTGATGCCGTATTTGGCACTGGCGATTCCGCGAAAAACATTTTTGCCGTTTCGCCGCCGAAAATTCATCCCCTATCTCGTCGCTATTCTTGCCATTCTGTCGGCAGTCGTCATTTGGCTCGCACTCGCCCGGTCCGACTGGTCGATTTTTCAGATTTACTTCATGACCAATCAGTTCGTACGGACGATGACCGTCGATCTCGTGATGTTCTACATCCTGCAACTGTTCATGCTGCACCGAATTCGAGTTCGACAAAACAATCAGCTCGGTTGGCGGGACGTCGTGCCGTTGTTCGGTTTGTTCAGTTATTTGTTCCGCCGTCATCTTCCGACTTCGTCCGAAGTTTGATTCCCTCCAACCGGTTGATTCCCCCCAATGGATTCGGCTACAATAGGAAGATAGCTTTTATAGGGGGATTGTATTCATGAAACAGTACCATCAACTTTGCCACGAAATCTTAACGAACGGCGTCAAAAAAGAAGACCGCACGGGAACCGGAACGACCAGTATCTTTGGTCATCAGATGCGGTTCCCTTTGCAGGATGGATTTCCGATGGTGACGACGAAAAAATTACATATGAAGTCGATTATCCATGAGTTGATTTGGTTTATCTCGGGTGACACCAACATTTCATATCTTCAAGAAAACGGCGTCCGGATTTGGAACGAGTGGGCGGACGAAGACGGGAATCTCGGACCGGTTTATGGCGCCCAGTGGCGTTCTTTCCCGAAACCGGATGGATCGACGGTTGATCAGTTGGCCGATGTCATTGAGCAAATCAAGACGAATCCGGATTCTCGTCGTCTGATTGTCAGTGCTTGGAATCCCGGTCAATTAGAAGAAATGGCCTTGCCGCCCTGCCATCTGCTGTTTCAATTTTATGTCGCGAACGGAAAGTTGTCGTGCCAGCTTTACCAACGGTCTGCCGATGTCTTTTTAGGTGTTCCATTTAATATCGCTTCTTACGCTTTGCTGACGCACATGATTGCTCATGTCTGTAAGCTTGAAGTCGGGGATTTCGTGCATACGTTAGGGGATGCGCATATCTATTCGAATCATCTCGATCAGGTAAATCTTCAATTGAGCCGGACACCAAAACCGTTGCCGACGATTCGTTTCGCCCGGGATGTTGAACGAATTGAAGATTTTACGTTCGATGATATCATCATCGAAGGGTACGATCCGGATCCACACATCAAAGGAGTGGTCGCTGTATGATTTCTCATATCGTCGCCTATTCGACAAATCGGGTCATCGGTCGTGATAACGATATGCCTTGGCACCTTCCGGCCGATTTGGCACACTTTAAAAAAACGACGTACGGCAAGCCGGTCATCATGGGACGAAAAACGTTCCTCTCGATCGGACGTCCGTTACCGGGACGTGAAAACATCGTCATCACCCGGGACCCTGATTTCCACGCAGACGGCGTGACCATATGGCATGATCTGTCGTTACTTGATGCGTACGTCGATACGGATGAAGAAGTGTTTTTGATTGGGGGCGGTGAACTGTTTCATCAAACGTTGTCACGTGTGAGTCGGATCTATGCGACGGAAATTGATGCCGTCATCGCAGGAGACGTCTATTACCCGCCGCTGCCGGACACGTTCAGGCTGGCAGAAAAAACGTCATACACCAAAGATGACCAAAATCCGTTTTCGTTTGTCATTAACCGTTACGACCGGACATGACGGCCATCTGCCCTGATTCGAACCGTTTGACATGACGGACGATACGAAAAGAATCCAGACTCCTGTTCTCAGGAGGTCTGGATTCTTTTTGATTCAGGGTAAACGAATGATCCATTGGCGGATTTGTTCTTCCAATTGATCACGGTCGAGTGGCGAGAGACAATAGTCCGTCACACCACGTTCCAAGGCGTGTCCCAATACCTGGTTTTCTTCCGGAGCAATCGCAATCGCTTCAATGATTCCTTCTCGGGACTGTTTCCATTCATCGAGCAGTTTGAAGTCATTTGCCGCCAACTGATGCAACGGTAACACACACAGTTGAAGCGGGGCACAGGTCGTTTCCTCGTAAGGTGTGACCTGAAAATGATATTTCGCATGATCCGGCAACGCAAGTGGCGCCAACTGTTCAAATGATTGTGACTCAATCTTAATCAATGCCGTGATTTTTTCTTTTGCAGTCGACGTCGTGTACGCTGCCACTTGATTTCTGCCGTTTCGTTTGGCTTGATAAAGCGCCTCATCCGCTTCCGATGTCATTTCTTCTAAATCCATCGTCGGATGGTCGATGACTGTCAGACCGATCGATACGGTGATTTTCAAGCCGTTCGGGAACGTATGCCGTTCGATCCTCGCCCGGACTTTTTCCATCATATCGGCTGCGTGGTCCGCATGATCTGCACTGAACAACAACATAAATTCTTCGCCGCCAAAACGGATCAGTTCATCTTCTTGCCGGATGGCTTGCTTCGTTAAGACAGCGAGTTCCGCCAATACTAAATCTCCTGTCGGATGACCATGTAAATCATTAATCCGCTTGAAATGATCCAAATCAAAGATTGCCAAAGCAAACAATTGATCGTCCCGTTCAAGACGCGATGTGCGCCGTCGGTACGCATTTTGGAGATATTTCCGGTTAAACGCTCCGGTCAGTTCATCGACTAAGATCGTCGAAGAAACCGTTCGTAATTTCCGCAAAAGTCGCTTCAGACGAATCTGCCGCTCCTCGATTTGTACGGTCTCATCCCAGTAATCGTCTGTCCCGAGTGCGTAACATGATTGGCGGACAGATGCGTCATTTGGCCCGATGATGATCAGTGGGATAAAAGAAGCTTCGACTTTTTTAATCAATTTGTGAACTAGAGCCTCATCGGTCGTCCGGATGATATCATGGTCGATGAGCATCGCATCGACATGTAAGTCATAACCCACTTCGAGTGTATCTTCGATTGAACCGAAAAAACGTGTCATATACCGTTCATTTTCGAGCGCCTTCTTCCATTGAATGTTATCTAAAAACCGTTTGGTCACGGAAAGAATCATCTCTTTCCGAATGACTTTTTTACGGCTCCGTGCCGAAAGATGATCGATGACCGGAGCAAGCAGTTTCTCGATTTGCTCGTGTGTGACTTCTTCCGTTTCATCCTCCAGCTCAATCGCCCATCGCGCGGCTTGCCGTTCAAAAAAGTCAGCTTGATCTTGTTTGCTAAATCGTTTTAACCACTGCGAAAAAACAAGTAATTCTGCTTTAGGAACAGATTTCATCCGAAGCAGCCGTTCCACCATGAGAATGGTTTGATGAATTTGCTTTTCAGTTTCTTTTTGTTCGGTTTCCACGAGCCTTCCCCCTCTTTCTATACAGTCGAAAAACAGCAAATTCGACTGAAGAGAAAACGAGGGAATCCCTCGTTTTCGATCAAGCTTTTAAGTTTGGACTGACCATATCAGCTGGAACAATCCATTGCTCGTATTGTTCTTCTGTCAAAAGACCCGTTGCGAGTGCCGCCTCTTTTAAGGTTGTACCCTGTTTATGCGCCGCCTTAGCAATCCGAGCTGCATTTTCATAGCCGATATGCGGATTCAGCGCTGTCACCAGCATCAATGATCGTTCGACGTTTTCGGCAATGATGGTCCGTTCCGGCTCGATGCCGATTGCACAGTGATCGTTAAACGAATGCAGAGCGTCTGTCATCAGGCGGACAGACTGGATGAAGTTATACATGATGACCGGTTTGAAGACATTTAATTCAAAATTCCCTTGGCTCGCCGCAAAACCGATTGTCGCATCATTTCCAAGTACTTGTGCCGCGACCATCGTCAAGGCTTCACTTTGCGTCGGGTTGACTTTCCCGGGCATGATCGAGCTGCCGGGTTCGTTTTCCGGAATCGTGATTTCACCGATTCCCGCACGTGGACCGGATGCTAACCACCGGACATCATTGGCGATTTTCATTGCATCCATGGCGAGCGCTTTGATCGCACCATGTGAAAAGACGAGTTGGTCATGACTTGTTAAGGCGTGGAATTTATTTTCCGCACTGACAAACGATTTCCCCGTTTCCTCGCTCATCTTTTCGGCCGCCCGGTCTCCGAATTCCGGATGGGCATTGATTCCGGTTCCGACTGCCGTTCCGCCAATCGCAAGCTCCGTCAACGGCTCTAACGTCAACTCAATCATCTTTTTCGATAATTGCAACATCCGGACCCATCCACTGATTTCTTGACCTAACGTAATCGGTGTCGCGTCCTGCAAGTGGGTCCGTCCAATCTTGACGATGTCGGAGAAGGCTTTTGCCTTTTCATCGAGTGTCGCCTGAATCGCATCAACGGCCGGCAACAGCTGATCGATGACGATTGTCTTCGCTGCGATATGCATCGCCGTCGGATATGTATCGTTTGAGCTTTGTGATTTGTTAACGTCGTCATTCGGATGAATGACTTGCTCGCTTCCACGTTCACTTAATTTTCGTGTCGCGACACGCGCTACGACTTCATTGACGTTCATGTTCGACTGTGTGCCGGACCCCGTTTGCCAGACGACGAGTGGAAATTCATCGTCAAAATGTCCAGCGATGATTTCATCACACACTTCCGCAATGACTTCCGCCTTCTCCGCATCAAGGACACCTAAATCACGATTGGCTAACGCCGCTCCCTTTTTTAGAACTGCAAACGCCCGGATGATTTCGATTGGCATCTTTTCCGTTCCAATCTTAAAGTTTTCCAAGCTCCGTTGTGTTTGTGCTCCCCATTCTTGTGCTTGTGGGACACGAATTTCCCCCATCGTGTCACGCTCTAATCGATATTCCATGTTAAAGTCCCCCTTTATCTGCTGATACATTAATAGTTTAACGGAAACCGGTCCGAATGGGAATGATGGAGGCGAGTTTGGGGAATAGTTTGTTATCGAAAAGGAGTGAATGCTTGATGTGGTTAATTAATTTAATGATTGTCCTCGTTTTGATCTTGGCAAACGGTGTGTTTGCAATGACGGAGCTCGCCTTGCTGTCATCAAAAAAACAAAAACTCCAACAGTATGCGGACGACGGAAAAAAGTCGGCCCAAATCGCGCTTGATTTCCTCGAACGTCCAACGGACCTGTTATCCACTGTACAAGTCGGTATCACGTTGATCGGTATCATCAACGGTGCCTTTGGTGGTGCTGCCTTGTCGGCCCCTTTAATTGACTGGTTGTCCGGTTTTGACTGGCTTGCCCCTTACGCGAGCACCGTCGGTTATATGGTTGTCGTTACGATCATCACCTATTTATCGCTTGTCATCGGTGAACTTGTCCCAAAACGGATTGCTCTTGTCAGTCCGGAGCGTGTCACGATGGTCTTGGCTCAGCCGATGCGTTTTTTCTCAAATGTTTTAAAACCGTTCATCTTCATCTTAAGTAAATCAACGAGTGTTATTTTTCGACTGATTGGTCTGGATCGACTTCAAACGGAAGATGAAACGGAAGATGAGGTCAAACAACTTTTGATTCGCGGTACAAAAGAAGGAACCTTTGCGACCTCTGAAGCAGAACAAGTTTCACGTGTGTTCGCCTTTCACGATCAGCTGGCCTATGAGCTGATGGAACCGCGCACCGTGACCGAATGGATTGATTTGACGGACTCTCCGGAACAGATTTTAAGCGATTTACGACGAGCGAAACACCGGAATCTTCCGGTTGGACATGGTGATTTGGATCATTTTGTCGGCTATATCGATGCAAAAGAAATTTTGGCTGCCGATCAACCGACTACCGTCATCGAATCGTTAATCCGGACACCGCTTATTGTCCCCAAACAATTACAAGCAACGGTCTTGCTCGAACGGATGCGTAAAGAGACCGTCTCAATTGCTTTTGTACTGGATGAGTACGGCGGGTTTTTAGGAATGATTACCTTATTTGATATCCTCGAAGCCTTTGTCGGTGAAATTTCGACTGTCGAAGAAGAACCCGAGCTCGTACAACGGAGTGACGGGTCGTATCTTGCCGACGGATTACTGCATATTGATGATTTAAAACGGACCATTGGCATCAAAACAGATTTGCCGGGTGAGGAAAAAAACAGCTACCATACGGTTGCCGGACTCGTCTTATATCTCCTCGGCGAATTTCCGGTCCGAGGCAGTCATGTCGTCAGCAACGGATACCGCTTCGAAGTCGTCGATCTGGACGGGCGACGGATTGATCAAATTTTAATCGAACCACATGAGACGACGGACGGCGAAACGTCGTCATAAAAAACCGGCACGGTCTAAACAGACCGTGCCGGTTTTTTGAATCAATATTCGTTTAAAGCATCCTTTGCTACACGATCCGCTTTATTCTCTGACCGTGGAATCCACTTAACAAAAGCGAGTGGCAACCGGCTAAACCGTTCGAATGCAGGATCAAAATAAATTTGGATCCGTTTGTTTTTGGCGAATTCGCGTTCAACTGCCAAGGAAACTGCTTCTGAATCCGTCCGGAAGGAGAAAACACTTTCGCCTTGTGACAACAGTTCTTCTGCCAATTCAACAGCTTTTAAAAACGCCTGAAATTCGGCTTCATGATTATTCTCAGCCGTGATTCTAAAAGTCCGTTCAATCACCTGTCCTTCTGAATTTTTGCAAAAAATCCCGACTGCCGCATCATCATTCGATGGTCGGACCGCTCCGTCAAAATATAACTCAACCATGTGCTATCGCCGCCTTTACGCCTGTTCGAATCGCTTGTTCATCTAGATTTTTTCCGATGAACACCAATGTCGTTTGTTTTTCTCCTTCAAATTCACCCCGTGCTGCCGTTCCATAAATCATACCGGTTCCTTGTAAAACAATTTTTTGATTCGTATCGGCAAAATGAATGATTCCTTTATACCGGTATAAATCCTCCGCATAGGCTTCTAAGATTTCCCGAAGAACGGCTCCAAAACGTTGCCGATGGAGCGGCATTCGTTCCGTAATCGTCAATGCCGTAAACGATTCCGCCGCTTTTTGCAGACCGTCTGTTTGTTGTGCCAGACGTTCCTCTTCTTGTTTTGGAAAATGGAACGTCTCAAATAATGGTTTGAGATCCGTCTTCGACTGAATCGTCGGAAGAATCAATGCTGTCGGATTCAGACCCGCTAATCGTTCCGTGACTAGATCGACTTCAGAATCAGAAATCAAGTCGACTTTGTTTAACAGGATCGTATCCGCAAATCCGATTTGCCGGACATTTTCTTCAAATGCGAGCTGCCATTCCAATTGGAAAGCATCCACGACGGTAATGACACTCGACAGTTGATACTGCTGTTCAATAGCCGGCTCAAAATAAAAGGTCTGCAGAATAGGTCCCGGATCTGCGATGCCGGTCGTTTCAATGATCAAACGATCAAAGGTCATGTCTCCCGTCCGTCTTTTTTTCGCGATCCGCAACAGGGCATCACGTAGATCTCCGCGAATCGAACAACAGATACAGCCGTTCGTCAGCTCGATGACTTCTTCATCGCTTCGTTCAATCAAAGCTTCATCAATATGGACGGCGCCGACTTCATTGACAAGCAAGGCTACCTTTTCGACTGGATCCGTGACGATGTGGTTTAATAATGTTGTTTTTCCGGCTCCTAAAAATCCGGTAATCAGTGTCGTGCGAATACGTTCTGACATGCTTCCACTCCTTAAGACTGTTGGGTTTGTCTCCACTTTTCTTTTCGCGCATCCAACAGATCAATTGCATGTAAGTACCAGGCATCGGTTGTCTGTGGTGTAACGCTTGAACCCCATTCTTTTTTACCATGATGCGATAAAATCATATGCATCAATCGATGGTATTGTGGAACCGGTAATCGAATGGCCAGTTGCTGAAGCGCCTGTTCCAACACGAAACAGCCGTAGGGCATATGCCCGACCAGAACACCGTTTGGATCAAGCGCAATGCCGGATACCTGGTCTTCTTCCGTTTCAATTTGAAGCAAACGCGCAAATCGATCGGATGATGCACCCAGATGCGTATATTCGAAGATTTTTCCGATATCATGCAATAAGATTCCCAGTAATAACTCGTCTTGATGCGGTGTTTCATTTAACAAAGCAATTGATCGGGCCGCTTGGTACAAGGCGTCAAAACTGTCATCCCAAGCAAACTGTCGCATTTCCCGATCATTCGCTTGGAATAAGTCATTTTTATGATCAGCTTCTGCTTCTTGAATACATTGAAGCAATGTTAAATTGGGGCGTTCAGACTGACAGATCCCATATCCAATCGTCATCATACAAGCTGTATGCTTCAGTAATCCACCGATATAGGCATGATGGTGATAGAGTGCTGCCGGACGGGTCGAAAAATCGAACCAATACGTTTCCAAGACACGATGTGCGATTTGCCGCAGCGGCTCCTCCATCTGATCAATCAATCCGATCAGTTGATCACGGTACAAGCTAGGTGATTCTGAAGCCGGCATCTGCGGTAACAACATCGCTCCGGATACATCATGGACGGCTTGAACACGCTGGACCGTCAAGGATTTATTACCTGAGTCCACCGGGTACTCTTCCACTTTTGCCTTGACATGAACGATTCCCGTCTCGAGATACGGACGCATGGCTTCTTCTGCCGTTCCTTGGTTTAACCATTGTTTTCCTTTACACGTTCCACTCGGGGAGTTGAACGTGAATTGTAACCATTGCCGTCCGGTTTGACCGGTCTTAATTTCAGCAGAGGCGACGAGTAATGTCTCTTCCACCTGTTCACCCGGGACATGATCTGCAATTAAAAATCCAACAGCCGATTCAGGAACTTCCAACTGATAAAGTTCACCTTGATAAGCGGGCATTTCATAGTCAGGAATGGCTTTAAATAATCGAATCATCGTCAATTCCCCTCTCGTTTGCTCTGCTTTCCATCATATCAAATCTAATCTCACGATGGAATGTCAAAACAATCATTGTAAGCGCTTCATTTATGTTTTAAGATGACAGTAGCATACAAATTATCCACTATAAGGAGGAATACTGGGATGATTACTTCATTATCTGCTTGTTATGACGATGTTGTCGCATCAGACGAGCTCTCCCGACCTGATGTCATGACACGTGAACAAATTCGTCAAGCCGTTTCGGCATACGATCCGTTTATCTCTAAGGACCCTTGTTTGCTGCACGAGTTGATCCGGCAAGAGATTACATCGGCGTGCAGTTACGTCCAGTCGATTGGGTTAACCGTTCACAGTGATCAAGTCAAACTATTGGTGCTCTCATCCTTCCGTTCGGATGCCGGTTTTGATGTCGATGAATTGAATCGCATGTCTTCGACTACTCTAAAGCGCCAAATCACAACACATGACGTTGTCTTTTCTCAATTCATTCAACAGTTATTTCTTCACCAAACACAAGATGATATCATCTGCCAACGTTTGATGAATGTCTTAGCAGGTGCCACCGCCAATAAATGCAAGACACGGGCGGCACGCCTTCACGATTCATTAACTGTTACCTTATAATACAAAAAGTCCTGACTCGAGTGAGTCAGGACTTTTTTTCAACGACCTGGCATTCCAGCTCCTTGATGGGCATTTCTTATGAAAATGCGGCATTCCGCTTCGTCATATTCTATATACATCATTGCAGAATTTTGGAAGAGTGTCAAATACTTTTTCAAAAAAAGTGGGACAATCTCTGTAGAGATCATCCCGAATGGAAGAGTGAATAATTACCATGGCAATGCTTGATTTCATCATACAACGCGTTGGAAGCGTTTACAAGTCTTTATCGAAAATTCTTTCAAGAAAATATTCTTCCGTCAAAGGACGATGGATGACTTCAATTCCACTCTGCCGCATTAACGTCAATCCATCCCCGTATTCATATCCTGTTGAATAGACGACACGATCAATTTTGGACGCAATCAGAGCCAGACTACAGGCATGACACGGACTGTGCGTGACGTACGCCGTCGCATGACGGGCACTCGTCGAGTCCGCCGCCAGTTTTCCAAGCGCGTTGATTTCGGCATGGATTTCGTTCAGCTTGGACCACTCATGATGTTCTTCTTGATTGGTACAGCGGTAAAACATCCGCCCATTATGTAAAACGGACTCGGTATCCTTGACCTCGTCGATCGAAGCTTTATATAAAACCCCTGCTTGTTTTAAATAAATCTCGTTACAGTTGACGTGTTGACTTGGTGTCCCGTTGATTCCGATTGAAATCGGTTTTTCGTCTTTTACGATGACACAGGCAACAGACTTCGAGGCACATTTCGAATGACGATCCGCCATCATCCGCGCAAATAAAAGCCACGTCGTATCCCATTGTTGTTGTTTCTGCACGCTGTTCTCCCCTTTATGTAAACCATTAAGGAACACGTAAACGTGTTCCTTAGTAAGGTCGATTTGGCAACTCCCGACTTTTCGAAGCAACTTCAATCACTTTTTGTTTTAATTCGTTTTCCATGCGTTCCAGTTCGTGTTCCGCATCCCGACGTTTTTGTTTTCCGTCTTGTTGAATACGAAGCGTCTCATCTAATGTCTCAATTAAGTTTTGATGGGCGACTTTTAACGATTCGACCGAAACAATTCCTTTTTCATTCTCTTCTGCAATTTCAATCGAGGAATCTTTTAAGAGACGAGAATTTTGTTCCAATAATTGATTGGTCGTATTCGTGACATCTTTTTGCATTTGCAGGGCCGTTTTTTGTCTTGATAGACTGAGTGACAGCACCACTTGGTTTTTCCAAAGTGGAATCGTATTGACGACTGCCGACTCAATTTTTTCCGCCAAAATTTGATTGTTTTGTTGGATGACGCGAATCTGAGGTGCCATCTGCAAACTGATTGTCCGCGATAATTTTAAATCATGGATTTTCTTTTCGAACCGATCCGCCAGTTGAATCATGTCATTCAACTCTTGGAGCCGTGTCTGATCACGCGTTCGTTCGACTTCCATCCGCAACGGTTCGATCTCATGCTCTCGAACATGTGCAATCTTCGTTTCACCGGCAGCAATATACAAGTTCAACTCTTCAAAGTATCGCTTGTTTTTTTGATACATCTGATCGAGTAACGTGATATCTTTCATCAGACCAAATTTTGAACGATCCAGATTGTGTACCACTTCTTCCAGATAAGCACTCATTTTTTCATATTGTAAGAAATATGTTTCGGCTTTTTTCTTCGCTCGTCCAATGACCGGCACATTCGACCAAAAACTTTTCTTTTCTTGTAAGGTGTCCGGATCCATTTGACGAACTCGTTGCATCAAATCTGACAGCAGCTTTCCGGCATCGCCGCCATCTTTCATCTTCACTTCACTTAAGACTTGATCAGAGAATTGTGATAATTCTCGCTGAACCGGTGCCCCGAACTGCATGACGGCATCCGATTTTTTCAAGTCGATCACTTGGAGCAGCCGCTCGATTTTTTGACGTTGCTCTGCCGGAACATCATTTGGAATCATTTCTTCGACCGGTCGGCTTGGCACCGCTTGATGAGCCGGTGCTTCCGCAAGGTTAACGTCCACCGAGGGATCGGAAATCGTAGGTTGTGTCGACTGTTCTTCATCTGGCCATTGTTGCCAACTGTTGTTATCAGAATGGGTCATGTTTATAACTCTCCTCCTGTTTGCGTTGTTCGGACTCTTGTGCCAACACTTTTTCAATCGTCAACAATTCACGTTCTAGATCAACCGTATCTCCTTCCAAAAGGAGCGATTGTTGTTGTTTTAATTTTTGGGCAATCATTTTGAGGTTGGATTGCAATTGTTCCCGCGTGTCGACCTGAACTTGTGCTCCACGTCGTTCCAAATCCGCGAATTTTTCGGAAATCGAGAGTAAGGAATCCAGATAAAACGTAAAGAAGTCCCGGACTTTTTTCACTTCACGTGGCGAGGTGAACAATTCTTCAAATAAGACGTGCGCCTCACGGGATACGATTCGCATTTCAGAACGGACTTCACTGTCACGGATGGACGGAATCAGTTGATCAAACGACTGTAGTTTGACAAATCCTTCCTCGACCGTACGCTGCAACACTTGCAGTTCCAGATCATCCGTTTCTTCAAATCGCCGCGTCGCCTGTTCCGGTTTTAAGATGACACTGCCGACAAACTCATCTTCATCATCCAACAGTAATTTCTTTTTGACGTTTTTTCGTTTAAGTTCCGTTGATTTTCGCTCTGTCCGGTAACGTTTGCCCGGTTTCGCACGGTATCCGCTCCAAATGAACCACAATCCTAACGCGATGAAGATACCGGAGAAGTCCAGTGCATCTGCAACTTGAAGAAACACGAACATCAGACCGATGGAACCAAGTACCCACCATGTAGAAGACTTCATCTCATCACCTCTTTCAGTTGATCCATCTATTTATCCTGTGTGTTAGATGTGTCGTTACTTATATCTTACCATTACGGATCATATAACAAAAAGTTTCCCGTTTTCGCGAAATGTTAGTCCTCCCGCTATTCTTATTTCACCATAATCTATCCACCGTTACATCCGTCTCAAGTTTGATTTCTGAGAGCCGGTGCGTAGGCAGACAAAAAAAAAACAGCTGATCTGCTTGAACTGCAGATCAGCTGTTGGAACACGTTTTTTTTCTTGAAGTATCACGAACCGAACAACGGCCAGATTAAGATGATCAAAATCGCGATCGGACTCAGGTAACAGACGCTAAAACGCCAGAAAGGAAGCATCCGTTTCATCATCGGACTCGTCACCAGCTCCTGTTCGACCAAGGCACGGTCCAACTTGAATCCGGCAAAAAACGAAATCAGCAACGCACCGATCGGCATCAGGATATTCGAGACCGTAAAGTCCATCCAATCAAAAATCGTTTTATCCATCCATGTCAACTCACTTGCGAGTCCAAAGGAAAGTGCTGAAGGGATCCCGATGAGCGCAATCAATCCGGTTGCAATGATCGTATTGCGTTTTTTGTCTTTAAACGTCGCAGACGGTTTCCGGTCTGTAATGGACGAGACGACTACTTCCAACATCGCAATCGACGACGTGATCGAAGCAAAGGCGAATAGTAGGAAAAACAGCGACAAGAAGATCGAACCAAATTGGATTTGACTGAAGACCGTCGGTAACACGATGAACAACAGCGCCGGTCCTTCCGCCGGGTCGAGACCCGATGCGAAGACAGCCGGGAAAATCGCAAATCCGGCCAACAATGAGACGACGATGTTCAGCGAGACGATCCAGACTGCCGAACGATTGATTTGTCCCCGCTCTTTCATATAAGAGGCATATGTCAGCATCGCTGACACCCCTAATGATAAGGAGAAGAACGCTTGACCCAACGCACTAAGGACCGATGTCCGGCTGAGCGCTGAGAAGTCCGGTTCAATGAAGAAACGGACACCTGCCCCTGCTCCTTCAAGCGTCAACGAGCGGACGACAAGAACGATGAAACAGAGAAACAGTAACGGCATCATGATTTTACTCATTTTTTCAATTCCAGCTTGGACGCCGCGTAAGACGATGACACATGTGATGATCAGGAAAACCAACTGTCCGGTGATGGCGTACAGCGGAGAAGCGGAAATTGTTCCGAACAACTCTCCTAAGGCCTCGCCGTTCATCGTGGTCAGACTGCCGGAAAAACCGAGGACCGTGTAGATCAAAACCCATCCTCCGATGACACTGTAGAATGAAAGCAACAAAAAACAAGCAATGACGCCAAGAACACCAATGAAGGTATATTTTTTATGACCTAGTTCGGAGAAGGCACGTAATGCTGTTTTCCCACTTGTACGTCCAATTAAAAACTCAGCGATCAGAACAGGTAATCCAAGTAGCAAGGTAAACGCTAAAAACAGCAATAAAAATGCGCCCCCACCGTTTGTTCCTGTCGTATACGGGAACTTCCAGATTGCCCCCAGACCAATTGCTGATCCTGCCGCTGCTAAAATAAAACCGACTTTCGAAGCCCATGCATTTCCTTTCATGGTGCTCGACCTCCTTTTCAAAAATACTTTTCCATTGTACAAAAGTTCACGCCGGAAGTCATCCTTTATCAAACATTTTCTTTAAAGCGTCAAAGCATAACCGCGTATTCGCGATGAATCATTCTTATTTCCGTAAAAAAATCAAAAAACCGGAGACGCCCTGTCTGACTGACAAGGGTCTCCGGTTGTGTGATGGTGAAGCTTTTACTCCCCTCACCTTAGTTCAAAGGACTGACACGTCCACTGTACATCTTTAAGAATTCCGGCAAAACTTTTACTTCAATCGGTGAATGCATCGCTTTTTCACCATCCGTATCAATGACTTTGGGTGAGTCCGTTTTTAAGGTAAATCCGCTCGTCAACAGATGTGTAAAGGATGGTTCATTGGTTAAACCAATTTTTTGCAGGATGACGTCACGGATCGTCGTCAAATTGACTTCATCAACGATTACAAGATCCAGTTTCCCGTCGTTGTAGGCGCCTTGGGATAAGTTCGTTTCAATCCCGCCTAACGATTCGCCGTTCGCCGCTAAAATCAAGACAGCCTCTCCGGTCATCTTCTGTCCTTCCGCTAACTCCAGTTCATAGGAAAACGGTTCAGCTTCCATGCTCGAACGGATGGTCGAAAGATAATAGCCCATCTTCCCGAGACGCGCCTTTTCTTCCGTATCAATGCCGATCGAGGCCTCTGCCACGAGGCCTAAGCCGACGAAGTTCAGGAAATACGTATCATTTACTTGTCCAAGGTCCACCTCAACGATTTGCTGGGTCGCAATCATTTCCGCGGCGAGCCGTGGCACCATTGGCAACCCTAACGTTCTTGCAAAATCATTACACGTCCCGCCTGGAATAATGCCAAGAATCGGACGTTTTTCCAGTTTCGCAATTCCGTTGATGACTTCAAACACCGTGCCGTCTCCACCAATGACAACGAGGGCGTCGAAGTCGCTTGATTCTTCGGCAAATTGCAGGGCGTCCAACGCCTGTTTCGTTTGTCGGATGACAATTTCATCAAACATGGCGGCCAAGGGATCAATCACCTCTTGTAGCAATCCGGCCCGATTGGTTCCGGCCATCGGATTGCTGATCAATAATAACTTCATTGGATGATTCCTTCTTTCTCGAGATACTCGCGTGCCACTTGGTTGGCTGTTTTTCCGCCATAAGCTACAGCTTCATTCATTTGTGACATCTCGGCATCGGAAATCTTTCCGTCTAACTGTTTCAGTGCCTGCTCAACTTCCGGATATTCATCCAGTGTCTCTTGTCGTAACAGCGGCGCCCCCTCATACGGCGGGAACAACTGTTGATCGTCTTCTAATACGACCATATCGTACTTCGCAATCTCAGGATCGGTCGAATAGGCATCGATGACTTGGATATCCCCCGACTCAATCGCTTTGTAGCGTAATTTTGGTTCCATCGTCACGACTTCTTCAAAGTTGACGCCATACTTCTCTTGGATTCCTTTGTATCCGTCTTGACGATCTTTGAACTCTAACGTAAATCCGGCTTTTAACTGTCCGGCAACTTGCTGTAAATCAGAAATCGTTTTTAAGTCATACTGTTCGGCAACCTTTTTCGGAACGGCTACCGCATACGTATTGTTGTAATTCATCGGCGGGAGTAACGCCAAGTCTTGTTTGACCAGACCGTCCCGTGCTTGTTCAAAAACAGCTTGCTTTTCATTTGAAACCGGTTTTTCATTTGTCAGACTGGCTAAAACCGTTCCCGTGAATTCCGGATACAGATCAATGTCACCCGATTGCAGGGCTTTATAAACAAAAGTTGTTTTTCCGAAATTCGGTTTTACTTGAACATTTAAATCGGTTTCGTCCTCGATGACCAATTTATACATGTTCATCAAAATTTCCGGTTCAACGCCCAGTTTTCCGGCGACGACCAAGTCAGGTCGTTCCGTACGTCCAAGCGCAAACGGTGTGATGATGAGCGTCGCAATTAAAGCAACCGCGACAATCAAGCGCCCTTTTTGGCGTTTCTTCGTCGCCACTTCCGTTTGTCGTAATAAACCGTCAAATAAAAGGGCTAACAATGCTGCCGGAATCGCCCCTAGCAATAACAGATAGTTGTCATTGCGGTCAATCCCGAGCAGGATGATCGATCCCAGTCCTCCTGCGCCGATCAGTGCTGCAATCGTCGCTGTCCCGATGATCAAGACCATCGCTGTTCGCACCCCGGCCATCATGACCGGTAACGCGAGCGGAAGTTCAACCTTCAACAGACTTTGCGTCGGTGTCATCCCGCACGCGCGTGCCGCCTCTTTGATCGAAGGATCCACTTCTGCTAATCCCGTATACGTATTGCGGACAATCGGTAAAAGTGCATATAAGACAAGGGCGATGACCGAAGGAACGGTCCCGATCCCGACAAGGGGAATCATCAGACCGAGCAAAGCGAGCGAAGGAATCGTCTGAATGACAGACGTGACTCCAATCGACCATTCGCTCATTTTTTTGTTACGGGATAGATAAATGCCAAGTGGAATTGCAATTAAACAGGCAATCACGAGGGATAGGACCGATAATTGGATATGTTCAATCAAGGCTTGCAACAGTTCGGCTTTCCGGTCTTGATACGTTTCCAACAAACCTGTCATTGAACGATCCCCCTAACTTGACCCATGAATTCCTTCACGAACGGGTCTTCACTTGCTAAAATGTCTTCTTTTGTTCCAATAAGGACAATTTCGCCGTCATTCATCAGACAGATCCGACTTCCGAGTTTCAACGCTTCATTCATATCGTGCGTGACAAACAGAATCGTTTTTCCGAGCTCATCATTTAACCGTAATAAATCATTTTGCAATTGATCCCGTGAGATCGGATCGAGCGCAGAAAACGGTTCGTCCATTAAAATGACGTCTTGTTCCGCTGCCAAGGCGCGCATGACACCTACGCGTTGTTGCTGACCACCCGACAGTTCGCTCGGGTATTTTTTTCTCAGGTTTTCAGTCAGACCGGTCAGATGAAACAGGGTTTTGACACGTTCGTCAATCTTCTTTTTATCCCACTTCAACAATTGCGGGACGACCGATACGTTTTCTTCGACTGTCATGTGCGGAAACAAGGCAATCTGTTGCAGGACATAACCAATTTGGCGGCGCAGTTCATGCTCGTCAATCGACATGATCGGTTGCCCGTTAATCCAAATCTGGCCTTCCGTATGATCGATTAACCGATTGACCATTTTCATTGTCGTGGTCTTGCCACAACCTGAAGGTCCAATCAAACAAAAAATCTCGCCTTTTTCAACTGTAAAATTCAATTTTTGGACCGCTTTTGTTCCGTCTGGATAGGTTTTACCGACTTCCTTGAATTCAATCACACACGATCCCTCCACCATCTTTAGTTTGTAAACACATTTCATCTGAGTTCGTTATTATCTTTGTAAAATTTCCCTCATTTTCCTATTATGAAACCTGCTTTTCCTTCCTTCAGACAACAAAAAAAACCGGCAGAAACAATCTGTCCGGTTCCTTACTTATTTTGATTTCCGTTCTAATAATTCGATTTCCGATTTGATCAGAACTTGTTTCTCGAATTCAAAACCAAGTGATTCAAAGTTTTTCGTATGCGAAAGGTCTCCTACGACAGTATTCGTCAAGACTGCCGTCACTTCTGCGACCCATCCTTCTTTTGTTTTCACCATATCACCGACGATATAATCAAATAGCTCTTCTTCTTCCATCTCACTCATCTCCTGACACGTTCAGATATTCTTAATCATATAAAAGAACTGTTGAAAAAGCTAGTATTGCGTTAAGGTCCGCAACATCTGCCGCAAGATTTTCGCCGTCAGTCCCCAAATCAAATAGGCTTCATGTTCATAAAAATGTTCAACGGTTTTGTATGTCCGGTCCAAATAAGCGTCACGATTCGCCATCCGTTCGGTCGGTACTTTCTTGCCCGGACGAATCCGCCACTCCATCTCTCCCTGAATCGGTTCTGCTGCCAGTAAATCGGCAAGCGATACGAAGAAGATATGATCGACTTCCATCGGTGACGGGTGAATGTCCGTCGCCGTTAGTATCCCGACATAGGGATAGATGATTGAACGGTTGGGTGTGACCAACGGTTCAAGTGTGCCGATGACTTCGATGTTTTCTTCCGTTAGGTTCAACTCTTCCGTTGTCTCTCGCACGGCCGCTTCCCGCGGTTGTTCTCCGGGATCAATCCGTCCGCCCGGAAAGGCAATCTCACCGGGTTGCGAGCGTAACGTTTTGGCACGGACTTGAAACAAGACATGGACTTCCCCGTCTCGTTCGATCAGTGGGACCAATACCGCTGCTGCGTTTTTCGGGAGCCGTTCCGTCGACGATTCAAAAGCTCGTTTGACATCACTGAGCTGAAAGTCACTCATCGTGTTTCCTGCGCGACTTTCTGATAAGCCTCTTCCAAATGACGCATCCGGACAATCAAATCGGCATTTTTAGCAATTCGGTCGGCTAAAATCGATCCCGCCACTACCTTATAATAGGCATTGAGGGCTTGGATGGTTGTCATGTGGGCTTCGTTTTGGCGTGTGTATTCTCTGAAGTTGCTCATCAATCGTTCTGTCGTAAATAATTGCTCGTTCACTGGTCTCATCCTTTCAGACGGTTGCCCGCCAAGTCGATAGTTTAATGGTAGCGAGTTTTGGCTAAGAAGTAAAATAAGGGGGGCTATCCGTGAAGAAAAAAATAGATGTTTTGATCATTGGTGCTGGACCAACCGGTTTGACATTGGCGCTTGCCTTGTCACGGTATGGATTGACGTTTCGCATCATCGAACGGGCAAGCGGTCCGTCGGTCGTTTCAAAGGCCATCGGTATTCAGGCCCGGTCGCTTGAATTGTTCGCACGTCTTGGTGTAGCCGATGCTCTAATGGAGAATGCTATTAAAATTAATCAAGGGAACTTATACGTTAACGGGGCTTGGCAAGCGAAGCTTGACTTTACCGATTTAAACACACCGTTTCCATTCGTTACCTTATTGCCTCAAAGTGAAACCGAACGCATTCTTGAAACACGCTTGCAAGAAGATGGACATCAGGTGGAACGCGAAACCGAATTGACCGGATTTGCACAGTTCCCGACGTTCGTCAGTGCCTCGATTCGAAAAGACGATGTCACCGAAACCGTCGATGCTTCCTTTATCATCGGAGCGGACGGGGCCAACAGCTTTGTCCGGCGTGAACTTGGACTGCCGTTCAGCGGCAAATCCTTTAAAGAGTCGTGGGCACTTGCGGACATCGAGGTCGATTGGCCGTTGTCGTCTGAAGAAGTGCATATCTTCTTTTCCGATCATGGTGTCATCGAATCGTTCCCGCTCCAATCCAATTTATTCCGAATTACCGGCAACTTATCGAATGGAGCGGTTCCAACCGACCACGCAGCCATCGAAGATTTCTTGAAAAACCGGGCTAAAGTACCTTTTACGCTTAAGAAAGTCCACTGGTACTCCATGTTCCGCGTCCACAATCGAATTATTGAGAAGTTTGGTCACCACCGCATCTACTTAATTGGAGATGCCGCCCACATCAATTCGCCCGTCGGCGGGCAAGGCATGAATACCGGTATTGCCGATGCAATGAACTTGGCATGGAAGTTATGGTGTGTTCACCGGTTTAAGGCCAGTTTTCCTTTACTCGATTCTTACAGTGTCGAACGCAGGGAAGCGGCGCGCGGTATTTTACGCTCAACCAATCTCGCCACCGAACTGTTGCAAATCAATGTGCCTTTTTTATTGCCCTTACAAGAAAAAGTCATTCGAAACAGTTTAAAAATCACGCCACTCCATCATTATGTCACCAATCGAATCGCGCAACTCAACAGCAACTACCAAGCGTCCCACCTGTTCGTCACACAAGGACGGTTCCCGCTTCTGACACCACGTCCCGGTGAGCCGATGCCGTACAGCGAAGTCGTGAATCCGCGAACGAAAAAAAATGAACTTTTGTTACGACGGGCGGACCGCAATTTCCTGCTGTTGCTCTTTTTACCGCGTCAATCGGATGACGCGACCCTTCTACCGTTTAAAGAACTGGCTTATTCCTATCCCGATTTGTTCGAAACCGTCCCCATTCATCAAGAGCTGAAGGACGATGGTGTCGTCGATCAAGGCGGTGAACTCGCACGGAAGTTCGGGATTAAACAAGCGGGACTTTATTTGATTCGTCCGGATGGATATATTGCGTATCGTCAACAAGGATTAAAAATCAATCCATTTTCGCGTTATCTTGAACGTTTACTTTATGCCCGTTAAGGACGTATGATAAAGATGAGGTGAAGAGATTTATGGATGTGAACACAATACGTTTAATATTGATTGCCGTGCTTGTTCTTGCGTTTCTTGTGATCGTTTTGCGACGCACAAAAGAATCGTTACGTTGGGTTCTGCTCGGTGAAGAATTTGGAGAAAAAGGGGAACGCTTGGCACGTGACTATGACCGGTTGGATCAAGCCGGTCTTGAAGTACGCATCGAACGTGGCATCAAAACGTCTTTTCTTTTCCGCCGCTTCAGCAAAAATTTAGATGATCGGGTTGCCGTCTATGTCGTGAAAGAAGATTTACCTCGTGCAGAGGATCTTCTCAATCGATCGTAAGGCGAACCAAAAAGGACTTCTCGCCTGATCGAGAAGTCCTTTTTGGTTGTTGGCGTGTCGCGGAAAAGACCGCCATCATTCTTCGTTGTGCGGACGACCGAACACGGCTTTTTCCAAATTCGAAATCCGGCGTAACATGTCGTAGTTCGAGGGATTGGCAGGTGCCGGCGCCACTTCTGGTTCAACACGACGCTCTTCCCGTTTGATCCCGACAGAAGAAGACGCCTTCGTTTCTTCCAATTCACGTTTTAAACGATCGATTTCTCGCTCAAACCCTTCGTAATCCTTAATGACTTGATCCAAATAACCATCCACATCTTCGATGACGTACCCTCGAAGCCCTGTCTTGAATTCCTTTTTGTAAATATCATCTGCTGTCAATAACGGCTTATACATACGCTTCACTCCCATTGATCATTGTAGTTCTGTTCCTGCTCCATCATCGCCAAGTCGTCTTGTGTGATCAAGAACAGCTGATAATCGGACCGTTCCATCTCTAGTTTAGCACGTTCCACCAAATACTTAGCGGACCCTCCGTGTTCCTCATCAAACACGGATAACAATCCCTGACTCTTTTGAATCATGAATTCGGTTTTATTTCGAAACTGAGAAGGATTTTCGTAAGGCTTCTGGCTGATCGCATCCACAAAATCGGCTTGATTTAACACGGCACGATATTGCGCTTGAACCGGTTCTTTCCATTTCGCCTCTTGTTCCAGAAACGGCAACAAAATCCCTAGACGGATGTCCGGATAATCTTCCTTCAATTCAAGAATGACTTCACATGCCCACAGCTCACATCCAGGCGCAGCACTCGTAATAAACCACGTCGTCCCCATCTCTTCAATCAAACGGATCAGATGTTCCCGGTAGGCGGCTTTTAAAATCTTGATCCCGGGGTGTTTTTGATCAAATATCCCCAGTTCGTTTGGCTTATAGCCGGAGACTGCCACAACATTCATTGCTGACACTTCCTTTGCAGACGTAAACTTCGATGATTCAATTCCGTGATCAAGCGTTCGCGTCGCGAAGACAATAACTGGTGCTGCTCTAACATCTTTCTTGCCTGTTCAGTATAATCATAAGCAACGTCGGGTCGTTTTGCAATGTGCTCGGCCCATTTGGCCAGTTCGATATACCCTTCATATGTCTCGCTTTTTTGAAAACAGTCGACGGCTTCTTCGTATTGGCGGAGTTTCTTGTATAAAAAACCCTGCCGCAACCACCCTTGAGCCGTCAGTTCTTCCGCCTGTCCAAAGTGTTTGACCGATTGCTCATGGATGCCTAAGTCGGCTAACCAGACAGCGATGTTCTCCCGGATTTGTGACGACGCGTCTTGCCGGTGCGTCACGAGCCGGTTGCATTCATCGTACAGACTGACTAAAGTCAGGCAGTCATGGAGATGGTGCTCGAGAACGCCCTCCATGATTGCCGGATTTTGATGTTCGACATATTGAAAATAATGCATCGGTGCCAGAAATCCAGGTAAATCATCTGTCCGTTCAAATCCGATTCGTTCCTCCATCCGTGTCAGTCGATACGAATCGTACAATCCTTTGAACATCCGCCGACAGACGTGAAGTAAGTCTAAATGTCCTACTTTCGGCAGACGGGGGACCCGTTCTCGGACAAATACATGACGGGTCTTGATTTGTGGCCAGTCAAAACTCTTTCCGTTGTAGGTCACAAAGCGAACATCTTCCCCGATATCATGCAGAAAATGGTGGTACAAAGCCGCTTCATAATGCGGATGCGGTAAAAAATATTGCCGCATCAACAAGTCGCCTTTTTCAAAACGTGCGAAGCCGAGTAAAAAAATCGTTGTGCCGGTCCCTTTTAATCCGGTCGTTTCTGTATCGAAAAAAATGACTTGTTCCAGCGGGACATCGAGTGCGAGTGGTGGATGCGGAAGCTGAAGGGATTCAAACACCGCTTCAAACGAACGATGTCCATGCTGAGCTGTCAGCGGATAACGGTGATCAATGCGTACGATCCATTCCTCTTCAAAGGTGAGAATATCGGCTCCTTTTTCCAACCAAGCCGCTTGTTCCGCTGTTGCCTGTTGTTCCTGTTTCGTCGGTGACGGTTTTTCTTTTGGTTCTGACTCCGTCGTCTTCAACATCCGTCTCAGTTTATTTTTCATGATAATTCCGTCTCCATTTCAGCAAGCATTCGGATCGTCCGTTCTTTTTCGTCAGCGAGACCGATCATCCCGATACACGCCGGACAACCATCCTGACAGGGACACGTTTCAATCGAGTCCCGTGCTGCCCGTAACATGATGTGACGTTGCTTGTATATCGATGCGGCGAGACCGACTCCCCCCGGATAACGGTCATACAGATAGATCGTCGGTTTTTGAGTATGCGTTGCCTTGACTTGTGGAACGACAAAAACGTCACTTGCATCACACATCAAATACAGCGGGGCAACGCGACGCAGGCTGTTGGCCACTCCTTCGAGCACTTGTTCCAGTTCCGTGCTTGATGTCGCACTTTCCGGCAATGAAAACCAGACGCCGGTCGTGTGGATTTCCCGCTCCGGCAAATGAATCGGTCCAGAGCCAATGTTTTCATGGGTTCCGAACTTGATTTTCTTGAACATCGTCGCCATTCCCCGGACACTGACATCTCCCCGCGCCACACTGAACGCTCCGTTCGTATAACTTTCATCTTCATCCAAAACAGACAACTCGACGGAAAAATTGGCATCGGTGTAATAATCTACATCTACGGCACGGACAAATGCTTTTTTCTCCTCAAAATCCAAGACCTCGACTTGATACTGGTCGGCGCCGTGAAGGTAAATCGCCTCATCGTGCAACAATGTCATCGCACTAAACGTATCCATTTCGCCGATCACACGATTCGGGACATCGGTTTGATCGACGATGACGACATTTTCCTGATCACTCGAGCGTAACGAAATGCCATGCGCGGGAAACGCGTCATTCATCCAATAATAGCGTTCTCCCCGTTGATTCAAGACACGTTCCTCCACGAGATATTCCAAGATATCTTCCGTCTCCAAGGTACCAAATGATTCGCCTTGGCGAAACGGGAGTTCGAATGCCGCACACTTGATATGATCGACGGCAATGATTAAATTGTCCGGATCCAAACGAGCAGCTTCCGGTGATTGATTTAAAAAGAGTTCCGGTCGTTCGGCAACGTATTGATCGAGAATTCCGGACGATGCCACTAAGATAATCAACGCATCGTCCTGACGACGCCCTGCTCGTCCCGCCTGTTGCCACAAGGAAGCAATCGTTCCGGGATATCCGTTCATGATACAGACTTGCAGTTGACCGATGTCGACGCCAAGTTCCAAGGCATTGGTCGAGACGATTCCGGTGATTTCACCCTTGCGAAGACGTCTTTCAATATCGCGACGTTCACTCGGCAAATAACCGCCTCGGTATCCTTCAATCGATTTCGGACCGAGTTCGTGGCGAATGAGACTTCGCAAATACGTCAACAACACTTCGACCCGGACACGGGACCGGGCAAAAACAATCGTCTGAAATTTCTTTTTGATGAAGCGGGAAGCCAACTGCTTGGTCTCAAGTGTGGCCGAACGCCGGATCCCGAGTTGGGCATTGACGATGGGCGGTTGATAGACGATAAAATGTTTCCGTCCGGTCGGCGCTCCATTGTCATCAATCAACTGAACCTTTTTTTCGGTCAATCGTTCTGCCAACTCTTGTGGATTGGCAATCGTCGCACTTGTCATGATAAAAATCGGATCACTCCCGTAATAACGGCAAATGCGGCGGAGCCGGCGAATGACATTGGCGACATGACTTCCGAAGACACCTCGGTACGTATGCAGTTCATCGATGACGATGTGCGATAAGTTTTCAAACAGCTCAATCCACTTCGTATGATGCGGCAAAATGCCCGAGTGTAACATATCCGGATTCGTAATGACGATATTGCCGGCTTTCCGAACTTTTGTCCGGATTGTCGGGGAAGTATCGCCGTCGTACGTAAAACAACGGATTGGAGCTTCGAGATCATCAATCAGTTCGAGCAGTTCACTATTTTGATCCTGTGCCAAAGCTTTGGTCGGGTACAGATACAACGCCCGGGCATTCGGATTCGCTAACAGATGACTTAAAATCGGTAAGTTAAAACAATACGTCTTCCCGGATGCCGTTGGTGTGACGATTACGGTTGATTCCCCACCTTGTACAGTCCGGAAAGCTAATTCTTGGTGACGGTACAACGACGTAATGCCCCGCTTTTCTAGAGCCTGCCGCAAGCGTTCCGGCATTTCGTTTGGAAATGCAGCGTATCGACCGGGTGTCGCTTCCATTGTTTTCATATATGTGACGCGCTCCATGAAGGCGCGATCGGTTTTTAACTCTTCTAAATAGGTGACAAGTGATTGTCTCGATTCCATTGCCCCACGTCCTTCCTCTTTCCCATTATACAAAAAAAAAGAAGCAAGACCGAAGAAACTCATTCGCTTCTTCGGTCTTGTTCATCTTAACGGGTCATTTGACCTGTCAATATTCAATTGCTTATTCGGTTTCTTCCGGTGCCGGTGCATTATCATTGCCCCGACCTTGATTTCCATTTGCCGGACGATTGTTTTCTGATTGCGTGGATGCTCCACTGTTTTCATCATCAGCCGGCTCGTCCGTCGTTGGTTCATCCGTTGCCGGTTCATCCGTTGCCGGTTCGTCCGTCGTCGGTTCATCCGTCGTCGGTTCGTCCGTCGTCGGTTCATCCGTCGTCGGTTCATCCGTCGTCGGTTCGTCCGTCGTCGGTTCATCCGTCGTCGGTTCGTCCGTCGTTGGTTCGTCCGTTGCCGGTTCGTCCGTTGCCGGTTCGTCCGTCGTTGGTTCGTCCTCTGTCGGCTCTTCCGTTTCGACTTCAGCAACTGTCACTGTCGTCGAGACCGGTCCGGACTGCTCGCCGGATGCTTTAGCGACGACGGTAAACGTCGTCCGTCCCGGATCCAGTCCGCTGATGCCGATTCGATTCGTTGAACTTGTACCAAGAACCGACTGCTGTCCGTCGGGATCCGTCATCGATACTTCAAATGACACACTGTCGTAGCCGTTTGTCCGTAATGCTGAATCATTGTAACTCCAAGTCAATTCACCAGACTCCGATTCTTCATTGTAAGATGCTTGTAAGCCAGTCGGAGCTGGTACGGCCTTTTTTTCGACAACCGGTTCTTTTGTTCCTTT
Organism: Exiguobacterium undae DSM 14481; assembly: GCF_000620805.1. Lineage (GTDB taxonomy): Bacteria > Bacillota > Bacilli > Exiguobacteriales > Exiguobacteriaceae > Exiguobacterium_A > Exiguobacterium_A undae. The sequence continues at coordinate 1,389,485 of NZ_KK211187.1, read as the reverse complement.
GACATACAGTTCATCACCGATGCTGAGAACCGAACTTGGTTGTTCGAAAGGTGCCGGCGTCCGATCACGTGTTTTCGTGACGAAATCTTTCCAAATGTTTTGAGCCATCGTACTGTTGGTTGGTCCACTTAATCCTAACTCATTGTTGTTGCCGGATTTAGTTGTTCCGGTCCAAACACTGATCGAGACATCCGACGTATAACCGGCGAACCAAACATCTTTATAAGCATTCGTCGTTCCGGTTTTACCGGCGGCGTCAAACGCAAGCGCAGCGCTTGGGAAGGTTCCACCTGGTTTTAAGACATCACGCAACATGTCCGTTAACATGTATGCCGTATAATCTTCCATTGCTTTTTTTGGTTTGACGGGTGATTTGATTTTTGAGCCGTCACTGTATTCAATCGTCTTGATGATGTGCGGTTTGATATAATCTCCGCCGTTACCGAGTGTGGCGTAGGCGGACGCCATCTGAGTCGTATTGAATCCGTGTTTCATCCCACCGATCGCATATGCCGGTGAAATCGATTCATCCTCTTTTAAGCTCAATCCGGATTTAGCAGCGAAACTCTCCACCGCATCGTCTCCGATTTGTTGGTACGTTTGAATTGCCGGTGTATTGGCTGAAATTTTGAGCCAGTTCCGAATCGTGTTTGTTCCCCGGTATCCATCGTAGTAGTTCCCGATGTTTTTCCCGTTGACTTCGGTTTCTTGGTCCGTCAACATTTTCGCCGTTGACCACTTCTCATTTTCAATCGCTGGTCCATATGCGAAAAATGGTTTTGCCGATGATCCAGGTTGATGCGGTTCTTTGGCAAAGTTACGGCGCGACGTGCCTGTCCCGGGATTTTTACCATCTACGATCCCTAGAATCTCACCTGTTTGTGTATTAACAGCAGTCGCAGCAGCCTCCGCATAATCCGGTAACTGAACAACTTGGTCTTTTTTGATTGCTTCGTTCATGTAATCATGCATCGGTTTATCAATCGATGTGTAGATTTTTAATCCTTGACCGTAGATGTCTTTTCCTTCAAGACCAAACACATCTTCCAATTCTTGCGAGACCATGTCGAAGATGACACTGTCGTATGCGGCATCATCCGTCGATTTTGGTGCCGGATCAATCAATTTCGAAATTGGTTGTTCGACGCCTTGATCACGTTGTTTCTGTGTGATGACGCCGGTCGTCAGCATCGCATCGAGGACCTGTGTTTGGCGTCCTTTCGTCAACTTCGGGTCACCGTTGATCGGATCGTAGGCAGACGGACGCTGGGGCAGACCCGCAAGCATCGCACCTTCCGCATAGTTCAGTTTATCAACGGGTTTGTTGAAGTACGCTTTTGAGGCCGTTTGAATCCCGTACGATTCTTGACCGTAATAGTTTTTGTTCAAGTACATTTCAAGAATCTGTTCTTTTGTATAATCCCGTTCTAAACGGATCGCCAACCATTGTTCCTGTACTTTACGGGTGATGGTTTTATCTGAACTCAAGAAAGACTGCTTGATGACCTGTTGCGTGATGGTCGAAGCACCTTCTGATCCAAAACCGTCTGTAATGTTGGCAATGATGGCGCCGCCTAGTCGACGGAAGTCAATCCCGTTATGTTGATAAAAACGTCGATCCTCGATCGCGATGAATGCGTCTTTGACGACATCCGGGACTTCTTTGATCGATACATATTCTCGACTCGTTCCGCCTTTTTTAATCTCTTCTTTGTTGCTCGCGTAAATTTTCAACGGAAGGGCATCCCGAAGCTTTGATTCATCGAGCTCCGGTGCTGTGGCAATCGCATACGCGGCAAATCCGCCACCCGCTAACATCATGACGATAAATAATCCGGTGGCGACGAGTAATAACTTTTTCCAAAGCGGTCCTTTTCCACCGGCTCCGCCTGTCTTTTTCTTTTTCGGACGTTTTGTCCGGTTCGTTTGTTTGGCTGACGTCTTCGTTTCTTCACGACGCGCGACACGACTTCTTTCCATATGCTATCCTTCTCCTTCAATCTGTAAAGTTTCTCAAGTGAAATATAACTCGTCCACTGCTGGTAAATAATCAATCGCAGGAAACGCACCTGTCTCTAATTTGATCCCGTGGTGTTCGATGTCTGCCAACGGAATCGACTTTCTTCCGGTTTCCAATTGCTCCCACCAGGGGAACAAATGCTCGACAGACAACACATATTGCACATTATACATACTGAATCGAATGATGACAAAACAAATTCCTCCATGTGCCACACATTGACGCATATGTTCAATTTGGTGCGGATGAAAGTTCTTCAGGGGAAAAGACGTTTTATGATTGGTTTCCTTCGCTTCAAAATCGATATATTTTCCACGGTATACGCCGTTGTAGTCGGTGGTCGACGGTTGCTTGAAATAGGCTTCCTTGACGACGGCAGCAGACCGTTTCGGATAATCGACTTGGACGATTTGAAGGGGGGTCGGTTTCTTGTGAATGATTGCCCGATTATGGGTCAGATAAAACATATTGCTTTCATTAATGAGTTTTTCGAGCTTCATTCCCCGGTTCGAGAATGTCGAACCTGTTGAACGTGCACTTTGGATGGCAATACCATGCGGTTCAACCGGTTTTTGAAATTTTTTACCATTCGGGTAATTCAAAAGGATTCCCCTCCTAACGCGTTTATTGTACCATGATATGTGATTGTATCGTATCGGCCGAGAGGAGTAGTTAAAAACAAATGACAATAGAACCGTTACTTCAAGATATCGAACGTATTTATCAAGCAGGTCGGAATGGTCACGAATACGACTTTCAAAAAGACGTCATTCCCTTCGTGGAGCAAGCAGACATCCTGATTGAAGCCTGGCAGCAAAATGCACAGAACAGTCCGTATTTACGTCCGGCGATGGTCGAAAGTGCCGTCGATCAACTGAAACAACTTTCCGTTCAAGCGTTTCAACCCAAAACCAGCCTAAAACGATTTAATGAGACCATCAAATCGGTTCGTTATATCGACCAGCTGATGCAATAATCCGATGAATTCTGTTTCTGAGCAGGAAATTTTGTTACACTTGTCGTAAACAATGAGTTAGGGTAGCAGACAGCTTGGACTGTTCCTGCCGAACCGTGCGAGGAGGAGTAGGATTGGCCACATCAAAATCAAATTCGCGCCACGAATCAAAATTGATTCCTCGGGCGTCGAATCCAACGGCAAAAAAGTACGTCATGTTCGTCGACGAGACTGGAACGCCAAAAGGGAACACACAGTTTAATTTGACGGGTGTTTTAATGGAATACAAGTACGCCATCGATTCGGATGAAACGGGGGAACCAAGTCCGTTGCGTAAACGATTGATGGAATTCAAGTCGTCGGTATTTGAAGATCCGCACATCCCGCTTCATCTCAAAGAAATTTTAAAAGCAGAGCATCCTTACGGAAAAGAAGATGGTATCACAATCGACATGTTGCGTCATTTCTGGGTCGCCTTGCCGGACTTCTTGGTCGATATCGACTGTACGATCGTCAGCGTCGAAGTCGATAAACAAAAGTTGCAAGAATTTTACTCAACGCCAAAAGATCCTTATGTCGTCGCTTTTGCCCATCTGATGAAATCATTTTACGCGTTTTTAGAAGAAACGGAAGCGACGAGTGCCCGGGTCGTCCTTGAAAGTCGGGATGATTATCAAAACCTGCTGATTCAAAAAGCATTTTTCGATATTTTTAATTCCGGAACGGTGCATCTCGACGTGGAGAAGAGCCGTCAAAAGATCAAAGGTTTCATTTTTGCTGAAAAAGACAGCGATCTCTACCAATCCGGTCTTGAGATTGCCGATCTTGTCTGCCTCCCCCTCTCCCGCGTCCGTCGTGGAGTCATTGAGGTAAAACCACGGTTTGTCCATTACGGGGACGAAAACCGAATTTTTAAAGCGATTAAAAACAAGATTTACATTCGTCGGGACAGTCCCGATCAAGATTTCCGGAACTGGGGTTTCAAAAAAGTCCCGATTACGAAAAAACGGCGTGAATGGTCCGATACGCCCTGGAACGGATGATCCACACCTAAAAGCGTCCCGCAGTGAATTGCGGGACGCTTTTTGTTATTCGCTCTCAAGAGGCGGAACCAGTCCTTTTGTCCGTTTTTTTCCATCACGGCACATATCCAGCAAGGGACACTCCAAGCAATTTGGACGTTGTGCTTTACAGTGATAGCGGCCGAAAAAAATAAATTGGTGGTGTAATTTCGACCATCTTTCCCGTTTAAACCGTTTCATCAATGTCTGTTCGACTTGGGTGACATTGTCCTTCCAGCGGCAGATACCCAGTCGTTTCGAGACCCGTTCGACATGTGTATCGACGGCGAATGCCGGCACGTCAAACGCAACAGACAACACGACGTTCGCCGTTTTCCGCCCGACGCCCGGTAGCGCTTCAAGCCCCGCCCGGTCGGTCGGTACTTCACCATCGTGTAACGCAAGCAGCTGTCCGGCCAATGCTTTGATGTTTTTCGCTTTATTGCGATACAGACCAAGCCGTTTGATTTTTGCTTCAATTTCTTCGACTGGTGCAACGGCTAATCGTTCGGGTGTCGGAAATGCAGCAAACAAATCCGGTGTCACTTTGTTGACTAAAACGTCTGTCGCCTGCGCACTTAAGGCAACCGCAACGACAAGCTCAAACGGATTTTGATGAACCAGTTCGCAGAAAGCTTCCGGAAACATCTCCTCCAGGGTCGATTCAATTCGTTCAATCTCTGCTTTGCGTAACATCCCCGTCAGCTCCCTCTCGTCGCTAAGTCTTCCAGTGTTTTAATCCCTTCGCGTTCCCATGTCCGCAGAATTTGATTGATATACGTCATCTTCCGGACGTTATGGTAGACCGCTTCCCGCAAGGCCGCGAGAACAAGTTCTTCCGCAATGTTCTCAATCGTCAACCACTGGATGATTTGCTCCATCTGAAACGGTGACATCATCCCCAGTTCTCGCTCAAAGTGTTGGAAAACGGACGGATTGATCGTATCAAAGTTCGGTGCTTCTTGTTCAGGTGGCGCCATCAGTTTTTCATATAACGGAACCAATGAATACCGTTCTGATCCTCCGATGTTCTCCATCGCCAGCAATCCTTTTTGCAAGAGACCCAGCGTCGTCTCGATGGTTTCCGTCTCGGATAATCCAAGCCGATTACTTAACTCTTCCGGCGAAGGCATTTCCATGCCTTCAGCGCGACAAGCAAACAGTTGTCCAATCAATGTAAATTCAACGAAACTGATGCCGAGGCGTTTTGCTTCCGTAAACAGCCGTTTGGGAAGCACAACCGTTCCTTCCTCAAAGAGCTGAATTAAATTATGATCCATGGCTCTTCCTCGATTCTTTATGATAAGCAAGAAATCGACCCGTCCGAGGGATGGGTCGATTTTAATCACTATTACGGATACAAACGGTTCAACAGACGTGGGAATGGAATCGTCTCACGTACATGTTCGACACCTGTAATCCAGGCCACTGTCCGTTCGAGTCCAAGACCAAAACCACTGTGTGGGACCGATCCATACTTACGTGTTTCCAGATACCACTTATAGGCACCCGTCTCATCTAAATCATGTGCTTTCATGCCGGCACGTAACTTCTCGAAATCTTCCTCGCGTTGTGAACCACCAACGATTTCACCATATCCTTCAGGAGCAATCAAATCGTCACATAAGACGAATCCCGGGTTTTCCGGGTCTTCTTTCATGTAAAACGGTTTGATGTCTTTTGGCCAATGCGTGATGAAGACCGGACGCGCAAACGTGTTGGCGATTGCCGTCTCATGCGGCGCACCAAAATCGTCTCCGAATTCAATGTCGTCAAAACCTTGTTCTTTCAACATCGCGATTGCTTCTGTATACGTGACGCGTGGGAACGGCGCTTTGATGTTTTCCAAGACTGTCAAGTCCCGTTCCAACAACTCCAGTTCAGCACGACAGTTTGTCAGTGCCGACTGGACGAGATGCGAGACGTAGTTTTCTTGGACTTCCAGGTTCATTTCGTGATCATAAAACGCCATTTCCGGCTCCATCATCCAAAATTCGATGAGGTGACGGCGCGTTTTTGATTTTTCAGCACGGAAGGTCGGACCAAACGAGAAGACTTTTCCAAGCGCCATCGCAGCCGCTTCCATGTATAACTGGCCTGATTGTGACAAGTACGCATCTTCATCAAAGTATTTCGTATGGAACAATTCCGTTGTTCCTTCCGGTGCGCTTCCTGTCAGGATTGGCGGGTCGACTTTGATGAATCCTTCTTGGTTAAAGAATTCGTATGTGGCACGGATCAGTTCGTTTCGAACGACCATGACGGCATGTTGGCGTTTTGAACGCAACCAAAGATGACGGTTATCCATCAGGAAGTCCGTTCCGTGTGCTTTTGGTGTGATCGGATAATCGATCGCTTCATGAATCACTTCAATTGCCGTGATTTCCATCTCATGACCAATCGCTGTCCGTCCCCCATCTGATTTGATGACCCCTGTCACCCACATCGAAGACTCTTGTGTTAATCCTTTAGCGGTCTTAAATAACTCTTCGCCAACCGTTTCCTTCACGACGACTCCCTGCATGAAGCCGGAACCATCACGTAATTGAAGAAACGCGATTTTACCGCTCGATCGTTTGTTTGCTAACCAACATCCGATCGTGATTTCTTCTCCGACGTGCTTTTCTACATCACGAATCATTGCTTTCAAAAGTCAACATCCTCTCTCTATTAAACGGCCGTATGCGCCGTGATAAATCCTTCGATCCGGTCTAATGCTTCCAGCACCCGTTTCGGGTCTGTCGCATATGATAACCGGACATATTCTGGTGCGCCAAAGCCGGACCCTGGAATCAAGGCGACTTTCGCTTCCGACAAGACAGCGGTACACCAGTCGTCAACGTTTGAGAAACCGCACATTTCGGCTGCCCGCAATGCATGCGGGAACAGATAAAAAGCACCTTCCGGCTTCAGACACGTTAAACCGGGAATTTGAATCAACCGATCATAAATCTGCTCCAAGCGTTCTTCGAACACGACCCGCATCGCCTCGACCGGAGCGTCTCCTTCGGCGTAGGCGGCAACAGACGCTGCCTGGGCAATCGATGTCGGATTTGATGTCGAATGGCTCGCAAGGTTCGTCATCGCACTGATGATGTCTTTTGGTCCAATCGCATAACCAATCCGCCATCCTGTCATCGCATGGGATTTCGACACCCCATTGACGATGATTGTCCGTTCGCGCATATTCGGTAACGTCGCAATCGATAGATGCGTGACACCATTGTAAAGCAGCTTTTCGTAAATCTCATCACTGATCACAAGCAGATTATGCGCCATCGCCACATCTGCCACCATCTCGAGTTCTTCCTTCGTATAGACCATTCCGGTCGGGTTAGACGGAGAGTTCAAGATGAGCGCTTTTGTTTTGGGTGTAATGTGTTGCTCGAGCAACTCGCGTGTCACTTTGAACCGTGACTGTTCCGTCGTTTCTAAAATGACAGGAACACCGTCGCTTAATTTAATTTGTTCCGGATAACTGACCCAGTAAGGTGCCGGGACAATCACTTCGTCACCCGGATCGAGAATCGCTTGGAATAACGTCGATAAGGCATGTTTTGCTCCTGACGCAACCATCACTTCCGAACGGTCGTACGATAACCAAAGGTCGCGACGCGTTTTTTCAATGATGGCATCTTTCAAGGCAACGGTTCCGCCGGACGGCGTGTATTTTGTATCTCCGGCTTCAGCCGCCGCAAACGCTGCTTGGATGATGAATTCCGGTGTATTGAAGTCCGGCTCTCCAGCCCCTAAACCGATGATGTCTTGTCCTTCTTCCCGTAAGGCTTTTGCTTTTGCTGTAATCGCCAATGTCGTTGACGGTGTCAATTGTTGTACACGTTTTGATAACATCTCGCACACTCCTTTTTTAATTGATCCGTAATCGTTTCAGGAACGATCCTTCTTGATAGGTGTAATACGAATAGTCGTATCCTGACTTCGTTTTGGTGACGATTTCAATCAATGCCCGTTGGTCGAACCCGTATTTGGCCGAGACGATGTTTGCTGGGTTACCGGCTTTTTGGATGACGTCTGCAATCTTCATCCCATCCGCCACCCGTCTCGTTTCGATTTTTCCTTTTTTCGGAACGAATGCCCGCAAGGCTTCTCCGTCTTGCTGAATCGTAAAGACACTGTATTGGGTTTCACCGTTGAATACATGTTCAAACTTGATTTCGTCGGGTGCGATCTCTTTTTTCAAACGTGTTTCCGCTTCCTGGACAACTGTTTGTTCACGGTCTTTGGCTTCCGCCACCGTAAATTGATAAATCCCTGTACCGATTAACGTGACGAGAAGGATGAAGCCGACAAGACCGAGGACGATCTTCCAATTCATGTGCGGTAGATGGTAAAGACCATCTGCTCCTTATCTTTTTCGTCCAGTGCCAGACCAAACATCAAATCCTCTGTTTTTAACGTGCGATTCAATACATCTACAATCTTGTACGTATCATCATGGCGATTGACCTTGACTGTTGCTAGCGTCTCGATTTTCGAATCCATCTTATTGTCCTCCCTCATTTTTCTACATCTATTATAATGCGATAATGCTTATCTGGATAGACTCAATCCGTATCATTTAAGAACAATTCCAGTTCGGCTGTCAGTTCATCCAACGGTTTCGCTAAAACTGGCACACTTGGTAAACTCGACACAAACCGTTTTCCGTAGCGGGTCGTTTCAATCCGCCGATCAAAGACGAACACGACACCCCGGTCGTTTGTCGTCCGAATCAAACGTCCGAATCCTTGCTTAAAGCGAATGATTGCTTGCGGTAAACTGTATTCAAAAAAGGATGATTTTCCTTGTTGCTCAATCTGTTCCGAACGGGCCTGGACGATCGGTTGGTCGGGTGGGGCGAACGGCAGACGAACGATGACAAGGCAACTCAAATCGTCACCCGGTACATCGACCCCTTCCCAGAAACTCGCCGTCCCGAACAGAAGACAGGCATCGAGCTGTTTGAATTGTTTCATCAGACGTTGCCGGGATCCTTGGGTAATGCCTTGTGACAATAACGTAAACCGGTCCGGTAACGCGGCTTTTGTCGCATCATGCGTTTGCCGTAACATCTCGTTTGAGGTGAACAGCACCAACATCCGTCCTTCCGTCACTTCCGCAATCCGAATGATGGCATCTGCGATGACTTCAGAATACGTCGCTTGCGGGACATCTTGCAACAACGGCAAGTCCGTCGGAATCATCAGCCGGACTTTTTCCGCGTATCCAAACGGAGACGGGACGATGAACCGCCGTGTCTCAAGTTCCGACAAACCGAGTCGTTTTTCGATGAACTGGAACTTATTCGAGACCGTTAACGTCGCTGATGTCAGGATACACGTCCGCTTCGAGAAGACTTCCCGGTGGAGACGGTCGGAAATATCGATCGGTTGCGTGTAAATCCGCGTCAATTTACGGTTTTTGACGGTCGTTTCAATCCAGGAAACGGTTTCGTCATGCGGGGCAAGCATCGTTTCAAAAATCGCTTGCTCAACATCTTCCAACTGTCCGATCACCGTCTTTAAATCCGCGACGACGGACCGTTCCCGGTAACTCATATGTTCCCGTTGATCATGGAACAATTTATGAATGGCCCGGATCGCCTGGCGGAGCCGCCGTAAAACCAGTTCCACACGTTTCGCGCTCTCCTGCACTGCCCGCATCGACTGATCAAGTCGTTTGAAGCGGACCGTGACACGCCCTTCCCGCCGTTCTTTCCGGGAAGCGAGCTCCAGCCCGTACGCTTGAATGATCGTCAACAGACCGTCGGCTTCTTCCAACAACTCCGTTAATGTCTCGTCGATCGTTTCGCTGTGCGCTTCGACCAATTCCGTCAAATCAAATTGATCCGACAGACTGACCAGACGCGTCAATAATTTTTTATCGGACGAAAACCCCAGTTGTCTGAAGATCCGGTCAAAAGAGTGACCGTCAAAAACTAATCCGAAATGATGGCTCGCCACCTCTTCGATTTGATGGGCCTCGTCCAAAATCAACGGACAGCCTTTAGGCAAGACGCCGGCCTCGTACTGAATATCACTGAACAACAACGCATGATTCGTCACGATGATGGTCGCATCCTTTGCTCTGCGGACGGCATGATGGAAAAAATCACGGCTGTACCACGGATCAAATCGTCCCAGTTGCGATTGGCTGTCCGACTGAATCAGCTGTTTGATGGCAATGTTCCCTTGGGCCGCTCCTCCCGGTAAACTGACTTCTTCCAGATCCCCTGTCTCCGTCTGGGTCAACCAGACGAGCAAGATCGCTTTCGCTAACGTAAAGTTATACGGCTCTTCCGTCTCACTGAGGAAAAACTCGAATTTCCGTAAATCCATATAGTTGCTGCGACCCTTTAATAATGTAATCTCGACCGGTGCGTCAAACAATTGGCGTAAGAGCGGCAAATCCCGCGCAAATAATTGTTCCTGCAACTGAATCGTATGTGTACTGACGATGATCGGTGTCTCGTGTTCAATCGCATAATGAGCAGCCGGCACCAAATAACCGAGCGATTTCCCTGTTCCGGTTCCTGCTTCGACGAGCAATGGTGTTTCCTGGTCGAGTGATTGATAGACGTGCCGCATCATCTCCAGTTGCCCGGTCCGTGCTTCATATCCGGGAAACAGCTTGGGGAATACCGACTCGTTGAGACGATCAACAAACGGGCTGAACGGCTCCAGTTGGGATGCTGCGGTCTGTTCGGTTGGTTCAAGCCGTTTTTTCAAAGCGATTTTCCGGAAACTGTCGAACCGCTCATCGGCTTCCAGTCCAACGGTTTGAATCGCCTGTTCAATCTCTTGTTCGATCGCACTGAAGAGTTTTCCCGCTAAGCGGCGTAAATGCCGCAACGTATCCAGCGGCAGATCCTCCAACCGTGCCAGAAGATGAAGCAACAGTTCGGCTGTCGCCTCGGCATCACTCCCCGCCCGGTGTGCTTCATGGTGCGTCAGCTCCAACAAGTCTGTCAGGTGCGACAAGGAATGACTCTCAGCTGTCGGTAACAAAATTCGTGCCAACTCGACCGTATCGATGACAGGACCGGTATAAGGCAGATACCCTTCTTCTTCCAAGGCTTCGTTCAAGAAGGTCAAATCAAACTGGACGTTGTGGGCGACGAAGACGCCTCCATCAAGCAATTGAAGAACACGTGGGGCAATGACATCAAATGTCTCAGCCTCTGCGACATCTTCGTCCGTAATCCCGGTTAATTGAGAAATAAACGGCGGAATCGGTTTTTGTGGTCGGACAAAAGCCGATAAACGCTCGGTAATCCGTCCCTCTTCGATGACCGCCATTCCGATTTCAATCATTTCATCGCCGGATTTAATCGAATGTCCGGTCGTTTCTAGATCCACTACAACAAACTTCTTTTCCACGACTTATCTCCACCTTTAACCATCCATAGCTTCAGCATATGGCATCTCAAGTTCCATCTTAACAAAAAAGAGACCCGAATGTATCTCGGGTCCCTCAAAATCATAAGATCGTATGTGCGATTTCTTGCGATAACATCTGTTTGATCGAGTTATCCTGATCCAGTACCGCTACTTTTGGGACATGTGTCGTGATTTCTTCATTCGTCAACTGAGCATACGCCATGATGATGACTTCATCCCCGATTTGGAAATGACGGGCTGCTGCCCCGTTTAAACAGATCACGCCTGACCCGCGTGCTCCTTTGATCGCATACGTTTCAATCCGTGCCCCGTTCTGATTATTCGTTACCTGAACCTTCTCATTTTCAAGAATACCGACTGCATCAAGCAGATCTTCGTCAATCGTAATCGAGCCGACGTAATGGAGGTTGGCCTCCGTCACGCGGGCTTTGTGTAATTTTGCGTGCATGAATGTCCGTAACATGTTCATGCTCCTCTCGTATAAAGTAAGTTATCAATCAACCGTGCCGATTGGAACTGAACGGCAACAGCCAATAAAATTGTTTCGGTTGTTGCTGTGACCGGCCCAAGTGCCGGATAGGAAACCGCTTCGACATAATCGATCGACGTCCCTTCAAACTGAAGCAACGCGCGTGTTTGTTCCACGACCTGTTCGATCGGTTGCCCGTCATCCAACCACGACTTGGCTTGCACCAATGCCTGTTGAATCCCGGGTGCCTGTTCCCGTTCCAAATCAGACAGATAGACGTTTCGAGATGACTTGGCCAGACCATCCGTTTCACGGATGATCGGACAGCGTCTGATTTCGACCGGAACAAAGTAGTCCGCGACGTATCCTTCAATCAACGCCAGTTGTTGGGCATCTTTCAGACCAAAGTAGGCGCGGGTCGGACGAACGATATTAAACAGTTTGCTGACAACCGTCAATACCCCGTCAAAATGTCCTGGACGCGAGGCGCCGCATAAGACGTCATCTCCTGAACGTACCGTGACCCGTGCCATATCGAGTGGATACATCGTCTCGTTTGTCGGATAAAAGAGATAGTCGACCGCAGCAGCTTCCGCCAGTGCTTGATCCCGCTCCGCATCACGCGGATAACGGTCTAAATCTTCATTGGGACCAAACTGAGTCGGATTCACGAAGATGCTCAGGACGACGATGTCATTTTCTTGACGCGCCTGCTTCAGCAACGAGGCATGACCCTCATGCAAAAAGCCCATCGTCGGAACGAATCCGATTGAGGTCTGCCCGTCTAATTCCTGTCGTAATTGTTCGATGTTCCGGATGATTTTCATTCTTTTGTTCCTCCGTACAAGGCGCCAATCAGTTCCTCGTCCATCATGAACGAGTGTGCAAGTTCAGGGAACGCGCCCGCCTTGACTTCTTTGACGTAAGCAGCGATTGCTTCTGTTCCGGATGTGTTCCAATCAGCATACGCCTTGACGAATTTCGGCAGACGTCCCACGCCGTACGTCAGAATATCATGATAAACCAAAACTTGTCCGGCGACGTCAGGACCGGCACCAATTCCGATTACGGGAATCGTCAACAATTCTTGGACACGTTTTGCCAACGGATGTGGGACACATTCCAATACAAGCATCTTCGCTCCGGCTTGTTCAGCCGCCAAACTGTCGGCAATCAACTGTTCCGCTGCTGCAAGCGATTTTCCTTGAACTTTAAACCCTTCCAAAACTCCAACCGATTGAGGTGTCAGTCCTAAATGGGCAACACACGGCATGCCGGCATCGGTCAGACGACGAATCGTTGTCAGGATGTCACCTGCCCCTTCTAGTTTCAAAGCATCGGCCTGGCTTTCTTGGAAGATGCGCGCTGCCGCGTCAAGCGTCCGGTCAAACGATCCATGGTAACTCGCAAACGGCATATCCACCACCATAAACGTGTTAGGTGCCCCCCGACGGACGGCACGGGCGTGATGAACCATGTCATCGACTGTGACGGCAATCGTCGAGTCATAACCGAGAATCACGTTTCCTAACGAGTCGCCGACGAGCAACAGGTCGACTTGTCCCGCTTCCGCCAGTTTCGCCGAAGGATAATCGTAGGCGGTCAGCATGACCAGCTTTTCTCCAGCCTGTTGTTTTTTTAATAAAGGTGTCATTGTATGCATGTGTGTTCTCTCCTTACTTGATTTAGAGAGGACAAAAGGAAACGCCTTCTTTTCCTAAAGCAATCCATAGGAAAGAAGGCGTGAATAAGTGCAACATCGTCCTTCTGTCCCTGTCCGAGTGGGATCAAGGCAGTTAAAAAATAAATGATCAATCAAAGCCTTCAACCGGTATGATTCCGAACGGATATCATCCTCGTTTTCAGTATACCCGATTCAAAAAGCAGACTGCAAACGTCCCGTCTTACGTTTCCGCCCAGTAGATCAATTCCGCAGAATGGAACGTTTTGATTCCTTCCGCTGTCTCGACTTGTAACGTCCCGTCTGATTGGATTCCCCGGAGATATCCGGTCACAGATACTTGCCGGGTCCGAAGCGTTACTTCTTGGTTCAACCGGTCGGCGTGATGTTCCCATTCTGAGACGAATGACGCAAACCCGTCTATCAGCCAGCGCTGATACATGTGTTCGAATTCGTTTAAAAACAAGGCCACGATTTCTGCACGGGCAAACGATTGTCCCGTTGCCAGCTTTAACGAGGTCGCCCGGTCCGCTAATACTTCCGGAAAATCTTTATGTTGGACATTGATGCCGATCCCGATGATGACGGAATTGATCCGATCGGCCTCGGTCTGCATCTCTGTTAAAATGCCGGCCACCTTTCGATTCGCAATCAACAAATCGTTTGGCCATTTGATGGTCACAGGTACCTGAAGTGTCCGCAGCACCTTTGCTAAAGCGATGCCTGCGATTAACGTCAATTGACCGGCTTGATGCAACGGCGCCTCCGGACGTAATATCAAACTCATGGCAATCCCTGCACCTCGTGCTTCATGCCAGGTACGGCCGAGCTGTCCCCGTCCGTTTGTTTGATAATCACAGACAATCAAAGTCCCTTCCGGTGCTCCTTGCTGCGCTTGTTCGTGCGCGATGCGTTGCGTCGTCTCCGTCTCCTCGAGATGGAGAATCTTGCGACCTAATTGTTTGGTCTGAAGGTGTTGTTCGATGGCAAGAGGGGTCAGGCGATCTCCTTGATCGATGAGATGGTACCCCGTTTTCTTATGGGATTCAATGGCGTACCCGGCTTCTTTTAAAGAAACGATTTGTTTCCAAATGGCGGTACGTGAAATATTTAGTTGATCCGCCAGTTCTTGACCTGATATCCAGTCCGTCTGCATCAACGCATGGAGGATCCGGTCCCGTGTTGTTTTTTCCACATCATCACTTCCCTTAGTAAAGTCTCCCGTTGATTGGCGAGCCGGTGGACCACCACTTGCTGCTCCAAGTGGGCCAATGCTTCTTTGATTGCTTGTTTCTGTAATCCGAGGGTCATCATATCGCGTCCGTTGACGGTCAAATCTTTTAATTGCCGGATCGGCAGCGTCGACCGGTCTTGGTGATGACGTCCGGTCATTTCGTTTAGCCGCAATAATTCTTCATCTGACAAACAATACCGTTGCCAATCGGATAACGTTTCTTCCTTGACGAGGGGAGCCAATGTTTTCGCACGGGTTTGTTGTTTTTTTGAACGCTTCCATGCCCGTAACGCTTCCGGTCGCATTCCGGCGACAACGACGAGGGTCCAGACGTCGTCGGTCGAGACGCCGTTTAACGGCATTTCGATCAAACGTTCAAGGATCGATGGATCGAGATGCGGCAAATACTCAGGGATACCTGTCCGGATCATCGCTTGTAATGCTGTCGTGCGACCGGGTCCGAGTAAGATTTTTTCAAATTCGACGGCAATCCGTTCCATTGCCACCGATGAGAGGTGTTGTTTTTTTACAAGAATTGCTTGTTCCGTTTGACGATCCAGTGAAAACTCGAGTTGACTCATGAATCGAAAGGCGCGGATCATCCGCAACGCATCTTCGTCGAACCGTTCCTCCGCCCGACCGACCGTCCGGACGATTTTGGCTGCCAAGTCATGTTGACCGCCAAACAGATCGACGAGACCGGTCGGCTTGAGCGCCATCGCATTGATCGTAAAATCACGACGTGTCAAATCTTCCTCCAAGCTGACCCCGAGTGTCACCTCATCCGGACGCCGGCGGTCACTGTAGGTGCTTTCGGAACGAAACGTCGTCACTTCAAACGGCAGATGGTCGATTACGACCGTGACCGTCCCATGATCGAGTCCGGTCGGGATGACGACAGGGAACAGCTTCATGACGTCCTGCGGCAACAGCGACGTGGCCAGATCGTAATCACCGGGAGATCGGTTCAGCAACATGTCCCGGACTGCTCCGCCGACGATATACGCTTCGCCCCCGGACTGCTCAATCGTCCGAATGATATGATTGGCATACTCAAGCATTTTCATAACGTGCACACACCCGTTCATACAAAAGTTCATACGCTCGGACGACTTGGTTGGAATCGAATCGTCTGCGGGTATCACGAATGCCTTCTTCCGCGAACTCTTCCCGGAGTCTCGCGTCATCCGCCAACCGTCCGATCCGCTCTGCTGCTGCTTTGACATCGTATGTTGGAACAATGAAGCCTGTTTTTTCGTCCTGGATCACTTCCGGTAATCCACCGGCACTGGAGACGACACTCGGAACGCCGACCGCCATCGCTTCAAGCACGACGAGACCAAAAGCCTCTTTTTCCGATAACAGCAAATGAATGTCGCTGATTGCCAGTAACTGGGCGACATGTTCTTGTTTCCCGGCGAAGATGATTTTGTCGTAAATCCCCAATTCCTTGGCACGGCGCCGCGTCTGCCCCATCTCTGGACCGTCACCAACTAATAGTAGCCGCATGGCGCGACCGTTTGATGCAATCGCAAAGGCTGCCAGCGTATCATCAATCCGTTTGACCGGTCGGAAATTTGAAATGTGGATGACGACGATCTCATCCGGCTCGATTCCGTAATGCCGCTTCAGGCGATCATCGCGCATCGGATAGTAGACACTCTCGTCAATCGAGTTTGGAATGACATCAATCGTGTACTGTCCGTTTAACGTCATGTTCGTCTCAAGAGCCAGACTTTCTGACACTGCCGTGACAGCGTCAGAGCTTTCAATCCCGTAGCGGATGGCGGGCTGCATCTCCAAGTCCTGGCCGATGACTGTGATGTCCGTGCCGTGCAGCGTCGTTACGACACCGACCCCTTTTTTCTTCGCCATGTTCCGCCCCAGTTCCGCACAGACCGCATGCGGGACCGCGTAATGCGCATGGATGATATCCAAATCAAACAAGTCGATGACTTCCGCGACTTTCGACGCTAACGTGATGTCATATGGAGGATATTTGAAGACCGAATACTGGTTCACCTCGACGAGATGGACGGTGATGTTCGGCCGGTATTCCGTCAAACGGAATGGAATGCTCGATGTAATAAAATGGACATCGTGTCCCCGGTCCGCTAATTTCATCCCGAGTTCCGTCGCCACGACGCCACTACCGCCGACCGATGGATAACAGAGAATCCCAATCGCTTTTTTCATAGTTGCTCACTCTCTCTTCATTAAGTAATGTCCTGTTCCCTGCTCATTGTAATCAAATTACCGACTAAAAACTACATCCGTCACTTTTCGAGCGATTTTCATCAGAAATACTAGTCTTTTCCGGCGTCTGCCGTTACCCTAGAGAAAGAGTCATGTCAGAGAGGAGTAAACAGATGGCACCCCCATTCCAGTTTCCGATCCGGATCCAGAACATCATCTGGATTTTAATCGGATCATTCATTTTTGCTTTTGGTATCTATCATTTTAACGTTCAAAACGAGTTGGCTGAAGGCGGCTTCACGGGCATCACCTTGATTTTAAAAGGGCTGTTCGGGTTTTCGCCGTCCATCACGAACTTAGTCTTGAACATTCCGCTGTTCCTTGTCAGCTATAAACTACTCGGCCGGACGACATTCGTCTACACACTGATCGGAACGTTCAGTTTTTCGATTTGGTACGGATTGATTGCGAAGTATTCGCCGCTTGAAATCCTTCTGAAAGACGATATGGTTCTTGCCGCCCTGTTTGCCGGTGTTTTTATCGGTGTCGGGCTTGGCATCATCTTCAATAATGGCGGGACGACCGGCGGAGTCGATATCATCGCCCGCCTGACAAAACGGTACTTCGGATGGTCGATTGGCCGGACCTTCATGATTTTTGACTTTTTTGTCATCATCGCATCGTTGACCTATCTCGACTATAAGCAAGCGATGTATACGCTGCTCGCCGTTTACGTCGGTGCCCGTGTCATTGATTGGATGCAGGAAGGAACGTATGCCGGAAAAGCCGCGATGATCATCAGTGATCACCGGACGGAAATTGCAGACGGGATTCATGCGACGATGAACCGGGGAACAACTCGTCTCGTCGCCAAAGGCGGCTACTCGGGCCGCGACTTGGAAGTCTTATATGTCGTCGTAGCCCGAAATGAAATCACACGACTGAAGACACTCGTCAAATCAGTTGATCAACACGCTTTCATCACGCTGCATGATGTGTACGAAGTGACGGGGGAAGGATTTACGTTCGATGAAAATCGTGTCCCCATTAAAGAAACATGATCTCTAATACGAAAACAAACGGCGCGGAGTCCTTTCGGATTCCGCGCCGTTTGTTGTATTGTTTCGTTTTAATCATCACTTGATGGTGCAAACACAATCAATGCCAATCGAATGAACTCGGCAACCGCAACGAGCGTCGCAGCGACATAGGTCCACGCAGCAGCGTTCAAGACGCGACGTGATCCGCGTTCTTCCGCTGCATCAATGATGCCGTGTTCCGTTAACTGGGTCATCGCACGTTTTGAAGCATCAAACTCAACCGGTAACGTCACGAGTTGGAAAATGACCGCTCCGAGCATCAAGATGACACCAAGCATCGCAAGACCACTCATACCAGCCAAGAAACCAATCAACAATAACGGGAACGATAGGTTCGATGTGATCGAAGCGACTGGTGCGATCCGGTGACGGACACGCATCATACCGTAATCGGTCGCGTCTTGGATGACGTGTCCGATTTCGTGGGCCGCGATTGAAACTGCTGAGACCGTCGAACCGTAGTAGACATCTTCCGACAAGCGGACGACTTTGTTCGTCGGATCGTAATGATCGGACATCGTTCCGCCAATCGGCTCAAGACGCACATTCGTGATTCCGTTTTGTTTCATGATGAAATCCGCGACTTGGGCTCCGGTGACTCCACTCTGAATCGGAACTTGTTGATACTTTTTATACGTTTTTCTGACGCGCATCTGTGCCCAAATCGGCACGATGATGATGATGGCCAAATAAATCAAATAGTTCGCCATGTGGCATCTACCCCTCCATAAAAAAAGATTATATTCTTATTTTATGTTCGAGTGAACTTATTGTCAATTGAATCGCGTGCAACAAGTCGATATCCCATCAAAAGACATAATCCGGTCAACCAAAACGAACCGTATCCGATCCACTGGATGTGTTCTGCCAGCGCCGGATAACGCGGCCACTGTCCGAGCACGTAATCAACGACATCGTTATGAAGGACCCAGATGGCGACGAGGACCAGTTCTTTGACACGAAACGTCATCAACGGGACATACAGAAGAGCTTGGAACGCCATCGCTCCGTGGGAGACCATCAGCATCAGCGCCATGGCCGTCAAATAAGCATCACTGGTGCCGAGTTCATTCAGCATCAAGGCATTCATGACGACTGCCCAGACCCCGTATTTGATTAAGGTGACAAAGGCGAGGGCCTCGAACAAACGGGAACGACGATTAAAAATCCACAGGAACAGGATGATTGTAAAAAAGAGTGACGCGGTCGGGCTGTCCGGAATGAAAGGATAGTAATACCACTTCGACATCGCCAGTTGCGGCTCATACCAGTAATACCCGTATAAAGTACCGGCTAAATTGATCAAGGCAAGCGGCCAAAGCACCGCTTTGTGTTTGAGTAGATGGAACAAGGGCACGTCAATTCACCTCATGATAGACAAAGACCGGAGGAAAATTCCCCCGGTCGGTTGTCTTATTTATTGTTCTCTCCGCCTTCACCGTAAGAAGCGATGAATTTAGCGAGTTCTTTACGATCTGCATCTGAACCTTTGTACTGTCCAGCAGGCATTGATCCGATTCCTTTATCAGAAATCTCATAAATTTCTTCTTCTGTCTTTTGGGTACCGACGAGGGCCGGAGCTGCTGCTCCACCTTCAAGGTTTTTCCCGTGACAGTTGACGCATGACTGATTCGAGTAGATCTCGAATCCTTTAGCGGCCGTATCGATTTCCGGACCTTCGTTCATCGTCAACTCACCTTGTTTATGGATGGTATCCCAGTGTGTTGTTTGAACAGATTCCCATGTCAAGAAGACAATCGAGACGACTGCAAGAAGCATCATGCTGACAGCGACTGGACGTTTTGCCGGGCGACGTTCCAATCCTTGGTCTAACCACGGGGCAACAAGAAGTGCCGTGAACGCTAAACCTGGAAGAATGACGGTCCCCATCAAAATGTACGGACCCGCTGCAAATTGGTATTTCAAGAGCTGATAGAGGAATAGGAAGTACCAGTCCGGTAGTGGAATGTACGACGTATTCGTCGGGTCAGCAATGTTTTGAAGTGGTGCTGCTTCAACGATTGTCAGTGTCATGAAGCCGATCAGGAAGACCGCTCCTACCATCCATTCGCGAAGTAAGAAGTTTGGCCAAAACGCTTCCGTCCGACCTGGATATTCCGAATAGTCTTTTGACTTGTTCGGCATCCGGTTGTTGATCGACACCCGTGAATCGGTGACGAATTTCATTCCTTTACCACGATGCATCGTGTTCTCCCCCTTTTAGTTGTCTAAAGTAATTGTCGGTTTAAAGTGGTCCAGAGATCCCTTGTTTGCGGATCATCATGAAGTGGGCCCCGAGCAAGACGAACAATGCTGCAGGAAGGAAGAAGACGTGAATCGCAAAGAATCGAGCGATCGTACTTGCACCGACGATTTCTCCACCCGCCAGGAGTGTTTTTGCGATACCACCGATGACCGGAATACTTTCGGCAATTTGAATCGTAACTTTCGTTGCGAACAATGCTTTCATATCCCATGGCAACAAGTATCCTGTCAGACCGAGCGCTAAGACAACGAAGAATAACAGAACGCCGACGACCCAGTTCAATTCACGTGGTTTTTTATATGAACCTGTGAAGAAGACACGTAATGTATGTAAGAACAACATTACGATGACGACAGATGCGCCCCAGTGGTGCATACCACGAACGATTTGACCGTGTGCCACTTCATTTTGAAGATAGTAGACGGACGCATGCGCGTTGATGATATCCGGTACGTAATACATCGTCAAAAACATTCCCGAAAGAATCTGAATGACGATCGTGAAGAACGTCAGCCCGCCAAAACAATAAACGAATGCGGAGAAGTTATGGGCCGGGTTAACGTGTTCTGGAACTTCATGATCAGCAATGTCTCGCCAAAGCGGTGTGATGTCTACCCGCTCATCAATCCAATCGTAAATTTTCTGCATCATCGCTTACGCACCTCTTTCGACTGGTTTACCTAAGTAAAGGAAACCATCTTTCTCTTGCATTTCGTAGCCATCGAGCGGTTTCGTCGGAGGCGTACCTGGTACGTTGACGCCATCTTTCGTATAACGTCCGAAGTGACACGGGCAATAGAAATCTTCTGGGTGCGTCGGATCAGATCCGAAACTGACTTGGCAACCTAAGTGTTTACAAATCGGTGATAATGCTAAAATCTCACCTTTATCGTTTTTAAACACCCATGCAGACAATGTTTCTTCAAACTCATACCATGCATCCTGTGTTTGTTTCTTGAAGTCAACCCGTTTTGGTTCTGTCGTGATATCCGACAACTTCATTACTTTTACTTTATCGCCTGCCCCTGATTTCTTCAGGACTGGATCAACTGCGAAGTTGACCATCGGCATGACCATTGTCGCCGCCATAAAGCCGCCGACTCCAGTCAATGTATACGTCAAGAACTGACGACGTGTTACGTTAGACCCGTTTTGAGCCATCTCGATCCCCCCTCGTGATGTACGCTGTGCCCCAAGACCACAGTACTTCACACAAATTTCTCACATGGTAATAGTATCTTAATAAAATCATTGCGTCAACCGCTTCATAGCGCGGTCCAACGGTTTCCTAACTGCTCTAGGACTTGTCCGACAAAATTCCCGACCATCTGACCTTGTTGATCGCGACTCATCGTCTCAAGCGATAAACGCGGGACATAAATGATGTCCTCGACCGATGTCTCTTTCCACCGTAAATCGGCAGTAATGAACGTCACAAATCGAAATTGTTCGGCAGATGCCGCTTGCTTCCAACTGGTTAACTGATCGACTGACGGGACACCGATGTACGTCATCGGCGGGACGAGCATCGCCCGACCTGACAATTGCCGTTCGACTTCTGTCGCGACGGTCATCGTCATGTCTGCGCATTCTGCAAAAGCATGCATCGCTTCGTCAAATCCGACGGGAATCAATGGGACAATCAACGTATCGATGTACGCCTGTTCGTTTCTCGTCCTTTGAACATCGGATGGTTTGAAACGCAAGTCATTTCCCCCTTTCCTGTTCACATACAATTCGTCACATTTAATGTATCATATCCGCATTTATAACTGCTTGCCTAATGTGAACGTTTTATGAAATTCCATTCAATTTTTCTTCATATTTTACCCTTACTTTCAATTTCTCAAAAAACCCCCTTCTTGTTTTATGAAGGGGGCCATCATCTTCAATTCTTACAGTTGGCTGCGAATCAGACGCAATTCGTCCGAAAGGGATTGGAAACGATTTTTATCACGGGCGTCAAGCGCCTCATCAATCAATCGGATCAGACGTTCTTCCTCCTGCCGGTTAACGGTCGCCGCAATAAAGTTCATCGCTTCGTCCACTAATTTCGGTTCGACGGCGACTTCTGGACGGAACGGATTTTCTTCCAACAAGGACAGGTACTCATCATCCATCATCATCCCTTGGAAGTTCAGTTCGATATAAACGTCTTCATCCGTCAAGCGGATGTCGTGATAGGCTTTTTCGGGATCCGTTGTTTTGACTTCACCTTTTTTAAACAGAAAAGGGTCGGCATCAAATCCATATGTCGTGATGATCATCGCTTTTGGCGCAAACATGGCATTTTGAACGAAATGAACACGATCCAGCTTCGATTCATTGCGAAGCCAATAATCAATGATCCATTTCGATTCCCGACGTTTCAACGTATAATAGGTCAAGATGCGGCGCAAGAAACGCTGCTTTCTCTCTGTCATCTCAATCCTACTCCCTTCTCCCGTGAAGTCATCCATCCATTCGTTCGACATAGTCGACTAAATCTGCATCTTCTGGTGTCAAGCCTGCCGCTCGACGTAACAACGTTTGGCCTTCTTCACGGCGGCCTTCTTCTACTAAGGCATACCCGTATTCTTTCAAGAACAACGCATCGTCCGCAAAGGCAGACTCGACTTGTGCATATTTCTCCATCGCGTTTGTATATTCCTCTAATGCATAAAGGGAACGGGCCCGGTACCACGTCAAAATCGGAGCCGTGACATGTTCTTCGATGGCGGAAATCGTCTCAAGTGTCGCTTCATGATCTTCATCCTCAGCCAGTAACGCCAGTAACCGTTCAGCGGCGAGCAAGGATTCCGGATTCAAGGCGAGTGCCTCACGTAATGCTTTCACACTGCCTTCGCGATCACCCAGCTTCAACAAGAACAGGGCTTCCATCGTCCGCAATTCATCATTGTAGTCATCCCGCTCGATCCCTTGTTTGATGACGTTTAACGCTTCCTTCGTCAAGCCGAGTTCCGACTGGCTCTCCGCATACGGTACATACGCCGACGTGTAGTCCGGATCTTGTGCGATCAACTGTTTGAACGTCTCGACCGCTTTTTGGTGCTGACCGACCCGGTGTGCGGTCATCGCCAAACCAAACAGCGTATGCAGATCGGAGCGTTCAGCGACGGCACGTTCATACAGCGGAATCGCCTCTTCGAATTCTCCGATCATCGCCAACGATTCTGCGTAGAGCGCATCAAGCGGCAATTCTTCGCGGAGAACGGGATTGGCGGCAATTTCAGCAAACAACGGAACCGCCTGATCAAAGGCGCCTAACGTCATGTACAATTCTGCCAGTCCATATGCGAGCAACGGCTCATCCGGTGCCAAATCCCGTGCTTCCTTCAATTTGGCTAACGCCACTTCATCGAGTCCTTGCGACTGGTAAAGATCCGCTAACAAAACCAATGTCCGCGGACCGTTTTCGATGTCGGATGTATCCACCTGCTCCAGGACGGTGATGGCTTCTTCTTCCCGGTCCAAATCGATGTAACATTCAGCGAGCAACAAGGCAACGCCGGCATTTCCTGAATAATCGACATACAGGGGCGCGAGTATGTCAACCGCACGATCGGATAATCCCAGTTCGATATAAAGATCCGCCACTGCCAGTCGGTCTTCGTCCGTTCCTGTTTTCTCGAGTTGTTCGAGTGCCACCAAGGCTTCTGACGTGTGACCGTGTTCCAGGCTTTCGACTATCTGTTTTAATACGTCTTCGTTCAAGGCAAACGCCTCACTTTCTTCTATTTCAATTTCTATTGCACGGAGAGGTTTGCTTATTGTTGTAAGGTCTTTAAATCATCATAAAACGTTGGGTAGCTGACTTCAACTACTTCATTCCCGAGTACTTGAATTTCCGGCTGTAATGTCGAAGCAATCGTCAACATCATCGCCAGACGATGGTCACCGGCACTGTCGACGGTCGCACCTGTCAACGGTGTCGGACCATCAATGATCATCCCGTCTTCCGTCGCTTCAATCGTCGCGCCGATTTGGCGGAGTGTCGTCACCACGGTCTCGATTCGATCCGTTTCTTTGACCCGTAATTCCGCTGCATCCCGAATGATCGTCCGCCCGTCCGCTTGCGTCGCAAGGAGCGCAAGCAACGGAATTTCATCGATCAACGACGGGATTTGTTCGCCTTCGATCGTCACCGCCTGAAGTGATGTCGTCGCTAAGGTGACGTCTGCCGTTTCTTCTCCGGCCGTTTCTTGCCGGTTTGAAATTTCGACACTCGCCCCCATCTGGCGTAACACTTGAAGAAAACCAATCCGCGTCGGATTCATCAAAACATGTTCCGTCGTAATCGAGCTGTCTTGCCCGAGTGTCGCCGCTGTCCACCAAAAAGCAGCCGAAGACGGATCGCCGGGAATATCGATCGTCGTCGCCTGCAGACGAGCCGGTCCCTGCAAGCGGATTTGCCGCCCGTGCTCCTGCTCTTGAATGGTGACTTCAACCCCAAACTTCGGCAACATCCGTTCTGTATGATCACGCGACAACACGGGTTCAATGACCGTCGTCTCTCCGGTCGCAAACAATCCAGCCAGCAGAACCGCACTCTTCACTTGCGCACTGGCAACTGGTAACGTGTAGCTTGTCCCGACTAAATGCTGCCCATGGATTGTCAACGGGGCATAGTTCCCCTCGATTGTCGCACCAAGCGTCGTCAAGGGAACCGTGACCCGATCCATCGGACGTTTCTGCAACGAAGCGTCTCCCGTCAACGTGTAGGTTTCCTGACCGCCGGCTAAGATACCGCTCAGTAAACGAATCGTCGTTCCTGAGTTCCCACAATCGATGGTGGCCGCTTTTAACTGGTCTGTTCCTGTAATCTGAATGTCTTGCTCCGTTCGTTCCACTCGAGCACCGATTGCCTCTACTGCTGCGAGAGAAGCCAGACAATCTGCTCCCATCAACGCATTCGTGATGACCGTCGTGCCTTCTGCAATCCCACCCATTAAAAAGGCGCGATGCGTCATCGATTTATCACCTGGTACCTTGACTGTTCCTCTTAATCCCATTGTAAACACCTCACCGTTTGATCGTACGTATCACGTAGTCGTGTTTCCTCGATTTCTTCCAAGGTAAATGAACCCTGCCGTTGTAAGACAAATCGAATCGATGCATTATTTTTTTTATCTCGTTTCATGAAATCCAAATAGACCTCGAATGGATGTCGTTTCGGTAACACCATTCCCAGTCGTCTCATCAGCCCAACCAACTGCTCCGCCTGCCGTTCATTATCTTCCAGCAACGACGCGAACACCAGACCAATTCCGATTGCTTCCCCATGGGACAAGCCGGGACTGGCGTATTCGACGGCATGCCCGAATGTATGACCATAATTTAAGAAAGCACGGATGCCGCTTTCCCGCTCATCCTGTTCGACGATGCGTTGTTTGACGGCAATGCCTGATGCAAGCCACTCCTCCATCGGTAACTGTTTGACCGCCTCCAAGTCGAGGCCCAAAAGAGCAGGAGCAAACGACGGGCGAGCCAGAAAACCGTGTTTGAGTAATTCAAAAAAACCGCTTCTCCATTCGCGGTCAGATAAAGTGTGTAAAAACGTCACGTCATATAAAACAGCAGACGGTTGATAAAATGCCCCTACTAAGTTCTTACCCCAACGCAGGTTTAATCCAACCTTTCCCCCGACACTCGAATCATGAGCGAGCAAGGTCGTCGGAATTTGGACAAACGGCACCCCCCGCAAAAAAGTTGCAGCCACGAACCCTGCCAAATCACCAATCATCCCTCCGCCGACCGCCAAAATCAAGGTGCGTCGTGTCGCGCCTTGTTTGACGCCGTCCTCGAGTAACGTTTGATACACCGACAAAGACTTGCTTGTTTCTCCCGGTTCGACACGGCTGAGTAACCGTGTCTTCTCCGGAAAACATTGCTCCAGTTGTTCGTGTAACGTCGTCCCGTGTAATTCCGCCACTCTTTGATCGGTAATGATCCAAAATTGATCTGCCTCATGGGCTGCCGGCACTTCCGTCAACCGGTTGACGGCACCGGGTTCGATGTATACCGTATAAGGACGGCTTGCCTGGATCTGCAGATGCGTCAAAAGAGACGCACCTCCTCCCGATAAGCCGTAATACTTTGTTTCAGACGTTCGAGCGTCGAACTGCCGAACATCTCGAGCACTGCCCCCGCCACTTCCACTGCTACGACAGCTTCCAAGACGACGGCCGCCGCCGGAACGGCACAGGCATCACTGCGCTCGATTTGCGCGACGAACGGTTCTTTCGTCTCAATATCGACGGACTGAAGCGGACGATACAACGTCGGAATCGGCTTCATCGCCACTTGGACACGAATCGGCATCCCTGTCGACATACCACCTTCGATTCCTCCCAGATGATTCGTCTTGCGGAAGTATCCGGTCTCATCATGGAGAATCTCATCTTGGACCGTGCTCCCTTTACGGCGCGCCAGGTCAAACCCGTCTCCGAATCCGACGGCTTTCATCGCGTTGACACTGATGACTGCCCGGGCAATCCGGCTGTCGAGTTTCGTTTCATTTTGCGTAAACGAACCGATACCGGGAACAAGACCGGTCACGACGACCTCGACTTCTCCCCCTAACGTATCCCCATCTTTTTTGGCTCGATCGATCGCCTGCATCATGTGATCGGCTGCCGTACTGTCAGCGCAACGAACAGGAGAGGCTTCAATCGTCTCCCGGTGTTCCATCGGATTCACGACCGAAGCATCGACTCCGCCAATCGAACGGACGTGCGAGAAGACATCGACACCGAGTTGATCGAGTAATTGTTTGGCGATTGCCCCGACGGCGACACGTGCTGCCGTTTCGCGAGCGGATGAACGCTCCAGGACATCCCGCAAATCCCGGTGACCAAATTTTAATCCTCCGACGAGATCGGCATGTCCCGGTCTTGGTCGAGTCAACGTCCGCGGACGTTCCAGTTCTTCCGTCAACGGTTCAGCCTGCATGACTTGTGTCCAGTGTGTATGGTCTTTATTTTCAATGAACAGACTGATCGGTGCGCCTGTCGTATAGCCGTGCCGAATCCCACCACGGACATCCACCGAATCCTGCTCGATTTGCATCCGTCGTCCTCGCCCGTATCCACCTTGACGTCGTTTCATTTCGCGTTGAATCCGTTCAAAATCGATCGTTAACCCAGAAGGAACACCTTCGATGATGACTGATAATCCTTTACCGTGTGATTCTCCTGCTGTCATGTAGCGCATATGTTCCATCCCTTCATCCGGTTAAATTTTTTCGTAGAAAAAGCTTTGTCTCATTTTCAGACCAAATCGTTCGGGTTGGAAAATTTGCTCCGTCCCGCCGACAAACAAAATGCCGCCCGGCTTCAGTGCCTCGACAAAAGAGCGGTAGACATGCGCTTTCGCGTCTTCTGTAAAATAAATCAGGACATTACGACAAATAATGAGATCAAATCCCGTATCGTAACGGTCGCCTAATAAATTATGTTTGCTGAATCGAACGAGGCGTCTGATTTCCGGTACGACCTCGAACTGTTGGTCTTGTTCGATAAAGTATCGTTTCTTCCGGGATTCCACCACTTCGTTTAGTGCCGACGCTCCGTAGCGACCTTGCTTGGCTTTTTCGAGCACGATGTCATCGAGATCCGTCGCTTGAATCGTAAACTGAGCCGGATCCATTTTTTCGTTTAAAATCATCGCCAACGAATACGGTTCTTCTCCTGTCGAACAAGCAGCACTCCACGTCCGGATCCGTCCGTGCGCCCGCGCTTGTAACACCGGTAAGATATCTTGCTCCAACTGTTGCCAGCGGATTGGATTGCGGAAAAACTCACTGACGTTAATCGTCATCCGGTCCAAAAACTCTTCGTACAATGTTGAACTTTTTTCCATCGCTTGCATATAAGACGCGAATGTACTGTGCCCTTTTTTATCACGTAATGCGGTTAATCGTCGTTTCATCTGTGCTTCTTTATATTGTCCTAAATCAATTCCTGATTTTTTTAAGAAACGTTGGATGAAAAGCTCATAATCTTGCATAATCCACCTCACAAATCCTCTCTCTGTCGGGTCACGTCTTACTTTGACCCCTGTCTTGTTTTCTATTTTAGCATAAAGCCATTTCCTTTCCAAAAAACAAAAAAAACGATTGAGCACTGGCTCAACCGTTTTGATTCCATCATACGTTTAGAGGCTGTCCTTGAAACCAAAGACTGAGTTCACGCTCCGCGCTCTCAACACTATCCGAGCCGTGGATGACGTTCTCACTCATCGTGTTGGCGAAGTCCCCACGAATCGTCCCCGGCATTGCTTCTGTTGGTTTTGTTTTCCCGATCATCATCCGTGAGACGGTGACGACGTCCGTACCTTCAACACGCAACGCAACGACCGGACCTGATGTCAAGAAAGTGACCAACTCTCCGAAAAATGGTTTTTCCGCATGTTCTGCATAGTGTGCTTGTGCCAATTCTTCCGTTGCTTGCATCATCTTCATCTCACGAATCACAAACCCCTTACGTTCGATGCGAGCAATGATTTCCCCGATCAATCCTCGTTCAACGCCGTCTGGTTTTACCATTAAGAATGTTTGCTCCATTACTAGTTCCCCCTATGAAATACAGATAAAAGCGCTTACATAGCTAGTTTACTGTGTAATGAGACGAGCGGCAAGAAATTTTTTACAGTTTTTCACCCTTTTCGTTTTCCCACATAACGTGCCACTTCTTCGAGGGAACGTTTGGCCGAGGATTTAGGGAGGTGGTCGAGCCGGTGAATGGCCCGTTGGATATACAAGTCGACCGTGCGTTGCGTTCGCTCCAACGCATCCGTTTGGTGAAGAAGCTCAAGCACTGGCGCTACTTCTTGATGTGTCGGCATCGACTGGATTTTCTGAAGTTCCTGAAAGAAACTTGGATTTTCCGCTGCATAAAAGACAGGCAACGTCTTGTGTCCATGCCGCAAGTCCTCGGCGACCGGTTTCCCGAGTTCGGTCCGTTTCGCCGTAAAATCAAGCAAGTCATCTGCAATTTGAAAAGCCAGACCGATGTCACGTCCAAATTGACGTAAAGCTTTTGTATCTGCCGGCGAACAGTTGGCGACAATTGCCCCTAGATGACAGCTTGCTTCGATCAGGATCGCTGTTTTCCGCTCAATCCGCTTAATGTAGCGTTTAATGGATTGCTCCCAATCATACTGATCGTAAATCTGTTCGATTTCGCCTTCACAAATCTCACGCATCGCATGGACCATCACTTGAACCAGCTCCGGTTTTCCGACTTCCCCAATCAGTTTGACGGCTTCTCCAAACAAATAATTGCCGGAATAAAGTGCGACCTCTTCATCAAAATGTTGCATGACGGTCGGTTTACCCCGCCGTAGTTCCGCATCATCGATCACATCATCATGAACGAGTGAAGCCATATGAATCAATTCCAGACTTGCCGCGACACGAACCAGTTCGTCACGGTTGGCTTGACCAAATTTAGAAGCAAGCAAGACAAAGGCTGGTCGAATCCGCTTTCCACCTGCTTGCAACAACTGTTGGCCTGCGGCATCAATCGTCGGGTCGTCGGAGGCGATGTGACTGACCAGGAAGCGATCGACGAGGTTTACTTCTTTTGTTACATCACGATAAATTGAATGCAGTGACATCTCACCACTTCTTTCCGAGGTGCATCGCAGCCGCCCCACCTGCAAATGCTTTCACTTCCACTTGCATGAAACCGGCTTGTTCAAACAATTGTTTTAGTTCAACGCGGTCCAAGAACACTTCCGTTGATTCCTGCAACCAGTTGTATTGGTCGTACGATTTCGCGAACAAACGGCCGACTTGCGGCATGATTTTCCCAAAGTACAGCGAGTAGGCTTCTTTAAACAACGGCGCAGTTGGTTGGCTTGTCTCTAAACAAACAACCGTCCCGCCCGGTTTTAATACACGATGCATCTCCTTAATCACTTGAAGATAATCGGGCACATTTCGTAATCCGAATCCGATCGTCACGTAATCAAATGAATGATCACCAAACGGTAACTCCATCGCGTTCCCATGAATCAGTTCAACATTCTTCATGCCCAGTGCTTCGACTTTATCAACGCCGACCTCCAACATGTTCTCTGAAAAATCAAGACCTTTGATGACACCCGTCGGTCCGGCTGCTTTTGCTAATTGAATCGTCCAATCTGCCGTTCCGCAACATAAGTCGAGACATTTGGCTCCCGGAAAAACGTTCATCCGGCGCATCGTCTCTTTTCTCCATAATTTATGCAGGCGGAAGCTGATGATGGAATTCATTTGATCATAATTGGTCGAAATTGATTGGAATACTTCATATACTTTTTTCTCTTTTTCTTGTGTCTGCACGCAGTTCACCCTTTCAAAGATATTACGCTACTGCCATCTGTTCCAAATGTGATAATAACAGTTGTTGCGCACCAGGATTCAATACCTGTGCCCGCTTCCGGATCAATCGTTGTCCCTGCTCGGTTAACCAGTCTTTGCCGCTGATTGTTGCCAACCCTTGAACAAGACCAAATTCTGCCGTCAACCAAAGCAAAACGTAGTCTTCGGTCGACACATAGTTTTCTTCATGAAGCGCACACTTTGCTTCATTGACACGCTGAACGGTCCGTCCTAATGAAACAAGGGCCGTTTGAGGAAGAGACGCTAACTCCTCAAAAAAGTAGCTCGAGAACAAATCACCTGCTAAAACAAGCAATTGCCGTTCTTTGGAGCCTCTTTTCGTTTCCCCGACACGCTCATGCAACAACAAGGCAACTTGCGCATGATGAACGCTCTTGACCAGCGATTGCCATGCGAACGTTTCATTTTGGGCGACATCGATCAACCAACTGATCTGTTCACGATCGATGGAAGGGAAATCCACATGTCGAGCCAATTGTGTTGTTTGTTTCGTAGTGAGTGCGGTGATCATTTCTTCCACGAGCAGCTCTTGATGATTCATGCTTTTACCCCCCGATCTCCAGTGCCATCTCGTTGATGGATGTTCTTCTTTTTTAATATACCATAATCAATCTCTTTTCTCGTCTCTCAATGCCCACAAAAAAAGCCGTCCGAGGAATTCCTCGAACGACTATGTAGCCGGATTACTTGACAGCATCTTTCAATGCTTTACCTGGTTTGAAAGCAGGTACTTTGCTTGCTGGGATTTCGATATCTTCTTTTGTACGTGGGTTGCGACCTTTACGAGCTGCGCGTTCACGGACTTCGAAGTTACCAAAGCCAATCAATTGGACTTTTTCTCCAGACTGAAGTGTCTCAGTAATCGATTCGAATGTTGATTCAACAACTTTCGTCACGTCTTTTTTAGTCAGACCTGATTTTTCGACAACTGCTTGAATGAGTTCAGTTTTGTTCATTACGTTCACCCCCTCCCAATCACTTCTTCGAGGCTAATCATAACTTATAAACGTTGATATTACAACATTTTCGTTAGAATTACCGTCAATTTTCTGATTCTTCGATCGATTCCTCAGAAAACACAGGTTCGCCTTTTTTGTTAATTGTATAGCTTTGAGAGTAAGCGGGAACAAAAGGTTGGTCATCATAGAGCAAATGACGAATATCTTGACCGACTTTCGGCTTTTTCTTCGCGGTTTGGACCGCTTTTTCGAGTTCAGGCAAATAGTTGATAAAGAGTTGCCCTTGTCCGTCTACATAGATCGAGAGCTGTTCATCCGAATAGGGACTCGGAACAGTCGGCTCTTCTTTAATAAACAGTTTTTTATAATCGAGCGTAAACTGATTTTTACCAATCGATCCTTTAAACGGATACTTCTCATTTTTCTTCCGGTACGTATCAATCCGAACTTGCAGTTTTTGAAGTTCCTCTGCTACGAGTAAGTCCATCAACTTGACGGTCGGTTTTTGATCAACATCGACCAGCAGATAAATAAAGGTTCCGCCACCTTCAAAACTGTTCGGAGGCGGATCACTCATATATCGCGGAATGAGACGACCGAGTTCGATCTGATACCGTTCCATCAACGGCGTATCGGCTTCCCGGGTTTTGATTGGTAAAACACCTGTATCTTTTTGATAGGCTTCGACCGCAGTTTGGACCGTCCGAATTTGCTCCGGATACGGGACACGATTCGACGGTTTTTGACTATCCGGGAATAAACAACCGGATAGCAACATCACTGGGACGAGCATCAAGATAATCGCTATTTTTTTCATGCGCTTGGTCCTGCCATGACGATAAAGACCATGATGATCGACGCCACGATAAAACAAAGAAAGGCGAGAGTCGACATCAAAAACTGCCAAGCTCCGGATAACTTCGTTCGACTGATCGTTACCAATAAGACACTGATGGCAAACAAACCGATCCCGGCGAACGAAATCCACATTTTTATTAATCCTGGACTCAAGGTTTCCACCCCACTCCGTTAATCTTTGATCGTAAACAGATGTTCAATCTCATTTTTTTGCGGACGACGCATCAGCTTCTGTACTTCTTCTGCCGGGGTATGCCCGTCAAACAAGACATGATAAAGTGCCGTCGTAATCGGTAATTCACATTGCTTCGTCTCCGCCAAATCATAAGCAGCCTGCGTCGCACGAACACCTTCAACGACCATCCCCATGTTTTCAAGGACGGTTTCCAGCTTTTCACCACGACCAATCGCATTGCCCGCCCGCCAGTTGCGGCTGTGGACGGATGTACAGGTGACAATCAAATCACCCATGCCCGTCAGACCGGTGAAGGTCATCGGATTGGCGCCAAACAACGTACCAAGTCGAGCGATCTCAACCATTCCCCGAGTAATCAACGCCGCTTTCGCATTATCGCCGTACCCGAGACCGTCTGCCATACCGGCAGCTAAGGCAATGATATTTTTAAATGCCCCGCCTAGCTCAGCACCGATGATATCGGCATTCAGGTATACGCGGAAATTGTCATTCGTAAACAATTCCTGGACACGTCCCGCTTCTTCCATATCAGTTGAAGCAACCGTCACCGTCGTCGGTTTACGTAATGCGACTTCCTCCGCATGCGAAGGTCCCGTCAAGACACAGATGGCAGAGCGCTTGGACGGATTAATTTCCGCTTCCATCAGTTCGGATAAACGCAAGTGTGTTTTTGGTTCAATCCCTTTGGACGCGTGAATCAATACGACCGGATCCGTCAACAAGCCATTTAATTGGCGGGAAACGGAACGAATCGCAGAAGAAGGGGTCACGATCAAAATATGCGACACCCCAACAACTGCTTCTTTTAAATCGGTTGTGGCCCGGAGTGAGACCGGCAACGTCACACCTGGTAAGAACTGCGTATTTTCATGATTTTGATTAATGGCATCCACATTTTTTTGGTCGCGGCCATAGAGGACGACCTCATGACCGTTATCTGCTAAAACGAGCGAAAGTGCCGTTCCCCAACTCCCGGCTCCAATGACTGCGATTTTTTTCATCATGATTCACCTTGTCCTTATTGTTTTTGACGTGCCAGAATCCGAATCGGTGTTCCTGTAAAATCAAAGGCTTCACGAATCCGGTTATCCAGATAACGTTTATATGAGAAGTGCAATAATTCCGGATCGTTGACGAACAGAACGAACGTCGGTGGTCGTGATGCGACTTGTGTCGCGTAATTGATGCGTAAACGAACCCCTTTATCTGTTGGTGCAGGATTCATCGCTACTGCATCGACGATGACATCATTCAAGACACTTGTCTGAATCCGTTGTGCGTGACTCTTCGCCGCTTGTTTAATGACAGGAAGTAACGTCTGTAAACGACGTTTTGTTTTCGCCGAGACGAAAACGATTGGTGCATAATCCAGGAATCGGAATTCTTCGCGAATTTCTTCTTCCATTTTTTTCATCGTTTTATCATCTTTTTCGACAGCGTCCCATTTATTGACGACGATGACGATTGCGCGTCCGGCTTCATGAGCATATCCCGCGACTTTTTTATCTTGTTCGATGATGCCTTCTTCGCCATCTAATACGACACAGACGACATCTGCCCGTTCGATTGCTTTTTGAGCCCGCATGACGCTGAATCGTTCTGTTGACTCATAGACTTTTCCGCGTTTACGCATACCGGCTGTATCAATGATGACATACTCTTGTTCGTCCCGTGAGAACGGTGTATCAATCGCATCGCGTGTCGTACCGGCGATGCTTGAGACGATGACACGTTCTTCTCCGAGAATCGAATTCGTCATGCTTGATTTCCCGACATTCGGACGTCCGACTAAGGCAAACTTAATGGTATCTTCATCGTATTCGATGTCTTCTTTATCCGGTGCCAGTTCCAGCACACGGTCAAGCATATCTCCGAGTCCTAAACCATGCGTTCCGGAAATCGGATACAAATCACCGAATCCTAACGAATAAAACTCATACATCAAATCCCGCATTTCAAAGTTATCGACTTTATTGACCGCAATGACAACGGGTTTGTTTGAACGGAACAACATATTTGCGACTTCTTCATCCGCCGCCGTAATGCCTTCACGTCCGTTAACCATAAAAATAATTACGTCTGCTTCATCGATGGCGAGCTCCGCCTGATGACGCATCATTTGAAGTAGGGGCTCATCCCCGACTTCGATTCCACCTGTATCAATCAAATGAAAATGACGATTCAGCCATTCTCCAGTTCCGTATATACGGTCGCGGGTAACGCCTGGCTTGTCTTCTACGATCGAAACCCGATCTCCAATCACCCGGTTAAAAATCGTCGACTTTCCGATATTTGGGCGACCTACGATCGCCACTACTGGAATTGCCATCCCAACACCTTCTTTCTCTTCTCTCGCTTCATAGCCGTTCTATTGTATCAAATCAAGCGGTTTTATACCATATCTATCCGTAACATAAAAAAAGTGGACACGAATCGTGTCCACTTCCAATCGATTATTCTTTTGAATCGGACTCTTTTTCAGAGAGGTCCGCAACTGAGAAGCCTTCATTTTGATCCGTGTACTGTGAATAATCATCTTCCGATGATTCTTCTTGTTCCAGCACCCGGGTCGAGAGGGAAATCTTGTGCTCCGCAAGATGCACTTCAAGCACTTTCGCTTCAATCTCTTGCCCCTCTTCCAACACTTCTGACGGCGAACCGATGTGACGGTTTGCGATTTGCGAAATGTGAAGCAGTCCTTCGACTTGTGGTGCAAGTTCGACGAAAGCACCGAATTGGACAATCCGTCGGACGCGCCCTTTGACGATATCACCGGCTTCGATTTTCCCTTCCATCTGTTGCCATGGACCGGGTTGCGTTTCCTTGATCGATAACTTGACCTTTTCCGTATCACGATCGACGCCGAGTACCTTCACTTCGACTTTTTGTCCTTCCGTGACGATATCAGACGGACGTTCGACGCGGTGGTGGGCCATCTCGGAGATATGCACCAACCCGTCGACACCGCCGATGTCGACAAAGGCACCAAAATCTGTCAGGCGTTGGACGGTTCCTTCTAAGATTTGACCCACTTCCAACTGTTCAAGTGTTTCTTTTTTCTTCGCGTTCAGTTCACCTTCGACCACAGCTTTGTGCGAAAGGATGACGCGATTTTTTTCTTGGTCTAACTCGACGACCTTGACTTCAATCGAACGACCGATATAATCAGAGAAATCTTCCACGTAATGCCGCTCTACGAGTGATGCCGGGATGAATCCACGAACGCCGATATCGACGACAAGTCCTCCTTTGACGATGTCCTTCACGACAACTTCAAAGATTTCACCCGATTCGTATTTCGCTTCGACTTTTCCCCATGCCTGCAAGGCATCGACTTCACGTTTTGAGACAACAACTTCCTCGTCTGTAATTTTCTTCACTTTTACTTGTAGTTCATCACCGACTTTTAACACACCTCGAATGTCTTCCAGATGGAGACTCGAAACTTCGCTGATCGGCAGGATTGCTTCTGTTTTGTATCCGATATCAATGAGTGCTTGCTTGTCTTCAATTTTCACGACCATTCCGGTTACTACCTGGTCCCGATGAATTTCAAAATCAGGCATATCTTTCATTTCTTCGACCATTCCAACACAACCTCCTCACGATGAGTACAAGAAACGTATGAATACGTTTATCCTTCTTCTAACTTCTTACAATTCTGACTATTTGTCAAGGCATTACGCGTGATTGAAGTAGACGGTTTTGATTTCTTCTAAAATTCGTTCAGAAATCGCCTTCGCTGCGCCTCGTTGATCTCTTAAATCCGTAATATCAACAGGTTTGCCGACTACGACCCACATGCGTCGAAACGGACGATAATCACCGATGATCGCAATCGGCAGGATGTGTGCCGGGGAACGTAAGGCAAAAAATCCGACACCCGGTTGGGCAGAAGTAAACTCACCGGGAGCTGATCGGGTGCCTTCCGGGAAGATACCGACCGTTTCGTCCGTGTTCAGTAATTCAATCGTCCGCTTTAAGGCTTGACGGTCACCTTGTCCACGCCCTACCGGATACGTACCTGCAGAAATCATGATCTGCTTCAAGACCGGAATTTTAAATAATTCTTCCTTCGCCATGTAACGGACGGAGCGGCTCGTTGGAATCGCACTGACTAAAAAGACGGGATCCCAGTTCGAACTATGATTCGCACAGACCAACAGCGATCCTTCTGTCGGAATATTTTCCTTTCCCGTCACTTTCAAACGGAACACCGTTTTTGCGATGATGAGGACAATCAACCGGGCAAGTCGATAGACGAAGTCATTCCGTTTCATTGGAGGACACCTTCTACCAGTTCTGTCAGACGCGTCACGACTTGATCAATGTTCATTTCTGTCGTATCGAGATAAATCGCGTCTTCTGCTTGTTTCAAGGGAGAAACGGTCCGTTCGCTGTCCCGTTTATCACGTAAAGCGATGTCTGCTTGCAACGACGGCAAATCACTGTCCATGCCCCGCGCGATGTTTTCACGATGACGGCGACTCGCCCGTTCTTCGACGGATGCCGTCAAGAAGACTTTTAGTTCCGCATTCGGTAAAACAACTGTTCCGATATCACGACCGTCCATGACGATTCCGCCGCGTTCTGCTAATTTCCGCTGGGCCACGACAAGGGCCGTGCGGACTTCTGCTTGACGTGCAACAAACGATACGTTGTTCGTCACTTCGTTCGTCCGAATGGCTTCCGTCACTTCCCGTTCTCCGATGAAGACACGTTGTCCCTGGTCCCCCGGTGTCAGACGGAGGTCAAGTGACTTCATCAGCTCACCAAGCGCTTGTCCGTCTTCTAAATTCAGGTTTTGTTCGAGTGCTGCCAGCGTGATCGCACGATACATCGCACCGGTATCGATATAGACATAATCCAGCTGCGCTGCCAACTGTTTCGCAATCGTACTTTTTCCGGCACCTGCAGGTCCGTCTAGGGCAATTTGAATGTTCTTCATGAGTAGATTCGTTCCTTCCGTGTTCACCATGTCACATGGTGTATAGTTTCGACCGTTATCATAGCAAAAAAAAGGGCTCACGTGAATGGATTCGTGCCTCGTCGCGAATTTTTCATCTGCGCTTGGTAACAGTGCCGCAGGACAAGTTCGCGGCTCCGGTCATTGATTCGGGTAAATTGAAACGCCAGTTCATAACGCGTTTCTCTTGAATCGACGCGGACGAGCTCCGCCAAGACATCCACTGTATGGGTGGCACCGTCCCCTGTCGGCAACAAGAAGGTCAACTCCAGCTCTTGTTTGACATCAACCGGGACTTGGTTCGCTAACACAAGAATACCACCGGCCGATAGATCCAACGTCACCGAGGTGAAGGGTTCAAACTCTGTCTTATGCGGGTGGATCGCCACATCCAGCAGTTGCGGCACGCGAACAAATTGCCGGCGCTGGACGCGCTGAATCAATTCTTCACTCGGACGTTTCAGCGCATAACGTTGTCCCCGCAGCGGATCATTTTGACGTTCGACGACCTCTGTTTCGAATCCGTATAATTTTCCTTTTTCTTTAAAAAAGTAAAAGGCAACTGGCTCATGATCCGATAAGATAAATGTTTTTAACGTCGAGACCTCACTTGGTGCCTCAATCCAAATCAGACGATTCGTCACAGCCGTCACTTTCGTCCGTCCTTGACGATCCTCTTGATTGGTTATCATTACTAAATCCCCGTTTTGTATCATGTCACTCTCTCCTAATTCATTCTATTCAATTGCTTTTTCTGTTATAACGCTGGTTCAATCGATTGGCACTTCGGATTTGGTACAATCCGATCGTCCATAAAATCACCATAAATAAAATCGGAATGATTGAAATGCCACCATTTTCCAATATTAACAAATTAAAGATTATATGTGCAATCATCGGTATTAAAATCGAGACCCCCAACCACCGGTAAGGATGAGCAGAGAACTTGGCTTTCCCCATAAAAAATCCCATGATGACCGCAAATAAGGCATGTCCGGAAACCGGTAACAGCGCCCGGAAAATCATATGTTCGACCGTCCCATTGACCATCAGGTAAAGAATGTTTTCCAGTGTGGCAAAACCCAGCGAACAGGCGACGGCATAAATGATTCCGTCATAGTAATCATTAAACCGTTGGTGGATATAGACCGTATAAAAAACAACGAACCATTTTGCAAATTCTTCCGTCACGGCTGATCGGATCAGTCGCACGGATTCGAGTCCCCCGAATTCACTCTGGATGATATAATCGATGAACATTAATGGAAAAACGAGTAAAATCCCGAAAATAAAACTTCGCAGGATATAACCGACCGGTTCCGATTCATGTTCATGTCGTAAGTAGAAGTACGTCAACAATGCAATTCCTGGGGCGATTCCTGAGAAAACGATTGGTAACACGTCTCCTCCCCCTTCCTATTCTCTTAGAATAAAGGTTTCTCGCAGAAAAGAAAACCGCACCCATTGTATCTCTTAAAAAAAAGGGTACAATGTTAATGAAAATGAACGGAAAGAAGGTGAAGGTTTCCTGTCGACCCGACGGTGACCGCATTATGAAAAAATTACTTTTGATTCACACTGGAGGAACGATCGCAATGGCTCAAAACCATTCCGGTCACGTTTTACCGAATGATATCAATCCACTGGACGCCTCACTGCCGCGGGCAACAGATATCGCCGACATCACGACACGACACTTTGCCAATCTTCCCTCTCCCCACATGACACCGGACATCATGCTCAGACTGGCGCACTTCATCAAAGATGAATTACAAGCCGGATATGACGGAGTCGTCATCACTCATGGTACGGATACGTTAGAGGAGACGGCATATTTTCTCCAAGTGACACTCGGTGCCCCGATTCCGATCGTGCTGACCGGCGCCATGCGTTCTTCGAATGAAGTGGGCTCGGACGGTGAATTCAATTTGATCACGGCACTTCGTGTTGCCGTCAGTGACGCAGCAAAAGGCAAAGGGGTACTCGTCGTCTTCAACGGGGAAATTCATTCTGCCTTTAACGTCACGAAAACGCATACGTCTTCCGTCGATACTTTTAAATCAGTTCATTTCGG
Organism: Exiguobacterium undae DSM 14481; assembly: GCF_000620805.1. Classification (GTDB taxonomy): domain Bacteria; phylum Bacillota; class Bacilli; order Exiguobacteriales; family Exiguobacteriaceae; genus Exiguobacterium_A; species Exiguobacterium_A undae. The sequence continues at coordinate 1,349,663 of NZ_KK211187.1, read as the reverse complement.
AAACTTGGGGATGGTCACAAAAGACCATGTGTATTTGTTTAACACCCCGCTCTTAAAACCGACGCATATGGTGACGACGTTAAGCAAACGGGTCTCGGTCTTAAAAGTGTACGCCGGCATGGAACCCGATCTGCTGCTAGCCGTCGGCGAACTCGGTTACGACGGTCTTGTGCTGGAAGTACTTGGTCAAGGGAATGTTCCACCCGGCATCGTTGACGCCATTCGAACATTGACCGAAAAAATGCCGATCGTGATCGTCAGCCGCTGTTTCAACGGCATCGTTCAGGATGTATACGGGTATGCCGGTGGCGGTCAACAGCTCAAGGAACTCGGTCTGATTTTTTCAAACGGTTTGAATTCGCAAAAAGCCCGCCTTAAATTAATGATCGAGCTTGAAATCGGCGCCACGCATCACGCGCTCGAAGAATCCTTCCGGGTCGAATGAATCACCGGTTTTTATACAAAAGGGAGAGGCCTCCACTTGAACAGTGGTCAGCCTCTCCCTTTGATGTCTGGTTTTTATGGTTGTGCTGTCTCCCGCTCCAGTCGATGCACGAGACTGTCCGCAATCAAAGCGCCGTGGAAACGACCGTTTTCAATAAAAATCTTATTGGCGTCATACCCGGCCGCAACGACACCGGCGATATAAATGCCATCGACATTTGATTCCATCGTTGCTTCATCAAACACCGGAATCCCCGTGTCCGGATCGATGTCGATTCCGGCATCGGCAAATAATCCGACATCCGGTGTATAACCGGTCATCGCAAACACAAAATCAGCTTTAATCGCCAACCGTTCACCGCCAATGGAATAGATGACGTCCGTGTTCGTGATTTCTTCGATCGTCGCATCAAACACCATCTTCACTTTTTCGGCACGTACCAGCGATTCGAAGTTCGGCAATACCCATGGTTTGATGGATGGACTATAGGCCTCTCCACGGTACAGCATCGTCACACGGGCCCCCGCTTTTTCAAGTTCAATCGCTGCATCGACACTGGAGTTCTTGCCACCAATCACGACGACATCCTGACCGTAAAACGGATGACCTTCTTTGAAGTAATGAAAAACGTGCGGCATGTCTTCACCGGCTACGTTCATTTTGTTCGGTAATCCATAATAACCGGTTGCAAGGACAACGGAACGCGCGCTTCTCGTCACCGCTTGCCCTCCACGGACCGATTTGACTTCGAATCCATCTGCAGTCCGTCCGACGTGTTCTACCGTCTCAAACGGTCGGATGATGACCCCTTTACGCCGGACTACTTCCCGATAGTAGACGAGTGCATCTTGACGTCTTGGTTTTAATTCTTTATTTATAAAAGGAACACCGCCAATTTCCAGTTTTTCACTGCTCGAAAAAAAGGTTTGGTGGGTCGGGTACTGATAGATGGCTTCTACAATATTTCCTTTTTCAATCACTTCGACCGATAACCCTCGGTCCTGCATTTCGATCGCTGCCGACAACCCACAGGGACCTGCGCCAATGATGATACAATCCAACATATGTCTTTCGCCTCTTCCACTTGCTTTTTTATCATCTTAGCAAATCTTTTGAACTGAAGAAAGGAATAACATTACAAAAAAAGCCCACTTCAAGATGAAGTGAGCTTCGTCTGATTTAGACCCAACCGCGGAAGCGTGACGCTTCCGCCATTTTCCGGACACCTACCATGTAGGCGGCTAGTCGCATATCGACATTACGTGTCTGTGCTGTTTGATAGACTTGATTAAAGGAGTTTACAAGCACTTTCTCAAGCTTTTCGTGGACTTCTTCTTCCGTCCAATAATACCCTTGATTATTTTGAACCCATTCGAAGTAAGATACCGTTACCCCACCGCTTGAAGCGAGAACGTCCGGCACGATTAAAATCTCGCGTTCTGCCAAAATCTTCGTTGCTTCATTGGTTGTTGGTCCATTTGCCGCTTCGACGACGATACTCGCTTTAATATCATGCGCATTATCTTCCGTGATTTGGTTTTCAATGGCCGCCGGAACAAGAATATCACATTCCAGCTCTAACAGTTCCTTATTGGAAATCGTATTTTTAAAGAGCGTCGTGACTGTACCAAACGAATCGCGACGATCGAGTAGGTATGGAATATCCAGACCGTTCGGGTCATGTAACGCACCGTAGGCATCACTGATCGCAATGACTTTCGCCCCAAGATCATGCATGAACTTCGACAAGAAGCTTCCCGCATTTCCGAATCCCTGTACCACAACACGTGCGCCTTCGAGGGTAATGCCTTTTTTCGCGGCAGCTTCCCGAATCATGATGGCGACACCTTTTGCCGTCGCGGTTTCCCGTCCATGCGAACCACCGAGAACAAGCGGCTTCCCTGTGATGAATCCAGGTGAGTTGAATTCATCAATCCGGCTGTATTCATCCATCATCCATGCCATGATTTGTGAGTTCGTAAAGACATCCGGTGCCGGAATATCTTTTGTGGGTCCGACGATTTGACTGATCGCCCGAACATACCCGCGACTGAGACGTTCGATTTCACGAAAACTCATTTCGCGCGGATCACAAATGATACCACCTTTACCACCGCCATACGGTAAGTCGACGATTCCAGCTTTTAAGCTCATCCAAACCGACAATGCCTTGACTTCGATTTCCGTCACGTTCGGATGGAAACGAATTCCGCCCTTTGTTGGACCGACGGCATCGTTGTGTTGCGCGCGATAGCCCGTAAAGATTTTCGTTGATCCGTCATCCATGCGGACCGGAATCCGAACTGTCAGCATGCGAAGCGGTTCTTTTAACAGTTCATACATCTCATCCGGGTAACCGAGTTTCTCAAGTGCTTCTTTGACGATTTCTTGTGTAGCTTCGAGTACATTCTTGCGATGATTTGCGTGTTGTTGGTCAGTGATCATTCCAACGTTCCTCCCCATAAGTGGCATCCCCTATGCCGTTTCCTTGTTCGGATAAAGTATACCCTTTTCTGAACCGTAATGAAAGGGGTTGCCACTATATTTGTAAGCGCTTTCTATCGTCTGGTTCTTTTCATTTATTTTCGTTTCTTTGCAGCGGACTGATGTCGTTCGAGTGCGAGTTCGATAAATGTCTCGACAAGTTCCGGATATTCAATCCCGACTGCCCGTGCGCCATCCGGGAACAGGCTCGTCGACGTCATACCTGGCAACGTGTTCGTTTCTAAAATGACCGGTTGTCCGGATTCCGGGACAAGAAAGTCTGTCCTCGAATAGCCGGCACAGCCCAATACTTGGTGCGCGAGAATCGCCCATTCCTGTAATGTCTGAGTCGTCGCCGCGTCAAATTGTGCCGGACAAATATGTTCCGATCCACCGATCGCATATTTCGATTCATAATCATAAAATTCATTTTTTGGAATGATTTCGATGACAGGCAGGGCCTTTTCCTGACCTTTCGAACCGATCACCGGGACCGTCACTTCGCGTCCTTTGATGAATTGCTCAATCAGCACGGCATCGTCCGCCTGAAAAGCCAGTTCAATCCCTTGACGCAACATCTGTTCATCCATCGCAATCGTCAAGCCATTCGAAGATCCTTCTTGTGCTGGTTTGACGACACATGGAAACTGGTGGTCCCATTGCGTCATTTTTTGTTCGATATCGTCCCCCCGCTCAATCAAGACATCACGGGCAATTCGGATTCCTGCTTTTTCAAAGTGGATTTTTGAACGTGCCTTATCCATTGCAAGAGCTGAAGCCAATACACCTGAACCGGTATACGGAATTTCCGCCATTTCAAGCAACGCTTGGACACGACCGTCCTCTCCAAATTTACCATGGAGGGCGATCACGGCCACCTCCACGTCAAGCGTCAGGATTTCTTCCGCCCGTTCCGGATGAAAATCAACGGCCACGACATCATGCCCTTTACTTTCCAATGCTTCCACAACTGATTTCCCGCTATTTAATGAAACTTCACGTTCTCCAGAAATCCCGCCAAATAATACTGCCACCTTCATACTGTTCACTCCTTCATCTTACGTTCACTGTTTATCATACCATCACTTTTTATACGAAAAAATACAAAATGGTCGCAATCCTTACACGGATACAAAAAAGCCACTTCCCGACAACAGCTCGGTGAAGTGGCTTTTCCGAAAGAATCATCCGCACTTATTCAAAACAATGTGACTGAACATCACTGCGAAAAGGTTGTCGCAAGGGTCGAAACGGCTTGTTCCGCCATAATCGTCTGACCATACTCTGCCATCACGAGTGGACTTTTCGGGCTTGGTTGACCATACTCCGATAAAATCGTCGTTACGGTTCGTTCCACCGATTGTTTCATCTGTTCTTGGAAGTACAGATAATAAGTACCTTCAAACAGATACAGCGTACCACCGGTCTCTGTCTGATCCATATGACGCCGTAAGCCGTGGCTTGCCTGAATGACGTCTTCAAAGTTATCCAGTTGATACAACACATGATGGACGATATCCACGGTCATCCGGATTTCGACTTGATCAAATTCTTCAAATGTTTCTTCCGGGACAGTGCCTTCACGCCGAACGTCGACGAGCATGCCGTCATTCGGGAAAAACGTCACGAAAAACTCCAATGTCCCAACGGCCTGGAATCCATAGTTCGATTCCGCTTCTTCCAACAGATTGCGCAATAAGGCTTGTCCTTTGCCGACAGCCAAGGTCTCCGGTCGAACGTCGTGGACGGACAGTTCTTGTCTTGAGACGAATACCCGTAAATGTCCTTGTTTAAATTGTTCAAACCTCATAATTGACTCCTCCAGTCACTCGGCAGAGTACATACTCTCCGTTCAATATGACACACACTATACACCAGTTGTTGGAGTGAGTCGACTTAACCAACTTTTCCAAGCCGCATCGTGCGATCCGAGCAACAAATCACCGTACTTTTCAGGATGCTGATCGACGGCATAACCACCTAAACCAATTTCGGTTTGCGGCACTTCCAGTTGAATCTGAGCGATGGCTTCGTCCAAGTCCTTTAGATGATCCGAGATCGTACAGGACAAGACGACGGCTCGGGGCGTTAATTGTTTCGTTACAGTCACAAGGTCCTGTACCGGAATACCGGCACCAAGAAAGATGACGTCAAACCCGGACTGGCGTAAATAGAGTGTAAAAAAGAGCAACCCTAGTTCATGTTCCTCTTCCGGTGCGCAGACGCATAAAATCCGCGGTAAAAAGGGATTGATCGGCATTTGAAGGGATAATGTCGAGAGACGTGCGCGTAAAAAAGCCGTCGCAAAATGTTCATGCGCAATTGTAATCGCACCCTTTTCCCACTTCATCCCAATCTCATGTAAAAGCGGACCGACGATATCCTGGATCACCTTGTCAAAACTAAACATCGAAAAGGCTTTGTTCATGATGTCGTGTGCATGTCGTTCCTCAAAGTTCGTCAAGGCCTCGAACAGTTGATCTCGTAGTTCAATCCCATAATCAGTCGGGACTTCTGTTCGATTGACCGGCATTTCATATAGTTGAATGGCTTTCGAAACCGATAACCCTTCTTTTTGTTTGTCGACAATCCATCGAAGCTTCGCTACATCGCTGTCACTGTAAATCCGATGACCCGATTCACTTCGATCTGGATCCAGTACTTGATAACGTCGTTCCCAAGCACGAATGGTCGTCGGATTGAGTCCCACCAATGCAGCAACTGCTTTGATATTGTATTTCCCACGATCCATGCATCGTGCCTCCTTTCTTCTTCCCTTTAGTATACCCGTAAAGGAAAAAAATCTCCGTTCACAATGTGCGCTTACATCATGAAACCGATGGAGACGAAGGCGATGATGATCGTAATCATAAGAACCGTCAGTGTAATGGCCAAGGGGTTTTTAGCAAATGGTTGTTTCAAACGTTCATTGCGAACGTGTTCAATGCGTGATGAACGTGGAGGCAATGTGGTCCGTTGTTCATCTTGCCGATTTTTTCGTTGATCGTGTTTACTCAATTTCATCACCTTTTCTAAAAATAAGGATACTACTAGTTTACACTGAATGACGGGATGAAAAAAAGACTTCTTCTAATCGGCGTTTCCAGTTCAGTTGGTCGTCTTCCGTCTGGATGATTGGTTTATCTTCCGTCAAGTTACCGCAAAGATCACAACATCGGTCTTGCACAACAGCTGTCTCATCAAAATGATGCAAGATAAAGGCACGCCGACATAATGTATTTTGAATATAATTTATCATCTGCATAAGTTCACGTAAACGTATTTTTTTTCGGGCTTCCTGCCAGTCGATGATGTCCGATCGACTTTTACCGTCCATCAATTGAACTTTGAGTAAGCGGTAGGCGGGATCGTCTGGATCGAGACCTAAACGGTGTTCCATCGTCTCAAACGATTCATGCCGCCGGCGTCCCTCCACCACTTGATCAATCCAGAGGGAGGGGGCATATTGCTTCTCGAGCAAAAAATGCTGCAGGCGTTGATCACCCGGTGCATAAAGCAAGATGGCAGTCGATGGTTTTCCGTCGCGTCCGGCACGTCCGATTTCCTGCATATACGCTTCGATCGTCGCCGGCATCGTGTAATGGATGACGGTTCGGACGTTCCCTTTGTTCACACCCATGCCAAAAGCACTCGTACAGACCAGACAGTCGATTTCATCGTATAGAAACTGCTGTTGAATCAATTGCCGGTCTTCTGCTTCCAGCCCGGCATGGTAATAGGCTGCATTTGTGATCTGTTGCGCGATCCGTTCCGCTTCCCGGCGCGTCGTCGTATAGATGACACAAGGTCGTTCGACTTTTTTTAACCATGCCTCTAAAAGCCGGTCCTTATCGTCTTGTTCCGCCTGATCAACAATCAACTGAATTTCCGGACGATTGACCGAGTGGCGGATTCGATTCGGTTGCTGCAACAGGAGTCCCTCGACGATGTCTTGTTCCACCCGTTTGGTTGCGGTCGCAGTCAATGCCAAACACGGCGGATTCCCGAGTTGACGCCGGACATGACCCAATTTGGCATAATCTGTCCTGAACTCATGCCCCCACTGCGAGATACAATGGGCCTCGTCTACGACAAACAAATTAATTTTCACGTCAGCTAAACGTTGCTTGACTTGCGGTACGGCTAATTGCTCCGGCGAGAGATACAGATAACGTAATCGCGGTAACTGATGTAACACCTGCTCTTTTTGTTCACGTGTTTCGAGTGACGTTAACTTGGCAACGGACCGCTCTCCGCGTTGTTTGATTTGCATGACTTGGTCCTCAATCAGTGACAGCAACGGTGATAAGATCAACGTTAATCCTTCCGGTTGAAGATAGGACGGTAGCTGATAACAAATCGATTTTCCTCCACCTGTCGGCAAAATCGCCAGCGTATCTTGACCGGAAAGAACCGATTCGATGATTTCTTGTTGCCCGGTCCGAAAATGGTCGTATCGAAAAAAACGTCTTAGTACTTTTTCCATCACCGATTAACCACCTTTCTCGCGAGTGCGACCCGAATTTGAAAATAATCGATCTCATGGGTCAACTCCTGTTTAATCCGCTTCAAGGAGAACGTCTGCAACCGATCAGACACTCGCACGACGTCCTGATATTCTTCCTCTGATAAAAATTGATTCAACGGAAAAACAGCGGCGTACATCGCAATTTCAACCAAATGGTCTTCCATCGTACTTTTTTTCAAGTGCCGCCGTTCAGCAATCTGAGGCACGGCATATCCTTGTTTCAGCATCTCCCATGTCTTTTTAGCCGACTGTGTCATCTTCGACTGATCGATGTCTATTCCGTAGGACATGAGCAGTCCCGCTTCCGGCAGGTGCCGGATGCATTTACGCCAGGCGATCAGAAATTCCAACTGTAAGGATCCGGTATCCGCTTCCAGGTATCCGCTTAATTGCGGATAGCTCAAGCCGGTTTTTCGTCCGGACAACCGATAACTGATTAAAATCGCTTCTCGTTCGCTCAATTGCATCAATGCCTGCTCGAGTTCTTGATACACGGCACGAAGCCAAGCCGACCGTTCCGTTAAGGAGGACAGCTGGTTGCGAACCCAGTCTTTTGTCGCACTGTCTTGTTGAACCGGGACAAAGGAAATTCGTTGTTCTAAACAAATGACAGTTTGCAACAGTAAACTGATCCGTCTCCATAACACGACCGGATAGCCGCGTAACTCGCCGCCTAAATCATCGATCAGGAAAGGTGAACGGACATGACGTCGGCCTTCCTCCGTCACTAGCAACGTCTGCTGTTTTTCAATCCAACCGTCTTGTTCAAGTTCTGCCAAAACTTGTTCAAACCGTTCTTTTTTAAAGGGCAACATCCCAAAAACGGATTCCAACTCATAAAAATGAGCGTCTTGTAAAGACGTAGCCGATCGTTTCCCTTGAAAGATATGGTACAGACTCCGGTCCGTCCGTTCATTTCGTAATCGAATAATCGCTTCCAGCACTACTTGTTTCAACACCGTCCGTTCCATATGTCGCCCCCCTTCCACCTTCACCCTGTTCGGACCTTTGAATACAAATCCTGTTGTACTTCATTTTACATTTCTTGCGTAAATTCCACCATTTTGAATCCATCCAGTCTTATACGAGGTCTTATTTTTTCCTCAAGCATCGTAATCTTCCGATACTTCTACCTCTTCTTCATTGAAATGCGTGCATGAGTCCGATACAATGACTTATAGATGAGAACAGTACTTAGCTTCTGATGTTTTCGAATAGAGAGGAGAATGAATGATGGCGAAATTTACAATTGTTGACAAAGACACATGTATCGCATGTGGTGCTTGTGGTGCAGCTGCACCGGATATTTATGATTATGATGATGAGGGATTGGCGTATGTCATTTTAGATGATAACAAGGGAACAGCTGAAATTCCAGAAGCCTTGTTTGATGATATGATCGATGCATTCGAAGGATGCCCGACCGACTCCATCAAAGTAGCCGACGAATCATTTGAAGGCGACGCATTAAAATACGAATAGAATCAACACTCCGGCAACACCTCACCAGGTGTTGCTTTTTTTATGGCACATAAAAAACATCACCCGGTGACAAGTTTCCCTGCCGCCGAGTGATGTCCTGTAAATGATTGTTAACGTTTTCCTTTGATATACGGCACACCGACTGCTTTTGGCGCATCGGCACGACCGACAACACCGGCAAGCGCCAGAATCGTCAACAGGTACGGTGCGATCAGCAAGTAGACCTGTGGAATCTGATCGAGGAGCGGCAACTGTTGCCCGATGATGGAAATCGCTTGAGCGAATCCGAAGAACAGGGCTGCGCCCATCGCTCCGAGCGGATTCCATTTTCCGAAAATCATCGCCGCGATCGCCAAGAACCCTTGTCCGAGAATCGTCGTGACACTGAAGTTCAAGGAAATCGATGTCGCATAGACTGCACCGGCAAGACCACCGAAGCCACCAGAGATCATGACACCGATGAAACGCATTTTCGTGACATTGATTCCCATCGTATCCGCAGCCATCGGGTGTTCCCCGACTGACCGAAGGCGGAGACCAAACGGCGTTTTAAAGATGACATACCAGGCGACAAACGCTAAAGCAATCGCAATGTACGATGTGTAATAGACGTTTGCGAAAAACATTTTGAGGACCGGGATATCAGAGAGGAACGGGACGTTCTCCTTCGAGATCCGGTTTGGAATCGAATCCGTCTGACCTTTGTCATACAAGGCGCGGACAAGGAAAATCGCCAGACCTACTGCCAACATGTTGATCGCTACTCCAAGAACCGTTTGGTCGGCCCGGAATAAAATCGCTGGAATCGCGAGGAACAGCGAGAAGACGGCGCCGACGACGATTGCAATCAGCATCGCAAGCCATGGACTTGCCGCACCCAGTCCCATTTTCGATAACGTCAGGGCAGAAACGATTCCGGAGAATGCACCCATGACCATCAATCCTTCAAGCGCGATGTTGACGACACCTGAACGTTCACTGAAGATCCCACCGAGTGCTGCAATGATCAACGGAGCCGAATAGGCAAGTGCAATTGGTACGATAATATAAAGTACTTCTAGAAAGCCCATTATTTATCGGCTCCTTTCACTTTTTTGGTTTCTGTCTTTTTGACCGTAAACTTCTCGATCAAGAGACGAATTGCGTAACCAGAAGCTACGAAGATAATGATGAACGCAATGATGATTTTGATTAATTCAGGCGGTATTCCAATTTGTTGCATCGAGAGACCACCGATATTGAGACCCGCAAACAGTAAGGCAGCCAGAACGACTCCGATCGGATTGTTTGCTCCGAGTAAGGCAACGGCGATCCCATCGAATCCGACACCGGTAAACGATGCGTTCAACGTCATGTTCTGGAACGTTCCTAATCCTTCCATTGCTCCGGCAAGTCCTGCAAATACACCCGAGATGACGAACGACAGAACGATGTTCTTGTTGACACCCATACCGGCATACTCGGCAGCACTCTTATTGAAGCCGACAGCTCGTAACTCGTAACCGAGTGTCGTCTTCCAAAGAATGAACCAAAAGACGAGTGCGGCTAGAACGGCGATGAAAATTCCGTTATGCAGACGAGAGAAGTCTGTTAATTCTTGCAAGAACGGTGAAGCGAGCGAAGCCGTTTCTTTGACGGATTCCGTCCGTTCATTTTCAATACCGATGACATTCCGGAGAATATCATTCGTCACATAAAGTGCGATGTAGTTCATCATGATCGATGTAATGACTTCATGCACATGAAAACGCGCTTTTAAAATCCCCGGAATCGAGGCCCAGAGTGCACCGGCAAGTCCCGCACCAATCAATGCAAGCGGTAAGTGGATTGCTGTCGGCAAGTCAAACTCAATCCCGATCCAGACGGCAACCATCCAGCCGACAAGTACTTGTCCTTCAACTCCGATGTTGAATAACCCGGTCCGGAAGGCAAAGGCCACCGCAAGACCGGCAAAAATCAACGGAGCAGCAGCACGTAATGTTTCCCCAATACTGTATGGCTCACCAAAAATCCCATAAAACAATTGATCAAATCCGGCAATCGGATCGTATCCTCCAGCAAGCATGACGATCGCACCAACGACCATCCCTAAAATGATGGAAAGAATCGGAATTAATATCCCGTAAAAACGTTCTAATTTCATGAACGACCAACCTCCTCTTTCTTACCGCCAGCCATCAGGAAGCCGAGTTCAATCTCATTCGTTTCCTTTGGATCGAGGAAAGCAACGGTCCGTCCTTCGTAAAGAACAGCAATTCGGTCCGACACTTGAAGAATTTCTTCCAACTCAAACGAAATCAATAAGACTGCGCGCCCTTTTTCACGTTCCAATACAAGCTGTTCATGAATGAACTCAATCGCCCCGACATCAAGTCCACGTGTCGGTTGCGCCGCAATCAACAGATCTGGTGAACGATCTACTTCTCGTGCAATGATCGCCTTCTGCTGATTCCCGCCTGATAAGGCGCGGGCAAACGTTTCCGGACTTGGAGTTCGGACGTCGAACTTCTCGATTAAGGTTTTTGCTTTCTCCATGACTTGACCATAGTTCATGATACCGGCTTTCGAATATGGTTTTTGATAATACGTTTGTAACACCATGTTATGACCGATTGAATAGTCAAGGACAAGACCATGCTTATGACGGTCTTGCGGGATGTGACCGACACCTGACTCTGTCACTTTCCGTGGTTTCAAGTTTTTAATCGACTTGTTGTTGAGGAAGATTTCACCACTGTCCGCTTTACGAAGACCGGTAATCGCTTCAATCAATTCCGTTTGTCCATTTCCATCAATCCCGGCGATCCCAACGATTTCTCCTGCGCGGATATCAAGGTTCAATCCGTCAACGGCTTTGATGCCCCGACTGTCTTTGACGACTAAATCTTTAATATCCAGTACCAGTTCTTGTGGATTTGCCTTGGAATACTCCGCATTAAAGTTTACTTCACGCCCTACCATCATTTCAGCTAATCTTGATTGGGTCATCGTTTCATCGATGTCGACAGTGCCGATATACTTTCCGCGGCGAATCGTTGTACAACGATCAGCGACTTCCATGATTTCCTTCAGCTTGTGGGTAATCAAGATGATCGATTTCCCTTCCGCAATCAGTCGATTCATGATTTGAATCAATTCTTTGATTTCTTGTGGTGTTAAAACAGCTGACGGCTCATCAAAGATTAGAATATCAGCGCCACGGTAAAGGGTCTTTAAAATTTCGACACGCTGTTGCATCCCCACCGAAATGTCTTCGATCTTCGCATCCGGATCAACTGCCAAACCATATTGTTCTGAGATTTGACGCACTTTTTCCCGCGCCGTCGCCCGATCAATTTTGAGCCCTGCTTTCGGCTCTGCACCTAAGATGATATTTTCTGTGACCGTGAAATTTTGAACGAGCATGAAATGTTGATGCACCATCCCGATCCCAAGATCATTCGCGACGTTTGGACTCGTAATGTTTGCTTTCTCGCCACGTACACGAATTTCTCCAGCCTCAGGCTGATACAAACCAAATAAGACGTTCATCAGCGTCGATTTTCCGGCACCGTTTTCACCAAGTAAAGCGTGAATCTCACCTTTCCGAAGCTGGAGCGTGATGTTATCATTTGCGACGAAACTGCCAAACTCTTTTCGTATGTTTAGCATCTCAATGACGTATTCCAAGAAAATCCACTCCCATGTTTAGTTTAAAAGGGGAGGCCGCAGTACTAGCGACCCCCGCTTCCAGTTTATTTAAGTGTTGCTTCGTATTCTTTAAACTCATCGTCAGTTCCAGGAACTGTGATTTTGCCATCGATGATTTGTTTTTTGTAGTCTTCTACTTTTGTCAAGACATCTTCTTTGATGTTGTCTTGTGAAGGTGCGATATCAACACCGCCGTCTTTTAATCCGAATTCTACGACTTCACCTGCTGGGAAGTTGCCGTCCTTCGTATCTTTTGATACTTGCTCAACAGCTGTATCAACACGTTTGACCATCGACGTCAACGTGACGTTCTCCGGCATACCTTCTTCGACTTGGTCACGGTCAACACCGATTACCCAAACATCTTCACCGTTTTTCTTACGGTTTTTCGCTTCTGTGAAGACACCTTGTCCTGTTCCGCCAGCAGCGTGGTAGATGACGTCAACTTTTTTACCGTACATACCTGATGCGATTGCTTGTCCTTTTTCAGCAGCGTTGAAATCTTCTGCGTATTGAACTTCGATGTCAGCATCCGGATTAACGGCTTTGACGCCGGCTTTGAATCCATTTTCGAACTTTTTGATCAAGTCAGAGTTAACGCCACCGACGAAACCGACTTTATCTGATTTTGTTGTCAGACCAGCAACAACACCAACGAGGAATGATCCTTCGTTTTCTTTGAAGACGATTGACGCGACGTTTGGTTTGTCGACAACCATGTCAACGAGGGCAAAGTTGTTGTCCTTGAACTGATCCGCTACTTTTCCGATATCTTCAGCCATCAAGAACCCGATTCCGAGGATCAAGTCGTATTTCGCACGTGCCAATTGCTGAAGGTTCGGTTGGTAATCCGATTGCTTCGCCGACTGAAGATACTTGTAGCCTGTACCTTCTTTTAAGTCGTTGTCTTTACCGAATTTTTGAATCCCTTCCCACGCTGATTGGTTAAACGATTTATCGTCTACACCGCCTGTATCTGTAACCATACCTACTTTGAAGCCTTCTTTTTCGTTACCGCTGCCTGAATCCTTTGACTCGTCGTTACCGCCACATGCTGCGAGTACCGAACTCATTGCTAAACCTGTTGCTGCTAGTGCGAGAAGTGACTTCTTTTTCATCTGAAATAATCCCCTTTCGAATATGGTCATACAAAGTTCCTGACTACGTCAAGCACCTGAGGCTGGTGATGAGGAGCGTTACGTAGGTAGGCGGAAGCGCTTTCAGTAAAGTTCCTAAAACGAGTGGTTAGACACGCTTACGGATGACGTGGAAATCGAACTTATCCGCACGGAAATAGTTCGCTGAATAAAGAACGGATCGATCGAGTTCATCATAATGCGTTTGCCGCAGTACGAGTAGCGGTTGATCCGTATGTAGTTGTTCAGCGATTTTTGGATCGATCCGCGGCTCGATATGCGTGACCGCATGGGTGACACGGCGTCCTAATTCTTTTTCTAGTGCGTCAAACAGTGATGTCGAAGACGTAAACTGTTCTTCATTTTTAATATAATGGCTTGGAATCTTATCGACACAATAGACGACAGGAACATCTCCCGCAAAGCGGATTCGTTCGATTCGATAAACCAGTTCATCCGGACCTAATTGAAAGCGTTCCCGGTCCCGTTCGGTTGGTTGCACCATTTCTGATGACAACACTTCGGATGTCGGAATCATACCAGCACGCGCAATCATCTCCGTGACACTGTAGAGTTCTTCGATTCCGGAAGTAAATGGTGGTCTTGCATTGATAAACGTACCGACACCGTGTTTACGGATGACGATGTTCTCATCTTCAAGAATTCGTAAAGCCTCTCGAAGAGTCGCTCGACTAACGCCAAGTTGCTTTGAAAGTTCAAACTCTGAAGGTAGTTTCTCGCCTTCCTTGTAAACGCCGTCATCGATGTCGGACTTGATTTTTTCAATCACACGTAAATAAAGCAAACGATGATCTAATTTAATCGACATGACGCATCTCCATCCTCTATCTAGTTGTAACCAGTGCTCAGACTTCTGACGTATGAGAACTCCAGCCAAGATAAGTATATGATGCCGGACACAATCCTGCAATCATTTTGTAACAGGTTAGAAGTCTGACTTCTGGCGCTTTTGTAACCCTTTTCATAACGCAAATAAGATTGGAAGAAAATAGGGCATTCTACCTAAGAATACCCGTTCTCTTCCCGTCTCTTATTGTTCAGGGACCGTTGTTTTTTCTTCAATGACTGCTTCTTTTGCTTGTTCAACCTTCTCTAACGTTTTTTTCGACAGCTTGTCCGATTCCACTAAGTCAACACCTTGCTCTTTTAATCCGTAACGAATCGTTTCGCCGCCTTTTAATTTGCCGTCTTTTGCTGCGTTGGCTGTATCTTGAACGGCACGATCAACGCGTTTGATGACAGACGTCAATGTTACGTCTTCTGGCATTCCTTCTTCTTTTTGATCGCGGTCCACACCGATAACTGAAACCGCTTCTCCATTTTTCTTACGGTTCTTCGCTTCTGTGAAGACACCGTTTCCTGTACCACCGGCTGCCGGGAAAATGATATCCGCGCCTTTTCCGTACATGCCGGCCGCGATTGCTTGTCCTTTCTCCGGTGCAGCAAAGTCTTCCGCATATTGAACGTCCACTTTGATTTTTGGATTTACCGATTTTGCTCCAGCTTCAAATCCGGCACGGAACCGTTCGATGACGTCCATCTTCATTCCGCCGACAAAACCGATGTGGTCTGTTTTTGTTTCCATGGCGGCAACGATTCCAGCCAAGTAGGCGCCTTCATTTTCTTTGAATGTAATCGATGTAACGTTATCGCCAGGGACGACGTTATCGACGATAGCGAATTGTGTCTCTTTAAATTGTTTGGCTACCGTTTCAATGTCTTCATTAAATGTATTCCCGATTCCGAAGACCAGACTTTCGCCACCACGTGCGAGGCGCGACAAGTTAGGTTGATAGTCTTGCTGTGATTTTGACTGAAGATATGAGTAGCCGTCATTCTGTTTAAGCTGATGTTCTTGACCGTACGCTTGCAGCCCTTCCCATGCCGACTGGTTAAACGATTTGTCGTCGATTCCGCCTTTATCGGCAACCATCGCCACCGAGAACTGATCTTTTTTACTCGAACTGTTTTCTTCCGATCCTCCACATGCTGCCAAACCAACTGTTGCGACTGTCATCGCAGATACGAACGCATACTGTTTTTTCATTCTAGCCATCTCCTCTTCCTGTTATGTGAGCGCTTTCATTATCTATTTGTGAAAAAGTCGCTCACGTACCGTTATCTGGTACGCCAACTCATATGACTGAGTATGACAAATATCCTTTCTAAAATCAACAGACGTCTGACAACTATTTTTATGAAAACGGTTTAAGTTTTTATTTTTTGGATTTTGAACAAAAAAAGAGGACAGATCCGATGCCGGCTCCCTCCTCTTTTTTACTCAACGTCCCATGACGCGTCGTGGTTTTGATCCTTCAGACGGACCGATCAGTCCATTTTCTTCCAATGCGTCAATCAGTCGGGCGGCGCGATTATACCCAATCCGATATTTCCGTTGGATCATCGAAGTTGATGCTGTTTCTTGGGTCAGAATGAACTGAACGACTTCATCGTATAATGGGTCATCGACTTCCGTTTCACCTTCCGGTACATCCTTCGGAATCATCGCCTCGACATATTGTGCTTTTTGTTGCGAGATGACATGGTTGACGATCGTCTCGACCTCCTCATCTGATAAGAAGGCCCCTTGGACACGAACGGGTTTATTCATTCCGTTTCCGAGTAACAGCATGTCGCCTCGTCCGAGTAGTTTATCGGCTCCACTTGTATCAAGGATTGTCCGCGAGTCCGTTCCGCTCGACACGCTGAACGCAATTCGTGACGGAATGTTCGCTTTGATGACACCCGTAATGATGTCAACACTTGGACGCTGTGTCGCAATGACCATATGAATGCCTGCTGCCCGGGCCATCTGCGCGAGTCGCATGATCGCATCTTCGACTTCGTTCGACGCGACCATCATCAAATCGGCCAACTCGTCGACGATGACGACGATGTACGGCAAACGCTGATGGACTTTTTCTTCTGCATTCATCTTATCAATCAACGCGTTGTACCCTTCGATGTTTCGGGCTCCGTTTTGACTGAAGATTTCATAACGCCGCTCCATCTCTGAAACGACTTGTTTTAAGGCTTGTGCCGCCTTTTTCGGATCGGTCACGACCGGTGCAAGGAGATGCGGAATGCCGTTATAGACATTCAATTCGACCATCTTCGGATCAATCATCATCAGACGGACTTCATCCGGTCGTGCCCGCATCAAAATCGAAACGATCATCCCGTTGATACAAACGGATTTTCCGGATCCCGTTGAGCCGGCTACTAACACGTGCGGCATCTTGTTGAGCTTTGCTGTGACCGTTTCTCCCGAAATGCTTCGACCAAGAGCGACGAGCAGTCGATCTGGATCAGCCTGAACGCTTTCCGCCCCCAGCACTTCTCGCAGTGACACCATCGCGACTTCGCGGTTCGGTACCTCGATGCCGACGGCTGCCTTCCCTGGTATCGGTGCTTCAATCCGGATATCTTTGGCTGCTAGCGCCAACGCCAAATCGTCGGCCAGTCCGGTGATCCGACTGAGCTTGATGCCTTGGTCGGGTTCAATCTCATATTTCGTGACACTCGGACCAAGATGGATCTTCAAGACCTTGGCTCCAATTCCGAATGATTTTAAAGTGGCGATCAATTTTGTCGCATTGTCTTTCAGACGTTTGTTTTCCCCCGACAAATCTTTTGTCACGGGTTCCGCCAATAAGTCCAGCGACGGCAGTTGATAACCGTCCGGTGTCTCGGTCATCGTCAACGGACCTTGTGTCTCTTTTGCCTGTGGTTCGATATGATCGGCAAAACCGATGATCGGGACATCCTGGAGGTTGACCGGCGCTTCCTCGGGTACCGTTTCTCGGACAGCTTGTTTTTTCAGTGTCTTCTTTTGCTCAGCCACGGTTTCGTTTTGTTCCGGTTTCGTTTCCTCTTGCTTCCGTTTCAACGGACGTTCTCGTTTCGGTGAAACACTCCGTTCCCGTTGCCGGAATTCTTGAATGCGTTCTTTGATTCCAAACAGCAACTCACTAAAAAACGACGGCTGAAGTAAATGAATGCCGCTCGCTATCAGAAACAGACCGATCATAAACGCACCAAAACTCGAAATATAATAAGAGGAACCTTGATAGAGCCAGGCATTGACGGCACCGCGTGGTTGTCCAAGGATTAAATCAATCCAAATCAAGCTGCCGAGAGTCAGAAACGACCAGGCCCATTTAGCGTAACGTGGCTGATTCGACAAGACGAGTAACAAGATTCCTCCCAATAGTCCGTAAAGAAGTGAACCAAATTGTCCGACTTGATCTTGCGCAAACTGAGCCAGTACTTCGCCGACCCGTCCAAACCGCCCAAGTGCCAGCACGTATGCGAGCAACGAAAGAACCGCAATGATGGCGGCATATGTACGGTACTCGATAGGTTGACGCTGTTTCTTGACCGGCGGGCGTTTTTTCGCGGGCGGGCGTTTTCGAGCCGGCGCCTTCCGGACAGGTCCCTTTTTCGTTGTTGCCATGTGTATACCTCCTGATAAAAAAACGACCCAGCTGACCATGGATCGGCCTTTCTGAGTCGCTCTTCTTGTTAAATCTCCATGATAATCGGCAAGATCATTGGACGGCGTTTTGTCTGTTCATACAGATAAGAACTGAGCTTATCACGAATCAGCGACTTCATTTCAGTCCAATCGAGTTCACCATTCAATTTCCCTTGCAGTTGCTTCGCAACGATTCGATTGGCTTCATTGATCATATCTTCAGATTCCCGCATATAGACGAATCCACGTGAAATGATTTCTGGTCCCGAAACGATCGTTTTATTTTTCCGACTGATGGTGATGACACAGAGGACGACACCATCTTGCGATAAGAGACGACGATCACGAAGGACGATGTTCCCCACATCTCCGACACCGATTCCATCAATCAAGACGTTCCCGGCGTTCACTTTACGTGACATCCGTGCTTTTCGTTTTTCAAATTCAACGACATCCCCATTTTCGATGATGAAGATATTGTTGGCATTGACACCTACAGTTTGGGCTAAACGGCTGTGTGCTTTTTGCATCCGGAACTCACCATGGATCGGCACAAAGAATTTAGGCTTAATCAAGTTCAGCATTAATTTCAAGTCTTCCGCATGACCGTGACCGGATACGTGGACTTTCCGTTGATTGTAGATGACGTTCGCTCCCGCGCGGAACAAGAGGTCAATCGTTTTCGAGACAGACTTCTCATTTCCCGGAATCGGTGAAGCCGCGACGACAACCGTATCGTTCAGACGAATGTTCACCTGTTTATGGGCATTACGCGCCATGCGCGTGAGTGCTGCCATCGGTTCCCCTTGCGAACCCGTCGTCAAGATGACGACTTGATTGTCATCCAGACGGTTGATATCAGACAGTTCGACCAACGTTTTTTGTTTAAATCGTAAGTAGTTTAAACGTTGCGCCACTTCTACGATATTGACCATGCTGCGACCGACAACCGCTACTTTACGATTGTTAGCTTCTGCTGCTGCAAACACTTGTTGCAACCGGTGTACATTTGACGCAAACGATGCGACGATGACACGACCCGGTGCTTCGTAAATGACATCGTTTAATTCAGAACCGACTGTTGATTCTGAGCCGGACATACCAGGACGTTCGGCATTCGTCGAATCAGACAACAGACAAAGGACACCACGCTGACCGATGGCCGCGATCTTCCCGAAATCCGCTTGTTTCCCGTCAACCGGCGTATAATCAAACTTGAAGTCTCCGGTATGGACGATTGCGCCTTGCGATGTCTGGATACATACCCCGACGGCATCCGGAATCGAATGATTGACGCGGAAAAAGGTAATGAAATGTCCCGCTACGGTTAATTTCGTCTTGGCATCAATTGGACGAAGATCTGCCTTTTTCAATAAACCGGCTTCTTTTAGTTTAATTTCAATTAATCCAAGTGTTAAACGTGTCCCGTAAACAGGTACTTTTAAGTCCCGTAAGACGTAACTGAGCGCTCCGATATGATCCTCATGACCATGGGTGATGAAAATCCCTTGAATCCGTTCTTTGTTTTCCTTTAAATAACTGATGTCTGGAATGACTTTGTCGATTCCAAGCATCTCGTCTCCTGGGAACATTAATCCGGCATCGATTACGAAGATGTCCTCGTCGAGTTCGACGACGTACATGTTCTTACCGATTTCACCGGCTCCACCAAGAGCAAAGACGCTTACTTTTTCCGTCTTTTTCTTTGACACAACATGACCTCCTATTTATATTCACTTTTCGTGAGCCGTCCACTTATCACTATCACTATTCTAGCCGAACTTTGCCGTTCTGCCAACAACAGGGACCATGAAAACGAAAAAAAAACATCGTATTGCCTATCCAAAGGGCAACACGATGTTAGTTTATGGCGCCAAAAGCGTCTCGATTTCTTCCGTCCGGTTTGCTTTTTCTTGCCGGCTCGGTCGTTCACCCGCTTGAAGATCGTCAAGGGAATACCCAAACGTCATTTCAAAATGCGGATAATCGACAAATCGTTTCCAGTCACCGCCCCACTCAAAGCCAAGTGCCTTCCCGACCGCCGCGACTTCCCGCCAGTCACTTTTCCCGGAATTGTTTCCGTCGTACTCCAGATCATAGGAGATATCCCCATCTACCATCTGAACGAAGTCAAAAGCAAGACCGTAATTGTGCATCGATTCGCCACCACGCGCATTGGTGACGATTTCTCCAGCACGGGAACGTCCTTGGTCATACAAAGCGTCCTGTTGTTTCTTTGTCCGATATCCTTGCGTAATCCGAATATCGATGTTGTAACAGGAGTGACTGAGGCGAATCAAATCTTTTGCGCCCGCCTCAACTGCAGGATGAAGATTTTTTAAGTTTTCGGCACTGTCATTAATGAGACGATTTTCTCCTGCTTGGTCGCGTGGACAACTGTCAATTCCTAAATCCGGCTGATCCACCAGAATACTCGGCATCCGATCAGTCGATGCAGCAAGAAACAGACCTACGGCAAACATGACGAACAGGAACAAAATCCAGATGAAGATTGTCCCCCGTTTCATTAACGGCGTAACTTCTTCCGAATTTTTTGAAGGATTGGCAAGCCCGTTTCCAGCAAGAGATACAATGGCTTGTTCAAGACGTAATCAAATTCACCAATCTTTTCGATCATCTCACTGCCCCAGCCCGATTTAAAGGCATACAATCCGGCGTAATGATCGTCCGGATCCGTCGAACCGCTGACACCGCCAAAATCGTAGGAAAGAGCACCGTTTGCCTTGGCATGACGCATCATCGTCCACTGCATCAAATGATTCGGCATGAACTCCCGGTATTCATTTGATGAAGCCCCGTAAAGGTAATACGAACGTCGACCGGCCAATGTCAAGAGACCTCCGGATAAAATCACACCGTCCGGATGTTTCGCCGCAATGGTCAATAACTCGGTTTTCGATTTTTCTGCTTTGACCATCTGAGCTGTCGTCTGTTCCAATCGATTGTTTAAGCTGTTGAGCTTTTTCTCAACCGTCTCTTTCTCGAGTTGACGATGAATTTTCGTTAGCTCCTTATCCGCTTGGAGTAAGGCCGCTTCTGTATTTTCAAGTGCTCGGACGACATCGAGTTTCGTCAGGAACAACGCTGCGTCTCCGGTTGGATGCAAGTGGTCGTATAGATTCTCGAAATAATCCAATCCGCGAATGGAAAACCCGTCACGTTCGCCTGTTTCGACCATCAGTTTAGCGAACGTCTTGAGTTCCGCCCGTGACGCTTCATAACAGACGATCCCTTTTCGTTCAGCCAACCGGACATTGTAACGGAACTTCGAATGGAATCGATCAAAAATTTCTTTTTCCGTTCCTTCCAGGCTCGTTTCCATCGTAAAGCGGGGTTGTGCATAATCAAAACCGCCGCCAAATCCGTTATGTTTAAAGCCAAGTGTCTGCATCTCTTGTAACAAGTTCGGATACTCTGTTCGATCGACGTTCGGATCAAGTTTGATGGCGATCGCTTTTCGTTTTTTCGCAACCTGGATCGCCGCATCCCGTAAAGCGGCAACAGCCGCTTGATCACTGTAATCGACGACGAAACCACGCGGAGCATAACATAATGTAAAAGGCAGTTTCGGAACTTGTTTAAACAACAGGAGGGCTACCCCAACCGGTTGTCCGTCCGCCGTACCGACGGCAATCCGTTCATGTGTCCAACCGGTTGCCGCTTTCACGGATCCCCAGGCCGGCAATTGTAACAAATCCCCTTTAGGATGTGTTTTAACAAAGGCTTCAAATTGTGTCTGCTCTAATTCTAGTTGTTGGTAAGTCACTTCTTTTCCTCCAATTGGCGTATCATCTCTTTGACGAGTTGTTCTTCGTCGAGGGGTGTTTTTTCATCCCCAATGATTTGATATTTTTCATGCCCTTTTCCTGCCAAGATCACGATGTTGTCCGGACGGGCCAGACTGGCTGCATAACGAACTGCTTCCTCCCGATCTCCAATTTCAACAAACTGATCATGTAACATGCCGGAAGCGATACCGCTCGTAATCGATTCGTAGGATTCAAAACGTGGATCATCCGTCGTGATGACGACGGTTCCCGCATACGTCGACGCGAGTTGTCCCATCATCGGACGTTTGGTCACGTCCCGGTTTCCACCTGTCCCGATTAAAAAGATGATGTTTTCTTTTGGCACATCGACTAATGCTTTGAGACATTGCTCAATTCCGTCCGGCGTATGCGCATAATCGACATAAATATTGTACCCTTCAATCGGTAAACGTTGCATCCGTCCCTTAGCAGGTTGAATCTGAGTGATCGCATTCGAAATCTCAGTCAAACTGTACCCGATCGATAACAAGATGCCTGTCGCAAGCAATAAATTGTAGACATTAAATCGACCGATGAATTGAACGGTCAATTCGATCGCCTGTTCTTGGTACACCATCGTAAATGTCGTTTCTTGCAGGGTCTGTGTAATGTTTTTCGCTTGCAAGTCGGCCGGTTGATCAATCCCGTAAGTCAGGACACGAGCACCTGTCATCATCTCGAACATGGCACTTGTTTCATCATCCGCATTCAAGACGGCAACCTTTTGATCAGATAACCGTTGTCCGAGTTGGGCAAACAACAGCCCTTTAGCACGGGCGTAATTTTCAAATGTCTTATGGAAATCGAGGTGATCGTGTGTCAGGTTCGTAAACCCGGCGACATCAAAGTCCGTACCGGTCACCCGTCCGAGCTCTAATCCATGGGAAGAGACTTCCATGATGACATCTTCGACACCTTCTTGTTGCATCTGATGGAAAAAGGCTTGGAGTTCGGAACTTTGCGGTGTCGTATTCCGACTCGGAACGACCCGGTCACCAATCTTCACTTCAACCGTTCCGATGATTCCCGTTTTTCGTCCCAACTGGGCCAAAACGTCACGCACAATCGTCGTCGTTGTCGTCTTACCGTTCGTGCCCGTAATGCCGATCATCCGCATCTTTTCAGAAGGATAGTCATAAAACTTACCAGCCAGTTCTGCCATGGCTCGTGTCGTACTCCGTACAAGAATAACAGGAATCGTCACGTCGAGCAGACGTTCTGAGACAATCGCAACGGCCCCCTGTGCCTCGGCTTGTTGCGCATAATCGTGTCCATCCACTGTATATCCTTTAATGGCGACAAATAACGTCCCTGGCTTCACATCTCGTGAATCTGTTGTTAAGGAGACCACGTGCGCATCTACCATACGTTCAATTTTTTGAGTCTGAATGACTCCGATTAATTCAGCTAAGTTCAAGGGTATTCCTTCTTTCTCAACATCTTGTTTTTCAATTACATGCTATCTCAGTGTAGGGGAAGCTCCGTTCTGTTTCAAGGTCTCATCCTTCAATTTCCGGCAAGATGTACGCTTTTGCAGGCGGTTGACTGAAGATATGTGTGATCATTTCCCGAATGTCCGTTGCTGTAATCTGTTCCACTTCCGCCAGGACTTCCTCTAACGTCGGATGTGTCCCTAAATGAATTTCATTTCGCGCATTTCGGTTCATATGGCTTGATGTACTCTCATTTCCAAGGATGAGCGATCCTTTTAATTGCTCGATGCCGTCCTCGATTTCTTTTGTTGTCAGACCATCGGCCAATAACGTCTTGATTTCAGCTGCTAAGACGGTTTCGACCTCTTCCAGTGTTTCTTTTGATGTCCCGACATAAATCGTAAACGTCCCATGGTCGTCAAATGTCGTGTAATACGAGAAGACGGAATACGCGAGACCACGGTCTTCGCGAATCGATTGGAACAGACGACTGGACATCGTCGCTCCGAAAGCGTTGTTTAACAAAGCCAACGTCGGTAGACGGTCGTCGGCCGACGCGATGGATGGGAAGTTATAACACACATGCACTTGCTCCGTGTCTTTTTCCTTCCGCACGGTATCACTTTTGAGAATGGGAGCTTGGATATGGCGGGTCGTTTGACTCGGTTCGATGATGCTGAAGCGGTTTTTGACCTGAGCAATCAATTCATCCGTCACATGCCCCGCCAGTGAGATGACGATTTGATCCGGAGCATACGCTTCCTTGACATACTCCATAATCATCTGACGATTGATTTTTAGGACACTCTCTTCCGTACCGAGGATGGGACGTGCCATGACATCGTCGCCATATGCCGCAATCGCTAGCAGTTCGTGAACGAGGTCGTCCGGTGTATCTTCATACATCTTGATTTCTTCAATGACGACACGTTTTTCTTTTTCCAGTTCCTCTTCTTCAAACTTCGAGTCCAGGAACATATCCGCCAGAACGTCAAATGCAGCCCGCGCATGTTCATCTAATGTCTTGACATAATAACACGTCTGATCCTTACTCGTGAATGCATTAATATTACCACCAAGCCGGTCAAAATAAACGGCGATTTCTTTCGCGGATTGCTGTGCGGTCCCTTTAAACATCATGTGTTCAATCAAATGACTGATCCCGTGTTCTTCCATCGTTTCCGTACGTGAGCCGGCCTTAATGAAAATACCGGTGGCGACACTGCGGGTATTCGACATCCGTTCACTGACAATCCGGACACCGTTTGGTAATGTAATCTGTTCAATCATGACTTGCTCCTCCTTCAAATATGAAACAAGGTGGCTCTCGATGCACGTTTTCGCACCGTTGAGCCACCTTGTTTTCATTAGTTACGACGTGGTGGACGTTGTCCGTCACGTGGTGGGCGAGATCCAGTATCCCGACGCGGCGGGCGGTTTTCACGCTCTGTTTTTTTCTTTTCTTCGTAAGATGCGCGATCTTCCGGAGTCATGCCTTCAACAAGGAGGACTTTATGTGACGCGTTGACACGTCCTTTATCGTCAACTTCCGTGACACGCACTTTCAACTTGTCACCTAATTTGACGACGTCTTCTGTTTGACCGACACGCTCAAGCGCAAGTTCTGAAATATGCACAAGGGCATCTTTTCCTTTAAACAGTTCAACGAACGCACCGAATTTCTCAATCCGACGAACCGTTCCGTCAAACTCTTCGCCGATCACGACTTCACGGACGATGTCTTCGATCAATTGACGGGCACGGTTGATGCCGTCTTGATCCGTTGACGCGATGAAGACGGTTCCGTCTTGATCGATATCAATCTTAACACCAGTCTCATCGATGATGCCGTTAATGACTTTACCGCCGGGTCCAATCACATCACGGATTTTATCCGGATTGATTTTCAGCGTGACGATTTTCGGCGCATATTTCGACAGTTCAGTTCGTGGTTCTGCGATGACGGAGTTCATGTGTTCCAGAATATGCAGACGGCCAAGACGTGCTTGTTCAAGTGCTTCTTCTAGAATTTGACGCGTGATGCCGCCAATTTTCATGTCCATTTGAAGCGCCGTAACGCCGTCTTTTGTTCCTGCAACTTTGAAGTCCATGTCACCGAGATGATCTTCCATCCCTTGAATGTCTGTCAAAATCGAATAGTTTTCGCCTTCTTTGATCAAGCCCATTGCAATCCCGGCAACTGGTGCTTTAAGCGGCACACCGGCATCCATCATCGCAAGGATTGATCCACAAATTGACGCCTGTGAAGATGAACCGTTTGATTCAAGAACTTCTGACACAAGACGAATCGTGTACGGGAAATCCGTTTCCGAAGGAAGAACCGGTAACAAGGCACGTTCACCGAGTGCTCCGTGACCAATTTCACGACGACCCGGTGCACGCATCGGACGTGCTTCCCCAACAGAAAACGGCGGGAAATTGTAATGGTGCATGAAACGTTTTTCCGCTTTTAATCCGAGACCATCGATGATTTGAGCATCCCCTGCAACACCAAGTGTCGCAACAGACAAGACTTGTGTTTGACCACGAGTGAAGAGACCTGAACCGTGGGCACGCGGCAAGAGACCGATTTCTGAATCAAGTGGACGAATCTCAGCAAGACCACGACCATCCGGACGGACTTTATCGTCTGTGATCAAACGACGGACTTCAGCTTTGACGAATTTATTCAAGACACCTGATACTTCAGACAGTTGCGCTTCCGAAATAGACTCATCTGCTGCGTACTGATCGATGTATTTTGAAATCACTTCGTTGATTGCGATATCACGTGCTTGTTTTTCTTCGACTTGAACGGCCGTCGTCACTTCCGCCAGTGCATCAGCTTTCAGACGTGAGACAAGCGTCTCGTCAAACGAAGAAACCGTGTATTCAAATTTTTCTTTTCCGACCGCTGCGACGATTTCTTCTTGGAAGGCAATCAATGTCTTGATGACATCATGCCCGAGGAGAATCGCTTCCAGCATCGCTTCTTCTGATACTTCTTTCGCACCCGCTTCAACCATGTTGACCGCGTGTTTTGTTCCAGCGACTTGCAAGTCGATATCACTCGCATCCGCCTGAGCCAATGTCGGATTGATGATGAATTCACCGTCAACACGACCAATTGTCACACCTGCAATCGGACCATCAAACGGAATGTCTGAGATCGACAGGGCAATCGATGCCCCGATCATCGCTGCGACTTCTGGTGAGTTATCTTCATCTGACGATAATACCGTCGTTGCGACTTGAATGTCATGACGGAATCCGTCTGGGAATAACGGACGGATTGGACGGTCAATCAAGCGTGATGTCAAAATCGCATTTTCGCCTGGACGTCCTTCACGTTTTAGGAAGCCACCCGGAATTTTACCGGCAGCATATAATTTTTCTTCATAGTTCACTGTTAATGGGAAGAAATCCAAGTCTTTTGGTTGTTTAGATGCAACAACCGTCGCCAGAACTGCCGTTTCACCGTAGCGGATCAACGCTGCTCCGTTTGCTTGTTTGGCCAGTTGACCGATTTCAATTGTTAAAGGACGTCCACCGAGTTCGGTCGAAAACGTCTGTTTTGTTTGTGACATGCACAAATCCCCTCTCACTTCTATCCGTTTTTTCATTCAAATCTAATTATGGATGTTCTGACGTCAAATGTCCATGAATCGGCAAAAAAAAAGAAGCCGGAGACGATGCTCCTGCTTCCTTGTTGATCTGTTCCGATTAGCGACGAAGACCAAGACGCTCGATCAATGAACGGTAACGTGAAACATCCTTGTTACGAAGGTATGTGAGCAAGTTACGGCGACGACCAACCATTTTCAAGAGACCACGACGTGAGTGGTGATCCTTTTTGTGTGTACGTAAGTGATCGTTTAAAGTTGTGATCTGTTCAGTTAAAACAGCAACTTGTACTTCCGGCGAACCAGTATCGCCTTGTTTCGTAGCATAAGCTTCGATAATTTCGTTTTTACGTTCTTTAGTGAGTGCCATTGTCACTCCACCTCCATCTTTTGAATGACCGTGTTGCCGAGCATCGGATGGTGAGACCTGATGCCAAGCCAACCGGCTGTACGTATTCGTACTGACTCATCATATCGAACCGATGACCGTCTGTCAAACCGTTAATGCCTGCATTGCTTCAATTTTATCGTGTGCGAGCTGGTTTTTTAAGCTCTCGATACCGTCAAACGCTTGTTCGTCCCGTAAGTAGGCCATCCATTCGAGTTTTAGTTCCTGCCCATACAAATCTTCATCAAATTGTAACAGGTGTGTTTCGATGCTGACTTCTCCCGTTTCATAAAACGTTGGACGGCGTCCGATGTTTGTCATCGCCGGATATTTTCGTCCGTCTTCTAAATGAACAAACGTCGCATAGACACCCAGTTTAGGGATGACGTAGGCAAATTCGGGACGGATGTTTGCTGTCGGAAACCCGATTTGTCTGCCTCTCGCGTCCCCGTGAATGACGATTCCTTTTGTTTGGTACGGTTCACCCAACAACGTAGCCGCTTCTGAGACAGCTCCCGCAGCGAGCAACTGGCGAATCCGTGTCGAACTGATTTTTTCATCCTGCGCTTGATGTTCCGATACAATCGTATGATCAAATCGTCCCCGGCTGTGAAAATCGAGCGTCGCCATCTTTCCGGCTCCAAACCGACCATATGAGTAATCAAAACCGGCGACGATATGAACTGCACCTGCAGCAATCAGATATTGATCGACGAATTCTTGGGGAGAGAGTTCAGAGAATGCCACGGTGAACTCAATGACATAGACACGATCGATTCCAAGTTGTTTCATCTTTTCGAGTTTCCGGTCGAGTGGAGTAATGTAGCGAACCTGCTCCGTTCCCTGACCGAGCACTTGTTTTGGATGGGGATCAAACGTCATGACCGCAACCGGAACGTTTCGTTTTCGCCCTTCTGTTAAAGCTTCTTGCAACACCTGCTGATGTCCAAGATGCACGCCATCAAAAAAACCTAATGCGATGACCGCCGGATCCTCCACCGGTCTTTCTGGATATGTTAAATGAATGATGTCCATTCTGATCTCTCCGATCCTAATCGATTTGTAGCATGACCTCGACGCGTCCCATCTTGATATCCGGATCGAGCCGATAAATTGCCAATGGTGTTCCTTCTTCATTATAGACAGTAAACCGATCAAATTCGACCGGAATGCCTGATAGTTTACCACCGTTGAGCACACGCCCTGCTGTTTCCGCATCAACCGTCAAGCGGGGCCATTTTTGAATGACCTGTTCAATCGGTAACACGTATTGCATTCGTTCTTCAACCGTTTCGCATGCTTCCAGTGTCGCAAGCGTTACTGCCTCTGTTTCAGACATCGCACCTGAACTCGTCCGTCTGAGGTCGCTCATATGAGCGGCGTATCCTAAACGTTCGCCAATCTCTACGGCAAGTGTCCGGATATACGTTCCTTTTCCACAAGCAATCTCGATCCGGAAACGACAGACGTTTTGTTCAAAGGTCACTTCGGACGTCCGCTCGAGCGTATCGATTTGGACGATGCGTGTCGGGCGTTCGACTTCAATTCCTTTACGGGCATATTCGTACAATTTTTTCCCGTTCACTTTGACAGCCGAATAATAAGGTGGTGTCTGTTCCAATTGACCGGTCAGCTGTTGTAAGATCCCGTCAATGTCTTCCTGTGAAATGGCGCCCGGTTCGACCGGTGTTTCCCGAACGGTCTCGCCGTGCGCATCTTCCGTCGTCGTCGCGTACCCGATCGTCACTTCCGCTGCATAGCGTTTTCCTTCATCTGTAATAAAGCGGGCGAGCTTCGTCGCTCGTCCGAGACAGATCGGTAAAACACCCGTCACTTCCGGATCAAGCGTACCCGTATGCCCCACTTTTTTGGTTTGAAAAAGACGACGCAATCGAAACACACAATCATGGCTCGTCATGCCGGCCGGCTTATCTAACGGTAATACACCTATTGGTTCCATCTTATTCATTCCCTCCTAAAAAAGGGCAACCACGCCTGTGGTTGCCCTTGTCCTGTTTAATCCTTGTTCAAGTTCCGGAGCAACTCGTCGATTCGTGATCCGTACTCGACTGATGTGTCAATCTCAAAAATCAATTCAGGTGTCTTCCGTAAACGAATCCGTGATCCGATTTCTTTACGCATGAACCCTTTTGATTTTTCAAGACCAACCCGTGCTTCTTCACGCACTGTTTCATCACCGAGCACCGAATAAAAGATCGTTGCTTGTTGCAAGTCACCGGTGACTTCAACACCTGTTACCGTAACCGCCTTGACCCGTGGATCGTTCACATCTTTAATCAACATCTGCGTAATTTCCTTACGCACCTGTTCTGCTACACGATTTGAACGTACGCTCATTCTATACCCCTCCAGTTCGGATTCTGATCCGTTCTGTTACTTCCGTTTGACTTCTTCCATGACGAACGCTTCGATGACATCGTCTACTTTGATATCGTCGTAACGCTCAATCTTGATCCCACACTCGTACCCGGCAGCAACTTCTTTGACATCGTCTTTGAAGCGGCGTAACGTATCGAGTTTTCCTTCGTAGATGACGATGCTGTCACGGACAACACGGACACCTGCTGAACGAGTCAGCTTACCTTCAGTGACATAACCACCGGCAATTGTTCCGACTTTCGAGACTTTGATGACGTCACGAACTTCCGCTTGACCGATAATTTTCTCAACGAATTCAGGATCAAGGAGACCTTTCATCGCTTGTTCGATTTCTTCAATCGCGTTATAGATGATCTTGTGGAGACGAATCTCAACCTTCTCTTGGTCTGCCATTGACTTGGCGTTACCATCCGGACGGACGTTAAAGCCGATGATGATGGCGTTAGCTGCTGAAGCCAAGATGACATCACCTTCTGTGATCGCACCGACACCCGAGTGAACGATGTTGATTTTAGCACCTTCGACATCAATTTTCTTGAGTGAACCGGCAAGGGCTTCGACAGAACCTTGAACGTCACCTTTGATGATGATGTTGAGGTCTTTGACTTCGCCTTCTTTGATGCGGTCGAAGAGATCTTCTAAGCTGACTTTCGCTGAATCACGACGTTGCGCTTCGATTTCACGTTGGTAACGTGCTTCACCGATTTGACGTGCTTTTTTCTCGTCTTCAAACGCAAAGAATTGATCGCCCGCTTTTGGCACATCGTTTAATCCTGTGATTTCGATTGGTGTCGACGGACCGACTTCTTTGACACGACGACCGATATCGTTGACCATCGCCCGGATCCGACCGAATGTGTGACCGACGACGATTGGATCGCCGACACGAAGTGTTCCGTGTTGGACGAGCAATGTTGCGACCGGTCCACGTCCTTTGTCGAGTTTCGCTTCGATGACCGTTCCGCGTCCGTGCATGTCAGGTGTTGATTTGTATTCTTGAACTTCTGAGACAAGCAGAATCATCTCAAGCAACTCATCGATTCCGTCGCCTTTTAGTGCTGAAACAGGTACGAAGATCGTGTCGCCGCCCCAGTCTTCAGCTACGAGTTCGAACTCCGTCAATTCTTGTTTGACACGGTCCGGATTTGCGCCTTCTTTATCCATCTTGTTGACAGCAACGATGATGGGAACTCCGGCTGCCTTCGCATGACTGATGGCTTCTTCCGTCTGCGGCATGACACCGTCATCTGCTGCGACGACGATGATGGCGATGTCGGTGACATCTGCCCCACGTGCCCGCATTGTTGTAAAGGCGGCGTGACCTGGTGTATCGAGGAACGTGATTTTCTTTCCTTCGATTTCAACTTGGTACGCACCGATGTGCTGCGTGATTCCGCCGGCTTCGCCTGCTGTGACTTTTGTGTTTCGGATCGAGTCAAGCAATGTCGTTTTACCGTGGTCAACGTGTCCCATGATCGTAACGACCGGTGGACGTTCTGACAATTCGTAGTTATCGAGGTTCAGTTCATATGCATCAAAGTCTGTTTCATCGACTTTAACTGTTTTCTCGACTTCGAATCCGAAGTCAGATGCAAGCAATTCAACCGTCTCATCATCGAGATCTTGGTTAATTGTCGCCATGACACCCATTCCCATCAATTTCATGATGAGTTCGTTTGGTTTTTTGTCCATTTTTTCAGCGAGTTCGCCGACCGTCAAGTTATCCGCGTATTGAACGACGTTCGCCATCGCTTCTTCTTGCGCACGACGTGCCGCTTTTCGTTGACTTGATTTTGAATTTGGATCTGCTACTTCTAATTTGCGTGGTTCTGCTTTTTTCTGTGGACGACGTTTGCCGCCACGGTTGTTGCGGTTGCCGAATTCTGGACGTCCGCCTTTTGTATTACGTGATTGGTTCCCTGCTGGTTTGTTAGATGTTCCTGGTCTGTTCGGTTTATTATCTGATTTCACTTGTTTTGGAGCCTCCGTTTTTTGGACCCGATGTTTCTCGGGATTAAATACTTTGTCGAGTTGCTGTACTGTCTGTTCATCTAAAACCGCCATATGGTTCTTGACCGGTTTTTCCAGTTTTTCGAGCTGGGCGATGACCTGCTTACTCGTTACGTTCTGTTCTTTCGCGAATTCGTATACACGTTTACCCAAAAGATCCACCTCCAGTTAATCGTTCGAGAGGAGTTCCGTTAGCTTTTTCGCAAATCCGGCTTCATTGACTGACACGACAACACGCGCGTCTTTCCCAAGTGCATGTCCAAGAATGTTTCGATCTCCGACTTCAATGTACGGAACACGATAACTTGTACATTTATCCGTCACTTTCTTACGCGTGGCAGCCCCCGCATCTGCTGCTAAGAGGACGAGTTTGGCTTGTCCCCCTCGTACTTCTTTCAGTACGAGTTCTTCTCCAGTCGTCACTTTCCGCGCTCGGTTCGCGAGACCAAGGAGCGATTCCCATTTACTCATGTGTACCTCCCGCGATCGCAAGCAATTGATCGTATAATGCATCTGTCGTCTTGACTTTCAGATGATGATCGAGTGTGCGTTTCTTTTTTGCTGTCGCAATGACAGTGGCATCTTTCGTCAAATAGGCGCCTCGCCCATTCATTTTACCATTAAGATCGACGACAACCTCACTGTCAGGTGTCCGGACGACCCGAATTAAGTCTTTTTTAGGACGCATTTCTTGTGTGATGACACATTTACGTAATGGTACCTTCTTTTGCACGAATTATTCCTCGCCTTCGACTTGGACCGCTTCCATGTCAACTGCTTCTGAAGCCGGCTCGACTTTCAAGAACACATCCTTGAGTTCCATCGATTCCGCTTCCGATTCGCTCTTGATGTCAATTTTCCATCCTGTCAATTTCGCTGCAAGACGGGCATTTTGACCACGTTTCCCGATTGCGAGTGACAATTGGAAGTCCGGTACGACAACGATTGTTGCTTTCGCCGGCTCATTGACATAGACGGCAACGACTTGTGCCGGGCTCAGAGCGTTGGCAACGTACTCTTTTGGATCATCCGAATACCGGACGATATCGATTTTTTCCCCGTTCAACTCGTTGACGATCCGTTGGACACGTGCGCCCTTTTGACCGACACATGCGCCGACCGGATCGATTTCGTCAGAAGCCACTGCGATTTTTGAACGATCACCAGCTTCACGTGCCACTGATTTCACTTCGACTTCGCCGCTTGCGATTTCCGGTACTTCGATTTCAAACAGACGTTTTAACAAGCCTGGATGCGTCCGCGAGACAAGAATCGATGCGCCTGACCCTTTGACCATCGGATCCACTTTCGTGACGTACACTTTAATGTATTCACGAATCCCGAAGCGTTCGTTCGGCATCTGTTCGTGTGTCGTCAAAACAGCCTCGATACCTTCGAGATTGACGTACAGATTGCGGGCATCTTGACGTTCGACCATCCCCGTCATGATCTCATCTTCACGATCGGCGAAATGATTGTAGATCCGTTCTCGCTCGGCTTCACGCATCTTTTGCGTCACGATTTGTTTGGCCGTCTGCGCTGCAACCCGTCCAAAATCACCTGGTGTGACTTCAACCTTGTGGAAATCGCCCAGTTCATACGTCGGGTCGATTTCATGCGCTTCTTCGAGTGAAAGCTGTTCTTCCGGTTGTGTTAACCGTTCGACGACTTCTTTGAGCGCAAAGACACGGATGTCTCCGGTTTTCTGGTCGAACTCGACCTTCACTGCCTCCGACTCTTTTCCAAAATTGCGACGGTAAGCGGAAATCAATGCCTGTTCCAGCGCATCGATGATGATATTTTTATCGATCTCTTTTTCTTTTGCGATTTGTTCGATTGCTTCAAGTAACTGTGGTCCCATCGTTCTCTTCCTTTCCTTAGAACACTACCGCAAGCCGCGCCATCGCGATCTTGTTCACCGGTATTTCAATTTTCAATTTGCGTGTCTTCACACGGACTTCGAGTTCAAGCATTTCCTCGGAATACGAAAGTAAGGTTCCTTCGAATTCTACTGCATCCTTGACCGGATCATGGGTCTTGATGTAGACATGTTTCCCAATCGCCTTCTCGAAATCCTCGGTTTTTTTAAGCGGTCGTTCGGCACCCGGGCTGGCAACATCCAAATAGTAGGGTTCGTCGATCGGATCGTCTTGATTCAACGCTTCCGACAACTTTTCATTGATGTTGACACAGTCTTCCAGGTCAACGCCACCTTCCTTATCGATGGAGACACGTAGGAACCAATCCGCCCCCTCTTTGACGAATTCGACGTCGACAAGCTCCATCCCCTCTCGTTCTACGATCGGTTTTGCGAGCAGTTCGACCTTCTCAGTTACGTTCGTCATCTTCATCCTCCTTCAAAAAACAAACAAGAAAGGAGCAGGTCCCCCTACTCCTTCCAAGTCGTAGTATAAAAAACATTTCCTCACTCAATATAGCATAATGAACCGGTGTAAGCAAGTATCCGCAAGGCTTTAGAGGTCAAATAACGAGAGTTGGTTTTCATCCGGAAGACCTTCTAGACAACCGAGATTATCGAGTGTTTCAATAATTGTTTTTGATAATTTAGCGCGTTTTTGCAAATCTTCTTTTGACAAGAATTCGCCCCCTTTTCGGGCTTCGACAATCTGTTTTGCCGCGTTGGTCCCAAGACCGGTCACAGCATCAAACGGCGGTAACAATGTGTCGCCGTCAATCAGAAACTCCGACGCGCTTGATTTATAAAGATCCACTTTGTTGAATGTAAAGCCGCGTTCGATCATCTCGAGTGCGATTTCAAGAACGGTATAAAGTCCTTTGTCTTTCGCTGTCGCTTCGAATCCCTTGTCCTTGATGTCTTGTAAGACTTTTCGGACGGCAGCCGACCCTTTGTTCATTGCCCCGATATCGAAATCACCGGCCCGGACCGTGAAGTACGACGCGTAATAGTACATCGGATGATGCACTTTGTAGTAGGCAATCCGTACAGCCATCAGAACGTATGCCGCGGCGTGGGCTTTCGGGAACATATACTTGATTTTTTTGCATGAGTCGATGTACCAGAGCGGCACATGGTTTTCAATCATCGCTTCTTCCATCTCAATCGAAAGTCCTTTTCCTTTTCGGACCGACTCCATGATTTTAAAGGCAAGCGACGGTTCAAGACCCGCATAAATCAAGTAGACCATGATATCATCCCGGCATCCGATGACGTCTTTCAGTTCACACGTTCCGTTGTAGATCAATTCACTGGCATTTCCGAGCCAAACGTCCGTCCCGTGGGACAGACCGGAAATCTGGACGAGCTCTGAGAACGTCGTCGGTTTCGTTTCTTCCAGCATCTGACGGACAAACTTTGTCCCGAACTCCGGAATCCCGAGTGTTCCGGTTTTCGAGTCAATCTGTTCCGGCGTCACGCCAATCGATTCCGTCGAACTAAAGATCTTCATGACTTCCGCATCATCGACGG
Organism: Exiguobacterium undae DSM 14481; assembly: GCF_000620805.1. Classification (GTDB taxonomy): domain Bacteria; phylum Bacillota; class Bacilli; order Exiguobacteriales; family Exiguobacteriaceae; genus Exiguobacterium_A; species Exiguobacterium_A undae. The sequence continues at coordinate 1,314,268 of NZ_KK211187.1, read as the reverse complement.
GAATCGTTTTCGGATCGCGTCCGGATAAATCCTGTAACATACGGATCATCGTCGGATCATCATGTCCGAGGATATCGAGCTTCAGCAGATTATCGTGAATCGAGTGGAAGTCAAAGTGAGTCGTTTTCCACTCGGAGCCCATGTCGTCCGCCGGAAACTGAATCGGACTGATGTCATAGATGTCCATGTAATCCGGCACAACGATGATTCCGCCCGGGTGTTGCCCCGTCGTCCGTTTGACGCCGGTCACACCACTGACCAGCCGGTCTACTTCGGCATTCCGGTAATTAAGATCATTTTCAGACTGGTACCCTTTGACGTAACCATACGCCGTTTTTTCAGCAATCGTACCGATCGTGCCCGCCCGGTAGACATAGTCGTCCCCGAACAAGACTTTCGTATAGGCATGGGCTTTAGGTTGGTATTCCCCACTGAAGTTCAAGTCGATATCCGGTACTTTATCCCCTTTGAAACCAAGGAATGTTTCGAACGGGATATCATGTCCGTCTTTAATCAATGGGACATCACATGTTTTACATGCTTTATCCGGTAAATCGAAGCCGGAACCCACCGACCCGTCATCAAAGAATTCCGATTCTTTACAATTCGGACAGACATAGTGCGGCGGCAACGGATTCACTTCCGTGATTTCCGTCATCGTCGCCACGAGACTGGAACCGACGGAACCACGGGAACCGACGAGATATCCGTCATCAAGTGATTTTTTAACGAGTTTATGGGAAATCAAATAGATGACGGCAAATCCGTGACCGATGATCGATTTCAACTCTTTTTCAAGACGTGCTTCAACGATTTCCGGTAATACATCCCCGTAAATCTGATGTGCCATATCATAAGACAGTGACCGGACTTCCTCGTCGGCTCCTTCGATTTTCGGCGTAAACAAATCCTTTGGAATGATATCGATATTTTCAAACCAGTCGGCCACTTGTTGGCTGTTCGTGATGACAAGCCGCTCTGACAGGTCCGGTCCTAAAAACTTAAAGTCATGCATCATTTCCTGTGTCGTCCGGAAATGGGCCGGCGGCAATTGTTTTCGCATGTTCAACATGTTGGCGCCGCCTTGCGTCCGAATCAGCACTTCCCGGTAGGTCGCGTCATGTTGATCGAGGTAATGGACGTTTCCTGTCGCAACCGGCAAAATGTCATTTTCTTCAGCCACGCGAATGACTTTTTTGATCAGTTCCCGCAGTTCCAACTCATTTTGAACGATTTCCCGTTCGATCAGATGACCGTACATGGCAGGAGGCTGGATTTCGATAAAATCGTAAAAACGCATGACCTTCGCCAAGTCTTCATCTGATTTATTGAGTGCCGCATCAAACACTTCACCGTTGTCACAAGCCGAACCGATCAGAAGACCGTCTCGGTGCGCCACAAGTTGCGAGCGTGGTGTCCGAACGACACGGTGGACGTGTTTCGTATGCGCAAGCGAAATCAAGCGGTACAGGTTTTTAAGTCCGGTCCGATTTTTCGCATAAACCGTCGCATGGTATGGACGGGCCCGCGAAATATCTTTCCCCATTTCCCGGTTGAGCGAGAGATGGGTTTTCATGTTAAACATCTCATCCGCCATTTGGAGTAACTTGAGCATCAAGTATCCGGTCGCTTCCGCATCATAAATTGCCCGGTGATGCTGGGTCAATTCGATATCAAACCGTTTCGCAAGTGTATTCAGCCGGTGATTTTTAAGACTTGGCATCAGGACACGTGCAAGCTCCAACGTATCAATGACGGGTAACAGTGACTCGTCGTGACCGCCGGACCGTAACGTCGCATTCAAGAACCCGATATCAAATGAGGCATTGTGGGCAACAAGGATCGAATCTCCCGCCCAGTCCATGAACTCTTTGACGACTTGTTCCGGATCCGGTTTCCCCCGTACCATCTCATCCGTGATGCCGGTCAAATCGATTGTCGTCGCTGATAACAAATGTTTCGGATCCGCAAACGCTTCAAACTTGTCGATGACATCCCCATCGTAAATTTTGACTGCCGCGAGCTCAATGATTTTGTTATACATCGCAGACAATCCGGTTGTCTCGACGTCAAACACGACGAACGTTGCTTTCTCTAACTCCTGATCGACCGGATGATACGCGACTTGCACCCCGTCATTGACGACGTTCGCTTCAATGCCGTACAAAATCTTGATATCGTTTTTCTTTCCGGCATAATACGCATCCGGGAAGCTTTGCGCCCCGGCATGATCTGTGATGGCAACTGCCGGGTGTCCCCATGCTGCCGCACGTTCGACGTATTTCGTCACGTTCATGACCGCATCCATCTGACTCATTTGGGAATGGGCATGCAATTCGACACGCTTCTCGCCCGCCCATGGATCGGCCGGCAACTCCATCTTGACTTCAGATAATTGCGCGATCATCATGCATAAATCGCGTAGGAATGTATCAAACTCAACCCGACCTGCGACTTGAATCCACATGCCTTTTTTTATCGCCGACAAGATTTTGACATCGGTTTCATCCCGCGCAAACATTTTGACGACCAAAGAATCGGTATAGTCCGTCAGTTTGAACGTAAAGATCGTTTTTCCGCTCCGCAGTTCGCGGCTCTCAGCTGAAAAGACGAGACCACGGATTGCAATCCGGCGTTCTTCGTCTTGAATCGTCTTAATCGGGACGACTTCATCTTGAATCGGTTTTCCGATTCGAATATCGACCGGTCCCTCATCGTCGTCACGTGATTGTTCCCGCTTGAATTGAAGTTCGAGCATCCGTTTCGCTTCTTCAATATCTTCTTGTTTCACTTGATTGCGTAACGCTTCTTGCGTTGTCTGATCCATTTGGACGACTGGTTCACAATTGAATTTTGGAAAACCATATGCGCCGTACAAGAGTTGCATTTCGCCGCATAGATCATTTTTGAGAAAGCCGGCTTCCGGCTCACTTCGAACAGGGATAAATAATTTATGGTCGCGATACTCCGGCAAGACACGGCTGAGATGATTCCGCATCGCGGATGAGGCATCCGCCAAGTCTTCGACGATATAGGGCCAGTAATCAATAAACAGTTTTGCATCCGGGCGTCCCTCCGATTCCAGATACAATTTGACTTCCGCAAATTGTTGGTAACGACTTTTGAGACGGCTGTAAAACATCTGATAGACGTTTTGGGGTAAGACTTGTGCAATCCGGATATGGAAGGTCCACGTCGCGGTTGCTTTTTGAACACGTAATTTTTCGAGCGAGGCATCGGTAAAATATTCTTCGACGATCCCCGTCGGTAATTCCAAATCGCTCATTAAGAGCGCCATGCGTTGTTGTGTATCCACTCGCATTTGTGCTGTCGTTATCGCTTCACACCGTGACAGCCACTCCTCCTCCTCTTGCAGATTGCCCAAGGGGCGAATGGGTGTGAGACAAGAAAACAGTCACTTTACGAAAAGTGACCGTTCCCATAGTTTATTCTAAACCTTCATAAAGCGAACGAACAGCCTCAAGAAGATTTGTTTGTTCAATCTCTTCAGCTTCGCCGCCACGACGGGCTTTGAGTTCAACGATTCCTTCCGGTGCTTTTTTACCGACATTGATTCGGACAGGTAAGCCGATTAAGTCTGCATCAGCAAATTTCACACCCGCTCGTTCTTTTCGATCGTCAAACAATACGCTAAATCCAGCGTCCGTCAGTTCTTGATAAACAGTTTCTGCGACTTGCATCTGATCGGCATTTTTTCCGTTGACGGCAATCAAATGAACATCAAACGGTGCAATCGCTTTTGGCCAGATGATCCCACGCTCATCGTAATGTTGCTCGACGACAGCAGATAACGTCCGCGAAACACCGATGCCGTAACAACCCATGATCAACGGTTGCGCTTTTCCGCCTTCATCAAGGAACGTTGCGTTCATACCTTCTGAGTAACGTGTGCCGAGTTTGAAGACTTGTCCGACTTCAATCCCGCGGGCAAATTTGACGTGTCCTGCACCGTCCGGTGACACATCACCTTCTTCGACAAACCGTAAGTCCGTATATTCCGCTTCGAAATCACGGCTTGGATCAACATGAACGTAATGCGTTTCCGACTTGTTCGCACCGCAAACAGCATTCGTCAACGCCCGAACGGCGTAGTCCGCAACGATTTTCATCTCTGCTCCGATCGGTCCGAGTGTACCTGGTGTCGAATGAAGAGCCTGTTCGATTTCTTCATCGGATGCCATCGTGATGTCCAGTGCACCAAGATAGTTCTTCAGCTTGATGTCATTGACTTCATGATCTCCCCGGACAAGCGCCATGACAAGACCTTGTTCCGTCTTGAAAATGACCGTTTTGATTGATTCAACAGCAGGCAGTCCTAAGACTTCACTGACCGCTTCAATCGTCTTCGCCTCACCTGTATGCACTTCTTCGAGCGCTTCCGGTGTTTGATTTTGTTTCGTGTAGGCATCAACCGATTCCGCCATCTCCAGGTTCGCCGCGTAATCCGACTGATCCGAGTAGACGATCGTGTCTTCTCCGATTGCAGCCAACGCGTGGAATTCGTGTGTCCCGCTTCCCCCAATGGCACCGGAGTCGGCGACGACCGGACGGAATTCGAGTCCTACACGGGTAAAGATTTTCGTATAGGCATCAAACATATTTTGATATTCGTCCTCGAGGCTTTCTTGTGTCGCATGGAACGAATACGCATCCTTCATGATGAATTCGCGTCCGCGGAGTAATCCGAAACGTGGGCGTCGCTCATCACGGTACTTCATTTGAATTTGGAACAAGTTAACAGGGAGCTTTTTATAAGAGTTCAACTCATCACGAACAATCGATGTGATCAATTCTTCATGAGTAGCACCAAGCGCAAACCGGCGGTCGTGACGATCGGTCAGACGCATCAATTCCGGACCGTAGATGTCCCAACGCCCTGTCTCTTCCCATAGTTCAGCCGGCTGAATCGCTGGCATCAACAGTTCCTGCGCTCCAGCCGCTTCCATTTCCTGACGCACAATCGTCTCGATTTTGCCGAGGACACGTTTGGCTAACGGCAGGTAAGAATAGATTCCGGCAGCATTTTGACGCATGAAGCCTGCCCGTAACAACAGTTGGTGGCTGACGGCTTCTGCATCAGATGGTACTTCACGCAAAGTTGGCATAAATAGTTTGGATTGTTTCATTTGAGTCGTGAACCCCTTTGACTAATAATTTAAAAGAATTTCTGGATATCGTTCCATGTGACGACTAACATCAAGAGCATCAAAAGTGCAAATCCAACAAAGTGGACCAACCCTTCTTTTTGCGGATCAACTGGTTTTCCACGCAACGCTTCGAGGAAGAGGAACAACAATCGTCCACCATCAAGAGCCGGCAGCGGCAATAAGTTAAATACCGCCAAGTTGACCGAAAGCAACGCTGTCCATGTCAACAACATCGAAAAACCACTGTCTGCGACTTGATCGGTCATTTTGACGATACCGACCGGACCAGACAATTGATCAACACCGACGACGCCTGTCACAAGATCGCCGACAGCACCGACGATCAGCGTTGACATCCGCCATGTTTCAGAAACACCGGTCTGCAGAGCCGTTCCGAATGATTTTTCGGTCTCATTCGTGACGCCGATGATGCCGACCTTCTGATCCCCTTGTTGTTGAACCTTTGGTGTGATCGCCGTTGTGTTCTCTTGCCCGTCTCGTTCGTAGACGACGGTTGTTTCTTTGCCGGCCTGATCTTGGAATCCGGCACGCAAGTCCGTCCATTTCTCCGTCTGATCACCATTAACGGAAACGATCCGGTCTCCTTCGACAAGACCCGCCTGATCGGCAGGTGAACCTTTTTGAACCGTTCCGATTACGCTGTCGCCGGTTGGTGAACCGTTGTATAAAGCAAGTCCAAACAAGATGACGAAGGCGAGGACAAAGTTCATCGCCGGACCTGCCGCAATCGCTAAGACCCGCTTAAAGACTGACTTCGATCCGAACGTCCGGTCATACGGAGCAATTTGTGTTTCCGTTTGTCCTTCGACCAGGAATGCCGTCTTTGAGACCGGATAACGGGTCGAGACCTCATCTTGTAAAGCGACTACTTCTAACTTATGCAACAAGTCGATGCTTTCAACCGTGACGACTTGATCCGTCTTCGGGTGTGCCGGGTCCAGATACATCTTTTGGATGACTCCGTCTTGAAGCGCCAAACCAATCGTTTGACCGGGTTTGACTTCAACAAATTCAGGTTCTTCTCCGGCCATCTTGACATAACCGCCGATTGGTAGAAGACGAACCGTATACAGTGTCTCGTTTTTAAAAAAAGAAAAGATTTTTGGACCAAACCCGATGGCAAACTCACGGCAAAGAATTCCCGCGCGTTTCGCCATTACGAGATGACCCCATTCATGTACGGCAACTAGTACACCGAACATCAATACGATTGATATAAAGGTCGTCATTGCTATCCCATCCTTAGTTAGCGAGTGAGAGTGACGCGACAAACGCACGTGCCCATCGGTCCGCCGTAAGGATTTGTTCAAGAGACGGATCTTCGACATTTTCGTGTGCTTGAAGGGCCGCCTCGACGCTCGCTTCAATTTCTAAAAAGCTGATTTCCCCTTTTAAAAAGCGGTCCACGGCTTGTTCGTTCGCAGCATTCAGCACGGAAGGCATCGAACCACCGGCACGTCCTGCCTCAAACGCAAGACGGAGCAGTGGATAGCGTTCAAATGAAGCTTCCGCAAAATTCAGGCGTCCGATTTGTTTTAAGTTTAACCGTTCTCCCCCTTGAATTTCAAGGCGGGACGGATATGTAAGGGCATATTGAATCGGTTCACGCATATCCGGCATTCCCAGTTGCGCCATGACCGCTCCGTCATTAAATTCGACCATCGAATGAATGATCGATTCGCGGTGGATGACGACATCAATTTCATCATACGTGACATCAAACAACCAGTGGGCCTCAATCACTTCGAACCCTTTGTTCATCATCGTTGCCGAATCAATCGTAATCTTTGCGCCCATCGACCAGTTCGGATGATCAAGTGCCTGTTCGACGGTTACGTTCGCCAACTCTTCCCGCGTCTGATCCCGGAAACTCCCGCCTGATGCCGTCAAAATAATTTGCCGGACGTCCTGACGGCGTTCCCCGTTCAAACACTGGAAAATGGCCGCATGTTCACTGTCTACCGGGAGAATCATGACGCCTTTTTCACGTGCTTTTTTCATCACGAGGTGTCCTGCCGTCACAAGCGTTTCTTTATTGGCCAACCCGATTGTTTTTCCGGCTTCAATCGCTGCAAGCGTCGGACGCAGTCCCACTGCCCCGACAACTGCCGTGATCACGATATCGGCTGCTTCTGCCGTCGCGACCGCAATTAATCCCGCTTCTCCAACAAGAATTGTCGGCGTATAGTCGAGAACCGCTTCCAACTCGCTCTTGACCGTTTCATCTAACACGGCAACGAGATCCGGACGCAAACGATTCAACCACGGTAACGCAACCTGTACGTTTTTACCAAATGCAAAGCTGACCAATTGAAAACGATCAGGGTTTGCCGAAATGACATCCAATGTTTGTGTTCCGATCGAACCGGTTCCACCAATAATACTGACATGTTTCATCGTTTTTCCCCCTTAGCCGAATATACCGAGTACGATCAGTACGGTAAAGACGATGATCATACTGTCGAATCGATCAAGAATCCCACCATGTCCCGGTAGCAACGCACCAGAATCTTTTACGCCGTAGTGACGTTTGTACGCCGATTGGACCAAATCGCCCAACTGACCGACTACGGCAACAATCATTGCCAACAAGACGACTTGTCCAAAACCGACTGTCGGATGAATCCATTCAAACACAAGTCCGAGCACGATGGCGAGTACGACTCCACCAATTGCCCCTTCTACTGTTTTGTTTGGACTGATCGCAGGCCACAACTTTGTTTTGCCGAGACTTTTCCCGATAAAATAGGCACCTGAATCCGTAAACCAAATCAGCAGAATGATCAGCAACGAAAAGACCAGTCCGTCTTCAAGCAGGCGGATATACGTAAACGATGCAAATCCGACGCCTACATAAACAGAGGTCAACAAGAGAAATGCCACATCATCAAACGTAAAGACATTTTTCGAAAAAACCGTCCAAAATAAAGCAATTAAGACAATCAGCATGCCCCAAGCAAGCGGTGTTAAACCAAGTGAGAGGGTCTGTGCACTCGCCTGTTCATAAATGCCGATGAACGGGAGCAATGTGCCAAGTCCAAATAAGAGGACAGGAATCGTCTTAAACGACAGTTGCCTCATTTTGATTAATTCCGTATAACCGATCACAGTTAAAACTGCCATAAATGCCAGGAATGGGAGGCCGCCTAAATACAGTAATCCTAAAAAGATCGCCCCTGCCCAAATTCCGGTAATGATTCGTGTTTTCATAAGCAATATCCTCGTTTAGTCAGACTCCGCCAAAGCGACGTGTCCGTTGATTGTAGTCTTCGATCGCCGCCAGGAACTGATCGCGCCGAAACTCCGGCCACAAGACGTCTGTAAAGTAAAATTCCGCGTACGCTGCTTGCCACAACAAGAAATTCGACAGCCGTTGCTCACCGCTCGTCCGAATGACTAAGTCGACATCCGTCATCGAACCGGTCATCAATTCTTGTTCGATGACTTCGTTCGTGATCATCTCAGGGAGCAGCACACCGCTCTGCACTTTTTCGGCAATTTTCTGCATGACTTGAACGATCTCATCCCGTCCGCCATAGTTCAAGGCAAAAATCAATCGTAATCCCGTGTTGCCTGCCGTATCTTCTTTGGCTTGCTGGACGGCTTCACGTGTGTAGATCGGTAAACGGGAAACTTCGCCCGCTACTTCGACCTTCACATTCCGTTCCTTCAGATCTTTTAGATCGGACTCTAAAAATTGTGCCGGTAACTTCATCAAGAAACTGACTTCTTCTTCAGGACGTGTCCAATTCTCGGTTGAGAAGGCGTATAACGTCAAACTTTTGACACCTAATTCATTCGCGGTCCGGACGACTTCTCGAACGGATTTCATTCCTTCACGATGACCCATGATGCGGGGAAGGCCTCGTTTTTTAGCCCAACGTCCGTTTCCATCCATAATGATTGCAATATGTTCAGGCACTTGTTGTCCAATCACTTCTTTAGTCTGGTTTAACCATTGAAACATTTACTTCTTCCTCCCCTCGTTTAGTTTAAGAAGAAAGGGACTCTTCGTGTGACAAAGAGTCCCCAACATGACGTCGTATTGCGTCATACTTCCATGATTTCTTGTTCTTTATCTGTTGCCGTTTGATCCAGCAATTTAACGAACTTATCCGTTAACGTCTGAACGTCTTCTGTGTAACCACGAAGATCATCTTCCGTCAACGCTCCGTCTTTTTCTTGTTTCTTCAATTGTTCATTTGTGTCACGACGGATGTTCCGAAGAGCAACTTTTCCTTCTTCCGTGTACTTTTTGACAAGTTTCACGAGTTCTTTCCGACGATCCTCTGTCAGTGGTGGAATCGCAAGACGAATCACCGTTCCGTCCGATGAAGGAGCGAGCCCTAAATCAGCGCGTTGAATCGCTTTTTCGATTTCCGTTACCATGGATTTATCCCACGGCGTGATCAAAATCAAGCGGGCTTCCGGTGTATTGACGTTCGCCACCTGGTTCAGTGGTGTCGGTGAACCGTAATATTCCACTTGGACCGGATCAAGAATCGCTACGTTGGCACGACCCGCACGTAATGTCGCGAGTTCTTTTTTAAGTGACAGATGCGCTTTCTCCATCCGTTCTTCTGCTTGTTTCATGATTGCTTGTGACATATTATTTCCCCCTTACGAGTGTCCCGATTTCATCACCGATGACGACCCGTTTAATGTTTCCTTCTTCCATTAACGAGAAGACGATGAGCGGGATATCATTATCCATACAAAGCGATGTCGCTGTCGAATCCATGACTTGAAGGCCATCTTTTAAAACATCCAGATAAGATAACGTTTCGAACTTCTTCGCTTCTGGATCGAGATTCGGATCAGCAGAATAGACACCGTCGACGTTGTTTTTCGCCATCAAGATGACTTCCGCCTCGATTTCAGCTGCCCGAAGTGCTGCCGTCGTGTCTGTTGAGAAATAAGGATTCCCTGTTCCGGCGGCAAAGATGACAACACGTCCTTTTTCAAGATGACGCATTGCCCGACGACGGATGTACGGTTCAGCAACTTGTCGCATTTCAATCGACGTCTGGACGCGTGTCTCAACACCGACCGACTCCAAACTATCTTGTAAAGCGAGCGAGTTCATGACGGTTGCAAGCATCCCCATATAATCGGCATTGGCCCGGTCCATTCCAAGCTCTGCTCCTGTTTTACCGCGCCAGATGTTTCCTGCACCTACGACAACAGCGACTTCAACGTTCAATTCAACCAATTCTTTAATCTGATTGGAAATTGAATTGACAATTCCAGGATGGATTCCGAACCCTTGATCTCCTGCGAGCGCTTCTCCGCTCAATTTTAACACAATCCGGTTATATTTCGGTTGCATGACTATGTCCCCCTTGCTAAATTCCGTAAAAAAGGAACACGACCCACTTCCACACGAAAGTGGATTGAAGCATACGTGTTCCTTCTTTTGTCATCAGGAAATCCTGATTCTTATTTTTTAAGTTGATTCATAACTTCTTCAGCGAAGTTTTCTTCACGTTTTTCCATACCTTCTCCAACTTCGAAGCGTACGAATGAAACGATTTTTCCGCCTTTTGATTCTACGTATTTACCGACTTTGAAGTCTGGATCTTTAACAAACGTCTGATCGACGAGGCAGATCTCTTCGTAGAATTTGTTCATGCGACCAGCAATCATTTTTTCAACGATGTTGGCAGGTTTGCCTTCGTTTAATGCTTGCTCTGTCAAGACTTTTTCTTCACGTGCTTTTTCTTCTTCTGTGACAGAAGAACGGTCCACGTAAAGTGGGCGTGCTGCAGCGATGTGCATTGAAACGTCTTTTGCGACAGCTTCGTCTGTTGTTCCTTCGATGACGACAACAGAACCGATCCGTCCACCCATGTGGAGGTAAGAACCGAATGCTGCGTTATCTTCTTTAGCGAAGAGAGCCACACGACGGAGTGAAATTTTCTCTCCGATTGTTGATGCTTCTTCAGAAATGTATGTGTCGATTGTTTTTCCTGCTTCGTATTCAGAAGCAAGTGCTGCTTCAGCCGTTTCAGAACCATTGCGGAGTACTGCGTCTGCAATGTTTTGAACGAGTGATTGGAAACGTTCGTTTTTCGCAACGAAGTCTGTTTCTGAGTTGATTTCAACGAGTGCTGCTTTGTTTCCGTCAACTGCGACAGCTGTCAAACCTTCTGCTGCAATACGATCGCCTTTTGCTGCTGCTTTCGCGATTCCTTTTTCACGTAAGAAATCGATTGCTGCGTTCATGTCCCCGTCTGCTTCGACGAGTGCTTTTTTGCAGTCAAGCATCCCTGCACCAGTTTTTTCACGAAGTTCTTTTACCATAGCTGCTGTAATAGCCATTCGATATTCCTCCTTATAACGTCCTTATTTTCAAAAAAAAGGTGATAAAAGGTCAATTCCCTTTATCACCTGGCATCACGAATTACTCAGCGTCTGCTACTACTTCTTCAGTAGTTTCAGGTGCTACGTTATCTTCGCCTTGTTTAACTTCGAGGATTGCGTCAGCCATTTTACCAGTAAGCAATTTGACTGCACGGATCGCATCGTCGTTTGCTGGGATGACGTAGTCGATTTCGTCTGGATCACAGTTTGTATCAACGATCGCAACGATTGGGATGTTGAGTTTGTGTGCTTCTGCAATCGCGATACGCTCTTTGCGTGGGTCAACGATGAAGAGTGCATCTGGAACGCCTGGCATATCTTTGATACCGCCAAGGAATTTCTCAAGACGAGTCATTTCTTTTTTAAGAATGATGACTTCTTTTTTAGGAAGAACTTCGAATGTACCGTTCTCTTCCATTTTTTCGAGTTGTTTTAAACGGTTAATCCGTTTTTTAATTGTTGAGAAGTTCGTGAGTGTTCCACCCAACCAACGTTCGTTGATGAAGTATTGACCCGCACGGATCGCTTCTTCTTTCACAGTGTCTTGAGCTTGTTTTTTCGTACCAACGAAAAGAACGTTTCCGCCTTCAGACGCTACTTCACGGATGAAGTTGTAAGCTTCGTCTACTTTTTTAACCGTTTTTTGTAGGTCAATGATGTAGATTCCGTTACGTTCTGTGAAGATGTATTTTGCCATTTTTGGGTTCCAACGGCGTGTTTGGTGACCGAAGTGTACACCAGCTTCTAACAATTGTTTCATCGAGATTACTGCCATGATGAATTCCTCCTTTTGGGTTTTGGATGTCCTCCGCGATGATCGTTGTTCCAGCTAACCTATTAAAGGCACCGCAGCCGGCGATACATGCGTGCGTAATTAACACCGTAGACTAATATAGCATAAAGATTAGCGCCGGGCAACCTTCGTTTTCTTAGAAAGTTTGGCAATCAAGGCGACCTCTCCCGCCCCCCGGTTCAAGGAACGGGCTAATTGATCCAGATCGGCCCCTTCCTCCAGCTGTTGTTTTACATCAAAGACCGGCTTTTCCGGAACAAGTTCGACTGGTTTTCCCTCTGTAAGAGGTTCTGGCCGTTCGTCTTCGTCCGCCGGTACAATCAATTCGATGTTTTGTCGAGGAGAAGAGACGGATGCTTCCGTACCCGTCAATTCATTGACATGCTCCATGAATTGCAACAAGATTTCTTCCGTTTCTTGTTTTTGACGTTCTAGATTCGTAATCCGGTCCTTCAACATTGCCTGTTGTTTAAATAAAAGCAACAGACCATAACACATGAGTGCAGCAAGTAAAATATAAAAGAGTGTCATCATTAATCCTTTCACATCGCGACACGATCAGAAAGATACGCACTTCCTAACGCCTGTTTCAATTTCCGGAGCGCTTTCGAATGAATCTGCGAAATCCGGGAAGTCGACAGCCCCAACACTTCTCCGATTTCCGTTAGTGTCAACTCTTCAAAATAAAAGAGCGACACGACATACTGTTCTTTTTCTGATAGTTGCTCGACTTCTTCCGCTAATTTCGAAATCAGTTCACGCATCAGTAACGTATCTTCCGGCGTCGCGGCATCGGGATCCAGGTAAGAGACCGACATTGCTTTTCCTTCATCCTGCAACGTCACGGCTTCGTCGATCGATAAGATGTTCGCGAAATAACTTTCTGCAAGCGCCGTCTTCACTTCTTCCGGACTCATCTCGACGATCGAAGACACTTCATCGATTGTCGGTGTCCGTTGGAGGCTCTGCTCTAAAATTTCAACCGCTGCTTCGACGCGTTTTGATTTTTCCCGTAACGACCGGGGCAGCCAATCAATTTTCCGCAGTCCATCGAGAATCGCACCACGAATCCGAAAAGCGGCGTACGTGTCAAATTTATTGTTATGGTTTTGATCGAATTTCTGTAAGGCATCATACAGCCCCATCATCCCGAGACTTTTTAACTCATCACGGTCAACACTTTTCGGAAGTGTCGCACTGAGACGTTGAACGTGGTATTGAACTAGAGGTTCATAATTCAGAAGTAACCGGTCAGCTACCGCTATATCACGCGTCGATAGCCATTGATCCCAAAGTTGTTGTAATTCCTCACGCATGACCATTCCTCCTCTAAATTTCCAGCGTTCCGACGTTCACTGTCCGAATCACGAGTCGGCCAGTAGTGGAGTGGAACTCGATCGTCCGACCGTTCGTTCCCCCGACGTCTTCCGCAACGAGTGGGACGTTTGCTTTTCGTAAAGCCAGTTTGACTGCCGCAATGTTTCGTTCACCGATCCGCATCGATTCATGTTCGTACTTGAATTGAAACATTTGGGCGCCGCCGGCAATCTTCGCCCGTAAGCGGATGGCACCGCTGTGTCTAAGACGACGCGCTAATTCCACGACCGCCGTATCGGCAAACTTACCGATTTCAAGTGCAACGTTCCGACTGATCGCGGAGTCTGGCAGCATGACGTGCGCCATACTGGAAAGTCCACGTTCTTGATCGTAAATGATGACACCGACACAAGAGCCTAAGCCAGCTGTTCGAAGAATGATCGGTTTTTGGCTGACGGCATATTCTGCTATTCCGATCCGAACGACTTCATCCATCGATGTCCACACCCAATCGTTCGAATACTGATGTGAACGCACCCTCTTCAGGTAATAACAGTAAATGACCATTCAAGTCATTCCCTGAACTGGATAAACGTGTATCGATGTATACTGCCATGTTACCAAATTTTGTCGACTCAAGTAAGGCTACTTCCAAAATTGCTCCGACCATATCAAAAGCAGATGCCGGGACCGTCACATGGACCGATAGATTCAGCCAGTCGGAAATCGAGCGGGCATAGGCGCCGATCAAAATGTTGCCGATTTCTTCCCATGCGGAAACCCCGAGCGCATGCTGATCCGAGAAAAATCGAAACGGCTGTTGAAGCAACTGGGCAACCAATTTTTCTGCATCTTCGAGCGGCATTAAAAATAATAAACAGGCTTTTATATCCCCCGAAAAGCGAAGGAGTGCACCGGCGGTATACGCCTCGGCTCCCCCCACCCGTTCGATGATCGTTGAAAAGCTTTCCAAATCTGCTGAAGGGACTTCGATTTCGACCGGTTGTCCAAGCAATGTCGATAAGGCCGTTGCCGCGTGCGCAGCTCCAATATTGCCGATTTCCCGAAAGACGTCTTGTTCCATCCGATTAAGCATGGACGATCTCTTCAAACAAACGATTTGGTTCAAGCAACGAAAACAATTGATTTTCCCCTTTAGCGATGGCGGTCAAGTAGTTGGATTCATCTTGCTTCTGATCCGTCAACGGTTCAATCCGAACATCGGTTGCTTCGACGACTTCGTTGGCTCGATCAACAATAAAGCCGGCATCCCCATGTTCCAGTGTCGCAATGATGATCCGCGTCTCTTCTGTTTCGTCGATCGTTTCAAAACCTAACCGTGTCCGTAAGTCAATGACCGGTGTCACGACACCGCGCAGATTGATGACACCTTTGACATACGATGCCGCATTCGGGATACGTGTAATCGGGATGACCCGTTCAATCGAACGAACAGATTGGACATCAATTCCGTACGCATTTTCTTCTAGTTGAAAGACAACCCATTTTTGTTCCATTCTTCATTCCCTCACTTTCGTAACAATGCATTACTGTCGATGATCAATGCCACTTGTCCGTCGCCAAGAATCGTCGCACCGGAAATCGCACGAATTCCTTCAAGATAACTTCCGAGCGGTTTCATGACAATCTCCTGTTGACCAATCAATTCAGATACGATCAGACCGGCTAATTTTTCGCCGCTTCTTACGACGACAACGGAGTAGGCTTCTGCATCCGTTTGCGGCAATCCGTACACTTGATTCAATGAAATCAACGGAACGAGTTGGCCCCGGAAATCAAAGACTTTCTCCCGGTGCGCTTGTAAAATCGCCTCTTGTTTGAGCGAGGTCGTCTCAATGATGGCCGTCAACGGGATGGCATATGTCTCTTGTCCCAATTTGACTAACATTGCGGAAATGATGGATAACGTCAGCGGCAGACTGATTCTAAAAATGGTGCCTGCTCCACGTTTCGTTTCGACGAACACTTCACCGCCAAGCGATTCGATTTTCGATTTGACGACATCCAACCCGACACCGCGTCCTGACAGATCGGTCACTGTTTCTGCCGTCGAGAACCCAGGTGCAAACAATAACATTGATGCTTCTTCTGGCGTTAACAACGCTGCTTCTTCATCCGTCACCAACCCTTTTTCAAGCGCGATTTGTGTGACACGCTCGTGGTTGATTCCCGCTCCATCATCTTCAATCTCGATAAATACACGGTTCCCGGAGTGATACGCCCGCAACGACAGATTTCCTTCCACCGGTTTTCCGGCTAAAATCCGGTCGGCTTTACTCTCGATTCCGTGATCGACTGCATTACGAATCAAATGAACGAGGGGATCGCCAATCTCGTCAATGACCGTCCGATCAAGTTCGGTTTCCGCTCCTGTAATGTGGAGTTTGATGTTTTTCCCGACATCTTTTGAAACGGACCGCACCATCCGCGGGAAACGGTTGAATACTTGTTCGATCGGCATCATCCGCAACGTCAGGACAAGCGATTGTAGTTCGTTTGTTCCCCGTTTAATCCGTTCGACGGTCTCCGTCAAATCAGACGAACCGGCTTCCGCCGCAATCCGCTCCAAACGTCCGCGGTCGATGATGAATTCTTCAAATAAGTTCATCAATCGGTCGATCCGCTCTAAATTGACTCGAATCGTCTTCGCTGCAACCGGTGCCTGAACTTCCGTCGCTTCCGTCACTTCAACTGTCTTGACGGTCGCCGCCTCATTTGTCGTTGGGACAAGCAAGGTTTCCGTTGCCGCGACCGCTTCAATCGGCGCTTCAAACGGTTGGATCGTCACATGGGCTACTTCCGAGACGGACTTGATGCCTTCTTGAATTTCTTGTTCCGATTTCATCGTCACGAACAGGACATCAAAACTGGTTTCAAACTGTTCTTGTTCGAGTTCGTCAGATGTCGGGTTCGACAAAATGACATCCCCGAGACTCTGCAGACGGTCAAAGACCATGTACACACGTGCTGCCTTCAAAATCACATCCGCTGACAACTCAACGGTTATTACATAGGCATGATAACCGGACGCCATTGATTGACGGACAACCGACTCGGAATAGACATCACACTCAAAATTTTTCAAAACCGGGATGAGTGTCTCAGCTACAGTCACTTCTGTTTCTGAATCCGTTTGAATGAATTTTTTGAGACGGACGACGGTCGCCGCCACATCCAATTTTCCTGTTCCGCCTTGACTGATATCTTCTACCATCGTCTCGAGCTGTTCCGCCGCGACGAACAAGACATCAATCAATTCCGGCGTCGCCGGTTGCGTTTTCGAGCGCACTAAATCCAGAGCACTTTCCATTTCATGCGTCAAATCCGCAATCGCATCATACCCCATCGTTCCCGCCATCCCTTTTAGTGTGTGGGCAGAGCGGAAAATCTGATCGATGACGGCTTCGTCATCGAGACGTTGCTCAAAAATCAACAGACTCGAGTTGATTGCTTGTAAATGTTCGACTGACTCATCGAGAAACAAGCCTAAATATTCATTTAAATCCATGGATCATATCCTCCTTCGTGATTAGCGCACCCGATTATGTCGTTTTTTCAAACGGTTCAATAACCGATCTAAAAATTTTTGTTCCTGTACTTGAATGCCTGTCAGTGCCGTCGTAATGTGATCGAGCCGCCAGCTGACGTCACTCGTCCGGTCAAACAGATAAAACGGACGCTGGGCTTTGACTGCTTTCATGACGGTCGGATCATCTGGTAAAAATCCAATGAACCGTAAGGATTTGTCTAAGAAATTTTGACTCACTTGATGGAGACGATCAAACGTCTCGAGTGCTTCTTGTCCGTTCGTCGCCCGATTGACGACGACGGCAACCGGAAGTTCATTAGCGTGATGATGCGCAAGTTTGACGAACGCATATCCGTCCATGATCGACGTCGGTTCCGGCGTAACGACCAACCATGCTTCATCCGCACTGCTGATAAAATCAAACGTTTGATGTGTTGCGCCCGCTCCTAAGTCAAGTAACACGAAGTCATAGTCGTAAAAAAACCGAAACTCGCTCATCATGAACTCAACATCATGGTCGGTCAGATCCATCAATTCCGTGAAGCCGCTTCCCCCATGAATGAAATGTAATTCCGGTGTCGCCTCGACGACGGCTTGGGTCAAGGATGTCCGCTCTTTGACGCAGTCCATCAAGGAAGTTTTAGAAGACTTTCCGAGTAAAACCCCGACGTTCGCCATCCCGATATCTAAATCAATGATCAATACTTTTTTTGCTTGTAATGATAACGCAACCCCGAGATTCACTGCGACGTTCGTTTTGCCTACGCCGCCTTTGCCACTGACAATGGCGATTGTTTTCGTTTGTCGCACCGAAACTTTAGACCGCAAAGCGCGGGCCTGATCTTCTCGCATCATCTTAACCCTCTTTCTACAATCATTCGGGAAATTTCTGCACTTGTCGGCCAGATGATGTCTTCAGGCACTTCTTGACCTGTCGTCAGACAAAACACAGGAATCCGCGTTTGCATCGCCAAACCGTAAATCGACCATAATTCCGTCGTTTCATCGGCCTTGGTAAAAATAAATCCAGCAAGCGGTACTTGGTCAAACCGTTGTTGAATTTGTTCCAAGTCACGATATTTTGACGTTAAACTGAGGACAAGGAACACATCCGTATCCGAAAAATCATGCCGCTTTTTCAACTGTTCGACGTAACCTGCATCAAGGAAATTGCGTCCTGCTGTATCAATCAAGATGACATCACAATCGGCCAAGTCAGCTTTCGCCTGTTCAAATTCCTGTAAGTCATAGGCGACACGCAACGGAATATCGATGATATCCGCATAGGTGCGCAACTGTTCGATGGCTGAAATCCGGTATGTATCTGTCGTAATTAATCCTACCGTTTGTTGTTTCGTCAAACGATAGTAGGCAGCCAGTTTGGCAAGGGTCGTCGTTTTGCCGACCCCCGTCGGACCTGTCACCATGATGAAGCGTGCGGTCGCCTGCGTGACGCGAATGTCTTGTTCAACCGTATCAAGCAACACGCGTTCCACTTGCGTCACATCATTCGTCTTGTAATACGTCGACACCATCATATCGTAGAGTTCTTCTGCTCGTTGTTGAAGAGCCGGCTCCGCTAACAGGGCTTCATACGCCCGGAGAGCATCCGGCATCCGGCGTGAGGCGAACGACACGATTTTTGGAATGACCGGTTGCGTCCCGCGGTCGTTTCGAACAGGCAGTTTGACTGGTGGTACAATAGGTACCTGTTTTTTAGACACCGGGACCTGAACCGGATGTTCTTCGATCGAAGCAACCAATTCAACTTTTTTTTGAGCGAACAGACCCAACCATCCGCCTACTTTAATCTGTCGGGTATTTAAGATAATCGCATCTTCGCCCATATCTTTTTTGACCAGTTCCATCGCTTCACTGACGGAATTCGCAATAACTCGTTTGACCATCATCTGTTAAATCACCCCAATACTCTTGACTTCGATCGTCGGAATTAACTCGTTGTAAGACAGGACAGGAACATCAGGGAAATAACGTTCTGTCAATTGACGAACGAACATCCGGATACTTGGAGACGCTAAGATGATCGGTTGAGCGCCGTAACGCTCGAATTCCGTCGTCAGTTCGTTGAACGATTCGATGAAGCGGGTCGCTCGATCCGGATCAAGTGCTAAATAATTACCGAACTCGGTTTTTTGAATCGCCGATTGAATGTCCAGTTCCATCTCACTTGATACAGTGACGACATGAAGAATCTCACCTTGCAACACTTGTTCCGTGATCTGTCGTGCCAACGCTTGGCGGACATATTCTGCTAGCAGGTCACTGTCTTTTGTCACAGTGGCATAATCGGCTAACGTTTCAAAAATCAACGGCAGATTTCGGATCGAAATTTTTTCTTTTAACAACTGAACGAAGACTTTCTGTAACTCCCCAATCGATAACAACTGTGGCGTCACTTCGTCGACTAAGATTGGATGAGACTCCTTCAGATGATCAACCAGCTGCTTCGTCTCTTCTCGTCCCAATAAATCAGCGGCATGTTTCTTTAACAACTCCGTTAAATGTGTCGCTACGACGGATGGTGGATCAACGACCGTATAACCGGACATCTCGGCCCGACTTCTTGTCCGTTCATCAATCCAGAGAGCCGGCATGCCAAATGCCGGTTCAACCGTTTCGATCCCTTGGATCTCCGGATCATCGACGCCGGGGCTCATCGCTAAGTAATGGTCGAGCAACAATTCACCTGTCGCCATCTCGCTACCTCGAATCTTAATCCGGTAATGATTTGGAGGCAGTTGCAGATGATCACGAATCCGAACCGTCGGCAACACAAACCCAAGTTCAAGCGCCAATTGCCGGCGGATCATGACGACCCGGTCCAGCAAGTCACCGCCCTGTGCTTCATCCGCGAGCGGAATCAACCCATATCCAAATTCGAATTCGATCGTATCGACATTCAAAAGGGAGATGACTGATTCGCTTGACCGCAGATTTTCCGCAGGTGCTTCTTCGACGGCGACCTCTTCTTTGGTTGTTTTCGACGTCCGGGTCAATTGCCAGGCGAAGAAACCGGCTGCAGCTGCAACAGGAATCGTCACGTAATCCGGAATGGCCGTGAATAACCCTAACAAGAAGATTGCGCCGGCACCGATCATGACAAGCAATGGTGTCCGCGAAAGCTGTCCGACGATGTCTTCTCCTAAATTTCCGTCCGAAGTTGAACGGGTGACGATGATACCCGTCGCGACAGAAATCAACAGTGCCGGAATTTGACTGACAAGTCCGTCTCCGACCGTCAATAGTGTGTACAATTCGATTGACTCCGTCATCGGGAGTCCTTGTTGCACTACCCCGATGATCATTCCGAAAATCAAGTTGATGATGACGATGATGATTCCGGCGATTGCGTCTCCTTTGACGAACTTCGAAGCTCCATCCATCGCTCCGTAAAAATCAGCTTCCGATTGAATTTTTTGCCGCCGTGTCCGTGCTTGCAACTCGTCGATCATCCCGGAGTTCAAATCAGCGTCAATCGCCATCTGTTTTCCGGGCATCGCATCTAACGTAAAACGTGCCGAAACTTCCGAAACACGCTCCGATCCCTTTGTGATGACCAGAAACTGAATCAAGACAAGAATCAAGAAGACGACGAATCCGACAAGGGCGTTTCCTCCGACCACGAAACTACCAAACGCTTCAATGACTTCCCCGCCGTTCCCGTTCGAGAGAATCGCACGGGTCGTCGACACGTTCAGTGCCAACCGGAATAAGGTCACAATCAAAAGTAAGGTCGGGAAAACCGAGAACTCCAATGCTTCCTTGGCGTTCATCGCGACAAGTAAGACCATCAATGCGATTAAAATATTAATGATGATTAAGAAATCGAGTAAAAATCCTGGCAGTGGAATGACGAGCATGAAGACAATCATAATGACGCCTAGCAGGACGGTTAAATCTCGTGTTGAAATGGTCATGATGCTTCATCCTTTCATTTCGCTTGTTTCATTTGATAGACAAAGGCAAGTGTTTCAGCGAGTGCCTGATAAAATGATTCATCCACTGCCATTCCTATTTCTGATTTTGCGAATAATGCTCGTGCGAGCGGTCTATTTTCAATAATGGGAATCTCAGCGGCTGTCGCCTTCTCCCGAATCCGGAATGCGACAGCATCCACTCCCTTGGCAACGACGATCGGTGCTGCATGTTTGCCGTCATCATATTGAATCGCCACCGCATAATGGGTCGGATTCGTAATGACAACATCGGCATTCGGTATTTCTTGCATCATCCGCCGCATTGCCATTTCACGTTGTTGCTGTTTGATTTTTCCTTTAATCTGCGGATCACCTTCTGTATTTTTATGCTCGTCTTTTAAATCTTGTTTACTCATCCGGATCGATTTTTCAAAATCGAACTTTTGATAGGCAAAATCAAGAATCGCCAGTGCAATCAATGCAATACTGACCGATATACCGAGTAAAAAGGTTAAGTGACCCACAATTGCCAAGGCGTCTCCAATCGGTTCTGATGTCAATCGTGAAATTTCGACCTTGTTGTTCCATAAGACGGTTCCGCTGGTCACACCAATGACAAGGAGTTTAAAAACTGATTTTAAAAATTCAATGAATGCTTTCATACTGACGATCCGTTTTACACCTTGCAGCGGATTGATCCGATCCAATTTCGGTTGAATTGATTCCGCACTGAGCAGGGCACCGATTTGCACGAAATTTCCTAAAATTCCGATTACGACGGCGGTCAAGAAGAATGGTGCGACAAGAATCGCCATCTGAACCAACATCTCAATCATGATTTCCTGGATCCGCCCCTCTTCGACTGCGACCAATACCGTTTGGGCACTTAATCCATCTTCCAGCACCATGACGAATCGTTTCCCTAAAAACGGACCAAAGAAAAACAGCACTAAAAACATTGCAAATAACATCAGACTGCTCGTCAAATCGGCTGATTTTGCTACCTGACCTTTTTTACGAGAGTCATCCCGTTTTCGCGGGGAAGCTTTTTCTGTCTTTTCGCCTGCAAAATACTGAAGGTCGAGAGTTAATTTATACGTCTTCATCTCAACCTCCCAGTAATTGAATCGCGTCCGACAATAATTCTTGTAACAGCGGGATGAATCGAGAAATCCCGGTAATCATCGCGCCGGCCAGTAAAAACAAAATGGCGTAACCCATCAGTAGTTTAACGGAGAAACCAATCGCAAAGATGTTAAACTGGGGAGCTGTTTTGGCTAAAAATCCGAGTGCCAAATCGACCAGAAACAAGGAGACGACTAACGGCATGGCCATTTGTAAAGCCGTCAACATCGCAAGACCGATGATGCGGACGACTAAACTCATCCCCGCTTCGCCGGAAACCTGGATTGCACTGCCAGGCGGAAAAATTTGAAAGCTCGTATAAACACCGTCCAGTAAAATCAAATGCATATCGGACGCAAGCAGCACGAGGAGTGTCATCATGTAATAAAATCGACCGATAATCGGTGATTGTCCTCCAAACATCGGATCATACGCCGAGGCCATCGCAAGACCCATCTGTAAATCAATGATGGATCCGGCAATTTGTGGTGCATAGAGCAAGAAACTGGCGAGTAAACCGAGCGCCAGTCCGATGATGACTTCTGTGCCCATCCGGAAAAAGAAATCGATGTCATCCACTTGGACATTCGTCTTGACCGCATAACTCGCAAAATAAGCGAGTCCGGCGGCAATCGCCAATTTATGCTGAGCCGGTAACTGTTTGGATGAAAACAATGGGGCTGCGACAAGAAAACCGACGAGTCGACCAAAAACGAGTAAAAACACACTCACAAAGGACAATAACGTCATTTTCGTGAAACCTCGGCAATCTGTTTGAAAATTTCAATCGTAAACGTTTTTAACTCTTCCATGATCCACGGCCCAAAAAAGACAAGCGCCAAGAAGACGGCAACGATTTTTGGGACAAACGATAACGTCTGTTCTTGAATTTGAGTCGTCGCTTGTAGAATACTGACGAGAAGACCCACGACGAGTGAGACGAGCAAGAGCGGTGCCGACACCTTAAGCAACGTCCAAACCGCTGAACTTGCCAACTGAATAATCATTTCCTGCGTCATGTCGTCCCCCCTATCGCATGCTGACCAGCAGAGACTCGACAATCAAATGCCAACCATCTACTAAAATGAACAGTAATAATTTAAATGGTAAGGCAATCATGACAGGCGGCAGCATCATCATCCCCATTGACATCAAGACACTCGAAACGACCATGTCGATGACTAAAAACGGAATGAAGATCATAAAGCCGATTTGGAAAGCCGTCTTCAATTCACTGATCGCATAGGCTGGTACCAACGCGACGAGCGGAATATCTTCGACCTTTTCCGGTTTCTCATAATTGCCGTATTTCAAAAATAATTCCAAATCATTGGTTCGTGTGTACTGCGACATAAAACGTTTCATCGTCCCGCCGGCCTCTTCAAAGGCTTCGTCCTGACTGATTTTGTCATCCATATACGGTTGTAGTGCCGTCGTGTTCAGTTCCGTCAAAACGGGTGCCATGACGAACAACGTGATAAACAATGCCAGTCCAACCAGCAGTTGGTTGGGAGGTGTCTGTTGCGTCCCGAGTGCCGAACGGACAAAGGACAAGACAACGATGACTCGGGTGAAACAGGTCATTAAAATCAACAAAGAGGGAGCAAGCGATAACAATGTAAGTAAGACTAACAGTTTGATGGACGTCGCTGTATCCGACGGTGTATCGAGCGAAATCAGATTTTCAATCGTCGTCATGACTGTCCTCGATTCTTCTGGAACTGCTCCAGCTGTTGCTTAAACGATTCCAGAAAGGGAGAGGCAGACGACGACGGGTGTTGACTGTCCGGAAGATCCGCAGACGATGTCCACTCCTCATCGTCTTCAATCGTATCAAGCAATTCAACATTCTGACCGACACCGACCACATAGATCTTCCCGTGAACCTTGACAAGCTGAACGGATCGATCTTTACCGAGCGGCACACCTCCGAGATGCGAAAGACGGCTCGAATGACGGACTCCTTTTGTCCGTTCATTGATGAAACGGACGGCAAGTAAAAACCCGCCAATTAAGACTACGAGGGCCACGACGACTTTTACGACCGTGACCACCGTCGATGACCCGTCGACCTGTTGTGTTGTAGGTTCGTTATTCTTAGATGGATTCAAATTCTCTTCTACTGTTTCCGCACCCGCATGGTTCGTCAGCAATAACAGGAGAAGACAGGTCAAACAGGCCAATCTTCTCATGACGAAACAGTTTTCGAAACGGCTTCGAGTACCCGATCCGCTTGGAACGGTTTGACGATGAAATCTTTTGCCCCTGCTTGAATCGCGTCAATAACCATCGATTGTTGTCCCATCGCAGAACACATAATGACTTTCGCAGCCGGGTTAAAGGCTTTAATTTCTTTCAAAGCAGAAATTCCGTCCATTTCAGGCATTGTGATATCCAGTGTAACGAGATCCGGAGATAACTCTTTGTATTTCGAAACAGCCTCACGACCGTTTTCCGCTTCCCCCACGACGTCGTATCCATTTTTCGATAAAATTTCCTTAATCATCATTCGCATGAAAGCTGCGTCATCTACGATCAAAACTTTTGCACTCATCCTATTTCCTCCTTAGAACATCCGCAGACGTTCTTTTGTATTAACGATCTCTGTAATCCGTACACCGAAGTTTTCTTCGATGACGACGACTTCACCTGTTGCAATCAATGTATTGTTTACGAATACATCAACCGGTTCACCTGCTAATTTATCGAGTTCAATGATTGAACCTTGCGTCAGTTCCAAAATATCCCGGACTGAGCGGCGTGTCCGTCCAAGCTCAACGGTGACATTCAACGGGACATCGTACAGCATCCCGATATTTCCCGGAGGACCTTCTTGTTGCACATCGGAAAACTGACCGAATTGAACGGGACTGACACCGACCGGCTCTTTTTTCGGTTCCGGTGGCGCTTCATACCGTGGTTCCGGTGCCGCTTGGGACGCAGCCGGCTGTTCTTGGACCGGCTCAGGTCTACTGATTGGAGCCGCTGGAGCCGGCTCGGTTGTTGTCGTACTGGCACTGAATAATTTCTGAATCAATTGTTTGGAAAATTCAAGAGGTGCCAACTGTACGATTTTGGAATCAATCAGTGTCCCGATTTTTAAATCAAACTCAATGATGACCATACTCTCCCATAACGAGAAGCTGTCAACGATACTTTTTTCTTGCGAGAAGTCAAAGATCTCAACCGCAGGTGGCGAAATATCGATCCGCATCGAGAAGACGGTCGACATCGAAGTCGCTGCCGCACCCATCATTTGGTTCATCGCTTCCTGAACGGCGGATAACGCAATCGGCTCCATCTCCAAACTTTCGTCGACGACACCGTCTCCCCCCATCATCAAATTCGCAATGACGGAAGCATCCCGTTGCGTTAAAATCAAGACATTTTCGCCTTTAAAACCTTCCGTATAGCCGACACGAAGGGCGACGTGTGGAATCGGATACCGACTCCGCAACTCTTCCATCGTAATCATCCGGACATGCGGTGTTGTGATTTCAACTTTTTGATTCAATAAGGCGGACAAAGCGGTCGCCGAATTGCCAAGCGAGATATTCCCGACTTCGCCGAGTGCATCAATTTCCATGTCATCCAGTTGATTTAATTCATCTGACGAACTTGTGTCAGTTGGTTCGTCAGCTGATGGGGTCCCGCGTAATAACGCATCGATTTCATCTTGCGAAAGCATATCGCTCATGTTATTCCTCCTCAATTCGTTGTAAGACTTGTAAAGCGAGATGCTTCCCATTCAGACCAGGTCGCGCTTTGAACATTTTCCGATCATCGACGAACAATTCAACCGGATCGGATGTACGTGTCTGCAGGGACAGGCAGTCGCCTACCTCGAGGTGTAACAATTCTCCAAACGAAAGTTCCGTCTGGCCGAGCACTGCTTTCAAATCGACGATTGATCCCATCAACTGTGTTTGCATATGTTCCGACTCTTGGTTATCGGCTGACTTTCGTTTTTCTTGTTGCATCCAAAAGTGGCTGGACAGTTTCGGGATGATCGGTTCGAGTGTCACGAACGGCAGACAGACGTTCAGCGTCCCGCTGACCTCACCGACCGTTACATAGATCGAGACAAGAATGACCGTCTCATTCGGCGAAACGAGTTGGAGAAACTGCGGATTGATTTCTAAATCGTCATATTCCGCTTCGATCTCCGCGATCGATTCCCATGCTGCACCGTACTGGACAAAGGCCCGCTTAAACAGTTGTGTTAAAATCCGTGTCTCGATTTCGGTCAAATTCTCGATTTTGTTCATCCCTTCACCCGGACCGCCAAGCAGACGGTCAAGCATCGCATAGGCGATGTTCGGGTTGACTTCAAAGATGACCCGTCCATCCAATGGATGGAGGTTGACGAGATTGATCAACGTCATGTTCGGAATCGAATGGATGAATTCGTCATACGGCAGTTGTTCCACTGTGTTGACTGTAAACTGGACGTACGTCCGAAGTTGTGCTGAGAAATGTGTCGTCAGAACCCGAGCGAATTGCTCGTGGATTCGTGTCAGGTTACGCATTTGATCTTTTGAGAATCGTAACGCCCGTTTAAAGTCATATACTTTTACCCGTCGTTCCTCTTCTTGACTGCGTATTTCCTCGACTTCCATATCTCCGCTTGAAATGGCTGATAGCAGGGCGTCAATTTCATGTTGTGATAATACTTCGCTCATGCGCCCACCTCACTGGATGATTTTTTTCGTCGTGTAGACACGTTGAACATCGCCTTCTTGCAGAAGCTTTTTAAATTGCCCCCGTAATTTTTCTTCCAGCTTCGCCATGTCTTGTTTTGAATCCAAATCTTGCTTTTTCATCGAAGCCAAGTCCCCTAATATGATGTTGTTGATTTGGAATTTTCGTAACTCTAATTCTTCCCGCGTCGCCGCATCATCCGTGACAATCGTGAACTGAACATTTAAAAACCGCTCGTCTGCGATGTTCGTCGTCAAGTCATCGGTTTGAAAACTTCGTTCCTCAAGTTCGGCACCGGTCGGTTGTTCTACTTTTGCTTCCGTCGCATCACTCGTTAACAAATATTTCGAAAGCATATACCCGGCACCGACCATCATGATTGCGACGATGATCATGATGAGTGGTAATTTTAATTTACTCTTCTTCTTTTCTTCTGCCATCTTCGAGCCTCCTAGCACTGTTCAAGCCCGTTAAACCGACTTGTCGGTAAAAGTCGATTGTCGCTGCTTTTACCTCTTCTAACGATTCCTTTACGACATAAGTCTGTCCCCCGACCAGTTGGATCGTTGTATCGGGTGTTGACCGAACCGCTTCAATCAAGATTGCATTTAAGACAAGCGGCGCTTCACGTAATGTCGTCAGCGTAATCATCGTTTGAGATTGACGAGTTCTTCTAAAATTTGATCAGACGTCGTGATGATTCGCGTATTCGCTTGGAATCCACGTTGGGCAATGATCATTTCCGTGAATTCTTCCGATAAATCGACGTTCGACATTTCGAGCGTTCCGGATGTCAATTGTCCCAGACCATTTGTGCTTGGTGTCGCCGATGTCGGTAAACCAGAGTTTTGTGAAATCGCGTATAAGTTCGACCCTGACTTCTCAAGACCACCCGGGTTCGGGAAGTTTGCTAACGAGATATAGCCTGCTTGCTGAAGCGTGCCTGCCGGGTCAACATAAGTGACGAGACCATCTTTTGCAATTGCCAGATTTTGCGCATTAGCCGGAATTTGGATTGTTTTGTAGTCACCACCTAACGGAATTGTTGGTGTTCCTAAAGGACCAGCGTTGTTCGATCCAATGACGTAGTTCCCGTCTCCGGTTACTAAATTCCCGTCAAGATCAGTATAGAAGTTACCAGACCGTGCATAACGAACACCGTCAGCCGTTTGAATCTGGAAAAAACCTTCGCCCGAAATGGCGATATCCAGTGTACGACCTGTATTTTGTAACGCCCCTTGATTCGAGACACTGTCAACCGTCGACATCGATGCCCCGAGTCCGACCTGTTTCGGGTTTGCCCCACCGACTCCACCACCGTTACCTGATGCAGAACCGACGGATTGACTGACAAGATCCTTAAACGTGACACGGCCTTTTTTATACCCAAACGTATTGACGTTGGCGATGTTATTCCCGACCACGTCTAACTTCGTTTGGAAGTTCTTTAACCCACTGATTCCTGAATACATTGAACGTAACATTATTTTTCCTCCTTTGTTTTGATCTCAGTCAGGTCGTAGACACTGACGCTTTTTCCGTTCGATAACTCGGCGATGATGTCGACTCCGTCGCGTTTGACACTTAAAACGCTCGCTGTTTCTTTAACGGTCGACGTCGTATCTGCTCCAGAGGCATCTTTTGTGACGGTCTCACTTTCGTAACTGACGGATTTTCCGATCAGGTTACTGTACGTCATCAAGGCACCCGCATGTTGATTGAGCATCATTGTTTCAATCCCTTTGCCGATCGATTGCATCTGTTCGAGTGAAGAAAACTGCGCCATTTGGGAGATGAACTCTTTATCTTCCATCGGGGCGGTCGGATCCTGATTCGATAACTGGGCAATCAGGATTTTCATGAACATGTCTTTGTCCATCGAATTACTGGATGGTACTTTTGTTTTCTCCGGTAACTGGTAAGACGATGCCTCATTTTTGATGGAATCAGTCATCTTCATCCTCCTCTGGTTCTTCCTCGTAAGGTACAGGTTCTTCTTGTTGCCGTTCTCGGCGTTCCTGCGGTAATCCTTGTTCAAACTCCTTTACGGTCGAAGCAAGCAGTCCCGTTTCGACTTTGACGAGTGGTGCTTGTGCTTGCAAGGACGTATGCAGTTTTCCAAGCTGTTGATCCATCAGTTGCTTGGCTTGTTCTGTTGCTGCAAATAGCTTGACCGTCAACATTCCTTCTTTACGATCCAGCTGAACGACGACTTCACCCAACTGCTCGGGATACAGACGAATCGACATCCGGGTCGAGCCATCAGCGCCTTTTAAGAAGGGGGCTTGTTTGAGAGCCGCTTCGATTCGGTTGGCCAATTGTTCATCGACACTCGAGTTCGGGATCAGATTACGTGTGAGTGTCGGCGCCGCTAACGTCATCCGGTCGATTTTTAATCCGGTTAACGCGACGGGTTGTTCTTTTCCTTCCGGATCAGCCACTACTTTCATTGGTTCAAGTCCTTTTTTTCCCTCAATCCAAGTCTTGACTGTATTGCCCATTAACTCTGCCGAAACGGGACGATTCAGAATCGGTGAATCGGCTGACTTCTGTCCGGCTTTAGCGATTCCTGTCGGATTCACCGCCGGGAGTGTGTTGAAAGGAACCACTGCTTTTGGATCCACATTCGCTCGGATTACCGGATTTCCAGTCACCTCTTTAGGGGAGGTGTTCTCTTTGATTGCACCAACAATCGACGAGATGGCGGCTACAATCGCTTGCTGGACCGGAGGTGATACCTGTTGCAACAGATCCAGTGCTTGCTCGCCTTGCCCCTCTTGCATCGTTTTAATGAACTGAATCAATTCCATCGCCTTTTTCGGATCTTGTTTCAATTCTTCAAGGACAGGTTGGTCCAATAATTGCAAGACCTGTTCGGGCTGCTTCGCCAACTGAAGCACAAGTTGTTCCACTTCTGCTTCATTCGATTCTACTGGCGTTGTGTTTTGTTCCTGTGACACGTTTTCCGATCCCGCTGTCGCCGTCTGCGCAAAATACTGCAGTAACGATGCAAAGTTTCCGACGCCCGTCGCCGGAATGTCCTTTCCGTTCAACTTCGTAATCGGTTTCGCTGTCTGTACCTGTTGCAGTTCCATCAAATTCATCGTTTCGATTCACCTCTCATTCGACTGCCAACAATTGCGTCAACGTGGCTGCTTTTTTAGGATCCATCTTTGCCATGATCGCGGCTTGTTGTTCAGCGTCAATGTCTTGGATGATTGGCACAACTTCCGTTGGGCTCAATTCATTTAAAATGTTAGCTGCTTCTTTTGCAGGCATTTCTGCGTAAACATCCGTCACATTTGCCGCCTTTTTTTTCTTGTCCGTGTCTTCGCTTGTTGCAGCGGGTGTAACAGGTGTTTTTTTCAACCGATCCCGCTCTGCGATTAACCGGACGACTTCCTGTTCTTTGGCTTGAAGGACGTCCGCTTGTTCCGTAGCTTGAACACGTAATTTCTTAATTTCTGCGTTCGCCAACTTCAAGCGTTTTTCAAGATCGGCTTGTTGACTCGACGTTGACGATTGTGTGGTCGTTTCCTCAGAAGAAAAAGGCATTGAAAAAATCGGACGACCGTTTGCATAATTTAAGACCAGATAAGCTGTAAATAAGAGCAATAATAACGGAATGATCAATAACGGCAGAATCCATTGTTTTGATGATTTTTGATCACTCATGTCGTTCGCCTTCTTCCAAACTGTAGTAAGGCCAATTCATCCATCTGATTTTGCTCGACCAGTGCAAGTGACCGCCGATTTTCTTCTAATTGATTGGATTGCAGTCGGGTAAACTTCTTTTCTTCGATTAATGCTTCTTTTAAATCGATTTGAGCCCGCTCATATTGGTTTTTAGCTTGTGTCACGTACAATTGTTGCCGCTCAATTTGTTGTTTAACGACATCGCGTGCACGCTCCCGGTACTGGGAGGCTAACAATTCAACGGCGCCCGTCTCGTTTTGAGCTTTTAAAAACGCTTCATAACGAACCAGAAGGTGATACAACTTTTCAACTTCCACTTCATATTGTTTCTTTTTTTCAGCAGTATGTTTTGAAACACGATCCTTTTCCGCCTCCGCTAAAGGGATGATGCGTTCATATATCGTCTTCATACTTGCACCTCCTTTAACGGATTGTCGTGATCAAACGATTCATTCCTTCTTCAAAATCAGATTTTTCTTCCACCCGTTGTTTCAAAAACCCGATCAACTCGGGATACTTTTCGACCGCACGATCAATCTCCTTATTCGTACCGCTTTTATAGGCACCGATATTGATTAAATCCTCTGCATCGAGATAGGTCGAAAGCAATTGCCGAAATGTAATGGCACTGTCCTTATGTTCAGTGGATGTGATTTGATTCATGACCCGGCTGATTGAGCGCAACACATGAATCGCCGGATACTGCCCTTTATTGGCCAAATTTCGATCTAACACGAAGTGACCGTCGAGAATTCCGCGAACCGCATCGGCAATCGGCTCATTCATGTCATCCCCGTCCACTAAAACCGTGTAAAAGGCGGTAATCGAACCTTCTGTCGTTTTCCCGCTGCGTTCGAGCAATTGAGGCAACAAGGCAAATACACTCGGCGTATAA
The DNA here is from genome assembly GCF_000620805.1 of Exiguobacterium undae DSM 14481. Classification (GTDB taxonomy): domain Bacteria; phylum Bacillota; class Bacilli; order Exiguobacteriales; family Exiguobacteriaceae; genus Exiguobacterium_A; species Exiguobacterium_A undae. The sequence goes on along the minus strand of NZ_KK211187.1, from coordinate 1,282,701 downwards.
CCTTTTGATGCCGGCGGTTCTCCCGTTGCAAGACCAATCTCCCGTTGCGCCATGGCAAACCGGGTGACGGAGTCCATCATCAGCACGACATTTTTGCCTTGATCCCGGAAATATTCTGCAATCGCCGTTGCCGTATAAGCGCCTTTCAGTCGGACGAGTGGCGGTTGATCACTGGTCGCTACGACGATGATCGACCGACTCATGCCTTCTTCACCGAGTTCCGCTTCGATGAATTCCTTCACTTCACGCCCCCGCTCACCAATCAGTGCAATGACGTTGATGTCGGCTGTCGAACGTTTCGCAATCATCCCAAGCAAGGTCGATTTCCCGACTCCGGAACCGGCGAACAATCCAACCCGTTGCCCCTGTCCGACCGTCAGTAACCCATCAATGGCACGAATTCCGGTCGATAATACTTGATCGATCCGCGGACGATCCAGTGGACTCGGTGGTTTACGGACGATTGACGTCGTTCGTAAATGTTTCAGTGACTCTCCGTCCAAGGAACGTCCTAATCCGTCGAGGACTTTGCCAATCAATTCTTCTCCGACCGGAACATGGAGTGGTTTCCCGGTTGCGATGACGATTGACCCGGGAGCAATGGCTGTCGTCTCACCGTACGGCATCAACAAGACATGTCCTTCTCTGAATCCGACCACTTCCGCTTCGATTTCCTCTCCGCGATGAATCCGGATCAAACACCGTTCTCCGATTGCGACCGCCGTTGGTCCACGCGATTCAATCATCAATCCGATGACTTGAACGACTTTACCCGAATGTTGGACCAAATCTTCCGGACGGACATCCCGAATCGCGGCTTGCAATTGTTTGAGTTTATACATCCTGCAACACCTCAGATAACTGCGCTAGCAATAGATCATAACCGGCAGTCAATCCACCTGTAATCGCTCCGTTCTCCGAGTCAACCCGGAAGTCCCGCGCTGCCAGTTCCGGATCAATCCGCAGGCTGATGGTCGCCGTTCCGCCTAAAATCGTATGCAGTCGCTCCTCTAGTAAGACGACCCGTTCAAAGTCTTCGGCAGATGTGTAAACAATTAGTTTTTCACGATCGCGGAATTGCAAAATCAACTTATGAATGGTCTGATACAGTGCTTCTTCGTCCGTATCATGTAGCCGTTCCAAAAACTGATGTGTCAGTTGCAGCGAAAGCGCACATAGTTCGTCTTCCATCATGACAATTCGGTCAGCAAACATTTGTTCAAGACGTTGCGTAAATTGATTCGTCTCTTCAATCCGTTGTTGATACACATTTTGTCCAGCTTGTTGCCCGGATTCAAAACCATCCGCATATCCTTGTTGTCGCGCTTCTTCTAGCACAGCGATTCGGTCTTGTTCCAGTGCAGCCCGCCGCGCCTGTTCTTGTTGTTCTAATACCGCTTGTTGTTGTTGCAGTCGTTCCTGTCCTTCATTCATCATCTCTTCATACGAAACGACGGGTTCCGGATCAACTGTCTGCGGTGAGCTTGTCTGGTGAAAAATCGTTTTCTGATCCCGTTCAAAAACAATTTGCCGTTTAATGACGTTAGACAACGATATCATCTCCTCCACCACGCGCTACCACGATCTCACCCATATCTTCTAAGCGGCGAATGATGCCGACAATCCGACTTTGTGCTTCTTCAACATCACGCAACCGAACGGGTCCCATGAATTCCATGTCTTCTTTAAATGATTCGACCATTCGTTGCGACATGTTTCGGTACACCATTTCTTTGACATCGTCTGAAGACACTTTAAGCGAAAGCAACAAGTCTTCATTCGATACTTCGCGGATGATGCGTTGAATGGCACGGGCATCGAGTGTGACAATGTCTTCAAAGACAAACATCCGTTTTTTGATTTCTTCTGCTAATTCCGGATCTTGAATTTCAAGCGTATCCAAAATGGTCCGTTCGGTTGTTCGATCGACACCGTTCAAGACTTGGACAACGGCTTCAATACCACCCGACTGGGCGTAATCTTGCATGCCGGCTTGTGACAGGTTCCGTTCCAGAATTTGTTCGACCTCACTGATAATTTCTGGATTCATCCGATCCATCGTCGCAATCCGTCGCGCCACATCTGATTGCGCTTCTGCCGGAAGTTCGGATAGAATTTGTCCCGATTTTGCCGGGTCCAGATGCGCTAATACCAAGGCAATCGTCTGCGGATGTTCATTTTGAATGAAATTCAGTAATTGCTTCGGATCCGCCTTTCTTGCGAATTCAAACGGTCTGACCTGCAAGGTCGATGTCAGGCGATAGATGAGCTCCATCGCCTTCTCTTCACCGAGCGCTTTTTCAAGAACCGATTTCGCAAATCCAATGCCACCTTGTGTGATGTAGTTTTGTGCCATTGCCAACTCATGGAATTCTTCCAGCACTTCCAGTTTTTCTTCCGGATCAATCCGTTTCATACTGGAAATTTGTAAGGTCAGCCATTCCATCTCTTCTTCCGACAGATGTTTATAGACACTCGCTGCCACTTCCGGTCCAAGCGAAATCATTAAAATCGCAGCTTTTTCGCGACTGTTCATTTCTAATTTTTTCATGTCATCAATCCTCCGCTAACCATGTGCGTAATAACTTCGCAAATTCATCTGGATTAGATGAGGCAAGTTTTTCAAGCTGTTTCCGTTTGACTGCACCGTCACTTGTATCTTCCGTTGACAGCTCAGGAATATCCGTTTCAATCGGCGTCCACTCTTCCAGTTCCTCGATTTCAGCTGTTCGTTTTCTGCGCATCAAGAGGAAGATTGCACCTACTACCACCAATGCGGCAGCACCGAGTGCGAACCAGACCCACATCGGTGTCGTTTCCGTTGTCACCGTTTCTTTTGGTGTCTCAGCAAATGGACGAGACATGACGACGACTTTATTCGCCAGTTCTGCATCCGTTAACGTCGTTTTGGCATCTTCTTTTGTTAAAGATGTGCGAATGATGGAATACATCATCGTCTGAAGATCGGTTTGCAGTTGTGGATCGATTTGATTTTGACCTTTTGGTGGCTCGACGATGACTTGAATCCCTAAATCGCGGATTTCATAAGGTGCACCCGTGATTTGTTTCGTAATCCGATTCACTTCATAGTTGATGATATCGTGTGTTTTTTCACTGGTATCACCTGTCGTGCCGGTACCTTCCGGGAAGTTGATCGTTTCGTTCTCACCGGTTCCGGCTGTGCCTTCGTTGGCTGCTCCTGTGTAGGCTTCCGCTACTTTTTCAGCAGACGTGACGATTCCTTCGATTTTATCCGGATCAACCGGTTCAACTAATTTTTGTTCTTCTTGGCGTTGGGTGACATCTACGTCCGCTGTCACGGAAACCAACGCCTTTTGTGGTCCTAGGACAACCGACAACATCTGTTGGATTTGTTTTCGTAAATCGTTTTCCGTCGTCTTTTTTAATTGCATCGGATCTGTACCGCCAGCAGTCTGTGATCCTTTGCCCGGTTCATAGTACGTAAAGTATTGATCCATGATCGTAATGTTTTCCTCTTTTAAGTTCGGAATACTTTTTGCGATCAAATGGTACAGCCCTTGGACGGTCTGTTGATTCAAGTCACTCCCGGCACTAGACGTCAAGACGACCGACACCGTTGAGGTTTCTTCCTGATCGGATAAAAAGACGCTTTTCTCAGGTAAGGTGATCATGACTTTCGCTGCGTCAATCCCGTTCACTTGTGTAATCAAGTTTTCGAGTTCGGTCTGCATGGTGTCTCGCTCTAAAATATTCATTTCTTTGTCCGTCGTTCCGAAACCGGCGTTTTCACTAAAGAAGGAATAATCGATTTGACCGGACTTTGGAATACCCGCTGTTGCGAGTTCAACTTTTAGGTTTTCAGCACTTTCTTCCGGGACAAGAATCGTCACACCGTCCGTACCGCTGACAACTTCTGATTTGACGCCATCTTCATTTAGTTTCTCTGTTACTTGACCTGCTTCTTCTGGAGAAAGTTTCGAATATAATGGTGTCATTGTTGGTTTCGTCAACCAGATCGATGCGACGATGATGGCTGCTATTACCACTAGAACCAATCCGATGATGGTCGCCTTTTTCGCCAGTGACCATTCTTGCCACGTCGTTTTTAATGCGCCAAAGCGCGTTTTTAGTCCTTCATTCATCAAACATCTCCCACGCTTTCCTCAACAATCACAGTTGCATACGCATCATTTCTTGGTATGCTTCGATGCCTTTATTGCGGACTTCGATAGCGAGCTGCATAGAAAGCGATGCTTCTTCTGTTTTGATCATGATGTTATGTAAGTCGGTTGTCTTTCCGGTCGCAAGATCGACCCGTGCCTGAGACGAAGCTTGTTGAGCCTCATTTAATCCGTTCATGGCTTGACTCAATACTTCACTGAAATCACTTGGTGTCGTTTTTGCGACAGACTGAGACGGTAGGACCATCTGCATATTTTGAATCGGTTGAATCGCCATCTTGTCATCTCCTTCATTACTTACCGATTTCCATTGCTTTGACTAACATTGCTTTTGTTGCATTCAACGCGGTGACATTCGCTTCATAGGAGCGTGTCGCCCCCATCATATCGACCATTTCCTTTAATAAATCGACATTCGGCATTTTGACATATCCTAAATCATCCGCATCTGGATGGTTCGGATTGTATTCTAATTTAAACGGCTCTTGATCCTTTCGAATCTCACTCACGGTCACACCGTTGCCCGTTTCTTTTAAGACCGCCAATTTTCGGGCGTAAGGCTGCCATTCGCCGTTGACCAATTCTCCACGTGTCGTCTGAGCATTGGCGATATTCGCCGAAACGGTATCCAGTCGAAGCCGTTGTGCTGTCAGTCCCGTTGCAGATGTATGAAATCCCGAGAACATACTCATTGTTTAACGTCCTCCCCGAATGACAGATTGAATGCCAGAGAATTTCCGGTTCAACTGTTCGACCAGTGCTTCATACTCAATCTGGTTGCGTGATAATTCAGACATTTCGAGATCAATATCGACACCGTTGCCATCGTTACGCATCGCAGATGATTGTTCAACGATACTCCCGGAAGATCCAATCGTGGCGTGGCGTTTTAAACTCATTTTCATTTCCGAATTCAAGACATCCCCAAACACAAGACGTTTTGCTTTATAACCCGGGGTGTCGACATTCGCAATATTTGTTGAAATTACTTTTTGCGCTGCCACCGTCCGATTGACGGCCTGTGTCATCGTTGCATAATCTGAACCAAGCCAGTTCATCATTCAACCTCCACTCTTATTTTTATATGGTAAAACTTAGTATTATACCGTAAGCGGTTAGTAATATATCTGAAATAATTGAAACAAATAGGTCAATGTTTGAAAAGAAGTTTTTTGAAAAAGAGGGGAATGAGATGTTAATTATTCGCTTTTTAAACCCTTTTCTTATAAAAATGATAAATAATACCTATAAAAAAAGAAGACCTAGTACTTTACTAGGTCTTCTTCATAATTCTTACATTTCCTTTTTTTTAGTTCGATTTAATCCGTTCTAATTCATAAAGGAAGTTATCGTTCAAGATTTTGATGTATGTGCCCTTCATCCCGAGTGAACGGGATTCAATGACACCGGCACTCTCGAGCTTACGAAGTGCATTGACGATGACTGAACGTGTAATGCCGACACGATCCGCAATTTTTGAAGCAACGAGTAATCCTTCGTTCCCATCCAACTCTTCAAAGATGTGTTCGATGGCTTCAAGCTCCGAATAGGAGAGTGAATTGATCGCCATTTGAACGACCGCTTTCTTTCGCGCCTTGTCTTCTGCTTCATGTGCCTTTTCACGCAAGATTTCCATTCCGACGACGGTTGCTCCGTACTCTGCCAAAACAAGGTCCTCTTCGTTGAAATCTTCGATCATTCGACCAAGAACAAGCGTTCCAAGGCGTTCTCCACCGCCGATGATTGGAACGATCGTTGTTTTTGATGTCTCAAACATCTCCCGGTTATCAATCGGAAAAGCCGTATGCTCGCTGTCGATGGCAATGTTTGCCGTCGTTTCTGTTACGTTAAATAATTTTTTCGTGTAATCTTCCGGGAACTGGCGTTCTTCGAGGAAACCACGAATCCGTGCGTTTTCAATCTGTTGCTTGATCGCAATGCCAAGCAACTTTCCACGACGGCTGACAATGAATGTATTCGACTCCATGACTTCGCTTAAACGATCTGCCATGACCTTAAAGTCTACGTGTGTGCTTGCTTCTTGTTGTAACATCGTGTTGAGCTTTCGTGTTTTTGCCAGTAAATTCATGATTTTCTTCCTCCACTTATAAGATGAACTGACTTAGGTCACGATCATCTGCTACTTTTCCGACTCGATCCATGACATATTGCGGTGTAATGGTCACATCTGTTTCCGGCATATCTGCCGCTTCAAATGATAATTCTTCCAGCACACGCTCCATGATGGTATATAAACGGCGAGCACCGATATTATCTGTTTCATCATTCACTTGTGCCGCAATCCGTGCAATTTGACGAATGGCTTCTTCGGTAAAGGTCACATGTACCTGTTCCGCCCCAAGTAAGGCTTTGTATTGTTTGAGTAAAGCTTGGTTTGGTTCTGTCAGAATTTTAACGAAATCGTCTTCCGTCAGACTGTCGAGTTCCACCCGGATCGGAAAACGTCCCTGCAGTTCGGGAATCAAATCGGACGGTTTTGCCATATGAAAGGCACCGGCTGCAATAAATAACATGTGATCGGTCTTGACCGGTCCATATTTCGTGACGACCGTTGACCCTTCGACAATCGGTAAGATGTCCCGCTGGACGCCTTCACGCGACACACCGGCACTGTCGTGACCTTTTGTCGCAATCTTATCGATTTCATCGACGAAGATGATGCCCATCTGTTCCGCGCGACGGACCGCTTCATCATGCACTTCATTTAAATCGAGTAACCGTTCCGCTTCTTCCGCCGTCAAAATCGGGCGTGCTTCTTTGACACTCAATTGACGCTTTTTCGTTTTCTTCGGCATCACTTGTCCGAGCATGTCTTGTAAGTTTGCTAGACCTTCCATCCCCTGTTGGCCGGAGAACAGATCCATTTGCCGCTCTTCGATGTCAACATCAATCATGCGGTCTTCTAGTTGACCTTGGAAAAGTTGTTGACGAATCACCGAGCGGTCTGCTGTATCGTTCGCAGTTTCTTGTTCAGGTGGTTTTTGGTTGCCTCCGAATAACATCTCAAACGGATTGCCGCCTCCAAGACCAGCGGAAGATTTTTTCCCGACCAGAGCGTCGACGATTCGTTCGTTTGCGACTGCCTCGGCACGTTCTTTCAGGGCTTCTTTCTTCTCATCCTTTACGAGGCGAAGTGATGCCTCCACTAAATCACGGACCATCGATTCGACGTCTCGTCCGACATAGCCGACTTCCGTAAACTTTGTCGCTTCAATTTTGACGAACGGTGCCCGGACTAATTTCGCCAGTCGGCGTGCAATCTCCGTTTTACCGACGCCAGTCGGTCCGATCATCAAAATATTTTTAGGTGTCACTTCATCACGCAAACTTGGATCAAGTAACTGACGACGGTAACGATTACGAAGCGCAATCGCAACAGCCCGTTTGGCATCGGCTTGACCAATGACATGTTCATTTAGTTTTTCCACGATTTGTCTCGGTGTAAATTCATGCATCTGCACTTCCCCCAATCGTTTCTAAAATGATTTGATCATTCGTAAACACACATAACTCTCCAGCTGTTTCAAGAGCCGCCCGTGCGATTTCTTCAGCCGTCAGATGTGCTGCATGGCGTACTAACGCCCGTCCTGCTGCCAGAGCATAGTTGCCGCCTGAGCCGATTGCTAAGATCCCATCATCCGGCTCAATCACTTCCCCGTTTCCGGATACAAGCAACAAATGACTGCCGTCCATGACGAGCAATAACGCTTCAAGTTGCCGTAACATCTTATCGCCGCGCCATTCTTTTGCTAATTCGACAGCAGCTCGTTGCAGGTTCCCGTTGTACATCTCGAGTTTCGCTTCAAACTTTTCAAATAGTGTGAACGCATCGGCAACACTTCCAGCAAAACCGGCAATCACTTTGCCGCCATAGAGACGTCGTACTTTTTTCGCACTTTTCTTCATGATGACTTGGTTTCCGAAGGTCACTTGTCCATCCCCGCTCATCGCGGATTGACCGTTATGTTGAATGGCAAAAATCGTCGTTGCATGAAACATTTTGTTTCCTCCCTTAGGCACGCGGATGCGCTTGCTGGTAAACATGACGAAGGCGTTCCGTCGTGACGTGTGTGTACTGTCCTGTTGTCGATAATGAAGCATGACCAAGCAATTCCTGTACAGCTCGTAAATCGGCTCCACGTTCCAGAAGATCTGTTGCAAAGCTATGTCGTAAGGCATGTGGTGTGACGTGTTTCGAAAGCAGGGGATCCCCTTTTTTGAGAATCTTTCGAATCCCGTCGGTCGTCAAACGCCGACCTGACCGGGAAAGAAACAGCGCCTGTTCATCACCCTCCATTGGTGTCCGCTCAACTAAGTAAGCGGCTAGCGCTTTTCTCGCAAACGATCCAATGGGTGTAATGCGTTCCTTTCTCCCTTTTCCATACACATGAACATATTCTAAATCCTGATCCAAATCCTTGAGGTTCAATCCGGCTAGTTCACTGACACGCATGCCAGTTGCATACAGCAATTCGATCAATGCCACGTTTCGGACACCAAACGCATCTGACGTCCGGAAAGCCTCCAGAAAACGTTCGTATTCGGACGGTACTAAAAACGTTGGTAACGTCTGAACACGTTTTGGTGCCTTCAGTCCGTCGAATGGATTCACGTTGTCCGTATCCCGTGTAATAAACCGTCCGAACTGTTTTAAGCAAGAGACTTTTTGGGCAATGGTCGATCTGGATGCGTTTTGATCGTAAAGGGCAAACAAATAACGCCGTGCAGTTGCCAATTCAATCGATCTCAGCTGATGATCGAGGCAAAAAGCGGCGTATTGTCGAAGTGTTTGACCATAAGAGCGGCCCGTATTTGGAGATAATTGACGTTCGATGTGTACATACCGCAAAAAAGATTTCCGCAGTAGGTCAAACTCTGAGTCTACTCCCATAAGTGAGCCTCCTTCTAACCATTTCATACTCGAATCGACCTTAGCATAGCATACCGGAAGTAGTCTGACAATAGACCAAAAACCAGAAAGATGACAAAATTATCACGCTTTTATGACAAATTAAGAAATGGGCGAAAAGAACGCTGAAATGCGCCTTTTCCCCCATCTTTTCTTACATATCCGTAAAGTCTTTGATTGCTTCGAGTGCCCGTTCGGCAAAGAGTGCATACTTCTCTGGTTTCTTCATGCGTCCGGTCTGTCCGACCAGCGCCGGAACAAGTCCAAAGTTTGCATTCATCGGTTGGAAGTTCTTTCCTTCCGTCGTCGTTATGTAGTGAGCCATTGCCCCCATCATCGTCTCTTTCGGGAAAGCCACCGGTTCTGCTTCATTAATTAGACGCGCTGCATTGATTCCTGCCATCAAACCAGAAGCGGCCGATTCGACATACCCTTCCACACCCGTCATTTGTCCGGCAAAGAACAAATCATGACGTGTCCGCGTTTGATAAGTCGGTTGGAGCAGGTTCGGCGAGTTCACAAACGTATTCCGGTGCATGACGCCATAGCGGACGATCTCTGCATTCTCAAGACCTGGAATCAGGCGGATGATCCGTTTTTGTTCGCCCCACTTCAGATGCGTTTGGAAACCGACCAGATTGAACAGCGTACCGGCTGAATTATCTTGACGAAGTTGAACGACGGCATACGGACGTTTTCCGGTTTTCGGATCTTCGAGACCCACCGGTTTCATCGGTCCGAATAATAACGTCTTTGGTCCGCGCGATGCGAGTACTTCAAACGGCATGCAGCCTTCAAAATAAATTTCCTTTTCGAATTCTTTTAGCGGAACGACTTCCGCTTGAATCAATTCGTTATGGAAATGCGTAAACTCTTCTTCTGTCATCGGACAGTTCAAGTAAGCGGCTTCGCCCTTGTCATAACGTGACTTGAGGTAGACCTTCTCCCGGTCGATCGTATCACCGTCAAGAATCGGTGCTGCGGCATCAAAGAAGTAGAGATAATCTTCTCCTGTGAACTGTTTTAATGACTCCGATAAAGCAGCACTCGTCAACGGTCCCGTCGCAACGATCGTTGGACCGTCCGGAATCGCTTCAATCTCTTCATGATGAACGGTAACGTTCGGGTGATTCTTTAGTGTCTCGGTCACGTATCCTGCAAAGTCATGGCGGTCGACGGCAAGTGCTCCACCTGCCGGAACACTCGCCAAGTCAGCTGCCTTCATGATCAAGGAATCCAGTTGACGCATTTCTTCTTTTAATACACCGACTGCATTCGTCAATTGATTCGCCCGTAGTGAATTTGAACAAACGAGCTCTGCAAATTGATCCGTATGGTGAGCAGGGGTCTGCTTCACCGGTCGCATTTCATATAAATCTACTTGAACGCCACGTTTCGCAAGTTGCCATGCTGCTTCAGAACCTGCGAGTCCGGCGCCGATCACGGTTACTCGTTTCACCGGTCATTCCTCCTCTTGCTCCTGATCGATGCGTGTTTCATGATGTCCACAAGACGTACATTCTACTTTCACACCGTTCTTGATTTTCTTTTGTACCATCATACTGCTGCACACCGGACATGGTTCTTCGACCGGTTTATCCCACGAAACGAATTCACATTCCGGATAATTGGAGCAACCGTAGAACAGGCGGCCCTTTTTACTCCGGCGTTCCACAATCTCACCCGTTCCGCATGTCGGACATTTGACACCGATTTCAACTTGAATCGGTTTGGTGTTCCGGCATTCCGGGAAATTCGAGCACGCCATGAATTTACCATAACGGCCCATCTTGATGACCATTGCGTGCCCACAGACTTCACAGTCTTCTCCGGCTGGTTCATCCTTGATTTCGATTTTTTCAATCTCGGCTTCTGCCCGTGTCAAACGTTTCGCGAACGATTTATAAATCGGATCGACGACTTCTGTCCACTGCATATCACCCTTTTCGATCGCATCAAGCAAGGCTTCCATATCGGCCGTAAACTGGACGGTGATGAATTCTTGGAAGTAGTCGCTGATCATATCGATGACGAGTTCACCGAGTTCCGTCGGCAAGAATTTTTTCTCTTCCAGCGTCACATACCCACGTTTTTGAATCGTATCCAGTGTCGGAGCATATGTCGACGGACGACCAATCCCGAGTTCTTCCATCGCCCGGACAAGACGTGCCTCTGTATAACGTGGCGGTGGTTGCGTGAAATGTTGTTTCGGTTCAATCATTTCTTGTTGCAACACTTCTCCATCGTCAAGTGGAGGCAATAACCCTTCCTTAACGTCAGTCACGGCTTCGTCGTCTGTATCCTCGATATAGACTTTCATGAATCCTGCGAACTTGACCGTTGAACCGTTTGCGCGGAACGTCACTCCGTTTGAAACAAGATCCACTTTTACAGTGTCCAGGACGGCAGGTGCCATCTGGCTGGCGACAAACCGTTCCCAAATCAGTTTGTACAAACGGAACTGATCGCGTGACAAATACGATTTGACCAGTTGCGGGTCCCGCATCGTGGATGTCGGACGAACGGCTTCGTGGGCATCTTGCGAATTTGCCGCTTTTTTCTCTTTCCGTTTCTCAACGGCAATGTATTCTTTTCCGTACGCATTTTCAATGAAGCCGTGCGCTTCGAGATTCGCCGTTTCAGAAGTTCGTGTCGAGTCTGTTCGCATGTAGGTGATCAAACCGACGGTCCCTTCTTTTCCGAGCTCGATTCCTTCATACAATTGCTGGGCAATCATCATCGTCTTCTTCGCTCGGAAATTCAGTTTACGCGCTGCTTCTTGTTGAAGCGAACTGGTCGTAAACGGAAGTGCCGGATTACGCCGCCGCTCTTTTTTCGTCACAGAATCAACGGTAAACGACTGGGAAAGTTGCGCCAACACTTCGTTGACCTCTTCTTCCGAGTGCAACTCACGTTTTTTGCCATCTATTCCATAAAAGTTTGCTTCTAGTTTTTCACCGTTGGCATCCAACTCGAGTTTGATCGTCCAGTACTCTTCTGGTAAAAAGGCATTGATTTCCTGTTCCCGGTCAATGATCATCTTCACCGCAACGGATTGAACACGTCCTGCCGATAATCCTTTTTTGATTTTTTTCCAAAGTAACGGACTCATGCTGTATCCCACAAGACGGTCCAAGATACGCCGTGCCTGTTGTGCATCGACAAGATCATAGTTGATCTTGCGGGGTCTCTTGAACGAATCTTTGATGGCATCTTTTGTGATCTCATTAAAGACGACCCGACATTCCGTCGATTCATCGACGCCGAGGGCTTTCGCCAAGTGCCAGGCGATCGCTTCCCCTTCACGGTCGGGGTCGGCCGCGAGATAAATTTTTTGTGCTTTTTTAGCCGCAGTTTTTAATTCTTTTAATACCGGACCTTTACCACGAATCGTAATATACTTCGGTTCATAGTCATGTTCAACGTCAACACCCATTTGGCTCTTTGGCAAATCGATAACATGCCCCATCGAAGCTTTCACGGTATAGTTCGAACCGAGATAACGTTTGATGGTTTTTGCCTTTGCAGGTGATTCGACGATTACTAGATATTTTGCCATTGCAATCGCTCCCTATTAGAGGCGTACTCGTATTTTAATCTCACTTATCATAGTAGTCTCGATTCCCATTTGTCAACGTTCATCAAGATACTTTTTGAAACTTCTTCAGGATTTAACAGTGGAATGGCGCCTTCAGCAATCAATTGATTTGTTCCTTGAAAGTTTTTTTCTATTGGACATCCCGGCAGGCAATACACGTCTTTGCCCTGTTCGAGTGCATGACCGGCTGTATTCATCGTACCGCTTTTCTGTGCTGCTTCGACGATGATCAAGCTGGAAGACAGACCGGAAATGATACGGTTCCGTTCTAAGAAGTGATATTTTCGAATAGGTGTGGAAGGTGGATATTCGGACAGGAGTAGTCCGGATTGTTGGATGCGTTGAAATAAAGGAAGGTGTTGTGCCGGATAAAGGGTCTCGAAGCCGCTTGCCATGACAGCAATTGTTGCTTGGTGATGTTTCAGGGAAAGGCGATGGACAAGCGAATCGATGCCGAGAGCTCCACCGGAGACGGTAACGAATGGCGGTTTAAAAAAGGGTTGAAGAAAAGAGAGACGTTTTTCATGAGTGGTGGACGGATTCCGGCTTCCGATGATACCGATCATCGGTTGCTGTAGAAGGGACGAATCCCCTTGATAAAACAAGCCATAGACGGGATGGGGAATCTGGAGCAACTGAAGCGGAAAATGAGGATCACCCGGAACAAGGAGGTTCGTTGGGACCTGATCCAATCGTAAGGCTTGTTGGTAGCGATGTTTAACGGCTTTTGCGACCGGTAAGTCTTCTGCAGGCAAAAGACCATACTGCTCGATCAAGACAACGAGTGAATACGGAACGCGGCAAGTCGCAAAACGTGCATACAGTTCTCTGTTCATCCAAGAGGCTCCTTTTATATAGAAGAAAGCCGTCCTGATTTCATCAGGACAGCCATCATCTTTTTTATTTTACTGTTGAACCTGTGACACATTCATCATAAATTCCGGCTTCTTTGATGACACGAATCAATGTCTCACCAATGATCGCTGGTGTTTCTGCCACTTCGATGCCATTCGCACGAAGGGTTTTGATTTTTTCAGCAGCTGTTCCTTTACCACCTGAAATGATAGCACCGGCATGACCCATCCGTTTGCCTTCAGGCGCAGTCTGTCCGCCGATGAATCCGATGACCGGCTTCGTCATATTGGCTTTGACCCACTCCGCCGCTTCTTCTTCCGCCGTTCCACCGATTTCACCAAGCATGATGACGGCTTTTGTGTCCGGATCTTCATTAAACGCTTGAAGCGTATCGATGAAGTCCGTTCCGTTGACGGGATCGCCACCAATACCGACAGCTGTTGATTGACCAATTCCTGCTGTCGTTAATTGATGCACCGCTTCGTACGTCAACGTTCCAGAACGCGACACGATTCCGACATGACCCGGTGTGTGGATATATCCCGGCATGATTCCGAGTTTCGCCACGCCCGGCGTGATGACACCCGGACAGTTTGGTCCGATCAACCGGACCGGTTTCCCGCCCAAGTAACGTTTCACTTTGACCATGTCAAGTACCGGAATACCTTCTGTGATACAGATGATCAATGCGATATTGGCATCTGCTGCCTCCATGATTGCATCCGCTGCGAATGCAGGCGGTACGTAGATGATGGAAGCATTAGCACCTGTTTTTTCAACCGCTTGAGCGACTGTATCAAACACGGGTACACCTAATACTTCCGTTCCACCCTTACCTGGTGTGACACCACCGACGAGGTTTGTTCCGTAATCAATCATCTGTTCCCCGTGGAACATCCCTTGATTCCCTGTAATTCCTTGAATGATGACTTTTGTTGATTCATTTACCCAAATACTCATCCTTAGCTCCCCCTTACTTCACGAGCGCAGCAATTTTTTCTGCGCCGTCTGCCATTGATGTAGCTGCTGTAATCGCTAGACCTGAATCTTTGAGAATTTGTTTTCCGGCATCGACGTTTGTTCCTTCAAGACGGACGACAAGCGGCAATTCTAAGCCGACTTCTTTTGTCGCGGCCACGATACCCTCTGCAATGACGTCACACTTCATGATTCCACCAAAGATGTTAACAAAAATTCCTTTGACGTTTTCATCTGACAAAATCAGTTTGAAGGCTTCCGTTACTTTCTCTTTTGTCGCGCCACCGCCGACATCGAGGAAGTTTGCCGGGTCCCCGCTGAAGTGTTTGATGATATCCATCGTTGCCATTGCGAGTCCCGCACCGTTGACAAGACATCCGATATTGCCGTCGAGCGCGATGTAGTTTAAGTCATTTTTAGAAGCTTCGACTTCACGCGGATCTTCTTCCGTTTCGTCACGCAGTGCGACGACGTCCGGATGACGGTACAGTGCATTTGAATCAAAGTTGAGCTTGGCATCAAGAGCCAATACATCCCCATCTTTTGTTGTGACAAGCGGATTGATTTCAGCGATTGAACAATCCTTGTCGACGAAGAACGTATACAGCTTCGTGACCATGCCGACGAACTTGTTGACGAGTTTAACCGGAACACCCATCGCAAATGCGAGTTTACGGGCTTGGAACGCTTGAAGACCTACTGCCGGATCCACCACTTCTTTGATGATTTTTTCCGGAGTCGCTTCCGCCACTTCTTCGATGTCCATTCCGCCTTCACTTGAACCCATGATGACGACCCGTCCTGTTACACGGTCAAGGACAATCCCGAGATAGTATTCTTTATCGATGGCGCATCCTTCTTCTACAAGAAGACGTTGAATGACTTTACCTTCTGGACCTGTTTGATGCGTGACGAGTGTTTTGCCGAGTAACTCTGTCGCATATTCCTTCACTTCTTCTTGCGATTTCGCCAATTTAACACCACCGGCTTTACCGCGACCCCCTGCGTGAATCTGTGCTTTTACGACTTTGATCGGACCTGACAATTGTTCCGCTGCATCGACTGCCTCTTCGACTGTAAATGCCGCAATTCCGTTCGGAACGGGTACACCGTATGAACGAAGTAACTCTTTTGCCTGATATTCATGTACATTCATGAAAAAATCCCCCTTAACCCCTTTAGTTTCGGCTCTTTCATTGTAGTTAAAATTGGAAGCGCTGTCTATCGTTATCGACCGAAAGCATTTATTTCTTCGAAATTCCGGTTTGGTCAAGCTGATATAAAAAGGCAAACAACTCGGCGATGACCCCATACAATTCGTTGGGGATTTGTTCCGATACTTGGACGGCATCGAGTAAGGTGATCAGCGTCTCATCTTGGCGAATCGGAATCCCGTGTTGCAACGCTTCCTCGAGAATCCGTTCGGCAACCCGTTCCGAACCTTTGGCAACGACTTTAGGCGCTTGCATCTGTTCTTCGTAGGATAACGCGATGGCTTTTTTCATATCTGATAATCCACCCTTCCGTCACGGTTCGTCGGTTGAAAGGAAATCCGTTCTTTCACCGCTTCCACTTGTTCAAAGCGGATCAATTCATATCCTTGCTCCTGCAGACGTTGTTCGATCGCGGGTTGGTAATGCGCCATGAAGGCTGCAACCCGTTCGTCCGGATGGAAAACAGAAATCGCGATTTTCCGGTCCGTGATTAACAGATCGAGGGCAATTTCTCCGAGCTGAGGCAGTTTTAAGTAAAAGGCAATGCGTGCATGATCCGGGTTAAACTCTTTTTGGTCAAACGGTGCCTCCATCGTCAAATCCACTTCTTCAAACGGACCGAACTGTGGTAAGTGAAACAAAAAAACACCGCGCCCCGTCTCATTTGTCGCCTGCATGACCTGTTGCGCGAGTACCTGATCACTCGTTTTCCGGTCGAGTTGTCCCTCCGTCGTCCCGTCCGCACTGCGCGCCAATTGTACCAGTTCGATGATGGCTTGCTTAAAGGCAGGTCCTGATCCTTCCATGACCTTTTGACCAAGTTGTTGCAAAAGATCCCGTGTCGTTTGCGGAACCGGTTCTGTCAAAAATTGTCCGAGACGGTCAAACACGGGCAACGTGACCGTTTTCGGCGACGCCATTTCCTGCGACACGATTTTCAGGACCGGTTGTCCTTCGGCACTGGTGACGGTGAACCGATAGGTCGCTCCTTCCTTGAGCTCCGCTGTCGTTCCGGCTGTCAAAACGCGTTGACCGACTTGCAGCTCCATCAAACCGTCGGGTAATAACTTCAACACTTTCCCGATGACATTCGCCCCTTCACGCAACGGTTGATTGGACGCATCAATGATCTTGAACGGCAGTAAGGCACGATGTTCAATCTGCACGACCACTCACCTCCTAGAGTCGGTCCAAGACCGGCTTAAATGTTTTCCGATGAATCGGGGTCACGCCTACAGTGTCAAGTGCGCGTAAATGTTGTGCTGTTCCGTACCCCGCATGTTGTTCAAAACCATACTCCGGATACAGTCGGGCGTACTGTTCCATCATCGTATCCCGTGTTTCTTTCGCAATGACACTCGCGGCTGCGATCGAGATACTGCGGGCATCGCCTTTGATCAAGGACAGCTGCGGAATCTCGACGTTCAGTTCCATCGCATCCACCAACAAGGCTTCCGGCTGCAACGTCGAGACGGCTTGTTGCATCGCTTGTTTCGATGCCTGATAGATATTGATCCGGTCGATCTCTTCCGGTTCGATGATGCCGATTGCGACTTCTGCGACTTCCTGAATGTGTTGATAGGCAGCGAGCCGTTGTTTTTTCGACATTTGTTTCGAGTCGGTCAGACCCGGATGGTAAAAATCAACCGGTAAAATGACAGCTGCCGCCACGACTGGACCTGCCAGCGGTCCCCGTCCGACCTCATCGACACCGGCAATCCGCGTGTATCCTTGCTCGCGGTACTGCTCTTCAAAAGACGACCGTTCTTGAAAGTGGAAGCGTTGCTGTTCTTCACGCTCCAATCGTCGTTCCGCTTGTTTAAGGGCGGTGATGACTCCTTTTCGTGAATCGTCGCCGAGCCGCACTTTCCATTCTTCCAGCTCACTGCAGGAAACGTTTGCTAAGTGTATTTTTAATTCTTGGATGTTCATGACGTGTCTCCTTTTTGAAAAAAGCTTGGAATTCTCCTTAGAGAAACCCAAGCCTGTCTTATTCGGTTACAGTAGCCCACTCTTCGACGGTTTCAAGCGTAACTCGTCCAATTTTCTCGGTCCGCAGCTCATGGAGCAACATTTCGCTCGTCCGCTCAAAGTCGACGTACCCACTTGTGACGAATCCGCGGTTTTTACCGATCGCTTCCAGTACATCAACGGCTTCACCCGCAACTTCATTCAAGCGGTAACGCGCTTTTAATTGTTCCGGATAACGTGTTTTCAGCTCCCGAATCGCAAATAAGGCAATGTCGTCAATATTCAAGATATCATCCTTGATCGCTCCTGTTGCAGCGAGACGATAACCGACAAGCTGATCGTCGAATTTTGGCCAAAGAATCCCTGGTGTATCAAGCAATTCCATTTCACCGGTCTTCATCTTGATCCACTGTTGACGTTTTGTCACACCCGGACGGTCTCCGGTGATGGCGATGTTTCGGCCGGCCAGACGATTGATCAACGTCGATTTCCCGACGTTCGGAATTCCGATGATCAAGGCCCGAATCGCGCTTGGATTCCGACCTTTTTCCCGCATCCGGTCATGTTTGTCTTTCATCAGACGCAAGGCACCTTCATGGATCTGCCCGAGTCCTTTATTGTGTTTCGCATCGACCGCGATGACGTCCACGCCGTCTTTACGCAGTGCCTGCATCCATTGTTCCGTCAGACGACCATCTGCCATGTCTGATTTATTCAAGACGATCAAACGGGGTTTTCCGGCTGTGATTTGTTCGACCATCGGATTGCGGCTCGACATCGGTAAGCGGGCATCCACTAACTCAATGACGACATCAATCAATTTTAATTTTTCCGTGACTTCACGGCGTGCTTTCGCCATGTGTCCCGGGAACCATTGTATTGTCATATCTTCCACCTCAAGTTTTCATATTGCTGGACTGCTAATAATGAACGATTGATCTATCGTGTATCGATGACTACCGATACACTCCCTGTTCGAGAGAAACGATCCACTTTCTAGTATACGCAACTTCTCGAAAGAAAAGAACCCTGTCTGAGAACGAACAAAAAAACGACGCCCACCGGAGGGTGAACCTCGTTCTTCTGTTTCAGGATGATTATCTTAATCCACTGACCGCACATCGTTAAACGGATAAAAGACAAAGTTCGTTGTGCCAACGATTTGGTCTTCATCCACAAAACCGATGTCCCGGCTGTCTTTCGAGTTTTGACGATTATCTCCCATTACAAACACTTTCCCTTTCGGTACAGTCGTCTGCGCCGTTTTTTCTTCCAGTGTAAAGTCTTCTGTTAACGGAACCCCGTTCATTTGTGCTTTAAATTCATTGAGATAAGGTTCCTCGACTTTTTTATCATTGACATATAATGTGTCATCTTTGTAGTACATCGTATCACCAGGAACCGCAATCACACGTTTGATATAGTCGCGTGTTTCCGTCGCATGGAACACGACGATATCTCCACGTTCCGGCTCGTTAAAGTAATAAGGGACTTTGTTGACGATCATGCGATCCGAATTGTGTAACGTCGGCATCATCGATTCACCATCTACGATGACCGGTACGAATAAAAACGTTCGGATGATGAACGCAATTACAAGCGCCACGACAAGCGCCTTGACCCAGCTGAATAACTCCTTCACGCGTTCCACTCCTTCAATTCAATCTCTTGCCTAAACTTAGTATACGCATAAACGATAAAAAAAAGAAGCTTGTCCGGAGACAAGCCACTTTTTCACATGATTAACGACGAATTTCTTTAATACGCGCCGCTTTACCACGAAGGTTGCGGAGGTAGTAAAGTTTCGCACGACGGACTTTACCGTAACGAACGACTTCGATTTGTGCGACACGTGGTGAGTGAAGCGGGAATGCACGCTCAACGCCAACTCCGTAAGAAATCTTACGAACTGTAAACGTTTCGCTGATGCCGCCACCGTGACGTTTGATGACTACGCCTTCGAAAAGCTGGATCCGCTCACGCGTTCCCTCGACGACTTTAACGTGGACGCGGACTGTATCACCAGGACGGAATGCAGGGACGTCTGACTTGATTTGTTCTTGTGTAATTTCACGGAACAATTGTTGTGTGTTCATGAATGATTTCTCCTTTTTTCACCAATGTTCGTATCTTCATTTGCCCTTGGCATCCAACAGCGGAACATCGTTAATAGGTGGCTTTTGCCACATGTTTTAACTTATCACAGATTCAGTCGTTTGACAATCCTGAAATTGACTGTAAATAGCGACGGTCGGCATCTGACAAGGTTACTTGGTCAAGTAAATCGGGTCGCCGCTCGAGCGTTCGCTTCAATGCCTGCTGACGTCGCCATGTTTCAATGCGGGCATGGTTGCCGGATAACAAGACATCTGGAACCGTCAGTCCTCTGAAATTTGCCGGACGGGTGTAATGAGGGTATTCCAGCAATCCGGTTGAAAAAGAGTCATCCTCATGACTGGCTGATTTCCCAAGGACATCCGGCAACAGGCGTACGGTGGCATCAATCATCGTCATCGCCGCAAGTTCCCCGCCCGTCAGGACAAAGTCACCGAGCGACACTTCGTCCGTCACGAGCTCGTCATGAATCCGTTGGTCAAAGCCTTCGTAATGGCCGCATAGAAAGACGAGCTCCTTCTCCTGCGACCACTCTTCGGCCAGACGTTGGTCAAACCGGCGTCCGGTCGGCGTCAAGACGATGATTCGTCGTTTCGCCTCCGGAAGCGCCGCAACCGCATCAAAAATCGGTTGTGGCGTAAGCAACATACCGGCTCCGCCGCCATAAGGGGAATCATCGACCCGACCATGACGATTGGTGGAATAATCCCGAAAATTGACATAGTTCAGCTCGATCCGCTTCTCCTCTTGGGCACGGGCGACAATCGAGTGATTCAGTGCCGTGAACATCTCCGGGAACAAGGTCATGACCGTAATGTTCATCCTTCGATTAATCCCGGCAACGGTGTGATTTGAATTCGTTTTTCTTGGACGTCGATCGACGCGACGACTTGTTCGATGTAAGGAATCAAGACATCTTTTTTCCCGGGACGTTTGATCGTCCAGACGTCGTTTGCTCCGGTTTCCAGAATCTCAGACACGACACCGATCTCGTCTTCTCCGTCAAAGACTGTACAACCGATGATTTCATGGTAATAATACTCATGTTCGCCAAGCTCCTGCAACGCTTCCGGCTGCACATACAACTTCAATCCTTTGTACTTCTCGACATCATTGATGTGGTGCATACCTTTGAATGTCACCATGATGAACTGTTTATGCTTGCGGTAGCTGCCGATCGTAAACGGTGTATATGTCCCGTTCGACTCCAAATAGACCTCATTCCCGACTTTGAAACGTTCTTCCGGAAAATCAGTACTAGCGAGGAGTTTCAGCTCTCCTTTTAAACCGTGTGTATTCGCGATTTTTGCGATTTCCAACCATTCCATCTGTTTCACTTCCTCAATTAAAAAATAGCGCTTCTCATTATTTCACCATAGAAAAAGGAGGTAAGCTTTCGCTCACCTCCAATCGTCTTACTTCGCGAGTTTCGCGTTGTGGAATTTCTCCATGATACCAGCTTTTGAGAAGAGGTTACGAACTGTGTCCGAAGGTTTAGCACCTTCAGCGAGCCATTTAAGTGCAAGCTCTTCGTTAAGTTTTACTTCTGCTTCTGGTTTAGCAACCGGGTTGTAGTATCCGATTTGCTCGATGAAACGACCATCACGTGGTGCACGTGAGTCTGCTACTACCACACGGTAGAAAGGTGATTTGTTTGCGCCCATGCGCTTAAGACGAATTTTAACTGCCATTCGTAAGTCCCTCCAAGTAATAAATAATTTTTTTCGTTTAGTCAAATTGACAACTTCACTAGTATACAACGTTCCAGCAAAAGTGAAAAGACTTTTAGAAGAATGGGAGGCCAAAGCCGCCTTTCTTTTTTCCTTTGCCCATTTGGCCGGAGAATTGTTTCATCATCTTCCGCATGTCTTCAAATTGCTTGATCAATCGGTTCACTTCTTGAATGCTGCGACCACTGCCGCGCGCAATCCGTTTCCGACGACTGGCATTGAGGATTTCCGGTTCAGAGCGCTCTCGTTTCGTCATCGATTGAATAATCGCTTCGACATAGACGAGTTGCTTTTCATCGATTTGGGCATTTTTCAAACCCTTCATCTTTCCTTTACCGGCACCCGGAATCATTCCTAACAACTCATCCAAAGGACCCATCTGTTTCACTTGCTGCAACTGCTCGATGAAATCGTCAAACGTGAACGATGCATCGCGCATTTTGCCTTCGAGCTCTTTGGCGCGTGTAGCGTCCATTTGAGACTCCGCTTTTTCAATCAGCGTCAGCATATCGCCCATGCCGAGAATTCGTGACGCCATCCGCTCAGGGTAGAATGGCTCGATTGCGTCCAGCTTCTCTCCAAGACCGACGAATTTAATCGGTGCTCCGGTGACTGCCTTGATGGAGAGTGCTGCTCCGCCTCGAGTATCGCCGTCGAGTTTCGTCAAGACGACCCCTGTCACGCCCAGCTTTTCATTAAAGCTTTCAGCAACATTGACCGCATCTTGACCCGTCATCGAATCAACAACAAGGAAGATTTCATTTGGTTTGGCGATTTCTTTTACGTCGACCAGTTCCTGCATGAGGTCCTCATCGATGTGCAAGCGTCCCGCCGTATCGATCAACACGATATCGTGGTGATGCTCTTTTGCATAGTCGAGCGCATTAGTGACAATCTCTTGTGGACTGACCTGATCTCCCATCGAGAAAACAGGCAGTTCGAGTTGTTTCCCTAACGTCTCGAGCTGTTTGATCGCAGCCGGTCGGTAAATATCCGCTGCAACAAGCAGTGGACTGCGATTTTGTTTCTTTCGTAAATGATTGGCCAGTTTCCCTGTCGTCGTCGTTTTACCCGCCCCTTGTAAACCGGTCATCATGATGACGGTTGGTGGACGGTTCGATAACGTCAGTGGAGAAACTTCCGAACCCATCAGTTTTGTCAATTCGTCATGGACGATTTTGACAACTTGCTGACCGGGTGTGAGGGACGTCATGACATCTTGCCCGACAGCACGTTCCTTCACATCATTTACGAATTGTTTGACGACTTTGAAGTTGACGTCAGCTTCTAATAACGCAAGGCGAACCTCACGCATCATTTCTTTTACGTCCGCTTCAGAAATCTTACCTTTGCCTCGCATTTTAGCAAGACTGGCTTGAAGCCGTTCCGATAATCCTTCGAATGCCATGAAAATGCCCCCTACTCTAATTGCTCCAGTGCCGCAATGGTCACGTGAGCTTCGCTCGGAAGGTCAAGTTGCTTCAATTGATCAAGGAGTAACTTTCTTTGTTCGTATTTCGCGAACAAAGCGAGCCGCTCTTCGTATTGTTCAAGCATCGCTTCCGTACGTTTTATGTTGTCGTAGACTGCTTGTCGGCTGACTTCAAACTCATCGGCGATCTCACCTAACGAAAAGTCATCTAGATAATAAAGTGACATATAATTTCGCTGTTTTGGCGTCAATAGCTCCTGATAAAAGTCAATCAGATAATTCATCCGGTTCGTTTTATCAAGTGTCATCCGAGCACCTCCACGGTTGTTAAGTGAAATTCCTTTACAGATAGTATAGTACAGCCCTCACAGTGTGTTGTCAAGTTTTTTTCTTTACAAGGAAATCGAGGTCAGTCCTCTTCTCGGACTTCTTCCGTCGTTTCTTTTTCTTCGAAGACATCTCCGAACAAACCATAGACGAATTGTTCCGCATCAAACGGTTGCAGGTCGTCGATTTTTTCACCGAGACCGACGAATTTCACCGGCAGATCGAGCTCATTCTTAATCGCAAGAACGATTCCGCCTTTGGCTGTACCGTCGAGTTTCGTCAAAACGATTCCGCTGACGTCAGTCGCTTGTTTAAACGCTTTGGCTTGAATCATCGCATTTTGTCCCGTCGTCGCATCGAGTGCCAATAACACTTCATGTGGAGCTCCCGGAATTTCCCGCTCGATGACGCGTTTGACTTTCTCGAGCTCGTTCATGAGGTTGACTTTGTTTTGCAACCGTCCGGCCGTATCACAAATCAAGACATCCACTTTCCGTGCCTTCGCGGCTTGAACTGCATCATAAATCACGGCAGCCGGATCGGATCCTTCTCCTTGACGAATGACCGGTACACCGGAACGTTCGCCCCAGACTTGCAACTGATCGATTGCCCCGGCACGGAACGTATCACCGGCTGCGAGCATGACCGACTTCCCTTCATTTTTCAAACGGTTCGCGAGTTTACCGATCGTCGTCGTTTTTCCGACGCCGTTGACACCGACGAACAGAATGACATTGAGGTCATGCGTGAGGTCAAGCTCCATCTCTTCCTCTTCGATCAACATGTTGGCGACGACCTCGACGAGGACATCCCGAACTTCCTTGGTGTCTTTAACGTTTCTCCGTTTGACTTCCACCTTTAGTTTTTCAACTAAATCCATTGTCGTCGTCACCCCGACATCCGCCTGGATCAACACTTCCTCCAGTTCCTCAAAGAATTCCTCATCCACTTCACGGAATCGATAAACGAGATCGTTAACCGCGCTGGCTAATCCGTCCCGTGTTTTCGTCAAGCCTTCGGTGAATTTCGATGTGACTTCCTGTGTGGACGTCGTTAAACGATCTTTTAATTTTTTAAAGAAACTCATTTTTTTATCCCCTTTGATTCTACTTCTTCACTTAAAGTCCGTCTCGCTTCTTCTAGTTTAACGGATAACACTTCGGAAATACCGTTTTGTTGCATCGTGACACCGTACAACACATCAGCAGACTCCATCGTTCCTTTCCGGTGGGTGATGATGATGAATTGTGTCTCGCGCGCCAGTTGATGGACAAACTCCCCAAACCGGGCAACGTTGGCTTCGTCCAGAGCCGCTTCGACTTCATCCAGGACACAAAACGGAACCGGTCTCGTTTTTAAGATGGCAAATAACAAGGCGATGGCTGTCAACGCCCGTTCCCCGCCGGATAACAACGATAGGTTTTGTAGCTTTTTACCCGGCGGTTTTGCAACGATATCGATGCCGCTCGTCAGGAGATCGGTTGGGTCCACTAAAATCAAATCCGCTTCCCCGCCGCCGAACAATTCGCGGAATGTTTCCCGGAAATGCTCACGCACTGCCGTATAGGTCTGTTTAAACAAACGAATCACTTCCCGGTCCATCTCTTCGATGATGCCGTATAAATCCGTTTTCGCGCTGACGAGATCATCCCGTTGTGTCGAGAGGAACGTAAACCGTTGATCGACTTCTGCAAACTCCTCGATTGCCCCGAGGTTGACGATCCCGATTTCCTCCAGTTGTCGTTTCAACAGATGCAATTCTTCCTTCGCTTCATCAAACGGAATCGTCAACGGTTGAATCAGGTCAGCAATCAGTCCCATTTCCTCGAGTGTCTCTTGGCGAGTCTCAAGCCGTGTGCTGAGTCGCCCTTGGGTCAGACGGGCTTGATCGAGCCGTTGCGTCGTTCCCTGCTGTTCCTCTTTCAGCTTCGCTTCCTGAATCCGCAACAAACGTAAGCCTTCTGCCGCTTCTTGAATCTCTTTCGTGACGAGTGCTAATTCCTGCTCGACCGATACTTGCTCATCCTGCATCAGTGCTTGTTCGGCATGCAAGGCGCCGATCTTCGCTTCATCGAACCCTTCGAGAACGTGTTTCAGATCACGTCGTTTATGGCTTCTTTCCAGTTTTGCATGCGTGAGCGTCTGTTGGAGCCGTTCGACTTCACGATCGATTTGATCGCGTGTCATGCTTGCGGTCCGTTCTTCCAGTAACGCTTCCGCTTGCTGTTGTTTTAATTCTTCAATCGCGACCGCACCACGTGATTGCGCTGCCTTCAATTGATCAATCGTTTGGCGGAGTTCCGTTTGACGCACAGTCAACTGTTCGATGTCCCGCTCCGATGTCTGAATGATCGCTTTTGCTTCAGTTGCTTGCTCTGTCAGACGGTTCAACTGACCGTCATGGACCGACAGTTCAGATGCAGTGACGGCAAGACTCCGCTTCGCATCCGTCCATGCTTCACGGACGCTTTCTAATTCAACTTGAACAGATTGGATGTCTTGTACGGTTTTTTCAAGTGTAGCCTTCAGTTCATTGAGCGTGACCGTCATGTCATCCCGGCGCCGTTCTTGTTCACGGATGACGGCCTGCCCTTGTTTTAAGCCTGTCTGCAATTCTTCCAGTTCACGGGACTGACTGAAGAGCGGTGTCCCTTTTTTCCGGCTCCCCCCGGTCATCGATCCGCCGACGTTGACGACGTCACCGTCTAACGTCACGATCCGGTACCGGTGTCCCGTCGTCCGGGCAATCGTATTCGCTTGTTCCAACGATTCGACGACCAGCGTCGTACCGAGTAAATTTTCTTTCAGTTTCGTAAACTCGTCCCGCGCCGTGACGAGATCACTCGCCACTCCAAGATACCCTGACATGTTTGACAGGTTCTGTCGCACCGATCCGCTCAGTTCGCGGCGCTGAATCGATGAGAGCGGCATAAAGGTCGCCCGACCGGCATTTAAGCGACGAAGCTCTTGGATCAGCTTTCGTCCCGTCCCATCCGTATCGACGACGATATTTTGCATCGCTCCACCTAAAGCGGTCTCGATCGCTGCTTCATAGCGGGCGGGTACCGTAATCAGTTCGGCCACTGCCCCGTGAATGCCGGAAATTCGTTCCCGTTGCTTCAACACCGTTTTGACGGCACCAAAGTAGCCGCTGTAGTCTGCCTTGACGGACTCCAAAAACTCAATCCGGTCTTCCGTTTTATCGCGGCGCCGGTGTAAGTCGAGAATCGATTGGTTCATTTGGACAATCGTCTCTTGGTACTGACGATATGTCTGTTGGTGCGTGTTCTCTTCATGACGCAGTGTCTCTAAACGGGTCCGCAACTGTTCGACCTGTTCCTCTAACCGGAGCGTTTCTGCTTCATAAGTGGAACGCGCCGTTTGTTTCGATCCGACGTTTTCTGAAAAACGCTGTTGTTGTTCTTCCGCGTGTAAGAGATCTTGTTTCGCCCGGTGATACGCATTCGTCGTCGCCGCAAGACGGCTTGCCACTTCAAAGGCTTCGGAACGCAACTGTTCTGCCTCTTTTTCAAAGTCGCGGTCCGAGTAGGATAACGCCGCATCGGCTGCTTCCCGTTGCTGGACGGTCTCGAGATAACGTTGGTTCGTCTCCTGCTGCCGCAGCACCAGTGCCTGTTCCTCTTGTTCGATGTCCAGCACACGTTGTTCCGCTACTGCCACTTCTTGCTCGAGACGTTGCTTCATTTCCGTCCCGTGTTTTTCTCGTTCTTTTGCCAGATTCAACGATCCTTCAATTTCAACGAGTTTAGTCGAGACGTGACGCAACCGTTCTTGCAGTTCTGTCTCGAGTCGTCGTGTTGCTTCTAATTTCGTCTCTTGTGCTTCCCGTGTCGTGACGGTTGTTTGAAAACGTTCTTGTTCCGCCAACAACTGCGCTTGGCACGCTTCGATCTCAGCGGTAACCTCCGTCAGTTGCGACGTGTACTGCTGAATTTCCGTCGCGATGATACCACGTTCAAGAAAATCATACCGTTCACGCGCAAGCAAAAACTCTTTTGCCAGCGCCGCTTGTTCGCGCAAAGGTTCAATCCGCCCTCCGAGCTCAAACAAGATATCGTCGACACGCGACAGATTCGTTTCCGTATCCGTCAATTTTCGCTCGGCTTGTTTTTTACGATGACGGTATTTCAAGACACCCGCCGCTTCCTCGATCACGGAACGGCGTTCTTCCGGTTTTCCGGAAATGACTTGTTCGACACGTCCTTGACCGATAATGGCAAACGCGTCCCGCGACAAACCGGTGTCCATGAATAAATCGAGGACATCTTTCAGTCGACACGGTTTTTTATTTAAGAAATAATCGCTGTCCCCATTGCGGGTGACACGTCGCGTCACATTGATTTCTTGATACGGTAAGGCAACCGTGCCCGACTCATTGTCGAGAACGAGTGTGACTTCCGCAAATTGTTTCCGATGTTCCGATATACTTCCGGCAAAGATGACATCTTCCATCTTCGCACCACGTAATGATTTAGCTGATTGCTCACCGAGCACCCAGCGGACTGCATCCGATATATTTGACTTCCCGCTTCCATTCGGTCCGACGACAGCAGTGACTCCCGGGAGGAAATCGAGCTCTGTCCGACTGGCAAATGATTTGAAGCCATTGATTTCAATTCGTTTTAAGTACATCTTGACCACCCATATGTTTAAATTTCTTTTGATTTTCTTTTAGTTTACCATAGCCGAAAGGTCTACAAAATGGTAGCTTTTATGGTAATGTTAGGCATAAAGAGATGAAGAGGAGAATTTACACATGACGATTGAACAAATGATTGAAGCGATTTTGGATAAATTGAACATTATCAACAAAGGCGTCATCAAGGCGGACCAGTTCGACGGAACAAAAAATGATGACTTAAAAGAGATTTATGACTTCGTCATGATGCGTGATTCTTTGTCACTCGCGGAAGTGGACGCGATTGTCGATGAATTGAAATCACTGAAGACCGTTTAACACACGTCACAAAAAGGCACACCATTTTACAATGGGTGCCTTTTTGTGTGTCAGAAACTATTTTTGAGTACAAGCAACGCCTGTTTGGCCGCCTGCTGTTCCGCTTCTTTTTTCGACCGTCCCGTCCCGATTCCTTCTAATTTGTCCGAGACATGGACACGCGAGATGAATTCACGGCTGTGCGCCGGACCACGTTCCTCGATGATTTCATATTCAATCAATCCAAGACCAACACGTTGGATTGCTTCTTGGAGCTGGCTTTTAAAGTCTGTCTGCTCTTCGAAAAAACCGGATGCCACTTTCGGAAAAACCGCTTCGGCGAGGAATCGTTCTGCTGCTTCGATCCCTTGGTCGAGGTACAAAGCACCGATAAAGGCTTCAAACACATCCGCCAGTAACGCCGGACGATTTCTTCCCCCTGTCAGTTCTTCCCCTTTACCAAGTAAAATCATTTCAGAAAACTGATAATGATTTGCAAACTGGACGAGTGACGGCTCACACACGATGGCCGCACGCAGCTTGGTTAATTCCCCCTCGGAACGTTCCGGATAGTGTTGAAACAGATAGCGCGACACGGTCAGTTCTAAGACTGCATCTCCGAGAAATTCAAGACGTTCATTATCGCCCTCGGATTCCCGTTGTTCATTGACGAACGAAGAGTGGGTAAACGCTTGTTTTAAGAGTTCTACATTCGAGAAGTGAATCTGCAACCGTTCTTGAAGCTGTTCGAATTTTTGTTCGATCTGCGCCAAAGCCCGTGAGTCTTTGCGTCGTTTTACATAGGGTCCTTTTCGGACACGACGTCCCTTTTGATTCGTCATAATGCCTCCTAAACAGCTAAATCCCACCGCAAATACGCGGTGGGTCCAGCTTCATGTTTTAGACTTGTGTTTCGATGTAGCTAACAACATCGCCAACTGTCTTTAAGTTCTCTGCTTGGTCATCTTCGATTGTGATTTCGAATTTATCTTCGAGATCCATAACGAGTTCCATAACTTCAAGCGAGTCTGCACCGAGATCGTCTTTAAACGATTTATCGAGTGTGATTTCACTTTGTTCTTTACCTAATTTTTCTGCGATTGCTTCTTGCACGTCTACTAAGATTTGTTCTTTTGTCATTTGAAAATCCCTCCATGAGTTGAGTATATAAGATGATTGCCGATTTGGCAAAGTAGTACCACTGTTTAATTACATTGTCATGCCGCCATCAACGGCAAGCGTTTGACCGGTGATGTAACGGGCATTGTCTGAAGCGATGAAGCTGACCAAAGACGCGATGTCTTCCGTCTGACCAAATCGTTTTAACGGAATTTGGTCAAGAGTTTGGTTGCGTTGTGTCTCTGTCAATTCATCCGTCATATCGGTTTCAATGAAACCTGGGCAAATGGCGTTGGCCGTAACCCCTTTACTTGCCAGCTCACGTGCCACTGACTTCGTAAATCCGATCAGACCGGCCTTCGCCGCCACATAATTGGCTTGACCGGGATTACCGGTGATGCCGACGACTGATGCGATGTTAATGATGCGTCCACTCGACTTTAAAAGTGGTCGTGTCGCAGCTTGCGTCACGAGAAAAGCGCCTTTTAGATTCGTGTTCAGAACGGCATCAAAATCAGCTTCCTTCATCCGCATCAATAATCCATCCCGCGTAATCCCGGCATTGTTGACGACACAATCCAATTGTCCATACGTATCAAGTGTCGTCTTCAGGAGTGCCTTGACCTGCTCGGCATCTGCGACATCCGCTTGGACAGCAATCGCTTCACCGCCGGCAGCCGTGATGGCCGCTACGACTTCTTCCGCTTTTGCTGTATTTCCGGCATAGTTCACGACGATCCGGAATCCATCCGTCGCAAGACGTTTGGCGATGGCGGCTCCGATTCCTCGCGAAGCGCCGGTGACGAGTGCTACCTTATTCAACGAATCGCCTCCGCTTCCAATTGTTCAAGTGTCGTAATACTGACGATCTTGACATCTTTTTTAATACGCTTGACGAGTCCGCTGAGTGGTGAAGACGGTCCGAATTCGATGAACGTATCAGCACCTTCTGCAATCAGCTTTTCGACACAGGCCTCAAAACGGACCGGTGAATACAGTTGCTGAACCAATAAACGAATCAGTTCGTCCGGTTGGTCATGGAAATCGCTGTCGACGTTCGAAATGAACTTTGTTTTTGCCGCTTGGAACGGCGATGAAACCAGTACATCTTCAAATCGCGGCGCAAACGGTGTCATCAACGATGAATGGAACGCACCGGATACATCCAGCGGCAGGACACGTTTTGCGCCCAGTTCCTTTAACTTCGCCGTCGCCGATTCGACGGCTGCCACTTGTCCTGAAATCACGAATTGTCCGGGACAGTTATAGTTCGCAATCTGTACGATCTCCCCTGTCGCCGCAATGGATTCGACAGCGTGATGAGCAGCTTCGACATCATCGAGACCGATGACAGCCGCCATCGTCCCGCCCGTGACTTGGTTCATCAGCTTGCCGCGTTCCCGAACGAGATACACGGCTTCACTTGGTGTCAACACGGATGCCGCAACAAGCGCACTGTACTCTCCGACACTGTGTCCAAGTACAAAATCCGGTTGATGACCAAGCGCGGCGTAACGGTTCGCAAGGAGTGTACTGTGTGCCACGATGGCAGGTTGTGCGAGATCCGTTGCTTTTAAGTCCTCTTTTGTTCCGGTCGTCAACAACTCTGTCAAATCAAGTCCGATCCGTGTGCCAAGATCCATTAATGCTTGGCGCGTCTCGTCGTGTTGAACGAGTGTTTGACCCATGCCCGGCATTTGTGAGCCTTGACCAGGAAACATCCAAACTGTTTTACCCATCCGTCTCACTCCTTTAGATTTCTTTTGTTGCCTTCGCCTCAATCATTTTGGCGACGACTTGTTGGTCGACCATCAGTTGTGCCTGTGCCAGCGCACGGCTGAAGGCATAAGCATTGCTTGAGCCGTGTGCTTTGATGACTGGAGCAGCAATTCCAAACAGTCCGGCTCCGCCATATTCCTCGTAGGCAAGCAGTTGTTTCATTTTTTTGAGTTTCGGTTTTAAAATAAATGCGGCAATTTTTGAACTGAGCGAACTCATGAACTGTTCCTTCATCACGCCCATGATCATGCTGGCCGCACCTTCCGTACTCTTCAAAAGAGTATTTCCAGCAAAGCCTTCCGTTACGATGACATCCACTTCTCCACTCATCGCTTCTCTCGCCTCGACGTTCCCAACAAAATGAATCGGAGCTGTCTCAAGCAGGGGATAGGTCTCTTTTGTCAGTGCGTTCCCTTTACCGGCTTCTGAACCGATATTTAGCAACGCGACTTTCGGCCGTTTGATGCCCCTTACTTGTTCTGCGTAGACAGATCCCATGATGGCATAATCCAGCAGATGTTCTGCTTTTGCATCCGGATTGGCGCCGACATCTAAGATGACGACACCTTTCCCGTTTCGTGTCGGGAAAGTCGGGGCCAGCGCCGGACGGTCCACCCCTTCGATCCGACCGATCACAAACAATCCGGCAGTCATGAGAGCACCCGTGTTGCCTGCTGAAATCAAAGCATCTGCTTCTTTTGATTTCACCAGGTTTGCAGCCACGACGAGTGAACTATCTTTCTTGCGACGGATCGCGCGGACCGGTTCGTCTTCTCCGGTGATGACGGACGCCGCATGGATGATCGTCACCCGTGGGTCCTTGATGTCGTATGAACGTAATTTTAACTCATCGCCCACTAAACGGATTTCAATGTCCTCTGTCGGACGTTCCGCTAAAAACTGAACGACCCCTTCTACGATGGCGCGTGGCGCATGATCGCCGCCCATTGCGTCTACTGCTAAAATCATCTCGATTCCTCCTTACTGCTTCGATACACCGTGAATTCACCGATGAACACACACTCATCCCCAACAAAACTTTCGACGTTGATGTCGGAACGACCGTCTTGCCGGTGTGAACTGACGAAGGCTTTCGCCACGACACGTTCACCGACATGGACGGAGCGCGTGAACTGAACGTTTGCTTTTGTCGTCAATGCCAGTTCGTCATCGATCAAGGCGATCGCTAATGAATTGGCTTGCGCAAACAGGATATGTCCCCGCGCGATGGCATTTCGACTAAAGGCATGTTCCGGTAAGATTTCCAAGATGGAAATCGCTGATGTATCAAGTTTCAGGTCAATCATATCACCAATGACTTCATTTTCAGTCAACGTACGCACATCATCCAGTCGTTCCGTCGCCACGTGTTTGATCCGTTCACGCAGTTCCGGAATCTTCATCTCCATCCGGTCCAAACGAATCGTCTGGATGCTGACGTTAAAATGAGTGGCTAACGCCTCATCCGTGATGAACGGATTTTGTTCAATTGTATGCTGTAGTTCTGATTGTCGTTCTTTCTTAGGTACCCGCATGTACGTTCCTCCCACAAGAAGGATGACTACTATTATCACCTGGTACTAATAGTAGTATATATCCCTTGTTGTTCACTTTCAAGTATTATTCGATTCTTTCTCCATCCAGCAATCCTTGCTGTTCGATGTACTGTCGTAAGACACCATACTCTTCCTGATGCCAAAACGCATCCGAACGCAGCAAACGGACGGCATCATTGCGTGCTGTTTCCATCACCTGGATATCGAGCGCCGGATCCGTCAAGATGAAACGGGGCAACCCGCTTTGTTCGGTCCCGAAAAAGTTTCCGGCCCCGCGTAACTGCAAATCTTTTTCCGCTAATTTAAAGCCGTCATTCGTTTCCGTCATCGTTTTGATCCGCTCTTTTCCGGTATCGGAAGACGGGTCCGCAATTAAGATACAAAATGATTGTGCGGCACCACGACCGACCCGACCACGTAACTGGTGTAACTGGGCCAGACCAAACCGTTCCGCGTCATAGATGACGATGATGGATGCGTTCGGGACGTTGACCCCGACTTCGACGACAGTCGTCGAAACAAGAATTTGAACTTGATTGTCCTTAAATGCCTGCATGACTTCATCTTTTTCAGACGAACTGAGTCGTCCGTGCATCAGACCGACTTGATGTGTCGAAAAACGTTCCGTCAAAAGCAGATGCAGTTCAATCGCATTTTGCACATCCAGTGATTCAGATTCCTCAATCAGTGGCGTGATGATGTAGGCTTGGTGACCCAGCAGCAACTCTTTTTCGACAAAACCAAACACACGATCAATCTGTTCCGGTTTTGCCCAATAAGTTTCAATCTCTTTTCTGCCTGCTGGCATCTCGTCAATGATTGAGACATCCATATCTCCAAACACGGAAATCGCTAACGTCCGCGGAATCGGTGTTGCCGTCATGTAGAGGACGTCCGCCTGTTCCGCTTTTGCACGAAGACGTTTCCGTTGTTCGACACCGAACCGATGCTGTTCATCGGTGATGACAAGATGAAGATCTTTAAACACAACGGTATCTTGAATCAAAGCATGGGTCCCGACCAACACATCAATCTCTCCTTGCCGCAGGGCTTCGAGCAAGAGAACCCGATTTTTCCCTTTGACGGAACTCGTCAATAAGCCGACCTTGATTCCGAGCGGCTCAAGCAACGGGGCAAGCGACGACGCATGTTGCTCGGCTAAAATTTCAGTCGGAACCATTAAAGCGCCTTGTTTACTCGCACGAACTGTGGCGTATAAGGCAATCGCCGCAACGACCGTTTTTCCGCTTCCGACATCTCCTTGAAGGAGTCGGTTCATTCGTTCCGCACGGTGCATATCATTTAAGATTTCCTCCGTCACACGCTGTTGCGCGCCGGTCAACGGGAAAGGCAGGTTTTGGATGAATTGTTCCGTTTCCTGCTGAAACAGCGGTAAAGCAATTCCTTGCCCTTTACGTTTTCCAAGGCGTAACGTCTGTAACTTCAATTGAAAATACAGACATTCTTCATACACATAACTGCGCCGTGCCGTCGTCAGGTCTTGACGGGTCGTCGGGAAATGTAACCGTCTCAACATCGTCATCCGATCCAGTAAACGGTATGTCTTGCGAATCGGCTCCGGAATCCGTTCGTCAAGCGGCTCACTTTCGGCGAAAGCCAGTTCGACGACACGTCGGAACGTTTTCATCCGCATGTCTCCTTTTAGCGAATAAACCGGTGTCAATTCGCCTTCGATCGCTCCGAATTGGAGTTCCGTCGCGGAAATCGTCATCCGGTGTAAATCCCATTTGCCGCTGACCGTCACTTCTTCCCCCAACTTCAACTGCTCTTTATAAAAGGCGCGATTAAACATCGTCACGGTGACACTGTACCGCTCTTCGACCAGCAAGCGGAACGTCAACCGGTTTTTTCCTTTTCCGTAATAGCGGACCAAGGCTTCCGACTGCACCTGACCGGTGAATTTGACTTTGTCCTCGTGAATCGCTTCCGTTAAACTACCGGTCACAAAATCGTCATAACGAAAGGGGACGTGCTCGAGCACGTCCGCGATCGTCAAGATATCCATTTCTTCGAGTTTCCGGGCTAAGTCACGCCCGACACCTTTTAATGCCGTCACCTTATTTGATGGATTCATTCGATAGTTCCCCAAAGATTTTGGATTCGAGCCAGCGTCCTGTCGGTGTATTGGCGAGACCACCTTTAGCCGTCTCTCGTAGAGCGGACGGCATCATCTGTCCGATTTCATACATCGCTCCAATCACTTCGTCACATGGAATCCGTGACGTAATTCCTGCAAGTGCCATATCAGCAGCAACAAGCGCGTTTGCCCCCCCCATCGCATTCCGTTTTACACACGGAACTTCCACGAGTCCAGCGACAGGGTCACAGACCAGTCCGAGCATGTTTTTCAGGGCGATGGCAAAGGCATGTGCGGACTGATCCGGTGTCCCACCTGCCATCTCAACGATTGCAGCAGCAGCCATTGCCGTTGCCGAACCGACTTCTGCCTGACATCCGCCCGCGGCGCCGGAAATCGACGCATTGTTGGCGACGACAAAACCAAAGGCACCTGACGTAAACAAAAACCGCAACATCTGCTCCCGTGTCGGATTCAAACGATCTTTTACAGCAAACAATGTGCCCGGAACGACCCCGGCACTCCCTGCCGTCGGTGTTGCACAAATTTTACCCATTGCTGCGTTGACTTCATTTGTTCCGATTGCTTTACTGACGGCATCGAGAAGCAAATCACCGGACAGTCCATTTCCACTGGCACGATAACGTTGCAACAAGACCGCATCCCCGCCTGTCAAACCGGTGACGGATTCCACTCCGTCCCCTGCGAGGGAACGCTCAACTGCCGCTTCCATCACTTCCAGGTTTCGTTCCATCATCGCATATACTTCATCCCGTTCCAGATGACGAACCGTCATTTCTTGTTCGATCATGATTTCTGAAATCGGTACATTTTTTTCAGTCGCTAAGGCGACGAGCTCTTTTACGGATTTAAACATCTCTTCACTCTCCCATCATGACAGACCGTTCGACTTGTGGTAACCGGTTGATTTCTTCCAAGACAAGGCTCGGCATCCGATCATCAATCTCAATCGCCATCAAGGCCTGTTTCCCTTTTTCGTGCCGTGACACTTCCATATGTCCGATATTGATTTCGTAATCGGCCAAAATACTCGTCACCGCCGCAATCGCTCCGAAGCGGTCGTGATGCAGGACAATCAAGGCAGGACCGCCACCAGACAAACGTAATGGCACGCCGTTGAGTTCTGTGATTTCAATCGTTCCGCCGCCAATCGAAATCCCGACCAGTTCAAATGTTTCCGACCCGTTCGTCAAATGAACACGCGCTGTGTTCGGATGATCCGTCAGCGCTTCACTCGTCTCAAAATGAATCCGGATTCCTTTTTGCTCGGCAATCTTGATGGATTCCGGAATCCGGTCGTCAAACGTATCATAGCCCAGTACGCCCCCGATGATGGCGACATCCGTCCCGTGCCCCCGATATGTGTCGGCAAACGATCCATAAAACGTGATCGTGATGTCCGTCGGTTGTTCTCCAAATAATTTCCCCGCCATCAAACCAATCCGCGCAGCCCCCGCCGTATGCGAACTGGACGGTCCGACCATGATTGGACCGATGATATCAAATACACTCCGATACTTCATGTTATTGCCCCTCTCTTAAAAACTAAACAAAAATCCCACCTCTATTATCGCAGATGGTGGGATATGTGAAAAGGTACGTTCACGTTTTATATTATTCGACGCTTAAAATGTAAGAATAGAGCGGTTGTTTTCCGTCATGAACTTCCACTTCTGCGTCTGGATTAACCGATTCGATATAAGCGACGAGTTCATCGACTTCATCTTGTGAAACCCCTTCACCGAACAAGACAGTGATGATTTCATCGTCTTCCGTGACCAGTGTATCAACTAGCTTTTTGACGGCTCCAAGGCTTGAATGATCCGTTGCAACGATTTGTTTCTCCGCAATCGCCATATGATCATCTTTCTTGATTTCAACTCCGTCGATGCTCGTATCACGGACGGCATACGTCACTTGACCGGATTTGACGGCTGCGATTGCATCCATCATGTGGCGTTCGTTCTCTTCGACCGTTGCTTCCGGATTGTAGACGATCGTTGCCGCCAATCCTTGAGGAACCGTCTTCGACTTGACGACAGTCACACCACAAGAAGCAACGGACGCCGCTTGTTCTGCCGCCATGATGATGTTCGAGTTGTTCGGATAGACGTATACATGATCCGCATGCGCATCCTCAATCGCTTTGACGATATCTTCCGTAGACGGGTTCATCGTTTGTCCACCTTCGATGACGACACTGACACCAAGCGACTTAAAGAGTTCGCTGATGCCTTCGCCCATCGCTACTGTGACAAGTGCAGACTGGGCTTTCGCCTTTGTAGCGACCGGAGCTGCCACTTGATTGACACCCTCTTCTTCAAGAATCGTCGAATGCTGTTGACGCATGTTTTCGATTTTGACCGCTACGAGTTCACCAAACCGTTGACCTTTTGTGATGACTTCGCCCGGTGTTTCGACGTGTACATGGACCTTCAACAATTCTTCGTCTGCGACGACCAGCAGTGAGTCGCCAAACTCCGCTAACTCGTTCCGGAACGCTTCTTCACTGAAAGGAGTGTTCGCCAATTTATCATCCTGGAAACGGACCATAATTTCCGTGCAGTAGCCGTAATGGATTTCTTCCGTCGACATGAAGCTTTGAGCCGATTTATGATGCTCTGCTTCGACGAGCGCTTCCATGACCGGTGCGTGGGGCTTCTCTAACTCTTTGCCTTCAAGTGTCGCGAGGAATCCTTCATAGATGCAGACAAGTCCTTGTCCACCGGAATCGACGACACCCACTTCTTTAAGTACAGGTAATAGATCTGGTGTTCCTTCGAGTGATACTTTAGACGACTCGACGATGCCACGCATCAATTCGAGCAGATCTGATGTTGTTTCTGACTGCGCGATTGCCGCTACAGCAGTCTCACGGGCAACTGTCAAGATTGTTCCTTCAACCGGCTTCATGACCGCTTTATAGGCTGTATCGACGCCTTTTTGTAAGGCATCCGCAAATTCCTTTGTATCGATCGTCTCTTTTCCTTCAATCGACTTTGAGAACCCACGGAACAATTGACTTAAAATAACACCCGAGTTTCCGCGTGCTCCCATTAAAAGACCACGGGCAAACACGGAAGCAACTTCCGCGACAGAGTCTGATGTCGTTTTTGATGCTTCTTTTGAACCCGATGTCATCGTCAAGTTCATGTTTGTTCCTGTGTCACCGTCTGGGACCGGGAACACGTTCAGCGAATCGACGAAATCCGCATTTTGATAGAGATTCGCTGCGCCATTCTGGATCATCTTGACCAGTTGCGCTCCTGTTAAACGATCTACGCTCACTAAAGTTTCCTCCTCTATTCCCGCCTTAGACATTCGTCAAGCGGACTCCTTGGACAAAAATATTCACAGATGTTACTTCTAAACCAAGTGCCTGGCTGAGTGAATACTTCACACGGCTCTGGACATTGTTCGCGACCTCTGAAATTTTTGTACCGTAACTGACAATGATATGCATATCGATATGAACCTGCTCTGACGCTTGTCGTACGATGACGCCACGGGCAAAGTTTTCCCGTTTTAACAGTTCAGCCAGTCCGTCTTTAATCTGCGACTGGGATGCCATACCAACGACACCAAAACATTCCATTGCCGCTCCGCCTGCAAGTTGCGCAACGACATCATTATCCACATCAATTTTTCCATAGGTCGTTTTCATCTCGATCGCCACCTGAGTAGCCCCCTTTGTTAATTGTGTTCTTCTCATAATTCTACTATAAGGACCTACTATTGAAAAGTCGCCGTACTGACTATACAATGAATAAGTGAAAAATAGTAGCGGTCAAATGAACTTTTACCATCATCCTCATTCATTATTTTAAATTTTGAGGTTGTCTGTCAAGTTTTTTTCTTGTCAGCTACTTTTTTTATGTTGCAACCGTCTCGACACCATGCTAAGATAGCAAAGTGTCTATTAGGACGAACGCAAAACAACATAAAAGGAGGCGGAACACATGGCACGTAAATGCTACGTTACTGGGAAATCGCCGAAGTCGGGAAACAACCGTTCACACGCATTGAACAAAACGAAACGCACTTGGGGAATCAACGTACAAAAAGTACGTATTCTCGTTGACGGTAAACCTAAAAAGGTTTGGGTTTCAGCTCGAGCTCTCAAATCAGGTAAAGTCGAACGCGTATAAGGCGCAGTAACCGGATGGGAATCTTCCCTTCCGGTTCTTTTTTTATCCATTTTTTATTTTTCTCCTAAACTAATTGTCGGAATAATTGAAAACGCTTACAATGAGTGGGCAGTTATTTTTTTCAAGGGGGAAGGGTCAACATGCAGTTAAAAAGAGAAATGACAAGCCGGCATCTCTTCATGATTTCGCTCGGCGGCATCATCGGAACAGGTCTGTTTCTTGGTTCCGGATTGACGATTTCACAAGCTGGACCGCTCGGGGCGGTGCTCAGTTACATCGTGGGTGGGACCATCATGTATCTGACGATGTTATGTTTAGGGGAAATGGCGGTGCACATGCCGGTTTCCGGATCGTTCCAGACGTATACGACACGGTTCATCGGACCGGGCGTCGGCTTTGCCGTCGGTTGGATTTACTGGCTCGGCTGGGCTGTGACGGTGGCGCTCGAAATCACGGCAGCCGGCAGTTTGATGGGACGTTGGTTTCCGGATACGCCGATTGTCGTCTGGTGCGCCCTCTTTACGCTGATCTTATTTGGTCTGAATGCCGTTTCAGCAAAAGCCTTCGGGGAGGCTGAGTTTTGGTTTTCCAGTTTAAAAGTCCTTGCCATTCTTTTCTTCATCGGGCTCGGGGGAGCCGCTTGGTTTGGTTGGATTGAGATGACGGCAGCCCGTCCGGACACACTGTTCGCTAACTTTACGGCCAATGGTCTGTTTCCAAACGGGGCACTCGGAGTCTTGACGACAATGATCGCCGTCAACTTTGCGTTTCAAGGAACAGAATTGATTGGTGTCGCTGCCGGTGAATCGAGTGATCCCGAAAAATCGATTCCAAAAGCCATTCGCAACACCGTCTGGCGGACATTCATCTTTTTTGTCCTCTCAATCACGATCGTCGGAGCCTTGATTCCCTATGAAACAGCTAGCGGAATCAGCAGTCCGTTCATCATGGTATTTGATGCCATCGGAATTCCTTATGCGGCTGACTTGATGAACATCGTTGTCTTGACTGCCCTGTTATCCGTTGGAAACTCGGGCTTGTATGCGGCGACACGGATGTTATGGTCGATGTCGCAGGAAGGTATGATTTCAAAAAAACTCGCAATCATCAATTCGCGAGGAGTGCCGATGCGCGCGTTGTGCTTTACGATGTTATTCGCCATGTTATCACTCCTGACCGCCTTTTTTGCGGAAGATACCGTCTTCATCTGGTTGTTGTCACTCGCCGGACTTGGGGCGCAGGTCGGATGGATTTCGATTTCTGCTTCACAGATTGCCTTCCGTCGCCAATTCATCAAAGACGGACACTCTGTCAATGAGTTGAAGTTCAAGACACCATTTTTCCCGGTCTTACCGATTCTCTCGTTTTCTTTGAACCTGCTTGTCCTGATCAGCCTTGCCTTCCAAGCGGATCAACGGATCGCCTTATATATCGGTGTTCCCTTCTTCCTTTTGACATGGGCGTCGTATCATTGGTTCGTTAAAGGAAACCATCTCGCTGCCCAAACGGAACGTCAGGCAGCCAGTTCGACCTTAGAACCATAATCCAAAAGAACGTGATCGGCTGCAGGAGTAATTTCCTGACCGTCACGTTCTTTTTTTTAGTCATTTTTTATCAAAATCAGTCGAGAATACTCCCACTTCTAAACGTTCAGGGCGAAGCCCTAGTGCAAGTGGGAGATGAATCGTCTTCGGGCAAAGCGTGTCTTGCGACACGTTAATTGCCCGACACTCCTGGTTTGAAAGCAATTAAAATTAGGAATAAAAAAAGAGTCATGTTCTTTGAAAACTGAAGGTATAGGGTTGTGACAGGAAGTTCGTCTGTCACGTAAAATCTTCAACGTTCACCTTGCGGATGACCGAAGTAGCGAAAACCCAGCAGAGTAGGCATCCGCATAAAAGAAACGGACAAGATCAACGTTCAACCGTCGGGACGACGGGGTTAGCCTGATAAATTTTTGACCGCTAGGTTGAATGACTCAGGAATCCTCCACCTCTTAGCGAAGCGTAGGTGGAGGTAGTTCAACATCAGACAGACTTCGTAATACGATCACTTCACCCGTGTGGACCGTGACATCGGCCAGCTGATGATCCGTCCATTCATTGCTGACGGTTAAGGAACCGCCGACGGGCACGTCATGATCGGTTAGCGGATACTTGACACCCCGAAGCGTTAAGCGGGTCGGAACGAGTGGAATGAAGGATAGGTAATGGTATTGGTCCGCCTTGATTTGATCGTGTCCCTCCTGTAAGAAACGCACCTCTTCCCGCTTCGTCACAAGACGCGCTGCCGGAAACTGTTTCAATAAATAGACGTTTTGCAGAGTCATATCCAGTCGACCACCTGTCGCCCCGAAAATCAACACGTCCGTCACTTCATACTGTTCGCTGACATGACGCAAAGCGAGCTCTAAATCGGTTTCATCTTTTTCAGCCGGATGAATCACCGCCCCTTCCGGCGTATATCCAAGTGAATCAAAGTCGCCGATTGCCAAGTCAAACGCAAGACCTTGTTGCACTAGCGTAGCGACACCGCCGTCGACAGCGATGACCACCGTGTTCTCCTCGATAAACGGCGTTAAGGACGGGATGTCCTCGACCGGTCCTGCTGCAACAATCACAGCCCGCATCAGACACCTCGCGCCGAATAACGGAGAAGTCGTGGCGCCGTCGCAAACAAGAGTCCTGCGACGATACCGCACAACAGGTAGGACGGAACCATATACGTCGCATTGTAAATCAAGGAGTACGGGACGACCGGACCTTCTGCGTATTCAGCAAAGAAGACAATCCCACTGATGACATGACAGACGTACCGTAATCCGGCACCAAGGAACGTTGCCATCAGCACGATAGCCATCAAACGTCCGTTTTTCCCAGCCGCTGCCGCCTTTTTGACTTGACGGGCAAATAAACCACTCAGTCCAACTACACCAAACGCAATCGTATAATCGAGTAACGGTTGGACGACCGTCAAGATTTGCGGTGCGAACATCAGCTGAATCGTTCCGACGAGAGCTCCTGTCACAACACCACCCACGACGCCGTGACGGAACGCCATCACAAAAATCGGTAGCATCGCTAAGCTGATAGCGCCTCCTTGAGGCATCTTAAAGGGAATCAATAAATCAAATACCACCCCGATACTTGCAAAAATTGCAATTTCCATTAACATTTGTAGCCGTTTCATACTTGTTTCCTCCTAAAAATAAAATCGCAGGACGGCAAAAAGGCA
This sequence comes from Exiguobacterium undae DSM 14481, assembly GCF_000620805.1. Classification (GTDB taxonomy): domain Bacteria; phylum Bacillota; class Bacilli; order Exiguobacteriales; family Exiguobacteriaceae; genus Exiguobacterium_A; species Exiguobacterium_A undae. The sequence goes on along the minus strand of NZ_KK211187.1, from coordinate 1,240,476 downwards.
GTACGACGAACGCCGTACTGCCTGCGTGCGCCACATCCCTACGTCCGTCTGAACGGAACAGGTTCGAAGGGTTAAAGTCCAATCACTTCTCTCAGCCGCTTGACGCGACACCCCTTGCGGTCTTCATTAAGTTTTGTTTGCCTTTTTATTATACGTGAGCGGCACTGCGAATACTAGTGATTGCTTCCGTATAATCAGGTGCATTGTAAATGGCGGATCCGGCAACAAGGACGTTCGCCCCGTTTTCGATGCACAGCTTCGCTGTCTCCGCATTCACACCCCCATCAATTTCAATTTCAAATGTCAGCCCACGTTCTGCCTTTAGGTCTGCAAGTTGCTTCAGTTTCGTCATGACACCCGGCAGGAAGGCTTGACCGCCAAATCCAGGATTAACCGTCATCAACAAGACCATATCGACCTCTTCTAAGACATGTTCAATCGTCGTCAGCGGTGTATGCGGGTTCAGAACAACCCCCGCCTTCGCACCCGCTGCTTTGATTTGCTGGAGGACACGATGCACATGGTTCGTCGCCTCAACATGGAAGGTCACGATGTCAGCACCTGCTGCAACAAAAGCTTCCACAAAGTTTTCCGGCCGATCAATCATTAAATGAACGTCGAGAACCATGTCTGTTTTTTGGCGTAAACTGCTTAAAACCGGTAAACCAAAGGAAATGTTCGGGACAAACTGACCATCCATGACATCAAAATGAATGTAATCGGCGCCTGCCGCCTCGACAGCTTTGACGTCCCGTTCCAAGTTTGCAAAATCTGCTGATAAGATTGATGGTGCAATTTTAATCATCTCAATACCTCCGGGCTCGATTCTTGATTTCCTCTACAAACATACCATAATTCGTATAGCGTGAGGGCATGATTTCGTGCGCTTCGATCGCTTCTTTGACGGCACATCCCGGTTCATTCAAATGCAGACATCCCCGGTATTTGCAGTCATCCTGCAAGGCGACGAATTCAGGAAAACACCAACGCAATTCTTCGAGTTCCATTTCATGCGGGAAATCGAGGTTTGAAAAACCAGGTGTATCGGCGATTAACCCTTCACCGAGCGGAATCAAGGTGACGTGTCGTGTCGTGTGTCGACCGCGTCCGAGTGATTTCGAGATATGACTCGTTTCCAGGGCCAGCGAAGGTTCAAGCGCGTTGAGCAAGGAACTTTTTCCGACACCGGATTGTCCGGCCAGTACGCTCGTCTTATCTTTCAGCAAGGGGCGGACGAGCTCCACTCCGACAAGCGTCTCACTCGAAGTCTCAATGACGGGGTAGCCGATTTTCCGGTACGCCGCGATGGCTTCTTTCACCGCCAGTTCGGTAGTTCCGTGCAGCAAATCCATCTTCGTCAAAATAATGATCGGTTGAATGTCCTTCGCTTCAATCAGCACAAGAAACCGGTCGAGCAGATGGGCGGAAAAATCGGGTTCCGCAGCTGAGACGACCAGTAGTGCTTGATCGATATTCGCAACCGGTGGTCGGACCAAGAAATTTTGACGTTCTTTCACTTCCAAAATGTAGCCGGTCTCACTTTCGATGTGTAATACAACCTCATCGCCTACGACAGGACTGATTCCACGTTTTCTGAAATTACCCCGGGCGCGTGACCGGATTTCTCCTTGGGGGGTCATGACATCATAAAATCCACCTTGCAGACGAATAATCGTTCCGTCCCGGTTGTCTTCAATTCGACTTTCCGCCATCCTATGCACTCCTTTTGTCAGCATTCCGCTGCTTACTCTTGTGATTTTGCTTGATTGTACGTGATGGTCTTCGAACGATATACGTCATCGTCTTTATAGATCGTGATTTTTCCTTCTTCCCCCGGATCAATCGTCAACGGGACATCAAAGGTTTCATCTTGATCAATCGATTCTTCGATGACGGTCCGCTTTCCTTTCGCATCTTCCGTTTCAATCCGGACGACTTGACGGGGTGCTGGTTCATCCTCTTCACTGATGCCATCATACACCACTTTTTCAGGGAATGTAGCCGTGACTGTTTTTTCTTCCTCACCGCGTGAGATAAAGACCGTCACCGAGTCATTGGGTTCGACTTGAACACCGGCCTGTGGAAATTGCCGGATGACTTGATCCAGTTCGACGTCACTTGAAAACTCTTGTTCAAATGTCCCGTCCAGTCCCATTTCATCCAGGTACGCTTTGGCTTCATCGCTCGATAGATTCGTCAAATCCTTTAGCGCAAAGGCAGAAGAACCGTTCGAGACCGTGATGGTGATCATTTGTTCTTTCGCAATGACCTCGGTTCCGGCTGAGATGGACTGTCGGATGACATTTCCGCGTTCGATGTCTTCTGATTCTTCCCGTTCAACATCCACTTTCTCAAATCCACTGTCCTTTAATATCGCAATCGCTCGTTTTTCTGTTTCATCGGATACATCCGGCACTTCGACCGGATCACTTCCCGTCGAGACGACTAACTCGACCGTTGATCCTTTTTTGACAGCCGCCTCTGCGCGCGGCGACTGACTGATGACAAGACCTTCTTCGACCGTGTCACTGGAACGTTCCGTCGACTCGACGAGGAACCCGAGTTTTTCGAGTTTCGTCTCTGCTTCGTCTGCATCCGTTTCCGCTACGTCCGGAACGACTACTGTCGGATCCGGCCACATCGCAAATGTCGTTGCCGCCCCGCCCAGTAACAGGAACAAGACGAGCACGATCCACCAGGTCCGCTTCTTTTTCTTTTGTTCCTTCGGCAAGACCGTCGCAACCGTTGGAGACACGGCTTCTTCTTTCGAATCGTTTGGCAAAGACACGGGACTCAATACCATCGTCTGTTCCATTTCATCGTCTCCACGAATGCCTTCCTGTGCCCGTTCGTCAGACATGGCGGTCACCATGTCCTCTTTAAAAGCCGCCACCGACTGTTGCCGGTCATGTGGTGCTTTCGCGAGTGCCTGCATGATGCAGTTTTCCAGCGCTTGTGGGACGGCAGGATTTAATTCGGTCGGACGCCGCGCCGTATCTTGCAAGTGTTTTAAGGCCACTGCGACCGGTGAATCCCCTTCAAACGGAACTTTTCCTGTCACCAATTCGTAGAGTACCGCTCCCAGTGAATAAATATCTGATTTTTCATCCGCGAATTTCCCTTTCGCCTGTTCCGGCGAAAAGTAATGGACGGATCCTAACACAGACATCGTGTGCGTCAGCGTCGCATTCGACATCGCAACAGCGATGCCGAAGTCCGTCACTTTGACGGTTCCATCCGCTCGGACGAGCATGTTTTGTGGTTTGATATCGCGATGGATGATCCGGTGCGCATGCGCATGATCAATGGCGTCACAGATCTGGCTGATGATGTCAATCGCTGTTGCCACCGGTAAAGCCTGACCTTCACAATACGTTTTTAATGTCATACCATCGATGTATTCCATCACGATGTAATAAATCGCTTCTTCTTCCCCTACATCATATACGGCAACGATATTTGGATGATTTAAACTCGTTGCAGCATGTGCTTCTCGTTCAAATCGACGGATGAATTGTTCATCATGCGAAAACTCAGTACGTAAAATTTTGATTGCGACCATTCGATTCAAGATTTCATCATATGCCTGATAAACGTTTGCCATCCCGCCATTTCCAACCAGCCGTTCTATGCGGTAGCGGTCATTCAATCGATCTCCGTAACGCATATTCAGACCCTCTCTCTTTCTTTAAAACGGATTGCAGCAATCGTGATGTTGTCTGCTCCCCCTCGCTCATTCGCCTCGAGGACCAATCGTTCAACAATCGTTTCAAGTGGTGCATCTGCTTGCAATAGCCGTTGCATGACGTCATGAGGCACTTCGTCCGACAATCCGTCACTGCATACTAAAACAATTTCATAATCAGGTGCATCGCGCACTTGAATGTCGACATCAACGGATTCGTTTGAACCAACCGATCGGGTGATCACATTTCGGCGGGGATGGTTTTCAAGTTCCGCTTCCGACAATTCACCCAGTTGCTTCAACATATTGACATAGGAATGATCGTCGGTCAGCTGTTTCAACTGTCCTTCCTCAATCGCATAGACCCGGCTGTCTCCGACATGACCAATGACAAGCAAGTCGTCGGACCAACAGACACAGGCCATCGTCGTACCGACGATGGATAAATTCTCGACTTGAGAAAAACGTAAGATTTGAGCATTTGCTTCTTTCACCAATCGCTCAATCCAAGAAGATAATTCAATCGGACGGCTCGGCATCTCGGCATAGGCTTCATCAAAGATTTGACGTACAATCGCACTCGCCGTTTCACCTGCTGCGTGCCCGCCCATTCCATCGGCCACGACGGCTAACCCTTTTTGGGCGTCGCCGACGAGCAAGACGGTATCTTCATTTTTTGAGCGGACCTTTCCCGTCGTCGTCAAATACGCTAACTCCATGACCCGTCCCCCTGTTCGTGTTTGATCCTCGTTCTTTCAGACGATTTTCTTAAAGGCAGCGATATAAAATCCATCTGTTCCAAATGATGTTGGTAACAATTTCAGTTCCGCCCGGTCGCCGATCAACGATTGAACGGCTTCCGGCATCCGCGTTTTGAACGTCTCGTCAAACTCATAGCCTTGACTCAGGATATATTCTGTCTGCTGTTCATTCTCGACGGGATCAATCGTACACGTCGAATAGACAAACGTTCCGCCCGGCTTGACTAGTGGCAGGACCGCTTCGATGATTTGACGCTGGATGACCGGCAGCTGAGTGAGATCTTCCGGACGTTTCGTCCATTTGATATCCGGCTTCCGGCGAATGACGCCCAGTCCGGAACACGGTGCATCCACTAAAATCCGGTCAAACGATGCTGCTTCGAACCGCGTACCGGCTTGGCGCGCGTCGAGCACTTCCGTCTGAACCGTCTCTAACCCTAAGCGCGTTGCTTGTTTTTCGAGTAACTTCACTTTATGCGGATGAAGATCAAGTGCCGTCAACGAACCGGTCGTCAGTCCTTCTGCGATATGCATCGCTTTCCCACCTGGTGCGGCACAACTGTCCAAAACCCGGTCAGAAGGTGCTGCTCCGACTGCGGCAGCAACCAGCATTGAACTTTCATCTTGCAACGACAGATAGCCGCGCTCGAGTAAGTCGGTCTGTTGGACACTTCCACTGACGATTTCCAGACCATCCGGTGCTGCATGCGCTGGTTTTGCCGTCACTCCTTGTTCTTCCAGCAGTTGAATCAACTCTTGTCTATCGGCACGGGTCCGATTGACACGTACGGTGACAGGAGCCGGTTCATTGTTCAGACGACAGATCTTCCAAGTCTCTTCTTCTCCAAACAGGTCGATCCAGCGCTCGACGAGCCAGACCGGATGACTTGTTTCGATGCTGATTCGCTTGACTGTCGAAGAAATGGCTGCAAAATCAGGCTTCCCTGTTCGAAGCACATTGCGTAAGACACCGTTGACGACTTTGGCGATATGCGGTTTGCCGCGGGTCTTGGCAATCTCCACCGCTTCATTGATGACCGCGTGATCCGGAATCCGGTCTAGATAAAACAGTTGATACACACTCATCCGCAATAACGGACGCATAAAGGGATCCAATTTTTTTTGCGAAGCCAGAAACGGCTCCAAAATATAGTCGAGTGTCAATTCCCGGCTGAGTGTGCCGTAGACCAGTTCTGTATATAAGCCGACATCCGCTTTCGCGATGGCACGCTTCTCAAGCATCTGGTGAACGGAAATCGTCGAAAACGCTCCGCCTTGTCCAATTTTTAATAAGGTTGTGACTGCTGCATCCCTGACGTTCATGCTTGTTCGCCTACTTTCTGTCCAATCGTCAATGTCTGTCCGACACCACGCATGAACGTTGCACCGTCCATTCGCTTTTTCCCGGCCGGCTGGACGTCGATTAATTTAAGTGCGACGTCGGAACCGGTCGCAATGACCGGTCCATCCGCTTCCAAGGCAATGATTTCTCCAGCGGTTCCGTTACCTGGTACTTTTTCAGCAAAATAAACTTTCAGACGATCGCTTCCAAGCGTCGTATAGGCGCTTGGGAATGGATTCATCCCGCGAATTTGGTTGTATAAGTCTTCACCCGGTCGGGAAAAGTCCAATCGTTCCCGTTCCCGGCTGATGTTTGGCGAAAACGTGACGGCGTCTTCTTGTTGTGCTTCCGGTGTCAACGTACCGGCAATCAACTGCGGTAACGTTTCGATCAACAACCGGGCACCCGCAGCACTTAATTTATCGAACATCGTGCCTGCTGTATCCTGTTCTTCAATCGGGACGATGATTTTCGATAACATATCCCCTGCATCCAAGCGATCGACCATGTACATGATCGTGACGCCGGTTTCCGTCTCTCCATCGATGATTGCTTGATGAATCGGAGCACCTCCACGGTACTTCGGCAACAAGGACGCATGGACATTGATGGCGCCAAACTTTGGTGCCTCAAGGACGGCTGTCGGAACGATTTGTCCGTACGCCGCCGTGATGATCAAGTCTGGCTTCAAATCAAGCAGATCCTGATAGTCTTCGCGGATTTTAGTTGGTTGCAACACCGGAATGTCGTGTGCGAGTGCCACTTCCTTGACCGGTGTCGGTTTGATTTCACGTTTGCGACCCACTGGTTTATCGGGTTGCGAAACGACACCGACGACGTCATATCCGGCATCGATGACTTCTCGTAACGTATTGGCGGCGAAATCCGGTGTCCCCATGAAGACGACACGTGGAGACGCTTCGGTTTCCACTAACTTATCGGTAAATAACACGCCGTCCAGATGATCCATCTCGTGCTGAATGGCCCGTGCAAAAAAACCATTCGCTTTAATTTTGACACTTCGTCCCAGACGGTCTTGCGATTTCACGACAATCTGTTCAAAGCGTTCGACGGGTCCGAAAACACCCGGCATGCTCAGACACCCTTCATCATCGATTTGTGAACCACTTGCTTCGATGATTTCCGGATTGATCAGCTCGATTGGTCCCGTCTCATCATCCGTATGGACGACCGCGACACGAATCGGCTGATTGACTTGTGGAGCCGCCAGTCCGACACCATCGTATTCGTACATCGTATCGAACATACGATCAATCATTTTTCCTAACTTTTTATCAAACTTCGTCACCTTTTGGCAGGTTTGACGCAACACTTCATTTGGTACTTCTATAACTTTGTACATATTGCCACCTCACATGAATACAAATGGATTTAGATCCACTGTTACTTGGACTTTTTGTTTGATGCGTAACGCAAGCATCGCACGGAGTGCCTCCCGCACGTCTTCCTGACCTTTATGTTTTAAAATCACCTGTTGCCGGTACATGTTCTTTAACCGGGCGAGCGGTGCCTCGAGTGGTCCGTTGACAATCAAGTCTTCTGATTCGAGATGCCGGAGTTCGCCGGCGATCGCTTCCGCTTCCGCCTGTGCTTCCAGCGGATGGGCCGCCGATATCGTCACCAATCCTAAAAACCAGAACGGCGGGTGACCGCCTAGTTTCCGTAACTGCATCTCCCGCTGATAAAATGTTTCATAGTCGTGCTGTTTGGCCGTTTGGATGACATAATGATCCGGATTATACGTCTGGATGATGGATTGTCCCGCGAGTGCACCACGCCCTGCCCGACCCGAAACTTGCGTGATCAGCTGAAACGTCCGTTCACTTGCCCGGAAATCCGGTATGCCGAGCGTTGCATCAGCCGCAATGACACCTACTAAGGTGACGTTCGGAAAATCCAGCCCTTTGGCAATCATCTGCGTGCCGAGCAGGATATTCCCTTCCCCTCGCTCAAACGCATTTAATAATTTTTCATGGGCCCCTTTACGGGACGTCGTGTCTTGATCCATCCGAATGATTTTTGCTTCCGGAATCAAATGGGCCAACTCTTCTTCGATTTTTTGTGTCCCGGTCCCGAACTGACGAATTTTTTTTGACTCACATGTCGGACATGTTTTGGGCATGGCTGCTTCAAATCCACAATAATGACACTTCAGACAATCTTGGTGTTGATGATACGTCAGATTGACGGCACAATGCGGGCATTGAAGCGTCTCACCACAATCACGGCAGAGAACAAATGTCGTATAACCACGACGATTCAACAGCAAGACCGTCTGCTCGCCACGTTCGATTCGTTGTTTGATGCCTTCGATAAGCGGCAGACTGAAGGGTGTTCGATTACCGCGTTCCAGTTCTTTTCGCATATCGATGATATCGACCGGCGGCAATTCGCCGCCAAATCGTTCTTTCAGCGGCAAATACCGGTACACCCCTTTTTGAGCACGGGCATATGTTTCGAGAATCGGTGTCGCACTTCCGAGGACAACCGGACACTGATGGTACGCCGCACGCCAACTCGCGACATCACGGGTGTGATACCGCGGATTTTCTTCTTGTTTGTATGTCGTCTCATGTTCCTCATCTAAAATGATGACACCGACATTCGTCAACGGTGCAAAAATGGCCGACCGGGCGCCGACGACGACATCGACTTCCCCTTGAGCGATCTTTCGCCATTCATCGTATTTCTCACCTAACGACAAGCCGCTGTGAAGAACGGCGACCCGTTCCCCGAACCGGCGTTTAAAACGTTTGACCATCATCGGCGTCAAACTTATTTCCGGTACGAGCAACATCGCTTGGCGCCCACGTTCTAGCATCGTGTGAATCGACTCCAGATAGACTTCCGTTTTCCCGCTTCCGGTCACGCCGTGGAGTAAAAAGGTACTTGTTTCGTCCGGTGTTGTAATGGCGTCGACGGCAGCTTGTTGCTGGTCGGTCAATCGCGATGGCACAAAGATATCTTGTACCAGATGTTCATATGGATTTCGATTCACATCAATCGTTTCGACGGCAATGACCCCTTTTTTCTCCAAACTGTTCAGGATGCTGACTGTTAAATCGAGTTCATGCATCACTTCACTCCACAAGACTGTCGGATGTTCAATCAAATGATTCCGTAACAGCAGTTGTTTCGTCGCTTGTTTCGATAATTCAATCGTCGGGTCGACTAAACGAATCCGTTTATCGGTTTTTGATGTTTTCTTTTCTTTGACAATCGGTTGCAGGTGCAACTCCCCTTGCCGGGCGGCCACTAAAATCTGTTGTTGGATCTCACTTGGAAACTGACTGATTTTTTTCTGATGCCAGCTCGAAAATCGTGGCGTTTCCGTCACAATCAGTTTATCATAACTGACTTTTAAGGCGGCCGGTAACATCGCGAGCAGCGCTGTCGCCTGATAGCACAGCGTCGTATCCGAAAGATAACTGGACAGTTCAAGCAATTCTTCCGTATACGTCGGCGTCTCATCCAAAACCCGGACAATCGGCTTTGTCCGGGCGAGTTCCGTCTCGGCTTTTACCGCCACGACGATACCAAGTAAGGCACGTGGACCAAACGGTACCTCGACACGCATCCCCGGGACGACGAGATCGCGCCATAACTCCGGCACTTCATAGTCAAAGGGTCGGTCAACCGTTGCCGCTGCAACGTCGACGATGACTTCGGCAATCATCGGAGCGCCTCAGCGAACTGGGCCATCAAGTCTTGCGCCAACCGGGTTTTCGATTGTTGATCGTAATGAACAATCTGATCCTCTTTGCCGTATACCGTCACCTGATTTTCGTCACTCGAAAAACCGATTTCCGGACGCGATACATCATTGGCAACAATGAAGTCCGCCTGTTTCCGGATCAACTTTTGCTTGGCATGACTTTCGAGATTTTCGGTTTCTGCCGCAAATCCAACAAGAATTTGCTTACTTTTCCGTTCCCCAAGTGTGCGCAGGATATCGGTCGTCTCTTCCAACTCAATCCGTAACGGTCCATCCATCTTTTTTTGTTTCCGGTCGTATTGGATCGTCGGACGGTAGTCGGCAACGGCCGCTGCCATGATGACCAAATCCTGTTTTTCGTAGTGAGCAAGCATCGCTTCGAGCATCTCTTCGCCAGACTCGACGGCAACCGTCGTTACTCCGGCCGGCAATGTTCCACGAACCGGACCATGAACAAGCGTCACAGTTGCTCCCGCGTCACGGGCTGCTTCTGCGAGCGCGATGCCCATCTTGCCGGATGAATCATTCGTCAAGTAACGGACGGGATCAATTCGTTCAACGGTCGGACCGGCACTGATCAAGACGTGACGATCTGCTAATTTTTTTGTTTCAAAAAGTCCGGATAATGTCTCGACGAGTTCCTCAGGTTCCGGCAACCGTCCTTTTCCGACCCAACCACATGCCAAATTCCCGACGCCTGGTGCAATCAAGTGGACTCCGTCTGCCATCAGCCGTTCCATATTACGCACCGTTGCCGGATGTTCCAGCATATTGACGTTCATTGCCGGGGCTACGACGACCGGACAGGTTGCCGCCAAAATCGTCGTCGTAATGAAGTCGTCGGCAATGCCGTGGGCAAGTTTGGCAATCAAATTGGCGGTTGCAGGAGCAACAACGATCAAATCTGCTTCATCCGCCAAATCGATATGTGCAATTTTGGATGCATCATGCTCGATGAAGACATCATCATAGACCGGTTTCCGTGTCAACGCTGCAAACGTCGTTTTTCCGACGAATTGTTGCGCATTTTTAGTCATCGCGACCTGAACACTCGCGCCTGCCTGAACCAATTTCGATGCCAAGGCAGCCGCTTTATACGAGGCGATTCCCCCTCCGACACATAATAGGATTTTACGATTCGTTAGCATGATGAACTCCTCCTTATTGAAAAAAACAGCCACAATGAGGAGTGGCTGCTTCAAAATTAGTCTTGCGGTTGGTTCGTAACCACGACTTCACCAGAAAAGAGTTCTTCGAGCGCTTTTCCGACTGGTTTGTATGATTTCGGGTTCGCTACTTTCACACGTTTCCCGTCTTGGATTTGACGTGCACGTTTTGCTGCGACCGTCACGATTGTGTATTTCGAAGGGACCGTCTTTTGAAGCTTGTCTACTGATGGATATAACATGTTATTTAACCTCCATGGCTTTTTTATACAAGGACGCGACGCGTTCCCGGCTACAATGTTCTGCGGTGACGATTGCTTGAATTCTGTCACAGGCTTTGTGGATTTCATCATTCGTGACGACGTAATCATAGGCATCCATCATTTCGATCTCTTCTTTCGCAACGAGCAGACGCTGTTTGATGACTTCTTCTGACTCCGTTCCACGTCCGACAAGGCGGTTACGAAGTTCCTGTAGACTTGGCGGCGCCAAGAACAGAAAAACAGCTTCAGGGAAATGTTCCTTGACCTGCATCGCACCTTGTACTTCAATCTCTAAGATGACATCTTTTCCTTCATCTAAGATTTTGTTGACCCAATCAACGGGTGTTCCATAATAATTCCCTACGAATTCAGCGTATTCCAGCAATTGATTGTTGGCGATCATACCCTCGAATTCTTCACGTGTCTTGAAGAAATAATGGACGCCGTCCACTTCTCCTTCACGCGGTTGGCGTGTCGTACATGACACGGAATAATGTAAATCATTGTCTTCATCTTCGCGTAAGGCACGGCAAACCGTTCCTTTACCAACCCCACTCGGACCAGACAATACAAGTAATAAGCCACGCTCTTTAAAAATCACTTCAGAACCCCTCCATCTAACAAACTTCACATTGTTTCATATTAGCAGTAGAGACGGGAAGTTCGCAAGTGGTCTTTTTCAGCTCGACTGCTTAATCATACCATAACAAGGCGGTTTCTGTTACCTTTAGAAAGTGGAAACGAAATCAAGAAAGAAGGTAATTTCATGGCTTTTGATGGATTAATGACGACACGGGTCGTCCGTGAACTCCAACCGCTCGTTGGCGCACGCATCAATAAGATACATCAACCGTACGCACTCGATTTGATTTTCAGTGTCCGGGCAGATCGAAAAAATGTGACCTTGCTTGCATCGGCCAATGCGATGTATGCCCGTCTGCATCTGACGTCGGAGTCAACCAGTAACCCAAGCGAACCGCCGATGTTTTGTATGATGCTCCGGAAACATCTTGAAGGCGGGTTCATTGAATCGATTGAACAACTCGGGCGCGACCGGGTCATTCTGATGCGCGTCCGCTCGCGGAATGAGCTCGGTGACGAGGAAGCGAAAAAATTATACATCGAACTGATGGGACGTCACTCCAATATTTTATTGACGGATGGTCAAGATAAAATCTTAGACGCCATCAAACATCTCCCGCTCAGTCAAAACACGTTCCGGACCATCATGCCGGGTCTGCAGTACCAGTTACCGCCGGAGCAGGACAAAGTCGATCCATTGACCGGTGATATCGAACAAACGTTGCACCGGATCGACTGGAACGCCGGAAAAATTGATCGTCAATTGTTAGGTCTGTTCAGTGGTTTTTCACCGCAAATCACGGCAGAAATCGTTGCCCGGGCGGGACTTGCGAACCGGTCGTCGCTCGCAGAAGCAATCCGGTCCGTTCTCGGTGAACTGACGGGACCTTATTATTTACAGCGGCTTGCGAACGGCAAGGAACGGTTCTCTCCCGTCGCCTTGCATCATGGAGACGTCGTCGAAGAGAAAACATTCTCATCCAGCGGTGATGTCCTCGATGCCTTTTTCCACCAAAAATCCAACCGGGACCGGGTCAAACAACAGGCAGCTGATTTAGAACGGTTCATCAAAAGTGAATACGATAAGAATATTCTCAAACGTTCCAAGTTGGAGCGCGATCTCGCTGCCACGGAAAAGATGGACGAACTTAAACATAAAGGCGAGCTGTTGACGACCTATCTCTATCAGTTAGAACGCGGCATGAAAGAAGCCACGGTCGTCGACTACTACGATGAGGACGGCAAAGAAATCACGATTGCCCTCGATCCCCGCTTCTCACCGAATGAGAACGCCCAACGTTACTACAAACGCTACAACAAACTGAAGACCGCGAAAATCGAGGTCGCGAAACAACTCGAGAAAAACCAACTCGAGATTGATTATTTTGAAGGGCTGCTCGCCCAGCTTGATGTCGCTTCTCCGGACGATATCCGGGAAATGCGTGAAGAACTCGTCGAAGAAGGCTATGTCCGGGAACGCAGTAAAAAGAAAAAGAAACCGCTTGTCCCAAAACTTGAAGCCTACCAATCATCGACAGGCATTCCGTTTTTCGTCGGAAAAAACAACAAGCAAAATGATTATGCGACTTTTAAATTCGGACGCCGTTCGGAAACTTGGTTGCATACAAAAGATATCCCCGGTTCACACGTCATCATCCGCAGTGAACAGCCGGACGAGACGACACTGAAGGAAGCCGCCATCGTCGCTGCGTATTATTCGAAAGCCCGCGAATCGAGCCAAGTCCCGGTCGACTTCACGGAACTCCGTTATGTGAAGAAGCCGAGCGGGGCAAAACCCGGGTTTGTCATCTACACGGATCAAACGACGCTTTATGTCACACCGGACGCCGACCTTGTGCAGTCGCTTCGGACCATTTAAACACAAAAAAAGCGCCGTCCTGTTTAGCCTTTTTCCACAAAAGAGCAAACTGGGACGGCGTTTATTTCATTTTTTCGAGTTGTTCACGGTAATCGAGCAGATGACCGTTGATGATGTCTTTGACTTCACTGATTTCTTGATCGAACGTAAACATCGGTTGGTTGCGCTCATGTGAAAAAATCACATCGTAATGATGGCTGAGCAGAAAATCGATTTCCTGTCCTAACGCTTTTTCCTGTTCTTCCGACATCGGCAAATCCCGGTGACTGGCGATGCTTTCGAGTAACAACAACAACTTATCTTCCAAGTCAACAAGCTGCTTCAGTTGAATGAAGGCCTCACTTTGACCACTTGCGACCAGAGGATATTTTTGGTCTTCTTGTAACATGATGATCATCTCTTCATGTTTTAAGACTTGTTTTCGAACAGCCAGTAGTTTCGAATCATCCTTGACCAGGCTGCGCCAATCTTCCATTAATTGTTTTGTCGTCTTTTTAACGAACAGCAACAAACGGTCTTCGTAGTGTGGCGGAAAGACGATATAGTTGACCGCGACGGCTGATAAAACACCGACGACTGTCAATAAAGAACGGGTCAGCGCGTAATGCGCATAATCGCCTGTCGGGCTTTCGAACATCAGCACGATGGCAAATGCCGCAAACGTCGACATGTCCGTCCGTCCGATCATCGAATTAAACACAAGCGATACGATGACGGCGAGCCCGATCGTCAATGGATTGGCGCCGAGCGTCGCGACGACGGCCAATCCACACACTAAACCAAGAATCGTTCCGAAAATCCGATTAAAGACGATTTTAAACGAACGGTGGATCGTCGGTTGCATCGCTACGATCGCAGCAACGGCCCCCATGCCCGAGTAAATTCCAAATACATACCACGAAAAACCGAGGGCAATCGCGACAGCAATTCCGGTTTTGATTGTCCGGAGACCTACACGAAACTGGAGTTTCACTCGAGTGTCACCTGCCCGACTTCACTTTCCACGGTGACTTCCGGTTTTTCCTGTTTCGACAATTCAAATAAGGCGACATCGTCCTCTTTTTGTTTCGTGTAGCGGTCGGCCGCTTTGATGTCTCCTTCTGTCGTGACGGCAATCGTTCCGGCGGCTTTGGCCGGTTTCAAACGGATTGCACCGTCGATTGTCGAGACGTTCAGACTGAGTTTAGCTCCGTATGCAGCTAAGTTAACCGATTCGCCCACTACGTCCGCATGAACGGCATTCATGTTTTCCACCTGGACTTTTCCCCGTCCGGTCAAGGAAATGTCGTCAGCATCGATTTTATTCAAATCCATCGTCCCTGCCGTCATTGAAATCGTTTTGGCAAAGACGCCCATTCCTTTTAACGATTCTGCTTCGACGTCAATTTGATTCATATAACTGGGCAAACCGACTTGAATCGTATAATCCCCGGGTTCTTCACTCGGACGATTGCCGAGACGTGCCGCAAATCCATCCCGTCCGGTGACCGTAAGTGTAGTGCCTGACGTACCAATCTTCAGTCGTTTTTGACTCGACGCACTGTCGACCAACTTCAATTGGACGTTTCCATCCGTGCTCCGGACAAAGTTAACCGTCGCGTTCGGGGCGTCGACCTGTAACGTTTTATACCGATTCGTCGTTTTGAACGATTCACCCCGCGATAAGGAATCCGTCGTCAAAAACAGTGTCACCGTATATAACAGGACAAGGCTCAAGACGACCGATCCATACACGATGACCGGACGGCGGATCGGCTTGCGCGTCCCGATCCGGTCAAATGATGCCGCCACCTTCCGTCGCTTGTCTTTCAGACGTGTAAATGACGATTGTTTCCGTTTCCGTTCCGTTCTGCTTGTATTCTCATCCATGGGTCTACCTCCATCCAATTCTCTCCCATTATTCCGAATATAGGATTCGTCTGTCAACATTCCTTCTTTATCATACGAAATTGTTCACATATTGCCATCGGGCGGAGGATGGAGCACAGCAAAAAACGAACACCTCTTCCTGCTTGATCAGAAAAAGTGTCCGTTTTGATGATCGAAGATCCTTCACATGGAAGGTCTCGCCGTATGTTAGAGTTCGATCAATGCGTCAATTTTTAACGCATGACCCGTCTGCCCTTGGGCTTCGAGATTCGCACAAAATGCCTCGGCGTCCTGTTTGATTAAATCAAACGTATCGTAATGGACCGGAACGACCGCTTTCGCTTGGAGCATGTCTGCTGCAACTAACGCATCCTCAGGTCCCATCGTGTAATTATCCCCGATCGGCAAGAAGGCGAGATCGATGTCATAATGGGCACCATAAAGCGCCATATCACCAAATAGTGCCGTATCTCCGGCGTGATAGATGACTTTGTCTTCAATCGTCAATAAAAATCCGGCAGGCATCCCCATATAGGTGATCGTCTGCTTTTCTTCATCGATGATGCTCGAAGAATGGAAAGCTTGCGTCATCTTGACCTTACCAAACGGAAATTCAAACTGTCCGCCGAGGTTCATCGGATGGACGTTCAATCCTTTAAAGCTGAGATAGGTCGCCAGTTCGTGTGTTGCGACAATCGTCGCCCCCGTTGCTTTCGCAATCGCTTCCGCATCCAACATATGGTCAGCATGCGCGTGTGTCAGCAAAATGAAATCCGCTTTGACGTCTTCCGGTTTTGTCATCGCTTGATCGTTACCGCTGAAAAAAGGATCAATGACGATATGTTGTCCGTTCGTTTCGATTGTGACGGTAGATTGTCCGTGATACGTCAACTTCATGTGAAATAACCTCCTGAGATTAATGATATCAACAGAAAGATTAGTTCCCTTCTCCCCACGCACATAAACCTTTCATCGCCGGTTGTAACGTGTAAGCGGCGTCTGTCAACCGGTACTCGACATGTAAGACGGCTTCGTCGAATTCAATCCGTTCGACCATTCCGAGCCGTTCAAGTTCCTTTAATTGATCGGTCAAGACTTTACGTGAAATACCCGGAATCGCACGTTGTAACTCTAAAAAACGTTTCGGACCGTCCTCTAACGTGCAATATAATTGTGGACGCCATTTTCCGCCGATGATGGCGAGCGCCCGATTGACTGGAAATTGTTCTGTCGTCATTGTTTCTGTCTCTCCTTCAAGTAGTTACTTCAAAGTGCGTACTATGCAGTCGAGTGTATCGTAAGTTATCGTTGTCGTAAATCAAAATGCAAAGGAGATCGATGTTATGACCTATCCACGTAATTTTTCACACATCGGACTGTCCGTCCCGAATTTAGAACAAGCCATTTCTTTTTACTCAGAGGTGATGGGCTGGTATATCATCATGGAACCATCTGATGTCGTAGAGGATGATTCGCCGATCGGCGTCATGTGCACGGATGTATTCGGAGCAGGCTGGGGGAAATTCCGGATCGCACATATGGCGACGGGTGACCGGGTCGGGATCGAGTTATTTGAGTTCCCGAACAATGAACAACCGGAAAACAACTTTGAATTCTGGAAAACAGGTATTTTCCATTACGCGATCCAAGATCCGGACATCGAAGGCATGGTCGAAAAAATCGTCGCGCACGGCGGCAAACAACGGATGCCGATCCGTGAATATTATCCGGGCGAAAAACCTTACCGCATGGTGTACTGTGAAGATCCGTTCGGCAATCTCGTTGAACTCTATTCCCACTCGTATGAACTCACGTATTCGGAAGGAGCATATTAATCATGAAAGCATGGCTCAATGAAACGGGAACGTCGGTCGAAAACTGGATTTACACGGACATCGATACGCCTACACCGATGACGGGCGAAGCCTTGATTCGTGTTCAAGCCGTCGCCTTGAATCCAGTCGACTATAAAGCGACAAAAAATCCGGCTTGGACCTATCCGCATATCCCGGGTGTTGATTTGACCGGTGTCGTCGAACAACTTGGACCGGATGTGACGGACGTTCATCTCGGAGATCGTGTGGCCATCCATACGAACTTACAAAAAAACGGGGCCTTCGCAGAGTATGTCACCGTTGACGCCCGGGCTTTGGCTAAAATTCCGGAAGCTGTCAGTTTCACGGACGCAGCTGCCATTCTGTGTGCCGGAATGACGGCCTATGAAGCGATTTTCCAAAAGATGAATACGACGGATAAAGAAACGATCCTGATTCATGCCGGTGCCGGCGGTGTGGGTGGTTTTGGGATTCAGCTCGCGAAACGCCTCGGACTGCAGGTCGCGACCACCGCGTCTGCTGACAATCATGACTGGGTCAAACGTTTAGGTGCTGATCTTGCGATTGATTACCGGAACGAAGATGTTACGCAGGTGATCCGCGACTGGACGAACGGCCGTGGGGTCGACTTGATCTTAAATACGGTCGGTCGTCAGGAAGCAACCGATGATTTGGACCGTCTCGCATTTTCCGGTCAGTTGGCTTACATCGCCGGAGGTCCCGATCTGTCCGTCGTCACACCGTTCACGTTGTCGCCGTCGATCCACGAAGTCGCACTGGCCGCTGCCTACGCAAGTGAAAATGACCGCGCGATCCGCAATCTAGGTCTGATGGCATCGGAACTGTTACAGCTTGTCGCAAGCAAACAACTCGATCCCCTCGTGACGAAAGTCGTTGCCGGATCGGAGATTGCCGACTACCTTGAATTGTTGTCGCAACGTCACGTCCGCGGAAAAATCATCGCGACGTTCTGATTGAGTATGCTGGATATACAAAAAGCAGATGCCCTTCCTTGGTTCAAGGATGGGCGTCTGCTTTGTCATGCAGTCAGCGGGTCATTGGTATTTTGGACGTTTTGTAATTTGAACCGAACGTCCGACAAGTTCAAACCCGATCGCTTGATAAATCTTATTGGAAGTCGGATTCGACCAATCCGTGTACAGCGAGACCATCGGATAGTTGGTCAACAAATGATCCGACAGACAAGCGACCAAATAAGACGCAATCCCCTGTTTCCGCCATTTTTGAGGGGTAAAGACATATGAAATCGTCACACCGGAAGCAGTTGGCCGACTCGACGAAGCCATCGCAAGCAGCTGTCCGCCGTCGAACAGACCAAACAACGTCCCCGCCTCGATATGTTTTCGAATCGTCTGTTCATTTTTCAGCCGGCTGCGCTCCGTCGCGGGCAAGGCCCCCGTCTCTTCGATGAATGCCCAGCCGAACCGAACCGCATCCTCCGTAAACGACGGCTCAATCAAACCGAATCTATACTCAAGCGCAGCAGGCGGAATCACGTTTCGCAACGTATAAATCCCCTGGTCCATCTTGATTCGAAAAGGACTGTGCGATGCAAGCAACGGTTCAATGATCGTCTGCTCTCCGATGTATCCCGGACAGTTCAGAATCCGGGATAATTTCCGGATTCCATTGTATGTAAACGCGTCTCCCGCCAAGATGGCTTGCTCTTCAATCGTTTGAAGCACAACGATCGTCCGGTCTCCTTCTCGCGCGATGGCCATTAAAATCGGGACATCTCCTCGCTCCAGGATTCCGAGCGGCAGTTGATGAATATCCGAGCGCTGCTCAAGCAATGGAACGGCAATCTGCTTAAAACTTTCGTAATCACGGTAATGAGTCAACATCTGAAAAACAACTCCTTTTCTCTTTTTTAGTGTATCAAAAAAAGAAGCGGCTGACTCCTTCCTCTCGTTTTTTGACGGAATCGCCTGGAGCAGAATCATCCACGAGACAGAAAAACACTCGTTGTACGCACTGGCAATAAAACAGCGTGCGACAGACGAGTGATTTCTTATACCATCAATTTTTTTCAGTTGCCGCCATGAACGCCTCACTCCACTTGACCGGATCAACCGCCCAGTCCTGCAGATGGTCCTGTTCTTCGCGGGAAATGTACGTGGTCGCGACCGCCGTTTCCAGCAATTCGGAAAATGTCAGTAAGGCATCCGCTTGAACGCGGGCCGCTTCTAGGTTTTCCATTAATCGTGTCATTCCATACGAGAAAATCGCTTGAATCCGCACGACCGTCGCACCTGCTGCCTCGACCGCTTGTGTCGCTTCAATCGAGGACATGCCGGTCGACAATAAATCCTCAATGACGACGACGCGTTGTCCTGCTTGAATCCGTCCTTCGATTTGATTGCCTTTGCCGTGTGCTTTCGCACTGCCCCGGACATACACCATCGGCAATCCGAGCCGTTCTGCGACCAGTGCCGCATGAGGAATTCCCGCTGTCGCCGTTCCGGCAATCACATCGACCTGAAGCGGTTTGATGCGTTCTGCGAGCAGATCCGCAATCAACGTCCGGACGGCGGGACTCGACAACGTCAATCGGTTGTCACAATAAATCGGTGAGCGTAGACCACTCGCCCACGTATAGGGTCTGTTTGGTGCAAGTGTCACGGCTTCGATATCGAGTAGCGCTTTTGCGAGTTGATTCATGCTTTGATCCCCTTCCATTGTGTCAGTACCATTTCATACATCTGTTTCGGATCCGCTGCCTGTGTGATGGCACGTCCGATGACGAGATCCGTTGCACCAAATTGCCGTGCATCCGTGACGGTCGCAACCCGCTTCTGGTCATTTGCGTCCGTCCCGGCTGGTCGAATGCCCGGTGTGACCAATTGGAACCCCGTCCGACAAATGGGTTTAAGTGTCGGTGTATCGAGGGCCGAGCAGACGACGCCGTCTAGTCCCGCCTGTTCCGCTTGTTGCGCATAATGCGTCACTACCTGATCCATCGCATGGGGAATCATCAAATCGGTCAACATCGCCTGATCCGTTGACGTCAGTTGGGTGACCGCAATCAAACGGGTCGTCGGGGAGGTTTCCCGCAATCCTGCGAGTGCCGCCCGCATCATCGCCTCTCCACCCGCCGCATGGACATTCGTCAGTTCGACACCCAGTTGACCCAGAATCCGCATTGTACGGCGCGCTGTTTCTGGAATGTCGTGAACCTTCAAATCCAAGAACACGGCATGTCCTTGTTCTGTCAATCGCCGGACAAACGCAGGACCCTCAGCATAGTACAGTTCCATGCCGACTTTAACCGCCGGACGGTATGGTGCCAGTTGATCCAAAAATTGTTCGACCTCTGTTGCTGATTGAAAATCAAGCGCGATGTAAAGTTGCCCCATATGCTTTCCCCCTGATGTCTAGAATGTGTTCGATTCCTAATTCATCCATCCGTTTCGGCAGAGCTGAAATCAATTCCTGACAGATGAACGGATTAACGAAATTTGCTGTCCCGACCGCTACGGCGGACGCGCCCGCATAAATCATCTCAAGAACATCATCCACTTCCATGACACCGCCCATCCCGATAATCGGAATTTCGACGGCTTGAGCGACGTCGTGAATCATCCGGACGGCCACCGGTTTGATTGCCGGTCCGGACAGACCACCGACGCGATTCGCCAATATGGGTTGCCCTGTCCGGACATCAATGCGCATGCCAACGAGAGTATTGATCATCGTCAGTCCATCCGCCCCTGCTTGTTCAACGGCCTGCGCCATGTCGACAATCGACGTGACGTTGGGCGACAGTTTCACATAAACCGGTTTGTCCGAAACGGCTTTGACCCGTTTCGTCAGCTCCGCTGCCATCCTCGGATCCGTCCCGAATTGCATCCCGCCGGATTTAACGTTCGGGCAGGAGATGTTCAGTTCAATCGCTTTAACGACCGGATCTTGACTGATTCGTTTCGTGACGGTCTCATACTCTTCCGGCGTCGAACCGGCAACGTTCGCAATGATTTCCGTATCAAATTGGCCAAGGAACGGCAATTTCTTGGCGATGATACCGTCGACGCCCGGATTTTGTAAGCCGATGGCATTGAGCATGCCCATCCCGCTCTCCGCGACGCGTGGTGTCGGATTACCGTACCGTTCTTCACCGGTCGCCGCCTTGATCATGATGCCGCCTAAGATCGACAAATCGTATAGTTTTGCAAATTCTTCGCCAAATCCAAAACAGCCGGACGCCGGGATGATCGGATTTTTTAATTGGAGACCGGGTAAATTAACCTGTAAACGACTCATAGGATCACCTCTTCCGCCCGGAAAACCGGACCGTCGGAGCAGGTCTTAACGTAGTGTCCATCCGGTGTCGGACAGACACACGCGAAACAAGCCCCAATGCCGCAACCCATTCGATTTTCAATCGATAAAAATTTATGCGTGATCGGAACGTGTTGAATCGACCGCAACATCGGTTCCGGTCCGCAGGCAAACAACGTGTCAAACCGATTGGGTTCAAGTGCCGCGGTCACAAATCCCTGAACACCGGCTGTCCCGTCGACCGTCGTGACAGTCGTCGGACCAAGCGCTCGGAATTCGTCTTCATAAAACACGCTGTCCGCCGTATCAAATCCAAGAATCGCCTCACAGGAAATCCCCCGTTCCACGAGTTTTCGCATCGTGTAGTAAAGCGGTGGTACGCCGATTCCGCCGCCCACCAGTACAATCCGGGCGTCGGGCGCGACGTGCTGGACCGGAAACCCGTTTCCGAGCGGACCGAGAGCATCGATCTGATCTCCCGGACGTAACTGGGCGAGTTCTTTTGTCCCTTGACCGATTTCCTTGAACAAAAAGGTGATCAAGTCCCCTTCGACGTTGGCGATTGAAATCGGGCGGCGTAACAGGGGACCGACCCGTAAGTGCATGAAACGTCCCGGTTCGATAACCGTTGCGTCAGGCAGACGACAGACTAACTCTGTCGCTCCCTTCGCGATTTGCCGGCGTGTCACGACTGTCAACATATGGATCATCGGGTCACCGCCTTTTTCATGTAGTCGAACGGTTGGATGGCGCTGGCTTCAAAGGATAAACTTTCGATGACACGCAACAAGGCTTCTGCCGTATCCAGTGACGTCAGACAAACGACATTGTTTTCTGCCGCCGCGCGACGAATGATGAAGCCGTCTTTTGTGACTTGGGAGTCACGGCTCATCGTATTGATGACATACTCCACTTCTGCTTTTTCAATGACATCAAGCATCGACCCTTTTTCCGAACCGATTTTTCCGACGACTTGAACACGCAACCCGTTTTCTGCCAGGAAACCGGCGGTGCCCGTCGTCGCAAGAAGTGTAAACCCAAGTGCCGTGAATCGTTTTGCGAGATCCAGCATTTCGTGTTTGTCCTGATCCGCGACGGTCATCAAGACGCGACCGTGTTCCGGAATCGCCATTCCAGAGGCGAGTAGTCCTTTGTAAAGTGCTTTCTCGAGTGTCCGGTCGGTTCCGATGACTTCGCCGGTAGACTTCATTTCCGGTCCGAGCGACGGATCAACTTCTTTTAACTTCGCAAACGAGAAGACCGGCACTTTGACGGAGACAAGGGCTTCTTCCGGTAAGACACCACTCGTTAATCCATAAGAAGCAAGCGTCTCTCCTAAAATGACGTTCGTCGCAAGTCGGGCAACCGGTAATCCGGTAACCTTTGAGATGAACGGGACAGTACGACTCGCCCGTGGATTCACTTCCAAGACATACAATTCACCGTCTGCGAACACGAATTGGATGTTGAGCAGTCCTTTGATCCGGAAGGCTTTGGCGATCCGTGTCGTATAATCGACGATCAAATCCTTGATCGCTTGCGGCACCCGTTGCGGAGGATAGACACCAATCGAGTCCCCCGAGTGAACCCCGGCGCGTTCGATATGTTCCATGATCCCCGGTATGACGACATCGTCCCCGTCGCAAATCGCATCTACTTCCAGCTCCATCCCGGTCAAATACCGATCGACAAGGACCGGACGTTCCGGCGAGGCGATGACGGCGTGTTTCATATAGTGTTCCAGTTCCTGCTGTCCGTACACGATTTCCATCGCACGTCCACCAAGGACATAGGACGGTCGGACGAGCACTGGATAACCCAGCCCGTTTGCCGCTTCTGTCGCTTCTGCTACCGTAACGGCTGTTTTTCCGGGTGGCTGAGGAATGTTGAGTTGCGTCAGAGCAGCTTCAAACTGTTTCCGGTCTTCTGCCCGGTCTAAGTCTTCCAGTGATGTTCCAAGGATATTGACGCCTTCTGCTTCCAGCGATTCCGCCAGATTGATTGCCGTCTGTCCCCCGAACTGAACGATGACACCAATCGGCTGCTCATTCCGGATGACTTCCAAGACATCTTCCGTCGTCAAGGGTTCAAAATACAGGCGGTCGGAAATCGAGAAGTCCGTCGAGACTGTCTCCGGATTATTGTTGACGATGATCGCTTCATAACCCGCTTCACGAATCGCTTGAATTGAATGGACGGTCGCATAATCAAACTCAACGCCTTGTCCGATCCGAATCGGTCCGGAACCTAACACGAGGATCGACGGCCGGGTAGTCGGCATCGCTTCATTTCCGACTTCGTACGTCCCATAATAATACGGTGTGTCCGAAGCAAATTCAGCAGCACATGTGTCGACCATCTTATAGACCGGATGCAGTCCGGCATCTTGTCGGACATGGCGGATTTCCCTTTCCGTCTGTCCGGTCAGCCGTGCGAGCATCACGTCACTGAAGCCGTAGCGTTTGGCATGACGGAGGCGTTCCTCGGTCAATCCGTTTTCGATGATGTCCTGCTCGATCCGGTAAATATGGTGCAGTTTTTCAAGAAAGAGCCGATCGATGTTCGTCCACGCGTGTAACTGTTCAACAGAGTAACCGCGTTCGATGCCCGCATATAAAGCAAATAACCGCTCGTCCGTCGCTTTGACGATTTGCTGGTGTAATTCCGCTTCCTCCATGCCGCCAAACCGCGCCATATGGAGATCCGACTGGCCGATTTCCAGAGAACGAACTGCCTTGAGCAACGCTTCTTCCATCGTTCGTCCCATCGCCATGACTTCGCCGGTCGCCTTCATCTGTGTACCGAGTGTCCGGTCCGCTGATTCGAATTTATCAAACGGCCAGCGGGGAATCTTCGCGACGACATAGTCGAGTGCCGGCTCAAAAGAGGCGAAGCTTGTTTCCGTAATCGGGTTTTTTAATTCAGATAAGGCGTAACCCACCGCGATTTTTGCGGCTAATTTTGCAATCGGATAACCGGTTGCCTTAGAGGCCAGCGCCGACGAACGGGAGACCCGCGGGTTGACTTCAATGACGTAATACGTGAAGCTCAACGGATCCAGCGCAAACTGGATGTTACATCCCCCTTCGATGCCGAGTGCCCGGATGATATCGAGTGAGACGTTGCGCATCATCTGGTAGTCCCGGTCGGACAACGTTTGTGTTGGTGCAAAGACGATTGAATCGCCGGTGTGAACACCGACCGGATCAAAGTTTTCCATCGCACAGACGATGATGGCTTGGTTCGTCGCGTCCCGCATGACTTCGAATTCGACTTCTTTCATGCCGGCAATCGATTTTTCTAGCAAGACTTGTGTCGCCGGACTGGCCTTCAGTCCTCCTTCGACGATGCGGATGAACTCGTCCATCGTCTCGGCGATGCCTCCGCCTGTTCCACCAAGTGTATAGGCGGGACGGATGATAATCGGGAGACCGATTTTTGCACAGAACTGTTCTGCTTCTTCCACCGTATGGACGATTTCACTTTCCGGCACACCATGTCCGAGTCTAAACATCAGTTTTCTGAACAAATCACGATCTTCCGCTTCCTCAATGGCGGATAATTTTGTCCCGAGCAGTTCGACGCCATATTCTTTCAAGACACCAAGACGGTCGAGTTCGACGGCAAGATTCAGACCCGTTTGTCCACCGAGCGTAGCAAGTAAGGCATCCGGACGTTCTTTTCGGATGATCCGGGCAACGAATTCTGCTTGGAGGGGTTCGATGTACACCCGGTCCGCAACCGTCGGATCCGTCATGATCGTCGCTGGATTCGAGTTGACAAGTACGACTTCATACCCTTCTTCCTTCAAAGCTTGACAGGCTTGTGTTCCCGCGTAATCAAATTCTGCTGCCTGTCCGATCACGATTGGACCGGAACCGATGACGAGTATCTTCTGAATATCTTGACGTTTAGGCATGAGTGACCTCCTGTTGGTTCGTGATTTCTGTTAAAAACTGATCAAATAAATCGTTGGCATCGGTCGGTCCCGGCGAAGCCTCCGGGTGATATTGAACGGAAAAGACCGGATGTTTAGTATGACGAATTCCTTCCACTGTCCCGTCGTTGATTGCCCGGTGCGTCAACGCGAGGTTCAATCCGGCAAGCGATTGTTCTTCCACGGCATATCCATGATTTTGTGACGTGATACTGACTTGACCGGTTCGGATCTCCTCGACCGGGTGATTCGCACCCCGGTGACCAAACGGTAACTTAAACGTATCTGCGCCATGCGCCAGGGCAATCAACTGATGACCGAGACAAATCCCGAAGATGACGACTTGCCCCGTCAATTCTTGAATCAATGGAATGGCCGTCGGGACGTCTTTCGGGTTCCCGGGACCGTTCGACAACATGACACCGTCCGGTACATAATGGAGGACTTCCTTCGCCGTCACGTCGTACGGTACGACGACGACTTCACATCCACGGCGGACGAGCTCCCGGACGATTCCAAGTTTTGCGCCAAAGTCCACGAGGACGATCCGGGGTCCGGCGCCGGGAATAACGTAAGCCCGTTCCGTCGAGGCTCGTTTCACTTGATCAGTCGCCAGTTGCAGCTGCCGAATCTGATCGAGCTGTTCCTGCAAGTCGTATGTCCCATCGACCAGTACACCTCGCATGACACCTTTTGAACGAAGATGGCGGGTCAACTGCCGCGTATCGATGCCGGTCAATCCGGGAATGTTGAATTCTGTCATCGCGTCGGAAAGCGAGGTCTGTGACCGGAAGTTCGACGGCGTATGGCAGATTTCACGGACAATCAGCGCTTTAGCAAGCGGTCGTGTCGTTTCATAGTCGTCCCGATTCATCCCGTAATTTCCGATTAACGGATTCGTTAACACAATCATTTGATCACAATAGGAAGGATCCGATAACATTTCTTGATAACCTGTCATTCCGGTCTGGAAAACGACCTCGCCCATCGTCACCTCGTCTGCTCCAAAAGCTTCTCCCTCAAACACCAAACCATCCTCTAAAATCAACGTCCGTTTAGACATGTGTCATTTCCCCCTTGAATACGATTTCTCCGCCAACGATTGTCAGGACCGGATAGCCGGTCAGATGTTCTCCGCGAAACGGTGTGTTTTTCCCCTTTGAGAAGAACTGCTCCGGTTCGACCGCACGGCTTGTCTGCAGATCCAGCAAAACAAGATCGGCCGGCGCCCCGACTTCGATCCGTCCATACGGCAGTTCAAACAATTCAGCAGGTGCTGCCGACAACCAGTCGATGACCCGCGCAAGCGGCAGGATTCCCGGTTCGACCAGCTTGGTGTAAAGCAACGCGAATGCCGTTTCAAAACCGGTGATGCCAAACGGGGCACGTTCAATGCCGAGTGCTTTTTCGTCTGCCGCATGGGGTGCGTGATCCGTTGCGATACAATCAATCGTCCCGTCCAGCAAGCCTTCGATCAGAGCCTGGCGATCCGCTTCGCTGCGAAGTGGCGGGTTCATCTTGAAATTTGGATCCCGTCCGATGATGTCGTCTTCCGTCAATACTAAATGGTGGGGCGTGACTTCCGCCGTCACCCGGATGCCTGCTCGTTTCGCATCCCGGATCACCCGGACCGATTCTTTTGTCGAGACGTGGCAGACATGATAATGGCAGCCGGTCGCTTCGGCAATCAAGACATCCCGTGCGATGTGAATGCTTTCCGCAAGTGACGGGATGCCTTGTAGTCCTTCCCGTTTGCTGTAAGTGCCTTCGTGGACACACCCCGCCTTGAGCGAATCATCTTCACAATGGGCGACGATGCTTTTATTCAGGGCCGCAGCCCGGGTCATCGCTTCGCGCATGACGGCGGCGCTTTGGACACCGACTCCGTCATCCGTAAAAGCAAAGGCATCGGTCAACTGTTCAAACGCGACGAGTTCCTGCCCTAGCTGATTTTTTGAAATCGCCGCATAAGGGAAAACACGGACAGAGGCCGTTTCCTCAATTTTTTTAAACAGTGCGTCCAGCGTTTCCCGGTCGTCCGGCACCGGACGCGTGTTGGGCATCGGACAGATTGTCGTAAAGCCGCCTGCAGCCGCAGCCGCTGTGCCCGTCGCAATCGTTTCCTTGTGCTCGCCGCCCGGTTCACGTAAGTGGACGTGAATGTCGACGAAGCCCGGCGCTACGAGATAGTCGTTCGCATCAATCACATGGTCCGTTTCCTTCGGTGTCGCATCCAGTTCCGTAAACAGTCCGTTTTCGATTCGGATGCTCGATTGTTGCCGTTCACCGTTTTTATACCACGTTGCATGATCAATTCGAATTGCCATCTTATATCGTCTCCTTTGTTGTCGGCTCATCAAAAGCCCGTTCTAAAATCGCCATCCGTGCAAAAACACCGTTCGTCATCTGGTCAAAAATCCGCGATTGAGCATGTTCCACAAGTTCTTCGGCAATCTCGACACCCCGATTGACCGGTGCCGGGTGAAGGACGATGGCTTCCGGACGAATCCGTGCCATCCGTTCATGCGTCAAACCATACCGTTGATGGTAGACCGTCGCCTCAAACGACTGGTCGTCCAAGTGACGTTCATGTTGCACACGCAACAGCATGATGATGTCACTGCTCGTCAACGCTTCATCGATTTCTTGATACGCAATGCCTAACGTGTCGTCGAACCATTCACGGGGACCTGATCCGATGACCGTTGCCCCCAATCGTCGCAAGACATGTGCATTGGATCGCGCGACACGGCTGTGTCTAAGGTCTCCGCAGATGACAATCGTTTTCCCGGTGACATCCCCAAACGCTTCATACATCGTCATCAAGTCGAGCAACGACTGTGACGGGTGTTGGCCGCTCCCGTCGCCGGCGTTGATGATCGGAATCCGGAGCTGTTCTTGTAAGCGTTCGTAGTAGCCGGTCTCGCCGTGACGAACGATAAGTGCGTCGACCCCGATCGCTTCCAGCGTCTTACAGGTGTCGAGCAACGTTTCGCCTTTTTGGACGGAGGACGTCGCTGTTTCAAACGGCAGGACGTGCAGTCCGAGGTGATGTTCCGCCATTTCAAATGAACATTTTGTTCGTGTCGAGTGTTCGAAAAATAGGTTGGCGACTGTTTTGGTTACCGTCCTGTGCGGCGAAGCCCCTTGCTTTAACTCTAATCCGCGGGCAATCAACCGTTCAATTTCAACCGTTGATAAATCATCCAAACTGACGAAATGTGAAATGCGTTGCTGTGTCTGCATCTTATTCTCTCCTTTTGCCCCACAAAAAAGCGCACCTTCTGATGTGAAGGTGCGCTGAAGAAGACAGGGCTGTTCGCCTGCACTTCTGAAGGGCCTCCACTTTATCGTTCTCTCTGGAACGTCTTAAAAGTCGTTAGCTGCTCGTTTCGATTGTAAGGTGTCTTGTTCGCTTTGTTCTGCTTCTACCGGCGTTTTCGGCAAGATCAGATTCAGGAGGATGCCAAGAACCGTTGCCAGTGCCATGCCTTCTAAAGAGAAGTCGCCAACTTTCAGGGCGGCCCCACCGATACCGATGACAAGAATGACGGCCGTGATCGTTAAGTTTCGTTTGTCTGCCAGGTCCACTTTACTTTCAACCAATGTCCGGAGACCGTTGGACGCGATGACACCGAATAGTAAGATGCTGATCCCACCCATGACCGGTGTTGGAATCGTTTTGATGAACCCTTCGACATAACCGAGGAAACCAAAGCTGATGGCAAGAACGGCGGCACCACCCAGGACAAACACACTGTAAACCCGCGTAATCGCCATGACACCGTTGTTTTCACCATATGTCGTAACCGGTGGTCCACCGAGCATCGAAGCGACCGTCTTGGCCAACCCGTCTCCGAGGACCGTCCGGTGCATCCCTGGATCAAGAAGCGTCTCGCGCCCGATGATCCGTGATGTCACTTTTTGTTCCCCGATATGTTCCGTCAACGTGACGAGCGTGACCGGGACGATGAGGGCGAGTGCCGCCCAGTTCAACGTGGGTGAGTAGTCGAGAAACGGTACCGTGAAGTTTGGAATCTGGAAGAAACTTGCTTGACGAAGCGAGGTGAAATCCACGATTCCGACAGCTGCTGCGACAAGGTATCCCGTGCCGATCCCAAACAAGATCGGAACCGTGCTCCACATGCCTTTGAAGTACGTCATCGCAAGCAAGGTCACGGCAAGTGTCGTCAAGGCAACGAAGAACAACATGCCGCTGTATTTGCCATCCGCATCGTTCATCGCCATGTTGACAGCGGTCGGAGCAAGCGATAGACCGATGACCATGATGACCGGTCCGATGACGACAGGCGGCAAGAGTTTCATCAGCCAACCGACACCCGTATAGGTGATGATGAGCGACACCAGTCCGTAGACCAGACCGGCGACCATGCCGCCGACTAAGGCGTCTTCGACGCCCCAGCGTTCACTGACGGCGATGATCGGCACAATATAGGCAAAACTCGAGCCTAAGTATGTTGGGACTTTGAAGCGTGTGACGGCGAGGAAAATCAAGGTGCCGACTCCACTTGCGACGAGAGCGACTGACGTATTCAATCCCGTTAATAACGGAACGAGGACAGTCGCGCCAAACATCGCGAAGACATGTTGCAGGCTGAGCATCAGCCACTGGAGAGGATGGTTCGGACGTTCTTGTACATCAAGAACCGCTGTGTGTTTTTTCATGAGGATAACTCCCTTTCTGGTCTCTCTGGACCACGTTAAAGGTATTTTGTTTAACGTTTGATGAATACTTGATCGGCGTCATCGACTTCTGACAACGCGACGACGACTTGTTCTTCCCGTGACGTCGGCACGTTCTTGCCGATGAAGTCCGGTCGGATCGGCAGTTCGCGGTGTCCCCGGTCCACCAGGACGGCGAGCTGGATCATGCTCGGACGTCCATGGTCGACGAGTGCGTCCATCGCGGCACGGACAGTCCGCCCGGTGTAGAGCACATCATCGACGAGGACGATGATTTTTCCAGTTACGGTCTCCGGCATGTCCGTGCCCTTGATTTCCGGTTCCAGGCTTTTCTTCGATAAATCGTCCCGGTACATCGAGATATCAACGACACCGAGTAAAACCGGCTTCCCTTCAATCTGTTCAATCCGGCGGGCTAAACGACGGGCTAACGTTTCGCCCCGTGTCTTGATCCCGACGATCATCAGTTGATCGATTCCTTTGTTACGTTCGATGATTTCATGCGCAATACGTGTCAATGCGCGACCGATTGCTGCTTCATCTAAAATGACGGATGGTTTCATGATTGGCTCCTTTCTACAAAAAAACCTCCTGCGTAAAGTCGCAGGAGGTTGTTGAAGACAAAACGTGTCGGTAGCAGATAGCTACACGTGTATACACAAATTAAGTGTCTCCCTTTCGAAGCCTCTCCGGACTCGTTTAAAGGTGTGCTATAGGTAGGATCGTCAACGCGGACGACCGATTGTGAGGCAGATGTCTCGCATCGCTCTCTAGGTGATACTCTACCGTTTTATCAGAAAAACGTCAAGACTCTAATTCGAGTTTTTTCAACTGACTGATTTCAAATGTCATCTCTTCCGGCAAATCGGCTTCAAAACGCAACGTCTCGCCAGTGCGTGGGTGCGTGAATCCGAGAACTGCGGCATGGAGTGCTTGACCGTTCATTTTCATCGTTTTCCGCGGTCCGTATTTTGGATCTCCGGCAAGCGGGAAGCCGATGTAACGCATGTGGACACGGATTTGGTGCGTCCGTCCTGTCTCGAGCTTACACTCGACGACGGTAAATCCTTCGTAACGCTCAAGTACACGGAAATGTGTCACCGCTGCTTTTGAATTCTTGTCGGTCACGGTCATTCGTTGGCGGTCATTTTTGTCGCGTCCGACCGGCGCTTCGATTGTTCCGAGTTCATGCGGAATTTCACCATGGACCAGGGCAATATACAACCGTTCAGTCGTTTTGTCTTTTAATTGTTGCGCCAAGGATTCATGAGCCAAATCATTTTTAGCGACCATCAGGAGACCTGATGTATCTTTGTCGATCCGGTGGACAATCCCGGGACGTTTCACACCATTGATGCCGGAAAGATCCTGGCAGTGGTACAACAAGGCGTTGACCAATGTACCCGATACATGACCGGCGGCCGGGTGGACGACCATCCCTTTGGGTTTGTTGATGACGATGACATCACTGTCTTCATACACGACATCCAGCGGAATATTCTCGGGTAATACTTCAAGTTCGACCGCTTCCGGAATCCGGACAAGAATGTTTTCTGTTCCGGACATCTTATAGTTCGGTTTCACGATGCGTCCGTCGACTTCGACATGACCGGCTTTTAGCCAATCCTGGACTTGTGAACGCGACCAGTCTTGTTGTTCCGCCAACCATTTATCGATTCGACCGGTTGCACCATTGGCTTTTACAGCCCATTCATTCTGTTCATTCATTAATCAATCGTTCCCTTCTTAGTCAAACGCTCTTCAAACATGACGCTGATCAGCATCAAA
Source organism: Exiguobacterium undae DSM 14481 (assembly GCF_000620805.1). GTDB lineage: Bacteria > Bacillota > Bacilli > Exiguobacteriales > Exiguobacteriaceae > Exiguobacterium_A > Exiguobacterium_A undae. The sequence goes on along the minus strand of NZ_KK211187.1, from coordinate 1,208,630 downwards.
ATCACCCCAAACGTCAAACAGACGTCTGCGATATTGAATATCGGGAAGTTGTAACCAAACGGATAAAAATGGAAAAAGTCAACGACTTCTCCGCGTGCCATCCGGTCGATGAAATTCCCGATCGCCCCGCCCAGTAATAAGGCAATGCTCCAAGCAAATACTTTGTTTTTTGTGCCTTCTTTATACAGAAAATAAATCAATCCGATGACGACGACAACGGTAATCACGAAGAAAAAGCCAAATTTCCCTTCTAACATGCCCCATGCCGCACCACGATTTCGGTAGGAATTCAAATAAAAGAAATTCGGAATGATCTCAATCGCCTGACCGATCGTCATTTGTTGGACGACGATCCATTTCGTCAATTGATCCACGCCGACGAGTACAGCAGCAATCGCTAAGTAAAGCCACATTCTTTTTTCCTCCACATCCAAAAATAATGAGGGACCGCTACGAAGTCGCCGCAGCTGCCCCTCCCTGACCATTATAAAGAATTGACGACCTCAGTACAACGTGGGCAAAGTGTCGGATGAGCCGGATCTTGACCAAGTTCGGTCGAATAGGTCCAGCATCGTTCACATTTTTCACCGTCTGCTTTGAGAACCGTGACTCCTGTCGTTTCGTATGTCTTCTCAGCCGAATCAACGAAAACAATCTGTGAGACTTGCAACAACTGTTCGAGGTGATCAATCGTCCCAAGCAATGCTTTTGTCTCGTCATTTGGCGCAAGCTGGAGCTTGGCTTCAAGTGTTTTCCCGACAAGTTTCTCCGCACGTGCTTCTTCGAGTGCTTTTAGGACGTCATCGCGGAAAACGAGGAAGCTGTTCCATTTCGCAATCAACGCCAGACCTTCTTCCGTCACTTCCGGTGTTTCCGGAAGATCCGTCAAGAAGATGCTTGCCGTTTCGACACCCGGAACGAATTCCCATGCTTCGTCTGCCGTATGCGGCAAGACCGGTGCCATTAATTGTAACAACGTCACGACCGTGTCATACATGACTGTCTGAACGGCACGACGCGCCGGTGCATCTTCTTTTTCGATGTAGAGGATGTCCTTCGTGTAATCCAGATAGAACGAAGACAAGTCCAAGACACAGAAGTTATGCAACAGTTGATATACTGCCATGAAGTCGTAGGCATCATAAGCCGCCTTCACTTTGCCGACAAGTTGGTCAAGCTTCGTCCGCATGAAGCGGTCGGACTCTGGTAAGTCCTCAAAGGCAACACGGTGTGTCGTGTGATCAAATTGATCGAGGTTTCCGAGTAAGAAGCGGACCGTATTCCGGATTTTCCGGTACGATTCCGATACTTGCTTGAAGTTGTCCATCGAAGCGCGAACATCTGACTGATAATCAACGGAAGCGACCCACAGACGGAGAATTTCAGCTCCGAACTGTTGCATGATCTGGATTGGTGCAATCGTATTTCCGATTGATTTCGACATCTTCCGTCCTTGTCCGTCCAGAACAAATCCGTGACTGACGACCGCTTTATATGGTGCTTTCCCCGTCGTTGCGACGGCTGTCGAAAGGGATGAGTTGAACCAACCACGGTATTGATCCGATCCTTCCAGATAAAGATCCGCTGGACGCTCGAGCTCCGGACGTGCTTCTAACACACCCGCATGCGAGGAACCGGAGTCAAACCAGACATCCATGATGTCCGTTTCTTTTTTGAAGACACCATTCGGGCTTGCCGGATGCGTGAAGCCTTCCGGAAGCAGATCAACCGCTTCGCGCTCGTACCAGACGTTTGATCCGTGTTCAGCGAACAGATTCGCGATATGGTCAATCGTTTCCGGTGTGACGATTTCCGTACCATCTTCCGCATAGAAAATCGGCAGTGGTACACCCCACGCCCGTTGACGGGAAATGACCCAGTCTCCACGGTCTTTAAACATGTTGTGCAGGCGGGTTTCGCCCCACTCCGGTACCCACTGGACACCTTTGATCTCATCCAGGATTTCGGTACGGAAATCTTTGATCGAAGCAAACCACTGTGGTGTTGCCCGGAAGATGACCGGTTTTTTCGTACGCCAATCGTGTGGATACGAGTGTTTGATGAACGACAATTTCAACAAGGCGCCGGCTTCTTCTAAAGCAATTCCGATTTCTTTGTTTGCATCTTCATAGAACATGCCTTCAAAACCGGGTGCTTCTGCCGTCATGACACCTTTATCATCGACAGGGCAAAGGATATCGAGTCCGTAGGCTTGACCGATTCTAAAGTCGTCTTCCCCGTGTCCTGGAGCCGTATGGACGACACCTGTTGCTTCCGCTGTGACGTGATCCCCAAGCATGACGAGTGATTCGCGGTCATACAGTGGATGTTTCGCTTTGATGTATTCAAAGTCCGCGCCGTTGAAGACACGACCTACCGTCGCTTCTTCCCAACCTAATGCTTCGATGACTTCCGGTACGAGTGTCTCGGCAACGATATAGCCTTTGCCTTGGTATTCGATGCGTGCATATGTCAACTCACCGCTGACAGAAATCCCGAGGTTCGCTGGAATCGTCCATGGTGTCGTCGTCCAGATGACGAAATGATCCGTCGGCTCCAAGATGTTTTTCCCGTCCATGACTTGGAACGCGACGTAAATGGCAGCCGATCGTTTGTCTTGATACTCAATTTCCGCTTCCGCGAGAGCCGACTCTGAAGAAGGTGACCAGTAAACCGGTTTTTTCCCTTTGTAGATGTATCCTTTGTTCGCCATGTCACCAAACAGACGGATTTGTGCCGCCTCGAACTCCGGTTGCAACGTGATATACGGATTGTCATAATCACCTAACACACCAAGTCGTTTAAACTGCTCTCGCTGATGATCGACTTGCTCAAGCGCATATTTCGCACAGAGCTTCCGGAATTCAGCAACCGACATCGACTTGCGGTCGACACCTGCTTTTTGTAAAGCCGTTTCAATCGGCAGACCGTGCGTGTCCCAACCCGGTACGTACGGTGAACGGAATCCGTTCATCGATTTGTAACGGACGACGATATCTTTTAGGACTTTATTTAAGCCGTGCCCCATGTGGATGTCACCGTTCGCATAGGGAGGACCGTCATGTAAGATAAACGTCGGTTTCTCCGCATTTTTTTCTTGGACTGCTTCATAGAGATTCATCTCGTTCCAGCGTGCCTGCATGTCCGGCTCACGTTTTGGTAAGTTTCCTCGCATCAGAAATTCCGTTTTCATCATCAATAATGTATCTTTGTATTCCATCTGGCATTCCCTCACTTGTCTGTATTTTTAAGTACAAAAAAAAGCCAAGCTCATCCCCTGATAGGGACGAGTTTGACTTGAACTCGCGGTACCACCCTACTAGCAATCCTTACGAACGGATTACCACTTAAGAGCCCGATAACGAGGGCGAAACGACGGAACTTACTGCATTTGTTCAGTCCCGTACTCAAAGGGGATATTTTTTTTCATTCACTGGTCGGGCTCACACCGTTTCCCGATTCGCTGACAGTATCCTGATAAAAAACGTGTCCTTCTCACTGCTTTACTTTATATGACATCGTCGTCATTATACGCAACTGCCGGAATCTCGTCAAGCGCACCTCGCGTCGAACTATCAAACGCATCCCAATCGTGACTCGTCAATAATTCCATCTGGGCATCAATCAACACTTTGAACCGGTTTCGGTACAACTCGATTTTTTTACGCATCTGTTCGACTTCAAAGTCCGTCCGTTGGGCGCGGCGTTGCGCTGCATCTTGTAACTGCTCCGCTTCCCGTTCCGCTTGTTTGACGATCAGGCTCGCTTCTTTCGTCGCGTTGGCCTTCACTTCTTCTGCCGCTTCTTGAGCGACGATGATCGATTTGTTTAATGTTTCTTCCATCGAACTGAAGTAATCGACACGAGACTGCATGTTTTGAATGACTTCTTGTTGTTGACGGTTTTCCCGAAGCAACAATTCAAAATCCTTGATGACTTGATCAAGAAATTCATTGACCTCATCTTCGTCATACCCGCGAAACTTCCGTGTGAATTCCTTATTGTGAATATCAAGTGGCGTCAATGGCATAATGAATCCTCCTCAGTTTGTTTGTTAACCTTTTAACAGACCGTATTGCAGTTTGATCCGATCCCGTTTTGTTGAACCGAGTACGGCAATCAACTTGACACGACCTGTTCCGCGAAGGGACAGTAAATCCCCTTCGTCTAACAGAAAACTTGGATCTTCCACGATTTTGTAATTGACTTTACTTTCACCTTGCTTAATCAAACTTTGCGCTTTTTGTCTCGAAAAACCAAGAATCTCGCTGACTACGGTATCGAACCGCAGGGAACTGACAAAACCTAACTCTTCTTGCCATTCCTGCTCTTTGATTTTCAATTGTTCTTCCGAATCCACGACGGACAAACGGATTTTCGTCTTGCCTGCCCGATCGACATTCGCTTCGATATACGAGGCAACTTCTTTCGCGACAGCAAATTGCACTGTCTGGTCCTGAATCACCACATCGCCGAATTTTCCGCGTTTCAGCCCAACATTCAACAACGTGCCGGTCACCTGTCGATGCGACAGTTCAACGAATTTTGTAGGATAATGAATACGATAAATGGCAATATCAAAGTCGTCTGCATCGAGATCATAATAATCAGGTGCAATCAATGCACGCTGTCGTTCTGCGCCTTCGAAACCGCCCTCAAAAAAGAGGGCGCATTTCGTACCGACGAGTTCCCGTGTGATTTGCTGTTCACGTGGATCCAGAAAATCAGTTAACTTAAACGTGTAGGTCGCTTCGACATGGTCGATCCAGTTTAAGACAAGATCGACAAACTCCCGCTCATGTCCGCGATAATGATCATAAACACTCATTACAGGAAGATAGCCCGGATTCCTGCCTGCGCCAAGTTAAGCACAAGAAAGGCAACGATTGGTGAAATGTCAAGCATACCTCCGATGGGCGGGATAATCCGTCGGAACGGTGCAAGAAACGGTTCGACTAACATCGCTAAGACCTGACCGAATCTGGATTCCCGTGCATTCGGGAACCAAGAAAGTAAAATGTAGACGATCATAACGTAGCTGTAATATTGAAGTAATGTGCCAAGTGTACGCCCGATTGCATACATGACTTGTGAATCCATGTTTACCACCCCTTATGGTTGATATCATCTTCGCCGAGCAGATTGGAAATACTTCCTGCTAGCTCGACGTTGTTCGGAACACAGAGGAGTGTATTTTGACTGATCGTCGTAATCGTCCCGTCCAGAGCAAACACGACACCGGATAGGAAATTGATCATCTGGCGTGACTGATCTTTAGACATCCGTTGCATGTTCACGATGACGGCACGATTTTGACGAAGGTGTTCGCCAATCTCTTGCGCTTCGTTGAACACACGTGGTTCACTCAAAATCACTTGTGACTTTGCCTTTTTAGTATGAATCGGTACGATGTTCGATTGTCTCACAGGGTCCTCCTTTTGAGTAACACTCGGGGTAGATTCCTCGTAGTACTCGTCATATTCTTGCTGTGAAGCACCTCTACCTTTATTTATTGTAGCATCATTTTCGTATTCGAGTTCATCTAAATCGTCTGTGTTTCCGAGAAATAGATTTTGCATTTTCGATTTGAATCCCATATCGATTCTCCTTTCGCTTATCTAGACAATTTATCGTTGGACTAAAACAGTACCCACTCGAACGTATGTCGCACCCTCTTCAATGGCAATCTCATAGTCGGAAGACATGCCCATTGATAACTCCGTACACGGTGCATGGGGAAGGTGACGTGCTGCAACTTCATCCCGCAAGTGACGAAGCGATCGGAACACGGAGCGGATCGTCTGCTCGTCTTCTGTCAAGGGTGCCATCGTCATCAAGCCGATGACCCGAATCATCGGATATTGACCGACCTCGTGTAAAAAGGAGTGGATATCGGTTGGATGGATTCCTTGTTTGGACTCTTCACCGGATACGTTGACCTGTACAAAACAATCGACAGGCTGTTTCGCCCGCTTGTTGATTTCCTCGGCGAGGTGCAACCGGTCAAGAGAATGCAACACATCAATCCGATCGATGACCTGACGCACCTTTCGTGTTTGCAGTGTCCCGATGAAGTGCCATTCGCATGCCGTGCGACCCAGTGCTGCCTGTTTGTCCGCCAATCCTTCCGGACGGTTTTCACCCAGTGCGGTCACTCCTGCTTCCAGCAACTCCGCCGCTACTTCGCTTGACACTGATTTCGTCACGCCAATCAATTGTACCTGCTTGTTTTGCTCAGTCTTTTCATATGCCTGTTTCATTTTTTGGTGTACGTGTCGTACATTTTCAGAGATTGACATCAAGAGGCTCCTTTACAATCAAACTAGCAAATCGTCCACCGTGGTCACCATGTCGGTAGGAGAAATAATCTTCCGCTTGGCAATTCGTACAGATGCCTGTATCAAGCACATCACCGACTCCACTTCGTTCTGCTAAGAGAGCATTCGTTTTTTGGAGCGATAACATCGCTTTGCCGTTTTCCTTCCGGACGTACGGCGATTCTTCTAGTCCGAGTTGATCGATGGCTTCGAGCACAGGACCATCCACTTCATAACAACATTCCCGAATCGACGGTCCGATTACCATCTGGACGGAAGAGCGCTCTGCTCCTGCTTGTTCCATCTTCGTCAATGTCTCTTCGACGATGTTCGCTACGGTTCCCCGCCATCCGGCGTGGACATTTGCGATGATGCCTGTTCGCGGATCACAGAAGATCAACGGTACACAGTCAGCGAACAACATCATCAACAAGACATTGGAGTCGGTCGTCACCAATCCGTCTGTACCCTTAATGGCCGTCTCATAATCGGATGCGCCGCGCCCTGAATCGAGTGTCGTCACCTGTTCGACATGATTGCCGTGAATTTGTTCCGCCCAAACGGAATTTTCAAGTGCTAATTCCAATTGTCGGACGATGACTTGACGGTTTTCGACGACGCCGTTTGCATCATCCTTGACATGTAATCCAAGATTTCCATTTCCATGTGGCGCTGCAAACTTTGTGGTGAACGCTGCCCGAACGGTTCCCGTCGGGGTATCCCATTTTATCCATTGACCAAACATCTCATCCCATCCTTTTTTAAAAAAAGAGGTGTCGCTTACGCGACACCTCTTGATCTAGCAATCGTGTCTTTGGAATATCGGTTTAGCGATTATTCCGGCGAAGGAAAGAAGGAATATCCATCGTCTCTTCGACATCTGACCCTTTTGCTGGTTCTTGGTTCGAGCTACTAGGTGTCTCTTCGACTTGTGGTTTCGGCTCTTCAGCAACTGGTGATGGTGTCGCTTGTTTTTTCTTCAACAAGTTTTTCATCATTTCTTGTGCTGACGGAATTTCGAAATCGAGTGGTTCGTTTTCAAATTCTGTTGCGATGACCGTGACGATGATTTCATCTTCGAGGTTATCGTTAATGACCGAACCGAAGATCAAGTTCACTTCTTCATCCGCGGCACTTTGAACGATTTGAGCGGCTTCCGTCACTTCATACAGGCTCAAGTTCGCACTTCCGGTAATGTTCATCAAGACACCTTTTGCACCTTCGATCGATGTTTCGAGCAATGGACTAGAAATTGCTTTTTTCGCAGCTTCCGTCGCACGGTGTTCACCTGTTGCGACACCGACACCCATTAACGCTGAACCTTTTTCTGTCATGATTGTTTTTACATCGGCAAAGTCTAAGTTGATCAGACCAGGAACGGCAATCAGATCCGTGATCCCTTGAACCCCTTGACGAAGAACGTTGTCTGCCTCTTTGAATGCTTCAAGCATCGGCGTATTACGGTCAACGATCTCAAGCAACTTATCGTTTGGAATGACGATGAGTGTATCTACTTTTTCTTTGAAGTTTTGGACACCAGATACAGCATGTTGCATCCGCTTACGTCCTTCAAACATAAATGGTTTCGTGACGACACCAACTGTCAATGCACCAATTTCTTTTGAAATCTCCGCGATGACAGGAGCAGCTCCTGTTCCTGTACCTCCGCCCATTCCAGCCGTGACGAAAACCATGTCCGCACCCGAAAGAATTTCCGTTAACTGCTCGCGACTCTCTTCAGCGGCTTTTTTTCCGATTTCCGGATTTGCTCCCGCTCCAAGACCGCGTGTCAATTTTGCGCCCAATTGAAGTTTGACGTCCGCTTGAGACATATTTAACGCTTGCGCATCCGTGTTGACAGCGATGAATTCTACGCCTTGGACACCATGTTCAATCATTCGGTTGACAGCGTTTGATCCACCGCCACCTACTCCGATGACTTTGATTTTAGCTACTTGGTCCATCATTTCATCAAAATGCAACATAAAAGGGGCCCCCTATTTTTTTATACTGATTATTTTTTATTAACCGAAAAATTTCTCAAAGAAACTACTGAATGACTTGCGTTCTTTTGGAGGCTGTTCTTGCGGCTTTCGATCTTCGCGTGCGGGTGCTTGAGGCTGACTCGCCAACAGTTCTTCTTGTTCACGCCCTTGTGCGATAATACCCTTTTCATCCGCACGGTCAAACCCGGACTTCGAAACTGTACTTCGTGACAGGACGTAACGTAACATCCCAGCAGCCACTGCATACTTTGGATGACGGATACCGAGGCTCGCCGGCTGATAGACGTTGACGTTCTGTTTGAAGATCCGCTTCCCGAGCTGATCGATTCCAGGAAGCGACGAACTTCCACCGCAGAGAATGATACCGCTGTTCATTTGCGAATAACCGGCTTGCGTCATCCGCTTCTGAATCATTTCAAAAATTTCTTCAAGGCGTGCTTCGAGTACGAAACCAATTTCCGTTTGCGGTTCGAAACGGTGTTCCCCGTTGATTGTGACGTACGAAACTTTTTCTTCCGGATCGCCTAGTGCTTCAAGCGCAACCCCGTACTCTTCTTTTGCAAGCTTTGCATCTTGGTATTTACAATTCATTTTATACGTCAAATCGCGTGTCAGGTGATCGCCACCATACGCTAATGTCGTGGAATACACTAAGTCATTTTTTTCGTAAATCGAAAGCGTCGTTGTTTCGTGTCCGATATCGACAATCCCGACACCAAGTTCCAATTCATCGATGGAAGCAGCAATTCTTGAGACGGCTAAGCTTTCTAGCACATATCCCGCAAGTTCCAAGCCCGCTCGTTCGATGGAACGTTTGATGCTATGTAGAATCGTCTTCGCTCCAATGATCAGTTTCCCGGTCACTTCTAAGCGATAACCAATCATTCCGCGAGGATCCGTAATCTCCGTTTGCTGGTCGACCGTAAAGGTTTTCGGAAGAACATCTACGACACTCAGCTCATTCGGAATGCGCATGACCATGGCCGAATGAAGGACATCCTTCACGTCATCGTCCGTGATTTCATTGTCCTCACCCTTGATGGATGTCATGCCTTGGCAATCCTTCACTTGAATATGCTCACCAGAAATCGCTACGTATACTTCACCAATCGGTTCACCAAGTGTTCGTTCCACTTCTGTGACCGCTTGTTTAATGGCATTCACTGTTTGATCGATATCGACGATGACACCTCGCTTGACGCCAGCAGACGGAGCAGATCCTTCCGCTAACACATTCAGCGTTCCACCAAGAAGTTCACCAACGATGAGTTTCACTTCCGATGTCCCAATGTCTAGTGCGGCAATCGTACCTTTCGTTTCCATGGGAGTGACACCTCCACTTTCATAATACTAATCCAATTCGTTCCTGTTTATATTCACAGGAATCAAGAGAAGCTTCTTCTCGTTTAAGTCTACACTATAAAAAACCTCACGAAAAGAAGTTATTGCCTAACATACCCATCTAATAGATTACGATTTGATGACGATACGCCCGGTTTCTTCCTAATGAAAACAAACGTTTGTTAAACCGTTCTATCTCGCCCTGTGTTTTTCTATTTTTTCCCTGTATATGGTTTGAAATAGATTCCACCATCAATCGTAATCGTCCCTGTTTTTCCTTTTGGCAAGGCGGAAATCACTTTGACATATTCATTCAACGAATTAGAAAAAGCCGACGTACTCAATAAGACGGTATTCCCGTCTGTCATGAATAACTTCAATCCCCCTTTATCAGTCTGATCGTTGGCGACGATTTCCGAAATCCGACTCCGGACTTTCGGTTCAATCTTCACGAGTTCTTTCGTCAGACGTTGCAGGGATGGATCGGTGAATCCGGTTAGAATCGGTGCATCGAACAGCTCTTCCTTTGACTTACCAGGAAGGATCGTACCATCTGCCAATACAATCCGGGCACCGGGTTTATCTTTCGCGTACGCAATCTCTTTTTCTTCGACGACTTCTACTTCATAGTGGTGAAGAAATCGTTTTTTCATCGTCGCTTCTCGAATACCCGGTACATCTTCGATTCGTTCCAGTACGGCTTCTTCCGACACATTGAAAGCATGTGTCTCCTTGACCTTAATACGCGATGCTTGAATGATGTCTTCCTTCTTGACGTTAATCGTGCCGTCGACATCAAATGTCGCGACACGTGAATAACTGGATTGAAGGTAAAAGACGACACCAATCAATAGACCGATCAGGATGAGGACATAGATTAGACGACGGTTTGCTTTCTTCCGACGCTGCTCACGGACATATGGAATTTTATCTTCTAAGCTACGGACAGTCGTATCCGTCTGCGGCTGTCTTTTCGGTCGTTGTTCCCTCACGTAAGCCTCTCCCTCCATACTCATTCATTTCAGTTCCTTATCGGTCTATTCCTGCTTTGATTTAATTTTTTTGTTGGATCAACCGCAACAGCTCGTCGACTAAGTCACTTGCTGCGTCTGGCATACCGAGTGCCAAAGAGGCTTTTGACATCGCTTCCTGCTCGGCAATCGCCGTCGTACAGGCTTCGAACAGACGGTCGCCCGTCAATTCCTTTTCGCGCACGAGCAGACTGGCTCCCGTTTCGACAAGTGACGAGGCATTCACTTCTTGATGATTTTCCGTCACGTAAGGGCTCGGAATCAAAATGCTCGGTAAACCAAGCGTCGTCAATTCCGCCAACGTACTTGCCCCTGATCTTGAGATGACCAGTTGACTGGCTTTTAAAATCAAAGGCAAGTCATAGATGAACGGTCGCAGTTGAATGCGTTCCGGTAACGTTCCAAGTTGTGCCTTGATTGTTTCGTAATGGACCTGTCCCGTAACGAACAACAGTGACCAGTCGGTGTTTTCCAGTCGTGGAATCATCTCGACGACGGCCTGATTGATGGCCGGTGCACCCCGGCTTCCACCATAGACGACGATCAAGGGACGTCCTTCTTCAAACCCGTATTTCCGCCGTTCTTCCACCGGATTGATTTCCAACAAAGCAACTTCGGAAGCACGCGGATTACCAATTAAAATCGTTTTTGCTTCGTTTTTCCCGAAGTGATGACCGGAGCCTTTAAAGGACAGCGCGACACGATCCACATAGCGGGCTAAAAATTTATTTGTAATTCCAGGTAAACTGTTTTGCTCATGAACTAATGTCTTATATCCCATCTTCGCTGCCGTATACAGCACGGGACCACAGACGAAACCGCCTGTCCCGACTACGATGTCCGGTTCGAAATCGCGCAACAACTTCCGGACACGTACAACACTTTTCAAAAATCGAATGCCGGTCTTGACGTTTTCAAATGAAAGCGACCGGCGGATTCCTGAAATCTCGATGGATTCAAACGGAATTCCCGCGCGTCGGACGATGTCTGCTTCCAATCCATTTTCCGTCCCGATATAGAGAACTTCGCATGGCATGCGGCGTTCGATTTCCCGAATCATTGCTAAAGCCGGATAGATATGACCACCTGTGCCTCCTCCAGAAACTACAATTCTCATTTCGCCGCGCCTCCCTGTTCTTGGACGGAGCGAATGAAGTGTTCGCCGCGCTCTTCGTACGTTTTATATTGATCCCAGCTGGCAGAAGCCGGTGACAGTAAAATGATGTCGCCCGGTTCAGAAACGTCAAATGCCGCTTTCACCGCTTCTTCCATCGCTTGTGTAACTGTTGCTGCCACCTGTTGTTGCTCTGCCAACTCAGCGAAGCGTTGACCGGTCTCACCTAACCCGATGACATGCTTGACATGGGTCATCGCATGACGGAGCGGACTCAAGTCTGCCCCACGTTCAAGACCCCCGCACAACCAAACAATCGGCGCTGTGAAGCCGGATAAAGCGGCTTCTGTCGCGACATTATTCGTTGCTTTTGAGTCATTGTAGACTTTGCGTCCCTTGAACTCTCCGATGTATTCTGTCCGGTGGGCGACGCCACCAAATGTCCGCAACACATCCTGAATGTCTGTCATGGCGATGGCGAAGGGTTCGATCAACGTCAGGGCTGCCAAGACGTTTTCCAGATTGTGCCCACCGCCTAATGCCAACTCATTGACCGGCAGTACCGGCGTCTCACCGATGATGATCATCCCGTCTTCCACCCGGGCATACGCCGATTGTTTACGTGAGAACGTCAGACGTTGCGCTGCCGTCTGTTCGCTCAACTGCATGACATGACGATCATCTGCATTGACGACGAGACGTCCGGATGCCTCCATATTCTCAAAGATCCGTGCTTTCGCTTCAGCATACGATGCGACATCCCCGTGATAATCGAGATGTGCCGGCGAGAGATTCAAAAAAGCTGCACTGACTGGTTGAAAAGCATCAATCCCCATCAGTTGGAAGCTCGACAGCTCAATCACGATCACATCTCCTGCTTGTGCCTGTTGCGCGATTTCAACTGCCGGAAATCCGATGTTACCAGCCAGATGGACACGTGCTTGACCACGGCGCAACAGCTCGTGCACCAGTGTCGTCGTCGTCGTTTTTCCATTGGATCCGGTAATCGCCACCCAGCTCGCACCGGTCGCCCGATAAGCCAATTCCACTTCCGTCCAAATCGGGATTCCTTGCGCCAAGGCTGCTTGCAACAACGGAATCTGATACGGAATTCCTGGATTTTTAACGATCAGCTCGACTCCTTCAAGTAAGGATAGAGGATGACTGCCAAAAATCGTCTCGACCTTTAATGTTTGTAATGTCTCGACATCTTCTACGCTGGGTGTTCCACCATCATTGACGGTGACGTCGGCCCCTGCTTGGACTAAGTAGTGAGTTGCTGCAATACCACTCTTGGCCGTTCCGAGAACCAGTACCTTTTTTTTATCCAGTTCAGAGATCTTCATCTTTAAATCGCTCACTTTCTTGACCACAAATTTCGGTTATACAAACAGGTAGGCGATGAACGCCATGATAAAGCTGATCGAAGCAAACGTTCCGACAATCCGCCATTCACTCCATCCGACCATTTCAAAATGGTGATGGATCGGACTCATCTTAAAGATCCGTTTTCCTGTCGTCTTAAAGGAGATGACCTGTAAAATGACGGACAGCGTCTCGACGACAAACACGATACCAATCAAGACGAGCAACAGTTCTAGTTTCAGTAAAATCGACAAGCCGGCTAGCGCCGCCCCTAATGCAAGTGATCCGGTATCCCCCATGAAGATTTTAGCCGGATAGACGTTAAAGACTAAGAAACCGATCAAGGCACCGACTGCTGAAAAAGCAAACAAGGCGACACCCGGCTCATCTGCAATCAACCAACCGTATAATCCAAAGAACAAGAAAGTTGGGATCGCTGTAAAGGAGACCAGCCCATCCAGTCCGTCCGTCAAGTTAACGGCATTCGAAAAACCGACCAGCCAAAACAAGGCGACGAACGGATACAGAAGACCAAAATCAAGCGACAGCGATGTAAACGGAATCGAGAGATAAGTGGCTTCGCTTGTAAATCCACCACTCAACCAGACGAAGAGCAGTCCAACCACAATTTGACCGATTAGTTTTTGTTTGGAATTCAAACCGAGGTTCCGTTTTTTGACGACCTTGATGTAATCATCGATGAACCCGATTGCTCCATAGGCAAGCGTCAAAAAGAGTAACGACAAATGACTTGCTTCAAAGCCATTCGTAAACAACGTGACGATGAGACTTCCGATCATCGCCAGTAAAATCACGATACCGCCCATCGTCGGCGTTCCAGATTTCACTTGGTGCCAGTCCGGACCTTCTTCGCGGATTTCTTGACCAAATTTCAGACTGTGCAAAAACGGAATGGCTTTTGGCATCACGAGTACGACAACCAAAAACGCAACAATTAAACTGATGAATAACGTGATCATTGCAAACACCTACTTTTAAGGATTAAATTTTGTTTAGATATGTGAAGATTTGTTCGAGGGCAAGCCCACGTGACGCTTTCAATAAGACAACCGTTTGTTCTCCTAACAAGGGTTCCAGCAGACGAGCGGCCTCTTCGACCGTCTCCGCAAATTGGACTTGGACGGTTGGATCGACGATTCCGTCTGCAATATGGCGCCCCTTCTCCCCTACAAGGATAGCATGTGACACAGGAAGTGCAATCTTCTTCCCGACAGAGGCATGTAACGACTTTTCCTGTTGCCCCAGTTCATACATGTCTCCGAGGACGACGACCTTGTTCGTAAAGCCGTCCAACTCCACAATCGTCTCGATTGCGGCATTCATCGAAGTCGGACTGGCATTGTAAGCATCATTGATGATCGCCGTTTGTCCATACATCAGACGTTCCATTCGCATCGGTGTCAATTGCACCGCATTTAATCCGTCTTGGATGACATCATTCGACAATCCAAGCGCTTTTGCTGTCGCAATGGCATAAGCGGCATTGCGGACTTGGTGTTTGCCGAGGACCGGAATCGTAAACTCTGTCCCGTCGAATTTAAACGTTGTTCCGATGAACGTCGCTTCCGCTTGTTCGATGACGAAGGTGTTCGAGTGGCGATATCCGATTCGTTCAGCAGTCGCTTCTGCCAGTAACGGTTCATCTCCGTCGATGAACAGGTGACCATCCGGCTTCAAACCTGATTGAATTTCCAGCTTCGCCCGTGCGATTCCCGTCCGTCCGCCGACCTGTTCGGCATGTGATTCGCCGATGTTGGTCACGAGCGCGATATCCGGTTCTGCCAGATTCGACAACAGTTCGATATCACCGAATCCGTTCATGCCCATTTCGAGCACGGCGACTTCCGTGTCGAGTGGCATCATCATGATCGTCAACGGCATCCCGATGTCCGAATTAAAGTTTCCTGCTGTTTTATGTGTCCGGTACGTCCGCTTTAAGACACTTTCGATCATATCCTTCGTCGATGTCTTACCGTTTGACCCTGTAATGGCGACGACTTTCGGGGAAACGAGTTGTAAGTATTTCCGGGCAACGAGTTGAAGCGCTGCTAACGGTTCCTCGACCTCAAGGACGACGATATCGGTCTCCGGAAGAGGAACTCCTTTTTTCCATAACGTCGCGATTGCCCCGTGTTGCACGGCTCCCTCGATGAACGAATGTCCGTCGACGCGTGCTCCCTGAATGGGAATATAGAGCCCATCCGTCAGTGTGCTTCTTGAGTCTGTCGCAAAGTTTCGCAACGGTCGTGCATCCGATTGGTCGATTCCCAACCAATCTGCTAATTGTGCAATGGTCACCATATCTTTTCCTCCACTCATTTACAGCAAACGAGGACGAACAGAAGTCAACGAATGACTCCGGTCCGTCCTCGTTTCACTGCAGAAATCAGGAAACCGCCGTTCCTTACTCTTTTGGTTCAGCGAGTTCCACCGTCAGCTTTCCATTTTCCTTTACTAGTGTACCAGTTCGTGCCGATTGTTTGGTTACAAAACCTTTACCAATCACATCTAACTTCAAGTTGTACAGACTGACTAATTTTTTAACGTCACGCTGCGACCACCCGGTCAAATCTGGAATTTTGAACGTGTTCGCTGTTTTCAACAGGACACGCTCTCCGCTGACGAACTCTTGTCCTCGTGTCGGGATTTGCGACACGACCTCGGCACCGTCCCCAAGAATGACGGGAACCGCCCCTTGTTCTTTTGCTAATGACTCTGCCTGGTTCATGCTTTTTCCGATGTAACTCGGAATGATTTTTGCTTTGACATCCACGGACTCTTTTTGTGTGGCCGGTTTGATGCTCCGATATTGCAACGCCGTATTCATGACGCTTTTGAAGACCGGACTCATGATGCTTGGACCGGAAACCGACGATTCGTTTTTAGAAGGTCGGTCGACGGCAATATACATGATCAGTTCAGGATCATCCTTTGGAGCCATTCCGATGAAGGAGTGGATGAACTGTCCTTGAATGTATTTGCCGTTCTCCGAAATCTGTGCGGTTCCGGTTTTTCCGATGACACGGTAATCTTTTAACTTATACATCTGTCCTGTTCCGATTTTACTGTTGACGACACCGTCGAGTGCTTCTCGTGTCGCTTTTGCCGCTTCAGCTGAAATCGGTTTGCCCACCACTTCGGTTTTGGCTTTGTACGGAGCCTTATCGGTATGGTCGGCTTTTTGGATGATGTGTGGTTTTACCATCTCGCCGTCACCGGCGATCGCTGTCGCCCCTTGCAGGATTTGCATCGGCGTGACCGCCGTTGATTGTCCCCAAGACGTGATCAGCGTATTTAACGGTTTAGATAAATCCGACTGGCTGTTGACTTCGCCCGAGATGTCTATACCCGTTTTTTGATCAAAATGAAACTTCTTGAAATAGTCTTTGTACCGTTCGATGCCCAACTTTTCCGCCGTTAAGATCGAGAACATGACGTTCGACGAATGGTAGACCCCTTCAATCATCGGAATCGTTCCCCACCCGACGTCATTGTAATCTTTGATGACGGTGCCTTTGTAGTTGTAGCTTCCGGATTTGTAAGGTTCCTTCGGACGGAAGACACCGGCATCGATCGCTGCTGCCAATGTAAAGATTTTCATCGTTGATCCCGGTTCGAAGCGGGACGACACGGCAAAGTTCGTAAAGTCCGTCATGTCCCGTAAGTTAGGGTTAAACGACGGTCGATCGGCCATCGCCAGAATTTCACCTGTTTTTGCATCCATGACGATACCGGTTGCATTTTTCGGTTTGTATTCGTCGTACATTTTTTGCATCTGTTTTTCGAGCGACTGTTGGATCCGGTGATCAATCGTTAAGTAGAGATTTGATCCGTCTTTCGGTTCATTCGAGATTTTGGATGTCCCTTGAACGAGCTCACCGCCGCTCCGGTCTTTCTCGAACACACGGGAGCCAAACGTTTCCCGTAATGCCTCATCGTACTGCTTTTCGATCCCCATCTGCCCTTTTAAGACGACACGTCCGTTATTTTCCGTAATCTTTTGGACAAATCCGAGCGTATCCGACAAGAAAATGCCGTTTGGATAATACCGTTTCGGTTCCTCGATCAAACGAATACCCGGTAGTTTCAACCGGTCAATCTGTTCTTTTTGATCGACGGTCAAATCATTTCCTTTTTTCCCGAACTCGATTTGCGACCGTTCCTTGTTCTCAATCAAGTAAGTTTCCAGTTCCTTGACGGACATGCCGAGAATCGGTGCCAGACCTGTCGCTGTTTTCTTGAAATCAACGACCGTCTCGTCCGGATCCTTTTCACCGCCTAAACGATAGACCGCAACGAGATGATAGGACGGGATGTTGATCGCAATCGGCGAACCCAACCGATCAAAAATTTCTCCCCGTTCCGCCGATAACGTCGACTGGGCTTCCCACCGTTTTTTTTCGGCATAGACGATCATATCTTCACCATGAAATTGTTTGGTCGTTGATAAATACAAAAAGCGGCTGATGAACACCAAAAAGAGAGCAGCAAATATCACTAAGATAATGCGTACTCTCCGTCGGGATTTAGATAGTGGATTCATTTAGGAATCACCTTAATGTTCCCTTTTCGCATATCAAGACCTTGTTCTTTCGCAATCTTGTAAATTCGTTCTGGAGAGCTTAAGTTTGTCACTTCAAGTTGAAGCCGTTCATTTTCTTTTTTCATCGTTTGCGTCACTTGATTTTCCTTCGCCAGATCCCGACTGATATTGTAGGCATCATTATGTGCCCCAATCGTCATGCTGCCAAAAAGAACGATTCCACCAATCATTGCACTGTAGAGGAATTTTTCGAATGGATACAAACGATATTTTGGGCGAACCGCGACGCGACGGGCGATATCTTCCGTTTTACGCGGTTCTTGCATCGGTTGCTGTCGAACGGGTTCCATTGTTTGAATCGGTTTACGAAGTGGTTCTGCCATGTGAATGCTCCTCTCAACTTTCTTTCATTTTTTCAACAATCCGTAACTTCGCGGAGCGTGACCGGCGATTGTCATCGAGTTCGTCGTCTCCTGCTGTAATCGGTTTTCGTGTGACCAAACGTAATTCCGGTTCAAACTCTTTCGGAATCATCGGTAATCCTGGTGGAAGTTCTGGAAGTGATGATTTT
Organism: Exiguobacterium undae DSM 14481; assembly: GCF_000620805.1. GTDB lineage: Bacteria > Bacillota > Bacilli > Exiguobacteriales > Exiguobacteriaceae > Exiguobacterium_A > Exiguobacterium_A undae. The sequence goes on along the minus strand of NZ_KK211187.1, from coordinate 1,190,321 downwards.
TCCTTGAACGCTTGTTTACACATGCGATCTTCAAGCGAATGGAATGTAATGACACATAACCGACCGCCGATGGCTAATAGATCAATCGCTTGATAAACAGCGCGGTCAAATACATTCAATTCATCATTCACGGCAATCCGAATCGCTTGGAACGTCCGTTTTGCAGGATGTCCGCCCTTTCGTCTTGCTGGAGCTGGAATGGCGTCCTTGATCAGTTCGACAAGTTCAAACGTTGTTTCGATCGGTCCGAGTTCACGTGCTTTTTCAATCTTGCGGGCAATCTGTTTGGAGAACTTTTCTTCCCCGTATGTAAACAAGATTCGGACAAGATCGTTGTACGGCCACTCATTGACGACTTCGTAGGCGGATAGTGAAGAGGATTGATCCATCCGCATATCCAAACGCGCATCAAAGTTGTAGCTGAATCCACGTTCTCCTTCATCCAACTGAGGGGAAGACACGCCTAAATCAAACAAAATCCCATCCACTTTTCTCACACCACGTGCTTCTAATTCTTCTTGCAGATGTACGAAATTACTTTTTATTAATGTAAAGCGACCTTCATACGCCGCGAGACGTTCTGCTGCATGTGCCAGTGCGACATCATCTTGATCAAACGCATACAGATGTCCTGTCGTCAGTTGTTTGACGATTTCTTCACTGTGTCCTGCTCCACCTAACGTGCAATCTACATACACGCCGTCAGGCTTGATGTTTAGTCCTTTAATGGACTCCCATTTTAATACTGTTTCATGCTCAAACATGTGCTGCCTCACCTTTCACTGTCCAACTGGACGTTACTCTTTTTCAATGTATCATATTCTTTCTTAAAAACGTTACGAAAATGAGACAGTTTCCTTGATTTTTTGAACTTTTGTGTATCTTTCGTTAAAAAAACAAAAAAACCTGCCTCATCAGCAGGTTTAGACCAATATTTTTAATTGTTCCGCTTCCGTTTGCTCATACTGGACACGGAGCGTTTGAAGCAAATCCAAACCGTAACGGTTCAGCCACGGTAAGACCGAATGAATCCGCTCTTGTGGTGCGTGATCCGGTGCTAGTTGATACTGAAGGGCACGATCGGAACGATTCGCCTGTTCGTGCAGACGCCGCTCTTGCTCAACGATAGTTTCGAAGGTCTGTTGCAGCTGTTTTGTTAACTTCGTCGTGATGACCGATGTTTTTAACCGCTTCTGTTCAACCTGCTTGATTTCCTCCATCAAGACCTCACTGAGTAAGGAAGAGGCATGCAAGTGTTGTTTGACGTCACCGGCGTCAAACGGAGTAAGTGGTATGCCGTCACGCAAGGCTTGATCGATTGTGAGCTGATGTCTGCGCAACCGCTTCTCGTCTCGAGCTTGTAACAAGATAGCGCCCATTCGCGGAATCAACAACGGCATCGTCCAATCGAAATGATGAAACAGCGGACGGAGTCGCGTCCAGTACGCAATCTCACCAGGACCACCGATGTACGCAAGCGTCGGGAATAAATAGTCCTGCATCAACGGACGTGTGACGACACTGTTTGAAAAACGCTCCGGACTCGCGTAAAGCAATGCCAACAGTTCAAGTTCGGTATAGGTCTTTCCTTGTTTCGTCACAAAATCTTGACCCGGATACAACAACTCACGTCCGATGTCTTCAACAAACAGATGCGCTGCTTCTTCATTCAAGAAGGTATCCGGTAAATCCGACGTTTGCGCGATCCCTTTCGACAAGGCTTGTCGGATTTCCGGGTTATCTTGAATCAACCGTTCAAAAAACGGGATTTCGATTTGCCGGACGGCTTTCGCATCGGCATCAAAAAAGATGATGTCATGATTCACCAATTCACCTAAGAAGGCGGCAAAGAAACCACCGTACGTCGTGTTCGTTTCAATCAATCGATCCGTTAAGGCCAACAGCTCTTTTGTATAGGGTGTCTCACCTTCTGTACATAACGCCTGACGGACAACTTCCCTGACCGCATGTTGGTCAAACGGAATTCGACTGACTGAACGTTGGATGGAATCCGGCGGCGAAACGGTCAGCTTCCGTGTCCGAAAGTCATGTGTCGGAACGATGAGATGATTGATTTCATCAAAATCATGGTCTTCGGTTGCAAGCCAGAAAACGGGCAGGACCGGAATGTCGAGCAGTTCCTCCGTTTCGCGTGCAACCTTTAGACAGGTTAACAGCTTATAAACAGCATACAGTGGACCGCCGAGAATGCCGGTCTGTTGACCGGTAATCACGACCTGCGCCTCTCCGGTGCGCAGACGTTCGAGTTGTCCTTTCAGCCTCTCACTCAACTGAGGATTTTGTCGATTCAGCTCGTCCACCAGCAAACTGAGATGCGGGTATTCCCGGTGCTTGAGGTGTTGGCTACGCGCGAACATCCCTTCTTCTCCAAGATGATCCACGTATTTCGAAAATTCCGGTTGTGATGCTCGATGCATCAATGAATCTTCTGCATACAGAGCATGAAATGGTTGTACCTTCAAACAAAATCCCTTCTTTCTGACAAGATCAATGAATGAACAGTTGACGGATTCCAATCCCAAACAGCATCAGCTGGACAGGCAAGGCAATCAAAATCGTGATGCGCCAACTATGTCGAATCATCTGTAAGTAATCAACATCCACTTGTTGGATCCGTTGCCATAAGGCATTCACTGCAAAGATGAGGAGAATGGCGATCAACAGCCATCCTAAGTAGTTTTGACCGGTCAAGGCAATCAGTGCGACATGAATCCCGTAGAGGACGACAAATGTGCCGACATCCAGTGCAAGTCGAAGTGCTTTTTGGTGTGTTCGAAACACCATGAAAAAAATCATATAGAAAACAACCAAACTAAAGATTGGGAAGATTATAAACAATGTCACATGGAATCCCCTCTTTTTTCCTGAGATGTAATCTGTTCAAAATAAAACGTCAATAAGGGCGTCGGTGTCACGGCTCGTTCCAGAACATATCCGACAATCGGATCAATCTCTGTCCTTCTCCCCTGTTCGATATCCTGCAGCATCGATGACCGGTTCAGTCCGGTACGCTGCATGACCTGTTCAATTTCCGCATACGATATGTCGTGTTGCGGAAAAACATGGCGCAATTCTTCAAATAAAGCATGCGCTTTAGACGCGTACGGTTCCTCGAGTAATTGTCCGTTTGTAATCCGGTGGTAGGCCGTGAGTGGATTGATGACAGCGTTCATGAACAATTTCGTCAACATGACCGACTGGATGTCCTCTACATGTTCAAACTGCAGGGGACCATCCTCGAGCATCGGCAAAAACGCCTGTCCATAGCGAATGCGTCCAACTCCGGTATGCCGGACTTCATATTTCCCGGTTCTCATGGCACCGTGCTCCACGATGCCGAACAAAGCATGCGGCACCTGTTCGACTTGCGTCACATGCCCCATTCCGTTCTGTAAAAACAGGACCGGTGCCGTCTCGGTCATTAAATATGGAATCACACTTTTTATATCATACGACTTTGTCGTCACGAATACCAAGTCTTGCGACTCGAATTGATCGAGTAGTCGAACCTCCACCGGTTGGCTGGCTGTTCCGTCCCTGATGATGCGGACATCCCGATCTTCCGTCTGCCGCGTATAAACGGTTACCTCATGCTGTTCTGATAAGTAGGAAGCGATTAATAACCCGATGGATCCCGCTCCGATGATTCCGATTGTACTCATGCGCCCACGCTCCTTTTGTCATCAAAAAAAGCGACCTGCCAAACCGATTGCTCGATTCTTGGGTCGCTTTTATACCGATCATTCAGCTTACTTGCTGACGATTTCTTTACCTTTGTACGAGCCACATGCTTTACAAACGCGGTGTGAAAGTTTCATTTCACCACAGTTTGGGCACTCGACCATACCTGGTACACGGAGTTTGAAATGAGTACGGCGAAGACGTTTGCGTGTTTTCGACGTTCTGCGGAATGGTACTGCCATCGTTGTCCACCTCCTTGAAAAAATACACTCGCCTTTATGAAAAGATTAGGAATCCTGATCCTTTTTAAAGAACTGAGCGAGACCCGCAAGTCGCGGATCAATTTTTGGTTCAGCTTCTTCTGGTGCTTCTTCTGAGAGAACCGTCCAGCCTTCCCCTTGAACCAACTGATTTTCTTCATCATCCCCATGCACTTGCACTGGCACATGAAGTAAAATCAATTCTTGCACGAGTGGTTGAAGATCAACCGTATTCCCGTTCGGTAAATTGATGTCGTCCGAATCAACCGGAACAGCATCAACTTCGAGCAGGAATGACTCGATCGATTCAATCTCGAACGGGTACGCGACGTCATTCAGCGTCCGGGCATCCGGAAGCGTCATTTCGCCTGTAATCCGGAGATTGAATATTAATTGATTCGATGTAAACGATGCATTTGCACGAACGTGCACAGGTTGCACCGCCCGGATATCCGGATGGAGGGCGATGAGCTCAGGAAGCTCAATCGTCTCGTTAACCTGAAGTTGACCCAGATTGCGCAATTTATTCAATTGCATCAGGGACCATTTCATCCGAATCACCTCAATTGCAACAATATGAATTATAGAGAGGACATCTTGTTTTGTCAATGTTTTTTCTTTACACTGAAATCGCTAGAGAACGAACACTTTTGGACGTCTTCATCCATATTACCGCACTTAATTCGGTTTGCAAAGGAGAAAGTTTCATGAGAATGACAGCAATTATTTCTGAGTACAATCCGTTTCACAATGGACACCTTTATCAAGCGAAAATCGCCCGACAGGAAACCGGTGCTGATTTGATCGTCGCCATCATGAGCGGAACGTTTATGCAACGCGGGGAGCCCGCCTTCACGGACAAGTGGTCCCGGGCTCAAGCGGCAGTCGCAAGCGGCGAAATCGACCTTGTTCTGGAACTCCCTTTCTACTTTGCCGTCCAACGTGCTGACCGCTTTGCACGCGGCGGGGTGACGATTGCCGAGACGATTGGGGCACAGACGTTGTCTTTCGGTAGCGAGTGCGGTGACATCGCTCCTTTTATCCAAGCGGCTACTGAAGATCATGAAGCAACTCCACAGTACCAAGCGTTGGTTCAACAAGGACTGGCCAATGGTTTGTCTTCCGCAACGGCGGCGAGTCAGGCTTTTGCGGCCATGACGACGACGCTTGATTTGACGACGCCGAACAATACGCTTGGTTATTATTACGCCCGGGCAGCATCAAGCATCACGCTTCATACGACAAAACGCATCGGCAGCGGCTATCATGATCTGTCAGTCGGAGACATCATGAGTGCAACGGCGATTCGTGCTTATTACATGAAGCACCAGTCGTTGATCGGTTTACCAGACGCAACTGCTGACGTGCTCCAGAATGCCGTCTTCGCCTCTTTTGATGCCTACTATCCTTTCCTCCGCCATCGTCTTCTGACAACCAGTCTCGTTGATTTAATGCAATTCAACGGTATTGATGCTTCACTCGCCCCGCGTCTGATCGAAGGCGCCCGGCAGGCCGCTACTTTTAAAGCGTTCCTTGCTTACGTCAAAACACGGCGATATACCCGGACGAGCCTGCAACGTGCCCTGATCTACTTGCTGACGTCGACCACAACTCGTGAAATGGAAGATCTGGCGTTTGATCAAGTGGAGTATGTCCGTCCCCTTGCATTTAACGATCGGGGTCGTGCCGCTTTACGCGACATCAAAACACGTATTCCGGTCGTCTCAACGTTTTCGAAACATCCTTGGCTCATCAAAGAGAGCCAAGTCACAGCAGCGTACGCTGTGCCCTTGGCTCGTTACAGTGACTTGGAAGAACATCGCCGCTTTGCTTATTTTTCCGGTAAGGCTTCCAAATAATCAATCGCTTCTTCCACCGTTTTAATCGGGACGAGTTTCATCTTCGTCTCGATTTTTTTAATGGATGGTTTAGCTTCTTTATAGTTGGCGCCGGCTGGAACGAACATGATTTCCGCGTCGGCTTCATCCGCAGCCACGACTTTCTGCCACGCACCGCCGATTGGTCCAACTTTTCCACCTTCTTCAATCGTTCCGGTTCCGGCGATTTTATACCCTTTCGCCAAATCCCCGTCTGTCAATTGATCGTAAATTTCAAGCGTGAACATCATGCCGGCGGATGGTCCCCCGACATCTTCAACATTAAAATCGATGTCCGGATTCGTTTGGACTGCCGACATCGGGAGTGGTTCATAAATCCCGAGCCCGACCCGTTCCGACTCTTTTGTCAACCGGTTGACCGCAACTGTCGTCTTTTGCTCCTTCTTGTTTCGCAGCAACGTCAAATCAACTTGTGTTCCGGCTTTTTTGGCACTGATGGTCTTCATGAAGTCATTTAACGACGTGATGGACTTCCCGTCCACCGAAACCAATTGATCCCCGGCTTTTAATTTTCCTTCCGCCGGTCCTCCCGGAATGACACCGGATACGTAAATCCCTTTAAAATCGACGGCTACTTTTTCTCCGGCTAATTCATACCCTTCGATTGTCGCATTATGCTGGGCTTCTTCCATGTAGAGTTTCTGACGCTTCTCGTACTGGTTGTCCGACTCACCATCGTAGAGGTAGTCGCTGACACTTGAACGTTCAGCAAACGGCAGGAACAGGCTTTCGACGAGGAAATAAGGAGTCGCCCGACGCTGGGCAATCGTCAACATCATCAAATCACCCGGTTCTTTTGTTGCACCCTCGACATCAATTAATTGTTCGGTCGACGTCGCATCTCCCGGATATGAAATAAAATAAGGTAGCGGGACGAAAAAAGCGATCATGGCAGCGAGGATCGCCGCTAAAGCCGGTTTCCATGCCTTCATTTCAATTCCCCTTTGCTGTATTTATGACGTAACGCCTCCTCGACGACCGGCGGAACAAGCCCTGCCACCGATGCCCCGTATTTCGCGGCTTCCTTGACAATCGATGAACTCAAAAAAGAGTACTGATTGTTCGTCATCATGAACAACGTCTCAATCTGATCATTCATTTTTTTATTGATTGAAGCAACCTGCATTTCGTACTCAAAATCGGATACGGCCCGTAACCCCCGCACGATGGCATTGGCTCCGACTTCAGCAGCATAATCCACGAGCAACCCGTCAAAGGAGTCAACCTTGATGTGTGGCAGGTGTTCTGTCACCTCAGAGATCAGCTCCATCCGTTCCTTGACCGAAAACAACGGTTGCTTTGAGGAGTTGTTGAGGACGGCGACGATGATTTCGTCAAAAATTGGTGCGGCACGTTCAATGATATCGAGATGTCCGTTCGTAATCGGATCAAAACTACCGGGACAGATGGCAATTCGTTTCATGCGTTTTCCTCCAGCTCTGTAAATTCATATAATGTAATGGAGATGACCGTCGAGTAGCGGAGCCGTTTGATGACACTCAAACGACCAATTTGGTCCGGCAGTTCGGTCTCCGAACCATGTTCGCAGATGATGACCCCGTTATCCGTCAGCATGTCATGTTGCTCTATGTAGGCGACTTGGTCCGCCAATTGTTCTTTGGCATACGGCGGATCAAGAAAAATCAGCTTGAACGGCTCTTCTGACGCCAATTCCGCCAAAGCGACCGTAACATCCTTTTTCAAGACACGGCTGCGGTCCGTCAGGCGGGTCGTCGCAAGATTCTCCTTGATGGTCTGAATCGCCTTGAACTGTTGATCGACGAAAACCGCTTCCTCACATCCCCGTGATAACGCTTCAATCCCGAGTCCGCCGCTACCGGCAAATAAATCGAGTGCTTTTCCCCCGTTGAAATAAGGACCGATGACATTAAATAAGGATTCCTTGACCTTATCCGTCGTTGGTCTTGTCTGATCTCCTGGTACAGCTTTGATTCGCATGCCTTTTCGTTCCCCTGATATGACTCGCATCCTGTTCCTTCCTTTCAAAAAGGAGCGACGAGGATGTCCTCATCGCTCCACCAGTTAAACTTCTTCCTGCATCTTACCTTTTTTATTGGCGTATGTCTCGATGATGAACGGTCGCTCCGAACGCAACACGCTCTCGACGAACGGCAAGGCCGTAATCCGTTCGATTACTTGTTCATGTTGATCAAGATCAACATATAAGAACACGTACCGTTCACGTTTTGAAGTAAAATAGACATTCCCGAAACGGCGTAACTGACGCGACGCCTTCAACGCATTGACATAGACGATAAGTCCAATCCGATCCTTGATCACAACACCGTTCCTCCCTTTTTCAGCGATTAGCCGCTACAGCTGCAACTTCCACCTGTCGAACATCCGCCCGCACATCCTTGATCGAAGAATGGATTGCCTGTCGGAACTTTGATTTGAGGCGAGACTTGCCCGGCGAGGACGAGGCTCACTTGTCCGAGTAAGGTTTCGAGTTGCTTCTCTGCTTTTTTGAACACGGCGACCTCTTCTTGCAGATCAAGCGCGCGTTTGATTTCGTGCACCTTTTTCGTGATCGTTTGGTAGTCCGGATGATACCGGCCAAACCGTTGGACCAATTCATATTCTTCTTTGATCCGGTTAAAGTCACGAATCACGTCCTGCGCCTGCCTTGAGTTCGCACGCGCTTGTTTCGCTAATCTATATGCTTGACCTGTTTCGCTTTGCGAGAGAGAGTGTGCAAGGTCTTCCGCTGCGTTGATGAGGTCTATCGTTTTATCTGAATATATCACAACGAATCTCCTCCTTGACTTAACCATCATATCATAACATTTATCTCGCTCCTAGCACGCTGAATTGTGTATAATTTGTTCAGAAGGAAGGAATGAATTGTATGCAATTTTTATCATTTAACATGTTCCGCACGATCGGGATTAAAACCGAACATGCGAAGTCCGATTATCATTTTGATTCACTCGGCAAAATCGCCCAAGCTGACGTGATTTTGTTCCCGGAATATTGGCAGATCCATTCCATCATCTACGGGATGAAGAAACCAATCTTCCCTTCTGCGGCCACGTTCCATCTTGGGCACGATAAGATTGAAATGACCCGTATCTTCCAGACCGTCATTCCCGAGAATATTCCGCGAACCGGCATCTATGGAAAAAACGAATTTACGGTCACACGGGTGCTGGAGGAGTTTTCGTTCCCCTTCGTCGCGAAGACGGTCCGCAGTTCGATGGGACAAGGTGTCCATCTGATTAAGGATCAAGCCGATTGGGATAAGTATGTCGCGTCGCATGAGACGTTTTATATTCAAGAATACATCCCGAATGAGAAGGATCTCCGCGTCGTCGTCATCGGCGACAAGGTTCTTGCTGCTTACTGGCGTGTCGGAGGCGCCCAATTTTTGAACAATGTCGCCCAAGGCGGTGTCCTTGATTTCGAGAACATTCCACAGGAGGCACTTGATTTCGTTTTGGCATTGGCGAAACGACTCGACATCGACCACGCCGGATTTGACCTGATCTTCCGGGACGATCACATCTATGTCCTCGAATTTAATGTGTTTTTTGGCGGAGAAGGTTTAAATCATCTCGGAATTCATGCGCCCGATACGATTCTCGAATATGTCGAACGGAAATATGGAAGTTCATGAATTCTTCAAATTGACTTCACAACTTTTTCTTTATCCGTTCATTCATTATGGTATGATAGCTTGGAAAGACTAGTGTACACTAGCAAACTGGGGTATAGGGGGATTCACACATGAAGTTTGAAAAGTTCGGAATCGAAGGCAAGGAAATTAAGTTCGGGTTACTCGAAACGATCATGGATCATCATCGTTTTGTTCGGGAAGGACAATGGGATTATGAACGTGCCATGTATGACATGAAATACGAAAAACAATCTACGGGAGAAGTCTTTTATCTTCGCGTCCCCGTTTACGCGATTCAAGGTGAACTTGAAGACCGTCACGCTGTCGTTCGGATGCTGACGCCTCTTCTCGGAAAACATTATTACCCGCACGGTGTCGAGTATGATGAGGAGTTCCCTCCGGAAATCGTCAAAGACTGCGAACGTCGTTTGACGGCATTACTCGAAACACTCGAAAAATAAGTTGCCTCGCCAAAGTCCGCCTCCCAGTGGACTTTGGTTTTTTTATAGACATTTCTACGAAAAAGGGACGAGGGGGACGGATTTAGTATCCATCTCCCTCGTCCTGTATAGAGAATGACTGTTGAGTCAATTCCTTGTTCCTCTTCATTTCGCAATCAACTGGAGATAATCCAATACATCTTCGCCGAGCTGTAAGTTTACCTGTTCCCGTAAATGATGGTATAACGCAGGAAGCTGTGCCGGTGCGACGCTGACCTTCATGCTGAATGAGATGGTATCTTGCGACAATCGTTTGATCCGGATGACGGATCCTCCAAAATCCACGACCGTACATAATAACAACTCTTCAATCGCTTGAACCGCCACCGTTACCTCACCTTGTACGTCATAGTGTTCACCCATCGTATTCACTCCTTCGCAAGTTGTTTGACCGATGTCATAACTTCCTCTAAGTCGACCGGTTCATCCGGCGTCTTCGCCATCGATGAAATCGCCCGGACTTTGTTGTCTCGATCAAGAATGAACATTTGTGTTCCGTGCGTCACTAAGCCGCTTTCCGCTTTAGAGTAATAAAAATTCAATTGACGGGTCAGACGGTCAATGACGACGCCATCTCCTGTCAACACCTTCCACCCTTCCGCATTGGCTTCAAAGTTGGACGCATATTTTTTTAAGACTTTTGGTGTGTCGACTTTCGGGTCAACCGTCACGGCGACAAGTTCGACATCCGAGCCGTACAACTCTTCCGCCCGTAACTGTTTCTCTAACTTCCGGTAGTCATTTAATGTCAAGGGACAGATGTCCGGACAGTTGGAATAGAAGAAGGTCAAGACCTTCACCTTTCCGTCTTCGGAATCAAACTGTTTCCCGTCCACCGCATTCGTCAATTCAAATGGAGTCGGCTCTGCGATGACAGGTAATTTTTCTTTCATGAAAAAGTAATAGTAGCCACCGGCTGCCGCAATGAGAATCAAGACAGCTGCTGCAACCGTCAAATAACTGTTTTTCTTCAAGTCATGACCTCCTTAGTGGTTCCAGATTGCCCGAAACACGTTTGTCGTCTCTCCCGGCTCATACACCACATAGAGGAGGCAGTAGACGATGACTCCTGTAATCGCGGTCAAGAACCAGATGACAGAAGCTTTGGGACCGATTTTACGATGACGCGTAAAGTTTTTCTTGTACGCATAAAAGAGAGCCATCAATCCAAGCACGCCACCCGACGTCGCTAAAATGATGTGGAAGATTAAAAATCCTGTGTAATACGGTTTAATCGTGTCCGGTCCGCCAAAGGCGGTATTACCTAACAAGATTGTCCGTAACGCATACATGATGAAAAATAACAGTGCTAAAGCAGCAGCAATCGTCATGACGAATTGGTGTGCTTTCATGTTCCGACGCGTCTGAGCGATCAAGAACCATCCAATCGCTACGAAAATCGCGCTGAGGACGATCAACGTGACACAAATCAACGGCAAATAACTCATGTTCCAACTTCCCCCAATTTAATCCGCTTTTGGCGAGAAGGACATACCTTCATCGACAGCAGTACTTTTAGAACGTCTCACCCATGTGAAGAACGTAAGTCCAAAGAACAATCCGTATACCAGCTCTTGACCAAGCTTCATCAATACGCCACCAAAACGTTGGTCTTCCAGCAGATCTTTTGTTGTTCCGAACAAACGCTCCATATCAAGTCCACTTACATCATTGTTTGGCATACAGTACGCAAGAACTTTTGCGAACGTCGCCGGATCTTGATAGGCTTCATATTGAAAACTTTGACTAAAGATCATGAAGGCACAGGCTGGTGTCAACAAGACGCCATTGGCGACGATGTAAACCATCTTCTTCAAATCCGATAAACTGTCTTCCTCGTTCACCGGTGCGATGATCGGATACCACATCGTCATGCTGAGGAAAATCAATGCCCCGTGGAAAATCCGGTGCACCGTGTAATTCGTCAGGACATAATCAAAAATGAAAGGCATATGATAAAACGTAAACAGTGAATTAAATACGACCAATGCAATCAATGGCAAGATAAAGAACCGTAATACTCGTCCAAGATAAGGGACTTCAAACAAGCGTTTGAATACCCATCCAGGAATCGCCAGCATCAACAGTGGCGGTGCCACCATATAGACGAATACCATCTGCAACATATGCGCTGAGAACGTAATATGCGCCATTACATCGAGCGGACTACCAAAACCAATGTAATATACTACCAAAGCAGCCAACATGGAAAATTTCTGACCAAGCGTTGTCTCCGCCTCATCCGGTCGACGAATTTTTTCCGTCACGACTGCATAAAAAATATAGATTCCAATCAACAGTAAAGCATAATATGGACTCCACAAAACCGTCCAGTCAAATTGTGATAAAGATCCCCTTAAGTTGCCTAACACATTTCTCACCCCGTTCCTTTTTCCTACAGATTAAGATTACCGTTCCCCTATTTCATTGTAAAGGTTTCTCATAAAACGATTCTAAAATAAAAGACCATCCTGCTAAACGTTAGCAGAATGGTCACAATTTATTACCAGATTAAAAGACGGAGTGTCGCGACAATCGTCAAGGCGACGAAGATCCCAAGTGCCATCATGACTTTAATCCATGTGTTCCCTTTATTGTTCATGTGCATGAACATATAAAGTTGAAGATAGACTTGCACGATCGCCATGATGATCAAGAATCCACCGGCTGCCCAGTGAGGCATGAGTTCTGCCATGACCGCACCAAAGGCGATCAACGTCAGGAAGATCATCAAGGCAAAGCTTGTGAGTTGAAGTTGCATCTCGCGGCTGCGGTCTGCTTTCATCTCGAGCTCCATTTGATTACGTGTCAGTTGCGGTTCGTGTTTTTCCATCTTATTTCACCATCCCCATGAGGTAGACGACTGAGAAGATAAAGACCCAGACGACGTCAATGAAGTGCCAGTAAAGACTTGAAACATAATATTTCGGTGCGTTCACGACTGTGATACCGCGATTCCAGTTACGGACGAGTAATGTCGTGATCCAGAGAAGACCAAACAAGACGTGTGCGCCGTGGAATCCGACAAGCGTATAGAATGCTGATCCAAAGGCACTTGACGTAAACGTATGACCGATGTGGTAGTAATGATTAAACTCATAAATCTCACCCGCTAAGAACGCTAATCCAAGAACAAGTGTGATGATCAACCACATTTTCATCTTCTTCACATCATTACGTTTCATCGCCATCATCGCAAGGACACTTGTCAGTGAACTTGTGAGAAGGAGCATTGTCATGATGAAGACAAGACCCATTTCAAAAATATCGTAACTGCGTAATCCTTCTTTCGCACCCGAATTATGCAACCCGATGTACGTCCCGAATAGCGAGGCAAACAATGTTGTCTCTCCACCAAGGAAGAACCAGAAGGCTACATATTTATTCTTACCCTCAAGTGTTGCTTTTTCAACATGATCCGGAATACCCGTGATCGGGTTATTTGGAACTGAATGATGTCCCATCTTACTTCGCCTCCTTTTCAGCTTCAAGGCGTAGATCTTCTTCGATGACGGATTTTGGAATGTAGTATCCTTCATCGTCAATCCATGAACGGAGGAACATCGCAACGAGTGTCGTAGCGAGACCGATCAACGCAACGACGAGACCGACTGTTCCGTAGTCCAGGCGAAGAATAAATCCGAGACCTGCGAGGAATAGACCGACTGACATGACGAACGGCAGAATCGTGTTGTTCGGCATGTGGATATCGCCAACTTCTTCCGAAACGGAAACGGTTTTGTTTCCTGCCATTTTTTCGAGCCAGTATGTGTCAAGTCCTTTGACAAGTGGTGTTTGTGCAAAATTATATTCTGGTGTTGGGACAGGAAGCGTCCACTCAAGTGTCCGTCCATCTCCCCAAACATCACGTTTGACGTATTCTTTTGACATCAATGCCGCTGCAATCGAAACAACCAATACGATTGTCGAGACACCCATGAAGCCTGCCCCGATTGACGACAGCAAGTTCATTGTTTCCCAGCCTTGGTTTGGCAAGTACGTGAAGACACGACGTGGCATTCCTGTCAGACCGAGAATGTGTTGCGGGAAGAACGTCAAGTGGAAGCCGATGAAGAACAACCAGAATTGAATTTTACCCCAGAATTCGTTCAACTGTTTCCCGAACATGAGCGGGAACCAGTAGTAAAGACCGGCGAAGAGACCAAAGACAACCCCACCGACGATAACGTAGTGGAAGTGGGCAACTACGAAATAACTGTCATGGTACTGATAATCGGCTGGTGCAACAGAAAGCATGACACCCGTCATACCACCAACGAGGAACGATGGAATGAAGGCAACCGAATACAACATCGCAACAGGGAACGTCAGTTTACCGCCCCACAGCGTAAAGAGCCAGTTGAATATCTTAACCCCGGTCGGAACGGCAATCGCCATTGTCGCAACCGCGAAGATTGCGTTCGCAACAGGACCGAGACCGACTGTGAACATGTGGTGAACCCAAACCATGAATCCTAAGAAACCGATCAACATTGTCGCAAAGACCATCGTCGTATAACCGAAGAGACGTTTACGGGCAAAAGTAGGAATGATTTCTGAGAAAATACCGAAGGCCGGTAAAATCAAGATATAAACTTCCGGGTGACCGAAAATCCAGAAAAGGTGTTCCCAGATGACGATGTTACCACCCGCTGCCGGATCAAAGAAATGAGCTCCGAACAACCGTTCAAACGTCAAGAGGAATAATCCGACCGTAAGTGGCGGGAAAGCGAAAACGATCAAGGCAGAAGCAACGAATGCTGTCCAAGTGAACAACGGCATCCGCATCAGTTTCATACCTGGTGCACGCATGTTTAAAATCGTAACGAGGAAGTTGATCCCCCCCATTAATGTACCGAAACCAGAAATCTGTAATCCAAGTGCATAGAAGTCAACACCAAGTGATTCTGGAACTGTTGAAAGTGGTGCATACGCAGTCCATCCTGCGTTTGGTGCTGCGCCGAAGAACCATGATAGGTTCAAGAGCACTCCCCCGAAGAAGAACAACCAAAAACCAAGTGCATTCAAAAACGGGAAGGCAACGTCGCGCGCCCCGATTTGTAATGGTACAGCTGCGTTCATGTACCCGATCAACATCGGCATCGCTGCCAGGAAGATCATCGTCGTACCGTGCATCGTGATCAACTGGTTAAATAACTCACCGCTGACGAAATCGTTCATCGGTTTAATCAGCTGAAAACGAATCATTAAGGCTTCTACGCCACCGACCAGAAGGAAAAACAATCCGGACATGATGTAGAGAACCCCGATTTTTTTATGGTCGACTGTCGTTAGCCAGTCCATGATGCCGCTTTTTTTCTTCGGCATACCCATAGTATGTGTCCCCACTATGATTCCCCCTTAAATATTATTGGAGCTTCTTGTCCAATAGATAGTCTGCCAATTCGCTTAACTCGTCATCGCTGATCTGATCCTCAGAGAAACCAGGCATTTTCGTTCCTTGTTTTTCTTTTTGTGGATCGCGAATCCATTTTTCGAGATTTTCTTTGTCATGATCAAGGTATCCTGCGATACGCTCACGATCACCAAAGTTTGTTAAGCTCGGCGCGACTTTCCCGCCGCCGTGACAACTGAGACAGTTTTGTGCGTAGACTTGCTCGCCTGTTGTCCAGTTCTTTTCGTTTTTCGCATCAAGCTGTTTTGTTTCTGCTTCTTTTGCTGTTTTCATGTCTTTAAGCCATGCATCGTACTCATCTTGCTCAAGTGCGATGACTTTAAAGTCCATCAATGCGTGTGATGGTCCACATAACTCCGCACATTTACCGTAGTATGTACCGGCTTCTTGTGCTTGTAACCACATTTCATTCTCAAGACCTGGGTTTGTATCTGTTTTACCTGAAAGTGCAGGTACCCAGAATGAGTGAATGACGTCTTTTGATGTCAAGTTGACAGCAACTCGTTTGCCGACTGGGATGACAAGTTCTTGTCCTGTCGAAACGCCTTTATCCGGATATTCAAATTCCCACCAGTAAAGGTTTGCCGTAACGTTGATGATTTCATTTTTCTTCGCTTCTTTTGCATCTGCTAATTCGACTGTCGTTTTGATCGTCGGTACAGCAAGGACGACTAACAAGAGGATTGGAATGACCGTCCAGATGATCTCGAGCGTATGATTCCCTTCAACTTGTTTTGGAACTGTGTTGTCTCCAGCTTTACGACGGAATTTCATAAGTACGTAAATATAGATGACTGCTACAATCGCAAGGACAAACAACATGACCCATAAGCTGAGCTTAATGATCTCAAGTTGCATTTGTGCGCCTTCCCCGCGAGGCTGTAGTGCGGACAATTCCGGGATTCCACAACCTGATAACAACAATGCCATCAAACCGATCGGAAGAAGCCGGAAGAGCATTTTTCCTGATTTTTTCACAACCATCCCCACTTTCTTTTCCCCAATTTTTTTCTTTCTTGCTGATGTTCGTGAATATGTCAAATCGTTTTAGAGAGAAACGAGTACGACAGTCACGATCCAAGCCGTGAAGTAGAAGAGCGAGAAGAAAAACATCTTCGAAGCCCACTTAATCTCAGCTTGTTCTTCCTTGATTTTGAGACCTTTCAATCCCATGTAGAGCCAGTATCCGCCAAGCACTGCCATGACAAGCATATAAATGATGCCGTAGTGCGCAAGGAGGAGTGATGATGGAACTAAAACTGCGATCCACCATACAATTTGTCGTTTCGTGATCGCAAAACCATTGACGACAGGTAACATTGGAATACCGGCAGCCCGGTACTCTTCCGTCCGTCTCATGGCGAGCGCAAGGAAGTGAGGCGGTTGCCATACGAACATGATGAGAAATAAAATCCATGCATCGATATGAAGTGTCGGAGTGACTGCCGCAAATCCAATGATCGGTGGCACTGCTCCAGATATACCACCTACGACCGTATTGATCGTATGCGTCCGCTTCAGCCACATCGTGTAGATGACGACGTAGACAAACGATCCAATCAATCCGAAAACTGCTGCGACATGGTTAACGATTAACAAAAGGATGGTACCGGTAGCCAGTATACCAAGTCCTAATGCCAATATCCGTTGCCCGTCCATCTTACCGGTCACACTCGGTCTCCCCATCGTCCGTTCCATCTTATAATCAATGTCACGATCGATGTAGTTATTGAGGTAACAACTACCGGCAATGACCAGTCCACTTCCAAGAAGTGTCCACAATAACGTCAACTTCGTCTGCCACAAATAGAGTAGAACATCATCCGTTAAGTACGATGCTGCCACGACATAACCTGCGAAGACGGTGATGAGATTCGCACGGACGATTCCCATCTTTGCTAGGGTGACATAGTCCTTGAACGTCGGTTGATCCGATTGCTCGATCATGATGTCCAGGGTCTCCCCATTTACTTTCGCCATGTTGTTTCCTCCTTCTAACCGCCTGTGTTCTCTCTGTACGCATGGTACACGCATTTTCTTCACAGAAATAACACAGACACGCCACGAAACGTCCTTTTCTCTATAAAAGATACCACATATTCAAGGTCGTGACGTATGAAAATACTTTCGACATAATGAACAAAATGTGAAATCTATGTGATTTACCTCACAGTTCACCATATTTACCTAATATTAGAATAGCGTTCTTCTAAAAGATTGCAAGCGTTTCGATATTTTTTATGCGATACTATTGCTAGGTATTTCAAGTATCTTGTATTTTTCCAGAAAGGTGGTGTCTGCGTCTTGAATCGAAAACTTTCGATCTTTTCAGCATTCGTGACATTCACGATGATGATTGTTCTCCTCATGGGGGGGACTGTCACAAAAACCGATTCAGGTAACGGGTGCGGAACGGACTGGCCGCTCTGTCACGGTGAATTGATTCCAACCAACCCTAGTGTCGAAACGATGATTGAATATAGTCACCGTGCCGTGACAGGTGTCGTCGGATTATTGATCATCGCGCTTTGCCTATGGACACTCGTCGCATTCAAGGAGCGTCTAGATATAAAAATCTTCGCTTTCCTAGCCTTTATTTTCATGTTGATTCAATCCATCGTTGGTGCAGGAGCCGTCGTCTGGCAACAGTCCGATCTGGTCATGGCGTTGCATTTCGGAATCTCACTGATTTCCTTCGCTTCCTTGCTCATCTTAACGATATTGATCATGGAACGTCCCGGTCGAGAATTCAGGGAATCCGTCCCAGCATTCTTACGTAAACTTCTTTACGGCTTATTGGTTTATACACTAATCGTCGTGTATACCGGCGCGTTTGTCCGCCACGTCGGTGCTACATATGCCTGTGTCGGCTGGCCGGTTTGTGAACAACCGACCATGACGTTTGAAGCCTGGGTCCAAATGATTCACCGGATACTCGCCGGACTCTTGTTTTTCTATACGTTGTTCGTCCACTTCATGGCGATCCGTCTGAAACATCGGACGACACGGACTGCCATGTGGTTTGCGACCTTCTTCATCTCTTGTCAGGTCGCGACTGGTGCCTGGATCGTCTTAGGTGGTCACGCCACTTACGTTCCGTTGTTGCACGCCTTCTTGATCACGTGTTACTTCGGTGTCATTTCGTATCTCGCATACCATGCTTTCCGGACACGCAAAACAGATTCCCGATTACACTGATTGTTTTTCAGGTCTCTAAAAATCGCGGCTGAACCGTCGGTCGGTATACGCAACAGGGGGTGGATTTTAAAATCCACCCCCTGTTGCCATCTATTGATTTCTTTTATTCTTTAAAACGGGCAATCGCCCGCTTCCGTGCCATGTCATGATCGACGATGGGCATGGGATAATCGTAATCTTTTCGTTGTTGTTCCGTCGGTTCATGAATCGACGTTTTCGGTAAATCCTTGATTTCCGGCAAATAGTTGCGGATGAACGTTCCATCCTTATCAAACTTCTTCGATTGGGTCGTCGGATTAAAAACTCGGAAGTATGGAACGGCATCCGTCCCGACCGATGCCGCCCATTGCCAGCCTCCAATATTCGAGGCAGCCTCATAGTCGACCAGCTTTTGCTGAAAGTACCGTTCTCCTTTTTGCCAGTCAATCAGCAGGTCCTTGGTCAAAAAGGAGGCGACGATCATCCGGAGACGATTATGCATCCATCCAGTCGTATTCAGTTGCCGCATGGCGGCATCGACGATCGGATAACCGGTTTTGCCTTCCGACCAGGCTTTAAACCCTTCTTCATCCTCTTCCCACTTGATTTGCGTATACTGCTCATTGACCGGAAGACGCTTAGCTTCCGGATAATGCAACAGAATCGTATAGTAAAATTCGCGCCAAATCAGCTCCGTGATATAGGTTTGTTTCCCTTTCGAATCCTTCTCCTGGCTGACCGCCTCAAAAATCGTCCGAATCCCAATCTCTCCGGTCCGCAGATAACGTGACATTAAACTCGTGCCATCAACAGCCGGAAGATCCCGCTGCTCTTCATACGATGCCAGGCTAGCCTTCAGGAACTGCTTCAACCGCTTCTTCGCCTGTTCTTCACCGGGTTTAAAATCGATGTCCGATTCCGCCTGTTTAAAATATTCCAGCATGAACGCATTGTTTTGCCGACGCTTTTGATAACGTTCCTGCAGACGCTTGAGGTCGACCGGATACGGTTTTGGCAACTCTTTTTTGAGAAAGGTATTTTTGTACGGGGTGAAGACTTTATAATACGAGCCATCGTTTTTCTTTACGGCATGAGGGTGAAGCAAATGCCGATCGAGCAGTCGTTCCGTCTTCTTCTCGCCGCGTTTTTTGATGATTGCGTCATCCCGTGTCTTGAACGGTTCCACGTATTCCGCATTAAACAGCAGAACGTCAGCCATCTCCGTCGCCTTTAAAAAGTCTGTTTCCGTTCCTTCAATAAACCGAATCGGCATGCCGTTTGTCTTACACACCTTCGCAAACTGTTCAAGTGCTTGGAAAAAATATTGTTGACGGGCATCGTACTCCCCGATGTACTCCGGATTGATCCAAAACACGAACTCGACGTTTGCCTGCTCGTTCTCTTCGAGATAGTGCGTGGCTTGCGCCAACATGTGATTGTCCTCGATTCGGAAATCGCTCCGAATCCAACAAATGATGTTCATAGTCGTTCCTCCCTGAAAGTTGAAAATGAACGAAAAACAGGCAATCCGCCATGCGTTTCGCCTGTTTAACGTATTATGAGTTCTTCCTTTTTGGCGTTGCGTGTCAGATGAATTCAATCAATAAATCTTGACCTGCAATCGCTTCGCCTTCTTTTACGTGGACGGCTTTGATTTCACCGTCTTCCGGCGCTTGAATCGTCGTCTCCATCTTCATCGCTTCCGTGACGAGTAACTGTTCGCCTTTACGGACGCGCGTTCCCGGTTCAACGAGGACTTTCAAGACGCTGCCCGGCATCGAAGCGCCAATCTGTTTCGGATTCGAACGATCCGCTTTCGGACGGCTGGATGAGCTTTCCTTGATGCTGATATCCTTCACTTCGACTTCACGTGGTACACCGTTCATCTCGTAATAGATGACACGGACACCATGATCGTTTGGCTGACCGACTTGAATCAGTTTGAGGTATAAGGTTTTCCCGCGCTCGATCTCGACTTCGATCGTCTCACCTAAACGCATGCCGTGGAAGAATGTACTCGTATCGAGAACCGAGATATCACCGTATCGCTCGACATATGAACTGTAATCAAGGAAGACTTTTGGATACAGGGCGTAAGCCAACGCATCAAACTCCGTCACCGGACGTTCCAGCTTTTCGAACAGTTCATGTTTGATGGCATCAAAGTTGAGCGGTTCCATCATTTTACCCGGACGTTCCGTCAACGGTTCGACGCCTTTTAAGATAGCCGCCTGAACTTGTTTCGGGAACCCGTCTGGTGGTGTACCGAGTTCTCCCTTCATCAATTCGACGACCGAATCCGGGAAGTCCAGATTGCTTGCGCGTTCGAGTACATCGTCTTCCGTCAAGTGATGTTGGACCATGAACAGCGCCATGTCTCCGACGACTTTAGAAGACGGGGTAACTTTCACGATATCACCAAACAACATGTTGACCCGGGCGTACATCGTCTTGACTTCCGACCAGCGATCCGCGAGTCCGACGGCTTTTGCCTGTTGTTGCAAGTTCGAATATTGTCCCCCCGGCATTTCATGATCATAGACCGTCGGGTTTGGCGCTAGCATATCAAGCTCAAATGCTTGATAGAGGTGTCTGACGTCCTGCCAGTAATCAGAGACCTGCTCAAATTTCTGTGCCGATACGAGTGGTTGGCGTTTGTGACCACTCAAGGCATGAATCAGACTTCCACCGGCCGGCTGACTCGTCAATCCTGCCATACTTGAAGCCGCCACATCGACGATATCGACACCGGCGTCAACCGCACGGGCGTACGTATAAATCCCGTTTCCGCTCGCATCATGCGTATGCAGATGGATCGGCAGATCGACTGCGTCTTTTAAGGCAGATACGAGGGCGTAAGCCGCTTCCGGTTTAAGCAATCCTGCCATATCCTTGATGGCAATGATATGTGCTCCGCTTGCTTCCAACTGTTTGGCCAGTTTCACGTAGTACGGCAAGTGATATTTCGGACGGTTCGCATCAAACAGATCACCTGTATAACACACGGCAGCTTCCGCGATTTTACCCGTTGGTAAGACCGCATCGATGGCGAGTTGAATCGATTCCGGATTATTTAAACTGTCAAAGATTCGGAAAACATCGACGCCTGCTTGTGCTGATTCTTTGACGAATGCATGAATGACATTGTCCGGATAGTTTTTATAGCCGACGCCATTTGCTCCCCGCAACAACATTTGAATCAAGACGTTAGGCATCTTCTCACGTAACTTCATCAAACGGACCCATGGATCTTCAGACAAGAAACGGTAGGCGACATCAAACGTTGCCCCGCCCCATGCTTCGACCGAGAACAGTTCCGGCAGCAGTTTGGCTTCCGCTTCCGCAATCGCAACCAAGTCCTTCGTCCGCATCCGGGTCGCCAGTAACGACTGGTGGGCATCACGGAATGTCGTATCCGTCAATTGAACGCGATCTTGTGCTTTTAGCCAGTTGATGACACCAAGCGGACCTTCTGCTTCCAGGATGGCTTTGGCTCCGGCTTGATAGTCTGCCGGCAACTCCTTCGGAATCCGTACATCCCGGGCAATCGGTTTGTCAATCTTCCCGATGCCTGGGAATCCGTTAACAGAAACTTCTCCGATGTACGTCAATAACTTCGTTCCACGGTCTTGACGTTTCGGGAAGATAAATAATTCCTTCGTATCGTCAATAAAGGACGTGTTGTAGTCCCCACTGATAAACGCATGGTGCTTCAAGACATTGCTCAAGAACGGAATGTTCGTTTTAATACCGCGGATTCGGAATTCACTTAAGTTCCGGCTCATCTTCGCGACGGCTTGATCGTATGTCAAACCGTGTGTCGAAATCTTAACGAGCAACGAATCATAATATGGTGAAATTTCTGCTCCAACATATGCGTTTCCACCGTCTAGACGGACGCCAAAACCACCCGGTGAACGGTACGCCTTGATTTTTCCTGTATCCGGCAAGAAGCCGTTTTCTGGATCTTCCGATGTAATCCGACTTTGGATGGCAAAACCAAGCATTTGAATGTCTTCTTGAGCAGGAATGCCTACCAATTCACTATGTAGCGACTCACCTTCAGCTACCCGAATCTGTGTCTGGACGATATCAATTCCTGTAATCATCTCTGTAATCGTGTGCTCTACTTGAACACGTGGGTTGACTTCAATAAAATAGAACGATTCGTCTTGTGTCACCAAAAATTCGACCGTTCCCGCATTCTCATAGCCGACATGTTTCATCAATGTCACGGCAGCATCACAAATCTTCTGTCGTCCTGCATCAGACAACGTGACACAAGGTGCCACCTCGACAACTTTTTGATGACGACGTTGGACGGAACAATCCCGCTCAAACAGATGGACGATGTTTCCGTGCGCATCCCCAATGATTTGAACTTCGATGTGTTTAGGACGTTCAATCAATTTCTCTACATAAATTTCATCGGAACCAAACGCTTTTAAGGCTTCTGACTTGGCCCGTTCAATCATTTCCGGCAGTTCTTCTTCTGTCCGGACAACACGCATTCCTCGGCCGCCACCACCAAGAGAGGCTTTGACCATTAACGGATAACCGGCTTTTTCAGCAAAGGCATAGGCTTCATCAATCGATGTGATCGGACCATCCGTTCCCGGTATGACGGGGAGACCCGCTTCGATGGCTGTCGTCCGGGCACGGACCTTATCCCCGAAACTGTATAGATGTTCTTCTCGCGGTCCGATGAAGATGATTCCTTCTTCCCGACAACGTGTTGCGAGTTCAATATTTTCTGATAAAAAACCATATCCGGGATGGATCGCGTCACATCCTGCTTCTTTCGCCGTGGCGATAATCCCTTCGATGTCGAGGTAGGCTTCGATCGGCTTTTTTCCTTCGCCGATCCGATACGCCTCGTCTGCTTTATATCGGTGAAGCGATCCCATATCTTCTCGTGAATAAATTGCGACTGTCCGAATCCCAAGTTCGGTTGCCGCACGAAATACTCGAATCGCGATTTCTCCGCGGTTCGCGACAAGAATTTTTTTGATTTTAGTCAACTGATGCTCCCCCTTTAGGTAATGAACTCGTAGCACTCATGTTGCGTGCTTCCTGTACTTCCTTATGATACGCTATCCGGTGCTTGTTTTGCATCGAAATATTTGCCACGACACCAAGCATCGTACTCATGACCAACAGTGACGAGCCGCCATAACTGATGAACGGCAGGGTCACTCCGGTACCCGGAAACAGACCGGACATGGCGCTGATGTTGATACACGTCTGAATGAAAATAATCGATGAAATTCCTAATGCGACCATACTGGAATAAATCGATGCCGACTGATAGGCGATTCGTGCGCCTTGGAACATTAAGAAGAACAATAATCCGAGAACAACGAACACGCCTACAAATCCAAGTTCTTCCGAAATGATCGACATGATATAGTCGGTTTCCGGCTCCGGCAGATATCCGTACTTCTGAAAACTGTTCCCTAATCCGACACCAAATATGCCGCCGTGGGCAATCGAGATGACAGAGTTGATCAGTTGATATCCCTTATCCTCCGGATCGAGAAATGGATTGAAGATGACACGAATCCGCTCCATCTGGTTCGCCGAAAAATTATTCAGTGCATACACGCCGATTAATGGTACAGCGATAGCAGCCAATGCGATATAGCCTCTCGGTAAACCGACGGCAAACCAGATCATCGCTGTGATCAGCAATAAGATAAACAATCCTCCGTCATCCGGTTGCATCCGAATGATGATCGCATACGGCGCCAATAAGACGAGCATCGGAATCAACAGCCAGTCCGCAAAACTGAGTAAAATTCGTCTCCAGGACGAAGACGGCGCCATTTGGCTGTGGATGAAATGGTGAACAATCCCGATGACACCGTTCATCTGTCCTTTATGTTTTTGATCAAAATAATTGGCGAGCCCAATGACCAAGACAAACTTACACAGCTCGATCGGTTGGATTAAAAAGATCCCGAAATTCAACCAAGCACGCGCCCCGTTCAACGGTTCAGAAAACAACGTCGCCATCAACATCCCCCATGTAACCACATACAGCATCAGACGGAAAATCGGTCCCCGAAACACTTCATGATTGACGTGGGCTGCAAATAAAAACAGGACGATGGCCATCGCATCAAACATCAATTGTTTTTCAAAAAATGAAGTGTTGGCATAGTCGCCACCGTTCCACACGCTGGCACTATAGACCATCACCGTACTGATGGCCATCAGAACCAACATCGTAAAGAACAGGCGGTAATCAAAAAACGCACGCTTTTCTTTAAACTTCGATTGCATTATGTACACGTCCTTTTTCTAGTTCTAAAAAAAAATACCCAAACGCCGCATTTCACGTTTGAGTAGAAAATCAGCACGTCTCCGCATCATGTAAATCAGATAATTGCTGTTCCAATGAGTCGAGTAGTTGTTTCCCTTCACTCGCATCAATCAGTTCGAGACGAACGGCAAAATCAATTTGACGCGACAATCCGAACATTTGTGTATCCAATACTTCCTCATAAAGAGGACATTGTGGCATCGTTAAATTCGCAAGCTGGACCTCGATCAACCGGCGGATTTTATGGGCATCCGCTTCTAGTAGCTCAAGAGCGCGCTGGCGATGAACTGTCCCGATTTCAGTTGACAATCCAATCCCTCCTCATCAAATGACGCGTTCCTGTTATAGATAAACTTTACCTTACTTTCGCCAACAATTCAACGTTTCGGTATAATGGATTTGCACGACTCATACATTTAGGGGGAATAATGATGATTTTTCCGATCACAGGCAAGGTACGTTATTCACTTACCATCGATCCAACCGTTTGGATCTTTGATGAGCGGAAGATTGAAGTCGATCAAATTGGGAAAGCGACCGACGATAACGCGCAAGAAGCGTATTACGCCAAGATGGGGGCTGCTTGGGATAAAGGGATCACCGAAGGCAGTCGGACCGATCACAATAAGCCGATGACTCGTGAAGAAAAAGATGCAGCCTTGCGGGGAACGTTTGCGATGCCGTTAGCCCCATTCATCCAAAATGCTGAAGTCTTGGACGAGGCAACGATGCTTCGGTTTGAAGGAACCGAGACAGTTGAACTGGCGTTACATTGTTTGCCGGAACTGTATCTTCAGTTCTCAAAAGACGGGAAAGTTTTGACAGATGGTCCTGTCCACCTTTTATACCAGGATCAAATCGTACGTTCCGTCGAACGCATTACGGTCTTGTAAAACGACAACCCGCTCTGCTCTCCTCAGAAACAGGGAGAGCCAGAGCGGGTTTTTTGTGATTATATTTTTTCCTTAGAGAAGATCTGCTGCAAGACGTGCCAAGTTCGACCGTTCTCCTTTGACCAACTTGACGTGCCCGGTCATTTTTTCACCTTTTAAACGCTCGACGGCGTAAGACAGTCCGTTGGAATATTCATCGAGATACGGATGGTCAATCTGTTGTGGATCACCCACAAGAACAATTTTAGAATTTTCGCCGACCCGTGTTAAAATCGTCTTTACTTCGTGTTTCGTTAAATTCTGCGCTTCATCGATGATGATGAATTGTCCCGGCATGCTTCGACCCCGGATATACGTCAACGCTTCCAGTTGGATCGACTTCATACCGGCCAGAATATTCCCTAACTCGTCGCCGGAACTTGTATTAAACAAATGCTCCAAATTGTCATAAATCGGTTGCATCCACGGACGTAATTTTTCTTCCATCTCCCCCGGCAAATACCCGATGTCATTCCCCATCGGAACAACCGGTCGAGCGACGACCAGCTTTTTGTAACGATGCTCATCTTCCACTTGTAATAAACCTGCTGCGAGCGCGAGCAACGTCTTCCCTGTCCCCGCCTTCCCGACGAGAGTCACGAGCGGCACATCGTCACGAAGCAGTAATTCGAACGCCATCCGTTGTTGAACGTTCCGGGGAATGACCCCCCAGACTTGATCGACATCGAGTGACAACGCTCGAATGATCGGCATTTCTTGATCGACGACAGCAATTGCCGAAGCTTTCGACATGTTGCTTTTTAAAATGACGAACTGATTGGGATGGACTTTTTCGGGCAACAGATCTACCGACAACCGTTTATCTTGATAAAACGCATCGATATACTCTTGATCCACGGTCAATTCCACAAATCCCGTATAGAGTCCCGTTAAATCTGCGATATGATCCGTCAGGTAATCTTCTGCCACTAAACCGTATGCATCCGCCTTTACACGGACTAAGATATCTTTTGAAACCAAAATGACATCGCGACCGCTTTGCTGTTCTTTTTGCTCCCGGTGAATCGACCAGGCCAACTCCAAAATCTTATTATCGTTCGATTCATGGGTGAACGGTGACGCATCACTGATCGTATCGCCGATGTCGACACGCAGAATTCCGCCGTTTCCTAAGGGAACCCCTGCATGCAAGTGTCCTGTTTCCCGCAGTTGGTCCAAAATCCGTGCCGTTTCGCGGGCGTTTCGTCCGACCTCATCCATGTTACGTTTTTTTCCGTCCAGTTCTTCTAGGACGATGGCCGGAATGACGACATCGTGTTCTTGAAATTGAAACAAGGATAACGGATCGTGTAGCATGACATTGGTATCGAGCACATATATTTTTTTCATTCCATCGGTCGCCCCTTTAGAGTCGAGTTTTGATGAATGTTAAGATTTTAAAATCGTATGAATCTGATGATCTAACCGCACCGCCGCCGCCTCATCGTACGTTTTATGCACACGCGGTCGTTCGGATACGGCAGCCCCATAAAACAAAATATCGCGTACTTCTTTTAGTTCTCCTTCATACAACGCTACCTTTAAAGGTAACGATTCGGTTGTTTCAAACGGCTTTACATCCGTACAGGTCAAACTGTACGTCGACTGATCCGCAAAGAAAATCAGTGTGAAGATTGGATGATCGGTTAATGTTTTCACAATCAGCGAGTCGGCTTCAATCGCAAAGCGAATCGTCGTCTCATCTTTCGCATGCACCCAACTGATGGCATGCGTGATCGGCCAGCTTGTTGATTGGTCATGCGTGATTAAGAAAACAAGTGGTAAATCCGTTAATGCTTCCATCTGCTTGTCACTCAGACGATGTTCCACTTTATTTGCCATGGTACCACCCCCTCTTCTGCTTATTGGATACATTCGATATCGGATCTTCGCATTCCTTTTTCGATTTGAACAATTCTTAAATATGATATACTAAGAAAAAAAGAGGAGGACCTCCCATGCGTGTAAAATGCACCATTTGTGATAAAAGAGAAACCATCGATGATTGGTCCTTCACAGCGAAACGGCTGCGGAACAAACCAGTCCGTGTCTACATATGTGACGAATGCCATGAACGGGTTACCCAGCGAACGTTGGCGCGTCAGGAAACGGGACAGTTCCACCTGTATCCGACGTGGGCGACAACTAAAAAAAGATGGTGAACTACTTTGACTATCAAAGTAGTTTTTTTATGGCATTAAACGGACGAGTACATCATCCTCGTCACCGGGGTTCCCTCTGCCGTCTGTATTGTTTGTAATATAATAAAGATCCTCCCCGTCGACCATCACGTCACGAATCCGACCTCGATCCGATACGACCTGTTCCACTTTTGACGTTGAAGTCTCGATTGATCGCAGACTTTGACCGACAAGTGTTCCAAAATATAATTTCCCGTCGAGTGCTGCGACACCGCTCGGTGCGACGGATTGTTCTCCGACTTCATACCAAGGTGTCACCAGTCCTTGCTGTTTTTCCGTTCCTTCGATCAACGGCCACCCGTAATTCTTCGATTCGATTCGATTGATTTCATCATGACCACTCTGTCCATGCTCCGTTGCATAAAGCGTTTGATCGACAAACACCAATCCTTGTGGATTTCGGTGACCATAACTGTAGACATATTCCCTTAAGTTCCCGTCAGCCGGACTCCCGTCTAACTTCATCCGCAAAATCTTACCTGCTAAGGAAGACAACTTTTGGGCATTTTCTGGTACCGCTGCGTCACCTGCCGTCACATATAGAAAGTCGTCCGGTCCGATTTCGATGCGTCCGCCGTTATGAATGGACGCACCCGGAATCTCGTCGAGTAAAACACGTGTTTCTTTCCACGTATCGTCTTGTTCAACGATTTCAATGACACGGTTGTATAACGTTCCATTTTTTTCGTACGTGTGATAGACGTAAGCTGTCTGATTATCCGAGAAGTCGGGATCAAGTGCCATCCCCAGCAGACCCCCCTCCCCTTCAGCCACGACATTCTCCGACAGATCAAGCTCCATCCGGACCTGTTCTTTGCTCGATCCTTTCAGAATCGTTCCTTCCCGTTCCGTGATATAAAACGTTTCCTCATTTTTTTCAATATTCCACGGCGTCCGTAACTCTTTTAATACAACATTACTTTCGACGGTTTTCGCTGTTTTCGGTACGGACGTTGATTGATCTGTTGATGAATCACGTTCTTCAGATTGTGAACAGCCTGCTAAGACAATTGCAAGGCTAACTGGAATACTCCATGTATGCTTCCACATGCTTTATCACCCCTTACCGTTTTTTTCCCCAAACTGTCCTGATTACTCCTCAATTCGAACATACCGCCATTTTCCCATCGTTTTACACAAAAAAACCCGTCTTCTGAGTAGAAGACGGGTCCAAGCGTATATCGACTTACGTAGCAGTCCGTTCCCGCTCACGTTTGACCATCCACATCCGGAACCGGTAGATTCCAAGAATGACGACCATCACGAGCAAGACTTCAGGAATCGGCCACGTCCAGAAGACGAGTGTTAACGCAGCTGAGAAAACAGCCAACATCAGATAGACAATCAGTGATTTCCACCAGGCCAACTCTTTTGCAAAACCTAATTTAAACACAATCAACGTCAAGATGACGACGGTAATCATCAGCGCGTTAAAACCAGCGCTTAGATTATTTGGATCACTTCCTACGCCGACTAACTTGGCGACGGCAGGAATATCATATTTCGAGAAATCAGAAGCAACGGCAGGTTGTGCAGTCATTGCCAGTCCCCCTTACGTGTTAAGAGCTTAGTCTTTACCAAGACGACGACGCTTGTCTTGTTTTTCACGTTCGTTTTTGTTCAATACTTGTTTACGAAGACGAACTGATTCTGGTGTGATTTCACAGTACTCATCTTCATTCAAGAATGTCAACGATTCTTCAAGCGAGAAGACACGTGGACGTTTAAGAACGTTTGTCGTATCCTTCGCAGATGCACGCATGTTCGTTAATTGTTTCGCTTTAACGACGTTAACAGCGAGATCGACGTCACGGTTACATTCCCCGATGATCATTCCTTCGTATACTTCAAGGCCTGGCTCGATGAAGATCGTTCCGCGGTCTTCGAGTGCAGAGATAGCGTAAGCAGTTGCTTTACCAGTTTCGATTGAAACCATAACACCACTGCGGCGTCCACCGATGTCTGCATTGATGAACGGACGGTATTCTTCGAATGTGTGGTTCATGATTCCGTATCCGCGTGTTGCAGATAAGAATTCATTCCGGTATCCGATCAATCCACGTGAAGGAACGATGAACTCCATTTTTGTTTGTCCGTTATCCATTGTTTGCATGTTCGTCAGTTCACCTTTACGGAGACCAATCGATTCCATGACGCCACCAGTGTATTCTTCCGGTGTATCAATGACAACGCGCTCAAACGGCTCAACTTTTACGCCGTCTTCAACCTTGATGATTACCTGCGGTTTAGATACTTGAATTTCGTATCCTTCACGACGCATGTTTTCGATCAAGATACCGAGGTGAAGCTCACCACGGCCAGATACGATCCAGCGGTCCGGCGAATCTGTGTTTTCGATGCGGAGTGAAACGTCTGTTTCAAGCTCTTTTTCAAGACGCTCTTCGATTTTACGCGAAGTGACGAGGTCACCTTCACGACCAGCGAATGGCGAGTTGTTGACGATGAACGTCATTTGAAGAGTCGGCTCATCGATACGAAGTAATGGGAGTGGATCGACGTGTGAAGTCGGGCAAACCGTTTCCCCAACGTTGATGTCTTCCATTCCTGCGATTGCGATCAAATCTCCAGCTTTCGCTGCTTCGATTTCGACGCGCTTCAGACCGAAGTAACCGAATAATTTCGTTACACGGAAGTTTTTGATTGATCCATCAAGTTTAGAAAGCGACACGCTGTCTCCAACTTTGATTTCTCCACGGAAGACGCGTCCTACTCCGATACGACCAAGGTAGTTATCGTAATCAAGCATCGTAACTTGGAATTGTAATGGATCCATGCTGTTATCAACAGGAGCCGGTGTGTGTTCAAGAATCAAGTCAAGAACGTTTGTAATTGTATCTTCTTGATTTTCAAGTTCAGGGTCAAATGAACTTGAGCCGTTGACTGCCGATGCATAAACGACTGGGAATTCGAGCTGATCTTCATCTGCTCCAAGGTCAATCAAGAGGTCGACGACTTCGTCAACAACTTCGAGCGGACGAACCATCGGCTTGTCAATTTTATTGACGACGACGATTGGCTGGAGACCTTGCTCAAGTGCTTTTTTCAATACGAAACGTGTTTGTGGCATACAGCCTTCACGTGCGTCAACAACGAGGATAACGCCGTCAACCATACGCATGATACGTTCAACCTCACCACCGAAATCGGCGTGACCTGGTGTATCAACGATGTTGATGCGTGTATTTTTGTAATCGATTGCTGTGTTTTTCGCAAGGATCGTGATTCCGCGCTCACGCTCGATATCATTTGAGTCCATTGCGCGTTCTTCAACTAGTTCATTCGCACGGAATGTTCCAGATTGTTTTAAAAGCTCATCGACGAGTGTCGTTTTACCATGGTCAACGTGGGCGATGATCGCGACGTTGCGTAAATCATTTCTTACTACTGTTGTCATAGGTGTGTACCTCTTTCTGTTCATTTAAATAATCCATAAATACTTTCGGTCAACTTTAAGAGTATAGCACAGGTTGACTGGTAGTTGGCAATCACTTCGATTGAAGATGATGGCGAAAGCCTTTTCATTGTCCCCGATTCACGCTAAACTAGAGACGAGTTCATGTATCGTGAGGGGGAAACTACAGATGCGAATTATTTTTCTATTATTAGCCATCTTGGCAGTTGGGTCGATGGCTTCGATCGGTATTTTTATCGCAGAGCAAAACATCGTGATGATGTTTGTCTCCATCTTACTGATGATTGTCTCGATGGCTGTCGGCTTTGTTCTTAAAGCCCGGCTGCGCAAGCGAGCTTAAACGCCCAGACAGGGCGTTTTATTTTTGCACATACGTCAATACGTCTGAAACAAACCGTTGACTCCCGGCAAGAACACTCGTCTGTTCCAAAAAGCTCATGTCCGCTCCTTCAATCGTGCCGACACGTCCACCCAACTCTTCAATCAACAGTTGCCCCGCCGCATAATCCCAAGGCATGTTGCGCATCGTGATGTAACCGTCTACGCGACCGGCGGCGACCCAAGCAAGTTCAAGGGATGCTGCTCCGACCGCACGTGTTCCGACCGCATCACGGACGAGTGGAGCGAGCAGGTTCGGATCAATCCGGCGATTCGCCGTCACCCACGTCGCATTCATGCAGATGATGGCTTCTTTGACCGGACGATCTTCGATTGGATCCAGACGAATCCCATTCTCATACGCCCCTTGTCCTTTGATGGCATGGAACATTTCATCTGCCATTACGTCATATACAAAACCGTAACGTAATTCGCCATCAATCATGATGGCAATAGACACCGCGAACAATCGTTTCTGACGAATGAAATTCATCGTCCCATCAATCGGGTCGACAAACCAGATGGTGCCGTCCAATGTATCCGGTCGCTCAATTCGTCCCTCTTCTCCATAAATCAGATGGTCCGGATATTTCTCCAAGATGCCCTTGATCAACAAGTCTTCTACATGTTGATCAATTTCGGTGACGAGATCACTTTTGTTCGTTTTTTCTTCTATATGATACGCCTGATCCATTTTTTGACGGATGTACTTTCCTGCCCGTTTCATCAGATCAATCGCATGCAACTCCAGCCCCTGCATCTGTCTCACCCCTTCAGTCTGTCGAACATCATACTACTTTATAATAGTAACAAAAAAAAACAACCAACGAAAAGATTCGCTGGTTGATTCTGGCATTATTTTATTTTGAGTTATTTTATTGTTAAATGGAACGCATGTCTTACGCTTCGAGGCGTACCATCTCTTGACGGTATTTTTCAAGGCGTTCCTTACTCGCACCTACCGCTTCCGTATCACTTGCTACGATCGCATCATGCAACGTTGCAAGTTCATAATCGATTTCGAGGCGCAATACAGGAATGCGTTTTTCTGCATCTTTTCTTTTGTATGCTTCTATCACTTGTTTCACAGTAACCACACTCCTTCGCGGGATAAACAAATTTACTTAGTTATCAGACAATTGCGACTAATTAGTGGATTGAATCCATAATAGTACGAATCAACTTAGATGTAAAGTATCTATTTTTAAAAATTACAGTTACACGATATCGTCTTGTATGTAGTATATAACCAGTTTTTGTTTTTTCTAAACAAACAAACGGCTTTCCCCCTTCTATATGAAGGAGTGAAAGCCGCTTACACTAGGACATGTTCGCATGTTAGACGCTTTTGTGGATAGACCTGTCTTATTTCTTCAATCGCAAGAGTGGTTGTTCTTGTTTTCTTGCTTGTTGGACGGCGCGGTAACTAGAACATCCGGTCTCTTCAAAATAAAATTGATCCAATTGTTTTTCTTCTGATTTTGAGTTGACGATTGCCTTAAACGCTTGGTAAGCATTTAAGAAGGCACTACGATCAACTCCTTTTTCATAGGCTTCTTCGACGACGTTAAAAAAATGGATGACGGTAACGATTTCGTCCGTAGACCAGTCCGGATTAATCGGATAATTGACTGCCATTGTGACACTTCCTTTCTTGACGCTTTCTATTTTACAACGAAATCGCGTATAAAACAGTTGCAACCTCATGAAAACTTGTTATAGTTAGCTTGTTTGATTGTTTTTTTATTCGGTTTTAAGGGGGGAAATCTGGTGCAAACAAAAAGCTTAACACAGCTCGATACACCTTTATTCGATGCGCTGCTGGCGCATGCGAAACGTCAACCAATTCAATTTCATATTCCCGGTCATAAAAATGGCCAAGGGATGGATCCTGCTTTTCGATCATTTATCGGTCAAAATGCGCTCGATATTGATTTAATCAATATCGCTCCGCTTGATGATCTTCATCATCCAAAAGGCATTATCAAAGATGCCCACCGACTTGCGGCGCAAGCCTTCCATGCTGACGAAACATTTTTCTCGGTTCAGGGAACTTCAACCGCCATCATGGCAATGATCATGAGTGTCGTCGGTCCGGACGATAAAATTCTTGTTCCGCGAAATGTCCATAAATCGGTGATGTCGGCTATCGTTCTTTCTGGAGCGCATCCGATTTTCATTCATCCTGAATTTGATGAAATGTTCGGCATCGCACACGGGATTACGCCAAGTGCCGTCGAACGTGCACTCAGCCTGCACCCGGATACAAAAGCCGTCCTCGTGATCAATCCGACGTATTTCGGCGTTGCTGGCGACCTGGAGAGCATCGTTACGCTGGCACATAGTAAAGGGATTCCCGTCCTTGTCGATGAAGCACACGGCGTCCATATCGCGTTTCACGATGATATGCCATTATCCGCAATGCAGGCAGGCGCTGACCTTGCTGCGACGAGCGTGCATAAACTTGGTGGCTCTTTGACAGGGAGTTCTGTCTTAAACGTCCGTCGTGGTCTTGTGTCACCTGATAAGGTACAAGCCGTCCTCTCGATGCTGACGACGACTTCAACCTCTTATTTGTTGCTTGCGTCACTCGACTGTGCCCGTCGTCACCTTGCCATCAATGGTGAGGCGATGAACCGTCGCGCACTCGAACTCGCGACGCGGATGCGGATGGGGCTCGCCAAGCTTCCTTATCTCGCTGTCTTCGGAGAAGCCGATCTGCACTCGAGTGCAACCTTTGCCTTCGATCCGACAAAAGTTTTGATTTCTGTCAAAGGACTCGGGATTTCCGGTCATCTCGTCGAAGAATTTTTACGCGAAGAACATCGGATTGAAGTCGAGCTTTCTGACTTAAACAACATTTTGTTGATCATCACGTCCGGTGATTCAGAAGAGACGATTGACGCCTTGCTCAAAGGAATGGCTGAACTGGTTGAACGACACCGGGATACGGGTTCAAAAACCGCTTCCCACTCGATCGTCTTACCCGATATCCCTGCGCTTGCACTCAGTCCGCGGGACGCCTTCTACGAAGAGACGGAGACTATTCCGCTCGCAGATGCGGTCGGCCGTATTTCGGCAGAATTCATGATGGTCTATCCGCCTGGTATCCCGATCTTCATTCCGGGGGAAATGATTACGACCGACAACTTGGCGTACATCAAAGAAAACATCGAAGCCGGTCTGCCGGTTCAAGGTCTCGAAGATCACACACTCGAAACCATCAAAGTCATTCAACAATCCAATGCCATCCGGTAACGGGTTTTATTCCAAAAATCCTGCAGGTGCGTAAAGCACCTGCAGGATTTTTTTAGTCCGCCTGTTCATAACGGGGGACGTAAGGTAACAGGGTTCCTAAAAAGTCTCCGACCGCCCCAGCATCAATCGGATCCACATCAAGTATCCGGTGCAGGACATCTGCGTCGAGGACATCTTCATGATCCAACAAAGCCGCGCGTCCGCTGCTGAGGCTGACGACCAACATCTTCCCGAAAAATTGACCTGTAAAGATCACACCAAAATCATACCGGGCATGATCAGTTGTGACACCAATGAATCGGACCTTATCCACTTCTGAGACATGATACAGTTCTTCGATCGGAGACAATTGAGGTTCCACTGCAACTCACCCTCTCTTTTTTTATTCTTTTCCTATTTTTAAGCAGAGTTAAACGAACAAAAAAAAGACCTTGAAACGGTCGGCTCCCCGTTTCAAGGTCTTCATTACTTATTTGATGATGTGGATCGGGCTTCCGATTGCTACTTCAGCTGTTTCCATTGCGATTTCACCAAGTGAAGGGTGTGCATGGATTGTGAGTGCGATATCTTCAGCAGTCATGCCAGACTCGATTGCGAGTCCCATCTCTGCGATCATGTCAGATGCGCCTGTACCAGCGATTTGAGCACCGATCAAGAGACCGTCTGATTTACGTGTGATCATTTTCAAGAAGCCGTCCGGCTCGTTGAGTGCAAGAGCACGTCCGTTTGCAGCGTAAGGGAATTTAGAAGCGAGGTAATCAAGACCTTCTTCTTTTGCTTGCGCTTCTGTATAACCGACTGTTGCGAGTTCTGGGTCTGTGAAGACAACCGCAGGAATCGCACTGTAGTCGAGGTATGCCGGGTGTCCAGCAGCCGCTTCAGCAGCAATTTTCGCTTCGAATGAAGCTTTGTGTGCAAGTGGTGGTCCAGGAACGATGTCACCGATTGCGTAGATGTTTTCGTTCGACGTACGGCATTGATCGTCGATTTCAACAAGTCCGCGTTCGCTGACTTTGACTTCTGCCATTTCAAGACCGAGATCAGATGTGTTCGGGCGACGACCAACTGTGACGAGGACATAGTCCGCTTCGACAGTTTGTGTTTCACCTTTGACTTCAAACGTAACTTTCACGCCTTCTTCTGTCTCTTCAACACTTTGTGCAAGTGCTTCGTTGTGAATCGTGATGTTTCCTTTTTGTTTGAGCTTTTTCTTGACGACTTGCGTCATTGCCGGCTCGAACCCAGAAAGGATATCTTTTGTTCCTTCTAAGATGACAACTTCAGTATCAAAGTTTGCATACGCTGTTCCAAGCTCCATTCCGATGTATCCTCCACCGATGACGATGAGTTTTTTCGGAAGTTCAGGAAGGTTCAAAGCGCCTGTTGAAGAAAGGACACGTTTTGACCATTTGAATGCTGGAAGTTCGATTGGAGTCGAACCTGTTGCGATGATACATTTTTTGAATTTGTAAGGTGTAGAAGAATCTTCGTTGATGATACGAACTGTATCTTCAGATTGGAAGTACGCTTCCCCAACAACTGTCTCGACGTTGTTACCTTTAAGAAGGCCACCAACACCGCCAGTCAATTTGTTGACGACAGACTGTTTCCAAGATTGAACTTTTGAGAAATCGACTGCAACGTTTTCAGACGTGATTCCCATTGAGTCAGAACCTTTTGCATGTTGGAAGTTATGTCCAGCTGTGATCAAGGCTTTTGACGGGATACATCCGACGTTCAAACAAACACCACCGACGTTTTCACGTTCGACGATTGTTACTTTAAGTCCGAGTTGCGCACCGCGGATTGCAGCGACGTAACCACCAGGGCCAGCCCCGATTACGAGTAAATCTGTTTCTTGTGCGAATTCACCTACTACCATTGCTTATCCCTCCATAATGAGAAGTTGTGGGTCGTTCAACAAGCGTTTAACCAAGTTAAGCGCGTTTTGTGCAGTTGCACCATCGATGAGACGGTGGTCAAAGCTGAATGAAAGAGCGAGTACTGGTGCCGCAACGATTTCACCGTTTTTGACGACTGCTTTTTCAGCAATACGGCCGATTCCGAGAATTGCAACTTCTGGGTGGTTGATGACCGGTGTGAACCATTGTCCGCCAGCAGAACCGATGTTTGTAATCGTGATCGATCCGCCTTTCATTTCCTCACCAGAAAGTTTACCTTCGCGTGCTTTACCAGCAAGATCGTTGATGTTGTCTGCTAATGCGAAGATTGATTTACGGTCTGCATCTTTGACGACAGGAACAACAAGACCGTTGTCTGTGTCTGCTGCGATACCGATGTTGAAGTAGTTTTTGTAAACGACTTCTTCGTTGACATCGTCGATTGATGCGTTGATGGCAGGGTATTTCTTAGCCGCTGCTGTCAATGCTTTCACGACGAATGGAAGGTATGTCAATTTCGTACCTTGTGCCGCTGCAACTTCTTTGAAGTTTTTGCGAAGAGCAACAAGATTCGTTACATCGACTTCGTCCATCAACGTTACGTGTGGAGCCGTGTGTTTCGAGTTGACCATTGCTTTCGAAATCGCTTTACGGATTCCTTTGATCTTCTCGCGTGTTTCAAGCTCAGGCTGAGCCGCAACGTAAGGCTTCACTTCAGATTTAGGTGCTGAAGCTTGTGCCGCTGGTGCTTTTTCTTCTGTTGCTGGTGTAGCTGAAGCAGAAGATTGTCCACCGTTTGCGAATGCATCGATATCTTCTTTAACAACACGACCGTTGTCACCAGAACCTTGAACTTCACGGATGTCTACGCCTTTTTCACGCGCATACTTACGTACTGAAGGCATCGCGATGACACGTTCTGATTTATGGATTTGAACTTCAGTTGGTTTGTCTTCGACTTTGCTGTCTGTGTCTTGGACATCTTTTGCGTTATCTGCTGCTTTAGGTTGTTCTGGAGCTTCTTCTTCAGAAGGAGCTGAACCTTCACCCTCAACGTCGAATGTAATCAATACGTCGCCAACGACGGCTACGACACCTTCGTCTACTGTTACTTCTTTAACTGTGCCATCAACTGGTGACGGGATTTCAACGACTGCTTTATCGTTTTGGACTTCAAGAAGAATGTCATCTTCTTTGACCGTGTCGCCTGCTTTAACGAACCACTTTACGATTTCACCTTCGTGAATACCCTCACCGATATCCGGTAATTTGAATTCAAATAAACCCATTTGAATTAGCCTCCTTTTATTTCACTCTTCAAAGTCGATTGTTATCTTTAAAAAAGTCGATTGTTATCTTTAAAACGGAAGCAAGGAGAGAATTGCCTCTCTCCTTTTTTCCGGTTCACGCTTAGAAATTGTAAACTGTTTTCACTTTTTCAACGATATCTTTGTGGTCCGGGAGCCATGAATCTTCACCTTGTGCGAATGGGAAGATTGTATCAGGAGCCGCTACACGAAGAATCGGTGCTTCAAGATCAAGAATCGCGCGCTCTTGAATTTCAGTTGCGACCATTGCAGCCACACCTGCTTGTTTCTGAGCTTCTTGAACGACGACAACACGGTTCGTTTTCTTAACTGATGCAACGATTGTGTCGATGTCAATCGGGCTGATTGTCATCAAGTCGATGATTTCAACGCTGATGTTTTCTTTTTCGAGCTCTTCAGCTGCTTTAAGTGATGCGTGAACCATTGCACCGTACGTTACGATCGTCACGTCAGTACCTTCACGTTTGATGTCTGCTTTTCCGAGTTCGATCGTGTAATCGCCCTCTGGCACTTCACCGCGGAATGAACGGTACAGTTTCATGTGCTCAAGGAACACAACTGGATCGTTGTCGCGGATTGATGCGATCAAAAGACCTTTTGCATCATACGGAGTTGAAGGGATGACGACTTTAAGTCCTGGTGACTGAGCCATTAATCCTTCCAAGTTATCTGCATGAAGCTCAGGTGTTTTAACACCGCCACCGAATGGTGAACGGATTGTGACAGGTGCACTGTACGTGCCGCCTGAACGGTAACGTAAACGTGCGAGTTGTGCCGCTACAGAATCAAATACTTCGAATACGAATCCGAAGAATTGGATTTCCATGATTGGACGGAAACCAGTCAAGCTGAATCCGACTGCAAGACCACCGATACCAGACTCGGCAAGTGGTGTATCGAAGACACGGTCTTCGCCTAATTCATCTTGAAGACCTTCTGTCGCACGGAATACCCCACCGTTTTTACCGACGTCTTCACCGAACAAGAGAACTTGCTCGTCGCGTTTCATCTCGACGCGCATTGCGTCAGTGATCGCTTGGATCATCGTCATTTGTGCCATGGGTTATTTCGACTCCTTTGCTGTATACTCATCAAGCTGCTCTTGCAGGTTTTGTGGTAACTTTTCAGCCATCACGTTGATGAAGTCTGTTACTTTTTGTTTTGGTTCTTTATCTGCTTGAGCGAGTGCTTCTTTAACATCCGCTTTTGCTTGTTCAATCACTTCGTTCTCTTTGTCTTCGTTCCAAAGACCTTTTGTTTCCATGAACGCACGGAAACGAACGAGTGGATCTTGTGCTTGGTACTCATCGTCCATATCTTTTGTACGGTAACGTGTTGGGTCATCTCCAGCAAGTGTATGTGGTCCGTAACGATATGTGAGTGTTTCGATCAATGTCGGTACACCGTTCAGTGCTTCAACACGAGCTTGTTTTGTTGCTGCGTAGACGGCAAGAACATCCATTCCGTCAACTTGAATTCCGTTGATACCCGCTGCAACAGCTTTTTGCGCGATTGTTTTCGCCATCGATTGTTTTTCAACCGGTGTTGAAATCGCAAAACGGTTGTTTTGGACAACGAAGATCGCAGGTGCTTTGAATGCTCCGGCAAAGTTCATACCTTCGTAGAAGTCACCTTGTGATGATCCGCCATCACCTGTGTAAGTGATTGCGACTTGTTCTTTTCCACTTTTCTTAAGACCGAGTGCGACACCGGCAGCTTGCACGATTTGTGCACCGATGATGATCTGTGGCATTAAGACGTTTACACCTTCAGGAATCTTACCGCCTGTGATGTGTCCACGTGAGAACAAGAATGCTTTATAAAGCGGGAAACCGTGGAAGACCATTTGGGGGATATCACGGTAACCTGGAAGGATCCAGTCATCTTTATCTAAAGCGAATTGTGAACCGATCATTGACGCTTCTTGTCCTGCGACTGGCGCATAGAAACCAAGACGTCCTTGACGGTTGAGTGAGATTGCGCGTTGGTCCCAAATACGTGTGTAGACGAGACGACGCATTAATTCCGTAAGCTCTTCATCTGAGAGATCCGGCATAGCGTCTTTGTTGACGACTTCACCTTTCTCATCCAGAATGCGGAATGTTTCAAAGTTTTCTTCCACGTTTTTAAACATGTTTAAGTTCATCTTTTCACCTCATCCTTTCACTGTGCTCAGCGAAATATTCCTCTGACTGATTTGCTCACATACGAATAGTGTTCAAAAAATGAAGTCCCGTATGACCTTTTCTTGAACATATATCTGTGTACCTATCCAGTTGAGTAAACTGTATTAACATGACGAGACACGAATGCATGTCTTGTTCATTACGTTACAAGTATAAAACTGTAACACCTATAAAATCAAAGGAAATGTTTTATTTTTTTTAGCGAACTCTCTTGTGAAATCCATCACATTTTAAGAACGTTGTTACTTCTGTACTATTCAACTATCGGCACCTGTGTTAGTTATTAATATTCCTCCCTTGTTATGCTATAATTTTTTTAGATGAAAGGGGTGCTGTTCATGATTACCATGAATGAGATTGTCCGGGAAGACGTACCTTCGCTTCACGAACGATCTGTCGACGTTACCTTCCCACTGAGTGAGGAAGATAAAGAAACGATGCGTCTTATGATGGAATATTTGTCCAACAGTCAAGACGATGAACTAGCTGAAAAATATGATTTGCGCAGCGGGATCGGATTAGCCGCTCCCCAGATTGGCGTCAATAAACGGATGTTCGCCGTTCGTTTACAGGACGGGGATGATTTACTTGAGTTCGGGATCTACAATCCTAAAATCATCAGTCACTCCGTAGAACAAACGTATCTGGCCGGAGGCGAAGGCTGTTTATCCGTCGATCGTGAAGTCGAAGGGCACGTACCGCGCTATATGCGTATTACCCTGTCTGGGATCGATCATAACGGAAATCCTGTAAAATTAAGATTAAAAGGATTAAAAGCCGTCGTCTGTCAGCATGAATACGATCACTTGGACGGTATCATGTTTTATGATCGAATCGATGACAAGGAGCCGTTCAAGGATTACGGTTCACCGCTCTGAGAAACGCATACAAAAAGACATTCCCACAATGTGGGAATGTCTTTTTTTGGCGTCACACTTCCATGATGATCG
Source organism: Exiguobacterium undae DSM 14481 (assembly GCF_000620805.1). Classification (GTDB taxonomy): domain Bacteria; phylum Bacillota; class Bacilli; order Exiguobacteriales; family Exiguobacteriaceae; genus Exiguobacterium_A; species Exiguobacterium_A undae. The sequence goes on along the minus strand of NZ_KK211187.1, from coordinate 1,148,839 downwards.
GCATGACCATTGGATGACGTTGTGTTTTTTCTGTCAAATAAGGTGTCAGCGTATCGTTGATCACTTGTTTGATGTCCGTCCATTTCGTATTGCGATTCGCAAGAGATTGCTCAAGCGACCGTTTCAAGAGACGTTCGGCATCTTTGATCAAGTTGCCGGACTCACGCATGTAGACGAATCCGCGTGAAATGATGTCCGGTCCGGAGACGAGACGATTCGTTTTGGAATCGAGTGTCACGACGACGACGACGAGTCCTTCTTCTGAAAGAATACGACGATCACGCAGGACGATGTTTCCAATATCTCCAATTCCTTTTCCATCTACATAAACAGCATTGGCTTGGATTTTCCCGGTAATCGCTGCTGCATTGGCATCAAGTGCCAACACTTCGCCATTATCCATGACGAAACAATTTTCTTCCGGAACACCTGCATCCATCGCAAGCGACATATGTTTTTTGAGCATCCGGTATTCCCCGTGGATCGGCATGAAATACTTCGGTTTTAACAGGCGGAGCATCAACAACTGTTCCTGCTGGCTTCCGTGACCTGACGTATGGATATCGTTTAACTTGCCGTACATGACATCAGCACCCGCTTTATACAGCTGGTTGATGGTTTTCCCGACCGAAACGACGTTTCCTGGGATCGGTGACGAAGAGAAGATGACCAAATCGTCGGGAATGATTGAAATTTGACGGTGCGTTCCGTTGGCGATTCGACTGAGCGCCGCCATCGGCTCACCTTGCGATCCTGTACACAGAATCGTCAATTCATTCGCTTTGTATCGTTTCATTTCATTCGGTTCGATGATGGTCCCTTTCGGCGCTTTGATAAAATCAAGCTCTTGACCAATCATCATGACTTTATCCATGCTGCGTCCGAAGACGACGATTTTCCGGCCGGCTTCGACCGATGCATTGACGACTTGTTGCAGACGGTAGATATTCGAGGCAAAAGTCGCAAAGATGATCCGTCCCTCTGCTTTACGGAAGATGTTTGAAATCGTATCCCCGACGACTCGTTCGCTCATCGTAAAGCCTTCGATCTCCGCATTCGTCGAATCGGACAAGAGACAAAGTACACCCTCTTTTCCAAGCTCAGCCATCTTCGTCAGATCAGCTGGTTCTCCAACCGGCGTAAAGTCGAATTTAAAGTCTCCGGTATGAACGATGTTACCTTGTGGTGTTTTGACGACGACTCCAAATGAATTTGGAATCGAGTGGGTCGTGCGGAAAAACGAGATGCTCGTCTTCCGGAATTTGATGATTGAATCTTCATCAATTTCGTGAAGTTCTGCATTCCGCAACAAACCGTGCTCTTCCAGCTTCACTTTAATGAGACCAAGCGCAATTTTCCCCGCGTAGATCGGTAAGTTCACCTGCTTCAACAAGAACGGCAGACCACCGATATGGTCTTCGTGACCGTGGGTGATGAAGACACCTTTTACTTTTTCTTTGTTTTTGATCAAGTACGTATAATCTGGAATGACATAATCAATCCCAAGTAATTCATCTTCCGGGAACATGACACCAGCATCGATGACGATGATCTCATCCTGAAATTGGACGACATACGTGTTTTTCCCGATTTCTCCTAAACCGCCGAGTGCGAATACGGCTGCTTGATGGTTTTTAACGAACTTCATGCGAACGTTTCAACCTTGTAGTCTGGGCTTAATTTTTCATATTCCAAAAACTCTCCGCTGACTTCGCGGATGAATTCGACGTTAATGTCTTTGATGAGATGATCAATCGCTGTTCGCACTTCACGAATGTTCTCTCCTTCGACGTACATCACTTCTGTTCGTTCCCGTACCGGGGCTTCTGAACGAAGCGGTTGATAAAATACTTTAAAAATCATGTTTAGCAACTCCTTATCAGTCCATTGTTTTTTGTCCTTAGATTAGTATACACGATATCCTACTATTTTTTCATCCTATTCCTCATCCAAGCTCTGCGTAAATGGGAACGCTGTGCTATAATTCCACATGTATCCGGCTGAAAAGCCAATTAAAAAGAGAAGGTGAAACCATGGCAAATCAGAAAGTCGTCTTTTTCGATATCGATGGAACCTTACTTCACGATGGACATTTCGTTCCAGAGTCAACGAAACAAGCGATCAAACAACTACAAGCGAATGGTGTTTATGTCGCCATCGCAACAGGACGTGGACCGGCTATGTTGTCCGGTGTACGTGAACTGCTGAATATCGACACCATCATTGGTTACAACGGACAAATCGTCGTCCATCAAAATGAAATCATCTACAAACGCCCTCAGCCGATTGCTGATCTTGAACACTTAACGGCTCGAGCGCAGAAGAATGGACATACACTCGTCTACTTAGGCGAAAAACAGGGCTTCTCGACGCAGCCTGCCGATGAGCTAGTGAAAGCATCTCTTGGAGGGCTTGATATCCCACTCCCTTCATTTAAAGAACAGCCTTTTTTGACGCACGACGTCTTCCAGACCCTTGTCTATTGTACAGCGGAAGAAGAAGCGGAATATGTCAAGAATTATCAAGCGTTTGATTTCATCCGCTGGCATCCAAATGCGATGGATGTCATCAACGTCGGTTCCTCTAAAGCAGACGGCATCAAACAATTCTTAAAACTGACGAACATACGACGTGAAGATACGTTTGCGTTTGGTGATGCCTTAAATGACTTGGAGATGTTACGTTATGTCGGAACGGGCATCGCGATGGGGAACGGTCTTGACGAAACGAAAGCAGCTGCCGACTTCGTCACTAAACACATTTTAGAAGATGGTATTGCTCACGGATTAAAAGAATTCCAACTAATTTAATCCATTGGCGACAAGTAAAGGGAAGATCACGGTTTCGTGATCTTCCCTTTGTTTTTAGTTTTTCACTTTATGGATGGCACGTTCGAGACGATCCAAGTCATCGTTTTCGCCAATCACGACAAGGTAATCTCCTTTTTCAATCAGCTCATCGGCCTGCAGGGAAATCATGACGTTTTCTCCCCGCTTGATGGCCACGACATTTGCTCCGTACTTGCTGCGTAAATCAAGATCAATCAACGTTTGGTTTGCCATCCGATCGCTGACTTTGATCTCAACGATGGAGAATTCCTGCGACAAGTCGAGATAGTCGAGGATGTTTGAACTCATCAATCCGTTGGCAATCCGCACACCCATATCCCGCTCCGGATGGACGATGAAGTCTGCCCCGATTTTTCGTAACACCTTTTCATGGTAGTCGTTCGTTGCTTTGACGGTGATGGACTGCACACCAAGCTCCTTTAAAATCAAGGTCGTTAAAATCGAAGCCTGGATGTTCTCTCCGATTGCTACGATGACATGATCAAAGTTTCGGATACCGAGGCTTTTTAGGACGTTCTCATCTGTCGTATCTGCGATAACGGAATGTGTCGCAATCCCCATATATTCGTTGACGCGTTCTTCATCTGAATCAATCGCCAGGACGTCGTATCCATTTTTCGATAACTCCCGGACGATGGAACCCCCGAACCGTCCTAATCCGATTACTGCAAATTCTCCATTCATTTTTTCAACTCTCCTTCACGTTTCTGCTTCAGTAGTAGTTTACCCGATTCATTTATAAAATACTATGAACGCTTTCACAACGTCGTTCCGACTTTTTTTATAGGCGATCCAGACGGCAAAAAAAGATATACAATCCAGAAACGGATTGTATATCTCCTGTTCACTCATTTCCTGCTCATTTTGATTTTTTCCCACTGACATAATCATTGTCGAATAAGAATAAACGTAAGATCAAATAGAGGGCCGGAATCAATAACATCAGTCCGAAGATAAAGACGACGACAAGCGCGGTCGCCATTGTCTCATTTACGACGGCTTTATTGATATCGATGTACGGATAGAGGATATACGGCAGGTGCGTATAACCATAGCCGAACCAAGCGACGCCATATTGTGCCATGACGGCAATGAAGGCGATGCCGTAGTTCTTTTTCAAATAGACAAGTGTGACTGCAACACAGAAGAAGATGAAACTTGCTGCGAACCACCACCAGTTTCCGTTCAAAATGTTCTCATAATGCCATGCTGCCTGATTTTTTAAACCAAAGAAGACTAACGCACAGACAACGATGGTCGGAATGCTCCAGAACAATGCCCATTTACGAATGAGCGGAGTCGCGTTCTCATCTTTCGCTTTATCCGCGTAGAATAATAAGAACATCGCACTGATGTACAAGACAGAAACGATGGCGAGCGCAACGACTGTCCAAGAATAAAAGTTCGTGAACAACTTTGTCCCAAGGAACTCCACCGTCTCATTTGTCTTGCGAATGAAACCACCTTGACTGATCGTCAAGGTCGTTGACATTGCTGCCGGAATCAATAATCCTGTCGCACCGTATAAAAACGTATAGAACATGCTGTCGTTTGATCCGTAGTTGGCAAACGCATAAAAGCTACCACGAATCGCAATCAATACTAAGACGATTGAGGCCGGAACGAGCAGCGCTGTTCCGTAATAGTACGCCGTATCCGGAAAGAATCCGACGAGTCCGACAAAGAAGAAGACGAAAAAGACATTCGTCACTTCCCAGACCGGAGAGAGATAACGTAAGATCAGACGGTTCGTCAGATGATCACGTTTTGTATATTTTGAATAGAACGCATAAAAACCGGCACCGAAGTCAATTGAGGCAACGATGAGATATCCATAAAGGAACGTCCAAAGTACGGTTATTCCAAGTGTTTGAATGTCCAACTCGTTCCCTCCTTATTTATTGTCGTCGGCAAACATCGCTTCACCACGTGAATGATGATCATCTGCAAGTTCTTTGCCAACAGGGTTATTTTTAAACATCCGTAACAAGACGACCGTACAGATCGTTCCAAGTAACAGATACAGTAAGCTGAATAAAATCAACATTGGTCCAACAGCCGTCGACGTCGTCGCCGCATCAGCCGTTCTCATAATACCATAAAGTGTCCATGGTTGGCGTCCGATTTCCGCATACATCCAACCGGCTTCAATCGAGACGATGGCAAGTGGTCCACCGATGAAAATACCGCGCAGTAACCACTTATTGTACGGGTTTAATTTCTTGAGACGGAACGCTAGGACGAACAGCGCCGAGATGGCCGCCAGATACATTCCGATCGATACCATGATGTCGAAGAAGTAGTGGACAAACAGCGGTGCCTGATCCTCTTTGGCGAACTCGTTTAATCCGATGACTTCCGTATCAGGTGCTCCACCTGCAAGAATCGATAGTGCATACGGAATCTTGATGGCGCCTTTGATTTCGTAGCTGCCGTCTTCTTGTTCATCTAAAATACCACCAAAGATTAATTCTGCTTCGCTTGTCGTTTCAAAATGCCACTCTGCAGCTGCTAATTTTTCCGGCTGGTACTTCGCTAAATATTTACCTGAAAAGTCTCCGACAAGTGCTGTCGAAAAGGCGAAGATCAAACCGGCCATGACTGTTAAGCGAAGGGCTTTTTTATGATAAGCCGTTTCCGCTGCCGACAATGTTTTTTTCCGTAATAGGTGGAAGGCAGCAATTGCAGCCAAGATAAAGGCAACTGTCAAATATGCCGAGACGATGACGTGTGTTGCTTTTGTCGGCGTCGCTGTATTGAACATCGCTTTTAACGGTTCGATTTGTGTTAACGTCCCGTTGACGATTTTGAAACCTTCCGGTGAGTTCATGAACGAGTTGACTGTCGTAATGAAGAAGGCAGACAAAGTCGCACCAATGACGACAGGAATCCCGATCAACCAGTGTAACCACGGGTTTTTAAATCGATCCCATGTGTACAGGTAAATTCCGAGGAAAATCGCTTCAAAGAAAAATGCGAATGTTTCCATGAACAATGGCAACGCAATCGTTTGACCGGCTACCTGCATTAAGGACGGCCATAAGAGTGATAATTGCAACCCGATTGCTGTTCCGGTCACGACACCTACTGCTACTGTTACGATATAACCGCGCGTCCAGCGCCGAGCCAGAAGAATATAGTCTGAATCTTTTCGTTTAATTCCGATGTACTCTGCTGCGAGTACCATCAATGGAACCCCTACCCCAATCGTCGCAAAGATGATGTGGAATGCTAATGTGAGCCCTGTCAACAATCGACTGAGCATTACTGGATCATTGAACATGTGTATAGCCCCCTCTTTCTAAACGTACTTCTATATATTGTTTATATCCGTATCATAGAGAACATAATCATTTGTGTCTGTTCTTAATGTTTGATGTAACAAATTGTTCACATATACTCGTGATTTATTTCACAAAACGTTCGAAAACTGTTCCATTCTGTGAAATGAAAGCCCTTTATTCGTTTTCATCAGGAATAAAGGGCTTCTTGTCACGTATTTTGTTTAGACATATTCTCTAAAATAATGATCGAGTAAGTGGATGATGAACGGAATCGCCTCTTCGTCTGGATTCAATGTCGGTTGATGTAGACCAGAGGTAGCATTGTTGACTCCCAACCAGAACATCATGCCCGGTATCTCTTTCAACATGAAGCCAAAATCTTCTCCTGTCATCGCTGCATCGCACTCAACATAATTGGCATTCATTTTAACGAATGATGAAAATTTGTTGACGACATTCGGGTCATTGACGACTTCATAATACCGGTTCCCAAACTGGAGATCGATTTTCACGCCGAACGAAGCTTCGATTCCGCGAACGATTTCCCGAACCCGTTGTTCCAGCTTCTCCATATCATTTCCATTGAGTGCCCGCATCGTTCCGTCGAGCAACGCCCGACCCGCGATGACATTTTCCCGAATTCCCGCCTCGACCTTACCGATCGTGATGACACTACAGTTCATCGGATTGATTGATCGGCTGACGATCGTTTGCAATTGCATGATCAAAGCCGCTTGTGCGACGACGGTATCAATCGTGAGATGAGGAAATGCAGCATGACCGCTCTGACCATAAATCGTAATATGGACTTCTCGTGCGCTGGCGAACAATACACCGGGACGACTCGCAATGGTCCCGACCGGATATTCAGGTGCGACATGTAGACCGTACATCTCACTCGGACGATATTTCTCAAACAACGGACTTTTAATCATCGGTTCCGCTCCACCCGGTCCTTCTTCTGCAGGTTGGAAAAGGAAGACGACGTCATCCATGACCGGAAGCTCGACAATCCGGCGCAACAAACCTAACGCAATCGAAGTGTGGACATCATGTCCACAGGCATGCATGAAACCGGGGTGTTCCGAGCAAAACGGTAATCCTGTTGCTTCTTCGATCGGCAATCCGTCGATATCCGCCCGATACCCGATCGTCCGATTTCCGGTCAACCCCTTGACCCGGACGAACACTCCGGTTTCGAACGTATCATAACTGACTCGATTTTCCGGATAAGACCGGATTTGATCCAAAATAAAGGCCTGCGTCTTGAACTCCTTGAAACCAGGTTCCGGTATTTTGTGAAGTTCCCGACGCATCTCAATCGCGTATTCCATCTGACTGACTTCCTCCTTCTTCTTTGACGATGTCCCAAAATGCTTGGACTTGTTTTAACTCAAGCATGGATTCGGTTGATAAGATCCATGTATCCCGCTTTAAAATTTTCCCGGATGAGGTCTTGAGGGGAATTTGCATGACTTGACTGGCTTCATGAATCGTCGATTCCGGTAAAATCGCAAAACCGATACCGTGCAACGCCATTTGTTTGCAGGTCTCGATTTGATCAACGACCAATGTTCGCGACGGAGGACTTGAAAAACGATCCTGCCACCATTCCAAAATTTCTTGGTAATACGTCGAATCACTTTTGAATTGAATGAAAGGACGTTCGGTTTTCCGAAGTTGTTCCAGCGACGTCAATTCACTGTCAACGAGGTAAAGCGGATCAGAAAACAACCGTTCCTTGACCCCTTTCCAGTCCGGATTCCCCCGAATGATCCCGATGTGAAAATGTTCCTCGAGCATATGACGCATCATCTCACTCGACCAGCCCGTCACGAGTTGGACCCGGACGTGGGGATAACGTTCGACGAATCGTTTTAAGACACGCGGGAGCCAGTACTGACCCATGATGGACGCTACGGCAATCCGAAGTGTCCCGTAAACCGCCCCCTCTTCCGCCGTCAATTCGCTTTTCAGTTCCAACTCTTTCCGGTTCATCTCTTTGGCCAGACCAATGACTTTTTCACCTTGAGGGGTGATGCTCAACCCACGCGAGGAACGAATGAACAATTTAGTCGCCCAGCGTCGCTCAATGGCCACGAGACGTTGACTGAGGGCCGGTTGGGATACGAAAAGTCGTTCGGCTGCTCTTCGCATATTTAATTCTTCCGATAACGTAATCAACATTTCCATTTCCGACACTTGCAATGTATGATCCGACTCCTCATGATATAAGATGGCACTAGTTTAACACGTTAGAGAGGAAGGTACATATGTCACGCTATCATTTTATGTTGATCGTCTCAACAGTCGCGACTCTCGGGAGTCTTTACTTCAGTGAAATCCGCGGATTTATTCCTTGTCCGTTGTGCTGGTGGCAACGCTTATTCATGTATACGACGGCCATTTACTTATTGATTTCTTTATTCCGCAACCGACCGGTCGATGCCTTTTTCATCCGCGTCTATACGGTGCTTGGTTTTGCTGTCGCCGCTTACCATGTCATCTTGGAACGTTTACCGGATGGAGAAGCACTTTGTACGAATGGATGTCTAATCCAGTGGGTCAATTATTTTGGATTCTTGACGATTCCGATGATGAGCTTGATTGCTTTTACGATTTTGGTTGTCCTTGCCTTTTATCCACAACAAAAAAACGCTCAATGAGCGTTTTTTTTATTGCCATGCTTCTGCAACGCTATACGCACTGGAAAACGACAACTCGGATAACTGCCCTTCCCCTTCACACCAATCCCCGACGAAAGCGACCTTTTCCTCACGCTCTTCACGCAGGAAGCAAGGCAAGGCAGCTTGTCCCATCTTCCACTTGATTTCTTGTACAATCGCCCGCTTCATCGTTCGTTCCGTCACCAACTGTTCACGCCATCCGGCGTAATGCTGATCGAGCAGACGATGGATGTGCTTCACTTTTTCACTCAAATAATCCGGATGACCAACACGGTCATGCACTAAATACGCGACGACTTGCAAGACTTGACCATTTTTAGGCGCAATACTTGGATCGTAATGCGATAAATCCGTCACGAACAATTGGTGCGTTCGATCATATACATAGGAAAAAGGTGTCTTGATATAAGGATGCACTCCGACATCATAGACAAGAACTTCAACCGGTTCATATTGGGCATAAGGTTCGATGAACAGCTGAATCGGTGTCGGTAAGGCAAGTTTCCGCATCTCTCGGGGCGGAATGGCCAACACGATACGATCGACGGTCCATTCGGTCTTTTTCCGGTCGCGTAACCGGTAACCGGTATCACTTTCTTCAATCGCCGTGATTTTTGTTTTACGGTGAATCGTCCCGCCATGTAGCGTGACCACACGTTCCAGTTCATTGATGAGAACCTGCCAACCACCGGCAATGTAGGAAACCGGCTTTCGGGTGCGAAACAGTTTTTTATAATAGTTGAAATAGACGTCTGAGGGAATGTTTTCAGGTTCCGCCGTAAAAAAGTTACTGGAAGCTAGATCTAACATCAATCGCGAAACGTCTGCTTCCACCTTCTCTTGTACCAACCACTGACCAATTGAAAGCGCCGGGTCTCCCTGTTCGAGATGTAGCACGGTTTTGACGACTTCCCATGTAAACCGGAGCTTATCGGTTCCACCGATGACTTCCGTTTTCAACAGACCGATTGCATTGGCCGGAGCAGCGGTCAAATGACCTGCAAATTCGTATTTGGCTTTCGCGGAAGAAAAATCCAACCAGGTGATGTCTAATTTCAGCTGTTTAATGATTGTCCGCAATATCGATTGATCCCGTGCATAAACAGCGTGAGCTCCGTAATTGAATGTAAAGCCTTTGATCACTTGTGAAGTCGCTCTTCCACCCAACAGACCGGTATCATACAACTGAACTCGTTTTCCTTGCTGTGCGAGAAGAGCAGCCGCTGACAAACCTGCTAATCCGCCACCAATGATTCCAACCGTCTCCATACCATCACCTCCAGCTTTTCAAAAAGATGCTATCCCTTTTTCTTTTCCCGATTATGGACGAAAAAAACGACAGCTCAGTCGGCTGTCGTTTTTACGTGATGGCTCATTTCCACCAAACATCAAGTGGTGAGACCGGCATATGGTGTTTATGACCAACTCGTTTGTATTGCGATTCCAGTTTTGCGGCACTTTCACTGGAAATCGACTTCCCTTCCAGGTAGTCATCGATTTCATCGTAGGTCATACCAAGTGCTTGTTCATCGGGTAAACCAGGTTGGTTATCCTCCAAGTCAGCCGTTGGTACTTTTTCAATCAGAGCGTTTGGCGCCTGAAGATGACGGAGTAACTGTTTTCCTTGACGTTTGTTGAGCCCAGTCAGCGGTGTAACATCACACGCGCCGTCCCCGTGTTTTGTATAAAATCCGGTCACGAATTCTGCGGCATGATCCGTCCCGACAACTAAACAACCAAAGTGTGCTGCGAGGTCATACTGTGCCTTCATCCGTTCCCGTGCCTTTGTATTCCCTTTACTGAAGTCAGACAGTTCCTGTCCCGTTGCTTGTTCAAATGACGCCATCGATGCATCGACAGCCGGTTTGATATCGACGCGTAACGCATGGTCCGGACGAATGAAGGATAATGCGAGTTGCGCATCAGACTCATCTTGTTGTTGACCGTGCGGCAAACGGACAGCATAAAATTGATAGTCGCGATCCGTCTCACTTCTCAACTCTTCGACCGCCAACTGGCACAAACGCCCCGCAAGCGACGAGTCTTGTCCTCCCGAAATCCCGAGTACAAATCCTTTTGCTCCGGTGTGCAGCAGATACTCTTTTAAGAACTGAACACGTTGCTTGATTTCTTCTCCTGCTTGAATGACCGGCTTGACGCCCGTCACTTGAATGATGTCTTGTTGCATGAAACATTCACTCTCCTTTTTCATTGTCGATTTTTTGGCGGTCCGTCATGACGGATTCCGGCGTCCCTTCCACTTGTCGAATCGTCGACGCCTCGATTTGGTCTGCTCGACCGGACTGCGGCAGCTCGATTCTGACTTCGTAGCGCTTGGTCTCAAAAGCTTTAAACGTTTCCTTTTCAATCGCTTGTGTAAACACTTGTTCTTGCGAGAACGTATACAGCATTTTCCCCGTCTCGTCTTTGACAATCAACTCAAATCGTTGGGACGTCGGAAACGTCACTGTCATATCCTGCTTATTTGGATTCTTCAGCAAAACGATCGCTTCTACGATTCCCGATTCCGGTTGTTCCGCCGACACCGCAATTGTCATCGGCTGACTGGTTACTTCATCCTGTGCCGTTTGTTTATTCTGGCTGTTTTTTTCTTGTTGCGCACAACCTGCGAAAACGATTGTGAACAAAACGAGACAAGATAACCGGCTTATCCACTTCAAAACAACGCCCCCTCTCTTCTCTACTACAGATTTTAGCACAAAAAAGAGGAGGAATAAGGTCGTAACCTCATCCCTCCTCGTTGGTTCACATATTAGGCAACCGGAATCGCTACCTTGTTTTTTGTCGTTGAAAACAGTTGCTCGATCCCCGTTACGAACAACTCGTCACAAATCGCGTCCGTCGCCGTTGCAGGAGCCACAAGCGTGATCGTCCGGCTGTCCATTGTCTCGATTGTCACGAAGACGCCCGAAGCCGTCCGCTCTTTATACCCCACCGCTAAGTCTGTTTCAGCAAAAAGTATCATATCCCCGAATCTCCTTTAAAGTCAGATGTCAGTCAAACCAAAATAGCTGTTTGAAATCGAATCAGTTATTGTGATTTCACTTTATCAAATGGGAAGAAAGGTCGGGAAATTGTCATTCGACAATTTGTATCAAAACTTTATATCAAAAAATACAACCATATTTTTACACATAGATTTAGTTGGCTCATACAGCTTAAAAACTTCGATATATCGCCATATTTCAAATCCATTTCAAATCCATTACAGAAAAATATTCATTTTTTTCCATCTATATTGTTCTACAGGTAAAATATACCTAGACAACTGGTGTGTTATTTTGTCGAATGGTTCTGTACACCCTCTTATTTTTAAGTTCTTATGAACTTTCTCCGGTCATTCGATTCATTTGTTGCCAAACCGTCCCTAGTGCTTCTTCCCCGCTCTCGATTCGCGCTAAGGCAAGTTCTGCCTGCAAAGCCACTTCATATTCCCGATCTTGAACCGCTTCTTTTAAGCGGGGGACCGACTGCTCTGTCCCGACATCAAATAAGAACCGGGCAGCCCGCCAACGAACAAGCTTATTTTTATCCGTCAATGCTTCAATCATCATCGGCTCTGCCTCTGCCAACGCCCAGTCTGAAATCGTATCTCCGGCTGTTCGACGTACACTACTCGAAGGATCGTGCAAGGCATTCGTAATGTACTCCAATAACTCCAAACGATTTTCTTCGAACATACCGAGTTTGACGACAGCTTGTCTGCGAATCTGCATTTTTTCGTCTTGTAGCATTCTGGCATACGCCGGAATCCACTCGAGTTCAATTGGCAACTCATCAAGTGCGGCAAATCGTTGTTTCCAATCGTTTGATGTGAGTGCCTGTCCGTCAAATGCCACTTCTTCTCCTGAAGCAATCGTTTTTAAGCGATCGATTCGCTCAACGGGATAAGCAACCTCGATTTCTTGTGCGACTTCAGCAAGACTTTCATCCAAGTCGCCATAACGCGGCGCCTGTTCAACCCAGCGGCGATCACTGATGACATTCTTGACGAACGGTTGCACGAATAAGGCTGCTTCTCGGAAACGGTCCGATAACCCGTATCGCTTCTCTTCGAGACCTTTAACCCCTTTCAGTTGCATCGGAACCCCTAAAATGAACTGAACAAATAAATGGACAGGTTCAAAGGCCGCATCTGTTTCATGTTGTTCGACATCACTCAGGATTTCTCCGAAAGCCCGGCGGATTTCAATGACAAGCGTGCGCCAATCATACTTTGGAAAACGTTCGACTGCTAAAAAATCACTGACTTGATACACGGATTTGATTCCTGGAATGTCGAGTAATTTGGCGACATGATCAGGTGCACCAAACGCATGCTCAAAGGTCTGGCCTTTTTCAGAAAACGTCTCATCGACGATGACTTTCATATTATTCGGACTTGGTGTTGGTTCAATAGCTATAATTTTCATCTGTATCCCTCCCTCTTCATCATTCAGAAATTCATTGGGAATTGCAATGCAAAAGCTCAAAAAATGAGGACTGAACGAAAAAGGGATCACTCTTTCTTTCACGCGTTTTCCTGTCGGAGTCACGTGAAACGAGTCATCCCTTTTAAACGAATGTAACTAAATAAAACCGTTATTTCGCAAACGCTTCTTCGACAAATTCAGCGAACGCATCGGGTGTCTCGAGCATTCCCATATGGCTGCTGTCCGTCGACCGGAATAGAATCCGTTCATTTTGTGGCGCAAACGCACTCTCTTCTGTAATCAAGGGATCAAGCGTCCCGTGGAGAATCAGACCACGGACAGACGTGTTGCTTAATGTTTTCGTCAGATCTCTTCGATCACGCATCGCAGATAATGCTCGAATCGCCCCTTCAACCGTCATCATGTATCCCAATTCTTTTGCCTCTGAGATCAGCATCGGGTCCGCTCCGTCGGCAAAAAGTCCGGGTACAAGTCCGTCAACGAATTCCCGGACACCGATCTCTTTCACACGGCTGATGTTTTGATTACGCTTCTGTTTTCCTTCATCTGTATCCGCCTTAGCTGTTGAATAGACCAGTCCGAATCCAGAAATTTTTTCGGGATACATCTCAACGATGGCAGAAACGATATAGCCGCCAAAAGAGTGACCGATGACAATCGGTTGGTCGATCCCTCTTCGTTCGAGATCTTCCATCACCCATGTCGCGAATCCTTCCATTGTATCCGGACCCACTGCTTCTCCTTCATGTCCGGGCAGTGCTAACACCAGAACATCAAACGATAAACGAAGACGGGCTTCCACCCGGTTAAAATAATCTGTCCCTCCGGTAAATCCGTGCAATAAGACTAGTGACTGTTTCGACATTCAATGGTCATCCTTTCCATTCCGATGCAAGCATCCGGTAAATTGTTAAATCCATGAAACGTCCGTGACTATACGCATAATCCTCGAGCAATCCCTCTGCTTGAAAACCAAGCTTTTGGACAAGCGCGTTCGAGGCGATATTTTCGGGTGCCACCAGAGCACTGATGCGATGAAGGGCAAAATCTTCAAAGCCGTGTGTCAAGACAGCTCGTGCCGCTTCCGATGCTACACCTTGCTGCCAATATTCTTGACTGACTTCAAAGCCGATTTCAGCTCGATGATATTGGGTTAACCAATTATGAAAACCAATCGTTCCAACAAGTTGATTGGTTTGCTGATCGGCGATCGCCCATCGAATGGCTTTTCCTTGAGTGAACTGTTCCTTGAAATAACTGATGACATTTTTCGCTTCATAAACTGTGACCAACGGATCTGATCCGTAATAGTACATGACCTCATCATCTGATAAAATCTTGAACAGATCACGTGCATCCCTATTTTCTAGTTCACGTAAGATAAAGCGTTCCGTCTTTAGTTCTGGGAATGGTTTGCGTAACCCCCACATCACCTATCACCTCTTTTCTTTATTATGCCCGTTTTCAGCGGGAAATATCCTTTTCGCGTCATAGAAGTTTTGCTACTATTGAAATAATAGGATTGATTGTTCAGGAAGGAAGGCTTGTTTATGTCTAATTCATTACTTTATCTATACGAAGATGCGGAGAATCACCGATTGACGATGTCGGGTGTGACCTTTGCCGATTTCATTGTTGCGACTGATTCAAAACGCCCTTTACTCATTTCAGGTGCCGCCTTCAAGTCTGCCAAACAGTCCTTGCGAACATCTTTTCATTACGTGGAAGGACACGAAGTCGAACAGTTCGTTCAGTCTGGTGAAGTCGAACGTTTTCCGTTAAGCGCAATCGACATCCGTTCCTCCCATTCACTTGATACATTGACAGACGCTGAAATCGCAGAACTTTTGTTCATCATGCATATGAAACGTGGTATGCCGAGTCCGTTTACATCGTCTGTCGAAAATGAGATGGTTTACTTTAGTGAAAACCCCGGTGTACAAGCCACTGTCTATTTAAAAGACTGGTCACGAATCGAACAGCTGTTGACCTTTTTGATTCAACGGAAAATGCGTCGCGAGTTGCGTCTTCCTTCTTCTCCGTTAACGGCTGAAATCATTATCAACTTACGTCATCTGCTCAGTGAAGGAATTTTGATGGATTTTGCGAATGCCAAACAATCCGTTTTTACAAGAAATATCAGCATTCCGGTCTACGCCGCCGGACGGTACGAAGATATGACCGTCTTGAAGGAAGACCTTGATTCTAAAAAGGAATCCATCGTCAAACGTGGTGAGTTGGTTCATCGCAAGAAAAATTGGAGTTTGGAGTTACAATGATCTTCAGCATCTTCGTCCGCCACGGACAAGATGCTTTTTTCATATGTCCGTTCCTCTTCGTTTCCTGCCTCTTTTCAAGTAATGTCTTATATGACAATACTGTTGCCAAATCGTTTGAATTTTCACATAAATTAGTACTGGCATCTTCAGCAGACTTCGTTATAATGAGATTAACCTTTTGGAAGTTAGAAGTTGTACCTGTTTTTCTTACGATTTTCGAGAACGCATCAACTGAAGGAGGAAATTAGCATGGATCAGTTAAAAGTGAACGGAATCGGTTCATTCACGAAGTTTGCAACGAACGGAAACATTCTGAAATTAAAGGATGCGACGACGGGCGAGCTGAAAGTCTCCCTGAATGAAGCGAGCTCAATGACTATTTCACCAATTGATGAAGAAACAGGATTATTCATTATCCACGGTCAGCAACAAGAACCACTCGTGGAACTGACCCTCCCTCGTCAATCGTGCGAAGTCGTTCACGCTTGGCTACTCCATAAACTGAGACGACAAAAGAAAGGTCGTTTCATGGCGTCTAGCTAAACTCCTACTTTTTTAGTTTACCATGGGTAATTCAATCATTTCATCCCTCTACCTGTAAGGTCAAAACGTTGACCTTACAGGTTTTTTTGTTATCAAGGAACAGCCGAAAAAAGACAGGTTGAGGATTCATTTTGTCCATGTTAACCTTAAAAAATGAATGTTGGCTTGAGGATTTGTGTTTTTAGAAGGAAGATGGACAACGAGACGAACGAATATTCTAAAAATTCTTTCATCACTTGTGGTCTAATGGTATAGTGGACAAGATTATTGAAAAACAGGAGGTAACTTATATGTTGAACCGGAAAGACATCTTTGCTTTAGGATTCATGATTTTTGCTTTATTTTTTGGTGCAGGTAACCTAATTTTCCCTCCTGAACTCGGTGCCTTAGCTGGAACACAATTTTTACCTGCTATGCTCGGCTTTATCGTGACCGGCGTTGGATTGCCGTTAGCCGGATTGATTGCCGTCGCCTGGGTCGGTGGCGGGATTAGTACGCTTGCCAACCCGCTTCCGAAATTCGTCAGCGCCCTTTTGACTTTTGCGCTTTATGTCGCGATTGGTCCGTTTTTCGGGATTCCCCGAACGTCCGTCGTCACGTATGAGCTCGGTGTGGTTCCCTTCCTGAGTGGACCATCCCAAACTAGCCTGGTGATCTCTTCAACTATTTTCTTTTTAGTAACTTTATACTTGGTGCTTCGCCCTGGTAAATTACTTGATATCATCGGTCGGTTCATTACTCCACTGCTGCTCGTAGCACTCGCGACACTCAGTATCAGCAGTATCATCAATCCCCTTTCGCCGGTTCAACGTCCGGCAGCCGGGTACGACACGTTTACCGATGCCTTCATCCAAGGTTTTCTTCAGGGGTATCTGACACTTGATGCACTGGGCGCCCTTGTATTTGGTGTTATTATTTTGCACACACTGCACGCACGTGGTCTAAAACACCGAACGGCTCAACTGCAGACTGTGACACGGGCTGGTCTGATCGCTGCCGTTTCACTGACACTTGTCTATACAGGGCTTGGTTTCATCGGACGAAACAGTTTTGGTGCCGTCGGAGCTGTCGATGGTCCGTCGTTATTGCAACAATACGCGGATGACACGTTCGGAACGTTTGGTTTGATGATTTTAGGCGTCGCCATTTTACTCGCCTGTCTGACGACATCCGTTGGTCTCGTCACCGCGTTCTCCGAATACTTGATGACGTTCTCTAAACGGCTTTCCTTACCGGTTACGGGCATCTTCACGACAATCCTCGGTTTCGCCATTTCGATTGTCGGTTTAAAAACGTTGCTCTCCATCGCGGTTCCCGTACTGATGTTTTTATACCCGATCGTCATCGTGTTGATTGGATTGACCTTTATTCGTTCCTTCTTAAAAAAACCAACACTCGTCTACCGGACGACACTGTTCGTGACAGCGTTCTTTTCCTTGTGGAGTGCCCTGCATTCCTTAAAAGTCTTACCGGGTGCACTGACTGCGGTCTACAAGGTTTTCCCGCTGGTCGAACAAAATTTAGCTTGGCTGTTGCCCGTTTTGATCACGTTTATCGTCAGTTCATCGATTGGACACGTTTCAAAAGATTCTATTCCTGAAAAGCGTATTGGCTAGTGATGCCGCTTTCATGCCTATGGTATGATTAAAAAAATGAATTTCTACTGGAGGCGTCGCTTTAATGGATAAGATCGCTTGGATTACCGATAGCATGGCATTTTTCCCACCTGGGGAAGCAGAAAAAATCGGTGTCCATGTAGTACCAACTGTCATCATCATCAATGGAGAATCCTATCGTGAATACGTTGATCTATCGGTCGAGGAACTCGATGCGAAGATGCGTCACGATTCTTCCGTGATCCCGACTACCTCGCAACCTTCTTTCGGTGAGTTAGTGGAACTGTACGAACGTCTCAAGGCTGAAGGATATGACTACGGCTACGCCATCCACATCACAAGTGGCCTAAGCGGAACGTACGCGAGCTCTGTAGCCGCTGCGGATGCCGTCGGTTTCAAACTCTATGCCATTGATTCCTATACAGGTGGTGCCAACCAACAGGAAATGTTACGGGTGTCGATGCAACTCGCACAGGCAGGAAAACGACCGGAGGAAGTCGTCACTGTCTTGGAGCAGTTTAAACATCAATCACACTTTTACCTTATCATCGGTAATATGGAAACGATGCGCCGAAGTGGTCGCGTGTCGAGCAGTCAATTTTTACTGGTCAACATGTTGAACATTAAACCCATCGTTAAGTTTGATGAAGTCGGAAAACTGGTTCCGTTCAAAAAAGTGCGTTCGATCAAAAAAGCCTTTAATGAAATGACTTCAGAGATTGCTTCACAGATCGCCAAGTCCGGCCTTTATCAACAAACACTTTATATTGGTCACACGCTTGCTCGACCTGCCGCTGAACAATTACGCGATGCCCTTCAAGCTAAATTGCCACAGATTTCAATTGAGATCACACAGTTTGGACCCTCGATTTTGACGCATGCCGGTTCAGAAACGGTTGGTGTCTTTTGGTTCGATGAGATCCACGTCCCAACTTAATCAGAAAGCCCCTTGCCGATGTTTGGCAAGGGGCTTTTTTCAGTTTGAGACATTTTGTTTTAACAGTTGATCCAGAAGTTCCGCTTCGTCGGCGACCCGCTCAATCATCTGATAAGGTCGTTTCGTTCGACCGGACCAGACTTCAGCCGGATAAACCGTCCATTCCAGCTGTTCGATCTCTTCCAGATAGCTAAGTGTTGCTTCGAGGTCTGCCGTCTTATGATGTTGGCGCAACCAGTTCTCATATCGTTTGTCGGGTTTTCCGTCTTTTAGTAAGACACTGCCGCTTTCAAGAATTGCCCATTTCGGTTTAGCATCAATCTGGAACAACTCCAGTTGTCGAAACGTTTCAAGCGTCCGCTTCGTAAAGGGAATCACTTGATTGTGTTCGACGAGTCGTTTTAACCGTAAATGTGTCCGCATGGTCATAAAACGTTTATGACCATCCATACGTTCGACTAATAATGTCGGGACAGATAAGGTATTCATCACCTGCTCATCAAAAACCAAGCTGTGGTCGATATCAAGTAGTAACATGCGTCCGCTCCTTTTTACGTCGAGACGAGATAAAAGCATAGGATAATCCTAGTATGAAAGCAGCAAAACAGAATCCACCGACGACATCCGAGAAATAATGGACGTTCAGGATGATGCGGGATGACCCCATTGCAAGAATCAACAGACTAAGGACTGTTCCTAATACGATTCTCCCGGTACGATTCAAAAACCGCCAGCTCAAAATTAAAAATCCGCCGTACACAGCAAAGGCCATCGATGAATGACCACTTGGGAAACTATAGCCCACTCCCCCGACCAGTTCATTCAGTGAAGGCCGGTCTCGGACGAAGATGGCTTTTGCGACTTGGTTCAATACGGCTACTGCCGCAAATGACAATAGGTACCACAGGCTTCCGATCCGGTCACGCCAGAGATAGTAACTGATCAACGTCAAGATTAACGTGACGGTTACGGCTCCAACCCCGGATCCTAGCTGAGTGAACCAACTGACATAATCTGCTGGAACTTGTTTTGCCATTTGATTTGATAGTTGGGCGTCAAATAAAAAATAACCCGTCAAGCGAATCGAAATGGCAATACTAATGAAGAGAATGAACGCGATCCCAGAAAGAAGTAACGCACGTTGGTTTAATTTCATTTAATACGTTCCCTTCCGCTGTTCGAGTTCCTCTGCTGAATAATCTTCTTTATCACGCAAGCGGTGAGCCAATCGACCGGACGCATTGGCTGCAATCGCCGCAACGATATCATCCATGAATGTATTGACGCGTCCATCGTCCACTTTCGTATCCAGTTCTTTGATGATGCCGATTTTGGCTTTATCTAAATATCCGAACGTCGTGACGGCAATCGAACCGTACGTATTGACGGCACCAATCGCAATCGTCTCGTCCACGCCAAATAATCCTTCATCGCTGCGGATGATTGACAGAAGCGGTTCTGATAACAACCCTTTTTCTGCTAAGATATCCAGTTCCGCCCCCACAAGGATCGCATGTTGTAATTCACGTTTTTCGAGAACACGTTCGACAGAACTCGTACACGTTTCAAGTGTTAATTCGATTGTATACGGCGCTTGCATCTGATACACGATTTCCGCTATCGCATGAATCGTGACGCCCCGTTCGTGTAACTTATCAATTGCTGCTTGCTTGACCTCTTTTGAATGTGCTTTTTCTTTCATGACAAAATCCACCTCTCTGACAAAGTTCTTCACAAGTATACACGGATTCCCCCTCTCCCCTCAAACTTCTTTGACATCACGCCGATAATCCGTCATGATTATGCTGTAAAGCGTTATCATTTCAGGGGAAAGTAGGGGATTTTCGATGAACATCGGGGTAGTTTTGTTTCCATCGAAACGGATTCAGGATTTTGCGAATTCATACCGCAAACGGTATGATTCCAAGTACGCGTTGATCACACCACACATTACGATGCGCGAACGCATCAGTGTAGACGATTCAGAGCTCGATACGATCGTGGCTGCACTAAACAAGGTGGCGGCGCAAACAAAACCTGTTTCACTTCATATTCAAGGTGCACGGTCGTTTCACCCAACGAATAACGTCTTGTTCTTAAAGGTTATGCCGACGGATGAACTCGAACAACTTCACCGGGATTTACATGCCGGTGACCTCACGCATACACCGAAGTATGATTTTTTGCCGCACATCACAATCGGACAGGATTTATCCGATGTCGAGCTGTTTGACGTGCTCGAACGCTTAAAAATGGAAGATATCCGCTTCCAAGAAGACGTCACGAAAATGGCACTTCTTTATGAACTCGAAAATGGTTCTTGGAGCGTGTACGAGACGTTCCGATTTACAGGTCAATAACATCAAACTTCCCGGTCGAACGTGCGACCGGGAAGTTTTAATTCAGGCAAGACACCATAGGCATTTGCTTGTTCTTCTAACTCCTCATGATGCGGTTCCACATATTTAATTGGGTTGATGCGAGCGACCGGTTCTGTTTTCCGCTCCAAATCGACTCTGACTTGACGATTTACATATTGCACAACCGTAAAATCCACTTGATACATATGCCATCCCTCTCCCTCATCTTCAGTTTGTTATTGTCTTATTCCCAAAATGGCTTCGAGAAAAACAAAAAACCAAGGTTTCCCTTGGCTTTCACTGCATGTCTTGAGTTTTTCGAGACGGCAAATCGTATTATAGGATATGGAATCCGCTGTCGACGTGTAGAATTTCTCCCGTGACACCGCTCGACATTTGCGACAACAGGAACAATCCGCTGTGTCCAATCTGTTCCGTCGTGACATTCCGGTGAAGTGGTGCACGCTCTTCGATACTTTCAAGAATCGAATTAAAGTCACCGACACCTTTCGCTGAAACCGTCCGAATCGGTCCTGCTGAAATGGCATTGACACGTACGCCCTGCTTTCCGTATTCTGCTGCTAGGTAACGGACACTGGCATCAAGAGCCGCTTTTGCGACACCCATGACATTGTAGTTCGGTACCATTTTTTCTCCACCGAGATACGTCAACGTGATGACAGAAGCATCTTCTGTAAAGAAGTCTTTTGCCGCTTTGACGACAGCCGTTAAGCTAAATGCTGAAATATCGAGTGCTTGCGCAAATTGTTCGCGTGTGACGTCTGAAAATTCACCGCGTAAAGCTTCTTTGTCCGCAAAGGCAATCGAGTGCGCAATCCCGGAAATTTTTCCATGATCGGCATGGATCGTTTGGAACACTTGGTTGATTTCTTCGTCACTCGTCACATCACACGTGTAATACGATGCAGGACGTGAAAGTTCCTGACCCAACTTCTCAAGTGGCGCTTTAAAGCGTTCTCCTACGTACGTAAACGCCAAGCTCGCACCCGCTGCGTCTAAAGCACGTGCAATTCCCCACGCGATTGAACGTTGATTGATGACACCCATCACGACGTACGTCTTCCCTTCGAGCGAAGGATAAATATTCATTATGAGTTCCCCCTTGAATTAGTACCTGGTAATAACACCTATATCTAGGTTACAAAAACGTAACGCTTCTGTCAACCATCGCTCTTGATATTGCGATTTTGATAAATTACGGTAATATAGAAAGAGACAGAAAGTAGGGATGGAATGAACCGTTTTAAATCATTTACACAACGTTATGATAACACATTGCTTTTTTTGCTCGGCTGTCTGATGGTCGTCAGTATTTTGGCGATTTATACTGCACAACCGTTTTTGCAAGGGGCAATCAGTGAAATCAATTTCACCGCGAAACAAATTCAATGGTATGTGATCGGCTTCGTTGCACTATCCGTTGTCATCCTGATCGATTATGAACAACTGAAACGTTTTCACTGGTACTTGTACGGTGCCGGAATCCTTTCCTTGATTGGTCTTGTCGTTTTACGGAATACACCGCTAGTCGCAAATATCAAAGGAGCGTACGGATGGTATCAGTTCCCGGTCATCGGAACCGTCCAGCCTGCCGAGTTCATGAAATTTTTCTTGATTGTCACATTAGCGGCCGTCATCTCGGAGCATAATGCCCGTTATGTCCAACATGAACGGGATTTGTTATTGTTGGTCAAAATGGTTGCGATTACGTTACTTCCTTTAGGGTTGATCATCATTCAACCTGACTTGGGAATCGGCTTGATCCTCTGTGTCATCTTAGCCTGTGCGATGTTGCTGTCCGGATTAAACTGGAAATGGTTGCTCAGTATGTTCGGTTTATTTGCCGTTGCGATTGTCGGCTTCTTTTACTTGTTTTATTTCCAAAACGATTTGCTGGCGACCTTCTTCCCGGGACATGCGATGAACCGGATCATGGCGTGGTTGCAACCGTTCGAATATGCAGATGATCTTTCTTATCAGCTGGTCCAGTCCATTAATGCAATCGGCTCTGGTCAGATGTTTGGTGTCGGTTACGGGAAACTTCAAGTCTCCGTACCAGAGCTCCACACCGACTTCATCTTTACGGCAATTTCTGCCCACTACGGATTCATTGGGGCTGCCGTCGTCTTGATAGTTTTATTCTTATTCATCTATCGGTTGATTCAAATCGCCTTGGAAACAGCCGATCCGTTCGGAACTTACATCGTAACCGGTTATGTCGCGATGTTTACGTTCCAGATTTTCCAAAACATCGGTATGACGATGGGGGTCTTACCGATCACCGGTCTTCCGCTACCTTTCATCAGTTATGGTGGTTCAACGATGATCGTTAACCTGGTTGGTCTTGGTTTGATCATGGCGATTGCTTCACAGTCACGAATTTCGATGTTTGATGAAGATTAAAGCAAAAGAGTGGATTCCGAAATTGGAATCCACTCTTTTTGGTTTAAACAGATAAATCGTCCGGCAATGGTGCAATGAATGTCATCAGCTCACCTGTAGCGGGATGTGGAAATGTAGCGGACGCACTGTGTAACGCTTGTCGTGGAATAAGAGGCGTTCCCCGGTACATCGTGTCGCCGACCAAGGGATGACCCAAGGCTGCCAGATGGACACGAATTTGGTGCGTTCGACCGGTCTCTAATTTAATCGTCAATCGTGAAAGTGCCTTAGAAAATGCAGTGATGGGTTCACTCGTCAAGATATGCGTAATGGCCTGTTGTCCGTCCTCCCGCACCATTCGTTCCATAAAGGAATGATCAGTTTGACCAATCGGAAGATTGATCGTTTGGGGAGAAAGATGTCCCTCAATCAACGCGACATAGCGCCGATCGAGCAGACCATTTTGTTGCATCTTACTCAGTTGGTGGTGCGCAAGCGCATGCTTAGCAAAGACGACCAGACCACTTGTGTCGCGATCCAGCCGATTGACGATATGAATCGCATAAGGAATATTGTGTTGTTGATAATAGCCAAGCACAAAATTCGATAAAGAACGTTCTGGATGAAGGCGCGAGGGAATCGATGCCATCCCGGGTGGTTTGTTGACGATCAATAACCAGTCGTCTTCGAACAGGACATCTAGCTCGCCACTTGTCGCGTGCATATCTTCGGCAGGATGTTCTTCCGGGAAGTGGACATGAATCTGATCTCCGGGGTGGACGGTTTCCGTGACATTGACATGTTGACCATTCCGTAAGATCTCACCATGATGTTTGATCGACACAAGCATCTTGCGGGAGATATGTAGGCATGTGGTGCAAAAATGACTGACACTCCATCCCTCTTGTTCCCTAGTTACTTCTTTTTTTAATTGAAATGCCATGCTATTTACCTCGTTTAACTTCTTTCTTCTGCTAAAAATGATTCTCTTACTCTCTGCCAAAACGGGAAGGAACGGAATCGGGCGAATTTCACCTTTTTGTCCGATACACGACAACGAATCGATTTGACATTTTGATGCACGATCGAAGCGTAATGATCGTACGTCAATTGAAAATCAATCGGATTAACGGGTCGGATTTCGACGTCATGATGTTTTGGAAGCAACATCGGGGAGCCAATCGTCCGGTACACCCGGTTATTGATTGATGCCATCTCTGTGATTTGAATCGCTTCTAACGCCGGATGCACGATCGCTCCACCCAGTGCCTTATTGTAGGCTGTCGAACCGGATGGCGTGGAGATGCATAACCCATCCCCCCGAAACGTCTCAAAGTACTCCCCCCGGATCGAAAGGTCACACACTAACGTCTGGTTGAAGCTTTTGATTGTACATTCGTTAAGTGCTAACAACTGATTCGTCGAACCATCCGCATAGTCAATCGATAATTCAAGCAACGGATACTCGACCGTCGCGACATTGTTGTCCGCAATGTGCTGGATCAACTCACCCATCTCTTCCGGTCTCCAATCGGCATAAAAACCGAGATGCCCCGTATGAATCCCGACAAGCGTAATGTCCTCCACTTGATCCAAATAGGAATGGAAAGCCTGTAACATCGTCCCGTCCCCACCGATTGAAATCACGATTTCCGGAGTAACGGTGTCTCGATGACTTCCCCGTTCCATCAACGCTTGTTCCAATTGTTCCTTAAGCATGTGAGACCGTTCATCCCCGCGCGCTGTAACCGCAAAACGCATCGTCATCCCCCTACTCTTTCGATCGATTTTTAGTTTCAGTCGCTTGTCGTTCGTGTAACACGACTTGCGCATCTTGTATCTCTACTTTCAGCTGACTCATTTCCGCATCGAGCAGAAAAGCGGCTTCAGCCGCACGCCGTAATCGTTCTCGTGTCTCTTCCGGAATATTGCCCTGGTATTTATAGTTTAGAGAATGTTCAATCGTCGCCCAAAAATTCATCGCAAGTGTCCGAATTTGAATCTCAACAAGCGTCGGAACCTCTCCTTCAATCGTTTGAACCGGATAGGCGATGATGATGTGATACGAACGGTATCCACTCTCTTTCTTTTGCGTGATGTAGTTGCGTTCTTCAACAATCTTGAAATCTCCCCGTGACCGCAACAACTCTAAGACATGGATGATGTCGTCCACGAATTGACACATGATTCGAAGACCTGCAATATCTTGCATATCTTGATCAAGCAAGTCGATCTCAATCGATTTCCGTTCTGCCTTCTGTAAAATACTCTTTACAGGTTTGACACGCCCTGTGACAAATTCAATCGGTGAATGTTCCCCACGTTGTTGAAATTGTTTTCGAATGGCTTTTAGCTTTACCTTCAATTCATCCACTGCGATTTGGTACGGTGCGAGAAATAAATCCCAATTTTCTTTTGTCATCGTTGTTGTCACCACTTTTAGTCTAAATTATTGGTTCGATTCGTTCCTTTACATCATTCATGGTATCATATTTTCAAGCATTCAACTAGAAAGGTGTGGTCAGAAATGAGACAAGAAATGGAAATTGAATTTAAAAACCTGTTGCAAGAGTCGGAATACAACCAACTGATGGAACACTACAACAAAGAAAGCTCTTCTGTTTGGCAAGCGAACGACTATTTTGACACGCCTGCTTTTGAACTTCGAAACCACGGTGCCGCTCTAAGAATCCGTGAAAAAAAGTCAGGTCTTGTCTTGACCTTAAAAGAACCCAAAGACGATGGTTTACTTGAAACACACGTTTCTTTATCTGAAGCCGAGGCGGAAGATTTGTTCCAGTACGGACTGATTCATTCAAACGAAATGAAATCACAATTGGAAAAATTTAACTTATCCGCTTCTCTTGAGCATTTAGGACGTCTTGAAACAGAACGGTTTGAACAGCAGCTAGAGGCAGGATTACTTGTTTTAGATAAAAGTCGTTATCTTGGTGTGACCGATTATGAGCTAGAGTTTGAGGTAACCGATTATGCAACCGGTAAACAAGCATTTGAAGATTTACTCCAATCAAACGGTATTCCACAACGTCAAACGAAAAATAAAATCGTCCGTTTCATGGACCTTAAAGCGCTTTCACGCTAATCGTGTAGAAATGTACAAGCAAAACCTTTGCTCTTTCTTTTTTTTCGTTGCTAAAATAGGGTAACGATATTAACAGAAAAGGGGTGAACGGATGGAACACGAACAATGTAACGGATCGTATTGTTCATTGGACGAACCATCAATTCAACAACCGACGAAACCTCTGGAAATTTATCATTTTCTAGACGTCACACAAACGGATGGTTTACGGTTGATTCCCGTTCTCAAGAAATTAGAATTAGAATACGGTCATTTATTCCGCATACGGACGATTGCAACGATTCCTTGTGCCCCATCCCGTTCGGCATGTGATATGTCGCCTCTGCTGATCTTAAAAGCGATTGAACTACAAGGAAAACCGCTTGGCATGCGCTTCATGCGCCGTTTGCGGATGTTGCATAATGTCGAAGGCGAGCGTGCCTATTCACGCACCTCTTTAATGCATTTAGCGGAAGCCTTAACAGAATTTGGTCTGGATTTAGCAGAGTTCCATCGAGATATTGAGTCGGATACGATTCAATTGATGCTTGAAAAAGAGACGGAACTGGTTACCGACTGGGATGTCAGAATTCTCCCGACGCTCGCTTTTGTTGGTGATGAGGAAGCAATTAAAGCCGAAGGTCATTATGAATATTTGATCTATGTATCCATTCTAAACGAATTATTGGAGCAGCCTTTCGAGAAACAGGAAAAGCCTCCCCTCGAACAGTTCTTGAGACGGTATGATACGGCAACAACTTCTGAGATCGCTTTTATCTATGATGCGACAGAAGCACAAGTCGAACATGAATTAAAAAAATTAATGCTTCAACAAAAATGTGTTTCCCTTTCTTACTGTGACGGTAAAGTTTGGCGTCATTTGAAAGATTCAGCACATGCTTAATAAAAAAAAGCCGTTTCCACTTTCGTGGAACGGCTTTTTTGTCATCTTCATGACCATTGGATGGGGGAAAAGAGAAAAACAGGGGAATGTGATCCTCTTCACATGATTAGTATAAATCAACTTTTCTCAAAACTCCATCCCTTTGTTCAAAAATTCACAATTTCGTCATTCTCCAAGTAACGCCTCGAATTCATCCAATACACGTTCGAATTGACGCAGTGCCGCTTCAACCGGCGCTTTTGTCGTCATATCGACTCCCGCTGCTTTTAATACTTCAATCGGATAGTCGCTCGATCCGGCCTTTAGGAAATTGTTGATGTAACGGTCGACAGCGGGTTGTCCTTCTTCTAAAATTTGTGAAGTCAGTGCTGCCGCCGCAGAAATACCTGTCGCATACTGATACACATAATAGTTGTAATAGAAATGTGGAATCCGTGCCCACTCTAATCCGATTTCTTCATCGAGAACGATCCCGTCTCCGAAATATGTCTCATTGAGTGCATAATACGTTTTTGTTAAAAACTCAGGTGTCAACGCTTGACCGAGTCGTGCTGCTTCATGAATTTGATGTTCAAATTCAGCAAACATCGTTTGTCGGAACAACGTTCCACGGAATGTTTCCAACTGATTGTTCAACAGATACAGTTTTTCATTTTTATCCGTCACCCGTTTTAACAGATAATCATTTAACAGTGCCTCGTTTGTTGTCGACGCGACTTCCGCAACAAAAATCGAGTAGTCACCGTACGCATATGGCTGATTTTGACGTGTATAGTAACTGTGGACGGAATGCCCAAACTCGTGTGCTAACGTGAACAGGTTATTGACGTTGTCTTGCCAGTTCATCAAGATGAACGGTTGCGTATCGTACGCGCCTGAAGAATAGGCACCACTCCGCTTACCACGTGTTTCCCGGACATCCACCCAACGTTTTGCCAAACCGTCTTCTAAGATATGTTTATATTCCGCACCGAGTGGAGCAAGACCATCGATCATCAATTGTTTGGCTTCCTCGTACGTGACTTTCATTTCCACTTCACTCACAAGTGGTGTATACATATCGTAGACATGCAGCTCTTCGACACCTAAGATTCGTTTCCGTAACGCCACATAACGATGTAACAATGGTAAATGTTCGTGAACCGCTTCGATCAAGCCGTCATAGACTTGTTCCGGAATCGTATTTCCATGTAAGGCCGATTCGCGTGCCGTTTTGAACTTACGGACTTCTGCATAAAAGTTATCCTTTTTGATCGATCCTGCTAAGGTAGAGGCTAACGTGTTTGTGTACTGGCTGTATGTCCCGTACATGGCCTTAAAGGCGGCTTCACGAACAGAGCGGTCCTTTGACTCCATGAACGTGATAAAGCGTCCGTGTGTCAACTCCGTCTCTTCCCCGTCTTCCCCTTTAATCTTCGGGAATTTCATGTCCGCATTATTCAGCATGCCAAACGTCGTTCCGGATTGACCAAGAACTTCACCGGCTTTCGCTAAAATCGCCTCTTCCGCTTCTGACAAGACGTGTTCACGCTCACGGTTCAACTCATCGAAGGCATGACGGTATAATGCAAGATCCGGATTTTTCTCTAAGTAGGAAGCGATTGTTTCTTCCGGTACTTCCAACAACTCCGGCGTCATGAATGCTAACGTGGCACCAATTTGGGACGCCAGTGTCCGGGCACGGTCATTCATCGCCTGATAGAAACTGTCTGCCGTATTCTCATCGTAACGCATATGGGCGTATGTATAGAGTTTATGCAGACGTCTTGAAACCTCATCACGTAACTGTAGTCCTTCAAATAAAATCGCATCCGTCTGCGCCAGACGCCCTTTGTACTCGACAAGTAACGGAAGCATCGCTTTGACCGATTCAAATTCCTCTTCCCACGCCTCGTTTGTTTCGTAAATGGACTCTAAATTCCATGTTTCTTCAACATTCACATCATTCCGGGTTAATACTTCTGCCATTTGAATCACTCCTTTACTTCATTTATACCTGTTTCCCTTTCGACAAACAAACGAAGCGCTCCTGCTAATTTTTGATCTTCCTGTAAGCGTCCTGCTAAATCGAGAGAGTCTTGCTTAAAAAGTTCCGGGAGTGTTCTTTTAATAAAATCAATCATCGCCTGCCATTCACGAATCAGTTCATGTAAACAAGACCACTCGTAAGCAATATGACATTCAGTCAGGCAGGATGTAAGAAAAGTCGTTAAACGCTGTTCTGAATAGTCGTCCTTTAACCGGAGAAAAGCAGCGAGTTGCAGTTCAAAGGGGTGGATCGGAATGGAAATCAAGCTCGACAAGGGAAGATAACACCAACTGGGGACTGTGGAGACGTGAAGACGGGACTGATAAAGGGGGTGTCGCAAGTAATGCGAAGGCAAAGAAGAAAAAAATGGGCGAAGCCGATAATTTTTAACCAGCGTCGCCCATTGGCGCTCAGGAAACTTTCGGGGAATCGGGCAAGGTGATAAAAAGCCGTCCACTGTGAGCGAAACGCGTTGACAAAACGCAACGCGCCGAGCAAACGGAAGTGGATACGTATAACGGACGATCCTCCCCTTTTCAACGACATCGACGTAACCGTCTTCGGAAAAGGCTTGTTTCATCCAAGCATCCATTTGAAAAATCGGTCCTTCCGTGTCACGAAATCCAATCCAACGCACCTCATAACCGGATTGCTGATCCAGTAAGGCCCTTCGTTTCCATTCGTCCGCGCTCATTTTTGAGCGTTGAATCTCAATTCCAATCGCTCCCGGCTGAAGCAAAAGATCAAACCTTCTTTTTCCTCGAACCGCTTCCAGTTCGACCTCGAAATGAAGTTTTCGGAAATAAGCAGCCAGATATGTTTTCCAAAATACATGATCGGTTGATTCGCCCGTGCACGAGGTCAGGTGGACGAAATGCAACCGTCGTTTCCCCTGCCTGACCCGGAGTCGTGTCCGACAATACGGGCAATACAATATTTTTTGAGCCAATGAGTGTGCGGTCTCCAGCTGACTGTTGATCCGATTACCATGTTCATCAATCGCTTCAAACATCTTACCCCTCCTTTTAAGCAGTGGCATGACAGGTTAAAGCAACGGTGAGAATAAACGGGAAATCGATTCGACCAGCCGTTGCCTGAAACTTCTCCGAATAAAAACACTTCGTTCGACTTGTGAAGAATTCGAAAAATCTTCATAAAAATCACGGGTCAATTCATGAACGGAATTTGTACCGTATAAAAAGGCGTTGACTTCAAAATTTAAGTGAAAACTTCTTAAATCCATGTTGGCTGTTCCAATTGTCGCAATCGCGTCATCCACTACAATGACTTTGGAATGCATGAATCCTTTGTTGTATTCATAAATTTTTACACCCGCTAACAACAAGTCATCAAAATAGGAACGACTCGCATAAAAAACGATTTTATGATCCGGAAAACTTGGCAGGAGGATTCGGACATCGATTCCGGACATCGCAGCCGTTTTTAATGCTGTCATCAAGTCTTCATCTGGAATCAGATAAGGAGAGGCGATATAGACAGAGTGTCTTGCTTCCGTAATTAAACCAAAGTACAGAGACTTCATCGTTTCATACGGCTCATCCGGACCACTGGCGATGATCTGTACGCCTCCTGTTGCGTTCTCCATGACTTCAAGCGGTTTCATATAGTACGGGGTAAACAACCGCTCTCCAGTCATGTAATACCAATCCTGAAGAAAAATCAATTGGAGTTCGGAAACGGCTTCGCCGCGGACAATCAGATGAGTATCCCGCCAAAATCCAAACGCCTTATCTTTTCCCAAGTATTCATCGCCGACGTTGATGCCTCCCGTAAAGGCGACCGTGCCATCGATGACAACGATTTTCCGGTGGTTGCGATAGTTGGATTTACTGGAGATGAACGGCAGGACGACAGGGAAAAACGCGTGCACTTCGATGCCTGCCGCCTCCATCTTTTTAAAATACGCTTTATCAGTCGAGAAGCAACCGACTGCATCATACAAAAAACGGACTTCTACACCGGCTTGCGCCCGTTCAATCAAAGCAGCCTGCAACTCTAACGCCAGTTCATCATCCCGCACGATATAATACTGCAGGTGAATATGATGCTCCGCCTGACGGATTTCTGTTAATAACAAAGGAAATTTTTCTTGTCCATTCGTCAACACCTTCGTATGGCTATTATACGAAATCGGCAGACGACTGATCGAATCAATAAGTTTAACAACCTTTGCGTAATGTCCATGTTTGAACACTTGATTGTGTACACCATGATCAAACTGGGTACGATATTTAATGTAAGACTCTTCATCGAGCATCGCTTTCAGACGAAACATTCTTTTTCGTCTATAATTTTGACCAAAGGTAAAATACACAAACACACCGACGACTGGGAGTGCCATCATGACAAGAGCCCAGACAAGCGTTCGTTCCGGATTACGATTCTCCAGTAAGATGATGACAAAAACACTCAGTACGACCAGAATGATGATCAGGGACAACCACCCTACCATGTACACACTCCAGTAATATGAAAGGAAACCGATTAGGCTGACCGTCAGTAGTAACGTCATAAGTAATTGGACACGCCGCAACATGAGATCCCCTCCTTTGATTTGATATGGAACATACTTTATGTAGAAGGGAAGAGTAAGTATGAAAACTTATCTAGTAACTGGTGCAACAAGCGGAATTGGAGAAGCAACAGCCTTACAGTTGGCGCGCGAAGGACATACGGTCCTCGCACTTGGACGAAATGAAACGAGCGGGAAGGAACTGGAGACGAACGGAAATGGACGCATCAGCTTTTTCCCGGTCGATTTGTCCGTGCCTGAAGAGATCGAACGATTCTTTGAAGACACAAAAGAACAATTCCCGACGCTTGATGGCATTTTTAACAATGCCGGTACATTCGGAAAACCAGTGGCCCCGGAACGCGTAACCGATCAGCAAAAAGAAGTGTTCCAAGTCAATTATCATGCACCGGAACAAATCATTCAACTCGCCGTTAAACGTTTCACAAAAGGTGCCTCCATCGTCAATAACAGCGCGATCGTCGGTCACGTGAAGTTCCCGGCCATGCTGTTGCCGTACGCGTCTTCCAAAAGTGCCCTTCTCACCCTTACGAAAACATATGCCGCTCGGTTTCACGGGAAATACCGCTTTAACGCCATCTGTCCCGGTCCGGTCGATACGAAGCTGAGCCACTCTTTATATGGCGGAAAGGATAAATTCGACTTGGCGATGAAACACCATTTGCGCGGTCAAGCCGCCCAACCATCCGAAATCGCGGAGGTCGTCTGTTTCTTATTATCCGATAAAGCGAGTTACATCAACGGACAGACGTTAATCGTCGACGGTGGTTATACGCTGACCTGATGATGAATCTCTACACCAGAAAGGACTGCTTCCTGACGTATAGGAGCAGTCCTTTTTGATGGCGTGTTATGCGTTTGCTGATTTACTTTGGAAAATGACTGCGGACAAAGGTAAAAACATCTTCGGCAATAATTGTTTTCCCGTACTCAGCTACCGGATGAATCGTTTGTTCACTGAAGTTCAAGTATTCCGCAATCAGACTCATGACATTTTCCTGTTCTTCCACTTCCGTTGCATCCTTGAAATGAAGATGAAGCAGGTACAATCCATCTTTCTGATACAGAGAGGTATTGAGTTCTTCGAAGACAGGTGCTTCTGCATATTGGCTAAGGGCAATGATATGCTCGAAATCCGTTGTTTCAAATAAGATGTCTTGACTGAGTTCTGTTTCTTTCTCTTCCGCATCAGACATTGCGGAACGGAGTAGGGAATCCAGTTCCTCTTCATCTACTTGTTCACCATCGACTGATGTCTTAGCGATCGTGACAGTGACTTCTAGACCTTTTTCAAATGCCTGTACTTGTATCCATAGTGGACCTTCGAAGGAGATGGACTCTTTTTCATTCGCTTCATCCATCATCTGCCAGAATAACTGTTCTCCACGCTCACGGTTGTACCAAATCTCATCACGGGCAAAGCCGCGGCGTTCGATATCCGTGTACGTAATGAAGAACTTGACGGTGTTGTCATTGACGCGTTCGATTTTCAATATGTCCACTCCTTTCCTCTCGCTCTTATCTAGTATACGAACGAGCACTTCACATAGATTCAAAAGAATCATGAAACATATAGGGTATATTCCTTTGTTATCTTTATTTTAACCTTTTTAGGCGGTAACAAAAAGCACACTGCTCAGAAAGCAGCGTGCTCGGTGTATATTATTCGTTGACAAGGCGCTGAGCTTCCAATAGTTGGAAGGTACGGACTTTACGTGGTAAAAATCGGCGGATTTCATCTTCATTGTATCCAACTTGAAGACGTTTTTCGTCAATTAAAATCGGACGACGTAACAATCCTGGATATTCTTGAATTAAATCATACAAGTGTTGTAACGATAGATTTTCTACCGATACATCTAATTTTGAAAAGACTTTTGAACGGGTCGAGATAATTTCATCCGTTCCGTCTTCTGTCATCCGGAGTATCTGTTTGATCTCATCAAGCGATAATGGTTCCGAGAAAATATTACGTTCCACGAATGGGATTTCATGTTCTTCAAGCCATGCGCGCGCTTTACGACAAGAAGTACAGCTTGGTGAAGTATAGAGTGTTACCATTGAAAAACATCCTCCCCCTGATTTCACATCATTTCTCCTGCGAACATCTGTTGCGCAGCAGCTGATGATTCTATTACTTGATAGTTTACATTGATTTTTAATAAAATAAAACCCAATATGTTTTGAGATGAAAGAACTTTTCGTAAAAAAACTTGCCAGAGCCACCAGGTGGCTTCAGCAAGCTGGTGTGTGATCAAAGGGTTGAGAAATCGTCTCTTTTGCTTTCGGGAGTTTAATCTCTTTTAATTTTTTTTCGAAAATGTCCCGCAAAAGGCGTTTTTTCAACTTTTTCTTTTTATCACGTTCTTTCATATCCGACACCTCACTCGGTCCGAAAAAAGAACAGTTAACCAACGAAAGCTAAATTATCATCTTCTACATTACTTAGTATACCACGTTTACCTAATTTCTATTCCTACTTCAGGCAATTAATTATGTGAGATTGTCGATTCCCCTTCAGTAAATAGTTGCAATTGTCTTCAACATCACGTAAAGTGTATAGAAATACCTACTCGTGAAAGGAGTCATTTCATTATGTCAGTCACTCTTGTTACCATCATCGAACACCCAATCGCTCAAAAATATTTGGATCGCTCGGGTTTGAATCATGCGATTTCCGTCGCCGAACGCGCTTTAACGCTTGCCACACAACGTGGTCTGGATGCGGATACAGCAACAAAGGCGGCCCTTCTTCATGATATCGGACATTATGAATGGTACACCGACGGAACATGGAACTACGATCTCTACCGTCAAAATGACATTCATGCCATCAAAGGTGCTGAGCGCGCGCACAAATTGTTAATCCGCCTTGGCGAAGAACCGGAACGGGCGAAGGAGATTGCCCTTGCCGTCCTGTTGCATACGGATTCTTACCTTCCGCCGGGCTCGATCAATCGGACACCGCTGCAACAGCTTGTCCATGAAGCAGATACCTTGGAGGAACAACCGGGTGGTCTTCATCATTATGAAAAAATTCCTTTTGAGGAAGCCGTTCAACGACTGCACGCAATCGATTCTGTTGTTCACCGCTTCAACAACTTGCCGCGCATCGCTTCTGAAAACTAAAAAAAGGCATTCCCGAATATTCAGGAATGCCTTTTTTGTTTGGCTTATACGAGTTGTGCTTGATATGCTTCGAGTTCTGCATCCGTCATCGAGACGTAATGACCAGGCTCGATTTCGCGCAACGGCGGGATGCTTGAGTCTTCACTCGACTTCCCGACCGCTCCACCTGTCGGACGGTCATAAATGATCCGCTTACGCGTCCGTTCATGCTCCGGGTCCGGAAGTGGAATCGCAGATAACAACGATTTCGTGTAGGCGTGAACAGGATTCTCATACAGACGATCCGCATCACACAATTCAACGAGGTGACCTTGATACATGACACCGATCCGGTCTGAGATGTATTTAACCATCGACAAGTCGTGGGCGATGAAAAGATACGTCAGACTGCGGTCACGTTGCAATTGTTTCATCAAATTGACAACCTGTGCTTGGATCGATACATCAAGAGCAGAGATCGGCTCATCGGCAATGATGAAGTCCGGCTCAACCGCTAGTGCACGGGCAATCCCGATCCGTTGACGTTGTCCGCCTGAGAATTCGTGCGGGTAACGGCTGGCGTGTTCTTTTGTCAGACCAACAGTTTCCAGAAGATCATATACCCGGTTGTTCCGCTCGTCTTTCGAGTTAGCAAGACCGTGGATATCGATTCCTTCCGCAATGATGTCCCCGACCGTCATCCGTGGGTTCAGCGATGCATATGGATCTTGGAAAATCATTTGCATCGAACGGTTGAATTTTAATTTTTCTTTACGTGATTTTTTAGCGTGAACATTCTCACCTTTGAAAAGTACTTCTCCGTCTGTCGCATCGTACAAACCGATGATTGAACGTCCAGTCGTCGATTTACCACAACCAGACTCACCAACAAGACCAAGTACTTCTCCTTCATAGATATCAAACGACAGTCCGTCGACAGCTTTCACGACGCGACCACGACCGATGTTAAAGTGTTGTTTTAAGTTTTTTACTTCAAGTAGTTTATTACGATTCTCCATTACTTAAGACCGCCTTTCAGAAGCGCTTTCGCGAATGTGCTATCAGGGCGATACTTCAGCGCAAGATCGCGGATGGCTACTGGTGGTTCTACATAAGGTGCTTGTGGATGCAACAACCACGTTGCCGCTTCGTGTGTATCCGTAATCGGGAAGAACGGAGGTTCTTTCTCGAAATCAATCTTCATCGCGTACTGGTTACGTGGTGCGAAGGCATCACCGACCGGTGGATGAAGCAAGTTTGGTGGCGTTCCTGGAATCGCCGGCAAGTCTTGCGAACGATCATCAGACGGACGCGGCATCGAACCGAGCAATCCCCATGTGTACGGGTGACGCGGCTCATAGAAAATTTCATCAACCGTTCCTTTTTCAATCAATTTCCCGGCATACATAACCGCTACACGGTCAGCCATGTTCGCTACGACACCAAGATCGTGCGTGATGAAGATGATGGCTGTACCCGTTTTTTGCTGAATGTCCTTTAACAATTCAAGAATCTGAGCTTGAATCGTTACGTCAAGTGCTGTTGTCGGCTCATCGGCAATCAAGACTTTTGGATTACAAGCCAGTGCGATTGCGATAACGATCCGTTGACGCATACCACCTGACAATTGGTGCGGGTATTGTTTCAGACGCGCTTCCGGGTTCGGAATCCCGACGAGTGTCAATAATTCAAGTGTACGTTTTTTAGCTGCGTCCCCTGTTAATCCTTGGTGACGTTTCAATCCTTCAGCAATCTGTTTGAAGATTGTCATCGTCGGGTTGAGGGATGTCATCGGATCTTGGAAAATCATCGCGATGTCACGTCCACGGACTTTTTGCATCTCTTTGTCCGACAGTTTGACTAGATCGCGCCCTTCAAACATGATCTCACCTTTTGTGATCTCACCTGGAGGATTTGGAATCAAACGCATGATGGCTTTTGAGGTAACCGATTTACCAGAACCGGATTCACCTACGATGGCGAGTGTTTCGCCTTTTTTCAAATCAAACGATACGCCACGGACGGCTTGTACCGTCCCAGCATACGTATGGAAAGCGACAGTCAAGTCGCGTACTGATAAAATAGTTTCCATTGTGGATGAACTCCTCTCTTATTTCCGTTAGCGACGTAGACGTGGATCAAACGCATCGCGTAGTCCGTCTGCCAGCATGTTAAAGCTGATCATGACAAGTACAAGTACTGTCGATGGAATAACGAGCAAGTAAGGGAATGTTTTTAATTCTTTATACCCTTCATTGATCAGTGTACCAAGTGACGGTTGTGGTGGTGCGAGACCAAGTCCAATGAAGCTTAGGAAGGCTTCGAAGAAAATCGCACCCGGAATCGTGAACATAAGCGAGATGATGATCGTACCAAGTGTATTTGGAATCAAGTGTTTGAAGACTAAACGTGCGCTAGAAGCACCAAGTGTACGCGCTGCGAGAACAAACTCTTGGTTCTTAAGTTTCAGGATTTGTCCGCGAACAAGTCGACTCATCCCAATCCAGCCGGTAATGGTCATCGCGAGGATAATGGTCGTAATCCCCGGTTCCAGAATCAAGATAAAGAGAATGATCAAGATCAAGTTCGGAATACCTGTCAGAATTTCTGCAATCCGTTGCATGATGTTATCGACACGTCCACCATAATAAGCTGAAATCCCACCGTATGTGACACCGACGATGACGTCAATGATTGCCGCAACAAGACCAATGAAAAGTGATACGCGTGTTCCTTCCCAGACACGTGACCATAAGTCACGACCCAGATGATCGGTACCAAACCAGAAGTTTTCTTCTACTTGTTTCGTTTCATAAAAATCGATCGGCTTTTCACCAAGCGTTGCCATTCCATCAAAACCAGCCCATTCAAGACCTGTTACTTTTGGTGGAAGTTTAGCTTGTGTGATTTCTTGGGTATATGCATCTCTACCAGAGATCATTGGACCAAAGATTGATAAGAGTGCAATGATGATGATAATCACGAGTGACATGATTGCCGCTTTGTTTTTACGAAGGCGTGTCCAAGCATCTTGCCAGAAGTTTAAACTTTTTCCGGCAATCCGCTCTCCCGCTTGTTCATTAAATTCAACTGGTTGGAACAACGACGAGTCGAACTGTTCCGCTTTTGCGTTTGAATTTTGCTCTGCCATTATTTGCTACCCCCCAAACGAATCCGTGGATCAACGACACCGTATAGAATATCGACGATCAAAATCATCAAGATGAACACTGCTGAGAAGAAGAGTGTTGTCCCCATGATAACTGTATAGTCATTTTGTGTGATTGACGAAACGAACAATTCGCCAAGACCAGGTACTGCGAAGATTTTTTCGATAACAAAAGTTCCTGTGATCAAAGCTGCAGTCATTGGTCCAAGAATCGTGATTGCCGGAATCAAAGCGTTACGAACCATGTGTTTCCACGTGATTGATTGACCGTCTAGGCCTTTTGCCTTAGCAAGTGTCACGTAGTCTTGACCTGTAACCTCAAGCATCTCAGTCCGAACAAATCGGGCAATCGATGCCGTTACACCAAGCGATAAGGAAATCGTCGGTAAAATCGTATGTGCTGGACTTTCCCAGAAAGCAACTGGCAACACGCCCCATTTCACTCCGATATAATATTGAAGAAGTGACGCAAATACGAATGATGGCACGGAAATCCCGAGTACTGAGATGAACATCGCACCGTAGTCAACCGCTGTGTTGTGACGAAGTGCTGCAACAACACCTAGTACAAGACCAAGCAAGACACCTAATACAAGTGCTTGAACTCCTAATTGAGCCGAAGGTCCGATTCGTTCCATGATTAAGTCTGTGACTGGACGACTATCGTACTTAAACGATACTCCGAGGTCTCCTTGAACTAAGTTAACCATGTATGCCGCGTAACGTTGTGGAAGCGGATCATTCAAGTTGTACTTATCCCGAAGGATTTCCAACTGTTCAGGAGAAAGTTTCTCCTGGTTTTGGAACGGTGAACCCGGTAACAGATCCATTAAGAAGAAAGTGAACGAAGCGATGAGTAAAAACGTCAGTACGCCGTAAACAAGGCGTTGAGCTAAATAACGGCCCATAGATGGCACCCCCTATAAAGATTTTTCTGTTTTTTTCGAAACATCAATAAAATCAGTATGACCCAAAATTGTCGGAACATTCAAGAATTTTGTCATAAAAATTTAAATTCTTTTTATTTCGGACTGATTGATGCCCCCCTGGCTGCTGTTTTTTCACAGTTAACCAATATTTCAGAATTTTTCGTTTGATTCCATTATACTTTGCTAACAAAGTAATTAGAACATCTTTTTTACAAAAAGTTCACATTTCATTGAAAATGAGTTACCGTTCAGAAAAAGACGTATAAAACAGGAGCGTTCCTTGAATAAGTTTCAAGGACGCTCCGTTTTTCAATTACTTCACATCAACGTACTTGTACTGGAAGTCAGCACCAAATACTTGGCGGTTAAAGTCTTTGACTGATGGACGGCTCAAGTAAGCAGCACCTGCTTGGTAGATCGGTGCGATGGCTTGGTCTTTCTCAATCAATTGTGATTCCGCTTGTTTAAAGAGATCAAGACGTTTTGCTACATCTGATTCTTCGTTTGCAGCGTTCAACAATTTATCATATGCAGACGATTTGTAGTTAACGTCATTTTGACTGTTTGTTGATTCAAAGATCGACAAGTTTGACATTGGATCTTGGTAATCCGGACCCCAAAGCGCGTAAGACATTTGGTAATCACCTTTTGCTTCTAAATCAAGCTTGTTTTTAAACGGTTGTTGTTTGATTGTTACAGTGACGTTTGGAAGGTTTTTTTCAATTTGTCCCTTCATGTATTCACCGACTTTTTTCGCATCTTCGCTATCAAATGATAAGAGTTCAATCGTTGTTTTCTTATCACCGTTTGCTTTTTTCCAAAGATCTGCTGCTTCTTTTGCATCACGGTCAAACCAGTTGATGTCGCTTGTGTAGTCTTTACCAGCATCATCCTTGATGAATTCTTTAGGAATGAAACTTGTTGTCGGAATCGATCCGTTCGCAAGTAATGTATCTGTGATTCCTTTTGGATCGATGGCGCGTGCAATGGCTTTACGCGCATCCGCATTTTTCATCGCCGCATCTTCATTGTTGAATTTCAAGTAGGCGATTGAAGAACGAAGAGCTGTCTTGAATTCAGGTTTTGATTCGTAAGTCGCCACTTGCTCAGAAGTGAGTCCTGCATAATCGATTTCGTCTGTATCATAAAGATTGGCAACCGTTGATGTATCTTTAACGACACGGATTGAGACTTCATCCAGTTTAACGGCATCTTTATCCCAGTAGTTTTCGTTTTTCGTCAGAACACGTTTTGAATCCGTTTTCCAAGATGTCCAAACGAAAGGACCATTGTAAAGCAGTTTATCCGGTTGCAATGAGAAATCTTTTTTGTTTTTGTTGTAGAAATCTTCACTGATCGGTGTATATGTTCCAAACGATGTGAGTGAAAGGAAGTACGGTGCTGGACGCTCGAGTTTTACTTCAAGTGTCTTATCGTCAATCGCTTTGACACCTAACTCATCAACAGGTTTTTTTCCTTGCGAAACATCTGACCCGTTTTTCACTGTGTCAAAGATATACGCATATCCTGAAGCTGTTTTTGGATCAACAGCACGTTTCCAAGCAAATTCAAAATCTTGTGCTTTAACCGGTGTACCGTCTGACCATTTTGAGTCACGGAGTGTAAACGTGTATGTGAGATTGTCACTTGAGATATCTGTTTTTTCTGCAAGTGCTGGAATCGCTTTACCGTCTTTGTCTAATCGGTAGAGTCCTTCCATCGTGTTGCCGATCATGTTGAATGCGACAGCATCCGTTGCTTGTGCCGGATCAACTGTCGTAATATCCGACGTATCCGTCAAACGTAATACTTTTTTGCCTTCAGAAGAACCTGCATCTTTATCTCCGTCACCTGTTGTTGAACAACCTGCAAGTACAACACTTCCTGCAAGCATAACTGATAACGCGAGACCGACTGTTTTTTTATTCATCGGTGAGTCATCTCCTTTTCCATTTTCAAAACCGCCATGTGTAAGCGATTTTTAGACATCTCGTCGAAACTAAAATTACGTTCCCCAAAACGCATTGACCTAGTTTCAAAAACTTAAACGAAGTGATAAATTGATTTTATGTGAGAATAACAATAACGTCAAGTGAATAGTCACACTATTTGCTATTTTATAGACTGTGAATCTTTCAGAGTCGTAACAAATAGGGCCTTTGCGTATAATAAAAGTATCATCTTGGTTCAGGAGGTTTTATCATGTCAAATAAAGTAGTACGTCCTTTACTGATCGCCTTAGTCTTAACAGTGATCTATACGACATGGGCAGTCGTCACGGATGCTACGCATTCGTTTCTCTATCACTTGTCAGGAGGCTTATTCATTGCCGGTTTTCTGTTACTTGCGATTGGTTTTTTCTCTAACATGTCAGCCAATGGTTTTTTCAAAGGCATCACGGCCGGCTTCAAAAAACAACGGGAAGCAAAATTACGAGAAGTGGATGGAGATTACTATGAAGATGAAGACGAGGAAAATGAAATTCTGGAGGCGAAGCAAAAACGTG
This sequence comes from Exiguobacterium undae DSM 14481, assembly GCF_000620805.1. GTDB lineage: Bacteria > Bacillota > Bacilli > Exiguobacteriales > Exiguobacteriaceae > Exiguobacterium_A > Exiguobacterium_A undae. Next base: position 1,107,146 of record NZ_KK211187.1, on the reverse strand, counting down.
CTTCCAACCGGACACTCCCCTATCTCTCGAGCGGCTTCCTTTGTATCGTTGTCTCGTTACTGATCTCTTTCATCTGACCGAATTTAGATGACGTCTTGAATCCACCTATGGTAAAGTAGGAATAACGATATACGAGAACACAGTGAAGAAGAGTAGTACATCTGCTAACCACTTACAGAGAGTCCATGGCTGGTGGAAATGGACAGTTGGTGCAGATCGAATGGACTTTGGAGTGGCTGATTCGAACTCAGATAGAATCAGACGGGTTTGCCCGTTATAGCAATTGAGCGGCTAGTTTTCTAGCAACTTGGGTGGCAACGCGATGACTCGTCCCTTGAATAATTCAAGGGACGAGTCATCTTTTTTTATTTTATTTTATTTTTTTGGAGGGGTTCACATGAAAACAATTTTCTCAGGCATTAAGCCGACCGGGACGGTGACACTCGGAAATTACATTGGAGCCATGAAACATTTTGTTAATTTACAAGACGAACATGACGCGTATTACTGCATCGTCGATCTCCACTCCATCACGGTTGAAATCGACCGGGTTGAATTAATGAACAACACACGGGCTCTTGCCGCTCTATACATCGCAAGTGGACTCGATCCGGAGAAAGCAACGATTTTTGTCCAATCCGAAGTAAAAGCACATGCGCAACTAGGGTGGATGTTAACTTGTCTCTCAGGTATGGGCGAACTGGAACGGATGACACAATACAAGGACAAGTCACAAGGAAAAGACCGGATTGGCGCTGGATTATTCGTTTATCCGACATTGATGGCCGCGGATATTCTTTTATATGACGCAGAACTTGTTCCGGTCGGTGACGACCAAAAACAACATATCGAATTGACGCGGGATTTGGCGCAACGTTTTAACAGCCGTTATTACGAGACGTTTAAGATGCCGGAACCCGTTATCGCAGAGACCGGTGCGCGGATCATGAGCTTAACGACTCCTGAGAAAAAGATGTCAAAAACCGATACGAATCCAAAAGGATATATCTCGATGCTTGATGCACCGGATGTCATCCGCAAAAAAATCAAATCAGCCGTAACCGACTCGGAAGGCATTGTAAGATTTGACCGTGAAAACAAACCGGGTGTGTCCAACTTACTCGAAATCTACTCTTTACTGGCGAATCTTTCGATTAAAGAATTGGAAGCGAAGTATGCCGGTCAAAATTATGGTGTCTTCAAAGCAGACGTCGCTGAAGTCATCATCGCTGAGCTGGAGCCGATCCAAAAACGGTACCATGACTTGATTGATTCCGAAGAACTTGATCTGATTTTAGATCAAGGTCGTGATAAAGCGGAGTTCGTCGCTTCACGCAAACTGGCGAAAGTGGAAAAAGCGATGGGACTTCAACGTAAACGTGCCAAAGTAAAAAAATAATTGTCTTTTCTTTTTACATCACTTCTTGTTCTTTTAAGAAGTGATGTTTTTTTGATGTTCACGTTTAAGTGATTACAAACCAAAAAAGCGCTCCCGGTTACGGGAACGCTTTTGATACTTATTTACCTTCGATTGAAGCCCATTTGTACGAGAAGTCTGCGCCGAAGTTATGTTCGACAATTCCTTTAACGTATGGTTTGACCATAAATGCACGTCCACGCTGATAAACAGGTGAAATCGCTGCAGAATCAAGAAGGATTTTCTCTGCTTCTTGAAGCTCTGACCAACGTTTTGTAGCATCCGTTTGTGTCTTCGCATCGTTGATGAGTTTATCGTACTCTTTATCCGACCACTTACCACGGTTGTATGGTCCGTCAGTCAAGAAGAGATCGAGGAACGTCATTGGATCTTGGTAGTCAGGACCCCAGCCGGCGAATGAGAACTCAAAGTCGCCTTTGTTTTCGAGATCCAGCTTGTTTTTGAACGGTTGTTGCTTGATCGTGACTTTCATGCCTGGAAGGTTCTTCTCAAGCTCACCTTTCAAGAACTCACCGATTTTCTTCGCATCATCACTGTCATAGTTCAGAAGCTCAAGTTCAACCGAGTCTTGACCGATTTCTTTTAAGCCCTCTTCCCAAAGTTTTTTCGCTTCGTCTGCATTGTACTCGTTGAATGTCGGGTACTTTTCACGGAAGTCTTTTCCTTCTTCATCCTTCGCGAAATCTTTTGGTACTAGGAAGTTCGCCGGAATCGAACCGTTCGCCAAGATGACGTCTGTGATTCCTTTTTTATTGTAACCCATGTCGATTGCACGACGGATTTTTTCATTGTTCAATGCTTTGACTTTTGTATTCAAGTAAAGGTAGAAGATTGTTGATTCCCCTTTAGTTTTGAACTCTTCGCTATCTTGGAACTGGGCAACGAACTCGGAAGATAGACCGGTACGATCGATATCTCCTTTTTCGTAAAGGTTAACACCTGTAGCCGTTTCTTTAACGACCTTCACGTTGATCGTGTTCAGCTTCACGCTGTCTTTATCCCAGTAGTTATCGTTTTTGACCATTTTCCAGCCTTGTTCACGTGTCCATTCTGTTAATTTGAATGGTCCGTTGTAAAGTGCTTTATCAGCAGTCGAACCAAAGTCCTTACCGATTTTCTTCGATAGTTCTTCTGATTTCGGCATGAATGGACCGAATCCAGTTAAGCCGAGGAAGTAATCAGCAGGTGCTTTTAATTTAACTTCGAATGTCTTGTCGTCGACAGCCTTGACGCCAACCGCATCACGCTCGCCTTTTTTCGTGTTATATTCTTCAGCGCCTTCGATGTTGTAGAAGACATATGCATACTGAGAAGCGTTGTCCGGATTCAGAACTTCTTTCCAAGCGTACTCGAAGTCTTTTGCCGTGATCGCTGTACCGTCTGACCATTTCGCATCACGTAATTTGAACGTGTACGTCAACTTGTCGTCTGAAACTGTGTGGCTTTCCGCAATACCCGGAATTGGCTGTTGCTTTTCATCTAAACGGTAAAGACCTTCCATCGTGTTGTTCAAGACGTTGAACGACACAGCATCCGTAGAAGTTGTTGGGTTAAGTGTCGGAATATCCGATGCTTCGATCAAGTTTAGCGTTTGCTCACTTGATTTTTTGTCCGAACTGTTATCGCCCGATGATGTGTCATTTGAATCAGTCGTCGAACAAGCCGCGAGGAATGCGCTTGATACGAGCGCTACAGACGTAGCGAGTGCAAAACTTTTCTTTTTCATGATACGATGACCCCCCTAAAATTTCCAAAGCTAGTAATCTGAGGTTTTTGAGCGAAAAAAAAAACGTTATTTCTATTCGTTCAAAACCCTTCGTTACAAATAGTTTACAATGTTCTGATAATTTTGCAAACCTTTTATCCGATTTTTCTAAATATTTTTTCAAAAAGACAACTGATTTTAATTTATTTATTGTTTTTTTCTATTTTATTTTAAGATTTCAATATTTTTTTGAAATAAAAAAAGCGATTCAAACGGTCAAATGAACCGCTGAATCGCTTTTTTTAGGTATTACGCCTGATAACGTTTAAAGACCAGTGAGGCGTTATGACCACCAAATCCGAGTGAATTGCTGAGAGCATACTCGAGTTCCCATGCCCGGCTGCCTTCACGCACGTAATCGAGATCGCACCCTTCGCTCGGCTGCTCCAGATGAATCGTCGGATGAACGGTTTGCTCTTGAAGCGACTTGATGGCTGCGATCGCTTCGACGCCACCGGCAGCTCCCAACAAGTGACCGATCATCGATTTTGTCGAGTTAATCGCTAATTTTTGAGCATGTTCCCCGAACACGGTATGAATGGCTTTTGTTTCAAGAACATCATTCATCGGCGTACTCGTTCCGTGGGCATTGATATACTGGACCGCAACCGGATCGATTCCGGCATCTTGAATCGCCATCGCCATTGCGCGCGCTCCTCCGTCACCATCTGGATCCGGTGCCGTGATATGGTAGGCATCTGCCGTCAGACCATAGCCGCTGACTTCAGCATAAATCGTTGCACCGCGGGCAATCGCGTGTTCATATTCTTCTAGAACCAAGATTCCCGCACCTTCTCCCATGACGAACCCGTCACGTCCTTCGTCGAAGGGACGGCTTGCCGTGTTTGGATCATGGTTCGTCGACATCGCTTTGTTCGCACAAAAACCGGCAAACGCCAGGTTTGTGATCGGAGCCTCTGCACCACCGGCAATCATCACGTCCGCGTCACCTCGTTCAATGACACGTAATGCTTCACCAATCGCGTTTGTCCCGGAAGCACATGCCGTGACGGAACAGTTGTTAGGACCTTTTGCTCCTGTGTAGATCGAGACTTGACCGCTCGCCATATTCGGAATCATCATCGGAATGAAGAACGGGCTGACGCGGCGGTGACCACGTTCAAAATAAATTTTTGCCTGTTTTTCGATTGTCTCGACTCCACCGATTCCTGATCCGATCCAGACGCCTATGCGGTTGGCATTGGCTTTGACATCAAGTCCTGCATCCTTGACTGCTTCCATGCTGGCAACGAGTGAATAATGGACGAAACGGTCCATCTTCCGTGCTTCTTTCGCTTCGATGAATTCCGTCACATCAAAGTTCTGTAATTCGCCTGTCACTTTGGTCGGATATTCATCAATATCAAGCCGTTCCATTGGACGAATTCCGTTTTCGCCTGCTTTTAACGCATTCCAAAACGTCTCGACGTCATTTCCGATTGGTGTCAATGCGCCCATACCTGTCACTACTACACGTTTTCTCATCATCTTATGTGTTCTCCCCTTTAGTCCAAGTAATATAAGCCGCTCCCCATGTCAATCCAGCACCAAATCCAGCCAGTACGAGAGTCGTCCCCGGTTGAAGACGTCCTTGACTCCGGGCTTCTTCGAGTGCGAGTGGAATCGACGCTGCTGATGTATTGGCATGTTCGTCAATCGTCACGATCACTTTTTCTTCTGCGATCCCTAACCGTTCACGTGCTGCCTCGATGATGCGTAAGTTCGCTTGATGCGGAATCAGCAAATCAAGTTCTGCTAGTGTCCCGTCTGCTTTTCGAATCACTTTTTCAACGATATCCGGTAGTTTTCGGACCGCAAATTTAAAGACTTCCCGTCCGTTCATTTCAATCGGACCATCCAGTTCTTTAAATAATAAATGTGCTCCCCGGCCATCTGTTCCGAGTTCAAAAGCATTCAGCCCTTGTTGTTCGGTTGGTCCAAGTACGACGGCTCCGGCCCCGTCACCAAACAGGATTGCTGTCGACCGGTCTGACCAGTCGACGATACTTGACATCTTTTCTGCTCCGATGACGAGGGCATACTTTGATGCAGTCGCCGGCATCATGCTGGCGGCAGTTTGAAGAGCAAAGATGAAACCACTGCAGGCGGCACTGATATCAAACGCGGTTGCCCCCAACGCTCCAAGCCGTTCCTGAACGGTACAGGCAGTGGATGGAAAAGCACGTCCTGTCGCTGTTCCGACGACAATCAAACCGATGTCGTCCGCCGTCAGATTGGCATCTGCCAATGCTTTTTGAGCGGCTTCCGTTGCTAAGTCCGTTACATCGATTGCATCATCCGCAATCCGTCTTGCTGCAATGCCTGTCCGTGTTCGAATCCATTCATCATTCGTATCGAGTGTCGTTGCTAAATCATCATTTGTGATTCGACGTTCGGGTAACGATGTCCCCAGTCCTATAATTCCGATATTCATATGGACGCTCCTTTAAAATTAGTATCTGGTACTAATATAAAGCGTTAAACGGTTTTTGTCAAAGAGAAAAGAAGGTCCTGTTTCCAGGAGACCTTCTTGTGGGTCATTCTGATTCTTCTGAATCCGCCAATGTCCGGACAACTTCCATGACCATCTTCGCAGAATTGATGGAAGCAATCTCCAAAAATTCATCAAATGATAAAGAAGCTTCTTCGTCAGCGCTGTCCGAAATCGAACGTGTCACGACGAAAGGAACGTTAAATTGGTGACAGACTTGAGCGATCGGTGCCGCTTCCATCTCGACTGCTGCAACATCCGGGAAGTTCGTTTTGATGATGTTCGAACGTTCCGTATCATGGATGAAGGAATCTCCTGTCACAATCAGACCATGAACGACACGAATCGCGTCCATTCGTTCGATGACCGCTTCCGCTGTCGCAACCAGTTTCGAATCCGCCGTGTAGGCAGCAGGCATTCCCGGCACTTGCCCGTACTCATAACCAAAAGCCGTCACATCGACGTCATGATGACGGACTTCCGTTGAGACGACGACATCCCCGACTTTCAGCCCGGCTTTAAAGCCGCCGGCTGATCCCGTATTGATGACCGCACTCGGCTTAAAATGATCGAGTAACAGCGTCGTCCCGATCGCTGCATTGACTTTTCCGATGCCGGATTTCAGGATGACGACAGGCACGCTGTTGAGTAATCCTTCATAAAAATGATAGTTGGCAATCACCGTATCTTTTCGTTCCGATAATTCATTGCGAAGTAAGTTGACTTCTTCTTCCATGGCTCCAATAATCGCGATTGGCACACGAATTCCCCCATTCAAACAGAAAACCGGATTGCTCCGGCTGCTGTCATTCATTATTTAATCGATGTAATTTTCACGGCAAAGTCGCCACCCGGCGCTTGCACTGAAACTTGTTCTCCAACGCTGTGACCAAACAGGCTCTTCGCGATTGGTGATTCGTTCGAAATTTTGCCTGTAAACGGATCGGCTTCCGCACTACCGACAATCGTATACGTCTCTTCTTCATCATCTTCAAGAATCAAGAAAGTGACAGTCGTTCCGATTCCAACGACAGAAATGTCTTTTTCATCTTCTGAGATGATGGCGACGTTCCGTAACATTTCTTCCAATTGAGCAATCCGTCCTTCGACCATCGCTTGCTCTTCTTTCGCTGAATCATATTCCGCGTTTTCCGACAAGTCACCAAATGAACGGGCAATCTTAATGTTTTCAACAACTTCTTTTCGGCGGACTGACTTCAGTTCGTTTAATTCGTTTTCAACATTCGCTTTACCTTCAAGCGTCATATAATACTGTTTTTCTGCCATTTTTGTCACGCTCCTTTTTATTCCACTAGTATAGTATATTCACATCTTTTTTGGAATCAATATCCTCTTTCATCAAGTGCCGACCGGTAATCAAGAATCGCACGAATCTTCGTGACGAGTAAATCGATGGCAACGTGATTTTCTCCACCTTCCGGCACGATGATGTCGGCATACCGTTTCGTTGGTTCACAAAACTGCAAATGCATCGGGCGGACCACTTTTGTGTACTGCTCGACGACGGAGTCAATCGAACGTCCACGTTCGTTGATATCACGTTGCATGCGGCGAAGGATTCGGACATCGGCATCCGTATCGACGAAGACTTTAATATCCATCAATTCCCGTAAACGTTCATCTTCAAGCGCTAAAATTCCTTCGACGATGATGACGTCACGCGGATCGAGTTTAATCGTTTCTTCCGCTCGTGTATGTGCGACATAATCGTAGACCGGTTTTTCGACCGCCTGATTTTCGCGTAACGTTTTGATATGTTCAATCAGCAGATCATTATCAAAGGCAAACGGGTGATCATAGTTCGTTTGGTAACGTTCTTCCATCGACAGCTCGCGCTGGTCCTTATAGTAAGCGTCCTGTTCAATCATGACGATGGATTCACTAGGGAATGCCTCGACAAGTGAACGTGCGACTGTCGTTTTACCTGATCCTGTTCCTCCAGCAACGCCAATTACAACCGGTTTTTGCATTGAATTCGTACCTCCATCATTCATTCCGACTTGATTTTCCGACTGACGGATACACCGTCACCGAGTGGGAAAATCGTCGTATCATATTGATCTTGCTCCATCATCCACGCTGTGAACTCTTTGACGAGACGAACAAGCCGCCGTCTTCTCCGGTCAAAGGTCTTCGGATCCGTCTCGAGGACGTCACCATGCAAAAACAGGTTATCCGTGTATAAAACGCCGCCTATTGGCACCAATCGCCCATAACCGTTAAAGAATTTTTTATACTGTCCTTTGGCCGCGTCAATGAATACGGCATCAAACTCCTGGTCAAGTGTTTCGGCTAATTCTACTGCATCGGCAAAAACGATGTCAATCCGATCCGCGACATCCGACCGTTCAATGAACATTTTGGCTTCTGCGTACCGTTTGGCATTTCGTTCAACGGTCGTGATCCGGGCGTCCGGTAAGGCACGCGCCATCCGAATCGCACTGTATCCGATGGCGGTCCCAAGCTCGAGAATCCGTTTCGGCTGTTGAAGTGTCAATAACGACAACAAGACTTCTGAACCGGTCAATTCGATGATCGGGATATGGTGTTCTTTGGCGTATGCTTCCATCTCTTGCAACAACGGATCCCGTTGTTTAATCATTCCTTCAACATACGTTGTAAAATCATTCATTCGGAACTACTTCCTCTCCGCATAAACAGGTTGACCAGAAACGAAGATCCCGTTTCCGACCAACCCGGTGTTCATTACTCTTTACTTGCTTCGTATTCGACCCATTCCGGTTTATACTTGACGACGTTACGCTGATGTTCTTCATACGTTTCTTCGTATAGAATTTGACCGCGCGGATTTTTATCGCTTGGTGGTCGTGCAAAGAAGTAGACATATTTCGTCTTGTTCGGGTTGAGGACGGAGAGAATTGAATCTTCGCTGACTGTCGAAATCGGACCAATCGGAATACCTTCGTATTTATACGTATTGTATTTCGAATTGTTCTCTAAATCTTTTAATGTCGTCAGTGCTGTATTTTCTCCTGTTCCATACCAAACCGTTGGATCCGATTGGAGTTTCATCCCATCGTTGAGACGATTCGTAAAGACGCCGGCGATTTCTCGACGATCGTCCGGTGTTGCGGCTTCCCGCTCGACCATCGAACCGAGACTCAGGACTTCATGGAAGGTCATGCCCGATTTTTTGATAGCATCGGCATTCGTATCATAAATCTTTTCCATCTCATCTAACATCGTTTCTGCAATTTGATTGATGCTTTTCCCTTTGTCGAATTCATACGTCGCCGGGAAGAAGTATCCTTCGAGTGAATAAAGGACACCTTGTTTCGTCACTTCATCCGTCAACATCGGATATTTCTCAATCAAACTGTCGATGTACGTTTCATCGGTCAACGATTTCCGGATCGATTCGGCCTTGAATCCTGTCGCTTTGGCGATGATTGCAATTTGACGATCCATCGTAATCCCTTCCGGAATCGTCACTTTGACGTCTGCTGCTTTCATGATCGTTCCGGTTTTTAACTCGTTGATGATCTCATCTGGCGTCATCGCTTGCGTCAAGGTGTACGTGCCGGCTTGGAATGACGATTCATTCTTATAGCGGACGTAATACCGGAAAATCGTTTCATTGGCGATTAAATCTTTGTCTTTGAGAATACTTGAGATCGTGCTTGTTCCAGCCCCGAGCGGAATTTCGACTTTGACGGACTTCGTCGCCTCTTCATCGACCGGCTCAAGTGAACTCTTTAAAAAGATGTAAATGGCTGCTCCTGCTACTAAGAAAATCGTGAACAATACTGAAAGGATGATCAGCGTAATCCGGCGTGATGTCCGGCGGCGCTTTTTTTCAATTTCAGCATTTTTCTTCCATTCATTCTCCATCGGTTCCTCCTTCTTCTCTTAAAACAAGGTGACATCGAAAGAGCATTGCTCTCACGACATCACCTTATACACGAGTCGGTTTAGTCAAGCTCGTCTTCTAATGTATTAAAGACTTCTTCGATTTCATCCCATGTTTCCGTATCGTCTTCTGCAATCGGAACAAGATTGAAATCGTCGTCTCCGTCGCCATATTCTTCTAATTCGTAGACGAAGATATCGACTTCTTCTGCTTCTTCGTATTCCGTGCCGATTGGCTCAAGGAAAATGTATGTTTTGCTTGAACGTGGGCTTTCGTAACGTAAACGCTCCGCAAATTTAAATTCGTTACCTTCTCCGTCGGGAATTACGTAATGTGTTGGTTCATTCTGTTGCATCATTCATCCGCTCCTTTAATGCAGCCTCGAGTTCATCCCAAGTCTGCTCATCGTTTTCATCAATCAGGCTCAACTCGAAATCGTCTTCGCCTTCCCCAAATTCATCGATTTCACAGATGATCAAATCATCTGCTCCCTCTTCGGGGTGTCCTATCATTTCAAGAAATAGATAGGTTTTACCAGTCCGTTCACTGACATAACGGTACCACTCTTCAAAAAGATGTTCGCCACCGTCTTCATCAGGAAAGAGATACTGCCGTTTTTCTTCCGACATCTCATTTCCTCCTTATCGATTTGCCCGATCCAAATAAGATTGCAGGATCATGACTGCCGCCATCTTATCGATGACGAGTTTACGTTTTTTCCGACTGACATCTGCATCAATCAACATTCGTTCTGCCTGCATCGTCGTCAGCCGTTCGTCGACAAGGACGGTCGAAAGACCGGTGTGCGTCTCGATTTCACGCGCAAACGCTTCACTGGCTTCCGCCCGCGGTCCTATCGAACCGTTCATGTTTTTCGGATGTCCGATGACGATGATTTCGACACCGTATTCCTTGATGATTGTATCGAGCCGCTTAAAGGCGACAGGATATTCCGGCTCCGTCCATTTGATGGTCTCGATTCCTTGTGCTGTCCAGCCCATCAAATCACTCACCGCAACACCTATCGTCCTTGAGCCGACATCGAGTCCGATCGCACGCTTCATTTTTTGTCTCCACTCTCCGATAAATAAGATTTCACGAGTTCTTCAAGTAGTTCGTCACGCTCAATCTTTCGGATCATATTACGTGCATCGTTATGACGAGGAATGTAAGCAGGATCCCCGGAAAGAAGATATCCGACGATCTGGTTGATCGGATGATAGCCTTTTTCTTCTAAAGCATGGTAGACCGTCAGTAACACTTCACGTGTCGCCGCCTGACTATCGTCTTCTGGAAAATTAAATTTCATCGTTTGATCCATCTGACTCACGTTAGTCACCTCTTTCATTTACACTACTTCTCTATTATGCCAGTGATTGCACGTAATGTGAAGTAAACGCAAGTGCTTCGTTCAATTTCGTAGCATCTTTTCCGCCGGCCTGCGCCATATCCGGACGACCGCCGCCGCCGCCGCCGCAACGTGTTGCCACTTCCTTGATCAGTTTACCGGCATGGTACCCTTGCTCAATCAGATCCTTCGAGACACTTGCGACGAGGTTGACTTTGTCGCCTTGTGCACTACCGAGGACGATGATTGCTGAACCGAGGCTTCCCTTCAATTCGTCCATCATGCCGCGCAGTGCATCCATGTCTGAGACATCCACGCGTTTTGAGAGGACTTGGACACCGTTGATTTGTTCCACGTCGTCTTTGAGTGACGCCGCTTCGATGTTGGACAACTTCGCTTGCAACGACTCGTTTGCCCGTTCCGTCTCGCGGAGTTGGACTTGGAGCGCTTCGATGCGTCCCGGTACTTCAGTCGTTTTTGTTTTCAGGATGCGTGCCGCCTGCTCGAGCGTCTGCAGATGACCGTTCATGACGTGGTACGCACCTGCACCTGTCACTGCCTCGATCCGGCGTGTGCCAGCCCCGATACCTGACTCTGAGATAATCTTGAAGAGACCGATTTCTGCCGTGTTTTGAACATGGATTCCGCCGCACAATTCGATTGAATAGGTGCCTGCTGAAACGACACGAACCGTTTCACCGTATTTTTCACCGAACAACGCCATCGCACCTTTTGCTTTCGCATCAGCAATGTTCATCTCTTCGATTTCAACAGCGAGCGAAGCCCAGATGGCTTGGTTGACATCTTGCTCAATTTGAACCAATTCTTCTGCCGTCACTGCTCCAAAATGCGAGAAGTCAAAGCGGAGACGGTCTGCCGAGACAAGTGAACCGGCCTGGTTAACGTGTGTGCCGAGCGTATCCTTAAGTGCCTTATGCAGTAAGTGTGTCGCCGTATGGTTTTTCGTAATGGCTTTTCGTGATGTTTCTTCGACTGCTGCCTGCACGGTTGCGTCTGCCAAGACGATTCCGGTCCGGACGATCACCGTATGCAGGTTTTGACCGTTTGGTGCCTTCTGAACATCTTTGACGTCAAGTACAAAGTCCGTACCGACGATCGTTCCCGTATCGGCTACTTCTCCGCCGCTTTCCGCATAAAACGGTGTGACGTCGAGAATGACTTGTGCCTCTTCTCCCGCCGCGACTTCCGTTACTCGTTCTCCATCATGCAACAAAGCAACGATTTTTGCATCCGTCTTAAGGTCCGTATACCCGATGAATCGGCTTGGGACTGTCAACGTTGCCAATACTTCCGACTGTTGTTGCATCGAACCGCCGTCTTCACGGGCAGCACGGGCACGTTTACGTTGCTCGTCCATCGCCCGTTTGAATCCTTCTTCGTCAACAGACATCTGATGATCTTCTGCATATTCGACTGTCAATTCGAGCGGGAAACCGTATGTGTCATACAGACGGAACGCATCTTCTCCACTGATGATCTGTTCCCCGTTGTTTTTCGCTGTTTGCGCGACGGTGTTCAAGATCGCCAAGCCGTCATGTAACGTTTCGTGGAATCGTTCCTCTTCATTTTTAATGACACGTTTGATGAAATCAGCCTTTTCCGGGACTTGCGGATAGAAGTCCACCATGACGTTTCCGACTGTATCAACGAGTTCGTACATGAACGGACGTTCGATACCGAGCATCTTCGCATAGCGAACAGCGCGACGAAGCAAGCGACGTAAGACATAACCGCGTCCTTCGTTTGACGGCAAGGCACCATCACCGATTGCAAAGGCAACCGTCCGAATGTGGTCGGCAATGACTTTGAACGCGACATCGAGCTTTGAATCTTCACGATACGTTTTGCCGCTGAGTTCCTCCGTTTTATGGATGATCGGCATGAACAAGTCCGTGTCGAAGTTCGTCGGCACATCTTGCATGACACTTGCCATCCGTTCGAGACCCATTCCTGTATCGATGTTTTTCCGTGGCAATTCAGTATAATTCCCGTTTCCGTCATGGTTGTATTGACTGAAAACGATATTCCAAATTTCGAGATACCGCTCGTTTTCACCGCCCGGGTACAGTTCGGAATCGTTTGGATCGTCACCGAATGCCGGTCCACGATCAAAGAAGATTTCCGTATTCGGACCAGATGGACCTTCACCGATTTCCCAGAAGTTGTCTTCCAGTGGAATGATGCGTTCAGCCGGAACACCCAGTTCGAGCCAAATCTGACGTGCCGCATCATCTTCCGGATGAATCGTTACCGAAAGACGTTCCGGGTCGAGTCCGTACCACGCGTCACTCGTCAACAGTTCCCAGCCCCATTTGATTGCGTCTTCGCGGAAGTAATCCCCAACAGAGAAGTTTCCGAGCATTTCAAAAAATGTATGGTGCCGTGCTGTTTTTCCGACGTTTTCGATATCGTTCGTCCGGATTGATTTTTGCGCATTGACGATTCGTGGGTTTTCTGGAATGACACGTCCATCAAAGTATTTTTTTAAGGTCGCAACACCTGAATTGATCCACAGTAATGTTGGATCTTCAATCGGTACAAGCGATGCACTCGGTTCGATTGCATGCCCTTTGGATTGGAAAAAGTCGAGATACATCTGACGGATTTCTGCACCCGTCAACGGTTTTAATGGTTTCATCGAAAATACCCCCATGAATTAATTTGTCCGGAACGCAAAAAAAAAACGATACATTCATCCCTGAAAAGGGACGAAAGCATCGCTTTCGTGGTACCACCCTCGTTCGCAAAGACCAAACTGCATCTTTACCTCGAAAAATCCGTTAACGGAGATTACCCGCAAGTGTTTGCACCCGACTCCGGAAGGAGCTTCAATCGACTCTTCATGGAGATGGTTCCAGCACATCCATCTCTCTCTGGTACATGAAGCATTCGACTTACTTAACTTCCATCAACGTTTTGCGTCCATTCATCTATCGTGATTATTACCTATCTCACGCATCGCGTCAAGTGTTTGTCATACCGCCCAGTCGTTCGATGAGTCGGGTCCGCCGGCGCGGTTCTTCTTCTTGAGAGGCTTTATAAAAAGCACGTGGATCGCCGAATAACAGTAAGCTCGCTTTCGCCCGCGTCACCGCCGTATAGATGAGATTACGGGAATGCTTGAAGGCGCCGGTGAAAAAGACCGGCATTAAGACGATCGGGAATTCTGACCCTTGGGCTTTATGAATCGTAATCGCATAGGCATGTGTGAATTGATCCCAGTCACTCCGATTGTACTCGACTTCCGTCTGATCGAAACGGGCGATGATTTTATCCACCTTATCGACGTTTTCCTTTGCAAAAAAGATGTTGACGATTTCACCGATGTCTCCGTTGTAGACGTTCTCTTCAGCATTGTTGACCAGCTGAAGAATCTTGTCCCCGCTCCGGTAAATCCGCGTCCCTTGTTTGACTTCCCGTTTTTTAGGTGCTTCCGGATTGTAGACCTGTTGCAGCACGATGTTCAGTTCGTCGATGCCGACTTGTCCGCGGTAGGTCGGGGCTAAAATTTGGACATCGAATTTCGAATACCCTTTTGCCAGTGCCTTCTCCGCGAAGGCGGCAATGCCGCGCAAAGACTCCTGCGGCGCCAGTGAATAGAACCGGCGATCGGACAACGGAGCAAGTAAATCAGCCGAAGTGACACGGTTTTTCAAGTCATGTGCCAACCGGAGAATCGAGGAATCTTCCGCTTGACGGTGGACGACGTTGAGTCGGACGACCGGAATCCCGTCCGTATCCATCAAGTCAGCGAGCACTTGTCCCGGACCAACCGACGGCAACTGGTCACGGTCCCCGACAAAGAGAATTTTCATCCCGTTCGGTACGGCCCGTAATAAACTCGATAACAAATAAATATCGATCATCGACGATTCATCGATGATCAACACCTTCCCTGCAATCGGTTGATCTTCGTTTAATTGGAAGTTCGTTCCGTCATATTTCAGGAGCCGGTGAATCGTCATGGCCGGGACATCCGTCGCTTCAGACAGACGTTTGGCCGCTCGTCCGGTCGGGGCGACGAGCACATACGGATAGACATCACCCGACTTGACCTGACTTTTTTCGAGCGGCCAGTCGTGAATTTCTTGAAGGGCATGCAAAATTCCTTTGATGACCGTCGTCTTCCCGGTCCCGGGACCACCTGTCAATACCATCAGCGGAGCCTTGACTGCGAGCTCAATTGCTTCCCGTTGTTGGACCGCATATTCCATCCCGAACCGTTCTTCGAGCTGCCCGATTGCCGATAAGATCGTCGCAACGTCGACTTCCTGCTCCGCACCATTCGCCATCACGCGGGCCAACTCTTTTGCTGCCCGGACTTCGGCGTAAAAAATCGTCGGTAAGTACAAACAGCCTTCTTCGAGTTTGACCTTGTCTTCCGTCAACAACAGCTCAATCGCTTGTTCGAGCCGCTCGCCCGGGTCTTCTCCGAGCAGGCGCGGCGCCCGTTGCAACAGCGATTCGACCGTCGCAAAGGCATGTCCTTCGCCCGCCTCTTGTTCCAAAATATGCATGATTGACGCTGCAACCCGCTCCGGATGCAGTCCGACAAGCCCCAGATGTGAGGCAATCTGATCTGCCGTCTTAAACCCAATTCCACTGACTTCATACATCAAGGAATAAGGATTCTCACGGATTCGTGCCATCGCATCCCCTTCGTAAGCAGCATAAATCTTCGCCGCCAGTTTCGGTGTGACATCAAACGGCGCTAAAAAGAGCATCAGTTGATCGACGCCGTATAACGTCGCCAGACGACTGAAGATGACATCCGCTTGTTTTTGTTTCAAACCCGGAACACGGTCAAGCGCCTTGCTGTCTTTTAAAATGACGTCGATCGCATCTTCGCCTAACGCATCGACGATGTTTTTCGCTGTTTTCGGACCAATGCCGGTAAACGAACCGTTTGTCAAAAAACGGACTGCTGCGTGTTTCGTCATCGGCACCGACCGCCGGATCAATTCGGCCTTTAATTGTTTGCCGAACCGGGGATGGTCAATCAATCGTCCGAACGCTTGATAGGTTCCGCCAAGCTCAATTCCAACGCCGGTTCCCGTAATGACGAGTTCCGTCTCTTTTAATTCAAAGTTTTTTTCTTTGATGGCAATCAAAACAATCGAATGGGCTTCTTCTTCGGAGGAAAAAAGCACACGTTTGACGCGACCAACTACTTGATGGGGGTGCTCCATCACTCCACCTGCTTTCTTTCTGGACTCCGTTACTCTGCTATTATCATAGCATTCGTTTAATGGATTTTAAATGAGGGAAACATTCCTTGAGTTAATATGCGAATGGAGGAACGAATCATGGGACGTCTACCGATTGCCGGATTATGTGAATTAGTATTAGAAGTTGAGGATATGGACCGCGCTGTTGCGTTTTGGAACGGGACGCTCGGCATCCCGATCGTCGAGCAGTGGGCGCCGGAAGATGCTGAACCGAGTCAGGAGCAAAAAAAACAGGACGGTGTCTGGGCGACCTGGCTGTACATCGGCGGGAACACACGCCTTGGTCTTTGGCTGAAGCGTGACTTCACGATGGAGGAACGGACCGTCAAACGCCTTCCCGTCACGGAGTGGGACAGCCTGTATGACGAAGGCGGCATGCATGTCCACTGCGCCTTTTATATCGAAAAAGAACAGTTCGACGAGGCACTGGAACTGCTTCGCACCGCTTCGATTGCCGTCAAGATTCGGGAGTGGGATGAACAGGAGACTTCCAACGATAAAGAGTACTCTGCGTACTTTAAGGACACCGAACAAAACGTCATCGAATTGTACACGAAAAACATGGACGAAGCCTATGCAGACTTTTCCGGTCCCCCATTACGGATTGTCCGTGAAGTCGGACATTAAAAAAAGCTCTGCTGGATCCGATTGCGCAAAGCAGTCGGCAGCAGAGCTTTTTTTGTGTTACTTCAGTAATGCATCCATCTTCGCTTTGGCATCACGCGCAAGCGTATGGTTCGGCTGATAGGCAAGAACCGTTTCCAGTTCTGTGTAACAGGCTTCTTGCTGACCTAAAAAGGCAAGCGCGATGGCATAGTTGTAACGTGCATCGGTATGCGTTTCTTCCAGCAACAAGACTTGTTCGAAGATTTCAGCCGCTTCTTCGATTTGTTCGTTTTGGGCAAGTGCCAATCCATATTGGAAGGCAATTTCAACATCAACGCCGTTCAGTTCCGTCGCCTGTTTCAAACGAGGAATTCCACGGACGGGATCACCCAACTTTTGATACGTCAGCCCGAGCATGAAATGCAGGTCCGCATCGTCCAAGCCGTGCAACAAGGCCAGTCGTAACGACTCCTCTGCTTCCACGAGTTGATCCGCAGCAAAGTACAAAGCCCCTTTCGCGTAATGAGCACTCGCGAACGCCGGGTCAATCGTCAATGCTTTTTCATAAAAGCGGAGTGCCCGATCGGCATCATCCATCGACTGAAGTAATGTGCCGAGATTGACATAGGCTGTCGGATCATTTGGTTGTTGTTCGATGGCATCGTTAAACGCTTGGGCGGCCAATTCATAATTGCCGGCCTCGAGATGTCTGAATCCTACTTCATTATAGTTCATATGATTCGCTCCTTTATGCGAGATACGCCAAGCGTTCTCCGGCTTTATACGCTTCATCGATCGTTGCCCCACCCAGGCACACGTCTCCGTCATAAAAGACGACGGCTTGTCCCGGTGTGATGGCCCGTTGCCGTTCGTCGAACGCGACGTCCAGACGTCCGTTTTCGAGTACACGGACCGTGACCGGTGTATCCGTCTGACGATAACGGAATTTCGCTGTACAACGGAATTCTGTTCCAGCCGGCATCGTTGCCGTCCAGCTGATATCAGATGCATACAATCCTTCTGAATAAAGCAATTCATTGTGGAATCCTTGCTCGACGAACAGGATGTTATCGGCCAGGTTTTTACCGACGACGAACCACGGCTCACCGTCTCCACCGATGCCAAGACCATGACGTTGTCCCATTGTGTAATACATCAGACCATCGTGACGTCCCATCGTTTTTCCGTCGAGTGTCCGCATTTCGCCCGGTTGCGCCGGGAGATACTGACTGAGGAATTGTTTGAAGTTCCGTTCCCCGATGAAGCAAATCCCGGTTGAGTCTTTTTTCTTCGCCGTCGCAAGGTTCGCTTCTTCGGCAATTTTCCGGACTTCCGATTTCTCCATATGCCCAATCGGGAACATCGCTTTTGCAATTTGATCTTGTGACAATTGATTCAAGAAGTACGTTTGATCCTTGTTCGTATCGACACCACGCAACAATTTATGTTCGCCGTCTTCATATACAGCACGGGCATAATGACCGGTCGCGACAAAATCGGCACCCAAGCGCATTGCGTGATCAAGGAATGCCTTGAACTTGATTTCTTTGTTACACATGACGTCCGGGTTTGGTGTCCGGCCGAGTTTATATTCATCTAAGAAATACGTAAAGACTTTATCCCAGTACTCTTTTTCGAAATTGACCGCATAATACGGAATGCCGATTTGGTTGGCAACGGCGATGACATCTTCATAATCTTCTGTTGCCGTACAAAAACCATTTTCGTCTGTATCGTCCCAGTTTTTCATGAAAATCCCGATGACGTTATATCCTTGTTGTTTTAATAAATAAGCCGTGACGGAAGAATCGACACCGCCGGACATCCCGACGACGACCGTTGTTTCGCTCGGCGCTTTTGCGCGTGTATTCATATTTTTCACCTCTTAGTTGTTCTGAAACGATTTTACGATATCTATCAGTCCTTGTGCGAGCAGTTCGACTTGTGCCGCATCGTTCCCGCGACCGAAGCTGATCCGGACCGATTGTTTTGTCCGCGGATTTTCACCGTACATCGCCGACAGGACATGTGACGGTTCGATTGATCCTGCCGTACAGGCACTGCCGCTTGAGACGGCGATTCCCCGCATATCCAGCATGATCAAAAACGGTTCGATTTCGACACGGGGGAAATACAGGTTGATGACTTGCGCCAAACCTTCCGTCCCGTTTACTTCAAAATCAATCGTTGACGCTTCGAGCCGCTCGAGTAACAGCGTCCGCAACTGACGGTAATGGGACGTTTGTTGCGGACGTTCCGCTGCCGTCAAACGGACGGCTTCCGCAAAACCGACGATCCCGGCAACGTTCTCTGTTCCGGCACGGCGTTTTCGTTCCTGTTCGCCTCCGAAGGATTGCGGCGATAACTTTAGACCGGAGCGGACATAGAGCAGACCGACACCTTTTGGTCCATTGATTTTGTGACCTGAAGCGGATAACAGATCAATGCCCATTTCTTCCACATCAATCGCCATCTTGGCAAAAACCTGGACAGCATCCGTGTGAAACAAAATCTGCTGTTCCTGTAAAAAACGACCGCATGCCGCAATCGGCTGAATCGTTCCGACTTCGTTGTTGCCAAACATGATCGATACTAAAATCGTATCCGGTCGAACGGCAGCGCGCAAAGCCTCTTCCGTTACGACACCGGACGCCGGTACATCAAGATACGTCACGTCAAACCCCCGTTTTTCGAGTTCTTCGAACGCATGCAGGACCGCATGGTGTTCAAAACGGGTCGTGATGACATGACGGCCACGTGATTGGTATTGCATCGCCGCACCGATGATGGCGTAATTATCAGCCTCTGTCCCGCCGCTCGTAAAGATGATTTCCGTCGGTTTGGCGTTTAATTCCGTTGCCATCATCCGCCGTGCCGTGTCAATCGCTGCCCGCCCGGACCGGCCGAATGCATGTACGCTTGACGGATTACCGAACTGTTCGAGCATGTATGGTGTCATCTTCTCGAGGACTTCCGGACGCATCGGTGTTGTTGCTGCATGATCAAAATACATCATAGTTGGTTTCACCTCTCATATATAAAACATATAACCTGTATCATCTTCTTCTGCCAAATCTTTTAATGTCGTCGAATCGAGCACATCGTCGACTGCCCGTTGAATTTTATCCCATAACTTCCGTTTCGTCACCTCGTCACAGTTGTCCCCTTCGACGACGACGAGTGGTCCTTCGAGCAAACGAATGATGTCCCCTGCCGTGATTTCCTCGGCAGGACGACCCAGTTTATATCCGCCGTATGCTCCGCGGACACTTTTGACCAGACCCCCGTTACGAAGCGGTGCAATCAACTGCTCCAGGTAATGTTCGGACAAATCGTACAGCTGGGCAATTTTTTTTAAAGACATCGGCTTCAACTCGCCTCCCTTGGCGAGTGCAATCATGATTGTCAGACCATAACGGCCTTTTGTCGAGATTTTCATCATGCGAAAAAACATCCTTTCTAGTATAGTAGTAGCTAAAAGTCGAAAGAAGGAACGCTACCTATGGCTAACTTATTTGAATCCCATTCTCCAGCCGGTCCGCTTGCCAACCGGATGCGTCCTCAATCACTGGACGAAATCGTCGGACAACGCCACTTGATCGGTGAGTCCACCTTATTACGTCGGGCCATTCTCGCCGACCGGCTCGGAACCGTCATCTTCTATGGACCTCCGGGGACCGGGAAGACGACGCTCGCCCGTGTCATTTCCAGTTATACGAAATCGGCATTTGAACAACTGAATGCCGTCACGGCAAAACTCGATCAATTACGGGAAGTCCTGAAAGCCGCTGAATCCCGGCTCCAGTTTGACCAACAAAAAACAATCTTATTTTTAGATGAGATTCATCGTTTTAATAAAATGCAGCAAGACGCGTTACTTCCTGCGCTCGAGGCCGGAACGATTACGCTGATCGGCGCAACGACAGAAAATCCAAGTTTTGAAGTCAATGCTGCCCTGTTGTCTCGAGCGACTGTCTTTAGGTTCGAGACACCGACGACGGACGATTTACGGGTCGTCCTGCGCCGAACCTTGGAGGATACAGAACGTGGTCTCGGAAAGTATCCGATTACGATCACGGATGACGCTGTGGACCATTACGTCAAGTTATCCGATGGTGATTACCGGGCTCTGCTGAACGCACTGGAACTCGCGGTTTTAACGACACCGGAAATTGACGGGGAAATCACGATTGACCTCGCCGTAGCAGAAGAATCGATCCAACAAAAAGCCTTGAAATACGATAAGGACGGCGACCGGCATTACGACGTCATCTCGGCCTTCATCAAGTCAATTCGCGGCTCGGATCCGGACGCTGCACTCTACTGGCTCGCCGTCATGATTGAAGCCGGTGAAAGTCCGCGCTTCATCGTTCGGCGGTTATACGTTCATGCGGCAGAAGACATCGGATTGTCCGATCCTCAAGCCTTGTTGCTCGTTGATGCCTGTGCCCGGGCTTGTGAATACATCGGATTTCCGGAGGCACGGATTCCACTCGCTGAAACGGTGTTATATCTGGCAACGGCTCCAAAATCAAACGCAGTCATCACAGCGATTGACAAAGCACTTGAACTCGTCCGCCGTTCAGACGGCGGTCCGGTCCCGCCCCATTTACGGGATGCGCACCATGCCGGAGCGGCGGCACTTGGCAACGGTGTCGAATACCAGTATCCGCACCAGTTTCCACATGCTTACGTTAAACAGAATTACTGGCCGGAAAATCTGGCGCGTACGAAACCGGTCTTTTATACACCCAGTCCACGTGGTTTCGAAAAACAACTGCAAGCCCGTCTCGATTTCTGGAAAAAACAACCGTAAACGATTAGAAAAAGCGACCTCAGCAGGTCGCTTTTTTTCTTAACGGACACGTTCGATGATGACGCCTGCTTCACGAACGATTTCGTTGATGACATGACTGGCTGCAATCAAACCGCCAACCGACGGAACAAAGGCATTCGAACTTGGCGGCATCTTCGCTTTTCGAATGACGGCTTCGTCATTCCCAACCACTTGCCGGACTTCTTCGATGATTTTGACCGGTGGTTCGTCCGAGAAGACGACCGGGACTCCTTTATGAATCCCTTCCTTACGCAATCGCGTCCGGATAACTTTTGCCAGCGGATCGTAACTCGTATCTTTAATATCAACGATCTTGATTCGCGTCGGATCCATCTTGTTCGCCATCCCCATGCTCGAGATGATCGGAATCTGACGTCGTTTACATTCTTTGATCAAATGAATCTTAAACGAGACCGTATCCGAAGCATCGATGACATAGTCCGGATTTTCCGCAAAAAAGGCTTCATATGTCTCTTCATTGTAAAACATCTTCAAACGAACAATCTCGAGGTCGGGATTGATTTGCATCAACCGATCCGCCATTGCATCGACCTTCGGTTGTCCGACTGTCGGCAGCAATGCATGGATTTGACGGTTGACATTCGTGATGTCGATATCGTCTTTATCAACGAGGATCAACCGGCCGACACCACTGCGGGCAAGTGCTTCGGCAGAAAAAGAACCGACTCCGCCAATCCCTAAAATTGCGACAGACTTGGAAGCCAATGCATCAAGTCCGGTCTTTCCGATTGCTAATTCATTACGTGAAAATTGATTTAACATCTCATAACCTCACAATACTCATACTGTTTTACTCGGAATTATATCATAAAAAAAAACGTCATGCGACGTATAGTTCAAACCTTTAAAAAATAAACGATGGGACCCGAAGTGCCGTGTCGATACCTTATTTTTGAACCTGCTGTGCAGGTGGGTGTCTTATCCGATTCCTATTCGTACGTCCTCCTGCTGTGTTACGAGGCATGTACTACTAGTTGGAACGTCAAACTCCCTATCAAAAAAGAGTGGCTCAAAGATAAAAGGCGGCTCTCGTACATCTCAGGAACCCCATCTGTTGCATTTAATATAGCATTCCCCCTATCGAAATGCAACTGGTTCTGCCTTTGAAAATTTGGTCATTTTTCAGTCGTTTCGCTTGACATCCAACGGCGGATGAAGGCCCTTGTCGGATCATACTTTTGTTGCTGAAATTCCGGATTGAACTGCGGCGTTCGTGTCGCATTTCCGACTCCGGCGATGTACGCCCAATTCCCGTAATTGGAGGCGACGTCAAAATCAATCAACTGACTTTCAAAATACCGGGCACCTATGCGCCAGTCTTGTTTTAAGTCATGAATCAAATAACTGGCGGTAATCTGCCGCCCTCGATTCGACATCCAACCGGTCTCCTTGATTTCCCGCATGAACGCATCCACAAATGGTTCACCCGTCTGTCCGGCAATCCAAGAATCCACGGCTGCTTGATCCGTTTTCCATGTTAGATGACCGTCTCGCAGACCGTTTGATCGAAAAAGCCGGTGACCGGTCTCTCGCATCGTCAAATGGAAAAAATCACGCCAAAGCAGTTCGAAGTATAACCAGTAGGTCGATTCGTTGGCACCGTGCTTCCGTTCGGCACGTTGCAGTTCTGCCATGACACGCCTTGGTGAAAGGGAACCGTTCGCAAGCCAAGCGGATAACTTCGAAGAATCATCGCGGTCGAATCCGTTCCGTGTCTCTTTATAGGTAAAGACGGGTCCTTCCAAATAAGCAGTCAGGCGATTACGTCCTGCCGTTTCCCCTCCCGCAAACGGGAATGCCGTACGGGAATCCAGCTTTTCCTTATCCGGCGGTTCAGCATAACGAATCTCTCCCGGTGCATTGATCGGTTCTTCAAATCGGCCGGACTGTTCCACTCTTTTTCGGAAGGCCGTAAAGACGCGTTTCAGTTCGTCACTCCCGATGTCTTCCCGCCGGTGCAGCGTCTGCGTTTCATACATATGGGCTGTATACTGTTGCAAAACCTGCTGTTCGAGACGCGCTTCATAAAAACCGGTCATCCGGTGAAAGTAGAGGACATCCTCCGGTGCCGTGAAGTGCGAAAGTTGTTCCATCGTCTCGCCTTGTAAAATCGTCAGTTCAATTCCGAGTTGTCCTAAATGATTTCGTAAGGCGTGTAATGTCTCTTGTTCAAAGATCACTTGTTGGCGGCCACGCTGTTCCGTCTCTTGTTGAATAAAAACTGCCCGAACCTTGTCTTGCTCGGCACAGGCCTGTGTTAACGCTTCATGATCGTCGACCCGTAAATCATTTCGATACCAAACGACTCCTGCCATGTCACTCACTCCTTTGTTATCCTTACCCGTACTATCTCAATCTTCTTCCTCTCCGCAAACGATTGATGTGCTGAAAAGGTTTTGATTTTTTGTTTTCGTGGAATATGATTAGTACAACTTACTAAGGAGTGAATCATTTCATGGCTGCTAAAAAAGGGAAACTCAAGACACTCATTACGCTCGCTACGACGGTCGGACCGATCGTCTACAAATTTTATAAAAAACAACAAGCTAAAAAATCAATCAATACACCAAAACGATGAACTAACAGATGAGGGGGCGGATATCAAATCCGCCCCCTCATTTCGTTCCAATATGATGGTTCATTTTTTACTTACGCCGGTGCTGCCGGATTCGTAAAAACGCCACGGATATGCCGTCGCTTCCCCGGCATTCGGAATCCCGATTCGAGTCGTCTGAACGATAGTCCCGGCTTTCCCCGCTTCAATCCGAAAGCGTTCATCCCTGTATAAATCCACACCCGAGTCTTCTGTCGTCAACCCAAACGCTTGGCACAGCTTAGCCGGACCGTTGACTAAGTTTTTTTGTTCGGCTTTGGTTAACGTTGCGTATGATTTTGCAAATCGACGTTCGGCGACGAGATCATGTCCGCTGATAATCTCCGCCCCGCGCAGTAATACGGCATAGCCTTGATCAATCTCTCCACAGACGATGTTCAGGCAATGGTGCATCCCATACGTGAAATATACATAAATGTGTCCCGCCGGTCCAAACATCGGTGCGGTCCGTTTCGTCGGTCGCCCACTGTAGGAATGAGCCGCTTGATCATGCGGTCCAAGATACGCTTCGACTTCGACAATCCGCATCGTCACCGCGTTGACCGTCAAGACACTCCCGAGCAAGTCCGGTGCGACGTCGACCGGGGACCGTTCAAAAAAAGACCGTTCCATCTTCATTCCTCCTCTAAAAAAAACAGATTTCCTTCTCTTATGGAAGGAAATCTGTTGCTGTTACGACTGTTTGACTGCCGTCCGAATCGATAGCTCATTT
Organism: Exiguobacterium undae DSM 14481; assembly: GCF_000620805.1. GTDB lineage: Bacteria > Bacillota > Bacilli > Exiguobacteriales > Exiguobacteriaceae > Exiguobacterium_A > Exiguobacterium_A undae. Next base: position 1,082,173 of record NZ_KK211187.1, on the reverse strand, counting down.
AATTGTGCATCTGAAACCGGACTTGGTGCCGCTGTTAATAAATCACTTGCCGACGCCGTTTTCGGGAAAGCAATCGTATCCCGTAAGTTTGTACGTCCAGCGAGTAACATGATCAGACGGTCAAGACCTAACGCGATGCCCGCATGCGGTGGCGTTCCATATTCGAACGCTTCCATCAAAAAGCCGAACTGTTCATTTGCTTCCTCTTCCGTGAATCCAAGTAATTTAAACATCCGCTCTTGGATATCCCGTTCGTAAATCCGCTGTGATCCTCCGCCAAGCTCATACCCGTTCAAGACAAGGTCATAGGCAACGGCAAGTACACTGCCTGGGTCCGTCTCGAGTTTGTCGAGATCTTCCCGGCGCGGCATCGTGAACGGATGGTGGTTTGCATAGAAACGACCGTCCGCTTCTTCAAACGTTACGAGTGGGAAATCCGTCACCCACAGGAAGTTGAAGACCGTTTCGTCAATCAAGCCGAGTTCTTTTCCGAGTTTTTGACGAAGTGCGCCGAGACTATCCGCAACGATTGAGGCTTTTGCTGCCACGAAGACGAGCAGGTCGCCCGCTTCAGCCGACGTTGCGTCAACAAGACGTGCCGTCGCCGCTTCATCAAAAAACTTCGCGATTGGACCGTTCAGTCCGTCTGCCGTCACTTTGACCCAAGCGAGACCTTTCGCGCCATAGATCGCTGTGAACTCTTGTAATTTATCGATATCTTTACGTGAGAATTGGTCGGCTGCGCCTTTGACGTTCAACGCTTTGACTTCGCCGCCGGATTCAAGTGCCATGTCGAAGACTTTAAAGCCGGCACCTGTGACCGCTTCCGCCACATCAATCAACTCAAGACCAAACCGTGTATCCGGCTTATCCGAACCGAACCGGCTCATCGCTTCCGCATACGGCATCCGCGGGAACGGTGTCGTAATGTCTTTTCCGAGTGTTTCTTTCATGACACGTGTCATCATCGATTCCATCATCGCATACAAGTCTTCAACATCCATGAAACTTGTTTCGATGTCGACTTGTGTGAATTCCGGTTGACGGTCTGCACGCAAATCTTCGTCACGGAAACAACGGGCAATTTGGAAATACCGCTCAAAACCAGATACCATCAATAACTGTTTAAACAATTGCGGCGATTGCGGCAAGGCGTAAAATTCACCCGGGTGAACACGACTTGGTACCAAGTAGTCCCGCGCGCCTTCCGGTGTCGATTTCGTTAAGATTGGTGTTTCGACTTCGAGGAAATCTTGTTCGTCGAGGAAGTTCCGCATGATGTTTGATGCTTTTGAACGCAGACGGAATGTTTCCTGTAGTGATGGACGACGAAGATCCAGATAACGGTATTTCAAACGGAGATCTTCTGACGTCTGTTCTGCTTCTTCGCTGATGGGAAACGGCGTCATTTTTGAAGCATTCAAAATGATGACTTCATCCGCGACGACTTCGACTTGTCCTGTCGGAATGTTCGGGTTCGGATTTTCACGTTTGATGACCGTCCCTTTGATGTCGAGCACGTATTCCGAGCGAATCGTTTCTGCCAGACGGTGTGCCTGCTCGTTTTCCGGTTGGAAGACGACTTGGACAATTCCGGTCCGGTCACGTAAGTCAAGGAAAATCAATCCACCGAGGTCACGGCGTTTTTGAACCCACCCTTTTAGTTGAACGGCTTGGCCGATCGTTTCTTCTGTTACGGTTCCGTTCATGTGTGTACGTCCGATCATTGTACTTCCTCCTTTAATTTCGCGACAATCGTGTCGGCGACAGCTGACAGCGGGACATCAATCTGTTCGCCCGTCGACATGTTTTTTAACGCGGCCGCACCACGTTCAACTTCTTCGTCTCCGAGGATGACGGTAAAGCGTGCCTGCATCCGGTCGGCTGCTTTGAATTGCCCTTTGAACTTCCGCCCGAGGTAATCCCGATCCGCAGCAAGTCCTTCCAAACGCATTAATTGAAGCAGGCGGGTCGCTGTTTTTTCGACTTCTTCATTGCCTTGCGCGACGATGAAGACATCGATTGAATCATCGACTTCCGGTAAAACCGCTTCGTTCTCAAGCGCCATCAACAGACGTTCAATGCCGATCCCAAAACCGATGCCCGGTGTCGCAGGACCGCCAATCTGTTCGACGAGTCCGTTATAACGCCCTCCGCCGCAGAGCGTCGTGATGGCACCGAACCCTTCTGCCTCCGACATAATCTCAAATGATGTGTGGTTATAGTAATCGAGACCACGGACGAGTGTCGGGTCAATCACGTACTCGATGCCAAGTGCATCTAAGTGGAGCAGGACCTGATCGAAATACGCTTTCGAAGCCGGATTCAGGAAATCGAGAATCGACGGTGCCGTCGCCATGCTCGGGTGATTGCGGTCAACTTTACAATCGAGAACACGGAGCGGGTTGGCTTCGAGACGGTTTTGACAGTCTTGGCACAACTCGTGAGCAACCGGCTTGAAGTGATTGACCAACGCTTCGCGGTGCGCAGCCCGGCTTTCACTGTCTCCGAGTGAATTGATGACAAGCTTCAATTTTTTTAAACCGAATGATTGGTAGATGCTCATCGCTAAACTGATGACTTCTGCATCGATTGCCGGCTCTTCACTGCCAAGCGCTTCGACGCCGTATTGGTGCAACTGACGGAAACGACCGGCTTGCGGACGTTCATAACGGAACATCGGTCCGATATAAAACAGTTTGACCGGCTGATTCGGTGAACCGTATAGTTTGTTTGTCACGAATGACCGAACGACGGCAGCTGTTCCTTCCGGACGGAGCGTAAACTGTTCCTTACCGCGTTTTTCGAGCATGAACATCTCTTTTTGGACGATGTCTGTCGTCTCACCGACACCTCGTTTGAATAGTTCTGTCTCTTCAAAGATCGGTGTCCGGATTTCTTTATAGTTGTATCGTTTACTGATCTCCCGCAATTGGTTTTCAATATACTGCCAACGTTCGACTGTACCCGGAAGCACATCAAACGTTCCGCGTGGTAATTTCATCCTAATTCCTCCTTTTGAATACAAAAAAAGTCCTCGTCCGCAAAGGGACGAGAACTTGAAGATCCCGTGGTACCACCCTGGTTGCTGAAAAATCTCAGCCACTCGGTGCAGTTAACGCCTGCTTACGATTTTCCCTACTCTATACATTTCAGGAAAATACCTCGGAAGGGTCTTTCGTCTAGTTCGCCTGATCACCCTTCCAGCCAAGGGGCGACTCTCTAAGCAGCCGAGATCTAAATTACTCTTCTTCGTCATCGGTTCTATAATCGTTCTGTTATCCCTTATATTGCCTCGTTCGAAAGATCCTGTCAAGACTTTGGTTACTTTTCTAAAATCAAGGTCACCGGTCCATCATTTACGAGCGCAACATCCATCATTGCGCCGAACTGTCCGGTTTCGACCGTAATCCCTTGTGTGCGCAGACGCGCGTTAAAGGCTTCATACAATTCATTCGCAAGATCCGGTTTCGCCGCTTCCGTAAAGGCGGGACGGCGTCCTTTTTTAACATCTCCGTACAGAGTGAACTGGGAAACGGACAAAATCTGACCATCCACATCTTGAAGCGACCGGTTCATCCGCTCTTCCTCATCTTCGAACACCCGTAGTCCGGCAATCTTATCCGCCAACCAATTGACTTGCTCCAGCGTATCTTCATGCGTGACCCCGACGAGTAAAAGAAATCCTTGATCGATTTGACCGGTAATCGCTCCTTCGACCGTCACGCTTGCTTCTTTGACCCGTTGTAATACGACTCGCATTCTTATCCGCTCCTTATGTCATCATGACGCGATGCACGGCATACACGTCTGATATCTGTTTAATCCGGTCAACCACTTTCTGCAAGTGATTGACGTTATCGATCGCAATCGTCATCGAAATCTTCGCCTGTTTGCTGTCGTCCCCTTTACCGCTGACAGCCACGATATTCGTATTCATCGCGGACACGGATTGCAGGACATCGTTTAACAAACCAGCCCGGTCAAAACCAGAAATCTCGATTTCGACGTTATAGCTTTTAACCGTCTTACCTTCGTGCTCCCACTCGACTTCAAGCAACCGTTCTGGGTTTTGTTCATGAATGACGTTTAAACAATCTGACCGGTGAATCGAGACACCGCGTCCGCGGGTGATGTAGCCGACGATGTCGTCTCCCGGCACCGGATTGCAACACCGACTCATCCGGACCAACATATTGTCGATTCCCTTGACACGGACACCTTCCGGATTTTGTTTCTTCGGTCGGTCAAATGTCTTCATTTCACTGATGGCTTCGTTTAATTCAAGATTTTTTGACTCTTTGTCTTTGCGCAATTTTTCCGTCAATTTATGCGCGACTTGAGCAGCAGTCAGACCGTGATATCCGACGGCAGCATACATATCTTCTTCTTGCCCGAAGTTGAACTTCCGTGTCACGTCCTCAAGTGTCTTTTCGTTGATGACATCCTTTGGTTCAAAGCCGAGTTTTTTCACTTCCGCCTCAATCAGTTCCCGACCTTTCGAGACGTTTTCTTCCCGTTGTTGCCGTTTGAACCATTGACGGATTTTATTTTTCGCCTGACTCGATACACAAATCTTGAGCCAATCCTTGCTTGGTCCATAACTGTGTTTTGACGTAACGATTTCAATGATGTCACCGGTCTTCAGTTTGTAATCAATCGGCACCATCCGTCCGTTGACTTTTGCTCCGATCGTCCGGTGTCCGATTTCCGTATGGATCCGGTAGGCATAATCAATCGGCACCGATCCTTTCGGCAATTCGATGACGTCACCCTTTGGTGTAAAGACGTACAGCATATCGCTGAAGAAGTCGACTTTGACCGACTCCATGAATTCTTCCGCATCGGCGGTATCTTTTTGTAACTCCAGAATTTCACGGAAGTGAGCGATTTTGTCTTCAAAACCGGACTTCGCTTCCTGCTCTTTTCCTTCTTTGTAGGCCCAGTGCGCGGCAATTCCGTACTCGGCGATGAAATGCATATCGCGTGTCCGAATTTGCACTTCAAGCGGTTCACCTTTCGGCCCGATGACCGTTGTATGCAACGACTGGTACATGTTCGGTTTAGGCATCGCGATATAGTCCTTGAAGCGTCCCGGCATCGGTTTGTATTGGGTGTGAATGATTCCGAGAACCGCGTAACAATCCTTGATGGAGTCGACGATGATGCGCACGGCCATCAAATCATAGATTTCGCTGAATTCTTTTTTCGAGTTCTGCATCTTGTTGTAGATCGAGTAGATATGTTTCGGACGACCGTCCACCTCGGCTGCGATCTCGACTTCTTCAAGTACTTCGTTGACTTCATCGATGACAGACGTGACGAGCGCTTCGCGTTCCGTCCGCTTTTGTTTCATCATCGAGACAATCCGGTAGTATTGTTGCGGATTGATGTAACGCAGACTGATGTCTTCGAGTTCCCATTTAATCGTCGAAATCCCGAGTCGATGCGCGAGCGGCGCAAAGATTTCAAGCGTTTCTTCTGCTTTTTGGACTTGTTTTTCTTTAACCATATGTTGAAGCGTCCGCATGTTGTGCAGGCGGTCGGCTAACTTGATCAAAATCACACGGATGTCTTCCGCCATCGCAATAAACATCTTCCGGTGATTTTCTGCCAACTCTTCTCGTTTGGACTTGTATTTGATTTTCCCGAGTTTCGTCACGCCATCGACCAGCATCGCGACATCTGCTCCGAACCGTTCCGTGAGTTCTTCCAGCGTAATGTCGGTGTCTTCGACGACATCATGAAGAAGAGCGGCAACAATCGTCGTCGCGTCGAGTCCGATATCTACCAGTATCCCAGCCACTTGAACCGGGTGAATGATATAAGGTTCACCCGATCGACGAAATTGTCCTTCATGCTCGTCTTTTGCGAATTGATAGGCACGTTCGATATCTTTTACTTCTGCCTCTGTCATGTACTCCGCACATCGAGCGAGAAGGTCTTCTACATTTACGATTTGTTTATTTGTCATCCCTTATCCTCACCCAGTCCCCGGGATTGATTACGCTGAATCCCTAATTATATATACCTTCTATTATCGTGAAATTTTGATAATATGTCAAAATAAAAAGAAATACCCCCCCGACTACAACCGAGAGGATATTTACTATGGATTAATCTGCGTAACGAATCAAGGACAAGATATCGTATCCTTCTAACTTCTCGCGACCGCCTAAGCCGTCCAACTCAATCAAGAATCCGATTCCGGCAACCGTTCCACCGAGTTGTTCAATCATCTTGATTGTTGCTTCGATTGTTCCACCCGTTGCGAGTAAATCATCGAGAATGACGACACGTTGTCCAGGTTGGATCGCATCGTGGTGCATCGTCAAGACATCTTTTCCGTACTCAAGACCATACTCGACACGGACTGTCTCACGTGGTAATTTGCCTTCTTTGCGGACAGGGACGAATCCGATCTCCATCGCGTAGGCAGCCGGGCATCCGACGACGAATCCACGTGCTTCCGGACCTGCGATGACATCTGCGCCTTGCTTACGGGCGTAGTCGATCAAGGCGTCGACGGACTGCTTGTACGCAGGACCGTTCTGCATCAGGGATGTGATATCTTTAAAACTGATTCCTTCTTTCGGCCAGTTTTCAACCTCTTTTATATGCTGTTTGAACTCCATGTCATTTCCTCCTGCTTCGCCGCTTCTACCAAAGTATCAAAACGCTCTTTCAACTGAGCGAGTGACGAATAAATGTATTGTTGCTCGAGACGTTGACGTTCCTCATGACGTTTGTACGTCACAGCTTCCGTCAAATCCCGTTTTTCAGCATTCGGGTTCACACCCGGCAGCCCGTCCTCCATTGTAACAAGAAAATCAAGTTCCGAAAACACTGAATGCATAAAGTTAATCGAACGTTTTGACCATTTTCGGGTTTTCGACAAACGAACCAGCCCGATCCGCAGTTCTTCCCGCGGACATTTCGCAAAATAATTGAAGTAATGTTTGAAGTCTTCGCGCGAAGGAATCGTCTCGAAATAATAGCCTTCATCTTTAAAAGCACAGTAGATCCGTTCCGCTTCTTTCAAGTAGGGCAGGAAGGCCGCTTCTTCTTCCGGTAAGTCCAAGAAGACGATATTTGCTCGGACCGGTCCGTTCAGGTGACGTTCCGCGTATTTGTCTTGTGTCTCTTGCGTAAAGGCCACGAATGTCGTCTCTTCTGACGGTAAGGCAAACACGTCCGTTAACGGTTTTTTCCCGCCGCGATAATCAAACAATTGAACATCTGCAACCGCTAGATCCTGGATCATCAGCTGTGGTTTCCGGAAACCGTTCCACTCGTTGATGTTTAAACTTCCCATCAAGGAAACGTCTGCCAGCGATGAAATCTCATCCACTGCGTCACCAAAACCGAATCCGATTCCGTCCAGTTCCGTTTTCCCGTCCGTCACGAGGACTTTTAAGTGCGTCAAATCCCGTCCGATACGTTTCAAGTCACGAATGCTGGCCCCTTCGACGACGACGCGTGGTGACGGATTCCCCATTCCAAATGGCGCAAGTCGTCCCATCTCCTCGATCAAGCCAATCGAAATATCGGAGACATTCAGACGTAAATCGATTTCAATCGTCCCGATGAACGCCTCGTCCGGTAAGTCAGCGGCTTGGGCATTCAATCGTTCCCGTAACAGAGCGACATCGTCCGATGAAAGTGTCATTCCGGCTGCTGCCGGGTGTCCCCCGAAATGCGGCAAGATGTCCGAACAGACGGTCAATTCCGCAAATAGATCAAAAGCGGCAATTGATCGACCGGACCCTTTCGCCGTTCCTTTTTCCGCATCATGACATAACAGAATGACCGGCCGGTGGTATTTCTCGACGAGTCGTGAAGCGACGATACCGACGACACCCGGATTCCAGTGGGCTGCATCGACGACCAACACCCGATCGGCCAAGTAATGCTGTTCCACTAATTCGATTGCTTCTTCTGCAATTTTCTTCACGATATCCTGCCGTTGTTTATTTTGTTGATCCAGTTGTTCCGCCAACAGACTGGCTTCTTCGATTGTGTCCGCGAGCAACATCTCGAGCGCCGGCATCGCCGAATCGAGGCGACCCGCTGCATTGATCCTTGGACCAAACGCAAAACCAACCGACTCTTCCGTCAACTCGTCTTCGACGAGGCTGCAGACTTTCCGTAATGCTAAGATGCCGGGACGTTCACTGGCGTTTAAGGCTTCGATACCTTTTGCCGCAAGCAACCGGTTTTCCCCGACCAACGGAACCAGATCGGCAATTGTTCCGAGGACAGCCAGATCCAGCAGGTCCTCCGGCACGCGCCCGAGTAAGGCATGGGCAACCTTAAAGGCGACACCGGCACCGGCCAGTTTCGAATACGGATAGTTCGTATCAACACCGGGATGAATCATCGCAAAGGCATCCGGTAAGACGTCTTTTGCTTCATGGTGATCAGTGATGATCAAATCGACACCAAGTTCTTTTAAGACAGTTGCTTCATCAATACCGGAGATGCCGCAGTCGACCGTAATGATCAAACTGAAGCCTTCCTCTGCTGCCCAGCGGAAAGCCGCCTCGTTTGGTCCGTAACCTTCCGTAAACCGATTCGGGATATAACATTCCGCCATCGCTCCGATTTCGACCAACGCATGCCAGAGAATGGCTGCGGAACTGACACCATCGACGTCATAATCGCCGTAAATTAAAATCATTTCTCCCGCATCCGCTGCTTGCTGAATCCGGTCCACGACCTTTTTCATATCCTGAAACAGAAACGGATCATGAAAATCCAGCTGGTCTGTCGCTAAAAAGGCACTGGCTTGCTCTGCTGTATCGAACCCGCGTTGGACAAGCAAATGTGCCACATGCTTCGAGACCGCTACGTGTTCGGCTATCTCGTCTATTTTGAGCGGATCGACTTCTTTATCGATCCATGTTTTCTTTGAATGATACATCTAACCCCTCCAATCAACTTCATCATTATAAAACAAAACCCGCGTTAGCGATAGCTAACGCGGATCTGATTACGAGGCTTGTTTGGATGACTTGAGTGTCCGCCCTTTCATCACGAGCCACAATTGGGCCGCGATGAAGATTGACGAATACATTCCCATGAACAAACCGACGAGCAAGGCGAGACTGAAGCCTCGGATCGCTTCACTGCCGAAAATATACAGGGCAGCGGCCGTCATGATGACGGTCACGACAGTATTGATCGAACGAATAATCGTTTGTTGAATCGACTCATTGACGATATGCGACAGTTCACTGAACGTGACTTGACGCCCACCTTTTTCCGCCAGTCCAAGATTTTCCCGGACCCGGTCAAAGGTAACAATCGTATCGTTAACCGAATACCCGATGATCGTCAGAACCGCGGCGATGAAGTACAGGTTGACTTCAATCTGGAACAGCGAGAAGAACGCAATGATCATCAAGGCATCATGGAGCAAGGCCAGTACTGTGGCAACTCCGTAGAGTGGTTGGAAACGGAATGAGACATAGATGACGATCCCAAGCGAAGCCAGCAAGACGGCATAAATGGCGTTACGGGCAATTTCCTGACCGACTTGCGCCGATACCGTCGAGATACTTGGTTCCTTACCGTACTCGGCTTCAATGACTTGTTTCATTTCAGCAATCTGTTCTTGACTGAATTCACCGACGAATGTGACGTTCGCAAGTGTTCCGCCTTGTGCAAACTGCACGCCATTGATTTCCTCCGCATCAATGCCGGCATCTTCAATGACGGACCGGACGTCCGCTTCTTTGATCGTGTTCTCGGAAGCGATCTCGACCCGTGTACCTTCCGTAAAATCGATCCCGAGGTTCAACCCGCGGAAGACAAGCAACAGAACCGAAATCAGCACTAAGGCGATCGTAATCGTAAAGTAGATTTTTCGGTGTTTTACATAATCAAATTTCGTTGGATTAAAGTTCACGAATTTCACTCTCCTTTACGCCAAACCAGGTTTTCTTCTTATCAAACCATCGGCTGCTGACGAGAAGTTGCATCAAGTAACGGGAGATGAAAACATTCGTGACGAACGTAACGGCGATCGAGACCATCAACATGATCGCAAAGCCTTTGACGGTGCTCGTCCCGAAGTAATACAACACACCTGCCGAAATCAACGTCGTTAAGTTCGCGTCAAGAATCGTTCCGAACGAACGACGATTTCCGGCTTTAAACGCCGACAAGACCGATTTCCCGCTGCGAAGTTCATCTTTAATCCGTTCTGCCGTGATGATGTTGGCATCAACTGCCATCCCGACACCCAGTACGAGGGCCGCGATTCCCGGTAAGGTCAGAACCGCATTGATTCCGTTAAAGAAGATCATGACGAGATAGATGTAGAACAACAACGTGATGATCGAAACGAAACCGGATACCCGGTAAAACAACAGCATGAAGACGAAGACGGCAGCGATCCCGATCATCGAAGCGAACAACGTCTGATCGAGCGCGTCTTGACCAAAAGCGGCCGAGACGGACGTCGAGTAGATTTCATCAAGCTTAACCGGAAGTGCTCCAGCATTTAGGATTGACGATAATTGTTTGCCGTATTCTGCTGTGATATCGCCACCTGAGATGATCGCTTTATCCGAATTGATCGGCTGTTGGACCGACGCATCAGAGACGATTTTCGAATTTTCTTTTTGAATCTCTTTTTCGTACGTATCGCCTTTTTCATAATCCAGCCAAATGACAAGACGATTTGCTGGTGGTTGCATTTGCGACACTTGTTGTGTCACTTCATAAAACTTTTCTTTTGATTTCATCGTCAGTTCGACAAGCGGCGCGTTTGTTTGCGGATCATATCCGACTTTCGCCCCTTTGGCCTTCAAATCCGATCCATCAAGTAACACTTTGTCGTTGATGTCGCGGAACGACAATTCAGCCGTCGAAGATAAAATCTGACGTGCTTCACTCTGGTTTTTGACGCCGGCTAATTGAACACGAATCCGGTTGTCTCCTTCGATCCGGATATCCGGTTCCGAAACACCCAACACGTTGACCCGGTTTTCGATTGCCGTCAGCGTCGCGCTCATCGCATTGGCATCGATGACGTCGCCTTCTTTCAGCGGTTGTACTTCATACAAAACCTCAAAGCCGCCCTTTAAATCCAAACCTAGCTTCGTATCTTTCAGGAGCCAAGTCGATGTCGTACCGATCAGTATGAGCAGTGCGGCAACGATGATAAAGAACGTGGCCAGTTTTCCCTTCTTAATCATGCTACATTGTCCTTTCTCTCAATCCCAGTATATTTTCAGACAACTTTCTTATCCTATCCTAGCTTACATAAGAACTGGTAATTATAGCAATCGTTTTTCTCGTATAAAAACAGAAAAGACGCTCCCGAATTCGGAAAGCGTCTGTTTCTAGCCTTATTCGACGATTTCGTCGTCCATGACAGTCGTTGATTTTTTCGTAACTTCCGCGACCGCACTACGGTTAAACGTCAATTGCGCGTTACCCGATTTCAATGTGACCGTTGTCTCATCAACTTTTTGTACGACCCCATGAAGGCCACCGATCGTCACGATCGAGTCACCGCGTGATAACTGGGTTTGCATCTCACGCACTTGCTTCTGGCGTTTGTTCTGTGGACGAATCAACAAGAAATAAAACACCACGAAGATCAAGATCATCGGGAGGAATGTCAATAATTGTTGCATCTGAGTCAGCTCCTTTTCATTCAAATCACGTTCATTATACCGTAAAAAGAATAGAATTGTCAGACCATTTATCAGAAATTCTTCGCGTTCGGCAAATTATAGCCGTATTCTTCAAAGAATTCGTCTTTAAAATCAAGCAGACGATCTTCACGAATCGCTTGACGAACGCCTTCCATCAACTTGACGAGGAAGTGAAGATTGTGTGTCGAACAGAGGTGCAAACCAAATGTTTCTTGCGCCCGGATCAAGTGGTGAATGTAAGCACGTGAGTAATTCTTACACGCATAGCAATCACATTTTTCGTCGAGCGGACGGAAATCACGGGCATATTTGGCATTTCGGACGACGAGACGTCCGCTTGATGTCATCAAGGTCCCGTTTCGTGCAATCCGTGTCGGTAAGACACAGTCGAACATATCAATCCCGCGAATCGCACCTTCGATCAAGGCATCCGGTGAACCGACTCCCATCAAGTAACGCGGTTTGTCTTCCGGCATGAGTGGTGTCGTAAAATCAAGTGCGCGGTACATGACGTCTTTCGGTTCTCCAACCGACAATCCACCAACGGCATAGCCCGGGAAATCAAGCGACGCGAGATCACGTGCACTCTGACGGCGTAAATCTTCATACTCGCCACCTTGAATGATGCCGAACAACGCTTGATCTTGCGGACGTTCGTGTGCAGCAAGGCAACGTTCCGCCCAACGGCTCGTCCGTTCGACAGACGCTTTCATGTATTCATGAGAAGCCGGGAACGGCGGACATTCGTCAAACGCCATCATGATGTCCGAACCGAGGGCGTTCTGAATCTCCATTGCTTTTTCCGGTGACAGGAACAGCTTATCGCCGTTCAAGTGATTGCGGAAATGGACGCCTTCTTCCGTGATGTTACGTAAATCGGCGAGCGAAAAGACTTGGAAACCACCGGAATCGGTTAAGATCGCTCCGTCCCAGTTCATGAATTTGTGTAGTCCACCGGCTTCTTTGATGACATCGTGGCCAGGACGGACCCAGAGATGATACGTGTTCGAAAGAATGATATTGGCATTCATATCCTTGATTTGTTCCGGTGCCATCGTCTTGACCGTTGCTTGTGTTCCGACCGGCATGAAGACGGGTGTCTCGAAACTACCGTGCGGCGTATGGACGATTCCTAACCGCGCACCGGATTGTTTACAGGTTTTGATATGTTCGTAAGTTACTGCATGTTTTGTCATCGGTTTAATTCCTCTCTCGTTAAGAACATTGCGTCTCCGAAACTAAAGAATCGGTATCCTTGCGCAACGGCTTCTTCATAGGCATGTAAGATGTGTTCGCGTGTCGACAACGCGGATACAAGCATGATCAATGTCGACTTGGGTAAGTGGAAGTTCGTGATCAATCCGTCAATCCCTTTGATCTCTTGACCGGGATAGATGAAAATATCCGTCCAACCGGAGGCTTCGACGAAATCACCATGATCCCGAATGACGGTCTCGAGTGTCCGCGTCGATGTCGTTCCGACAGCGATGATCCGGCCGCCGTTTTTACGGGTGTCCCGTAAAATTTGTGCCGACGATTCCGGCAACTCATAGTATTCACTGTGCATCTTGTGGCTGTCGACATCATCGACCGAAACCGGTCGGAACGTGCCGAGTCCGACGTGCAGGGTCAATGGCGCGAGCTTGACCCCTTTGTCCGTCAACGCTTGCAACAATTCCGGCGTGAAGTGAAGTCCTGCTGTCGGGGCTGCCGCACTCCCCCGTTCCCGGGCATAGACCGTCTGATAACGGTCCTGGTCTTCCAATTGTTCATGGATGTACGGTGGCAACGGCATCGTTCCCAACTGATCGAGTACTTCGTAAAAGATCCCTGTATAGGAAAACTTCAAGATCCGTCCGCCGTCCTCGAGGGCTTCCATACATTCTGCCCGCAGTAAACCGTCGCCAAATGACAGCACGGTTCCCGGTTTAACCCGTTTCGCAGGTTTCGCGAGGGTCTCCCAAACATCATCACTCGTCTGTTTGAGCAACAACAGTTCAATTTTGCCACCTGTCTCTTCCTTGACGCCGAACAAACGGGCCGGTAAGACTTTTGTATCGTTGATGACAAGCGTATCTCCTGCGTTGAAGTGTGACACGATGTCATGGAACTTCTCGTGACGAAGCGCACCCGTCTCCCGGTTGATGACCATCAATTTCGAACTGGTCCGGTCGAGCAGCGGGACTTGGGCAATCTGTTCTTCTGGTAAATGAAAATCAAATAAATTTACATCCATCTTTAATTTCCTTCTTTCAATCCTAAATGTTGCCGTGCAAACGGCGTCAAGACACGTCCGCGTGGTGTCCGTTGTAAAAATCCCTGTTGAAGCAAATACGGTTCGTAAACGTCTTCAATCGTCTGCGCATCCTCACCGATTGTCGCAGCAATCGTCTCAAGACCGACCGGACCACCCGCAAACCGTTCGGCAAGCGAACGTAACAACCGGTGATCAACATCATCGAGTCCGAGCGCGTCGACATGCAGGCGATCCAGCGCACTCGTTGCCAGTGTCGCGTCAATTGCGGTTTGATGAGCGACCTGAGCAAAGTCGCGGACCCGCCGTAAGAGACGGTTCGCAACACGGGGTGTCCCTCGTGAGCGGAGCGCAATCGCTTCTGCTGCCATCCGGTCCGCTTCAAAACCAAACAAGCGGGACGTCCGCGTGACGATGGCTGACAATTCCGGCATCGTGTAGTACTCGAGTTTCAGCGTCACACCGAAACGGTCACGCAGCGGTGCCGATAACATACCGGCCCGCGTCGTCGCGCCGACGAGCGTAAACGGTGGTAAGTCAATCCGAACGCTTCGTGCCAGTTCACCTTGACCGATGACGATGTCGAGACAATAGTCTTCCATCGCTGGATATAAAATTTCTTCAATCGAGCGGCTCAGACGGTGAATCTCATCGATGAACAAGACATCTCCCGGTTCAAGCGAGGAGAGAATGGCTGCCAAATCTCCCGGACGCTCAATCGCCGGTCCGGCTGTCGTCTTGATCCCGACACCCATCTCATTGGCGATGATGGTCGCAAGCGTCGTCTTCCCAAGTCCCGGTGGACCATATAACAACACGTGATCCAGCGTTTCCTGACGGATTTTTGCCGCTTGGATGAAGACACTCAAATTGCCCTTCGCCTTTTCTTGACCGATGTACTGATCCAGCGTCTGCGGACGCAAACTCCACTCTTCTTGATCTTCTGCGTGGGCAGATTCTGACAAAATACGCTCTTCCATATCCTCACCTCACATTCAATAACAGCTGCAACGCCCGTTTCACATATTGGTCGGTCGACAGTACTTCGCCTTGGAGCGCTTTTTTGACTTTTTCGACTTCCCGGTCGCTGTAACCAAGTGCCGTCAAGGCTTCGCATGCTTCGTTCAACTCGGCGTTTCCTTGCGCAAACAAACCTTCGCTCGGGATATAATCCGGTGCCAGTTCAGCCAATTTGCCTTTTAAATCAAGGGTCATCTGTTTTGCTGTCTTTTTACCGACACCCGGGAACTTAATCAAATAACTTTCCTTTTCCTGTTCAATCGCTTCAACGAGTGCGTCCACGTCTCCGGATGCCACGATGGCAAGGGACCCTTTGGGACCAATGCCGGTCACACCGAGTAATTTCGTGAACAGTGCCCGCTCGCGTCGAGAACGGAATCCGAACAAGACTTCTTGATCTTCTCTGACATAATGATACGTATATACGATAACCTGTTCGTCTCCGGTCCGATAAAAAAACGGGTTCGGTGCTACGATTTTGTAGCCAATCCCCCCGACCTCGATCGTTACGAATTCCGCACAGACATAAGCGACTTCGCCGCGTACGAATTCTATCACTTTAGAACGCTCCCATCCATTAACAAACTCTCGTGTTATTGTAGCATATAACGAGGAAGCTCTTCAAAACGTAATTCCGTAAACGTAGCAATCGGGCAATCTAAATAGTCATATGAAAAAGTGAGGATGGCAGATTTTAAATCTGCCATCCTCACCTGTCTAAAAAGACCTTTATATAACTTGATTTTAAGAACGTTCGAGCATCCGCTCAAGCGCGAGGACGGCATACCGGGTCGTCTCCGGATCCACCGTGATGATGTTGACCGGCTCCCCTGCTTCGATCTGAACAAGTGACCACGCAAGGTGCGGTAAATCGATCCGGTTCATCGTCAGGCACGGACACATGAAGGGATTCAACGAGACGATATCGAGCTCCGGGTGATCTTTTGCCAAGCGTTGTACCAGATTCATTTCTGTTCCGATCGCCCATTTTGTTCCCGGTTCCGCCTGTTCAATCTGCTGAATGATGTACGCCGTCGAACCGTTCAAATCAGAAGCCGCGACGACTTCAAACGAACATTCCGGATGGACGAGAATCGTCCGGTCGGGTTCTGCCTTCCGGAATTGCTCGATTTGACCGACGGTGAACTTTTCATGGACCGAACAATGGCCCTTCCAAAGGATGACCCGAATCTCGTCATCTGCGCCGTCAAACAACAGCTCATCCGCAATCGGATCCCAGACCGCCATCTGTTCAAGCGGGACGCCCAGTGCATGCGCCGTGTTCCGGCCAAGATGTTGATCCGGCAGGAAAAACAGAATCTCTCGTTCCGCAAGCGCCCATTCGACCATCCGGACGGCGTTGGACGAAGTGACGGTCGCACCCCCATGGCGACCCACAAACGCTTTGATTTCAGCCGTCGAATTGACATACGTCAACGGGAGAATGGAACGTTTGAGACGCTCCGATAAAATCTCATAGGCACGTTCCGTCTGAAAACCATTTGCCATGTCAGCCATCGAACATCCGGCCCGCATATCCGGCAAGACGACCGTGTGGTCACTCGCGGTCAGCATATCTGCCGTCTCCGCCATGAAATGAACGCCGCAAAACACGGTATACTCCGCCGCTGTCATCTTTTTCGCGATTTGCGCGAGCTGAAGCGAATCTCCCGTCGCATCGGCAAACTGGACGACTTCATCTTTTTGATAATGATGGGCCGGTAAAAATAATCGACTGCCCATGCGGGATTTCACACCTTCAATCACAGCAATCAGTTCTGCATCTGACTGTGCCAAATACGTTTTCGGAATGCCGTTATCGGTAAACAAATCAAGCTTCATCTTTTTTTCCTCCTACGATTTTCATACTGATATCCAGTGCGGGCGCTGAATGCGTCAACGCACCAAGCGAGATGTAATCGGCACCGGTCTGACAATAAGCAGGTAACGTGTCGAGGGTAATCCCACCCGACAATTCGACGGTGATGTGAGCCGGTATGCGTTGCCGTAACACCTTGACCTCTTCTGGCGAACGGTTGTCGAGCATGATGATGTCCACGTTTGCCGCCACTGCTTCTTCGACTTCATCCGCTGTCTCGACCTCGACCTCGATCGGTGTCGTATGACCAATCTGTCGTTTCGCCCGTTCCACGGCTGCCCTAATCGATCCGGCGACCGTGATGTGATTGTCCTTAATCATGACTGCGTCATCGAGGCGCCCCCGGTGGTTAAATCCTCCACCGATCCGCACGGCATGTTTCTCAAGCATCCGTAATCCGGGTGTCGTCTTCCGGGTGTCTGAGATCCGAACGTGTCCCGCCGCTTGTCGGACCGCCTGATGTGTCAGCGTCGCAATTCCTGATGTGCGTTGAATCAGATTCAAGGCGACCCGTTCGCCTGTCAAAATCGATCGCAAGTGTCCGGACCACCGGGCAAGGACTTGTCCCTGTTCAATCGCTTGTCCATCCTTGACTAAAAGCTCCTGCTCCACTCCGAGCAACGCTGCAAGTTCGGTTAAAACGAGCTCGCCGCAAAAGACGCCGGGTTCTTTAGCAATGAATCGTCCGACCCCCTGCTCGTTTCCGGTCAGACACACTTCACTGGTCACATCTTGATGACCGATGTCTTCCGTTAAAAATCCTTCAAGTTGTTGCCGCAGTAACCATTTGTTCATGTACTTGTTCTCCTTTTACGCGTCGGATCGCCCCTTCTAACAACAACCGGGCCGTCCTCGTTTTTAACTGATTGATTTCTGCTTGCCGTCCTGTCCGCTGACCGTCTGACGACAGCTCGATTGTTCGCAGGGCATCCTCGAGCAATTTTTCATGCAACTCTACCTGCAGAACCTCAGTCAGCAAGGATTCGACAGCACGGGTTTCGTCGTCCTGTACACGTCTGTTCGGCAATGGTTGTCGCTCCGGTAGCTGAAGCTGCCGGGCCAGTTGTTTCCCAACCACAAAACACTCGAGAAGCGAGTTCGACGCGAGACGGTTTTTTCCGTGCAGACCGGTCGATGCTGTCTCCCCGACCGCATACAAGCCGGGCACCGTCGTCCGCCCTGCTTGATCCGTCTTGATTCCCCCCATCAAGAAATGAACACCTGTCGTCACTTCGACAAGATCGGGCGATATGTTCAATGATTCACATTTTTTAACAAACGTCGGGAATCGTTGATCGAGCGCCTGAACCATGGTCGTATTCAAATACACCGGCTCGTTTTTTCTCGTTGCAGTAATGACGGCAGCCACTTCGTCCCGCGCCGCTAAGTCCCCTTGCGGATGGTCAACCATCAATCGCCGACCGTCTGCTGTCATCAAATAAGCCCCGGCTCCCCGCAAGGCTTCTGTGATCAACCCTTGGCTTTTACCGTTATGGACCAGGATCGTTGGATGGTGCTGAATGTATCCTAAGTCGCCCAGTTCGGCTCCCGCTTGACTGGCAAGTGCTAAACCGTCTCCGGTCAGACTCGGATCGTTCGTCGACGTCAGAAACAAGCCGCCGATCCCTCCCGTCGCCAGAACTACAGCTCGCGCAGAAATCCGCATCGGATTTTCACCTTGGTATCCGACAGCTCCGACAACCTGTTGACCGTTCATCAACAGCTCCGTCACCACTGTCTCCTCCAAAATCGGGTGTTGCAGTTGTTGCAACAATTGTGTCATCATCCGTTCACCCGTTTGATCGCCGCCGCTGTGGAAAATCCGCGGCAGGCTGTGGGCGCCTTCGCGTCCGAGTGCATAGTGTCCGGATGCGTCCCGATCAAAGGTCACGCCAAACGATTCCAGTTCGGTGATGACATGCCGGCCGGCTTCTGTAATGAACGTGATCATCTCCTCGTCGGTGTGTCCTTTTGCCGCTTGGATCGTATCCGCTTGGTGGGAGAAAGGAGTCTGTTCCAGATAGGCGGACGCAATGCCGCCTTGTGCCCGCATCGAGTTCGTCTCGGTCTTCTTTCCTTTTGAGACGAGCAGGACGTTCATGGACGCCGGGACATGTAAGGCAACCGAAACTGCCGCCAGTCCTGAGCCGATAATTAATAAATCCACTTCAACCTCTTTATGTAAAGACATTTGTTTTACACCTCTGTATTATTTGTTTACTATTGACTTGACAATAAGTTTGGCATATTTTTAGCTGAGTGACAAGATGAAAGGATACGATAACTGATGATTTATTTGGATCATGCTGCAACGACACCCATCCATCCGGATGCGTTGGAGCAATACAAAATAACGGCAGAAACCGCCTACGGCAACAGTTCTTCACTTCATGACGCGGGGGACGATGCTCTCCGAATATTAAATCAAGCCCGTGCGCAACTGCTCGATTGGCTCCAATTGAACGAAGGAAATATCTTATTTACCGGCAGTGGTTCAGAAGCAAACTATATCGCGCTCAGCCATTTGCTTCGCCAAAGTAAAAAGACAACTGTCTTGACACTTGCTTCGGAACACGATTCCGTCCTGCTCCCCTTGAAACGATTGGCCCGTCAAACGGTGACGATCAATTTGTTACCGACAGGAGAATTTGACTGGAATGCTTTCCGTGAGGCCTGTACGGACGACATCGGTGTCGTCTCCGTCCAACACGTCAATTCCGACACCGGTTTTGTGTTTCCGGTCGCCGAGATTGCTGCATTTTGTCGGCAAAACAATATTTTGGTTCATTGTGACGGAGTTCAGGGATTTTTAAAGCAACCCGTCTGTTTAAAATATGTCGACGCCTATACGATCAGCAGTCATAAAGTCTACGGTCCAAAAGGTCTTGGCGCCGTCTACTTGCGGCGCCCGTTATTCAGTCCGTATTATGAATCCCATCATGAATTCGGGATTCGTCCCGGCACGGTCGACGTCCCCGGGATTGCCGCATTCTTGATGGCGTGTCAGCGTTATCGCGATGAAAATCAGAAGATCCAGACATCGAGTAAAAGATTTCGTGGTATGCTAAAAAAAAGACTTCCATCTACTCGGTATCAAATCATTGAATCGCCTCAGCAACTCGACTCGATTTGCGCCATCCGGACAAAACAACGGGATGGTCAATTCGTCCTTCTTGCCCTGAACCGTGCCGGCATTGCCGTCTCGGCAGGAAGTGCTTGTCGGGCAGGTGAAAATGGTCCAAATGCGACGTTACGTGCGATCGGGTACGAAGATTCGACCGCGCATGGACTCATTCGTCTGAGCTTTGGCCGCACGACCACTACCGAAGAAGTCAATCAGTGTATCGCTGTTCTTTGTTCACTGGAGGAATCAGATTAAGAGAAAGGCAGGAGTCGTCATGGAAAGAAGACAGTCCGGAGAAGAACGCCGGCAAGGATTACTGCGGATGATCCAAGAAAACGATCGTCCGGTTACCGGTACACAACTTGCGAAGCAAGCAGGGGTGAGTCGTCAGGTCATCGTCCAAGACTTATCGTTGTTAAAAGCAAAAGGATATCCGGTCGTCGCGACCGCCAGAGGATACTTATTAAATGATCCGGTGCTCGACGGAACCCGTCGGATTCGAAAAGTCGTCTGCCGTCACGGTTACGATCAATTAAAAGCCGAATGTGATGCCATCGTTGATGAAGGGGTCATTTTGCGAGATGTCATCGTCGAACATCCGGTGTACGGGTTTTTGACAGGTGAATTGATGTTGAGAAGCCGGCGGGATGTCCGCGCCTTGATTGAGCGGCTCGAAGAAACACAGGCTACCCCCTTGTCCAGCCTGACAGATGGTGTCCATATCCATACACTCGAAGCCGACAATGAAGAAGCTTTGGACGCAGCGATTGAAGCCCTTGACCGGTTAGGTATCCTCGTTTCAGAACTGGATGTCTGATCTTAGGTCATGTATTCCGTGCAAATGCGCATATCAAAAAAGGTCCATCCCGTTTTTTACGGAATGGACCTTTTGATGGTTTAAATTAGACGGACTCATCGATCGGCTCAACAGGTGGTTCATCCGAAAATGTTGCCAAGACCGTTCGAACACGACGATTCTCGACGTGTAAGACAGTTAAGGTGACTTGTCGATAAACCATTTGCGTTCCCTCTTCCGGAATATGACCAACATCTTCCATAATCCATCCGCCAAGTGATTGCGCTTCTGTTTCCGGCATCGTCAGACCAAATTGATGACAAAAGTCTTCAATATCATATTCAGCGAGACATTCATAACGATTCGTTCCGACTTGTTTCGTGTACTCCAGGGATTCATCGTGTTCATCCCAAATTTCACCAACCAGCTCTTCGAGGATGTCCTCGAGCGTGATGAGTCCGGCCGTCCCGCCAAACTCGTCCAGTACAACCGCCATATGGGACTGCTTTACCTTTAACTCGGGCAAAAGATCCATGATATGCGTTTGTGGAACGACAAATGAGACAGGCCGAATCAGCTCTCGAATCTCCACCCGTCCGTGTTTTACGAATTCACGTAAAAAATCACGTTCGGATAAGACACCGATGATGTGATCGATGGAATCTTTATAGACCGGCAAGCGTGAAAAGCCACCCTTTTGGACTTCTTGTAAGATGTCATCAAAACTCGCATCAATATCGATCGCCTGAATGTCCGTTCGGGGTGTCAACGCTTCCTCGACCGTGACATTCTTGAAATCGACAGCACGATGAACGATTTCTGCACTGGCTTGATTCATGATGCCTTCTTCTTCACTGATATCAACGAGTGCACGGAGTTCTTGTTCCGTGACGAGCGGTCCTTTCGGATCGGCACCAATCAGCACTAATGCGGCTTGTCGCAACTTCAGGAATACAAAAATGAAGGGTTTGAAGACGACCAAACAGAGATGAAGCGGACTGCTGATCCAAAATACATACGTTTCCGCATGTTCTCGTGCATACGATTTGGGAATTAATTCTCCAAACAACAAAATGAACAAAAACGTCAGGAAAATGATGCTGATTTGCATCAACAAATCCGTCGACAAGGACATCGCCAACCACCCGCCGATCATCGCTACACCTAGATTCGACAGTGTATTTCCGATCAGGATGGCGGTGAGCGTCTCCTCATAACGTTGTAACAGACGGAGTGCTTGTGTCGCACGTGCGTTGCCCTCTTCCGACTGATGTAAGATCCGTAACCGATTCGCACTAGATAAGGCTGTTTCAGAAGACGAAAAGAATGCTGAAATAACTAGTAAGACGAAGAACCAGATGAACTGAATCGCGGGAAGTGGGTCCACGATGCTCTCACACTCCATTTCTCAAATAATCTTGTTTGACCGTTTCGATTAGAACGACGACTCGATGAATTCGAATTCGAAGTCACGGATTCGAACGACGTCGCCGTCAATCGCACCCATTTTACGAAGCTCTTCGTCGACACCCATTTGACGCAACGTCCGCGCAAAACGTTTGATCGACTCTTCACGCATGAAGTTTGTCATCGTAAACAGTTTCTCAATCCGTGGTCCTTTGATGACGAAGCAATCATCTTCATCTTTCGAAATCGTAAATCCAGCTTCCGGTGCTTCATATCCGTAGACGACACGTGGTGTCGCTGTTTTCTCTTCGAGCTCTTCCAGACCGAATTCAGGCGTCGCATCCACAAGATCCGCAATCCGGAATAAGAGGTCCCGTAACCCTTGACGCGTCGCAGCTGAAATCGCGAATACTTCCAAGTCCGGGAATGCTTCCTTGAAGGCTTCGAGATTAGCTTCTGCATCCGGCATATCCATTTTGTTTGCGACGACGACTTGTGGTCGTTCTGTCAAACGCAGGTTATAGTCGGCAAGCTCTTTATTGATGATGTTGTAATCGTCAATCGGATCGCGGCCTTCCATCCCGCTCATATCGATGACGTGGACGATGACTTTTGTCCGTTCGACGTGACGTAAGAATTGGTGACCAAGACCAACCCCTTCGCTTGCGCCTTCAATCAGACCCGGTAGATCGGCCATGACGAAGCTCCGGCTGTCTTCTGTTTCGACCACTCCGATGTTTGGTGTGATTGTCGTGAAGTGATACGCTCCGATTTTCGGGCGCGCCGCTGAGACGATCGAAAGCATCGTTGATTTCCCGACACTCGGGAATCCGACGAGTCCGACATCCGCCAGCATTTTCAATTCGAGTTTCAAATACTTCTCTTCACCTGGTTCCCCGTTTTCCGCATGTTCCGGAGCCGGGTTGGCTGGTGTCGCGAAACGTGAGTTCCCACGTCCTCCGCGTCCGCCTTTTGCGACGATCGCTTGTTGTCCGTGGTGGACGAGATCGGCGATGACTGCATCCGTATCGTCATCATACACGACCGTACCTGGTGGAACCTTGACGACGAGATGCTCGGCTTTACGACCGTGCATTCCTTTCGACATCCCGTTTTCACCTTGGACGGCTTTGAAGTGACGTTTGTAACGGAAATCCATCAAGGTCCGGAGTCCTTCATCCACTTCGAGGACGACGTGAGCACCATGCCCGCCATCTCCTCCGGCAGGACCACCGTCTGGAACATATTTTTCGCGACGGAACGCAACTTGTCCGCGTCCTCCATCTCCTGCTTTTACATAAATATTTACCTGATCGACAAACATGTCAGATCCCTCCTATTACTGTTCTTCCTCTACAGGAAGACTTTCGATTTCGATCACACACTCATGTTCCGTCTGTGACTCGATCTCCATCGGCGTCACTAGATCTTTAAGGCGCGACATATCTAGTAGATCCCGATAGATCTCGATGGTCACGCCCTCATGAAAGGTTACGGATACTTCTCCATTTCCCACTTCTATCATGTCAAGCGCAGCTTCAATGACGGTCGCAAGACGCGAATCATCGATCTGCTTTGGTTTCTCAATCACATCATATTCGACAGTTAAACCTGTCCAATCCGCTCGTTGCAGTGTGAGCGCTGTTTTCGGCAATTCAATCAAGGAGAGTCGCCCTTCTCGTGACGCTTGCTCCCGGTAGACTGAACAGATCGATTCAACAGCCGCCTCGTCACCCATCGCGCTATATGAACGAACGAGTTGCAATCGATTCAACCATTCGTGACGAAGTGACTTCAAAAGATCCAGTACCTGCTCATCCTTCATCAGTCGTTCCCTCCTAAAAAAAACAGACCCTAACCCCTGAAAGTGGCTAGAGTCTGCTTCATCGATCACTTATGCTGGGTAAACGCTGACTTGTTTTTTGTCGCGTCCGAGACGTTCGAAACGAACGACACCAGTTGCAGTTGCGAAAAGTGTATCATCGCCACCACGTCCGACGTTCATACCTGGGTGAATCTTCGTACCGCGTTGGCGGTAGAGGATTGAACCAGCAGAAACAGTTTGACCGTCTGCACGTTTCGCCCCAAGGCGTTTCGATTGCGAGTCACGACCGTTCTTTGTCGAACCTACCCCTTTTTTCGATGCGAAGAACTGAAGATTAAGTTTCAACATGTGGAATCCACCTCCTATATTTGTTCAAGTTGGATATACTCACCGTAACTTTCAGCGATGGTTCCGAGTTGGACCAATGTCGCTTCCAGTAACAATTGGGTGCGTTCGCTGATTTCCGGTGCTAAATCAGCATACGGTTCTACATAAAAGTAGCCACCTTCTTGTTGTTCTGCCATTTCAAGGAGCAGGACCTGCCCGAGGAGTGATTCGATGGCATTGTATGCCCCGAAGATCACACTTGATGTGCCGGCACAGACTAAATCCAAACCAGGCTCAGCAAATTCGGCATGTCCTGTCACTTCGATGGAGCGGATTAACTCCGCTTCATCTCGTCGAATCTTGACACGTATCATGGCTTACGCTTCGATTTTCTCGATGCGGACCTTCGTGTAAGGTTGACGGTGACCTTGCTTACGACGGTAGTTCTTTTTAGCTTTCATTTTGAAGACAGTGATCTTTTTCGCGCGAGCGTGTTTGATGACCGTTGCTACGACCTTCGCACCTTCTACGAGTGGAGCGCCGACTTTAACATCGTCACCACCAAGGATCAAGACTTCACCGAATTCTACTGTGCTGTCGACGTCTGCGTTTAATTTCTCAACGTAGATTTCTTGGCCAGCTTCGACTTTAACTTGTTTACCACCAGTTTTAATAATTGCGTACATTACGTGCACCTCCTCTTAGGAACTCAGACTCGCCATCACGGGCAGCGGATGCTTTATGACCCGGTCTGTGCGGTTGTAGTCATTTGGGTGCTTCCAAACGAACTAACGTTATTCAGAATACCAAACGATGTTGACTGTTGTCAATAACGTTCTGTCAGGATTCTGATTGTCTTTTGACGAAATCGTCACAGTCGGCTTTTGTGCCTGTAAACAAAATACCTGTTTCCCCTTCCACAAGCACAAGTTCGACCGGACTTTCTTGAAGGAAAAGTGGACTGAGCGAATCGAGTGGTGCCCGTACGACGGCGGCTTCTGCATAGGTCGCAATTTCGAGCAGTTTCGGTTCGAGTTGCCGGTGAATCGCAATCCGGGACGGTTTCCCTTGCTCAAGCGACCGTTCGAGCAAGGACTTCCCATGGCGTTGCCGCGTCAGCTCACATAATCCCATCTTCGTAAATCCATAGATTTCAATCTGTTTCGACTCATGCGCCGCCCGTTCTTTTAACAGTTGCGTCACACGGGTCTGTCCTTTACTCGACCCCCGCAGGAAATCGACGGCAATCATGCCGCTGATGTTCCGCAGACGCAGTTGACGCATGATTTCCACCGCTGCTGCTTCGTTGATTTGATCAAACGTCCGTTTTTGTTCCTTGACGGAAATCGTCTTGCCGCTGTTGATGTCGATGACCGTCATCGTCTCCACTTCTTCAATCAGCAGGTAAGCGCCGCCCTCTAGCCACACGACTTTATCCAACGCCTTGTCAATCGCCCGGTCGACTTGCTCCATCGCCGGGAGACGTCCTTTCATGACCGGCCGTTCGACACGCAAGCCCATCTGTTCGAGCCGTTCCTTATCGATCCGGCTTGTCACGAGCGCTTCTTCGACATGTGCCAGCCGTTTTGCTTCCTGGACGATCAACGACTCATCCTGCTCAAGCGTCATCTGCTCGACCATCTTCCCGTGACGCGCACGCAACTGTTTCAGCTCGGTTTCGAGGACCATCCCTTCCGCTTGTGCCGATTCCGTCCGGTAGAGAAGGCCTTCCGTCTCATCCAGCGTCACCCGTTTCGCCAGCTGTTGCTGGACGACTACATCCAGCTTCCGGCTGAAACGGACACGCCGTCCGTATGGGAAGTAGACAAGAAAACGTCCGCCATAGGTGATGTTTTGTGTCACCTTATGCTGTTTTGGCGCCGCTCCTTCTTTGACGACTTGGACGAGGAGCGTCTGTCCGACCTGCACCGCCTGTCCGATCGTCGGCACGTCCGGATAACGCCGCAAGGCTTCCAGCGTCTCATTGATCGGTAAATAAAGCGGGGTGCCGTCAGTCGCCACTAAAAACGCTGCACCGAGCGTCGGATGTAACCGGTCGACCTTTGCGTGAAGTAACGTCCCGACACGGATCTCATCGCGCATCCGTTCATGGTATTCGACGACACGCCCGCCTTCCACTAAGGCGACCCGTTCCAGAGACGGGGTTTGTTCACTAATCCATTTCATCTCGATTCCTCCATGAAAAATAGACTAGAAGCATAAAAGCCCTTCTAGTCTATTTTCCCCTTCTTATTTCATGCCAAGCATTTTTTTAAGTTTAACGAAAAATCCTTTTTGCGGTTGCTCCATGATATCGAGCAGCGGTACCGACTCCCCAAGAATCCGGCGGGTGATGTTCCGGTAACCGAGACCTGCCCGATTATCCGGGTTCATCGTCACCGGTACACCGCGGTGTGATGCGGCGATGACTTCTTCGTCATCAACGATCAATCCGAGGAGGTCAATCGATAAAATACGCATGATTTCATCAATGTCGAGCATATCGCCGGACGCCATCATGTGTGAGCGAACCCGGTTGACCACCAGTTTCGGAACGATTTTCCGCTCTGATCGTTCGAGCATCCCGATGATCCGGTCTGCATCCTGAACCGCTGCTTTTTCCGGCGTCGTGACGATGACGGCTTCATCCGCTCCCGCGATCGCATTCATGAATCCTTGCTCGATGCCGGCCGGGCAATCAATCAGGACAAAATCATATTCTAACTTCAGTGTATCAATGATCGCCTTTACCTGTTCCGGTGTGACGGATGACTTATCCTTGGACTGGGCAGCAGGTAACAGGTACATCTCTTCAAAACGTTTATCACGAACGAGGGCTTGATGCAATTTACATTGTCCTGTCACGACGTCAACGATGTTATAGATACTGCGGTTATCCAGTCCGAGTACGATATCCAGATTCCGAAGACCGATATCTGTATCGACAAGGCAAACCGAATGTCCCATCAGCGCAAGCGC
Organism: Exiguobacterium undae DSM 14481; assembly: GCF_000620805.1. GTDB lineage: Bacteria > Bacillota > Bacilli > Exiguobacteriales > Exiguobacteriaceae > Exiguobacterium_A > Exiguobacterium_A undae. Next base: position 1,054,893 of record NZ_KK211187.1, on the reverse strand, counting down.
TGTACCGATGTTCGCCGTCGTCGTCGTTTTACCGACGCCACCTTTACCAGATGTGACGACGATGGCACGACCCACATGCGTCGCCGCATCTCTATGTACCTGTTCTTTCACTTGTTCCATATCTGTCACCCTCTTTCACTATCAATCGCAAACTGATCCATCCGCGCGAGCGGAACGGTCTGAAGACGGGAAAATTCAACCCCGGTGTCTCCTACAAAAGCACAACCCATTTCTAGCGCTTTTACCGGCGCATCATCCGGATCTTCATAGACGAAGTCGGAAATGGAAATCCATTTGGGTTGTAAGATACTTGCGGCAATCACCGCTTGCTGATTTCCGCCTTTCCCTGCGTGAACGGTTCCCCGTAACGCGCCGAGACAATAAATACTGCCGGTCGCATGTACGACGGCACCCGGATTGATGTCACCGATGACGACGATTGATCCTTCGACATCGACGACATGACCGCTGCGGGCGGTTCCGCCAAAGTAATGAAACGTTCGTTCGCCGTAGAGCGCCTTCGCTTCATCTTTGGTCAGACAATCACTGTCATAACCGTTAAACGAAAATGAATCATGACGCGCAACAATGGATTCGACGGCCGTCACAACGCCTTCGTCGACATACCGTCGACCGAAGAAGAAGGTAATCGGCACGGCGCGTCCGTTCTCGACGGATTTGTCGGCAAGCGTCAATTCTAAATCGTCAAGAAATTCATCCACACTGCACCTTTCATTTACATAGACGGCGAGGCCACCACGATGACCTTTCATCGTTACATAACGCTTACGCTCAATCATGACTCATCCTCTTTTCTCATCAAATGTGGATTGCACCAGACGCGTCATCGGATAATACAACACGATGATTCCAATCAACTGGGCAATGAGACTCCTTGGAATGATTTGTGTCGCCAGTTCCTTGAAGGGAACCTCGACACCGACGACCGAAGCCGTAAAGAAATAGATATCCAGTTCAAACAAAATAGCGCTGAACGTAAAGGTGACGATAATCGTTAATACGTTCTCCTTTACATATTTTAGCACGAAGCTACTAAAAAGCGGAATGGCTGATAGTGCAAATAAATAAATTCCGATGATATCCGAGTAGACGAAATCATACAACAGACCAAATAACAGACCAAAACCAAGTGCCTGTTCGATTCTGCCGTATCGTCCCAAGAACATCAGCGCAATCAGCGTCACGTGCACGGCATACGGAGAACCGTCTCCGAGCGGACCCGCAAACAGCGTCCCTTCCAAGATAAAAAGAAGGAACACGGCGAAAAACAACTTGATGTTATTCACTAGTGTCCCCTCCCTTGTCGGTCTCAGCGAAAGGTTCCTTCGCTTCGCGTTGAATCACGAAAACGTGACCAAACTGTTCGAAGTCTGCTGCCGGTTTGACGTATGCAATTTTCGAAGCACCGTATTGATCCGATTTCACCTGTTCGATCTTCCCAACGACGATTCCGCTTGGATATTTACCACCAAGTCCAGAAGTCGTCACCGTCTGACCTTTTTTTAATTTGGCATCGTTTGGAATCTTCGTGAACTTCAACAGATTCGTTTCTTCATCAAATCCTTCGATCGTTCCGAATACCCCTTTGCCTTTTGTATCATCCGCAACAGCGGAGACGTTGTTCGTCCGGCTTGTATCAGACAGTAGTTGCACGAGCGACGTGTAGGCACTCGTCTGAATGACGCGGCCGATCAGTCCGTCTGCTGTCACGACTGCCATATCGGCTTTGACACCTTGTTCTTTTCCGATATTGACCGTGACGAACCGTTGCCATTCGGATGACGTCCGACCGATCATTTCTGCCGGAAGTAATGTATAGTCACGAATCGAACCTTTTAAGTTCAACATGTCTTTTAATTCTTCATTTTCACGTTCCAAGTCGCGGACCTTGACGGAATTTCCCGCATAGTCCCCCAGTCGTGATTTTAAATACTCATTTTCCTTATACACATCGCGCACTTCTTTAACCGAAGTGACCGTATCATCAATCCAGCCAATCGGTGTCGCAAACAGACGTTGCCCGACCCCCACCGTATCGCGGACAAAACTTTGATACCAGTGGGTTTGGTTACGTCCCTGAAGCGAAATCCCGATTAAAATCACCAAAAGGAGAAAACTAAGGAGTGTGATGAGCAGTTTTCGATTATTTAAAAATCGCTTCATCGCTCATCCCGTCCTTATCTTTTTTGTGAGATGCCTGATTTCGAACGCAATACATTCATCATCTCCAGTGATTTACCTGTACCGATTGCAACACAGTCGAGTGCGTTTTCCGCAACGAGTGTCAAGATGCGTGTCTCGTCTTCAATGACTGAATCCAAGTTTTTCAGGAGGGCACCGCCACCTGTCAAGACGATTCCGCGATCCATGACATCCGCTGACAATTCCGGCGGTGTCTGTTCCAGCGTGTGTTTGACGCCTGCTAAAATCGCATCCACCGTATCGGATAACGCGTCGCAAATTTCTGCACTTGTCACTTCAATCTGCTTCGGAAGTCCTGTGACGAGGTCACGTCCACGAATTTCCATCGTTTCGTTTTCTGACTCTTCATCGATGCGGGCATAACCGATTGTCATTTTCAACGTCTCTGCCGTCCGCTCTCCGATCATCAGGTTGTATTTTGATTTGATGTAACGAATGATCGACTCGTCCATCTCATCTCCACCGACACGAATCGATTGGCTCGTCACGATCCCACCAAGTGAAATGACAGCGACTTCTGTTGTTCCGCCACCGATGTCGACGACCATGGATCCTGTTGGTTCTGAAACCGGTAGACCGGCTCCGATTGCTGCTGCGAACGGTTCTTCGATCGTATACGCTTCACGCGCTCCAGCAAGTTTCGCTGCATCTTCAACCGCCCGTTTTTCGACCGATGTGATACCGCTTGGTACACAGATCATGACGTTCGTTTTTGATGAGAACAATCCTTTTTTCTTTGTTGCTTGGTCCATGAAGTATTTGATCATCGTAGCCGTTGTTTCATAATCGGCGATAACCCCATCTTTCATCGGGCGTCGTGCCGTCACGTTCCCCGGTGTCCGTCCAATCATGTTCTTCGCAGCATTACCAACTGCTTCAATCTTTCCTGTATCCGTACGGAATGCGACAACGGAAGGTTCGCGCACGACGATTCCTTGCCCCTTCACATAAACGAGCGTGTTTGCCGTACCTAAGTCAATGCCGATTTCACGGCTAAATGATCCAAACATTATTCAAAAAACCCCTCTCTGAGAATACACTTCACTAATTATAACGGAAAAGCCTTCCTTGGAAAGCGTTAAAACGTTACAGCTTGTTTACAGTTCATTTATTGATTCATAAGAAAAAACGCCTGAGGTCGGGAAACAGACTTCCCCCCTCAGACGTTATTCTTACATAAATCCCCGCTGTTTCATACTAATAAATTGTCCATGCCCGATGACGAGGTGATCGATGCAGCTGATTCCGATCAATCTTCCGGCCTCGACCATCCGCTCCGACACCTCGATATCTTCCCGGCTTGGTGTCGGGTCACCCGATGGATGATTATGGACGGCAATGAAGCTTGCCGCCGAACAGCGGATGGCTTCACGGAAAATATCACGGGGATGGACGATCGACGTATTGAGACCGCCGATAAACAGCGTCTTTTTGGAAATGACTTCGTTTTTCGTGTTCAAATACAGACAGATGAAATGTTCCTGTTGATACAGGCGCATCTCCTCCATCAATAATTCTGCCGCATCATCCGGTGAACGAACGACCGGGCGAACCCACTTCGGTTCGGTGACGAGCCGGCGTCCGAGCTCAAGCCCGGCCATGATTTGCAACGCTTTGGCTTTTCCGACACCGGGTGCTTTCTCAAGCCCGCCGACACCCGCCGCCTCGAGTTCGATCAAGGACGGGTAGATGTCGAGCAGTTCTTCCGCGATTTCGAGCGGTCCCCGGTTCCGGGTGCCGCTTCGAACGAGACACGCCAACAATTCGACCGTCGTCGCCTGTGCCAACCCTTTGAGTTGAACCATATCCTTTGGCCATTCAATCACTACATCCGACCTTTCTGACGAGGAATTACGCAAACATCGGTTTGATTCCCAGCATATCGAGACGACGGCTGATTGGATTAATCGGTAAGCCGACGACATTATAATAATCGCCGTCAATCGCCTCAACGAACAGTCCGCCGATGCCTTGGATGCCGTATCCACCGGCCTTGTCATACGGTTCATCGGTCGCGACGTACGACAGCATCCAACTTTCCGGAATCGTACAAAAACGGACTTTTGTCGTCACGGTGAACGTCTCTTCCCGCTCGTCCGTTAAAATCGTCACCCCGGTCACGACTTCATGTGTCCGCCCGGACAACAACCGCAGCATCTCAAGGGCAGCTGTTCGGTCCGCCGGTTTTTCAAGGATCCGGTGATCCAGTGACACGACCGTATCCGCAGCCAAGATCACTTCACCGGGTTGTGCCACAGCGCGTGCCTTTTTTTGTGACAAATACATCACGTAATCCTCGGAAGACATCGGATAAGGGGCTTCTTCCAGCACATCGGCCGGCCGCACCGTATGCGGTACACCGATCTGTCGTAATAGTTCAGTCCGTCTCGGGGACGCGGAAGCCAGAATCAAGTGGTGTTGCGTTAACATCAGTATCACGCTCTTTTCGTATTTTTTCGACCTGCCTTGTTGCAATCAACTTCCAGTATAACGAAAAACAAGTGCTTCTCCGAGAAGGAGAAACACTTGCCTCGTCTTTAGTTACCTGTGACATCGACAAAGGGATCGGATTTTGGTGTCGTCTCCTGTAACGGCGTCTTCTTATCCGGAATCAATTGCGTCAAATCCGGACGGTAGTAACTTTCGATTTCGACCGTAAACGACATCATCTCGTCCTCTAAGACGATCGTCTGACTACCCGCACCTGGTTCATCCGGACCTGTCAGCTGAATCTGCCGTAAAATCGTGATCCGGTCCGTTCGTTCGATTTGCTTCAGGAACGCCATCAATTCAAGATACGACGGCGCCTCCACGGTCAAAGAAGCCGGCAAAGCGGTTGCGGTCGTCGCCGCGACCGGTGTCTCTGCCGTCTCGGCAGCTTCCGTTTCCGATTCCGTCGCCATCGCCCCGTCAACGACTGGCGTCGACTGGACGGGTGATGCTGGTGTTTCAGCCCCTGCCGCACCAAATGTAATGGCTTGTACTTTCACACCGGCAATCTGGCTCGCTGCATTGATGGCATCGAGGACATCATCATTCGCCGGCAGGACCGGGACTTGTTTCTGGAGGAAACTCGACTCCGCGACATCGACTTTCTGCTCATTCGCCTTCGCGGCTTCGAGTGCCATCTGTTCCCGTTCGAGTGTCGCTTCCGTTCGATTCAGTTCTTGATACGTCGTATACGTCGTATAACCAAAGTAGGATAGACCACCGACGACAAGTAAAATCGTCACGGCGAGAAGTATGAAACCACTATACCGTTTCAATTTTCTTCCACCTCCTCTACTTCAGTCGAGACGACTTCGCCTGGTTCCGGGTCCGTCGTTTCCGGAACGACCTCATCTGAGTTCGACTCCGGCTCGACTGCCGGATCCGTCGTACCGTCTTCTTTTGGAGCATCCGGATCGGCTTGATTCGTTTCGCCCTTGATGACCTCCGCCGGGACGACCGTCAACGCAAATTGACCGATGTAACGGGGTTCTTCCGTCTCCGTGTCATCCGATGGTGTGATCGTCGTCGTCGGAATTTCTTCGCCGGTCGTCGGATCGACTGTCGTCGACGTGACGACCTCCGCCTCTTCGTTCATGGTTTTAGTCGTCACACTCGTCAACGTGATGCCCGTAAAGGCCGTATCCGTCAACAATTGACGGTAAAATCTGTTTAGTTCGTCCAGTGTCTCGAACTGGGCATTCATCGTCACCGTATGATCCGCCGCGTAGGCGAACTGCAGGATGTATCCCCGCTCCGGCAAGTACCGGGTAATCCGTTCGAGTGCCGGGACAGCCGGACGTGGAATCGCTTCAAGGTCATCGACCGTCTGTTTCAACTGCGCGACTTCTTGCTTCGCGGACTGCGCCGATTCGGACTGGAGCGTCCGGACGATTTGAATTTGATTGTTCGCTGTTTCCATCCGGTCCGCAAATTGATCGGTCTGCCAGTAGAGATACCCACCGATCATTCCGCCAAACAGCAGCAAGACCAATGAAGCGACCAGCGGAAACTTCGGCGCGACATCACTGTCCGGCAACAGATTAATCCGGTCTTTGTGGACCGTCGCGAGACCGACAAGCGGCAGATAAGCTTTTGGAATCGGTTGACCAGTCAACTCAAGCGTATCCGGGACTTGTTCGAGCCTTAGATCAAAGTTTGCTTCAAACCGGCGGACCAGTTCCTCTTGAAACGGGAAGTCTCCCGTCAACATGACCCGGCTGATTTCCCGTCCGTCCCGTGCTAACGAAAAGCGGTAAAAATCAAGTACACGTGAAAATTCGAGCAGCATTTCTTCTAAAATCATTTCGACGTTCGCATCGTCCGATCGATACCGATAATGCAGGCGGTCGTCCATGACATCCACGTCCCAGGCATTCGAGACAAACGTATCAACGGAACGAATCAAGCGCGGAACTTTGTCCTCGATGATGATCAATTGATGATTCGTCGCATTAACGTTCCAGATCAGCAGATTGCTGTCTGCTTCGACCTCATAAAGCGAGTCGAGACCAAAAAATGTCGCGAGCGGTTGCGGCTCAGCCGCGACCAGCCGGAGATGCTTTTGTTTGAACAACTCCATGTATTGTTTTAACGCTTCGTTTGGAGCGGCATACAACATGATTTCCCGTTTACCGTCTTCTTCCAGTAACGTGTAATCAAAATATGGTTCTTCAAACGGCAGGACGATACTGTGTCCAAGTTCCATGAACAAGTACCCGCGAATCTGATTCGTCTCGATCGTCTCGGGAATTTCGAGTTTTCGGGCGAGGACAAGCGAACCATCAAGTGCCAAGACCGCTTGGGAACCGCGGGGTACCTTCAGCTTGGCGAGCAAACTGTCAAAAATCAAATCAAGCGAAGCTTCCGGCTGTAACCATCCGCCCTGAAGCGTCCCCGGTGGAAGCGAGACGACGGCACGGCGTTTGATGACCCCTTTTTTGACGACCGCTCCGAAAATCCCGACATCCGTAAAATTAAAGTAAATATATGTACCTCTGCGCCTAGCTTGCGGCATATGTAGATTCTTCCTTTCCTAGAGGAACAGATCGAGATAAAGCTTTATCCAATCGTCCGCAAAGTAATATGTCAGTAGTGTCCCGATGGCGATCGACGGCACAAACGGTATCGGTTGTTTCCGCTGGACCCGTTTTAATCCAAGCAACGTCAGTCCGATGATCGAGCCGACAAAAGCAGAGACGAACAACGCAATCACGACATTTAACGGTCCTAAAAAAATACCGAGCAATCCAAATAGTTTTACGTCACCAGCCCCCATCCCTTGGCGTGACGCAAGAAAGATCACGAACAATAGAAAGAAGCCGACAAATCCGCCAATAATTGGATTATACCAGTTCTCAAGGGGAGAAAGGTAGCGAACAATCAGACTAATCGGTAAAAAGAATAATAAGATTTTATTCGGAATCAGCATATAGGCAAGATCGGACATGACGAGGATGCTAAGCAGACTCGTCAACAGAATCGACAGGACGAATTGCATCGACCAACCAAACTGATAAAAGGCGTAGGCATACAGGATGCCACCGAGTAATTCGAGCGCCGGATATTTGATGGAGATTGGCAACTGACACGTCCGGCATTTGCCGCGCAAGACGAGATAGCCGATCACCGGCGTCAACTCGAGCGGACCCAGAACATGCCCGCAGTTCGGACAATGTGACCGTGGACGGACAACCGATTCCCCGACCGGCACCCGTAAACCGACGACATTCGTAAATGAGGTCACAAGCATCCCGATCAGGAAAAAATAAACCGTAAAGACGACAGTCATCGTGCATTCCCTCCTTAAAAAAGTTCAGAAAAAAACCCCCGAGATGGGGGTAATCATGATTAGTTCACTTCAATTGTTGAACGTTTTAAATCTGAAGCTGTGACTTCTTCAAAATATTCATTAGTTGTTTTTTTACTAGTTAATGTAACAGTATAAGTATATTTTCCTTTATCTTCTTCAACAAGGACGAAAGAATCTTTATAGTCTGCATCAGAATTTAACGCATCTTTCATAGTATCGATATATTTTCCTAATGATTCTTTACGAACAGGAACACTAGCAGAAGCAGGTGTAGATGTAATTGGGTTTCCGTTCTCATTAACACCTAAAATAATTGATTCTCCTGCTTGAATCGGGTTTGAAGATGCATACAACTTCGCAGCCGAAACCAATTGTTTCGCATCGGATACAACCGCATCCTTACGTGAGTTCTCGATCAATCCGCCGATGGCGACGACAGCGATTGCTGCAATGATACCTAAGATAACGACAACTACGAGTAACTCGATCAATGTCAAACCACGCTCATCGCGCATTTGTTTTGCATCTAACCAGATTTCTTTCATACGTTCTAACATGTTTACTATTCCTCCCTAGTACTTTTTAACTGCGACTGGTGTATAGGTCATACTGTCCAGATGAATACTATTATAGTAGCACCATATTTTTTGTAGAAAATGACTTTTTTGTACAAAAGGTAAATGTTTTGACAGTTGTCAACTGGCTTGGATATCGGAGTAGATTTTAAACATTGGTACAACAACCGCGATGACGATGACACCGACGATGACGGCCAAAACGACGATCAATAACGGCTCAATGATGGACTTCAAACGATCCGTCGTCGTTTCGACTTCCGTTTCGTAAAAGTCGGCAACTTCCGTCAGCATCGAGTCGAGCCGTCCCGACTCCTCCCCGATTGCAATCATCTGCGTCACGAGAGGTGGAAAATATTTGTTTTTTGATAACGGTTCGTGCATCGGAATCCCCCGTGACATCGCTTCGTTCGCGCCGGCAATCCCTTTGCGGATGACCCGGTTCGTGACGATCCGTTCTGTGATGTCGAGTGACGCAAGAATCGGGACGGAGGCATTCAGTAAAACGGCCAGTCCCCGTGTCATTAAAGCAATTTGTGATTTTTGAATCAACGGACCAAACACCGGAATCATTAATATCAGGCGGTCAAAGATCACCCGTTGCCGTTCATTCTTTAAGTTGAAGTACAACAGACCGAGCAGCCCAAAGGCAATCAGTAGCAAGACCCACCAGTAGGCGACAAAAAAGTCGGATACCGCAACGACGATTTTGGTGATCAACGGCAACTCACTGCCGAGCTGATCAAAAATCGAGGCAAACGTCGGGACGACGTTCAGCATCAAGAAAACGACGACGCCGATCGCAACAACTGAGACGACCGCCGGGTAAATCAAGGCGGAGATGACCTTCCGTTTGATTTCGTACTGTTTCTGAAGCTGGGTGACGATGTTGTCCAGTGCTTCTTCCAAGTTTCCGCTCGCTTCCCCGGCCATCGCCATACTGACGAAAAACGTATCAAACACGCGGGGATGTTTCTCGATGGCCTGTGAAAACTGAATCCCGCTCCGTAAATCATCCTCGACCTCGACGAGCGCCCGTTCCAGTGGTTTCGATTCCGTCTGTTTCCGTAAGATTTCCGTTGCCTTAACGATCGAGACACCGGAGCGGACAAGTGTCGCAAACTGTCGGGCATACATGACGAGATGCTCAATCTTCGGTTTAGCGGTCAAAAACGTAATTTCAGTATTTAATCCTTTTGATTCTTGTTTCTCGAGTGACGTCACGGCAATTTGATCGGTCCGTAATCGTTCGGCCGCCTCCCGTTTGGTTAAAGCGGTAATTTTTCCTTTTTTTCGTTTACCGGCCATCGTTCGACCTTCATATATGAAGACTGCCATTGGTTCACCCCGATATGTAAGGTGTCGCGGCTGATGCTGGGATCAGGCCCCGACTTACTAAGTCTTGTAGTGCCATTTGCATCGTCTGCATCCCGTATTGTTTACCGGTCTGCAGGACCGATTGTATCTGATATTCTTTGCCGGTCCGGATCAAGTTTGAGACAGCCGGTGTCTCGACCATGATTTCGAGGGCGGCAACACGTCCGGTCCCGTCCGTCCGCGGCATCAGCCGTTGCGAGACGACACCCGCCAAAACGTTCGCCAGTTGCGCCCGAATTTGATCCTGTTGTTCCGACGGGAAGACGTCAATGATCCGACTGACGGTCGACGCCGCCGTCGAGGTATGGACGGTCGCAAACACTAAATGCCCGGTCTCAGCCGCCGTGACGGCAGTCGAAATCGTCTCCAGATCCCGCATCTCACCGAGTAAGATGACGTCCGGATCCTGCCGGAGCGCCGAGCGTAAACCGGTCGCAAACCGTGGAGCATCAATTCCGATTTCCCGTTGGTCGATCAAACTTTTTTGGTGGCTGTGCAAATACTCGATCGGATCTTCAAGCGTGATGATCCGTTTGTACATCGTCTGGTTGATCTCGTTGATCATCGCAGCCAAAGTCGTGGATTTCCCGGAACCGGTCGGACCGGTCACGAGAATCAATCCGTGGGGCTTTGTCAGGAAACGTTTTAAGACCGGTGGTAACGACAGTTGTTCGAGTGTCGGTACCTCCGTCGGAATGGTCCGAAAAGCCATCGACAGGGCTCCGCGCTGATAAAAACAGTTGACGCGGTAGCGGGCAACTCCCGGCACACCAAACGAAAAATCGATATCGCGGTCTTGTTTGAGTTGGAGGTACATTTCCTCGGTAATCAGCGAACGGACAAATCCGTCGATGATGATCGGCTTCATCTTGTCCGTTCCAAACGGCATCAATGTGCCGTTGACACGAAAGACGGGCGGTGATCCCGCCGTCAAATGGACGTCAGATGCGCCCTTTTCTTTTGATGACCGTAGGATGTCTTCGATTTGTGCGCGTTCCATCGTACTCATTCGGAAATCACCGTCCGTAGAATTTCTTCTGTCGTCGTGATGCCTTGGGCAACTTTCGACAACCCATCCGCCAACAATAACCGTTGTCCTTGCGATCTTACATACATCGTGATTTCACTCTCCGTTGATTGATTCATGATCATCCGTCGTAAAACCTCATCGACCATGACGACTTCTTGAATCGCTAACCGTCCGCGGTATCCGGTCATGTTACACGACGAACAACCACGGCCACGCATGACGGTTGTTGCTTCAATCCCTTCTTGTGCGAACAATTCTTCCTCGCGTTTCGATAACGGTTGGACTTCGCCACAATCGCGGCAGACCCGGCGGACAAGACGCTGGGCAATCAGTCCCGTCACCGAGGCGGCGACCAGGAACGGTTCCACCCCCATGTCAATCAACCGGGTGATCGAGCTGACCGCGGAGTTCGTGTGCAACGTCGAGAGGACCAGGTGACCGGTCAAGGACGCCCGGATCGAAATCTCAGCTGTCTCGATGTCACGAATCTCTCCGACCATGACGACGTTTGGATCCTGCCGTAAAATCGAGCGCAAACCACTGGCGAACGTTAACCCGATTTTCGAGTTGACCTGGACTTGGTTGATTCCGTCGACTTGATACTCGACCGGATCTTCGACCGTGATGATGTTCCGCGTTTCATCGTTTAATCCATTTAACGCCGCATAGAGCGTCGAAGATTTTCCGGAGCCGGTCGGTCCCGTAATCAAGATGATGCCGTTTGGACGTTTGAGCATCTCCCGGAACTGTTGTTCATTCCGTTCACTGAATCCGATTTTTGAAATCGAGATATTCGAATTCGAACTGTCAAGAATCCGGATAACCACTTTTTCCCCGTAGACGGTTGGCAACGTCGAGACCCGGAAGTCATAGGCGACGCCATTATAAAGAAACTTGATCCGTCCGTCTTGCGGCAAGCGGGTCTCCGTGATATCAAGTTCACTCATCACTTTAATCCGGGTCGTCAGGATGTTTTGAATCTGCTTCGGATAATTGTTTTCCGTTCGAAGTTCTCCGTCGATCCGGATGCGGATCGATAACGACGTTTCTTGCGGATCCATATGAATATCCGACGCCCGTTGCGAGATACCGTTTTCGAGAATCTGATTGACGAGGCGGATGATCGGTGCATCTTCACGGGTCACCGTATCACGCGACGTATCGGAAATCGTCATCTCGTCCGACTCAAGCAACTCCCGTAACGATGAATCGATGTCGTAATACTTGAGGATCGTCCGTCGAATCTCGTCACGTGTCGCAAGACCAACTTCAATCATCAAGCCGGTTTGCAGCCGGAGATCGTCAATCGCAATCAAATCCATCGGATCGGCCATTGCGATGAACAGACGGTTTCCTTCACGGTAGACCGGAACAAGCGTATGCCGTTGGGCCAGCTCTTTTGAAATCAATTTCGTGACCGCCACGTCAACCGGATAGTTATACAGCTGGATGACCGGAATCTTTAATTGATGATGCAAGGCTTCAATCAATTGTTGTTCTGTCAAATGACCGAGTCGCAGCAGGGTATCCCCTAGTTTTTCCGTCGTCCGTTTGACGGATAACGCTTCTTCGATCTGCGCTTCCGTCACGACACTTTCTTCTAACAACATTTCACCCAATCGTTTCCGTTTCATTGCCATTTACCTCGTCATCCTTCCGCGTGCCATGTTTCTTCTTCATCAAGTGGTGTCACCTGTTGCTTTTTTTCATCCATCACACTCGTAATGGCCGCGATGACTAAAATCGTAATCACGTATCCCGCAATGACAAACGGGTTCGTGATCCAATCCATTTTGACAATCATATAGAGTGAAGTGACTAATATCAATGCGGTTAATGAGAGCGTCACTTTGGCCGCCATTGTCGTCACAAAAGGAATTTGAATGGCAAACATCAATCCGCAAATGATGGTTGCAAGACCAATGATGATACCGAGTTCAATCGCTAAGTCCGTCCAGTTCATATTCATCCTCTTTTCTTATAGCAGTATCAGCCGACTGCACCGTCCGTCGGCTCACCATCGACGGGTGATGCCGGATCCCCTGTCGTCGGTGTATCCGGTGCTGTCGGTTGATCCGGTGTAACGGGTTGTTCCGGCGTTGTCGTACCGTCGGTTGGTCCATCGGTTGATCCGTCCGTCGCATTATCTGTATTGTCCGCCGGATTTTCAGTCGTACTGTCGTTCGTTGAGTCATCTGTCGTGTCGTCCGTTGATTCTTCTGCGGGCGGGATCACGACTGGCGGTGCTTCTTCCTGGCTGCTTTTCGTCACGATGGCTGGTGTCGCAGTATAAAAATCAAGCGCAAGCAATCGTTTGACTTCTCCTTCGTTCGACTTCGTGACGCGATATAATTCGATTGATTTCCCTTCCACACCCGATTGGGTATCACTGCTCGTTCCGGCAGACAATGTCGGAGAGTAGCGGGTAATCGTCCGGTATGGAATCGTTTTTTCAGCTTCCAGTACGGCTGTGACCGTTTCTTTAAACGGAGTTCCGCGTAATTCCAGCGTGACATCACTTCCGTTTTTCGTCGCGATGACCTGATAATTGACCGCCTGTGTATTCCGGACGGCAAAATCTGTTTTCTCATCAATCTTGACGTCATACCCGAGCGTCACATCGTCCGGTAACTGGGGATGTGGCATCCGTTCGACAATCTCAAATGGCGTCTTCGCAAATAATTCATACAGTTTACTGCCGATGAAGGATGCCGCAACCGGATCCATGCCGTACGTCTTCACATTCATCAATTGACCGGCCTTGATGTCGACTTGTGCCATCGCATCAATCATCTGTTCTTCAGCTGCCGAACGGGTCATGAACGTGACACTCGAAACGACTTCACCTGTCGGGTCCACAGCTGCGACCGTTTCTGCCGGATCAAAATTACTTTCTTCTAATTTTTCACTGGTCTTGACTAACCATGTTTTAAAGGTCTGGATTTGTTCTTCCGTGTATGTAATTGGTTGTGTCGCTAAATATTCTTCCGTCGCCGCTTCATCGATGGTTACTTGTAACGCACCACCTTTTTTCAACGATGCGGCTTTAATCGACTCATCGATCTGAAACGTCACGAGTTCTGTCGGAATCGGAAGCGTCTCTTCTCCCGTCCCGACCGTCAACGGTGTTTTTTTAGACCAAGCGGTAACGGCTTCTTGGACTTTCGGTTTGGCTTCTTTACGTGTCAAACCACTGACAGGAACAGAACCAATACGCGCCGTGTCAGAGAAGTTTTCCGAGACTGTTGCTTTGCCGGTAAAGGAAATCAAGGCAAACGAAGGAACATAGATTAAGGCGATTAAGGCGACTAGCAGTAACGTATGTACAGCAAAACGTTTTAAATTTATCATCATCTGTTTCCTTTCCGTATGAAATAACCATTTCAGGTGTCTAGTATTTCCATTATAATGAATATTATGATGAAACATAAGTCCTACCTGACAAATACTTTCTTCATGTGAGAATACATACCGTTTTTCATTTTTTAGTTCAGACATCCTATTGATTCAGACACGAGGTGAGTCCATGCAAGACGAGCAACATGGTTTTTCGTTAATTGAAGTGTTAGTCAGTATTACCATCCTATCGATTATCTCGGTTTCCTTGATTAGTATTTTTTCACAATCACTTTCAGCGTCCAGAGACAGTACAGAGTTAACCTTCGCCAATTACTTAGCGAAAAATGCCGCCTCCTATATCGAACGGGAAGCAATTGAATCAGATGCTGGTCCATTCGCTTTTGATACCTTAGCGAAACAGGCAGAATTGACGATTTATCAAAATGGAGCTTTTGAAGTACCGACGCCGAACACGCCGTCATGTGGTGTATCGGCTATTTGTGACTCAATCTTCAACGATGCGGAAATAAATAATCTCCCGTTTGATGTGAAGTTCAGTGTCACGCCGCATAAAATTAACGGACAAAACGATCCGAACCTACTCGATCTTTACGTGTACGTGTATCCGGACGGACAACCAGAACCCATTACCTCTTTGAAAGGATCGATTACGAATGCGACGCTTAATCAAAGTTTTCCGTCAACGAAGTGACGGATTTTCGCTCGTTGAATTATTGGTCGCCATCGTCATTGCCGCGATTTTCAGCGCCGTCATCTTAACCGTCTTCATCTCCGGAACCAAAAGTTTTCAGGCAACAGGCATCATCAGTGAGTTACGAAGTGAAGCCGACAGTTCCGTCGGGATGGTTCTGAACGAGATTACGGGTTTCGACGCCATTCGCATCGATCAACCCAATGAATTGGCGTTTTATCAAAAAACATTGCCGAGCCTCAGTCAAGCGACCGGCTTACTCGAACGGTCTGCCGGTTTTGTACCCTATAACGCCAATCAAGACCAAACAGACGAGACGGTCGATCCGATTACCTATACATTTGCCGAGCAAGAAACCGAACAGACGACTTTGATTTACAAAGGACCGCCCGAAAGCATCAATGACCAGACACGCGTTGAAAAAACATTTACGTTATCACGTCCGGAAACGGTCACGATCACAACAGGCGACTATCCAGGTGTCTATGTCATTCACGGCATCTTGACGATTACCTTAACCATTCAGTCCGTTGATCAAGAAGAAACACAAACCCTCACGAGTACGATCGGCTTCTAAGGCAGAAAGGACGACCTATGCGAAAATCTGAAGAAGGTTACACCCTACTATTTGTATTAGTGACATTGACCGTTCTGTCCGTACTGGCAGTGGCGACAATTGGTATCAGTCTACAATCCACCCGGTTGACGGAAATCCGGGGCACGAACATCGAAGTCGAATCAGCGACACAAAATGAATTGAATCAAGCCATCGCTGCCCTGCAACAAATCGTTGCCACGACGGCCGGCACCAATCCCACCAGTTCTTCCACCGAATTATTTAAGGATCCAACCAATCAAATCATTTTAAAGCTTGCGGCTTCCGCACCGAATGTCAAAGTCGTCTTAAACGAGGCGGCCTCGAACATCCGGGTCAAGGCATTTGATTTGACCGCAGAGGTCGAAGAAACAAAAGGCGATCAGCCGACGGTCCGGAAAACGTATTCACAACGCGTTTATTTGTCTGCGATTCCAAGTTTTTTATACTACATCTTAGGTTCGGACAATCAAGTGATTTTAAATGGCGCCCCGCGGATTCAGGGAAATGTCTTTTCCCGGGAACCGTTACAAGTATCAGCGTCACCTAACTTCATCTACAATGGTGTTTCGGGGAAGTATACGGATAAAACGGCCCGGTCTTACATCGATGGTCAAGTCAAGGTGTTCCAGCCGAAGGACCAACCGTTATTGAGCTGTCGTGATTTTTTACCTTGTGATTCAAGTGTATTCGACTCGACCGTCAAAACGGACTTGTTGGCCACAAAAGACGCCTTGGTCCCGTTTGATTTTGAATTCGCCTTAAACGATTTTTTAGATATTCCGAGTACCACACCACTCGCCACATTATCAAGTTACTTACGAGATCAACCGATCGAACAGGCTGTCTTAACAGGTCCATTTTTAAACGAATTAAGTACAGACAAACAATTGATTCGACCGGCACCAACAGAAAGTAACACGGTCACCATTACCGACGACATCGTCAAAGCTTCTACTGAACCCCTTATCATCGATGGCAACTTGACGATTTCTTCCCTCAATCCCATCGATCGACCGCTTGAAATCAAACGCCCGATGATTGTGCTCGGTAATTTGCTGATCCGCGGTAACGTCAGCTTTGCGACGACGATGTTTTCGACGGGCTCGAGCCGTCTGGACGATGCGAACATTCAAGGAATTTCCAGTTCAGTCAGTCAGAATACCTTGATCCTTCTCAGCAAAGGAAGTTTGACGATTAACCGCGTCAATAAATTTTCAACACCAAAAACCGCAACACCCGATATGAGTGCTTTTTTATACAGCGATGATCCAAAGCTGAACCGAATCTATTCCGTTGGTTCGACGATGAACCTGCAAGGCGGAATCTTTACGAAAGGCAGTCTCGAAGTCAATGCCTACCGCGGAACGCTTGATTTACCGGAAAATAGTTTCCCGCAAGATGTAACAGCACTCGAGACCTTGATGAAGGCCAAGCAATCTGCGGATGCTGAAAAATCCCGCCTTCGTTTAACTTACGATGCGAGTGTTCTTCAAAATCCGACGGCGATGCTTCCGCTCAGCCGGGCCGTTCAACTCTATGTCGAAACGCCGAAACGGCTTCCATGACCAAAAAACACGACACCCGCCAACAGCGGATGTCGTGTTTTTCAATTACTCAAAAGATGCTGCACCATACGTTTCAGCCAGTTGTTTCACTTGTTTACGTGTTGCTGAAGCGCCGCTTTTTTCTAACACTTGATAAAGATCTTTCCGGTTTTGTTTGACGGTCTCATAAATCGGGCGATCTTTCCCTTTGTCCGGCGAAGCACCCGCTGCCAGTAACAGCTCCATCGCTTCTTGGTTTTGATCGACGGTTGCATAATAAAGTGGGGTATGACCGGATCGATCCTGCTGATTCAATTCGCGTTTCGTTGCTTGTTTGACGAGTAAAGCGTAGGCATCGACCGAACGATTGACACTTGTTGCGACATGTAACACATTTTGCCGTTCCTTGTTCACTTGTCGGACGGACGCGCCGGCTTGCAACCAATCCGCTACGACATTCGTCGGGGCAAACTGCGCGACATAAAACCAATTGGTTTGATTTTTAGCACTTGTCCGGTCCAACAGGACGAGTGCTTTGTCGTACTCGAGTGTTTCTTGAAATTGCCGGATATACCGGTTTCGTTCTTTTGTCGATAAATTGACAGCTTCTGCTGCCTGTTGCAACTTAGTCGCATCACTTGCCTTGAGGCTCGCTTCAAAAGTTTGTTGATTTCGATAATCGATTAACAGATACGTCGTTCCTCCGATTCCAATCAAGAACAGGAGAACGACGGTCATGATTTTTTTACGTGTCACGTCGTTGGCTCCTCTTTAATACACATCCGTATCACTTTCTCCTGCCGATCCCTCAGATGAAATCGTGACTTTAAACGTTGTCGTCAACGGTTGCTTCTCTTTTTCTCCGTCTTTCAATACTTCAAAAACGCTCTTGTCTTCTTTCAAGGCAGTCACCTTCACTCGGGCAACACCCGGACGAAGTGCCTTCAGCGTCTGAGCAGTCGCGTCCGTCTTGACGTATTCTTTCCCTTGCAGGACTTCGAGACGATAGAAACGTTCCGTCGTCGTAACGGGCAGCCAATTGAGAAGCGGGCGTTTTTGATCGTCTTGTAGTGTCATCGTCAAATCATTTGCCGTCAACGTCAGTGGATTTTCACGCACATTGATTTTAGTGATCGCTTGCGTATCCGGGAAATCTTTTAACTGTAACAGTACATCAATCGGACCGTTTGGAGTCCCGGTCAATCCTTTGACGGTGTATCCGGTACCGGTCGCAGTCAGTTCAATGGCATCACTGATTTTCGAAAGAACAAACGGTAAGCGGATATCCGGTGAAAATGTTGCCGTCACATCCTTTGTCGTCCCGACCCATAGTTCCAAGTTGCTTGGATTCACCGTTAGTTCCGGAACCTTGACTTCAATCGTATAGACTTGTGATTGCGCCAAGTAGGTCGTTGCGCCTGCAGTTGCTGGCACGACTGCTTGAACGGTCAGCATACCGGGTTTAACGCCCGTTAAGCTCAACGTATCGGTGTCTTTCCCTTTTGATTCAACAGATCCAGGATTCGTCACAAACCATTTGATTGGTGCGTCTGTTCCGGACAACATGATGGCATCCCCTGTCATCGCTTTCGTTTGCCCCACGTACAACACATTTGGCACATCACGGACAATCAATCCGCCAAATACGTCATTGATGGTCAATTTGGATGTTGCGACCAGTTCTTTGCCATTTGCGACAGGTACAATCAATTTGATATCCGTCGTACCGATTTTTTTCGGTACAATGATTCCTTCCTGATTGATCGTCGCAATACTCGTATCTGCAATCGACCATTTCAACGTCCCGTATTGGCTGCCTGCCGGATTGATGTCTGGCAAGACTTTATATGACGGTGTATTGATATCGATACGGACGGATGGGATTTTGGCTTCTGTCGCATAACGTGTCGACAGTGCATACCCTAGCGTCGGAAAAGCTTGTGTGTCATTCGCAACGGACTTTGATTTATCGACTCCATTTTTCTTATCACGGTAGACCGTTTTCGTGGAAGTCATCGAATTATCTTTTTTATCAAACAGATGAACACCGGCTGCATCTTTTGCCCGGACCTTTACGGTAAAGGTCAGCTCAGATGGTTTAGCAATCCACAATCCTTTTTGAACACCGGCAACTGCTTCATCATATTCGATATCCGGCACGTTCCCGGTCAACTTTTGATTGACGATCTTCACGTTACCGAGCCCTGTCGCTGAGATTACCTCAACATTCCCCGGGAAATCTTCACTGAAGAGGATATCTTCCATCGTGACAGAGAATTGCCCCATGATATATCCATTATTTCCGATTGCATCTTTTTGAAGCATCGGACTCGTTTTAACGGTATAGGTGATGTCTGCTGTTTCCCCTTGTGGGATCGTCGCCGGATCAATCGAACGTGACAACGTAAACGGAGATGAGGCGGACGGCTGAACGACTTGAATCGTCCGTGTTTCAATCGTCTTCGCGCCACGTTGATCTTCCGCTTCGATCCGAATTACGGCTGACGTCTTACCAGCTAATTTCCCGGTAAACGTCTCACTGACAAAGGAATTGTTTTTCAATTTATCATTCTCATACACTTTTTCATTGTCGATATAAATACGTGTTTTTAATTCACGGTCCCGTAAGTCATAGTCATTTACTTTGTATGAGATAGTGAGTGGTTCGTTGTCTAAATAACTCGCCTGATTTTCCGGCAAAATATTTTTCAGAAGCGGTTTGTGGTTGGCACCAATGAAAGCACGGTACATCGTATTCGAGAACAACTCTTTTTCCTGTTGCTGGTTGAAGGTCGAAGTATGTCCCGCTCCGGAATAGGTGACATTCCCTTTTGTATACATATAATAATGATTTCGGGCATCACCAATCGTACGTCCGGCATCCTGATTTGTCGAAGCAAGGTTGTTTTCACGGATGTTATACCATGGAATCAAGTCCGGTTGTTCTAAGTCCAGACCAAAATATTGGTTGTGGGTCGTCGCAATCTGAACGCTATTGCCTAACGTAAAGGGATACGATGTCATGACACCCTCGTTTTGTTTAACAGCTTGACCTGACGTCCGTTGCGCCCCATATCCCATGTTGGTAAAGTTTTTTTGTCCAGCGAGTCCGGCAAACTTCTTTTCCCAAAACAGTTCTGGATTTGCTGATTGACTTGGTCTATAAATCGTATCATGCGACAGCATTAGACCCTGTCCCGTATTTGTAAACGCCAGGATGGCATTTGAGGCATCATCACTCAAAGATGCAGCCCCGTAAGAATCTTGAAAACCAAACACAAGCATGTCATAAGATGTATTTATATTTTTTGAGGCATACGTCTTATTAAACGTATCCGCGGTAATGACTTCTACATTAAAATCGTAAAATCCGTCTTGCTTCAACAGCGTTCCCGAATTCATGAAACCATTGATTGAACCCGTCGCTCCGCTTCGAGTCACTTGAAGAATTTTTGCTTCCGCAACCTGATCCTTCATCAAAAAACTGCCGGTTTTGTAGTCCGTCAAGCCATCACTGCTTGAGACACGAATCATCCAATTCCGTGGACCGGTATAACTTGGCGCGTCAAAATTATAGCTTAGTGTACCCGTTTTCCCTGCCGGTTTTTCATCGACTTTTTCCGACTCTTCAAATTGATCATTGCTGTCGAAATCAATGTACAGTTGAACAAGTTGATTCGTATTTTCAGCGCTCGTCGTGTACGTAAAATCAATCGGGACGTTCGGAACGGCTGGCGTTCCTTTATCGACGCCCGTCAAAGCCGTTCCTTTTTGTTGGACAGATACGCCTGCCAAACGAGGGCGGACGACCTTTTGCAGTTTCAATCTTGAAATGACGGTAGAAAGATCCGTATACACCGGGGTCTCTTTAAAAATCGCCGTAAAGTTACTCGATGAATGCGTCAGAACATCTTGATGCAAAAAGACAGGTAGTCCTTTTTTGACATATGCATTTTGAATCTCGTTTGCTTTCAGCTTTGTAATATCATTTTCAATCTTGTTCGTATTATGATTTTTTTTCGTATCGGAAACAGTCATCGAATATCGATCTGTTCCCGAAAATGCAGACGGATCAAAAACGATCGCATCAAACGCTCCGTCAAGCGGGAAACGCGACGCATTCAATTCCTTGACTGTCATCATCTTGATCTCGTACCGGCTCGTATCCAGTCCTGTCAACATGGAGGTCACCGTCGTCCCGGGATCAATCCGGTTCGTCGTCGACCAGGCATCGCGCACTTCTAAAATCTTGAACTTCTCCCCGGTCGCCGCTTTTGTATGTGGTTGCTGTATATACGTAAAACTAGTAAAGATCAATAGACTGACTACAAACAGACGTACCCAACGCTTCATCTCAATCGTCTCCTCGTCATAAGATCGTAAAATCTAGGACTATATTACCCCACCTTTAGTATACAAGGACTTTTACTTTTTCCCCTTTTTTGTAAAAGACTGCCCCTTCAGTAATGTGCGGACCGTACTGATGAAGTAGAGGGATCCTGTGACGATGAGTGTCTGGTTGGTTGTATCCGTCTGGTCAAAGAACTGGTCGAGTTCCATCACATTTGCCCCGTCCAGCTTTAACTCTGCCAATGTTCGTGCCCGCGGAAAGTCAAACGTCGTCTCGTAGATCTCTGGCGTCACTTCCCGCAACTGATCAAGCATCGCCTCGCGGTCCTTGTCCCGTAAGATCGAACAGAGGACGATGACGGGTTTTGCCTCTTCCTTCAGCCGTTCGACGAGTGCCGCAACCCCTTCCGGATTATGGGCGCCGTCCAGAATGATCCGCGGCTTGCGGGAGATGATTTCAAACCGACCCGGATGCGTCGCATTCCGCAGTCCACGCCGGATCGCGGTCTTCGACCAACCGAGTTGTTTGGCACAGACGACGGCGTTCGCCGCATTATGTACTTGATGCACCCCTTCAAGACCGAGTCGTGTCTCGGGAATCCCTTCGTAGGTTGCCCACGTGCCTGTTGCACTGAGCCGGTAATCGCGAATCACTTCCTGGCTCCAGGTTAAGGTCGCTTGTCGATCGCCACAATAGGCCATCAACGGAACCGTTAATTCTTCCTGCAATTTACCGGCAATGACCGTCGTCTTTTGTTTAATGATGCCAAACTTCTGTAAGGCGATTTCTTGGAGCGTATCTCCGAGAATCGCTTGATGGTCGTGACCAATCGACGTGATGATGGCTGCGAGCGGGTGTTTCAGTACGTTCGTCGAGTCATACAATCCCCCAAGGCCGACTTCATAGATGACCAAGTCAGGACGAATTTGCTGAAAATGATAGAACGCCAGTGCCGTCAATGCTTCGAATTCCGTCACAGTCCCGACCGTTGACTCGATGTTTGTGATCGCTTCCTGGACAGCAACGGCTGCCGCGACCAGATCCGCTTCACTGATCGGGACACCGTTCAACATGATCCGCTCTTCAAACTGAATGATATACGGTGACGTAAAGGTACCAATCCGCAGTCCTTGCGCCACTCCCATCTCGCGCAAAAAAGCGACTGTCGATCCTTTGCCGTTCGTCCCCGCGACATGAATCGCCGGAATCGTATCCGGATCAATCTGTAGTTCTGTTAGCAAGGCCTCCATTCGGCTCAAGCCCGGTTTGATGCCAAATGCCAGTAACGCGGATAACCACTCCAACACATCTTCTCGTGTTCTCACCCTTCATTCGCTCCTTTAAAAAAAGTGACTCAAGAAAACTTGAGCCACTGTTAAGATTATTTTGCGAGTTCGCTGATTCGGACTTCAACTGCCGCCCGCTTCTCTTTATAGTCTTGTGCTTTTGCTTGTTCTTCTTCAATGACATGTGCCGGTGCTTTCCCGACGAATCCCGGGTTGTTGAGTTTTTTCTCGACCCGTTCGACTTCTTTTGTATACTTGACGAGTTCTTTGTTCAGACGGGCGATTTCTTCTTCGATGTTGATCAAGTCAGCAAGTGGAATGAACAATTCGGCTCCCGTCACAATCGCACTCATTGCTTTTTCCGGTGCTGTCATATTGCGTTCGACGAGCAGCTCCGACGCATTCGTGAACTTTTTCAAGTACGACAGATTGGTTTCCAAATCGTGTTGGACTTGATCGTCACTCGTTGCAATCATCAACTGAATTTGTTTTGACATCGGTGCGTTGACCTCTGCCCGGATGTTTCGAACTGAACGGATGACGTTCTGAACGGCTTCAAATGCCGGAACAGCTTTTGGGAAGTCCAGTGAATCGTTCCGTGTCGGCCAAGCGGCACGTGTGACGGTTTCCCCTTCATGCGGTAGATGCTGCCAGATTTCTTCCGTGATGAACGGCATGAACGGATGCATCAGACGCATGATTTGATCCAGCGTATACGCAAGAATCGAACGTGTCGTCAATTTCGCTGCTTCGTCCTCACCGTTTAACGGCAACTTCGCCATCTCGATGTACCAGTTACAGAAATCTTCCCAGATGAAGTGATAGAGGACACGACCGGCTTCACCAAACTCATACTTGTCCGACAGACGCGTCACATCATCAATCGTCGTGTTCAGACGTGTCAGAATCCATTGATCGGCAAGTGATTTCTCGCCTGACAGGTCAATTTGTTCGTGTGTCAGTCCATCCATGTTCATCAAGGCAAAACGGCTTGCGTTCCACAATTTGTTCGAGAAGTTCCAGGTCGCTTCGATTTTCTCCCAGTAGAAACGTAAATCGTTTCCTGGTGTTGAACCGGTCGTTAAGAACCAACGGAGCGAATCCGCACCGTATTTCTCGATGACATCCATCGGATCAATCCCGTTACCGAGTGACTTCGACATTTTCCGTCCTTCCGAGTCGCGGATCAAACCGTGAATCAATACATCGTTGAATGGACGTTCGCCTGTGAATTCATACGACTGGAAAATCATCCGTGAGACCCAGAAAGCGATGATATCGTAACCTGTTACGAGTGTTGACGTCGGGAAGTACTTCTGATAATCAGCTGCACCTTCGTTTGGCCAGCCCATCGTCGAGAACGGCCAGAGCGCTGAAGAGAACCATGTGTCAAGGACATCATTGTCCTGCTCCCAGTTTTCGATGTCAGACGGTGCTTCTTTACCGACGTAGACTTCGCCCGTTTCTTTATGGTACCAAGCCGGAATCCGGTGACCCCACCAAAGCTGACGGCTGACACACCAGTCACGGATGTTTTCCATCCAGCGGACATACGTGTTTTCAAAACGTTGTGGAATGAAGTTGATTTTGTCTTCCCCTTGTTGCTCGTGCAGTGCTTTTTCAGCAAGCGGCTCCATTTTGACGAACCATTGAAGCGACAAGTACGGTTCGACGATTGCATCCGACCGCTCCGAGTGACCGACGGAATGCAGATGCGGTTCGACCTTGATTAACACACCTGATTCTTTCAGATCTTCGACGATCTGCTTTCGGCATTCGAATCGGTCCATGCCTTCATATTTGCCGGCATTTTCATTCATCGTTCCGTCTTCATTCATGACGAGGACACGTGGTAGATCGTGGCGGTTTCCGACTTCGAAGTCATTTGGATCATGGGCTGGTGTGATTTTCACAACCCCTGTGCCGAATTCCATATCCACGTATTCATCGGCGACGATTGGGATTTCCCGTCCGACGATTGGTAACGTGATCGTTTTTCCAACCAGGTGTGCATAACGCTCATCCTTTGGATTGACGGCAATCGCCGTATCGCCAAGCATCGTTTCCGGACGTGTCGTCGCCAGTTCGACGTGACCCGTTCCGTCCGTCAACGGATAACTGAAGTGATAGAAGGCACCTTCGATGTCTTTATAGATGACTTCGATGTCCGAGATCGCTGTTTTTGTCGCCGGATCCCAGTTGACGATGTATTCGCCACGGTAGATCAAGCCTTTTTCGTACAGTTTGACGAACACTTCCTGAACCGCTTCCGACAAACCTTCATCGAGTGTAAACCGTTCCCGTGAATAATCGAGTCCAAGTCCGAGTTTCGACCATTGTTCGCGGATCGTTGACGCATATTCTTCTTTCCAGGCCCACGATTGTTCGAGGAACTTTTCACGGCCCATCTCAAGGCGTGACTTCCCTTCTGCCCGGAGTTTCTGTTCGACCTTCGCTTGTGTCGCGATACCCGCGTGGTCCATTCCCGGCAGATACAGCACGTCAAAGCCTTGCATCCGTTTCATTCGTGTCAGCATATCTTGGAGAGTCGTATCCCAGGCGTGACCAAGGTGTAATTTCCCGGTAACGTTTGGCGGAGGGATGACAATCGTATACGGTGCTTTTTCCGGATCTTGATCGGCTTTGAAGTATTCCCCTTTCATCCAAAAGTCGTACCATTTTTCCTCTGTTGCTTGCGGATCATATTTCGTTGGCATTGATAATTCCTGCATCTAAATCGCTCCTTTAATCCATAATAAAAACGGCTTCTCTCGTCCTCATCTAAGGACGAAAGAAGCCGTTGCTCTTCCGCGGTACCACCTTAGTTCACTCTTTACAGAGCGCCCTCTAGCCCGCGTAACGTGCGGCAATCCGGATCTCGCTTGCTTGTCGCTTACGAGACCAGCTCGTGGGGTGACCTTCATCAGGACGTCCTGTCACATCTCTCAGCCCGTGGATGTGTTCTCTCATACAGTGCGTTCCTTGACTACTCTTCCCGTCATCGCTGTTTCCAAATTATTCTTTCCTTATTTTATCCGAGACGTCCGTGACTCGTCAAGAACTGCTTAACGATTAAATTCAAGCTTCAATTCTTTGAACGTCAGCTCGACCGCTGCAATCGTCTGTTCGATATCTTCGTCCGTATGGACCGTCGATAAGAAGAGACCTTCAAATTGTGACGGTGGTAAGAAGATCCCGCGTGCCGCCATCTTTTGATAATACGAACGGAACATCTCAAGATTCGATGTTTTCGCTTGTTCGAAGTTCGTGACCGGCTGATCGGTAAAGAAGACGCCGAACATCGCACCCGCCCGGTTTGTCGTTAACGGAATGTTGTATTTCGCCGCTGCTGCGAGATATCCTTCCGCAAGTCGTGCGGCTTTCCGGTCAAACTCTTCGTAATGCTCCGGCTTCAGTTGCGTCAGTGTCGCAAGACCGGCTGTCATCGCAAGGGGGTTACCGGATAATGTACCGGCCTGGTAAATCGGTCCTTGCGGTGCGATTTGTTCCATGATGTCGCGACGGCCACCGTAAGCACCGACCGGCATACCGCCACCGATGACTTTCCCGAGACACGTGATGTCCGGTGTGACGCCAAAGTATCCTTGGGCACAGTTAAAGCCGACCCGGAAGCCTGTCATGACTTCGTCAAAAATCAACAGGGATCCGTATTGTTCCGTGATATCGCGCAATCCTTCGAGGAAGCCCGGTTGCGGTGGGACAAAGCCCATGTTTCCGGCTGCCGGCTCCACGATGACACCCGCGATGTCGTCGCCGTGTTTTTCAAAGGCAATCCGGACTGCGTCCATGTCATTGTACGGAACAGTTAACGTCATGCTGGCGATTTGTGCTGGAACACCGGGTGAATCCGGCAATCCAAGCGTCGCGACGCCTGAACCGGCCTTGATCAACAAGGAATCGCCGTGTCCATGGTAACAGCCTTCGAACTTCAGGATTTTCGTTTTCCCTGTATATCCGCGTGCGAGGCGAAGCGCCGCCATCGTCGCTTCTGTACCCGAGTTGACCATCCGGACGACTTCGACCGATGGAACACGGCTGATGACGACTTCGGCCATCGCTGATTCGATTTCCGTTGGTGTACCGTAACTCCACCCTCGTGTCGCTTGTTCTTGAATCGCTGCCGTCACGATCGGATCGGCATGACCAAGAATCATCGGTCCCCACGACAAGACATAGTCGATATATTCTTTGCCATCGATGTCATATAGGCGTGAACCTTTTGCCCGTTCAGCAAAAATCGGTGACATCCCGACTGATTTATAGGCACGCACCGGGCTGTTGACACCACCCGGCATCAACGGTAACGCCCGTTCAAAAGCGGCTTTTGATTTTGAGTTCTGATTAATCAAGCTCATTTTGTCCCCTCCAAGTAACGACAGATGTCTTTTGCAAAATACGTAATGATTAAATCAGCGCCTGCTCGTTTGAAACCAAGCATCGTTTCCATGACAATTCGTTCCTCATCAATCCAGCCGTTTAACGCAGCGGCTTTGACCATCGCATATTCACCCGATACGTTGTAGGCGACGATTGGTAACTCGACGCGTTCGCGGACATCACGAATGATATCCATGAAGGCAAGTGCCGGTTTGACGATCATGAAGTCTGCTCCTTGATCGACATCGGCTGTCGCCTCCCGGAATGCTTCGCGGCGGTTCGCGGGATCCATTTGATAGCCTTTACGGTCCCCTTCGTCCGGCGCCGAATTGGCTGCGTCACGGAACGGTCCGTAATAAGCAGAGGCATACTTCACGCCGTAACTCATGACAGGAATGTGGCTGAAGCCATTTTCGTCCAGACCTTGACGAATCGCTGCCACGAATCCGTCCATCATTGAAGAAGGTGCGATGATATCTGCACCGGCACGCGCTTGCGAGACGGCAGTTTGAACGTGCAACGGCAAGGAGGCATCATTGTCGACCGTACCGTCTGCTACAATGCCGCAGTGTCCGGTTGACGTATACTCACACAAACATGTGTCGGCGATGACCGTCAGCTGAGGTGCCACTTTTTTGACGAGTCGTGTCGCTTCCTGCACGATTCCGTGATCATGGAAAGCGCCTGTCCCTTGCTCATCCTTTAGATGATCATGCGGGACACCAAACAAGATGACGGACTCGATACCGAGTTCAACCACTTCTTTGATTTCCGCTTCCAGATGATCAAGCGAAAGGTTAAACACACCGGGCATCGAACTGACTTCCCGTTTGATGTCTTCCCCTTCTGCAATAAACAGCGGATAAATCAAATCTGATTTGTGCAGATGATTTTCGCGTACAAGTGAGCGCAGGGACGGTGTATGCCGTAATCGGCGGTGACGTGCGAATTCTAATGTATTCATGACAATTCCTCCTCTAAAATACAGTCGATCAGCCCATCGAGTGTAAACGTCTTGGCGACGAGTAATGGCGTCAATCCGGATGTGCGAGCGGCTTGCTCCGTAATCGGACCGATGGCTACGTAAGTGCCTCTGGTCTGATGCCGGGATGATGCCAGAACTTCGACAGCTGAAGGACTTTGCAATCCAATATACGAAGCATGTTGCAACACGTCAGAAGAAATCGTCCGTAAGTTCGTCTCATACGTGACGACTTCCACTACTTCTGCCGCAACAGCATGCCTTAATCGTTCAAGTGGTTCTTGCCGTGAGCGGTTTCCCCGGGCAAAACAAATCCGTTGTCCGGGTTCGATGAATGGTTGTAACTCGTCGACGAGCGCGTCCCCGGTAAAAGCGGACGGGATAAAATCCGGTGTTCGCCCCAGTTTTTCCAATACCGCTGCCGTTTTTGTTCCGACGACTGCGATTTTAGTCTGCTGTAGTCGGTCGAGCTGTGATTTCAGTTGCGTGACGCCGGTCGGGCTTGTCACGATCAACCAATCCAGTGCTTCCGGTAACTCAAACGCGACCGGAACCGTCTCAATGACCGGATGATACATGACTTCGACTTGTCCGGTTCGTAACCGATTCAATTGTGCGGAAGTTGGTCGTCGACTTCCCGTCAAGACCAGTTTCTTAAAGGTCATCCGGTAAAGACGCTAAAATTTCGCGGCCACCCGCATCGAGTAAACGTGTTGCGACCTGTTGACCCAACTGCATTGGATCAAGCGACGTTTCCCGTTCGAGCAAAATTTGCTGACCGTCTACTGAACCAAGGAATCCGACGAGCGTCGTCGATAAATCCTCGTTGATCGTCGCAAAACCGCCGACCGGAACATGACAGCTTCCTTCGATGGCTGATAAGAAAGAACGTTCGGCAAATGCCACTTTCTCTGTCATCTGATCGTGGATGAGATTCAATAAATCGCGGATTTCTTGATCCTGCTCCCGGCATTCGATTGCAAGGATGCCTTGTCCGACAGCCGGAATCATGTCGTCAGTCGAAATGTATTCCGAGACGATGTCTTCTGACCATCCCATGCGTTGTAGACCCGCGGCAGCTAATAAAATCCCGTCAAACGGTCCCGTCTTCAGTTTTTCAAGACGTGTGTCAATGTTTCCTCGGATCGATTCGATTTTTAAATCCGGACGTAATTTCAATAATTGAGAACCGCGGCGCAGACTGCTTGTTCCGACGATTGCGCCTTCCGGAAGTGAGGCCAGACCTCCGCCCGTCGTTGTAATCAAAGCATCACGAGCGTCGACACGTGCAGGTGTTGCCCCAATGATGAGTCCTGTCGGCAACTCAGATGGGAGATCTTTCATACTATGCACGGCAAAATCAATTTCTTCATCAATCATCTGCTGTTCGATTTCTTTGACAAATAATCCTTTTCCACCGACTTTAGACAATGTCACGTCAAGGATGCGGTCACCCTTCGTGATGATGTTCTTGATTTCGAACTCGTATGGTGCACCCGCTTGTTTGAGTTGATCGATGACCCACTTTGTTTGTGTCATCGCGAGTTTCGAACTTCGTGAACCTACTATGATTTTTCGCATGCTGAAATCCCCCTGTACAATAATAAAGGGGCGGCACAAGTCCGCCCCATGCTTTTCTATTGTAACACAATTCGACCTCTGTTCACCGGTTCACAGCTTTCCGTTCGACCGGTGTTTCGTCTTGTAAAACGACCTCTTCCGCTGTCCCGTCAAACAATTCTTCATCCAGTGCAAACGTATCCATGAACTGAGCAATCCGTTGCTCGGCATCCGGTTTTGCAGCCGCGTCTTTGATATACGACAACGGTTCCCGGAGTAACTGGTTGATGATCGACTTCATGTGCTTCCCGATGACCGTTTTTTCACGGTTCGTCATGTTCGGTAACTTCCGCTCTAAGCTTTGCATCGTCTCTTGTTGAATTTTAAGCGATTGGTCACGCAGTTCCGTAATGATCGGAACGACACCTAATGTCGTCATCCAACCTTCAAACTCAGCGATTGCCGCTTCAATCCGACGTTCGATTTTTGCTGCTTCTTTCATCCGTTCTGCCATGTTTTGTTGCACGATTGACGTCAAATCATCGACATCATACAAATGGACACCCGGCAGGTCGCCTGCCGTCGGTTCGATATCACGTGGGACTGCGATATCAATCAACAAAAATGGACGGTCACTCCGGAACAATTGTGCTGCTGCAATGTCTTCACGTTTGATGATTGCCCGCTTTGCTCCGGTTGAAGAAATAACGATGTCAGCCCGAAGCAGACCGCATTGCATTTCATTGATCGAATGTGCGGATCCTTCGAAACGATTCGCCACTTCTTCGGCTTTGGCAAGTGTCCGGTTAAAGACCGTGATGTCACGGGCACCCGCTTCGTATAAGTTCAATGTCGTCAGTTCACCTGTTTCACCCGCACCGATGACGACGATTGATTTATCTTCAAGCGACCCAAGCAATTGTTCGGCAAGCGTTACTGCCGCTGCACTGACTGAAACTGCGTTTTCGCCAATTCCCGTTTCAGCATGCGCCCGTTTCGCAAGCGTAACAGCTTCTTTAAACAACTTGTTGAAGACCGTTCCCGTTGTTTCGAGCTTTTGTGCCGTGAAGAAACTTGTTTTCACCTGACCGAGAATCTGTGTTTCTCCGACAATCATCGAATCCAGCCCACTTGTAACCCGGAAGAGATGTTTCATCGCGTCAAAGCCCTCATGGATAAACAAATAAGGCTCTAATTCCTCCATCGTTAAACCAAACCAGTTCGCGAGAAAACGTTTTGTATAGTAACGACCTGTATGCGGTTGATCCGTGACGACATATAATTCCGTCCGATTGCACGTCGAGACGATGACACTTTCAAAAATGCTCTTTTCGTCACGTAGCGCAACGACCGCCCCTTTCATCTCATGTTCCCCAAATGAGACTTGTTCGCGGATTGATACAGGCGCCGTCTTATTATTTAAACCGACAACTACGATATGCATGCGCTCTACCCCTTACGTCCAAAGATTTCATTCTCATCTATCTTTCGTTCTCTACTCTACATTATAACCATTATAAAAAAGATTCCAATCAATTTATAAACTAAAATGAGTCGAAGTTGTGAAACTTATCTTCTTACCATATCCCTCTCCGGACCAAATCACAAACCCTCTGCTTTTAAGTTCAGCAGAGGGTCGGATTTTTTATTTGGTTGAATCGGTGATGATTGGAGATTCTTCCGTTTGTAAATCAAACTTTTGTTGCCGTAATTGATAGATCCGGGCGATATTCTGGACTACAACTTTTGTGACGGCATACGTCGGGACAGCGAGAATGACACCGATGATCCCGCCGATTTTTCCGGCGACGAGTAAGACGATGATGATCGTCAGCGGGTGCACCTTCAATGTTTTCCCCTGGACGTACGGAGAAATCAAATTCGATTCAATCTGCTGGGCGACGACAATCGTAATGATCGCATACAGCGCCTTGATCGGATCATCGATGAACCCGACGATGACCGCAGGGACGGCTCCGATATACGGTCCGAGATAAGGAATGATGTTCGTGACCGTACAGAACAACGCCAGTAGTAACGCATACTGGATATCCGCGATGAAGAAACCGATCAGTGACATCAAGCCGACACACAACGATACGATGACTTGACCGTTGACGTAATGTTTGACCGTCACGTGCATATCGTGAAGAATCTTCCGTGTTTCCGTCTCATAGCTTTTCGGCAACAGCTTGACGACGGAGTTCGGAAACTTGTAACCGTCAAGCAACATGTAGACCAAAATAAATGGAACAAGCACGATGATCAGGACGGTCGAAGAAATGACACTGAAAATCGTTCCGACAGAAGTCGAGACCGACTTGAACAAGGTCCCGATGTATGACGTCGCCTCGTTCGTCCACTTATCAAACAGGTCTGTGTTTTCATGCACCCAGTTCGAAATGAACCGGTTGTTCATCAGTTGATCACGCAGATTCAACGTCTGATCCCGCAGTTCGACGACCAGGTTCGGAATGCTCGTCACGAAATCCGTGACCTGTTCGACCAGAATCGGTCCGAGTGACGCCACGGCAATCGTGATGACACCGAGGAAGCCGAGTAAGACGATCAGCACAGCCAGTCCGCGTTTTTTGACACGCTTTTGCAGCATGTCGACGATCCCGAGCGTAAAGTAATAAAAGATCCCGGCGATGATCAACGGCGGGAAAATCAAAGCGAGCATGACTTTGATCGGTTGGAACAGGAAGGAAATTTTTGTCCCGACCCAAATCACTAAAAAGATTGTCAAAATCCAGAGTAATGCTTTAAACCATTTGTTACGAAGTAAATCCACGAACAGTCCTCCTACCAGTTTCTTCTTTTCATCTGTTTATCCGGTTTTTTCTTCTGTTTTCTCCGTGACGACTTCATCGAGTCGCTGTCGTTCCATTTTACCCCACTGACCGCGTCCCGTCATGAACTGAATTAAGCCGCCCAGTTTAAAGAAGACGAGAATCGGCCGGTACCAAAACGATTCCGTCAACGACCAGAGGTAAAGACGGATCAGTTCTTTGACGTTCTTGAAGCGGTGCATCGTCCACTCTTCCAGCAGGACGGCACCTGCCGACAACAACGAGCCGTACAGTAACGCCACTGTGAGGAGGACGATCCCGAACTCAAAGTTCAAGGTCCCGACAAGCAGGTTCAACGGAATGATGAAGTATCCGATCAGTTCGACGATCGGACCAAGCAACTCAATTAAAAAGAAATACAGCATCGAGACACTTCCGACGAATCCATAACGGGGATTGCCGATCATCCGCTTATGCGTCCAGAGCGTCTCTGCCAGTCCGCGATGCCACCGTGTCCGCTGTGACCGCAACACTTCCATCGTCTCCGGTGCCTGAGTCCAACAGACCGGTGACGGAACGTACTCAATCCGTTTGTTCACGTCATTTTCTTTCATGTAACGGTGCAACCGGACGACAAGTTCCATGTCTTCCCCGACCAGACCTTCTTTGTACCCACCTGCCTTAACGACAATCGCTTTTTGGAATAATCCAAACGCGCCGGATACAATCAGCAGGAGGTTAAATCGGCTTAACCCCAGTCGGCCAAACAAAAAGGCGCGGAAGTATTCAATCATCTGCATCAAGACAATCCGTTGTTTCGGCGTCCGGATTTCGACGATTTCACCGCCTTCAATCGTACAACCGTTGACGAGGAAAATCGATCCGCACGTCGCAATGACCTCTTCGTCGGATTCGACGATCGGTTTCATGACCTTTAACAACGCGTCCCGCTCTAAAATTGAATCGGCATCGAGTGAACAAAAGTACGGATAGCTCGAATAATCAATTCCGGCGTTTAACGCATCTGCCTTCCCGCCGTTCTCTTTATCGATGACAATCAAACGGGCATCGATCCGCGACCGATAGACGGCTTTGACCGGTTGTGATCCGATCAAGATGCGCGGGAAACGTAATTCTTTTTCCAACTCGTACACTTTAAACAATTCATCCATCGTCCCGTCACTCGAGCCATCATTGATAACGATGACTTCATGTTCCGGGTAATCGAGTGCAAGCAAGGCTTGAATACTCGTGACAATCGTATACTCTTCGTTGTAAGCGGGAACCAACACACTGACAGGTCGCGTGTAAAGAGACCGCATCAACGGCAGATATGAACTTTCCTTGCGACGGAACCGTTGTTTTCGGACCATCTGTGCTGAGATGAGATACAAAGACGAATAGAAGATGATGACGAGGATCATATAAATCAATACGGTCCAGGATAATACTTCAATGATTTTCTGGATCGTTTCAGATGACAACATGTTGTTTCATCTCCTTTGCTAGACGTTCCGTCGCTTTTTGTTTGGCATACCGATCGGGATGATCTTTTGCGACCAGTGCCAATTGTTCCAGTCCGCCACAGGCGAGGAGTGCGTCAAAGGCCGCGGTCCGTACCCACCAGGAGCGACTTCCGACGAACGGTAAAATGTAGACGACCGACTCTTTTGGAGCGACATTTTCGAGGAAGCGGAGCGCTAGCATCTGTTCGACCCAACTCGTGTCGTCTTCCAGATACGGTGTATACAACTTCCAGTCTTCCTCGAGTCCGATTCGGGTCAACGCACGCAGGGCACGTTTCCGGATTTCCGGATGCGCATCCGTCGTTTTCGAACGGACGAGTTCAAGGTATTGTGTCTCTTCCCGGTCATAGATCAATTGGAGAACACCCATTTGGAAGGACTCTGTCAATTGTTCAAATTCCTCGATCCATGCCGTCAAATCCTTGCTGCGTCCGATCGCCAGCACTGCGCCAAAAAAGCTGATTTCGTTTACTTGCTTCGCTTCTCCGATTGCTAAGTGAGGTGCAATCGAAACCAACGTCCGGACAATGACATCTTTTTCTTCTTTTGAGATGGATTTGCCTAATTTTTGATGCAACTCTTGTGCGACCGGTCTTAACCGGAATTGCGCGATCGCTTCATAGGCGTTTAACCGGCGATCAATGCGTCGGTGACGGATTTGAACCTGATAATACGGTAATAACTTTGCCTCCACGTACTGATAGATCCGTTCTTGATGTGACACGGTCTCGGTCAAGTTCGTAAAAGCAAACAGTTCGAGCTCGACCAAGTCTTCATTTCCTAAGACGATGTGTGGCATCTCTCGTTTTTCGCCGGTCGCAAAATCATACAGTTCATCTTGAAACTGCCGTTGCCAGTTCAAACGGGCTTCTTCCTGCTTAACTCGTTTCCGTTTCTGGAAAACCAAGTAAACCAATGCTCCGATTTGGAGGACGACCAGAAGGAAGATAAAAAATATAATCCATCTCATTCGCGGACCCCCTCAAGTTTTTTGACCCATGCCCGAAATTCTTCGACTTTCAAAGGAAGGGTCATGATTCCGTCAACCCCACGTTCAATTGCCAGAACATGGTCACGTTCCCGGTTGTACATCGAAATCATGATCGCATGAAACGGAACGATGCTTTCGGATTTGGCACGCAACAATAACTCCAACCCGTCGGCACGAGGAAGCGCCGATGAAAAAACAAGGAGATACGGGCGCGTCGCCGCATGCTGTTCCAGAAACGTTTCTGTTCGTTCATACAGGACGACAGACTCAAAGCGATTGGTCAATTCCCGTTCCAACAGCCGGCGCAGGTGAGGATTATCCGTCACGATGACGACATCGACAAGCCGTTGGACACGTTTATATCGCATCAGCCGATCGAGCAAGAGATCGACCGGCAAGTTTGCCGGAATGACCTCACGTGCATTTTCGAGCTGATAAAAGGACCGGTCATCGGTCGTACCCGCGATATAAATGACGGGTACCCGTTCTTCGATAATCGGCTGGCTTGCGATGATGACATCCGCATACGAGATATCGGTTCTTGTGCATCGACCGGTTTCGATCAAGTCATTCACGGCTTCCGGCATTAATCCAATTGTATGAATAAACACGACGCCGGATGTCGATCCTTTGACGTCTTCTTCTGTTACGACTGCCGTTGAGCTGATTTCCGCATCGACCGGCTCGATCGATGCGTTGATCAACCTCCACATTTCTTCACGCCGCATTTACTTCACTCCCTTTTTGAATGCTTCCTGCATGCTTTGATAAACAGGCTTCAGTTCTTCCCGTTGTTGCGGGTTCGTCCACTCGGACCAGTTATAAAATCCTCGATCAGATTCCGGCAGACGCGTCTTTCCGATCAGACCGGTGACTTCGATTCCTTCGGTCACCATTTTCGCTTCCAGTCCGTCTTTCCAGAAGTCGCCGATGATTTCATGTTTACTTGGATCCCGCATGTTCAGAACCATCCAAGGAATCCGTAACTCGATGCTTGGCTCCTGCAAGTCAGAGATGTCTGTTAAAATGCTGTCCGGTTCACCCTCGTTTAAAATACCCGTATCCCATTTGATTGCCGGCTTGATGATTTTTTTGGTGACCGGATCGCGTCTTGCATAGTCGAGCATCTGATAGATCGGATTGAAATTCCCGCTGTTTGGTTCATCGGAAGGTGGCGTCACCATTTCAAACGGTTTTTTCAGACCGTAGTGATAGCGGAAGATATCGTACCGCTCATCCACATCGATCCGTGCCTGCTTGTCAATCGTCAACCGGTACTCGGCGCCTTCTTCGAGCGTCAAGTCGCCCACTTGCTGATTGCCGTCATTCGGTTTGGTCGATAAGGCAATTGTCGTCGGCTCAACTGCCTTGCGGTCGATCCGCAGATAGAGATAAGCTTCATCTGACGTCATATAAATCGCTTGCCCGTCGTTTTCCGCAACCGGGGCATAGCCTTTCCAATCCTCCATTTTTCCGTCAATCGTAATATCAGCCCGTAAGAAACCGAGCATTCCAAAATGCTGTTCACTCGTTTGGACGTTTGACCAGCGCGGACGTGTATCCGCATCGTCATAATCCATCGTATTCCATGTCCGTTTGAACCATTCATCTTGCCAGATGAACACGAGTCCCCCGGCCATCTTCGTGTCGACGATGTCTTGGTACAATTTCGCGACGAGCTTTCCTTGATTTTCCTCGCTGACGTGTCCCTGATCAAATCCGTTTGGTCCAAGGTGTGTTTTCCCGCGTGAACTCGGAATTCCGAACTCGGATACGAGTAACGGCATATCATGATACGCTTTCATCTCTTTTAAATAACGGCTGTAGGATTCTGAACCCGTATCCCCCTTCCGACCAAATTCTTCCTTAATGAAGGACGGATAGTAAGGATAGATGTGATAGGAAGCAAACACACCGCCGGCAAAGTCTTTTGTTGCTTGAATGTGGTTAAAGTCAATCGAAACAAGATCTTGTTCTTCTTCGACTTCGTCCGGATGCGCGAGCGGATCCGTCGTCGGCCAGTTCGTCGCTCCGATCGGCCGCGTCGTTTTGTACGTATCCAGTTCATGTTGGGTCGCGATGTCCATTCGGCCGGCTAACCACGATTCAAATGGAGAGGCTTCTTTTGTCGTCGTCACGAACTTGCCTTCATAACGCAGGTCTTTATTTTTTTTGTTGGTTCCTACGACCGCGTCCGGCAACCATTCGATTCCGAAAACAAAGGCCGAGACGTATTGCGAGACATCTGACGTATAGGTTCCGGAAGCATGCCCGACAACTTCCTTGACGACTGCATTGCCATGAATCACATCGACCATCCGTTTGGCTTCTGTATCCGTCATTTCTAAGAATTTTGGTTCAAAGGCATTTTTTAACTCTTCGAACGGTTTTTCTTCGACCCACATGCCTTGCATCAAATAAATCGGTGTTTTCGCGGATGCGTTGTAGGCTTTTAATGCATCATAAAAGGCAGGTGGATGGAGCGTGTAGACCCGAATCGTATTGATGCCCATTTCTCCCATCTGCTTTAACCAACGGTCATACTCATTGCGACTGACGGCATGCTCTCCCGGAAATGCACCCGGACGTCCTAATCCGACGTTCACCCCTTTGACGAAATAAGGCTTCCATTCCCCATCTTGATACATTTCAAGCGTGTCTTGACCGGACCGTGCGCGTGTCCGAATCGTCTGATCGTTGATGTTTGTTTGTGATAATGGCTTTGTTTTAACTGCTGCCTGTTTAACCGGTTTCGTGTCTTTTAAAATCCGGCTGAGCGTTGGCGCATAAACTTTCCAGAAGAACGCTGACTCACTTTCCGCACTGTCTAAGATGAACTGTTTGCGGAACCAATCGAGTCCGGCATACCGGTAATAACGTGGAATGTCGGCGACGTCCGTATAGTCTCCGGCAAAGTAATGTCCGCTTCCTTGTTTGACATAAGCCGGAAATTCAAGCGGCAGTTGACGTTCGCGTAACATCGCTTGTGTTTTTTTCGACGGATTCCAGGAAAAGTGGGCCTGCTGTTCTCCCCCATCCAGTTCCAATACTTCAAACCAGTAGTTGTAGCGGACTTCATCTTTTGCGTCGCCTTTGTTTTTATCCCATGTATAAAGGAGAGGAGTATCGTCATTGACAAAAAACACTTCTTCCGTTGAATCATTGATGAAGACATAACCGGGACCGGACAACTTAAATGCTTTGTCCTTTGCCTGAAGCTCCAGCTTCTTGATGACCGTCTCATCTAGTCCTTGTAACTTCGTCAAATCCGGGAAAAATCGGCCGATCCAGCCGGTCCATGCCGTACCAAACAACTGACGAAACGCATTTGAACGGTCAGCCGGTGTCGGGCTGGCTGCCGTATTAAATTCAGCAACTACCGTTTTTCCTTTTGAAATCGCATCTGTCGCTACGGCTACATCTTCCGCTGTCAATCCTCCACGGTGTTCTTGTTTCCCGTCAACGGTGTATGATTTTCCATATGTATCGGTAAACAATAAGACATCCGCTTGATTGGCTTGCTTCAGCATCGCTTCACCTTGCGTGCCGTCGTACCGGTTGATGTAATCCGTGTACGTATAGTCCTTCTCGTTCTCCGAACGGACTTTAAGATGATTCAACAACCACGTCGTACCCGCATGCTCCCGTTCCTGTTTTCCAACTGTATAATCGAATAACACAATATTTAATGTCCGTTCTTTTTGAAGAAACCAGATGACGAGTGGTGTCACAATCAGAAGGACAACCAATGCTGCAATCCATTTATAGCGTTTCATTTTTACACAACCCTTCGTAAGGCGATTAATTTAGGCAATTAGTTTTTTCTATTGTAACTTGAATTCAAGCTGTCGCATATAATGGAACCCGTTTTTTCTGAAAGGAATATACTGGATAAAAAAAGAAACCTGCTCCACAAGGAGACAGGTTTCTTTTACGTATAATCACAAGTGACGGTAAATTGCTTCCCATGCCGCATCGACACCTTCACCGGTTTCTGATGAGAACGGGATGAATGTATCTTGACCATCAAACTGCAATTTGCGTTTAATGGCTGCGATCTGTTTGTCACGTTGTCCGCGTTTGATTTTATCAAGTTTCGTCGCCACGACGATAACTGATAAATCATAGTATTTCAAGAA
The DNA here is from genome assembly GCF_000620805.1 of Exiguobacterium undae DSM 14481. GTDB lineage: Bacteria > Bacillota > Bacilli > Exiguobacteriales > Exiguobacteriaceae > Exiguobacterium_A > Exiguobacterium_A undae. Next base: position 1,015,670 of record NZ_KK211187.1, on the reverse strand, counting down.
GTCATACATGATGACGTCATCCGCCGAAGGCTCATGACGGATATCAACGAGTAAGACGACGCCTTTTAAGATTTCACGTGTCGTGAAATACTTCTCCATCATCTTACCCCAAGCTTCTCGTTCTGTTTTTGAAACTTTCGCATAACCATAACCGGGAACGTCGACGAACATGACTTCATCATTGATGTTAAAGAAATTCAATGTCTGCGTTTTCCCCGGCTTCGAAGAAGTCCGCGCAAGGGCTTTTCGTTGGACAAGCTTGTTGATAAATGAAGATTTCCCAACGTTTGAGCGACCCGCTAACGCTACTTCTGGAAGGAGTGGTTCCGGATAATGCTCCGGATTGACACCACTCGTAATAAAATCTGCCTTATAAATTTTCATGTTACTCTCCTTTTAATGCATGTTCGAGCACTTGATCCATCGTTGCGACTGGAATGAATCGAATCCCGTCCCGGACCGTTTCCGGGATGTCATCGATATCCCGGGTGTTGTCTTGCGGCATCAAAATCGTCGTCAATCCTGCACGGTGGGCAGCAAGCGACTTCTCTTTCAGTCCACCGATCGGCAAGACGCGACCACGTAATGTGATCTCACCGGTCATGCCGACGTCTCGTCGCACCGGACGTTTCGTCAACGCTGAAATCAGTGCTGTCGCAATTGTAATCCCCGCCGAAGGTCCGTCTTTTGGAACGGCACCTTCCGGAACGTGAATGTGAATGTCTTGCGATTCATAAAAATGTGGATCAATCTTGAATTCCTCGGCGTTGGCACGAACGAAACTGTATGCCGTCTGCGCCGACTCCTGCATAACATCCCCAAGTTTACCCGTCAGCTGTAATTTTCCTTTACCTGGAGCAAGGCTGACTTCGATCGTCAGTGTATCTCCCCCAAATGCAGTATACGCTAAACCGGTCACCGCGCCAATCGTATCTTCAAGTTCACTTTGACCATAACGGTAAATCGGTTTCCCTAAGAAGTCGGACAGGTTCCGCTTCGTGACCGTGACGCGTTTCTTTTCACCCATCGCAATTTGTTTGGCGGCTTTCCGGCAAAGTGCTCCGATGACACGTTCCAAACTCCGGACACCGGCTTCCCGCGTATAGCGACGGACCACTTCTTCCAAAGCATCCGGTTTGACCGTCAACTGACTTTTCTTCAGTCCATGTTCTTTTAATTGTTTCGAGAACAAGTGACGAATGGCGATTTCTGTTTTTTCCTGTTCCGTATAACCGCCGATTTGAATCAATTCCATCCGGTCGAGTAACGGACCGGGGATGTTCGAGACATCATTGGCTGTCGCGATGAACAAGACATTCGATAAATCAAACGGCTCTTCGATATAATGATCGGAAAAACTGTTGTTTTGTTCCGGATCAAGAACTTCAAGCATCGCAGAAGACGGATCTCCCCGGAAATCGTTCGCCATCTTATCGATCTCATCGAGCAGGAAGACCGGATTGTTCGTTCCGGCTTGTTTCAAGCCACGAATGATGCGTCCGGGCATCGCACCGATATATGTCCGGCGATGTCCGCGGATTTCCGCCTCATCCCGTACTCCACCAAGCGAAACACGAACAAATTTCCGTTCCAGTGCCGTTGCGATCGACCGAGCGAGTGATGTTTTCCCGACCCCTGGAGGACCGGCCAAACATAAAATCGGTCCTCGAAGCGAATCCGTCAGCTGACGCACCGCCAAGTATTCCAAAATCCGTTCTTTGACCTTCTCGAGACCATAATGATCTTCATCCAATTGCTCTGACGCCGCTTCGACATTCAAGAAATCGTCCGTCGCCTCGTTCCAAGGAAGAGAGAAGAACCACTCAAGATAGTTTCGAATGACACCATGCTCGGGACTTGTTGCCGGAACAACCGCTAGTCGGTTGATTTCTTTTTCAATGTTGATGACTGCTGTTTCCGACAAATCAAGCAACGCCAGTTTTTCTTTATACTTCACGGCGTCACTCTCGGCCGAAACTGCTTCTCCGCCGAGCTCTTGCTGAATCGTCTTCAGTTGTTCCCGAAGATAATATTCCCGCTGCGATTGTTCGATCGTTTTTTTCGTCCGTTCCCGCATTTCCCGTTCCAATTCAACGACCTCGTACTCATGCTTCATCACATCAAGTAACATGACGCCACGTTCGACCGGATCATTTTCTTCCAGGAAGTCCTGTTTTTTCGCAATGTCAATCGGTAATTTAGAAGCGATATAATCTGTCAACGAATCCAGACGTTCATACGTTTCAAAACGACGTCGCTCATCCGTTCCGATTCCTTTGATCCGCGACACCAACTGACCAAACTGCTCTTTAATCAGACGAACGAGCGCTTCTTGTTTCGCCCCTTTGATATCCGCTTTTTCAATCGGTTCGATTTTCGCCTGATATCCTTCGTCTGTTTCTGTCACGTGATCAATCCGGACACGTTCTTTCCCGATGACGCGCACTCGGACTGTATCATTCCCGAGTTCACTCATCTTCGCAATTTGAACGAGTGTTCCGATCGTATGCAATCCGTCCACCGATGGTTCTGCTTCCGGATCACGTTGCGTTACGACGACCAAATCAATTTCGTGTTCTTTCGACGCAAGTAACGCTTTTAGTGAGACAGGACGCCCGACATCAATCGTCAGTCCGATTAAGGGGTAAGCGACGACGCCACGAAGTGGCAATAATGGATATTGTTTTGTCTTCATCAAAAATCTCCTCCTAAACAAAAAGACTCGGAAAGGCGTACAAGTAGCCTCCGAGCCGATTTGTCACGGTGTTACGCCGTTTCTTTTTCTTTACCTTGTTCAATTGTACCATCTTTCAACTCAAGCGTTGGACCACGTTTCCCAGTCAACGTTTCAGCTGTGATGATGACTTTAGCGATATCTTCACGTGATGGTATTTCGAACATGATATCAAGCATCGTTTCTTCAATGATTGAACGAAGACCACGTGCTCCTGTTTTTCGTTCAATCGCAAGCTTCGCGATTTCAACGAGTGCATCTTCTGTGAAGTCGAGTTCGACCTCATCCAGTTGAAGCATTTTTTTGTATTGTTTGACGAGTGCATTTTTCGGCTTTGTCAAGATCTGAACGAGTGCTTCCTCGTCAAGCGGCTCAAGTGTCGCCATGACAGGCAAACGTCCGATGAATTCCGGAATCAATCCGAATTTCTGCAAATCTTCCGGCAATGCAGCCGCAAGGATTTCTTTTTGCGTCAAGTTGCGGTTCTCTGAATCGTTTCCGAATCCGATGACCTTTTTACCCAAACGACGTTTGATTGATTGATCGATTCCGTCAAACGCACCACCGACGATGAACAGGATGTTCGTCGTATCGATTTGGATGAATTCTTGATGCGGGTGCTTACGTCCGCCTTGTGGTGGGACGCTTGCCACAGTACCTTCTAAGATTTTCAGAAGGGCTTGTTGTACCCCTTCCCCAGACACATCACGCGTGATGGATGGGTTCTCAGATTTACGGGCGATTTTATCGATCTCATCGATATAGATAATACCTTTTTCTGCTTTTTCTACATCGTAGTCAGCAGCCTGAATCAGTTTCAAGAGAATATTTTCAACATCTTCCCCAACATAACCAGCTTCTGTCAAACTTGTTGCATCCGCGATTGCGAACGGAACATTCAGAATACGAGCCATCGTTTGTGCAAGAAGTGTTTTACCACTACCAGTTGGTCCGATCATGACGATGTTTGATTTAGACAACTCAACATCATCCGCACGCCCACCTGCATTGATCCGTTTATAATGATTGTACATCGCGACAGACAACGATTTTTTCGCTTTTTCCTGCCCGATGACGTAGTCATTTAATGTCGAGCGGATTTCATGCGGTTTCGGCACGTTTTTCAATTCGACTTCTTCTTCTGTACCAAGCTCTTCTTCAACGATTTCGTTGCAGAGTTCAATACATTCATCGCAAATGTAAACGCCAGGTCCAGCAACAAGTTTGCGCACTTGTTCTTGTGTCTTTCCGCAGAAAGAACATTTCAGCTGACCTTTTTCTTCGTTAAATTTAAACATAAAGGTCCACCCCTTTAACGTGGAAGTTGTATAGATCCGTTTCGCATCTATTCTCACGTTTTACTATTAATGATTGTAGCATGAACAAGGAAACTCTTTCAAATCTTGGATGAGCGATTTACAGTTTGATTTGAAAATTATAATTTAGTTTGTCCTTGTTTGACCTATCGTACAAAAAAATCGACTTCAAGACCAGAAATTGGTCTTGAAGTCGACTGTTCGGTTGTGTTGATTATTTCGCTTTTGCGTTGTCAACGAGAACATCGATTGCTTTACGGAACTGAAGATCACCTTTAAGTGTATCAAGTCCGCCTTGTGGAGCAAGCATCGTTTCGAGTTGATCAGCAGGAATGTTGTAGAGTTCAGACATCGATTGAAGTTCAGCTTGCGCTTCTTCTTCTGTTACTTCGATTTTTTCGTCTGCAACGATTTGTTTAAGAACGAGACGCGCTTTGACACGCTCTTCTGCTTGTTCTTTCATTTCAGCACGCATTGCCTCTTCAGTTGTTCCAGTTAACTGGAAGTACATGTTAAGGTCAATTCCTTGTGACTGAATACGTTGTGTGAATTCTTGGACCATGCGCTCAACTTCGTTTTCAACCATAACTGCTGGAAGATCAACTGTTGCGTTTTTAGTCGCTGCTTCAACCAACTCATCACGCATCGAAGCATCCGCTTCTTGTTTACGTGTGTTTTCAAGACGTGTACGAATTTTTGTTTTCAACTCGTCAAGAGAAGAAACTTCTTCGTCCATTTCTTTAGCAAACTCATCCGTCAATTCAGGAAGTTCCTGAGCTTTGACTTCGTGGATTGTTACTTTAAACACGACTGGTTTTCCGGCGAGTGATGCTTCATGGTACTCTTCTGGGAATGTTACGTCGATGTCTTTTTGTTCGCCTGTTTTCAGACCAACCATTTGCTCTTCAAATCCTGGGATGAAGTTGCCAGAACCGATTACGAGTGAATAGTTTTCTGCAGTACCGCCGTCGAATTGGTTTTCCCCATCGAAACCTGCGAAGTCGAATACGACTGTATCGCCATTTTCGATGACGCCGTCTTCTTTAACGACGAGCTCTGCGCCACGCTCTTGCATTGTTTTGAGTTCAGCATCGACATCTTCGTCTGTAACGTCTGTTTCGACTGCTGTGTACTCAAGACCTTTGTACTCACCGAGTGTAGCATCTGGTTCGATCACGAATGTGATTTTGAACTCAACCGGTTTTCCTTTTTCGAGTGTTTCGACGTCGATGTTATCAAGCGCGATTGGCTCGATTCCTGATTCGACGACAGCACCTTCGATTGTGTCTTGATACAAGATATCAAGAGCATCTTGGTAAAGTGCTTCTTCACCATACATTTTGTTAAACATTGTGCGTGGCATTTTTCCTTTACGGAAACCTGGTGTGTTCAATGTCTTAACGACTTTCTTGAACGCTTGGTCTACCGCTTTATCAAATGCTTCAGCAGGCGCTTCATACGTGAGGACGCCGAGGCTACCTGATTGTTTTTCCCATTTTGCAGTCATGCTGAGTCCCTCCAAAAATGTCAATTAGCGTACATGTGTGTACAACAAGTCACATTATAGCACAGTCTTTCTGAGGATTACCACTGTTGAACGAGGCAATCGCCTTCAATTACTGAAGGAGTGCTTGTTCGTACAGTTTTCCTTCCGGCAGCACCAAATGGACAGCCCGGTAAATCTTTTGTGCCTGTGGACTTAAGGATTCCGGCGGAGCTTCAGACAAAAATTCGAGATCCGCCAATTCTTCGACGGCACCGAGCCATTTTTCCACCACTTCACCCTGTTCCATCGTCTCCTCTAAGTAAACGATTTGATACCAGTTCATGAGCAAAAGCGCCTTAAACGGATCCATCCGTTCCAAGTCGAACGCAGCATCGGCAAATCGTTGTAATTGGGTGGTCTGCTGTGTCAGACATGACTCAAGCTGTTCCGGACGATGAAACGACATATGAACACCAAGCGACTGAATCGACACTTCGATTGGATAGACATGCGCCGATTCCGTCAGCTGAGGAAGCAACCGTTGCATGACAAGAGCACTTGGATGTTTCACGTCCCGTCCTGTCAAATAGTCATGAACGATATAGTGCATCAACCCAGGATGCACCCGTAAGTCCGTTTGTGCCAAGAAACGAAATTGCTCTTCCAGCGTTCCGAAGCGGTAGAGCGTGATCCAGTCCTGCTCTGTAAGCGTCACTGCAGGTTTTTCTTCCAATTGTAGATACGATGCATCATCGGTCTGCTGAACGTTCCGCGCCGTGCGTGAACGTGATGCGGCCACTTCTTCTAACTTTAGTGCCAATCCGTATGGCAAATAAGGGGATGCGGTTCGTAAGGCAAGGTCGAATGCGTATCGTTCTCCCTTTTCATACATGAAAATCGCAAGCACCTGCTCGACACCGTCCAACCCAAGAAAAGGGTCGACGATGGCCAGGTAGGCTTCGATTCCGTCTTCCCTTGCTAAAAAAGCCTCTTGGATCGTGTAGAGAAGATACAAGATATCATCTTCTGACGTCATGGTTTGAAGTTGGTTTAAGCGAACATTCAATTCTGCCTCACTCAACGCAGCAAGGCGTTTTTGCTCATCGATTAACGGTTGTTCCATCCAACGTGACTGTCCCACGGTCATTCCACCTTTTTTTCCTGTCTGACGTTCTTATTTTGTGAACGGATCAAGCAAAGACGTCCAGTTTGTGATTGCTTCTTGCAACTGGCCTGCCTGCTCGATACCCATTTTGTTCAGTGTATCCAACGAGACATCGGCTTCTAGTAAACGCGTAATGTCTTCAGATTGATTGACATATTGTTCGAGTTTTTCACTGAGATTTTTTAATTCTGCCGGCGGACTCTCTAAACTCGCGAGACGTTCGTCGATTTGATTCAGTTCTTCGTTCAACTGTTGAACGGTTCCATCATTTTGAAGTTTTTCGATCTGCTGATCGAGCGCCTGCTCCGGATTTGCCGATTCACGGGCCTCGGTAGCTGCCTGATCCAACTTTGTCGAAAGCTCAGATGTCACCTTTGATGTGTCTTGGGCGATATCTTGCAGTTGTCCTGCATAATCAACACTATTTTTTACATCTGTCACTTGTTGTTTCGCATTGTCCACTGTATCCGTAACCTCGCTACATCCAGCTAAAGCAACTGTCAGCAACAGGATTCCACTCATTCGTTTCATCATCTTCATCATCCCTTTCAAGTTCATGATACCTTGATTATACCCGATGAAGCAGATAAAAAAAAGAGACCCCCCTCATAAGGGAAGTCTCTATTTTAATTATAGTGTCCCAAGAGGGATTCGAACCCCCGACCGACGCCTTAGAAGGGCGTTGCTCTATCCAGCTGAGCTATTGAGACGTGTCAACACGAATAAACTATACTAAAACAATTCTTTCGTGTCAATCACATTAGTAAAAACTATTTTTTAAAGTGTTCCGTCAAGATGTAAGGCATTGATCGTCTCACCGGTCAAATCATAAAAATCGACTGTGAACTGCCCATCCTCTAACGTTAAGACGGCATACGTCTTTTCCGGACGATGACGGGGCATCCGGATTGATCCCGGATTAATAAAGAGTTTCCCGTCACGCTGTTCTGCCTTCGCGACGTGAGAATGACCATATAAAACAACCGCGGCCTTTTTCTGATCCGCATGATGAACCAACTGATCAAGACTGTATTTAACGTCTTGTCGATGACCATGGACACAAAGGATCCGAAACGCCCCCAGTTCTTCCGTCACTTCGTCTGAAAAATCATTTCCATAGTCACAGTTCCCTTTGACGACACGATAGGGATATAACGATTCGGAATCTCCGGTCAGCTGTGAATCGCCGCAATGAAACGCGATATCGACATCTTGATGGCGATTAAAGATCGTCAGCAACTCTTGGTCAAGTCCGTGGCTATCACTTACGATTAATGCTTTCATCTCTGATCACTCTCCTAAAAAAGTAGTCAATGCCAATTCAAGTTTTCGTAATGCTTGTCCTCGATGACTGATGGACGCTTTTTCACTTTTCGTCAACTCGGCTGCCGTCTGATTCAAGGACGGGATGATAAACAACGGATCGTAACCGAAGCCGTTTGTTCCCTTCCGTTCAAAACCGATCGTCCCTTCCATCGTTCCGCGTACGGTTAATGTTTCACCGGACGGTTTCGCAAGAGACAAGGCGCAGACAAAACGGGCAGTCCGTTTTTCTGTTGGTACGTCAGCCAGTTTTTCCAGCAACAACGTGTTATTCGCTTCGTCTGATTTGTCCTCACCCGCAAATCGGGCGGAATAGACACCTGGCGCTCCGTCCAAAGCATCTACTTCAAGACCGGAGTCATCCGACAGCACGGCATGACCAAAATAAGCTGCCGCTTCTCTTGATTTCAATTCGGCATTTTCTTCAAACGTCGAACCGGTCTCATCCGTCTCCGGAGCCGTTTCGTAGTCGAGCAAGGATTCGACATCATATCCGAGTCGTCCAAGCATCTCCTTGAATTCATTTACTTTACCAGCATTTCTGGTCGCGACGATAATTTTCATCGGTGCTCCACCTCTTCTCCGACATACCACCAGGAAGCACCTAATGCTTGTTCAGCCGCCTGAAGCAGTTCCTCAATACCCTTTTCCCCAAGTTCCAGCATATCGAGCATTTCGCGACGTGAAAATGTCGCTTCTTCGCCCGTTGCCTGAAGTTCCACAATTTTACCGGACGATGTCATGACAAGGTTCAAATCGACGTCTGCTGCAGCGTCTTCTTCATAACAAAGGTCAAGCAACAAATCCGTCCCGACTTTACCGACCGAAACTGCCGCGATGCCTTCTTTGATTGGTGTGTCCGTTAACTTCCCGCTTTGAATCAGTCCATCGACCGCTAAGACGAGTGCTAAAAAACCACCCGTGATTGCAGCTGTTCGCGTCCCGCCATCTGCCTGCAACACGTCGCAGTCAATCCAAACCGTCCGTTCGCCTAATTTTTCAAGATTGACGACAGAACGTAACGCCCGGCTGATCAAACGCTGAATCTCCATCGTCCGTCCGGTTTGTTTCCCGCGGACCGACTCACGACCGGTCCGTTGCGCCGTTGCGCGTGGCAACATCGCATATTCGGCATTGATCCACCCTTGACGTTTCCCGCGTAAAAACGGCGGGACTTTTTCTTCGACCGTTGCTGTACATAAGACACGCGTATCCCCGACTGAAATCAGAACGGATCCTTCTGCGTGTTTATTGACACCCGTCTCGAAATGAATCGTTCGCATGTCTGCTTGTGCTCTTTGATCTAAACGCATTTTTCTTCCTCCGTTCCTAACACTAACCGTTTGGCTTGAATCGGTTGATTTAACCAGTCACTTGCAATCCGTTCAAAAGACCGTGTATCTCCGGTCGCATGGTAAACATGTTCCGGGACGGTGTCATGGGCTGCTGTGATTCCGTTGTAATCCAGTAAGGCACCAACTTCAAGCGCCGTCTCATCCCCAGAAGAAATCAATTGAACATTTGGTCCGATGACTCGTCCAATCACTTCTGCCAGTAACGGATAATGGGTACAGCCTAAAATCAACGTATCCATGTCATAGGCGAGCAACGGTTTTAATGTATTGGCGACGACACGCTCGACATAAGCTCCCGTGGTCTGCGAGGACTCGACGAGTGGAACGAATGGTGGACAAGCCAGTGATTCGACGACGACCTGCCCTTCGACGTGACGCAAGGCTTTTTCATATGAGTTACTTTCAATCGTCATTTTTGTGCCGATGACACCGATTCGTTTTGTCCGTGTGACTTTGACCGCCGCACGTGCTCCCGGATCGATGACGCCGATGATGGGTATCGACAACTTTTGTCGTGCTTCTTTTAAGACGACCGCCGTTGCCGTATTGCAGGCGATGACGATCAGTTTGACATCTTGCGCGACGAGGAAATCAATCATTTCCCAAGTAAACTGGCGAATCTCTTCTTCTGGTCGAGGACCGTACGGACACCGTAATGTGTCTCCGACATATATGATTTGTTCATGGGGAAGCTGACGCATCAATTCCCGCGCCACGGTCAATCCACCTACCCCAGAATCTAATACTCCAATTGATCTGTTCACGTTTTCCCCTCACCTTCCTCTCTCATATGGTAACAAAAAAGGACGACGGTGCAAGACCGGCGTCCAAGAATGTACGATAAAGGATTACTGAGCAAGACCTTCGCTTGTCAGCATATCTGAAAGAGTCGTGATTGCTTCAGAAGCATCGTCACCGTTTGCAACGATTTTGATGTCTGAATCTTTTGCGATTCCGAGTGAAAGAACACCCATGATCGACTTGAGGTTAACAGTCTTCCCGTTGTACTCCAAGTTGATGTCTGATTGGAATTTAGAAGCTGTGTTGACGAGTTGTGTTGCCGGACGAGCATGAATGCCTGAATCCGCGATGACTTTGAATGTTTTTTCCATGATTAAGAAATCTCCCTCCACTAATAACGTACTAGTGAGTCGTTTTCGAATATGTGAACTCATTATCAAATGATAACGGATTCGAATCGATTCTGCAAGGAATTTTTATACGCTTCATTCCAAGCAAACGCATTCCCGGAACGATCAATCTGCACCATCGAGGTCCGACCGGTGAACATCAATTCATCCTGTTCGCTGAACGCGGCATAATGGACGTCACAGGAGGCTGTTCCGACCTGAACTGGATAGGCATAGACGGCAAGACGTGCCCGCGGATAGACTTGCCGGATGTAATTGCACTGGGCATCCGCGACGACGACGATCCCGTCATCGGCCAGTGAATACCCTGTCTCTTCGAGCATCAATGTCCGCACATCCTCGAAATAGACGAACGGAACCCGGTTGTTCATATGTCCATAAGCATCGGTTTCCGCAAATCGAACGGCGACATCAAGTCGCGTCCCATGTTTCATTTGCTCCAACCATTGATCGAGATCGTTAATATAACTAGGTACACGCACGACACTTTCCTCCTCAAAATATAAAAAGAAGGAGCAAGGCCCCTTCTTTAATTTTATGTTTTTCTTATTGACTGACTGCTTCTCCCGTACGTCCTTCGTCACTGCCGAAGAACTTTTTGAAGGAGTGGAGCGTCGTTTGACGGTTCATCGCTGCGATTGAAGTCGTCAACGGAATCCCTTTCGGACAAACTTCCACACAGTTCTGTGCGTTACCGCACTGCATGATGCCGCCGTCTTCCATCAAGGCTTCCAACCGTTCTTCTTTATGATACGCTCCTGTCGGATGCGAGTTGAACAAACGGACTTGTGAAATCGAAGCCGGACCGATGAAGTTCGAACGGTCATTGACGTTCGGACATGCTTCCAGACAAACGCCACACGTCATACATTTTGATAGTTCGTATGCCCATTGACGTTTATTTTCCGGCATACGGGGTCCAGGACCCAAGTCATACGTTCCATCAATCGGCACCCATGCTTTAACTTTTTTCAAGGCATCAAACATCCGCTGCCGGTCGACCTGAAGGTCACGAACGATCGGGAACGTCTGCATCGGCTGAAGACGGATCGGTTGTTCAAGTTTATCGACGAGCGCCGTACAAGATTGACGAGGCGTTCCGTTGATGACCATCGAGCACGCGCCGCATACTTCTTCGAGACATCCCATGTCCCAGTTGATCGGCGTCGTTTTTTCGCCTGCTGCGTTGACAGGATTCCGACGAATCTCCATCAGTGCCGAAATGACGTTCATATTCGGACGATAAGGCACTTCAAATGCTTCATCATAAGCTTTCCCATCCGGTCCATCCTGACGTTGTACGATGAACTGAACCGGTTTTTGATTCGTTTTCTGTTCGAGTGGTGTCGCCATTATGCCTTCACCTCTTTCTTCGACTTCTTGCTGTAGTCGCGTTTACGTGGTGGAATCAGTGATGTATCGACTTCTTCGTAATAGATTTCCGGATGACCATCTGTATAGCGTGCCATCGTCGTTTTCAAGAACCGTTCGTCATCACGTTCCGGGAAGTCCGGTTTGTAATGGGCACCACGGCTTTCGTCACGTTGTAAGGCACCGAGCGTAATCGCTTCCGCGAGATCAAGCATGTGGTCAAGCTGACGGATGAACGAGGCTCCTTGATTACTCCAACGTGCTGTGTCCGTTGCTGAAATCCGCGTGAATCGATCACGTAGTTCATGGATTTTCTCAAGCGTCTGTTCGAGTTTATCGTTGTAACGAACAACCGTTACGTTATCGGTCATGACCTCACCGAGTTCACGGTGAATTTGATACGCGTTTTCCGTCCCTTCCATTGCCAGAATATCGTTGAAACGATTGATCTCAGCAATCTTGTGGGCTTCCACGACTTCTTCCGGCATATCATGAACCGATTTATCAAGTTCGTTCATATAGGCAATCGCTGAAGGTCCCGCTACCATCCCACCGTAAACAGCGGACAATAAGGAGTTGGCTCCAAGACGGTTTCCACCGTGCATCGAGTAATCACATTCACCGGATGCGAACAATCCTGGGATGTTCGTCATCTGATCGTAGTCGACCCATAATCCGCCCATCGAATAATGGACCGCCGGGAAGATTTTCATTGGTACCTTACGCGGATCGTCCCCGACGAATTTTTCGTAAATCTCAAGAATTCCGCCGAGTTTAACGTCGAGTTCTTTTGCATCTTTATGAGAAAGATCAAGATAGACCATGTTTTCCCCGTTGACGCCGAGTTTCTGATTGACACAAACATCAAAGATTTCACGTGTCGCGATATCACGCGGTACGAGATTTCCGTATGCCGGATACTTTTCTTCAAGGAAATACCATGGTTTTCCATCTTTATACGTCCAGACACGACCACCTTCACCACGCGCTGATTCGCTCATGAGACGAAGTTTGTCGTCCCCCGGAATCGCTGTCGGGTGGATTTGGATGAACTCCCCGTTCGCATAGATGGCACCTTGGCGGTAAACCGCTGCTGCCGCCTGTCCTGTATTGATGACCGAGTTCGTCGATTTACCGAAGATGACACCCGGACCACCTGTCGCCAAAATGACGGAATCGGCTGCAAACGCCTCGATTTCCATCGATCGTAAATCCTGACACACCGCACCACGACAAATTCCTTCTTCGTCAATGATTGCGCGAAGGAATTCCCATCCTTCATACTTCTCTACCAAACCTTGCGCTTCAAACTTACGCACCTGTTCATCCAGTGCGTACAACAACTGTTGACCCGTCGTCGCACCGGCATATGCTGTCCGGTGGTGTAACGTTCCGCCGAAACGACGGAAATCAAGTAACCCTTCCGGTGTCCGGTTGAACATGACGCCCATCCGGTCGAACATATGGATGATTTTTGGTGCTGCTTCCGTCATCTTTTGGACCGGCGGTTGGTTCGCTAAGAAATCGCCGCCATAAACCGTATCGTCGAGATGTTGGTAAGGCGAATCGCCTTCCCCCTTCGTATTGACGGCACCATTGATTCCACCCTGTGCACAAACGGAGTGTGACCGTTTTACGGGCACGAGTGAAAACAATTTGACCGGTACGCCTTGTTCAGCTGCTTTTATCGTAGCCATCAAGCCGGCGAGACCTCCACCGATGATGACAAGATTTTTATTCGCCATGTTGTTAGTTCCCCTTTCCTTACAACACGCCTGCAAACGTCAAGATCGAGCGTACGCCTACAAACGATAATCCGATGAATACGAGGGCGGCCACATACGACATCGCCTTTTGAGAAGCAGGTGACTGTGTGATTCCCCATGTGATACAGAACGTCCAAAGTCCGTTCGCGAGGTGGAACGTCGTCGCTAAGATCCCGACGATGTAGAAAGCAAGCATGAAGCCGTTATCCACGATATTTTGCATCATACTCGCATCAACAGCGGTTCCCATGGCTGCTGCAACCCGTGTTTCCCAAACGTGCCACGTGATGAACACGACAAGAAAGACGCCGGAGAAACGTTGCAGCACATACATCCAGTTCCGGAAGTATGTATAACGACCTGTATTCGCCGAACCTGTAAACGCGATGTACACACCGTAGACACCGTGCAGGATGATTGGAATGAAGATGACAAACACTTCCAAGAACAACCGATACGGAACGCTCCCCACGATATCCGCAGCCTTATTAAAGTCTTCCTCGCCACGAACGATGAAATAGTTCGTCGTAAAATGAGAAAGTAAAAATAACCCGATTGGAATGACGCCGAGCAGTGAGTGTATTTTACGCCCCACGAAATCACGATGATTCGCCATCCAAATCCCCCCTTTTGTTTGCCAATCAAACGTTGGCGCATTTTGGTAGAAAAGCGCTTTCATAAGGAAATTCGTCTTTTCATCACTTATTCTACTCCTGTCCTTTTTATAAGACAACCCGAGCCGTTGCATTTAACTGCAAATAACTGCAAATTTTTTTAGGAAAACAATGACCCATCAGAATTACCTCGCTATAATAGTTTCAGAGATAGGAGTGATTGCTGATGGATTCGGTACCAAATCCCTCTTCCACATTCGGAATCGAATTGATTCGTGACTATGTGTTGACGGACTTATTAGGAACAGATTATCGCCAGGTCATCTATTGGGCGGGAAAACGATTGGCACGTGAATTTCCCGTCTTGAGCATCGAAGAAGTGACACCATTTTTCTACGAAGCCGGTTGGGGACAGCTAGAATTAAAGAAGCAAAAAGGAACATCCGCAACGTTTCTTTTGACACCGCCAGAATCGACACGGACAGAACGTCCGGCAGGTTATTTCCAGCTCGAAGCCGGCTTTTTGGCAGAACAGTTCGCCAAAATGAATGGCTGCGTGGCGGAAGGATATGCGGAATGGCAGAAGGATCATGTACAGATCATGATTGAGATTGATCCTAAAGATCCGATTGAGCGCTCTGTTTAAAACAGACACAGGAGTTTAATCGTCAATGGCGAATTCTTGAAACATGAAACCTTTTTATTGAATTGCCGTATCAATAATCGACCCCATTCATCAAAGGAGGAATTTTTATGTTCAAGAAACTAGCAGCCGATTTAACAGGATTCAGTGATATTGGGCAAGTGATTCACCCTGACGACTTTGATAAAGCCGCCGCCGATGATTACGTGTTACATGAAGACGGTGAAAAAATTTATTTTCTGATCAAATCGAAAACAGATGAATACTGCTTTACGAATTTGGCCCTTGTGCATCTGGATGGCGAGAGTGCCGTCAGTTCAAAACGTGTTCTCTATCGTTATCCATACGCCCATTATCCGATTCGTCACGTCATGTTCGAAACAGCCGGAACGGTTGATCTTGATGTCGAAATCAAGTTTGAAATTGGCGGAAAACACTATTCGATCGACGTCGATAAAAAGCAGTTGGAGCACGTAAAAGACTTGTATAAAGCCCTGCTTGCCATTGCCGAAAAACAATATGAAGGACAAAAGATGCTTGAGTTTGCGAACAACTCACTCAATCATTCCGTCACGATTCTGGGTGGTCTTCGTCAAGGTGACATGAACGTGCCGCAGACGTTCAAAGATTTGTCGCAAGAGTCCTTCGACTGGTTACAAGGACATTACTACAAATGGAATCAAAAAGACTTCGGATCATTTTACGAAAAATACATTAATAACTAATTAATAAATCAGGCACACCGAGCTATCGGTGTGCCTGATTGCATATTTGTACTGATTTTCAGACGGAAAGGAGAACCGACATGAGCTTTTGGACTTGGTTCGCCATCGCGCTTGTATTGACTGTCAGTGTCATCGCATCCACTTCTCAAAAAAAGACTGAAAGAAAACAGGTTCTTTTTCTAGCAGGATTTTTAATCGTTGCCTGCCTGTTTTTAATCTGGTGGTTCACAAGGTGACTACATAATGCTTTTGAACCGTTTGTCTGCTGACACTGATATCAATCCGCATACAACAGAGGATCCGACTTCTAGCTGAAGCCGGATCCTCTGTTTGTCGTCAACGATGCAACTGCGTTCTACTCATTCCTCATTCGTCTGACTGAGATACTCCGCAACCGTCTCCGCTAATTTGGTTGGTAAACCAGCTTCCGTCAATTGTTCGATGTTGGCTTTTTTCAAACTGCGCATCGATCCGAAATGACGAATCAATTGTTGGCGCCGTTTTGGACCAACACCCGGAATGTCGTCAAGAAGCGAACGCGTCATGCCTTTTGAACGTAACGAACGGTGGAACGTAATCGCAAAGCGGTGCACCTCGTCCTGCATCCGTTGCAACAAATAAAACGCACTGGATCGGGGGTGCAGTTCAATTAATTGTCCGCCTTCCCCAAACAACAGTTGACTCGTCCGGTGCTTGTCGTCTTTTTTTAGTGAACCGACAGGCAGGGATAAGCCGAGTTCATCTTGAATCACTTCAAGTGCCGCATTGAGTTGACCCAGTCCACCATCGATCAATACAAGATCCGGTAGACGGGCACCTTCCAGTAACAGACGGCGGTATCGGCGGCGGACGATTTCCCGCATCGATTCATAATCATCCGGTCCTTTGACGGTCTTGATCTTGAATTTCCGGTACTCTTTTTTGAGCGGTTTTCCGTCTTCAAAGACGACAAGTGCCGACACGGCATCCGCCCCTTGAATATTGGCATTATCGATGATTTCGATGCGCGATAGCGGATGGACATCAATTGCGTCTGCCAGTTCTTGAACTGCCTGAACGGTTTTCTTTTCATCACGGGCAATCAATTCAAAACGTTCGCCAATCGCGTTCTCGGCATTTTTCGTGGCAAGATCCAATAATTTACGTTTTGAACCGCGGACCGGGACATGGACACGAAGACCAATCGCTTCTTTGAGCAACATCTGATTGACGAGCGGCGGGACGTAAATTTCACTTGGTTTGATGTTTTTTTCGTAAAATTGAACGATGAAACTTTCCAATTCTTCCGCTGCCGTTCCGTAAATCGGAAACAGTGACACATCCCGTTCAATCATTTTTCCACCACGTAAGAAGAAGACTTGGACACACATCCAGCCTTTATCGACATAAATCCCGAACACATCGCGAGACGTCAGGTCTGCCGTGATCATATTTTGTTTATTCATGATCGACTCGATGGCCCGAACTTGGTCACGCAGTTCACCTGCCCGTTCGAATTCCATGGCTTCTGCTGCACTGCTCATCTTCTCTTGGAGGGACTGGACAAGGTCTTTTGTTTCACCGGACAGAAAACGACGGATTTCCGAGACGATTTCCTTTTGCTCATTTTCCAGATTCGGAATCTCACAAGGACCGAGGCACTGACCGATGTGGTAATACAAACACAGTTTTTTCGGCATCGGCTGACATTTTCGAAGTGGATACAGGCGGTCGAGCAGACGTTTGGTTTCGTTTGCCGCGTAGGCATTCGGATAGGGACCAAAATAATGTCCCCCGTCTTTCTTTAACTTACGGGTCGTGATCAGACGCGGATACGTTTCGTTCGTGATTTTCAGATACGGATAAGATTTATCGTCTTTCAACATGATGTTGTATTTCGGATCATGTTTTTTGATCAGTGTCATTTCAAGCAAAAGCGCTTCCAGTTCACTCGCTGTAATGATGTACTCAAAATCACGGATGTCCGCAACGAGGCGTTCGGTTTTCAGGTCATGCGCACCGGTAAAGTAAGACCGGACACGATTCTTTAGATTTTTGGCTTTTCCGACATAAATGACTTCGCCAAATTGGTTTTTGTGCAAATAACACCCTGGTTCATCAGGTAAAAGGGATAGTTTCGCCTTGATATGTTCTTGATGACTCACAAAAATGTCTCCTTCCACCGTTTCTAGTTTTACGTTATAGGGTAAATATCTTACATTGATTATGACATATGGGGGATAAAAAATGCGTACATACGATTGCATTGTGTTAGGAACAGGTGCAGCCGGGAATCAGGCTGCTTATAAATTTGCTGAAAAAGGACTTCGCGTGGCGATTATCGAAAACTTTACACCGGGCGGAACATGCTCACAACGGGGGTGTGATGCCAAAAAAATTCTTTTGACCGGCAGTGAAGCGAAAGATGCTGTTGAACGCTTACTCGGATATGGTTTAAAAGGATTGGTTTCCATCGATTGGCGTCAACTGATGGAACGAAAAAATGAGTATACACGCGCGATTCCGGAACAAACACGAAATCGTTACGATGATTTGGGCATTGATTATTACCACGGCGAACCCCGCTTCTTGTCCAATAAGAAGTTGCTCGTCGACGAGATCGAGTTGGAAGCGGAACAGTTTTTGATTGCTACCGGTCTTCGTCCGCGTGAGCTTTCGGTGCCGGGCAGTGAACGTTTCTTGAACAGCAATGAATTTTTGGAGTTGCGTGACGTACCGCGTCGCCTGGTCTGTATCGGCGGCGGTTACATTTCCTTTGAATTTGCGCATCTCGCACGAATCGCTGGCGCGGAAGTGACGATAGTCTTACGTTCAACTGCACTGAAACAATTCGAACAAGAGTTGGTTGCGGTCTTATTGGAAGCGACGGAAGCCCTTGGCATTCACATCATCCATGAGACGGAAGTGGTCTCTTATGAGGACACGACACTCGCTTTATCCAACGGAACAAACGTCCAGGCAGATGTTGTCTTGAATGCGACGGGTCGCGTCGCAAGCATCGATTCTCTGGACTTAAATAAAGCAGGAGTCATCTTTGAGGACAAAGGGATCCGTGTCAACGATTACCTGCAGTCGTCTGCTCCAAACATCTACGCAGCGGGTGACGTCGCAGTCAGCGGAAATCCGGCACTGACTCCTTTTGCGGGGACCGAAGGACGGCTCGCTGCCTGTAACATGCTCGAAGGTAACACAAGAACACTCGAGTTGCTGCCTGTTCCAAGTATCGTCTTTACTGCCCCAAATCTTGCACAGGTTGGCCAGACGGAGGCACGTCTAAAAGAGAGCAACGTCCGCTACCGCGGGAAATTAATTGACACATCCAGTTGGCAAACAAATGTCCGGATCAAAGATCCGTTTGCTCGGGCAAAAGTGTTGATCGGAGAAGACGATCAAATTCTTGGTGCTCATTTCATCGGTGTTCATGCTGCCGAACTGGCTAACTATTTTTCATTCGCCATGCAACACCGGATTCCAAGTTCTGCCCTTCAAAAGACGAGTTTTGCTTACCCGACGCCGGCGTCTGACATCGCTTCACTGCTCGAAGACTAATCGATGAAGGAGAGGATTCATATGGTACGGTACGGCTACACCATTCTGTACATCACAGATCCGGTCAAGACACGTTCGTTTTACCATGGACTGCTGGGTCTCCCGATCAAAGCGGAACACGGGAGTTATACGGAATTTGAAACAGGAACGACCGTCCTTGCCTTTAACACAAAAGAAGACGTCCGTTCCATGATTCCCTACGAGCTCCCGGATAAAACCGGTCAACAATCGATCGAACTTGGCTTCGTGACGGATGATGTCCAGCAATTGTACGAAACAATCCGCGCTGCCGGTCATGAGACAGTTTTACCGCCGACGGAGAAACCATGGGGACAGATCGTTGCCTATGTGTTGGATCCGGATGGTCATTTAATTGAACTTTGTTCACCTGTCTCTTCCTCCAACTAAACAAAAAGATGGCATTCCGTCCATTGACGGAATGCCATCTTTTATATATCGTGCGTAGAATTAGTTAGATGTTTCAACGAATTCTTTTAATGCGTCTTTTGGCATGAAGCCCATTGTTTTGTTGACCGGTTGACCGTCTTTGAATAAGACGAGTGTCGGGATACTTTGAACTTGGAAAGCTCCTGCCACTTCCGGGTTAGCGTCAACATCGACTTTGACGATTTTTACGTCTTGCATATCCGCGTCAAGTTCTTCAAGAACTGGAGCAAGCATGCGACATGGTCCGCACCATGTTGCCCAGAAATCAACGAGAACGAGACCTTCTTGTGTATCTTCTTTAAATGATTGGCTAGTTGCGTGTACGATTGCCATTGAGAATAACCTCCTATTTTTAGATTGTCTTGACTTGTCGGTCAAAGCAATCTTTTTACTGACTTGAGTATAGCACAGCCCTACCTTACAACAAACGAAACTGCTCAGACAAGTCATCACACAAAAAAAGAAGCAAAGAAGTTACTCTTTGCTCCTATTTCATCCCTTAATGCACAAGCATTTTTTTGAATTCTGCCGTCAATAACGGCACGACATCAAACAGGTCCCCGACGATTCCGTAATCTGCAACCGAGAAGATGTTCGCTTCTGGATCTTTGTTGATGGCGACGATGACTTTCGCATTCGACATACCGGCTAAATGTTGAATCGCTCCAGAAATACCACAGGCGATATATAAGTCTGGTGTAACGACTTTACCGGTCTGACCGATTTGTAAGGCATAATCGCAATAGTCCGCGTCACACGCACCACGCGATGCACCGACCGCTCCACCGAGCAAGTCCGCCAGTTCTTGGAGCGGCGCAAATCCATCAGCACTTTTGACGCCTCGTCCACCCGCGACGATGACTTTTGCTTCCGAAAGATCCACACCGCCTGTCGCTTTACGGACGACTTCCGAGACGATGGTCCGTAAATCCTTTAGTTCAACCGTCACGGATTCAACGGTTCCTTCCGAAGCACCTTCAGCCAGCGGTTCGATATTGTTCGGACGAACGGTAAAGAGAATCTTTCCTTCCGACACTTTTACTTTTTCAAAGGCTTTTCCTGAATAGATTGGACGGATGAAGGAAGCCTCCGTACCTGTTCCTTCGATCGACGTCACATCACTGATCAAGCCGGCTTGTAACTTCGCCGCGATTTTAGGTGACAGATCTTTCCCGAGCGACGTATGACCAAAGACGATGACGTCCGGTGCCACACGTTCAATCAGTTGCATGAAGACTTGTCCGTAACCGTCCGGTGTATAATGCTGCAACCGCTCATCTTCGACGACGAGAACTTGATGGGCCCCTCGTGCAGCAAGTTGTGAGGCATCCGCTGCGACATTTTGTCCGATCAGGGCCACCACGACTTCATCTGCCACGAGGTTCGCCGCAGCAATCGCTTCAAATGAAACATTCCGTAAATTGCCGTCACGTGATTCTGCAAGTACAAGTGCTTTTGACATATCGTTTCTTCCCCCTTAAACAACTTTTGCTTCGTTGCGTAATAATGAAGCGAGTTCCTGTACTTGAACCGAAAGATCACCTTCGAGGATTTTACCGGCTGCTTTGTTTGGCGGTAAAAAACGTTCGATCGTCTCGAGTCGTGGTGCCAACTCGTCTTCATCCAATTCCAGGTCGGATAATTCCAGTTCTTCGAGCGGTTTCTTTTTCGCTTTCATGATGCCCGGAAGACTCGGATAACGTGGTTCATTTAATCCTTGTTGGGCGGTGACGAGTAACGGCAGCGACGTCTTGATGACTTCTGTATCCCCTTCAGCGTCACGTGTGACGACAGCGTCCGTACCTGTCAATTCAAGCTTCGTAATCGTCGTCACGTACGGAATATCCAGCAACTCCGCAACACGCGGCGCCACTTGTCCGCTTCCCCCGTCAACGGCGACATTTCCGGCGATGATCAAATCCACCGTCTGCTCTTTCAAGTAACCGGCCAAAACTTCTGATACCGAATAGTGATCCGCTTCTTCGATATCATCTTCAATCGAGATACGGACCGCTTGATCAGCACCCATCGCAAGGGCAGTCCGGAGTTCTTTATCCGCGTCCTCCGGTCCGACGGTGACGACCGTCACTGTTCCAGAATGGGCATCGCGAACACGAATCGCCTCTTCCACCGCATACTCATCATAAGGATTGATGATAAACTCGGCACCATCCTCTTCGATTTGACCATTTTCAAGTTGGATTGCCTCTTCCGTATCAAACGTTCGTTTTAACAAGACATAGATTTCCATTCTTCGTTCCCCCTCTGTCAACTTCTATTGACCACCATCATTTTTGTATCCGCTTACAAAAAGTTTGTTAGGAAAAGGGCTTAACTCAGCCCTTTAATTAACATCCGATGAATCCCGTGACGCGTTTCGAGCAAATCGTATTTAAATCCGCTCGCCATCCAACTTGTCACGACTTCGTCAATCGTTCCAAATACCATCTGTCTCGCCAATCGATAATCAAGCGTCTCTGAAAATTCGCCGGACTCCATCCCGTTTCGGATGACACGATCAATCAAGTGAAGATATGGTTTAAGCACCGTTGCGATATTGTGGCGCATCTCTTGATTGGATTGTCGTAACTCGATTTGGGTGACGACCGCTAAATCATAGTCCACCGACAGTTGCTCAAGGTGGGCTTCGATCAGTGCCGCCAGCTGTTGTGTCGCCGATTGATGAAGCGCAATTTGCGCTTCCGAATACTCGATGAAACTGCCCATCTTCGCTTGGAACAATGAAATCAACAGATGTTCCTTGTTCTTGAAGTAAAGATAAATCGTTCCGTCCGCTACGCCAGCTTCTTTGGCAATCGCCGTGACTTTGGCACCGTGGTACCCATTTTTTGCAATCACCTTAACTGCAGCATCAATGATGCGATCACTCTTAGACATCGTTCTTTTCATAAGGCTATCTCCTAACACATAAAATGAATGATGGTTCATTCATATTTATTCTATCATGTCTTTTTGAGCTGTCAACTGCTTTCTTCCAGCTGTTTTGCGCGTTCTTCCTCAATCAGTACCCGACGGAGAATTTTACCGACAAAGGTTTTCGGTAACTCTTGTCTGAACTCGTATTGTTTCGGTACTTTAAACGATGCCAGGCTTTTGCGGCAGAATTGATCGAGTTCTTCTTCCGTCGTTACACTGTCATCTTTCAAGACAATAAACGCCTTGACCGTTTCCCCCCGATAAGCGTCCGGAACCCCGATCACAACGGCTTCTTTCACCGCCGGATGTTCGTACAGGATTTCCTCGACTTCCCGCGGATAGATGTTAAAGCCTGATGCGATGATCAAATCTTTTTTCCGATCAACGATCCGGAAATAATGATCTTCTCCGACATATCCAAGATCCCCCGTATGCAACCAACCATCGCGTAAAACGGCTTGCGTGTCTTCCGGACGTTTCCAGTACCCCTTCATGACTTGCGGACCACGGACGAGAATTTCCCCGATTTCTCCAGGTGCGGCGGGTGTTTCTCCGTCCGGTTGGACAATCTTCGCAATCGTATCCGGAACAGGGATCCCCACCGATCCCGGGACACGTTTGTCCCAGATACAATTCGTATGCGTCACAGGGCTCGTTTCCGATAACCCGTATCCTTCAACGATCCGTCCGCCTGTCACCTGTTCAAATTTTTCCTGTACTTCAACCGGCAATGGTGCCGATCCCGAGATACACGCTTCGATTGATGACAAGTCATATTTTTTCAACTTCGGATGGTTCAACAAGCCGACATACATCGTCGGTGCCCCCGGGAACAGATTCGGTTTTTCCTTATCAATCGTCTTTAAGACTTGTTCCAAATCAAATTTTGGTAAAATGATTTGTTCATAGGCATTAAACATACCGAAGTTTAAATTACAGGTCATGCCGTAGACGTGGAAATAAGGCACGACGGCTAATAACTTCCGTCCATCCCCCCGCGAATACTTGTAGAACCACTGGCTGATCTGCTCTACGTTGGCACTCAAGTTAAAGTGGGTCAACATGACTCCTTTTGGTGCCCCGGTCGTTCCTCCTGTATATTGTAACACTGCGATGTCTTCTTTCGGATTGATTGCAATCGGTTCGATCATTTCAGCACCGCGGTGTGATAAAAACGGAATCGAACCGGTCGTATCGATGATGATGTTATTGTCTTTGCGGGATTTGATCGGATACAGCTTGTTTTTCGGAAAAGTCAGATAGTCAGCAATACTCGTTGTGACAACCGTTTTTAAAACCGTCGTTGCTTTGACGCGTGAGGCTTTCGGATACAGTAAATCCAACGTAACGAGAATCTTCGCACCGGAGTCGACCAAAATCTGTTCCAGCTCACGATCAGTATACAGCGGATTAACTTGGACGACTGTTCCACCTGCGTACAATACTGCATAATAACTGATCATATACTGGGGACAGTTCGGTAACATCAAACCGACCCGGTCACCCTTCTCGAGTCCGGCGTCTTGCAGGACTTGGGCAAAGCTTCGGGCCTCTTGGCGCACTTCCTGGAACGTCATGCGTTTTCCCAGAAAACTGAGTGCACGTCGTCCCGGAAATTCGTCTGCCGCCTCTTCAAGTGCTTGATAGAGCGGTATCTCGCGATAGGCGATTGATGCAGGTACTTGTTCCGGATAATCCTTTAACCATGCTGAATCCATTCCAATCCCTCCCTGTGACTGAATTACTATTCATTTTTATTATACGTGTAATTTGTCCACAGCGGCTAGTCCTGATCCAAAATAAATTTCACATTTTTCCCAATCAGAGGTATTTTGAGCACACCACAAAAAAACCACCTGCCCTTTCGCAAGTGGTTGCTTTGATCGATCGTTAGCGTGACGGATAGGTGAATCCCTCACCGATGACTTCACGTACTTTATGAATGACGACAAAGGCACGGGGATCCGCCGCCTCGACGATTTGTTTCAGCGGTGCAAGTTGGCGTTTATCGACAATCATGTATAACATGTCGTTTTTCTGTTTCGTGAAATGACCATGGCTGTGAATGACCGTCGCACTGCGACCGAGTGTTTCGGTCAAAATCGTTGCAATTTCTTCCTGGCGGTGACTGATGATCGTGACCGCTTCACGGACATTGAGTCCTTCGCTGACCAGATCAATTAAATACGAACCGATGATGATGGCAATCAACGTATAGAGCATCGTTTCTTCTCCAAACAGGAATCCGGAAGCTCCGACAACCGTCACGTCGATGATGAACATCGAAACGGCAATCCCTAAATTCAAGTACTTGTTCATCAACCGGGCGATGATGACACCGCCGCCGGTCGTCCCGCCTGCGCGAATGACAAGTCCGATTCCAAGACCAATCAGAATTCCTGCGTAAATCGTCCCGATCAACCGGTTATCGGAAGCCGTCGCGAGCGACGCCGTTGCCGACAGGACAAATGAAGTCGTCGCAACTGAAATCACGGAATAAATCATCGTCTTCCGGCTCAAGAACCGGTACCCGATGATGAACAAGAGTGCATTCGCAATCAAGGACACCAATCCGGTATTCCAGCCGTACAGATAGTAGAAAATAACGGTAATCCCGATCAGTCCGCCTTCCGATAAGTCATTCGGGATCGTGAAGTAGTTGATCCCAAACGCAAGAATCGCTGAACCGACGATGATCCAAAAGATATCTTTCCAGGAAATCAGTTGCATCGCTTCAAAAGCGCGCCGCCGTATTTCATTTGTATTGGTTTTTCTTACATTCATGTAGTTTCCTCCTTTGTTTTTCTTTCGTGGGTCCCAATAAAAATTCCGTACTGAATCGAGCTCAGTACGGAATAATCACTTGGCACAGCCAGTTCTTTTAATTCATGAAAATCCAAAGTATGCCGACGACCAAAAAGGCAATCGATACGCCGAACATGATTTTTGCTAACCGTTCTAACACGTACTCACCCCACTAACGCCGAACCAATGACATAAGACATGCCGATTGATAATGAACAGGAAATGATCCCGACCGCGATATTTCCTTTTTCGATCTCTCGGTCAACCGGGAGATTCGGTGTCAAGAATTCAAAAATCCAATAAGTCGAAATCAGTAATAAAAATCCGAACGCACTTTCTAAAAAGATGGCACCCACACGTTGTTCGCTTTGAACGGCGAAATGAACGATGTTCGCCAGACCAATGATCTTGCCACCCGTTGCGAGGGCAACCGCAATGTTTCCACTCTTGATATGTTCCCAGTTTCGGTACCGGGTTGTCAACTCAAAAAGTGCCAAGCCCATAATGATCAATAATCCTGCCACCGAATATAAAGCCGTCGTGTAGACATAGACGTTTTCAAAAATATTCACCTGACGCGCCTCATTTCAATTCAATGATCGTCACACCATGACCACCTTCACCTTGACCTCCAAGGCGATGGGTTTTGACATGACGGTTTCCACGCAGATACTCTTGCACCCCTTGACGCATCGCACCTGTTCCGAGTCCATGGATGACACGAATCTGTTCGTAGTTCGACAGTAAGGCCTGATCCATGAAGCGGTCGAGTTTCGAGAGACCTTCTTCGACACGAACTCCCCGCAGATCGAGTTCTGCCGATGCCGCGGACTGTTTCGTCACACTTGTCCCGCCGGACCGTTTTTTGGTTTTGGAAGCCGATTTCGCTTCGCCGACCTTCGCGAGATCACCGGGTTTGACGTTTACTTTCATGATCCCGACTTGAACGGTATACTCTCCGTTTGAGTTTTGATTGATGATGTACCCTTTTTGGTTGAACGTCGTGACTTTGACTTCTTCCCCTTTTGCAAACACAGGTGTTTGATTCGATTTAGCCTTCACCTTGGCGATACGCTGATCCTGCAAGGTCGGTTTGGCCTGTTCGAGTTGTTTGCGGGCTTCAATCAGTTCATGTTCTTTGACAGCGCCTGCATCCCGCAACTCTTTTAGACGTTTGATGACGGCTTCGGCTTCTTTTTGTGCCCGTTCGACGGCACGTGTTGCTTTTTCTTCTGCTTTTGCTAAAATCTCATTTTTCTCTTGATGGATTTCCGCTTGTTCCCGCTCGAATTCTTCCCGCTCTTCGATCAATCGTTGTTGTTCTTGCAACAATTCCCGTTCCAGCGATTCCGCACGTTGTTTCGCTTCTTCCAATCGCCCGATCATCGTTTCGACGGACTGGGCATCACTTCCGACTTGATCGCGTGCCGCATCGATGACCCGGTCTTCAAGACCCAGCCGCTTTGAAATCTCAAAGGCATTCGAACGTCCCGGTACACCAATCAACAACCGATAGGTCGGGCTGAGTGATTCGACATCAAACTCCATCGAGGCGTTGACGACACCTTCCCGGTTGTATCCATAGGCTTTAAGTTCAGAGTAGTGAGTCGTCGCGGCAACACGTGCGCCACGCCGTTTCACTTCGTCCAAAATCGCAATGGCGAGGGCCGCTCCTTCTGTCGGATCTGTCCCTGCTCCCAATTCATCAAACAAGACGAGACTCATGAAATCAATTTTTTCCATCATGGAGACGATGTTCGTCATGTGCGAACTGAACGTCGACAGGTTTTGCTCAATCGACTGCTCGTCACCGATATCGGCATAAATCGCATCAAAGACACTGAGCTCCGTCTCGTCGGCTGCCGGCACATACAAACCGGATTGGACCATTAACTGGAGTAAACCGATCGTTTTCAATGTGACGGTTTTCCCCCCCGTGTTGGGACCGGTAATGACGAGCGACGTAAACTCGCCGCCTAACGATACGGTGATCGGCACCACTTCGTCATCCGGAATGAACGGATGACGGGCTTCTTTGAGAATGACATGACGGTTTTCATTTAAACGTGGTTCAACGGCACGAATCGTATGACCATACAAGGCTTTCGCCATGATGAAATCCAGTTCTGCCAAGACATCGACGTTAATCCGCAACGAATCGCCCACCGATCCGACGAGTGCCGAAAGTTGGGCTAAAATCCGTTCGATTTCCGCCCGCTCTTTTAGACGCGCTTCTTGAATTTCATTGTTGGCTGCAACGACAGCTTGCGGTTCGATGAATAATGTCGCACCGGACGCCGATTGATCATGAACGATTCCGCCAAACGCCTGCCGGTACTCCTGTTTGACCGGCACACAGTAACGGTCGTTTCGCATCGTGACGATGGCGTCGGATAACATCTTCGATTTACTGCGTAATACACCGTCGATTTTCGAGCGGACCTGGCCTTCAAGTGAACGCAATTGACTGCGTAAAGCTCGGAGTTTATCACTCGCTGAATCCTGAACCGTTCCTTGATCGTCAATCGCGTGACGGATTCCTTGTTCAATCTCCACCAGTTTCGTAATCTGTTCGATCCGGCTGTCTAGCGCCGGTAAACGGAGATCCGGGTGGTCTTCATGCAAGCGTTCTTGAAACGCTTTGACTTGTCGTCCGGAATAGACGACATCCGCAACGGCAAGCAGTTCGCTCGTCGAAAGGACAGAACCGATTTCAGCTCGTTTCACCTCACTGCGGACATCGGTCAAGCCACCGAACGGATAACGATCGCGTAAGCGGTAAACCGTCGTTGCTTCCGTCGTCAAGGCGAGTAATGCTTTCACCTGTTCAAAATCTTCTGCCGGCTCCATCTTCCGCACGAACTGTGCACCGAGCGAACTCGCCGTCTGCTTGACGAGTAATTCTTTTAATTTATCGTATTCTAATACACGTAGTGCATTGGCATTCATTTATTTCACTCCTAAACGTTTTCGATCAAAAAAAGCCCGCGCTTCTTCTGCTGTCCACGTATTGATGACATCGGATGGTTCCAAATATGCTTTACGTGCATGCAGGACACCAAGTTTCATATCTTCTAACATTTCCGGCCGATGCGTGTCGGTATTGATCATGATTTTGACGCCTGCTGCCTTCGCTTTCGCAAGAGACGCCGCCGTTAAGTCAAACCGAGCGGGATTCGCATTTAATTCCAGTGCCGTGCCCGTCTCTGCCGCCAGTTCAACCAAGCGGTCGATGTTGACCGCATATCCTTCCCGGCGTCCGATGATTCGTCCGGTCGGATGGGCAATCAAAGAGACATACGGATTACGGCAGGCATTTTCCAACCGTTGCATGATTTCCTCTTCCGTCTGATCGAATTTGGAATGAATCGAGGCGATGACATAGTCCATTTCTTGTAAAAACGTATCATCGTAGTCCAATGAACCGTCCGGTAAAATATCCATCTCGACACCGCATAAAATCGTCATCTCCGGATGTTTTTGCCGGGCTGCTTCAATTTCCACCCGCTGTTTCCGTAAGCGTTCTTCCGTCAAACCATTGACGAACTTCATATATTTACTGTGATCAGTAATCGCCATCCACGAATACCCCCGCGCGGCACAGGCATCAACGAGTTCTTCGACGGACAACGTGCCGTCCGACCATGTCGTATGCATGTGGACATCCGCCTGAATATCCGTTTCGCGGATTAACCGGCTTAAATCTGCCTCGAATTCCAACCGTCCGGCCCGCAGTTCAGGCGGAATGAACGGTAAACCGTAACGGGCGAACAATTCGTCCTCCGTTTTCGGTTGTACGAGACCATCTGCTGTCTCAATCCCGTATTCCGAGATGCTTTCCCCTCGCTCTTTCGCAAGTTGCCGCATCCGGACATTATGATCCTTTGATCCCGTGAAATGGTGTAACGTCGAAGCAAACGCCAAATCATCGACCAACCGGAAATCGACTGCAATATAGGCATCGTCCCGTTTCAGGACGATCGATACTTTCGTCTCCCCGGCAGCAATGATTTCATCGATCTGTTCGATTTCCAGTAATTGTGCTTTTACCTCTTTTGGGTGCTCGGTCGAGATGATGAAATCAAGATCCTTACACGTTTCTTCCGCCCGACGGAAGCTGCCCCCGACTTCAAAACGGATGATCTGATCGATTCCCGCTAATGTCCGCTCCAGTTCGCTGACACTTTTACGCATGACGCCGTATGGCAATCGTTCTGGTCGTGTTTCAAAGGTCTCGAGTGCCTTACTGTATTTTTCAACCGTCTTTTTCCCGAATCCTGGCATTGCTTCTACTGTACCATCCGCCAATTTTTCCGCGAAGGAATCTGCATCAATGACACCGACTTCATGCAATTTCGCCAACTTTTTCCCACCGAGTCCCGGTATTTTCAGCAGGGCAATCAATCCTTCCGGCACTTGCTGTTCCAGCTCCGTCAAAGCCGTACTTGATCCGGTATCGCGGAATTCTTCCAGGACCGTTGCCGTTCCTTTTCCGATACCTTTCATCGCCGTAAAGTCCTCAATCGCCATGAAGTCGAGTTCTGCTGCTTCAAGCAGGCTGGCTGCCTTACGAAACGCATTGATTTTAAACGGATTTTCACCCTTTACTTCCAGATAAACTGAAATTCGTTCCAAATGTCGAATGGCGTCTTGTGTTGTCCGCATGTTCAATTCTCCCCTCAAAAAAAGCTCCCTTTCAACGGGAGCACGTTATTTTATCAAACCGACTTTTTCCATCAACCATTCTGCAAGCAACGGTGTATGTTGAATCATGAAGGAGGCTAAGCTTGAATTGGCGATGGCATCTTGAATCGACTGCACCGGTGCAAAAGCCGCCAAGAACAGAATCAAGAAAATGAAGATGTACATCTCAATGAAACCGAACACACCACCCAAGAGCCCTTTTACCTGCTTCAAGATTGGAATGTTCGTTAAGGAATCAAACATCGCAATGATGATCGATAAGATGATTTTCGTTCCAAAAAATAAGACGATGAACCAAAAGGCCTTATAAAAAACTTCATCTAGTCCAACTGAGCTTGGAATCGAAAACATCGTCAAGTCAATTCCCGCATCGTCCAGTGTCGATGGGTACGGAATCCATAATTTAAATTGTTTGGCCAGCTCATCGTAAAACGATAACGCGACGATAAACGAGATGATTAAACTCAACAAATGTCCCGCCTGCAAGACTACTCCGCGACGCACACCCGTCATCGTTCCTAAAGCCAGAAACAATAAGATTACAAAAGAAATCATTTTTAAAGCTCACCCAAATTCTTTTTAATTTTTACATAATCACTACCGATATTGAGAGCTGCTAAAACAGCAATTTGACGAACATCTAGTTGTGGGGCTTGGTCTCTAATTTCACGAATTTTCGTATCCACGAGGAGACCCACTTCGCGTACATGTTCAGGTGACTCCGTTCCGACAATCGTATAGTCATTCCCTGCGATATGAATCGTCGTCCGGTTCAACCCTTCTGAATCAGCCATTTTCCTGTCCTCCTCATACTTTGCTTCTTTCATATAGTACCATCATTTTTCAAATAGGAAAAGAAGTCCACCATCCGTCTTAAGGATGGTATGCTTATTTTCGAAAGGGTGATCATGTTATGGGAACGGTCGTATTAAAGTTAACAAATGAAAAACAAGAGTCCGTCATTTCTGATTTTGAAGGAGCGCGTATTTCGCCTCCTGCTTACGCACGTTTTGCCGCGCGTACACCAGGATGTATCGTGACGGTCTATAATTCCGGAAAGGTGATGTTTCAAGGACGAGACGCTGAAACCATTTCCGCCCGTTACGGATCGGCGATTGCCAAAAAGACTGCTTCCACGGCAAGTGCGACCCTTCCGGAGGGATTTGCCAAGTGGTCTGTCGTCGGAAGTGACGAAGTCGGAAAAGGTGATTTTTTTGGTCCGTTGGTCGTCGTCGCCGCTTATGTCGATCATTCACACATCGAACTGGTCCGTGAGCTTGGTGTCCGTGATTCAAAAAACGTCTCTGATCCGGAAATCCGCAAAATTGCACGGGACCTTCATGCTGTCATTCCGTATGACTACCGTATTTTACATACTCCGGAGTACAACCGGATGCAACGAACGATGACACAAGGGAAAATGACTGCCCTGCTTCACAATACGGCGCTGAACGGTTTACTCGAAAAACTGGACCACCCGCCGCAGGCGATCTTGATTGATCAGTTTGCTGAAAAAGCAACGTATTATAAACATTTGTCAGGAGAAGCGAAACAAGTCAAAGACAATGTCTACTTTTCAACAAAGGCAGAAGGACTTCACGTTGCTGTCGCTGCCGCGTCCATCCTGGCACGTGCCATCTTCCTCAAGGAGATGGATCAGCTGAGCCGACAGGCAGGAACCGAGATTCCAAAAGGAGCAGGTGCCCAGGTCGACCAGGTCGCCGCTTCCCTTTTGTTGCGTTACGGACCGGATCGTCTGAAGGATTGGACGAAGTTTCATTTTGCCAACACGAAAAAAGCACAAGCATTAGCCGAAAAACGAAGCCGACCATGATTTCAGCATGGTCGGTTTTTACATCGCGGATTCTTGACCGGACAATCGGCTTAATTCTTCCGTCAAAATCTTCATCTCATCAAACGGCACATCATTCATACCGATCCGTTCAAACCGTTCATGCCCTTTTCCGACAATGACGATTCGTTTTCCCGTCAAAGCGATTTTCGCTGCAATCTGCAAGGCTTCTTTTCGTGTTTCGTGACACGTGATGATTTTCCGGGGGGCAATCTCTGCAATCAGTTCCTTGATGATTTGTTGCGGGTTTTCCCGTCTTGGGTCATGAACGGTGACGATGATTCCCTCACAGTACTGACTGGCAATTCGTCCCATCTCCTGTCGTTTTGAACGATCACGTTCTCCGGCGGCACTTAAGACCATGTATAGCGGTTCGTTCGGAACAGACAATGCCTTTAAACATTTTTCCAATCCGTCTGGAGTATGGGCATAGTCAATGTAGATTTCACATCCGTCAAACGGAACACGCTCCAGCCGCCCTTTTGGTAAACGAAGCTCCGGTATGTGCCGAATCAGTTGGTACATGTTGACCTCACCCGCACGCATCAAGCCGATGGCTGCTGCCAGATTCGCGGCGTTGAAGTCACCTAAAAGAAAGACCGGGACTTCCGTGACGGTTCCGTCCAAACGGACCCGGACGGTTTCCTCCTGCCACTCGACAGCAATCGGAGCATCTGACGCTTCCTCTGTCGCATACCACAGGACCGGCACTCCGTTTGCAGCTTTAGCCATGAGTGCACTCGTTGGATCTGCCTCGTTCAGGACAACAGCTTTTCCTCCGCTTGTCGCCACTTGTTCAAACAGCAACGCTTTTGCTTCAGCATATTCCTCCATCGACGCATGATAATCCAGATGATCGTGTGTCAGATTCGTAAAGGCAGCCGCATGGAACTGAACCCCTTCGACCCGCCCTTCCATGAGGGCGTGTGAGGAGACTTCCAACACACAATCCGTCACACCTTGTTCAACCATTTGATGTAACAATCGATGCAGAATGACGGCTTCCGGTGTCGTATTCGGGGTGTCAATCATCTCGCCGTCAATCATCGCTCCGACGGTACTGATCATCCCTGCTTTATGTCCGGCGGAGCGGAATAAATCATACGTTAATTTCGTCGTCGTCGTTTTGCCGTTCGTCCCTGTTATGCCGTAAACCCGGAGCTGTCGGCTTGGGTGGTCATAAAATAAGTCGGCAATTCGTCCGGCCGCCTGCTTTGTATTCGGTAACACGATGACCGGGACAGTCATCCCTTCAAGTGGTTCTTCCGCTAAAATCGCGACCGCACCGTTCTCTGTTGCTTCTCGTGCATACTGGTGCCCGTCTACCGTGTAACCACGTACACAAATAAACAAACTTCCTGTTGTCACTTGGCGTGAGTCTGTTTCGATACTCGTAACGATTGGGTCTTCCTCACACGTAAGCTGAAATAAGGCAATTAATTCTGACAAGTGTTTGTATGGACGATTCATGGTGTATGTTCTCTCCTTTTATGTGTAAACGAACGGTAGCTACATTCTGACTGGTTTTGTTTAAAAAAAGAACACAAGTCGTTTCATCTTCAGCTAAACTTCAGATAGTCATGATACAACTGAGGAAGAGGTGAAAATGAATGACACATATTTTAATCGCGGAAGATGAATTTGACATCCGTGAACTTTTGACCGAGCTGTTGGAATCCAGCGGTTATCAAGTCACGAGCGCCGCTAATGGCATGGAAGCTCTTAAGCTTCATCAGACGGCTGCCTTTGATTTAATCATATTAGATATCATGATGCCGTTTTTCGATGGATTCGAAGTCGCGCAACAAATTCGAAAAAGCTCTCAAACACCTATCATTTTCTTGACCGCTCTACAAGATGAGGAGAATCAGGTGAAGGGGTTTGATCTTGGGATTGATGACTACATCGCGAAACCTTTTTCGTTACGTGTCTTGTTGCGCAGAATCGAAGCCATCATTCGACGCATTCAAACGAATGTCGAAGAAGAACTCTCTTTTCGTGAAATTACCCTATTTCCGGCAAGCTATAACGTTTTAATTTCTGGTAACGCTATCATTTTGACGTTAAAGGAATTTCAAATCCTTCATTTACTGCTTGAACATCCTGGTCGTGTTTTGGAACGGGAACAACTGATTCAACAACTATGGGGATTTGAAGCATTCGGAGACACCCGTTTCCTGGATACGCACATTAAAAATCTCCGAAAAAAAATCAATGTCCCGTACATCCAGACCGTAAAAGGAGTCGGATACAAACTTGAAGCGCATCATTAAACGTCATCGGATCACGTGGAAATTATTTTTGTTAACCGTTAGTTTACTGATAATTGCCGTCCTGTCAACCGTGGGCTTTTTATCAAAATCAGACGATAATACGCCCACTTCTAAACTTTCAGGGCGAAGCTCTAGTGCAAGTGGGAGATGAATCGTCTTCGGGCAAAGCGTGTCTTGCGACACGTCAATTGCCCGACACTCTTGGTTTGAAAACAATTAAAATCAGGAATAAAAAAAGAGTCATGTTCTTTGAAAACTGAAGATATAGAGTTGTGACAGGAAGTTCGTCTGTCACGTAAAATCTTCAACGTTCACCTTGTGGATGACCGAAGTAGCGAAAACCAAGCAGAGTAGGCATCCGCATAAAAGAAACGGACAAGATCAACGTTCAACCGTCGGGACGACGGGGTTAGCCTGATAAATTTTTGACCGCTAGGTTGAATAACTCAGGAATCCTCCATCTCCTAGCAAAGCGTAGGTGGAGGTAGTTCAAGCGGACACAATCGGACACATTATGTATGCCTCTTAATTTTATGCCGTCGTCGCGCTTGGGACGGTCGCCATTCGTCCTTTGGCTGGGAAATGGTTTGATCAAAAAGGTCCCGGCTTCGTCTTGTTTCCGTCTTTTTGTTTATATGCCGTTGGTTTTCTGATTTTAGGGACATTCCCGTCACTTTTCGGACTGTTGTCGACCGCGCTGATCATCGGTGTCGGTTCTGCCTCGATCTTCCCCGGTCTTCAAACGGTCATGCTGACGTATGCCGCTCCGCAGCAGAAGGGAAAAGCCATCTCCACCTTTTTCTTGGCATATGACATCGGATTTGGTCTCGGGGCTTTATTGCTCTTAAGCCTGGCAGCAGGCATCGGTTACTCGAAGATGTTCTTGTTTTGCAGCATCATCGTCCTTACCAGTGGTTTCATCTACTTTGTATTTAACCGCCAAAATCAACCTCTCCACGACCAAAAGCTCGCTTCTTAATGGCTTCATGTTCAAAAACACCGGATGCTTCCACATTCCGTTAAGAACGGTGGAGGTCATCCGGTGTTTTTGGTATAGGTGAATCAATGTGATACCGTTTGCGGGTGTAAATTCGTTCTCATTTGAAAACGTTGTTGCTTCAGTTCGATGATATGATTCGCTGCACGAGCAACTTCGGCTGAATGGGTGACGGTAATGACACAGCGATTCGACTCATGCGCCAACCGCTGAAACAACTGAATGATGTCAGCCGCTGTTTTCTCATCAAGCGCACCTGTCGCCTCACTCGTCACGGGGTCGACAATGCTCGAAGTCGCTGTTGTTTGCGATACGTAATTGACCGATTTCACTTTACTGAGTTTCGCAATGGATTCAATTTCTTCTAAACTGATTGCTTGTTGCTCGGGTCGCCCCCGTTCACCGGACCCTTGACGTTCTTGCATCTGTTTTTGCCGATCGACTTGAAGCGTAACTGTCGCCCCTAATTCCTTTCGTGCTTCTTCTCCCGCTGACTTCGCGGCATGTTGAATGGCAAATCCGGATAGAACCAGTGATCCGATGACCGATAAGATAATCAACAGAATCAACGTTTTCCCCTTTCGTGCCATGATGCTTTTTCCTGCCCGTTTTAAAAAATTCATCTGTCTGCCTCCTTTTATCTTCTGACTTCATCTTATCGAGCGGACCTGTAGACCACCTGTAGTCCGGCTGTATCTCAAACGAAGAAGACGAAAAAAATAAAAAAACGGGATGACATGACTGTCATCCCGAAGGCTCGTTCTGGCTATTAAGCACGCAATTCGGCGTCAAACGTCGATTGGAGTGCTTCGACCACCTGTTGATGGGCTGTCGTGACTTCCTCATCCACCAGTGTCCGTTCTTTATTTTGATACCGTAATGAAAATGCAAATGATTTTTGATCTTCCCGAACGTTCTCGCCGGTGTAGACATCAAACAGTTCCACTCGTTGCAGAAGTGGTCCTGCTGCTTGAGTGATGACGGTCTCGACTTCACTCGCCGTTACCGAGCGGTCAAGGACAACCGCGACATCACGCGTCATCGACGGGAAGCGGGAAATTTCTTGATACACGAGTGCTTCTTTGGAATGGAGGGCCATCGCATCCACTTCGAATACATACACTTCTTTTAACCCGTACTCCTCTTTAGACAACCCAGGGTGGACTTGTCCGACAAACCCAATCGACTCGCCGTTCAGGAAGACGCGTGCCGTCCGACCCGGGTGCATCGACGGCATCTTGACCGATTCATACGTCAAGGACACGTCAAGTGCCTCAGCCAACGTCTCCACAATCCCTTTCATGACGAAGAAATCCGTTTTGACATGTGTTCCGTGGACACGATGTTGTTCGGCGAGACCAACCATGAGACCGGCTACCATTTCCTGTTCAAGCGGTAATGTTTCCAGTGAGGCATCGCGCTGGAGATAAACACTGCCGAGTTCGTAGTACGCAAGATCGGCGTGCTGACGCGCGACATTGTGTTGCGCGACTTCCAACAATCCTGGAATCAGAGATGTCCGTAATGTCGAACGGGCTTCGCTGATCGGCATTGCCAGTTTGACGGGATGCAAATCGTGTTGCTCGTTAAATTGCATCGCCCGTTGTTCACTCGTCAACGAATACGTAATGGCTTGTGACAATCCGGCACCTTGAAGGAGACGACGAATGTGTCGACGGTGTTGATTCCGTTTCGGTAAGAATCCACGGCTTGCTTCGCGTGGCAGGCTCGATGTTAAGGCATCGTATCCGTACAGGCGTGCGACTTCTTCCGCTAAGTCCGCCGGAATCATCAAATCTTGGCGGCGTGTCGGTACACTGACCGTCAACGCATCTGCCGATAGTTCAACACCAAGACCAAGGCGTTCGAGCAAGTCCTGCATGACCGTACCTTCGATTTCCATTCCCAGACGATGGTTGATGTATGAGACACTTGCTTCGATCAAATGATCCTCCAGTTGCAGAGCACCGGCTTGCGCTGTGCCGGCAAGGATCGTCCCGCCTGCTACTTCCGCAATCAATGTCGCAGCCCGATCAAGCGCCAGAAGGACACGGCGTGGGTCGACGCCTTTTTCAAAGCGTGAACTTGAATCCGAACGAAGACCTAAGACACGGCTTGTTTTCCGAACCGAGATAGGAGCGAAATATGCCGATTCAAGGACGATCGATGTCGTCGTTGCATCAACTTCTGTATTCGCCCCGCCCATGACGCCTGCCAGTGCGACCGGACGCTCACCATCTGTGATGACGAGCATCGATGGGTCGAGTGTCCGTTCCACTTCATCCAGTGTCTGGAACGTTTCGCCGGCAGTTGCTTGACGAACAACAATCTGGTTGCCGAGTTTTTGGGCATCAAAAGCATGAAGTGGTTGCCCTGTCTCCAGTAAAACAAAGTTCGTGATGTCGACGACATTGTTGATCGGACGAATGCCGTTGGCGATCAAACGATTTTTTAACCAGAGTGGCGATTCGGCAATGACGATGTCCCGAATTTCACGTGCCGCGTAAAACGAGCAGGCTTCCGAATCCAGTCGGACTTCGACAGCCGTAGTTTCCGATGCTTCCGTCACGTCGACCGTCGGGAAGACCGGTTTCGTATTCAAGATTCCCGCGACTTCGTGGGCGACGCCGTACATGCTGAGACAGTCCGAACGGTTTGGTGTCAGCCCGAGTTCCAGAATTTCGTCATGCATCCCGAGCACTTCTAATACATCTTGACCCGGTTCGACGTTTTCCCGGAATGTATGGATTCCGTCCTGCTCGTCTTCGCGGATGTATTTTTTTTCAAAGCCAAGTTCTTCGAGGGAACAAATCATGCCTTCCGAAACAACTCCACGCAGTTTCGCCCGCTTGATTTTGATTCCCGGAAGACGTGCGCCGACACGCGCTACGATGACATCCTGTCCGACATCGACATTCGGTGCCCCACAGACGATTTGAACCGGTTCTGCTTGGCCGATATCGACGGTCGTGACATTGAGTTTATCCGCTTCCGGATGTTTTTCTTTCGTCAGAACGCGACCGACGACGATGTTGTTCAGTTCGGCGTCACGTACTTCGACCCCTTCGACTTCAATTCCACTTTTCGTAATCAAATCAGCGAGTTCCTGACCTGATGTTTGACGAACATCGACAAATTCCTGTAACCATTGTTTTGAGACTAACATCTGTTTTCCCCCTTAAAACTGTTCGCTGAAGCGAACGTCATTCGTATAGAAGTGGCGAATATCGTCGACGCCGTATTTCAACATGGCGATTCGTTCAATCCCCATCCCGAAGGCAAATCCAGACATTTTCGTACTATCGTATTCTGCCATTTCCAACACATGTGGATGAACCATTCCGGCTCCTAAAATTTCAATCCAACCTGTCTGTTTGCAGATGTTACATCCTTTACCACCACATTTGAAGCAGGAGACATCGACTTCGACCGACGGTTCTGTGAACGGGAAGAAGCTTGGACGTAACCGAATCTCACGTGCTTCACCAAACATTTGTTTAACGAACGCTTCGAGCGTTCCTTTTAAATCAGCCATCGAGATGTCTTCACCGACGACAAGTCCTTCGACTTGCATGAACTGGTGTGAATGCGTCGCATCATCTTCATCCCGGCGGTAGACTTTACCCGGGCAGAGAATTCGAATCGGTTCTCCTTTTGAAGCGAGCATCGTCCGTGCTTGAACCGGTGACGTATGCGTCCGCATCAAGATTTCGTCTGTGATGTAAAACGAATCCTGCATATCACGTGCCGGATGATCCTTCGGCAGATTCAACATTTCGAAGTTAAATAAATCCTGTTCGACTTCGGGTCCTTCCGCAATCGTGTAACCGAGACCCATGAAGATATCTTCGATTTCATCCGTCACTTGTTGCAACAAATGCGCTTGTCCGACTTGTTTCGGTCGGCCCGGAAGCGTCACGTCAATCGCCTCAAGTGCTAATTTTGCATCCATCTCTTGTTGTTTGACGTCTACAAGACGTTGCTCGAGCTCTGTTTGGATCACTCCGCGCACGGCATTGGCAATCTCACCCACGACCGGACGTTCTTCAGCCGATAATTTCCCCATCCCACGAAGGACTTCCGTAATCGGACCTTTTTTCCCAAGGTATTTGATTCGTACATCGTTTAATTCTTTTTGTGTACTTGCCTGATTTACGAGTTGCAGCGCTTCGTCACGAAGTGCTTCTAATTGTTCCCGCATGTTCATCACTCCTTTTCTCAAATAAAAAAATCGCCCCTTCGACACTATGCCGAAGGGACGATTCAATGTAATCGTGGTACCACCCTTGTTTGACCTGAATTCATCAAGTCCTCAAGTAGCGCGATAACGGGCGCTTCCCGTCACGATCTCTCGTGCGACTCCGGAGTGAATTCAGTCAGCGGATTCGTAAAGAAGCTTTCAGTCCAGGGCTTCTTCTCCCTAATCGAATCGTTTTCCAACCTACTCTGTTCCATCAACGTCTCATTATAATTGTTCTGCTGTCATTTACTTTAGCATGAACGGGTCAGTGATTCAATCCACGCTCGCAAAATGATACAGTAAAATTCCGGCTGCGACTGCTGCATTCAACGATTCCGCTTTTCCGCGAATCGGAATGTATGCCCGTCCATCACATTGATTGAGCAACTCAGGTGCAACCCCTTGTGCCTCGTTTCCGATGACCAGACCAATCGCACCGATGTTGCCGACTTCCGTATACGGTTGCGCATCCCGCAGTGCCGTTCCTAAAATGAAGACACCCAGTTCATGTAAATCTTGAATGGCGTCTTCCAGTGACATCATGATGACCGGAAGATGGAAAATGGAGCCTTGTGTTGCCCGGAGGACTTTACTGTTGTAGACATCAACCGTTCCGTGTCCAACGATGACGCCATCAAATCCAGCAGCATCCGCTGTCCGGATCATCGTCCCGACGTTACCCGGATCCTGAAGGCGATCCAGCAAGAGATAACGACCACGCTCTAAGCGTTCCGTCTGCTCTTTCATTTCGCAAACCGCGAAAATCCCTTGTGTCGTTTCGGTTTCGGATAATACTTTCGCAACGGACTCGTCGATTGTGATCAAATCAGCCGCATTCTTTTTCCAAGAACCCGGTACTTGAACGTCTTCACGGACGATCAATTCCTTGATGATGCCGGCACGGACCGCTTCTTCGACTAAATGTTCTCCTTCAATCAGAAAACGTTTGGTTTGCAAGCGTCCTTTTTTTGTTAAGAGTTTTTTCCATTGTTTGACGATCTCGTTTTTTGCGGAAGAAATATGTTTCATTGTTTACCCCTCATAAATCGCTTGAACCGTCTCTGCGTCTAAACGTTTTGTGACAGCGACGATCAAGTCGACAGCTGCCTCGAAATCTGCTTTGTGCATGATTGAAACGTTGGTGTGCAGGTACCGGATTGGAACAGTCAAGGCAAGTGAAGGTACCCCTGTATGCGACAGGTGGAATTTCGCTGCATCCGTTCCACCACCCGGTGTCAGATCCAATTGATATTTAATGTTTTCTTCTTTTGCGACAGTTGTTACGAAGTCAACCAATCCACGGTGTGCAATCATCGTTGCGTCAAAGATGATGACTTGAACACCTTCTCCGAGTTTCGACAACGCTTCCCGATCCGTCATACCCGGTGTATCACCCGGGATGCCCGTATCGACTGCAAAGGCAATCGTCGGTCGAATCAAGTTGGCAATCGTTTGAGCCCCACGTAATCCAACTTCTTCTTGGACGGTGGCACCGGCGAAAATCGTGTTCGGATGTCCCTCTTCTTTTAAACGTTTGATGGCTTCGATGGCAATCGCGCAACCTACCCGGTTATCCCACGCTTTTGCCATTAAAAAATTCTCATTTTTCATCACAGTAAATTCGCAATGCGGAACAACCGTATCTCCCGGTCGAATCCCCCAACCTTCTACCTCTTCTTTTGAAGTGGCACCGATATCGATGAACATGTCTTTGATATCAACTGGTTTATTGCGCGCTTCCGGTGGTAAAACATGAGGCGGCTTCGCACCGATGACACCTGGAATGACTTCGCCAGATGACGTAACAATGTTCATACGCTGTGCGAGAAGAACTTGTCCCCACCAACCACCGAGTGGTTGAAAACGAAGAAACCCTTTCTCATCAATCTTCGTGACCATGAATCCAACTTCGTCCATATGACCGGCAATCAGAATCCGTGGTGCATCTTCTCCTGCCCCTTGATGTTCAGCAAACAAACTTCCTAATCCATCTTGGTGAAAGGCTTCTGCGTGCGGCTCCAGATATTCCCGCATCAATTGACGGACTTCTTTCTCATTCCCTGGAACACCCGTTGCGTCTGTAAGACGTTTCAGCATATGTAATTGTTCGTTCATCTGATTTCCTCCTCAGTAACCGTTGTCTTGGCGAACGTGATTCGCCTCGTTTTTTGCGACATAAGCCTTGAAAATCATTTCTTGTGTAAATCCAAGTGTAGCACCTAATGCTAAGTAGGCACCAATTAAAACCTCATAGCTTTGCTCTGTTCGCGAAATCGCAAACACATTTGTTTTATTGTAGACATCCAAGAAGGCATCTGTCGCCGTCAAGTAATAATCTCCTTCGACAAAAGCGTTTTTACGATAATCCAACGAAAGCCCTAGCGAAAGCAGAAAATGGACACCGTCCACATATTCTTCGAGAATCGTGACTTGAGCGGATGGTCCTTTTGTCGACCAGAATTTAAAACAACGCGTTTCATTCGCAAGCTCACCAAGCTCCACTAACAGCGCCAGCAAACGTTCATCAAATTGATTTCCCGTCAAATTGTGTTCTGACTGAATCCGTTTATCCAATTGTTCCTGCATTTCAAAAAGTGTCAACCAGTCCATCTTAATTCTCCTTTTACTCTAAAAAAATTACCATAGCGTGCAAAAATGTGCTTTTTTATTTTACCATGAATCCAAAAAAATCGTCGGAGAATTAAATTCCCCGACGAATTGTTGAACTTAAGCGTTCAATTTTGCTTTTGCTGTGTCAGCAAGTGAAGCAAATGCAGTTGCATCTGTAACTGCGAGGTCAGCAAGCATCTTACGGTTAACGTCGATACCTGCAAGTTTGAGACCATGCATCATGCGGCTGTAAGAAAGACCGTTGATACGTGCAGCCGCATTGATCCGAGTGATCCAGAGGCGACGGAAGTCACGTTTCTTTTGACGACGGTCACGGTAAGCATACATGAGAGATTTCATGACCTGCTGTTTTGCAACCTTGAAGAGTGTATGTTTCGAGCCGTAGTAGCCCTTAGCTAATTTGAGTTGTTTTTTACGACGTTGACGAGTCGTATATCCGCCTTTTACGCGTGGCATATAAATTCCCTCCTAAATCTGTGTACGATTGGGTAAATTACTTAGCGATCATGTGACGGATACGTTTAAAGTCACCCGATGATACCATGCTAGCTTTACGTAATTTACGTTTCGCTTTAGTTGATTTGTTACCGAATAAGTGGCTTGTGTAAGCACGACCACGTTTCAATTTACCTGAAGCAGTACGTTTGAAACGCTTAGAAGCACCGCGGTGCGATTTCATTTTAGGCATGAGAGATTCCCTCCTACTTCGATTCGATTAGTCTTCTTTCTTTGGAGCAAGCACTAAGAACATGCTGCGTCCTTCCATCTTCGGTCTCTGTTCAATGACACCGAACTCGCTCAATTCTGTAGCGAGACGTTCGAGGACACGTCTACCGATTTCTGAGTGAGTGATGGCACGTCCACGGAAACGAATACTCGCTTTCACTTTGTTGCCATTCTCTAAGAACTTCTTCGCATTACGGAATTTCGTTTGGAAGTCATTCTCCTCGATCGTCGGGCTGAGACGAACTTCTTTCATCTGAATCACTTTCTGATTCTTCCGAGTTTCTTTGTCCTTTTTTTGTAACTCAAAACGGTATTTACCGTAGTCCATGATTTTGCATACAGGCGGCGTCGCTTGTGGTGCGACCATGACGAGGTCAAGGTCAGCTTCCTCAGCTAAACGTAACGCTTCCGTACGCGACTGGACTCCAAGTTGAGCACCATCCGCTCCGATAAGACGAACTTCTCGAGCGCGAATGCCTTCATTGATTAACAGATCTTTGCTAATGGTTAGCACCTCCATCGTGCAGAGCACGAAAAATGAATGATATAAAACGCTATAAAAAAAGCGTCGGCAGTTTTTCCCGCCCACACTCATAACCTATACAATAATCAGAGAACACTCTATCATCGCATATCATCATGATGGACCAGCACAGTTTACTATGCGTGGTGAGAAGCGGGATGCTTCTGCTTTGTTGTCATTTCACTTTGCTATCATAGCA
Organism: Exiguobacterium undae DSM 14481; assembly: GCF_000620805.1. Taxonomy (GTDB): domain Bacteria; phylum Bacillota; class Bacilli; order Exiguobacteriales; family Exiguobacteriaceae; genus Exiguobacterium_A; species Exiguobacterium_A undae. Next base: position 972,138 of record NZ_KK211187.1, on the reverse strand, counting down.
CTTGTTTTCCCTCAATGTCAAGCCGCTATATCTGTTCAACAGAACGTTGCTCAGTTACTTGATTATAATAGCAATCCTGTTCACGTTTAGCAAGAAGTTTCTAACTGACATACGCGGGGTATTTAAAAAAAGTATCGTTAACTTTTCAGAATTTGCAGAGCATTATTCTTTATTTAGAATAATTATTGTTTTATAATCAATGTAATCTTATACATAAGGGGGAATTATAAACATGAGTGAAAAACGATTAACAACGAATCAAGGTGTCCCGATTGGTGATAACCAGAACTCACGAACAGCTGGACGTCGTGGACCTACATTATTGGAAGATTATCAACTGATTGAAAAGATGGCGCACTTTGACCGGGAACGTGTTCCTGAGCGTGTCGTTCATGCCCGCGGTTTCGGAGCGCACGGTGTATTCACAGTGAAAAACTCCATGAAAAAATATACAAAAGCGGCATTCCTTCAAAATGAAGGAACAGAAGTACCGGTATTCGCTCGTTTCTCGACCGTCATCCATGGTACACATTCTCCGGAAACATTACGCGATCCACGCGGCTTCTCTGTCAAGTTCTATACAGAAGAAGGAAACTGGGATTTCGTCGGCAATAACTTACCGGTCTTCTTCATTCGCGATGCGATGAAGTTCCCGGATATGGTTCACTCTTTAAAACCAGATCCACGGACAAACATTCAAGATCCGGATCGTTACTGGGATTTCATGACGTTACGCCCGGAATCAACAAACATGTTGATGCACCTCTTTACAGATGAAGGAATCCCGGCAAGTTACCGTAAGATGCGTGGTTCTTCTGTCCATGCCTTCAAATGGGTGAATGCGCACGGAAACACGGTTTACGTTAAATTACGTTGGGTTCCGAAAATCGGCGTCCATAATCTCTCTGCGGACGAAGCAACAGAAGTACAAGGAAAAGACTTTAATCATGCTTCGAACGATACGTTCCAAGCCATTGAAGACGGCGAGTTCCCAGAGTGGGATCTTTTCGTACAGGTCCTTGACCCTGCCGATGTTGATAACTTCGACTTTGATCCGCTCGATGCAACAAAAGATTGGTTTGAAGATGTCATCCCGTTCCAACATGTCGGAACGATGACGCTTAACAAAAACGTCGATAACTACTTTGCTGAAACAGAGTCAGTCGGCTTTAACCCGGGTGTTCTGATTCCAGGGATGTTGCCGTCAGAAGATAAGTTGCTCCAAGGACGTCTCTTCTCGTATTCAGACACGCAGCGTTACCGTATTGGAACGAACTACCAACAACTGCCGATCAACTGTCCGTTCGCGCAAGTCAATAACTATCAACGTGACGGTGCCATGCCTGTCGGACAACAAACGAGTCCGGTCAACTATGAGCCGAACCGTTATCAGGACGAGCCGAAACAAACACCTGAATACACGGAAGAAAACCAACCGTTGTATGATGATATTCACGGACGTCTTGAAATCGAAAAAACAAATAACTTCGGACAAGCCGGTGAAGTTTACCGTCGCTTAACAGAAGAAGAACAAACAGCTCTTCTCAACAACCTCGTGGATGACCTAAAACAAGTCCGCCATGAAAATACCGTCTTGCTTGCGATTTGCAACTTCTACCGGGCAGATGAATCACTCGGTAAAAAATTATCGGAAGCTTTGCAAGTCGACATTCAACCATTCTTGCAACAGATGCAAAAATAATCATTCAAAAAAAAGTCTATTCCGCAAAGGAATAGGCTTTTTTTATGGAACAAAATTAAACCGTTCCGATGTCTCTGCTGAAAACGTGCCTAACTTCGAAAACAAGACAACTTGATCCACTCCGACCTCATTCACCTCGTTCTGGCGAAAACTCAATTTTTCTTTATCCGTAAATCGGTTGTAGATCGGCTTAAATCCATAATTGACGTGGGGTTGAAATTGAATCGCCCGGTCTGCATGTTCCAGTCGATTTTGTTTGATGCTGCCACCAACTATCCCGCGCCCTAAAATAGCGATTGCTTTTCCGTCTGCTCGACGGACGTTGCGAATCGTGTTGTTTTGAACAACAGGCTGGCTCCAATTCATCATCGAAATCGCATGATCCTTCGTCCCGTCAATCACATTGTTCAGAATGCGGACAGCGGTATGCGGACGATCTTGCGAATATTGATGCGTCCCGACGGCTACATTGATGTGAGTGAAGCGGTTGTTGCGAATCGTAATGTCGTGATTGGGCGTCCGGTCTTGGGCCGACCACTTCCATTGAAAGCCTTTTGTGATCGGATCCGGTGTATCCAAGTTGATTGATTCATTTGGACCTGTCCCCGCCAGCATCTTCGCATCGACGAAATGCATATTTTCGATGAGTGCCGTTTTCGTCGCATCCAGTTCAATGGCATGTGATCCATATTGATTTCGAATCGTGATTCCTCCGAGGTACAAGTTTTCGTTGTGCGCAATCGCAAACGCCGAGCCGCGTGGGAAATGATTCAAATCAATTTGAGCATTCCCTTGCCCGATGATTTTGATGTTTTTTGAACCGCCATATTTTCCGACGGTTGTATGTAACCGCAAAACAGAAGGTGGCACGAAATCGAAGATACTTGTCGTTGCCTGAATCTTTGATGTGCCGGTCTCATTCGTTTTCTTGAGGATGACCCCATTCTCCAGAATGATTGTCGTATTGGAAGGAATTCCGACACGTAACGGGGACAGATAGGTGCCTTTTGACAAGACTAATGTTCCGCCGCCCTCTTTTTCGATTCTTTCGAGGTAGGACCGTAACGTATAATGATTTTTTGTTTTGGCATTGTACGTTGAATAACTTCGTAATACGGGATCAATCGGCTCGGTTTGTGGTGTGATCCGGTAACTTTTCATACTCTTGGCATGTTCCGGATGCGGCACAAGCCAAAAAACGAGCAGCAGACAAATTCCAAAAACCAGTCCTTTTTTCATGTTTCGACTCCCCTCCTTACATCTGTTATCGGTAGCGGGAGATCAACTCTGTAGCCGACAAAAAAGAGAATGGCTGATTCGCCATTCCCTTTTCCGTTAGTTCATCTGTTATTTTGAACGGTTTGCAATTTCCTGTTCTAAATCGAGGACAAACTGTTCAAGTGAAGCATTACTTGAATCTTTTGAACCGTAACGGCGGATATTGACTTCGCGCGCTTCGATCTCTTTATCACCGAGAACCAGCATGACCGGGACTTTATTAACTTGTGCTTCCCGAATCCGGTAGCCGAGTTTTTCGTCACGGAAGTCCGTTTCGACACGGATTCCTTTTTTCAAGAGCATTGCTTTGATTTCACGTGCGTAGTCTTCATGCACGCTCGAAACCGGAATCAGCTTGACTTGAACCGGTGCGAGCCACGTCGGGAAGGCCCCTTTGTACTCTTCGATCAAGTAAGCCACAAACCGTTCCATCGTCGAAACGACACCACGGTGCAAGACGACAGGACGATGATCTTGTCCATCGTTTCCTTTGTATGTCAGCTCAAAGCGTTCTGGCAAGAGGAAGTCGAGTTGGACAGTCGACAATGTTTCGTCTTTACCGAGTGCTGTACGGACCTGCACGTCAAGCTTTGGTCCGTAGAACGCGGCTTCGCCTTCCGCTTCGAAGTACGGCAGCTCCAGCTCATCCATTGTTTCTTTTAACTCACGTTGCGCCATTTCCCAAATCGCATCGTTGTCGAAGTATTTTTCTTTATCGGCCGGATCACGGTACGACAGGCGGAACTTGTAGTCGGTAATCCCAAAGTCCGCGTACACTTCTTGAATCAAGTGGACGATGGCTTTGAATTCTTCCTTCATTTGATCCGGACGAACAAACGTATGCCCATCGTTCAGGACCATGTAACGAACGCGTTGGAGACCCGTTAAGGCACCCGACATTTCATAACGGTGCATCCCGCCGAGTTCTGCCACACGGAGCGGCAAATCACGGTATGACCGCGGTTCATTTTTGTAGATCATCATGTGGTGCGGACAGTTCATCGGACGCAGGACCAACTCTTCATTGTCCATCTCCATTTTCGGGAACATATCATCTTGATAGTGGTCCCAGTGTCCGGACGTTTTATACAGTTCGACGGAACCGAGAACCGGTGTGTAGACATGCTCGTAACCGAGTTCGAGTTCTTTGTCGACGATATAACGCTCGACCGTCCGGCGGATAGCCGCCCCTTTAGGTAACCACATCGGCAACCCTTGGCCGACATCTTGGGATGTGAAGAACAAATCCAGTTCTTTCCCGAGTTTCCGGTGATCTCGTTCTTTTGCTTCTGCCAGGAAATGCAGGTGTTGCTTCAACTGGTCTTTGTTGGCCCACGCTGTTCCGTAAATCCGTTGCAGCATCTTGTTTTTAGAATCACCACGCCAGTATGCGCCGGCAATGCTCATCAATTTAAAGACTTGCAGCTTGGCTGTCGCCGGTACGTGTGGTCCACGGCATAAGTCGAAGAACTCTCCTTGACGGTAGAATGTCAAATCTTGATCCGCTGGAATCGATTCAATCAGTTCGATTTTAAGAGGATCGTTTAATTCCTGATAGACGGCCAACGCTTCATCACGCGAGACGACTTCCCGCTCGATTGGTAGGTTCTCACCGGCAATCTTATTCATCATCTTTTCGATTTCCGGAAGGTCTTCTTCTGTCAGACGACGCTCCATATCGATGTCATAATAAAAACCATTTTCAATTGTCGGTCCGATGCCAAGGTGAATCGTTTCATCCGGGTAAAGACGTTTGATTGCCTGAGCCATCAAATGCGCCGATGAATGGCGAATCAAATCGAGTCCTTCTTCCGAATCCGGCATGACGAGTTCAATTGAACCATCTTCTTCGATCGGACGACGGTAATCGATCACTTGTCCGTTTAATTTAGCAGCAAATGCTTTTTTTCGTAATCCTGGACTAATGGACGCGGCAACTTCTTCAGCTGTTGTTCCGGCGGCAAACTCTTTTACCGCACCATCTGGAAATGTAAGAGCAATATTTGACATGACTGCTTCCCCCTTGAAATAAAATAAAAAAGACCCATCCCTCAAAAAGGGACGAGTCTCAATCTCGTGGTACCACCCTCGTTCCCGAACATGTTTCCATGCACCGGCTCGAACACGCGGTAACGGGCGTGACACGCAAACGGATTAGCCCCGCTTGAGCTATGAGGGAGTAAAGAAATGAACGGATTCCATGAGAAGCTTTCACCATCCTTCTCTCGCTTGTTTGGACCATTTCATTTTTCGTGTCCTCAATCGTAGCTGACATCTATACAGATTGTGTCCTTAGTATAGCCAAAAACAAACTTCTTTGACAAGAGAAATTAATAACGGCGGCGGTTTTCTCCTAAAAACTCAATCGGATTCGTCGTCGTCCGGATGCGTTCCATCAAGCGCATTGCTTTTAGTTTATCGCCTTGATCATTCGTAATCCCAAAATGCAACTCCAGTTCATCGTACGATAAGTTCGAACTGAACAAGGTCGGCAACCGGTGCATCATCCGGTATTGCAGGATGATCCCGAATAATTCATCGCGTACCCACGGGCTGATCGACTCCGCTCCGATGTCATCAATCAGCAGGACCGGAACGGTTTGAAAACTCTCCAAAAAGGAATCAAAGCTGTCCGTCCGGATCCGGCGTTTTGCTTCCGAGACGAAACCGGGCGCGTGGACCAAGATGGTCGCGACGCGTTCCTTCTTCAAGGCATTCCCGATGGCGGCGAGCAAATAGGTTTTTCCGACACCAAAACTACCGTGCAAATATAACCCTTTTGTCTGTTGCTTTGAACGGGTTGCGTTCAAAAACTGAGAAGCGGCACGTAAGGCCAGTTTCCGGTCCGTCGTCGTCAAGTCAAAATCACTGAAATTCGCATCCCGGACTTCATCCGGTAAAAAGAGACTCTTGAACTTCTTCTCAAGCGCCCGTTCGTTTTCAAGATCCCGCAAGGCCTGTGTTTTTTCGTAGGCGACCATGATTTGTCCTTTTTCCAAATGCAGGACAGGCTGATAGCCTTCAATGACCGCTTTTTTTTCAATGATTTGATTACCATGCATCTGCTCGGCGTATTCGTTTAACTTCAACATGCCCCGTTCAATCGTCCGTTGATCGATTTCCGGATGAGTCCTTAGAAACATGATGACACCGGGATGGGATAACACACGCTCATGAATCGCGCGGACGGATGCCGCCACATCAGGCCGGTTCAAGATCTTTTCAATCGAGGATTGGATATGTTCCATCTCACTGCTCCTTTATTTGCCCTTCAGCTCCCGCAGAATCCGTTCCATCTCTTCATCATCTGGTACTTCGGCTTCAAAGCTGGCTTTTTTGGTTGCTTCGTATTGTTGTTGTTTTTCTTTCTCTTCTTGTAACCATTTTGGATTCGGACCGGCGGCATTCGGACGACCGCGTCGTCCGCCTACGGTCTGACGGGAACGCTCTTGTTTCTGGTCTTGTTTTTTCGAAATCAATTCGTCCTGTTCTTTTGTTTTCGCCAAAGCTTCGGCTGCCGTCACGTATCCTTTTTGTTTCCAATCATCGACGATGGAGAGAAGGAAGTTTTTACTGAAGCGGTTGTCCTTTTTGATGACCAATGCGTAATAGTAGGCGGCATTGACGATGCCGGAAGACATTTCGTAATCAATGATCAACTGTTGAATCAACTCTTCGTCGCGTTCCGATAACGCTTTGACTTTCCGCAGTTTAGCGACGTAATGTTTCGGATGTGTTCCTTCCATCGTCTCCGTTTCGCTCAGTTCCCCGACTTCTACTTCTTCGAGCACCGCAACCTTGGCTTTCTTTTCCCGACTCAACTTTTGTTTGGCAGACAACATCATCTGTTTACAGCGCTCTTGTTTTTCACTGTCAGTCATCGGCAGGTATGCTTCATGCCGGAAACGCGCGTTCAGGAGTTCCGCCATTAACGCTTCATTCGATTGTGTGACGTACGCCAGTTTCAACAACAGATGATCAATCGATTTTGTATAAAAACTGCGTGGCAGGAAACGATCGGTTTGACGTTTCATTTCTTCGAGATCAAACGAATAATCAAATTCGTACGCCGCCCGTTCTTGTTTGGCATAGGATTTTGGTTGATGTGCGGAAGCTAATCCTGCTTTGACATCAAAGACCTGATCAAAACGAACGGTCCGATCAACGACGTTTTTCGGTAAGGGATCGGTCCGGAATCGGTTTTGTAAGGCACGGAACCGGATTTCACCCACTCGATAAAACAGTAAGCTCGATAACACCCCATCATTTAAAAACGTATTCGGTGCTAACGGGACACGGATTTGATAGACATACCGATACGCTGCTTGTTTCGCTTCGAATGTCCGGATCAGACCGATGCCCTCGAGCTTAAACAATTCATCTTTAAACTCATCGACGGAAAATCCGAGGAGCGTACCCAGTTCAGCGTGCGAGATGTACTGGGATTTGGTTTTCCCGGGAATCATCTCACTCCAGAATGTCTGATAGAGACCAAGTGCCTTCACACCGATGATTGGTTGATATAAATAATACAGGGACTGATAGGCTTCCCGGTCGACGACACCATTACTCATGATCAAGCAAAGGTCCGTTCCTGATACTTCACGTTCCATCATTTGACTCGTCCCTTCTTTCCTGAGAAAAAGAGAGGTGCGTTCTGAACAGACAGACGACCTCTCCTTCATTAGGTTTGATTTTCGCGTTCGTTGTCTTGGTGACGTTCCATCAATTCTGATAACTCTTGGAAAAAGACATTGATGTCTTTAAATTGTTTATAGACGCTCGCAAACCGGACATACGCCACTTCATCGACTGAAGCGAGTTCATTCAACACCAGTCGTCCGACCTGTTCGCTTGGAATTTCATGTTGTGCGGTCGCACGCAACGTTTTTTCGACGCGGCTGACCACCGTTTCCAACTGTTCAATTGAAATCGGTCGCTTCTCACAAGCCCGGACCAGTCCGCGCAGAATCTTATCTCGATTGAATTCGTCACGTGTCCCGTCTTTTTTTACGATGATGAGCGGTGTCTGTTCCACCATCTCAAATGTCGTAAAACGATAACCACAGGATTCACATTCACGTCGTCTTCGAATCGATCCGAAATCTTGAACCGGTCTCGAATCTAACACTTTTGTGCCGTTATAGTTGCAGGCTGGACAACGCATGTCGTACCTCCATTCACGTAATTTCTCTTGTACCGATCATCTTCAAGCGATAGGTCGCATCGAGCTCTTGATAAATCGCATCGATCCATTTCTCAAGATCCGGACCTAATAACCCGTCACGGTGTAAAAAAAGATCAACCGCCGTTCGACCTGATCCGACCATGATGACTGTCGCCAGTCCGTCCAGTCCGGACGCACTGAAAGCCAATTCCCCTCGTCCTTGATCAATCCGTTTGACCGTTCCTTCTTGGCGTGTAATCACCGTCTCAAGACCCGTAAACAACATCTCTGCTGTCGCTGCATAATAATGGGTCCGTAATTTTTCATTTTTATGTGTGTCCGACGTTTCCAGCTGTTTTTGTAATCGTTCCTTCAGTCCCATTCGTCATCACCTTTTTCTGTTTTCTTCTACTATTAAGAATAACAGACGTCAGACATATTAAAAAGCCCTCGCCATGAAGACGAGGGCTTGTTCATTCGTGTTTTTGTCAGTTAACGTGCTGAACCGTAGCAGCTGGAACTTCAACAGGTCCCATACCACGTGGAATTTCGACATTTTCACGGATTTTCGCATCGAGTCCGTCAGCGATATAATGCGCTGCGATAGCTGGATCGATCCGATCGCCACATGTAAATACATCAACCGATGCATATCCATGTTCTGGGAAACTGTGAATCGTCAAATGCGATTCAGAGATAATGACGACGCCGCTGACGCCGTGTGGAGCAAACTTATGGAACGCGACTTCGCGAACTTCCGCACCTGCTTGAAGTGCTGCATCAACAAAAAGTCGTTCTACAAATTCCATGTCGTTCAATTTTTCAGGATTACAATCCCAAAGTTCTGCAATAATGTGTCTTCCCATAGTATCCATTTGTGGATCCCCCCTACATTCAATGGTCTTCAAAGTATAGTCATGATCACTTACTTTGCGCCTGAGTCGTTCGCACCCACGGGGGAAAGTTAGTCCAGAGAGGTCCTAACCCTTTAAGCTGCGATTGCCAGACCGATTGAAGTTCACGATTTGAATTATAGCGAGTATCAAAAAGATACACAAGGATAAATTTCAAATTTTAATATATTTCCATCAAAAAAACGCTCTACCGACTGGTGTAGAGCGTTTTTATCGATATTTTTTTATTTTAACTCGAGTTGTTTTTCTGTCACATTTGTCGCTTCGATATGGGCACCGACCAGGTGGACAAGATCGACGACGCGACATGAATAGCCCCATTCGTTATCGTACCAGGCCAGCACTTTTACATGCCGTCCGCCCATCACCATCGTCGACAGCCCGTCCACGACGGTCGAACGTTCTTCCCCGTTAAAGTCGATTGACACAAGCGGCTCCATCGTCAGACCGAGGATGCCGTCAAGCGCACCGTCCGCCGCCTTGACGAACGCTTCATTGACTTCCGCGACCGTCGTATCACGGCTCACTTCGACGACAAGATCGACGAGCGACACGTTGGGTGTCGGGACACGCAACGCAAGACCGTTTAGTTTCCCTTCCAAATGCGGCAAGACAAGCGAAATTGCTTTGGCTGCTCCTGTCGATGTCGGAATGATGGATGAACCGCAGGCACGTGCGCGACGCAAGTCCTTATGTGGATTATCGATGTTATTTTGATCATTCGTAAAGGCATGTACTGTTGTCACGAGACCGGTCTCAATCCCGAATGCCCGGTCAATGACCTGAACGACTGGTGCAAGGCAGTTCGTCGTACAAGAAGCGTTCGAGATGATGTCATCCGTCTCATGATCGTACATGTCGTCATTGACGCCCATGACGATTGTTCGTAACTCTCCTTTTGCCGGTGCTGTAATGACGACTTTTTTGGCGCCGGCAATCAAGTGTTTCCCCGCACCCGATTTCGAATTAAATTTCCCGGTCGCTTCGACGACGATATCAATCCCAAGTTCCCCCCACGGTAACCGTTCCGGATCGCGCTCACTGACGATTTGGATCTGGCGACCGTTGACCATCAACGCCCCATCCAGAATCTCGACCGGATAAGCAAATTTTCCATGGACCGTATCATACTTGATTAGATGTGCCAGTGTCTCCACTGGATAACTCGCATTGATGGCGACGACCTCGCTTTTCCCCTCAGCGATGAGGCGCCGGAATACCATTCGACCAATTCGACCAAAACCATTGACTGCCACCTTGACTCCCATTTGCGGATCCCCCTTCAATGTGACGGATGTTGCTCCGTTTACAGATAGAACTATATCATGAAATGTAAGCGATTTCATTATGTAACGCAAAAAAAGTGAGAGAAGTTGGTAACTTTCTCCCACTTGAATGCTGAAACCCGTTTTCGGATTAAAAAATCAAAGGCATGTCAGAGATTTCTTTGCTTGTCTTGGACGGATTTTAACCACGTATCAATTTGTTGATATAACGCTTCATGTTTTCCTTCGTTCCACAAGACATGGTCAGCAAGACGTTTTTTCTGTTCGATATCAAGTTGTGAATCGATTCTTGCCTGGGCCTCTTCCGCCGACAGTTGATTCCGTTCCATCAACCGTTCTTTTTGTAAAGACGCGTTGCAATAGACGACAACGACTTGATCCACGAGCTGTTTCCAGTCCCCTTCGAGCAACAACGGGATATCAAATACAATCAAGGAATGCCCTGATTGTTCATACTGATCGGCCAGTTCAAGCATCTGTTGTCTGATCTTCGGATGCATCAACTTGTTTAACAGTAATCGTTTTTCATTATCGTGAAAAATGATATCCCCTAACTTGGACCGGACCAGCTGTCCGTCAATGAAAGCCGTCGGAAACGCTGCTTTGACTTCCGGATAAGCCAGTCCCGTCGGTTCGATGACCTGACGTGCCACGAGATCGGCATCGATGACGGGGATGTCCTGTTGTTTCAGATAAGCAGAGACGGTGCTTTTCCCCGTTGCGATGCCTCCCGTCAATCCGACTCTCATAACGCAACCTGTTGGCACGTCGGACAGAAGTGAGTTCCTCGTCCGCCGACCTTGATTTTTTCAATCGCTGTTCCGCACCGCGGACACGGGGCACCGGTTTGCCCGTATACCGCCAGTTGCAACTGAAATTCTCCTTTTCCGGTCGGTGACACATAACTCCGAATCGTGCTTCCCCCACTGTCGACGGCTTTTTGCAAGACCTCGACACCGGCGACATGAATCCGCGAGATATCGTCGAGTGTCAGTGCGCCCGCTTTCGTCAGCGGATGGACCCGTGCCGCAAACAACGTTTCATCCACATAGATGTTTCCCAACCCTAAAAAGATCGATTGATCGAGCAATGCGGTTTTAATCGGACTGCGTTTTTTTCGAATCAAATTTTCAGCCAAGACTTCGGCTGTGAACGTCGGATCAAACGGCTCCCGCTCGAGTTGGGCAAGCGGTGGAACCTGCATCGCCGTCTCTTTATCCCGTAGCTCCATCGTCCCGAATTTCCGGACATCGTTATAATGTAATTCCGAACCGTCCGTAAAGCGGAAGATGACATGGGTGTGCTTGTCCTTTTCAATCGCTTGCGGATAAGGAAAATACTTTCCTTCCATCCGCAAGTGACTCACGAGATAAAAACGTTCGAACGAGAACAGCAAAAATTTCCCGCGGCGGTCGACCCGCTCAATCCGTTCTTGATGTAACGCATCAACGAACGGGGCAACGTCCATCCCGCGAATCATCTTCGGATGAAACACTTTTACAGAAGAAATCGTTTTTCCGGAGACCGTCCGTTCCAAACTTCGTCTGACGGTCTCGACTTCAGGTAATTCAGGCAACTTATTTCCTCCTCTGGCAACTTCTTATTTTGTTTCGTACCACGAATGTCCTGCATCGCCGTCCACGCGTAACGGAACCGACAAGTCGACCGTCTGCTCCATCGCTTGTTTGACCAACGTTTTTAAAGCATCCAATTCTTCGTCCGGAGCCTCAAAAATCAATTCATCGTGTACTTGCAGTAACAGGCGAGCCTGCAACGGTGATGCTTCCAGCGCCGCATGAACATCAAGCATCGCTTTTTTGATGATATCGGCCGCTGATCCTTGGATCGGTGTATTGATCGCTGTCCGTTCCGCAAACCCTCGTAAATTAAAGTTTTTCGAATTGATGTCCGGAATGTTGCGACGGCGGTTCATCAGTGTTTCGACAAAACCGTTCATTCTCGCCTTCTCGATCGCCTCATCCATGAACAGCTTGATTTGCGGGAAGAGTTCGAAATAACGATCGATAAAGTCTTGTGCTTCCTTCCGGGAGATGTTCAGGTTTTGCGACAACCCGTAATCACTGATGCCGTAAATGATGCCGAAATTGACCGCTTTCGCTTGACGACGCATATTCCCCGTCACATCATTTGGCGCGACGCCAAATACACTGCTGGCAGTTTGTGTGTGAATGTCCGCATCGTCTAAGAAGGCTTGGACCAGTGTTTTATCTTCCGACATATGTGCCATGACCCGTAACTCGATTTGTGAATAATCGGCGGCATAGAGCGACCAACCGGCTTCACTCGGAACAAAGGCTTTGCGGATTTTTCGACCCTCTTCAATCCGGACCGGAATGTTTTGCAAGTTCGGATTGACGGAACTGAGTCGTCCAGTCTGGGCAATCGTTTGGGCAAAACGGGTATGGATTTTCCCGTCTTCTTTGATGACTTTCTGCAATCCTTCGACGTATGTCGATTGCAGTTTTTGCAACTCACGGTACAACATGATATGGTCGATGACCGGGTGCAGCGGTCGCAATTTTTCCAGTACGTCAGCTGCCGTCGAGTAACCGGTCTTCGTTTTCTTGAAGGCGGGCAACTCCAGTTTCTCAAACAGGATGACGCCGAGTTGTTTAGGGGAGTTGATATTAAATTCTTCTCCGACTTCACCGTAAATCAGTTGTTCTAAATCCGTTAATCGTCCCCGGAGGTCTTCCTGCATGTCCTGTAATGTCGCGACGTCTACGCGAATCCCTGTCCACTCCATCTCCGCGAGGACACCGGACAACGGCCGCTCTAACGTCTCATACAGTTCGAACTGTTGATTGGCTTTCAGTTCTTCTTTCACTTTCGGGAACAACAGCTCAATCATCCGTGCTTTTTCCGCCAGGTACGGGTGCAACAAGTCGTCTGTCGGAGCGAGACGTTTGGCGCCTTTCCCTAAGACAGCTTCTTCGTTTGGTGCCATCAGCATGTAATGTCCCGCGATTGATGCGAGTGTCGTACCGCCGCTTAAGTTCAGCAAATAGCCGGCGAGCAACAGATCGTCAAAAGCCGTTAATTTCAGATCATGTTTCCGTAAGGCAAAGGCAACTTGTTTGGCATCGAGGCAGATCTTTTGATGATCCGACTCGATCCAGGCACGAAATGCCGGATCATTCACAAGTTCCGGGGAAGCCACATAAATCTGATCCGGAGTCGCGATCCCGAACCCGATGATGTCTTCTTCCATATAATCTTCCCGTAATTGTTCGACGACGAGCACAGCGTCCGTCACGCCTTCCGGAAGCGAAGTAATGGTTTGGACGTTCAACTGTTCTTTATCCGCTTCCTCGACGACCGGCGCAAACCGGTTCGTCAAGGATTTAAAGCCGAGTGACTGGAACAACGAGTACGGCACTTGTGTATCGACATCACTGATCTGTAAGTCATCAAGCGTGACATCAAGCGGGACGTCAAGCTTGATCGTCGCAAGTTCCTTCGACAGCCGTGCCAATTCTTCGTTTGCAATGACCTTCTCTTTTTGTTTTCCTTTTAAGTCCTCGACATGTTCGTACAGTCCTTCGACCGAACCGTAGGCAGAAATCAATTTGATGGCCGTTTTTTCACCGATTCCCGGAACACCCGGAATGTTATCGGATTTATCGCCCATCAATCCTTTGAGGTCAATCATCTGCATCGGCTTCAACCCGCCGTAAGTTTCGGCAAACAGTTCCTCCGTCATGCAGAGGACGTCTGTGATCCCACGTTTTGTGATCAGCACTTCGACTTGATCCGTCACGAGTTGAAGTAAATCCTTATCTCCCGTCACGATCCGGATGCGATCAGCCGGCATCGTCTGCGCCAATGTTCCGATCAAATCGTCGGCTTCATAGCGGTGAAGTTCCATCATCTGAATCCCGAGCGCCTCACAGATGTCGCGGACGATCGGAAACTGTTCCCGCAGTTCAGACGGTGTTTTTTCCCGACTCCCTTTATACTCCTGATAGACATCATGGCGGAACGTTTCACTCGAAGCATCGAATGCGACCAGCATATGTGTCGGTTGTTCTTCCTCCAGCAGTTTCAGTAACATCATCGTAAAGCCGTAGGCGGCATTCGTGTTGCGTCCTTGCGCGTCCGTCATCGGCGGCAAAGCAAAAAAAGCTCGATACGTGAGTGAGTTCCCATCAATTAATAAAAGTTTGTTTTCCATCATCTACGCCCCTTTGGAAGATTTTCTGTTCTTATTGTATCACTCTGCACACATTTGTTCGCTAAAAAGACGACAAAAAATGACGACCGGCTAAAAAGCCGATCGTCTTGGCGTATCCTGACATGGGAGCTGAACCAGTCGGGACACAGATGATGAAGAAGGTATCTTTAGCATACGATTCCTCTGTAAAGGGAGTGTGAACCCTTATCCCTTTTTCGGTAAACGAATCGTAAAGGTCGTTCCTTCGTTTTCTTCTGATTCGACTTCAATCGTTCCGTGATGAAGATCGATGATATGCTTAACGATCGCGAGTCCAAGACCGGTCCCGCCCGAATTTCGACTCCGCGCCTTATCCACGCGGTAAAATCGTTCGAAAATCCGTTGCGTTTCTTTCGGATGAATCCCGATCCCGTCGTCTTTGATCCGAAGCATGACTTCTTCCTCGCCGTCTTCCAGACTAATCCAAACATTGCCGTCGTTCGGTGTATAGTTGAGTGCATTGGCGACAAGATTGACGACGACCTGCTTCAAACGGTTCAAGTCCGCCCGGATAAAGACTTCTTCTTCCGTTTCAAGATGGATCGTCATCTGCTTCTCGGCTGCCTTGCGGCGTAGTAACGTTTCCGTTTCGCGGATCAAACTCGTCACATCGACAATCGTCGTCTCCAGCTGATAATTATCCTGTTCGAGACGGGACAACTCGAGCAAGTCCTCGACGAGCGTCTGCATCCGTTCCGATTCGTCGTGGATGATATTCAGGAACTGTTCCCGGATTTCCGGAACATCCTGCGCCCCATCGAGTAAGGTTTCAGCAAATCCTTTGATGGACGTCAACGGCGTCTTCAACTCATGACTGACGTTCGCGACAAAATCTTTGCGCATCTGTTCCAATTTCTTGATCTCCGTAATGTCGTTGAACACAACCGTCGTTCCTTGAACACGACCGTTCTTCCCGAAAATCGGTGCAGCGCTGACCATGAAGGTGCGGCTGTTTAGCCCAAACCGGACACTCGATTGTTTCCGATTTGGTTTCTCCGTCAGGTAGACATCTTCAATGACTTGACTCATTTTTTCATTCGGTAAGACACGGTAATACAGTTTCCCATTTGATTTTTCATGGATGTTAAACATCTCCCGGTACGTCCGATTGACAAGCAACACGTATCCCTTCTCATCAATCAACATCAGACCGGCACCCATGTATTCAATCAAAGACTCGAGTCTTGCCCGTTGCATCGCTTCACCGGAAGAGGCATTCTCTAAATTCCGGGCCAGAAGATTAATCGATTTCCCGAGGTCACGCGATTCATCCGGTGCGGTGAGCTCATAGACACGCGATTTGTAATTCCCGTGAGACAGCTCGTATAAGACTTCGGTCGCTTCGGCAATCGGACGGAGAAAACGTTTCGTCGAACTGTAAACAGCAAAAAAGATGATACAGAACGAGGTAATCAGTGACAGGACGATGACTGTCCAAATGCGGGAATAGATGATGTCCAAATCTTTTGTATAACGGATTAAACTGATATAGACTTCACGGTCATCTGCGGTTACGACCGGTTTCGTATATTGAAGACTCGTCTCGTCGACCTTTGATTCAAACGTTCCCTCATCGGGGATGGCAGAAAAGTTGATGGCACGGACGTTCAATTTGGTCACATCAATCGGTGTACCGGCAATGATTTCTCCCCGTGAATTAAAGAGGATCATGTCAAAATTCGACTCGGCATACAGCTTGTCTACATACTGGGCCATCTCCGAAACCGAACGATCCCGCAAAATTGTTTCCACAAGCGCTGTCTCATCCGTCAATTTTTCCTTTTCGTTATTGACATAAAATTCTTTAAAGGACTGACCGAGTAACACCCCTAAGGCAATCAGGACCAAACTGATGAAGGACAGCATTTTTAAAATAAATCGTTTGCGGTATTTACTCATTCCGCCTTCGGCTCCTCCATCTTATACCCGAGTCCGCGGATCGTTTTAATATAAATCGGTTTTTTCGTATTCGGTTCAATCTTTTCACGGACATGACTGATATGGACGTCGACGATACGTGTATCCCCAACAAAATCATAATTCCAGATTGCAGACAATAATTGATCCCGTGTCAGCACACGTCCCTTATTTTTTGCGAGATACACCAACAGTTCAAATTCCTTTGGTGTCAATTCCAGTCGTTCGTCCGCTTTAAACGCTTCGTAATTGTCTGGAACGATTTTAACATCTCCGATGAGAATCGTTCCATCCGTCACTTCTTCCGTGACCGTCTGCTGATTCATCCGGCGTAAAATCGCTTTGACACGTGCCACGACTTCACGGGGACTGAACGGCTTCGTCAAATAATCATCGGCGCCGAGTTCGAGTCCGAGTACTTTATCAAATTCGTCATCTTTTGCGGTCAGCATCAAGATTGGTGTATTGATTTTTTGTTGACGTAATCGTTTACAGACTTCTAGTCCATCGAGTTCCGGCAACATAAGATCGAGTACGATTAATGCCGCGTCTTGTTTTTCGGCTAATTTCAGACCTGTCATTCCATCATGAGCCGTTTCGACTACAAATCCGGCTTGTTCTAAGTTAAATTTCAAAAGTGTGGCGATTGAGAGTTCATCATCAACAACGATTATTTTATCTTTCAAAACAGTTGGCCTCCTCAGCGCGTTTCATCTTTGAATGAGGAATTCCGTGGAATCCACTTCTTCTGTCTTCATCTTAACGACTTTCGCTACTAAACCACAAATCTTTCTGTCGTTTCTTTACATAATCTTTAAGGTCGCACACGTTCTTCCAGTAGTTTCCCGTGTTGAAACAACAAAATTGGGGAAACAGTTACATATCGTCATCATGTGGAGGAATGAATATGGAATGGAACAACCCGTTATTTGCAGCAATCACTGCTTGGTTTATTGCCCAAGCCGCAAAACTCGTCACCGGTCTAATTAAGACTAAGAAATTTGATCTTGAAATTATGTTTGCCTCAGGCGGCATGCCTAGTTCACATAGTTCGACTGTCGTCGCACTGGCTGTCGTGATTGGTTTTCAAGAAGGCTTCGGCTCATCGTTGTTTGCGCTCGCTACGATTTTTGCCGTCATCATCATGTATGATGCGACTGGAGTCCGCCAGGCCGTTGGTCTTCAAGCCAAACTGCTGAATGATTACTTCAAAGGAATCCGTCATGAAACACCGTTGCTCAACGAATTGGTGGGACATACCGAGTTCCAGGTCTTCGTTGGTCTGTTGCTTGGTCTAGCCGTTGGTTTCCTCTGGCCCGTCCTGTTCTTTTAATCTGTAACGCGTACCGGATAAATCAAAAGAAATGTCTTCATACAAAAGACCGCTTCCGATATTCGAAGCGGTCTTTTTGCTGATTTCTGTTATGGTTTTAAGATGACTTTGATACACCCGTCCGCATGATCGTTAAACGTTTGATAGGCATGAGCAGCCTGTTCCAAATCAATTTTGTGGGTGATGATATCGGTTGGATCAAATTCTTGATTGATGATTTTTTGGAACAATTCCGGCATCAGATGAACGACCGGTGCTTGCCCCATCTTCAATGTGATGTTTCGGGTGAAGAAATCGCCGAGCGGGAATTGATTGTATTTTTTCGCATAGACCCCTGTCAGTTGGACCGTTCCGAATTTTCGGACAGCATCTTTGGCGATATTGATGGCACTCAATGTCCCACCTTGTAATCCGATCTTTTGTTCCACTTTTTCAAGCGCGGACATTTTCCCGTCAAATCCGACACAATCAATGACGACGTCGGCCCCGCCCTGTGTCAGTTCTTTTAAATATTGACCGGTTTCCTGATGATCCTGTAAGTTGACGGTCTCGACCCGATTCGTCATCTTCGCATGATTCAGACGATACACTTGTTCATCGACCGCAATGACCCGTTTTGCCCCTTGCATCCAGGCGAATTTCTGTGTCATCAATCCGACAGGTCCTGATCCCAAGACGACGACGGTATCCCCTTTCTTGACCCCGGAATTGATGACGCTCCAGTACGCTGTCGGGATAACATCCGACAAAAACAACAACGCTTCGTCTTCCAGTTCACATGATTCAGGCACGACGAGCGGCATGAAGTTTCCAAACGGGACTTTTAAGTACTCTGCTTGTCCGCCGGGATGTCCGCCGAACTCTTCCGTAAATCCAAAATAGCCGCCTGTATCGACGTGCGGGTTCCCATTGGAATTATCACACTGACTCTCCATATCGTGATCACAGTAGAAACAATGACCACACGCAACGTTGAACGGTAAGACAACCCGATCGCCCCGCTTGACCTTCGTCACGTCAGGACCCACTTCTTCGACGATTCCCATCGGTTCATGTCCAATGACATAATCCTTTTTCGCCGGCATGTTTCCTTGATAGATGTGCAAATCTGACCCACAGATGGCAGTAGACGTAATCTTGACGATGATATCATCATTTTTCTCAATCGACGGATCCTGTACATCTTTCACTTCGACATTTTTGGTACCTTGATAAGTGACAGCGCGCATGGTGGTTCCCCCTTTGATTTTTCAAAAATAGCGTACTTTATTCGTTTACCCCAAATAAGCAGCATTTATGTTACATGTTTTTTACAAAAAGAGGAACCTCAAGCAAAGTCACCTATCTTTCATTGATTTTAGTTCGCTTCAAAAATCCATACAAAAAAAAGGTGAGCCCGATTTAATAATCGAACTCACCTTTACATCCTACTTTTAAAAATCATTGCTTCACAGAAGCGAAAGAACGGAACGGACCGTCGAAACGGATTGATCGAGTGCCTGCTTCTCTTCCGGGCTGAGTTCCAGTTCCAATACTTGTTCGATCCCATTCCCGCCTAAAACAGTCGGAACACCCAAGTACAAGTCCTCGTACCCATATTCCCCTTCAAGATAGGCAATCGCCGGTAAAATCCGCCGTTGATCCTTCAGGATGGCTTCCACCATCTCGACGATCGCTGCCGCTGGTGCGTAATACGCCGAACCGTTCCCAAGTAACTGAACGATTTCACCGCCGCCTTTTCGGGTCCGTTCGACGATGGCAGACAACCGTTCCGGTGTCATCAGTTTCTCCAGCGGAATTCCACCCGCGTAGGAATAACGTAACAACGGAACCATATCGTCGCCATGCCCGCCGAGCACGAATCCGGAAATATCCTTGACCGATACATTCAGCTCCATCGCAACAAATGCTCTGAAGCGAGCCGTATCGAGCACACCAGATTGTCCGATGACCCGTTCTTTCGGAAAACCGGACGCTTGAAAGACGGTATACGTCATCGCATCGACAGGGTTCGTCAAGACGATGATGATTGATTCCGGGGCATGGGTCACGATTTCTTTCGTGACCGCTTTCATGACGTTTGCATTCGTACTGACAAGATCTTCGCGACTCATCCCGGGTTTTCTGGCAATGCCGGCCGTAATGACGACGATGTCAGAACCTTCGATGTCTTGATAATCTGATGTCCCGTTAATCCACGCATCAAAGCCTTGGATTGGGGCCGTTTCCTGCATGTCGAGCGCTTTGCCTTTCGTAGCGTTTTCCTGTTGCGGCATATCGACGAGCACGATATCCCCCAGCTCTTTTTGAGCCAGATAAAGTGCTGTCGTCGCTCCAGTAAATCCGCTGCCGATGACCGAAATCTTTTTCCGTCGATTCATTGCCCAGTCCCCCTAGTCAAGATTGGATTACATATTCTTGATGAGTTCATCTGCGAATTCAGAACATTTCACTTCTGTCGCACCATCCATGAGACGTGCGAAGTCATACGTGACCACTTTTTCTTCGATTGATTTTTCCATCGATTGGATGATCAAGTCTGCTGCTTCATTCCAGCCAAGGTGACGGAACATCATTTCGCCTGAAAGAATAACAGAAGACGGGTTTACTTTATCGAGTCCAGCATACTTCGGTGCCGTACCGTGAGTCGCTTCGAAGATGGCATGACCTGTCATGTAGTTGATGTTCGCACCTGGTGCGATTCCGATACCACCGACTTGCGCTGCAAGTGCATCCGAGATGTAATCCCCGTTCAAGTTCATCGTTGCGACGACATCGAATTCTTTTGGACGTGTCAAGATTTGTTGTAAGAAGATATCTGCGATTGAATCCTTAACGATCAACTTACCAGCAGCTTCTGCTTCTGATTGTGCTTTGTTCGCCGCGTCAGTACCTTCTTCTTCTTTAATGCGGTCGTACTGGTTCCATGTGAAGACGTGTTCTGCGTACTCACGTTCTGCGAGTTCATAACCCCAGTTCTTGAAAGCACCTTCTGTGAACTTCATGATGTTTCCTTTGTGAACGAGCGTCAATGAAGCACGTTTGTTTTCAAGAGCATACTCAATCGCCGCACGAACAAGGCGTTCTGTTCCTTCTTTTGAGATCGGTTTGATTCCGAGACCTGACGTTTCAGGGAAACGGATTTTGTTGACACCCATCTCTGTCTGAAGGAAGTTAAGTAATTTTTGCGCTTCTTCGCTGCCTGACGCATATTCGATTCCTGCGTAGATATCTTCTGTATTTTCGCGGAAGATGACCATGTCTGTATCTTCTGGACGTTTGACTGGTGAAGGAACACCTGTGAAGTAACGGACCGGGCGAAGACATGTATACAAATCAAGTTCTTGACGAAGTGCAACGTTAAGTGAACGGATTCCGCCGCCGACTGGTGTCGTGAGTGGTCCTTTGATGGCGATGATGTGTTCACGGATCAGATCAAGTGTTTCTTCCGGAAGCCAGTTGCCTGTTTTGTTGAAGGCTTTTTCTCCAGCGTAGACTTCTTTCCACTCAATTTTCTTCTCGCCGTTGTATGCTTTTTCGACAGCAGCGTCGAAGACACGAACTGCAGCATTCCAGATATCAGGTCCAGTGCCATCACCGATGATGAACGGAATGATTGGAGCGTTTGGTACGTTGAGTGTGCCGTTTGTTACCGTGATGTTTTCGCCTTGAATTGTAGCCATTTGTAAAATCCCCCTTGAATATGATTGATGTCATCAAAAAGCAGGAGAGGATTTCTCCTCTCCATCTTTTTTAACGTTCGTTCATGGACACGTATGTCCGGTGTGTTTCACCAATATAATCGGCGCGTGGACGAATGAGGCGGTTGTCACTATACTGCTCTAAAATGTGCGCTAACCAACCTGACATACGACTGACGGCAAAGATTGGCGTAAACAATTCCGTATCAAGTCCAAGTGCATGGTATGTGGAGGCGGAATAGAAATCGACGTTCGGTTTCAATCCTTTTTCCGATTGGACGATCTGATCAATCTTCACTGACATCTCGTACCATTTCGGTTCTCCGATTTGTGCCGTCAACTGGCGGCTCATCTCTTGGAGATGCTTCGCACGCGGGTCGCCGTCCTTATAGACACGGTGACCGAAGCCCATGATTTTTTCCTTGTTCTTAAGTTTATTATGAACATACTCGTCAACCTTTTCAACTGAATCAATTTCAAGCAACATGTTCATGACCGCTTCGTTCGCTCCACCGTGAAGTGGACCTTTGAGTGCGCCCATCGCTGCCGTAACACCAGAATAGACATCTGATAACGTCGCGACGCAGACACGTGCCGTAAACGTCGATGCATTCAGTTCGTGATCCGCATGTAGCACAAGCGCTTGGTTAAAGGCTTTTTCTGCTACTTCTGTCGGCTCCTCGCCTGTCAGCATATAAAGGAAGTTTGCCGCATACGAGAGTCCTGGTTTCGGAGCAATCGGTTCCTGTCCTTTTTTGATGCGCGCATATGCCGTAACGAGTGTTGCAATCTGCGCTTGGAGTTTGATGGCTTTAGCGTAATTCGCCTCCGTCGACATATCCTCTGCAGACTCATCATATAATGCGAGTTGCGACAAGGCAGTCCGAATGGCAGACATCGCATTAGCGGTTTTTGGCGCCACTTTTAATGTCTCAAGTACTGCAGGTGCAACAGTCGCTTCAGAAATCAAGGCTTCTGACAGTTGCTTCAGTTCCTCTTCTTTTGGTAAGCGGTCATTCCAAAGTAAAAAGACCACTTCTTCGAATGAGGCGTGCTCCGCCAAATCATCAATTGTATAGCCACCATACGTCAACTGACCATCAATGATCGAACTGATCTTCGATGCTGTCGCGACGATTCCTTCTAAACCTTTTGTTTGTGTCATACAAAAATCCCCCTTTTTTTCCCCCAGAAATTTAAAACGCTTTCATTTCCGTATTGAAAAAAAGACGTCTACGCAAGAGTCGTTCCCCACGTTGAACCGTTTGCTCTTGAATAGACCATCTTGTTTCTGTCCTTAGTATAAACAAAATTAACCAAAAAGTGAACGAACTTGCATACTATTATCAAAAAATTAATTCCAAAGTGTGTAGTTCTTCAACTTAACCACTGATTACCTTGACGATGATGTCCCACATTCCGATGATAAGCGCCGCAATCCCTGCTCCGATCAATGGTCCAACCGGAACCCCTTGGAACACGCCAACCGCAAGAATCGTCCCGGCAAGCAAGGCCGTCGTGACGAGTGGATCTTCCTTCATCAATCCGACACCGTGTGCGGCGATGATGGCGACGAAAATTCCCGACAGGAAGGAGATGATGCCGATATGTCCCCGAATGCTGTTCAGCAACTCTTTAAATCCGATATCACCGGTTGCAATCGGAACGAGAATAGCCGCTGTAATCAAGGTGACGCCCCAAGTGATCCCTTTCGCCTGCAAAGACGGAAACAGACGACCATCTAAGCCGATTGCTTTTATGATCAGTAAGAAAGCGGCTGCAATGATCAAGGATTTATTTTGGGCGATGACACCAATTAAGACAAGACCAATCAAAAACAGATACGCTTCCATATGAATCCCCCGATTTGAAAAAACGGACATGGCTATCGCCACATCCGTTTCATTGATTATGCGTTGTACAATTTACCAGTTAACGGATCAATTGAAATCTGTTGACCATCCGTGAAGATTGTCAAGGCGTTTTCAACACCGACAATGACCGGTTTACCGAGTGAAGGACCAACGATTCCAGCATGGCTTGTCAATCCGCCGTCTACTGTGATCATCGCTGCAGCAAGCTCGATTGCAGGCATCATGTCACGGTCTGTTGAGTTCGTAACAAGAATCATGCCTGGTTTCGCTTTTGCGTTTGCTTCTTCTGCGTTGTGGGCGATGACGACTTCACCGACGACACCACGTTCACCGATTCCACGACCGTTAGCGATTTCTTTACCTACGATGTGAATTTTCAACATGTTTGTTGTACCTGCTGTAAGAGCCGGAATTCCTGCAGAGATGACGACGAGGTCACCATCTGTGACGAATCCTGCTTCTTTAGCTGTATCAGCAGCAAGTGTCAACATGTCATCTGTGTTGTCTGACAGATGATCGACGACGATCGGATAGACACCCCATACGATGTTAAGCTGACGTGCGACACGTGCGCTTGGTGTGACAGCAACGATGTTTGGTTCTGGACGGTATTTTGAAATCCGTGCCGCTGTATAACCGGACTGTGTTGGTGTCAAGATGGCTTTTGCATCCAAGTTGATTGCCGTATGCGTAACCGCTTGAGCGATTGCATCCGTCACTGTATGTTCGCTGCGTGTTTGACGATCTTTCAAGAGCATCTTGTAGTCGAGCATTTTTTCTGTCCGTTTTGCGATTGTGTGCATCATTTGAACAGACTCGATCGGGTAATCCCCAGCTGCTGTTTCGCCTGAAAGCATGATCGCATCTGTTCCATCAAGAATCGCATTGGCAACGTCTGATGCTTCTGCACGAGTTGGACGTGGGAAACGTTGCATCGAGTCGAGCATCTGCGTTGCTGTGATGACAGGTTTACCGTAGTCATTACAAATTTTGATGAGGTCTTTTTGTGTTGGTGTAACTTCTTCTGTTGGAATCTCGATTCCAAGATCACCACGTGCGACCATTAAACCATCAGAAATCGCGATGATTTCTTCGATGTTGTCGACACCTTCTTGGTTTTCGATTTTCGGGAAGATTTTAATGTGGCTTGCATTGTGTTTTTCGAGCAATTGACGGATCGCAACGACGTCAGACGCGCGACGTACGAATGAAGCCGCAATCAAATCGATGTCGCTTTTGATTCCGAATTCGATATCCGCGATATCTTTATCTGTCAAAGCAGGCAAGTTAACTTTTACGTTCGGTAAGTTAACGCCTTTTTTCGTTTTGATGATTCCTTCGTTTTCAATGTCACAAAGAAGTTCACGGTTCGCAAGTTTTTCTGCGACACGGAGTCCGATCAATCCATCATCCAACATGATCATTGAACCTACTTCGACATCATCATATAAACCGTCATATGTCACAGAGAATTTATCTGCTGTTCCGACGATTTCATTTGCGTCGCCGCTGACGACGATGACTTGTTTACCGCGTACGAGAAGTGCTTTTCCTTCTTCAAACGTATGCGTCCGGATTTCAGGACCTTTTGTGTCTAAAAGAATCGTGACTAATTTGTTCGCTTCTTCTGCTGCACGACGGATATCTGTGATTCGAGCACCATGCTCTTCGTAGTCACCGTGTGAGAAGTTAAGACGAGCGACGTTCATACCTGCTTCAATCATTTCTGGAAGACGTTTTTCTGACGCCGGTCCAATCGTACATACAATTTTAGTTCTGCGCATATTCCATAAACCTCCTACAATGTTTGGCTGTTTAATAACCTGCCAACAAGCCTATCCCAATCAACTGAGTACACGAAAATCTTAAATTGAAAGTTGTTTTGACAATTCTAAGATATCAAGATCCAGTTCATGTTTGTTTTCATCCAATGCTTCATCGATATCGAGATCGATCATTTTTCCACCGCGAACACCGACGACACGACCTTGCTTACCTTCCAGTAAGATGTCGATCGCATGTGCGCCCATCCGGCTGGCGAGTACACGGTCAGCAGCTGTCGGTGCACCACCGCGTTGAACGTGACCGAGTACGGTAACCCGTGTATCAAGACCTGTTTCTTTGGCGATTTCATCGCCGACGTCTTGAGCACGACCCGCACCTTCCGCTACGATGACGATCGAGTGTTTCTTACCACGATTGACACCGCTTTGGATACGTTCCAATACTTCTTTTAAATCTTCAGGGCGTTCTGGAACAAGAATGGATTCCGCGCCACCTGCTAAACCGGCATACAGCGCGATATCGCCTGCATCACGACCCATGACTTCGATGACATACGTCCGCTCGTGTGAAGAAGCCGTGTCCCGAATTTTATCGATCGCTTCAAGCGCCGTGTTTAAAGCCGTGTCAAATCCAATCGTGTAATCCGTTCCCGGAATATCGTTGTCGATCGTTCCAGGCAGTCCGATTGTCGGGAAGCCGAGTCCCGTCAATTTTTGGGCACCACGATACGACCCGTCACCACCTACGACGACAAGTGCATCGATTTCGAATTTCTTCAGATTGACGACTGCTTTCGCACGTCCTTCTTCCGTCCGGAACTCTGGGCACCGGGCAGAACGTAAGAATGTACCACCACGTTGAATGATGTCACCAACCGAACCTAGATTCAATTGGACAAGATCTCCATTGATCAAACCTTGATATCCGTTATAGACACCGAATACTTCTAGTCCATGAAAAATCGCCTTACGTGTTACAGCTCGCACTGCGGCATTCATGCCGGGTGCGTCGCCACCACTTGTTAAAACAGCAATCCGTTTCAAACTCACGTTAATCACCTCTCCATTAATCTTAGTCTAAAATAGCACGTAGTTTTGTTGTTTTACAACAGGGCAGACTGCATAAACTTTCGTCAGCAGTTTGTTCATCCTATCACGAAATAAGGACTGCCAATCATGATAGCGATTACATGCAGGTTATGTGCCAATTTGGTGATATTTTTCTGTGCGCTTCTCGATTAACTGTTCTGGCGTCAAACGGGTCAGTTGGGCTAGTTTTTGTTCTAGAACAGATTTCACTTTGTCCGCCTGTAATGAAACATCTAAATGCGCGCCGCCGACGACTTCCGGAATGATTCCGTCTGCAATTCCGAGACGAAGTAAATCCGGTGCCGTAATCTGCATCGATTCAGCCGCTTGTTCCGCGAGACTGGCATCTTTCCAGAGCAAGGCTGCCGCGCCTTCCGGTGAGATGACCGAGTAGGTCGAGTTCTCAAGCATCAAGAGTTGATCGCAGACACCGATGCCGAGTGCACCACCTGATCCCCCTTCACCGATGACGATTGAAATGATCGGCACGGGCATGCCTGCCATTTCGAACAGATTTTTAGCGATTGCCTCACTTTGACCACGCTCTTCTGCCGCGCGTCCCGGGTAAGCCCCTTTCGTGTCGATGAATGTAATGATCGGTCGCTTGAACTTGACCGCTTGTTGCATCAACCGTAACGCCTTCCGATATCCTTCCGGGTGTGGCATCCCGAAATTCCGCCGGATGTTTTCTTTTGTATCTTTTCCGCGTTGATGACCGATGATCGTCACGGCTTGTCCGTTCAGCATTGCAATTCCGCCGACGATCGCGGCATCATCGTATCCATGCCGGTCACCGTGTAATTCAATGAAGTCTTCGCAAATCAACCGCACATAGTCAAGCGTCGTCGGACGTTCCGGATGCCGTGCCAACTGCACACGGTTCCACGCTTTCATATTCCCGTAAACATCGAGTTCTAACCGACGCAACCGCTCCTCAAGTAAATTGAGCTCTTCTTTAAAATCGAGACCTTGTGTCTCGGCCATGTCGTGCAATTCTAATATCTTTTCGCGTAACGCGATTACTGGTTGATCAAATGGTTGCATGATTGTTCCCCTCCGAGTGCATCATCAGAATACGTGAGTAATAGGCTTTCAAATCGTGTCGCGATACGACATCATCGAGTTGTCCCGCCTGCAGTAAAAACTCTGACGTTTGGAAGTCTTCCGGCAACTTTTCACGAATCGTCTGTTCAATGATTCTTCGACCGGCAAAACCGATCAGTGCACCTGGCTCGGCGATATTAAAATCACCCAACATCGCAAAACTTGCAGACACTCCCCCTGTCGTCGGGTGGGTCATGCAGGAAATGTACAGTAATCCGGCATCCGAGTGCTGCTTCAAAAATAAACTCGATTTCGCCATCTGCATCAGGCTGACCATGCCTTCTTGCATCCGTGCTCCACCAGAAGCAGAAAAAATCGTCACCGGCAACCGTTCTTTTGTTGCGTATCGAATCGCCTCTGCAATGGCAGCACCGACTGCCGCTCCCATTGAACCCATCCGAAAACGCGCGTCCATGACGCAGGCGACGAGTGGATGCCCGTTTACACGTCCGACTCCACAGACGATCGCTTCTTCGAGCCCCGTCCGCACTTGATCCCCTTTCAGTTTTTCCGGGTAATCTTGGAATTGAAGTGGATCTGCTTTGACGGCAGGCAAATCGAAATATGTGATCGTTCCTTCGTCAAACAGTTGTGCAAAGCGTTCATGCGCCGTCAACGGATGGTGGTAGCCACACGTACAGACACGCAGGTTCGCTTCAAGTTGTTTCGTATATTGGATGAGTTTGCACTTTGGACATTTCGTCATCAAGCCGACAGGTACATCGACCCGCTGTTCTTTTGACGTCAAAGTGACAAATTTTTTAGGTTTTCGAAAAAATGCTTGCACGTTAGTTCCCCCTTGTGGTTCTTACGAGCGTTTCAGAAAAGCTTCCCGTTCCGCTCGCGTATAGAGCTCCCCTTGACCAAAACTGAGATAGAAGGCATTCACCTGTCGCCAAATCCGTTCAAACAAGTCATTGTCAACCGTGCTGATCAATGCTTCGCGATAGGCTAGATCGGAATCCATGTGCGCTTCCAAAAAAGACCTGTCCGTTAACTTAACGAAGGCGGATTGTTCGAGTAAACGAAGGGTTCCCGCCAAATCCTCAAATTTTGAATCTCCGGTCACTAAAAATTGTGCGATGATTTGAATGTAGGTATGGTCGTCACGATTCAAGAGAAAACTTCCCCCGCCGTGTCGCGTCTCTATGATTCCGAGATAGGCCAATGTCCGAAGTGCTTCCCGGACAGACGGGCGACTGATTGCCAGCCGTTCCGCTAATTCGCGTTCGGATGGAATCCGGTCTCCCGGAACAAACCCATCCTGTTCGATCATCGTTTTGATTGCCGAGATGTTCGTTTCAAAAGCGTTTCGCTTCTTTTCCATTTTGTACGGCACCACCTTCCTGACGTAGTCGTCACTTTCTAAATCCGGCGGCATTGGTCAGACCAATTACCCCTTATTATAACAAATCTTATTACCTACTACTAGGTCGAACGCGGGACATTTTTCAAGACGATATTCGTTTCCCCGAACCGAATTCGTAGCTGTGCCAACAATTCTTCGTTGTGTTGAATCGCATAGATTCCTGGTAACGGTTTCGTTTCATTGGTATCGGCATAGCGGACGACTACCGGAATATCTCCCGGAGCCGTTTCTAAAATCCGTTCCAACACCGCCAACTCATTTTTGGACGGCAGTTTGATAAACAAAACATCTTGCCCAAGCGGGCGTAACCGTTCCAGGACAAACTGCCGGTTTCCTTCCCGTTCCTGTGCCTTGACTTCGATCAAGAGCACGTTGCCGACGTATAAGGATCTGCTGAACAGCTCGTACTGCTTCGGAAAAACGACGACTTCCTCTGTCGTATAACCGTCGACCGCGTGGATGACGGCCATCGTCTGGGCCCGTTTCGTTTTGAATTCGCGCAGCTGATCGATGTAACAGACGAGATAATGGGTCTGTTCGGCTTCTGCAGAGATGGCTTGAAAATGGGTCGTCTCAACCTGTGGTTTCATCGCCGTCATCAATGGCGAATACGTTAACCAGAATCCAAGTGATTCCCGCTCGAGCCGTGCCCAATCCGTGGCTGTCCGGCTTGTTTTCGCAACCGTCTTTCTTCGCCCGAGACTTGCGAGTTCATCCGGCAACAACGTATTGGACGCCATCGTAAAGTAATCCAAGACTTCTTGTTCAGCCAACGCTCGATCGCCGTGCGTCGCGCGATCCAGTGCTCCGCTGTATAACAGCAGTTCAATCTTCGTCCGTTCTTTTTTCCCCCACCCAACGGCCGATAACAATTGGGTAATCGTTTGCGACGTTTTAGCCGCTTCTCGTAAGCTGTGAAAATCTTTTTCCGTGATTCCACGCAGTGTTTGCAGACCAAGACGGATGCCTTTTCCTTCTAAGGTTGAACGATAATCCGACATCCAGACATCCGGTGGCAACGCCGGCAATCGTTTTTCCCGCATGACACGGACCAGACGTTCCGGCTGATCGATTGAGATGAGAGAAAAGATTTGCGGATGATGTGCCTTCATATATCCTAATGCGTAACTGATTTTCGTATAAGCAACGGCATGACTCCGGTTAAATCCATAACCGGCAAACCGTTCGATTTGATCATATAACGTCTCGGCGACGCTCGCTTCGAACCCATTTCCGAGTGCACCGTCGATAAAACGTTTTTTCTCGGATTCGACTGATTGACTGCTTTTCTTCGAAATCGCCCGACGTAACAGGTCCGCCTGTGCCAATGTAAACCCGGCGACACGGCGTGTGATTTCCATGATCTGCTCCTGGTAGACGATGACGCCGTACGTCGACTGTAAAATTTCCGCTAAAATCGGATGGACCGTCTGATACGGTTGACCCGCTTTCCGTTTCGCATACAAATCAATGAATTTCATCGGTCCCGGACGAAACAGCGACATCGTCGCGACCAAATCTTCAAACCGTGTCGGCTTGACTTCCCGCAAGGTTTGCTTCATCCCGGCTGATTCAAATTGAAAGATTTGATCCGTCTCGCCTTTAGAAAACAGCCGAAGTGTCACAGCATCATCTTCCGGAATCTGTTCAACAGAAAATCCGGGATGCGTATGTTGAATCAAGTGTTCCATCTGACGTAACCGGGTCAGGTTCCGCAGACCCAACAGATCGATTTTCAATAATCCTTGTTGTTCCAGTGCCTTCATCAAATATTGAGTGACGAACCGGTCACTCGCATTCCGATCGACGGGCGTCGTCTCGATGAGATCGTCCGATCCGATGACGACACCCGCTGCATGAATCGAACGTTGCCGCGGCAGCCCTTCAATCGCTTGAGCGAGCTGCAACAGTTGCCGCCGTTTTTCACTGCCTGAGAACCATCGGTAGATTGCCGCCTTTTGTTCCAACCCTTGTAGGGTCGTCGCCTTCCCAAGTTGTTTAGCTGCTGCATCCGTCTCATCTTTCGAAAACTCCAGCACACGTGCGACGTCACGAAGTGCCGCCTTTGCTCCGAGCGTCGACAGCGTTCCGATTTGTCCGACGTGTGCTCTTCCGTAACGTTCAACCAAATAATCAAGCACTTCCTCCCGCCGTTCATCCTCGATGTCAATGTCGATATCAGGCATCGAAATCCGTTCGGGATTCAAGAAGCGTTCAAACAACAGACCGTATTTGATCGGGTCGACCGTCGTGATGCCTAGGGCGTAACTGACGAGTGAACCGGCGGCAGAACCACGTCCTGGTCCCACTTGAATACCTTTTGCTTTCGCCTGCCGGACCAGATCCTCGACGATCAGAAAGTAATCGGCAAAACCGGTTTTTTCAATCACGTTCAGTTCATACTGCAACCGGTCTGTTGCGACGGCATCGACAAGGCCGTGTGCCAACAATCCATCGTGGGCCAGTTTTTTTAAAGCCTGATCCGAATTTTCCGTCACCCGTGGTAAGGGACGGGACTGGAACGGTAACACCAACGTCTCTTGCGTGGTTGCCCATCGTTCGACAAGCATCCGTTCCCGCTCCGTAAAGTGTTCCTGTAATTCTTCATTTGACTTCAAATACGCCGTCCGGTTGATTTTTTGTTCTTGAAACGTTGTTCCCTCATCAATCGCCCGGACCGCCTGATAGGCTTCCGCCTCGTCTCGCCGTAAATAACGGACGGGATCAATCGGAATCGTCTCGATTCCAAGTGCATACGCCGCCTGGCGGTAGTGTTCCCGGCTCTCCCGCTCCACGGTGGAGCGCGCCGCCTTTACCCCCAAATAAACAGTCGCATTTTGCGCAAGGCTGATCCACTGGGAAACGAGGCGTCGCAACCGTGCTTCATCATCCGGCGCTTGTCGTTTTGGTGCTAAGATGGCAATCAAGTCCGAATAGTCCTCGACCGGCATCTGACTCGATAGCCGATACAGTGCCTTCAGACCTTCGCTTGTTTTGGCGTACCACAAGATGGTCAGTTCGTCCTCTTCCTGATCTTGTTCCAAACCAACGATCGGAAGCAGGTCCCGTTGCTCGCAACCGGCGATGAATGCCGGCACGCCGGTCAACGCGGTCTCACAAATCGCGGCTGCATGCGCGCCTCGTTGTTTTAATTCGTCAAGATACCGATCCATTCGAATGGTACTCTGCAGGGGACTATAAGCCGTCCGGACATTTAGCTGAATCATACTGCCTCCTCCATTCTTTTTCATCGTCTATGTTTTACCATTTTAAAACGTTTTCAGAAGTGTCATATCTGCTTGTTCCTGAGTCTCGCCATTCCGTGAATTATTCGCTACAATAAAAAGAGAACATCATGACTTGCATGGAAGGAGAGTTTGCCATGATTTTAAACCGTAGCCAAATCGCTCGCGAAAAAGTTGAACAGTTAAAGTTAGGTGTGACTGCCTTTACTGAGACTGAAGAAATCGCTGAAAAAATCCGGAAGTCTGTCAAGGAACTGGAACTGAACGTCATCGAAGACCACACAGAACGTGGAATTTGGTTCATTCCCCAAGAAGAGGCTTCAACGAATTGAAGACAAAAAGGCTGTTCGCCATGGATCCGACACAGGATTGTAGCGAGCAGCCTCTTTTTGTCTAGAAGCGGAAGGCTCCCGCCACTTCATTCAAACGGGAAATGACACCATCGACTTCGGTTAGATTTTGAATCGTCGCACCGGATGCCATCGGATGTCCCCCTCCATTAAATTCTTTTGCGACCTCGTTGATGACCGGTCCCTTTGAGCGTAGACGGACGCGGACTTCCTGATCCGTTTCGAGGAAGAGTGCCCACGCTTTCAACCCCTTCAGACCGGCAAAGCTGTTCACGAGTAACGAAGCCTGTTCGACAGTCGCGTTGAAGGCTTTAAGCGTTTCTTGTGTCAAGACGACATAGCCGACACCCGCTTCCGTCAACTCGATGTGTTGGAGGACATATCCTTGCAGTTGTAAAGCTGCCAGTTCCGTCTGATACATATTCCGGTAAAGCCAGTCCGTGTCGATCCCTGTATCCAATAATTGTGCCGCGACCGAAAACGTCCGGCTCGTTGTCCCTCTGAATTGAAAACGACCGGTATCTCCGACGATGCCTGCATAAAACTGAATCGCCGCCGGTTCCGGAATCACGTATCCCCACTCGTTTAACAGATGGACCAACAACTCTGACGTCGAACTGACCGTCGGATCGACAAGTTGGATATCCGCGTAAGGATCTTCGTCCGGATGGTGATCGATTTTAATCGTCTGTCGACCGCGCAACGCATCCTTACCGTCGATTCGTGCTTCGTTTGCTGTATCTAAAATGATGACCAATGCGTCCGGATACTCATCTGTTTCGACCGCATCAAGCGTCCCCATGAAAGCAAGCGACGTCGCCATCTCGCCGGCTGCTTTTATTTTTTTATCCGGAAATTGGTGTTGCAGAACCGTCTGTAAGCCGAACTGGCTGCCGAGTGCATCCGGGTCCGGCCGTTCGTGCCGATGGATGATGATCGTCGATGCTTGTTCAATCAATTGTCTGATTTGTTCTTTCACAGTGCACAGCTCCTCTAAATATTGATATGATACAAACAGATATAGAAAGAAAAGGAGGTCATCCATATGCAGTTTGTTCTCATTCTGTTAATCGTCTTGTCGCTTGGTGGATATTTACTCGCAAAACGACGTGCATTCCATACGAAAAGTACGAATCGGAAGTTTTTATTTAATACGCAAGCGAGCATCTGGCTCAGCTTGTTCGTCATTTTGTTTGCCGTCAATCAGTTTGTGTCCGGTGACGGTTTGACGACACTGACAGGAAAAATCGTTTGTTCGATCCTGATTGTCATCGGTGTTGCTTCATTTATTGCGGGCTTCATCCGCTACAAAAAAATCTATCCGTATGTCGTCCGGGAAATGGAACAAACGGAACAGTCGTAAAAAAGACGGTCATGACCGTCTTTTTTTATGCTCTGAAAACGACTTATCGATCGATTAGTTGTGAAGTCACGAGCGCCTTTGCAACGATTTGTGTGCCTTGGTACATCTCGACATCGACTTTCCCGAATTTTCGTCCGACATCAAACACGTTTGCCCGAATCGTAATCGTACTTTCAATTTGGACTGGTTTGATGAAGTAGATGCTGACATTTTCAATCACGAGGTCCCCTTTTTTCATGTGACGCAACATCCGCGTTGCCCCTTCAACAAGCAAGGTCGTCAAGACACCGCTTGAAGCCGTCCCCATGAAATTCGTCATCTGCGGAGAAACTTCGAGCGAGAGATAAGGACCTCTTGCATCTTCTGCTGCTTTGATTTGTCCCGTAATCAAGTCGTCAAACGTTTCTCCGACCTGCGGTTGCCGGTTCGCCAGTTGTAACGCTTTCAAAACATCTTGCCGGCTGATGATGCCAAGCAGACGTCCGTATTGATCGATGACCGGTAACATTTCGATCCCTTCCCAAACCATCTGATGGGCGGAATTCGTCACACTGGTCCGGATTCCGACAGTGATCGGATGACGGGTCATGACTTTTTCGACCGGCCAATCATGCGGACGGTCAATGATATCCTTCGCGGTCACGACACCGACGACCTTCATTTGTTCATCGATGACCGGGTAACGGTTGTGCTTCGTTTGTTCGTTGAGTTCATGCCATCTGGCAATCGGATCGTTCGTCTGTAAATAAAACGTGTCATGCAACGGAATCAGAATATCCGATACCAGTAAAATCTCTTTTTTAATCAGCCGGTCATAGATGGCCCGGTTAATCATCGTCGCGACGGTAAACGTATCATATGACGTCGAAATGATAGGCAACTCCATTTCGTCAGCCAGCTTCTTCGCCTCTTCCGTCGTATCAAAACCACCGGTGATCAAAACCGCAGCCCCTGCTTCTAACACAAGCTCATGAGCTTTTTCCCGGTTTCCGATGATGACAAGACTGTCGACATCGATATAACGCATCATCGCTTCCAGTTTCATTGCTCCGATAACAAACTTCGTCAAGGTTTTATGAAGTCCGTCTCGTCCCCCAAGCACTTGTCCATCGACGATATTAACGACTTCTGCGAAGGTCAGTTTTTCAATGTTCTCTTTTTGCTTTTTCTTGATCCGGATCGTTCCGACACGTTCAATCGTCGAGACGAACCCTAAATTCTCTGCTTCTTTAATGGCACGATACGCCGTACCTTCGGATACCGTTAGGTCCTTCGCGATTTGCCGGACGGATATTTTGGCGCCCACATCGAGATCCTCAATGTGCCGGATGATCTGTTCATGTTTCGTAGGCATGCTGTATCCCTTCTTTTTCCTATATTCTACTCTCCTGTCATTATACTGTACTACTCGGAAGAATGAAAAGTGTACTAGTCTGATTTCTGAGAAATGTTTTCCAAATCCAACTTTGGTATACTAAAACGTGACAAGAAACGAGAGGTGGGAACGACATGTTAGAACGGACAAATCAAATCAGTCGTGTATTGCAAGAATCAGGAATCGATGTGGCGTTGATTACGTCAAAAGCCGGCGTTTTCTATTTTTCAGGTGTCTACGCCGAACCACACGAACGCGTCATGGCGGTCATCGTCGATGCGAATGGAAAGCGTGCCCTTTTCTGCCCGGCACTCGAAGCGAATATCGTTTCAGCCAGCCCTTGGGATGGAGACGTCGTCACATATGCCGACCACGAAAATCCATTTGATAAAATCAGTCAGCTTCTCGAAACCTTTGCCGTCTCGAATAATCGGATTGGAATCGAAGGGGAGCATATGACCTTCAGCCGTTTCAAGGAACTGGAGTCCCGTCAGGAAAATGCGGCAATCCTCGATATCGGTGAGCAACTGCAGGCGTTACGCGTCAAAAAAGATGCCCAAGAAATCGACATCCTTCGTGAAGCAGCTGAATTGGCCGATCAAGCCGTCGAAATCGGGAAACAGGCGATTCGCCCCGGCGTCACGGAAATGGAAGTCATCGCGGAAATCGAGTTTGAAATGAAGAAAAAAGGCGTTCGCGAGATGTCATTTGATACGTTGGTCTTATTTGGCGCAAACAGCGCTGACCCGCACGGTGTCCCTGGTGACCGTGTCATTCAAGAAGGAGACTTCGTCCTGTTTGATCTCGGTGTCGTGTGGAAAGGATATTGTTCTGATATCACACGGACCTTCGTTTACGGAGAAGCGAGCGAAGAACAGAAAACGATCTACAACACGGTCCTTGGCGCACTTGAAGCAGCAACCGCAGCGAGTCGTGTTGGTGTAACGCTTGGTACACTCGACAAAGCTGCTCGGGACGTCATTGAAACGGCAGGATACGGCGAGTACTTCACACACCGGGTTGGACATGGTCTTGGAATTGATGTCCACGAATTCCCGTCACTCGCTTCAAACAATCTAGTGACAGCTGAAGCGGGTATCGTCTATACGCTCGAGCCGGGCATTTACGTTCCTCATGTCGGCGGCGTCCGGATTGAAGATGATATTCATCTTACGGAAAACGGACCGGAAGCGTTAAATCAATCTCCAAAACACTTGCAGTCCCTTCCATCTGTACAGTAAATAACAGGGTCCATTCCGAAAAACGGAATGGACCCTGTTATCCTATCTTCGAACTTTTCTCCTAAAATCATTGACGCGATTGATGGACGACGTTGACGCCGCCTGTAACATCCAGGATTGCCCCAGTAATCAAACTGGATTCTTCCGCCAGTAAAAACGAGATGGCACGGGCGATATCTTCCCCGACACCTGTCCGTCCAACCGGCGTCTGATCGTCTGCCGTTGCCTGCTCAATCCGTTTCGATTTGTTCTCACCCACGATATTACCCGGATTGACCATGTTCACGGTGATCCCATGCCCCGCCTCCTCAAGCGCTACACTTTTCGTCAAACTGACCATCCCACTTTTAGCGGCTGCGAATGCTGCCCGGTCAATCCATCCAGGCGCTGATGCACTCTCCGGAAAACCGTATGTAACAATCCGTCCGTAGTGTTGCTCGCGCATAATCGGAAGAATTTTTCGTAACAACCAAAAGCTAGCCGTCAGATTTCCGGTTACGACTTCATTCCACTCTTGATCCGAATAATCGACAAGCGACTTCCGTTCAAAGATATACGGTCCTGCATTTAAGATCAAGGCATCGATGCGTCCGTGTTTCTCCACTGTTTGCTCTACGGCGCTCAATAATTCGTCTTGTTTCGTCACATCCGCTTCAATCAAGTGTAAACGTTCGTGCTCGAAGGTTGGTTTCGAGCGATGAAGTGCCGTCACGTGCCACCCTTCTTCGAGCAGGCGGCGGGTCACCATCTCCCCGAGCCCTTTTGTTCCTGCTGTAATCAATGCGTGCCTCATCGTGGCATCGCCTCCTTTCATCTCCTTCCATCTTACGGGTTCCTTTGAGGAAGAACAATTTTTAAATCTCCTTAAATGTTCGTCATCTTCCAATTGAGGGAATGGTATAATAAGGGTGTAAGAATCAGCTGAATACGAAGGGATGGATACAGAATGGCAATTGTATATCATAACATTTTAGTAGCAGTCGACGGTTCAAAAGAGGCAGAACGTGCTTTTGAAACGGCGATTGACGTCTCACTTCGAAACGATGCCAAACTTGTCATTGCACACGTCATCGATACACGGACTTTCGCGACCGTCGAAGCCTATGACCGGACGATTACAGAACGCGCCGAATCGTACGCCAAGGAATTACTGGATGACTATGTCAAAACCGCACAAGAACGCGGTGTCAAAGATGTTGAAGTCGCAATTGAATACGGTTCTCCTAAAGTAACCATCGCCAAGAAACTCGCCCCCAACCACAATGTGGATTTGATCATCTGTGGCGCCACCGGATTAAACGCTGTAGAACGCTTCTTTATCGGTAGTGTATCCGAAAGCATTACCCGTTACGCCAAATGTGACGTCTTGATTGTCCGTCTTTAACCGCACTCATTACTATTTTTCAACACTTCACCTGCGGGTGGAGTGTTTTTTTGATCAAAAAAAGATCTATTACACCGATGTGCAATAGATCTGACGGATTATTTGAATTTAACGGTGACGTTACGACGACCCCAGTCAAATGCTTCAGAGCGTGAGTAGTAAAGGATATCAAGCTTTTTCCCTTTAATGGCACCACCCGTATCAGCTGCTGTGTACGTCCCTTTTAATTTCCCTTTGTAATACACTTTTACTGTTGAGCGAAGCGGAATGACACGTGGGTCAACTGCGACGACTTTCTTTTTAGAGCTCTTGATGTTCCAACCGATTGCCGTTAAGTTACCACTGCCTGGATCATACGGTGTGTATGCTGTAGCACTGACATTCGTGAGTGTTTTCCAGCCACCCGTTGATTGTTTTTTAGAAGAACTGGTTACGACTTTTGAGTAACGGGCACTTAAGTACGCTGTTTTACCTTTGTAGCTGACTTTGTACCAGTTTCCTGTTTTTGCTTTGTACGGTAATGTTTGATTCTTATATAAAAGACCAAGTTTCTTAGACGACGTTGTTGCTTTCTGACGAACAACTAGGCTATCGACCGACGACTTAACATTTTTTTTGGCTGCAGCTTCCGCTTGAAGACCTGCAAACGAACTGAGTGCTAACAAGACTGCTAAAACACTAGCGAGTATCCGTTTCATCATGTAATCTCTCCTCCATAATTGTCCCTGTTTTGTAACTTACATTAATATACATGACAAAATGGAGCAGTGCCGTTACATATAGACCACAAAAAGATGACGCCTTTATTACTATCGTGTTACAAAAGACTCATTTTTTTCAGTTTTGAGTGTTTATTACGTCAAATTGACGTTTAACTTTCTTTTTTTGTATTTTTATATGACAACGCCTGTAATAGAAAATAATCGCGAGCCGATTCATCGTGTTTTGATCGATGCTGAAATCCGGTTCAAAGGACATAAAAATGTCCCGCTCCAACAGAAGCTGGAACGGGACAAAAAGTCATATGCTGTTCATTTTAAGCGTTTTGCTCGACCAAACCACCGATACGAACCGTATCACGGGCAATCATCAATTCTTCGTTTGTTGGAATGATGATGACTTTGACCGGCGAATGCGGATAGTTAATGAACAATTCTTCACCACGTGCGCCGTTGTTGAGGGATGGATCCCAGTAAACGCCCATGAATTCAAGCCCGCGTAAAACACGCTCGCGAATCGAATCAGAGTTTTCACCAACACCTGCTGTGAAGATGATCGCATCAACGCCATTCATCTCTGCCGCATATTGTCCGATGTATCCATGGATTCGGTTTGCGAAGATTCGGAGTGCCATCTCTGAACGGTGGTTTCCTTCTGTCGCTGCCGACTCAACATCACGTAAATCACTTGAGAGACCAGAAAGACCGTAAATACCAGACTCTTTGTTCATGACGTTCAAGACATCTTCTGCCGTTTTTCCTGTTTTCTCCATCAAGAATGGAATCAAGGCCGGGTCAAGCGAACCAGAACGTGTCCCCATCGTGATTCCTTCAAGCGGTGTGAAGCCCATTGTCGTATCGAGTGATTCTCCGCCTGCGACTGCAGCAATCGAAGCACCACTACCGAGGTGACATGAGATCAAACGGAGGTCTTGTAACGGACGACCTAATAATTCAGACGCACGTTCCGTGACATACTTATGGCTTGTACCGTGGAAACCGTATTTCCGAATGCCGTACTCCGTATAGTAATCGTACGGAAGGCTGTACAGGAAGTTTTCTTCCGGCATCGTTTGGTGGAAAGCCGTATCGAAGACTGCCACTTGTGGTACATCTGGTAAAATCGCTTGGAACGCACGGATTCCGATCAAGTTTGGTGGAATGTGCAATGGACCGAGCTCTGTATATGATTCGATGTCTTGCATGACTTCTTCTGTAATGACAACAGAATCAGCATACTTTTCTTTTCCGTGTAACACACGATGTCCGACACCTTTGATTTCGTCATACGATGAGATGATGCCAAATTCCATCAATTTCTCAAGTGACAATTCAACGGCCTCTTTATGTGTAGCAAGTGGAAGAACATCCGTAAACTTCTGTCCTTCACCATATTTAATCGTAAAGATTGCGTCGTCTTTTCCGACACGTTCTACTAAACCAACTGCAATCATCGTCTCATTCGGCATCTCAAGTAATTGGAACTTAAGCGACGAACTACCGGCGTTTACTGCCATAATCTTTGCCATGATTTATTTCCCCTTTTCCATTCGAAATCAGTAGACATTCACATCTGTATGAGTCTTGCTCTATTTCTGTTCTACACTAGAATAGTCAAATTAACAACAGATTTCAATCACTTTGCGCATTTCATTTTAATTCTGTGTTAATCCATTCATCAATCTGTTTCACCATTCCGCCAAAGGCACGGGCATCGGTAAAGGACGGCAGCTCTGCCAATAATGCTTGTTTCGGCATCGTCACACCTGCCAGATGATTTCGGACGATCAAGTAACTTTTCGCAGCTTGTTCTTGTTTAAACATCGTCAAAGGCAACTGGAGAATACCGATGACATGAGCTTTTGTTTCGAAATACTGTTTCAGTTTTCCTTCTGTATCATGTTGGAACAATCCGTTCGGAATGACGAACACGCCGAATCCGCCCGGCTTCACGTAATTCATGGCTTGTTCAATCAAAAGAAAATGACTGTAACTCATCCCTTCTTCCCGCTGTAAGACATACGTCTTCGCTGCTTCTTCATCCGGATAATAACCGATCGGTAAATCTGCCATCGCCAGATCGACGGGATCCAGCAAGAGCGGGCGCAGTCCATCCTGATGCGTATAGTTGACCGGATAATCAAGCAGTTCCGTGACCGACGCCGATAAACGGATTAACGTCTCATCTACCTCGACCGCTTCTGCGACGGTATCTTTCGGCAGCTGACTGAGGACGGCATGCAACATCCCGCCGGTCCCGCTTCCAAGATCAAGCAGACGGACATCGTCCTTCTTGATTAATTTCCCGATTAAATAACCCGCAAACAAGGCAACGCTGTCCGGCGTCGGCAAGTGATTCGGCTGCGCCTGCTTCATCCCTTCCAGAATTGCGAGTGAGACCGCTTTACGTACCGTCTCGGATTCCACATTTTCCGTATGCCGCTCATTCAGTCGATCGATGACTTCCGTCAAGGCTTCTAAATACGGCATGTCCAGATCACGTTCTAATTTACGTGTTTGTTGTGTCAGTTCTTTATATAACTTTTCTAAAGCTTCCATC
Organism: Exiguobacterium undae DSM 14481; assembly: GCF_000620805.1. Classification (GTDB taxonomy): domain Bacteria; phylum Bacillota; class Bacilli; order Exiguobacteriales; family Exiguobacteriaceae; genus Exiguobacterium_A; species Exiguobacterium_A undae. The sequence continues at coordinate 931,149 of NZ_KK211187.1, read as the reverse complement.
TGTATTCCATCCTTTCAAAACGAAACGGCCCCCGCACTTCTTGGGAGCCGTTTTTTCTCATTATCTTCATTGTAGCGGTTTTACACCGTTTGTAAACTATTCTTACTTCGTCGTTTTTGCACGTTTCGCTGCGGCAAGAGCAGATTCGAAATCGACTTCGTTCGTCGACTCTTCGAGGTACTCCGCGTATACGACTTCATTCGCCGCATCGATGACGAACACCGAACGGGCCAACAAACGAAGTTCTTCAATCGCGACACCGTACTGCGTCCCGAATGACAGATCACGGTGATCCGACAACGTCACGACGTTATCCAGTCCGCTTGATGCACACCAACGGCGTTGGGCGAATGGCAAGTCGTTCGAAATCGTCAGTACCGTTACACCTTCGATTCCTGCAGCTTCTTCATTGAATTTACGAGTTTGTGCATCACAGACACCTGTGTCGATAGATGGAACGACGCTGATAATCCGGACGCCTGCATATGTATCGCGTGTCACAGGTGAAAGGTCATTTGCCAATACCTCGAAATCTGGTGCTTGTTGTCCGATTTCAACCGGTGTTCCGATTAATGTGATGTCATTCCCTTTAAATGTTGCCATGTCAATTCCCCATTTCCCGATAGATTCTAAGTCCTGTCCTATTCTACTATAAAAACACACGGACGGTAAAACAAGATTTCTTCCGCTGCCCTCAGCTATCAGTACCGATTTATCTTAAATACAGGTATAATGAAGGAGTTCATGAAACGCTTTCAAGGGGGAATTGACCATGGCTCGAAACAATGTTTACCTGTATTACCGTAATAAACAAAGACACGAGACACAGGTACGTAAACTGATTGAAGTAGGAAATCGGTATGGATTGAATGTCGTCCAGGATCATAAACAAGCCAACATCATCGTTTCAATTGGCGGAGATGGTGCGTTCCTACAAGCCGCCCGCTTTACAGGATTCCGAGAAGATGCCATTTACGTTGGTTTTGCCGAAGGACCAAATTCGTTTTATTGTGACTTTGACATCAACGATTTGTCGTCCGTTGAGGCGATTTTCAAAGAAACCGGGAACCGTGCTTCGAATGGAGAAATTGAAGTCCGTCGTTATCCGCTTCTGGAAGCTTCAATCAATGGTGGTCCGGGGATGCTTTGCCTGAATGAATGTTCCGTCAAATCAAGCATCATTAAATCACTCGCCATTGAAGTGTACATCGATGGTTTCCTGTTCGAGACCTTCCGTGGTGACGGTATGGTCATCTCAACACCAACCGGTTCCACAGCTTACAACAAATCCTTGTCAGGTGCGATTGTCGACCCATTGATTCACTGTCTCCAAGTCAGTGAAATCGCATCCGTCAACAATAACCGCTACCGGACACTCGGATCGGCGTTCCTCTTGAACCGTGGTCGTAAACTGTCTCTGCGCATCATCGAAGACGGCAATGACTATCCGATCATCGGAATGGACAACGAAGCACTCAGTTTGAAACGGACCGATTCGGTCGATATCCAGTTATCCGAAAAAGAATTGAAGACCGTTAAATTAACAAACAATACATTTTGGCATAAAATCCAACGTTCGTTCTTATAAAATAAAAAAATCTGCCGTTTGGCAGATTTTTTTATTGCCTGTTCCGTTACGTCACCCCTTATCATCATAACCAGGAGGTGTCAGACATGTATTCAACGCAACAATTGGCTCGGCTGGCCGGAGTCTCAAAACGAACTCTGTACCATTACGAAAGCATTGGTTTGCTTACTCCCAGCCACCGGACTCCGGCTGGTCACCGCCGTTATTCCCGGACCGAGCTTCACCGTTTGCAACAGATTTTGTTGTACCGCGAACTGCATGTCCCGCTGTCTCAAATCCCTCACCTCCTCGAAGGCAACCGGATGGAAGCAAGCGCCGTCCTGCGGGATCAAATTCAACGTCTGCAGGAAACCGCCCTGCACTATCAGACCTTGATTGATTTAGCCACTCAGACACTACAATCGATTGAAGGAGGAATCAACATGAACGATGAGCAACTTTTCCGTGGTCTCCGTCACGAAGAACTCACCGCGCTTGAAGCGCAACATGCCGAAGAAGTAAAAACACACTATGCCGAAACCGAGGCCTACCGAATCAGTCAAATCCGCCAACAACGGCGAAGTCCACAAGAAGCAGAACAATTGAGCCTGCAACACAAACAGTTGGATCAACGGTTGACCCGGTTGTACCGGACTCACCGTCCCGTTCACGATCCGGAAGTCCAGCAAGTCGTCCGGGATCAACACGCTTTCATCGACCAGCATTATTATCCATGCGACCTTACTCATTTTCAGTCGCTCGGACAGCTTTATGTCACCGATCAACGCTTCCGAAACTACTATGAAACGTATGAACCGGGCTTAGCCGATTTCTACGCAGCGGCTATTACGGTTTACACCCAAACACGCTGACTTACCGTAAGACGGGATCCGCTTGGAAAACGGTTTTTCCCGCTTGAACCGTCTCAACGAGCTGGTTTCGTAAAATGTCTTCTCCCCGTAATAAATAGAAGTCTTGTTCAAAGATGACGAAGTCCGCATCGTATCCCGGAAGCAACATTCCTTTTCGTCCATGTGTATCGGTTGCGATATGCGGATTTTTCGTGAACAGGAGTAAAGCTTCGTACATCGACAGGACTTCGTTCGTCTTATTAACATTGCCCGCTGTTCCAGTCGTCGCTGCATAGAGGGCACGTCGAACATCAGGATCCGAAATCGGTGCATCCGATCCGCCGCACAGAAGAGCCCCCGTTTCCGCCAGTGACTTCAGACGATACGCCCAGTCCAGCCGGTTCAACCCGAGACGGTCTTGCGCAAAGTCGGCATCGTCGAGCAGGAAGACCGGTTGAACATCAATTAAAACAGGGAGCTTCCGAATCCGGGCCAAGAGTTCCGGACGGACGACCGTTGCATGGATGATTCGGTCGCGTGTTCCTTTTGGTGCCGGATACTTCTCAAGGACCGTCACAAAACGTTCGATCGCCAAGTCACCGATGACGTGTGCTGCGACCGTAAAGCCGTAGCTCCGGGCTCGTTTGACGAGTTGTTCCAGTTGTTCCGGTGAATGGACTTCGATGCCGCGTGTCGTCGCGTCATCTGAATACCCTCTTCCAAGTAACGCCGTCCGTCCACCCAATGCCCCGTCGACAAAGAGTTTCATCGCACCAACCGACAAGGTCGGCGGTAACTCAGGATTCGTTTGGATGAATTGATCGACGACCAAATGATGAACGAGCAGGTGGGCATGGAATCCTGTTTCTTCCGTCACTTCCCGGTACGCTTGTAATACTTCCGATAACTCACCATGGTATGCCAAATCTTCTGTATGGGCAGCAATGATGCCGTAACGATACAAGTTCTTGATGGCCGATCGGAGTGAGGCCTTATTCCGTTCGACCGATCCCGATTGCAAAGCATACAACGGTTCGATTGCTGCATCGTACAAGAAACCATCCGCTTCACCGGTCTCGAGCAAACCGATCTTACCGCCTTCGATGACCGTCGATGCCTTGTATCCGAGTTGTTTGAACAAGACATCGTTGACGAGTACCGTGTGACGATCCGTCCGTTTTAGCAACGCCGGTTCAGTTGGGAACAATTGATTTAACCATGCCTTGGTCGGTGCACGGTCCAGTTTCGTCTCATCATAGCCTTCCGCTACGTGCAAACCATTGACGGCTTCCGCCTGAACAAAAGCTTTCCCCAGTTCATCTAATGTTGCATAACTAGAGGCATCCACCCGTCCGATGGCTTCTCCGTAACCAATCAAATGAATATGCGCATCTGTAAACGCCGGGTAGACAGCTTTCCCGTTAAGATCGACAATCGTCGTCACACGTCTTCCGAACCGTCGGCGCAGCGTACCCTCTTCTCCCATTGCAATGATTCTCGTCTCTTCGACAAACATCGCCGGTTGAACCTCATTTTCATGTGTCATCGTCCGGATGACGCCGTTCACATACAGTGTTCCCATCTGAATCGCTCCCTTTTGTTTTACAAAAACAGGGTGACCTGAAAGGCCACCCTGAGTTGTCAGTGATGATTATGCATGCATCGTCTCTTGTTGTCCGCATGCTTTTCGAATTCGGTCAATCGAACTTGGATCAAATTGTTCCAATACACGTTCTGCCAAAATGATCGTCCGCTCATAATCTCCCGCGAGGAACTTCGTCTCGGCAATCGTCAGCGACATATGTATCTCATTGTCGTGTCGCCGGAACCGATTGGCATACTGGACGAGTCGTTCTGCGTAAGTGACTTCGAATACTAATTTATCTATCCGTTCTTGCAGAAGTTTAAACGTTCCGTTGACATCTTCGCTCTGCGCTACGACGTAACTGACGTTGAACGGCAGCTCCTCGAAGCGTGATTCGAGCGTCTGAAGGGAACGGTTCGAAGCTTGTAATGCTTCTTCTACCTCTGCCGGGATTTTCGGTAGCCCGAGTCGTTTTAGACGCAGACGTGTCGAGGAAACGATTTGCCGCCATTCCGTGACACGCTGTCGGACTTCTGTTTCTTCCTTGCGCAGCGCCTGCAGTTCCACGGTAAACCGTTCATATTGAATCATCAGCTGTTCTTCGAGACGTACGGCATCCCGCATCTGATCTTCAAGCATGCTGAACGGAATGATCCGACTTGCAATGGACTCATCCAAATCTTTTGCGGCACCAAACAACATTTCTTCATCGCGTTGAATCGACTCGTAATGTTCGCCCAAGTCCGCCGAAATTTCATAGTTTTCCCGTAACATACTGAACTCTTGCGCCAACTGATGAACTTTCTCACGCATCCGCAAAGCTTTTTGTTTCAGCGCTTGATTTTCTTTTTTCACATGGTGACGGGCATCGACTTCACGTCGGAACGTGTCGTACATTTGATCGATGTCTGCCGCAAGTTGTTGAACTTGTTCTTCAAGACCGTTGATTTCAAGAAATTCTAACTTTTTGACGAGACTCAAACGTTGTTCTTCAAACCGTTTAATGTCGGACTGCATTCCTAGAGGTTCAAGCGGATAGCCGTCTAACGTCATCTCTTTATAACCGGCACTCAATTGATCGATCCGTTGTCTCAATTCGTGGGCAAGCGTCTTCCAATGTTTCGGAATCACTTCAACGAATTGGCGCGTTTTTTCAACTTGCTCTTCCAATTGAAGGCTTGTTTCGTAAGCTTTCGTGACTTCTCCCGCTTCCTCGAACGCAACCATTTCAGTTCGCAGCTGATCAATCGTTTCCGCCTGTTCTTCGAGTTTAGGCAAAGCTGGTCCGAACGAGGTTGCTTGCAATAACAACGATTTCCGGACTTGACTGGAATCGGTTTCCCCTTGCGCTTTCAGTTCTGCGAGAACCGATTGATTTTCCTTGAAGGTCGACATCTCTGTCAACATACCTTCAATCAACCCTTCCAGCTCACCGATCAATTGCTCGGTTACTTCCAAATCATTTTTGACTGCGACGAATCGGTACCCGTCCAGTCCTTCTTCCGCCCGATACAATGTCTCATCGATTTGTGCGACGTGGACTGTCACTAATTCCTCCCATGCTTGGTGCCAGGAAGTGAATTTCGTCTCCGTCTCACCCGCCATCGGGAGTTCCTTCAGTTCTTGCAACTCCTTCGGAATCGACGCGCTGATGATTCCTTGTTTCCGCAGATCAAGTTCATCGATTTTCGTATAATATTTTTTCCGACTGATCATGCTGAACAGCATGACGAGTAATACGATGACGATGACGCCAATCACCCATGCCCACATTTGTTACGACCTCCACCCTATCAAGCGACTTCATATTCTCATATATTCGCTTTAATCTTATCCTTATAATAGTATAGCGCAACCGATTTGCATAGATTTACTCGGGCTTTTCCTAATTTCTTCCGAACTTTTCAGACCCGTTTCTTGAAATCAATTGTTTGTCAGTCACGTAAAAACCCGATAAGATGAATAAAATATGATTTTTCAGGAGGAATGCTACATGTTTGAGACAACGACTTATGATGGTGACCGCACGAAACAATACGAAATGCTGAACAAGCAACTGGATGCCTTACTTACCGGAGAAACCAATCAAATCGCCAATCTTGCCAATGCCAGCGCATTGCTTGGTCAATTCCTCGATCGAACGAACTGGGTCGGTTTCTATTTGACGGATTCCGAGCAAAATGAATTGGTCCTAGGTCCATTCCAAGGTTTACCGGCTTGTGTCCGTATCCCGTTCGGACGTGGTGTTTGCGGGACAGCTGCTCAAGATCAGGTAACACAACTCGTCATGGACGTGCACGCTTTCCCGGGGCACATCGCCTGCGACGCCGCAACCAATTCAGAAATCGTCGTTCCATTGATTAAAGATGGAAAAACAATTGGTGTCCTCGATATCGATAGTCCGGAACTCCGTCGTTTTGACGAAACGGACCAAGCCGGTCTCGAAGCGTTCAGCGAAATTCTTCTTCGCCATATTTGATTGACAGCAGGAATCAGCAGACGTATACTTGTAAAAGTGCAGAAATGATAACGATAGCGGTCAAATCGCTTACGTATCACATTTCATGACTCGGCTTTTGCCGGAGGGGCATCGTGTAACTTTGCTATCAAGCGAGGGTGCCACATCATGAAATGGGCGTAACGTGGGTTTGATGGCGTTATTATTTTTATGCAAATAATAACGAACACTAAGGAGGAGTCTTATTATGGCTCGCTATACAGGTCCAGCTTGGAAACTTTCACGTCGTCTCGGTATCTCTCTTACTGAAACAGGAAAAGAAATCGCAAAACGTCCGTACGCTCCAGGACAACACGGTAACAGCCGTCGCAAAATGTCTGAGTACGGTCTTCAACTTCAAGCGAAGCAAACGCTTCGTCACATGTACGGAGTAAACGAACGCCAATTCAACCGTATCTTCAACGATGCTGGCAAAATGCCTGGTATCCACGGTGAGAACTTCATGTTCTTACTTGAAGCACGTCTTGACAACGTCGTTTACCGTATGGGTATGGCTCGTACACGTCGTGCTGCTCGTCAGCTCGTCAACCACGGTCACATCCAAGTTGATGGCGCTCGCGTCGACATCCCGTCGTTCCGCGTGAAACCAGGTCAAACGATCTCAGTTCGCGAAAAATCGAAGAACTTTGTCGTTATCAAAGAAGCACTTGAAGTTGCTCCAGCAACTAAAGACTTCGTTACTTTCGATGCTGAGAAGCTCGAAGGAACGTTCGTCCGTCTTCCAGAGCGTTCTGAATTGAACGATCAAATCCAAGAACAACTCGTCGTTGAGTACTACTCACGTTAATCAGTTGTTTCAAGCATCCACTTCGGTGGGTGCTTTTTTTATGTTTCCCTTTTTCACATTATGTGTTAACCTTTTATTTATATTGGTTAACACATAATGAAGAGGACGTGTCATGTTATGAAAACGAAAGATCTTACATTTATCGCTTTAGGTGCTGCCATCATTTCCGCGGTCAGTCTACTGCCGCAACTCCAACTTGTCGGACCCGTTCCGATCACCCTTCAAATGCTTGCCATCATGACGGTCAGTGCCATCCTCGGCGCGAAACGTGGTGGACTTGCTGTCCTGGTCTTTTTACTGCTCGCTGCCGCCGGTCTCCCCTTACTTGGTGGAAAAGGAGGACTTGCCCCATTCGTCGGTCCGACGGTCGGCTATTTGATTGCTTTCCCGATTGCCGGTTTCTTTATCGGTCTGGTCGCTGAAAAGACACGTCGTTTCCTGCCGCTGTTTATCGGAATGATCGTGTTCGGACTTGGACTTGTCTATCTGCTTGGTACATTTGGTTTGATGGCCGTTTTACAACTGTCTTTCCTTGATGCCCTGACCATCAACATTCCATTTATCCTCGGCGACGTATTAAAAGCCTTGCTTGCGACGACGATTGCCGTTCGTTTGCTCCCGCTCCGCTTATTCCGGATCGCGTAATAAAAAAACAACGCTGACGAATCCCGTCAGCGTTGTTTTTTTTAGGTTTAAGCGTGCTCGAGCACAAAGTATTTCTTCTTCCCACGGCGAATGATTGTGAAATCACCAATCGCATCTTGTTTTGTAATCTCTTTCGTCAATTCCTGTTCCCGATCTCCATTGATGTAGATCGCCCCGTTCGTCACATCTTCGCGTGCTTGACGTTTTGACGGGCTGATGTTTGCTTCAACGAGGACATCGACCAGGTTCGTTGCTTCACCAAGTGTAAAACGCGGCATCCCTTTGAAAGCATCGGCAATGTCTTCTGCTTTCAATGATTTGATTTCACCGCTGAAGAGCGCTTGTGTGATGCGTTTCGCTTGTTCCAATGCATCCGTTCCGTGAACGAGAACTGTCATTTCTTCTGCCAGTCGACGTTGGGCAATCCGTTTTTCCGGTGCTGTCTCGACTTCTGTTTGGAGATTTCCGATTTCTTCATGCGTCAGGAACGTAAAGTATTTTAAGAACTTGATGACATCGAGATCGTCGACGTTAAACCAAAATTGGTAAAACTCGTATGGCGTCGTTTTATCGGCATCGAGCCAGACTGCGCCGCCGGCTGTTTTTCCGAATTTCTGTCCGTCTGATTTCGTGACAAGTGGAACCGTCATGCCGAATGCTTTTTGATCATGACCGACGCGGCGGATCAATTCCATTCCTGCTGTGATATTCCCCCACTGGTCGCTTCCTCCAACTTGAAGGCGGCATCCTTCATTTTCGTACAACTTCAGGAAATCAAATGATTGCAGCAACATGTATGAAAATTCCGTGAACGAAATCCCATTTTGGAGACGCGAATCGACGGAATCCTTCGCCAGCATGTAGCTGATCGGGAAATGTTTTCCGATGTCGCGTAAGAAATCAATGATCGTCAAATCCTTTGTCCAGTCCAGGTTATTGGCGATCGTCACCGGATTTTCTCCTGCAAGCGGTAAAAAGCGAGACAATTGTCCTTTGATCCGGTTCGCGAATTCTTCGACGATATCCGATGTATTTAATGAACGTTCCGTCGAACGACCACTCGGGTCCCCGATCATTCCGGTAGCGCCACCCACTAAGCCGATGACATGGTGTCCGGCTTCTTGGAAGCGTTTAAGAACAAGGATCGGCAATAAATGTCCGATGTGCAGGGAATCTGCCGTCGGATCAAATCCTGTATACAGTGTCGTCGGACTGGCTAACAATTCCTTAATTCCTTCTTCATCTGTCAGTTGGCTGATTAAGCCGCGAAACTCTAAATCTTCAAGTAACGTCATCTGTCTTCCCCCTAAAAATAGTCTAAAAAAAAACCGTCCCCTCGTATAAACGAAGGGACGGAATATTCCGTGGTACCACCCTAATTGCATGATCCTCATGCCACTTAGATTGCCGATAACGGGGCACAGTCCGCTTGATTTCTCAAGAAGCTCCTGAAAGCGTAATTCATGAAAGCGCTATGTCCTAGTTCGCAGCACCACTAGGTCTCTGATACAGGGAGCGATTCATTACTTAATTCCATTCACAGCTTATTTTTTATATAATTATCCTAAGATGTTTCCATGATACGTCGAAGCAGAATCCACTGTCAAGCCACTTTCTAATACTTCAGATATGGTATAATACGTCTATCTGTGATTTAATGTTAATTTACACCCAAGTTTAAGATGTAAAGGAGATCATTTATGCGCGAGAACTGGTTCAAGTTTTGGAATCACCCCCGAACGAAAGCCGTTCGGCACTGGTCGAATATCACATACGACGTATCTTGGAATATCATTTTATTCCTCATCATAGGTGTCTTACTCGTCGGAAGTTTTTCTGTCGGTGCAGCTGGCGGCTATTTCGCATCACTCGTCAAGGATACGAAAGCACCACAACTGGCAGACATGAAACAACAAGTGAACAGCTATGCGATCACCAGCGAAATTTACTGGGGCAGCGGCGAAAAGTTGACGAACATCTCGACTGATGAAGAACGTCAACCCGTTGATATCAAAGAAATCTCACCTTACCTGCTTGATGCAGTCCTCTCAACAGAAGATGTTGATTTTTACGAACATGATGGTGTTGTGCCAAAAGCAACATTACGTGCCGTTCTTCAAGAGCTGACGAACTCTGCTTCACGAACAGGCGGAAGTACGTTGACACAACAGCTCATCAAAAACCAGATTTTAACGAACGAAGTCTCGTTCGAACGGAAAGCAAAAGAAATCATTCTGGCACTGCGTCTTGAAAACGCCATGACAAAAGATGAAATTCTTCAAGCGTATCTGAACGTCGTCTCATTCGGACGAAACTCTTTAGGGCGGAACATCGCCGGAATCGAAGCAGCGTCACGCGGCGTGTTTAATAAACCCGCCAAGAAACTGACGTTACCGCAAGCTGCCTTCTTGGCCGGTATTCCGAAGAACCCTTACTATTACACGCCATACCTTCAAGGCGGTGTTGTCAAAAAAGACTTAACACCGAGCACGAACCGCATGAAAACTGTTTTAAAGCGGATGTATGTTGCTAAAAACATCACAAAAGCGCAGTACGAAAAGGCTGTCAAATATGACATTACAAAAGATTTCGCTAAAACATCAACCCGTTCACGCGACACGTACCCGTATGTCTATGATTTAGCCGAAAAAGAAGCGTTAAAAATCATGACCAGTTACCTCATGAAACAAGATGGTGTCAAGGAAGACGAAGTGAAACCGTCTGAACTGGCCGAAGTCAAAGCCAACTATCGAGATCAGGCACTTGTTGCCATCCGTCAAGGTGGTTATAAAATTCATTTGACACTCGACAAAAAAATTCATGAAGCGATGCAGACACCTGCCAAAAATGCGGCGAACTTCCCGGGAGCTCCGCAATACAAGCAAGTCGTCGATCCGAAAACGAAAAAGACGGTCACGAAAAAAGATCCGGAAGAAACAGCTGCCGTCTTGATGCAAAACGAAACCGGTCGTATTCTTGGTTTTGTCGGCGGTCGCTACACCGATGGGACAGCGGACGATTTCAACCGCGCCTTCCAAGCAAAACGCCAAATCGGATCTACAGCGAAACCGATTCTTGTTTATTCAAACGGAATCGAAAATGGATTAATTACGCCAGCTTCGACCATCAACGATGAAGAATACTATTACCAGACCGTTCCTCGTCAACCGGGTGACAACCCGATCAACAACGAAGGTGGACGTTATCGTGGGAATGTCACGGTTCGGGAAGCATTGGAACTCTCATTAAACGTTCCGGCTGTTAAGACGTACGAAAAAATGAACATGTCAAACTCGATTCAAAAGCTAGTCGACATGGGCATCGAAATTCCCGATAACATTCGTTATGCGCCGTCTGCCGCGCTCGGGACAATGGAAATCACTCCAGTTGAACTGGCAGGTGCTTATGCAACACTTGCGAACTACGGTGAATACGTGAAACCATATGTCATCTCGAAGATTACAAAAGACGGTAAAAACATTTACAAAGCAAAAGCGAAGAAAAAACAGATTTATCAAGACCGTACGGCATATCTCACGCTTGATATGATGCGTGGTGTCTTTGATAAAGGAACAGCCCAGTACGCTAATTCCTTACTCAATGCACCTGGAGATTGGGCCGGTAAAACAGGAACGACAAACGAAATTAAGGATTCGTACCTCGTCGCCTCTACACCAGGTGTCACACTTGCTGTCTGGACGGGACACGACCAAAACAATTCCTTGCTAGGTGCGACGACATATTACCAACGGACGCAAAATCTATGGGCTCAAATGGCGAATCTGACGTATAACGCAAACAGCAGTTACTTCAAGTCAGATGCCCGCTTTAACCAGCCAGCGTCAGTCAGCGCCAACGACTTTAAAAATACAGGTCGTTTCAAAGAAGAGGATAAAAAGAAAAAAGAAGCAGAGGCGAAGAAAAAAGCCGCTGAAGAAAAGAAAAAGCAAGCAGAAGAAAAGAAAAAAGAAGATGCAGCGAAAGCTGAAGATGCCAAACAAAAAGCCGAGGATGAAAAAGCGGATGCGGACGCGAAACGTAAAGCTGACGCCGAAGCGAAAGCAGACGCTGACGCGAAACGCAAAGCCGACGCCGATGCCAAAGCTGAGGCTGATGCGAAACGCAAAGCCGACGCCGATGCCAAAGCTGAGGCTGATGCGAAACGTAAAGCTGACGCCGATGCCAAAGCGAAGGCAGAGGCTGAAGCCAAACGCAAAGCCGAGGCGGACGCTAAAAAGAAAGAAAATGATGCCAAGCAAGAAACCGAATAACTTCTTTACTAAAAACACTGATCTGAAAGGATCAGTGTTTTTTCATACAAATAACCCGCTTCCGAGCTTACGCTGGAAGCGGGTTATTTGTATGCTTCATTCCTATTTCTCTGCTTTCAATCTATCAATCTTCCATCGTCGAAAGATCGCCTGCTTCGAGATTAAGTTCCCATGCTTTTAAGACGCGACGCATGATTTTACCGCTTCGGGTTTTCGGAAGTTTATCGCGGAAATCGATTTCCCGCGGCGCAGCATGTGCTGCAAGACCTTCTTTGACAAACGTTTGAATTTCTTGTTTTAGTTCTTCCGTCGGTTCATACCCATCACGTAAAGAGATGAAGGCTTTGATGATTTCACCACGAACCGGATCCGGTTTCCCGATGACCCCTGCTTCTGCTACGGCTGGATGCTCGACAAGGCGGCTTTCGACTTCAAAAGGACCCACACGTTCTCCAGCTGTCATGATGACGTCATCGACGCGTCCTTGGAACCAGAAGTATCCTTCATCATCCATGTAAGCCGAATCTCCTGAAACGTACCATCCTTTAAAGAAGTAAGACTCGTATTTTTGCGGATTGTTCCAAATTTGACGCATCATCGACGGCCATGGTGTTTTAAGCGCTAAATTCCCCATCCGGAAAGGTGGCAGCTCATTGCCTTGGTCATCAACGATGGCTGCTTTGGTGCCAGGAATCGGTTTCCCCATCGATCCCGGTTTGATGTCCATCGATTTATAGTTACAAATCATCATCGCCCCTGTCTCCGTCATCCACCACGTATCGTGAATCCGTTGATCAAAAGCTTCTTTTCCCCACCGGATGACTTCCGGGTTCAATGGTTCCCCAACAGACAGGACATGACGTAAACTCGACAAGTCATGCGTGTTTGCCACTTCCGCCCCGGCCCCCATCAACATCCGGAATGCGGTTGGCGCACTGTACCAGACCGTCACTTTATACTTTTCGATGACACTGTACCAGAAGTCGGGATTAAAGCGACCGCCAACGACGACATTCGTTGCACCGTTTAAGAATGGAGCAAAGATACCGTAACTCGTTCCCGTCACCCAACCAGGATCGGCTGTGCACCAGTAGACATCCTCTTCCTGCAAATCCAGAACCCAACGTCCCGTCATCATGTGTTGAATCATCGCATTTTGAACGTGAAGGACCCCTTTAGGTTTTCCGGTCGAACCAGACGTATAGTGTAGAATCAGCCCGTCTTCCCGGTCCAGCCAGACCGGCTCAAACGACTCTGAGGCTTGTTCAAAAGCAATCCGGAAATCAGAAATTTTGCCGTCTTCTTCGACCTCTTCATCCACCAGGAAGATCTGTTCGAGTGAAGACAACTCCTCTACCGGCACACGAGGCAACAAGGCTTTTGTCGTAATCAGCATCTTCGCTTCGGAATCAAGCAACCGGTCCCGGACAGCCTGCTCCATGAAGGCTTCAAACAACGGACCAACGATTGCCCCGACTTTGAGTGCACCAAGTAACGCAAAATACAGTTCTGGTGAACGTGGCATGAAGATGAAAATTCGATCTCCTGCTTGGATTCCCGCATCTGTTAGGACGTTTGCCGCCTTGTTCGTCAATCGTTTCATATCCGCATAGGTGAAACTTTGTTCGGTCGTCCCGTCAAAGTAGATTAATGCTTTTTTATCAGCTCGTTCACCTTCAGCATGACGATCAATTGCTTCGTGGGCCATATTGATTTTCCCCGTCGTTGCCCAAGAAAAATATTGTTCCGCTTCTTGCCAATCGTATGAATCTGACCCGTCATATTCAGATAACCAATGCTTCCCCGGAAGCGCTTTCAAAACTTTCATGTCTCGTTCCTCCCCTTCTCTGTTCTCTCTTACATTATAAGCTAGTTATCGTGTAGTTCAATCCATTTGCCGCCAATTTGTTAAAAAATCCCTCTCTTTCACCACCTGCTTTCGACTATAATAAACAAGAAGGTGGTGACGCTTACATGTTTGAAAAACAATTCAATCATCGTACTCATGAAACATCGCTTGGTCCGGTCGAAATCGAGGGACCGGTTACCAGTCAGATTCTGTCTACGTACACGTTAGATCCAGGATTAACGGCTTTCAGACAACCACTCGAACAACATCAGGCCCTTGTCGAAATCGCCGCCTTGGAAGAGGGACGTATCATTATCGCACGACAAGGAACGGACATCATCGGTTATGTCACGTTCCTTTACCCAGATCCCTATGAAACATGGAGTGAAGGCAACAACCCGTATATTCTAGAGCTCGGTGCCATCGAAGTGGCCGCTCGTTTTCGCGGCCAGCAAATCGGCAAGAAACTGCTTGAAGTTTCGATGCTCGATCCGGCAATGGAGCACTACTTGATTTTAACGACTGAATATTATTGGCATTGGGACTTAAAGGGGAGTGGTCTCTCCGTTTGGGACTACCGCAAAATCATGGAAAAAATGATGAATCATGGCGGACTTGTTTTTTTCCCGACAGACGATCCGGAAATTGCTTCCCACCCCGCTAATTGTTTGATGGCACGAATCGGTACACACGTGGCGCCGGAAGTCGTGGCGCATTTTGATGCGTTACGCCTCCGCCGACGCTTCATGTACGATTAAGGAGGGATCGCATGTTAATCGAACAAATCATGAAAACACATTGCATCACGATTCAACCTACCAATTCGATCGCTCATGCGGCTGAGCTGATGCGCCGTCACCAGATTCGTCATCTGCCGGTCACAAATGCCCGCCATGAACTGCTTGGTCTGATTGGACTGACTGAACTTCAAAGCGCCAGCAGCATCTTTCATCCGGATACCTTTTTAACGGATCAGCAAAATCCGGTTTCCAGCATCATGCAACGCAACCCGATGACTGCACATCCGCTTGATTTCATCGAAGATGCTGCCGTCTTATTTTACGAATACCGGTTGTCTTGCCTGCCAATTGTCAGGGGCCGACGGCTGGTCGGACTGATTACGGAAACGGACTTGCTGCGGACGTTCGTCCAATTGACCGGGGCTTTGGAGCCGAGTTCCCAAATCGAAATCCGGGTCGAGAGTACTGCCGGTACACTCGCAAAGATTGCTGGTCTGCTCGCTAAAACCAACGTCAACATCCTAAATGTTCTCGTCTATCCTACAAAAGATCCTTACGTCCGCATCGTTGCCTTTCGTGTCCAGACAATGAATCCGATTCGTATCATCGAAAAATTACGAAAGGAAGGATTTGATGTACTCGGTCCGGATGTCAGTCGATGAAGGACTTTGCCTATGTATACAGTCAAGAAGAAGCACACTATCGTTTTTCAGACACCCACCCTTTCAACCCCATCCGGTTGGAGTTGACGGTCTCTCTGCTTGAAGCAATGGGCGTGCTCGATACGGTAGACTGTCGTGCTCCTCGACCGGCGACGGACGAGGAACTGTTACTGATCCATGATCCGGACTACATTCAGGCGGTGAAACTCGCAGGACACGGCGAGCTTTCTCCGATGAAAGCCCAGATGTATGGTCTCGGGACGGAGGATACACCTTTATTTACGAATATGCATGAAAGTGCGGCGTTACTCGTCGGCGGAACCATCGAAGCATGTGACCTTGTCTTATCGGGTCAATACCGCCGGACATTTCATATCGGGGGCGGGTTGCACCACGGCTTCCGGGGGCGGGCTTCCGGATTCTGCATTTATAATGATACGGCGGTCGCTATGGCGGCGATGATTCAAAAATATAACTGTCGAATTTTATATGTCGATACGGATGCGCATCATGGCGATGGCGTGCAATGGGCGTTTTATAACCGGGCGGATGCCATGACCCTATCCCTTCACGAGACCGGCCGTTATCTGTTTCCGGGGACAGGGATGGTCACGGAGCGTGGTGCCGAAGAAGGTTATGGATTCAGCTGGAATATTCCGTTTGATGCGTTTACGGAAGACGGTTCATTCCTGGATGCCTACCGGACGGTGTTATTTGAAGCCTGTGAATTGTTCAAACCGGATTTAATCATTACACAAAACGGTGCAGACGCCCATGCTCTCGATCCGTTGACCCACCTGTCTTTGACGATGGAGAGTTATGAAAAAATTCCTCAAATCGCCGTCGAGGCGGCGAACCGTTACACAGATGGCCGAATCGTCGCTTTAGGTGGCGGTGGGTATGACTGGTATCGTGTCGTGCCCCGTGCCTGGAGCCAAGTCTTTGCTGCTTTGACGAATCGTCCGCCTTTTAAAGGTGATCTTCCCGCTTCGTGGGTCACACGCTGGCAGACCGAAAGCCCGGACGTACCGACAACCTGGCGGGATCGCTTTCCGCTCTATCCGACGATTCCAAGGCGTCCTGAAATCGAGGAGAAGAACTGGGAGACGGTCAAACGGCTGCTTTGGCCGTTTGTGGACGACACCAAAAAAGAACACTTGTCGGCGCACTCCCCCTACTCCAAATAAGGAAAAACGTCTTGTTCTTTTCACAATTAGTTCGTTGGGACTTCACAAGTTCTTGGTATACTGAATAAGGTCTCATTACTTTACTTAGTAAACGAACAATTGGGGGAACAAAAGATGAAGAAAACAACGATTGGTTTAACGGGGGTATTTTTAGCAAGTGGTTTGTTACTCGTCGGATGCGGCAATGAGAAACAAGCGATGGATCACGACACGATGCAAGGGTCTGGAAAACCAGCTGTTGACGTCAAGGTCGAGGTTCCGGCAAAAACAATGGAGAATCAAAAAGTCGTCTTCCAAGCAACCGCACTTGAGAACAAAAAAGCAGTGAACGTCGAAGACGTGACGTTTGAAGTCTGGAAAGCAGATGAAAAAGAAGCTGCACATAAAAAAATCAAGGCAACTTTAAAGAAAACCGGTACCTATCAAGCGGAAGCGAAGCTTGCAGAAGGTGAATATGAAGGACTTTATCATATCAATGATAAAAAAGGACTCCATCACATGGACAAGATTTCTTTTATCGTCATGAATCACTCGCATGAAAAAAAAGCAGCAAAGCCGGCAGATGAGCATGAGCACGCGGCTGCAGAGGGCTTAACCGTCCACTACATGGGTGCAAAAAAGACGATGGTCGGAGCAAAACTTCCGATTGCCTTTCATGTCTTTCTCGATGGCAAACCCCTCCAGGCCGATGTTCAAATCGAAGTCATTGAACCGGGTGTCGAGAAGCACACGTACATTCCTTTGACGAAACAAGCGGATCAATACGTGGGTGAGGTATCACTTACTCATCCTGGTACTGCAACAGTTCGTCTTCATGTCGAAAATGACCAATTGCATCATCATCAGGATCAACTCGTTACTGTTAAGAAATAATCATACAAAATCCCCTTCGCTTTTCCGTTAACATCTTGGAAAAGCAAAGGGGATTTGTTGTTTTCACGAAGAACGAGTCGAGTCGCGTTCCTCAATCCGGTGCGGTAACGTGACATCATTTGTTTCGATTTCTTCTTTATTTAAAATTTTTGTCAACAAACGCATCGAAACCGCTCCGATATCATACATCGGCTGGACGACAGTCGTCAGTTTCGGACGAATCATCGTTGCGAGACGCGTGTTGTCATGCCCGATGACTTCGAAATCTTGCGGCACCTGATGACCTGCATCCTGTAAGGCATGAATGACACCCAGTGCCATCTCGTCGGTTCCGGCAAAGATTGCACGGGGGCAATCCGCTCCTAATTCAAGCAATTGATTCATCGCTTTCATTCCTGAATCATACGTATAGTTTCCAAGAACGACGTTTTGCTCATCAAACGGCAAGTTCGCCTCTTCTAACGCACTGCGGTATCCTGCAAATTTCTTTTCTCCGTTAATCTGCTGTTCGAGTGGTCCCGTGATGAAACCAATTCGTTTGTGACCGTGGTCAATCAATGACTTGACTGCATCGTGCGCAGCACTTTCATAGTCGATGTTGACCGCTGGAAGGTCATAGTCTTGATTTAACGTTGCAGCGAGTACAATCGGAACCGGAGATGTTTTGAATTCACGTACAAGGTCCTCGTGCAGACGTCCGCCCATGAAGATGATACCGTCCACTTGTTTTCCGAGTAAGGTATTCAATAAATGAATTTCTTTTTCAGGATTTTGATCCGAGTTACATAAGATGATGTTGTATTTATACATCGTCGCGACATCTTCAATCCCGCGTGCTAAATCCGCAAAGAAGATGTTTGAGATATCCGGTACGATGACACCCACCGTCGTTGTTTTTTTACTGGCGAGTCCTCGTGCAACGGCATTCGGACGGTATCCGAGCTGATCGATCGCATCCTGGACTTTTTTGCGGGTCGACGGTTTGACATTGGGATTACCATTCACCACACGTGAGACGGTTGCCATCGACACGGCGGCTTCCCGTGCGACATCATAAATCGTTATATTACTGTTCAAAACAAATTCCTCCTTATTTTAGGCGATCATTTCGATTTCGTTTTCATTTTTATTTTCATTTTTAGGCAACACGAAAGGAAGACAGGAAAAGATATGTTTCTTTTCCCATTCTTCCCTCATTGTAAAACGTTTTCATTCGCTATAGGTTACCCTTTTTAGAAAATCATTGAACGTTTAGTGCCGGAAAAGTGGAAGTCAGATTCTCGATGAACGAATCAAACTCATTAAAATCTAATTGTTGGTTCGCATCCGAGAGCGCAAGCGCAGGGAACGGATGGACTTCTACCATGACGGCATCTGCACCGATTGCGTATGCCGCTTTCGCTGTCGGCAGGAGCAAGTCTTTACGCCCCGTCGAATGCGTTACATCGACCATGACAGGCAAATGTGTTTCTTGCTTCAAAATCGGAACAGCTGAGATATCCAATGTGTTTCGTGTTGCACGCTCGTACGTCCGAATCCCGCGTTCACACAAGATGACCTGCTCATTCCCGCTTGCCATGATGTACTCTGCTGCGTACATGAATTCTTCGAGCGTCGCTGACAAACCACGTTTCAACAGAACCGGTTTGTCCGTTCGGCCGACTTCTTTCAAAAGATCGAAGTTTTGCATATTGCGGGCACCGACTTGAATGATGTCCACGTATGGTAAAGCCGACTCAACTGCACTCGGCGTCATGATTTCTGTGATGACATGAAGACCATGGGCATCAGCTGCCTTTTTCAGCATCTTCAATCCTTCTAGACCGAGACCCTGGAAATCGTATGGTGATGTCCGTGGTTTGTAAGCTCCACCACGCATGAAGCGTACACCATGCTTCGCGAGTTGCTCGGCCACTTCAAAGACCTGCTCTTCACTTTCGACAGCACAAGGACCAGCAATTAGCTGTTGCGAGCCGTCACCGATGACGTCATCTCCGATCCGGATGATGGTATTCGTCGGCTTTTGTTTACGCGACACAAGCAACTTGCGTGTCCGGTCTTCTCCTTGCAGTTCCAAAGAGGCTTTGAAAATTTCTTTAAATACGTGCTGTAGGCGTCCTGTTTCAAATGGACCATGATTACTCGCTGCAATCGATTCAAGCATCTGGCGTTCACGAACCGGATCATACCGATCGATTCCTTGCGCCCGTTTTACTTTACCGATTTCAACCGCTATCTCGCCCCGTTTGTTGATTAATCCAAGTAATTCTGCGTTTACCAGGTCGAGTTCATCACGTAAGCGTTTTAATTCTGCATGTTGATCCATTCTTCTACCACTCCCTAATCAGCATATAGCTCGTAATAGCAACTAATTATAGCGAACTCTTGTGAAATTGTACATAAATAAAACGTACTCACTATTTAAAGTCAGTGAGTACGCTCGGATTACTTATTTTTTAGGTTGTTTTTCATGACTTAATTTTGACTGGGGATCATTGTCCTCGTCTTCTGTATCTTCTTCGTTCTCTTCGCCTTCGAGATCTTCCCGTAATTCAGATAACTCGGCAACGGTTTCCGTATCGAGTTGTTCAGCTACTGAAGCACCGTCTACCTCATCTCCGATTTCACGTTCGATATCGCGGACAAGTTGCTCTGCTTCAGCGAGTGCTGCATCGATGCTCGATTGATCTTTTTCGAATCCAGAATATTCCGCTGCTTCTTGGACCGTTGGATTTTTCTTTGCTTTTTCAATGACAGGAGCTGCTTTGTCTTTTGCTAATTGAATCCACTCACCTACGAGCGGTTCTGCTTTTTCACGAACGACTTGTGTTTGTTCATTCAGACGTTGACGTGCTGGCGCTGTGCGCTCGTCGAGCATACCGCGCATCTCACGACCTGATTTTGGACTCGACAGCAATGCTGCAGCCGCCCCAAGCAATCCTCCTACGATAATCCCGGCGAGGAATCCGCCACCTTTTGAAGTATCTTGTGTCTGGTATGGGTGTTGTTTTGTCATTGCGTACGATCTCCCTTCAACTCATCTGGAATACTTTCGACATCTGGTACAGAAACGACTTCCGGCGTCACTGGTGTTTCTGATTTTTTACGGAAACGGCGGCGTGGTTTCTTTTCAACTGTTGTGGTAGCAGTCGTCGAAGAAGAGACATCTTGACCCGGTTCTGGTTTGTTTTTCTTGAAGAGTTCGACCGCAACTGAACCCCAGCGGACTGCTTGCGCAATCTGCTCTTTATTCGTATCGGCTGCACCTGCGACTGTATCCGAAACCGTTCGGACAGAATCCGTCACTTTATTGAGTGATGTGCCCAACTCTTCAATCGAGTTGGCGACTGGTGCAAGCAATTCTGTTTTTTCTTCAATCGTATCGACAAGACGATTCGTTTTATGTAACAACGCTGTCGTCTCCATCATGATACCGTCTAATTGACGTTCTAATCCTGCCGTCGTATCGGCTACGTTATTGAGTGTCTTGCTTGCTGCGCTTAAGACGCGGGCAAGAAAGATGACAAGTACTACGAAAGCAATCGCAGCTACTAATCCGGCGATGCCGCCTAATGTGATTTCCATGATTCGTGCCTCCATTTTCTTTTGCTAGTGTCTTGTTGATAGTTCGACGTTGACACAGTCGTTCCTGCTACTCCAAATGGTTTATTTCCGTTACAATGATAAATGAAACCTACATACATCATTTGAGGAGGAACTTTTTTATGCGTGATCCACGTCTTACCCAACTTGCAACGAATTTAATAAATTATTCGGTTGCGCTTGCTCCTGGTGAAAAAGTATTAATCGAAAATTTTGGAATCGAACGTGAACTCGTCGAAGCATTGGTCGATGCGGCCTATGAAGCAGGTGGTCTTCCGTTCGTTTTATTGAAAGACAACCGGATTTTACGAAAGTTGTATCGTAATGCTTCGGAAGATCAACTTCAATTGATGGCGGATGTGGAACAAAAACAAATGCAGGCAATGGATGCCTATATCGGTTTACGTGCCGGAAACAACATCAACGAATTGTCTGATGTGCCGTCTGACAAGATGAAACTGTACGGCCAGACGTTAGGCAAGATGCATACGGAAGATCGTGTCAAAGGTACGAAATGGGTCGTTCTGCGTTTCCCGACCGCTTCGATGGCGCAACTGGCCAATCAATCGACGGAAGCCTTCGAAGATTTTTATTTCGACGTCTGTACATTGGATTATGCCAAAATGGGTGAAGCGATGACACCGCTTGTTGATTTGATGAATCGGACAGACCGCGTCCGCCTCGTTGGTCCTGGAACAGATTTATCGTTCTCCATCAAGGACATTCCAGCAATCAAATGTGCCGGTAATGCCAACATCCCAGACGGTGAAGTCTTTACTGCTCCGGTCAAGGATTCCATCAATGGAACGATTGCATACAACACACCATCACCGTATCAAGGATTCACGTTCGAAAATGTCACGTTGACATTCAAAGACGGAAAAATCGTCGAAGCGACGGCGAATGATACGGAACGCATCAATCAAGTGTTTGACACAGATGCCGGTGCCCGCTATGTGGGTGAGTTTGCGATTGGTGTCAATCCGTTCATCCAACATCCGATGAAGGACATCTTATTCGATGAGAAGATTGACGGCAGCTTCCATTTCACACCGGGTCAAGCCTATGCAGAAGCCTATAACGGGAATGATTCTTCTGTCCATTGGGACTTGGTTAACATCCAACGCCCCGATTATGGCGGCGGCGAAATCTGGTTCGATGATGTCTTGATTCGTAAAGATGGTCGGTTCGTTCTTCCTGAACTCGACGTGTTGAATCCAGAGAATCTTAAATAAGGACAAACGGACGGCTCATTCCTGTTTCAGGATGTAGCCATCCGTTTTTTTCGGGCTTATTTTTTTAGCGTTGCCCGCAACATCCAAATTTGTTTTTCGATTTCTTTGGCTTGTGCCAATAAATCGTCCTCTACCGTCACATCTTGTGTTTCTAGATGCTCGATGGCATCCAGCATTTCTTTACGGATTTGTTGGAAGTCACTGATGACCGATTCGACCATCTCATCCGCCGACAAACCTGATTTTGCTTCTTCAAGCGTCGTTTGTTCCAAGTATTCCTTTAATGTGGCAGAAGGTGCTCCGTTGTTCATGAGCAGACGTTCAGCGACGACGTCATACTGTTCGGATACCCATGTGTACAGTTCTTCCAGTTTGACGTGCAACGTTAAGAAATCTGGTCCTTTGATATACCAGTGATAATTATGAAGTTTGACGAATAGGACACCATAGTTTGCTACCTGTTGATTTAAAGCAGTTTTAGCATGATTACTAATCATTTTCGATTTCTCCTCTCACAAAACTGTGTATTGTTCTATATCATCTTTATCCTTAAATAACAAAAGTTAAACATGATTTCAGAGGAGATTCGTTGAACGACTTTTGACTTTTTTTACTTCAACCATGTCCAATCAAGGACGCTTTAATCCTTTTAACATATAACCGCCTTTAAAATCGACGGAATCAAACGCCACTAAAAAGGCTTTGGGTTCGTATTCTTCCACCAGATTCCGCAATACCTTCATCCGTGTCCGTGCAGCGAGCACATCCAGCCGGTAACGGACTCCATCACGTCCTTGACCCTGATAATGGGTCACACCAAATCCATTATCGCGGATGACTTGGATCAATTCAGCCGGAAATTCCTGTGTATGCACTTGAATCATGTTGTAACCAATGGCAAGTTTCCGTTCAATGAATCCTCCGATCAAGATACCGAAGCCGAAGCCGAGTGCATAAACGATCATCCCAAGCGTCGTCAAATCCTGGAAAACGACCCCCAGTGCAAAGATATAAATCAACGTCTCAACTGTTCCTAGCGCCCCTGCAATGACGGTTCTTCCTTTGACGAGCATGATCGTCCGCAACGTCAAGACAGGCACGTAAATCAGCTGTAATAATAAAATGAGCAAAATCTGTCCCATGACCTCTTTCCTTTCTAAATAACATACACCCACTATTCCAAAAATCAATTCAAGATGCAATGAAAAATTAACTACTTTTTTTAATCAATAATCGCTCCGGTTTTTGTGGTTCACGAAACCGACAAAAAAAGACGCTGACAGAAATTCGTCAGCGTCTATCTCTTCTTGTTTTTATTCACTTCGTACCTTCGTACTGCTTCTGATACGTTTGAATATCCCCTGCTCCCATGAAGAGCAATACGGCATTCTCATGTTTACTTAAAATCGATACGTTGTCCCGTGTCAGAATATCCGACCCCGGTACTTTTTCTTGTAAATCTTCTACACGAACTTGCCCTTCTTGTTCGCGAGCTGATCCAAAGATTTCGCACAAATAACTGGCATCTGCTTCACGTAGTGATGTCGCAAAATCATCCATGAATGATTTTAAGCGTGTATACGTATGCGGTTGGAAAATCGCGATGACTTCCCGGTCCGGATACTTCTTACGTGCGGATTCGATGGTTGCGCTGATCTCCTTCGGGTGATGGGCATAGTCATCCACTAAAATCTGTGATCCGAAAGTCGATTCACTGAAACGACGTTTGACTCCACCAAACGAAGCGAGACGCTCTGCAACATCTTCTTTGCTTAATCCTTCGTACTGACAGATCGCAATGACAGACAACGCATTTAACACATGGTGTTGTCCAAATCCAGGAATCAAGAACGTACCGTAGAAATCATCCCGTAGATAAACATCAAACGATGTACCATCCGGAGTTGACGTTGCATTTTCTGCCCGGAAATCGTTGTTTTCTCCAAAACCATAATACAAGACAGGCACATTGGCCTGGATGTTTTGAAGATGCTCATCATCCCCGCAAGCGACGATCGCTTGTTTGACCTGCATCGCCATCTCTTGGAATGCCGATACGACATCGTCAATGCCCGTGAAATAATCCGAGTGATCAAAATCGATGTTCGTCATGATCGCATAATCTGGTTTGTAGTATAAGAAATGACGTTTGTATTCACACGCTTCAAAGACAAACGCCTTTGCGTCCTCAACACCAGCACCGGTTCCGTCACCGATCAAGAATGCCGTCGGTGTAATGCCACTTAAGACGTGTGACAACAAACCTGTCGTCGATGTCTTACCGTGTGAGCCCGTGATGGCAACCGAACGATATTCATTTGCCAAATACCCTAAGAAATCATAGTAGTGATAAATTGTTAAATCCAGTTCCTTTGCCCGAGCAATTTCTGGATGATCATCCCCAAAAGCATTTCCTTGGATGATGACTTGATCGTCTTTAATGTTGTCCGCATTGAACGGGAAAAATGGAATCCCTTTTGCCCGTAAAGCGTCTTCTGTAAAAATATGCTTTTCAATATCAGAACCTTGTACTTGATGATTCATTTCATGCAGTACTTGGGCAAGTGCACTCATGCCAGTCCCTTTAATCCCAACAAAATGATAATTTGTCATATATGAGCCCTCCAATTCACGTTCCGGTCCGTACCATCGGGCTTGGGTACAAAACCTGTACCATTATAGCAAACCGACTTATTTTTTACCATGTAAATTATTTTGTTCCCGTCGTGCACGATACATTGCCATTAAATCTTTTGTTGTCATCACAACATTCACAGGTGGTCCGACCGGCTTTTTGATCGACACCTGATCCGCTTGCGAGATCACCGTTTCTTCAGTCGGTTTTTCTGGCGTTTCTTCGATGGTGGTCAAGGAAACGTTCGCCGCATTTTCATCCGTTGTTTGGAATACCGGTTCTGATTCACGGTCTTCTTCCATATGTTGCGGTTCAGCCTGGCCGATTTCAACAGGTTCCGCTGATTGCGCTGAATCACGCGATTCAGATTCAAGCAGTGGACTCGTCAACAAAACGTTTTCCTGCACATCCGTTGCTTCTTCCAACCGGAGTTCGTTTTCTTCTGTCGCTGCGACATGTACGATTTCCGGTTGTATTTCTTCTACACGATTTTCCGGCACTTGTTCGATGACCGGTTCAGGAACAAGTAGATCAGAATCAGTCGTCGGGACCAGACCGGCATCTGCTTCAGTCGAATCCGTCTGCTCCATCGTCTCGATCTCTGATGTTTCATTCGTCTCATCCGTTGCTTCTTCCAAACGGACTTCGTTTTCTTCTGTCGCGACGACATGTACGATTTCCGGTTGCATTTCTTCTACGCGTTCTTCCGGCACTTGTTCGAGGATTGGTTCAGGAACAAGTAGATCAGAATCAGTCGTCGGGACTAGACCCGCATCTGCTTCAGTCGAATCCGTCTGTTCCATCGTCTCGATCTCTGATGTTTCATTCGTCTCATCCGTAGCATCTACAAGCGACTCTTCCATTTTTTCCTCTTTAAGCTCACTTGAAACCTCAACTTCTGATTCGTCTGAAATTCCCTCTTCTTGGATCGACCGTTGCTTTTTAGGTCGCTGGAATCCGTAAATAGGCGATGGAACATCCGTCAACACGAAGCGATCTTCCCGTTCTTCTTTTTTCGGACGCTCAACAGGCTTCGTTTCTTTTTCGCCTGCTAATTCCCGCCGAATTCGTGCTGCCTGTTCCTTTAACGACTGCTCATAACGATTGCTCATTCCTTCACCCCTCCATCTTGTTAAAAAATCGGCCGAATTATCGACCGATTAAAAATGCCTCTCCTGTTTGCGCTGATTCATCCAACACAAGAATCCCTTTGACTTGCGGTGCATCTGCCAGGCCGAGTTCACGTGCCGAACAGAGCATGCCGCTTGAGGCGACTCCGCGCAGTGCTGACGGACGAATGATCAAACCTGAAGGCATGACTGCGCCCGGCTTCGCCACGACCACTTTTTGTCCCGCTTCGACATTCGGTGCTCCACAGACGATTTGCAACGTGTTTCCGTCGACATCGACTTGACAGACCGATAATTTATCAGCGTCCGGATGTTTTTCAGCAGAAGCAACGAATCCAACGACGAACTTCGGTGAATAATCGACGTCATCCGCAACGAATGTAATCCCTTCTTCTGCCAAGACTTCTTGGATCGTTTGAACGAGTTCCGGTGTCAGATCAACCGGTCCAACAGTGCTCAGGTCAAACTTTTCCGAAGCTTCAAAAATATTGTACCCAATGACGTCTGTGCCATGGAAAATCGTCGCGACACGTCCTTTTCGTTCAGCTGTGATTTCAGCGCGCGGAGCGTCTGCTAAGATGACCATTAAAACGTCACCGACACCTTCTTTATTATAAAAAACATTCATTCAATCCATGACTCCCTTCAAACTTTCTCACAATGCCTATTGTAGCAGAT
Source organism: Exiguobacterium undae DSM 14481 (assembly GCF_000620805.1). Lineage (GTDB taxonomy): Bacteria > Bacillota > Bacilli > Exiguobacteriales > Exiguobacteriaceae > Exiguobacterium_A > Exiguobacterium_A undae. The sequence continues at coordinate 904,333 of NZ_KK211187.1, read as the reverse complement.
TATTTAACTTTTCGGATGCTTGTTTTTTGCAAGGACAAAGACCGGTTCGAGATTTCCATCGTCGTAGACGAACGGGAGTGCCGTGACCGGTACACGTCCATTCGTAAAGAAATCAAACATCAACTGTTGCAATACATCATAGCCGGCATCATTTCGAATATCAGCGAAAATCAAGACATCTTGGTGGGGAATCCCGACTGCAAATTCACCCGTTACACGCTCGGCATAATCGCTTAACAACTGCTTGTTCAAAACTCGGCTCGCTTCGTAACCATCACCCGTGCTCAAGAAATAAAATACGTTTCCCGCCACTTCGTCTGTCTTAAAAGGCGCTTCGAGTGTCTTCAAGTTAAAACGGGCTGCTTCAGACAAATGTTCTGCCGTCCATCCGGCCTGCGCTAACAATTCTTCATCAATCAGACGATACGTGGCACCCAGATCAAGGGCATACATGATTTTTGTTTCCCCTGTGTGCGGTGTACTGATGATTTTCTTTCCGTCTTTTGTCTCATCGGCAAATGATTTCGCACGGATAACCGGGAAAACCTGCTGTTCGTGTCCGGTTAATGAGACCGATTCCGTTTGTTCCAAGACCGCTTTGATGTATTCAATCGTTTCTTCGACTGCAATCACACCACGTCGCTTCGCTTTTGCGACCAATGGGTTCAGACCTAAATCAACACCTGTCCGGTCCTGTTTTCGTTCGATGCGTAACACCGATTTTTCACGATCAAAATACGTGCTGTAGCGTGATGTTTCAAATGCTTCCGTCACCATCCGACGAATTTGTTGTAGTTCCATGGCTCTTTTTCATCCTTTCCTATTAAAAAAAGCGAGACAGCGCTCGCTTTGATGTCAGACTGTTTCTAAAAATGCTGTGACTTGCTCCGGTGTTTTTCGTTCTTTCCCGACATAACGACCTGTTTCCGCATTATCGCGGTAAGCCACGAAACTCGGGATCCCGAAGATGTCCATTTCCTGGGCAATTTCAATGTGCTCGTCACGATCGACGTAATAAAAATCGAATTCGTTGAACGTGCTTTCCATCTCCGGCATGAACGGATCTAAAAACCGGCAATCAGGACACCAGTTGGCGGAGAATAAAAAGACTGCCTTTCCTTGTTTTGCTTCATCAAACTGTTGTTTGGATTCTAACTTCTTCATCCCTATCGACTCCTTTAGTACAAGCTGTTTTCATTGGCTTCATCATAGCATATTCGAATGTTTCTGTGCGTTTTCGCGCTCCGTTTGCTATACTGCAACTAGAAAATGTCTCGAAAGGAAATCATTATGACTGATCAACCCATCAAACATCCCTTTGAACGATTCGTCGGTTTTGTTGGTATGACGAGTTGTCTCCGGTACGGGTATTCATTTATTGATTCCGAACGGAGCTTACCGCAGATTCTGATGCTGCTGGTCGTCGGTTTTGCGCTCATCATGTTGCTTGAAGCCGTCGGTAAACGTCTTGCCCGAAAATTGCCAATCGTTCGGATGCGCTACTTGCTTCCTCTTTATGTACTCTACTTGTATGTCTTCTTTACGAGCTTTTACTCCAGTTCGTTTGGTTTTTCACTTTAAAACACTACAATCATATTTTGTACAAAATGAAGACGGACTTAACGAAATTGTTTTCTCCAGCAAAAAGAAGCAGCGGACTTGTCCACTGCTTCTTTTTCGTTTTCCACGCTGATTCGCATTTCATTTTTAGTACTCGATCTTTAAGTCTCCATCTTTAATCCGTCCCATGCGGTGAAGCGCTCGGTAAATCAAATAACTGATCAGGGCCGGTGCCAAGAAACATAAAACGAAAACGGCTAAATAATATTCCGCCTCGAACCCCATCGTTTTCAGCATCATCAACGGACCGACGAGTCCACTCGTTCCCATGCCGGATCCTTCCGGGTTACTTTCAAGCGTCAACAAGACCGTTGCAAAAGGAGCCAGCAGTGCCCCCGCAAGTGTCGGCGGAACAATCGTCCAGGGATTCCGGATGATATTCCCGACCTGTAACATCGATGTTCCAATCCCTTGTGCAATGAATCCGCCAATCCCATTATCCCGGTAACTGATGACACCAAAACCAATCATCTGGGCGGCACATCCAATCGTCGCCGCTCCTGCCGCCAGCCCGTCAAGTCCTAGCATGATGCCAAGTGCAGCACTTGAGATCGGGGCCGTCAATGCCAGACCCATTACGGTCGCCACAAAAATCCCCATGATCAACGGTTCCCGTTCTGTCCCCCAACGAATGACCTCTCCTAAATCCGTCATCAACGTTCCGATCCAGGCCCCGACGTACTTTCCACTTACAAAACCAATCAACAAGGTCACGAACGGTGTCAAAATGATATCGATCCGTGTCGTTTTTGAAATCAATTTACCGATTTCAGTCGCGATGACTGCTGCTACATAGCTGCCGGCTGGACCTCCGGCTTCATATCCAAAGGCACCGACGGCAACCGCTGAAAACAGGACGAGTGGCGGCGCTTCTAATGCAAATGCCACTGCTACGCCGATCGCCGGTCCGGTCAATGCAATGGCTTGCTCTCCGACGCTAACTAAAAACGATGCATTGACTCCGTTTGTGATCAACCCTTCACCTATCGTTTTTAAAATTAACCCCATGATCAATGAACTGAAGAGTCCTAACGCCATATAGCTCAAAACCGTGATGAAGTATATTTTGGGGCTGAGTAAGATATTTTTCTGTTTTAACAAAATGCCACTTCCTTCTGAATTAAAATCAAATTCATTATAACAAACCATCCAGAAAAAAGATCATACAATTGTTCATCATCTGACAAGACAACTAAAAGTCCAATAAAAAAACCGAAGAGGAACTTCGAAATCCCTCTTCAGTCTCTCCTTACTTCACTTGTAAAGTAGCCAGTGTCGTTGCATCAAGCTGTGTCACGAGTTTTTTGAGTAACTCTTTTGCCGCATCATAGTCATCCGTATGCATGATCGATGCATGCGTGTGGATGTAGCGTGCCGGCAGACCCACGACAGTTGTCGGGATGCCGTTGTTCGAACGATGAATGACTCCGCCGTCCGTTCCGCCTGCCCCAACATAGTATTGATACGGAATGTTGTTTGATTCCGCTGTATCCAAGACGTACTCCGTCATTTCTTTGGATAAGATCATGACACTGTCCTTAATCCGCAACAGCGGACCTTGTCCAAGCTGTCCGAATTCCGTTTTATCCCCTGAAGCATCATTTGCCGGCGAAGCGTCGACGACAAATGCGACGTCAGGATCAATCAAGTTCGTTGCTGTTTGAGCGCCGCGTAATCCCACTTCTTCTTGGACCGTTGCACCTGAGAATAAGACGTTCGGATGATCCGATGCTGTCGTTTCCTCCAATAACTCGATTGCCATTCCGACACCATACCGGTTGTCCCATGCTTTAGCCATGATTTTCTTCGGGTTCGCCATCGGAGTGAACGGGAAGAACGGAACCGCCGGAATACCCGGACGAATGCCAAACGACTCGGCTTCTTCTTTTGAGTCTGCGCCGACATCGATGAACATGTCTTTGATCGCCATCGGCTTATTCCGAACCTCATCCGTCAACAGATGGGGCGGAGTTGATGCAATGACGCCAGGAATGATGCCGTTGTCTCCACAAATCGAGAAGCGTTGCGCGAGCAAGACCTGACTCCACCAACCACCGAGCGGTTGAATGCGGAGCATCCCGTTTTTCGTGATTTGCGTCACCATGAATGCCACCTCGTCCATGTGACCGGCAACCATGACCTTCGGACCGTCCGCCTGCCCTGTCCGTTTTCCAAAAATCGACCCCAGACCATCCATCACGATTTCATCCGTTACCGGTGTGATCCGTTCTTTGACGAACCGTCTGACATCATGTTCAAAGCCGGGTGCACCGTTCAGTTCCGTTAATGTTCGAAACAACTCTCTTGTGTTTTCATTCATATGTATCGCCTCCTGTTCATTCATTATACAAAATTTTGCTTCAATCACTTAACCTTTTGTTTCTCACTGGACGATTTATTTGGTACAGTAGGAATAGAACCTGTAAGGAGGGGAATTTTAATGAAAAAACGCTATTGGATTATCGGTCTTGCAGCAGCTGTCGTTGCCGCTTTCGCAGTCAAGAAGGCTGTCGACAACAAACAATTATCTGCCGAGGAAGCGCTCGAAATCACGAAACGCACATTTTCAGCAAAAGGACGTGTCCAAGGTGCATGGATCTCTGCAACACCAGAGGCGTACGCATATGAGTCACGTGACTACCAGAGCTACAAAGGTGGCATCTCGGTCCTTGAAGGTGACGACGAAAAGACGTATCAATTCACAGTTGATGCGGAAACAGGTGCTTTACTCGAATACGCATAATAAGTGGACCATGCTTCGATTGACGAAGTGTGGTCTTTTTTTGAGGAGGAGAAGTTCCCCATGGAGACGCTCGCCACGATTTTTGTGCTCATCGTCGCGTTAGAACACTTTTATATTTTGGCGCTCGAGATGTTTTTCTTATCGTCTCGTCCCGCGCTGCGTACATTTAATTTAACGAAAGAAGCCGCCTCGGATCCACGCATCAAGACGCTGTTCGCCAATCAAGGATTGTACAACGGCTTTCTTGCCGCCGGTTTGATTTTCGGATTAATTCTCGGTTCATCCGCCGTGCAACTGTTTTTCCTCGCCTGCGTCATCATTGCTGCGCTTTACGGAGCCGCGACGGCCAATCTTTCGATTCTCTGGAAACAAGGTTTACCTGCAATCATCGCCTTTTTACTCGTTTTGTTTGGTTGAATGAAAAAACACCCGATGCGAGCACTTGGCTCACATCGGGTGTTTTGCTGTGTTTTGATCAACGCGGATTGTCATTGCGTTCGTAAATCGGATTCATGTATTCCGTAGTTGAGTACAAGCGTGGTACGACAACATACAAGATGACAGCTGGTACAGCAATCAATAAGATCATCAATAACATCGGTAACCAGTAGACTACTTTTTGTTTCAGGTTATCGGAATTACTGTCGATGTATCCTTTGACGCCATCGATTTTAGCCGCATCTGCATTCGTAAGTAATTTGCCGCTGTCTGCGTTAAAGAAATGGATCTCACGTTTAATTGTAATAAAGATGCCATCACGGACCGTTTCAAGTACAGCGATTCCGCCGATTACCTGTTCACCTTTTTCACCAGTGAATGTTTTTGGATCTTCAACTTCTACAGAACCTTTTTTATAATCGTAATGCGTACTCTTCAAATCCTCGTCAAGCGCTTTTTCCATAGCTGACGTATCAATCGCAGCGAATACCGATTGTCCGATACTCAATGCGAAAAAGAGTGCCGTTACGAAGGCTAAGCTTTTTTTCCACATCCCCAAATTCCCCCTTTACCTGTAAATACAGTTCTTCAGTCAACAACATTGTACCAATTAATAAGAAAAAAGTGTGAAAGAAATGCTAGGAAAATAAGAAAACTTTTTGTCTAAATTAATTATCGTATGTCGCTTCCATCCGATAAATCGGTTGACCAAGTGCTGAGAATCGTGCTTCGTATTCCGTTCTGACGTTATTTTCCGGCTCGTTGGCATGTAAATCAAGCGACATCCAATCAAATGTCATCCCGTAAGCAGACATCGTCATCAGACTTGATTCAAATAATTTCCGGTTATCCGTCTTAAAATGAATCTGTCCTTTATCCGGTAAAATGTCCTCGTATGTCGAAAGGAACGTTTTGTACGTCAAGCGGCGTTTCGCGTGACGCGATTTCGGCCAAGGATCCGAAAAGTTCAAATAGACGCGGGCGACTTCACCTTTTTCAAAGAAATCACGTAAGTCTTTGGCGTCAACTGTCAGGACCCGAACGTTTGCAAGCGGTTCTTCAACCAATTTTTGAACGATTGCGACCGCGACGCTTTCAAATAATTCAATGGCAACGAAGTTGACGTCCGGATACTGGATGGCCATCCCGGTGATGAAAGCCCCTTTTCCCGAACCGACCTCAATGTAGATCGGATTGTCATTCTTGAATTCGTTCGACCAATTGCCTTTTAATGTCGACGGGTCTGCTATATAGATGGAGGATTGTTCTTTCATATAATCCAGTGCCCACGGTTTGTGGCGTAAACGCATACTGCTCATCCTTTCGATTCTTAAATTATCCGCAGATAAGTTTATCATGATTTGGGTAAATATATAAGATGTTCTTGTTTCACACCAAAAAGAAAGTTCAGCAGATCGTCACTTGAGAATGACTGAGCAATCTACTACACTTACAGTACAAAGGTTCCTAAAAGGAGGTTTTAATGTTGGATGACTTCTTAATTACTTGGGCTTCTCCGATCGTTCTTGTCATGGGGGTAACTGCCCTCTTCGTCTGGGCGACGTTTGGTAAAGTCAACGCAGAATAAACGATACCGGATCAGACATCTTGTGTTCATCACAAGGTGTCTTTTTTACTTTCTGAACGATTGATCTTGGATTATCACTAAAACAGTTGTATACTTCCTGTGAAACAGTTTTTTAATTACAGCTATCGAACAACCAAAACTATTGGTAACGAAGGAGAATTGTAATGACAGAAAAACAAAACAGCGAAAAAGAAAATATGGTACAGAAGAAAACAGGTGCCGATTTAGTCGTCGATACACTGATTGAACAAGGGGTCGACTATATTTTCGGCATCCCGGGAGCAAAGATTGACTCCGTCTTCAACGTCCTTCAAGATCGCGGACCGGAACTGATTGTCGCACGCCACGAACAAAACGCCGCCTTCATGGCACAAGCCATCGGCCGCTTGACGGATAAACCGGGTGTAGTCCTCGTAACTTCCGGACCAGGGGCTTCGAACCTCGCAACCGGACTAGTGACGGCCAATTCGGAAGGTGACCCCGTTGTTGCGATCGCCGGTGCCGTGACGCGTGCCGATCGGTTGAAACGGACCCATCAATCGATGGACAATCAAGCTCTCTTCACACCAATCACGAATTTCAGTGCCGAAGTTCAAGATGCAGACAACATCCCGGAAGTCCTTTCGAATGCATTCCGGACTGCCGAAACAACATCCGGCGCTGCTTTCGTCAGCATTCCGCAAGACGTTGGTCTCAGTGAATCAAACGTCACTTCCTTTAAAGCAGTCCCGACACCAAAACTCGGCATCGCACCGGAAGAATGGATCAACGAGACAGCAAATCTGATCGAGAAAGCACAATTACCCGTCTTGTTACTCGGCATGCGTTCCAGTCAACCTCATGTCGTTCAAGCTATCCGTGCGCTGTTGAAACGCGTTTCGATTCCGGTCGTCCAGACGTTCCAGGCAGCCGGAACGTTGTCACGGGAACTCGAGTCTAATTTCTACGGACGTGTCGGTTTGTTCCGCAATCAACCGGGAGATGCCTTGCTCGCCGAAGCCGATCTCGTGTTAGCCGTCGGATATGATCCGATCGGTTACGATCCGAAGTTTTGGAATCAACCATCCCACGAACGGACTTTGATTCACTTGGATCAAATGCGGGCTGAAATCGACCATTTCTATCGTCCGGATCGGGAACTTGTCGGGGATGTCGCTGCAACCATCGACGCATTGGCTGATCGACTCAATCCGCTGAGCCTACCAACCGGTTCGAAGGCATTTTTACGCGGCTTACAACAACGCCTCGAGGAGCGGGATATTCCGCCGATCGTCAAGGATTCACCGTTAACACATCCGCTCTACTTCATGAAAACCTTGCGGGAACAAATCGCTGACGATGTGACGGTTACGGTCGACGTCGGTTCGCATTACATCTGGATGGCACGTCATTTCCGGTCTTACGAACCACGTCACTTACTGTTCAGTAACGGGATGCAGACGTTAGGTGTCGCCTTACCTTGGGCGATTGCCGCAACACTGGTTCGTCCAGGCAAAAAAGCCGTCTCGATCTCAGGCGATGGTGGTTTCCTCTTCTCAGCGATGGAGCTTGAGACGGCCGTCCGGTTGAATGCCCCGCTCGTCCATTTCGTTTGGCGCGACAGCGGCTTTGATATGGTGGCTTTCCAACAAGAAATGAAATACAAACGAAAATCCGGCACGTCGTTCGGTGAAGTGGATCTTGTGAAATATGCTGAAAGCTTTGGTGCAAAAGGCTTGCGTGTCAATCATCCGTCTGAACTCATCGCCGTCATGGAAGAAGCGTGGCAAACAGAAGGTCCGGTCATCGTTGATGTTCCAATCGATTACAGCGATAACATTACACTCGGTAAAGAAGTACACTTGGATCAACTCAACTGATAGGAGATGGATACGATGCAGCGTGAGGACACCTTACTTCAAATCTCGACGATGATGGCCTTGCTCGATGGTGTTTTTGAGAGCGAAACGAGTTATGCCTCCATCCTCGAAGGACACGACTTTGGAATCGGAACGTTTGATCACCTCGATGGTGAAATGATTGGTTTTGACGGTTCCTTCTACCAACTCCGGTCAGACGGCAGCGCACGCCCTCTTGACCCGGAGACGACCACTCCCTTTTGTTCACTGACACGGTTCACGCCGGAACAGACACTGTCCGTTGATCAGGAAATGACAAAACAGGATTTTGAACAGTGGTTGAGTGAACAACTCGGTACAATCAACAGTTTTTATGCTGTCCGGATCGAAGGACAGTTCAGTGAAGTCAAGACACGGACGGTCGCCCGCCAAGAAAAACCGTTCCGTCCGATCACGGAAGCCGTAGCCACGCAAAGCGCCCGGACGTTCGAGCAGACGGAAGGCACACTGGCCGGCTATTACACGCCCCGGTTTGGTCACGGTATCGCCGTCGCTGGTTATCATCTCCACTTCATCGACAAGGAACGAAGTGGCGGCGGCCACGTGTTTGACTATACGGTCAATCGCGTGACCGTCACGTTCGAAGAGAAACCGCGACTCGATCTTCGACTGCCGACGACAACTGCTTACCGCGAGGCGGATCTTGAAAGTCACGATATCGAACAAGAAATCAAAATCGCAGAAGGTTAAAAAAACGTGTGGACACAGTGATGTTGTGTCCACACGTTTTTTCGTGATCCGGTCCCAAAAAGAGTCAATCAACACTCATCCTTGATCCGGTTCAAGTAATTGTTCTAAAAAAAGATAACTGTCTTCAGCATCAGGATGCGCCGTATCTTCATACCAATAAATCGACAACACGGCTTGGGCAACAACGTACCAGTGCATCCGTTGTTTTAATTCAGCCGTTAGGGGATGACCGTAACTTGCGAACCATTCCGGCCAAAATTCCTCATCCACATAACTGTACAACATCATTCCGAGATCATACGCCCGGTCAGCGATGATGGCATCATCCCAATCATTTAGATACAAATGACCATCTGTCCCGATCAACCAGTTGTTATGGTTCAAATCCGAGTGGCAGACGACTTGTTCATCCGTTCTGACGTATGGCAACTGATCGGATAAATAATTGATCGCCTGTTCAATGAGTTGCGGTTGTGCGAGATCGTTCGGTTGGAAGTATAAACGACACTGCCGCAACAGTTCATCCGGCTCGATTGGTCGTTGATCCAGTTGTTGCAACATAAACAACAACTCTTTGGAATCATGAATCTTACCGAGCAATCGGGCGACTTCCGGTCGTTCCATCATCTCCGGCTCAAGTTCCTGTCCTTCGATGAATTGTTGCGCGCTGATGACATCGCCGCTGTAAATTCGTTTTGTCCAAAGCAGCTTCGGTACGATGCCGTCCGCTGATAAAATCGCCAGAAAAGGCGAGGAGTTTCGTTTTAAAAAGAGTTTCGATTGGCCGGTCGAAGCGATGTAGGCTTCTCCCGTGATTCCACCTGCTGGCGTAAGGGTCCAGCCTTCGCCAAGCGCATCTAAAATATCTAATTCCATTATAATCCGCTCAACTTTTTAGTAGATTTGCCTGAGGGCACAAAGTTTATCTTAACATGTTGCGATCGTTGTTGACAACGGAAGGACCGTGATCTGCGCGACACCTTTCTCAATCGGTGTGACGGAGGCATAGTCACCCTGAACATGTACGTTCCACCTGCTGTGATCGAGTGCCACCTCAACCGGCTCCATCGTCACATTGTGCACGACCAACGTCCGTTGCCAGGCATCATAGGAATGGACCGCCTCCACTTCGTAGGCGATGACACCCGGACGCATCGGCAAGAAATGAAACAGTTCTTGAATTTGATTGGCGCGATGAAGGCGGAATCCACCATGCATCCGGCGGATTTGTAAGATGTTTTTGAGGTACTCGACCATTTCAAAATGCTTGTCGCGTAACGTCCAGTCCAGTCGATTGATGGCATCCGGGGCATTGTAGCTGTTCTCGACCCCTTGTTTGGTCCGTCCGAACTCCTGTCCGGCATGAATAAACGGAATCCCCGCTGATAAAAAAATGATCGTTTGGGCAAGTCGACTCATCCGCAAACGGGTCGGTTCTTCGAGATCCGGTCTTGAAAGGAGCAATTTGTCATACAACGTATGGTTATCATGCGCCTCAACGTAATTGATCGAATAGGTTGGTTCCGGAAAACGCCCGTCTGTCTGGTGGGCAATCGTGACACTGCCCGCCATCCCGTTTCGAACCTCCCCTTCCCGCCAACCGTCACCGGAAATGAATCCCCGATCGGTTTCGCTAAACGTCGATCCCTTTAAAGCATCACGGAAGACATCGTTAAAATGGGCAATACCCGGCATCTGTGACGCCAAGGAACTGATTGCTTTTTGACGATACGGCAACGGCGTCGCCAAATCCCATCCTTCTCCGTATACGAGAATGGTCGGATCGATGACATCCAGTGCAGAACGAACGGCATTCATCGTTTCGATGTCGTGAATCCCCATCAAATCAAATCGGAAGGCATCAATCCGGAAAACTTCTGCGAAGTACGTCAAACAGTCTACGATCAGTCGTCTCATCATAAAACGCTCCGATGCTGTATCATTTCCGACACCCGTTCCGTTCGCGAGCGTACCGTCCAGTTCATACCGGAAATAATAACCCGGCACCAGATGTTCCAGTGCTGATCGTTCACGGATGTACACGTGATTCATGACGACATCAAACGTCACCCGGATTCCTGCCGCATGCAATCGTTCGATCATCTCGACGTATTCCAAAATCCGGACCGTAGGATCAGATGGATTGCTCGCATAACTTCCCGCCAGTGCGAACCACTGCTCAGGATCATATCCCCAGTTATACGGAAGGCGGCTTTTTTCTTCTGTCGTTGAAAAGAAATGAACCGGAAGCAATTGCATGTGCGTCACGCCGAGCTCAAGTAAATAATCCAGTCCTGTCGTCCGCCCTTCCGGCGAAACAGTTCCCGACTCCGAGACCCCTACATATTGTCCCGGGTGTGTTGAACCTGACGACGGATCAATCGTAAAATCACGAATATGAGCTTCATAAACAATCGCATCCGTCGGTTTGATCAGGATCGGTCGCTTTTGTCGTTTCGGAAAACGTTGTCGAATTTCATGTTCTACATCAAGCAACACGCCAAAACGTCCGTTGACACTGATTGCTTTGGCATAAGGATCGACGATTTCCGTCGTTCCGAGGTACGTCGTGACGCGGTAACGGTACAAGCAATGTTCGCGTTGACGCGGCAACACTAAACGGTGTACGCCCCGCTCTGCTCGAACCAGCTCAATTGTTTCCAGTTCTTCTTCTTCCGGCGTGTACAGAACACACTCAATCTGTTCTGCCAGCGGCGACCAGACATGCAATGTCATGGTTTCTTTCTGCATGACCAACCCTAAAGGTCCTTCGTAACTGTATCTGCTGTCGAACAATAACGTTCGGACGATTCGACTCGGACGGACACGGTACCGCTCCTGATTCATAAATACAACTTCATAACAACGCTCTATGTCAACGGAACGATCAAGTAGCAGTGTCAATGTGACGTGCCCGTCCCGTTCTTCCTGATTGCTGATTTGGTAGTCGATCGGCTGTCCGTCGGATATCAAAACAAAGTCTTCTTGCGAAAACCACGTCGTCGTCTCCATCGAGATGGTTTGAAATGTCATGAACTCGGCTGAGATGAGTTTGATTTGTTGTGTTCCCGATTCACTGTTTATCATCTGTTCGCGCGACAATCGGCGATCTTGTCGCTTCCCTCCTCATTCCCGAATCCGTTCGTTTTCTTGACTGTTAAGTGCCATCTGAAAGGTAATGGACGCCGTTTCCTTTAATATGTGTTCACAGACCCGCATTTGAAACGCTTTTGTATGCGGCGCGGACGCGTTCATTTTCCGCAACCACTCCGTGAAATCCACTTTACTGACATAGGTCGTTGTCGTTTCCTTCGGGATTTGATCAAAATACCCTTGCGAAGCGATGACGACGCGTTCGATCGGTAACATAAAGTCCACTCCAAGAATCGTCCGCAGGACATCTTCCGTCCGTTTCAAGCTGATCAACGGATTGACGATATTTTTTGGAGAGGCTTTAAAAGGCTGTTCCCGCCAAAGTTTGCTTCGTTTGATATGGTAGATACTTTCTTCTCCGTCCAGCCAATCGAGCACATAGATTGCCGACGGACCGACGATAAAAGGACTGAGTTCGACTTCACCTTGCTGATAATGAATGACGGCACGATAAAACATTCCGTACTGATCATTCAGCAGATGCAGCATTTGATAAAAATCCAGATGCCGTCTTAACGGTAACCGCCAAATGTCTTCTTCCGTCGCACCGCCGGCGACATAAATCAGCTTTTGGACTTCCACCCGTTTTTTATACCATTTCTCAAAAGCGGACTTCGAAATTTGTTTTCCGGGGACTTGAAACACTTCCGCTTTTTTAAAGGGTTGCCACCATTTTTTAGGACGGACGATGGTCTCACCCGGAAACAGTTCACCGGTCTCCCATTTTTTCAAGACGTTTGCATGATCCACAATCTGTTGTTCCTTAAAACGTTTTGAGACTTCCAACGGATTTCGTTCATACCGGCTTTCCAAATCATACAGTTTCATCAATAATGCCATCGTGTCACCTCATTGTTTCTTCCCGATTCGAAACCGTGTATCAGCCTGATAACGCGGTCGATCGGCGGGGCAAATTTTATAGAGAACGATTTCTTTCACCGATATGCTGAAAGAAGGAGTTTGTTCCGGTGGAAGCAGGGACACTTCTTGATTCCACTTTTTCGCCAGGGTGATGTGCGGAACAAACGGTTTAGAAGGCTTGGGATCCAGTTGAGCCGCAAGTTGAACTAACGTTTCTTCACGCCGCGGACCAACCGCGAACACACGAGGTCGCTCCGCCAGACCAAACCGTTCGAGATGATCCATTTCTAATGTAAAAGGAGAAATCGTTTGAGCGATTTCTGCCAGACGTTGTCGCCAATTCAGTAGCTCCGATTCTGTCAGTGCACCCAAAAATCGAAGGGTCAGATGATATTCATCCGGTTCGTACACCGTCTTGTAGTAATCATGCAATTTTAACGCAGACGCATACTGGGTCAGCGTTTCGTCCGCTGTCGAAAGAGCAATGAAATAATGTTGTTCCACGCGGATCACTCCTTGATTTTTGCGCTGATCAAATACAAACCAGCACCTAACAAGCTACTACCTGTATATACCCAAAATACCGCATAGATGGTACTTTGATCAAAAACAATCCCACTCATTAAGTTAAACAAAGCAGTCGCAAGACCTGTTGTTGTCGCCATATAGGTACTGACTGCCGTCGCGACCGTCGAAGGCGGAACAAGCGAGCGCACGTAGTCGAGCGCAACGGGAATCAGTAACCCGATGATCAGTCCTTGCAGGGCAGCGAGTAGCCATAACGTATAAATGGGTGGTTCCAGTGCCAAGATACCGGTTCGTAAGGCAGATAATAAAGAAACGAACACCAGGACAGGAATCGGACCAACCCGCATCATCACCCGTGTCGCAATACGCATGAATGGAATTTCACATAAGACTGCCACAAAAAATAACGTGCCGACGAGTGCCGTCGATTCCCCACGAATCGTCACGTAACTTCCAAAATAATAGTTATTCGCGAAAATCGGACCAAAAATCAGACTTCCCCCGGCTAAAAATAGTAAAAACCGTTTATTCGAAAACAGTTTGGCTAACGGTACGTGTTCGCGCGTGACAGACTCGACTGTTTCTTCTTCGATTCCGATCAGGACCAGGAAGCCGAGGACCATGGCTGCTCCACTCGCATAAAAGATGGCACCGAGTGTCCCCTGTTCCGTCACCTGCCCCAAAATGAACACGGCAAGTGCAAAACCGGCAGAACCAAACAAGCGTAAGGCCCCGTAATCCACTGACTTCCGTTTCGAGAATTCAATCGCCAACGTGTCGACGAGCGGAATGTGGGCACATTGGAACAGTGCCCACAGAGAAGCGATCAACAGCAATAAGAGATACACGGATGTCAGCAAATAACTGAGCGTCAAAACACCGGCCGCAAGCAAAGCGACAAGCAACAATCGTTTCGGACGACCAAACCGATCGGCTGCCATTCCCCATAACGGTTGCAAGACAATCGACAGGATTGGACCGATTGCGACAATCGTTCCAATTTCGGAAGCCGATAACTGAAACGCATCATTTGAAAAATAAAGTGTTAAATACGGAATAAGTGCACCTTGCGCAAAAAAGATGAAAAAATAGAGTGCTTGGAAATGATATTTTTGACGATGAATCACAATCGACTCCCTTTTAAGAATCAATCCCCCTATCACGATGGATGCGGGGGATTCATTTCATATAAAATTCACGGACAGACAAATGTCCGGTTGGTGCTTGTTGACGTCATTTCGCCAATTCGTAAATCGCTTCTGCATAAATGGCGACTGCTAACAGCAACTCTTCGAAATCGACATACTCATCGACTTGGTGCGCCACTTCTGGTCCACCCGGGAAGACCGGTCCAAAAGCAACACCAGCCGTCAGCGAACGGGCGTATGTGCCGCCACCGATGGCGATCAAGTCTGCTTTTTGGTTGGTCTGTCGTTCATAGACGGCACTCAGCGTGCGAACCAATTCATGATCCGGATCGACATGGTGCGGTGTCATATGTGTGCGTGTTTGTAATTCAAAGCCGTATGCGATCGCAGCTTCTTTGATCAGTTGCAACCGTTCCGTAAAATCGGCACTGTATGGATAACGAATGTTGATCGAAGCTGTTCCTTGACCGTTTTCGTAACGGAACACACCTCCGTTGATCGTCAAGTCTCCCGTTTCGTCCGATGCCGCAACCCCCAGCGCAACACCACGGGAATCACGGAACATATGCATCGCCATCTCGATGTAACGGCGACCGTTGTAATCCAGATGAAGTGTACTTAAGAAACGTGCCAAATGGAGCGCTGCATTTTTACCGTTGTCCGGCTCCATCGCATGCGCCGCGACTCCGATTACCTCAAAGACGAGTCCTTCTGCCGTCTGCTTCACGGTTCCCGTCAATCCTTGTTCTTCCAGATGCTGATGGAATGAATCTTCAATCGTGCCATACTCCGCGACATGAACAGTTGCCGTCGCATGTCCCGGAACCATATTCGGACGTTCTCCGCCTTCAAAATGGACGAGCTGGTAGCCGGTGTCCGCTGCTTGGACGGGTTTACCCTGTGTCAGCAAACCATCGTACAATCCTTTTTCCGCATTGATGATCGGGAAATCAGCGTCCGGTGCAAATCCAAGCGTCGGCATTTCTTCATGTTTGAAGTAATGGTTCACACAACGCCATTCGCTTTCTTCATCCCCGCCTGCAATCAAGCGAATTCGTTTGGAAAGAGGCAAACCTAACTCCTTAACGATTTTCAACGCATAATAGGCCGCCATCGTCGGTCCTTTATCATCGATTGCTCCCCGAGCGTACAACTTTCCATCTGAAAGCGTCGGATTAAACGGTCCATACGTCCAGTTATCGCCTCCGGCAGGGACGACGTCCAAGTGACATAAAATCCCGAGTAATTCCTGTCCTTGACCGTATTCAAGATGTCCGGCATAACCGTCGACATTTTTTGTGATGAATCCATCCCGTTCTCCGAGCGCAAGCATCCAATCGAGTGCGCGTTTGACTTCTCCACCAAACGGTGCCCCTTCTTGAATCGTCGTCTCATCGAGGATACTTGGAATCCGCAACAGATCTTTTAAATCGGTTAAAAGATCTTCGCGTCGAGCCAATACTTCTTCTTTCCAATTGACCATTTGACTTCTCTCCCTTGTCCGCTAATTCGTTCATCTCTAAGTATAGCGAAAATTTGACATTTACGAACATCCAAAATACTAAATCTTTTGTCATTAGCTTTTAAACGAACATTAACGTCATAAAAAAGACTCCTCATTCGTTAATGAGTATTGATTGAATGTGTGTTTTTTGAAAACGTTCGGTTAAATTACTTGCATTCTATAGCAAAAGCGTTATACTAAAGGCGAAACAACTTAATGAATCATCGTCTTTTGTCACCCGAAGCTTTAGAACACTATTCTATCCATTGGGGGAGTGGTTATACCAATGAAAGATTCTACAGACCGTATGTTGACCCGGATTAAATCGATTTATCTCTATATTAATGAGAACGGAGCTACTACGACAGCAGACTTGGTTGAAGAGTTCGGCATTACGTCAAGAACCGTCCAGCGTGACTTGAATGTGCTCGAATACAACAACCTCATTGTAAGCCCAAGACGCGGTACTTGGACATCAAGTAAAAAACAACGACAAGCCGGCTGATTAAGATGTTTCATCACACTATTTTCTGTTACGACGCGAATCCTTCGCGTCTTTTTTTGTTATTTTTTTTTCAAGCAGGGTATATCTAGTTTGAGAAGGAGATGAGCTTATGAATATTTTAATTATTGGAGCAAACGGAACAACAGGTCGGAAAATGGTGGAATTGATCGGCAAACAGGGACAGCATCAAGCCATTGCCGTCGTACGGGAAGAAAATCAAATCAATGATTTAATCGCACTGGGCGCTTCTGAAGTCCGCCTCGGTGATTTGACGAAGGACGTTACAGGAGTCGTCAAGGATGCCGACGTCGTCATCTTCGCAGCCGGTGCCGGTGGTGCTTCTGAAGAATTAACACGTGCTGTCGATCAGGATGGTGCCATCAAAGTCATCGATGCGGCAAAAGCCAACGGCATCGAACGCTTCTTAATGCTCAGTTCAGTTGGTGCTGATCATCCGCAAGGTGATTTAAAAGTTTACCTTGAATCAAAAGGTGCAGCGGACCGCCATTTAAAAGAGAGTGGTCTTGATTATACAATCGTCCGTCCGGGTCCACTCAGCTATGATGAGCCGACCGGTACGATTGAGACAAAAGAACATTTTGAGTCCTATGAAGGACGTGAAGTTCCGCGTGACGATGTCGCAGCACTTTTCGTGACCTTAATCGATCACCCGACACAAACACGTCAGTTCGAAGTATTAAGTGGTCCATTCCCGATCGCCGAAGCACTTCGCAACCAATAATCGAATAATCAACAAAGGACGCTCTTCCATTAAGAAGAGCGTCCTTTGTTCATTCCGGTTTCCAGTCAAACAAGGCCAATTCGCCTCGTGTCAATTCACGGTATTCCCCGGCTTCAAGCGTCGGATCAAGCGGTAACTGTCCAATCGACAAACGCTTCAGATACGTCACTTCTTTCCCGAGCGCAAGCATCATCCGTTTGACCTGATGGAACTTACCTTCCGTAATCGTCAACTCGAGTGTCGACGTGTCTTCCGTCGCTTCCAGAATGACCAGCTTACCCGGTTTCGTTTTGTATCCATCTTCAAGCGTCACGCCTTCCGCCACTTCCTCGATGTCGTCTTCCGTCAACATACCGATGACTTCGGCATAGTAAACTTTTTCAACATGCTTTTTCGGCGACATCAACGCGTGGTTGAATGAACCATCGTTCGTCAGCAACAATAACCCTTCCGTGTCCTTGTCGAGTCGACCAACCGGAAACGGCTTGAAGTAGGTGACATCTTCGAATAATAAATCGATGACGGTTTGATCCCGCTTGTCTTCTGTTGCACTGATCACACCCGGTGGTTTGTTCATCATCAAATAGATGAACTTTTGATACGTGACCGGTTCCCCGTATAAAAGTACGTGTTGCTGTTCGGTATCGACATGTTGCTTCGGATCGTACACGATTTCTCCGTCAACTTGAATCGCACCGGATTTGAGTAATTGTTTTACTTCTTTGCGCGATCCGGCTCCCATGTTTGAGAGTAATTTATCTAGACGCATTTCCTCGTCCTCGTTTCATTGAAAATTTTCGTCCAAGTACAGCTTCTGCCAATCCACTCCAAATCGCAAGCCCGGCGAATACGCCGATTCCGACACCTGCACCGACAATCAAAACGGTCAGCGAACCAAGCATCGTTTCAGGCAGCCAACTCGTTAAGCCCCATTTGACAAGCGCGACACTCGCTCCCATGATCGCACTGAGAATCATGATGAGCGACGTCCGCCGCAAGACCGTGCTGAACGGAAATTTGACCGTTTGCGTGATGCGAAAGAACATTAATCCTGTTGCGACGAGGTACCCGAGTATCGTTGCATACCCGGCACCCGTTCCGTCGCCCACCCAATGAATCAACGGTGCATTGAGCAGATATTTCGTCAGCAGACCGGCAAGCGTCGCGACAATCGTAAAATATTGTCGGTTGATCCCTTGCAGGACAGCCGCCGTGACCGAATAAAGCGCAAGGAACAATGCACTTGGTGCATAACTCAACAGGTACACCCACGCTGCTTGATCTTTCGGGAACAGGACGCGGAACGTTTCTTCACTTAATAAGATCATCCCGACGACAGCCGGAATCGTGACGAAAAAGGCCAGCTGGTAAATTTGCGAAATCTGTTTCCGGACTTTTCGCATATCGCCTTGTGTAAAAGATGCCGTCAACAGAGGTGTCGCTGATAACGACAACCCGGTTGCGACCGACACTGGAATCAAGACGATTTTATGACTATCTGCAATCAGATAGGCCGTCGCATTTCCTGCTGCTTCCAACGTATAACCGATGCTTTGTAAGGCCGCGTTCATCGTATTTTGATCGATGACCTGATAGAGCGGTGTTGATAAGCCGACCATGACGATCGGAATCGCATAGGTCAACAACTCTTTATACAGACCGGACAGCGGGCGGTCGGGTGACACGACCGTTTGACCGTCACGCATGGCTTTTAGACCGGGTGCCCGTTTGCGGAAATAGTAGACAAGCACGGCGACGCTGCCGATCGCACCGATGAAGGCACTGAACGTCGCAATCGTCGCGGCCCAGGCCGCATCTGAATCAAACAAATAAATCGCGATGCTGACACCGGCCAGTAAAAAGATGATGCGGACAATCTGTTCCAGAATTTGCGAAATCGCCGTCGGTCCCATCGATTGGTACCCTTGGAAATATCCACGCGTCATACTCATTGCCGGAATCAGTATCAAGGCGAAACTGACACCACGAATCGTCATCGTGACGGCATCAATGTATGCTGCCGAATTGACGTCTCCTCCGGGGATCGCACGGTGGGCCAAATACGGAGCCAGTAGAAATAAAGCTAAGAATGAAATCACACCGGTGATGGACATGATTTTCAGTCCTGAACGGTACAACCGTTCACTCGTGTCATATTCCCCCATCGCATTGTACTTCGCGACAAACTTCGAGACCGCAACCGGGATACCGGCCGTCGCAAGACCAATCATGATGGCATAATAGTTATAGGCGTACGTATAAAACATGATACCTGTCGCTCCGACCATGAACTGGAACGGAAACAGATAGATCAAACCAAGGGCACGTGAAATGAGTGATGCGCCCGACAGCAGCATCGTTCCACGAACGAAGCCGGTATTGCTTGATGAAGTCTCTTGTTTTTTGCTGACAGTGGACATGATAACCTTCCTCGCACTTTCTATTTTTTCTTGAATCGACCGACGTCTCAATATACAAGTTCTCTCTTGCACAATTGCAAATCATTATACCGCTCAGCTTCCATAAAA
This sequence comes from Exiguobacterium undae DSM 14481, assembly GCF_000620805.1. Classification (GTDB taxonomy): domain Bacteria; phylum Bacillota; class Bacilli; order Exiguobacteriales; family Exiguobacteriaceae; genus Exiguobacterium_A; species Exiguobacterium_A undae. The sequence continues at coordinate 884,387 of NZ_KK211187.1, read as the reverse complement.
GAAAGAGACGGTTTGTTTACAGAACAAACTTCTGCTAAAGTGGAACAAGCAGAATCTAACGAATGAGGTGACCACATGTATGATGTAATCGTAATCGGAGGCGGGCCCAGCGGCTTAATGGCAACACTCGCCTCGTTACAGGCAGGAGCAAAGACGCTCTTGCTCGATAAAGGAAGTAAACTTGGTCGGAAGCTTGCCATTTCCGGCGGCGGTCGATGTAACGTCACGAACCGCAAACCACTCGAGGAACTCGTTCAATCGATTCCGGGAAACGGCCGTTTCCTCTACAGCGCCTTTTCTCAGTTCAATAATGAATCGATCATCGAACTGTTCGAAGGGTTCGGTGTGGCCTTAAAAGAAGAAGACAACGGACGGATGTTTCCCGTTTCCGATAAAGCAGCCGATGTCGTCCGCGTTTTGATTGATCAAATCCGGCAACATGGTGCAGAAATTCAGATCAATGCCGAAGTCGCGACCCTTGAATTCCATCCGGACGGTTCGTTCGCAGCCGTTTTATTGGCTGACGGGACCCGACTTGAAGCCAAAAGCTGTGTCGTCGCTGTCGGCGGACAATCGGTGCCGCATACGGGATCAACCGGCGACGGTTATCCGTGGGCACAAAAAGCCGGTCATACGATTACGGAGCTATTCCCGACGGAAGTTCCGATCTTGTTAAACGACTTGTTTATCCAGGAAAAAACGTTACAAGGTCTGTCGTTACGTGACGTCGCCTTGACTGTTCACGGAAAAAAGGACAAGCCGATCAAAACCCATACCGGTGATTTACTGTTCACCCATTTCGGACTGAGTGGTCCAATTGCTTTACGGTGCAGTCAATATACGATCAAGGAACGAAAACGCTCCGGTGAACGGGTCGTTCACCTTTCGATTGATCTGTTCCCCGAAGAATCAATTGGCGCTTTGACCGAACGTTTCCAAGCCGCCTTGTCGGCGAATCCGAAGAAAACGGTCCGCAATGCGTTGAAAGGTTTTGTACCGGAACGGCTGCTCGATTTGTTGTTCGCCCGAATCGGTTTTGGTGACGAAGTCTGTACTCAAATCAAAAAACAAGACTTCACCGAGTTTCTGGCGACACTCAAGCGGTTCCCGCTTCAAGCCATCGGGACACTCGATTTTGATAAAGCATTCGTCACGGGAGGCGGCGTGTCCATCAAGGAAATCCAGCCGAAAACGATGATGTCGAAGAAAGCCGACGGATTGTTTTTTGCCGGTGAAATCTTAGATATCCACGGCTACACCGGTGGTTACAACATTACGGCTGCTTTCGTGACCGGACACTGCGCCGGGACGAACGCTGCCCTCACAGCGACATAAAAAAAAGGCTAGTTCCGTCAGGGAGCTAGCCTTTTTAATCGATTGGCGTAAAGGAGCGACTCGAAAACTTGTCCGTCTCAATCAGAGCAAATAACTCATTGTCCTGAACAAATATTCCTTCCGCACCGTATACTTTCGGGCTGGCTGACTCTCCTGTGATCGTCACATCCTTCGTATCAATCGAATACAGGTATAACGCTTCCGAATCAAGCGTATAAATCCGACCTTGTCGTTCGGCAAGACCAATCGGCCGGAAGTTCTCCGTAAAGGCTTTTTTGGCATCACTGCGCATTCCGCTTGCCGTATCGATGCGTTTTCGGGCGACGACCGTCAAATACGGTGGTTTTTGCTTTTTCTTTAACAACCGCTTTTCCTTGGCCGTCGCATCCGGATCGATTTTAAGTTCATCTTGCTTCGTCGCAAAATATGTCAACTCGCTTCGATTTAAGGAACGGATATGGTTGATCGTATAAAACTGTTTTTGCTTCATATCGTAACCAAGTCCGTGAAAACTGTCCCGGATCGTCGTACCGGCTACTTTTTCCCGTTTGTCTTCCTTCCAGACGCCGTCTTCTCGCTTCACGGTCACCAGAATCTGATTGGAAGTCAACAAGGCGACAGTTTCTCCGTCGACGAGTGTCATGCCGTCCAGTCCTGACAACATTAACTTTCCGTCCTCTTCAATTTGGAAAGAGGCATTGATCCGTTCACCGGTTCCACTGATTTCAAAAAACCGATAATCTTCCGTCACGACGAGATACGAGCCGATGGAATCATCGTATAACATCTGCTGGACATTTTTGATCAACGGTTCTTCCGGATTCGGGATCGAAGAAGGTGTTTTAGGCGGAACTTGTTTCACTGCTGCCTGATGTTTGGATTGTGTCTCAATTTTTGCGAAGGTCTCTTGGATTTGTGCCACCGTTTCTGGTTTCGAGAAAACGAGCAACACGCAAAGAATCAGACCGGAGACAACGGCAAAAATCGTTGTATAGACTATATAAGTTCGTTTCATTTACACAAATCGCCTTTCTGTCTCGGTTTCTGATTCAGTTTAGCAGAAGGCGCCCTAAAAAAAAAGCGGACTTGCGACGGATATCGACAAAACCCCCTTGCCTGAACACTTCAGACGAGGGGGTTTTCGTTAGTTCGCTACGATGTTAATCAATTTCTTCGGAACGACAATCACTTTCCGAACCGTTTTATCGCCAATCCACTCTTGCGTTTTTTCATCCGCAAATGCAAGTGTTTCAATTTCTTCTTTTGTTGCGTCGATACCGATGACGAGTTTCGAACGGACTTTTCCGTTGACTTGAATGACGAATTCCATCGTATCACTCACGAGTTTCGTCTCGTCAAACGTCGGCCAAGCGGCATACGTCAACGTGTCCTCAAAACCAAGTTGTTCCCATAACTCTTCACCGAGGTGCGGTGCAACCGGTGTCAACAATTGAACGAATCCACGCAGGAAGTGGCGCGGCAATACAGGTTGTTTGTTCGCTTCGTTAACGAAGACCATCAACTGCGAGATCCCTGTGTTGAATTGAATGTTCGTGAAGTCTTCCGTTACTTTTTTGACCGTCTGATGGTAAACGCGTTCGAAGTCCGCATCGACCGTCGTCACGTCTTGAATATCAGCCGTCCGTTCGAACAGACGCCAGACACGATCCAGGAAGCGGCGTGCTCCATCGAGTCCATTTTCAGACCACGAAACGGACGCATCGAGTGGTCCCATGAACATTTCATATAAACGAAGCGTATCGGCTCCGTGTGATTTGACGATTTCATCCGGATTGATGACGTTTCCGCGTGATTTCGACATCTTTTCGTTGTTTTCGCCAAGGATCATCCCTTGGTTATATAGCTTCTGGAACGGTTCCTTCGTCGGTACGACACCGATGTCGTACAAGACTTTATGCCAGAAACGGGCGTACAGCAAGTGAAGAACGGCATGCTCTGCTCCACCGATATAAATGTCAACCGGTAGCCAATACTTTAATTTCTCCGGATCCGCGATCGCGTCTTCGTTATGCGGATCGATGAAACGAAGATAGTACCAGCAGCTTCCGCCCCATTGCGGCATCGTGTTCGTTTCACGGCGCCCTTTGAGTCCAGTGACGGGATCCGTGTAGTCAAGCCAATCTTCCGCAAGCGCAAGCGGCGATTCTCCCGTGCCGGAAGGCTTGATTTCAGGAATGATTGGTAACTCAAGTGGTAATTCCGATTTATCCAATGTTTTCATCGTTCCGTCTTCCATATGGACGACCGGAATCGGTTCGCCCCAGTACCGTTGACGACTAAACAACCAGTCCCGTAGACGGAAGGTAATCTTCTTGCGGCCGACTTGGTTCGTCTCCAGTTCCGCGATGATCGTGTCGATCGCATCTTGTTTTGAAAGTCCGTCGAGCATCTGTGAGTTGACATGTTCGCCTTCTCCCGTATATGCCGCTTCCTCGACGTTGCCGCCTTGTACGACTTCAATGATCGGAAGGTCAAACTGTTTCGCAAACTCGTGATCCCGCTCATCGTGTGCCGGAACTGCCATGATGGCTCCCGTGCCGTAAGTTGACAAGACATAGTCCGCGATCCAAATCGGAAGACGTTCGCCGGAAATTGGATTGACGGCAAATGCGCCTGTGAAGACACCCGTTTTTTCTTTCGCGAGATCCGTCCGCTCCAAATCAGATTTTGTCTGAACCGACGCAATGTACGTGTTGACGGCTTCTGCATGATCGGCTGTCGTGATATCCGAAACAAACGGATGCTCCGGCGCAAGGACAAGATAAGTCGCTCCGAATACGGTATCCGGACGCGTCGTGAAGACCGTCACTTGCTTTTTGTGACCGTCAATCGTAAAGTCGATTTCCGCCCCTTCCGATTTACCGATCCAGTTCCGTTGCATTTCCTTGACGGATTCCGGCCAATCGAGCTCGTCCAAATCTTCCAATAACCGTTCGGCATAATCCGTGATCTTCAAGACCCACTGACGCATCGGGACACGGACGACCGGATGGTTTCCACGTTCAGATAAGCCGTCGATGACTTCTTCGTTCGCAAGCACGGTTCCAAGTGCCGGGCACCAGTTGACGGCGACTTCATCGACAAACGCGAGTCCTTTTTCATACAACTGCGTAAAGATCCACTGTGTCCATTTGTAGTATTTCGGATCCGTCGTATTGATTTCACGGTCCCAATCGTAAGAAAATCCTAAATCTTTTAACTGACGTTTAAACGTCTCGATGTTTTGAGCAGTGAACTCCCGCGGATCATTTCCCGTATCAAGGGCGTATTGTTCCGCCGGTAGACCAAATGCATCCCATCCCATTGGATGAAGAACGTTATAACCTTGCATGCGTTTCATACGGGCGAGGATATCCGTTGCCGTGTATCCTTCCGGGTGTCCGACATGCAGTCCAGCTCCCGATGGATATGGAAACATGTCTAGCGCATAAAATCCTTCTTTTTCTGGATCTTCTGTTGTTACGAACGCATTGTCTTGCTCCCAACGTGCTTGCCATTTTGGTTCGATCTCGCGATGATTGTACGGCATCTCTATTCCTCCTCTGAATATACAAAAAACCGGTCTCCGCCCCTAGGAATAGGGACGAAAGACCGGTTTGTCTCCCGCGGTACCACCCACGTTGTCTGCCGAGACAGACCACTTGATTCACGGATAACGGTGTGAAGGACCGGATTCGCTACTTCTGTTCACGAATCATGCTCCCTGACGAGTTCACGGACGATCCCGACTGGTTTGCACCGACCACCAGCTCTCTAAACGGAATGACTCCCTTACTACTTCAGTTCGTCGCAATTGACTATCTATGTGTTAGTGTAAGCTGAATCTTCCCTTATCGTCAACGGTTCCGTAAAATTTCTCCGATTGCCGCATGCGTTGAGACGACGTGGTCCGCGTGATGCAGGATTTGTGTCGGCATCCGCTCATCCAGCAAGGCGATGACTTCCATTCCTGCTTCCTTCGCCCCGATCATCCCGTTTGTTGCATCTTCAATCACGATACAAGCCTCCGGTGCTTGGTCAATCCGTTGTGCCGCCAAGCGGAAAATCGCCGGATCCGGCTTCGACCGTGGGACTTCAAATCCGCTCGTATACGCATCAACCGTCAATCCGTAATGCGCGATGACGCGTTTGATTTTTTCAAGTGAACTCGACGACGCAATGGCCACCTTGTATCCTTCCGTCCGCGCAAGAGCCATCAACTCGTGGACACCGTCTTTTAAGCCACACTCTTCCGGCTTGGCATGCTGTTGAAATAATTCATGTTCAAGTGCAAGCAACGATTCCGTCGAATGCGGCAAATCATGTTGGGTGATCAGTTCCTGCCACATTTCGTCCCCTGTTTTCCCCATGAACGTCGCGTATTGAACACGATCGAGTGGAATCGCTAATGTCCGGAACATCTGCTGATGCACTTTAAAATATTGAATTTCACTATCCAGAATGACACCATCCATATCAAAAATCAGTCCAGTTTTTTTCATTGTTTTCCCTCCCTCCGATAGCGTACCAAAAAAAATGACAGTCCGCAGACTGTCAGGTCCATTCAAGTCGAGACGACGGTCTCATGATACCGGTACTCGGGAAAATAATTTGCCGCTTCATTCCGACCGTACTGCTTACATAATTGCTCGTAGATTTGCGGCAATAAAACCGTTTTTCCTTGATGGTATTCAAACATCCGGTACCCGGTGTAACGGCATTTGCTTTCAAACAGACTGTCGCGTTCCTTGTAACCGCCACCCAAATGCTGTTCGACCATTCCCGCAGCTTTTGAGTACAAAATCGCTTCATATTCAAGGCGTTGGTTGGGAAACAGTTTATGCTCGTCCCGCTGACAACCAATCAGATGACCGTGCGCATAGTCATGACCTAATAAGATGAAGTACGCTCCTATTGTTTGCCCCCGCCACTCGGCCATCAATAACGTAGGCCGGCAAAGTGCCGTCGGCTGAAACAATTGTTCAAAGTAGTCTGTCGTAAAATAATAATGTAACGAAGCGTCTTTTCGGTCCATCGTCTGATAATACAGTTGAATGAACGTCTGTAAATCCTCTTTTGCTCCACAACGGACCGTCAATTCAGACGCCAAGGACTTGCGAATCATACTCCGATTTTTTTTATGGAAGGTCTGTATGATTTCGTCTACAGGGGGGCGAAGATCGATGCTGGTTGTATGTCGAATGAATTCTTTTCCTGTCCACTCCGGAACTTGTTGTTCGTTTTTAGTCAACGGATTAAACCGGATCAGTTCCGAGACGACATGATGCTGTCTTGCCCATTGCCGAAATGAACCTTTGGCCAGTGCCAATTCCTCCGGCGTCAACGTCCCGACAATTTCCGGTCCGCCGTAACCGTAAGGCGTGATAATGTCAAAGTAGGGTGTATCAAAGATTCGCCGTTTTAAAAAAGGATAAAACAGTTCGCCCGACTGCCCCTCGAAATAAATCAAACCAGCCGATTCTTCAGAACGTGCGTTCAACTTGACGTACTCATAACTGTAAAAAATGTCGAGCGGCTTCCCTCTTATGAGCGCCGTCCAAGTGGATTGATCTTCGATGAATACACACTGCCTCATCTTCTTCACCTCCAACACGTGACACGCCGGACAAAACACCATTCCCTTTAATTTGGTTAATTAATTAATTTTTCCTTTTTAAAAATAATTACCCTATTTAATCCATTTTATGCTTTCTTGAGCAATAAAAAAGGAGGAAAAGTAACGTACACTTTTCCTCCCTTTGTTCAGGGTTGTACTTTTTTGGGAACGGCCCGGATGAATGTAAATCCGGCCACGATAATCAGTCCGATTAACGTCAAGAAGACAGCATTCATTCCTGAGATATCATAAATCAATCCACCGACGGTCGGACTGATCATCCGTCCGGCCGATGCTGCGATATTGACGTATCCTTGGAACTCCCCTTCTTTTCCGATCGGTGCCAAGCGTGCAGCCATTGCTGGAACAGCCGGCCAGATGAACATTTCCCCGATCGTCAAGATAATCATCGCGACTAAAAACATCTTGAAGCCGCCGGCAAACGGCACAATCAAATAAGACAGCAGGAAGATACCGGTCCCGGTCAACAACTGACGCTTCAAATCATCTCCAAACCACCGCAAGACAGGCGTCAACAACGGTTGTGCAAATACGATCAACGCTCCGTTGATTGTCCAGAGGATCGAATACTCGGAAATCGTAACACCAAGAGATTTTGTATGAACGGCAAATGTTCCTTGCCACTGGACATAGACGAACCATAACAACGCGTAACCGATCGATACGTACAGCATCGTCCGGACAGACGCTCGCGATAACGGTTCACGTTCTCCGTCCCCTGACGTCGTCGCCTGGCGTTTCAGCGGATTCACTTGAATCCAGTTCAGACCAACGAGTAATACCAGCGCAAACAGCAGGTATAACACGAGATTCGCGATGAAAATAAATTGAATGTCAATCGCCGCAATCTGTCCACTGATTGCCGTTCCAAGCGCGACACCGACATTTTGGGCGACATAAATTGCATTGAAGGCGCGTCTTCCGCCTTCCGGCCAGATAACACCTGTCAATGCATAAATCGTCGGGAAAACCATCCCACCGACAAATCCAATCAATCCAAGCATCAGAACGTATCCGGTGAAAGTCTGGTGGAACATCCATAATCCGACCGAAGCCAGAACGAGACCAACGACACTGATGACAAGTGTCCGTTTACCACCGAGCCGGTCAAACGCTTTTCCCCCAATGTAGTTTCCGACGATGGCAAGCGCCGAGTTGACGAACAACGCCATTCCCGCTTTTGTCATCGATTCGCCTAAATATTCATGAATGTATAATGTATTAAACGGCCATAAAAAAGAGGATCCTGTCGTATTGATCGCCATCGCCAATACCAGAATCCAGACCGCACGAGGTAATTTCGGCATGATCAGTTTCCTCCAATATAGTTTCCAACCTTGCCACTTTACGAAATTGCATCGCACTCTGTCAAGGAACTTCGATTTAAACGAACAATCGGAAAAATGATACAATTGACTAAATGATCGGATTTGCGGGTACTTAGAAAAAACAGAACAGCTATCAGGAAGAGGAGTTTATGCCATGTCACTTGCACGAGTATTACCTTACGCCAAAGAATTACTGGAGTCTGTCATCCATGAAGGGGATTGTGTCGTCGATATGACCGCCGGGAACGGTCATGATACACACTTCCTTGCCGAACAAGTCGGACCAAGCGGTCGGGTCATCGCTTTTGATGTCCAGGAGCAGGCGATTGAAGAGACGAAACGCCGGTTGCAGGCAGCTCATGTTTCGGAATGGGTCGATTTGTATCACGAAAGTCACATCCATGTCGGAGCGCGCCTGTTTGAAGAACAGCGTCCGATCCGCGCCGGCGTCTTTAATCTCGGTTACTTACCGGGGAGTGATAAATCGGTCACGACGACCGGGGAAGAGACGTTAGAGGCGCTCGGCGCCCTTCTGCCCGTCCTCGTGCCTGGAGGATTGATCGTCCTTGTGATTTATCACGGACATATCGAAGGACGTAAAGAACGCGACGCCGTCCTCGACTATGTTTCGCTCCTGTCCCAACAAGATTATGCCGTCTTACAATACCGGTTTTTGAATCAACAAAACAATCCGCCTTTCATCGTCGCCATCGAAAAAAAGCTTAAAAAACAGATCAACGACTAAAAAAAGCTTAAAAAACAGATCAACGACTAAAAAAAGGAGGATCCTGTCGCGGGCGACGGTATCCTCCTTTTTTTAATTCGCTTCTTACTCTTCGACGAGTTTGAGGAACAATAGTAATTTTTCGGCAAACCGTGTGTTCAAACGTTCGAAACTAAAGTGCGGGAAGCCGTGCAGACGCTGCAGATAAATCTGGTCGCCCCCCATTTTCCGGCACACTTCGAGCGTCAGCTTGACATCGGCAAACTGATCATCCGGCGCATAAAAACAGGCGAGATGGACACGCGGTAATTTTTTCCGTTCTTCATCATGCAACACGATCTCTTCTTCAATCTCGCGATACTGTGCATACGTCAACTCACCGAGACGAACCGCATCTTCATTGTTTTGCCCAAACGGTAACGTCCCGAGCGGTGCATCCGGGCGAAAACGATCAAATGCACTCGCAAATACTTGTTTGACGCCGCCGAGCTGTTTCGAATTGTGCCAATCAAACAACGGCGAGATGAATGACAGACTGGCGATCGGCAATTCGTATTCCTGCAACAGCCGGTTCACGACGAGTGCTCCCATGCTGCAGGCAATGATGTGAATCGGAAGCTTTCGTTTACCGGCTTCCCGTAACGCTTCTTTTAATAATTGTTGGTGTTCTTCAAACGATACACGACGTGGTGCATCGACCAAAAGCACTTCATATTCCCGTTCCAAGACGCGAATCAATGCTTCGCTCGGCCGGGCACGTAATTGGAGTGGATACACAAGGACAATCACTCCGGTTGGTTGTTCTACCACACGCTCACCTCTTCATCAGATATCCATCTAGTATGCAACAAATCCGACTTCAGCAAAACCGCCTCAAGTCGGATTTCTTTTTCCTTATTCATATATACGTTGCAGCCGCGTCACAGGTTCCACCTGTCCAAACACTTCTTCCGTCGTTTCACTGACTTCCTTAAAGCCGAACGAGGTCAAAAAGTGACGGGCCTTATAATTGCGTGATTCGACGTACACTTCGATGGGAGAGGCACCTTGGCGCTCGAGCTCTCGAATCAGCCGCCGCCCGATTCCATTCTGTTGGTATTTCGGCAGGACATACAGGCGGACGATTTCCCACGTCCCGTCAACATCAATTGCATGAATGAATCCCACAATCTCCCCATCGATCAGACCTACATTAAAATATTCTCCGCGCGCTTCTTCTGCTGTCCGGATTGCCCGAACAACTTCTTCTTGCGGGTAGGCTTCCTGAACGAAATGGGCTTTCGAGCGCTCAGAATAGATTTCCTCGTACGTATCCATCCAAGACGTGAGCGCAATATCATGAATGCGTGCTGCATCAGCAGGAACTGCTTCGCGTATCTCCATACCGAAATCCCCCTTTTCCTTTTACAGACTCATGTTCTTTTACCCTTTTCTAGAAATTTCAGTCGTTTCCCTGCAAAGTTCCGGAGAAACAAAAAAAGTTCAGAAACACCCTTCAGGGAGTTTCTGAACTCAGGATTATGCGAAACGTTTTGCCTGCTCTTCAAGAGTAGCAGCTTTGTCTGTTTGCTCCCATGGCAATTCGATGTCTGTACGACCGAAGTGACCATATGCTGCTGTCTGACGGTAAATCGGACGGCGGAGATCAAGCATCTTGATGATGCCTGCAGGACGAAGATCAAAGTTTTCTGCGATCAATTCGACGAGTTGAGCTTCTGGAAGCTTACCTGTTCCGAACGTATCGACAGCGATTGAAACCGGGTGCGCAACACCGATTGCGTAAGCAAGCTGAACTTCTGCTTTTTCCGCAAGACCAGATGCGACAAGGTTTTTCGCGACGTAACGTGCTGCGTAGGCAGCAGAACGGTCTACTTTGGTTGGATCTTTACCAGAGAATGCACCACCGCCGTGGCGTGCGTAACCGCCATACGTATCAACGATGATTTTACGACCTGTTAATCCAGCATCACCTTGTGGTCCACCGATGACGAAACGGCCAGTCGGGTTGATGAAGAATTTTGTTTCAGCGTCGATGTATTCCGTCGGGATGACCGGAGCGATGACGTGTTCTTTCAGATCAGCTTGAATTTGCTCAAGCGTTACTTCTTCTGCATGTTGTGTTGAGATGACGATTGTATCGACGCGAACAGGTTCATTGTTCTCGTTGTATTCAACCGTAACTTGCGTTTTACCATCCGGACGGAGGTAATCGAGTTGTCCTGTCTTGCGGACTTCTGCAAGACGACGAGCAAGTTTGTGTGAAAGTGAAATCGGAAGTGGCATCAGTTCAGGTGTTTCTTTCGTTGCGTAACCGAACATCAGACCTTGGTCTCCTGCTCCGATTGCATCGATTTCTTCATCTGACATGTTTCCTTCGCGTGCTTCAAGCGCCTGGTCGACACCAAGAGCGATGTCTGCTGACTGCTCATCGATTGAAGTCAATACAGCACATGTGTCTGCATCGAAACCGTATTTAGCGCGTGTATAGCCGATTTCGCGAATGGTTTCACGAACGACTTTCGGGATATCCACGTAAGTCGATGTCGTAATTTCTCCTGCAACTAAAACAAGTCCTGTCGTGACAGAAGTTTCTGCCGCAACACGTGCGTTTGGATCCGCTGCAAGAATCGCATCCAAAATTGAATCCGAAATCTGGTCACAGATTTTATCCGGGTGACCTTCAGTTACTGATTCCGACGTAAATAGTCGGCGATTAAGGTTTGTCATGTTTGACCCTCCCAAAAAAGAATTTGACGGTGTACTCATTTCCCCTAGTTGAGTGGGACGGTAAAATGAAAAAAACCTTTCCATGTCCAAAAATGGTCAGGGAAAGGTTGTGCGTTCTTCCTTTACCCTCTTATCGTTCGAAGTGTTTACTTCGCTTCAGGAGAGCACCTTTTCCTATATTAATGATGAAACTAATATAAGACGGTTGCCGGGTTTCTTCGGGCCTTGTTCCCTCCACCTGCTCAGAATAAGAGTATCCGTTACGAATTACATGATATAAACTTGTGCCCACTCTGTCAAGCAACGTTTTAATTTCTAGTCGAAAAATTTCGAAAGAGATGTTAAACTGTTTATGCTGAAAGCGTTTCCAGATAAATAGAAATCAGCGCATGAAAAATGATTGCCCTATCTTTAGTATGTCATATATAATGAATGTGTCATACTAATTGTAGAGCCAAAACCAACGTAGGGGAAAGGTGGGGTCAGGATGCCGATGACGGTCCTGAATATCGAAGAACTACTCAAGAAGGAGCATGTGTTCAAACAACTATCTGTTGCCGAACTAGTCGAACATGCGATTCGCAACAACGAAGGAGTTCTTGCAGAAAATGGTGCTTTGTCTGTAGAAACGGGGAAATTTACAGGTCGTTCACCGAAAGACAAGTTCATCGTCCGTGATCAATCATGTGAGACACATATCGATTGGGGCCATGTGAATCAGCCGATGGAGTCGGACAAATTCGAACAACTGTTACAAAAAGTTCTTCGTTACATGAACGAAGCAGATCAACTCTACTACACAGAGGCAGCTGCTGGTGCCGATACACATTTCACCCTCCCGGTACGCGTCGTGACAGAGTACGCTTGGCATAATCTGTTTGCGAAACAATTATTCTTACGTGAATATCCTACGGTTGCGGCCTTTGAACCATTTACGGTCGTCTACGCACCACATTTCAAAGCCGATCCGCTTGTTGACGGCACGAATTCGGAAACGTTCATCGCCATGTCATTCGAACATCGTATCGTCTTGATCGGCGGAACGGAATATGCGGGAGAAATCAAGAAATCGATTTTCTCGGTCATGAACTATCTGTTGCCGCAACAAGATGTGTTATCGATGCACTGTTCCGCCAACGTCGGACATGAGGGCGACGTCGCCTTATTCTTCGGACTCTCCGGTACTGGTAAGACCACCTTATCGGCAGACGACAGTCGTCAATTGATCGGGGACGATGAGCACGGCTGGTCTCATGACGGTGTCTTTAATATCGAAGGCGGCTGCTATGCGAAGACGGTGAACTTGTCGCGTGAAAAAGAACCACAAATCTTTGATGCGATCCGTTTTGGCACCGTCCTTGAAAATGTTGTCCTCGACGACACCCGGACTCCGGATTACGATGATACATCGTTGACTGAAAATACACGCGCGGCTTATCCGATCACAGCAATTGACAACATTGCCATCCCGTCACGTGCCGGTCATCCGAAAACGATTGTTTTCTTGACGGCTGATGCCTATGGTGTGTTGCCTCCGATCAGTAAACTGACGAAAGAACAAGCGATGTATCACTTCCTGTCCGGCTACACGTCGAAACTGGCCGGGACAGAACGCGGTGTCACGGAACCGGAAGCGACGTTCTCGACATGCTTCGGCTCACCGTTCCTGCCGTTGATTCCTGAAAAATATGCGACGATGCTCGGTGAACTGATTGATCGCCACGGCGTGACGGTTTATCTCGTCAACACCGGTTGGACCGGCGGTGCTTACGGAACAGGCAGCCGCATCAAACTGGCCTATACACGGACGATGGTCAACGCTGCCGTCAACGGTCTGCTTGCCGACATCCCGACAGAAGAACATCCGGTGTTCGGATTGCACATGCCAATCGAAGTACCAGGTGTTCCGAGCGACTTGTTGAACCCTGTTAAAGTTTGGGCGGACCCGGCTGTTTATACTGAACAAGCAACAGCTCTCGCTCATAAATTCAAACAAAACTTTACCCGCTTTGTCAGTGCGACCGATGCGATTAAATCAGCCGGTCCTCGTGTGTAAGCCGTCTCCAAAATAAAAAAGTTGAGCCTCTGCTTGAGGGGCTCAACTTTTTTGTCTTCAGACAATCGAATCCGTTTTGTCTTGCAGGTGGAGTTCTTTTTGAGCCAACCATTCTTGGCTTTCTTTCAGCAACTCATAGGCACGTCGTTTGGAAATACCAAACCGGTTACTGAGCAGCTCAAACCGTTCGAATTCGCCGCGATCTGCACTGATTGCAAGCAACAGACAATCCCGAAACGGATGGTCCTCTCCTTGTAAGACATGTTTTAATGCAGGCTCAATCGGCAGTTGGTCGATGATTTCATCGATATCAACCGACAACAGGGCATCAATATGCGAAAGTAATCCGATCATGTAGGCACTTTCTGCTTTTAACGTTTTTGTTTCCGTCGCGAACAGCTCACATAACTTGGCACAGTGTAAAGACGAACGCAATAATTCATTCGACCATTTATAGGGACTGGCGAGTTTCATCTCGCGTAAAACAATTAGTGAAATCCAGCTCTTCAGTTGAGAGAAGCCTAACAAGGAAATGGCTTGCCGGACCGAACTGACTGTATTCCGTAAGCCGATTCCGGGAGAATTGATCAATTGGAGGACTTGGACACTGATGTATGGGTTTCTTTCAATCTCATCGATGACGTCGTCATAATACTCATCTGTTTCGAGCCATTTCAACATCTTCAGCAAGACCGGTAACTGCGGTGGGACGGCCTTTCCTTTCATCAACATCGGTTTGGCATAAAAATATCCTTGAAACCAGTCATATCCCATTTCAAGGCTTCGCGTATGATCTTCATGGGTTTCCACCCGTTCCGCCAGAAAACGCATGTGGGGATAATTTCGTTTCAGGATATGCAGAATGGCACTTTGTTCCCGTGGATTGATGGCTTCAATATCAATTTTGATTAGATCAATCAAGTCAAACAATTCCGGACCATGATTCCGCAAGAGATCTGTGACAAAATCATCGAGTGCCAGCATGAATCCTGCTTCTTTCCATTTTTTCAGCGTGTGTAACATCGCGCTGTCAATGTGAACGGTCTCCAAGACCTCAATCACAAAACGGGTTGGATCCAAGTGATCGATTAACTCCGACTGCAACAAGTCTCCCGTAAAGTTAATGAACAATCGTTTTCCTTCTGCCACACGATCTACGCCGAGATGGACAAGCGTGTTGGTCAACACATCCATCGTCGCTAAGTCGCCGTCAAAAACAGCCGGTGCGTCGACTGAACGATAGAGTAATTCAAAAGCATCAATCGAACCGAACCGGTCAACGATTGGTTGTCGTGCAAGTAAGATTTCCATCTCATGTTCCCCTTCTCGATCCGTTAGTCAGGCTAATTTTATATGTTCCAGTATATCAAATATCCATTTATCTTAAAAAATCAGTTTTTTAAAAGATATCAATGTTGCAAATATCTACAGAAAAAAATCACCTCAATGATACGCATTGAGGTGATGACAACATTAAATTCCGTCACGTCATCATCCAGTTGATGACGTCATCCGTCACTTCGAGTTTTTGACGAATCGGAAATTGATGGGCATATTGATACACTTTTAAATGCGTCTGCTTTGGATAACGGGCGGCGTAATTCGTCGCATGACGCAATCGGACATTTTGATCGTACAAGCCGTGAATCAACAAGACATCGCCTTGCGGCGGAAAATAGAGCGGAGAACGAACGTGATAAGCTTCTGTTTGTTGCTCCGGCAATCCACCCGTGAACCGTCGCAACATCTTCCGCATCGTCTGCTGTTCTTCATACGTCCAGACAAGATTCGTCACCCCTGCCCAGGAAACGGTCCGGGCGACGGGACGATGATGCGCAAGCAGTAACGCCATCTGTCCCCCCCGGGAAAAACCAAAGACCGACGTCCGGTCCACTCGTTCATCCAACCAGTCAAATGCCGAAATCGCGTCACGAATATCGTGGTGACCAAAATCTTCTTTGCCCGTCCCCCCCAGGTTTCCCCGGTAAAAGGGAGCCATGACCAAGTAGCCGGCTTGAGCAAACTGCATCAGACGTGTCGGTCGGACCATTCCGATGTTCCGTGTCCCACCACGCAAGTACAACAATCCTTGACCGTTGGCACGGACCGGCAGGATGACGTACGCACCGACCTGTTCGCCGTCAGATGTCTCATAAAAAATCCGAAACGTCCGGAACGGTCCCTGCCGCGGCAATTCAAACCAATCGGCGTTCGGCGAGTACACGCAATGTCTCCGGAAGGACGCGGTCCTTCATCATGAAGCTGTATTGACGGTTCGTATCAAGACGAGGTGGGATGTCGTCCAGCAAGTAAGCACCGTCTGTTTCATCCACTGCAAGATGCGGGACAAGGGACTTAATTTCGGCAAAATAAATGTTTTTGATGATGGTGTCTCCCCGTCCTTCAACACGGTATTGTCCAATGTACTGGAGACGTTCAATCCGTCCCCCGGTCTCCTCCATCACTTCTCGGTACGCCGCTTCCTCAGCTGTCTCTCCGGGCTCGACTTTCCCCCCCGGAAATTCATACCCGCGCTGTTTATGATGTGTCAGCAACCATTTCCCTTCGTACACGGCAATGACCCAGACATGAAGCGGATGAATCGAGAAGGGATGGTCCTCAAAACTCAGTTCAACCCGATTTTGGTAATAATCTAAAAACGTAATCACGTGCGTGCACCTCATTTCTTCTTCTCTCTTCACTTTACCTGTTTCGAAAGCATTCTAAAAGTGAAAGTGTGTAGGAATTTGTCAGAATGACAAAAAAAGACATCTCTCGAATCCGAGAGATGTCAAGATGCTTATTTCAAGCGAGCTTCGAGCTCTGCTTTTTCCGCTTCAAATCCTGGTTTACCCAGTAAAGCGAACATGTTTTTCTTGTAGGCTTCTACTCCCGGTTGATCAAACGGGTTCACGCCAAGCAGGTAACCGCTCATCGCACACGCTTTTTCGAAGAAGTAGAACAAGAATCCAAGATGGTACGGCGTCATTTCTGGTAATTCAACCGTTAAATTCGGCACTTGTCCATCTGTGTGGGCAAGTAGCGTTCCTTCAGCTGCCTTATCATTAACGAATTGAATTGATTTTCCTTCAAGGAAGTTCAAACCGTCCAAGTCTTGCGCATCCTTTTCGATCGTCAAGGCATGACGCGCTTGTCCGACTTTAATGACCGTCTCAAACAAGTCACGGCGTCCTTCTTGCACGTATTGACCCATCGAGTGGAGATCCGTTGAGAAATCAACCGCTGCCGGGAAAATGCCTTTGAAGTCTTTTCCTTCTGATTCACCGTACAACTGTTTCCACCATTCCGAAACATAATGCAGGGCCGGTTCGTAGTTGACGAGGAGTTCGATTGTTTTCCCTTTTGCGTATAACGCGTTTCGGACGACTGCGTATTGGTAAGCTTCGTTCTCCGCCAAGTTTTCGTTTGAGAACTGAACTTGAGCGTCACGTGCGCCAGCCATCAATTCTTCAATCGAGATGCCTGCCGCTGCGATCGGCAACAGTCCAACCGGCGTCAAGACAGAGAAACGTCCACCGACGTCATCCGGAATGACAAACGTTTGATACCCTTCCGAATCCGCAAGTGTCTTCAAGGCACCACGCGCTTTATCCGTCGTTGCGTAAATCCGGTCTTTCGCGCCGGCTTTTCCGTACTTGTCTTCCATGAACGTTTTCAAAAGACGGAACGAAATCGCAGGTTCTGTCGTCGTGCCTGATTTCGAGATGATGTTGACCGACACATCTTTCCCTTCAAGTACTTGGAACAAATCGTGTAAGTACGTTGAAGAAATGTTATGTCCGGCATAAATGATTTGTGGTGCTTTCCGTTCTTCTTTGGATAACAAGTTATGGAACGAATGACCAAGCATCTCGATTGCCGCACGGGCACCAAGATACGATCCGCCGATTCCGACGACTAACAAGACATCTGAATCCGACTTGATTTTTTCCGCCGCCGCCTGAATTTTCTCAAATTCCGCTTTGTCGTAGTTTGTCGGTAAGTCGACCCAACCGAGGAAATCACTGCCGGCACCTGTACCGTTGTGAATCGCTCCGTGTAATGTTTTTACCGTATCCGCCATATAGTCCACTTCATGTTGTCCTACGAATTGTAGGGCCTTCGAATAATCAAAACGTACTGTTGTCATTCACTCGTCCTCCTTATTCATTCGCAAACAAATGCGACCTTCCTTTTCATTAAAACGCAAGAAGGAAGGTCGTTCAAGTCTTTTGTGAAAAGATTAGCAAATGTTACATCGCTTATAAAGCAGCCGTTACGATTTGACGGACATCTTCGTTACCAAGTGATTTGAAGTTACCGAAGTCTCCGCGTGTCATGGCTGACTTCACGATCGAATCGATTGTATCTTCCTTGATATCATAGTCCGCGAGACGGTTTGGTGCACCAAGTGATGTCCAGAACGCGCTGATGGCATCGATTGTCGCGTGAGCCGCTTCCATCTCTGATTTTCCTGCCGTATCGACGTCAAAGACGTTTTCACCGAGTGTGACGAAACGGTGGGCGTTTGACTCGTCGAGGACGTGACGCATCCAGTTCGGGAAGAGAATCGCCAGACCACCTGCGTGCGGGATGTCATGCACTGCTGAGACCGCATGCTCGATGTTGTGCGATGCCCAGTCACCACGTGCGCCCATTTGCAGGACACCGTTGAGTGCCATCGTACCTGCGAAGAGAATCGTACCGCGAAGTTCGACGTTTTCAAGATCGTTGACGAGTTTCGGTGCTGCTTCGACGACTGCTTTCATGACGCCTTCTGTCATCCGTTCTTGAACCGGTGCATGTGCCGTGTGGAAATATTGCTCGAGGCAATGGCTCATCATGTCGACGATTCCATAAATCGTTTGGTCTTTCGGAACACTGACCGTGTACTTCGGATCAAGAATTGAGAATGTCGGGAACGTTAACGGGCTGCCCCAACCGTATTTTTCTTGTGTCTTCCAGTTCGTGATGACAGAACCTGCGTTCATCTCTGAACCGGTTGCTGCAAGCGTCAAGACCGTTCCGAACGGGATGACGGTTTCTGGTGTTGCTTTTCCGATGACGAGATCCCATGCTTCACCTTCATACGGGATACCGGCTGCAATCAATTTCGTGCAGTCGATGACGGAACCGCCACCAAGTGCGAGCAATGCATCAACACCCGCTTCGCGAGCAATTTTAATGCCACGCTCTGCTGTTTCGATCCGTGGGTTTGGTTCAACCCCATCACACTCGACGTATTCGATGCCGGCTTCGTTTAATTCACGCGTTACGTCATCATACACGCCGTTGCGCTTGATGCTGCCGCCGCCGAAGACGAGCATGACTTTTTTTGCATTTAATGTTTTCAATTCGTCTTTAATCTTGCTGACTTGACCGTCACCAAAAATAAGTTTCGTTGGATTACGATATTCAAAGTTTTCCATTGTGTGTTGCCCCCTTGATAAGTAATGAACACCTTACATTATCCACACATTCCCCTTTTGCATCTATTTTAATGCTTATAACGCAAAAAAAAGAGAACCGACCGATGTCGATTCCCTTTTAAAAACTTATTTTTGGAAGTTTGATTTTTCAATCCATTCTTCCAATTTGCCTTTTAACACGTTGAAGCCAGGAGCTTCTTCTTGTTTGAAAGCAGGACCTGCATCGCGACGGCCAGCGTTTTTGCGTGGGCCTTTAGCGCGTGCTTCGCGTTTTGGAGCTTCTTGTGTTGCTTTGATCGAAAGCTTCATTTTTTTGTTAGCTTCGTCGATGTCGAGAACTTTAACAGTTACTTCATCGCCAACTTTTACGTAATCGTTGATGTCTTTTACGTAATCGTGTGAGATTTCTGAGATGTGGACGAGACCTTGTGTTTGCTCGTCAAGTGCTACGAAAGCACCAAAGTTTTGAATACCAGTTACTTTACCAGTAACAACTTGGTCTTTTTCAAAGTTTGCCATAGTTTATACACTCCCTAACTAAATTCATCAACTTATAATAACATACTTTTTACGGATGGTAAAAAATATTTTTCAAATTGTTTATTTTTTATTTTACAAGGGAACAAATTAGTAGCAAGACTTCAAGTATTCCCCCTGATTCTGCCGGACTTTTCGAGTCCGGCCCTTTTTTTGTTTTCTTACTCTTTTCATGAAGGAAAACAGAGAAAAAACATGTAAAAAGGACCGGTCCGGTCTGCTCGCTTTCCGCGGACAAGCCATCATGACGCTTCAGATGCGAATGCATCTTTCAGGGGCATGATTGGCTTGTTTTTCCGCAGGAGTCGAGCATGACCTCACCTGTCCTAGCGTAAAGGAAATTACATGTTGAAGCAATAAAAATTTAAAGAGTAGTTGACGACTTACAAATCGTCAAATCCGTTCGCGTCCGTTACTTTCGCATACGACCGTGATTTCTGCTCGAAGAAATCGGATTTCGTCGCATTCATCGAGTCGTCGGAATACGCCCGGATCCATGGCATGACGTCTTCATCATGTCCTTCATACAGGTCGTCAAGTCCGATGACACGAAGACGTTTGTTAGCCAGGTATTTGACGTAGTCACGCATCTCGCTGACATCAAGTCCATCCAAGTCACGTAACACGTATTCACTCCACTCAATCTCAAGATCAACCGCGCGCTCAAACGTCGCGTAGACGAACTTCGTGAATGAACCGTCGGCGTCGATGGATGGATGTTCCGTCAGAACGGCACGCAACAATTGACTGATGAAGTACGAGTGTTGCAGTTCATCACGTTGGATGTAACTGATCATCGTCGAGGTACCGACCATTTTTTGGTGACGCGCTAAATTATAGAAGAAAGCAAATCCGGAATAGAAGTTAATCCCTTCAAGAACAATCGAAGCGACGAGTGACTTCGCAAAGTTTTCCGGCGTCCGGTCGTTTTGGAAATCTTCGTACAGATCTAAAATAAAAGCATTCCGCTTCATGACCATCTCGTCATCTTTTGCGATGTCGAAGATCCGGTTTTGTTCCGACAGCGGCACGAGACTCGACAGCACGTAGCTGTACGATTGGTTATGCACGACTTCCTGCTGGGCTACAATCGCGAGGATCGCATGAATCGAGGCGTCTGATGTAAACATCGCCGATTCCAAAATGTAACGGGTTTGGACGGAATCAAGGATCGATAACAGACCGATGATCCGCTTAAAGGCATCCTGTTCCCGTTCGCTCAATTGATTCCATTGTTGCATGTCTTTTGACATCGAGATCTCATCCGGAATCCAGAAGTTCGATAATAACTGTTTATAGATCGAATAAAACTGAGGATAGGCAAGATCGTTCCAGTTGACGATCGAACTCGTTTCGCCGCCAATAATCGCGGTCGCCCGATTTGGATGACGGGCATCAAGCAGTTTGATTTTTTGTAGTTGTTCCATGTTGTTCGGCTCCCTCTTGCTGTAATTGCAATAACGTTCGACGTGCCCACTCCTTGACCAGATGCGGCCGATTTCGTGGGGATTGTTCGATTTTGAGTAGTTCACCTGCGAGTGGGACACCAAATTTCGAGAGATGATAGGCCATCTCATCGACGGCACGGCAATATTTGACGAACATCTTGTCGCCCGTCCCAAAAACGGCAGCCTGTGGAATCTTGTGCGGACTTTCTTTTAAAACCAGCTTCAGACAGTCCCGCATCTCATCCGGCAATTGACCGTCCCCCCAGGTGTACGAACCAAAATAGACGATATCATAAGGGACCAGCTGATACGTCGTTACGTCATCGGCAAAGATCATCGTCGGTTCAACCTGCATGTCGGAACACGCTTTCGCGATCAGTTCCGCAACCTCCTCTGTATTTCCGCTCATTGACGCATATACGATTGCTGCCTTCATGATATCGTCCTCCTTCTCTTATGATGAACACGACTCACATTCATCGATTTCAACAGTCGTCGAACGTGTATAGTAAATCGTCTTCATCCCAAGCTGCCATGCTTCCATGTGCATCTCGAGTAACTCTTTTGCTTTGATACTGTTTTTGACGTAGAGGTTAAAACTGATCGCCTGGTCAATGTGGCGTTGACGTGACGCATTTTGACGGATGCTCCACAGTTGATCAATCTCAAATGCTGATTTATAGAACCAGTTCGTCTCCGGCGTAAGGTCGGGAACGGTTACTGGAATCTTATAGTTTTTCTTTTCTTCCGCATAAACTTTTTTGTAGATCGGATCAATCGAAGCCGTACTGCCGGCGATGATTGCCGTCGACGAGTTCGGTGCGACTGCCATCAAGTAGGCATTTCGCATTCCGTATGCCGTGATGTCGGCTTGCAGGCGATCCCAATCGAGTTCAGCAGTCGTTTTGTAGTGACGGCGGGCGATGTACTCCCCTGTTTGCCACTCCGATCCTTCAAAGAGACGGTAAGCCCCTTTTTCTTTCGCCAGTTGCATCGATGCATCAATCGTCAAGTATGCGATTTTTTCGTAGAGACGATCGGCGTACTGAACAGCCTCGACCGATTCCCAGCGGATGCCTTCGAGTGCGAGCAGGTGATGCCAGCCGAATGTTCCGAGTCCAACTGCCCGGTATTTCTGGTTCGTGATCTGTGCTTGCGGCACATCAATCGTGTTGAGATCGATGACGTTATCGAGCATCCGCATTTGAATCGGAATCAACCGTTCCAAGACATCCGAGCGGACAGCACGCGCTAGTGCGATCGAAGACAAATTACAGACAACGAAATCGCCTGGCGTCTTGGTGATGATGATCTTGCCGTCTTCCGTGTACTCTTCCGTCACTGTCGTCGGACTCATGTTTTGCATGATTTCTGAACAGAGGTTCGACGAGTAGATCATGCCCGCATGTTTGTTTGGGTTGGCGCGGTTTACCGCATCGCGGAAGAACATGTACGGTGTACCGGTTTCGAGCTGTGACCGCATGTAACGTTTGACGAGATCGATGGCCGGTACTTTCGTCCGGCTCAGGCGTGGTTCATTGACACATGCTTCATATTTCTCCGTGAAGCTGCCACCTTGCTCCGTTTCATCAAACGAATCTTCCAGACTGAAGCCCATCACCGTCCGGATTTCATGGGGATCAAACAAATACCAGTCGCCTCGTGCTTCGACGGTCCGCATGAAATGATCCGGTAAGCTGACGCCTGTGAATAAATCATGTGTCCGCAACCGCTCGTCCCCGTTATTCAACTTCGCATCGAGGAATTCGAGGATATCCTTGTGCCAGATATCCAGATAAACGGCGATTGATCCTTGACGCATGCCGAGCTGATCAACGCTGACCGCTGTATTGTTCAACTGCTTCATCCAAGGAATGACACCGCTTGATACACCCTTGAATCCTTTGATGTCTGATCCGCGCGAACGGATTTTTCCCATATAGACACCGATTCCGCCGCCGCCTTTTGACAAGGTCGCGACATCCGTATTCGAGTCATAGATGCCCCGTAGTGAGTCATCGACCGTATCGATGAAACATGACGAGAGTTGACCGTACGATTTACCGGCATTCGACAATGTCGGTGTCGCAACCGTCATATACAGGTTCGAAAGCGCCCAGTACGATTCTTTGACGAGATCGATCCGGCGGTCTTTTGGTTCTGTCTGCATCAACGTCATCGCGATGATCATGAAACGCTCCTGCGGCAGTTCGTACAATTTCTTGACGTGATCGCGCGCTAAGTAACGGTCTGATAATGTCCGAAGTCCGATGTACGTGAACAGATGGTCACGTGACGGATCGATCGATGCCGCCAGTTCCTCGACTTCTTCTTTTGTATACGTGTCTAAGAGATGCGGTGTGAAGATGCCGATCTCCGTCAATTTTTCAATCAATGTGTAAAGTGAGCCGTAACGTTCATCCGCTGGATATCCGCGGTTTTCGCTCGCTTCAAGATATAACCGGTTGAGGTAAGTGGCTGTCGCAACAAACGTCCAGTTCGGTTCTTCTGCTTTTAACATATCAAGTGCATGCATGGTTAACAGTTCATAGACTTGATCCGCTTGTAACGTCTTCCCTTCGAGTGCCCGAATCGCCCGTTCTGTGTAACGCTCGACGTCCAGCTCCGAATATGATGCCGTAATCTGACGGATCACCGTATATACATCCTCTATTGTCATTGCACCTTGATAGATGCGTGCTGTATTCAGTGGAGATGCCACTATGAACCACTCCCATTCTCTAACTTTAAAATAGGTTCCGTTGTTTCAAAAAATGCGCTAAACTAAAAAAAGACGCCCTACATATAGGAAGAGTAATTTAATCATCACTCTATATATAGACGTTTTAGGCATTTCTAAACCTATTTATCTACAAGATATAGGTTATCACTGAATGACCAAAAAATAACCCCTTGCATTGAAAATCAGGTCAAACAAATTCAAAAAGGCTGACCACCGCCTTTTGAGATATATTGAGATAAGGAGTTTAATCGATTATGAGGTCAGAAGAACTCTTAAAAAAATATGATCCATTTCACCTAGGACAAGGAAATTATCCGACCGAAATGTCTGCTATACTAGTGCTATTGACGATTCATGATCAAGTAAGCCCACTTGCCACAGCGATCGGGTCTGTGTTTGAAGAATCGTTTGGTGAACAACCCGATCAGCAGGAATTAACTTTACTCGCAACGAACTTACTTTTATGTGAAGATTCGTGTGAACTTTGAAAGGAGACTTATTATGCAAGTTGATTACACACCGAACCCCAACTCAGTAAAAATCACCCTCGACGGAGATCGTTTTGGGGCGAAAAGTACAAGTGTCAAAAAAGGGGATACACCGGAAGACGCCTTACTCGCATCCCTCATTACAATCGACGGTATCGACAACCTCTTTGCATACGGTGATTTCGTCACCGTCACAAAAGAGGCAGATGCTGAATGGAATGACTTACTTCCAACAATCGAAGAACATATGTAAATATCTCACAAGGACACCTTGCACGTTACAGGTGTCTTTGTTCTAAGGAGACGACTCCCATGCCTACGGTCTCAGTCATCATTCCGACATACAACCGGCCACGTGAATTGCGTGAAGCCTTGACCGCACTGACAAAACAATTTTTTCAAGATTTCGAAGTCATCATCTTAAATAACAACGGCGACCGGCTCGAATCCGTCATCGCTGACTTTAACGGACAGCTGGCGATCACCTATGTCGATCTTCCGGAAAATCATCATGTCCGGGCACGCAATCATGGTGTCGCGCTGGCAAAAGGACGTTACATCCTCCTGCATGACGACGATGATCTGTTGTTGCCTTCGCATATCGAGGAAGTCGTCGGCGACTTGGAAGCCGGTGCCGACTTGTCCTATGCCGACGCTGAACTGTTCACTTATGACTGGCAACAGGATCACCGTGTCGTCCGGACGACGGAACCCTTCGCCTATCCGTATGACCGCGAAGGCATGAAGGAAGACTCGACGTATATCCCGTCCGGTTCCATTTACCGGAAATCCTTGCACGAAGAGCTTGGACTTTTTGATGAAGAGGTCTTCAACTATTGGGATTGGGACTGGATCTTACGGGTCGGCCAGGATCATCTCGTCCTGCACCCTGCCCGTGCGACTGTCCTGTATGCCTTTAATCCGTCCGGCAATCATGAATCCGCCAAACAGGATGCCTCACGTCGCGTCTATTTTGACCGCCTTGTGGAAAAACATGAACTGCCGACGACGGACATGAAAAATTTTCATATCGTCCAAGAAGAACGCCGCTCTCGTCTCCGTGAGACACGGCGGACGTTCAGCGGCCATTTGACAGAAAGTGAGTGATTATCGTGTATACAGATAAACAATTGGAATTACTTGAATTATTGACCCAGAATGGACCGATCGATCACGTCCTTGCTGCTCAGATGCTGGATCTGACGGAAGAGGACGTCTTGTCGTCGCTTGCGGCATTCAAAGAAGACGGCGTCCTGCTCGGCTACACAGCCGTCATCGATTGGCAAAAGATTCACGCCCATCATGGTGTGACGGCCTTTATCGATGTCAAAGTGACACCAAAACGCGGACGCGGCTTTGATGAAGTCGCGGAGCGGATTCATCGTTTTCCTGAAGTGACGTCGCTGTATCTGATGTCCGGCGCCTATGACCTGCAAGTCGTCCTCGACGGAAAATCCTTGCAGGAAGTGTCGCAATTCGTCTCTGAAAAGCTGTCGACACTCGACTCCGTCATTTCGACGACGACTCACTTCCGTTTGAAAACGTACAAACATGATGGTGTCTTGTTCAGCCAGGATGATGAGGACAAACGATTGAAGGTGTCACCATGAAGTCGTTATCAGAGCGTGTCGAACGGTTAGCGCCATCTGGCATCCGGCGTTTTTTTGATTTGGCCGGTTCGATGGAAGACGTCATCTCACTTGGTGTCGGCGAACCGGATTTCGTCACACCTTGGAATGTCCGGGAAGCCAGCTTCGCGGCACTAGAGCAAGGTTACACGGCATACAGCGCCAACGCCGGACTCGTCGAGTTACGTCAGGAAATCCGCTTGTACATGCAGGAGAAGTTTTCCATCGACTATCAGGTCAGCGATGAGATTATCGTCACGACCGGTGCTTCGGAAGGACTCGATTTAGCCTTTCGGACGTTGATCAATCCGGGAGACGAAGTCATCGTCGTTGAACCCGCCTTCGTGTCGTATGCCCCTTTGATCGAACTTGCTGGCGGTATTCCTGTTGCGGCTGCCTGTCAGGCGGAGAACGGGTTTACGATCCAACCGGAGACGATTGAAGAAGCGATCACGGAACGGACAAAAGCCATTATCTTTTGTTTCCCGTCGAATCCAACCGGGTCCGTCATGTCACGGGATCAATTAGCCGATCTCGCGTTGATTGCCAAAAAACATGATCTTTATGTCATCAGCGACGAAATCTACGCTGAACTGTCGTATGAAGATGAACCGACCTGCTTCGCGACCTTACCGGATATGCGCGATCGGACGATTGTCATCAACGGCTTCTCTAAAGCGTTTGCCATGACCGGCTGGCGGCTTGGTTTCACCTGCGCCCCTGCTGCCATCAGTCAAGCGATGCTCAAGGTCCATCAGTACGGAATGATGTGTGCACCAACCCTCGTCCAATTTGCCGGCATCGAAGCCTTGCGCTCCCGGCACAAGACGGTACCGGATATGGTCCGCAGTTATCGCCAGCGACGGAACTATTTCGTCAAGGCACTGAATGACGCCGGTCTGCCGACGCATTCACCGGGTGGTGCTTTTTATGCCTTCCCGTATATCGGCGGAACCGGTTTGACGAGCGAGGAGTTCGCGGAACAGCTGTTGCTTGCAGAACGTGTCGCAGTTGTCCCCGGTTCTGTCTTTGGCGCCAGCGGCGAAGGATATGTCCGCGCAAGCTACGCCAGTTCAATCGAGCAACTGCAACAAGCCATCCACCGGATTAACCGGTTTATGCAACAATTGAAACACCAGCAAACCGAACTATCGAATCGATGAAGTGAATCATCGAAAACGGTATCAACTGAATTGAACACAAAAAATAAGGACGGCAGAGCTAAAATCTGCTGTCCTTGTTTTTATGTTCACGTTTGGTTCATTCATCCACATGCAACACCAAAAACATCCGGTGGTCATCCTCGGCGTGATACGGTGAGACCGGACCAAGCTGAGGCGCATAGACATCAATCCGGTACGGCGCCTCCTTAAATGCTAACGGCGTCTGTTCCTTGATGAGCCGTCCGATCTCGTCCGCCTGTTCTTTGACGCTGATCAGGCTGTCACTCCGCTCGATTGGCGCCTCGATGACAAATCCAGCGATTCCTTCAATGCGGGCACAACGAACAAATCGGCGTAAGGACGGCAAGGCCGCCTCGATATGTGCCTCAAGCGGCAGATCTGCTTCATGGGCAGGTGCTCCCCACAGACGTTCTGTGTTTCCCGTGGCACTTCGGAAGTGATCAATCGTCAATTCCGTCACCGGATCCCGGGTCAACGCAAATCGTGCCCGGTCCCGCTGTCTGTTTTTCGCATTCGTTTGATCAATTTCTGTTAAGAGATCCAATTCAAGCGGTCGGGCCAACCGGAACAGCTCACGTTGCAGACGGGCCAGCGAAGTTCCGATCGGAATAATGTCTTCCGTCTTTTTCGGCGGTTTGTCTCCTTCATAACCGTTCATCACACGGGCGACTTGCCCCGCCTCATGGACGAGCCGGTAAAACGAGCCCTGTTCCTGATCGTGTTCTGTTCCGAGCTCCCGGTGTTGACCTGCCAAGTCTGTCACGTATTGATTCGACAGACACGTTGAGATCATCAGCACATCGACAAGTTCCGCTTTTAATGCCTGATGGTCGGCCGTCTCAAGCGCCTCGCCGACTTCGCCCACTTCCTCGATCAGTCGGGCCAAGCCGGACAATGGACGAAAGTATCCGCCGAGCGCCCGGATTGTCTCGTCAACCTTTTGTTGAAGACGTATCATCTCCTGCATCACGTTGCACCTCCGTCAATCCTTTCACCAGCTGCTCTTCTGTTTGTTGCTTGAATCGTCGGTTAAACTGTTGGTTCTTCCGCCATTCCCGGACCGCCAGTCCGCTGGCAACAGCGAGTGAGACGAGTAATCCAACTTCTTTTCGTTTCATGTCAATTCCTCCTCGTTTGAGTGATACGTTCTTTTGATAAACGTGATATGATGATGACATTCCATACATAGTAAGAGGTGTTGCTTATGTCGACTGAACGTTTGTGGCAATTAGCTCGTTTCCTTGGCGTCATCCTTGCCATCTTTTTCATCGGTTGGCTGATTATTCGCTTGTCTTCTTTCATGTACCCGTTCGTTTTCGCCTTTTTACTGGCTCTGTTTAGTCGACCGCTCGTCGACTTTTTCCAAAAGCGGCTCCGCATCAACCGAGGATGGGGTGCTCTCCTGTCCATCATTCTGATCAGTAGTCTGTTGATCGGATCACTCGTCCTCATCATCATGCAATTGATCCGTGGACTGGTGTTTGTCGCGAACCAGTTGCCGGCACAGATTCAAGAGCTCAGTCTTTATTTCCAAAAGCTCTACAATGAAAAATTGGCACCGATTTGGAATGATGCCTCAGAAGCACTCCGGTCGCTCGAACCGTCGCAACAAAATACGGTCCAAAACAGCATTCAATCGCTCGGCAGCTCGCTCGCCAGCGCGATCGGTGAAGGTTCCAAAAACATGGCCGGAATGCTGCAGACGATTTTAGCGACGCTTCCTTCGATTGCACTGATTTTGGTCATCGTGTTGCTCGCCTGGTTCTTTATCGCAAAAGATTGGCACCGGTATGAGATCCGTTTGAAACAATATGAGATGTTGCCGTGGTTCGCCCGTGCTGAATCCGTCGTCACGAGTCTCCGGTCCGCTTTGTTCGGTTATATCAAGGCACAGTTGACCTTGATTACGATTACGTTTTTCATCGTCCTCGTCGGACTGCTGATCATCGGCGTCGAACATCCCTTTGCGATTGCCTTCATCGCGGCATTTTTCGATATCTTGCCTTACCTTGGAACCGGCTCCGTCTTCTTACCTTGGATTGCCTATTCCATCGTGACCGGCGATACCGGACTGGCGATTGGACTTGGGATTCTGTACGCGCTCGTGATTTTGCAACGAAACATCATGGAACCAAAGATTGTCGGCGACAATATCGGGATTCAACCGATTACGGCGTTGATCGCCCTGTTTGTCGGAATTCAATTTTTCGGCGTGTTCGGCTTGATTTTAGGACCATTGGTCGCAGTCATCATCAAGGCCCTACACAATGCCCGAATCTTCCACTACCTCTGGTCATTTATCAAAGGATCACCTACACCGTTTCGGTGAAGGTGATCTTTTTTGGTAAGGCGGCATATAACGGCAGACCAGTGACGTCGAGCGGACGATGTTCCGGGACATACGAAACCGGTAATGTCGCTGCGACGGCAAGCAGACAGGCATCGACCCAGTCATCGGTCGCAACGCCCGGTACACGCAACTCCCAGTAAGGCGGACAGCCGTACCGGACCAAAAGTTCCGTCCGTTCGGCCAGCCCTTCGGCTGTCCGTTTATTGTACCGTGCGGGATGACCCGTCAGGCGGGCAAAACAGACTTCCGGATGCGATTCCATCATGCCCGCTTGGTAATGGGTCCGTACCTGGCGGATTTTCGGTAACAAATACCATGCTTGCTTCGATA
Source organism: Exiguobacterium undae DSM 14481 (assembly GCF_000620805.1). Taxonomy (GTDB): domain Bacteria; phylum Bacillota; class Bacilli; order Exiguobacteriales; family Exiguobacteriaceae; genus Exiguobacterium_A; species Exiguobacterium_A undae. The sequence goes on along the minus strand of NZ_KK211187.1, from coordinate 854,442 downwards.
GTCCAAGACCTGCCTGTTGCTTCGAATGGTCATTTGCCGCCTGATAATCGGACTGCTCGAGCGCAGCCAGCAATGGCGCATTAAACACGCTGCTCGTTCGCCCCGGCTTTAATTCTGCTCGCAGCAACTGATCGACCAGCCGGCGTTTGTTTTGTTCCAGTCCAATCGGCATATCAATGTAGATCGTCGTCCTGAGCTCGATTTCCGAAAGGGACAACGCCACCATCCAAGAAAACTGACCGTCTTTAATCGATACCGCCACCCAGCCGGCTTTCGCCGCGTCAATCCCGGTGACGTCCATTGGACTGCTCCCGTATCATTTTTAAGAGCGACAAAATAGTGAAGACCCCTAAAAAGGTCGCTGCGGCTAAAGCCACTTGATTACGTGAATCGAGGTACCAGACGATGCTGATGACGGTCAAAAGGACGAGTACACTGTTAAGCCGCATCATTTTTCTTGTTCGACGAACCGATACAGACTCCGGACCATGACACCGGTCGCACCTTTTGGACCAAGTTCAGACGCCGCTTTTTGCTCGGACGTCCCGGCGATATCGAGGTGGAGCCACGGCGTGTCACCAACGAATTCTCCGACGAAGGCACCGCCAAAGATCATATGTCCCATCCGTCCCGGTGAGTTGTTTAAGTCTGCGACATCAGAGCGACGGACTTGTTTGATGAACTGATCGACGTAGGGCATCTGCCAGATCATTTCGTTCGTTTCTTGCGTCACGGCTTCAAACCGTTCATATAATGCGGCATCGTTCGTCAAGGCGCCGGTGATTTCTGTTCCGAGAGCCACCAGGACGCCGCCCGTCAACGTCGCAAGATCGATGATCATCTTCGGTTTGTACTCTTTGGCGTAGGTCACAGCATCTGCTAAAACGAGGCGCCCTTCTGCATCCGTATTGAGGATCTCGATTGTTTTTCCTGCCATCGATGTGATGACATCATCCGGCTTAAATGCATCACCGGAAATCATGTTATCCGTCGCCGGAATGACACCTAACACATTTACATTCGGCTTCAGTTGCCCGAGCGCTTCGAACAATCCGAGAACAGCTGCCGCTCCCCCCATGTCACCTTTCATTCCGACAATCCCATCTTTTGGTTTAATCGAGTAACCGCCCGTATCAAACGTCACACCCTTACCGACGACGGCAATCGGCGCCTCATCGCCTGCACCTTTATATTCAAGGACAATCAATTTTGGCGGAATCGTCGACCCTTGGTTGACGGCAAGCAATGCGCCCATCCCGAGTGCTTCCATCTCTTCTTTTTCAAGAATCTGCAATTCATGTCCGTACCGCTCCGCGATGAAACGCGCTTCATCGGCCAAGGCGGGAGCCGTCAATAAATTCCCGGGCATCGTCACGAGACGACGAGCAAGATTCGTCGCTTCAGCCAGTGCCGCTCCACGTACGACGTCCTGTTCTCCCGCATCCGACCAGATCGTCAAGTCCAGCTCATACGTCGCATGTGTGCTCGTCTTATAATGTTTGACATCGTATGTAGCTAATCCGAATGCCTCCGCAATCAATTCGACCGGCTGATTCGGAAACGTCGTTGCGTCCACTGTCACTTTGGCGAGCTTCCGTGCTTTTAAGAATTGAGCCGCTTTCCCGAGTAACCGGCGAAGTGAATCCGTCGTAAGACCTTCTGCTTTTCCCAGACCAACGAATAGGACACGTTCGACCGTACCTGTCAGTGTCGGCAATAAACGCAATTCCCCTTGTTTCGTCGAGATGTCACCTCGGCGCACCCACTCATCCAATCGGTCCGGATAAAGTGACCGGATCCGCTCCTCAACCGGTTGGTTTCCTGAAATGCCGACAACGAGTACTTCGACATGTGCTTGTTGATCTACTTGATTCCATCGCATATGTGTGTCCCCCTTTAGTAATATGTATTAGTATGAAGCGTTTGATCTTATTTTCCAACTGATAGCCCCCGGAAACAATGAAACCGCTCTCATAAAAGACGTTCGTTAATTTGTCGATTTGGAGCGTTTCAAACAATTGTTGCCCGTTTCACAATGTGATAGGATTAAACAGGTGAAAAGGACAGGCACTTCTAGCAAACGGTCATTTGGCAACGACAGAAATGTCTACGTTTTCATTCAAAGGGAGAGTCCGCAAGCGACCCGTTAAGAGAGATGCGTTTATGGGTATCTATAGATAGCAAAGAAATGACGTCGCTGCGGCGAAAAAACTTACTGAAAAGAGGGTAATGCACATGGCACAGCATATCAAAGGAATTGGCGCTTCTGCAGGGATTGCGATTGCGAAAGCATTCGTAATGGAAACACCTGTCTTTGACATTCCGACGAATAAAATCGAGGACTCGGCAGCAGAAAAGGAACGTTTCCAGGCTGCAATCGTCAAATCGAAGGGTGAACTCGAAATCATCCGTGAAAACACGTTACAAGAACTTGGCGCAGACAAAGCAGAGATCTTCTCCGCTCACCTCTTGATTTTGGAAGACCCGGAAATCGTGAGTCAGGTCAACGCGAAGATCGACGATGAGAAAACGAACGCCGCTCAAGCACTTGATGAAGTGTCACAGATGATGGTCATGATCTTTGAGTCAATGGACAACGAATACATGCGTGAGCGTGCAGCCGATGTCCGTGACGTTACGAAACGGACGATGGCCCACTTGCTCGGCATCACGTTCGTCACGCCAGCTCAGATCAATGAAGAAGTCATCATCATTGCAGAAGATTTAACACCTTCAGATACAGCACAACTCAACCGGAAGTATGCAAAAGGATTTGCTACGAACATCGGTGGACGGACTTCGCACTCGGCGATCATGTCCCGTTCTCTTGAAATTCCGGCTGTCGTCGGAACAAAAGTCGTCTTGACGGAAGTCAAACACGGTGATTTCTTGATTCTTGACGGTACGGAAGGTGACGTCATCGTCAACCCTTCAAGCGAACAAATCGCAGAATATGAAGAAAAACGTTCAGCGTATATCGCTCAAAAAGAAGAGTGGAAAAAACTCAAAAACGAAAAAACAGTTACAGCGGACGGTCATCACGTCGAGCTCGCAGCGAACATCGGAACACCAAACGATGTAAAAGGTGTTCTCGAAAACGGTGCGGAAGCAGTCGGATTATACCGGACAGAGTTCCTCTACATGGACGCTGAAACGTTCCCGACGGAAGACGAGCAGTTCACGGCATACAAAACGGTTCTCGAATCGATGGGCGATAAAAAAGTTGTCATCCGGACACTTGATATCGGCGGCGACAAAGAATTGTCTTACCTCGATCTCCCGCATGAGATGAACCCGTTCCTCGGATACCGTGCGATCCGTCTTTGCCTGGATCAAACAGATCTGTTCCGGACACAACTCCGTGCCCTTCTCCGCGCAAGTGCCTACGGAAAACTTGCTGTCATGTTCCCAATGATCGCGACACTCGAAGAATTCCGTGCAGCAAAAGCACTTCTCTTGGAAGAAAAAGCAAACCTTCAAGCAGAAGGTGTGACGGTTTCAGAAGAGATCGAAGTCGGGATGATGGTCGAGATTCCGTCAACGGCTGTCATGGCGAAACAATTCGCAAAAGAAGTCGACTTCTTCTCAGTCGGAACAAACGACTTGATTCAATACACAATGGCAGCTGACCGGATGAATGAAAAAGTTTCGTATCTCTACCAACCATTCAACCCAGCGATCTTGAACTTGTTGAACAACGTCATTACAGAAGCACACAAAGCAGGCAAATGGGTCGGCATGTGTGGTGAGATGGCTGGAGAAGAACTCGCTCTCCCGATCCTCCTCGGACTCGGACTCGACGAATTCTCGATGTCAGCTTCATCTGTCCTTCGTGCACGCAGCTTGATGACTCGCTTGAACAAAGCAGAGTGTGAAGCAATCGTCGAACAAGTACTCGATATGGACACAGCGGAAGATGTCGTCAACTTCCTCAGCACGACATTCGATATCAAAAAATAAGGTGTTTCGGACACGTCCCATCTCGGGGCGTGTTTTTTTGTCGCGTTAACAAAGTATCCTCTTTTCCTTGTACTTTGTGCGGGAAATCGGATTAACCTACGTCGAAATCATTCCTCTTTGCACTCGCTTTCCTCAGGCGAGACACAAGCCAGTTTTCCTGCCCCGTATGGGCAGAAAAGCGGGTCTTGTTTGTCTCTGACAGCGCAGTTTACACTTGCGCTTTTTCCTGTAGGAGTCTCGTGCATCGAATGATTTCGAACAACAAAAAAAGGAAAGCGGATTTTGACATCCACTTCCCTCTCTTCTGTTAATGCTTATCTAACTAGTTTTATCGACACATTATGCTTGCTTCGTTTTTGGTCGTTCGCCTTGCCCTTCTTTTAAGGTTGGTCGTTCATTCCCCATCAAGAACACAAAGACGACACCGAGCACTGCTGGAATCAATGCCCATAAATAGACGGACGAAATCGATTCTGCAAGTGACGACTTGATGGCGTTCGCTACTTCCGGCGGCATCTTCGCAAGAGCCGAAGCCGTCGGGAATTGTCCGCCATCCGGTGCGTTCCCGTTTGGCAACTGTTCACTGATCGTCGATGAGAACGTCCGGGATTGGATGATCCCAAGAACCGTCACCCCAAGCGTCATCCCAATCGTCCGAAACGTGGACCCCATCGAAGTGGCAGCTCCCCGACGTTGCATCTCAATACCGTTGATACTCGCCAAGTTGAGTAACGAGAAACTGAACCCGACACCAAAACCTAAAATGATCATGTACATCGTGATGGCTGTTCTCGATGTTTCAACGGACATCGTGCTTAACAGATAGACCCCTAACAAGAAGAAGACGGCCGAGACGAGCATGACGTTTCGGAATCCGTATTTATTCGGCAGACGTCCGCCGAGTTGTGCCGAGACGACTGATGCGATCAGCATCGGCATCAAGATCAAACCGGAATTGGTCGCACTTCCACCAAACACTCCTTGCACAAAGATCGGGATGAAGACACTGGCAGAGATGAAGACAAATCCGTAAAAGAACGCCACCCCTTGTGTCGCCGCAAACAGTTGGCGTCTAAATAAACTGAATGTAATGACGGGATCGGCCGCCCGACGTTCGATGAAACCAAAGACGATGAAGGCGACAAGTGCTGCACCGAATAATCCTAAAATTTGCGGTGAACTCCAGGCGTAATCTTTTCCGCCCATCTCAAGCGCCAATAAGAACAGGACTAAACCTGCGACTAACGTCACCGCTCCGGCATAATCGATTTTTTGCGTCCGGTGAACCGGTGATTCCTTGTAGAACAGCGAGACGAGCGTCAACGCCAATATGCCGAGCGGGATATTGATGTAAAACACCCAACGCCAGTTGATGGCATCGGTCAAGACTGCACCAAGCAACGGTCCGAAAATACTTGAAATTCCGAAGACGGCACCAAATAATCCACTGACCTTCCCCCGCTTTTCCGGTGGGAAAATATCAAAGATGATCGTAAACGCGATCGGCATCAAAGCACCGCCGCCAAGACCTTGAACGGCACGATAAATGGATAATTCAATGATCGAATCCGCCATTCCGCACAGTATACTGCCGGCGATAAAAAGTAACATCCCGAACAGGAAAAATCTTTTTCGACCATACATATCACTCAACTTACCAAAAATCGGCATGCCGGCGACGGTCGCAATCATATAGGCGGAAGTCACCCACGCATATTGATCAAATCCGTTCAATTCACTGACAATCGTCGGCATCGCCGTCGCAACGATGGTATTATCCATTGCTGCCACTAAAATCCCGATCAATAAACCCAACACGACATAACGTGTTTTCGTCGAAGTCGTAGCCATCGACTCACCTCTCCCTTGAAAAAATAGCTAATCTTCATAATAGCTTATTCATTGTATCATCATATGTGCAAATTCTCATTACTGAATGTATAACAACAAAAAAAGACACGTTCTCTCCAAAAGAAGAGATCGTGTCTTGCGGAAATCACTTGATATCATACGACATTTTTTCGCCGGCTTCGACTGTTTTTCCAACATCGACCGAGACTTTCCGGTCGCCGCTGTTTGTGACGATGATTGGTGTCAGGAGTGACGGGACGAGTGGTCGGATTTGTTCCAGATCGACGCTTAACAACGGCGAACCTGGTTCGACCCGATCGCCCGCTTTCGCAAGGGCTTCAAATCCTTTTCCTTCAAGCGAAACGGTATCAATGCCGATATGAATCAAGATCTCGTCTCCATTATCCGCAAGGATGCCAATCGCGTGTTTAGTTGGGAAGAAGGTTGTGATTTCACCCGAAACCGGGGAAACGACATATCCTTCTGTCGGCTCAATCGCATAACCGTCTCCCATCATCCGTCCGGAGAAGACTTGATCCGGTACGTCATCGAGCGAACGAATCACACCGCTCAATGGAGAAACATAACCGTCACTCGGTACATAAGCACCGTCTGTTCCGGCTAAGCCCGACCGGTCATCGGTCCGTGCTTCCGCTCCCGTCGGCACTTGTGGAATCGGATCTGCTTCCGGTTTGACCGGCGGTTTATAGTTCGGATCGTTCATGATTTCTGCCATCTCGGTCTTGATGCCATCCGACTTCGGACCGAAGATCGCTTGTACGTTGTCTCCGACTTCAAGGACACCCGCGGCACCCAACTGTTTCAACCGCTCTTTGTTGACGCCCGACTTATCGTTGACGGTAATCCGGAGCCGCGTGATACAGGCATCCAAGTGTTTGATGTTCGAGGCACCGCCAAAGGCTTGCAGAATTTCATACGGCAATTCGCCTGCCGTTGCACTTGATGTTGCAGCTCCTTCCTGAATCGCTTCGCGTCCGGGAATCTTCAAATCGAACTTTTTGATGACGAAGCGGAAACCGAAGTAGTAGATGACCGCGAAAGCAAGTCCAACCGGTATGACAAGCCACCAGGAGGTCCGGTTCGGTAAAATACCAAATAACGTGTAATCAATTAATCCCCCGGAGAATGTCATCCCGATCTTGACGTTCAAAATGTCCATGATCATGAACGATAATCCGGCAAAAACAGCGTGAACCGCAAACAACAATGGTGCCACGAATACGAATGAGAACTCAACCGGCTCGGTGATCCCTGTCAAAAATGATGTCAGGGCAGCGGAGAAGTATAACCCTTCGACCGCTTTCCGGCGGTCTTTTGCGACGGTATGGTACATCGCAAGACAGGCAGCCGGAAGTCCGAACATCATGAACGGATATTTACCGGTCATGTATGTCCCGGCTGTGAACGGAACCCCGTCTTTCAACTGGGCGAAGAAAATCCGCTGATCCCCGTTGACGATCGTACCGGCTTTATCCGTATATTCGCCAAACTGGAACCAGAAACTTGAATACCAAATGTGGTGCAGACCAAACGGAATAAGAGAACGTTCGACTAATCCAAAGATGAAGGCAGATAACGTTTCATTTGATTCGATGATCGTTTTCGAGAACGTATTGATTCCCGTTCCGATCGGCGGCCAAATGTAAGACAGCGCAAAACCAGCGACTAAACTAAATAGCGCTGTAGCAATCGGGACAAACCGTTTACCGGCAAAGAATCCAAGGAAGTCCGGCAATTTAATTTTAAAGAATTTATTATAGCTGTACGCCGCTATCAATCCGGCGATAATCCCTCCGAATACCCCCATTTGCAGGGTGGGTATCCCTAACACGGTGGCATACGATAAGTCACTTGACTGCTGTGCTTCTGTAATCTTTTCCGGTGTAATCTGTAAAAACGAACTGATGACCTTGTTCATGATCAAGAATCCAACAATCGCGGCTAACCCTGCGACCCCTTCACCATTCGCAAGACCAATCGCAACCCCGACGGCAAACAATAATCCTAGATTGGCAAAGATGATATCCCCGGCATCCTGCATAACCCGCCAAATGACGACCAGTGCGTCATTTTCGAGAAACGGAAGATACTGCGTCAGATTCGGGTTTTGAAACGCCGTACCAAACGCCAGGAGAAGCCCCGCTGCCGGTAGGATCGCAACCGGTAACATCAACGCTTTACCGATCCGTTGCAACACACCGAACACATTTTTCCACATCAGTGATTTCCCTCCTTTTTTTGACCAGACTACTTAGTTCATACCCTTAATGTTTCTCGTACAAAACTATTTGTTTCATATTTATTTCCAGAAAAAAAGAACCTTTCCGAATCGGAAAGGTCCTTTAGCGCATTAGACTGATTTTTCTTGTTTACGTGAGTTGATGACCGCTTGAATTTCAGATTTAATGTTATCTGATTTTGGTCCGTAGATTGCTTGAACGTTGTTACCAACCTCAAGAACACCTGCCGCACCTAATTTTTTCAATTCGTTTTTATCAACTTTTGATTTATCAAGAACTTCAACACGAAGACGTGTGATACATGCGTCAAGGTGTTTGATGTTTGATTCAGAACCGAGTGCATCGAGGATACCTGCTGCAAGCTCAGATCCTTGAGCCATTGACGTTTCTTGTACTTCGTCTTCACGACCTGGTGTTTTCAAGTTGAACTTGCGGATTGCGAAACGGAATCCAACGTAGTAAACAACTGCGAGAACAAGACCGACGACGATGACGAGCCACCACTGCGTACGTCCTGGAAGGACACCGAAGAGAAGGAAGTCAATCAATCCACCTGAGAATGTCATCCCGATTTTAACGTTCAAGAGTTGCATTGTCATGAACGAAAGACCTGCGAAGACTGCGTGAACTGCGAACAAGATTGGAGCAACGAATAAGAATGCGAATTCGATTGGCTCTGTGATACCTGTTAAGAAAGCTGTAAGTGCTGCTGATCCAAGAAGACCACCAACGACTGCGCGACGCTCTGGGCGTGCTTCGTGGTACATTGCAAGTGCTGCTGCTGGAAGACCGAACATCATGAACGGGAATTTACCAGTCATGAACGTACCAGCTGTTAATTCAACGTTATCTTTTAACTGAGCGAAGAAAATTGCTTGGTCACCACGAACCACGTCTCCTGCTGCATTCGTGTACGAACCGAATTCGAACCAGAATGGTGCATAGAAGATATGGTGAAGACCAAATGGAATCAATGAACGTTCAATGAGACCAAAGACGAATGCTGCAAGCGTCGGGTTTTTCTCCATCATGAAGTGGGAGAATGTGTTCAACCCGTCTTGAGCGAACGGCCAAACGAAAACAAGTACAAGACCTGCGAACAATGAAACAACTGCTGTAACGATTGGAACAAAACGTTTTCCTGCGAAGAATCCGAGGAACTGCGGCAATTCGAGATTATGATACTTCCCGTAGGCCCAGGCGGCGATTAAACCGATGATGATACCACCGAAAACCCCTGTTTGAAGCGTTGGAATACCAAGTACGTTGGCATATCCTTGACCATTTGACACCATTTCTGGTGTAACGCCGAGCCAAATGCTCATCGTTTTGTTCATGATCAGGAATCCGACGATGGCAGCAAGTCCGGCTGCGCCGTCTCCTGCTAATCCGATCGCGACACCGACGGCGAATAAGAGTGCTAAGTTACCGAAGATGATATCTCCGGCTGCTTCCATCAATTTTGCAACCTTGATGATTGCATCATTTTTTAAGAACTCGAGTTTTGACGTCAAGTTCGGATTTTGCATGGCGTTACCGAATCCGAGTAAGATACCGGCAGCAGGCAAAATCGCAACAGGAAGCATCAACGCTTTACCAACACGTTGAAGAACAGCAAAAATCTGTTTGAACATGTGTGTTTCCTCCTTTTGATGTAAAAACTAAAAATAATGAATAATACCAATGACGGGTTGAAAAAAGTCAGACATCCGACCGATTTTTACAGAAAAAAATCAGGCACAAGCGGATTGTAGACAAAATACACTTATCCCGCGAAAAAATTCTAACGGAAATAAACCATTTTGCCCGACATCCCACTCATGCCTGATCGTATCAGTAACACGTAGTCCGTGCGGTCATTTACCTAAATCGTACTGCACTAAGCGTTGCAGATGCATCGTAAGATACGTCGCTTCACCGCGCGGTACCGCTTTCTTCAGCTGACGTTCCATGATGGACATCAGCTCCCAAGCAGTATCATAGCACAGCGGATATTCTTCACGCAATAGCTTTTCTACTTTTTCTGGCGCCTCTAGATACTCCCCATTGGAAACCCTTTCAATCGCCGAACGCAAGTGGCGGATTAAGCGCTTGTAATCCAATGATTTTCGATCGATTTTGATCTGCAACCGTTGCTCGATGTGACTGGCAATCAATCCGACCAATTGATGATGCCGGTTCACTTCAAGAACATCCTTGAAGTTCGTCGCCGAATGGATGTGGAGGGCAATAAATCCTGTTTCGGCCGGTGGTAAATAAAAATTCATCTCCGCACTGATAAATTCAACGATTTCTTCTGCCAGCGCATATTCTTCCGGATACAACGCTTCCGTTTCCGCGAGAAACGGATTCGTCACTTCCATCCCTTGCTCCAAGCGTTTGAAGGTAAACGTCAAGTGATCCGTCAATCCGATATGAATATGTTCATCAACACGTTTTCCGAACCGTGTCTCAATCATGGAAACGATCTCGTTCATCAAAGCGATGAAGTTTTCATCGAGATGCCCGACGAGTGCTTTGTACTGCGCCTGCTCGTCTTTATCTTTTAACGTATAGACTTTTTCCAGCTTCTCAAGATCCGTTAGTTGATCGCCTGGCTTCCGACCGAAGCCAATCCCTTTCGCGAGGATAATGACTTCCTGATTCGCACCAGTCGAACAAATGACGACATTATTATTCAAGACCTTGATAACGTGGTACATTTGTTTATCCATTCGCTCTCAACCCTATCTGCTCTTACACATTTTTTTAAAAAGACACTGTTTTTATTATAACGTGTTTTAACGCACTAAAAAAGTCTACTTACTCAAGTAGACTTTAAAACATTTGGTAACCGCTTTTACGCAGGAAGCGAATCGACATACCGGCGATGATGATTCCGGCAAGACCGGCTGCAAACATCGTGACATCTGCCGTCTGCAGACCCATGATTCGTTCACCCAGATTCGGAATCGCTTCGCGTGCATTCGTGAAATAATCAAGCGTCGATTGATTATCAATCATCATGATGATGATCAGCGGATACAACACAAGCATGATCCACGTACTGCGTAACAACATGTTTAAGATAAAACCGATACTAAAGAACATGACGAGATAAAGAACACTCCCGATCACGGCTTGAATGATATGCATACTGTTCCCCCTTTGAATCTCTTTTAGTATAACCGACAAAAAAGGCAAATGCACGAGTGTACATTTGCCTAAAACGTGAACTTAGAATTTACCTTTTTTGATGGCAAGACCAATTTTTTTGAGCTCAAGGAAATGCTTGTTGTCGATGACTTTTTTCATGAATGATGCATTGCGACCGTAAATCTTCTTACCGAAGACCATGCCGATGCCGTCTTTATGACCAAGTGAAGCGACCGTTCCTTTGTTCTCGTATGTGAATGTCGATGTTTGACGTCCACCGATCAGTGCCGAGATGTTCTCAGCCACTTTGTGTGCTTGTTGTGTCGCGATCTGAGCAGTCGGCGGGTACGGACGGTTTGAAGCCGGATCCATAACAGCTGAACAGTCACCGATCATGAAGACATTTTCATGTCCAGGAACACGGAGGTCTTCTGCGACGACGACACGGTTACGCATCGCTTCAAAGCCAGATGCTGCAACAACCGGGTTACCGCTGACGCCACCTGTCCAGATGATTGTGTTCGCTTCGATCGTTTCTGTTGTGTCACCTTGGAGCGGTCCGAATGTCACACTGCCCGGTGCACATTCCTTGATGCCGTTACCGAGTTTGAACTCGATACCTTGGCGCTCAAGCCATTTGTGTGCGTAGTTGACGAGATCCGCATCAAATCCAGGAAGGACCGTTGGAGCCGCTTCGATATTGACGACACGAACGAGTTCGCGTGGGATATCATATTGTTTGCAAAGTTCCGGAATCCGGTTGACGAGTTCACCCATGAACTCAATACCCGTAAATCCAGCACCACCGACGACGATCGTCAAGAGTGAACGGTTTGTTGAACCCGTTGTTTTGTACTCTGCGAATGAGTAGTCGATGTGTTCCTTGATTTTTCGGACACTGTTCAATGAACTGATCGTTAGAGCGTTCTCTTTCAACCCTTTAATGCCGAATGTTTCAGGAACGCCACCAAGCGCCACGACGACATAATCGTAAGGGACTGTTCCACCGTCGACGAGCTTCACTGTGTTGTTTGCCGTATCGACCTTCTCGACGATACCTTTGACAAGTTTGACACGTGAAGGATTGATGACATCATTGATGTAGATACGCGCTTGTTCAGCAGACATCGTTCCTGCTGCTGGTTCGTGTAACCACGTTGTTTGGTAATGATAATCGTGTTTGTTGATTAAAGTGATGTTCGCTTGGTCAACGCCAAGTTTTTTTTGAAGGTTGACTGCTGTGATCAATCCACCGTAGCCGGCTCCAAGAATAACAATGTTTGGTGTGTTCATGTTCTGATACCCCTTACGCTTAATAGTTTTGTTGTGATTTTCTTCACATTCAATTGCAGATAAATGCTCAAAAACTTTGTTCAAATAATGTTCACACGTCTATACGTTCATTGAACCATTTTCTATCATAGATTGCAAAGTAAAAATATGCAATCCCTGAAAAAAATGTGAGATGTCCCGCACTTGCCACATGGAACCCATCTTCCTATATAATAGGAGTATCCAACTTTAGGAGGGACTCAGATGCACCAACCATATGATGTAACGATTATCGGCGGTGGCCCAGTCGGACTGTTTACCGCTTTTTACTCAGGCATGCGTCAGATGAAGACGAAAGTCATCGAAAGTCTGCCACAACTCGGTGGACAACTGGCGACGCTTTATCCTGAAAAATATATATACGATATTGCCGGCTTCCCGAAAGTCAAAGCACAGGATTTAGTCGATCGTCTGCTCGAACAGGCAAACGAATTTGATCCGACCTATGTCCTCGGCGAGACAGTGCTTGCTTACGAACGTCTCGATGACGGACTGATCCGCCTCGTGACGAATAAGGGAGAACATTACACGAAAACTGTCATTCTGACGGCCGGAAACGGCTCGTTTGCCGCCCGCCCGCTCGGCGTTGCCGATGCAGAACGGTTTGAGACAAGTAACCTGCATTACTTCGTCAACGAGATGGACCGCTTCAAAGACCGTCAAGTCGTCTTGCTCGGCGGCGGCGATTCCGCCGTTGACTGGTCCTTGATGCTTGAGCCGATCGCCAAATCCGTCACGCTCGTCCACCGTCGTGATAAATTCCGGGCTCATGAACATACAGTCGAATTGTTGCATAACTCGTCCGTCAATGTCATGACACCGTATACGCTCGAATCGGTCACAGGGGATGACAGCATCGAAACGCTGACGTTTAAACATGCCGAAACGGATGAAGTCATCGTCGTCGGCGCAGATGATGTCGTCTGTAACTTCGGTTTCGTTTCCTCGCTCGGACCACTCAAGGAGTGGGAAGTCGAGTTCGAACGCAATTCGATCCGCGTTAACTCGAAGATGGAAACAGCGATTCCCGGCGTCTTTGCCTGTGGGGATATCGCGACTTATGACGGTCGTGTCAAATTGATTGCGACCGGTTTCGGAGAAGCTCCGATTGCCGTCAACCAAGCGAAGTTGCTTGTTGACCCATCAGCCCGTCATCCGCAACACTCCACAAGTCTTTTTGAAAAAGTCAAAAACCATTAAGCATGACCCAACAGCAGCGTCACCTCGATTTCCGGATCGAAGTGACGCTGCTTTTTTTGGCTTATAGATTGGATGATCGTCAGAGCATGATTCGATACGTGTACTCCATCAGTTGTTTCCCACCCCGCTCGATCCGTTGTTCAAAAACGAGACGTCCGCCGAAGCGTTCATAAAAGAAACGGGACGGATTATCCGCCAACACATGGACGACACAAGACGTGCAGCCTTGCTGCCGCAGGTCTGCCAGGACGTGGTCAAACAACCGCTTCCCTGTCCCTTGTCCTTGATGGGTTTTTAAAAGATACAGCGCGTACAACTCTCCTTCCGTCCCTTTGCTCCCCCTGCTTGGTCCACCGTTCGCAAATCCGATGACTTCGTTTGTCTGATCAAGCGCAACGAAGACCGGACCTTCCGTCAGACTTTTCCGCCAACCTTGCTCCCGCTTATCGTGCGACAAGTGCTTCAGATACATCGTCGGAATGATGCTGTGATACGTTTCCCGCCAAGAGGCGATGTGCACTTGCGCAATGCGGTCGGCGTCTTCCGGAACGGCTAATCGAATGTTCATGGTGCTCATTCCCCCAGCGGAATGATGAAACGCCGGACACGTCCGCCGTCCTCTGTGACATACGAGGCAATCTCCTGACCGCCGTTCGCCAAGATGACGCGGCCGGATGCGATATTGTCCGCACTGCAGGTGATCAAGACAGAGGCAAGCCCCCGCTCTCGCGCGACGGCGAGCGCTTGACGCAAGCCTTCCGTCGCATAGCCGTTCTGCCGGGCACTCGGACGAATCCCATAACCGATATGACCGCCGATTTGTTGCAGTTGGTCGTTTAAGTCATGCCGGAAATTGACCGCGCCGACAATTCGTTGTCCGTCGTACAACCAATAGGTCGAGTGGGTGACCCAGTTTTTCGGGGCCACCTGTTCTTCTTGTTGCTGCGCCTCTAAAAAATCCGCTAACGGTAAAAACGTTTTGCTGACGACACTTGGGACGATGGCTTCACCGGATTGTTGCCACTCGGTCAGAAAATCGAGGTATTCGACTTCAAGTTGCACGGACGGTTTGATTAACGTAATCATTTGTGATTGCGAACCTCCTCTTCAATGAGTCGATCGAGCCAGTCGTCGACATGTTGGAATAAATACCCCGCTTGTTTTGCGGCTGTCGTATCCATATAAAAATCGTGACCCGGTGCCAATGGGGACGGATCGTCTCCCTTCGTTTCAAACCGGGAGGTCGTCTTCGCCACGCGATCAATTTTATCCATTAAGTCCTGAATCGATAACACGCCGTCACTTGCTGCATTGATTGGTCCGGTCATCGTCGACCGACCGCACCATTCGAGGAAGGCTGCCGCTTCATAACTCGAGATATAACCCATCTTCGCATATAAATTTTCAGCAACGATCGGTTGATTGGCCAAGGCCCGTTTAATATGGAACACCAGTCGTTCCGTATAATCGTCCGGTCCTAGGACGACCGGGAATCGAACGGCGATGACCGGGAAAGTCGCCCGTTGGAAAAAGTAACTTTCTGCCTGACGTTTTCCTTCCCCGTAATCATGTTCTTTTTCCAAGTCATATTTCCCGGGAAACGGATTGTAAGTCCGCTCTGAGATGTTTGTTCCACCCTGCTCATAAACGGACATCGTCGACGTTAAGATATAGCGGCCGACTTTTCCTTCAAAAGCATCCACCGCAAGCTTCGCCTGATATGGATTAAAGCAGATATTGTCATAGATGATGTCCCAGTTCTGACTTCCAAGATCCTTCATCGTACTGCTTGACGTCCGGTCTCCCTTAAAAAATGTCAAGCCCTTCGCGACCGGCGGTGTATGCTCGCCGCGCGTGACAATCGTCACATCATCCCCCGATTCCGCAAGCCGTAATGCCAACCGTCGACCAAAGTAACGTGTTCCACCAAAAATCAGTACTTTCCGCATCGATAGTCCTCCCTCGTCATGGCGTTCTAACGTTCTTGTTAGTCCTTCTCCATGTAGACCGTGAAGTCCTGTTCCTCTCGCTTTGAAAACAAAAAAACCGCAGACGGCATCGTCTGCGGTGAAACGGATTAGATTAACATCCGCCGGGTGTACCGGCATTTGTTGCGGTCCGGAACGACGTCCCGCATCCACATGTCGCAATGGCGTTCGGATTCGTGATCGTGAATCCACCGCCGAGCATCGATTGTTTATAATCTACTTCCAGTCCTTTGACGACCGGATAATCTTTTTGATCGACGATAACCTTCACCCCATGTTGCTCAAAGGTTAAGTCAGTCTCCTTTTGGCTGTCAAAGCCCATACCGTAGGAGAGACCACTGCATCCGCCGCCTTGAACGAGCATCCGCAGATTCTGTTCATCGTTCGGCGCCTGCAACATCATCTCTTTGACTTGGAGTGCGGCCGCTTCTGTTAAATGAATCATGTCATCACCTTCCCTTTTTTATCAGTATACGCAATTTCAGAGGGAATCGAAACCTAGTTGCTTGAAACTATCTTGAATTCGTTGTATAAAGGAGTTGTATCAAAAAAAATTAAATCGTTCCATCTTCAGGGCAGGGTGAAATTCCCGACCGGCGGTAAACAGACGATTCGTCTGAAGCCCGCGAGCGAATAGGGCGCTATTTGCTGATTCTGTGTGACTCAGGAGCCGACAGTATAGTCTGGATGGGAGAAGATGGCGGCATGTTTCTATTTCTTGAACCGATTTTTGCAAAAATCGTTCAGGTTTAGTTTATTGCGGACTTCTCCCCTATCGAACACTTTTCGATGGGGGTTTATTTTGGACGCAGCCATGCCAATACTTCATCGAGAGGAACGAGCAAAAGGAGATTATACTCGTATGAAACGCACACAAAAGATGGTCACGTTATCCATGTTAGGTTCAATTTCGTTTGTTCTCATGTTACTCAACTTTCCACTGCCGTTTTTACCGAACTATCTGAAGATCGACTTCAGTGACGTTCCCGCTTTGATCGCTGCCATCATGTTCTCACCGATTGCAGGTGTCATCGTCGAAGCACTCAAAAACGTCCTGTACTACATCTTCCGCGGAAGCGGTGTTCCGGTCGGAGAGCTCGCAAACTTCGCTGCCGGTGTCGCCTTCATTCTTCCGGTCAGTTGGTTCTATCATAAAAAGAAATCTACAAAAGGTCTTGCAACCGGTCTCGTCGCAGGTACGATCACGATGGCACTTGGTCTCGCAATCCTCAACTATATCTTAATTCTTCCAGCGTATGCTTGGTTCTTCGGAATGGATTACATGTTGGATCCAGCCGTCAAATGGACGACGATCACGGCCGGTATCCTGCCGTTTAACATCATCAAGGCGATGTTCATCTCAGCACTCTTCATTCCGCTGTTCTTGAAACTCAAACCATGGATGATGCGTCGCCAACAATCCTTCTAAGTCCGAAGCCGCGCCCGCTGACAGACATAAATCCCCGGTCTCAAATGAGACACGGGGATTTTTTTAGAGCTCGTTTTCTTCGATTTTCTGATAAATCTTTTCAAGCAGTTCTTCCGGTGTCTCTCCGACAACGGTTTCGCCATCGACCAGACAAAAATGATCGAGTGAGCAGATCCCGCAATATCCGAGGCAACCATATTCGACGACATCGACATTCGGGTCCCGTTCGAGTTGTTGCATGACGACCTGGGTCCCTGTCGCTAAGTTACTGATACAAAATTCAATAATCGGATTCACTTTTTTTCCTCCTTCAAGCAGGAATTATCTTTCCTCATGTCGTATTATACAAGGTCAGACTGATTTAGGGGAACTAAGGGGGATTTTAAGTTATGAAGCAACTGGTTGTTTTAGGTGGCGGATACGGTGGGATGCGGATTTGTGAACGATTCAAGGATGAAGAGGTCGCTGTGACACTCGTCGATCGTTTACCGTATCATGCCTTAAAAACAGAATATTACGCACTGGCTGCCGGAACATTGTCGGATCGGGATGTCCGAATCGCATTTCCGGAAGGAGAACACCTCACATATAAATATGGTCACGTCGTCCAGATTTCACCCGAGACGAACTCCGTCCATCTGCAAGACGGTACGGAACTTTTTTATGATGATTTAGTCATCGCTTTAGGGTGTGAAGACAAATACCATAACATACCGGGCGCACAAGAGTTTACGTACAGCATCCAGACACTCGAGGAATCACGGAAAACACAACAAGCAATCTGCGGGCTTTCTCCGGGGGCGATCGTTTCGATCGTCGGAGCCGGTCTCTCCGGTGTCGAACTGGCAAGTGAACTGCATGAAAGCCGGAAAGATTTAAAAATCCGGTTATTCGACCGCGGTCCGTCCGTCTTGTCCTTCCTCTCGGATAAAGTATCGACATACGTCCAGGAATGGTTCGAAGAGCACGACGTCGAAGTCATCAACAATTCCAACGTCACGTTCGTCACAGCGGATGACGTCCAAAACGGGGATGACGCCTATCCGTCGAACTTGACGATTTGGACAGCCGGGACGCAACCGGTCAAAGTCGTACGAGATCTTGGGTTTGAAGCAGACAGCGGCGGACGGATTAAGCTGACGGAACACCACCATGTGCCGGAACATGAAAATGTCTTCGTCATCGGGGACTGTGCCAGTTTGCCGTATGCTCCAAGCGGTCAGCTCGCAGAACATCAAGCCGATCAAGTCGTCGATGTCCTGCAGGCGAAATGGGCTGGCAAGAAGTTGCCGAAACTGCCGGAAATCAAGTTACGCGGGATGCTCGGATCACTCGGGAAATCAGACGGATTCGGAATCGTCATGGGGAAACAGGCGCTGACCGGAAAAGTTCCACGCCTGTTGAAATCCGGCGTGCTCTGGAAACACAAAAAAATCAAATAAGAAAACGGCGCCGGTCATTCCGGGGCCGTTTTTTCAAGTCTCGTATCGATTGCCTGAGTGATTTTTTTCAATTGGACGTACCCTTCGTCGATCATCTCACCGTCAAGCAGGACGAGCGGATAAAAATAGACATCGTCTTTTATAGCCAGAATCCAGTCATCTTCGATCGTCGCGGCTTCGAAATCGACATATTCAAACGTCAACGCCGTCTCATATTTCCGTCCGAGAACGGCCTGCAGCCAACTGTAGGTCTCTTCCGAACTTGGTGCCCCGACGCAGCTCGGACACGTCTGTGCGGCGCCATATACTTTGATTTCCATCACTTGTCCCCCTCTTCCTGTTGCACTTCTTTTATAGTATACAAGTTTTCCAGATTGAGAACATTTTTCAACCCTGTTACAATGATGCTATAAGAAAGGATGTGTTTACGCATGGAAATGTTTGATCAAGTAAACGAAGTACTCGAAAAATTGCGTCCGTTCCTTCTTCGTGACGGAGGAGACGTTGAACTCGTAGATGTAGAAGACGGTATCGTCAAACTCCGTTTGATGGGAGCTTGCGGCAGCTGCCCAAGTTCAACAATCACACTGAAGGCTGGTATCGAACGTGCCCTGCTTGAAGAAGTAGCCGGCGTCGTTGAAGTCGAACAAGTCTTCTAAATCGGTAAAATCCCCACTGACATCCGTCAATGGGGATTTTTTTGTTTACAGAATCCATTCCGCCAATGTATCGACCATATACGTCGGTTGAGCATCCTGCCCTTGAATGAAGACCGGCGTATGGACACCGGAGTTGACATGCATCGTCCGGATACCGCCATTGATGCCGAACAGAATGTCCGTATGGTAGTTATCGCCAATCATGATGAGGTCTTCTTTCGCGAGACCAATCATCTCAGCTGCGATATTAATCATCACCGGTTCCGGTTTCCCGATATAAAACGGTTCTTTTTCCGTCGTTACCCGTAAAACGGACGTCAACGCACCATTCCCAGGTAAAAAGCCACGCTCGGTCGGAATCGCGATATCTCCGTTCGTCGAGATGAAACGGGCTCCTGCACGAATCGCCAGTGCTCCGATTGCTAACTTCTCATACGTGATTTGACGGTCGAGACCGATGACGACATAATCAGCCTGCTCGTCTGCGACGACCTGTAAGCCTTGACGCTCGAGGGCATCAATCAATCCACCTTCTCCAATCGCATAGACCTTCGCACCCGGATCGAGTTCTGCGATGTAGCGACCTGTCGCCATCGCACTCGTCAAGACGTGCTCCGCGTTCGAATGGACACCCATGCCACGTAATTTTTCAGCGACTGCTTCCGCCGTCATCGAGGCATTGTTCGTGACGAACAAATACGGCACCCCTTGCTCTTGCAGACGGTTCACGAAATCAACCGCTTCTTTGACGGGTTCTGTCCCGTTATACATCGTTCCATCCAAATCAAACAAATATCCTTTTGCTTTCATCCTGGCTCACTCCTCATTTGGTAAAAATGCAGAAACCGGTCCGAGTTCTGTTTCTAAATAGTGTCGGACGGCTTCCGGAAAACGACGCAACTGCGTTTCTTCTTCCAAAAGAACATCCCGGATCTCTGCTGTGCTCGATGTCGTAAATTCACGGACAATCCGTGTCCGCAGGGCGACGATCCGTTTCAGACTCGTCGCAAGCGGCGCATCCACGACCCGTTCATCTTCTAAAATCATGACGATATCTTCATAACTTCCCGGATCACGCATGATGAAACCATCAATCATACTGTTCCCCACATCGATGATACTTTCGATCACCAAAAACCCGATCCGTTCCCACGCCAGTGAAATCGTCAACGCATCCCCTGTTAATTCTTTGCTTTGACGCAGCGCGGTTTCAAAACAAACCACCGTTTGTTCAATCTTTTCACGATTTACGAAATACATCCAGCATTCCCCCTCACATCCTTCATTTTAGCTCTATCCGCGGGACATGAAAAGCAGAAAGGCTGTTTGCATCACATTCCTCAATGTGTTATCCTCAATTTAGATTTTCACGAAAATAGTATGTCACATTAGGTGACTTGGAGGTTATTCATAGATGGAACGGGAATTAGCATTAGAAATCGTCCGAGCAACAGAAGCAGCAGCATTAGCATCCGCCAAGTGGATTGGTCGCGGGAAAAAGAACGAAGCCGATGATGCGGCAACGACCGCGATGCGCGAAGTCTTAAATACCGTCAACATGGCAGGAACCGTCGTCATCGGTGAAGGGGAACTCGACGAAGCACCGATGTTATTCATCGGCGAACAGGTCGGGACGTCAAACGGACCAGTCGTCGATATCGCCGTCGATCCGCTTGAAGGGACGAACATCGTCGCCAAAGGTCTCGGTAACGCCATGGTCGTCATTGCGGTCGCGGATGAAGGTGCCCTGCTCCACGCACCGGATATGTACATGGATAAACTAACAGTCGGTCCAAATTTAAAAGGACATGTCTCACTCGACGATCCACTCGAAGTCATCATTCAAAAAGCAGCGGAACTGAATCAGAAACGGATTGAAGACGTCACCGTCATCATGCAGGATCGTCCGCGTCATGATCATTTCCGGGAAGCAGCGATGCGTGTCGGCGCTCGTGTCCGTCTCTTTGAGGATGGAGACGTTTCAGCAGGAATCGCCCCGCTTTCTCCTTCAACCGGAATCGACATCTTCATCGGAACAGGTGGTGCACCGGAAGGCGTCATCACAGCCGCTGCCGTCAAGGCAATGGGCGGCGACATGCAGGCCCGTCTGCACCCGATGAATGAGGAAGAAACGGCGCGTGTCATCCGGATGGGACTTGCCGATCCGCTGCAATTGTTGACGCTCGACGATCTGATCAAGAGTGATGACTGCATCTTTGCGGCAACCGGCGTGACGACAGGTGAGATGCTCGACGGCGTCCGCTTCTTGACGGACGATATCGTCGAGACGACGTCACTCGTGATGCGTTCAAAAACACGGACGATCCGGAAGGTCATCGCAGAACATAGTCTTTCGCGTAAACCGTACTTGCAAAAAGTTCCCCAAACCCTTTAATCTAAGCAGAGATGAAGGAAATGAGGGAACTGACAGATGATGCAAGAACGTGATTTTTTATATGATGAAGTCGAACAAACGAAAACCCGGTTCGTCTGTTGGATCGGCGAGACGAGCCGGTTTGATTTAGCGATTACCCATTCCGAACATTTCTTCGGAAAGATTTTGGTGCTGAATCTCTTATCAAACCGGTTTGCGATCATCGGTCCGGACGACTTCGACGAGCCGGGCTATATCGCCCATGCCTTTGATTTAGAAGATGAAGCGGCCGACGAGCTCGAGGGCTACCTGCGCGACTATATCGGATTATAAAAAAAACAGCCAACTCCCTTGGGAGTTGGCTGTTTTGCTGTTACAGTAACCGGTCGTTCCGCTCATTGAGCGTGTTTGGACCACTGAAAACGTTGGTATTATCCGATTCATCGTGAGCTTTCCGTTCAGAATGTTGATCCGCTTCATCGCCGACGAGTAAGACGAATTGTCCCTCTTCCGCTGCTTGGTTGGCACGGTTGACATCATCTTTCGTCAATCCGCTCGCTTCGAGCACATCGTGGTTTGAAGAAGACCCGGCACTGTCCTTTTTAAAGATGCCTTTGATCTCTTGCCACAGATTCATGTGTTCTTCTTGCGACAGACGTGTCGACGTCTGCTGGTTTTTTAAATCGGCCAATTCCTCAATCTGCTCTAAATCATAACGATCGTGAGCGATGACTTTTAAATCAGTAGAAATGACACCTGCAACACGTAAATCATGAACAGCACTGACGACTTCTGGTACCGAATGATAGATCCCGACGATTCTCATGGATAGTTCCCCCTATAGGTGCGTGATACTATATTATTAGCCGAAAACACCCAATCAGAAACATCCTTTCAGATGTCATTTTGATTACTGCTCGTCCTCTGTCTCTTCTTTCGCCGCCGAGAACTTCCGTTTCAGTTTTAACGTATTCGCTGAAGATCCGTCGAAGCGAGGTGGTGCTTCTTCTCCTTCTACGAATTCCATCCGTTTGACGATAAAATACGCACAGCCGAAATTGCAGTATTCATACAAATAATCCGCCACGTGGGAGATTTTTGTATCAAACGTTGCTTTTTCATGGTTGTCGTCATAGAAACCACGGAGGCGCAATTGCCCGTGTCCCCAATCTCCGACGATGTAGTCGTATTTTTCGAGCACATCACTAAACCGGCCGATGAAGGCTTCTTCGTTAAATCCTTCTCGTTTTTCTTCCACGATTTCATATCTTTCACGATTGACTTGTATCATTTTTCCACCCCCTGCTTCCTTTATCTTACCATAATCATACTTGAAAACGAATCGTCAGACAGCAGAAAACCGTCCTCGCACGCAGCGTGGACGGTCCTTGATCATCAATCGATCGGCAGAGCCGCTTTATTTTTTTTCGCCGCGTTGACTTGTTCGTCAGCATGGTACGACGAACGGACAAGCGGACCGGCCTCACAATGCGAGAAGCCTTTTCCGAGCGCAATCTGTTTTAATTCAGCAAATTCTTGTGGCGTGTAGTACTTGATGACATCCAAGTGCTTTTTCGTCGGTTGGAGATACTGACCAATCGTCATGATGTCGACGTCGTTCGCACGCAGGTCGTCCATCGTCTGTAAGATTTCGTCCCACGTCTCCCCGAGTCCGAGCATCAGACTCGATTTCGTCGGAATTTCCGGTGCGAGTTCTTTGGAACGACGCAGGAATTCAAGCGTCCGGTCGTACGTTGCTTTTGCCCGGACCGTTGGTGTCAGACGGCGCACCGTCTCGATATTGTGGTTCATGATGTCCGGCTTGGCTTCGATCAGCGTCTGTAACGCGTCGAAGTTCCCACCCATGTCAGACGGTAAGACTTCAATCGATGTCTCCGGATTCATACGACGCACTTCACGCACCGTCTCCGCGTAGACACCGGCCCCGAAGTCATTTAAATCATCACGGGCAACCGCTGTGATGACCGCATGTTTCAGATTCATCAGACGAACGGATTCCGCCACTCGTTTCGGTTCTTCCAAGTCGAGTTCGTTTGGTCGACCCGTCGTGACGGCACAAAAACGACAAGCCCGTGTACAGATGCTTCCAAGGATCATGAAAGTCGCTGTGCGGCGCACGGCCCAACATTCATGAATGTTCGGACATTTGGCTTCCTCACATACCGTGTGGAGCTTTTTCTCGCGCATCATACTTTTGAGTTCTGTGTATGTCTCATTCGTGTTCAACTTGATTTTCAACCACTCTGGTTTACGTTGTATCTCTCCGCGTCCCATGAATCGGTTTCCCCCTTTATCCGTAAAAAACTGACCTGATTTCTGTTACAGTATAACAAATATTCAGTGTTTGCGGACGGGTAATTCACCAAATTCTGACTTCTCCGATAAGCGATTGAACAACAAATCCCGTAATAATTCCGGCATGAAATATTCTTTCGGCATTTCTTTAATTTCCGGAAATAAAGGACCAAATGTAAACATATCCGGCAGGACGACGGTATACGTTTTCGTATTGTCGATCTGTTGATGATTTCCAGCATAATGCATCTTGCCCATTAATTTACCACGGAAACCGAGACCACGGACTTTCAACTGTTCAAAACGTTCGCTGTCGACTTCCGCGATGAACGCTTTTAATTCCACACCGGTCATCGTCACCTTACACGGATTGATCGGGTGTGGACAAAGCCGGTGCAAATCAAACGCGGAGACCGGTCCCGGGGACAATGAGCCCAGCAACATCCCGGCCGGCACACAGGCGAGGTCCGCCTGACACCAGTCGCGCATCGTATCCGCGAGCAGTTGGGTAAACGGGGACGGATTGAACCAGTCATTCGCCAGACCTGATGTCCGGCCAATCGGTTGTTTCATCTGACGTTCGGCTAAATACTGTTCTTTATCGAGTAAGACCGATGTCGCCTCGTCTGCCGGATAAGCTTCAAGCGGATGCAGGACAGCCTCTTTTTCGCCCGTATCCGTGTTTAAGTAGATTTCCCCTGCATACTGACCGTACTTTCCAGCCTGGGCAATCAACACCCCGTTTTTGACGACCCCGTCATCGAGGACGTGGTGCGTATGCGCTCCGATGATCAAATCAAGCTCCGGGAACCGTTCCGCCAGTTCTTCATCCTGATAAAACCCAAGATGACTTAAACAGATCAAGACGTCGACTTGATCCCGCAAGGCTTCGATTTCACGTGCTGCCGCTTCCAACGGATCTTCAATCGTCCATCCGAGCAAGGCGTACAGCTCGTAATAGGGAGCCGTCAGCCCGAAAATCCCGACTTTTCCCGTCGGTAGGTTTTGAATCATCCCGGCTTTCGCAAACGGTGCCGTCAAGTTCGAGACGAGGACCGGGAACGTCGCGTCCGTATATAAGTCCGCCAACCAATCATGCGGAAACGTAATGCCTTCATTGTTTCCGATCGTGACGGCCGTCGGGGACAGTTCATTTAATAGATGCGTATTGATTTTACCTTGCGTCGCTTCCGTCGCCGGTGCGACCCGGTCCGCATGGTCTCCTAAATCGAAGACGAGGGAATCGTACGTCCGGTGTTCTTTCATGAACGACATATAGCGAGGCCACATATCAAAGTGTGAATGCAGATCGTTATAATGAATGACGTGTAACTTCACGCTCAAGCCTCCTCTAGGTGTTAAAACAGGGAAATTTGCCGGGGCGCAAGCGATTCATAATCAAGACCTAAAATCTCGATCAACCGTTTGGCGTTTGGTACGGCGTCTCCTGCTGAGTTGTTGTTAAAGAAAACATACACGTCTTTTGCCTGTTCGGCAAGTGAACGGATGTGTGTCGCCAAACCTTGCAGTTCTTCTTCCGAGTAACGGTACAGGCAACGGACCTTCCGCCAGTCCTCACTGCTTTGACCGGGCTTCTTGAGCCATCCGTTGACGTTACGGCCGTGCAGCCGGACAAATGCCGTCTCCTGTGTCACGACGGGAACAAACGGTACCGACCCGTCTTCGGTCTGCGGTTCGTCACAGATCGTATGGATGAACTGATGCTCGGCCAAAAAACGCAGCGTCCGCTCTTGGTACGCTTCCGAATACCAGGACGGATTCCGAAACTCGATCGCGACAGGAAGACCGGCCAGCGACTTCCGAATCGTCTGAAGATACTCGAGATGGACTTTACTGACATCAAACCAGGGCGGGAGTTGGACGAGGATCGCTGCAATCTTTCCACTCTGCCGCATCGGTTCAATCGACGCGAGGTATTGTTCAAAGATTGGACCAAGCGGATCCTTGTTTTCCCGGTCATGACCACTCATCGCCCGGTGGACCTTGACGATGAACCGGAAGGCATCCGGTGTTTCCGCGACCCATTTTTGGTAGTTCCGTTCCGGTTGAATCGCATAGTACGTTGAATCGACCTCGACTGCCGGAAAATGGCCCGCATAGGCAGCGAGCTTCTCTTTCCGGTCTTGTGGTGTCGGATAGAGGCTGTCGTGATCGCCCCAACCGGTCACGCCGACATAAATCATCCTTCCCCCTCCTCATCTGTGTGCGCTGCATATTTTTTATCATAGCATAGCGGAATCGGGAATTTCTTCTTCAAAGCTCGTCTTCCAAAAGACATAGGTTCTCCATATAAAAAACAAGCAGATCCTTCCCACTCCTGCAAAAATCAGGGGGATGGACTGCCTGTTTGACTCATTTCAGATCATGAAGCGACTTGTTGGACGTCAACCGGTTGTCGGGGACTTGTTCTCCGTTTCGGCACAGGAATGATGTAATTTCCGAACGGCAACAGACTGATCGCATACGAGATGCCCATCGAGATCGACAGGATCATAATCATCGCCAAGACGAACATGCTTCCGGATTGGAAATACTCAAACCATTCGGACCGCCGAATCAGACGGATGACTAACGGATGGACAAGATAAATGCCCATCGAATGTGTTCCGATCGCTTGAAACAGCTTCATCGCCGTTGCATCCGAACGAACACGTCGGAAGATATAGTTCAACACGACAATGACGAACGGAATATAGATCAAGTTCGAGATATTCGTCGAGGTATAGAGACGTGCCAAATCAATACTGATCCACAAGTCGAGCAGGATCACCCCACTCACAAGCAACAAGCTCGTCCGGTAGCGTTTTAAGAGGTCTTGAAACTCTTGATAATATACGGCATATGTAATGCCCATCATGAAGTATGCAATCCAGTTCAACAGGAAGGACCGTCCATTAACGAAACGGTTGATCCATTCCACATCCGTCGTGACATTGCCAAACGTCAACCAAAGGTAATTGATGATCATCGATGCCCCGAGCGCAACGAACAAACCGCTGTTTTTCTTGAAGCGGGCCAGCAGCGGAAAGACCAGATAAAACTGGAGAACCGTCAAAATGAAGTACAGGTGATAATGTGCATTGCCGTATAAGAAATACGACGAAATCGAAAGATCAGGATTCAGGCTGTTTTCGACATGATACTTATACAACAGATAAACCGAACTCCAAATTAAGTAAGGAACGAAAATTTTGGAAAAACGGGACTGAATAAACTGCCGCAGGTCAAATCCTTTTCGTAACACCATCGACATCAGCAAAAAGGCACTGATGATAGCAAAAATCGGCGTTCCGATTCGTGCCAGCTGATTGATGTACCCAATCGATGTATTCGTAAATTCGCCA
This sequence comes from Exiguobacterium undae DSM 14481, assembly GCF_000620805.1. GTDB lineage: Bacteria > Bacillota > Bacilli > Exiguobacteriales > Exiguobacteriaceae > Exiguobacterium_A > Exiguobacterium_A undae. The sequence goes on along the minus strand of NZ_KK211187.1, from coordinate 827,130 downwards.
CCGACGTAATATAATCCGGCGATGACATGAACCGATACGACAAGAATCGCCGCAATCGAACGGATGACCGGTATTTCTTGATAATATTTCATTTTTCCACACCTTACGTTCTCTCTATATTTTTTCCAAATCCAATTATAATATAACTTCTATGAAAATATATGCTAATCGCGAAATTAGAAAAATAAAAGAATCTTCCGACGATCGAAAGATTCTTCGCGATACCCATCAAGTGGACCGGATTCGCTCATACGTCAAGGCGATACATCCGGAAGCAAAGGTCTGTTGCTCCACGAGCTGTAGGGACAAGGGGTGCTCAAACAACGGAAACATCCGCTTGCCGCCCCCGAGTAAGACAGGGTAGATGACGACATGGTAGCGGTCGATCAAATCCAAGCGGACAGCTTCTGCCGCAAGCGTCGCCCCGCCGAGCGCGATCTGCTTCCCGGGTGCCTGCTTCAATGCGGCCAGTTCCTCCGCCAGTGGTCTCGTCGCAAGACGGGCATTGCCCTCGACTGCTGTCATCGTTTTCGAGAACACGATTTTCTCAAGCGCTTGCCATGTCTTCGCATAGCCTACGATGATCGGATCGGTTTCCGTTTGATCCGCGGTCTCCCAGTACTGCATCATCTCGTACAGGCGACGTCCATAGACATGGGTATCAAACTCTGTTTCGTAGTCGTTAAAATACTGATGCAACTCAGCGTCCGGTGACGCAAACGCGATGCTGCCCGACGCATCCTCGATGTACCCGTCGAGCGAGACTTGAAAAGAATAGACGATATCACGCATGATGACTCCCTCCTTTTTACTCCTTTACCCGTTTTTAGCTGTTCACGAAAAAAAACTCCCTCATCTGTTGATGAGAGAGTAGAAAAATTATCCGATTGAACCTTCCATCTCGAACTTGATGAGACGGTTCATTTCGACCGCATATTCCATCGGCAATTCTTTTGTGAACGGCTCGATGAAGCCCATGACGATCATTTCCGTTGCTTCTTCTTGTGAAATCCCGCGGCTCATCAGGTAGAACAATTGCTCTTCTGAGACCTTCGACACCTTCGCTTCGTGTTCAAGCGAAATGTTGTCGTTGAGAATTTCATTGTACGGAATCGTATCTGATGTCGATTGGTTGTCCATGATCAGCGTGTCACATTCGATGTTCGAACGTGCGCCTGTCGCTTTACGACCAAAGTGGACGATCCCACGGTACGTTACTTTCCCACCGTGTTTTGAAATCGACTTCGAAACGATTGTCGACGATGTGTTGGGTGCAAGGTGAATCATCTTCGCGCCCGCATCTTGGTGTTGACCTTTACCCGCGATAGCGATTGATAATGTCATACCACGTGAGCCTTCACCTTTAAGGATGACGGCCGGGTATTTCATCGTCAATTTCGAACCGATGTTACCATCGACCCATTCCATCGTCGCGCCGGCTTCACAGATCGCACGTTTCGTAACGAGGTTGTAGACGTTGTTCGCCCAGTTTTGGATCGTCGTGTAACGGCAGTACGCGTTTTTGTTGATGAAGATCTCAACGACTGCTGAGTGAAGCGAGTTCGTCGTGTAGACCGGTGCCGTACATCCTTCGACGTAATGAACCGATGCTTCTTCGTCAACGATGATCAACGTCCGCTCGAATTGACCCATGTTTTCCGAGTTGATCCGGAAATAGGCTTGAAGCGGCGTGTCCATTTTAACGCCTTTTGGTACGTAGATGAACGATCCACCCGACCAGACCGCTGTGTTGAGGGCAGCGAACTTGTTATCCGTCGGCGGAATCAATTTACCGAAGTACTCACGGAATAAGTCTTCGTTTTCTTTGAGCGCTGTATCTGTATCTTTGAAGACGATTCCTTGATCTTCCAGTTCACTCTTCATGTTGTGATACACGACTTCTGATTCATACTGTGCCGAAACACCCGCGAGGTATTTTTGCTCAGCTTCCGGGATTCCGAGTTTGTCAAACGTACGTTTGATTTCTTCCGGTACTTCATCCCATGATTTTTCAGCACGTTCTGATGGTTTAACGTAATACGTGATGTCATCAAAACGAAGATCTGATAAATCGCCGCCCCATGCTGGCATTGCTTGTTCGTTGAAAATCTTGAGTGATTTCAGACGGAAATCAAGCATCCATTGCGGTTCTTCCTTCATTTTCGAGATCGTCTCGACGACTTCTGTCGTCAAGCCACGTCCAGAACGGAAGATCGAGATATCGCGATCGTGGAAACCATATTTATAATCGCCAATTTCAGGCATGTTCTTAGCCATGTTCGTTTCCTCCTCTTACTTACTGACCGAAGTTTACTTCCCTTCTTCGACGCCGCGTTCGAGCGCCTTCCAGGCAAGTGTCGCACACTTGATTCGTGCTGGGAATTTCGTCACACCAGACAGTGCTTCCGCGTCTCCCAGATCAAATTTCTCATCGTCATAATCTTTTCCTTGAACCATCTCAGAAAAGACATGGGCGAGTTGTAATGCTTCTTCGACTGTTTTTCCTTTGACGGCCTGTGTCATCATCGACGCAGACGCCATGCTGATCGAACATCCTTCGCCGTCGAACTTCGCATCTTTGACGATGTCGTCTTCGATCGCAAGTTGCAGACGGATTGTGTCGCCACAAGTCGGGTTGTTCATATCAATCGTCACACCACCGTCAATCGCACCACGATTGCGGGGCGTTTTATAGTGGTCCATGATCACTTGACGGTACAAGTGATCGAGATTGTTAAAATCCATGACTGAAATACTCCTTCGTTTGGTGAAGTCCTGTCACCAGAGCGTCTACTTCTTCCTTCGTATTATACAGGTAAAAGCTCGCTCGTGCTGTTGAACTGGCTCCGAGCCAACGCATCAGTGGTTGGGCACAGTGATGACCGGCACGTACGGCGATGCCTTGCATATCGAGTACGGTCGCGACATCATGTGCGTGGACATCCCCGAGATTAAAGGTGACGAGACCCACACGTTCTTCCGGACCGTAAATCGTCAGTCCTTCGATGCCACGCATTTGTGCCATCGCGTACTGGGCAAGCTCACGTTCGTGGGCTTCGATGTTACTGAGTCCAATTTGTTCCAAGAAATCGATTGCTGCCGACAAGCCGACAGCACCTGCGATGATCGGTGTTCCCGCTTCGAACCGGTACGGTGATGGTTTGAACGTCGACTCTTCAAGTCCGACGTAGTCAATCATCTCGCCTCCGAATTCGACCGGCTCCATCGCATTGAGTAATGCTTTTTTGCCGTACAGGACGCCGATCCCGGTTGGTCCGCACATCTTATGTGCCGAAAACGCCAGGAAATCACAATCGAGATCCGTGACATCGATTTGTTGGTGCGGTGCACTTTGCGCTGCGTCGACGACCATGACGGCCCCGACAGCGTGCGCCAGTTGTGTCACTTCTTTGATCGGATTAATCGTCCCGAGGACGTTCGAGACATGTGCCATCGCAACGACTTTCGTCCGATCGGAAATTTGCGCTTTGACCGCTTCGATCGTCACACGACCGTCCGCTGTCAAATCAACATATTTCAGTTTCGCTTTTTTCTTTTTCGCGACTTGTTGCCACGGAATCAAGTTCGCATGGTGCTCCAGGTACGTGACGACAATCTCGTCCCCTTCTTCGACATGCTCCATTCCGTAACTCGACGCGACGATATTGATCGCCGTTGTCGTCCCGCGGGTAAAGATAATCTCTTCATGGTGTTGCGCCTTGATGAAACGACGTACGTTCTCACGCGCACCTTCGTACGCATCCGTCGCTCGTGTTCCGAGCGTATGGACGCCACGGTGCACATTCGAATGAACCGTCTTGTAGTAGTTGTCAATCGCCTCAATGACGACGAGCGGCTTTTGTGAAGAAGCTGCACTATCTAAATAGACGAGTTTCCGGTCATTAACCTGTTGGTCAAGAATCGGAAACTGATTGCGGATGGATGCATCGATTCCCATATTAGTTTACTTTCCCTTCGATCACTTGAACGAGACGTTCTTTGACAGAGTCAATCGCGAGTTCTGAAACGACCGGTTGTAAGAAACCATGAACGACAAGACGTTCTGCTTCTTTACGTGATAAACCGCGGCTCATCAAGTAGTAGAGTTGAAGTTCGTCGACACGGCCGACAGATGCCGCGTGTCCTGCCATGACATCATCTTCATCAATCAAGAGGATCGGGTTCGCGTCACCACGTGCCTTTTCAGATAACATGAGCACACGTTCCGTCTGCACACCGTTTGATTTTGAAGCGCCATGGTGAATCATGGATGTTCCGTTGAAGATTGATGTTGCCGAATCTTTTTGAACACCGTGAATCAAGATGAAACCTTCCGAACCTTTACCAAAATGGTCTGTCCGGACGTTGAAGTTTTGTTTTTGATCCCCACGACCAACCGTTACGGCTTTCGTGTCAGAGAACGAATCGTTACCGACGAGGTGTGTTTTTGTTTCTGTGATCGTGTTTCCGTCATTCATGTGACCGAGTGCCCATTCGAGCTTCGCACCTTGTTTGACGACACCGCGACGGTTCATATAGGTGACAGCACCTTTGCTGAGCGTGTCGACACCACCGAAGAGGACTTTGGCGTTGTCTTCGACGAACACTTCCGTGACGACGTTGACGTTGTGTGCTTCTTCACCGTACGAGACGAAGTTTTCGATATACGTCAGTTCGCTGTCCGCATCCGCAACGATGATCGCGTGATGGTAAAGTGCACCGCCTGCTTGCTCCAGTGTATAGATCGCTTGCATCGGAACCGTCAACTTCAAGCCTTTTGGTACATAAAGGAACGTACCGCCGTTCATGAGTGCCGCGTTGAGTGCTGCGAGACGGTCTTCATTGACGTTGACGCCTTCTGTCATGAAGTATTTCTCGATCAGTTCCGGGTGATGTTTCATCGCGTCTTCGAGTGTCGTGAAGATGACACCGTTCGCCGCTTCGCTGTTTTGCGCGTGAACAAGTTGTCCGTTCCGCGTGATCAGCATATGGTCACGGTTTTCACCGATCAATGTTTCGATATCCGGCGTGAGACCTGTTACTGTCTCAAGATCTGCTGTTCCCTCTGTGAAGTTCCAGCCACCGATTTTGATTTTTTCTACTTTTGGCAATGCGAGCGTTGGGGCAAGATCCAGTGCGTCTTGACGCTTAGAGATCATCCAAGCGGGTTCCCCTAAGCGAGTCGCACGTTCTGCCACTGCCTCGCGATTTACTGCAAGATTCAGTTCTACAGTCATCATGCTTCCTCCCTCGTCTTACGCTTTTGTTTCGATTTCGACTTCTTCGATGCCGAGTTCTTTTTTAACCCAGTCATAACCTTCTGCTTCTAAACGGTGTGCCAGTTCTTTTCCACCTGACATGACGATTTTTCCGCCCATCATGATGTGGATGAAATCTGGCTCGATATAGTTCAAGAGGCGTTGATAGTGCGTGATGATCAAGCAGCCGAATTCAGGTGAACGCATTTCGTTGACACCTTTTGCGACGACTTTAAGCGCATCGATATCAAGACCTGAATCGATTTCATCAAGGATGGCGATGGCTGGTTTCAACATCGTCATTTGGAGGATTTCATTCCGTTTCTTCTCTCCGCCCGAGAAACCTTCGTTGAGGTAACGGTGTGCCATTTCGCCCGGCATTTCAAGAAGACCCATTTGTGCGTCGAGTTGACGGATGAATTTCATGAGTGAGATTTCATCGCCTTCTTCGCGGCGTGAGTTGATTGCTGAACGCAAGAAGTCTGAGTTCGTGACACCACTGATTTCGCTTGGGTATTGCATCGCGAGGAACATACCTGCTTGTGCGCGTTCGTTCACTTCCATCTCGAGGACGTCTTCGCCGTCGAGTGTGACTGAACCAGATGTTACTTCGTAAGTCGGGTGACCCATCAATGCTGATGCGAGTGTTGATTTACCAGTCCCGTTTGGTCCCATGACCGCGTGGATTTCGCCGCCTTTGATTTCTAAGTTGACGCCTTTCAAGATTTCTTTGCCGTCGATTGCGACGTGTAGATCTTCAATCTTCAAGTGTGAAGCCTTCATGTAGAATCCCTCCATCTATTCATTTCGTGTCTGACGATTCAGTTCACGAGAGTTACTAATTTAGTATCATTCTAATCTTAATGAATCATACCACATTATTCAAGCGTCATCGCTCATGGTTTTTTCTCAAAACAAGCGTCTTTACTGAGAATGACTTTAAAGTGAGACGACTTCCTTCTCTTCTTCCGGTTTCGACTGACGGTGAACCCGCTGTGACAGTAAGAGCAGTGGGATGCCGAGTAAAGTCAAGAGCGCTAAGGCACCAAATATCGGCAGTGGCCGATCTGCGCCAAAATAAAGTAACAATTGACCGCCGACGACCGGTCCGACCGATTGTCCGATCGACGTCAAGCCCATCGCACCGAAATAACTGCCCCGTAATTCCGGTTTCGCAAAACCGTCCGTCAAGATGTCCGTCATCGTGAACATCATCACTTCCCCGCATGTGAAGATGAACATCGCGCCAATCATCAACCAGACGGTTCCAGCATTCGCCATGACGAACAAACCGACAGCGACGGTCGCAATGCCGACCGTGATCGACACGAGCGGTGACGTCTTGACGCCAAACTTCATGATCGGGTACTGGACGACGAGCACCGTGATCGCGTTAATCGTAATCAACAAGGCAAACAAACTCGTCCCGCCCGACAATAACGTCGTCGTCGTCAAAAACTGCGGCAACGTCGAGTTGAACTGACTGTATCCGAAGACGCCGAAGATGATGCCGGCGAGCGCGAACGTAAAAGCGACGTCGGTCTTCAGCAGACGGACCGTTGCCCCGAACGACACCTTTTTCCCGCCGTGACTTTCCGTGATCGGGTGCCGCTTGAACAGGATGAAGATGGCGACGCCGTAGCCGAGATAGACGAACGCTGTAATATAGAAGGTAATCGCCGTATTTCCGGCACTGAGCAACAACGCAATCCCCGGTCCGATCGCGGCTGCGATGTTGATGCACGTATAACGGATGTTAAAGACGAACAATCGGTTTTCTTCCTCCGTCGTATCACTGATCAATGCCCGCGCTGACGGTTCGAAGACGGACCGGAACACGCCGTTCAGGGCACTTAAGACAAAAAACGCCCAAAACGTCTCGACTTGTGCCAGTCCGATGAAGACGAGGACAAATCCAAAGGTTCCGCTCAGCATCATCGTCCGCCGGCCGTACCGGTCGGATAACGTTCCGCCGATGAAGCTCATGACGAGGCTCGCGATGGCCGAGATACTGAGAATCCAGCCGACATCAACCGGGCTGAACTTTAAGACGACGGATAAGTAAATCGCAAAAAACGGCATCGTGATGAATGTCCCGAGACGGGCGAAAAACGTCCCGAGCAAAACCCCGATCGTCAATGGATGAAGCTGTTTCAAACGTTGCATGCAGATCCCCCCTTTAAACAAAAAAATAATGCATCCTTCCATTATATAGGAAGAATGCATTGATCGAGCAGATTATTTGCTGACCGGAACGACAGCACCTTTGTATTCTTTCGTGATCCAATCTTGTGTTTCTTTTTTGTGGAGAATGTCTAAGAGCGTCGTGACGCGTTTGTCTTTCTCGTCGCCTTCACGTGTCACGATGATGTTGACGTATGGTGAAGACTCGTCTTCAAGCGCGATTGAATCTTCGAGCGGGTTCAATCCGTTGTCGATCGCGTAGTTCGTGTTGATCAAGACAGCATCGCCTTCATTGTTTTTGTAGGCTTGCGGTAAGAGTGACGCTTCGATGTTCGTTTTGAACTTGATGTTTTTTGGGTTCTCGGCGATGTCTTCGAGTTGCGCATCCGTTGTTTTACCGTCTTTTAGTTTGATCAGTCCTTCATTTTGAAGGAACGTCAAGACACGTCCACGTTCTGCGACGTTTGAGCTCGTCAAGATTGTTGCGCCTTTTGGCAATTCATCAAGCGATTTGTATTTTTTAGAATAGACACCGAGTGGTTCAACGTGAACGCCGCCGGCACTTTCAAATTTGTAGTCTTTGTTTTCTTTTTCTTGTTGCTCAAGGTACGGCACGTGTTGGAAATAGTTCGCGTCGAGTTCTTCTTCAGCAAGTGCTTTGTTCGGCAGGACGTAATCTTGGAACTTTTTGATTTCGAGTTTGTAGCCTTTTTCTTCATATTCTTTTTGAACGTGCTCGAGGATTTCAGCATGGGGAACGTTTGATGCTCCGACCACCAATGTTTTTGAATCATCGCTGCCTGATGAAGACTCTTCTCCACATGCTGCAAGGCTGACTGCTAAGACCGATACTGCTGTTGTGCCGACAAATTTTTTCCAAAGTTTCATGAATGATTCCTCCAATGAATTAAAGTTAGTATTATCGTTTATCGATTGCCTTGACGAGCAAATCACCAATAATCTGAATAATAAAGACGATGACAAGAATCAACAGTGTCGCAATGACGATGACGTCATTTTGGGAACGTTGGAATCCTTCGATGAAGGCCATGTCTCCCAGCCCACCACCACCGACTACTCCGGCCATTGCCGTGTAACCGACGAGTGCGACGAGTGTTACGGTAATACCTGAAACGATTGCCGGAAGAGCTTCCGGAATCAAGACTTTATAAATGATTTGGAATTTCGTTGCGCCCATCGATTCGGCTGCCTCGATGACCCCTTTATCGACTTCACGAAGAGCCAGTTCGACCATCCGGCCGTAAAACGGTGCCGCACCCAGAATTAACGCTGGTAACGCAGCGGTCGGTCCTAAAAATGATCCGACGATGATTAACGTGACTGGAATCAATAAAATCAACAGGATAATGAACGGAATCGAGCGGAAGACGTTGACTAAAAAGCTGAGCACGGAATACAGCGCTCGGTTTTTAAACAATAGTTCTTCGTTTGTCGCGTATAACAAGAGACCGATGACCAGTCCGAGGATAAACGTCGCAAGCCCTGAAACAGCCGTCATATAAACCGTACTGCCGGTCGCTTCCCAGACCATTTCCCAATCCAATTCACTGAAAAAAGTACTCATCGGTGATCCACCTCCACTTCAACGTCACTCGCTTGAAGTTTGGCGATGACCGCTTGTGTTTCATGTTCGGCACCGATCAACTGAATGAACAGCGTCCCTAGGGCGCCGTCTTGCGTTTGTCCGACGTTCCCGCCAATGATATTAAATAATAAGGTCGAATCTTTCATGACTTCGGCAAGAATCGGGCTTTCGGCCGTTGAACCGACAAACGTCAACTGAACGATTTTCCCGGTCGGATAGCGTTCGCGTAATTTTGCAAACGTCAATTCGTTTTCTGACGAAGACGTCAGCTGTTTCACGAACTCTTTTGTCATCGCTTGTTTTGGATGACGGAAGACTTCGGCGACCGGTCCTTGTTCGACGATTTTCCCGGCTTCCATGACGGCAACCCGGTTACAGATTTTTTGAATGACGTGCATCTCATGCGTGATCAAGACGATGGTCAGTTTCAGTTTTTTGTTGATGTCGACGAGCAACTCTAAAATCGAGTCCGTCGTTTTCGGATCAAGCGCACTTGTCGCTTCGTCACATAATAAGACATCCGGATTAGACGCCAGTGCCCGGGCAATCCCGACCCGTTGTTTTTGTCCACCCGACAATTGGGACGGATAAGCCCCTTCACGTCCGTCGAGTCCAACGAGTTGAATCAGTTCGGCGACCCGTTCTTTACGGCGTGCTTTCGGATAACCGCCGAGTTCGAGCGGGAACATGATGTTTTCTTCAACTGTCCGCGACCACAGAAGGTTAAAGTGCTGGAAGACCATCGAGACGTTTTTACGAACGCCGCGTAATTCTTTTGGACGTAACGTCGTCATTTCGACTCCGTCGATTTGAATCGAACCACTCGTCGGAGCTTCTAACATGTTCAGCAATCGGATCAAGGTGGACTTCCCTGCTCCCGAATAACCGATTATTCCAAAAATTTCACCGCGCTCGATTGTTAAGTCGACATTGACGACGGCTTCAACCGATCCGCGCTTCGAGCGATAAATCTTTCCTACATCCTGTAAGCGAATCAATACTGTCCCTCCTAAACATAAAAAAAGTGCGCACGTTTTAGAGCAAACGCGCGCACTTTCAGTACACAAAACCATTTGCTCTCATCTTGCAGACGTTCGTCTGCTGGAATTAGCACCACTTCGGAATAAATTCCGCGGTTGCCGGGTTTCATCGGGCCAGTCCCTCCACCACTCTCGATAAGAGTATTCGGTATTTAGTTATTTTTAATATAATCTGAATATTAGCAGGGGTTATTTTGCTTGTCAAACAGTTTTTTCTGAAACCGGTTGAAGCAGGCTGAAAGCACGTGCTAAATCTTCTTTCAAGTCTTCTGCATCCTCAAGTCCAACCGAAATCCGGACAAGACCATCCGTGATGCCGAGCTCAGCGCGACGTTCTGCCGGAATCGAGGCATGTGTCATGCGTGCCGGAACAGAAATCAAGCTTTCAACAGCTCCAAGACTCTCAGCCAGCGTGAAGAAGTGTGTCGCTTCGACGAGTTTCTCCGCGTTTTCCGCTGATCCGACATCAAAGCTGATCATGCCGCCAAATCCAGTCGCCTGTTTTTGTTGTGTCGCGTGACCCGGGTGTGTTGGAAGTCCCGGATAGAAGATGTTCGAGACGACATCTTGTTCCTGTAAGAACTGAACGAGATCGTGTGACGTTTCTTCGATTGCATCCATCCGGATACCAAGTGTCCGTAAACCACGGACGAGCAAGAAGCTGTCCTGCGGTCCAAGAATACCGCCTGTCGAGTTTTGAATGAAGTGAAGATCTTCACCGAGTGCATCGCTGTTGACGACGACGAGTCCGGCGACGACGTCTGAATGTCCGCCGATGTATTTTGTGGCACTGTGCAAGACGATGTCTGCGCCGAGTGCAAGTGGTTGTTGCAAGTACGGTGTCGCAAACGTGTTGTCGACGACGAGTTTCAGGTTGTTGCGTTTCGCGATGTCAGCGACAGCAGCGATATCCGTGACTTTCAATAATGGGTTTGTCGGTGTTTCGACGTACAGCATCTTCGTATTGTCTTGAACCGCAGCTTCCGTCGCGGCAAGATCCGTCGTGTCGACGAACGTCACTTGGATGTTGAACTTCGGCAAGACACGTTGCATCAAACGGAACGTTCCGCCGTAGACATCATCGGTCATGACGATATGGTCACCTGACTCAAGCAGGTTAAAGACAGCATGAATCGCAGCCATTCCAGATCCGAAGGCAAAGCCACGTGCGCCGCCTTCGAGGTCCGCGATCAATCGTTCGATGCTTGTCCGTGTCGGGTTGGCTGTCCGAGAGTATTCGTAGCCTTCTTTTAATTGACCGATTTTCTCTTGTTTGTACGTACTCGTTTGATAAATCGGAGGTGTAACGGCACCAGTTGCTCGATCGACGCCTGTTCCTCCATGAATCAATGCTGTCTTTTTACGCATGTGTCTCGTCCACCTTTTCAAAGATTTGTTGGCTCAAATACCGTTCGGCACTGTCGGCGAAGACAGTGACGATGGTACTGCCGGGAAAACGTTCTGCAATATCAAGTGCTGCCGCGAGTGCCGCGCCGGCTGAACTGCCGACGAGCAAACCTTCACGGGCTGCTAATTCATGAACTTTCGTGAACGCGTCGTGGTCCGAAATCGTATGAATTTCATCGACCAGATCGCGGGAAACAAGGCTCGGCCATTTAGCCGTCCCGATGCCTTCCGTCTTATGCGGTCCGGCTGGTCCTCCGTTGAGGACGGATCCTTCCGGTTCGACGATCGCGCCTTTTGTTCCAACCCGTTCTTTCAAGTAAGCAGCGGTTCCTGCAAACGTTCCGCCTGACCCGCATCCGGCGACGAACCAATCGATGTGATCGAGTTCCGCCATCAGCTCAGGACCAAGTGTCCGCTGATATGTGACCGGATTTTCTTCGTTTTCGAATTGAAGCGGGACATAACTGTTCGGAATCGTTTGTCCCAGTTCTTTTGCTTTATCAATTGCGCCTTGCATATCGAGTTCAGTTGGTGTGTTGACGACAGTCGCGCCGAGTGCCCGCATCAACGTCTGTTTCTCCTGACTGAATTTTTCAGGAACGACACAGATGACTTGTAAGTCATATTTTTTAGCGGCGAGCGCCAAACCGATGCCGGTGTTGCCGGCAGTCGGTTCGATGATCGTTCCGCCTCGTGTCACATATCCTTGTTCGATGGCTGCATCAACGAGTTGAATGCCCAGGCGGTCTTTGACGCTGCCCCCAGGGTTCATCCATTCGAGCTTCGCCAAAATCCGCGTACCAGCAGGCAAATCGAATGAAGTAATCTCGTAAAGCGGCGTATTTCCGACGAGGTCCCGGACTGACTTCGCGATCATCCGAAGACGATGTCCCATTCATCACGACCGGCAAGCATTTTCTCGGCATAGTGCTTCGCTCCTTTAAGGTCGTGTGCGCTCGCAAATCCACATTGGACTTCGTTTTGCGCTGGAATTTCTTCTGCTGCTAAGACGTCTTTTAACGTCTTCTCAACGAGTTCGCTCATTTTTTCGACGGAATCGAAGTTCATCATCGCCATGTAGAAACCTGTTTGGCAACCCATTGGCGAGACATCGATGACATCATCCGAATAGTTGCGGATGTTTTCTGCCAGTAAATGTTCCAGTGTGTGCATCGCACGCATCGGCATTTGCTCGACGTTTGGTTGTGTGAAACGAATGTCGTATTTGACGACTTGGTCGACTTTTCCATCTTTGTAACCGGCAACGCGAATATATGGTGCTTTGACTTTCGTATGGTCCAAGTTAAAGCTTTCTACGTTCATTTTTTTGATTGTCATGATTTATTCCCCCATTTTCTCGGCTTCTACGAGCCAGACGAAGTGATTGTATTGTGTGAATGTCACGTCAAATCCACGTGACGCAAAAATTTGTTCCATGACCGGAATCAGTGGATAAAACTCACGTTCCAAGTCTTCTGCTAAACTGTCGAATCCTTGTGCTTTCGCTTCAGCGATCGTCTGTAGACGCGCTTCTTCCGATACGAACATCGTGTCGGCGTAGACGATTTTTCCGTCTTGCGGCAAAATCTGCGCCATCAGATCAACTGCTTCTCCCTTTTCCTCATCCGTCAGATGATGAAACGCATAGGTCGAAACAAAACTTTTCGCATGGTCTGCCGTAAAGGACAGGAAGTGTCCGTCTTGTACAGGTAACGTTGGAATCTTATCGATGAGAATTTCCCGCATCTCCGGGCTCGGTTCCACCGCCAAAACGTCTTGATGCCGATCGAGTAACCGTTGGGTCAGGTTCCCTGTTCCAGCCCCGAACTCGACGACCGGTGAGATCGCTTTTGTTGCCACCGTATCTAATATTTCTTCATAACGACGAAAGACTTCTTTGTACTCCGGATCGTGCCCCGTAACCGTGTCGTCGTATGTTGACGCCCACTCTGTAAATACATCCATAAAACGTACTGTCATGCCTGTTCGTCCTCCGTATCTCTTTTTTAATTCCGACTAATCGGATATGAATTAAAGTAATTTACCTTAATCGCATTGTAGCAGGGAGAATTCGGCTTGGCAAGGTGACTGCTCGAAAATCTTTCGAAAACAAAAAAAGGCGCTGCCGGTGAACCGGCAACACGAATAATGTGGTTAGAAACACTACGAAGGAAAACCCAGCTCTGACACGAACTTCTTCGTTCGTCGTACCAGAGGACGGCGCCCTTTCGACATATAAACCAAACTGTCCTCGCATTCAGATTACCTGCTCCAATCCAGGATTGTCTTTTTGGGCCGCTTCGTCTTTGGGGGACGACTTAAGGGGAGACAAACAAACAACCTAGGATTTTGTTGAACGGTTCTGTCATGAAAAGAAACAGCCGATTTACATCTCTGCCAGACTTCCTATAAAGTATTTCTAGAAGTTGATATGAATATACCATTCATAAATTGTCATTGTCAACGGATTATTGTAAATATTCCGACAATTTAGCGTAAAGAGAAATCTTTTTTTGATTCCTCTCCTTATTCCGTACAAAATGCAAAGACGTTCTGAACCGACTGAAACGCATAAAGCCTTGATACGACCTGGTTATCCTCGATTTTTAACAAGGCGGGAACACTCATGACTTGGGCGTGTTCCAAAAACTCCGGAATGAAGTTTCCGTTTGCTTGTTGAATCCATTCCCCGTCTTTTGTCGCTTCGACGATCTCAAGCATCCGGCTTGCGATGGCACACGTCCCACACATCGGTGCATAGACATACAAAAAACCGTTTTCTGGTGCTGCTGTGACTTCCTTCATTGATCCCGTTCTCCCTTCCTCTTTCTTATCTTGTGCCAGTATACAGAAAAAAAGACGACGAGGAAACGAAATCGTTTCCTTGTCATCTTTTCGTTAAGTATTACTCGTTGATCATCGATTTGTAAGCAGCAGCGTCCATCAATGCTTCGACTTGTGCTTCGTCTGCGATTTCGATATCAACCATCCAAGCACCCTCGAATGGTGATTCGTTGACGAGTTCTGGGGAATCTGAAAGTGATTCATTGATGGCAACGACTTTCCCTGAAATCGGTGCGTACAATTCGGATACCGTTTTAACGGATTCGACTGAACCAAACGGCTCGTTTGCCGAAATCGTATCTCCGACTTCTGGCAGTTCGACGAAGACGATATCGCCAAGTTCATGTTGCGCGAAATCCGTGATTCCGATTCGTGCCTTGTTTCCTGTTACTTCGACCCATTCATGCTCTTCCGAATAACGTAGATTGTCTTTGACTTGACTCATTTGCGATTCCCCCTGTGTTCGATAGTGGACTAACGCATTCAGTATACCAAATGAACTAGCCTTCTTAATACCATTTTCCTTGATAGAGTTCTTCTTTGAATCCGATTGTCACGTCTTGCCCGTCTGTGACGATCGGTCGTTTGAGCAACATGCCGTCACTTGCGAGCAGTTCATATTGCTCCTGTTCCGACAGATTCGGCAGGCGGTCCTTGATGCCTTGCGAACGGTACGATTGACCACTCGTGTTAAAAAACTTCTTCAACGGCTCGCCGCTCTTTTGATGAAGTGCCTGAATCGTCTCGGCACCTGGTGTCTCCTCGACGATGTGTTTGTAATCGACCTCGACACCATTTGCCTCAAGTGCCTTTTTTGCTTTGACACACGTACTGCATTTCGGATAGCCATACATAGTTACCATCTTTTCCTCACCTCTGTCTTCAGACTAGCAGATTGGTCAGCCCCGTTTCAAGCGGGCAAGCGCGGCATCGATTTGATCTTGATGATGGTGATCGTGTGCAATGAAGGAGGCAACAAACGATTTCGGCTGGAATGTGCCTTCATACGTCCGCTCATATTGCTCGTCCGTCAACCGATCGAGCTGCGCGATCAATTCCTGCCGCACGGCAATCGCTTTTCTCAACAAGGCGAGTGCATCGATGTGATGGGCATATTCGACCGCCAGACGATTGAACTCATCGTAGTCGGTTTCAACCAGCGTCAACGGTTCATCCGGTAATTTCGACACCGCATGATCGAGGTAATACCGATCCCATAAAAACAGATGACTGACACATTCTTGGACCGTCCATTTATCGATTGCGAGCGGCAACCGCCATTCTTCATCCGAAAGCCGCTCCAACGATTTATAGTAATCGACGGCAAATTGAAGTTCTGTTACGTCTTGTCGCATGCCTGCTCCCTCCTTCAATGTCAAAAAATTCGCCCTTACAGAGATTTTCCCTGCAAAGGCGAATCGGTAAACCTGACTTAGACAGTATATTTATTCGCTTCAATCAAACGTTTCGCAATCTGACGTTTTGTGCCGATCGAGTTGATTGGCTGATACCGGCTGAACTTCTTCAGCGCCGACAGCAGCATCCGTAACTCATCGCCGCTCGCTGCCGCGTACAACGTTTCCTTCGCGTCCCGCTCCACGCCTTCAAAAGCTTGTTGTGCAAAGACTTCCGTATAACGGATTTTCAGTTCATTCTTCTCGACGCCTTTGGCAGCAATCGCTTTTTCCGTCCGGACGATCGCCGACTCCAGCGCATAGATTGCACTCATGATGTCCGCCGTGTTCGCGAGGATTTCCTGCTCGCCTTGGAGCTTGTCCTGATACTTCTGAACGGCCGTCCCGGCAGTCAGCAGGAAGATCTTTTTCATCATCGCGAGCAGATGACGTTCACGGTCAAGCGGTTCCGATCCGACTTCCGTCGGCATGAAGCTCATGACTTCCTGTTGCAGACGTTGCGCTTCTGCGAGAAGCGGTAGGTCGCCTTTCATTGCTTTTTTCAGCAACGTGCCCGGTACGAGCAGACGGTTGATTTCGTTTGTTCCTTCGAAGATCCGGTTGATCCGTGAATCACGGTACATGTTCTCGACTTCGTATTCGGCCATGAAGCCGTAACCGCCGTGAATCTGGACCGCTTCATCGATGACATAATCAAACGTTTCCGAAGCAAAGACTTTGTTCATTGAGCATTCAATCGCGTATTCGGCAATCGCATCGGCGATTTTCTTGCCGTCTTTGCTTTCTTCTTCCGACAACTGATCGAGACTGTCCTGGAACAATCCGCCTGTCCGGTAGACTGAACTTTCCATCGCATAAGTCTGCGCCGACATCGTCGCCAGCTTTTCCTGAATCAACGGGAATGAGCTGATTGGTGTTTTGAATTGTTTGCGTTCGTTCGCATACTGGACTGCAAGATCGATGGCACGTTTTGACGAACCGACCGCACCGACCGCTAATTTATAACGACCGACGTTCAAGATGTTGAAGGCGATGACGTGTCCGCGCCCGATTTCACCAAGAACGTTATCGACCGGTACTTCCGCATCTTGTAAAATCAGCGTCCGTGTTGACGATCCTTTGATCCCCATCTTTTGTTCTTCGAGTCCGGTCGAGACACCCGGGTACTCGCCTTCGACGAGGAACGCCGTGAATTTATCACCGTCGATTTTTGCATAGACGACGAACAGACTGGCGAAGCCGGCGTTCGTGATCCATTGTTTTTCCCCGTTCAAGATATAGTGCGTTCCGGCTTCATTCAGGACTGCCGTTGTCTTCGCACCGAGGGCATCCGAGCCTGAGCCCGGTTCTGTCAACGCGTAAGACGCAATCCATTCACCAGATGACAGTTTCGGGAGATACTTTTGTTTTTGCTCTTCGTTCCCGAAGAAGACGATTGGCAACGAACCGATCCCGACGTGAGCACCATAACTGAGGGCAAACGAGCGACCGCGGGCAAACTTCTCCGTGATGATCGAAGACGAAATTTTATCCATCTGATAGCCGCCGTATGCTTCCGGAACATCAGCACCGAGCAAACCGAGCTCGCCTGCTTCGCGCAGGAGACCGACCGACAATTCGAACTCATGTTTTTCGATCCGGTCGAGGACTGGAACGACACGGTCTTCGACGAACTTCGCCGTCATGTCACCAACCATTTTGTGTTCTTCCGAAAAATCTTCCGGTGTAAAGAGACGATCCGCTTGTAACTCATCCAGTACAAAACTTCCACCTTTAATCAATTCGTTTGTCGTTTGGCTCATTGTCCTGTTCCTCCTTCAACTAGTTCGAATACACCGGCAGCACCCATGCCGCCGCCAATACACATCGAGACGACGCCGTATTGGACGTTCCGTCGTTTCATTTCATGCAACAGTGTTAACGTCAGTTTCGTTCCCGTACAACCGAGCGGATGACCAAGCGCAATCGCGCCGCCGTTGACGTTGACGATGTCTTCGTTCAGACCGAGTTCCCGGATGACCCCGAGCGATTGGGATGCGAAGGCTTCGTTCAATTCGATTAATCCGACGTCTTCGAGCGTGATGCCGGCGAGTTCAAGTGCCTTTGGAATCGCGACGACCGGTCCAATCCCCATGACTTCCGGACGGACACCGCCGACGGCAAACGATTTGAACTTCCCGAGAATCGGCAGTCCTTGGCGTTCCGCTTCTTCCCGTTCCATGATCAAGACGGCAGCTGCACCGTCTGATGTCTGAGACGAGTTCCCCGCTGTGACACTGCCGCCGAGGCGGAATGCCGGACGAAGCTTAGCGAGACCTTCCGGTGATGAATCAGCGCGGACACCTTCGTCGTGTTCGACGACCCACGTCTTTTCTTCAATCTTCAACTCATCGTTGACGTACTGTTCCGTGACCGTCACCGGGACGATTTCGTCAACGAATTTGCCGGACGCAATCGCAGCGGCTGCTTTTTGATGGCTTTTCAGGGCAAAGGCATCCTGATCTTCGCGTGAGACCTGATAGGTCGCAGCGACTTGTTCTGCCGTATGTCCCATGCTCATATAATATTCCGGTGCCGTTTCGACGATCGATGGATTCGGGCGGACGACATGTCCCGGCATCGGGATCTGGCTCATCGATTCGAGTCCGCCGGCAATGACAGCTGTTGCTTGGCCGGTCATGATCTTCATCGAGGCATCGGCAATTGATTGAAGACCGGACGAGCAATACCGGTTGATCGTGATGGCCGGCACTTCATGCGACAGTCCTCCGAGGACCGATGCATACCGGGCGATATTCATCCCTTGTTCGGCTTCCGGTAAGGCACAACCGAGAATGACGTCATCGATTGCTCCAGTGTAGTTCGCGCGTTTCAATGTTTCCTTGATGGCGATTCCTGCGAGTTCATCAGAACGCATCGACTTAAACGATCCTTTTTTGGCTTTGCCGACTGGTGTCCGTGCACCAGCGACGATTACTGCTTCCTTCATTCGAATCCCCCCAGTCATCAGTTACGGAGCGGCTTGCCTTTGACAAGCATATGCTGCATCCGTTGTTGTGTTTTCATCTCACCAATCAAGCTCAGGAAGGCTTCCCGTTCGATATCGAGCATGTACTGCTCATCGACCTGTGTGCCGAACGAGACATTCCCACCGGCAATGACATGTGCGAGTTTACTTGCGATTTTTAAATCATGTTCCGAGATATAGCCGCCGTAGAACATCTCGCGGGTTGCGAGTTCAAGCGTCGCTTTCCCGGCACGACCGACGACTGGAATCCGGGAACGGGCTGGAGCCGTGTAACCGGTCCGGTCGAGCTCAAGCACCAGTTGTTTCGCATCATGCGTCAGGTGATCCCGGTTCATTGAAATGTGATCGACGGTCCGGACATAGCCGAGTTCCCGTGCTTCAAAGGCTGATTTCGAGACTTTCGCCATCGCGACGTTCTCAAACGTCTTCTGCGCGGCTTTTTCGATGTTGACGAGTCCGTCCGGTGTATTCTCAAGCAGACGACGATACGTGTTGACGTTCCCGCCGCCTCCCGGAATCAGACCAACACCGACTTCGACGAGTCCCATATACGTTTCAAGACCGGCCTGCAAACGGGCTGCCGGAAGTGAAATTTCCGTTCCGCCGCCGAGTGTCATCCCTTGCGGTGCAACGACGATCGGACGCGACGCATAACGGATTTTTTGAATCGACTGCTGGAACTTGTTGATGATCCAGTCGAGTTCGAACCAGTTTTCATCCTCTGCTTCCATCAACATCATCGCCAGGTTCGCCCCGACACAGAAGTTTTTGCCGTCATTTGCGATGACAAGACCCCGGTGATTTTTTTCAACGAGATCAATCGACTGTTCGATCATCTGCATGATGTCGACGCCGATTGCGTTACTCTTCGACGTGAATTCAAGGACTGCCACGTCGTCTCCGAGATCAAGCAGACGGGCACCGTTGTTTTCAAGCAGGACGCCGTTTGATTTGCGGACGTCGCGTAAGCGGATTTCTTTCGGATTGACAGTACTGCCGACATACGTTTGTGTCTGCGCATCATAGAACTGACCGTCTTCGTTGTAGAAGCTGGTGACGCCTGACGCAAGCATCTCGTCGACCCAAGCCGGTACGTCGTAGCCGTCCTGTTTCATCTTCGCGACCGTCTTCTCGACGCCGAGCGCATCCCATGTCTCGAACGGTCCCATTTTCCACCCGAAGCCCCATTTCATCGCTTCGTCAATCGCTTTGATGTCATCCGCGATTTCGTGTGTCAGTTGAGCCGAGTACAGTAACGTCTTCGCATGGATCGGCCACAGCAGGGCACCGACACGGTCCTTCGCAAAGACAACGGCTTTCAGTTTATTTTTGGCGCCCGGAAGAGCTTTTGCTTGACCAATCGACGGTTCAGTAAGCGCTTTCTTTTCGACGTATTCAAAAGTGGCAAGATCGAGTTCTAGGATTTGTTTGCCGACTTTTTTATAGAAGCCTTGTCCCGACTTTGCTCCGAGTGACCCTTCGTCGACCAACCGTTTCATTTCTGCCGGCACGGCGAACGTGTCTTTTTCCGCTCCATCCGGTAACAAGTCGTAGACGTTGTTCGCAACGTGAACGAATGTGTCGATCCCCACGACATCAAGCGTCCGGAACGTCGCTGAGCTTGGACGACCGAGTACTGGTCCGGTGACGGAATCGACCTCCCCGATCGAATAGCCGCCCTTCTTCATCTCATCCAGTGTGACGAGCAGACCGTATGTGCCGATCCGGTTGCCGATGAAGTTTGGTGTATCTTTTGCGATGACGACCCCTTTACCGAGACGTTCTTCTGCAAACTGTTTCATGAACCGGACGACTTCCGGATCCGTGTCACTTGTCGGAATCAGTTCAAGTAACTTCAAGTAACGTGGCGGATTAAAGAAGTGGGTCCCGAGGAACCGGGCGTTAAAGGAATCCGAACGTCCTTGACGCATCGCTTCGATGGAAATCCCTGACGTGTTGGAACTGACGATCGCATCTTCGCGCAAGAACGGTTCGATTGTCGCAAACAACTGTTGTTTGACGTCAAGCCGTTCAACGATGACTTCAATCACCCAGTCCGCTTCTTTGAGGCGTTCCAAGTCGTCTTCAAGGTTTCCGACTTCAATTAAATCGAGTAATTGCTTCGAAGCCAGTGGTGCCGGATTTTGTTTGAGTAACTTCTGCCGGTTGTCACGGGCAATCCGTGAACGAACTGCTGCATCATCCAGCGTCAATCCTTGTTTCGTCTCCTGCGCGGTTAATTCTTTTGGTACGATATCAAGCATCAATGTCCGGATTCCCGCGTTCGCGAGGTGTGCGGCAATCCCTGCACCCATGACCCCTGAACCGATAATGACGGCGAATTGAATATGTTTCGTCGTGTGTACTGTGGTCGGCTGACCGATTTGACTCGCCATGATAGACCCCCTGATTCGTAATTGAATGAACAACCATTCATTATTCTGACAAAAAAAGAAGCCGTCCGTTTTTCCACTGCTTCCTTCTACCTCTCCATCATAAATGAATTATCATTCAGTAGCAATAAAAAATCAGCTATTGGTCAAATTTTCCTGTTAGACTGAAGGCAAAGGGGGAATTCTCATGAAACCGACGGAACAATTATGGGATCAAAAAGCGACGGATTGGGCGGAACGATCGGAGATGATGTGGACGACAGGCAGCCGGAAAACGATCATTCCGTTTCTGAAATCCGTCATCACGTCCGGCAACTTACTCGACTTAGGATGCGGCGACGGCGCGGCTTGCCGGTTACTCGCGGACGCGTTTCAGGTCACAGGACTGGATTTGTCGGAAGAGATGATCCGGATCGCCCGTGACAAATCACCGGCACTCGACTTCGTCGTCGGAACCGGTGAAGCGTTACCGTTTTCGGATGATACGTTTGATGTCGTCCTTGCCGTCAATTCACTCGAATGGTCGACGCGTCCCGTCACGGTGCTTAAAGAGATCAGCCGCGTTTCGCCGCTTGTCGTCATCAGTCTGCTTGGACCAACGGCGGCACCACGAGCGTTATCATACCGTCGCCTGCATGGAGAAGACGCACCGATGGGCAATACGATGATGCCGTGGGAACTCGTCCAACTGGCAGATGAACTCGGCTGGACGTTGCTTGACGAAACCGTCATTCAAAAAGAAGGTGCCGTCATGACCGGACACCGGTTACTCGATCAGGCCCATGCGTTTTCTTGTTTGTTTGCGTTTCGGACGCAAAGATTTATTTGAGAAAATCATAACCTTATTTTAATAATCTAAAGTAACTATCAAATTGTTGCTGTAAAAGTTAAATACTAGTATTTTTTCGGAGGAGATAAAAATGGATCCTTTCAAAATAGATGTACCGGGATTAAAAACCAGACTCACAGATCAAGGTTTTTTTGAGATGATAATGTCTCCTGATGAACTGCCATTTGAAAATGGTATAGCTTTTTATGAAATAAAAATGGAGTTTAAAAACGCTGAATTAAAAAGTAAACAAAATGCTTCAACTTATTGTGTAGGAAAGGCACTTTTTGATCATCCTTTTAGTTTAAACAGCGGGGGTGATAGTAATATCAAGATGGATAATAATGAGCAATTGGAACTTGAAATCAATCAAAGAATATTTCAAGTTAATTTATTAAAAAACAAAGATAGCCGTCTCGGATCAATGGAAATCAATACAAATGACTTTGATGAAATGAGTTTTATCGATGCGCAAAATACAATGTTTCACGCTCTAAATTATGTAACAAATAAACTTTCACTAACTTTTGAAACACCATTAAGAATAAGCTCATTCTTTATATTATTTGATCTAAACGTGTTTTCAATTATTGAAGCTAGATATAAAATTAAGCACTTTAATAAATTGGATTTACAAACAGGAAAAATCCGAGTAGAAAAATTAGATAATGCAAGATCATTTTATAATAAAGGTTTGGCGGCCCAAGATCCACAAATCAAATTTCTTAACTTATATTTAGCTTGTGAAATGATAAGGTCTTTAATTAAAAGTCACTTTGGTCAAAAAGAGCAAGCAAAGCGTATCAAAGGTAAAGACTATAAAGAACCATTGATAAAGAATAAACATAATCACAACATTACCAATGCTAATGAACAAAACAAACTTATTGATAAAGAATATTCATATGTATTGTATGTTGAGTATAGAAAATTACGAAATTCAGCTGCTCATCATTTATTAGATGATGGTAGTTTTAAAAGTACAACAAACTTAAAAGACTATAAGGATTATTATCTAGCTGTTCCTTATCTAATAGAAATATTTGAAGGTTACCTCTCGGAGTTACTTGAAAGACTTTAATATCAAATTAGCAAATACGTATGTAATCATCCAATGTATAGAAAAAGAAAGGGAGGAAACCAAAATGGCTCCTCCCCTTTTACATTTTAACCTTTAACCATGCCTTTAAGGACAAACGCCACGTTCGCCGGACGTTCCGCCAAACGGCGCATGAAGTAGCCGTACCAGTCACGACCATATGGGACGTAGACACGGACTTTATAGCCGAGCTTCACGAGCTCAAGCTGACGCTCGACACGGATGCCGTACAGCATCTGGAATTCGAACTTGTCGTTGCCGATGCCGTTGTCTTTCGCATAGCGGATAATTTGTTCGATCATCGCATCGTCATGTGTCGCGACCGCGGCGTAGTTACCGAGTGAGAGTTGCAGTTTGACGAGCTTGATGTAGTTATGGTCCACATCTTCTTTTTCCGGGAAGGCGACCGTTGCCGGCTCTTTATATGCGCCTTTGACAATCCGTAAGTTCGTCTCGAATCGTCCGACACGTTTGATGTCGTCTTCCGACCGGTACAAGTACGACTGGATGACCGTCCCGATGTTATCAAACGATTGACGTAATTCTTCGAACAGTTGAATCGTTTTTTCACAACGCGGCTCGTCTTCCATGTCGATTGTGACGAAAACGCCGACTTCTTTCGCCCGTGTCAAAATCCGTTCCATGTTCGAGCGAATCAATTCATCCGAGATATCGAGACCGAGCGACGTCAATTTCAGGGAAAGTTGCGAGTCTAATTTCTCTTCCGCAATCATTTCCACCGCACGAATACATTCCTGCGTCATCATTTCCGCTTCAGCGACCGTCGAGATGAACTCACCGAGGTGATCCATCGTGACGCACAATCCTTTTGAGTTCAAGTCCTGAATTGCGCGTTTTGAGGCTTCCAGTGAATCCCCCGCGACGAAGCGACCCGCACCGAATTTCAGACCATACCGTTTCGCCAGACCATTCAATGTCTTGTTTTGCGATAAAAAGATAAAACCATCCCGTAATACTCGTTCCATCACTCATTACTCCCCCTAAATAAATGCTAGGCTGTTTTACCATGTCGGTTCACATCTCTGCATTCATATTATGACATAAAGCGCTTACATGTGCTCATTGTTTTGTTTTTTCCGTAACATCCGTTGTGCAAAAAAACCGACAGTAAAAAATAAGAGATATAAGAAGATCGCAAAGAAAAACTGCCAGGAAAACGGATCCCTCAGACTCGCACCGATGTTGTTGTAGACAAAGGCACCGGGAATGATGCCGAGATAACTGGCGAGTGCAAACTGCCGGAATTTAATCTTCGACAACCCCGACGCGTAACTGATCGCGTCAAACGGAAACAGCGGAATCAGCCGGACGATCAAGACGACGACAAATCCATTCGTCGCAATCCGTTCGTCGAGCGCTGTTAATTTACCGGTGCCGATGATTTTTTCAATCCCGCGCCGACCGAGCAGGCGGGCAATCCAAAAGCTGAGCAGGCTGCCGGTTCCGGCGCCGATGACATCAAGAATCGTCCCGACCCACGGACCATAGGTATAACCGCCAAAGACCGTCAGCAAGCTCGCCGGGAAAAAGACGAGCGGTCGGATCGTATAAGCCAATATGTACAGCAACATGCCGAAAGCACCCTGCTGGCGAATCCAGTCCGATAGTGCCTGGATATCAAACTGCTCCATCATTCCCGAAAAACGGAAATAGAGGAGCAGTCCAACACCAATCAGCATGTAGAGGGTAAACGGGAGCCAGTCCCGTAACTTTAAGTTTTTCAAGACAGCGGTGCCGATGCCGGTGCGACGTAATAGAAGATCGATAAGAAAATCAAGACGCTGCCGGCAAGGACGAACAGATGCCAAATCGCGTGATTGTAAGGCAAGCGTGCCCAGACATAAAAGATGACACCAAGGGAATAAGCGAGTCCACCGCCAAGCAGGAGAAGGAACCCTTGTAAGCCAAGCGCTTCATAAATCGGTTTGATGGCAAACAGACAGCACCAACCGAGAATCAAATACGAGGCGTTCGAAATCCAGACATATTTTCCGGTCGAATACAGTTTCCAGATGATGCCGAGTGTCCCGACTCCCCAGACGATCCCGAGCAACGTCCAACCGAGTGGTCCGCGCAACGTGATCAAAGCGAACGGTGTATAGCTCCCGGCAATCAATAAGTAGATTCCCGCATGATCAAGGATCTGTAAGACTTTATTGGCACGCGTATGCATCAGCGAGTGCATCAACGTCGAGAACAGATAGAGCAAAATCATCGTCGCGCCAAAGATACTGACGGCGGTGATGTTCCAGGCACTGCCCGACTTCGAGGCTTGCAGGACCAGCAATACTAAAGCGACGATGCTGAAGATGACACCCAGTCCGTGCGTAATCGCACTAGCAATCTCTTCTTTTAACGAGTCGCCTTTCGCAAGCAACTCTTCGATTGTTTCTTTTGATTGTTCTTTGATCGTTTTCGTGATTTCTTTTTTCGTGATCAAGATGACACCTACTTTCTGGACAAACAGACTATGCTCTTGATTATACGCCCGCTTTCTACTAAATGCCTATCAAAATGTTCTGACGATTTGATGACACTTCCTTTGTTGTTTTCCCACTTTTTTCAGCAAAAAAACTCTGCATCCCGTTTGAGGAATGCAGAGTCATGGATTACCACTGTTCGATATCCGGTCGATCCTTAAACGTCGACTTTGTTCCGTGGCGTTCGTTCAAGACGGCTTCGACGTCGGTAAACGAAACACCCCGATCAGCAAGCAACACCGTCAGATGATACAGCAAATCCGCTGTCTCTTCCGCAAGGGTGTCGTCGCCCGCGAGGACGACTTCAAAGGCCTCTTCGCCAAACTTCTTAGCGATTTTTTCCCGCCCGGCTTTGACCAGGTAGTTCGTATAAGACGCCTCATCTTGTGACGCGATTTTTTCTTTTACTGTACGTTCAAGTTCATGTAGCATGCGGCACCTCCACTTCTGTATAGAAACATGTCCGATTGCCGGTATGGCACGTCGGTCCGTTCGCTTTGACAGTAATCAACAGACTGTCCTGATCGCAGTCGATCCACATACGGCGTAGTTCGAGCGTATTCCCGCTCGTCTCGCCCTTCGTCCAAAGGCGGTTTTTCGTCCTTGAGAAAAACGTGACGAGTCCAGTCGCAAGCGTCTTGTCGTAAGCTGCCTGATCCATGAAGCCGACCATCAGGACATCGTTTGTCGTCTCATCTAAAATTACGGCCGCGACGAGTCCCTTCGAAAAATTCAATTCGATCATCGGACGTCGACTCCTCTCGCCTTCAAGTAGTCTTTTGTCTCCGGCATCGTATAAGTCGCTTCGTGGAAAATCGATGCCGCAAGTGCCGCATCGGCTCCCGCTTCGAGACCTTCCGCCAAGTGTTCGAGTGTCCCGACCCCACCGGAGGCGATCAACGGCACATTGACGACTTCGCGTAAGCGTTGAATCAATTCCAAATCGTAGCCGTCCTTTGTTCCGTCTGCATCCATCGATGTGACGAGCAATTCACCGGCTCCAAGCGATACCGCTTCCTTCGCCCATTCGATCGCATCCCGTCCGACGGCTTGTGTGCCGCCGTGCGAGAAGACGCCCCACGAATCACCAGTCCGCTTGGCGTCGATCGCGACGACCGTCGCCTGAACACCAAACAAGCGGCTGATGTCTTGAATCAGTTGCGGGTTCTGTAACGCCGATGAATTGAGGGAGACTTTATCGGCACCGGCACGGATCAATCGTTTCGCGTCTTCCAGTGTCTTGATGCCGCCCCCGACCGTAAATGGCATGTAGATGACTTCCGCCACCCGCTCGACGATATCGAGCATCGTGTCGCGTCCTTCTTGTGTTGCCGAGATATCAAGTAACACCAGCTCATCGGCACCTTGTTCGTAATAGTATTTCGCGACGGCGACGGGATCTCCGAGGTCGCGCAGATTTTGAAACTTCACGCCTTTGACGACGCGCCCCTCCTTGACATCGAGGCAAGGAATGATCCGTTTCATCAACATACGCGAAGCACCTCTTTCAACGACAACGAACCGTCGAGCAAGGCACGACCGATGACGGCACCGTCCATCCCGATCTCTTTTAAGCGGGCGACGTCTTCGACCGTCGTCACGCCACCGGACGCAATCAGTTCAACGCCGTCCCGTTTTAAGCGGTCGAGTCCGTCAACATCTGGTCCCTGCATCATCCCGTCACGGGAGATGTCCGTGTATAAAAAGGTCTTAATGCCTTTTTGAATCAAGTGTTCGATCGCCCGCTCGAGCGTCCAGTCACTCGCTTCGAGCCAGCCGCGTGTCTGGACGATGCCGTCTTTGGCATCCAAGGCAACTGCCAACTTATCACCGGCAAGCTCAATCATCTGTTCGAGCAACGCTTCGTCTTCGAGCGCAACGGTGCCGATCAAGATTCGGTCAATCCCGGCGCCAACGTAGGCTTCGACCGTTTCGATGTTGCGGACGCCGCCGCCGGCTTCGACGAACAAACCGGTTTCTTTTTTGATGTCCGCAATCAGGCTCAAGTGAAGAGGTTCACCGGCTTTTGCGCCATCGAGATCAATCAGGTGAATCGCTGTCGCACCGTCTTCTTTAAACCGTCTCGCGATTGTCAACGCATCCCCGAAAAAGGTCTGCTGTTGAAAATCACCTTGTTTGAGCCGGACGGCCTGTCCGCTCATTAAATCGATTGCTGGGTAGAGTTGCATGTCGTCTCTCTCCATTCCTTAAGTAATTTCAATCCGACTTCGCCACTCTTCTCCGGGTGGAACTGCATCCCTGTCACCAAGTCCTTTTGGACGATGGCCGGGACGAGTCGTCCGTATTCGACCGAGTCGACGATCCAGTCCGGTTCACAGACGGCACCGTACGAGTGGACGAAATAAACCGCTTCGCCATGATTCGTCAACTGGTGCCAGCCCATGTGCGGCAAGCGGACGTCACTCGGTAACTTTTCGACTGTTCCCGGTAAGATGCCGAGCCCTTGCGTCTGGCCGTCTTCATCACTTGATTCAAACAACAGTTGCATCCCGAGGCAAATCCCGAGGAATGGTTTTTTCGTCGCTTGTTCCTGTAAGAACTCAATCAATCCCGTCTCTTCTAACCGGGCCATTGCCGGGGCATAGGCACCGACACCCGGTAAGACGAGCGCTTCCGCCTGTCCGAGCAATTCCAGATCACTCGTGACGATGACGGCTTCTCCGAGCTCTTTTAACGCCCGTTCGATGTTGGCGATGTTGCCGACACCATAATCTACAATCGCGATCATTGGTCAATCAGTCCTTTCGTCGACGGGACGCCGTCACCGGTTACGGCAACCGCTTGACGGACAGCCCGGCCCAGTGCCTTGAACAGTCCTTCGATCATATGGTGCGTATTCGAACCGTAGAGGACTTGGGCATGAATCGTCATCCGGGCACTGCGGGACAAACCTTGGAAAAACTCTTCCGCCAATTCCGTATCAAAATCACCGAGCTTCGGATTTTTGAATTCGGCGAGGAAGACGGTATACGGACGACCGCTGAAGTCGAGGACGACCGAGGCAAGCGTCTCGTCCATCGGCACACGTGATTCGCCGTACCGTTCGATGCCGGCTTTGTCGCCTAACGCTTCCGTTAAGGCCGCTCCGAGAACGATGGCCGTATCTTCCACCGTATGGTGGGCATCGATCCAGAGATCGCCCTTCGCTTCGATCACCAGACCAATCCGGGCCTGAAAGGCAAACAAGGTCAACATGTGGTCAAAGAAACCGACGCCCGTCTTGATTTCAACCGGTCCGCCACTGAGGTCGACCGCCACCTTGATTTCTGATTCTGAACTTACTCGTTCACTTGTCCCACGACGCATTGCAGTTCCTCCTCTACACATTTCTCTAAGATTTCCATCGCTTCCGTCGAGCCGCAACTGACACGGAAGGCTCCGTCAAACAAACGGATCCGCAGTCCGGCGTTGGCACAACGTTCGGTGAAGCGTTCAGCTTCGTCGTATTCAACGTAAACAAAATTCGCAGCACTCGGATACGTTCTGCCGAGCGGTTCGACCAGACGGGCAATCGTGTCCCGGCTCGCGAACGTCTCTTCCAAGACGAGATCCAGCTCCGGCTCGGCCATGATGGCGATTCCGACCGCAGCCGAGAGTCCGGAGACGTTATACGGCGACTTGATTGATTCGACTTCCGCGACGACCTGTTCACTGGCAATCAGGAAGCCGAGTCGCAAGGACGCGAGACCAAATGCTTTCGACAACGTCCGGAGAATGATGGCGTTCGGATACTCGTCGAGCAGAGCGACCATCGATTGTTCGAGGGCAAAGTCGATGTAGGCTTCATCAATCACGACATATTTTCCGCTGTCGAGCAATCGGCGGACATCCTGTTCCTTCCGCAAGATCCCTGACGGATTATGCGGGTGACTGAGGAAGATGATGTTGCCTGGTGCAGCGAGCAGTCCATCGACATCAAGCGCCATCCCGTCGAGCAACGGGACTTTACTGAAGTCAGCCCGTGCGCGGTCGGCATAAAACTGATACATGACGAAGTCCGGTTGCGAGGCGATGACCGGTGACTCTGGACCGGCGTAGCGGGCACAGAGGTAACCAATCAGTTCGTCGGAGCCGTTCCCGGCCACGAGTTGCGTCGGACGGACACCGGCATAGGCGCTGTACGATGCTTTGACTTGATCGATGACTTCGACCGGATATTCATTGAACGGAAACGTCTCGACGAGTTGTTTGATCGTCTCGATGCCAACCGGACTGTGTGCCGTAAATCGTTCGTTTTGGTGTAGTCGCATCAGTTCTCCCTCACTTCTATCGCTTGTGCGTGTGCTTCGAGTCCTTCGACCCGGGCAACGGTTTTCGCGGCATTCGCTAGTCGGGCGACACCTTCCCGTGTCGCTTCGAGCATCGTCTGGTGACGTAAGAACGTTCGTGCCGATAAGCCGGACGCAAAGCGGGCTGTCCCGGATGTCGGTAAGACGTGGTTCGTCCCGGCGACATAATCCCCGAGTGTTTCCGGTGTTTCGTGTCCGAGGAAAATCATCCCGGCGTGACGGATCAACTTGACGACCTCTTGCGGGTTCGCGACAGCGAGCTCCAAGTGTTCGGCTGCCAAACGGTTTGCTTCTTCAATCGCTTCATCAAGTGAGGCAACGAAGACGCCGCCGTTTTCCATCGCCCGGCGTGCAATCTCCTGGCGCGGTAACTGTTGCAGACGGCGTTCAATGTTCGCATCGACGTCGGCTTTCATCGCTTCCGTCGGGACAAAGGCAATCGCGACGGCGTCCCGGTCGTGTTCTGCTTGGGCGAGGAGATCGGCGGCAATCCGGTCCGGATGCGCCGTCTCATCAGCGATGACGACGACTTCTGACGGTCCAGCGACTGAGTCGATACCAACGATGCCGTAGACTTGACGTTTCGCTTCGGCAACAAACCGGTTACCCGGTCCGACGATCAAATCAACCGCTTGAATCGATTCCGTACCGAACGTCAAGGCAGCGACGGCTTGGGCGCCACCGATCGTATAGATTTCTGTCACACCGGCGATTTTCGCCGCGACCAATACTTCCGTGCTGAGTCCGGTGACGGGTGTCACCATGACGACCCGTTCGACGCCGGCGACTTTAGCCGGAATCGCGTTCATCAGGACGGTCGACGGATAACTTGCTGCTCCGCCCGGGACATAAATCCCGACCGAGTCAACCGGAACAAACCGTTGGCGACGGGTGACGTCCGCTTCGACGAGCTCGATGTCGGACGGCAATTCTTGTTCGTGCCACTCAACGAGTCGAGTCGCCATCAGTTTTAACGAGTCGACCAGATTCGGATCGGCTTGATCAAACGCTTCTTGAATCTTCGTTTCATCCAAACGGAAGTCTGTCAAATCAACACGGTCAAATTCACTTGTATAGCGACGGACGGCTGCATCGCCGTCGTTTGCCACTTGTTCCAGAATCGACCGGACGGCTTGCTCCGTCTCGCGGTCGACACTGAAGTTTTTTGTCGTTGCCATTACCGAGTCACTCCTTCTGTCAGCTGTTCGAGTAATTGAATCACTTCGACGCGTTTGCGTTTCAACGTCCACTCGCTTGTAAAGAATCGGGCGTTGATATCGATGATTTTTTCGTATTCATTAAGACCGTTCGCCCGGAGTGTCTCACCCGTTTCGACGATATCGACGATCGCATCGGCAAGTCCGAGCAATGGTGCCAGTTCAACCGAACCGTTCAGCGGCACGATATCGACATCGACACCCAGTTCACTGAAGTAACGTTTTGCGATGACCGGATATTTGGTCGCGATCCGGACCCGCCGTCCGCCTTCGAACTGCAACGGCTCTTTCGCACAAACCGACATCCGGCAAATCCCGAATGGTAGTTCTGCCAGTTCCGACAATTCCTGATCCGATTCGAGCAGGATGTCGCTGCCGGTGATCGCGACGTCGAGGACGCCTTGGGCGACGTACGGAATCAAGTCCGATCCTTTCATGAAGACGAATTCATGTTCGCCGCGTTTGACGATCAATTCACGTTCGATCGCCCCCCATGTTTCGACGCCTGCTTCTTTTAAATACCGTTCCGTCGTTTTCGACAGCCGGCCTTTCGTAATCCCAATCCGCATTTAGAGCACCTCCGCGAGTCGTTCGACGGAAAATCCGATCCCGAACGCTTGTTGTTCCTGACCAAATTGTTCATACAGCCGGTCGTATCGTCCTCCGACCAATACCGGCTCGGTCACACCTTCGATGAAACCGTGAATCGTCACGCCATCATAGTATGTCTGCAACCCCATCTGTCCGAAGTCGAGATCGGCATTGACGGCGTCTGCTAAATCGATGACGGCATTCAAGCGGGTTTCGTCGACATACGGCAAGATCTGTTCCGCCCCTTCCCGACCAAACAAGAGCGGGAGTTTGGCGAGCAAGGCATCATCGAGTTCCCGGGCAATCCGTTTCAGTTCGATGACGTTCCGTAACCGCAACATCTGCGTCACTTGATCCCGTAGGTGGTGATCACCGACCCGGGTTTCAATCAAGTGTTCAATCAGTCCGGCATCGCCGATCGACAACGTCACTTCTTTACCGGTCAATTCTTCGATCAACCGGACGCCGAGTTGGATCGCTTCGACCTCGGCGATGACGCCCCGCTCTTCAAATCCGACTTGGAACTTTTCTTCCGGCTGGAAGACCGAACCACTGTAAAAGACGCGCTTATATTGTTCGCGGCCCCGCTCACTGAGCGCCCGCGCGACACTTGTCGTAAAATCCATCCGAATTTGTTCCCGGCCACCGACTTCTTCAATTAAAGGGGTGATTAATCGGGTATAGTTAGATTGTTCGAGCCCATCCTCGAGCTGGCGGATGACACGTTGCAGGCGTTCAGCTGATTGCCCGACGTAGTCCGTCGCCCCGTCTTTGAGTCGAATCGTAGAAAATGATTGCATGTCGCCACTCCTTTATCTTGTTATCACTGTACCACGCTAAATTATTTAACGATAAGATACCTTTTTTGTGGTTCGATTGTCAATCCTTTTGCCTGTTTTCGTACTGAAAAAAACATATTGGAGGTTTTGTCATGCAATTGATCAAATGGGACGGTCACGTCCACAGCCCGTATTGTCCACACGGAACAAAGGATCCACTCGAAGCGTATATCGAATGTGCCCTGGTACAAGGTCTCGAACGGATCAGCTTCACCGAGCACGCCCCGCTGCCGGAAGGACTCGTCGATCCGGCACCCGATAACGATTCCGGGATGTCGTTTGCGACCGCCGAACGCTACATTGAAGAACTGAAAACGTTACGCGACACATACAAAAACGATATCGACATCCGGATCGGAATGGAGTTTGATTACTGGGAGCATGACGTCGACGGCACGCGGGACATCATCGCCCGTTATGGTCCCGAGCTGACGGACGGTATCCTGTCGCTGCATTACCTCTGGATCGAGGATCGGTATTACATGGTCGACTTCAGCAAGGAAAGTTTTGGTGAGATCGTCACGGCGACAGGCAGTGTCACGGCGGCTCACGAACGGTATTATGAAGGCATCCAGGCGCTCGTCATGACGAACCTCGGCACACATCAGCCAAAACGCCTCGGTCACCTGACGTTGCCGACGAAGTTCATCCAAGCCTATCCGCTCGAGCAGACGCCGGCGAACTTGGATGAGACGGTCCGGAAAATCCGCCAGGCGGACTTTACGCTTGATCTCAATACGGCAGGATTGCGGAAACCGTTATGCGGTCTTTCCTATCCTTACCCGGAACTCCTGCAACTCACTCAGTCTTTAGGCATTCCGCTCGTTTACGGATCGGATGCGCACCTAGCGAAAGACGTCGGTGCTGATTTTGATATGAAGTGGTAAGACATTAAATATGTAAAAAAAGAATCGCTCGTTTTCATCAACTCTGTCAGGAGTTGCGGGAAACGGGCGATTTTTCATTCCGTTTCAGCATACGGAAACGACAGAGAGCTGACAGATGGCAGTGATTCCGCAAGTGTTTTGAGACTAGCTACCGGGACGTTTCCGGCTAAGAGAACCGTCTGTTCGCCGTCCTGATAAGACAAACTGGCTTCCCGCTTCGTCTCATGGATGTATGCTTCAATTCCGTTTGATAATGTCACGACCGCTGATTGATTATCGTCAATCGTTTGTTGTGACAGCTTCGAGACCGTGATGATCGCCTGTTTCCCGGCAAACGCCCATGTGGTTGGTGCGTCTTTCGTATCACTCCAGGTCATTTCGTCTGACCTAAACGTTGAAAACGGAAGCTTCAATCCACGTGATTCCGAACGCCCGGATGTATTCGGCCCCGTCACAGGAAGAATCCCGGTTAATGTCCAACGATTAACCCTT
This sequence comes from Exiguobacterium undae DSM 14481, assembly GCF_000620805.1. Lineage (GTDB taxonomy): Bacteria > Bacillota > Bacilli > Exiguobacteriales > Exiguobacteriaceae > Exiguobacterium_A > Exiguobacterium_A undae. Next base: position 793,190 of record NZ_KK211187.1, on the reverse strand, counting down.
TCATAGAACAAAACTATGTAATCATTCTGTTCTTCCGGTGCATGCAGACTGACAACCGCTTTTTGACCGAGAATTGCTTCCGACAAGACATCGTCTTCGGTCGGGACAGCCGTTTGTCCATTTTTAAATGTCAGTTGAATCTGTTCGACGGCCGCTTTTCCCGGTGTATCCGCATCTTTCGATGGCTCTTTGATTAAAAATTCCTCCACCTCATTTTTTTCTTTAACTGGTTTTACTGATTTAACGTCAGCAGGCGGTTTCACGACAGGTTCTTCCGTCTCAGACATGCATCCCGACAGGAGACAACTGCTGATCAATACGATGATTGTCATCGGCTTTACAAAACGCATTCCCCGTCCTCCTTTCTACCCCTTCGTTTCTCTCATTATCACAAGTCGATTCTTTCTGTCATCCGAATAAACTCACACAAATGGAAATACCTTTTTGAAAATTATACCAAAAAGACCGGCAAACGTGTCACACACGTCTACCGGTCTTATGATTTCTTCTATTCCAAATTAGCATGTTTGCCGTACATCGTTTTTGAATCAAGTTGTTTCGCCGCCATGATGTGAAGAATCAATGCGTCGTAAAACAGCAACATCGTTTGTTCAAACAATGATCCCATCGGCTGAACCGTTTCATCCGCCGTGGCTGTCCGCTCTTTCGGCACTCCCGGCAGTTTGACGGTTAAGTCCGCTAACTTCGCCAGTGTCGACGTCGGCTCAATCGTGACGACCGCGACGGTTCCACCGATCTGTTTCGCTTTCTCGACTATTGGAACGAGTGTTTTTGTCTCACCGGATCCTGATCCGATGATCAACAAGTCTCCTTCACGCAAGTTCGCGGTGACCGTCTCACCGACGACATACGCATCGAAGTTCATGTGCATCAGACGCATGACAAACGCTTTGCCCATCAAGCCGGAGCGACCGGCTCCAGCGAGAAAGATCCGGTCTGCCTTCAGAACGGCTTCGGCGAGTTGCGTCGTCTCGGCTTGATCAATCGCTTCCACCGTCGACGTCAGCTCTTGTAAAATCGTTTGAATATGTGTCATTTACGCCTCTTGCAGCATCCGACGCATCGTTGACGCTGTTCCTTGTTTGTCGTCTTGTCCGGTAATTCCGCCACCGACGATGATGAGGTCTGGGCGTGCTGCGATGACTTCCGGTAATGTCTCCATCTTGATGCCGCCCGCAACTGCTGTTTTTGCATTTTTAACAACTGATTTGATTGTTGCGAGATCCTCGAACGAGTTCTGACCGACGGCTTGAAGATCGTAACCTGTGTGGACACAGATGTAGTCAACACCAAGTTCATCAAGCTCTTTCGCACGTGTCGCGATATCTTTGACAGCGATCATATCCACCAAAATCTTCTTGCCTGATTTTTTCGCTTCTTCAACCGCACCTTGGATCGACATATCTTCGGCTGCTCCAAGAATCGTCACGATATCGGCACCGTGTGCGACAGCTTGGCTGACTTCATAGCCGGCAGCATCCATGATTTTTAAGTCGGCGAGAACCGTTAAATTCGGGAATGCCGCTTTCATTTCTTTAACGGCACGAAGTCCTTCGTTGATGACGACCGGTGTCCCGATCTCAACGATATCCAAGTTTTCTTCACCAATTTCTTTGACTAAAGCGATGGCACCTGCTGTATCGACTAAATCGATTGCGAGTTGTAATTTCATAATTGATCTCTCCCATTCTTCTCTCTATTTATGGACCTGGCACTTCCTTCTGACGTTCGTGAAGGAACATGACTAAATATAATCCTGATAGACGAACTTGGGAAGTACGCACTTTTAATTTACATAGTGCGGTTTTTCATACATAGTGCGGAAAAGTATACTGTCGATGACAAGAGGGCTATACTAAAAAAGGAGGTGGGACGATGCCACATTTTGAAGACCGGCAGTTTAACTGTGAAAAGGAATTGACCCTATCAATCATCGGGGGGAAATGGAAGATGCTGATTCTTTGGCACCTTGGTAAAGAAGGTACAAAACGCTTCGGAGAGCTGAAAAGTCTGATGCCCGGTATTACGCAACGGATGCTCGTCAATCAGTTACGGGAGCTGGAAGATCACCATATCATTCACCGGGAAGTCTATCCGGTTGTTCCGCCTAAGGTCGAATATTCGTTGACACCACACGGCCATAGTCTGATGCCGATTTTAGACGCGATGTATGACTGGGGTAAGGATTATGCCAAAAATGTCCTCGAAGTCGAGTTCGAACAACAAAAATTATCGCAATAAAAAAGATGCTCGTCTGTCCCGTCTCAATCTGAGAGGAGGCAACCGAGCATCTTTTTTAGACTTCTTCTGCTGTAAATATTTTCGACATCGCCAGTTCGTCGACGTATTCACCGTCAATAAACAGCGAGGCAATCCGTGTTCCTTCGATGTTGAAGCCGAACTTATGATAAAGCTCGATTGCCCGCAGGTTATCTTTCCGGACCGTTAGTTCGAGCCGGACGAGTCCCGCTTCAATGGCAAACGCATCGACGGCTTCGAGCAATCCCGCACCAAGCCCGCGCCCCGTATAGGCATCCAGCAAGCCGATGACAAGGTTTGCCCGGTGACGGATTCGACTTGGTTTTCCACCGACGACCAACACATAGCCGACAAGTTGGTCATCGACATCGACGACAAAGATATCTGAGTTTGCCGCCTGACCAAACCGTTCGATGAACGCTTCCGCCTGCTCCGTCGACATGCTACGTTCTTCCGGTTCATACAACATATATTTCGTTTCCCGATCAATCCGTCGCATCAAATCCGATAAGGCTTTTCCGTCCATCAAGGTGGCACGTCGTATCATTTTTCCTGCCTCATTTCTTTTATTCATTTAACTCATGTATACTTGATTTTACTAATTATGATTGTTGATAGTTTTACACTTCTTTTAATAACTTGTTCTCTGGAGATAGATAATCAATCAAGTAATCCCCTTGAACTTGTTCATCAAATTCATCATAACCGCTTGTGATAATAATTTGACAATCTAAGTCATTAAATTCTTCGATGTAAGTAAATATTTTTTTTAAATGAGAAATTTCGATCCCTTCGGCTTTTAAAGTATCAATTATCAAAAACTTTGGAAAAGTAATTTGATAGTCAGAATCTAATGATAATTTTAACAGCGAAAGATAAAAAAATAGCCGTCTTGGAACATTAAAACTTTGTTCTTTATACTTTCCGATAAAAGGATAATAATTTCTATCTAATTTAACAAAGTATTCATCTTCACTACCATTAAAAAAGTCTGTCAAATATTCACTATATATTTTCTCAAATTGCTCTATGTTTCTTTGAAATTTATTATCCTTTTCTTCTTCTAATTTTTTTAAGGTTTCTTTAGTCTCAAAAATATTATGCTCAAGTTTATTGATTAAGGTCTTTGATAATTTTACATCTTTAATTCTTTCATTTAGAATTTCCAATTCAGAAGCAGTTTCTTTTAAAGGGATTATTTTATCAGTAATTTCTTCTAATGTAGAGATATTAGAGTTTGATTCAATATCATTAGTGATAGATTTTACTTCGTTCACGGATTTTTTTATTTGTTCTTTAATTTTTCTAATAATTTCTTCAAGTTGTGCATATTCTTTTTTGTATCCTATTATTACTTCATTTATAGTTTCTGAAGATTTTACTTTTGTTTTCAAGAGCTGAATATATTCTTTATCCGAATATATAAATCTTGAGAAATCCAAATTATGTTCTGATCCACAAATGCACTTATTTTCTTCTAAATCTATTTTTTCTAGACAAAATGGACATTCTTCATTATTTATTAAGTCTATGAATTGTGAGGTAAATAATATTCTGTCTAATTGTTCAATTTCGCTCTTTAAATCACTTTTCACTCTTAGAGCTTTTGATAAATCTTCAGATATCGAATTTAATTTATATTCATAATTTTTCAATTTATGTGTTTCAACTACAATGCTATTCTGAATATCTTGGATTCTTGATACTACCTCTTCTCCAAAATACCTTTCCCGTTTAACATCTTCTCTAATACCAATTAATCTTTTTAACTCCACTTTAGTGTCATTAAGCTCTGCATTTATATCGGTAATATCATTTTTACTCAATTGTTTAAGTATTTCAGATTGAATTATTTCTATGGATTTCAACTTTTGCTTTTCGATATTTAATTTTTTATTAAGTGCTTTAAGCTCAAAAAACTTTTCATAATACTTATCACTATATCCAGACATCAACACTTCGAAAATACTTCTTTTCATGATATTACTATTTTTAAAATAATCGGAAGATTGCACTCCAAAATCGCTAATTATTTTTTTATTTTCAGTTAATTGATCATAATATATGTATCTAAATAAATCATCAAAATTTAAACGATGTACAGAGTCATTTTGTTCGATTTCTATGTATTCAATATTTAATTTTTTCATAATCCAATCAGAAAATGTCATTTTTTCTTTTTGATAAACCAAACCTAATCTATGTACGCTATAAGATGTGTATTTTTCTGCTTCAATATCATACACACTAATTATATTTTCACCAATCCCTCTTCTTAAAATGTAGTTTTCCTCATTGATAATTATATCTAATTCAACAGATTTGTTTGTATCATTTAGAATTTGAACTATAGGTTCTCTATGGCCTTCCTTAAAAAATTCTACATTTATACCTAAACAATAAACAATTAAATATGTAAAAGTAGACTTCCCGTTACCGTTATCACCTACTAATAAATTTAAGCCATTTCCAAATTGATTGTTTTGATAATAATATTTCTTTCCTCTATACTTTAAAGAATTTATTCTCAATTTTCCCATATAGCTACTCCATTCATTTTAAAGAATCCGTCTACAAAAGTTATATAATTTAATCGTTTTATTGATTTGATTCTTTTTTTGATTTTATTAATCCTAGTTTTTTCATTAAAAAAGATAGGACTTTGAATAAATCGTTTTACGTCTTCATTTTCTAGTAAAACAATATTAACCTTGTTTTCTTCATTAATAATTTTAATTATATTCTTTCTTTCTAAAATCAGTAATAAATACCTTAATAAAGTTATTGTTTCAAGCGAACTGTAGTAAATTCTGTTTAATTCTTTAACAATATACTTGTTAGGATTTTTACTACTTTTATAATAATTTATTAAGAGTTGCGTACTTTTATCATCAGAAATTATCGGTACTAAAAATATCAATTTTCTATAATCTTTAAAACTACCTTTTTCAGTTGTACAACCTAGTTCTGATAAAATTAAGATTACATTGTATGTTAAAAAATATAAATCTTCATTCCTATCGTACAAAAGTCTTTTTTTCTTGAAAATATCATCCATATTTACACCTCATCAAATGAATAAAAACATTCATCAATTAGCAACATAGTCATCTTCTTCACCGCAATGTCATTTTTTATACCGTAACTATAATCTTTTTTTAATTGATCAATATCTTTTAATACAAATTCCTTTAATAATTTTATAGTTTCATTTAGCATGTCAATTGTTAAAATTTCACTGTAATTGAATTCTTCTTCAAAAAAAATACCCATACTTTCGTATACTCTATATCTGAGAGAGTTGATCTGCCTTCTATCAAATCTTTTTATTTCATCTTTTACGGTTACAGATTCTCTAGTGTACTTTTTCAGTGTTTTTTCGTTAATTTCTGGACAAACACAAAGAATTTTTTCTTTAAGATTCCTTATTGAATCATTTTCTAATTCATTTTCGATATTCTCCCAATGTAAATGCACTTCATCAATTACTAATTCACTATTACTACTTTCAACTTCTTTATAAATGTATCTAACTGAATCTACACCAATAATTTTTTGAGTTACATGTTTTTGTGTCATTCGTTCATCAATAACATCTAATAAATTTCTTTTAATTAAATTTTCTTTTCCAAGATGTTCTGCTGAAAAGAATTGACATTCACTAATTTCTCTTTCTAATTCTTCTGATAATTTATCTAAGTCTCCCTCGCCAAATCTAAACGATACTTTTGATAAAAAATTTATCCATTCTTCGCTTTCCATTTTTTTTATAGTAATGTAATTTACATGATATGTATCTGGTTTGTCCTCTTGAATATCGTATGTCTCTTTATATATATTAATTAAATATTTAGAAACAAAATCTATTACATCTTTTTCAAAATCTTTATCAACTAAGTACTGAATTACTGGTTTTTGTAAAACAGTTAATCCTAATTCCGTTAACTTTTTAGTTTGATTCTCACCTTTAAATGTAGTATTAGTAAAAAAAATAAAATTAATGTATGGATCTTTTTTTAACTCAATAAAGTTATCCAAAAAATTTATCATTGATTTTTGAATTTCTGAAGAATTAAAAGAAAAGCCCTTCTCATATAATTTGTCTTGTTCCAAGTATTCATTGCCATTTTCATCAACGAAATGTCCATCATCTCTAAATTCAGGTAACGCAATAATATTGTTTCGATTATTTTTTTTTATTAACTGTAGCATTTTTATAGCAACTCGAAATTTTTGATATCTAAATCCTTTATATTTATCACTTGCGTCTCTATTAATTGTATCGATATTAAATTCCTGCATTTTATTCACCTTTCGGAACACAAATATGTATACATTTTAACCTAAAAATGTAACCATTAACCACATTATAATTTTAAATAAAATCAACTTCCAAACTATTAATTGATTCACTTTTAAATAAGTCGATTTCTAAATTGTGATTACAATAGGTAATTACATATTCAATGTTTAAATGAAAAAACAAAAAAACCCTTAGTTTACAAGGGTTTTGACAATCTTTGAAATCCTTAAGATTTCAGGGTATGGAGACGGTGGGAGTCGAACCCACGTCCGAAGGCATCGTATACTTAAGCTTCTACGTGTGTAGTCAATTTATTGGGATCTCGTCGTCAGGCTGCCAATTGACAGGCGTCCGTCCGACCAGTCTGATTCCATCTCTTCTCTTTCCCTCCAGACGGAAGGGTCCAAGCGTAGCCTGTTTAAAGTGAGACCCTAGAAATCAGCCGACCAGGCGACGGCTGCTAGGATCCGTAGTAGCTATTAAGCTGCTGCGAGTTGTGTGTTAGTTTTGCCAGTTATGGCTGATGCGTTTTAACGAGGCCGACCCCTCGACACGCCACAGAAGACCGAACTACCCCCGTCGAATCCGTAACGTCCCCAAGATATAAAATTGGGGCTTTCCGAATACTATTATAATAGCAGAAAAGTGTTACGGGTTCAATACTTTTGCTTGTCGCGTAATGCGCGGTCGATATCGCGCTTCGCATCCTTCTTCTTCAGATCATCACGTTTGTCGAATTTCTTCTTCCCGCGACCGAGTCCGATCAGACATTTCGCATAGCCGTTTTTGATGTAGACCTTCAGTGGCACGATCGTGTAGCCGTCGCGCGAGACGAGTCCCATCAAGTTGGCGATCTGTTTTTTGTGCAGCAACAGTTTCCGCGGACGGAGCTGTTCGTGGTTGTACCGGTTCCCTTGTTCGAAGTGGGCGATGTTCGAGTTCCAGAGAATCGCTTCCCCGCCGTCGAAGCGGACGAACGCGTCGCCGATACTGATTTTTCCTTTACGGACCGATTTGATTTCCGTTCCCGTCAAGACGAGACCCGCTTCGATCGTATCTTCAATCGCATAATCAAACGACGCCCGTTTGTTGTTGGCTAATACTTTTGAACTTGTACCTTTTGGCATCTCTCTTCCACCACATTTCTAAACAGAAGCGCTTATTTGCGCTTCCGTTTTTTATTCGAGACCGCTTTATGGAACGGCGGTTTATCCTTCTTGTCTTTCAGCGCGAATCCTTTGCCTTTCGACTGGTCCTTCGGCTTACTCGGACGTTTCGACTTCCCGCGACGGTCGTCTTTCTTGTCGTCGCGTTTTTGTCCCGGACGGCCGCCCGTTGAACGGATCGTCTTCGACTCAAAGCGTTTTTTCGGTTGGCGTTCCGGCATCCCGACGACTGCGAAGTCGATTGTCTTCTCATCGATGTTGACACCGGTGACTTTGATTTCGACGACATCGCCGATCCGGAACTGTTGTTTCGTCCGTTCGCCCATCAATTGATAGTTCGCTTCGTCATAGCGGTAGAAGTCATCCGTCATTGCCTGGATGTGAACGAGTCCTTCGATCGTGTTCGGCAACTCGACGAACATGCCGAAGTTGGTCACTCCGCTGACGACCCCTTCAAACGTCTCGCCGATGTGTTGTTCCATATACTCGGCTTTTTTCAGTGCATTTGTTTCCCGCTCGGCGTCAACGGCACGACGTTCCCGTTTTGAAGCGTGATCGGCGATTTCCGGCAGAATCGCAGAATAACGGTCCTGTGTCTTTTGCGATTTATCATTAAAGATGATGTACTCGCGCAGGAGACGGTGGACCATCAAGTCCGGATACCGGCGGATCGGTGACGTGAAGTGCGTGTAGAAATCAGTCGACAGACCAAAGTGACCAATCGGTTCGACGTCATATTTCGCTTGCTGGAGCGACCGTAACATGACCGTACTGACGACGGCTTCTTCCGGTTCGCCTTCCACGGCGTTCAGGATCGATTGCAACGTCTTCGGTGCGACCGACTCGCCTTTGCGTTCGACGTTGATCCCGAAGTTCGCGATGAATTTGAAGAACGTATCGAGACGTTCTGCTTTCGGCTCATCGTGGATCCGGTACATGAACGGCAGTTTTTGGTGCTGGACGTGCTCCGCCACCGTTTCGTTCGCGGCGAGCATGAACTCTTCGATCAGTTTTTCGGCAACCGACCGTTCGCGCAGGATGATTTCGCTTGTCTTGCCTTCTTCGTTGACGAGCACTTTTGCTTCCGGGAAGTCGAAGTTGATCGCGCCACGGCGGGAGCGGCGTTCGCGGAGGATCGCAGCCAGTTCCGCCATCTGATCAAAGTTGGCGACGAGATCGTGGTATTTTGCGACCACTTCTTCGTCTTCACGTTCGATGATTTTCCGGACATCGGTGTACGTCATCCGTTCCGTCGTCTTGATGACACTCTGTAAAATCTCATGGTTGACGACAGCACCGTTCTGGTCGATTTCCATGATGCAGCTGAGCGTCAACCGATCAACGTGCGGGTTGAGTGAACAGATTCCGTTTGACAGACGGTGCGGAATCATCGGAATGACCCGGTCAACGAGATAGACACTGGTCCCGCGTTCGCGGGCTTCTTCGTCCAGCGGTGAATCTTCCTTGACGTAATGCGAGACGTCGGCGATGTGAACACCGAGCTCGTAGTTGCCGTTCGCAAGTTTCTTGACATGGACCGCGTCATCGAGGTCTTTCGCATCAGCGCCGTCAATCGTGACCGTCACTTCGTTGCGTAAGTCGACGCGACCGACGAGATCTTTCTCATCGATTTGATCCGGAATGTCATTTGCTTCCGCGATTGCTGCGTCCGAGAAGTCGACATTGATGCCGTGCTTGTGGACGATCGACAGGATATCGACACCCGGGTCATTTTTATGCCCGATGATTTGTAAGACTTTGGCGGTTCCGGCGTAACGGCCGTCCGGATACTTCGTGATCCGCGCGAGGACTTTATGGCCGTCGACGGCACCAAGCGTATCTTCGTTTGCGACGACCGGTAAGAACGTCAGCTTCGAATCATCCGGTTCGATGTAGGCGATCGACTCAATCCGTCCTTTTGGACTGACGAACGTCCCAACGAAATCAGCCGGTCCGCGTGAGAGAATCTTGAGCAACTTGCCTTCGCGGCGGTCTCCGCCGTTGGATTCAGCAAAAACTTTGACGAGGACACGGTCCCCGTTATAGACATTGCCGAGTTCCGGTGCCGGCAGGAAGATATCGCCGGCAGAACCGTCTTCCGGTGAAACGAATCCGAATCCACGTTGGTGGACCGAGATTTTTCCGGCAACTTGTCCGATTTGAGCGAGGGTTCCGTATTTGTTCGAACGGGTCCGCGCAACAAGCGCTTCTTCTTCAAGTTCATTTAACGTCCGGATCAGTTCCTTGAACTGTGCCGTATCCGTTAATTCCAGTTTTTTCGTTAATTGATCAATCGACAACGGACGTTCGTCCGCCGCGATGACCTCTAATATGCGTTCACGTAATTCCAACGTGACACCTCCAGTTAATGGCTCCAGTTCAAGCCGTCCAAAAATTCATGGATGTCTTGGTGGAGCGTTTCTTTTTCTTTGTCGAGCGTAATGACATGACCTGAGTTCTCATACCAGATCAGATCTTTTTGTAAGGCACTGACACCATCATGGATGATGTTGGCTGAATCCGTGTTGATCATATGATCATTGCGGGCTTGGATGACGAGTGTCGGTGCATAGACATCTTCGAGTGAATCGCGTGTCTCTTTCAGCAAGGCTTGCAGATCCTTTAAGGTCGGCATCGGTTCGAACACAGCCATCTCCTGCTCGATTTCCTCGACCGATTTTCCTTCTCGCTTCTTAAATTCTCTGGCATACTCCGTGACTCCTGCATACATGACGTCTTCACTTTTGATGTAAGCCGGCGCACACATCGGAATGACCGCTTTGACCGGACGGTGCATCGACAGTCGAAGCGACATGACACCGCCGAGTGACAGTCCGCAGACCGCAATCTCGTCGTATCCTTTCGCTTTTAACTCTTCGTAACCGTCGAGGACATCCTGCCACCAGTCGGCTGGCCCAGTCTTCGTCAGCTCTTCGGGTGGGGCAGCGTGCCCTTTATATTGTGGTGCCAGTGATGTATAACCATGTTTTTGCAGGTAACGTCCGAGCATCCGGACATCGGCGCTTGAGCCGGTGAAGCCGTGTAACAACAGGACTGCCCGGTTGCCGCCTTCAAAAAAGAATGGTTTTGGTAATGTGATTTTCATAAAATGATTCCCCCTCTAACTCTATACCCCAAAATAAAAAAATAGAAATCGAGAAATAAGAAAAAACGACAGCGCGATCGGACGGCTGTCGTTTCAGTACTCACTTATAAAAAGCGACGAGTAACGCCAAGATAAAGAATAATGCCCCTAAAATAGACGCTACACGATTTAGGACCGCATCCAAGCCACGGGCTTTTTGGCGACCAAATAATTGTTCTGCCCCACCTGTCAATGCTCCGAGTCCAGCCGTACGGCCTGACATCAAGAGAACGACGATGATGAGAAGAACGGAAACGACGATGAGGCCGACAAGAGCCACGTTATGAATGATCATCGATGATCCTCCTTCAGTAATATACGCTTCTTTCATTATAGAGAAAAACAACTACGGGAACAAGGTATAGATTCACGAAGTTCAGCTTCCCTCCAAAAAACACCAGCCGGCTGACAAAATCAGACCGGCTGGTGAGGAAAATTATTGTTTAATGAGATCGAGTTCGACTGGAATGTTCTTCTCGACTGTCTCGCCTTTAAGGTGTTTGATTGCTGTGTCGATCCCCGTTTTACCGATCTCAGCCGGTTTCTGAGCGACCGTTCCCGCCATCTTCCCGTCTTCGACGGCTTTGACGGCATCGTCTGTTGCGTCAAACCCGATGACTTTGACATCTTCCATGCCCGCTGCTTTCAACGCTTCGACGGCACCAAGGGCCATTTCATCGTTGTGTGCGAAGACGGCTTTGATGTCTTTGTTGTTTTGCAGGATGTTTTCCATGACCGACAGACCTTTTGCCCGGTCAAAGTTTGCGGATTGTTTGGCAACGACGTCAAGCTTGCTGTCGACTGCCGCGTGGAACCCTTCACCGCGGTCGCGTGTTGCCGATGCGCCCGGGATTCCTTCGAGTTCAACGACTTGCGCTTTGTCGCCCACGAGTTCGATCATGTACTCACCCGCTTGTTTCCCGCCTGCAACGTTATCCGACGCGATGTGCGCGATGACGTCACCGGCTTCTGCATTGCGGTCCACTGTAATGACCGGGATGTCCGCATCGTTTGCTGTTTGAACAGCTGCACCGACTGCTGCTGAATCCGTTGGGTTGATCAAGATGAGATCGACGTTCTTTTGAATCATGTCTTCGATGTCACTTGCTTGTTTTGCGGCATCATCTTGTGCATCCGCGACTTGCAGTGTTGCGCCTTGTGCTTTTGCTTCTTTTTCTGCTCCTTCTTTCAGCGAGACGAAGAACGGGTTATTGAGTGTCGAAATCGACAGACCAATCTTAAAGTCTTTTGTTTTCTTCTCTTTTTCCGTGTCACTGCCCGGTTGTTCCGTCGAACAAGCCGCTGCGAAGACCATTAACGCCATCATGACGAGTGCGAGTAGTTTTTTCATATCAATATCCTCCTTTTGGATGGTAAATCACGTAGTTTGTTTCCGGTCCGCGAGTACCGCGAACAGGATGACGAGCCCTTTGACGACGAGCTGGAAGAAGGACGAGACACCAAGTAAGTTCAGTCCGTTGTTGAGTGTTCCTATGATCAATGCACCAATCAACGTCCCAACAATCCAACCGCGTCCACCGGCTAAGCTTGTCCCACCAAGGACGACCGCTGCGATTGCATCCAGTTCGTACGATGTTCCGGCTGTCGGTTGCGCCGAGTTCAGACGCGACGTCAAGATGATCCCAGCGAGTGCTGCCATCAAACCAGACAACGAGTAGATCAAAATCTTCACTTTGTTGACTTGAATCCCCATCAATTTTGCCGCTTCTTCGTTACCGCCGATTGCATACGTGTAACGACCGAACGTCGTTTTCTTCAAGATGAAGTACAGAACGCCAAAGGCAATCAACATCGTCACGACCGGGACCGGGAAGATCCAGAAGTAGCCGCGACCGAATAATTCGAACCAGCCGCCTTGGCTGAGTCCGGTAATCGGCTTCCCGTCCGTATAGACGAGTGTCAGACCACGGAAGATCGTCATCGTCGCAAGTGTCGCGATGAACGGTGCGACTTTCCCGAGTGAGATGACCATTCCGTTTAACGCACCCATGATTGCGCCGACGATCAATCCGGCAAGCACAGCGAGAATCGCGGACGTTCCGTCGGTCATCAGACCGGCGACGAACGCGGATGACAACGCAAGAATCGAACCGACCGATAAGTCGATTCCACCTGTTAAGATGACGAACGTCATCCCGAAGGCAATCAAGGCATTGATCGAAACTTGGCGTAAGATGTTGAATAAGTTATTAAGTGTTAAAAAGTCCGGTTCCATGATCGAGACGACGAGAATGATGGCGAACAGTCCGGCGAGCGGACCAAGCTTTTGACCAATCCCGAGTCGTCTTGGTTTCTTTTCTGTCAGTTTCCCTTGCATCAATTCCATGTCATTGTCCTCCTGTCGCAAGCGTCATGATACTTTCTTGCGTGGCCTCTTGTTGGTTGAGCATGCCGCTCATCTGTCCTTCCCGCATCACATAGACACGGTCACTCATCCCGAGAATTTCCGGGAGGTCGGAACTGATCATGATGATCGCGACACCCGATGCGGCGAGTTCATTCATGATCGTATAAATTTCTTTTTTCGCCCCGACGTCGACACCGCGTGTCGGTTCGTCGAGAATCAAGACATCCGGTTTCGTTCCGAGCCATTTCGCGAGGACCACCTTTTGCTGGTTCCCGCCGGACAACGACTTCGCCGGTTGATCCATCGAACTGTGTCGGACAGATAACGACTTGAGATAGCCTTCGGCGAACTGCCGCTCCGATTGATCGGAGATGACACCGGACTTCGATAACGACCGGATTGTCGGCAAGGAGATGTTTTCCCGGAGTGAAAAGTCGAGGAACAAGCCTTCACCTTTTCGATCTTCCGTCAAGAAGCCAAGTCCCTGTTTGATCGCATCGTGTGGCGATTTGATTTTGATGACGTTGCCGTTTAAGCTGATCGTCCCTGCTTTCAGCCGATCGACTCCGAACAAGCCACGCATGACTTCTGTCCGCCCGGCGCCCATCAAGCCGGAAAAGCCGACGATTTCACCGGCCCGGACGGAAAACGAGACATCTTCAAACCGTTTGCCGGTTGCCCCGGTGACTTCGAGGACCGTCTGACCAAGCGTGACCTGCCGCTCCGGATACCGTTCGCCCATCTCACGTCCGACCATTTCGCGGACAATCTGTTCAAATGAGGTCTCGGCAATCCGGTGGGTCGAGACCGAGACACCATCGCGTAAGACGGTGATCCGGTCGCACAATTCAAAAATTTCTTCCATCCGGTGCGAGATGTAGACGATCGAGACACCCTGTGCCCGCAGTGCCGTCGCGACACTGAACAAGGCGCGGATTTCACGTTCCGTCAAAGCGGCCGTCGGTTCATCCATGATGATGACCTTCGCGTCCGTCATTAACGCTTTCGCGATTTCAATCATCTGCTGTTGTCCGACCGATAACGTCCGGGCGAGCTGATTGACGTCCATGAAGACGTTCAATTCCGCCAGTTCACGTTCAGCGAGCCGTTTCATCTCCGCTTGCTTAAGAATGCCGAAGCGGGATTTCAGTTCCCGTCCGAGAAACAGATTTTCCGTGACCGTTAAGTCCGGCAAGATGTTCAGCTCCTGGTGGATAAAAGCGATTCCCGCTTCTTCCGCCAGCTTCGGATTTTTATACTGTTGTTCCACGCCGTCAATTTGAATCGTTCCTTCATCGGCTTTATGGACACCGGTCAGAATCTTCATCAAGGTCGATTTTCCGGCTCCGTTTTCACCCATCAAGGCATGAATCTCACCGGTCGCCAGTGTAAAGTCGACACCCTTCAAGACGGGAACGGGACCAAACGCTTTTTTGATACCTGTCATCTCAATTTGCATCGTGCTTCCCCCTTAAAAAATGACGCCGGCGTGTAAGATGACGTTCGCATACGGTGTCGCTTCACCCGTCCGGATGATGACTTTCGCCTGCTTCGTCAGTTCCTTGAATGCTTCGTGCGAGACGAAGTCTTGCGGGACGTCGAGTTGGTTGACGACCTCAAGTGCCTTGACGTTCGTGTCGTTGATTTCTGTTGCGAGCGTCACCTGTTCAATCGCCATATCGTCGGCGACGACACGGACAACATCCGCGAACGACGGTGTTCCGAGCTCAAGTGCCAAGTCGATCCGCTCTACGCCTGCCGGAATCGGCAGACCGCAGTCGGCGATGACGACCATGTCCGTATGACCAAGATCCGTTAAGACCTTACTGATGTGACTGTTTAAAATCCCGTGTCGTTTCATGCTTCAACCTCCATCTGTTCCCGTGTCGGCATTCCGCCTTGTGCCCCGAGGGCGCGGACGGACATGCCGGCTGCCTTGTTGGCAAAGCGGATCGCTTCTGTCAATGACGTTCCTTCCGTCAAGCTGACCGCAAGTGCCCCGTTGAATGTATCACCGGCACCCGTCGTATCGATGACGTCCGTCTTGATTGCCGGCACCGTCACGATGGCATCCCCGTCATAGAAACGGGCGCCGCGACTGCCTTCTGTCACGATCAATTTATTCGGATACTGGCTTAACCAATGTTCAAGTGACTGCTGTTGTCCAAAAATCAAGCCGCATTCATGTTCGTTTGGTGTCAGATACGTCACGTCGTCCAGCAGCTCGTCGTCAAGAACGATGGCTGGCGCCGGATTCAAGACGACAGGAATACCGTGTGTCTTGCCGTAACGCGCCACCTGTTTGACCGTTTCCAGTGGAATTTCGAGCTGTAATAAAATCATGTCCGTCTGACCGAGCAGGCTGTCGAGCTGTGCCTCGTCATAAACGACCGCCAAGTTCGCCGACTGGACGACGACGATTGAATTATCGCCTTCCGCCAGCGTAATGTGCGCCGTCCCCGTCCGTTCGTTCGCGATCGTCTGCAGATGCGTCGTCCCGACTTGTTCCGTTTCAAAGTTCTGCCGGATCGCAACGCCGTTTGCATCATCGCCGACACAGCCGACCATTTCGACGTTGCCGCCAAGTCGGGCAATCGCGACCGCTTGGTTGGCCCCTTTGCCTCCCGGTACCGTATGGAAGGCGGATCCGATGACCGTTTCCCCTGCTGACGGACGACGATCGCTTTCAACGACCAAGTCCATCGAGATACTTCCGACTACACTGATTTGTTTCATGACTGTTCACCCTTCCGCTTCGTCGTTTCTCGTTCGATGACTTCGACCATCAATTCATGATGGACGGCCGCAATCTCTTTTCCTTCAATTCGTTGAATCAATAACTTTGCTGCCAGTTCGCCCATCTGATAAATCGGCTGGGCAATTGTCGTAAGTGGTGGTGAAATCATCTGCCCGAGTTCAATTCCGTCATAGCCGATGATCTGTAGCTGGTCTGGAATCGCGATTCCCCGCTCAGCTGCGACCTGAATCGTCGCTGCGGCGATGACATCGTTTGCCGCAAAAATTCCGTTACAGTCGTAATGGTCAAATAAGTAGTTCGCCGCCCCGAGTGCGCCTTGGAAATGAAACGGCGACTCGATACTTGCGACGAGGTGTTTCCCGGCAACTTCCTCAAATCCATCCCGGCGTTTTTTGATTGTCGGCAATTTCGACGGACCGCTGATGACGACAAGTTCGGTTGCTCCGTGATCGAGTAAGAACTGTGCCGCTTTTTTACCGCCGTCGTAACCGTTCGACGTGACCGTCGGGATTGCACCTTGCAAAACACGGTCGAGGGCAACGATCGGCACTTCGATTCCTTCATAGTTCGGGTTGTTCGAATAGTTCGTCGTGATGATCAGCCCGTCGATGTGCATCGCTTCGAGTGACTGAATATATTCTTGTTCTTTCTGAAACTGTTCATCCGTGTTACACAAAATCACCTGAAATCCGTGCTGATGTGCCATATCTTCCACAGCCCGTGCGAGTTGCGGGAAAAAAGGATTGGTGATGTCCGGGACAATCAAACCAATCAGACCAGATCGTTTTTGGAACAACGACCGGGCGACCCGGTTCGGTCGGTAATCGAGCTGCTTAATCGCTTGCAGGACTGCTGTTCTTGCTTTTTCGCTGACATATCCCTTCTCATTCATGACACGTGAGACGGTCGCAACGGAGACATTTGCCACTTTCGCTACTTCCCGGATGGTCGACATGTTCGCCACCTCTTTCTTTTGATAACGCTTACAATATGTATCATATTGTGTAACCGGTTACACATCAATCCTTTTTGCTAAAATATATTTTATTTATTTTTTTCAGACAGACGAAAAAGTCCGATCAAACGTGTTACGACAACGTTTGTCCGGACTTCTTCAATGATTGGGATGGCGTTTTTGATACAACCGTCGAAACAAGGCGACGAGAAATGCTAAAATCGCAAGCGGCTCCAGTAAGTAAATCAACAGGAACGTAATGTCGATGACCGCATCTTCCGGGTTATACCGCAGAATATAGATGGCTCCCGGTAGGAGCGCAATCAGACCCGTGATGCCGAGGACCGTTCCGAGAATCATGCTTTGACGTGAAAAACGACTCGTAATCTGATACAGACCGATAAAGAAAATCAATTCCGTAAAATAAATGATCCGTAGTTGAATCTCGTCGATCGCGGGGTCCATACCCAAAAATAAATAACGAAACAGCATATTCATCCCCCCTACCTCTTTCTGTACCCGGTTATTGAATCCGTTAATGCACCGATTCCAGTTTGTCTGCATATCCTATCTGACTTTAGGGAATAGCTTGATAGTAACAGCTACTTAAAGAAAGTTGGGGGTCCGACCGATGAAAGAAGAACATTCGATGAAGGTCGTCAGTTGCTTAAACGACTTTTTTCAACGCAACGAACAACCACTTCAGGTCGACTTACTACGCGGTCTTCCTCCAGTCGTCTTATTGTTAAAAGATGAAGCCAAACGTTCCTTCGCAGCGGAAGCGAATTTGCACGATGAATTACTCAGCGATATCAAACGTCTCGTCCAGGAGTGTCTCGATCCGCAAACTTTACGTGAACTCGATATCGATGTCGACTTACCCGAGTTCTTCGTCACGCGTGCTCCGCTCTATTCTGCTCATCATTACCTCGTTACGTTTATCGAGGATTGATTTCAAGGAGGATAATTCCATTTTGATACTACGGGATTCGACGTTTAGTCGGGTCTCGTTTTTTTAGGTCTACGAAAAAACATTCATTCGCTCGCTTTTCTAGGGCGGAAGCGTTGCTTCCTTCTCCCTTAGAAGTCGAGCGATGAATGTTTTTCTATGCACCTGTTATCACGCGTTTCACGCGACTCCTACAGGAAAAAGCGCAAGCCTGCGCTGTCAGATCTTGTTTGAGGAAACCACATGAGACGCTTCAACGTTGGATTAAGAAACCTCGTGATTAATGTGCAATAGGTTTTATCATATAGGAAATAATGTTAATGTTAAATTTGAAAAAGGAGGAAGTAATTTGGATAATAACAAATATAATAAAAAACTTGTTATCGTTCGATTAGTAGCGACGTCACTGATACTTCTGTCTTTAACACTACCGTACTTTGAATTAATGGAGCATAGCACAACTTCATTCGTTATCCTTATAACACTTTTTTTGTTTTACGTTATTGAAAATAAATATGAAGAAAAACGTAAATGAATAAGTTTGTACAGAATTTTTTTGTTAAAAATAGTTCATTTATGAATGTTGAAGATATTTTGAGGGTATCAAATTTATTTTCCCTCTTTATTTTATTTGGACTAAATATAAAATAATACTTCAAAGAACGAGCAAAAAGTGGCTCTTCTCGATTAAGAGAAAAACCACTATTTTGTCTTCAGTCTGACGATTCCAACATATATCGGAATCTAATTGAGCACTTAATTTTCAACTTCAAGAATAGCTTCGATTTCTGCCTCGACTTCTTTATTTACCATCTGCGAACGTTTTTTTCTTAATTCAAGATCCATTTCCTGATCGATGAACTCGTTCGTATGCTTGTCAAAACAGCTGTAACAAATCGGATAAAAGTCTTTTTCTTCTGTCTTCAACGAATTGAATTCCCACGTGTTCAGTTCCAAATAACTGACTTGGTTATTCGTTTCTTTTCCGCATATTTCACACGTCATTTTTTAGTGCTCCCTTCCTTATGCATCAATCTTCGTTTTTGCTGATTGACGGTCCTTGATGCGTTTCAAACGCCCGTGATATTTCATGATGTTCGCTTGAGATTGTTTGGCCTCTTCGCTCGTAGGTTGCAAGTTCTCAATATCCCAGTATTTCACGACGACATCTAATACTTGGTCAAAGTATTGGAGGGGTCCGTAATTCGTATCCACTGCGATGGTCTTCATACGCTCGGTAAAGTCCGGCATGATCGCTCCCGGCATCGAGAAATTGATGATGACATCTTCAAAGAACACGATGAAGTTCGGGTCGAGTTCAAGGTGCGCTTTTACCGTGTCGCGGTAGAACGCATAATGAAGGGCTTCATCTTTTGCCAAACGGCGGAGCAGTGTCGCCAAGTCTTTGTCATGCGCTCCTGCCACTCTCGCTACGTTGTTATAGAAAACGAGTGTCGCAAGCTCTTGCAGCGAAGTGTAGGCCATTGTCGCCAAAGGATTCGTGAAGTCCGGGAACCAGCCGCTTTCAACGACGCGTCTTCTTAATTGATGCAACCGTGTCGGATTGACGTTTCGTGTCACAAGTAAATACGTTTCCAGTAAGCTCGAGTGCTGGTCTTCTTCCGCCGTCCACGTGCGGACGAAATCATTGATGACTTCCATCGAATTTTTGAATGTGTAATCCAAATGCGATGTATACCAAGGTAAGTTTACTTCTGTCAGTAATGCCGTTTCCACGGCAACGATGACGCCTTCCGGAAGCGTAACTTGACTCTCCTCCCAAGGAACCCGTTTAAACGACATCGCCTTGTCCCATGGAATGAATTCGTGATAGCTCCAATCAATATTGGCTGAACGCTCCTTATGTAAGCGGTAAAGTTCCTTAATGCGTGGTTCTAAGCGTATATCTAAATCTGAATTTAACATGATCATGTCTCCTTTTAGATGTTTTTAAGCTTAATCCATTTACATTTATCTAATCACTATAATGATCGAACTTAAACTTATTTATAACTATAACATTTTAATGACCAGGTAGTAAAAGAAAGGTCCTATAAATTTGATTTTTTTAACGTTTCGAACTGAATCACATTGGTGTAATCGATTAAAGCTGTCTGTTACAAATCGTTTCTATTTTTAGAATTCAACTTAAACTCTCTTTAACCGATCCATCAGGAACAAAAAAACCTCCTATTCATGTGCGGAGATCGCACATAAATAGGAGGTATTGGCTGTACAGCGAGTGTACAACACACTTTAAATCATCAACCCGTAATTACTTCTTGAGGTTGTAGAATGATTTGATTCCGTCGTATACAGCAACGTCTGAAAGCATGTCTTCGATGCGGAGAAGTTGGTTGTATTTCGCGATACGGTCTGTACGTGAAAGTGAACCTGTTTTGATTTGACCAGCGTTTGTCGCAACAGCGATGTCAGCGATTGTTGAATCTTCTGTTTCACCAGAACGGTGAGAAACGACTGCTGTGTAACCAGCTTTTTTCGCCATTTCGATTGCGTCGAATGTTTCAGTCAACGTACCGATTTGGTTAACTTTGATGAGGATCGAGTTTGCGATGCCTTTTTCGATACCTTCAGCAAGTTTCTCTGTGTTTGTTACGAACAAGTCATCACCAACGAGTTGGACTTTGTGTCCGATACGATCTGTAAGGAGTTTGTGACCATCCCAGTCGTTTTCGTCACAGCCATCTTCGATTGAGATGATTGGGTATTTGTCAACGAGTTGTGCGTAGAATTCAACAAGCTCAGCTGTTGTGAGGACTTTGCCTTCGCCAGCGAGGTTGTATGTTCCAGCTGCTTTGTCGTAGAACTCAGAAGAAGCAACGTCCATTGCAAGGTAAACATCTTCGCCTGCTTTGTAGCCAGCTTTTTCGATTGCTTCAAGGATAACTGTGATTGCTTCTTCGTTTGATTTCAAGTTTGGAGCGAATCCACCCTCGTCACCAACTGCTGTGTTAAGACCCATTCCGCTAAGAACTGATTTCAACGCGTGGAAGATTTCAGCACCCATACGAAGTGCTTCTTTGAATGTTGGAGCTCCAACAGGCATGATCATGAACTCTTGGAAGTCAACGTTGTTGTCAGCGTGTGATCCACCGTTGATGATGTTCATCATTGGAGTTGGAAGTGTTTTCGCGTTGAATCCACCGAGGTACGTGTAAAGTGGAAGACCAAGCTCATCTGCAGCAGCACGTGCAGCAGCCATAGAAACACCAAGGATTGCGTTAGCGCCGAAGTTACCTTTGTTTTTCGTACCGTCGAGGTCGATCATCTTTTTGTCGATTCCTGCTTGGTCGAAGACATCGTAACCGATGATTTCAGGTGCGATTTTTTCGTTGACGTTGTCAACAGCTTTTAAGACACCTTTACCGAGGTAACGTGATTTGTCGCCATCGCGAAGCTCAACTGCTTCGTGCTCACCAGTTGATGCGCCTGATGGGACGAGTGCGCGACCGAAACCGCCGTCTTCTGTATATACTTCTACTTCTACTGTTGGGTTACCGCGTGAATCAAGAATCTCGCGTGCATAAATCTCTGTAATCATTGACATTTAAATTCGCTCCTTTTTGTTTGAGAAAGATTAGTTTGTAGTGCGACCGTGACCAGTCCATCGATTGACGGGATTATTTCTTTGCTACAATCGATTTCCCGGTCATTTCTGCCGGTTGATCTGCTCCGAGTAAGTCGAGAACAGTTGGTGCCAAGTCTGCCAGTACGCCAGTCAATGGCTCAAGGAGTTCGACGTCCTCGACTGTGACGATACATGGAACAGGTTCTGTCGTGTGCGCCGTCATCTTGCTGCCATCGGCATTGAGGACTTTGTCCGCGTTTCCGTGGTCGGCTGTGATGATGGCTGCGCCACCTTTGCTGATGATCAAGTCAACGACTTGACCGAGACATTTATCCACCGCTTCGATCGCCTTTTTCGTCGGCTCGAGCATACCCGAGTGACCGACCATATCGGGATTGGCGAAGTTGAGGATGATTGCGTCGTGTTCGTCCGTGTTGATTGCGTCAACGAGTGCTTCTGTGACTTCATAAACACTCATTTCCGGTTTCAAATCGTATGTCGCGACTTTTGGAGATGGGATCAGAATCCGATCTTCTCCTTCATACGGCTCTTCACGTTGACCGTTAAAGAAGAACGTGACGTGCGGGTACTTTTCAGTTTCCGCAATCCGTAATTGTTTAAGGCCTTGTTTTGATAACGTTTCACCGAGTGTGTTTTTGATGTCTTCCGGTGGGAAGACGATATCCGTATCAATCGCATCCGAGTACTTCGTCATCGAGACGAGCAGCAGGTTCTTCGGTGCGTTGTCCGGCAATTCAAATCCATTGAAGCCTGTTTTTTCTTTGTACGTCTTGGCGAGCTGAATCGCACGGTCCGGACGATAGTTGAAGAACATGATCGCATCGTTATCGTGGATCGGTGCTACTGGAGTACCGTCTTCCTGCACGACTACCGTTGGTTCAATGAACTCATCTGTGACGTCTGTTTTGTACGAAGCTTCGACCATCGCGATTGGGTCTTTTGTTGTCGGACCGTCTGCGAACGTGATGACGTCATAGACTTTCTTGACGCGTTCCCAGCGGTTGTCGCGGTCCATCGCGTAATAACGACCAGAGACACTTGCGAATTGACCGACGTTTAACTCGTCCATCTTCGCTTGTGCATCACGGAGGAAACCGGCTCCTGATTGTGGATCACAATCGCGGCCATCCGTGAAAGCATGGAGATAGACTTTTTCGATTTCGTGAAGTTTTGCGAATTCAAGCACCGCATACAGGTGGTTGATGTGACTGTGGATCCCACCGTCAGAGACCAAACCAAAGATATGAAGGGCTGAACCGTATTTCTTCACGTGACCTGCCGCATCGTTCATCGCTTGACGCGAGAAGAACGAGCGATCCTTAATGGCATTGTTGATTCGGGATAGCGATTGATAGACGACGCGACCTGCACCGATGTTCAAATGACCCACTTCTGAGTTCCCCATTTGTCCTTCAGGCAAACCAACGTATTCTCCTTGCGCATTCAACAATGTATGCGGGTAATGTCCCCAGTAACGGTCGAAGTTCGGTTTGTTTGCTGCCGTGACAGCATTTCCGAACTCCTCGTCACGCATACCGAAACCATCAAGGATGATCAGTGCGACTGGACGTTTTTTCATTTAAATCGCCTCCAACAGTTTGAGGAACGATCCTGTCTCAAGACTTGCGCCACCAACTAAAGCACCGTCGATGTCAGGTTGAGCCATGTATTCTTTGATGTTGTCCGGTTTGACACTTCCGCCGTACTGGATGCGGACTGCTTCTGCAGCTTCCGTACCGAATTCAGCTGCGATGACATCGCGAACGAATTTACAAGAATCTTGTGCATCTTGTTCTGTTGCTGATTTTCCTGTTCCGATTGCCCAGACAGGCTCATACGCGACAACAAGGTTTTTGACTTGATCAACTGTTAAGCCTTTCAAGCTGTTCGTTGTTTGCTCACGGATCACTGATTCGAATTTTCCGCCTTCGCGTTCTTCGAGTGTTTCACCAACACAAACGATTGGCACGATACCATGCTCAAATGCTTTTTTCGTTTTGCTGTTGATGAACGCATCTGTTTCTCCGAAATACTCACGACGTTCTGAGTGACCGAGGACGACGTATGTTACGCCAAGTTCTTTGAGCATCACTGGGCTGATTTCACCTGTGAATGCGCCGCTCTCTTGGTCGTACATGTTTTGAGCGCCGATTTTCAGGTCCGTTCCAGCTGTCGCTTCTGTCAAGTGTGCAAGGAATACAGACGGTGCACAGACAGCCGCGTCGACTTTCGAAGAAGCGGGTACAGTTCCTTTGACTTCCTCAGCGAATGCCACAGCATCCTTGAGGGTAAGATTCATTTTCCAGTTACCTGCGATAATTGGTTTACGCATTGAAAACACTCCCTTGTGAACTTTAGATTACTTGTCGTTAAGCGCTTCGACACCTGGAAGAGCTTTTCCTTCCATGAACTCGAGGCTTGCGCCGCCACCCGTTGAAATGTGACTCATTTTATCTGCAAGACCAAACTTCTCAGCCGCTGCAGCAGAATCTCCACCACCGATGATCGAGTATGCATCGCTGTCAGCTAATGCTTGAGCGACACCTTTTGTTCCGTTTGCATATTTATCAAGTTCGAACACACCCATTGGTCCGTTCCAGACAACGAGTTTCGAAGACTTGATTGCTTCTGCATACAGTTCGATTGTTTTTGGACCGATATCGAGTGACATGTGATCCGCTGGGATACTGTCGATGTCGCGTGGTCCAACATATGTTTCTTCGCCGAATTCCTTCGTGATGACACAGTCAACCGGCATCAAGAACTTCACGCCTTTGTCTTCTGCTTTTTTCATGAATTCCTTCGCCTGTTCGATTTTGTCGACTTCAAGAAGTGACGTACCGACTTCATAACCTTGAGCTTTGAGGAATGTATAAGATAATCCTCCGCCGATGATCAACGTGTCGACGATATCAAGCAAGTGATCGATGACGCCGATTTTGTCAGCGACTTTCGAACCACCGATGATCGCTGTAAACGGACGATCCGGGTTTGAGAGAGCCTTACCGAGAACTTGAAGTTCTTTTTCGATCAATAATCCTGCTACAGCTGTATCGACATGATGGGCGATACCTTCTGTAGAAGCGTGCGCACGGTGAGCTGCACCAAATGCGTCGTTGACGAAAACATCTGCAAGTTTCGCAAAACCTTCTGCGAGTTCAGGATCGTTTTTCGTTTCACCTGGGTAGAAACGAACATTTTCAAGAACGATGACATCGCCTTCTTCAAGCTTGCTGACCGCTTCTTCAGCGACCGGACCGTATGCTTCTTCAACGAGCTTGATTTCTTTACCAAGCAGTTCGCTGAGGCGTGCTACGACTGGTGCAAGTGAGAATTCAGGGTTCTTCTCGCCTTTTGGACGTCCCATGTGGCTTGCGAGAATGACTTTCGCTCCACCGTCAACCAAGTGTTTGATTGTCGGAAGGGCAGCACGGATGCGTGTATCATCTGTGATCTTGCCATCTTCTAGCGGTACGTTGAAGTCCACACGTGTAAACACGCGTTTTCCTTTTACATCGATATCGCGAATTGATTTCTTATTCATACATTCGTCCTCCGTCTCATACGTATAGTGAGGGGCTAGTGCGCCCCTCCAGACTTTTTTCCGCAATAAGAGCGGAGACTGTATCGTTTCCGCTCTTATTCAATTGCTATTTAATTGCTCGAATTACTTAGCGATTTCTGCGAAGTGTTTGAGTGTGCGAATGAGCTGGCTAGTGTAAGACATTTCGTTGTCGTACCAAGCAACTGTTTTAACGAGTTGTTTGTCGCCGACTGTAACGACTTTCGTTTGTGTTGCATCGAAGAGTGATCCGTAAGAGATACCAACGATGTCAGAAGAAACGATTTCGTCTTCAGTGTAACCGTAAGATTCGTTAGCTGCTGCTTTCATCGCTGCGTTAACTTCTTCAACTGTTACTTTTTTCTCAAGAACTGTTACGAGCTCAGTGAGTGAACCTGTAGCGACTGGTACACGTTGTGCAGATCCGTCAAGTTTACCTTGAAGTTCTGGAAGTACGAGACCGATTGCTTTAGCAGCACCAGTTGAGTTAGGAACGATGTTAGCTGCCGCTGCACGTGCACGACGGAAGTCACCTTTAGGGTGTGGAGCGTCGAGTGTGTTTTGGTCGCCAGTGTAAGCGTGGATTGTTGTCATGAGACCTTCAACGATTCCGTACTGATCTTGAAGAACTTTAGCCATAGGCGCGAGACAGTTCGTAGTACATGAAGCACCAGAGATAACTGTTTCAGTTCCGTCAAGGATTTCGTGGTTCGTGTTGAAGACAACTGTTTTCATGTCGCCAGTAGCAGGTGCTGAGATAACGACTTTTTTAGCTCCAGCTTTCAAGTGAAGCTCAGCTTTTTCTTTGTCTGTGAAGAAACCAGTACATTCGAGAACGATGTCAACACCGAGCTCGCCCCATGGGAGTTCTTCTGGGTTGCGGTTAGCAAGTGTTTTGATTTCTTTACCGTTGACGAGGAAGTAACCATCGTGTACTTCGACTTCGCCGTCGAAACGACCTTGAGTCGTATCATATTTCAAGAGGTGTGCAAGCATTTTAGTGTCTGTAAGGTCATTGATTGCGACTACTTCGATTCCGTCAAACTGAAGAATTTGACGAAGTGCTAAACGTCCGATACGTCCAAATCCATTAATACCAACTTTTACTGCCATGATAATTTTCCTCCTTTTAATGTAAAGCGAGTTATCTATTATTCAAAAGGGGGCTACCCTTTCAAAATCGTTGTTGCTGCCCCTTCATCCGTAATCAGGATGATGTCCGGGGACTGTTTGACATACGCATTGATGGCTTCCGCCTTGGAATGTCCGCCGGCGACGACGATGACGTGTTCGACTTGTTTTAAGTCGTCGAGTTGAAGACCAACCGTCTTCACCCGGTGCACGATTTTCCCGTCCCGATCGAAGTAATACCCAAATGCTTCCGCGACTGCGTGCTCGGTTTCGAGCTGTTCCAGTAACTCCGTTGAAGCACGACGACGTTTTGCCATCGTTTTTGCCTCACCAATTCCATGTACCACGATTGACGCATCTCTAATCATTTGTAACACATTTTTTATGCTCGGCTCTTCCACCATCTTGACAAACGTTTCCTTACTGACCATGTCCGGGATGTGCAACAAGTGATAATCACTTTGTGCACGAGACGCCATCCGTGAGCAGACCGTGTTCGCTTGTAATTCCAGTGTTTCACCTAAGCCGCCACGTGCCGGTACAAAGGTCATCGGACGATTTTCCTTATCGGGCGACATCATCGCCGCGACGGAAGCCATCGTCGTTCCTCCTGTGACTGCAATCGTGTTGTGTACAGATGAAGAAAGTTCTCGTTTCAAACGTGCGACGGTCGCACGTCCCATATCGCGTTGTACCCAAAATGTCTGATCCGAGTCACCCGGTACGATGACGACATCCCGTACGCCGAGTTTTTCCTTCAAGGCTTTCGCCATATCGGAAATACCGGCCAGTTCTGCCATCACGCTGTGCATACTCCGTAAAACGGTCCGTCCTTCATCCGTTAAAGACATTCCCTGTGTTGCCACTTCGAGCAATCCTTGCTCTTTTAGGAAGTCCACTTCCCGGCGCAACACCCGTTCCGTCAAGCCGAGGCTTGTCGCAAGTGTCCGTCGGCCGATCGGCTGCATGAGCCGGACATAATGAAGTATGTCGTAACGTGTCTGCATTTCTTCGATCAGATCAGGCACGATTCGTTTTTGGATCTGTACTAACTGCCGAATCATGTATTCCCGCTCCTCTCAAAATTGCTGGACACTTTACGTCCCGCGTGTCGTATCTCGTCCCACTTGGTACATTCTCACTATAACAGCCTCTGTTCGAGGTTTCAAGCCTCGCCCTTTAACTTTTTTCAAGTAAGCGGTTTCTTAGTGTGTCTGTCTCAAATTTGCCATAACTCCAAATTTCAGACTGATACATCACGACGGGAATTTCATATAAAAACCGTAAACTGAGCGCTGCATCTTCATCAATGTTGATTTCCTCGAACGTCCACTCCGGGAATTCGTCGAGTACGAAATCAAGTAAGACGGCGGCTTCCTCACATAGCGTACAACCCGGACGTGAATACAGTGTTAAGCTCTTGTGTTCTTTTGTTTGCATCAGTCATTCGCCTTTCGTTTCTTCATGATGTCGGACCGGGTCAGATCAAGGCTCGCCCGGTACTTCGCGACCGTCCGGCGTGCGACCCGAATGCCGTCCGCCGATAACCGGTCTGTGATGTGCTGATCCGACAACGGTGTCGTCGCTTCCCGAATCAATTGTGCGATTCGGACCTTGATCAAAAAGCTCGACGTCCCGTCCTTCGTCCGGGAAACAAAAAAGTTCTCGAGATTGTGTGTCCCGTGGATAGTCCGGATCGTTTTATGCGCAATCGCCCGACCAACCGTCGACGGATGATGTCCGGTTTGTTCCGCGATTTCCTTTTTCGTGAGGGGTTCCAGATGAAGTTCGCCTTGAAACCATCTCACCTGCCGTTTCATGATGACGTCCAAGATTGCGTGTAACGTGACGCGACGCCGTTCATAGGCGCTTAAAAAAGGTTTTGCTTCTTCGAGATCCGTCCAGGACGTGTCGAGCGGCAAATCGTACCACTCCACCTGAAGTTGATCGTCAACTACTCGAACTTCCGCTTCCGGCATCGTAACGACGGTCGTTTCCGGTAAAAGAGGCGTTTTCGGCAGTCGATTGATCTGCTTCTTCACTCGTCGCTGCTCTTCGTCGTCAAGTCCGGCTAATACGTCCTGAAGGGATTGCCCGTCATGGAGTTCTGCCACCCGATCAATGAGTGTGGCATCTTCTAATTCCATGGCATGCAACAACCGACACTCCGTTTCCGAACGTGCCGCGATACCGGTCGGCTCGCATCGTTGAAGCAGTTCGCGGGCCTGCTTGATCAGCGTGGCTTCACTTTTTAAATTAGTGGAAAGTTGTGCATCCGTCGTTCTGAGTAATCCATCCGCATCTAAGTACATGATGAGTTGTTCCGCCATATATCTTATTTCCTGTCTGACCGATTCTAAACGTATTTGCTTTAGAAGATCCGCTTCAAACGACTCGATTCGATTCGCGACTTGCTCAAGATCCGGATGAATCGTTTTTCTTCCATTATGTTTATGAGACGTGGCGCGACGAATCATTCGATAGAGATGTTCCTCAAGCTCGGCCCGTGATTCTTCCAAAATCGCCAACTGAAACAAATGCGATGCTGACATCACGAGACGTTGTGTCTGTTCCTGCCTCTGTTCCATCCCTTCACCTTCCGTTTCTCAGACTTGATCGGTACCTGTTTCTATTATAATCGACCGGTGGATTCTTGCCCGGATTCAAGCCATCTGTAAAAAAACAAGAAATTTCACAATCTAGTATTGCTTTCCTGAAAAAATGTCGGTATACTATTAATTGTTCAGTAAAAACATGCACCCGTAGCTCAGGGGATAGAGCACTGGTTTCCGGTACCAGGTGTCGGGAGTTCAAATCTCTCCGGGTGTACCATACTTGAATCTACAGGCAATGCCGTTATCGGTATTGCCTTTTTTCTATATTGATATGTTTAGCTCAATCCGTTTCAGGAAAAATACATAAAACCTACAGCGTATCTTTTGACCAATATTGACCAAAGGATTATGATAAGGACAAGTCGAATATGAGCTACATACCAACTATAAGGAGGCAAAGACTATGTTAATTCCAACAGTCATCGAACAAACCAACCGCGGGGAACGTGCTTACGATATCTACTCACGTTTGCTCAAGGACCGTATCATCCTTCTCGGGAGCGCGATTGACGACAACGTCGCCAACTCAGTCGTTGCCCAGTTGCTATTCCTAGCAGCCGAAGATCCAGATAAAGAAATCTCGCTTTACATCAACAGCCCAGGTGGTTCAATC
The DNA here is from genome assembly GCF_000620805.1 of Exiguobacterium undae DSM 14481. Classification (GTDB taxonomy): domain Bacteria; phylum Bacillota; class Bacilli; order Exiguobacteriales; family Exiguobacteriaceae; genus Exiguobacterium_A; species Exiguobacterium_A undae. The sequence continues at coordinate 763,735 of NZ_KK211187.1, read as the reverse complement.
ACAGCGGGTATGGCGATTTACGATACGATGAACTTCATCAAACCACAAGTTTCAACAATCTGTATCGGAATGGCTGCCTCAATGGGTGCTTTCTTGCTTCAAGCCGGCGCTAAAGGAAAACGTTTTGCGCTTCCGAACGCTGAAATCATGATTCACCAACCACTTGGTGGAACACAAGGTCAAGCATCAGATATCAAAATCCACGCAGAACGTATCATCAAAATGCGTGAACACTTAAACAAAATCATGGCTGAAAACACAGGACAACCACTTGAAGTCATCGAGCGTGATACAGAGCGCGATAACTTCATGTCTGCTCAATCAGCAGCAGACTACGGTTTAATCGACCGTGTCATGGAACGTGCGTAAGCTGTTTCAGCAAACCGTCTTCACTTCGTGTGAAGGCGGTTTTTTTCTGTTTCTCAAATAAAAAAAGACCGCCGTCTTGTACCTTTCCGTTAAGAAGGAAGTACGCAGACAGCGGTCCTTGTTCATTAATCGATCATGTCCGTGATATCAGATACGATATCATGGTTTTCGCGGATCAGCGTGTAGATGCCGTTCGCATGTGGTGAAAGTTCTTCTTCTGCCTGTAATTGCTTCAGGAATAAAGAAGTCGCAAATGTCACGAGTGTACTTTTCGGAACCCCGATCGCTTTTGCTTTTTTCGTAAGCACTTCATCAAACTTCGCATCAACTGTCAGCGAAATACGTTTTTTCTCATTAGCCATTTCAAAAACTCCTTAATTCGAACATTTAGTTGCACCGACTATATATTATAGTAGACTATGGTTCATCTCGCAAGTTACTCCCTAAAGAGCCCCGGTCATCGATTCCCCGTTCCGGATTTTATCCGCGATTTGATCAATCTTGCGCAATCGATGATTGATACCTGATTTTGAGATGGAACCACTTTCGACCATCTCGCCTAACTCCTGTAATGTCACGTCCTGGTGCGTCACACGCAAGATCGCGATTTCTCTCAGTTTGTCCGGTAAGACATCGAGTCCGACCGTCCGTTCAAGAAACTTGATGTTCTCGACTTGCCGCAGCGCCGCTCCGACCGTCTTGTTGAGGTTCGCCGTTTCACAGTTGACGAGTCGGTTGACCGAATTGCGCATGTCCTTGAGGATGCGGACATCTTCAAAACGCAACATCGAATAGGTCGCTCCAACGAGCTTCAGGAAATCGGAAATCTTTTCACTTTCCTTGATGTAGAGGATATGCCCTTTTTTCCGTTCAATCGCTTTCGCATTGAGGTCAAACTGGTTCGTCAGACTCCGGAGCGCCGCATTGTGCTCCTCGTATAAACTGAAAATCTCAAGGTGATACGACGAGGTCGCCGGGTTATTCAAGGATCCGCCGGCTAAAAACGCACCGCGCAGATACGCCCGGGCACGGCGTTCATCGTTCAAAATCGAATCGCTGATCGAGCGGATCATCGTGAATCCTTCACCGAGGATGCCGAGGTCCTGCAAGATTTTATCCGCCTGTTGTTTGACGCGGACGATGTAGACGTTATTTTTTTTGAGCCGCATTTTCTTCCGGACCAATAAGTCGAGGTGGACGGCGTAAGCCCGTTTGAGCAACGAATAGATTCGGCGGGCGATCGACGCGTTTTCCGTTGAGATATCAAGCGTCAAGCCGCGTCCAAGACCAAACGAAATCGCTCCGTTCATCCGCGCAAGTGCGGCAAGCTCGGCCTTCATCTCGTGGTCGGTGATGGCGATTTGGGTTAATTCTTTTTTAACTTCTGAAGCAAAACTCACGTCAGTTCCTCCTTCCCTTCGAATTGACGGACACGTCGAATCGATAAGACCTTCCGCATGACAAGACTGGCGACGGCATCGGAGTCGTGGCGGATGAAATGGTGGTTGTAATCCACGATATCATCGGCGAGAACTTCAATTCCGGCCTCTTCAAAACTCGTCTCATCATACGTCACGATATCGGCGTGATCCTTCTGGTATTTTCGTAAATAACTGATGTCGATCGATTCATTGTTGACGATGATCGTATCAATCACACCCTTGCCAAGGAATCGTTCCAAGACATTCAGGTGGTCATTGGCCGTAAAGGCAGTCGTCTCACCCGGCTGCGTCATGACGTTACAGATATAGACGACCGGTGCCAACGATTGTTTGATCGCATCACGAATTTCTTCAATCAGAACGTTCGGAATGACACTCGTGTACAGACTGCCTGGTCCGAGGACGATGACATCGGCGTCAAGAATCGCCTGGATCGCTTCCGGAACCGGACGGACGTTTTCTTCTTCGAGGAAAATCCGTTCAATCACTTTCCCGACCTTCGGAATCAAGGATTCGCCTTTAACGATGGTCCCGTCTTCAAACTCGGCACATAAGGTGATCGTCCGTTCCGTCGCCGGATAGACTTTTCCTTCGGCATTCAACAGCTGCCCCATGACACCGATTGCTTCGACAAACGAGCCGTTACAGAGCTGGGTCGCCGCCGTCAGCATCAAGTTGCCGAGCGAGTGACCATGCAGCCCTTCTCCTGTTTCAAACCGGTACTGCATGATCCGGTCCATCAACGTCTCGGATTTCGAAAGCGAGACGATGACGTTTCGGATATCGCCCGGCGGCAACATATTAAATTCCGTCCGCAGGCGACCGGAACTGCCTCCGTCGTCGGCGACCGTCACGATGGCCGTGATATCAAGCGGATAGTGTTTCAGTCCGCGCAAAAGAGTCGATAGGCCCGTTCCTCCGCCGATGGCGACGACTTTTCGTTCCCATTTCATCACTTCTCCTCCTTCGCATGCACATAATCCCGGTGGTTCGTCACGATATGGTATTGGTTCTTGAATTCTTTACTGATCGCTTCCGCAAACGTAATCGAGCGGTGTTTGCCGCCTGTACAGCCGAGTGCGACGACGAGCTGTGATTTCCCTTCCCGCTCGTACTGGGGAATCAGGAATTCAAGCATGTCGACGAGCTTTTTATAAAACAACTTCGCTTCCGGCCACTGCATGACATACGACGAGACTTCGAGATCGAGTCCGGTCTTCGGACGGAGTTCCGGAATGTAAAACGGGTTCGGCAGGAACCGTAAGTCAAACACGAGATCGGCATCGAGCGGCAGACCGTGCTTGAATCCAAACGACATCACGTTGACGGTGAACGGAATCCGTTCGCCTTCCGTGAACTCTTTTAAAATCCGTTCCTTGAGAGCGAGCGGTTTGATGTCACTTGTATCCATCAGCAGCTGCGCCTTGTCACGGAATCCTTCGAGCAACGTCCGTTCGCGTTCAATACCGATCAATGGGGACGCCGTCGGTGCGAGCGGATGGGAACGACGGGATTCCTTATACCGGCGGACAAGCACGTCATTGCGGGCGTCGAGATACAGCATCCGGATTTGCAGATTCGTTTTCTTTAAATCTTCGTAAACGACAAAGAAACTATCGATGAAATCACGAGCCCGTGTATCGATGGCGACGGCGATTTTCGGACGCACCTGTCCAATCACTTCGATCAATTGTGGTAGTAACGTCGGCGGTAAATTGTCGACACAAAAGTAGCCCAAGTCTTCAAAGCTATTCATCGCGACCGTTTTTCCGGCGCCACTCATTCCTGTGATGATGACCAGTTGCGGTTGATTCTGTTCCATCTCTTCGCCCTCCAGACAACAGTTCCGTGTGTATTTTTTATTCTGGTTTCAGTATAACATAAAAAAAGAGCCAGCTTGATGGAAGTGCCTCCAACCAAGCTGGTTCCTGAATTAGACTTGTGATGATTCTTTTAATTCTTCAAGCAACGCTTCGATATAGTGTTGCGCGTTTTGCGCCGCGATTGAACCGTCGTTTGTTGCTGTAACGACTTGACGAAGTGTTTTCTCACGGACATCACCGGCTGCGAAAATCCCTTTGATGTTCGTTTCCATGCCTTCATTCGTCACGACATACCCTTGATCGTTGAGGATGCCCAAGTCTTGCACATATCCTGTGATCGGGTTCATTCCGATGTAGATGAAGACACCATCAATCGGATACGTTGTCGTTGCCGCTGTTTTCGTATTGATCAATTCGATGCCGCCGACTTTACCGTTATCTTCGTTGATCTGTTTGACCGTATGGTTCCAGATGAAGTCGATTTTCGGATTGTCGAATGCTCGTTTTTGGAGAATTTTTTGTGCGCGTAATTCTTCGCGACGGTGAACGATCGTAACTTTTTTCGCGAATCGTGTCAGGTAAACCCCTTCTTCGACCGCTGAGTCGCCGCCACCGATGACGAACAATTCTTTTTCTTTAAAGAAGGCGCCGTCACAGACCGCACAGTACGACACACCACGTCCGCCAAGTTCTTCTTCACCCGGGACGCCGATTTTCTTATACTGCGCACCAGAAGCGATAATGATCGCACGGGCGTAATAATCCTTGTTGTGTGCGTGGATCGTCTTGTAAGCAGGACCGTCTTCGATGCTGCGAACGTCACCGTAGGCATATTCTGCTCCGAATGCTTTTGAGTGATCAAACATCTTTTGTGAAAGGTCCGGTCCGAGAATGCTGTCGTAGCCCGGATAGTTTTCGATGTCTTCCGTGTTGGCCATCTGGCCGCCCGGAATACCACGTTCGATCATCAATGTTGAAAGGTTTGCACGTGATGCGTAAAGTGCTGCCGTCATACCGGCAGGACCGGCACCAATAATGATGACGTCATAAATTTTTTGCTCAGTTTCTGTCATGATTCCACCCCATCTGTATTTTCGTTGTAATTTGAGTATAGGTGAGAATCGTACAAACGTCTAACACTTTGCACGGGCCGGGTTCAAAAGCCGTTGATATGACCGAATCGTCGCCGCCACTTCGTCAAACGAAACATGGACGAGCGTCGCGCAGTCTTCAATCAACATCCCTTCGCGGACATCGTGGAACAGATAAATCAAGGCAGCAGCAGACTGCTCAATCGATTCAAAGGTCTCCCCACTGAGGACGAGCCGGGCGAAACGTTCGTAAAAGTCGCCTTCAAGACTCATCCGTTCCTCGTCCGAGACATACCGTTCCGCGAGGCGGATCGTCATCAACGCACGATGAATGCGAGCATCGACGACCTCATGCTCTCCGTTCATTTCATGAAGGATCTGTTCTGTCAGCAATAAGACATCCGGATGATCTGTCACTTCCGGCATCATCGACAGGGCGAGTTTTGCTTCCCCGTCATTGAGCTTACCGAGCAGGAGTGCCGTAAAGATTCGCGAGACATCGTCTTCCGTCTTCAGTGCTTGAATCAAGGCTGAACGGAACTGCAGGTTATGCCGGATATCGTACGCTTCCTGTTCTTCCCGCATCCCTTTTGCTTCCTTGGACTGGAGAAAGGCAGCAGCTTCTTCGATATGACCGGTCTTGAACGCAGAAATCGACAACCAGTGTCCGAACAACGGATCCCCACGGTAACCGCGACGTTCGAGCAGCTTCAATTCTTCGTAAGCCAAGTCATGGCGACCGATGATCGCAAGCGTCGACGCGACTTTGTAACGGGTCTCGAGGTTAACGGCCCGGACATGCTCGAGCTTTTGCGACAAGCGATGGGCTTCTTCATCCTGTCCCATCTCGTGCAGCAACACGAGTGTGTTGCAAAGCGCGTGCAAGTTTCCAGGATTGCCGTCGAGCACCTGTTCAAGTGAGGCAAAGGCACGGTCATTTTCACCGAGATAAAACTCGACAATGGCGAGATTGTTATAGGCCGGCCAAAACGTCGGATACTGGGTAATCAAGGACTCCAGTGTCTCCTGCGCCGCAAATAACATCCCTTTGTCGATTTGACGTTGTGCTTGAGCATGTAAACGAATCAATTCATCCTCATCGTCATCTTCCATCTCTTGTTCGAGATCAATCAGTTCCACGAGCGCGGCCGATGCCTCTGCGTGTTTACCGTTTGGTGCACAAGATAAATATTCAAGCGCATACGTCTTCGCTTCTTCATATAAAGAGACATGCGCGTAGTTATTTGCTAGATAAAACAATGATTCGGTATTTGACTTGTCGAGTGTCCGGACTTGTTTCAACACATCATTGGCATGGTTGATTTCACCTGTCTCGAACAGAACACGGGCGTACCGTAACAGATAACGGACATCTTCCGGTTGAAGCGTCGTGGCTTCATCGAGATGATAAACCGCCTCTTCAAGTCTCCCTTCCCGGTGCGCCTTCCGTCCGCGGAAATAAAAAAGTTCCGCTTGGCGCGTTGTAATCGCAAAGGGGTCTGCTTTGTATTCAGTTAATTCCATCATGATTCAAGCCCCCATAGATCTAAATCTGGTTTCGTAGTTGCAGAGACAAGAATAACCTATCTCGGAAGGCGTTGCAACAGAAAAAAACGCCGGGGTTTACCCCCAACGTTTCGCATAAATCGATTCCAGTTCCTTGTAATTCTCTAAGCATTTTTGTACGAAAGCATCCGCTTCTGGATTTTGTCCGTTCAGGCGTTCGACATCCTTTTCGTACGCGCGCCGTAAGCTGTCTGCGTACGGTGGAATCTCTCCGTCATACGCATAAACGACGCTTGGTGCGACCGTCACTTTTTCGTGCGGGTGTAAGGCGGGACGGACATGGAAGAGTGGCACGTCGACCTGATTCGGATTGTGCAGGTCCCCTTGGATCGGGTGTTTTTCAACCGCCAGAACTTCGACGACCAACCCTTGCGGACGTTCGGCAAATAATCTTCCGAAATACTTTCCTGTTTTGTACGTAAAGCGGACGTTACTCATCTCGTTTCCTCCTGTTCTCACATTTTCGTCACATTTCATGCCGGCGCAACGGCTGACTCGATACCCGTTCGTACGGCTCGATGTCGCGATGGACGACCGAACCGGCGCCAATCACGGCACCGTCTCCGATCGTGACACCCGGTAAGATCGTGACATTGGCTCCGATCAACACATCGTTGCCGATCGTCACGTTACCGATCCGGTACTCCGTCGTCAAATATTCATGGCAGAGAATCGTCGTATTGAATCCGATGATCGTGTTGGAACCAATCGTAATCCGTTCCGGAAACATCGTATCCGGCATGACCATCAAGGCCAGTGCCGTCCGGTCGCCGATCTTCATCCGTAAACACGTCCGGTAGAGACCGTTCTTAAAACGGAGCGACGGCGAGAAGCGGCCGATCGTGATGATGACAAAACACCACATCACTTTCAGGAACGACACCGTCCGGTACATATGCCAGAGCGGGTTCGTCGACCCGACGTGATAACGATCAGTCCGCCTTGGCATTTTCGGCCTCGATCCAGTCACCCAACTGTTCCATCGAATCAATGATCACATCCGGTTGCAACGCTTCAAGATACGGACGACCTTTGATCGCCCACCCGACGGCAACGGTTTTCAGTCCCGCATTTTTCCCGCCGTGGATGTCCGTATCGTTGTCGCCGACCATGATGGTTTCCTCACGGGTCGCCCCGAGCAGTGCCATCGCTTTTTCAAACGGTTCAACGGCCGGTTTCTCTTCCGTCACGTCATCCGCGGCGATGACTGCGTCAAACAAATGCGTCAGACCAAACAGTTCAATGCCTTGCAGCGCGACACGCCGACTTTTCGACGTCACGACCGCCATCTTGTACCCTTGTTGCTTCAATTGACGTAATCCGTCAAGCACACCCGGATACTCGAGGACAAGCGCGTCATGCATCGCAATGTTGTAGCTGCGGTAAAACGCGACCATCTCTTTCCACTGGTCGGCGTTCATTTCTGAAAATGACTTCTCGAGGGTCGGACCGATGAACGGAAGCAGTTCAGCTTGCGTAAACGTCCGGTCCGGATAGTAATAACTCAGTGTATGTTCAAAACTTTTCAGGATGAGCGGGTTCGTATCGATCAACGTCCCGTCGAGATCAAATAAAATCGTTTGAATCATCGGCTCATTTCGCCTCCCGTTTTGTTCCGTCCAAGTAACGGACGGCATTTTTCCGAAGGACCATCATGACGAGACCAAAAACGATCAAGGCAATCGACACGATTTGAGCGGTCCGTAACCCGTCGCCCATCATCAGGCTGTCCGTTCGTAAGCCTTCGATATAGAAACGACCAATCGAATACCAGACGAGGTAACCGAGGAAGATATATCCGCGACGCGGGTTAAACTTCATCCGCCAGACGATCAACAGGATGACCCCGATGATGTTCCAGATGCTTTCATACAGGAAGGTCGGAACGTAATAGACGCCATCGATATACATCTGATTAACGATCCAGTCCGGCAGGTGCAGCGTATCCTGCAGGAACGTCCACGTCGTTTCTCCGCCGTGGGCTTCCTGGTTAAAGAAGTTCCCCCAGCGTCCGACGGCTTGACCAAACAAAAGTGACGGGGCCAAGATGTCGGCAATCTGCCAGAACGAGATGTTTTTCTTCCGGGTATAGATCAAGACCGTCAAGATCGCCCCGATGATCGCCCCATGAATCGCGATCCCGCCTTGGCGGATGTTGATGATCTGATCCAGGTTCTGACCATAATAATCCCATTCGAACGCCACGTAGTAAATACGGGCACAGATGATACTGATCGGAATCGACCAGATGACGACATCGACCGCATACTCTTCGTTAAATCCGATCCGTTTCGACTCAAAGATCGCAATCATCAGACCGACGACGGCGCCTAGGGCGATGACGATCCCGTACCAATAGATCGGAATCGGTCCCAGTTCGATCGCGATGCGATCAAACGTCGGTTGTACACTCGCTAATGTTCCCATCAAAGACCACCGTTCCCATCTTCAATCGCTTGCGCGAGACGCCCCGCAAACTCTTCTGCTGTATTGATGCCCATATTTTTCAGGCGGTAGTTCATCGCAGCCACCTCGATGATGACGGCTAAGTTACGCCCCGGACGGACCGGAATCGTCAAGAACGGAATTTCCGTATCGATGATTTGCAGCGTTTCTTGATCCAGACCGACACGGTCGTAGACTTTGGTTTGATCCCAAATTTCTAAATTACAGACGAGGCTGATTTTTTTGTGCGAACGAACGGCACCGGCACCAAACAATGTCATCACGTCGATGATTCCGATTCCCCGGATCTCGAGCAGGTGTTGAATCAGTTTCGGTGCAGTCCCGACCAAAATCCCGTCGCCGGTTTGGCGGATTTCGACCGAATCGTCAGCTACAAGGCGGTGTCCCCGTTTGACGAGTTCAAGTGCCGTTTCCGACTTCCCGACGCCGCTGGCTCCTTTGATGAAGACGCCGACGCCATAAATGTCGACGAGCACACCGTGCATCGCCGTCGTCGGTGCGAGTTCTGCTTCAAGGAAGTTCGTAATTTGAGATTCGACCGATGTCGTATGTCCTTTTGTCGTCAAGAGCGGAACGTTCGTTTCGTCTGCTGCTTTGACGATGGCTTCCGGTACTTCAAACCCACGAGTGATCAAAATGCCCGGTGTCTCATCCGTACAGAGAACATTCGCCCGTTCGAGCTGTTCTTCGTACGTCAGATTATTAAAGAAGGTCAATTCGGTTTTTCCGAGAATCTGGAGTCGTTCCGCCGGATAATAGGCATAATACCCCGCCAGGACAAGACCCGGTCGACAAAGATCAGCCGTCAGAATCGGGCGGTGTAAGCCCTCTTCTCCGGTGACGATTTTTAAATTGAATTGCTTTACGATTTCAGCTGTTCGCACTTTTGGTTGCACGCTCAATCAGCCCCTTTCACTTGAAGTATTGTACCATATTTTTACGAAAATCGAGGAATTCGATTAGAAGTGGACAATCTTGGGAATGGATTACAGATAACATAAAAAGGAGGGATCTTATGATGGACGCTTCAGGCAGTGGTATTGGCATTATCATCATCATGATTTTATTCGGGATTCTTGCCATCGTTGGGTTTGTGTACCTCATCATCGCACTGATTGACATGTGGAAAGCCTACTCACGCAATCAAGATCAAACCGCATTATTGTTCTTCATCATCTCGATCATCGGGATCTTCATCAGCGGTTCGTTTATCTCGTATATTCTGGCAATCATCTTCTATTGGAATCGCTCACGCCGCAAAAGCTGGCTTGGGATTGGGTTGATTGTTTTATCGATTATCCTCGGAATCATCGGTATCATTACCTTACTCGCGTTCGGCTATGACATGAACAATTTCGAAAATATGGATTTTAATGATCCGATGATGGATCAGGATTACGATTATTAAGACGTATCACACATCATCCGACTGCCCCTTTCGCGAGGAAGCAGTCGGATTTTTTGTCCCAAAAAATCCCTGCCTCCTTTGTTGAAGGGGCAGGGATTTGCTTATAATGCTTGTGGGCTGAGATGGACACCATGTGTGACAGAAATCGTACCTGTCTTCGTATCGGCAGCAACCTCGATTTTTGGCGAACGACCACGACCGGATAAGAAATGCAGTTTCCGATTGACGACTTCTTTTTGATCGCGAATCAATTCCATTTCATCCAAGTTGCAGTTCAATCCACCAAAGTTCGTTTCCAGTTCACCGTAGATTTCAGCACCGTGCGGCAACATCAAGGCGATGCTTCCGGCAAGTGACGAAGCTTGAATCTTCGCATCCTGAACCGTCTTCAGTTCACAACGGACGTTTCCGTTCGCCGTTTTCAGCTCAGACCGTTCAAAGACGCCGGTCGCGATGACTTGACCGTTAGCGGTTTTTGCCTTCAACGACTTGATCTCCGATTCTTCGATTTCAATCGAACCGTTTGCCGTTGATGTCTTCACTTCGTCGCTGAACAGGTCACGGACATGAATCCGTCCGTTTGCCGTCATCAGTTGCACCGTCGTCGCGTCAAGAGACGACAATGTGATTTCCCCGTTCAGTGTCTGTAAGATCAACGACTCGTAATGACGGCGTGGAATCTTCAGATGAACGGTCGCCCGGACACGTTTGTCTTTCAAACGAATCGATAACGTGTTGGCAGAGACAGAGTGTTGCAGTGCAGCTTGCAGCTGTTCGAGTGCCTGTTCTTCATTGACTTGACGGAGCGGACGACCGGTAACGGTCAGCTCACACTCGTCCAAATCACCCGGCTCGATGACGGCATTGGCATTAAAGAGATCCAAATGAATCGTCTCACCGCTGAACGGGAATTGTTTGACGTACGTGACGTTCGGTCCGGACGTTTGGTTCAGTGACAAATCACTTTCCTTGATCCGGTTGACGAGTCCGTCAAACGCTGACATGACCTTTGATGTAAGGGAGTCGACCGTATAATGGTCCACGCGGTCGTAATGTTCCGGTTCATCCACATACTTATGCTCACTTGCCGTCGACTGTTGCTGATCGATTGCCTCAAGGCGTTCGAGTTTGTCGAGCGCTTCATCAATCGTCAGCTTTCCTTCTTTCACTTGTTCAAGTATCAGTTGGCGCATATCTTGCTTCATCAATAATTCCCTCCTCTGATCTGGCACACGTTAATCCATTCCACTTGCTTATTACTTTCGCTCTACTTCTCTTACTTCCCTTTTTACGATTCCTGAATCAAAAAAGTTTCATGATTCAATCCGTGCCGCGTCCCGTTCGAGAACTGGCGCCAAATAATGACCCGTATAGGATTCTTTGACCGCCGCGATTTCTTCCGGTGTTCCGGTCGCCACAATCTTCCCGCCGCCGTCGCCGCCTTCCGGACCCAAATCAATCAGGTAGTCGGCTGTCTTGATGACATCGAGGTTGTGTTCAATGACGAGGACGGTATCCCCGTTGTCGACGAGACGTTGTAAGACTTTCAGCAAACGCGCAATATCGTGGACGTGTAAGCCGGTTGTCGGTTCATCGAGAATGTAGATCGTTTTTCCGGTCGAGCGTTTGTGGAGTTCAGACGCCAGCTTGACCCGCTGTGCTTCCCCGCCCGACAATTCGGTTGCCGGTTGGCCGAGACGCATGTACGTCAAGCCGACATCTGCAATCGTCTGTAACTTCCGACTGATCTTCGGAATCTTGTCGAAGAACGCTAACGCGTCTTCCACCGTCATCTCGAGTACGTCGGCAATCGTCTTGCCTTTATATTTCACTTCCAATGTTTCGCGGTTGTAGCGTTTTCCATGACAAACTTCACACGGAACATAGACATCCGGCAGGAAGTGCATCTCGATCTTGATGATTCCGTCTCCGCGACATGCTTCACACCGTCCGCCTTTGATGTTGAAACTGAAGCGACCTTTTTTGTAGCCGCGGAGCTTCGCTTCGTTCGTCGATGCGAAGACGTCCCGAATGTCATCAAAGACACCGGTATACGTGGCCGGGTTCGAACGTGGGGTCCGACCGATCGGCGACTGGTCGATATCGATGACTTTATCGATTTGATCGAGTCCGGAAATCCCTTTGTGCGCTCCCGGTTTTTCTTTCGCCCGGTTCATTTCGTGCGCAATCGTCTTGTAAAGGATCTCGTTGATCAACGTCGATTTCCCGGATCCGGATACACCGGTCACGGCAACGAACAGACCAAGCGGAATGTCGACATCGACGTTTTTCAGATTGTTTTCTGAGGCTTTATGAATTTGTAATGACCGGCCGTCCGGCTGTTTCCGTTCCGATGGGACCGGAATGAATTTTTTCCCGGACAAGTATTGCCCCGTCAGCGAATTCGGATCCTGCATCAATTCTTCCGGACGTCCTGCCGCGGTCACGAACCCACCGTGGTCTCCTGCTCCGGGACCGATATCAATCAGGTAATCCGCTGCCATCATCGTATCTTCATCGTGTTCGACGACGATCAGTGTATTTCCGAGGTCACGCATCGTTTTCAGCGTGTTGATCAACCGGTCATTATCCCGTTGGTGGAGTCCGATTGACGGCTCGTCAAGGACATAGAGGACACCCGTCAGACGGGAACCGATTTGGGTCGCGAGGCGAATCCGTTGTGCCTCGCCGCCGGACAATGTCCCGGCCGCTCGTGAAATCGTCAAATAATCGAGTCCGACATTTTCAAGGAACGATGACCGCTCGTGAATCTCGCGGACGATCATCCGGGAAATCGTCTGATCTTTCTCTGATAATTTGCTTGGCAACTCTTCAAACCAGACAACCGCCTGTTTGACGGACATCTTCGTCACGTCGCCGATGTGAATGCCGGAGACCTTAACAGCCAGTGATTCGCGTTTCAAGCGATGCCCTTTACACGTCGGACACGCTTTTTTCGCCATATAGCCTTCCATCTGTTCGCGGATATAGTCAGATGACGTCTCTTTGAAGCGACGTTGGAGATTGTTTAAGACGCCTTCGAAGAATAACGTCGTGTTGCGGACCATTCCGAAATCATTTTCATAGCGGAACTGAATCTCCTCTTTGCTGCTCCCGTTTAAAATGATGTCACGGTGTTCTTCCGACAATTGGTCGAACGGTGTATCCATATCAATTTTAAAATGACTGCAGACGGCAGCAAGCAGTTGCGGATAATATTGTGAACTGGTCGGTTCCCAAGCAACGATCGCCCCTTCGTTCAGCGACTTATCCGGATGCGGGACGACGAGATCAACATCAACCTCAAGCTTCGTTCCAAGTCCGTCACAAGACGCACAAGCGCCGAACGGCGAATTGAACGAGAACATCCGTGGTTCGAGTTCGCCGATCGAGAAACCGCAAATCGGACAAGCATGATGTTCACTGAACAACATCTCGTTGCCGTCCATCGTATCGACGATGACCCGGCCGTCAGCCAGACGTAATGCCGTTTCGAGCGAATCCGCGAGACGGGCTTCGACGTCCGGTCGCACGACCACCCGGTCCACGACGACTTCGATCGAATGTTTTTTGTTTTTCTCGAGTTCGATGTCATCCGTCAAATCAATCGTTTCTCCATCAACTCGAACGCGGACAAACCCTTCTTTCTTCAAGTCTTCAAAGACTTTGACGTGTGCACCCTTACGTCCGGAAATAATCGGCGCCAGAATCTGCAGACGGCTGCGCTCCGGCAGTTCCATGACTTGGTCAACCATTTGACTGATCGTCTGGCTCGAAATCTCGATCCCGTGGTTCGGACAAATCGGTTTCCCGATGCGCGCATACAACAGACGGAGGTAATCATAAATTTCCGTGACCGTCCCGACCGTCGAGCGGGGATTTTTACTGGTCGTCTTCTGATCGATCGAAATGGCCGGACTTAAACCTTCAATCGCATCGACATCCGGTTTATCCATCTGACCGAGGAACTGGCGGGCATAAGCCGACAGACTTTCGACATACCGGCGTTGCCCTTCTGCATAAATCGTATCAAACGCGAGTGACGATTTTCCAGACCCGGATAAGCCGGTCAGGACGACCAGCTGATCGCGGGGAATTTCGACATCGATGTTTTGTAAGTTATTGACGCGAGCGCCCTTGATGATGATCTTGTTCTTTTTTTCTGCCAACTTAGGCACCTGCTTTCAATTCTAAGATAAGGTCACGCAATTCTGCCGCCCGCTCAAACTGCATGTCTTTCGCGGCTTGGCGCATTTCTTGATCGAGCTGTTCGAGCAATGTTTCGCGCTCCGGTTTTTTGAGCTTGTCGAACTTCTCAAGTTTTTCGACCGTGTCATCACTTTCAATCGTCGTGCTGATGACACCCCGAACGTCTTTTTGAATCGTTTTCGGCGTAATGCCGTGTTCTTTATTAAAGGCGATCTGGATGTTGCGACGCCGTTCTGTCTCGTCCATCGCGCGTTGCATCGAATCCGTAATCTTGTCAGCAAACAGGATGACGTGCCCTTCTGAGTTTCGGGCAGCCCGTCCAATCGTTTGAATCAAGGAACGCTCCGAGCGTAAGAAGCCTTCTTTATCGGCATCAAGAATCGTTACGAGCGAAACTTCCGGAATATCGAGTCCCTCTCGCAAGAGGTTGATCCCGACGAGGACATCGTATTTACCGAGCCGCAGATCGCGAATGATTTCAATCCGTTCGAGTGTCTTGATTTCCGAGTGCATATAGTTGACCTTGACGCCGTGTTCCTTGAGGTAATCCGTCAAATCCTCCGACATCTTCTTCGTCAGCGTCGTGACGAGGACCCGCTCATTTTTCGCGACCCGTTCGCGGATGTTGTCCATCAAATAATCGATTTGTCCGGTGATCGGATGAATCTCGATCGTTGGATCCACGAGTCCCGTCGGCCGGATGATTTGTTCGACCATCTCTTTGGAGTGCTCGAGTTCATACGGCCCCGGTGTCGCGGAAATATAAATTGCCTGACTGACCTTCTCTTCGAACTCTTCAAACCGAAGCGGCCGGTTGTCTTTCGCCGACGGTAAACGGAACCCGTGGTCGACGAGGACTTGTTTCCGGGCTTGGTCACCGTTGTACATCCCGCGGATTTGCGGTAACGTCACGTGCGATTCATCGGCGACGAGCAGGAAGTCTTTCGGGAAATAATCAATCAACGTATACGGAGTCGATCCCGGTGGCATCAAGTTCAAATGACGGGAATAGTTTTCGATTCCCGAGCAGTAGCCCATCTCCCGCATCATCTCGAGATCGTAGTTCGTCCGCTGTTCAAGCCGTTGCGCTTCAAGCAGCATACCGTCTTCCCGCATCTTCGCCAGCTGCGTCTCGAGTTCGGTCTCGATGTTCGCGATGGCTTTCTGGAGTCGGGTATCCCCGGTCACGAAGTGGGACGCCGGGAAAATCGAGATGTGTTCCCGGTCGGCAATGATCTCACCGGTTAATGGATCCATGTCGCGAATCCGTTCAATTTCGTCTCCGAAAAATTCGACCCGGACACATTGTTCATCACGGGACGCCGGGAAAATTTCGACGACGTCTCCCCGGACACGGAACCGTCCGCGCTGAAAATCAATGTCATTTCGTTCATATTGAATATCAATCAGGCGGCGCAACATTTCGTTACGGCCCATCTCGTTCCCGACACGCAGGGACAAGACGTGATTGTTGTATTCTTCCGGATTACCGAGACCATAAATGCAGGAAACGGACGCGACAATCAAGACGTCTTCCCGTTCGAACAAAGCAGATGTCGCCGAGTGACGTAATTTATCGATCTCGTCATTAATCGAGGAATCCTTTTCGATGAATGTATCCGTCGACGGAACATACGCTTCCGGTTGGTAATAATCATAAAAGCTGACAAAGTATTCGACTGCGTTATCCGGGAAGAACTCCTTGAACTCCGAATACAGTTGACCGGCCAGTGTCTTGTTGTGCGCGAGGACAAGTGTCGGTTTCTTGATCTCTTTGATGACGTTCGAGACGGTAAACGTTTTCCCTGTCCCGGTCGCTCCAAGCA
The DNA here is from genome assembly GCF_000620805.1 of Exiguobacterium undae DSM 14481. Lineage (GTDB taxonomy): Bacteria > Bacillota > Bacilli > Exiguobacteriales > Exiguobacteriaceae > Exiguobacterium_A > Exiguobacterium_A undae. Next base: position 747,535 of record NZ_KK211187.1, on the reverse strand, counting down.
ACGTCTGATGCCGCTCGCCGTCCTTGACACCCGCCACCAGTTTCTCGATTGCCGCCGGCTGATCGCCACCCGGTTCAAATGGTGATACTAACTCAAAATCCATCGTATTCTTCCCCCTCATCCAGTAAAAAAATCTATCTTTATTGTACCACTTTACGAACAAACATTCGATTATGAAGTGCTCCTCTTAGCAAGTTACCCGTTTTTCGACAAAAGAAAAAGTCCAGCCGGATAGCTGAACTGATTTCTCTGCAGAAAAAGTAAGGCGTGAGACGTGATTTTATTGCAGTGTCCGGATTTTCGAGCGGGTATTGCCCGGTTCGCTGACGAACAGGATGCCGAGATCATGGTGATCCTGTTCATAAAACGCACGTTGCGCAAAGCGGACGTCCCCGTTGTGATTCATCACCTCAAGCCGCAAATACGGTTTGTGTTTTTGAATCGCTTCATAAAACGTCTTCTCGGACTCGACGAACTCTCCGTTGACCTTGTAGATCGCTTCCCCCGGGACGAGTCCCATCTCAGACGCCGGTTTTTCAGGCAGCGTTCCAAGGATGACGACACCACGCTTCCCATTCAAGAACAATGGTGTCTGTGAACGATTCCAGCGTTTTGTCCGCTGATGGAGAAGCAGATGGACGACAAGCAGCACAGGCAACCCGTACAACCATTCGTTTTGTCCGGTCAGGAAAGCCCCTGCCGTCAGCAGGACAGCCAGCAGGAACGTGATCAGACGTCCCTGGACGAGCGGTCGGATCAATTGCTCCGGTAATTGTCCGGTAAAGAGGAAACTGAAGCCGATCGGCAGGAATAAGACGATCGGAACAAACTCTGGAAACGACCATTGTGGAATCCACGCTTCCAGGCTGCTGCCCGGGACGAGGACGACAAGCGGAATCAACCAGAGCTTGTTGGCAGACAATCCGCCGATATAACGTCCGCGCTTCGACAAGACAAGCGACGGGGATAACTTCTTTTTCCCGCGCCATGCGAGCAGGATCAGTTCCGCCGCCAAGGATAATGCCGCAAGCAACAGCAGATCCGTTGCCCCGACATCCTTCAGCCCTTCGACCCGGTCATCCGTCACGAACCAACCAATCCCGGCAAGAATGACGAGCGGCCAAAGCGGTAAGTTGAATCGAATGACACCCGTCAGTAAGATCAAACCGGTCAGTCCCATCAGACCCAGCAGGAACTCGGTCGAGATCGTCAGTCTTAAGCTGAGGCTGACGATCGAAAGTACGAGTCCGACCACCAGTCCCGGGACCAGTGTTTCAAATACATCGGTTCGTTTGCTGCGCGTGCGGGAACGGAACAGATTCCGTTCGCGTTTAACCCGTCGCATGCTGAGTACCAAACTGACCAGGATTGCTAACCACAAGATCGGACTAGCGAAGAGACTAATCGCTGTCCAACCGATTCCATCGAGTAATTCCACGCCCATTCAGACCTCTTTCTGTGAGTTATTGTGCGGCAACTTCAAGTGCCTTGATGCGTTGTACATCATTTTTAGGATCTTCTAATTTTTTCAACAAACGGGTTTCCATTTCCGATGCCGTCACTTGATCGATTTTGCCGGTTACCTCAAGTTTCGCATCCTTCTGCAGGCGTTCGACGGCCTGCTTCATCGTATCCCCGAAGTATCCTGTTTGCCCTTTTGGATCAAAGCCGATTGCTTCGAGAACGAGATGTGCATTTTCGACCGGTTTTCCATAGTCGCCCGTAGCGAGCGTCTTGTCGTCCGTCAGAATCTTCGTGACGTTGAAGTAGTCGGGTTGCTTAACTTCGACGGTCGGCTTGACACCTTTTTTATGGATCCAGTTTCCGTCCGGCGTCAACCATTTGTTCGTCGTCAGCTTCAAGTCACTGCCGTCTTTTAAATCATACGCACTCTGAACGATCCCTTTTCCGAACGACTTCGTCCCGACGACTTCTGCACCGGCGCCTTCTTTGAGTCCGGCTGCGAGAATCTCGGATGCTGACGCGGAACCACTGTCTTCGAGGACAACAATCTTATATGGTTTCTTCTCGTCCGCTTTCCCGAATTCCTGCGTCCGTTCGCCTTTGTTGTCTTCCACTTGGAAAATTGGCGTCTCTTTCGGAATGAACGGTGCAATCATTTCCGAGACTGCTGTCAGCAGACCACCGGGATTTCCGCGGACATCAATCACCAAGCCATCGATGTTCTTCTCTTCGAGTGCTGCCAGTTGTTCCTCGAACTCGCCGGCTGTCGGATCAGAGAATTGTGTTACCTGTAAGACGCCGATTGTTTTTCCGTCGATTTGTTCCGTCTCAGAATAGACGGTCTCGATCGGAATCGTATCGCGGACGATCGTGATTTTCATCGGATCTTGTCCTCCGCGCTGAATCGTCAGCACTACCTTCGTCCCTTTTTCACCACGAATCTTCTTGACCGCCTGATCCGTCTTTTGTCCTTTTGTTGATTTGCCGTCAATTTCCAAGATGACGTCCCCTGGTTTGATCCCTGCTTTTTCAGCCGGTGACCCTTTGATCGGCGAGACGATGACGATCGATTCCCCTTTTTGTTCAAGCGTCGCTCCGATTCCTTCAAACGAAGATGAGAGGTTCGTGTTAAACGAAGCCGTTTCCGACTCGTCCATGTAGACCGAATACGGATCCTCGAGCACTTCCGTCATCCCCGTTAAGGCACCTTCGAGCAACTCCTGATCCGTTACGTCTTCCAAGTAATTTTGTGAAATCATCTGTCGGACTTGATCAATCTTCTTCCAATCCCCCGTTGCATTCGACGAGGTACTTGTTGCTGTATCCGTTCCACCTGTCGCTAACATCCCGACAGCACCGGCTCCTAGACCGAGACCAAATGTACTGACCGCTATGACGGCCGTTGTCGATTTTTTCACGCGTGATTCCTCGTTTCTGGTGTAAACCTGCTATTTTTTTCAGTATAGCAAAAAAAGATAGGTTACCCTATCTTTTCGTCAGCTATGCTGTTGAAGTTACAAGATGTATGGGGCAGGATCTACCGCATTCGGTTGTCCGACCGCCCATTCACCTTGATGAAGTTCAAAGTGTAGATGTGGTCCGGTCGACCATCCGGTTGAGCCCAGTGTCCCGACGGTTTCACCCGGCATCACCGTTTGACCGGCTGAGACAGCGATTGAATCCAAATGGGCATAAACCGTCGTCCAGACTTTCCCGTCGATCAAGTGTGTCACCATGACGACGTTCCCGTAACCGGTCGCACTACCTGCGCGAAGGACGATCCCTCCGGCTGCCGCTTTAATCGGTGTCCCTTTGGCGTTGACGAGATCGATGCCGGTATGAAGCTCCGGCTTCCCGGTCAACGGATTATTACGGGGACCGAACGGGGACGAGACATACCCGGTGACCGGCAATTGGAACGGTTTCGCTCCAACTTCACCAGCATCACTGGAAACAGATGCTTCCGTCGTCGCTTCCGGTACCGGAAGCGGTTCTTCTGTCTGCTTGGACTTGGCTGCGTCTGATTTCGCCGCATCTGATTTCGCCGCTGCAGCTCGCGCTGCGTCCCGGGCCATTTGTTCCTGGGCCGCTTTTTCGGCTGCCGCTGCAGCTGCCGCCCGTTCCTTGGCTTGTTGCTTGGCTCGTAATTCGGCGGCTCGCAGATCACTGAGTTGTTGACTGATCAATCGTTTTTGATCCGCAAGAATCTCTGCTTCTTCGGCTTTCGTAAACTGTTCCTGCTGTAATTGTTTGACTTGACGATTCAATTGAACGACGAGCGTCCGTTTGATATCGGACTCGGCAATGATCCGGGTCTGTAAGATCAACAGCTTCCGCTGTTCCTTTTTCAATTGGCCGAGTACCAGTTCTTGTTCGGCTTTTTGCTCCGACAATTGTTTGACGTTTTCTTGATAGGCATTCAAGACCCCGTCATCTTGTTTGATGATTTCCCGAACCGTACTGAATCGGGAGATCAAATCACCAAAATCTTTGGAATCGAGCAGGACTTCGATGTATTTGACATCCCCGTCCCGTTGAACCGACCGCAGACGATCACCAATCTTTTGTTCTTGCGCGTGGAGCTTGAATGTCGTCTGATCCACGGCTCGCGTCACGATGGCCAGTTCCTGTTTAGCGACAGAAACAGCCGTCTGTTGATCTGCAATCTGACTCGCTAAATCATCCAAACGGCTGTTGACTTCATCGAGGCGCGCCTGTGCTTCCTTGCGCTCCTGTTTCGTCAAGATTAACTTCTCAGATGTCTGATTCTGTGATCGCTCCGTCTCTTGCAGACGGGACTCGACCTCCTGTTGTTCCTTCAACAAATCTTCCTTGGACGTTGCGTGAACGGATACACTTGAACCTATTAATGCCAAGCTTAGGACGGCAGAACAGAATCGGACCTTCATGAGAAGCATCTCTCCTCTATCTTTTATTTGGTTGTTTTCCTTAAATCTTCAAGAATCGACCGAGTGACGTCGTTGATCCCCAGACACCGATGAAGGCACCTAATGCGAGCAGAATCAGTGCGACTTGCACGGACAGCTCACCTGGTGGAATCAAGGTGAAGATCGACGCATTCAGCGAGACAAGCTGTGGCTGAAGCGCGTTGTAAGTCACTTCATATCCGAAGTAGACGACGGCAATCGGAATCAACGCCCCGAGTATCCCCATCAAGAGCCCTTCAATAAAGAACGGTGCCCGGATGAAGCCGTTTTTCGCACCGACGAGTCGCATGATCTCGATTTCACGACGGCGTGAGAAAATCGTTACCTTGATTGTATTCGAAATCAGGAACATCGCCATGAATGTCAAACCGACAATCAGGATGATTCCGCCGATCCGAACCCCTTCAAGGAAGTTGAACATCTTTTCAACATAATCTTCACCATATTCGACGCTATCTATATTTTCCATTTTTTTGACTGTATTTGCAATAGTTTCTGTCTCATTTGGTGAAGTTGCTTTGACGATGTAGCGGTCATGAAGCGGGTTGTCTTTCTCAACCGACTGGTACGCTTGTGATCCTTCGCCAAGCTGTTCCTTGAAGCGATCCAGTTCTTCTTCTTTTGAGCTATAACGCACAGACTCGATGCCCGGCATCTGCTTTAACTTTTCTCCAACTGAGTCGATCTTTGCCTGATCGGATTCACGTTCGACGAACACTTGAATTTCGACGTCTTTTTCGACGTTATCGGAAATCTTGTTGACGTTGAACATGACCATTGCAAAAATTCCTACGAGTAACAAGGTCACGGTAACAGCACTGACGGAAGCAAATGTCATCCAGCCGTTTCGGACGAGACCTTTTGCCCCTTCCCGTAAATGACGGAATCCATTAAACTTCATAGCCGTACATTCCTTTCTCTTCGTCACGGACGATTTTTCCACCGTCAATCGCAAGGACGCGGTGACGCATCTTGTTGACGATATCTCGATTGTGGGTCGCCATTACGACCGTTGTCCCACGGCGATAAATTTCTTCGAACACTTCCATGATCTCCCATGCTGTATCCGGGTCGAGGTTTCCAGTCGGCTCATCGGCGATGACGAGTGACGGACGGTTGACAATGGCTCTCGCGATCGAGATCCGCTGTTGTTCTCCGCCGGATAATTCATCAGGATAGTTCCGTTCTTTATGCTTCAGTTTGACTAAGTCCAATACCTCAAGCACTTTTTTCCGGATCTGTGATTTGTCTTCACCGACGACTTCGAGGGCAAAGGCTACATTTTCATAAACCGTCAATGACGGGAGGAGTTTAAAATCTTGGAAGATGACGCCGATTTGGCGACGAAGTTCGGGGATTTGCCGATTTTTCAGCTTGCCGACTTCAATTCCTTTAAATAAAAATGAACCGCTTGTCGGTCGTTCTTCGCGGTACATCATTTTCATGAATGTCGATTTCCCAGCTCCAGACGGACCAACGATATAGACGAATTCGCCTTGATTGATCGTCAGGTTCACTTCACGAAGTGCCGTGACACCATTCGGATAGATTTTGCTGACTTGTTGCATCTTGATCACTTACTTCACATCCTTACTTGATTACTGGTTGGTGATCAGATAGGTCTTAACGCCTATCGAATCCCATTATAACAGGCAAAAAAAACGGTGCACATTACAATCAAATGTCATTTCCGGCGGTTTTAAAGGAAAAAAGGGACCAGTGATGACGAACACTTGTCATGTCCGTCATCTCTAGCCCCATATTATCACATAATTATTTTTTCTCAGCCAACCAATCAGCGACGGCAACGATTTCTTTATCGTCTTTCAGGATGCCTGCTGGCATTTGTCCTTTACCGTTTTTAATGATTTCTTGAATCTCTTCTGACGATAACTTCGCTCCGACTTTCGTTAAGTTCGGACCAACGTTTCCTTCCAGATTGTTCCCGTGACAAGAAGCACAGTTGTTAGCGAAGATTTTTTCCGCATCCACCGCTGTTTCTGTTTTCGACGAATCATCGTTCATTGTTGATTCTTCTTTCGTCGTATCTGACGATGTATCAGACGAACTGTCATCGCTTCCGCATGCCCCGAGTACAAGCGTTGCGCCAAGTCCTGCCGCAAGTAAAAGATTTTTGAGCTTCATCCGTATGTCCCCCTTATAAGTAACAAGCTGCGTCGTTATTTATTAGAGTATAACCGTTATCCAGACTTTTTAAGCATGATTTCACAAAAACTTCATCTTTTCCAAACAGTTACGGTACATTCCGGTAACGTTTGTCGTCGGAAAAACCGAGTCCCAGTACTTCATGGGCTTCGCTGACAACAAGAAACGCCGTCGGATCGATGTGTTTAACAATTTCTTTTAACGTCGTGATCTCTCCCTGCCGGACGACGACCATCAACATCGGTTTCCGGGTCCGGGTGAAGGCACCCGCCGCTTCGATTTCCGTCGCTCCCCGGTCAAGCGTCTGGAAGATCTCTTTGACGAGGGCTTCCCGTTGATCCGAGATGATATAGGCGAGCTTGTCGTTCGTGATTCCGAGCTGGACGATATCGATCATCTTGATCGTGATGAACAAGGCAACGAGCGCATACAAGCCGATTTCGAGTGAAAAGATGACGGCAGCACTGATGACGATCGTCCCGTCGAGCAACGCGATACAAAGGTGAAGCGGTAACTTCGTGAACCGGTGCAGCAGTTGGGCGATCAAGTCCATCCCGCCGGTCGAGGCGCGGGCTTTAAAAATTAATCCTAATCCGATTCCGACTCCGGCTCCGCCGAAAATCGCGGCAAGCATCGGATTCATCGTCGCTGCCGGTACCTCAAACCGTTCATAGACTAAAATGACGACCGGTAAAAAGATCGAGCCGACGAGCGACTTGACGCCAAACCCCATCCCGAGAATCATCCAACCGATCGCAAGCAACACGACGTTTGCAATCAGCTGAAACAAGCCGGGTGAGATGCCAAACAAATCGTTTAAGACGATTGAGAGCCCACTGACGCCTCCAGATGCCAATTGGTTTGGTGCCAAAAATAAACTGAAGGCACTGGCGACGAACAATGAACCGAGTAATAAATAAATATAGTCGCGAACGACTTCCTGACGTGTTGATGTCATAACGTTACATGTCCCCTTACTTAAGTTCTACAACCCGTTTTTCATTTTAGCGGAAAAGCCGGGAAGCGACTAGAAGGGCTGAGCAACTCGCAGTGGTCCTCTTATACCGTACTAAAGGGTTTGGAATAACGAACCGTCCCACTGATTCCCTTTAGGGCTTGGCGTTCGAGCGGCATGACGAGAAACACGTCCGTCGGCACCGGGAACGGGGCTTCGATGCCGTAATCGACAGCGCGTTCAAATCCGAACTGCGGATAATAGCTGTCATGGCCGAGCACGATGATATGCGACTCGCCCGCTTCCCGGGCATCTTCAATCACTTGACGGATCAATTCCGACCCGATGCCTTTTCGTTGCCAGAACGGTTTGACGCCGACCGGTGCCAAGGCAAGCGACGGAATGTCTTCGATGAACACACGGCTCAGTAAGACATGACCGACGATTTCCCCCTTGTCCGTCACGGCGACACGGCTGTAGTGCGGCAAGGATGCCTCATCTTCGCGCAAGGCGTCGACGAGATCGGCTTCCGTCGCTTGTCCGAATGCGGCTTGGTGGACCGTCCGAATTCCGGCGGCATCCTTGAATATTTCTGTACGAATCTGCATCTGTTTCGCCTCCTGGATCGATTGGTAGAAAAAAACCGCCGACACATAGGCCGACGGTATCGTGACAGATTACATATTCATCAAACGGAGATACGCATCGATGAAGCCCATGATGTCTCCATCCATTGCACCTTGCGTATTCCCGACTTCGTAGTTCGTCCGGTGATCCTTGACCATGCTGTATGGGTGGAAGACGTATGAACGAATTTGGCTGCCCCAGGCGATGTCTGATTTTTCGCCGCGTATTTCGTCGAGTTTCTTTTGTTTCTCTTCGATTTCGCGTTGGTACAGTTTTGCTTTCAACATCTTCATCGCCGCTTCACGGTTCTTGATTTGCGACCGTTCCTGCTGACATGAAACGACAACGCCTGTCGGCACGTGCGTGATCCGAACGGCAGAGTCTGTCGTATTGATGTGCTGTCCACCGGCACCAGACGCACGGTACGTATCGACACGCAAGTCTTCCGTCCGGATGTCGATGTCGATGTCATCGTTGAATTCCGGCATGACGTCACATGAAACGAATGACGTGTGGCGGCGGCCTGACGAATCAAACGGCGAGATCCGGACGAGACGGTGAATCCCTTTTTCTGCTTTTAAGTACCCATAGGCATTGTGCCCCTGGATCCGCAGCGTGACCGATTTGACGCCGGCTTCGTCGCCCGGCTGATAGTCCATCGTTTCGACTTTCCAGCCCTGCTTGTCGCAGAAACGTTGGTACATCCGAAGCAACATCGACGCCCAGTCTTGTGACTCGGTTCCGCCGGCTCCCGGGTGTAATTCGAGGATTGCGTTGTTGGCATCGTACTCGCCGTTCAACAGAATCTGTAATTCAAACTCGTCAAACTTCCGTTTGATGTCGCCGAGCTCCGACTCGAGTTCTTCCTGCAACTCGACGTCTGGTTCTTCTTTGATCAATTCATACGTTAAGACGATGTTTTCGTGGCCGTCTGCGAGGTGTTGGTATTTATCGACCATCGCTTTGAGACCGTTCGACTCATCGATGACTTTTTGCGCCGACTCCTGATTGTTCCAGAAGTCCGGATATGTCATCTCGTTTTCAAGCTCTTCGATCCGTGAAATCTTCGTCTCAAGATCAAGTGATGCTTTGTATTCATCGAGCTTCTTTTCCATCCACTCGGCGGTATTGCGTATTTCTGCTAATTCCATTGTGTTCCACCTTCTCTTTCCGTCAAAAGAGGCAGGAATCTCCCGCCTCTTTCAGCCGCTTCGTCACTTATGCCTGACGGCCGTGACAGTTCTTATATTTTTTACCGGATCCGCACCAACAAGGATCGTTGCGTCCGATTTGTTCATTTGGATTTTTCCGGACCGGCGCCTTTTTGACGACCTTGTCTTCTTTTCCGGAAACGGCGACTTCGTCTTTGACGACTTTTTCGCGTTTCAGGTTCGGATCAAGATCCGCCCGGAGGACGAATTGCGTCACTTCTTCTGCAATCGCCGCGTTCATCGTATCAAACATCATCGAACCTTCCGACTGGTATTCACGGAGCGGGTCGTTTTGACCGTAAGCACGTAAGTGAATCCCTTCGCGCAGTTGATCCATTTGATCGATATGGTTCATCCAGTGCTGATCGACCGCACGGAGCACGATGACCTTCTCAAACTCGTCGAACGCTTCTGCCGGCACTTCTGAGCGTTTGTGCTCATAGTGGGCAAAGGCACGTTCTTGCAAGAGTTCGATGATTTCTTCGCGTTCTTTACCGAACAAGTCCTGCTCCGACACTTTTTCTTCGATCGCAAGCGTTTGGTTGGCCCAATCGGCAAGTGCACCGATGCTCCACTCTTCCGGTACGAACTCGACTGGTGTGTACTGATGGACACCAGATTCGATCGTCTGAATCATCATTGGACGCACGATGTCGGAAACCGACTGCGCGTCAAGAATCGCTGCCCGGTCCGCGTACATGACTTTCCGTTGATCAGCCATGACGTTATCGTAGCCGAGAACTTGTTTCCGCGCATCAAAGTTATTTCCTTCGACCCGTTTTTGGGCCGACTCGACAGCACGTGAAACCATCCGGCTTTCGATTGGTTGAGAATCGTCCATTCCAAGACGGTCCATCATCGATTGCAGGGAATCCGATCCGAAACGACGCATCAGTTCATCTTCGAGTGACAAGTAGAACTGGGACGCACCCGGGTCTCCTTGACGTCCTGCCCGACCACGAAGCTGATTGTCGATCCGGCGTGATTCGTGACGTTCCGTTCCGAGGATGTAGAGACCACCCTTTTCAATGACGCCTTGTCCGAGCTTGATGTCGGTACCACGACCGGCCATGTTCGTCGCGATCGTCACTGCGTTCGGTTGTCCCGCGTTCTCGATGATTTCTGCTTCCCGCGCATGGTTCTTCGCGTTCAAGACTTCGTGGCGGATGCCGCGTTTCTTGAGGATGCTGCTGAGCAACTCCGACGTCTCGACGGCAACCGTCCCGACGAGAACCGGTTGACCTTCGCGGTGAGCGCGTTCGATTTCGTCCGCGACCGCAGCAAACTTGCCGTTCATCGTCTTGAAGATCAAGTCCGGCTGGTCGTCCCGAACGATCGGTTTGTTTGTCGGTACCGGTACGACGTGCATGTTGTAGATGTTACGGAATTCTTCTTCCTCGGTTTTCGCTGTCCCGGTCATACCGGCCAGTTTCGTGTACATCCGGAAGAAGTTTTGATACGTGATCGTCGCAAGTGTCATCGATTCGCGTTGAATCTCGACGCCTTCTTTTGCTTCGATCGCTTGGTGCAGCCCTTCCGAGTAACGGCGGCCTTCCATGACACGTCCCGTGAATTGGTCGATGATCATGACTTCGTCTTCCCGAATCATGTAGTCGACGTCACGGTGCATGACGGAGTTGGCACGGAGCGCAAGGCTCAAGTGGTGGTTGAGTGCGATATGCTCGAGACCAAACAAGTTGTCGATGCCGAAATATTTCTCAGCGCGATCGATTCCTTGTTCCGTCAACAGGACACTTTTCGTCTTGATGTCGACCGTATAGTCTTCATCCGCCTTCATCATCTTCGCAAACATATCTGCCTGCGAGTACAGCGACGTTGATTTTTCGGCAGATCCCGAAATGATCAGCGGCGTCCGTGCTTCATCGACAAGGATTGAGTCGACTTCATCGACGACGGCAAAGGAAAGCGGACGTTGGACACGGTCTTCTTTATAGAGCACCATGTTGTCACGCAGGTAATCGAATCCAAACTCGTTGTTTGTTCCGTACGTGATGTCACAGCTGTACGCTGCTTGTTTTTCTTGACGCGACATGCTCGAGAGGTTCAAGCCGACTGACAGACCGAGTGCCGCGTAGAGCGGCTCCATGATGTCACGGTCACGTTTCGCCAAGTATTCGTTGACGGTGATGACGTGGACACCGTTTCCGGCGAGGGCATTCAAATAGACGGGAAGCGTCGCAACAAGCGTTTTCCCTTCCCCGGTTTTCATTTCGGCGATATCACCGTTATGCAGCACGTATCCACCGATTAACTGGACACGGTAATGACGCATGCCTAAGACACGTGTCGATACTTCACGACAGACGGCGAACGCTTCCGGCAAGATATCATCGAGGTCTTCGCCATTCTCAAGACGCGTTCGGAATTCGACCGCTTTTCCTTCTAATTCTTGATCGGATAAGGCTCCTACTTGGGCCTCAAATGATTCAACGGCATCTGCCGCTTTCTCTGCTTTTTTCAGCACACGTTTTGTCGGTGCGAATAACTCTTTTAGAAAATTAGCCATGCCTTACAGTCCCCTTACTTCGAACGATTCTTAAAACGAACAGAATTCCGAGATTTTTCCTTTATTCAGTGTACCGAATACGCCGTCAAATTTCAACAAGCGGACCGACTGCTTCCTCTGAAATCCAACTTTAGACGGACATACCCTCTATCGATATATAGTTTTTTAGCATACCAAAAGGGGACCCGTTCCGTAGAACGAGTCCCCTGTAGATTCATTATTCTGGTTCAATCAAGCCGTAACGACCATCTTTCCGACGGTAGACGACGTTCGTGTTACCCGTTTCTGCGTCTGAGAAGACGAAGAACGTGTGACCGAGCATGTCCATTTGAAGAATCGCTTCTTCTGTGTCCATCGGCTTAAGTGTGAAACGTTTTGTTCGAACGAGTTCGAGTTCCGCTTCATCCTCTTCGTAGACAGGTGCGTCTGCCTCCGGTCCCTCGAGCGTTTTGAAGTACTCCCCAATACCGCCGTCTTTGGCACGGCCTCTCCGGTTGATCTTCGTTTTGTGTTTCCGGATTTGACGTTCGAGCTTATCGACGACGAGGTCGATTGCTGCGTACATGTCGCCATTGACATCCTCTGCGCGAAGCAAGAGGTTTGGCATTGGAATCGTCACTTCGACTTTTTGTTTCTCATTGTTGACTTTGAGATTGACATAAGCCGTTTGCGCTTCCGTAGGAGTTGTAAAATAACGAGTTAACTTTTCAAGCTTTTTCTCGACGTAATCCTTGAGAGCATCTGTGACGTCCAAGTTTTCACCGCGAATGTTGTAGATCATGTAAACTCCTCCTTAAGTAACCGGTTGAACCTATGAATTCGTCATCTCTTCAGTCGTTTCCTTCTGAAAATTGCAAATTCTTTGGTTCGTAATTATTATACCACGATAAGCCCTTCAAGGAAATGAAAACGATGACATTCTGTTGAACATCTCCCTTGATTCCTAGCGTACTATAATAGTTGTTGCATGTTGATATTAGCGTATATACCCTTAACAAATTGAGATGAAACAAAAAAACCGCTTTTAGGGGATTCCTAAAAACGGTGGTGGCTGCTAACGGGATTACAGTTTCGAGACGTTTGCTGCTTGAGGACCACGATCGCCTTCGACGATCTCGAATTCTACTTCTTCGCCTTCTTCAAGTGATTTGTAACCTTCTGCTTGAATCGCTGAGAAGTGGACGAAGACGTCTTTTGCATCTGATGTCTCGATGAAGCCGTAACCTTTTTCAGCATTGAACCATTTTACTTTACCTTGTTCCATTCGAATTCACGTTCCCTTCGCAAACTGGATAGCGAGAGCAAGCTCTCTACCGTCTATACTAGCAAAAGAAGCAATTATTGACAATTAAAAATTCTGATTAATTTGAATTCAATATCAAATCAAACCGAACGAAGCCACTTATTGCTCTATATTTCAAAAAATTACATTGTCATTACAGGTGTAGTATTGTATTATATCGTTAGTAATTACCTATTTTATCCATTGTCCTATCTAAGGAGGATGCAGTCGAATGCGACCATTCCATAATGACGAAAAGTATCGAATCACGAAACGGACCGTTGCGATTTTGCCCTGTTATGACATGATGAAACAATCCATCATCGTCTTAGAAGACGGGTCAACGATCATGACGCCGCTTCGTCCGTATCAACTCCTGCAGTTGTCTTGCAGACAGTACAACAGTTCCATCGAGGAACGGATTGTCACCGCTAAACGTGTCGCTTCCGTGAAAGGAAAAGTTCCGGTCGTCATCGAACCGACACTCGGTCTTGTCTTTTTCCCTACCAAATCACCAAAACGTGATGATTGCGAGTGGTATGCCTGGAGTCACATGTCCGAAGTCATCGAGGAAGACGGACAGACTAAACTCAAAACTCGTAACGGCATGATCCTTCCCGTAAACGCCTCTCCTTACATCGTCCGCAACCAAATGAAAGCAACCGGCGAGCTGATGGCTCGTTACCAGCAATTGAACGCGATGACATTAGAGGACCGCTTTAATGCAATCAAATCGTAAAAAAAATGGGTTGGGCGATGAATTCGCTCAATCCTTTTTTGTTTGTGCCGATATATAATAAGATGAAGAATTTATCAAGAAAGGAGGTTCATCGATGAATATCCAGATGAATCCAACCAGTCCGACCCGTTCGGCTGCCCCGACCGCCTTGTCGGAGACAAAAACCTACAGCGGCACCGTCCTTGAAAAGACCGGTCCGAACACGGCACTCGTCCAGGTCGGTCGCGAGAAAGTCGAGATGACCTTCACGGGTGAAGTTCCGGAAGGCACCTTTCAATTTAAGGTCAAAGGCCAGACAGCGGAAGGTTATCTGATTGAACAGATCACCGACCAAGCAGACGTCCCGCCGACCGGTCCGGTCAAACCCGATTCGTCTGGTGTCGATGCGACCTTACTCGACGAACTCCCGCCGGAACTGAAACAGGCCGTCGCCCGGTTGCTCGCGACCGGTCAACTGCCTCAGACCCCGGAGACGGTCGCCAAGCTCGTCGCTGCACTCCAAGGCACATACAAGGATTTGGTCCTGCAACTCGTGACGCGGCCGTCCGACAGTGCCTTACCGGCAGAAGCCGATGCCTTGATTGCCCAGTTGCTCGGCTCGACCGATTCGTTGGTCGACGTCTTACCAGAGCGCCAGGCCGTCCTCGAGAAACCGACGCTCAGCAACGTCATCGCACTTGACGTCGCCCGGGTGACGCTGCCGACGCACCGTGACATCGATCAGGCGACACCGGTTGCCCTTCGGCAAATCGCGGCACACTTACCACCGGACGTCCAACCGGACATTCTCGCCCGGATCGACCGCGGCGAACTGACGCAAGTGCGCGAACAACTGCGGACTTATTTTCCGAGTGAACGCCCGGTGCTTGCGGAACGACCGGCGCCAAGCAAACTCGATCAATTGACCGCCGTCATCACCCAAGCCCAGCAGCCGGTTTCAGAAAAAGCGGCACCGCTTGCTCCACCCGTTCGCTCAAATCTGACGGTCATCGCCGAGGTGACACCACGGCTCGCCGAAGTGACAAATGATTTCCGGAGCCAGCAGCGGACGATTGTCTCGCAACTGCGTCAAATCGAACCGCTGATCGAGGAACGGCCGCTCCAGATGGCGCAAGTCATCGAAAGCACCGCGAACCGGCTGCGTCAGACGTTCCAACAGACCGATGCGATGTTACATACGAGCATGCGCGATGAAAAACAATTGATTCAACTGTTATCGAAACTGGAACGGGGAACGGAACTGGCGTTTCTCGGACGCGGTGCGGAAGCAAAGGCCGTCGTCCAAGACGTCCTCCAAGCACTGGAAGCCTTCCGCTTCGCTCCGACCAATGTCCGGACCGCCTATTTGCCGGAATTGAATACGATGCCGCGTCCTGTCGTCGCGAATACGACTCCGGCGCCAACTCAAGCACCAGCATCTCAACGACCGATTCCGTATGAGCCGGGACAAAACAGTCCCCGTGTTTTACAGGAGACCGTCCAAAAAACGCTTCAGCTGCAGACGGCTGAATTAAAACTTGCGACACCGGCTGCCAACCCGGAAGCCACCAAACTGCAGACGTTCCTGACGACGCAGCAACAGGTCAATAAACCGGACAACAACCAGCAACTGCAACAACTGTTGCTCGCCCTGCCCGTTCAACTCGTCGAAGGGACAGCCGGACTGCATGTCCACTTACAAAATAAGCGACCGGATGAAGTGATCGACTGGGAAAACAACACGTTGTATGTCCAGCTCGAGACCCCACGACTCGGGGACATCGGCGTTCGTGTCGAGACTGTTAACCGGAAGATGCAGATTACGATTGAAAATGATTTCCCGCTCCTCGAGCGTCTAGCGACACCGTTCCTCGAACGGACGACCGATGCCTTGCAGGCGACGGGTTACCAGGACGTCAAGATTCGGTTTGACGCCTTTACGAAGGAACAGACCACCCCAACAGCCGTCAAACCGGATGAGACCCCAACCGGTTACGATTACCGGATTTAAGGAGGAGCCATGTATCAGAAAATTGATTTAAAACATCGCAAATCAGCGGCCGTCCTCCGGTACGATGAAGCGTCCGGCAATGCGCCGATCGTCGTCGCCCGGGCGACCGGTGCCGCAGCCGACCGAATTTTACAGGAAGCCCGGGCAAGCGGCGTCGCAATCGAACAAGACACGTCACTGCTCGGTCACCTGCTCGACCTCGACCTCGGAACGGCGATTCCCCCGCAACTCTATGACGTGATGGCGGAACTGTTACTGTTGATTGAAGAACTGGATCACGCGAAAGGACGGAACTCATGACCGAACAAGAACTGTACCAGATGACACCGCAACAATTGACGGAGACGATGTTAAAAGGACTTGTCCTGCAATATGAACAGGCAATCCTCAGTCGTGACGAACGACGGTTCGATGCCGTCAACAGCCGTCTGCAAAAAGCTTACCAACTGCTTGAGAAACTGCAGGCCGGACTGAACGACGAAGGCGGCATCATCACAGCGCAACTCGATCAACTGTATTATTACTTAGCCGAACAGACGTTACAGGCCTACATCGAGCCAGCACGCTTGGAAGAATTGTTGCAACTGACAGAAGAATTGCTCGTCACCTGGCAAGCAGCCAGTCTGAAGAAAGACCGTCCCCTCGTTCGGGCGGCACACCATGAGCGTTATGAAGGGATGGACTATTAATGCGGATTTCAAACAATGTACAGGCTCTAAAAGCCTATCGAAACTTAAGCGCCAATCAGCTCAACGTCAAGACGACGATGGATAAACTGTCGAGCGGTCAAAAAATCAACCGCGGTGCCGATGATGCGGCGGGTCTCGCGATTTCTGAAAAGATGCGCAACCGTCTTAAAGCGCTTGATAAAGCGGAACAAAACGTCCTTGACGGTATCTCGATGGTTCAGACGGTCGAAGGCGGACTCAGCGAAACCCACAGCCTCCTGCAACGGATGCGGGAACTGGCTGTTCAAGCCGGTAACGGAACACTCGCGACGGAAGACCGGACGGCGATCCAGGAAGAGATCAATCAGCTGACGAACGAAGTCTCACGAATTGCCGAAACGACGCAGTTTAACGGCAAAAAATTACTGACAGGTGCATATGGAAAAGACAATGCTGTCTTTATCCAGACAAACGCCGGTGCGAGTGAAGGCATCTCTTTGACGATCGATGATATGCGTGCACGTAACATCGGCATCGCCTCGACGACACAACTGAACGAAAATGTCCGTCCTCTCGATTTCCCGAGTGACGACGGCACACCGGAATACGCGCTCAGCGTCATGACAAGCAGTGACGCCGATCAAGCCATCAGCCTTTACACGAAAGCGATCGATACGATTTCCCAACAACGGGCAAAACTCGGAGCAATCCAAAACCGGTTTGAAGCAATGTCATCCGTCCTCAGCGTCAGCAAAGAAAACCTGACGGCATCCGAGTCACGAATCCGTGACACCGATATGGCACGTGAGATGATGGAGTATGCGAAGTACAACATTCTCAATCAATCGGGCATGGCGATGATCGCGCAAGCCAACGCCTTGCCACAAGGCGTCTTACAATTACTCAACTAACGAAAGGTGGAATCACCGATGGACATCCGGCGCATCCAAGAAACAAGCCGCCTGCAGACACCGAAGACCGGACCACGTGAAGTCGAAGCATCGACGACGTTTTCGGCTCTGATGCAAGATAAACGCGAGCATAAAGGTTACGAACGCCTCCAACAAAAACTGATGCTTGTCGAAGAGCACGGTCAACTGTTGGCAGAAAGTCAGACCATCGAGCACCTCGAAGCCTATAAAGAAAAAATCAAGGATTTCCTGAAGGATGCTCTTGATCAATCACAGCAAATTGAAGAAAAACGCGGCTTCAACCGCCGCGGCCGGACGAAAATCTATAAGGTCGTCGAACAGGTCGACGCTAAACTACTCCAACTGACCGACAACGTCATTTCCGGCGAATCACGCCGCCTTGAGATTTTGGATCAAATCGGCGAAATCAAAGGAATGCTCGTCAACGTTTTTGTCTAAATTCATCTTGAGGAGCCACCCCGATGCCCGACCTCTATCTTAAAAAATGCCGTTGCCCCTATTGTCTCAAAGAAACGGAGACGAAACGGGTCTTGAGTCGCCACATCCGGGTTGACAAAACGGATCGTGACGGAATGATCCATTACAAGGGATCGAACGTCTACTACTATGAGCCGGTCCAGTGCACACACTGCCGGTTCCTGTTTCACGATACGTTCGGCAAGTTGCCGCCCGACGTCCGGGAGACGCTTGCGACTAATATCTTGCCGACATTGCCGATCTTACCGTTTGCGGAAACCGAACGCACAGCGGACCAAGCCCTGCAACTTTATAAACTGTGTCTCTATACGGCTCAGATCACCCGGCAAAAAGACGCCATCCAAGCGATGCTTGGCGTACGGATTGCCTGGCTTTACCGGTTACTCGGCAACCATGAGCAAGAGTTACTCTGGATGGAACGCTCCGTCTTGAAGTATGAAGCGTTGTACGAGTCTTACACGGATCCGGTTGAAACCGGAATTCCGGAAGATTTGCTTTTACTACGACTTGCCGACCTGTACGCTGTCCTCGAGCGAACAGCAGATGCCCGCAAATGGTACAGTTTCATCTTCCAAAGCAAAACAGTTTCCGACCGCGTAAAAAAGGACGCCCGGCAACACTGGGAACTCTACCGGGAACAGCACGACCTCTAACCCTGTTCGTCTTCGATGTGTGAGATGAAACAGGGGTTTTCTCTCTTATTGACGAAACAGAACAGTACGACATTCTTTAGAAAGGAGGCGAACGCATGAACCGAACCTTTGTCATCAGTCTGTATGTACTCGTACTCTATCCTGTCTTGTTTTTGACATTCAATCCGGCTGTGACGCCGGTCATCGCCGGGATCAGTACGTTGATTGGATTAAGTTACTGCGCTCGGTCGGCGTATGTTCAGTTCATCCGACCGCGACCGAGGCATCCGTACCGGTTGATTGGCCACGCGATTCTGTTGTTCTGGCTCGGGATTGTCCTGAACCTCGGCTTAGCGCTGTTACCGAGCCGCTTGCATCCCGTCTGGTCCGATGCCTTAGCAAACGTGACGTTGACCCTGTTTTTGTTTTTGACCGCCCTCGTCTTGGCACGGCTGATTGACTGGTCGTCATTCCGGCAAAACCGGTTGCTGTATCTCGACGGCTTCATCTTATTCGGCATGTCGTTCGCCTTCGGATATGTACTGATTCTGCAAAATGTACCGGAATTTGCTCGGACACCGCTCGAACTGGTGGCGATGACGGTTTATGCCGTCTGTTTCTTGGCTCTCTTGTTCGCATTTTTGATTCTTTATACAACTGGCTTACGGGACACGATACGGCATCGTCTGTTACTGCAATCTGTCACCCTGTTTTGTGTGACGAACTTCGGCTACTATACGTTTCTCGTCCGCGATCAACTGGAGATCGCCGTCTTCTTTTTACCGCTTTATCCGATCAGTTTAGCCGGCTTGATTGGTTATTTCCGAAACGTCCCGCCCGTCGTCGCCAGTCAGCGGACGTTATCACGTCCCTATCTGCCGTATATCAGTCTCTCCTTGCTCTTGATCTGGATCACTTTTTTTGAAGTACCCGGTATCGTCTACATCTTAGCGATCACGGTCCTCTTTTCATTGTTTTTGATTCGTCAATTTTTCTCCGAACGCCGCAATCAACAACTGTTTCAAGAACATGAGATCGTCGAGATCGATCTCGCCCGCCGTGTGAAAGAACAGACGTCACTGCTCGAGTTACGAAAAGAAGAATACCGACGTCTGTTTCTTGACCATCCGGAACCGATTCTGCAAATCAATCGGACGGGTTCGTTGCACGCGATGAATCCGGCGGCAACCGAGCGGTTCGGTCAAGACTTACCAGATCAGTTGTTGCACCAGCTACGGCAAGAAGTCGCAAGTCTTACGTCCAGCCGGAAACTGCTGTTACAGGATGACAAGTTGACGTATGATACGACATTAATTCCGGTTCCGGAACATGACTATGTCTATGTCCTTTTATCCGATATCACAGAGACGCTCGAGCAGGAACAGTGGCTCGAGAGCCTCGGCTACCACGATGCTTTGACGCGACTTCCAAACCGACGCTATTTTGAAGAACAGCTGGAAAAGCAACTGACGCGACTCGATATCGGCTCATTGTTGTTTATTGACCTTGACGGGTTCAAACAAGTCAACGACCAGTACGGTCATGATGCGGGGGATTACGTCCTTCAAGAAACAGCCAATCGACTTCGGCTCCATCTCCGGGACGACGAGGTCGCAGCACGGCTCGGTGGTGACGAATTCATCGTCTTTCTGGTCCGCTCGAAGCCGGAGACGATTCAGTATACCGAAATGCTCATCGACCAGCTCAATCAGCCGTTTTGGTTCAAGGGGACTGCGATGTCGGTCACGCCGTCGATCGGGATTGCCCGTTATCCGGACGACGGGACGACGACAAGCTTACTGTTGATCCGGGCCGATGAAGCGATGTACAGCGTCAAACAACACGAAAAAAATGCCTATCGGTTTAAATGAAAAGAGGACCTCCCACGGTGGAAGGTCCTCTTTCGTTACAACGACTCGCGTCGATATTTTTCTTCTTCATAGGCATCCGGTAAATCAGAAATCGGACGTTCGGCTTCTTCCCAGGATTCCGACTCGACATCCGGTTCGATGAACTGATCGTACGAGCCGTCAGATCGATAAAATGGTTTGACGACCTTTCGTTTCTTGTCTTCACGTTTTGTCACGCGAGATCCCTCCCTAAGGCTAGAAAGTTACTGACGAGAATCAAAATACGGTGAAAAACTGCCTTCGACTTCTTCATACGGATCAACATACGATTTTCGACTCGTTTTCGTCTGACGCAATTGATTGATTTGTACCCCTAATTTAGCGGTTTCTGACGATAATTTCAAGTCGATTTTTTGACTGTCGGCGACAAGCTCCTGAATGACGGCTTGATTCGCACCGGCGAGTAAGTTCGAGTGGGCGGCGATAAACGCTTCCCGTTCATTCAACAAGTTCTGAATCTTCAGCAACCACTCATCGTAGACCTCTTCCTCCGGCGTCTGCTCCAGCAGTTCCATCAGATGTTTGGTCTTCAGACGGAGCGGATCGAGCGGACTCATCGTTGACGCGCGAGCTTCATCGCTTCTTTCCACGTCTCACGGAATTCTTCCGCAAAACCGATTACTTCGTCAATTGCCACAACATCATTTTTGACGTTGGCGTCAATCAGACGACCTTGCATGTAGTCGTATAAATTATTTAAGTCTTTGGACAAAGCAATCGATTGGTTGAGCGTCAGTTGAAGCTCAAGAATAATGGCCTGTGCTTTTTGGATATTCGTGTTTTTTTGTTCAATCAAATTCTGTTCAATCGCTCGTTTGGAAAGCATCGAGAACTTGATCAGTCCTTCATACAGCATCAACGTCAAATCTTGTGGTAAAGCGGTGGTCACTGAGTTCGTCTGGTACGTCGCGTATGGGTTTGCCATCTGAAGTCCTCCTTATTGTCCTAAGTACGAAGCGAGAGTTGCCGATTGGCTGTTCGCCTGGTTCATCGCCTGTTCCATCGCCGCAAAGCGACGGTAATAGCTGTCTTCTTTTGTTTTTAATTTATCTTCCCATGTCAACATGCTCTTATCGAGATCAGCCAATGATTTACCGAGACGGTACGTCGTCGCGACAGCACCATCAAGTCCTGCGACCTTCGAGATTTCATCTCGCATCGTTGTAGCGAAGCCTTGAATTTGACGTACAAATCCGTCAAGTCCACCTGGATTTCGTGTAACTGAACCATCGGGATTCTTAACAGGTTCCGGAGCATCTGCTGTAAATAGCTTATAGACACCTTCCGGCTGTTCTTCGAGCATCTTCTTCAGTTTCGTTTCATCAAGTTTGAGCTTTCCACCATCTCGAAAGTCACTGGTTGTCGTGATTCCGATTTGCGACATGTAGTTGAGTTCAATCGTTTTTGAGTCGGCAGTATAAGAATACCCTGTATCAACCTTCGCAGAGATGGCACTACGGAATGACGTCATCCCGTCACGCAGGAAACTGTCATTTTTCAAAACACCACTGATGGCCTTTTCTTCCCACTTCTTGACTTCATCTTCACTTAATTCTTTGCGTTGGGCATCCGTTAATGGTTGGAAGTCACGGTACTTTTCTTCCCGGACTTTTTTATTCATTTTGTCAATCAAGTCATTATATTTATCAACAAACTTCTTGATCGAATCAAAGTTTGCTTGCGTGTCGAGTTTCGTATTAATCGTTGTCGCAGTTGTAGACGTCCCGTTCAATGTGATTGTCAGACCATTTTGGGTGAATGTGTTGGTTTTCTGTTGTAATGCTGTTCCACCGATGCTGTAAATCGCATTTTCTCCAGCTACTGTTGTTTTAACGGGCGCAATCGCTGTATCAGCGATTTGATTTTTATCAGTCCACACGATTTCATTATCTGCCGCAAGTTTACCGGTATTTTGACGCGTTAAAACTAATTTTCCAGTAATATCATTGAAAACTGCACTGAGACCAAGTGACTTATCATTGTTGATTTTTGAAACCAAGTCACCAACTGTCGCTGTTCCATCAAACTTCATCGTCACCGGTATTCCTGCCGTTCCATTTTCTTGAAAAGTTGTTAGTTCCAACTCTATATTCCCGGAACCATCTTTCCCAACGAGTCCACTGGCATCAAGTTTCGTTTGACTGGAAATAGTTCCGGATAATGATGCATTACGAGAAATGACAAGTGAAGAAGCCGATGCAAGTTGTGTTACGCTGTCGATTGTGACACTGCCTGCTGTTGCGGATGGACTTGTCGTCACAACGACTTTCGATGCATCCGAACTGGTTGCTGTCTTCGTTGTATAGTTTTTTGATAACAACATATCACTCGCTGCTGTCCGTAAATCGAGCAAACCGCGGTTCATTTCGCGGTAAGCATCCCGTTGCCACGTTAAGGTTTGTTTCTTTTGTGACAGACGATCAACCGGTGCGCGTTCTGCCTGCATCAATTGTTTGATCATCGTTTCTGTGTCAATCCCACTTGCGAGACCACTAAGACGTATCCCTGCCATCCAATCAGTCCTTTCTGTTAAATCCGTTTATCGATTAATTGATTAAATTCCATAAAGGCTGCAAAAAAATCCAGTTCCTTTTTACTCGGAATTTCTTGAACGACATGGTTATTCGTATCAACAACTTGAATATAAAATTCATTGAGCTTTTCATGTTTGACGAACTTCAAACCGGTTCGTTGCGTTTCAAGCTGAACATTCGCTTTTTCAATAGCCGCTTCGAGCTTCATGATGTGTTGTGGCGTCGGCAAGATGACAATCCCATCTTGCGCCAAATCTTCTTGATTCGCTTCAACAAAGACATTCCGTGTCGCTTCGTAAGGCAACACATTTTCAGGTAGGTGAAGCCGAATTTCCGTGTTGATGGAATTCATGGACAAACACTCCTTTTTCTTCTCTATGTAGTATATCGGCATCTTCTAACAAGTTGTAATACCTGTTTTAAAATTCAATAGAAAAAGGCCATGGAACAAGTCCATGACCTTTAAGTAAGCTATAGGACCAATTACGATTAACGGAGTAATTGGAGAACGCCTTGCGGCTGTTGGTTCGCTTGCTACGCGCATTAGCTTTCGCTAATGATAAGACTATATCTTCATCCTAGGTATACTAGGAGCTGGGCGCTTCCCCCGCCGTTTACGGAGTACGGATTTCATAACCATCGGAAGTTTCCATTAGGTCGTCTATCCTAGTCGTTGAACCTTCACCAAGGTTTCCCTACAGGTGCTTGGCTGCTGATTGTCCAATCCTTGATATTTTTCAGAACGGTCACGCTCGCCGTTTCCAGCCACGTTGTCGTACATCAAGGCTCTAAGGAGTTCCAGCAATTCACCCAGTCATGCTCTGATCAGTTACCCAATCAGACGCCCGGTGGAATCAAATTACCGAAGGAGTTGAAGCACGCCTTGAGGTGTTTGATTCGATTGAGCCAACATTGCTTGTGCAGCCTGTGCAAGAATCGAATTCTTTGTTTGGTTCATCATTTCTTTCGCCATATCAACGTCACGAACGCGTGATTCAGCCGCTGTTAGGTTTTCAGAAGATGTTTTGAGGTTGTTGATTGTGTGCTCGAGACGGTTTTGGTTTGCACCCAGTTGTGAACGCTCAGCAGAAACTTCTTTGATAGCTTGGTCGATGACTTTAATGTTTTGATCAAAGCCTGCACCAGCAGATGTTAAGTTGACATTTGCTAAAGAAGCAACTGATCCAGAAGCGCCTTGACCAAGAGCGGTTGTACGCATATCTTTAATACCAAGATTAAGTACTGTGTCTTCATTCGCACCAATTTGGAATTTAACGCCATTACCATCTGTAGTAATTGTTTCTCCGTTCAATGTTCCACCTGCTACTCCTGTTGCTAAGTCAACATCAGCGTCAAAACTTAATTTCAGTCCAATTTTATCAAAGTTAAGCGTTTGTCCTGCTTTAACATCAGTAGGATCGATATTGATTTGTTGAGTAGTCGTTCCATCAGAGACACTAATTGAGTTCGTAGTATCTAAAGTAAATGTCAAAGTAGAACCTGATTTAACTCCTGCAACATCAGCTGAAATACCTGCTGCTGTTAATTCAGCAATAGTAGTAGTACCATCGTCTGCTTTCACACCTAAATTTCCGTTTAACAACGTCTTTGTATTGAACTCTGTTTTGTTACCGATACGAGTGATTTCTTCAGAAAGTTGATCAAACTCTTTTTGAAGTTCGCCTAAGTCATCATTTGTGTTTGTATCGTTGTTTGCTTGAACACCTAGTTCACGCATACGTTGAAGGATATCGTGTGTTTCGTTCAATGCACCTTCAGCTGTTTGAATAAGTGAGATACCATCCTGTGCATTACGTGAAGCTTGGTCAAGCCCACGAACCTGCGCGCGCATTTTTTCAGAAATAGCAAGACCAGCTGCATCGTCGCCCGCTTTGTTAATGCGAAGACCTGAAGCGAGTTTCTCCATTGATTTACCTTGAGCCGCAGAAGCGCTCGAAAGTTTGTTGTGTGTGTTAAGTGCTGTAATGTTGTGATTGATAATCATTTTAAGTTTCCCTCCATAGGAATAATTTTTTTGTCTCTTTGAAGATCCATCTTCTCCGAGATGTGCCCCCTGGCCGGCCCAAGAGTAGCACAGTGGTTGTAGTCGATGACTGCTTCCACTCTATATATCGTCGTCGCGTCGAAATGTTTAACAGTTTCTCTCAAAAAAAATAAAAAACTTCAAATAAAAATCGCAGACGTTGATTTCGTCTGCGATTTCTAATTTACAGACGTGTCGCGCCTGTCTCTTCCTGTAATTGTTCTGCGACGGCAACTAATTCTTCCATCGCCCCGTTGACTTCACCGAGTGAAGCTGCCTGATGGCTTGAGGCTTGCAAGACCTGCTCGGCATGTTTTGATGCTTCTTCGACCATCGCAAGGATATTCGCCGTCGTTAAACCAACTTGATCGATTTCTTTATCCGACTTAATGACCAATTGATCAACTGATTGAACACGCGAATAGACACTTTCCGTCGACTGATGAATCTCTTCAAACGACGAACCGGCTTGTTCGACGAGACCAACACCGGTCGCCACTTCTTTTTGGACATCCGTCATCGCATTCGCTGTATCGTTGACGAGACGTTTGACACCTGAAATCAGATCGGTGATTTCTTTCGCAGACGTTGCGGTCTGTTCTGCCAGTTTCTTGACCTCTGCTGCAACAACAGCAAACCCACGTCCGGCGTCTCCGGCACGTGCCGCTTCAATCGACGCATTCAGACTGAGTAAGTTCGTCTGCGCTGAGATGTCACTGATGACATCGGTAATCCGTGAGATTTCACCTGTCATATCTGTCAGGCGACCGTTCAGTGTTGCCGATTGTTCCATTTTACTTGAAATCATGTGCATCGCTTCAACTGAATCCGTTGCCAGTGTCTTCCCGTTCTCGGCTTCCGTCTGCATGACCGTCGCTGATTTCAACGCTTCGTTCATCTCTTTTGCGACTTCATCCATCGTTCGTTTGACGGCACCGAGCGCGTCCATCGACAGATACGCTTGATCAACATTCTCATTCATCTTCGTTGAGAGCTCTGCCATCGCTGAACGGATGCTTTCGCCCGACGCGTTGCCTTCTTGGACAGCCGCCGCAATTTCCTGCGCTGACGCCGTCAGTTTGTCACTTGAATTGCCCATCTGCGTCGCTTGTTTTCGAATATGTAAGACCATGACTTCGAGTTCATGCATCAACTGATCCACTTCGTCGCCGCGTTTCGCTTCTTCGAAGTCCACGTTAAAGTTGCCGTTTGCGACTTCACGTGCTGTTTCCGTTGCCTTCTCAATTGCTTTAATTGGTTGACGAAGAATCAATTGGATCAACGATGAACCGATGATCGATAAGATCAAGCCGATTCCGGCACCAAACCAAATCGACGGACCGTCTGCAATTTCCAGTCCCCGGTGTAAGAACAACGTCAACTGTGCTGAAATTCCGCCTGTGATGACCGAAATCGCCAGTACCCAGACAAACAATCGCATCTTTAAATTTTTCCGTAGCATACTCATCTTCGAAACTCCCTTTCCTGTTTCAAATCTCATCACCTTCTTTATCGGTCACTTCTGAGAACGCTTTAATAGAATTGACCTGATTTTGCAGTTCATGCGCCTCACGTTTTTGTCACATATGTAATAGACATAACAAAAAAAAACATTTAGTCAACGCCTTTTATAGAAGAAAGGCGTTGACTAGATGTCTGATGGTTTTACTTTACTTTCGGTCAATCTCAACGTATTTATACGAAATATCTGTTCCGACATTGTGACGGGCGAGGTTTTTGACTTCCGTGTTTTGGAGGAAGGCATTTTTCCGTTGGTAGACCGGTGAAATCGCTTGATCGTCGAGCAACATCGTTTCCGCTTTGCTCAACAATTCCAGACGTTTGTCTTGATCAAGTTCGTTTTCCGCTTGTTTCAAGAGTTCATCGTACTGTTTGTTCGAGTAGTCCATCATGTTAAACGGATTGCCTGTCATGAACAGGTTCAAGTACGTTGTTGCATCCTGATAGTCTGGCGCCCAGCTCGCGAGTGACAAGTCGTAATCCCCTCGTCCTTCACGCGCCAACCGCTCTTTTTTCGGCAATGACAACAGTTTTACGTCAACGTTTTGTTGTTTCAGTGAACCTTGGATATACTCCCCGATTTTTTTCGAGACGTCATCATCTTCAATGATCATCGTCAATTCGAGGTTTTGATCGGCGAGTACTTGTTTTGCTTGTGTTGCGTCAAACGACGCTTCGATTTGACGGGTCTTGTCGTACTTTGGATCAAGTTCTTGCGGGACGATGTAATCAGCCGGCAATGATCCGTTTCCAAGCAACGTTTCCGTCAAGGCTTTTTTATCGTAGGCAGCGTCAATCGCCTGACGTGTCTTCTGATCTTGTAATGCCTCTGTTTTTTGATTCATCCGGATGAAGAACATCCGCGAGTCGCTGAACGTGTTGTACTCTTTTTGATCTTTGTACGTGACGACGTTTTCCGAGTTCAATGGCGCGACGTCAAGTTCACCTGTTTCAAACAAATTGATCGCAAGCATCGGATCCTTGATGATTTTGACATCGACTTCGTCGATCTTGACGTTTTTCCGGTCCGCGTAGTCCGCGTTTTTCGCCAGCATATAGCCTTGCTCAGCCTGATATTTTTTGAATGTGAACGGTCCGTTGTAGACGTTTGTTTCCGGGTCCGTTCCGAACTTGTCTCCCTGTGCTTTGACGATATCTTCCCGGACCGGCATATATGTGCCGAACGTCGTCATGCTGAGGAAGTACGGTGTCGGACGTTTCAGTTCAATTTGTAATGTCTCGTCGTCGATGACTTTTGTTTCTTTAACCGGTTCTAACAAGTAAGAAAACGGTGAGTTCGTCTCGATTACCCGTTCATAGGCATAACGGAAGTTTTCCGCTGTGACCGGCTTGCCATCTGACCATTTTGCGTTCGGATCGAGCTTAAACGTATAGACTTTTCCATCTTCCGACACGCTGTGCGACTTCGCTGCTGCCGGGACGAGTTCATTGTTCGCATCAAACCGATACAGTCCTTCATAGATTTGGTTGAAGATGTTGGATGTGATGGCATCTGCCGGATCGACCGACAAGAGATCGTAACTTTCCATCGTGTGCAGGACTTTCTTTTCGTTTTCGTTTGGTGTTGCCTTTTCTGTTTCCGTCGTCGAGCATCCTGCGAGTAGGAACGCCGTGCTTGCCGCCGCGATCAATGTCTTTTTCATAAAAAATTCCTCCTAAAGATAATGTGCGTTGGATGATTCGGCGTTCCTTGACGTAAAACAAAAGACGCCCTCTATGCTACAGCAAAAGCTGATGCATAGAGGACGCCTGTATCCGCGCGGTGCCACCTCTAGTTGAGATTAAAAATCTCCTCTTGTCGCTGGTCCAACAACCAGCTAGCCCGGTAACGGGGGCAACCGTCCTGTCTACTGAATCGTTCAACAGGCTCTCAGCGGTCCATTCCCTAATCAGCTTACCGCGTCAGGCTCTCACCTTTCCTGACTCGCTTTGTCGGCAGTGTTGACGGTACTTACTCCGCGTCGTTGATTTGTTTGATATGGCTTAACTTGTTGTTTACTTTACACGGCTTGTTTTCAACTGTCAACGAAAAAAGCTTAAAACGGATGATCCTCTTTGCGTTCCTGTTCTTTCCGGACCGGACGGGGACGGATCGGTTCAACGCGTTCCACATGTGTCCGCGTGATGATCCGGTTTCCGAATGCCGCATCCAGCAAGATCGTAATCGCGGCTGCCATGTGCAACAACATCCCGACGACTGGAATGACGCCGACTGTCGACGCAACGATTCCGACGATATTCCCTTTTGAGACCCGACCGGCTCGCGCCGTCAAGGCGACGACCACGATATGAAAGGCAAGCATAAACAGTAGGGGCGTGTAGCCTGTGCCCATGATGAACAAACCACCTAACAACGGAATACCGAGTGCTGCCTCTAAACCACCTGATACCCATTTCAACGTCCGTAATGAATCCTGTCGACCGTCCATGACGTCGCCTCCTCTTTTTTTCCATATGTTTAGTATACGACAAAACATCGAGAAGGTTTCAGACTTCTTTTAGAATATGAACTTGTTTTTTCCTATTGTTCACTTCACCACTTGTCACCCGTTTTCTAACAAAAAAGTTTCCGTCGTCCGGGCGCGACTCCTACGGGAAAAGGAAGGGCTTGTCCCTTCCGTCAGGAACCGGCAAGACCCGGTCGTCCGAAGAGGACGATCGCGGCTTGCGTTCCGCCCGAGGAAAGCGCGCCAACGGACGAACGGAAACGATATCGTATTTCTGTAAAAAATAGAAAGACCTATGGTCTTTGAACTCGACAAAAAAGCCCACTCGCGTGGACTTTCGACAAAATAATTATAATCCGAGCACGTGGAACTGATAACCACGTCCAACAACGAATCCAGCCTCTTTATAGAGATCCAGTGCCCGTGCGTTATCCGTCTCGACATCCAGTTCAAGCTGCGTCCGACCTGTGCGGAACATTGCCTGCACCATCAACTTCAACATCTTTTTCCCATAGCCGTTGCCTTGCGCTTCCGGACGAACGGCAAACGCATGGATGCTCGCTTGTGTCTCAGACGCCAAGTACGCCCGAATGACACCAACCGGTTTGCCGTTTGCGACACCGATGAACGTGATGCGATCCTCCGACTCGATCGCCTGATAGATCGACTCCGCTTCATCGGCTGTGTTTCCGAACGATGAACCGAGTGTCTCGACGATGAACGGACGATCGTCCTTTGTTGCTTCCCGCAGTTCGAAATCCGGATCCGCTTTTAAGAACAACTGGGCTTTTTTCAAGACCATATTGTATTCCGTCATCCGGTACTCCGCACCGAGCTGACCAAGGACAGCCTGCCCTGATTTACTTTCATCATCAATGACGAACGTAAACGCTTCAACGCCTTGCGGACGAGCTGCTTCTTTCGCCGCTTCGACAAGCGTCTTGAAGATACCTTGTTTCCGGTAATCCGGATCGACGAACACATTGATTTCCCATTCCGTCGGTAAGTACGCAAAGGCTTGCAGATAACCGATCAATTTTGTATCGTCATAAACGGCAAAATCGTTTTGTCCGACCCAATCCGCCGCGACTTTCAATTCAATGCCATCGTGATCATTAACACATTTCTCAAGTTGTAGAACTTCTGTTGTTTGTTTGACTTCTGATACTGTCCATTCCATTTCACTTCACCTCAACCTTTACTATATCGAACCATCAAAAGAAGCACTAGCAAAAGCTGGTGCTCCTTGCAGTTTTCTCATTTTAATTTAAATGTCTTCATCATCGCCGGAACGTCACTTGTGATCAAGTTGGCAATTTTCGCTTTACCGACTGCCCCTTTGACGGCTTCGGTCGGCTGGACGTAATAATACGTTTTGTTGCCTTTTGTACCGAGATACGTGCCGTATCCGACTTGTTTCTCAAATTGTTTTTTCGATAATTTCTTCGGTTCAAAGTTCAAGTTGACGAGCAACTGATCTTTCCCCTTTACCTTATAATAAAGCGAAAACGTTCCGCTGCGTGTCACGGTGCCGTATTTCGACTTCACGGTTTTGTTTTTGACGAGCTCGACTTTATCCTGCTTGATGGCCGTTTGCAACGCCTTCGTCGCCTTGACGGAATAACCGAACTCTTTATTTTGAATCGTTCCTGTTTTGTACGTCACGTCACTTGCACCGAAAGCTGTCACTGGAATTAGACATGCTCCGATTAATACCCCTGTCATTGCTACTCGTTTCATGCTAACTCCCCCTCAACTCTTCGATAGTAGAAGAATTCCCTTTTGTGAAATAGGTAAACTCTATTCTTGAAAAAGATTTGACGGAATTGTCTAAATTTCTTACGATAGAACTAACGAAACGAAATGGGGTTAAACTGATGGCTGAACAAGAACAATTAACGCAAGAACAGCTCGATAATCTGCTGAAGAATTCGTTTGCGATGCAGGTGCCAATCCTCGAGAAGTTCATGAAAGATACACATGACCGCTACGCACTCGCGACGACATCATTCAAACGTGACATGGACACGATGAAAGAATCAGAGTGGCACCAGTTCTTCGCCGGGAAATTGTTACCGCATTTCTTCCTCGAGCACCTTGGATTCGGGGCGTCGTTCCGCTTTAACGGACACGATAAAGAAGTTGATCTTCCGGAAAACGTCGTTCCTGTCCGAAATGATGCCGATGATCAAATCGCGAAAGTTGTCCTCGGTGTTGAAAAAGCGATGAAGGACATGCACATCAAAAACCATAACCTGGTCGCGAAATTCTACCAAGAAACACTTGAACTGGCTTGCCAGATGGGCAGCCGCGTCGGGATGAGTGATGAATTTTATACACTCGTCAAACCAAGCCTCGTCCAAGCAAACGATTCTGAATGAACACGATGTCCCGCCCTTCATCAAGCATGAGGAGCGGGACATTTTTTATTCTTTGAATCGGACATAAAAACAGGCGCCGCCGAGTTCACTGTCCCGGACGCCATACGTCAAGCCGTGACTGTCGAGAATCAACCGGCTGATCGCAAGCCCCAGTCCATGTCCGGAACCGCCGGCTTGTTTGACGTAAAGGTCCCAAATCGTCGCCCGATCGGCTTCTACGACGCCGCTTCCGGCGTCGTCAACCGTCAGCTCGTTCGACACCAGCCGGACCCGGACTTCACTCCCGCTTGGGGCAGCGACGTGCGCATTCATCAGGAAATTGACAAGAACCCGCTCGAACATCCGGCGATCAAGGAATCGTTGAACCGGTTCCGTTACAACCGTCAAACGGAGACCGTCTTTTTGGAACGTCGACTGCAGGCGTTCGACCGTCTCCTGTACCAGCCGATCAAGCTGTACTTCCGTTCGGTCAAGCGGCATCATCCCGCCGGCCAGTTTCGAGTAGACGAGTGTCTCATCAATCAAGAGACCTAAGCGGTCCGTCTCCTCGATGATGCTGTCGGTCACCTCCGGCAACTCTTCGACCGGAATCACACCTGCCGCAAGAGCTTCTGTTTCGTTGCGGATGATGGCAAGCGGCGTCCGTAAATCATGCGTAATACCGGCGATAAACGATTTCTGTAAGACCTCTTTTTGGACCAATTGTTCCTGCATCTCGTCCACGGCACTGATCAGTTCCCCGACTTCATCGTTTGGTCGGTCCGGTAGCACAACGTCTTTTTGGCCGTCGCCAATCTGCTTGGCAACGGCGCGTAAGTCAATGATCGGGCGAATGAACTGCCGGCCCATGTAATAGGCAAGTCCTGCCGCGAGCAACAGCGTCACGAGAAAGGCGATGCCAATCGCTACATAGACGCCGTCGAGCGCACTGCTCGCAAGCGGTGCTTCCCGAATCGTCGTGATGACCGTTTCCCCGTTTGTCACCTGATAGGTCAACAGACGATTCCCTTGAACTTCGATCACGTCCTCTTGTTGCAAGTCCTCTAAAATCGGTAAGTCGACGACTTGCCGGCCACGCCCGCCAATCCGTTCCGTCACGCCGTTCGTTGTGATGAAGCCTTGAATTTCACGCGGGACCGGTCGATTTTCCGTCAGCGCTTCTTCGATGATATTCGCTTCCCGCGCCAGTTGACTGTAACGTTCGTCTTCCGCAAACCGGTTGACGAGAAACGCTGTCAGACCAAAACTGAGCACCCCCATGATCAGTAACGGGGCGATGACGGCGAGTAAAAACTTCCGCATCAACTTACTCATTCGATCGCCTCCAACCGATATCCGACCCGATGCACCGTCTTCAACTGTTGTTTGACGGTCGGCAGTTTATCCCGCAGCTGTTTGACATGGGTATCAACCGTCCGCGTATCGCCGCCAAACGTGTAACCCCAGACGTCGTCCAGAATTTGATCGCGGCTCAGTGCCTCACCGAGGTGCTCCATAAAGTAGACGAGCAATTCAAATTCCATCTTCGCGAGACTGATCGTCTCCGCGCCATTTTTGACCTGACGGGCTTTTTCATCAATCGTCACGTCCCCTAACTGTCGTCCGGCTGGCACACGTTGCTTCAACGCCCGCTCCAGTCGAATGATCAACTCCTTCAGAACAACCGGTTTGACGAGATAGTCGTCGGCGCCAAGTTCCAGTCCAAATACCCGGTCGTCCGCTTCCCCGCGTGACGTCAACATGAAGACGACCGGTGCCGGTTGACTGGTTTTGATCGACGGGACAAGTGACCAACCGTCCCCGTCCGGCAGGCGGACATCGACGAGCACGGCGTCAAACTGATCCGAACTTAAGCTCTTTTTTGCTTCCGCCAATGATCCCGC
Organism: Exiguobacterium undae DSM 14481; assembly: GCF_000620805.1. Classification (GTDB taxonomy): domain Bacteria; phylum Bacillota; class Bacilli; order Exiguobacteriales; family Exiguobacteriaceae; genus Exiguobacterium_A; species Exiguobacterium_A undae. The sequence continues at coordinate 714,176 of NZ_KK211187.1, read as the reverse complement.
TATCGTGACGCCATAACCGTGATGCCGTAAAAAACGTTCTGTGACTTGGGCCAGTTTCGGTTCATCTTCAATCACTAAAATCTTCATCTTCATCCCTCCACTTGTAGTGTACCGCCTTTTTTAAGTGCTTGGTCTTTCTTCGCCATTTCTTTGCAACTTCCTCACAACTTTGATTCTCTCGCCCGCTAACATAAAAGGTGAAAGGAGTGATCACCCATGAAATTCAAAAAACAATGGATCACCGCACTGACCATCAGCGCTTTAACCGTAGGAGGAGCTTCGGCGTATGCCGCGACAAACGACAGCGATACGGCTACAAAATCCGAACGTCCGCATTTTGAAGGGATGAAACGACTCGACTTGACGTTATTACTCAAAAAACTCAATCTGACCGAACAGCAGGTCGAGACGGCCCGGGAAAAAGGGCAATCGATTGCTGATCTTGCCAAACAAAAAGGCATCTCGTTCACGGATTATAAAAAGGCGGAGCTCGCCGCCGCCAAAGAACAACTCGCTTCGCTCGTCAAATCGGGTGACTTAACGAAATCGCAGGCAGCCGATATGTTGAAACACCATACCGAACGCTTCAGCGGTGTCTCCAGTTACGCCGAGTTGAAAGAGCAGATGCCAAAAGGCCATCACGGCGATAAAGGCGGCTTCTTCAATGAATCGTTGATCGCTGACGTCTTGAAAGCACTTGGTCTGAGTCAGGACAAGTTTGACGCCGCGAACCAATCACTCGCCGCTTACGCGAAGGCTCAAGCGATCAAGTTCGCCGACTACAAAAAAGCCTTGCTTGCCGCGCAGACGACGCAACTCGATCAATTCGTCAAGGACGGAAAGATGACGAAAAAACAGGCAACGGACATCAAAGAACGGCTGACAGAAGAAATTTCCGATGCCAACAGTTACGACGACCTGCCGGAACGCGGACAGCACGGACCGGGTGAACACGCCGGACGCGGTCACGACGTGTTTGGCGATACAAGCTCTGCCATCCTCAAACGACTGAACCTCGATGAAACGAAATTCAAAGCAGCCGATCAATCGTTACCGGAATTCGCGGAAGCAAATAACGTCTCGTTCGCAAAATTCGAACAGGCCGTGCTTGCGGAACAGACAACAGCGATTGAGGCGAAAGTCAAGAGTGGTGCCATTACGAAAAAACAAGCAACAGCTATCAAGGAACGGATGCAAGAACGTGCCGATGAAGTCTCAAGCTATGACGACTTACAGCAAGGTCCCCGCGGCGGACACGGTCCGGGACGTCATCACGGCATGAACGAGTCCGACTGATCTGAACAAGCCGATCCAAATGCCAGCGACATATCTGTCGACTTAGCCATCTGATTACGCCTTAAAATCATGACAAACCAAGTCCGCCTTCACACCAAGTGGAGCATGATGAGGTTTGTCTTTTTGTCTTTTTGTCTTTTTGTCTTTTTGTCTTTTTGTCTTTTTGTCTTTTTGTCTTTTTGTCTTTTTGTCTTTTTAATGATTTTTTACGCTTTTATGATCATCTCTTGTCGCCTTTTATATGTATGCTGTTTCTGTTTACCTTTCGATCCACGAATCATATAAGACGGTTGCGTCCACGTTCGAAGCTCGACTTCTGCGGGAAAAGGAAGCTTTGCTTCCGTCAGGAACAAGGGAGACCCGGTCGACTGTCAAGACGACCGCGGCTTCCGTTCCGCCCGAGAAAAGCGAGCGAAAGAACGTGGACGCAGTCACCCCGCTCTCCCTTTTCGCTCATTCCCCAGAAAATGATTCACTTTTTTTGAAAAATAAGTCTATCTGCCGAACTTTGATTGCAATTCAGGGACAGATACTCCGATACTAGAAAGAGAGCCAAAAATTCGAGTGAGGAGATTCAGCCATGACTTTTTTCAACGCGATGCAACGACTCAGTCGTTCGTCCACATCCCCCTTGTTGATCGGTGGATTAGAACTGTCACATCCGGAACGTGTGGAGCCGTTTTTTCAACAGACGACGGATGCTGTCTTTTTCTTCAATCACCTCGGTGAAATCATTTACTTTAATGAATACCTTCCACTGATGCTCGGTTATTCGGAAGAGACGTTATATGAACATTTTGCAGTCTTTAATCCGCCGGAACAACTTGAAGCTGTGACTGCCTTTTTCAACCGTGCCCTTGCCGGGGAAACCGTCCATTATACGGCGCAAGGACTGCACGTCGATCAACATCGGCTGACGCTGAAAATCACCAATATGCCGATTGAACAAGACGGTCAGATTGTCGGCGTCTACGGGGTTGCCCGCGATATTACCCGCGAAAAACAACTTGAGGATGACGTCGCGCAAATCCGTTCCCAACTCGAACTGACGGAACAGATTCCGGAACTCGTTGTCTTTACGTATGATCCGTCGACGCGGACCATCGAGTATTCCCCGTCCTTGATCAACTACTTAGGTCTTGATCCAACGAATCCGAAACACCTGTCAAACGAGCAGGTCCATCAACGGATTCACCCGCGTGACTTCGACCCGCTCAAGTTCCAGATGATCCGGTTGCTCGACGGCGAAATCGAGACCTTTGAACAAGAAGTATCGGTGCTGAACGCCAATCAAGAATACCAACTCCTGCGTTTAAAAGCGTTGCGACGCGACGGTCTGAACGGTCCGATTTCCGTGATTCTTTATGATTTGTCAGAAGTCGATGACGTCCGGCGGCAACTGAAAATGGAACGGGAACAAACAAAAGAAATTTATGAGGCGCTCGAGGCCGCGATCTCGCAAATCGATTTATCGAACGGACGGCTGCTGTTTCATTCCAAAGGATTTTTCCAGATTTTCGAGGAGTTGCCAAAAGACTTGATTCTTAGTCAAGACTGGTTGTTTGAGCGACTGGATCCGCGTGACAGACCAGCGATGAAACGATTCATCAAGCGACTGACATCCGGGAAATCCGGCACGATCCAGTATCGACTGCTGTTTCCGGACGGACGTCGCAAGTGGATTGAGGATCAACAGATTCCCGTCTTCCAACTCGATGGAACGATTGCCTATACGAACAGCATCATGCATGATATCACGTTGCAAAAAGAGTACGAGGAACGGTTGCAGCAGTTGGCGATGCATGACTCGATCACGGGTTTGCCGAATCGGCTGTCATTGACGGATACGATTCGAGACTGGATGCAACAAGGGACCACCTTCTCGATTCTCTCGATTTCGTTTAACCGGATCACGGATATCAACAATGCGTTTGGTCACGCGACCGGCGATCAATGGATTCAAGCAACCAGCAGCTTGCTTTATTCATCAAAACCAAAGGAAATCTTTTTTGGTCATCTCGGCGGGGACGAGTACGCGATGCTGATTCCGTCAAGCTACAAGGAAGATGTCACGTCCTGTGCTGACATGTTACTGGGGTTATCCGCCGAACCGATTTTGATTGAGCCGTATGCCTTGTTTGCCCGCGTCTCGATCGGCGTCAGCCGCTTCCCGGACGACAGTGACGACCCGATTGAGCTGATGAAACATTCTTATACGGCACTGCGCCGTTCACGGCGCGAAAACCACAGCGCTTTGCATCATTACGCCTCGAATCTCGACATCGATTATTACCGCCGTTACCGGCTGGAACAGGATTTACATTATGCCATCGAACGGGAAGAGCTGTTTCTTGAGTATCAACCGAAGGTCGACAGTTGGACCGGAAAAATCATCGGGCTTGAAGCTTTGATCCGCTGGCAACACCCGGAATGGGGACGGATTCCGCCGAATGATTTTATCCCGCTTGCCGAAGAAAGTGCGCTCCATGTCGCCATCGGTGACTGGGTCGTCGACACCGCCTGTAAAACGATGAAGCAGTGGGCACGTGCCGGGGCACCGGCGATTCCGATTTCGGTCAACGTCTCACCGAAACGCTTTTTGATTCCCGGATTTGAACATCAAATCGAACAGATTCTGACGAAGTACAACTTATCGCCCCACTTGCTGGAGCTTGAAATCACCGAAGCCGCTTTGATCATGGACGATCCGAACATCAGCCGGACACTCGAATATGTCAGTCAGATCGGCGTCCGGATTGCCCTTGATGATTTCGGTAAAGGCTATTCATCGATGGTGTATCTGCAACGGTATCCGATCAACGTCGTCAAGATTGACCGCCAATTTGCGACGCATATCACGGACGATGCCAAGGCACAGGCGATTGTCAAAAGCATTCTCTACATGGCAATGGAATTCAACTTATCCGTCATCGCCGAAGGCATCGAGACACTCCGTCAGCTCGAGACATTCCGGGCGCTCAACTGTCCGAACATCCAAGGCTATTTGTTCAGCAAACCGGTCTCAGCCAGCGTGATGGAAAGTTACTTATTGCGCGAAGTCTTGTATCCGATCGAAGCCTGTTCGCTTGCGGAAGACAGTGTACCAAGCTTTTCCGTTCAAGGGAAAATCAAGATGCTGAAACACCAAAATCAAGCACTTGATTTAGGCTTTTCAGACATCAAGGCTCATCGCACCAGCACCCGGTTTCTGTACTTCACGACGGATATACCACTCCCGTTGCAAAGCGCGACGTTTGAAGTGCGTCTGTTTGAAGGGATTCAACTTGTCTCCTGCACCTTGACGGTCACAGCGATCGAACACGGGCAGTACGTCGGCGAATACACGACGACGCAGGAAGCGGAACTCGTCTTACGGTTTTTCCAATCATTACGCTACAAAGAATAAGCATCGCACTAAGGTCGTTCTCGCGCGCCTTAGTGCTTTTTTGTTATAGTAATGAAAAGTGCTGAAAAAGGAGGGATTCGATGCCTGCGACTGAACAGGCCAAACGACACCGCCGGTCAACGAAATGGCAACTGGTACGCCGCCTGTTGTTATTGACGATTGGGGCGGTCATTTTTGCGATTGGATTAAAAGGGTTTCTTGTCCCGAACAGCATCATCGACGGCGGGATTGTCGGGATCTCGATCATCGGTTCCAAGCTGACGGACTCGACACTTGCCCTCTGGCTGTTTTTCCTCAATATTCCGTTCATCTTTTTTGGTTATAAACAAATCGGAAAAACCTTTGCTTTATCCACACTGTATGCCATCACGGTCATGGCGGTCGCGACCAAATTACTCGAAGACATCGGTCCGATGACACGGGTCGATTTGCTTGCGACGGTGTTTGGGGGACTGATTCTCGGAATCGGTGTCGGCATCGTCATCCGGGCGAGCGGGTCACTCGACGGGACGGAAATCTTAGCCGTCTCGTTCAGCCGATCGACCCCCTTCTCCGTCGGTGAAATCGTCATGTTCTTTAACGTCTTCATTTTAGGGGCCGCCGGTTTCGTCTTTGGTTGGGACCGGGCGATGTATTCCTTGATTACTTACTTTATCGCCTTCAAGACGATTGATGTCGTCATTGACGGACTCGACCAATCGAAAAGTGTCTGGATCATCTCGGAAAATCATGAAGAGATTGGACTTGCCATCATGGACCGGCTCGGTCGGACGATGACGTATTTAAACGGGGAAGGCGCCTTTTCCGGAGATGACAAAAAGATCATCTTTTGTGTCATCAGTCGCTTGGAAGAAACGAAGTTAAAAGAAATCGTCCGTGACTTTGATGAAGGAGCCTTCATCGCCATCGGGAACATCCACGATGTCCACGGCGGACGCTTTAAGAAAAAAGATATCCACTAACCTACCGCTGTCGAAGAAAGGGAGGATTGTCGTGTCGTTGTTGAAGAAACACCGTAAGAAACTGATTGCCGGACTGATTGTCTTAATTGTCTTAGTCCTCGTCGCGATCGTCGGCATCTCGGCCTATGTCGGTTCGTCACTGACGGAGCCGGCAAAAGAACCGTTGACGACCAATCCGAAAAAAGCAGAAGGACTTGCTTATGAAAATGTATCGTTCCGTTCCGTCAAGGACCGGACACGTCTGTCCGGCTGGTGGATTCCGAGCGAAGACGCCAAGCTGACCATCGTGTTTGCCCATGGTTACGGGAAAAATCGGGAGCAAAACGACTTGCCGGTGCTCCCGTTATTCAAGAAATTTAATCAAGCCGGCTACAACGTGTTGACATTCGATTTTCGGGGATCCGGTGAATCCGACGGGAAACGGGTCACGGTCGGTGCCAAGGAACAGGATGATTTGTTGACGGCTGTCAATTATGCGAAGTCACGCGCCTCGGAACCGGTTGTCCTCTATGGTATTTCGATGGGGGCTGCGACCTCACTCGTCACGGCGCCAAAAGCCGAAGTCGCCGGTGTCATCGCCGACAGCCCGTTCAGTGATCTGAAAAACTATCTCGAAACGAATCTGCCGGTCTGGAGCGGATTGCCGAACTTCCCGTTCACGCCGGTGATCTTACAAGTCACACCGCCTTTGACCGGACTCAATCCGGAACGGGTCCAACCGATTGAAGCCATCCGCCGCATCGATTATCCGATTTTGATGATTCACGGGAAAGACGATGACGCGATTCCGGTCACGGAAAGCATGCGGTTGCAAAAAGCAGCGCCCCGGTCGGAACTCTATGTCACGGAAAACGATGGACATGTTCAATCCTATAAACATGATCGTCAAGCGTACGAAGAAAAAGTCCTGTCCTACCTCGAAGATATCCGATAACGACAAAAAGGGAGACCCGGTTCCGCGTGAACGAGGTCTCCTTTTTGATGTATTTAGCGTTTTAAGACGGCACTTCCAACAATCTTCAAGACTTCCGGACGACTGAGTTTTTCTTTTCCACGGGCGAGCGCATCGAGCGTTCCGTGTGCCAAAGCCAGGGGAATCTTACAAAACTCGTAGATCGTCGTCTGTTTCGGGATCGACGCGAGGTAGGCATCCGCTTCTGCCAAATTGTCGCGCGCATAGTCAAACATCGTTTCCGTCGTCCAACCCGGTGGGAAATAACCGACACCCCGTTCGGCGTCTTCCTGTTGGTTCCGTAAGATGTTGACGGCTTGCAAGCCTCGTCCGAAACCGATGGCCTGTTGTTTATCCGTGACGATACCGGCTTTCCAGTACCAGATATCGGACAACATGACGCCGACGAGTCCCGCAACGTAGTACGTGTATTCGTCAAGGTCCGCAGCTGTCTTGACCGTCCAGTCACGCTCCGCCCAGACTGCCATGCCTTCCGCCATCTCAGCCGTCGATTCCAGCACTTTCGACCGGATTCCTTCCGGACAATAAGCGATCCATTCTGAAAGACGAAGCGTCACTTCCGGCAACTGGTCGGCGTACGGTGCAATCAACGCCCGATACGTCTCGTCCGAGAACGTTCCCCGCATCAATAATGCCGTTTCCCGCAATAGCGTAGTCTTGACGTCCGTCGGCAGTTCTTCGTGATCCTCGATCTCGTCGATCGCACGCATACATAAGTAGGCGGCTCCTACCGCCTCCTGCAATTCCTGTGACAGACGGCTGATCGGTATATAAAAGGTCCGGCTCGTCGCTTTTAATACACGATTCGCATCTTTCTTCAGCTGCTTCGTCTCATTCATCCCACTACACTCCCTCTTTAGTCAAAAAGGTTTCTTTTCTCTACATTACTATACACGATTCAAAAGAAATGAGCATTTTTTTCGTTGTGAATGAAAAAAACTTCTTCTACTAGCGAACTAGCAAAAGAAGTGTCGGTCAAGTTTCCGTATCGGTCCGTTGCTTCAACAACTGACTCATCAAACCTGTACTTTGGGAAGCTTCGGCGTTCTCGTCTTGAATCGCCAGATAGATTTCCTTCCGGTGAATATCAATCTGTCGTGGGGCATGGATCCCTAGTTTAACTTGGTCGCCCTCGATTGCGAGAATCGTCAACTCGATGTCGTCACCGATTTGAATCGCCTCACCTGTTTTTCGTTTTAAGACGAGCATCAGCGTCCACCTACTTCGGTCAAACTGCCGATCATCCGTCGGTTCGCATACGTTTCATCGAGGATGATCTGTTTCGCTTGACGGCGTTTCGTCTCCATGACGAACGGTGCCCGCAGGTTCGTCGTCGATTCCTGGAATGGTTCCCGCAACGTGACGGTCGTATAGACCGCGACTTGTGCCGTTTCCTGAATCCCGAGCTGCTCCTTCGCCGACTCCGGCAACTCAAAGACATATTCCGGGTCGATCCAAAACGGATTCGTCACGACAAAGGCACACTCGGTCTGGTCAATCGATTGGAACGACCAGAACGGAATCCCTTCTCCGAACGGTAACAGAATAAAACGTCGTGCATCCGGAAAACCCGGTACTTCCGAAGCGAAGGTGATGATTTCACTTTCGTCTACTTGAACGGTGCCAAAAAAATCCGTGTTGATTTGCATATGATTATCCTTCCCCATCGAATATGCCGCCGACCGGCCACATATCCAGTTGATTTTGTTCCCGTAGATAAATGTCGACCGTACCTTCCGTGACGTTCAACTCCGGTCGGTTGATTTGAACCTCAATTCGTGGTTTCTCCGCCGTATAGTTGATCCGGACTTCTGCCGGTGTGTAATTGATTTTGACACGATCAAGACTACGCGGTATAAAACCGAGTGTCGTTACTTCGGCAGGAGGCGTATCACGTGATTTGGCGACGCGGGCGACCGCATTGCCGCCCTGTTCGATCCGCATCAGTTGATCCCCTTCGGCTGCTGCTTGACCGGTTGCCTGTTGTCCCATTTGCCGTCCAAATGCTGCATACCGTTCGACGGATTCAAGCGCCGGAATCCGTCCCGCTTCAATCATCGCCTGGGTCGAATCAATCTCAAGTCGGGCCGCGACCGTCTCCATCGACAGATTCCCCTTCGGCTGTTCGATCGATAACGTCGCCGGTGCTTGGCGTTGCTCAAGCGTCGCCCGTGTCGTATTGATGCCGATTTTTGCAGACGTTTGACGCATCTCAAGATGTGGCAGATTCATCGCCCGTCACTCCCTTAACGTAAGAAATCAAGCAATGTCGGTTGAATGATCCGCGCCCCTGCACTGAGTGCCGCGCGGTGTAATGTCTCGTACGATTTCAGTTCCATGATGACCTTTTCCGCTTCGATGTCTTCATTGTCCGACATGACTGTCTTGACGATGATTTCTTGATCTTCGAGGCGTGAGGCATTCAGTTCGAGCCGATTGACACGTGCCCCGAGATCAGCCCGTGTTTCAACCGTCTGATTGACCATCAAATCCAAGTCTTTTAACATCGCCGATAACTGGGCTCCGTTATTGGAACTGTCGGTCGCAGCACCGGTTTCCGAAACGCCGCCGAGGGCATCATACAATTTTTTTAACGTCGTGAAGGTCTCCGGACTAAAGATGTCCGTCGGCGATACATTGACCTGCACTTGAATGCCGGACGAGATTTCATACTGGATGATTTCACTGTCTTTTGTTGCCGGATCCCCATCCGTGAAGACGGTATCGACCGCTTGATCCGAACTCGACAAATAGTTGCGTAATCCTTCAATCGACACGAAGGGTTGATCCGTCTTCGTTCCGTTGAAGATGCCTTTTTCATTGTATTTCGTATTGGCGAGCGTCCCGATGTGCTCAATCAATTGCCCGACTTCGCTTTGAATCGCTTTTCGCTGCGTCGCATCATACGTGTCGGTCGCAGCTTGCGTCGTCAATTCCCGGACGCGGCTCATCGCCGACGTCACTTCGTCGAGCGCTGAATCCGTTAAATCCATCCAGCCCGTCGCTTCATTGACGTTTTTCTTGAATTGTTCGACTTCCCGGACTTCCGTCCGGTAACGGATGCCTTGCATCGCGACGACCGGATCTTCAGACGGCCGTTGGATTTTCTTCCCGCTGATCAACTGTTCCTGCATCGAGCTCAGCTTTTGATAACTCGCTGATAAATAACCGATATTTGTTTTTGTCAACATCGTCTGTGTTACGCGCATTTAGTCATCACCGTCCTACGATTCCCATACCGTTGATGATTTTATCAAGCATTTCATCAACCGTCGTGATATTACGCGCTGCCGCGTTGTATGCATGTTGATACTGAATCATCATCGTCATTTCTTCATCAATCGAGACCGCTGAAACGGACATCCGCCGTTGATCGGCACTGTCCATCAAAACGGCGGAACTTTGACCGAGTCGCCCGACCTGATCCGTCGCAACTCCCATGTCGCCGATGACGTTTTGGTAAAACGAGCCGATTGTCGTCGTCGTCGCAGACGCTGCGAATAAGATGCTCGTCGTCTTCATGTTGGCCAGCTTCAGTGCACCGGCACTATCACCGATGTTGCCGTCCGTCGACGTCGCGATGTTATCGAGACTCGCCTTGATTTCCTGACCGACTGCAATCGTTCCTGCCGTCACCGAACCGTTCGTCGAGACGAAAAATTGATTGGTGCCGTTCGTTTTATCTTTTTTAATGTTAGCGGCATGCGCCTCGTTGAAGGCTGTCGCGAACGTCACTGCCATCTCGTCCAGATTGCTCTGCATCTTGACGAACTCGCCGGCCGGTTCACCGTTTTTCATATGTCCGTACATCTCAATCAAACCGATGATCCGTCCGTTCGCGAAGCCGCCGGCGTCATCAAAGCTGATCGTCTGGCTGTTCGTTTTGAATCCTGTGTACAGACCGTCCTCGTTTGTCGTAAACGCCAACGTACCTGCCTGCGGCAAGTCGGAATCGACGGCACGCAACTTATCGCCGTTTGGTAACTTGACGAGGATATCGATCCGTCCTTCGGCACTTTTTGATGCATTTCCCATGTTGCCTTGGATGATGGCATCGGCATCGACCGATTCCTTCTCAAAGTCGACATACTGTGCCAGTTCGTCCATGTAGCGATCCCGCTCATCATACAACGCGTTTGGCAAGACACCTAACGGTTCGACCGTATGGATTTCTGCATTGATGTTGTAGATTTTCGTAAACAAATCATTCACTTTTTTAGTCGAGACGTCGATTTCACTCTTTAAGTCTTCTTTGACCTGGCTGAGTGATTTCGACATGTAGTTAAAGGTTTGCGTCAACGTCTCGGCTTTTTGCCGGACGACACTGCGGGCACCGGAATCTTGTGGATTCGTCGATAACGTTTGCAGTGATTCCCAAAAACCGTCAAACGCTTTGGCAAGTCCTGTATCCGACGGTTCGTTGATGATATCTTCCATCCGTCCGAAGGCAGCTTCTTTCGTGCCGTAATAAGCCGTTTTCGTCGCTTCGTCGCGGTATTGTTTATCGAGCATGACATCGCGGACCCGTTCGAGGATTTCTCCGCGGACACCGGTTCCGATTTGAGCCATCCGTCCCGTTCCGATGGCGGATGTCAATTGTTCTGTTGCTGCCATGACCAACCGTTGGCGTGAAAAGCCAACCGTCCCTGCATTGGCGATGTTGTTTCCTGTCGACTGGAGCGCCCACTGATTCGTTGTCAGTGCACGTCGTCCGGTCTCAAGTCCCATGAACGTCGATCCCATGTATTTCCCTCCTTAGGCGTTTCGATTGAAGTGGGCGCGATCAAGCGCTGATTGACCATATGTAAAATCATCTGCTTCTGGTATCAACAATTCAAGATGCCAGTTGAGGTATTGTAACGATTGCTCGAGCAAATCGGCGTTCAATTCGTTGATGATCTTGAGCTTGCCGATTGCCTGAAGTAACTGGCGCATGGCCTCGACATCTTCCGGATGGGCTTGAAGCCACTCCGTCATCGTCACCGCTCCCATGTGTTCGATCCGTTGCTGTTCCAACTGCTCCATCCGTTTCAGATAAACCAGTTCTTCCTTGACGATTTGCGACAGGCGTGGCATATCGTTTTGAATCAGAACCTGTTTCTTTTCGTGTGCCAGTTCCAACAGATCCATGTGCGTTGCCGTAAGCTGATTGATGAGTTCCATCGCCAGTTCCTCCTCTTCTATAGTATGTGTTCATATAAAAAGCGACCCGCGCATCCGTGCCCCGAGTCGCCTCTACTGTCTGAGTTAACCTTCTTACAAGTTCAAGAAACGTTCCGCGATTTTTTTCGCATCCGGTTTATAGGTTCCATCCTGAATGGCTTGACGAAGGGATTCAATCTTCTCGGTCCGGGATGAGCTTGTCTCACTGAAACGCATCCGCGCTTCGCTTGAGATCGTCACCTCGTCCGGTCGATTCGTACGTGTTGGTTCTGTTCCTTCTACTTTTTGATTTCTTTCGTACGTCTTAGGCATGTTAACCCATTTCGTAGAATCAATTCGCATGTGAACACCTGCTTTCTAGACTACAAGATTCTTAATTCAAGTTCGATACGTTTTCGGTTTCGAAGGGGCAGAAGAATCTAGCATCGCTTGGGCGAGGTCACGTCGCAACTTGTCACGACATTCGGCACAAATCGTGCCATCACGGGAGGGCTTCCCGCAACTCTCACACATGATCTCCATCTGAGAAATCTCAGAGATCAACAATCGCCCTTCTTTAATGTAACGGAAGACTGTTTCTCTCTTCACTCCGATAGCCATCTCAACATCTTTAGGTGAGGTTCGGACTTTTCGCCGTTCTCGCAGGAACTCACGCACCTTCTCAAAATCAGTATGATCTTTCTTGATACAATCCACACACAGATCCGAAGATTGACGAACAAATAACTTCCCGCAAGATTTGCAGTTTAATACATCCATTTCCTTCACCTCATATTGAATATCGGCAGGAATGAAGATTTTTTAAACACTTCGAAATAAAGTTACGGCAGAAATTTCTTTCGCCCCGGCTTCCCGCAGTCGAGAAGCGGCTTGGCGTAAGGTGATTCCCGTCGTATAAACATCATCGACCAGCAAGATTGTTTTTCCGGCAACGGACTCCGTCACGTGAAACGGATTGTCCCGGTCGAGCCGTTGTTGCCTCGACAATTGGCTTAACGCCGGACCGTCTGTCCGCTCGAGCACAAGGCGGATGCGCCCCCGCATCATCCGCCCGATCAGTTCCGCCTGATTAAACCGACGGTCACGCAACCGTTCCGGACTCAGCGGAATCGGAACAATCCAATCCTGTTTGACTTTTACCTTCTTCAGCTCGGTTTGAAACACGTCGAGCAATGCCGTGTCCCCGAGAAACTTGTACCGCCTCATGAACGCTTTCGCCGGCGGATGATACAGAAAGAGCGGATGGGTCACGAGCAGCTCTCCTTGTTGACGCCAATTATGGCAATCGAGACAAAACGGTTGACCCGGCTTGCCGCAATCCGTGCATTCCCCTCTTTTTACAAATTCTATTTTACAGGTCGGACACAGGGTTTGCCTAGTCCATACATTCGACAATGCCCAACTGGGTAAAAAGTCCTGATCGCATAACAAACACTTCATTGAAATCCCTCCCGATTCGCACGCTTGATTTGATGAACCGCTTGGTACATCGCATTCGACCGGTCGTTCGCAAAAAAGAGGATCTCACCTTCCGGAAAATCAGCACTTCGTCCGACACGTCCGCTGATTTGAATCAACGCCGCGACACTGAACGATTGGTCGGCATCAAGGACTGCGACTTGTACGTCCGGCAACGTCACGCCACGCTCAAGAATCGTCGTCGTCAGCAGGATCCCCGTCGTCCGGCGAAACCGTTCGACTTTTTGAACGCGGTCCGGATCGGCCGCATGGACGGTTTCACTCGCCAGTCCCTGTTGCTCCAATACCCCCTGCCATGTTTTAAGCGCTTCGACTCTTGGCACGAATACAAGCCGGGGCTTCGCCGGATGTTGCTGAAGCCAGTGCAGGACATCGTTTGTCGTATAGGGGACGCGGAGTTCCGGGACGGGTAACGGAAAGCCGTGATAACGGCGCATCAGCCGGACGGTCGGCAGGAGCCGGTTCCGAACAGACGGGGTCGCGCTGAGCAAGATCAGGGCCGCGTCCGGAGACATCGCTTGACGGACATACCGGTGCAACGTCCGGTCGGCTTGGTACGGGAAGGCATCGACTTCATCGATGAAGACGACGTCAAAACAGGTCCGGTAATGAACCAACTGATGGGTCGTACTGATTGTAATCTCACCGAGTTTCAAGCGATCCGGTGAGCCCCCGAACAACGACACGATGTCCGCCTGCTGAAAGGCACGTTTGAGATGCCCGGTCAATTCTCGGACGACATCGGCACGCGGTGTCGTGATCAAGACCCGTTTGTTTGAACAGAGGGCCCGTTCGATGCCGGGAAACAGCATCGGTGTTTTCCCCGCCCCGCAGACAGCATGGACGAGCAGGCGTTTTCGCTGCTCAATCGTCTGCGTGATGGCGTCCGCAATCCGTTGCTGATCGACCGTCAAATGCAGTTCGCTATGCCGGTCGGGTCGAACGGGATCAAGCGGTCGCGGATCCGTGACGAGATGGTCACACGTCCTCAGCTTGCCAAACATCAAACAATGCCGGCAATAATAACAGCGTCGGCCACACGTACACGGACCACGTGTCGGTAACTTGCCGCACCGCTGGCAGCGCCATGTCACGGCCGGTCTCGATTCGACCGGATGCTCGAAAGAAACATCCAACTGGTAATCCGGAATCCATCGTTTTCGTAAATCCATCTGCTTCATCCTTCCTGAACGAATGTAAGGATTCAGTTCGGCAAAACAGATGTGCTTCCTGCGCCGGTTGTTAATACGCGGCTAGTCTGCGTTAACGGCACGAAAAAGACGTGCCTACTGTTACAGGCACGCCGTATTCTTCGTATATGTCCTACCGTTGTCGCAGGATTAGTTTTCTTGATACCAGGTGATACCGATCGCACCCGGTCCGAGATGGGTCCCGATGACCGGTCCGAACAAGCTCATCTCAATCCGTGCTTCCGGGAATCGTTCCTGTAAGACAGCGATTTCCGTTTCTGCTTTAGCCGAGTCTTCTGCGTGAATGACACCGATGACATAACCGGCACCGTTTCCACGGATCGTCTCTTCCATCATTTCTTCAATCCGTTTGACGGCCCGTTTAAACGTCCGGATTTTCTCAAACGGCACAATCTTTCCATCGACGAAGTGAAGGACCGGTTTGATCTTCAGGAACGAACCGACGACTGCTTGCGTCATGCTGAGACGTCCGCCGCGTTGCAGATGTTCCAAATCGTCTACAACAAAATAGGCACGGATGACTTCTTTTAATTCTTCGAGACGGGTGACGATTTCAGCGGCTGTTGCACCCGCATCGCGCATCCGGACCGCTTCCTTGACCAAAAAGGCTTGCGGCATACAGGAAATCCGGGAATCAATCGGATGTACCTGGACGTGTTCGACCATCATGTTGATCGTATGTAGTGCCTGGTACGTTCCACTGATTCCGCTTGAGAGTGTGATGCCGATGATGTCCGTCCCTGCAGGAAGGCGTTCAAAGGCATCGACGAGATCGCCGATGTTCGGCTGTGACGTCGTCGGCAGGCTTCCCGTCTGAATCCGTTCATAAAAGTCCGGTACGGAAATATCAATTCCTTCACGATACGCCTCTTCGTCGAAGATGACACTAAGCGGTGCGACATGGACATTGTTTTCTTCACAATAGGTAGTTGGCAGATAGGCAGTACTATCCGTTAAAATCACAATCTGGCTCATTCGTGAATTTCCTCGCTTTTAAGAGTTCCGTCGTGACATAAGGTATTCTGACAGGTCACAATCGCTTTTTATCATACCATATGTTGGTGTCTAAAAAAAAGAAAGACGGAGCCCGAATCGGCTTCCGTCCTGTTCTTATACGACGACGACCCAGCCCCGTCGAATGGCTTCGACGACGGCACCTGTCCGGTCGGGTACGTTCATCTTCCGTAAAATGGATGAGACATGGTTCTTGACGGTTTTTTCGCTGATGAACAACGTATCGCTGATCGCCCGGTTCGAAAAACCGTCCGCGAGCAACTGTAAGACTTCACACTCCCGGCGTGTCAGCACGTGAAGCGGTGCTTCCGCGACCCGTTTTTCGATCGGCTGCGAAGACATCGTTTGTTTCATCTTCATCAAACGGCGGTATTCCTGCAGCAAGTTCGGTGTGACTTTCGGGTGGACGTAACCGCCTTCCCGGTAGACGGAACGAATGGCATTGACGAGCTCATCCGTCGCCATCTCTTTTAAGAGGTAACCGACTGCACCGGCACCCAGCGCGTGCATGACATATGTCTCGTCATCGTGAATCGATAAGATGATGACCCGGACTTCCGGATGCACTTCCATTAAGCGTTTCGTTGCCTCGACACCGTTGACTTTCGGCATATTTATATCCATTAAGACGATATCAGGTTGGTGGGCTTCGACGAGTGGAATGACATCCGCTCCGCTTTCACCCTCCGCGACGACGATGAATTCTTCTTCGAAATCGAGAATCCGTTTGACGCCTTCACGGAATAGCTGATGATCGTCGATGATGACTACTTTTACTTGCTCGTTATTCACAGTGTTTCCCCTCTCGCTCCGGATTCCTCAACTGGAATCCTTACCTTGATGACTGTCCCTTTACCTGGCTGCGTCTCAATCTCAAACTCTCCATCAATCAATTCGATCCGTTCCCGCATTCCGATCAGTCCAAATGACTCATCACACGATTCGACGATCGAATTAAAATCAAATCCAATCCCATTGTCTTTGACATGGATTCGGACGGAATGTTGATACTGTTCTATGATAATACGAATGTCCCCTGCTTTGGAATGCTTAACTGCATTTTGGACCGCTTCCTGAACAATCCGGAAGACGGCGACTTCATACGTCGACTCGATCCGTTCCCCTCCACCCAGGTAGTTGAAGTGAATGGGAATATTCGAAATTTCCTGCATATGACGCAGATACCGCTCGAGTGTCGGGACGAACCCGAGATCATCCAGCGTCATCGGTCGTAGATCATAAATGATGCGGCGTATGTCGGCCAGACCGTCACGGATCAAGGTCCGCAGGCGGTGAATCTCTTCAAAAGCGGCTTCCGCACCGTTATGTTGGTGAATTTTTTCAATCAAGTCGGCCCGGATCAGGACATGAGCAAGCGTTTGTGCAGGACCGTCATGCATATCACGGGACAGACGCCGGCGTTCGTTTTCTGCCGATTGGAAGACTTTTAATCCCATCTCCTGTTTTTGCATCGCCTTCTCATACTTCTCATTCATCACCTGCATGTCGTCCGTCAAAAAGTTCAAGACAACCGAAACCCGGCTGATCAACATGTCGGCCCGCTCGATTGTTTCATCCAGCTGGATCAGGCGGCGTTCGAGCTCGTCCCGCCGTTTGCGGCAGTTCATCTCGTCCCGTTGGTTGATGAATGACTCGAGCTGAAGCGAATTCGCCGTCTCATAAGCAGAACGAATATCTTGTTCCGAGTAGTTGTCGAAGTTTTTGCTCACGATGACGAGTCGCGCTTTCGAGTCCTTAATGTGTCGTTCTAGCCGCTCGGCTTCTTTAATGTAGTCGTGGACACGTGTCTTCAATTCCCGTAACTCCTGCTGAATTTCAGCATACTGTTCCCGCGAACTTTCCGTGATGCGGACGATTTCTTCCCGACTTTCTTCTACGACACCAATGATGTTTTGTACGATATCATTCAAGGACAGTCGCTCCCCCATCTCATTCGTCATACTACTCCCTCCGTTCCTTGCCAGTCCCCACGGTTGTCTCTCTCTCTAATCGTCGTTATGCTAGAAAGAACTAGTTAACGAGGAGGACATTTTTGATTATGACATTATTTAATTATTATACAGTAAAAGAAAACGGTTTCCATGAAATCATTATCCAAAAGTCACGATTTATTACATATTTGGCGCGCGCCACCTCAGAACAGGAGGCACAGAGCTTCATCGCGGACCTCAAGAAAAAACATCACGACGCCAATCATAACTGTTCCGCTTATGTCATCGGCGAACGAAACGAAATCCAAAAAGCCAATGACGACGGCGAACCGAGCGGGACTGCAGGTGTTCCGATGCTCGAAGTTCTGAAAAAACGGAATCTCCGCAACACCGTCGTCGTCGTCACCCGTTACTTCGGCGGCATCAAGCTCGGTGGCGGCGGATTGATCCGGGCTTACGGCTCCAGTGTCTCGGAAGCGTTGAATGCTGTCGGAATCGTCGAACGTGTCGCGCACGATCTGGTCGAAATCACCGTCGATTATACGTGGCTCGGGAAGCTTGAGAATGAACTGCGGGCAACCCCGCACATCATCGATCAGATTCATTATCTGGATCAGGTCAAGATTGACGTTTGGGTGGAAGAAAGCGCCGTGCCCCTTTTCCTCGACTGGATGACGAACTTGACGAACGGTCAGGCCGTTCTTGAGAAAACCCATTCCCGCTACGTCGAACGTGACATTCAACCCTGACCTGCTATACTGATTATAAAGATTTAAAAGTTTTTTAATAATTCAGTAAAGTAAGGAGTAATGAACAGTGGATGATTCCAAACGATCCCGTTCTGCAAAACCAAAACGAAAGCGTCCCTGGTTTAAAATGTTCGTCATCGGATTCCTGGTGATCTTCATTACAGGCGGCGCCGCGTTCGCATATGTCGCGAACAAGACGTTCCAAGCCGCCAAACAATCCGAGGTTGAATTGTCGCGTGGCGACAAATCAGACAAACGCGCAGCAGCCGTCGATTTAACAAAGGATCATTTCTCGGTCCTGCTCGTCGGGACGGATGAACGTCCCGGTGATACGTCTTCGCGGGCCGATACGATGATTGTCGCAACCTTCAACAAAACCGATAAAAAAGTCAATCTGCTCAGCATCCCCCGTGATTCCCTCGTCATGATCCCTTCTGTCGGGTATGAAGATAAAATCAACCATTCCTATGCGTTTGGCGGGATTGATTCGACGATTGAAACCGTCGAGACGCTGCTTGATATCCCGATCGATTATTACGGCTCCATCAACTTTAATGGTGTCGTCGCGATCGTCGATGCCGTCGGCGGCATTGAGGTCGATGTCAAGTTACCGATCGATACACTCGATTCCTCGGATCAAAAAAACGGGGTGAAGTTGGAGCCCGGTCTCCAACAGCTCAACGGAGAGGAAGCACTGGCCTATGCCCGCATGCGTTATCAGGATCCTGAAGGAGACATCGGACGAACGAAACGCCAACAGCAGGTCGTTCAGGCGATCATCGATCAGTCGACGTCCTTTGGATCCATTACGAAACTCAATAAATTGATGGATGCGACGGGTGATAACTTCACGACCAACATGTCGCTGACGGAAGCATTCCAGCTGCAACCGTTCGCGAAGTCACTGAATGCCGTGAACCGCATCGATTTAAAAGGGACCGATACGAAAATCAACGGGGCCTACTATTATCAACTGGATCCGGCTTCGTTATCGGACGCCAAAGCCACGCTAAAAGAACAACTGAACTTGCCGGAAACAACCGATGACTTAACGTCCACACCGGAGGTCACGGATGATTCGACGACTGGAAGCAACTGATTATCCGGCACTTCACCGGCTCCAACAGCGGGCTTATCAAGTCGAGGCGGATTTGATTGGTGTTTCCGACTCCCCGCCACTGCAGCAAACGCCCGCACAACTCGTGCACGAGCAGCCAAGCGGTTACGTCTATTGTTTGGATGAACAACTCGTCGGTGCTTTGACGATCGAACAGGAGACGATCACACGCTTAGTCGTCGCACCGGATTATTTTCGTCAAGGGATTGCCAAACACTTGCTCCACTTTGTCTCGACTGCCGCGGCCAATCTTCCGGCGATCGCGTTGTATCAGCAATTCGGCTTTCGACAGGTTGATCAGGTCAGCCGTGATACGATTGTCCTCGTGACGCTTAAACGGGAGTGACGGCCAACTCACCGTGGTACTGCTTCAACAATTCATTCTAATCAAAAAAACGAACGCTTTCCTGTTCTAAACAGAAAAAGCGTTCGTTTTTTACATGCCGTTTACAATTCGCTTGAAGCGGCTTCAAATCCAACTCATGATCGTTCCGATCACGGCACCGATGAGGACGATGCGCAGTGGTGACTGATTGTAGAAGCGGAGTAAACAAAACAGTCCGAAGGCGACGAAAAAGTCGAACCCGGTTTTGACACTTGACGTAAAGATTGGATCATACAAGGCAGCAAGTAGAATGCCGACGACGGCTGCGTTGACACCAATCAACATGCGGCTGACCTGTTTGTTGCCGCGGACACGGTCCCAAAACGGAAGCACCCCGATGACGAGCAGGAAACCGGGCAGGAAAATCGCGAGCGTCGCAAGAATTCCGCCGGTCACACCATGGATGACCGTTCCTAAGTAGGTCGCAAAAGTAAAGAGTGGTCCCGGAACGGCTTGTGCTGCCGCATATCCCGCCAGAAAACTGTCGCCCGTCAAAAAGTCGGGGACGAGTGACTGCTGCAGAAACGGCAAGACGACATGTCCGCCTCCGAACACTAACGCTCCGGCACTATACATGATGCTTGTCAATTGAATGTTCCCCGTCGCGACGTTCGCTAAAATCGGTGTCGCAACGAGCAGGACGGTAAACAGCACCAACGCGCTGATGCTGAGAAGCCGCGGCACACGGATGTTAAGTTGTCCGCCGCTTTTCGGTTCGTCGTCAAACAGGACCAAACCAAGCAATGCCGCGAGCACGAGCACACCGACTTGCGCCAGCGGATGCGCGAGCAGCAACACTCCGGCCAGAGCGAGCAACATCAAAAACAGGCGCTTCGGACCGACCGCCAGTTTCGTCCCCATACCAAGGACAGCATCCGCGACGATGGCGACAGCAACAAGTTTTAATCCATGAATGAAGCCGGCTTCCGCCAAATCATATTCCGTCGCAAGCACGGCAAACACGACCAAAAGAACACTCGATGGTAACGTAAAGCCGATGAATGAGACGATTGCACCGACGACGCCGCCTCGAACAAGACCGATTCCCATCCCGACCTGGCTTGACGCCGGTCCCGGGAGGAATTGGCAGAGGGCGACGAGATCGGCATAAGCCTTCTCATCCACCCATTTCCTTCGTTTGACATATTCCTCGTAAAAGTACCCTAAATGGGCGACAGGTCCGCCAAAGGACGTTAACCCAAGTTTCAAGGACACGATAAAAATTTCGATCCATCTGTTCATATAACCACCTCCACCACTGATTATACGAAAAGTTTGTAAATTTTTTGTGACACCTCGCACACTCTGGTCTGGTTATTTACGGCGTCCATAGGTGCCGGCACGCCAGACGGCTTCAACCGGACCTTGGGCATGTCGTCTTAAATACCAACGGGAAAAGACGACTTGTATCACTAAGAGTATGATGACCGCTACCGTGCCTTGCCAAAGCGGGATCGTTCCGTAGGCGCCGGTCAAGAAAATCAACACTGTAAAGACGAGCGTATGCGACAGATAGTTCGTCAACGCCATCCGACCAAGCACCTGAAATCCATTTAAGGAACGCCCGGAGCGGATCAGCAAGGCGATCGCCGCCGCATACGTTACAGCAAGTGTCCGTCCGGATAACCAGACGAAAAAGAAGTTCGCTAAACCGTCCGGTACTTCGCCTTGATGAATCAGCACGATCTGATAAAGTGCCGGCAGCGACAACAGCAGACTCACCGTGAGCAGCACGACGAGCGTTCGGGTCGTCGGCGGTCGGACCGTAAACCGTTCCATCAAGTAAGCACCGATCAAGAACAAGGACAGGATTTCCGGAAAAATCGTCAGCGTGTTCGTCAACGCCATCGGGATTTCGATCGTGGCATGATGTGCTATGTAGTCCAGGACTTGACGGGACGCGACCAATTCTTGCAACGTTCCGTCCGGTTCGACGATCGATTGATCCCCTTCCGAGCGGGCGTACAGATAGATCGATAAGTAGAGGAAAAACGTATATACCTGCAAGGCAATCCCGACGAACAGCTTCGTCGTCGGCCGCGTTTTGACGAACAACAATAAAAAGAAGCCGCTTAACGCATAGGTCTGAAGTATATCCCCTTTCCAAAACAAGAGGTGGATCAGTCCGAATGCCAACAAAATCGTCAGCCGGCGTACGAAGATCCAAAGGGATTTGCCTTTCACGCGAAGGCGATCGATAAACAAAATAAAACCGGCTCCAAACAAGACACTGAATAAGGTATAGAATTTCGTCTGGATGAAGAGGTCAAACAGGAGTCGAAGCAGTTGATCGACCTGTCCCATCTCACTTGTCGTCCGTTCCCCGAGAAAACTCGGCATGTTGACGAATAAAATGCCGCATAATGCAAAACCGCGTAACACATCCAAGTACACAATACGATTTGTTCGTTCGATCAGATTCACACGAAACACTCCTTAACCGCCAATCAGCCGCTCAAATCGTTTGAGCGGCTGATTGGTCATTTTGATGTAATGCGTTCCAACAAATTCAACAAGGGACGATATCGTTCTCCGAGCAATCCGAGTGATTCGACGAGGATATCGAGGACAAGCAGGAGCATCAATAAGGACACAAGCGCACCAAGCGAATTCGTCTGGGAAAACAGAATCGCCGTCATACCGAAAATCGCACAAAGTCCATAGATGACGAGCACGGCTTGACGCATCGTAAATCCAAGATCGAGCAATCGGTGATGCAAATGCGCTTTATCCGGTGCAAACGGCGGTTTCCCTTGCAAGACCCGGCGGACGATCGCAAACAGCGTGTCCGAAATCGGAATCCCGAGCAAGATGACAGGAACCGCCAGTGAGAACAAGGTGACGTTCTTAAACCCTAACAAGGACAAGACACCCAGCATGTAACCGAGGAACAAGGCACCGGTATCGCCCATGAAAATCTTCGCCGGATAAAAGTTGTGGAATAAGAATCCGAACGTACTCATCAAGAGCAGAATCGCGACAATCGTCACGTAGACATTCCCTTGAATGACGGCCAGACTGATCAGCGTCAGCAGGACGATACTTGAGACGCCGGCTGCAAGACCGTCGAGTCCGTCAATTAAGTTGACAGCATTCGTGATCCCGATGACCCATAAAAACGTCAACGGAACACTCCACCAACCGAGAAACAGTTGTTGGTCAAACGGTAAGTTGATGAATTCGATCCGGATGCCGCCGTTTAAGACGACGACGGCCGCGACGATCTGCCCCATCAATTTCAAACGGGCATTTAATTGGAAACGGTCATCGAGTGCTCCTGTCAAAATCACGACAAAACCACCGACTAAAATATGAGTCGCATACGGACTCGAAGGTTGCAAAATAAAGTAGCCGATCATGAAGGCGATATAAATCGCCAGTCCCCCTAAACGCGGCATGATCCGCACGTGTACTTTTCGCGCGTCCGGACTGTCAACGGCACCGACTGCAATCGCAAAGCGTTTTACGACGGGTGTGATCAGTAAGGCCGCGATAAAACAGACAATGGACGCCGTCCATAACATAATAACATCACGCTCCTGCGCGAATTATATCATAAAAAAAAAGAGCCGACGAGCGGCTCACATGAAGATTGGAACTTCTGCAGATGGATCATATGTATAGATACCGCGTCCTACCTTTTTGATTGCAGGATTCGCTTGTTCGACTTTTGCCATCAATTGATAGATGTTGCTGATTTGATGCCGGTACCGTAATTCAAGTTCCATCTGAATGTCGCGTGCTGACATCGACTCGCGTTCACGCATTAGATCACTGATTTGATGCACATAGACTTCCAGTGGATAACGTTGATTCACGCGGCGTTGTTTTAACGGGCGTTCTTGTGTGACGGCGATTTCTTTTGCCGAATCCCCTGTTCCCCGGCTCAGCTCCGCGATTAAATACTCGGCACGCCGTTGCAGACGACGGTATTCCTCTTCGATTTCCATCAGTTCTCGGTAGATATGTTCACTCGTTCCCATTTGTTGACCTACTTTCCTAAATTAAACATAAATATTTCAATTATGTTTCAATTGTATGTTTTTTGAAATATAAAGCACTACTTTTTGCCTCTTTAATATATAATTTAATTATATATTTAATTATTCTGTAATATTTTTATCTCATTGTCGATGCCTCAGCTACACTTCATATTACCAGAAAGGAGATGGAACGGAACATATAAATTATAAATTAAACTATTTTAAAAGTATTTAATTGAC
Source organism: Exiguobacterium undae DSM 14481 (assembly GCF_000620805.1). GTDB lineage: Bacteria > Bacillota > Bacilli > Exiguobacteriales > Exiguobacteriaceae > Exiguobacterium_A > Exiguobacterium_A undae. Next base: position 690,246 of record NZ_KK211187.1, on the reverse strand, counting down.
TATATAAGCTTTTGTACCTATTCATCTTACTTAAAAGGAGACTGGAAAATTAATGGACAAATTAACTAAAATCTTAGCAGCGGCCCTAGTACTTTTGCTTCTGATCACCATCGCTTTTCCGTCCTCATTAGTATCGGCTGCAACCGGGACAACGTTTACGAAAACGACATATAAAACAACCGATCTGTTGAATCTCCGCTCTTCCAACTCGGTTTCATCCAACCGATTGACGACGATTCCGAACAACACATCGCTCACTTCCAGTTACCGGTTGGGCGATTGGTACAAAGTCACCTATAACGGAAAGACTGGTTATGTCATCGGACAATATTTGACGAAAGTCGTCACCGGTACGTCCTTTACCAAAACAACGTATCAAACGACAGATGCCCTGTCGTTACGTCAAGCGGCTTCGACCTCGTCAACGCGCTTGCTGACGATCCCGACGAAAACCACACTCACATCGAGTTTCCGAAACGGCGATTGGTATCAGGTCACGTATAACAAAAAAACCGGTTTCGTCTCCGGCTCTTACTTAAAGAAAGTCACGACGGCTTCTTCGACGGCTTACACGACAACAGAACGGTTGAACTTGCGAAGTGCACCAACAACATCAGGTGCCTTGCTGATGACGATTCCAACGAATCAAGTCGTGCAGTCGTTATCCATCAGTTCGAACTGGCATAAAGTCACGTACGGCGGAAAAACAGGGTATGTCATGGGAACCTACTTAAAAAAGGGAACGGCTTCACCGGCTTCCACACCTGCCGGAAAAGCGGATTACAGCGGTGCCAAGATGTTTGTCCTGACTGACTCCGGCAGCACGGTTGCCTTGCGTTCTGCGGCATCCGTCTTGAGCGGACAGATTGCCCGCGTCGGGCGCGGAACACCGGTCATCGTCACAAACAGTCTGCATAAGACACGTGGTTTCGTCGCCGTCCAAACCGCAGACGGTCGCCGCGGATACATCGAAGCGACGTATTTGACACTGTTCCAACCAAGCCCGTCCAACCGTCCGCTGATCGTCATCGATCCTGGTCACGGCGGGCACGATCCGGGTGCCGTCCGGTCCGGTCTCGCAGAACGGGATATCGTCTTGTCCGTCGCCCGCCAAGTTGCGAGTTTACTTGAAGGAAAAGTTGATCTGACTCTCACCCGCTACACGAACGATTATTATCCGACACTCGGTGACCGGAGCGCGATGTCGAATGCACACTCGACGTCCCGGTTCGTCAGCATTCATGTTAATGCCTCGACTGCTCTCAGCGCTTCAGGAGCGGAAAGCTTTTATTACAAAGGATCAACTTCGGTCCAATTGGCTCAAGCGATCCAACAACGTTTGACAAGCTACGCCGGCATGCGGAACCGGAATATTCATTTTGCCAACTACGCCGTCATCCGTGGTACACAAGCACCGGCAGTTCTCGCCGAACTCGGTTTCTTGTCGAACAGCACTGATCGTGCGAAGTTAGCGAGTCCGACTTATCAGGCCCGTTATGCCCAAGCGATTGCCGACGGCATTCTGGCGACGCTCTAATTTCATCCACTTCATTTAAATCAGTCTTTACACAGACGAGGACGGCAGATGATCATTCTGTCGCCCTTGTCTTGTTTATAAGGAATCACTCGCTTCACGCGACTCCGACAGGAAACGCGTAAAGCGAGTGATTCCTTTTTAGGTGAACTCTTTTTGCATGATAAAAGGACCGCTCAGGGAAGCGGTCCTTTTATACTCACATGAAAAGAGATCAATCAGATGAAACTGTCAACCATCAGGGAATGGTCAAAAGTCATTAGCGACTAGCTAGAATTTGCTCAAGGGAAAGCAAATCCGTCGAATCGACACGATAGTCTGCCTCATGTAACGTCGTTTCCGGTCCGACTCCGACAGCATACATACCTGCTGCGTGAATCGCCGTGATACCTGCCGATGCATCTTCTACACCGATACAACGTGCCGGTTCGACGCCAAGCGCCTCCGCTGCCCGTAAAAACACTTCAGGGTGTGGTTTCGACTGGGCTACGGTCGCGGCATCGACGATATCATCAAAATAGTGCCGAACTCCAAGTGCCTCAACGACGCTCAACGCATTTTTAGAAGCCGACGCCATTCCGATTTTCAGTCCAGCAGCACGGATTTCGTCAAGGAACGCAATGATTCCCGGTAGAAGGTCCTGTTCTGAGATATGTTGGATCAACGTGACGTAATGGTCATTCTTTTTCGTCGCGAGCGCAGTTTTTTCTTGTTCCGTGAAAGCATCCTGCTTTCCGCCAAGTGTTAAAATCCGCTCGAGCGAATCGGTCCGACTGACGCCTTTTAGTGTTTCATTGAAATCCCGGTCGAACGGAATATTCAACTCCTCACCCAGTTGTTTCCAAGCCAGATAATGATACTCGGCTGTATCGGTAATTACGCCGTCTAAATCAAAAATAACGGCTTCGATCGTTGGTGCCATCCGACATCCATCCTTTCATCCATCGTACATGAAAGACAAGAAATCGAATGATTTGCGCAAACGATTGCACTTGCCTCAAGAATTATTTTACCTGTTCCATCACCTCTTTGCAAGCGTTATCAAAAAACAAAAGAAAAACAATTATTCCTTTAAAAAGAAAACGTTTTCAATTTCAAGGGAATGTTTTACTTATTTCGTTCTTTACTATTCGTTTTACAATTTTTAACTGTTATAATGAAGCCAGTCTGATAGTCGAACTGAAGGAGTGACCAACTATGTTTCAGCGTGTTAAACAATTAATAGATGAACAGAGCCGCAGAATGCGGCGTTATGAAAAAACCGTTTTATTAATTAACAGCTTAGAAGCAGAAATGGAACAAAAAACCGATGACGAATTGCGACAACTGACCCAATCCTTAAAAGACCGTCTGCAAGCCGGTGAAAAAATCGAAGCGGTCACGGTCACCGCCTTTGCACTCGTGCGCGAAGCAAGCAAACGGACACTCGGATTACGTCATTACGATGTGCAGTTGTTAGGCGGGCTTTCGTTGCTTTCGGGTCATATTGCCGAAATGGCGACCGGTGAAGGAAAAACCTTGGTCGCTTCCCTTGCAAGCTTCACCCAGGCCTTACATGGTCACGGTGTCCACGTCATCACGGTCAACGAGTATCTCGCCCGACGTGATGCGGAACAGATCGGTCAAATTCACCGTTTCCTCGGCTTGACGGTCGGCATCAATTCAGCGGAATTGTCGTTTGAGGAAAAACAACAGGCTTACGCTTCTGACATTACATATGGCGTCGGAACCGAATTTGGCTTTGATTACTTGCGGGACCACCTCATCATGCGACCTGAGGAGCGTCTGCAGCGTCCACTTCGTTTCGCCTTGATTGATGAAGTCGACAGCGTATTGATTGACGAGGCGAAAACCCCGCTCATCATGGCGGAACGTGATACCGTCCACGAAGGATTACAACAGCTCATCCGTCACGTCGTACAAGATTTTACGAATGAAACGGATTATACGTTTGATGAAGAAATCAAAGCCGTTGCCTTGACCGATCAAGGGATCGAGACGATTGAACGGGTCTTCGGCATTGATCAATTGTTTGCTGCTGAACATGCCGTCTTGTTCCATTACGTCATCCAAGCGCTGCGCGCGCATGTCGTCTTGCAACGCGACGTTGATTATATCGTCAAGGACGACAAGATTGCTCTTGTCGATCTTTTCACAGGACGTTTGATGGAAGGACGCAGCTTGTCAGACGGTCTCCATCAAGCGCTGGAAGCAAAAGAGCAGGTCAGTGTGACGGAAGAAAATCGAACGACGGCGCAAATTACGATTCAACATTACTTTCGGCTGTACCGGCATGTCTGCGGCATGACGGGAACCGCTGCGACTTCCCGGGATGAATTCCTGAAGACTTACCGGATGGACGTCGTCTCAATTCCGCCGAACCGACCGAAAATTCGCCATGACGACACAGACGTCCTGTTTTTGACGAGCCGGGAAAAGTATCTGGCGATCGCGGAAGCGACTGCGGCGACCCACGCAACCGGTCAACCGGTTCTGATCGGAACGACTTCGATCGAACAATCGTTGAAAGTCGCGCAGGTCTTAGACGACAAAAACATTCCCTATGAAATTTTGAATGCCAAGACGGTCGATCAAGAAATCCGGATCATCGCCTCGGCCGGTCAATCCGGCCGGGTGACGATTGCGACGAACATGGCGGGTCGCGGCACCGATATCCTGCTTGACGACACCGCAAAAGAACAGGGTGGTTTGTTCGTCATCGGAACAGAGCGCCACGAATCCGTCCGAATCGACAACCAGTTGCGCGGTCGCGCCGGTCGTCAGGGGGATCCCGGTTTGACACGTTTTTATCTCTCGCTTGAAGATGAGTTACCCCGCCGTTTTGCCCGCGATCGGCTGGTACGCGTCAAAAAGAAACTCGGTTCCGTCAGCGGTCCGATCACGGCGAAAGAAGCCCAACAACTGATGGCGTATGCGCAGGAGACCTGTGAGTCCGTCAACCGAAGTGTTCGGGACGATCTCGTGCAACTCGAGGAAGTCATCAGTGAACAGCGGCTTGCCATCTATCGTTTGCGAAATCAAATCGTCGACTCGGCGACGCTCGATCAATTTGTGCATCCCTTCGCCCGCCAAACGATTTATTCCTATATTGAGCAATATTTAACGGATGAGCTCGTGCCGGAGGAATGGCCGATCGATTTATTGAAAACAGAACTCGAACAATTGCTCCATCAACCGGTCGCGTTAGTGCCGGCGGATTCGGTCGACACCGTCAAACAAGAGATCGAGCCCCTCGTGGAAACGATTGAGCAACTGATGGCGCGACACCTCTCTGAACACGAGGAGACGGCACGCCGTTTCATGCTGCTGGCGCTTGACGAACAGTGGACCAGTCACCTGACTGCCATGAACTCGCTGAAAGAAGGGATTCACCTCCGGAGTTACGGTCAGGAACAACCGGTCCGGATTTTTGAACGGGAAGGCATGGATTATTTCCGTTATGCCATCTTCAGCTTTGAAAAACAAGTCGTCTCAGGCTTTTGCCGTTTTGAAGAGACACCGATGCAAGGAGGACTCATTCATGCAACCGTCGACTGATTCTGTCTGGATTCAACCTGCGCTGTACTTTACCGAGGATATGCCGATTGTCAAAGAAGATGAGTATGTATTTCGTTATGCGGTGAATCAGTTGCCGAAACTGGGACCGGGTCAACTGGCGATTCATCTGTTTCAGGTGTTACAAACAGATCCACTTCATGTCATCGCCCTGTTTCAAAATACACTCGACCAACAGTTCCAGCTCAATGATTTAGTTGTTCTGGTCCTGTCCGGTGACCAACTCGTCGCCCGAAAGACCTTTACGATCGAAGAAGTCCCCGTCCTGCTGCCGATGGCGACATTACCACTCTGGCTCGAATTTTCAGAGGAAGAACGATTCGTCGACTTGGAAACGCTTGATGCTCCTCTTGAACTCGTGTTCTCGAATGAGCATTTATCTGATCTCGTGATTGATGACACGTTTACTTTGTCGGAGCAACGATTGATTCGACAAGTCGCTTTTTCGCATCCAACTCCACCAACAGATGGTTGGTCGCTGTTGCCTGTCTCGATTTTCAAGCGGGAGCACACTGTCGAAGCCATCGTCCTAGTCCGCAATCCGAACGAACAGTCGCTTGAGCTGGATTCTCTCACGTTTGAGCTCGTTTCGGGCGAGCAGACTGTATCGACTGCCGGGCACGGGTCCGTCCACGTCTCTGCTACGAGTGAGACCGCCATCCGACTCGTCTTTGACTACATGGCTCCGGCGGCGGATTCCCTTGCGTTACGGTATCTTCCTTAAAGATAAAAAATGGACTTCTCGTCAGTGACGAAAAGTCCATTTTTGATTATCCTTTTAATAAACCGATGACCCGGACGTTGATCGCTTTTGGCTGGAATGCCAACATGTTTTCCATGTCTTGGGCGATGCGTTCCTGGACCTTGCCGGCTGTTTTGATGATCGACATACCGTATTTGATATGCACCGACAGACTGACCGTGATCGAACCGTCGACATCTTCGACCTTCACCAGTTTCACCATTTGTTTTTCCTGTAATTTTGAATCGTCCTGCGTAAAGGCAATACCTTCTGTTTCCTGAACTGCTACCCCGGCAATGACTTCAATGACTTGTTGCGAAACGTTTACGACACCATCCGCATTGTTTAAGTTATACGACATACTTTCCACGCCCTTCATCAATTAATCGCTCTACCTTAAATTGTATAGCATTTAACCTTTTTTTGAAAGGTCTTGTCGTTCTTCGACAATCGGACGAATATCAATTTCAATCAATGGTCGTAAGATCCGCACGACGAGCGGGTGAATGATGACCCCAACAATCAGTAACCCGACACCGGTGACGATCAGCAGCGCGAGCCACGGTTGCGGCACAAACGCTTCCGTCACGTATTGCCGCCATGCCATGACGAAGAAGACGTGGAGCAGATACACGTATAAACTGAGTTCGCCGGCACGTGTCACGAGCGGCAGACGGCGCATCGGGACAAGCATCATGAATCCAAGCGACGCCGTGATCGAGAGGAAATAGATCACGCCGTGCTTCAAGACGCCGATCCAGGCATCACTGTCATACTGGACGACATACGGAAAGCGATGCTTAAAGGCATTGGCGAGCGCGACGATTTCCTGTGGTGTATCACGCCATGCTTCATATAGTAGGAAGCCGACGACACTTGCAAACGCCAGCCCGCCGATCAACCGCACATTCATCCGCCGCTTAAAGTTTTTCGGCATTTCAAAGATCCGAATGAACTCATGCTCCGACAGGTAGTTTCCGAGAAGGAAGTAGGGATAAAACATGATCAATTTTCGTAGAGCTAAAAATCCTGTATTTTCGAGTTCAAAGCCGTATAACAAGGCAAAGGCGAGTCCAAACCAGACATACCCACGCAGATGGACGACATACGGTGTGACGATATACCAGACGACCATGACGAAGAGATACCAAAGGGCCCAGTACGGTCGTAACAGATGCGTTCCGATATTCTCGCCTGATAACAGCGGCAATCCTTCTCCAAACGTCGCCCATGATCCAATCAGGATTTGCCAGACGCAATAAACGGCAAACAGTTGGATGACACGGAGATATTTATTTTCCCGGAAGAAGTAGCCACTTAAGATGATGAATAATGGCATGTGGAACGAATAGATGATCAGATACACCGTTTCAAGCAGTTTCCCGTCATAGTCAAACCGTAAATCGGTCAGCATATGACCGATGACGACGAAAATGACGAGAAATCCTTTGATATTGTCGAACCATGGATTTCGATTCATGTTACACTACCCCTTATACTCCCTCGAAAGGAACGATTGTTTTATGAAAAAAGCTCTACTCATTCTTTCTGTTGCCGTAAACATCGTCCTCCTTGCCCTTCTGTTAGGACGGAAACCACTCGAGTTATTTGAAAGTGCCTTTCCTGCAACGAGTACGCAACCAGTGACGACATTCCAGTACACCAAAAATCCGAACTATGTTCGCTTGAATAGTCTCTTCCATACTTATCAATACCCAAAATCGCCGAATGCTGTCATGTTGGGTGATTCAATGACGAATTTTGCAGATTGGCGGATCTTGTTGAATGATCCGACAATCGTCAACTTCGGCATTCCGGGGGATACGACGGAAGGATTTTTGACCCGACTGGATCTCATCGTGGAGATGAAACCAAAACGTGTCTTTTTAATGGGCGGCATCAATGATATCCGGCATTTCACGCCGATTCCGACGATTACGGAAAACATGACGACGATTGTGACGACTCTTCGAAAAAATAACATCGATGTTGTCATCCAGTCAACGTTACCCGTTGCGCCTAAATATTCGGACTCCGTTCGAGTCAACCGGGATGTCGAAGCGTTAAACCGGAACTTGGAACAGCTGGCTCAATCCCTCGACGCTGAGTTCATCGACCTACGCCCGGGATTGACGAATCAACAAGGATACCTTCAAAACCGGATGACCTACGATGGTCTCCATCTGGTCGGCGGCGGTTATTTACGCTGGAGTGATGCGTTGAAGCCCTTTGCTGAGAAAATCCAGATTACTGAAAACCAATAAGCAAATCGTTAGCCGATCGTTAACACCGATTCGTTTTCTTGATCAAATTCAGGCATGGCAAAAGGGAGATTCCGCAAACCGGAACCTCCCTTTTTTAAGGTCCATCTTAAAAATGAACCGCTCTTTGCTTAGTCTTCTTGGTTTTTGACACCCATGTATGCGGCGATGCTTGATGCTGAGAATACAGCGATTGCGACGACGCCAACTGCGATCCACACGACTTGATCCATCTTTTCTCCCCCTTATATGTAACCGTTCACTTTCTTTTTTTAGCGTACACGAAATTCGTCAAGAAAGAAACACATTTTCTATGTCTAAGGACTGGACGTTTCGGGGAAAAGTAACTATAGTAGAAGGACAACTATAAATTGTCAGAAAATTCGATTATTTAACAAGGAGGTGATTCTGATGGCTACTCCAATCCTTAAACCAAGAGTTATGATGCAGCAACGAAGTACAGTCAACTTTGGCTATTGGCTCGTCATCGGTCTCATTGGATGGACGATGCTCAGCTTTGTCACGGGACTCCGTGAAGTACTCGTAAACCTTCCTTTCTATGAAAGCATTCCACTTGCCCTGACCGTCGTCTTCCTGACAGGCGTCCTGTTAAAGATGGCACGCGATGAATGGTGGATCCGGTATCTCGACCGCCAAACCCAGTTTTACATCGGTCATGAAACCGTTCTGAGCTGGTGCCCCATCATCGACAGCATGTGGTTGATCCGTAAACCGATGCGCCGCGAACTCCGTCACCTCTACAAACACATCACGCAAACGAAAGCATCCCAAGAATCCATTGAAACACTCGCCACCCAACTCGTCGAACGCGGCGTCCTCATCGTCTATTCACGTCCTAAGAGCGATCATCCAGCTTAAACAAAAAGCATGGAATACCGGGACAACTGCTCCCTGGATTCCATGCTTTTTGTCTGTTATTTTTTAACTGCCAACCATTGTGCCGCTGCTTCGATCGTCGGCATGACGAGTTGGTGACCATGATGGGACCAAGTCACGTCGACGTCTGCGCCGGCCTGTTCAAACAGTTGCGTCAGCTCCTCGGTTTCAGAAGCCGGACAAATCGGATCGTTTGTCCCTGCTCCGATGAAAACCCGGACCTGTGAGGAATCGGGCAACGTCAGACCGCGTCGTGGAACCATCGGATGAAGCAGGATCGCCTGTTCAAACAAACGTTTTTCAAACATCATGTTCGCTGCGATGTTGGCTCCGTTCGAATAGCCGACCGGTATGAGTTGATCAACAGCGAAACCGTGTGTTTCGCTCATTTCTTCCAAGAAGGTGATCAACCGCTCTGTCCGGAGCGCAAGGTCTGCTTCGTCAAATACACCTTCCGCCAATCGTTTAAAGAAGCGCGGCATTCCGTTTTCCGTTACCTCGCCCCGGACCGACAGATAGCCGGCTTCCGGATGTAACAGTGACACGAGCCCGATCAAATCCTGCTCCGTCCCGCCTGTTCCGTGTAACAAAAGAAAAATCGGTGCGCCCGGTTGTTTCGCCGGTTCAAATAGATGGATCATACAAGTCTCCCCTTTGGTAGTGTGATTGGTGCGACATGTCCTTCAATCGTCGCCCGGTGTGCTTCAAATTGCTCCGGTAACTTTAACTCTTCACCCAATGCTTCAAACGCTTCATCGACGGCAAAACCAGGGGTATCGGTTGCGATTTCATGCAAAATCCGACCCCGGTCATGGAAGTAAATCGATGTGAAGTAATTGCGGTCTTTGACTTCTGTCGTCATCAGACCAAAGGCATTGATTTGTTTCATCCAATCGAGTTGATTTGCCTGGTCGTCCGAGCGCCACGCGATATGGTGAACGGTTCCTGCTCCCGGTCGTCCGACAGGGACATTCGCATGCAGGACGTCAACCGTGTTTCCAAACTCACCGGCCGCTGCGTATCGGTCCATCGTTTCCGACCGTTTCGCAAGCGTCAATCCGAATGCTTCCGTCAAAAGACGTGCCGTATCCGTTGGATCGTGCGACAGCAACGTCGCTCCGGCAAACCCTTTGATGGCGACGTCGGTAGAAATCCCATCGATTTCAAAACGGCTGTTTGGTCCCTCGGTTCGTTCGACCAGTTCGATTTGTAAGCCATGCGGATCCTTGAAGACCAATTGCTTTTCGCCGAACCGTTCCGCTTCTTCGAACATGACAGCTTTTGCGGTCAAGCGGTTTTTTCAAAAATCGTAGGCACCGGCTGGAATCGCATAGGCTGTCGTTCCGACTTGTCCGGCACCGACCGTCCCTTGCTGGATTCCTTCGAACGGGAAAAAGGTGATGATTGTCCCCGGCGCACCGGATTCATTGCCGAATTGAACTACCTCCACCTACGCTTCACTTAGAGGTGAAGGATTCCTGAGTTATCCGACCTAACGGTCGAAAATTGATCAGGCTAACCCCGTCGTCCCGACGGTTGAAGAAGCTAAGATACGTTTGGCTTCTTGTTTGAGATTCAGTCCTGCGTTCACATCCCGGTCGTGATGGGTCCCGCAACTCGGGCATGTCCATTCACGCAAGCTGAGATGTTTCACGTCTTTGTGTTGATGTCCGCAATTCGAGCAGAGTTGGCTCGAAGCGAAGGTCTTGCCGACCTTCACGACAATCTTCCCGTACCAATCTGCCTTGTATTCCAGCATACGGAAGAACTCCGACCAGCTGACGTCCGAGATGACCTTACTCAACTTGCGGTTCTTCTGCATGTTCTTCACCTGCAAGGTCTCGATGCCGATGACGTCGTGGTTTTTGACGATCTCGGTCGATACCTTGTGCAGGAAGTCGGTGCGCTTGTTGGCGATCTTCTCGTGGATACGCGCAACCTTCCGCTTTTGCTTCTGATAGTTCCTTGCCTCGGACAGCTTCACTTTCTTGTTCAGGGCGATGCGTTGACGGCGGGAGAGCTTACGCTGTTCACGCTCCAGTTTCTTCTCAAGCGAACGGAAGTAACGGTCGTTCTTGTAAATCGTACCATCCGACAGGATGGCGAAGTTCTTGAGTCCGACGTCGACGCCGACGGATGAACCGATCTTCGGCAGTTCGTGGATTTCTTGCTCGACGAGCAGGGAGACGAAGTATTTGCCTGAAGCGTTACGTCGGATTGTGGCGTTCAAGATACGGCCTGTGACCTGTTTCGAATGGGCGAAACGAACCCATTTCAGCTTCGGAAGTTTGAGCTGGTTGCATCCAATTGAGACTTCAGGAAGCTGGTTTTTACCTTGGATGTTGGTCTTGTACGACTGGACGGGATGGCGCTTGGACTTGAATCGAGGGCGTTGGTTCTGCTTCTTGAAGAAGCGGTCAAATGCATCAGCAAGATGTTTTACGCTGATCTGAACAGAGGTACTATCGACTTCCTTCAACCAGTCGAACTCCTGCTTCAACAAAGGAATTTCTTTGGAACAAGAACCGTAGGACAGTCCTTTTCCAGTGGTCTTGTACATTTCATCCCACTTCGCCAAGAAGTGGTTGAAGATGAAGCGTGAACACCCGATCGTCTTCGCGATCAGGATTTCCTGCTCTTTTGTGGGATAGATTCTGAATTTGTAGGACTTGTGCTTCAACACCATTTTTCACCTCCTTTAAGGAAAATATACCCGAAAAGCAGGCTGGCGATTCATCTCCCACTTTCACTTCGTTTAGAAGTGAGCGTATTCTCACCTAATTTTGATAAAAATGATACGTCCCCGGATCGTCAAAGTTGACGGTTTTTTTTACGAAACGTAACCCGAGTACCGTTCCGTAAAAATCAAGATTTTCCTGTGGATTACCGACCATTGCGGTAATATGGTGAATTCCTTTTGTTTTCATACGCATGATCTCCCCCTTGTTCGTTCTCTTTAACACAATAATAGTAACTAATTTACTAAAAGTAAACCAATATGCTTGATTTACTTCTTTTCTGGAACCTTTAACCATTTTTTTCGTAGGTGTAGAATGAACATAGTACATCTAGTCACTTATTGATTAAGAAAAAGGAGGATCGATTCATGCTGGAAATCAAAAACATCACAAAACAGTTTGGAACATTCACAGCGGTCGACGAACTGTCCTTTCATGTACCGGAAGGACAAATTTTCGGTTTGCTCGGGGCGAATGGGGCCGGCAAGACGACGACGTTCCGGATGCTGCTCGGTTTATTGCAACCGACCGAAGGATCCATCACGTGGAAAGGACAACCGATTCCGCTCTCAAAGATTGGTTATCTCCCGGAAGAACGGGGATTGTATCCGAAAATCCGTGTCGATGAACAGTTGATCTTCTTAGCGGAATTACGTGAGATGAAACGAAAAGATGCAAAACAGTCTTTGCAGGAGTGGTTGAATTACTTCCAGATTCCGCAGTATGAGAAGATGCGGGTCGAACAATTATCAAAGGGAAATCAACAAAAAATTCAATTGATTTCTGCCGTCTTACATAAACCGGACTTGTTGATTTTAGATGAACCGTTCAGCGGACTGGATCCGGTCAACGTCGAACAGTTAAAAAAAGCCGTCCGTAAATTGACCGCAGACGGAACGACGATCGTCTTCTCGAGCCACCGGATGGATCATGTCGAAGAATTGTGTGAACATGTCGCAATCCTCGACCACGGAAAACCGGTCGTCGCCGGATATCTGCCTGATATCAAGGCAGGTTACGGAAAGACACGCGTCTTGTTGACGACAGATGCCCCGCCTCTGTTGTGGGACGCGCTTCCCGGTATCCTCCAGGTCGAATCAGACGGGACCGGTCATAATTTGCAAGTCGAATCCAAGGAAGCAGCCGATGCCTTGTTACGTCATTTGATCACGGAAGGTTTCCATGTCGAACGGTTTGTCTGGGACCAGCTGTCGCTTCAAGATATCTTCATCGAGGAGGTCGGAAAACGTTATGAACCGTAAATTCTTTACCTTGTATCGTTTCAGTCTCCTGCAAAAACTGCGGGCCAAAAGCTTTTTGATTTCGACGGTATTAATGATTGTTTTCCTCGTCGGGTTCAGCAACATCGAGCGGATCATCGATTGGTTCTCGGGCGACGATCCGAAAATCGCCGTCGTCAGTTCACTTGATACCGAAATCCTTCCTGTCTTAAAAGAGGTCGGAATCAAAACAGATATTACCCAAAAAGACTACACGCTGAAACAGGCGCGACAAGTCGTCGACAAAGGTACGTATGATGCCGTCGCCTTATTGTCCGATGATCCATACCGGGTCACATTGATCAGTGCGAGTCCGGAGCAGGAGTTGCAGACCCAGTTGTCAACGGCTCTGAAACAAGTCCGCGATCAGAACATCATCACGGAAGCAGAGGTTGATCCCGCTTTGCTCGCCTCTCTCGCTAATCCGATTGATGTGAAACAAGAATTGACGTCGACCGGCGGAAAAAGTGAAGATGAACTATTTGCCGCTTCGGCTCTCGTTTATGTTCTGCTCTTTTTGATGTACTTCACGATTGCGATTTACGGCGGAATGATCGTCACGGAAATCGCCAACGAAAAATCATCACGTGTCATGGAGCTGTTGATTTCTGCAGCCAGTCCGATTCAGCATATGCTCGCTAAAATCACCTCGATTGCGACTGTCAGTCTCATTCAGCTGTCGCTACTCGTCGGCGTCGGGTACTATAGTGCGCAAAGCAGCAGCCTGTTTGATCAATTGTCACTCGATTCACTGAGCGTCAAGACGATTGTTTACCTGTTCGTCTTTTTCCTGCTCGGTTATCTGCTGTATGCGACGTTACTCGCTGCCCTCGGCTCGCTCGTCAGCCGTGTTGAAGATGCCCAGCAAGTGACGTTGCCGGTCATCATGTTGATCGTCGCAGCGTTCACCGTCTCGATCTTCAGCTTGAATGCACCGACGAATCAAGCGGTCGTCGTCTTATCGTTTGTACCGTTCTTTACGCCGATGCTGATGTTCCTCCGGGTCATGCTGACGGAAGTGCCGGTCTGGCAAGTTGCCTTATCCCTGATCCTGATGGGTCTCAGCATCGCTCTTGCCCTGTTTGTCGGAACAAAATTTTACCGGGGCGGTGTCCTTTTCTACGGCTCCAATCCGTTAAAACAATTACGCCGGATCTTAGGTGGACGGCAGTAGTGGTTTACAAGATGAATCGTTTCCGCTATCGTTAGGTGAGAAAAAGCCTTTAGGAGGAACTACGTTATGCGGTCTCGTTTTTGGGCAGCGATTTTATTTACTGCTGTCGCCATCGTCTCGTCCCTTGTCATGTTTACGAAATTCCCACAAGCAAGTGAGACATGGAAACTTGTCCTCGCCTACGGAGGGACGACATTCATCGTCAGTCTGTTTTATTGGTCCTTCGTTGCCGTCCGGATTCAATCTTCTCGTTTGTACGGCAGTTGGATCGGTGTTTTTATCGGCGGAACGACTGTATTGCTTGTCTGTGTCGCCCGCTTTTTACTTCGGGGAGACTTCATGATGATCTTCAAATGGCAGGCAATGCTCGGCAGCCTGACCTTAAACTTCGGTTATGTCGGTTGGGTGCTCGTCATCGCAAACGCGATCATCGGTTTCCTGATTGGACGTACCCGTCAAAAAGGACGCCGTGCGCCTCGTCCGGCTCCACAACGTTAATGAATTCAAAAACGCCGTCTCTGTCAAAGAGACGGCGTTTTTTCGTGTTATTTCCGGTGATACCGCGAGCGGTTGATCTGTTGACTATACTTTGAATAACAGGTCGTTTCCGAAACTTCCGCCTCTTCCGTCAGACGGTTGAGGTATTCATCCAACTGAAGCATCGTCGGTAATTTATCGGAAAACAATTCAAACGTTTCATTCGCTTCTTGTCGATTCAGTTCCCCGGCTTCCATGACCGCTTCGACCAGTTCATGAAAAATCCGTTGTTCCGTCGCATCCATCGTTTGTTCAATCCGTTTGACATCTTCGTCATACATCAAATCAAACAACCGCATCCGTTCCTCGAGTTGTTGCTCAATCAACGACTCATCCTGCCCCATCGTTTGCTCGTAGGCGAGCCGCATTTCTTCGAGCGGTGTTTTTTCCTGCATGACGAATTTTAATGACTCCCCGGTCCAAATATGCCGCGCCAAGTAACTCGGATCAATCTGTAATGCTTCGGCCAACGATTCGATGTAGGCTTTCGTCGGGTAGACTTCGCTCAGTTCCGTCCGGCGAATGAAATACGGTGCGACACCAAGACGTTTTGCCAACTCCTCAATCGAGATTCCGGCCCGTTCTCGCAGGATTCGGATCCGATCCCCGTATCCCCGGTAAGGTGAATGATCCAGCATGTTATCCCTCCTCGCTATGCTTTTATCATACCCTTGAATCCGCCATTGGATACATCGAACTTTCGCACGATTTTTTAAGCAGGTGACGCGGATAACGAATCCAAAGCGGTAAGATGCTGATCAAGTAGAAGAAGGTGACGATTCCAATCCAAATCAAGGAGAGCGGGAGATACGGTCCGAGCTTCAGACCGCTTTCAGACAAGATGACCTGAAAGAGTAACCAGGCGTGAAAAATCGAGATCAGATATGGGACCATCAAGACCGCTCCATACTTGACGAGCAAAAAGGTTCGGACACTGCGCTTGCTGAAACCAAGGGCAAACAACGTCTTCAAGCGTTTCTGTTCCTTCTCTGCCGTCATCTGCATCCAGACATGCAGGAAGCTCGCATTGATGACGAACAACCAGATCGTCAGCAAGATGACGACGAATGAGACGAGACGAACAATCCGGATGAAGTCCAGTTCATCTTCCGTTTCATTGATCAGTTGATACGGCGCTTTTGCCTTTTCGGCCATATTCGATTTGGATTGGATGTTGCGAACGATCGACATCCAATCCTCCCAAGATTTTGTTCCATAGTCCGTATACGACGGGGTATCAAACACATGAATCGTCGCAAGTGGACGCTTGAGTTGCGCAAAGTCGCTGTCCGTGACGACGAACAAGGTCTCGATCCGATCGTTGTATCCGAACAACAGCCCGTGGTCCGAAGCTTCCTTTAAATCGTAACCCGCTTTGTTCATCTCCGCTTGTGCCCGTTTCATCGTCGGTGTGACTTCCTTGATTTGGACCGGCCGCGCCGGAATCATAAAGGCTTCTCCGCTCGTTAAGGCGCGCGGCTCATAGCCGAGATGCTGCATCAATTGATTGTAGTCCGATAACGGCAGCACATAACGCGTGTCAAACGATTTTAAACGGACCGCCTGTTGATACTTATCCGGAAAGGTCTCCGTCATCATCTGTTGGATGGTGCCCAGCCGCTTCGACGGTTGTGTCGACTCCTCATAATAAACGAGACCAAACTCGTTTTTCGACGAGACATCAAAACCAATCAGTTGAAATACAAAAACAAGCCCGACCGCCGTCAAGGCGCATGATGTCAAAATCGTCCCGAGCGCAACCAACGTACTGTTTGTCCGTAACTGGACCGCAATCTCGGAAATGATTAATTTACGTAACGACAAGCGCCGGGGACGGTACAGTTTCAGGAGTGTCGGAATGACGTGCCGACAGAAAAAAAAGGAACCGATGAAAATGACCAACGGAAAGACAAGCAAAAAGTTCCCTTGTCTTGTGATCGCCAAATAATAACCGTAAAACAGCGTGAGTATCCCTAATCCCTGAACGGCCAGACTCAACCGGACCCGAAAACGGGACCGTGTCCGAACCGGGCGATCGGGACGAAAGCGATAGATAGCAAGAACAGTCGCTATTAGCAGGACCAACAAGGCACCTGCAATCAACACCAACGATGAAAGAACGGAGATTTCAGTCGACAGTTTTGGTAAAAACATGACCTTTTCAATTGACAGCAACATCAACTTCGTTAGTACGATCCCCAGTGTGATGCCCGCCATGATTGCGAGACCACCGACAATCAGAATTTCAATCAAAAAATATTTCAAAAAGTGCGAAAAACCACTCCCGAGCGTCCGCATGATCCGCAGGTCATTTTTACGGTGCTCAAGCATCGTATACGTCGTCGAATAGATGAATAAAATACTGAAAAACAAGATGATGACTTCGGCGATGAACACGAAAATCATCGTCATTTCGATGACTTGATTCAACTGACTCAGTACTTTGGCGATATTCTGAAACGATTCACTGACGACAAGATTCCAGTAGCTGGTCGCAATCGTCATCGCAACGATGATTGTCAGGGCATACCCGTAGTACAGACGCTGGTACCGCTTGATGTTACGTAGGGCGTATTGCAGATAAGTGATGTTCATCCCCTCCTAATAACGAGAGCGATTCGATGACACGTTGGAAAAAGACACGCCGCGGTTCATCCCGGAACAGTTCGGTCTGAATACTGCCGTCTTTTAAAAACAACACATGATTACAATAGGACGCGACCGTCGGATCATGGGTGACGATGACCATCGTCATGCCGGCCTCATTTAATTCAGCCAACAATTCCATGACGTGTTTCGTCGCTTGAAAATCAAGGGCACCGGTCGGCTCGTCCGCAAGCATCAAACGGGGCGCGTGGATCAAAGCCCGGCCAATCGCTGTCCGTTGCCGTTGTCCCCCTGACACTTCGTCGACCTGCTTATCAAGCAACTCGTCAATCTGGAGTCGCTTTGCGAGATGATGCATCTCGTCCCGCGCCGCTTTCGTCTTTTTACCGCCCAGCATCAGGGGGACAAGCATGTTTTCCGCGACCGTCAAAGAGTCGAGCAAATTGAATTCCTGAAAGATGATCCCGAGTGTCTCCCGCCGAAACCGGGTCGTTTCTTTCCGTTTGAATGTCGCCGTATCGATGCCTTGAATCAAAATCGTTCCCCAACTCGGTTGATCGAGCGTCGCCAGTAAATTGATTAAGGTCGATTTCCCGCTTCCGGAAGGACCCATGACCGCGACCATCTCCCCTTCTTCGACCCGAAAGTTGATGTCGGTCAACGGCTGTTCAATCACTTTTCCCGGATAGACTTTTCCGACCTGTTTGACTTCAATCATCCTGTTTCCCTCCTACCAGTGTCAGACGACAAATCGTCCCCACCCCTTCTGTACTGTCGAGTTCAACCGTATGCCCGAGCTTTTGACAGACTTGACCGACAAAATAAAGGCCCATCCCGGTCGATTCACCGTAACGCCGTCCGTTCTCTCCCGTAAAAAAGGCATTGAAGACACGCGGCAAATCGCGTTTCGGAATCCCGACACCATCATCTTCAATCGTGACCGTGACTTGTCCCGCCTGTTCGACGGCGCGGATGACGACTTCCCGACCATGACCTGACGTATACTTGACGGCATTCGTGATCAGTTGAAGCAGTAAAAAACGGAACCATTTGGCGTCCGTATACACATAAAGCTGACTTGAAAGTTCAAGCTTCGGATACACTTTATTTTTGACGAATAACCGTTTTTCCTGATTGATGATCCCCGTGACCAACGTCCGCAAATTCAACTGTTCCGCCTTCAGATCCGTCTCGATGGCTTCGAGGCGCGACGAGTACAACATTTGGTCCAGACCAATCCGCATCCGGTCGACCTCATGCCGTAAATCGGTCTGGAACTGTTCCCCGGGATGTTCCAGAATCAGTTCGATGACCGACAAGGGTGTCTTCATCTGGTGGATCCATTGATCGACATACCGGTGCCGTTCCTTTTCTTTTCGCCGTTCGGAGAACAGACTGTTGCGGAACAACGTTTGTTGCCGCTCCAGAAACTGTTCGACCGCAGCAGCAAGCGGTTCGTCACTATCCCTCCGAATCGGTTCTGCAACCGACTGAACCGGTGTCTGAAGCCGTTTGAGTAATGGCAGCATGCTGAAAAAGCGGTAACTCAAATAGATGACCAAGGCAATTCCGTTCAGGAGCGCAATGTAAAAAAAGGCGGCCGGTCGATACAAATCGTACAACCACAAGATGATGAACAAGGCAATCATCTGCCCGCTGAAAAACAGGATGCCGGGAATCGTATGCCTCAGAAACAGTTTCATCGGTCGAGTACCAGTTTGTAACCGACGCCGCGAACCGTTTCGAGTCCGTCGACGCCAATCTCCGTCAATCGTTTTCGGACACGTGTGATGTTGACATTCAGCGTGTTTTCATCGACGAATGCTTCATCATCCCAAATACGTTCCAATAAATCCCCCCGGCTGACGATTCGCGGACTGGCTGTCAGCAGCATCTCTAAAATCAAGCCTTCTTTTTTCGACAGCTCAATCGACCGGTCCCCGTGTTCGACGATGTAGCGATCCAAGTACAAGGTAATGCCCGCTTTGTTGACCGTCCGTTCGTCACTTTCATTGGATAACGTTCCGTAGGCGCGCCGAATCTGACTTTTGATCTTGGCGATGACGACGGCACCTTGAAACGGCTTGACGATATAATCATCCGCTCCATATTCGAGTGCCATCACCTGATCCATTTCTCCGACACGTGCCGAAATGAACAAAATCGGCGCCCGTGTTTTCATCCGCAGTTGGCGGCACCAGTAAAATCCGTCAAACTTCGGTAAATTGACGTCGAGCAAGATGACATCCGGTTGGGTTTCCTCGAATCGAGCAACGACATCCCCGAACCCGTCCTCATGAATGACGTTAAAGTCATACCGTTCCAACAACTCTTTTAACAACAGCGCAATCTGTTGATCGTCCTCTACTAATAAAATCGTTTCCATTTGCAGATTCAACTCCTTCTTTCTCCATGATACCGAACAAAAAATGGACTGGAAACGATTATTCGTTTCCCGCCCATTTGAATTACATGACAATCCGGCGATATGCACGCACTGTCAGGAGATAATACAACAGATACACCAGCGTGTAACAACCGATGGCGATCGACATCGGCAAAATCAGATTATAGTCCAACAATTTTTGCAGGACTTGCATCGCGAACAGACTGTGGACAAGTCCAAGGAGATACGGCAACGAGAACATGAAGCCGACCAACCGGCGGATGATTCCCGTCTGCTCCTGTTGATCCACGCCGATCTTTTGAATGATTGCAAAACGTTGCTTCGATTCCTCCGCTTCAGCGAGCATCTTAAAGTAGATGATCGACCCTGTCGCCAGCAAGAAGACGAGTCCGAGGAAGCCGGCGGCAAAGGCGAGCAATCCTGTCGTCGCCGTCGTCATGGCATAGACGGGATAATAGGCTGCCATGTCGGTCTCTGCTTTTTTGCCATACAATTGTTCCAGCTGGTTGATCAGTCCATCGTCCGACCGTTCATCCGAAAACTGATAGTTCGTCAGCATCGCTGCTTTTTCCGGCATCATCGCAAAGGCATCATCGGAAACAGCAAAGGCCAGACGTTTTTTCGCATACAGTTGAGTGAGTGGTAAATTCGTCGCACCGGTAATCCGAAAGGACGAATGCGTATCTTTGACGGAAACCCCAATCGGTGACTGAGCGGTTTCTTTTATCAGATCATTTCCTTTGAAGGTCTCAAGGACAATCGCTTCGCCTGTACCCGGCTCCGGTAAAACGGTTTTCCCGCTACTCTTCGCCAACTTTTCATAGTCGGAATAGCTGATGTAACTGAACTGTCCCGGTTCTCCGTCAAACGCATATGTCTGGTACGACGTCGTAAACGACAGCGGGTTCGGCAGCTCCTCGAGCGTATGATCGACATTCTTGACGTTGACCATCGTCCGCGACTCGATCTTCTGATTCGACTGACGGATTAACGCTTCCGCTTCGTCGCGTTTGCTCGAGATCGACAAACTGTACGGCATCTGTTCTTCCACCGTCCGGTCGATGTAATAGTAGATCGAGGTTGCGGTTCCGACCGTCGTCAACGTCACGGCCGTGATGACGGTGATCGTCGACAACATGACGGCATTGGATTTGACGCGCGACAACAGCTGTCCGTGTAAAATCAAGTTCGTTCCTTGGTAATGCCGCACCCGGTTACTGAGCAGGCGTAACAAGAAAATCGTGAAGTAACTCATCGTTCCGAACGTCCCGATGATGACACACAACATTAAGATTGGAGCAACAATCGTGAAGTGTTCCAGTAACGGTTTTCCGGTCAAGTAGTAACCGACACCAATCAACAGCACGGATAACACCGCAAGAATCGGATGCACTTTCGGGACTGTCTCGACCTGTTGCTTGGCTTTGAACAGTTCAATCAACGTAAAACGGTAAATCGTCCGCGCCGAGCGGATGGCAATCAATAAAAAGATCGTCAAGAAGACAGCGACCGTCTGACCGATCGCGCCGGCATTGATTGAAAAGTCGGCTTCAATCGACATCCCCATCACGTACGCAAGCAGCATGACAAAATACTTCGAAGCAATCGTTCCGAGCAACACACCAATCAAGAGACCGATGAGACCGTATCCCATCGTTTCGAGAAACAGCAGTTTAGCGATCTGTTGGCGCTCAAGACCAAGCAACGCATACAGTCCGATCTCTTGTTTGCGGCGACGCAAGAAGAAGTCGCTTGAATACCAGATAAAGATGGCTGCGAACAACGCTAAAATCACACTCGATCCGGTAAAGACGGTGCCGAGTTTTCCATATAACTCATTGGCCTGCAACATCGCTTCGTTCGACCGGATCGCTAAAAACGTGTAATAAATCAAAATGGCAAAGGTGACTGCGCCGAGGTACATCATGTTTTGACGAATATTTTTTAAATTACGAAAAGCCAACTTAAACAAGTTCACGCGCGACACCTCCGAGTTCACGTTGCACTTCCATGATTTGCTCAAAAAATTCTTTCCGTGTTCCAAATTGATGAATCTCCCGGAATAGTTCGCCGTCTTTGACGAACACGACGCGCTCTGCATATGACGCCGTCATCGGATCATGCGTCACCATCAAGATCGTCGCTCCCTGCTCATTGAGACGAGCCATGGCTTCAAGCAATCCCGTCGCCGACTTCGAGTCGAGGGCGCCGGTCGGCTCATCCGCTAAAATCAACGACGGTTGATGAATGATCGCCCGGGCCGCGGCTGTCCGCTGTTTTTGACCACCCGACAGCTCAGCCGGTCGCTTCTTTAATAACTCCTGAATTCCGAGTTCGCCTGCCACCTGCTCGACCCGGGCCAAGATGTCTGCTTTCGGCAGCTGTTGCAAAGCCAGCGGCAAGGCGATGTTCTCTTCAATCGTCATCGTGTCGAGCAGATTAAAATCCTGAAAAATGAAGCCGAGCTGTTCACGCCGAAACCGGGCCAACTGCTTTTCGCGCATCCCGGTCACGTCTTCCCCGTTGATATGAATCGTGCCGTCCGTCGGCTGATCAATCGTCGATAAGAGGTTCAGCAACGTCGACTTTCCTGCTCCTGACGGTCCCATGATGCTGACGAATTCCGATTGGTGAATCGTTAACGTCGTCGGACGAAGCGCCTCATGCCGGGCGTTTTTGGTTTGGTAGACTTTCGTAATCTGCTCTGCGTGTAAAATCGATTTCATAATGTGTTTCCTCCCGTATTCTTTATCTTGCTGTTAGTGTAACGGGCAAACGCTCTCCGCAAGAATCGGTTAGACTTTCAAGCATCTTACAAAACAGTAAGCTCGAGGAGGAGACGACAAAAAAAGCTCCCTCGTCTAGGACGAGGGAGCGGTTGAGTGAACGAATTATTTGTGTGTCGCTTTGAACAGTTCTGTTTCACCTGCGACAACAGATGTGCCTTCAGTCGGTACAGCTGAAAGTGTAAATTGATCGTGGTTCGTCACGATGATTGGTGTGATCGTTGACGGTGCGTTTGCACGGATGAATTCGAGGTCGAACTCTACCAAGACATCGCCTGCTTTGACTTTATCGCCAGATTGAACGTGTGCCGTGAATCCTTCACCTTTGAGGTTGACTGTGTCTAATCCAACGTGGATCAACAACTCAAGACCATCTTCGCCTTTGAGACCGATGGCATGTTTCGTCGGGAAGATTGTTTCGACCGTCGCGTTGATCGGTGAAACAACTTTTCCTTCAGTCGGCTCGATTGCAATGCCGTCTCCCATCATTTTTTGTGAGAAGACTTGATCGGGTACGTTCTCGATGCTGACGATTTTACCTGTAAGGGCAGAAGCGATTTTTGTGTTTCCTGCGTCATTACCACCAAACAATTTTTTAAAGAATCCCATGATACTATCCCTCTACTTTCTCGATCGTTTTCTTCTGTTAGAAGATCCGATTTTTTTATAGGAGCCAGTTAATTGCAAACTCGCTCACGTTCTCACAAAAAGCATACGTTTGTAACTCTGGTTTTGCAAGTATTTTTGTGTGATAATAGTTAGAAATCACAAGGAGGCGCTTACATGTTAACATTTTCAGAACTTACATATGTCCGACCTGACCTAAACGTCCTTGAAACTTCTATGCATGCCGCGATTAATCGATTGCGTGAAGCAACAGACGTCGATGCAGCAAACAATGCCATCACTGAGATTAATACCCTCAGAAACCAATTTGAAACAGCCAGCCAGCTCGTTGAGATCCGGCATACGATCGATACACGCGATGGTTTTTACGAAACCGAGCAAGGTTTCTTTGACGAAGCCGGTCCGGTTTACCAAGGCTACGTCTCAAGTTATTACCATGCCTTGACGGCTCATCCACTCCGCGCTTCACTCGAATCGACGTGGGGCAAACAATTGTTTTTACTGGCGGAAGCGAGTTTAAAAACGTTCTCGGATGCCATCATTCCAAAACTGCAGGAAGAAAACCGACTGGCGAGTGAATATACGAAATTGATGTCGGCGGCCCAAATCGAATTTGACGGCAAGACGTTGAACTTATCCCAGTTCGGACCTTACCTCCAGTCATCTGACCGGAGTGTCCGAAAAACGGCTTCTGAAGCACGCTACGGCTATTTGAAGGAACACGGGGACGCGATTGATACGATTTACGACAAACTGGTCCAGGTTCGGACCGATATCGCCAAGACCCTCGGCTTCCCGTCGTTCGTCGAACTCGGGTATGCCCGGATGTTGCGTGTCGATTATGATCAATCGATGGTCGAAAACTACCGGGAGCAAATTCTCGAGACGATCGTGCCGATTGCGACATCATTAAAAGAACGCCAGCAACGCCGGATCGGTGTCGATTCCCTTTATTATTACGATGAAGGATTTGCCTTTAAGTCCGGTAACGCGACACCACAAGGCGAAGAAGCTTTCATCATCGAAGGCGGCAAGAAAATGTACCGGGACATGTCTCCGGAAACGAATGAGTTCTTCGAGTACATGATTGATCGCGGTGCGCTTGATCTGACAGCGAAACCGGGTAAAGCAGGCGGCGGATACTGTACGTATATCGCCGATGAAAAACTCCCGTTCATCTTCTCGAACTTTAACGGAACAGCGGGCGATATCGACGTCTTGACACACGAAGTCGGACACGCTTTCCAAGTCTATGAAAGCCGTCACTTCACCGTGCCGGAATACGGGTTCCCGACGTATGAAGCGTGTGAGATTCATTCGATGTCGATGGAATACTTTGCATATCCGTGGATGGAGGAATTCTTTGGTGATCAGACGGCCAAATACAAATTCAGTCACCTTGCCGGTGGCGTTACCTTCCTGCCGTACGGTGTCGCGATCGATGAGTTCCAACATGTCATCTACAACCAGCCGGAACTGACACCGGCGGAGCGTCGTGCGGCATGGCGTGCGATTGAACAGAAATATTTGCCACACCGCAACTACGAAGAAAATGATTATCTCGATTCCGGCGCCTGGTGGCATCAACAGGGACACGTCTTCGGCAGTCCGTTCTACTACATCGATTACACGCTCGCACAAGTCTGTGCGTTCCAGTTCTATGCGTGGATGGAACAAGACCGGGAAGCGGCTTGGAAGTCCTACCTTGAGCTTTGTAAGGCGGGCGGATCGGAAAGTTTCCTTACGCTCGTGGAACGTGCCGGATTAAAATCTCCGTTCGCTCCTGGTACGGTCAACGAAGCAGTTGCTCCGATTAAAGCGTACTTGGCGGAAACAGACGATCTCGCACTTGACCGTGTTTGATCGATTCACAGAGTTGCTTTGAATGGATGAGAGACACGACTGCTCAAAGTAAACCAAAAATGAA
This sequence comes from Exiguobacterium undae DSM 14481, assembly GCF_000620805.1. Lineage (GTDB taxonomy): Bacteria > Bacillota > Bacilli > Exiguobacteriales > Exiguobacteriaceae > Exiguobacterium_A > Exiguobacterium_A undae. The sequence goes on along the minus strand of NZ_KK211187.1, from coordinate 665,153 downwards.
ACGATGGTCCCTTCGTCAGGGAATCAATCGTTTCGTTTTTTTGTCCAGATCAAGAAAAGGTCAGACAGAAAGGAACGGACAAGGGCGTCAGCTTTTCAATGAAACTAAAAAAGATGACCGCTTCCTCCAGTTGATCGGAAGCGGTCATCTTTCATCTTCGGGCGAAACAATACGAACGCATCAACCAGATTGTTTGAGTTTCTCTTGATACCGGTTATACCAAATTTCGAATTCATCTGCTGGAATCGGACGTGAATAATAGAATCCTTGCCCATACTCACAATCGAGTTTCCGTAAATTCTCCCCTTGCTCCGCTTGTTCGATCCCTTCTGCGACGACGTCATACTTTAATGTATGGGCGAGCCGGATGATCGTTTCAATTAACGGGGCGTTCGAACAGGCATCCGGCCCACTGATAAAGGACCGGTCAATCTTCAGACGTTGGATCGGCAAGCGGCTGAGATAGGACAACGACGAATAGCCTGTTCCGAAATCATCGATCGCTAACCGGTAACCGATGCCGTGTAATGTCTGTAACGCATCAAAGACGCGCGTATCCGAAAACACACCAAATGATTCTGTGATTTCGAGCTCCATTCGTTGTTCAATCCCGGGATAGCGATTTCTGACTTCCGTCAAAAATTCAACAATCCGACCGGAGACGAGTTCCTTGACGGACAAGTTGGCCGAGACACGCAAGGATGCAAGCGGTGTTCCTTCCCATCGTCTGACTTGCTGGACGGATTCTTGGACGACCCACATGCCGATCTCTTCAATCAGCATCGAGCGTTCGGCAATCGGAATGAAGACGGCTGGACTGATCATCCCCCGCTCCGGATGGAACCACCGCAACAAGGCTTCACAACCATCCACTTCTTTCGTCTGTAAGTTGACTTGCGGCTGATAAAATAACTGCAGCTCGTTTCGGGCAATCGCTTCCCGTAACTCTGACTCCAGCACCACCGATTCCCGGTACTCCTCGCTCATCCACGACTCGAACCACACCGGTTCACCCGCTTGTTCCCGCTTCGCATGTTGCATCGCGATATCAACCGATGACAGCAAGGACGTGACCGCGACGGCATCATCCGGATAACGGACCATGCTCATGCTGATGCTGACGTCGATTTTTTCACCCTCGATGTGATAGGGACGTTCGATGATTGTTTTGAGGTCACGGTAGTCAACGATATCTTGCTGAAAGATCAAGACGGCAAACTCATCTCCCCCGATGCGGGCTGCGGCGCCCGTTCCGATGAAGTGACGACGCAACCGATTCGAGACTTCTTTTAAAATCAGATCACCAGCACTATGGCCATAGATATCATTGATTCGTCTAAATTGGCGCACACCGATCGTGACGAGTTCACCCGGTTGTGGTGCGGCGAGTGCTTCTTCCATCTTTTGTTCAAAACCGTTTCGGTTCAACAGTCCGGTCAAGACATCGTACAGGGCCAACTGCGTGATCCGTTCTTCCCGTTTGAACTGGTCTGTCTCGTCATGACACGTCAAGTAAAGGGCGGTGCCGCCGTCACTTTTCGTCGGAACATGAATGATGTTGACGAACATGTTGCGAATGTCCTGCTTAAAAATCATCTGGCAGCGAATCGTCTGACTGTAGCCTTCAACCGCCCGGTTCAACGCACGACGGAAACGATTGAGATCTGCCGGATGAATCAATTCTTCGATCGTCAGCAGTTCAGACGTTTGAGCCAACTGTTGAAAGCGGTCATTTCCGCTCAACAGCTCAAACTCTGCGGACAGCGCGATGATCGGATCCGTATTTTGCGAAAACAGAGACTCGATTTCTGCTTTTTTCTGTTTGATTTCGACGGTTTTTTTATCGTTATAATCCAGTAACCCGGAGATGATCGTCGTCATCGTCCGAAAGGCTTGCACGACGGGTCGGAAATCATTGCGGTCCGGCACTTGATAATGCGACTGACGGGGACCGTCGGCAAAAAAGACAGCCTCCTCTTGGAGGATATGTAAATCTTTTCGAAAAGCACGTAACAACGATAACGTCAATAAGAGCAACGTCAAAATGACGAGGCACGTCACGCCGAACATGAGCCAGGCATTGCGGATCAGGGTATTCCCTTTCTCCGTCATTTCGGACTGGACACGTTGAATTCCTTCATCAAACGAGCGGTACATACTCGCTTGATACCGTTCTGATATCTTATCGATTGTCCCGTATTGCGGATTATCCGGTTGACTGAGTGTCGCGTCGAGCATCCGTAAATAGGCATACATTTGATTGCTCATCACCGAGATATCCCGTCTGCGTCCTGTATCTTCCGGTTGCATCGTTGCATACAACGATTGAATCAACGTGTTGTTCCGTAAATTGACATCTTGCCGGATTTGACGCATCCGCAACAGTTCAATCGCATCCAACCGGCTGTCTTGATCCGTACTTAAAAGAAACTGCCCGGCTCGTCCAAATTCCTCTTCCATCAAAATCAGATTAGAAAATAAAGAATAATAAGTTCCGGTTTCTCCGCTTAACGAAAGCTGATTAAACAAAATCTCGCTTTTGTACATGGTAGCCGCGGAAAAAAATTGATGTTCTGATTCAGGACCGTCCGTTTGAATCTGGTTAATTTCAGCAAGAAGATTCTTTTTCGCGGCATCCGCCGTCTCGGTCGCCTTGATCTGCTGGTTGAGCGCCGTTAATTCATCCTCAAGTGGTTTGCTTGTTTGAGGTTCTCGGTTTGAGTCATTACCGTCACTTAACATCTGATAATAACCACTCGTCAAATCCCGCTCGACTTGATTTAATTGATCAAAATTGTTCATCATCTCACTTGAGCGCTTAAACTGATACCCCTCTTCCAGATTTTTCATAAGTTGTTGCGTCGCGATTAATAACGCTAATAACCCAATGATTGAAATCATCCATGAGAACGTTTTGTAGTAGGAGCGTTTTCGGAATGCTTCTACGATGGAGACTGGTGATAAACGTCGCAACACATCGTCCTCCCTAATTGTCATTATGCTTCTATATCGTCTTGCGACAACGATTCGTGAAGTCAAAATGGGTCAATAAAAGCACTCATCCTCACATTTCGTGAAAATAAGTGCTTTTAATACTAGATTTTAATATTCGACGTTTTCGCGGGCGACTTTTTTCGCAAAATAATCGATGATATCACGCCGGCGGATGATTCCGATGAAGTGTCTGCCGTCATCAATCACCGGTACGAAATTCTGATCGGTGATGACTTCAATCATCTCTTCCATCTGTGCCGTAATCGAAACCGGCTTGTACCGGACACGTTGTTTAATGTCCGTCAAACGTGTCTGCAAGACATGGTCATAATCCGCATGTTCCAGATTTTTTTCCAGTGCCCACAGGACATCCCCTTCCGTCAGGGTTCCTGCATATTTTCCTTTATCGTCAACGAGTGGGACCGATGTGAAACGATGATGTTTCATCTTTTCCAGTGCTTGTCTGACCGTTGACTCCGGATCTAAGTATTTGACTTCGTCTTTTGGTAATAAGAAAAAAGCGATATTCATTTCTGGTTCCTCCCTAGCCACTCTGTGACACCTCTTCTATTTTATCATGAACTCTGGTTACGTTCAGTTCCCAAATCATGAAAATCTCCCCACAATTCCTTCATATTTAGTACTACCCTTCCGATAATCAGAATAGACAGATTTTAAAGACTATTTCAAAAGATAGGAGAATTACATATGCGCCTTCCGATTACACGTCGGCTCTTTATTGGACTTATTTTATTACCCGCTCTTACTTTAGGCGTCTCGACCTGGTTTTCGTATGATCAGACGAGTCAGACGGTCGAACGTCTCGTCGACTCAACGTCGCAGACAGCCTTAAAACAACTGGAACAATCATTTTCACGGATCATCGATGACACGAAAAAAGATACGACCTTACTCGCAGGTCTTCCCTTCAACCGTGCCAATGGGCAATTACCCAACTACATAAAACCAAGTGCCGCACCCACATCAACCGAACTGCCTTCCCAAAAAGCAAAAGACATCTACAGCATCCTTGAAAAGTACGGTTCGTCTAAGATTGAGAACTCTTTCGTTCAATATGCGGACGTTGACGGTGGTTATCTGAACTGGCCGAAACAAGACGCGGCATCGGGTTATGATCCCCGCAAGGAAATCTGGTACACACAAGCACTCGAAAATTCAAGCACCGTTGCGATGAGCGAACCGTATTACGATGAAGCGACCAAATTATCGGTCATCGGTTTCTCCAAAGCGACGCTGGACGATCAAGCCAACATCAAAGGTGTATTATCCGTTTATAAAAGTGTTGATCGGCTGTCCGAAGACATGAAACGGATTGAGATCGGTCAAGACGGTTTCGTGTTCAGTTACACGAAGGACGGCAAAATCGTCACCCACCCGAATAAAAATTACTTCTTCAAAAAAGTGGATCAACTGCGTGAAAACGGCAACGCCTACTTTGCAGCACCCAAACAAATGATCAGCCAAGAATCCGGTTCTGCCATCATGGACGTCAACGGCAAAAAATCTGTCGTCATCTGGCAACTGTCTTCCAAGACCGGCTTTAAATTAGCCGTCGTTCTCGACTACGCTTCGTTGTATGCACCAAAAGATGCGATGCTCACCCAGTCCTTGATTAATTTCGTCATTGCGATTGCACTGGCAACGCTGATCGCCTGGTTGATTGGTCGGTCGATTAACCGTCCATTGTCTGGTCTTCGCAGCGAAGCACTGGCCATCGCGAACGGTGACTTACGGACGACAGTCCGTCCAAAACGATTGATTCGTGATGAATTATCCGACCTCGGCGAAAACTTTGATGCGATGCGTCATAAGTTACGTCAAACGATTACGGCGATGACCCAATCTGCCGGAACCGTCCGCGATGCTTCGCAGGACTTATCGTCGAATGCGACTCACGTTCAAAATGCATCCGTTCAAATTGGACAAACGATGGAAGAGATCGCAGCTGCCGGTGAGACACAAACCAAACAGGCGGAACGCTCTTCTCATGCTGTCTACGGCGTGAAGGAACGATCCATCGCGATGCAGGCCGCGGCTTCTGAAACATTACTCGAGGTCGCTACAGTCGCAGATGCTGCGACACGCGGCAGTTCGTTGACGAAGCAAACCATCACGGATTTGTTGCAGCATTCCGATTCACTGGAGCAAGAAATTCAAAATACCTCCGACTTCCTCGGGAAACGATCGGATGAAATCGGGAAGATTCTCGGAACCTTACAGGCCATTTCGAGTCAGACGAATCTGCTGGCATTAAATGCCGCGATCGAAGCTGCCCGTGTCGGTGAACAAGGACGTGGTTTTGCCGTCGTCGCAAGTGAAGTCCGGAAACTTGCGGAAGAAAGTGATCAATCAGCCAAACAAATCAAACAGTTGCTCGATAACATTCAGCACGAAACCCAAACGGCAATGGGTGCGATGAACGGTGTCATGGATGACTTAAAACAATCCCTTGAATCCGTCAAGACGACGGGAGTCGATTTTGAACAGATTGCCGGTTCTGTCCAACACGTCTCGAAACGGACGGAGTCGTTGACGGGCGATATCCGTGCCTTGACGACAGCGACGGAAGACGTGTCGGACGCCATGGGAACGATCCTCGCGTTGACGGAGGAGAACGCAGCCGGAATCGAGACGAGTGCCGCGAGCATCCAGGAAACGAATGCCACAATCGAAGCCGTCACGACGGCGGCATCCCATTTGGCACAGATCGCAACGGAACTCCACTCCTTGACGATTGACTTCCAATTGGATGAGACGACCGTTCCAGATGACAGCACACTACGCACAGAATCGCTTGAACCGGACGCGCTGGCTTACGAAGAAGCAGCCGTCGCATCACTCGATGAGAACGTATCCTCCGCAACTGATTTTTCTGAAGATGACTTGACGGTGCAGCCGGAAACGCGCGCCGACGAAGATCAACCCGATCGTTAATGGATTTCAAACGAACAGACATCGACCTCTCCGATTCTCGGGTAGGTGATGTCTGTTTTCATTTCTGTTTAATCTTTAACGATTCATTCTTGCTATACAATCGACAAGACACGACGTAAACTGGAAGCAACACGTTTCTAGAGAAAGGAGGGATTGAAGTGCCGACCTTGCACCAGGAGGATTTAATCCAAACCGCAGAAAATCTGTACGGAACGACTGGTTTTTTCGTGTCGTATCAATCGTCGTCAGGAGACACTTTACCGATTCGCCCTGCTGCGCCGGTCCATCCGAGCCAGCTTGCCATTGAACAGGAATGGCCGACGCCGGATACGACGCCGTTGTTGTATACGTTAAAAGATGGAACGGCTTATTTGTTCATTCCTGTACTCGATCAAGGACAATACCGGATCGGTCCTGTTTTACTGCAGTCCGCGCTGTTTCGCGCACACATTCAGGACGAGACCTTCCATCAATTTTATAAATCATTGACGCGGACGACCGAAAATCGGCTGATCGATTGCGCCCACTTGGTCTACCGGTTGTTGACCGGTCAACAGTTGGTCGCGCGTGATATCCGGACGGAATCCGAAAGCGATGATCCGGAAATTCCGTTAATCGCTGATGTGCCGCCCCATACGGCGACAACGGCCTACATTAAAGCCTGGGAGCGGGAACAACAAATCATCGAATGGATTGCCTCCGGACAAAGTGAACGCTTGGCGACGACCTATTCCCTGCCCGCCTACGGAGAATTCGGTTCGCTGGCCCGTCATCAGCCGTTACGCGCCGAAAAAAACCTGCTGCTCGGTACCGTGTTGTTAAGTGCCCGCGCCGCCATTACAGGTGGGCTTGAACCGGATGAAGCCTTCATGCTCAGTGACCGGATGATTGAGTCGATCGAAGCCGCAACAAGTATTTCCGAACTGAGAAATCGTCATGTCCGGATCACCGTCAGTTTTGCGGAAGCGGTTAAACAGATTCAAGAACTCCGCCATTCGCCGCATGTTTTAGCCGCCATCCGTTACATCCAGCAACATCTGTATGATCCCTTGTCCGTCTCATCGATCAGCCAAGCGATTCACGTCTCATCAAACTACTTGTCTGTCCTCTTTAAAGAAGAGACCGGTCTTCCGCTCGCCCGTTATGTGATTCGCGAACGGATTCGGGAAGCCAAACGGTTGCTGCGTTCGACGGATGATTCGTTACTGACGATCTCCAACAAGCTGCATTTCTCGAGTCAAAGCCACTTCAGCCAAGCCTTTAAACAGACGACGGGTGAGACGCCGACGCACTACAGACAACATCATTTTTAAGTTTACTTTTAGAAGGAGCCTTACATGACACAGTTACTTACGACGATTCGCCGCAAAAAAATTCATAAAGGATTACTGCTCTACCGTCTGTTTCAAAAACTGCCGATTCAAAAAAATCTGGTGTTGTTCGAAAGTTTTTTAGGACGCGGCTACTCCGACAATCCGAAAGCACTGTATCAAACGCTTAAAAGGCAACGTCCGGAACTGACACTCGTCTGGATTTTTGCGAAGGAACCGACCGCTGATGTCAAAGCGTCCTGTCCGAACTGGGTTTTACGGAACAGTCCGAAATATTACTACTACATGGCACGTGCACGGTACTGGATCTTCAACACCCGGCAGCCGCTCAGCTTAAAGAAACGACGGGCGACGACGTATCTCCAGACGTGGCACGGGACACCTTTGAAACGACTCGGTCTGGATATGGAGGAAGTCCATATGGCAGGAACGACGACCGAACAATACAAAAAGAATTTTTATCAGCAGGCACAGGAGTGGGACTATCTGCTCTCACCAAATACCTACTCAAGCGAGATCTTCAAGCGTGCCTTCGGTTTCAGCGGCACGCTGCTAGAAAGCGGCTATCCACGAAATGATCTCTTATACGCTCCTGACCGGAATCAACAGGCAGAGACAATCAAGCGGAAATTGGACGTACCGCCGAACAAAAAAGTCATTTTATATGCACCAACCTGGCGCGATGATGAGTTCGTTACAAAAGGCCAATACCGGTTTAACCTTCAACTTGATTTACAACAGATGCAGGAACGTCTCGGTCAGGACTATATCGTGTTGTTGCGGATGCATTATCTGATTGCTGAACATCTGGATCTCGATGCGTATGCCGGTTTTGCGTATGACGTCTCGTCATACGGCGACATCGCCGAGCTTTATCTGATCAGCGATCTTCTGATCACTGATTACTCCTCCGTGTTCTTTGATTTTGCGCATTTGAATCGACCGATGCTGTTCTTTACGTATGATTTGGAGAAATACGCGTCCGTCTTACGCGGATTCTACTTTGATTTTGAAGCGGTTGTGCCCGGCCCTTTGCTAAAAGAAAGTAATCAGGTCATCGACTATATCGAAGACATTGAAGCACAATCCAAGCAGTACGCGGACAAATACAAAGTATTTCAAGAGCAATTCTGTGGCTTAGATGACGGAAAGGCGAGTCAGCGGGTGATTGATACTTTGTTTACAGCACGAAAAAAATGAAGTAATCGCTCAGGATAGGATGATTCTCAGGGGAGACGTTGCTTTCCGCGGGCGAAAGGTGAGCCTCCGCGACGCATCAACGTCTTACGGGGTCTCACCTATTTCGCTTTTCCCGCAGGAGTCCGCGTCTCCCCTTCTACTCCTGCCTGGTTTTTTCGGTTTAAGCAACAAAAAACCTGAATGATGCTTCTTCTTCTCTATAGAAAAAGAAAATCATTCAGGTTTTTTTACACCATTTCAATTATAAATCGACTGAATTCATCTTTTCGGTCGCCGTCGAAGTGGTTTATTCGGCACCAATTCTTCAAATTCAGGATGAACATAAGCAGGTCTTTTTCTCTCCCAACCTGTTCCTAGCGATTCTATTGCTTCTTCCCAACTATGGATTACAGATGACTTAGTCTGAAGAAGGGCGTTCAGATTATCTTCATCTTCTTCATCAAAAAATGCGGCTTCGTTCGTTTCTTTTACGAACACCCATTGTCCGTCCGGTTGTTTCTGTCCCATCAAGGTGACACGTCCACCTTCAAATCGTAATATAAGTATTTCTTCCCATACTGTTTCCACGTTTTCTCCTCCTGTCTCAATCTTTACGAAATTTCGTTTGATGCAACTCGACAAGTTCTTCAAATCGAACATTTCGATCTGTTACCTTTTGAGGAGACGGATGATAGTAGTCTGTTGTTCCTTGCTTTTCTTTTCCGAAGAAAGGAACACCTGATTCTTGGACACGTTTCATCCACTCTTGTTTTGCTTGTTCGAGATAAAGCCATGATCTCCGGTTTTCGACACCCCAGCCGAGAAGCAACCAGGGATGCATCTTTAATTCTTCAACAGAAGCAAACGACTCACTTGAATCATAGATTCCAAGTCGGGATAATTCTTCGAAGTGTCGAATGGATTCCACATTGTTACCATGGCGAAGCTGAAATAAATTATACAAATGGAAACGCCCTGATAAAGGTTTTTGGTCAGTATGAATACGTTCAACGATACGTATCAGCTGTTTCATCGTTGGGTCATTGGCGTGAATAGGTCCGGTCGCTTGCCCAGTCGTATGGAGTACTTTATCCAACTGTTTCGTTAACTTCGCAGATCCGGGATTCAACAACAGACAGGCACCGAGTGAATTTGTTCCTTCGCCCCATTGCAGGTAGGTCTCATGCCGATGGATACGGTCACCGATTTTCATAAAGGTACCAAATGCTTGAACGTTCTGATGATTCATACTTGAACAGACTCCCCTTCAAAATGGAATAAATAAAGGTTTTTTTACATTTTATCACATTTTTAAAATAAAATGTTTTTTGGGATTCTGACTCAATACTTGAAGATTTACGGACAACTAAAAACTCCTTTTGCTGTAACGGGGTTACCGTTTAACAAAAGGAGTTTGAGATAAATCATTCTTAGTTTTCTTCACGAACGAACAAGGCAACACTCTCGACGTGCGTCGTGTGCGGGAACATATCAACTGGTGTGACTTCCATCAGCTTGTAGCCAAGCTCAGCAAGCAACTTCGCATCACGCGCTTGCGTCGAAGCGTTACATGAGACGTAGACGATCCGTTGTGGTGCAACTTCAGCCGCAGCACGCAAGAATTCTTCGTCACAACCTTTACGTGGTGGGTCGACGACGATGACGTCCGGCTTGATGCCGCCTTTAACAAGTGCCGGCATGACCGTTTCTGCAGTTCCGTATTCAAACGATACGTTGTCGATGCCGTTTGCTTTTGCGTTCCGGCGTGCATCGTCAATCGCTTGTGGAACCATCTCGATGCCGTAGACGTGTTTCGCCTGTTGGGCCAGTGATAACGAAATCGAACCGATACCGCAGTAGGCATCAACGACGATTTCATTGCCTGTCAATTGTGCGTACTCGAGTGCTTTTCCGTACAGTTTTTCCGTCTGTAACGGATTGACCTGGAAGAACGAGTGCGGTGAAATTTCATATGTCAATCCGGCGATTTGATCGCGGATGACGGCTGGTCCGTGCAGGACGATGTTACGTTTTCCTAAGATGACGTTCGTCTCATCCGGATTGATGTTGTGCTGGATCGATGTGACGTTCGGAACGGCCTTTAAGATGCCTTCGACGATTTTATCCACACCGCGCAATTGTTTGACCTTCGTTACAAGAACGATCATCAATTCGTTTGTATGGTATCCGTGGCGTGCCATGATGTGACGGATGACACCGCTGTTTTTCTTTTCGTCGTAAGCTGGAACCTTTAAGTCGGCCAATACTTTACGAACCGCTTGAATCGCTTCATCATTTTCTTTGTTTTGGATCAAGCAGTAATCCATGTCGATGATGCGGTGACTGCGTTTTTGATAAAAACCAGCCATCAGTTTGTTCGATTGGAAGGCAACCGGGACTTGTGCCTTGTTGCGGTAACCCCACGGGTCTTCCATGCCGATTGTTTCATGGACCGGAATTTCAAGACCGGCAAGACGGGCAAACGCGTCACGGACACGGTTGTGTTTGAATTTCAGTTCCGCTTCATACGAAAGGTGTTGCAGTTGGCAACCGCCGCACTGGTTGTAGACCGGGCAAGGTGGTTCAACGCGATCGACACTCTTCGTTTTTTGACGGATGATCCGTCCGAAACCGTACGATTTCGTCGTTTTCGTGATTTTCACTTTCACTTGCTCTGTCGGCAATGCACCGGGAATAAAGACCGTGTAGCCGTCAATCCGGGCGACACCAGAACCGTCGTGCGTCAAATCGACGATCTCGACGACGTGCTCATCATTTTTTTGTACTGGAATCATCTTGTTTCCTCCTAAAAACCCTGCGCTTTACGCGAGGTTTGTTTCTTCTTCTTCAGCTCGTAACTGTACATTGATCGTTTCCATCTCATCGATCCGGAATTTCGGTGTCATGACGTCGAAATGCGACCGAAGATTCGTCATCTCGCCTTCACAGATTCCGCCGAATTCACCATCGATGTTCAAGCTCATTTCGGATGTATTTTTCATCCGGACGAATGACGTCGTCACGTGTTCGACACATGGATCAGAGAAATGATCGCCTTTTAAAGCCAAACGCATCACGCGAATCAACTCGACAAGATTACATTTTTTCAAAATGAATAAATCAAACCGTCCATCATTGAGGGAGGCATTGGGCGAGAGTTTCTCAAACCCGCCTACGGAATTGGTGTTCGATGTCAAAAAGAGCATGACTTCACCTTTAAAGATCCCGCGTTCATGCTCAAGCTCAACGTACGTCGGACGGATTTGCGGAAGTTTTTCCATTCCCTTGACGTAGTACGCCAACTGTCCAAGTGCTGTCTTCAGCTTTGACGGGACTTCGTAGGACAATTCCGTCATGATGCCACCACCTGCGATGTTGATGAAGTAATGGGTTCCGGTCGATCCTTCGATCTTACCGATATCAACCGGCATCGTATAACCGGTACAAATGACATCCATCGCCCCTTCAATCGTCAATGGAATCCGCATCGCCCGACCAAAATCATTGGTCGTCCCGACCGGCAAGACACCTAACTTCGGACGAACCGGGTAAGACGCCATCCCGCTGATTACTTCGTTTAACGTACCATCTCCACCTGCAGCAACGACAAGGTCAAATTCGGCTTCACAGGCCCGTGCTGCTTCGTATGTCGCGTCACCGACCGCTTTCGTCGAATAGACGGAAGTCTCATAACCCGCTGCTTCCAGCCGGTCCAAGATATACGGCAGATTTCGCTTTACCATCTCTTTCCCGGAAGTCGGGTTATAAATCACTCGCGCTCTAGGTCTCATAAGATTTTCTCCTTTTTTACTCAACCGATCCATTTGATACATAACTGTTTTATTTTACATGAAGTCCCGGCACATTACAAAGGCAAAAAAAGAAACGCCTGCTTCTCCGCCTTGATGCAAGACGAGAAACAGCCGCTTCCGAATGGTTATTTTAATTTTTCCAATTCCTCGTAGAAGAGTTGGTCGAGCAAGGCAGGATTCGCCATGCCTTTTGTTTTCTTCATGATTTGACCGATGACAAACCCTTTTTTCCGGTCGCGTCCGTTGACGAGTTCTTCAACAACCGCTGGATTTGCTTCGAACATCTCGACGACAAGTCCGCGAAGCAGTCCTTCATCCGAAATTTGAGCCAGTCCTTGTTCTTCGACGTAAGCACGTGGCTCGACGCCTTGTTCGATGACTGCCGTGAAGACTTGTTTCGCGATTTTTGATGAAATCGTGCCGCCGGCGATCAATTCGATCATTTCCGCAAGACGGACCGGTGTCAACTTGATCGTGTCAAACGTTTCCGTCGATTTGTTCAAGTGACCTTGGACTTCACCAACCGTCCAGTTCGCCGCTGCTTTCGGTTCCGCACCGGCTGCAATCGTCGCTTCGAAGTATTCCGCCATCTCACGTGTGACCGTCAGTTGTTTCGCGTCATACGCCGATAGACCAAGCGCTTCCTGATACCGGACACGGCGGGCATCCGGTAATTCCGGGATACCGGCACGAATCGCTTCTTTCCAGTCATGATCGAGGACCAACTTAACGAGATCCGGTTCCGGGAAGTAGCGGTAATCAGACGCGCCTTCTTTGACCCGCATCAAGACGGTTTGTTTTTTCGCTTCGTCAAAACGAAGTGTCTCCTGGCGCATGACACCGCCGGATAACAACAGCTTACGGTGGCGGTCTTCTTCAAACTCCAGACCTTTTAAGACGTTTCCGAACGAGTTTAAGTTCTTCAGCTCGGTTTTTGTCCCGAACTTCTCTTGCCCGTAGGGACGGACAGAAATGTTACAGTCGCAACGCAACGAACCTTCTTCCATCTTAACGTCCGAGACGCCGGCATACTGCAACACTTCTTTCAGACGTTCGAGATAAGCGACCGCTTCTTTTGGTGAGCGCATGTCCGCTTCACTGACGATCTCGATCAACGGTGCGCCGGTCCGGTTGAAGTCGACGACCGAATGGTTGGCACCGGTGTGGTTCATCTTCCCGGCATCTTCTTCGAGGTGAACACGTTCGATCCGGAAACGTTTCGTTTCGCCGTCCACTTCAGCATCGATGTAGCCGTCAAAACCAATCGGCTGATCAAACTGCGAAATTTGATAGGCTTTTGGCGTATCCGGATAAAAATAGTTTTTCCGGTCGAATTTCGTTTGATCGGCAACGTGGCAGTTCAACGCCATTGCTGCACGAACGGCGAGTTCAACCGCTTTTTCATTGATTTTCGGCAGAACGCCGGGATGTCCGAGACAGACCGGGCACGTCTTCGTATTTGTTTCCGCTCCGTATTCCCGGGCACAGCCACAAAACATCTTTGTATTCGTATTTAATTCGGCATGGACCTCAATACCGATGACTGTTTCAAAGTTCATAAGGCATTCTCCTTTATAACTTCGGAAGCGCGAATCCGCCGGTCGCAAGCTCGAATGCATGCGCAGCACGATAAATCGTCGCCTCGTCAAAGTGTTTTCCGATGATTTGCAGACCGACCGGTAATCCGTCGACGAGACCGGCTGGAACCGAAATTGCCGGTACCCCTGCCAAGTTGATCGGAATCGTCAAGATATCGTTGGCATACATCGTGACCGGATCATCGTTTTGTGCACCAAGTTCAAAGGCTGGCGTCGGTGCAGTTGGTCCGATGATGACATCGTATTTCGCAAGGACTTGGTCAAAATCTTGTTTGATCAACGTCCGGGCTTGTTGTGCTTTTTTATAGTATGCATCGTAATAACCTGAGCTGAGGGCATATGTGCCGAGCATGATCCGGCGTTTGACTTCGTCACCGAAACCTTGAGCACGCGAATACTTGAAGACATCTTCGAGTGCATCGGCTTCCGCACGGACACCATAACGGATTCCGTCGAAACGGGCCAAGTTCGATGAGGCTTCTGAAGAAGCGAGTAAGTAATACGTCGCAAGTGCATATTTCGAGTTCGGAAGCGAGACTTCATCGACCGTCGCACCAAGTGACTCAAGTTTCTTGATTGCCGTCCGGATGTTCTCCTTGACGCCTTCACTGACACCTTCGCCGAAATATTCTTTCGGAACAGCAATCTTCAAGCCCTTAATGTCACCCGTCAATGCCTGTGTATAGTCGGTCGGATTGACGTTGGCCGACGTTGAATCCATGTCGCAGTGTCCGGCAATCGCACTCAATAAGTACGCATTGTCTTCGACAGTCCGTGTCACTGGTCCGATTTGATCGAGTGACGAAGCGAACGCGACGAGACCGAAACGCGAGACAAGACCGTATGTCGGTTTTAAACCAACGACACCACAATACGCAGCCGGCTGACGAATCGAACCACCCGTATCAGAACCAAGGCTGAATAAGACTTCTCCTGCTGCGACAGCTGCTGCTGAACCGCCTGACGAACCGCCCGGTACGTGTTTTGTGTTCCACGGGTTGCGAACCGGTTTATACGCTGAGTTTTCGTTTGACGATCCCATCGCGAATTCATCCATGTTCAACTTCCCGATTGTGACAGCTCCTGCTTCGTGCAATCGCTCGACGACCGTCGCATCGTGTGCCGGTACGAAGTTTTCAAGGAACTTCGAACCACATGTCGTCGTCATTCCTTTTGTGACGATGTTATCTTTGACACCAATCGGCAAACCGAATAACGGGCTTGCTTCGTGTTTTGCGATTTCATCCATTCGTTTTGCTTGTTCGAAAGCCTCTTCATTCAGAGACAAAAAGGCTCCGATTTTTCCATCAACGCGGTCAATCCGGTCAAAGGATTCTTGGACAAGTTCAGATACTTTAACTTCCCCATCTTTGACGAGTGTGTGTAAGTTCTTTACACCATGTTCAAAAAGTGACATATCGGTGGTCTCCTCCTTATTCGAACACTGCCGGGACGCGGACTTGTCCGTCTTCCCAATCAGGTGCGAGTCGTTCTACTTCCGTACGCGGAAGTGATGGGCGTACTTCGTCTTTACGCAAGACGTTTTTGAGATCGAGGACGTGTGTCGTCGGTTCGACTCCTGTCGTATCGAGCTCATTTAATTGTTCAGCAAACCCGAGAATCTTCTCGAGTTGAACGGTAAATTGTTGAACCTCTTCATCTGTTACGGCGAGACGTGCTAAATGCGCCACATGGCGGACTTGTTCTTCATTAATCTTTGCCATCTGATTCCACCTCCGGAACTTTTTCAATATATTTTACACTATTTCTAATCATAGCACTTTTTGTCCAGACAAAAAAGACGATGGTGCATCGGGGGGAGGTCCGCACCATCGTCCTTATAGGGGTAGCAAAGCTTCCGGGCAGAAAGCTTCTAGTTATGAATTACCCAAGCTGTCGAGAAGCAAAACAAAAAATCTGAATATTCAAAACAGTATTACCAAAAAAATGAGAGAGGTTCCCCTCTCCCATTCCTCTGTGCACCGTTATACTACTTTCCGTTCTTGTTCCGCTCCTTTAAGCTGAGCTTGAACTTGATCAAACTCATCATAAATTGCCTGACTTGGCGCTTTCGTCAACAGACTGCCGACGACGAGCGCAACCGTCGATGCGAGGAACGCAGGAATCATTTCATACAGGTCGGCGATATACGATGGCAGACCACTGACGTTTTGAACCATCAAAATCCATCCGATGACGACGACCGTTCCTGTAATCATCGAGGCAAGAGCCCCATGTTTGTTCATTCGGCGCCATAATAAGCTGAACAGCACGACCGGTCCAAACGCAGCACCAAATCCGGCCCAGGCATATCCGACGAGTGTTAAAATTGATTTTTGAGCACCAAACGACAACAAAATCGCAAGGACAGCAACCACGAGGACCATCACACGACCGACGACCATCAGTTCCTTATCCGACGCATTCCGCTTCAAGAACCGTTGATAGAAATCATTTGTGGCGGCGCTTGATGAAACAAGCAACTGTGTCGAAATCGTTGACATGATGGCAGCGAGTAATGCCGCCAGTAATAATCCCGTGATGAACCCAGGGAACAGATCGCGCGACAATTGAATGAAGACGTTCTCCGGATTCTCAAGCGTCCCGCCTTGTTGCGTGAAGTAAGCATATCCGAACAAGCCTGTCACCATCGCGCCGACAATCGAGAACGTCATCCAGATCATCCCGACACGACGTGCTGCTTTCATCTCGTGTAAGTTCCGAATCGCCATAAAACGGACGATGATGTGGGGTTGACCAAAGTAACCGAGTCCCCACGCGAGTAACGAGACAATTCCAACAACCGTCGTTCCTTTAAACAATTCCAGTTTTGATCCGTCCGTCGAACGGATCGTCTCAAGCGTCTCATTGATCCCGCCGCTGAGTGACAACGTGACAGCTGGGACGATCAATAAGGCGATGACCATGATCATCCCCTGCACGACATCCGTCCAACTGACGGCGAGGAATCCGCCGAGGAACACATAGGCGATGACGACTCCGGCTAAAATCCATAACCCGGTCGTATATTCCAAACCAAATACCGATTCAAACAACCGACCACCGGCTACAAAACCACTTGATGCGTACATTATAAAGAATATTAAGATAACTCCAGCTGAAACGGTACGCAGAACCCCACTTTTATCGTGGAATCGTTTTTCAAAGTAGTCCGGAATCGTGATTGCATCCCCGGCATGTGCCGTATACGCACGTAAGCGTGGAGCGACGAGCAACCAGTTGGCATACGCACCGAGCAGTAATCCGATGACAATCCAGCCACTGGACAGACCAGTTGCAAACATCGCCCCCGGTAATCCCATCAACAGCCACCCACTCATATCGCTTGCTCCTGCTGAGAGCGCAGTGACGACGGGACCAATCGTCCGACCTCCAAGCATATAATCATTCATGTTCTTCGTCCGATAATAGGCGATCACACCAAGCGCGACCATCAGGCCGAGATACAGCAGAATCGCAAACCACATTCCATTCATCCTTGCTCCCCCTTTTCCATGATGTAAAAAGAAAACGGGTATGCAGGTCGCATACCCGTTTCATCTATTAAACATCATTTTAGAACATTTCAGAAGTAGTTTTTGCTTGAAGGTGTAACGTCAAGTAATCCGGACCGCCTGCTTTTGAATCCGTTCCTGACATGTTGAAGCCACCAAATGGTTGGTATCCAACGATTGCACCTGTGCAACCACGGTTGAAGTACAAGTTACCGACGTGGAAATTCGCACGTGCGTACTCTTGATTCGTCCGGTCTTGTGTGATGACAGCACCTGTCAAACCGTATTCCGTGTTGTTTGCGATATCGATCGCTTCTTTGAAGTCTTTTGCTTTCGTGAACGCCACGACCGGTCCGAAGATTTCTTCCTGCATCAGACGATCCGTCGGTTTTACATCCGCGACGATTGTCGGTGAGACGAAGTATCCTGTTGAATCGTCAGCCGTACCACCCGCTGCAATCCGGCCTTCTTGTTTCGCGACGTCGAAGTATGACGTGATTTTTTTGAAAGCAGCTGCATCGATGACCGGACCGACGTTGTTCGTCACATCAACCGGGTTCCCGATACTGAGTTTATTCGTGTTCTCGACGACTTTCGCGAGCAACTCGTCGTAAACTGAATCGAGCGCGACGACACGTGAACACGCTGAACATTTTTGACCAGAGAAACCAAATGCGGCTTTTGTGATCATATCTGCTGCGTAGTCGAGATCGGCTGACTCATCGATGACCATCGTGTCTTTTCCGCCCATTTCAGCGATGACACGTTTCAGCCAAATTTGACCGTCATTCAATTTCGAAGCACGTTCGTTGATGCGGAGTCCGACATCGCGTGAACCCGTGAAGCTGATGAAACGTGTTTTCGGGTGATCGACGAGATAGTCACCGACTTCTGCGCCCGGTCCTGGAATGAAGTTCAAGACGCCCGCCGGAAGACCTGCCTGTTCCATGACTTCAACGAATTTTGCAGCGACGACCGGTGTCGTCGATGCTGGTTTCAAGAGAATCGGGTTTCCTGCCACGATCGCAGCAACCGCTGTCCCTGCCATGATGGCAAGTGGGAAGTTCCATGGTGAGATGATGACACCGACACCCAGTGGAATGTAGTCGTACCGGTTGTATTCACCCGGACGGCTCTCGACTTTTTTACCTTCTTTTAAGACAAGCATCTGACGCGCGTAGTACTCAAGGAAATCGATTGCTTCTGCTGTATCCGCATCCGCTTCGTTCCATGGTTTACCCGCTTCTTTGACGAGATAAGCTGAGAATTCATGTTTCCGTTTCCGGATGATGTTCGCCGCTTTGAATAAGACGTCCGCACGAACACTCGGATTAACGAATTTCCACGTCTCAAATGCTTTGACTGCCGCTTGCATCGCATCTTCAGCATGCGCTTGTGTCGCTTTCGAAACGCGTCCGACGATTTCTTCTTTGTTTGCCGGATTGACAGAAACGATTTTGTCCTCTGTCGTCACGCGTTCTCCCCCGATGACGAGTGGATAATCTTTGCCAAGCTCTTTTGATACAAGAGTTAACGCCTCTTCGAACGCTTTCTTGTTTGCTTCCTGTGAGAAGTCCGTGAATGGTTCGTGTTTGTACGGAATCATCTCTATTCCCCCTTTATACTTGCTTTTAATCGCTTACATTCTCCATTGTACAGAAGCATGTCGCCGCTTACAATTATTCTAGCCAAAAAAATGAAGAAGACCGATTTGGTCCCCTTCATGTCCTGCTTATTGCTTCGCCTGTGAAAAGACGATTTCTTCGTTTTTGACGGATACTTGCACGTCTTGTCCCTGGAACAGCCAGTCATCTTGGTCGGAAACAACGAAATGAATTCCATCGACGGTTTCTTCGACTGCCGCCCGGTCAACGGCCTCCATGTGAACTCCGACTGAGAACCCTTGTGTCAGATCAGTTGATCCGCCGTATTTGGCGAAAAATCGGATCGTATCGCCTTCTTTTGCTTCCATCTCTTCTTTGAAGTATTGTAATGCTTCGTCTGTTACGTGAATTTTCATCTTGAACCCACTCTCCTTTAGTTTAGTGTACCTATTCCCTACTCAAAAAAGCGAATTTCCTGTATGGTGAAGACACAAAGTATTGATGTTTTTCATTAGGAGGAACCAAAAATGAAACGATTGCTGACGATATTAGCGTCAACGAGTATCATCCTCGTCGGATGTGGAAACGATTCTGCTCCGTCTACTGATACTGAATCCCCGAAGTCAACGGAAACGAAACAAACCAAACAAGCGGATCAAGACGTTCTCGCTGTCTACAAGACGTACCAACAAACCGTCGGGCAGTCCGGTACGGCTGACGCCAAAGCCCTTGCCCGGATCGAATATACCGGAGAGGAACAATTGCTCCGCCCTGCCATGCTTGGTGCTAAAAACTTAAAAATCAAACCGGGTAAGGTCGTCAAAAGCTTTCAAGAAGGGAATGTAGCTTACGTCATTCACGAGTTTAACGATGAGGACGGTTCCCCCCTCCCGAACCGGGCGTCCAAGCTGTTTTTGAAGCAGGAGGATGCATGGAAGGTCGTCATCGTCCCGACGACATTTGAGCCTGCAGTCTTTACGACACTCGCTTCGATGTTCGACTCCTTTAATGCCGACGAGTATGGGGTCAACGCGAAAGCCGCGGAAGCCGTCGGGAATACGAAGGAAGATCAACAAGACGAAGTCTTCACACGCGTCAATGCCCAGACAGACTATATGGCGCTTGAGATGAACAGCAACATCTTGATGATTTACGGTCAAGCCCTCGGCAATGAAGGGAATCCGGAGACATTGGTCGACTATTATGAAGATTACGCCGACTGGTACCGTGATGAACAAGCCCTGTTGCTGAAGACGGCAAAAGCCGGCACGGATTTCGAAAAATATTTGATTGCCCTTGATCCCTTAAAGGAAAGCCTGCAAAAGAAGCTTGAAAAATACGCCGACCAGTTAAACATGGAACTCGGCTGAGGAGGACTATTCATGAACAAACTCGATTTCACACTGCCTAATGCACAAGGAGACTTGATTTCGTTAAGTGATTACCGCGGCAAAAAAGTCATCCTCTACTTCTACCCCAAAGATTCCACACCGGGCTGTACGACAGAAGCCTGTGATTTCCGTGACGCAACGGAAGCTTTCGCTGCGAAAAATACCGTCATCCTTGGTATTTCGGCTGACAGTCAAAAACGGCACCAGAACTTTATTTCGAAATACGAACTTCCATTCGAGTTATTGTCCGATGTCGAGCATACCGTCTGTGAACAGTATGGCGTCTGGCAACTAAAAAAGAATTACGGAAAGGAATATTATGGAATTGTTCGCTCGACGTTTTTAATTAACGAATCCGGTGAACTAATTCAGGAGTGGCGTTCTGTAAAAGTCAAAGACCATGTCGCAGAAGCACTTTCCTTTCTTGACCAACTCGATTGATCGACCCGAAAACACGCGAAGCAATTCGCGTGTTTTCATTTTCAATTCCTATTTCCTTCCCAATATTATCCTCCCCAAAAAATTATTTTTACAAAAAAAACGTTGATAACACATGAAATTTTAATGATTTTGAAATAATCTGAAAATAAGCTATTGATTTTTCTGAATATTGTATTTATTATTGGTAACAAGTTGATCCGGTGCTTTCCTTCAACAAATAAAAGGCGATGACCCCTCTTATTTTTTATAGGACACCGGATCGCTATTCTAATCGGTACTCATATTTCAATCATATATATTCATTCTTGGGAGGGAACTTATTATTATGAAGAAGAAAAAGACACTTGCACTCGTTGGTGCCCTGACAATTGCTGGATCAAGCCTTGCTGCTTGTAGTTCTACGGACGACTCAAAAGAGACATCAGGTTCTACGGATACGAAAAAAGCATCAGACAAACAAGTCCTTAACCTGACAAGCGGTTCAGATATCCCGGCACTCAGCCCAACCGTTGCAACGGACTCCGTTTCATTCACAGTCCTCAATAACGTTCAAGAAGGTCTGTTCCGCCTTGATGAGAAACAAGAAGCAACACCTGGTGTCGCTGAAAGTGTAGACGTCTCTGAAGATGGTCTTACATACACATTCAAATTACGTGATTCAAAGTGGTCGGACGGTAGTGACGTCACGGCGAAAGACTTCGAGTATGCCTGGAAACGCGTCCTTGATCCAAAAAGCGGATCGCAATATGCGTACATCATGTATATCATCGACGGCGCAGAAGCGTACAACACTGGAAAAGGAAAACCAGCTGATGTCGGCGTCAAAGCAGTGGACGACAAAACACTTGAAGTTAAGCTGACACAACCGGCTGAATACTTCAAAGCGTTGACGGGCTTCGGTTCATTCATGCCGCTCAAACAAGAATTCGTCGAAGAAAAAGGAAAAGACTTTGCAACAAACCCGGAAAACTTCCTCTACAACGGACCGTTCCAACTCACGGACTGGAAAACAGAAGTCGGCTGGAGCTACAAGAAAAACGATCAGTACTGGGATGCTGACACGGTTAAACTTGAAGAAGTGAACTACAAGGTCGTTAAAGAAGTCTCGACTTCCGTCAACCTCTATGAAAAAGGTGACATCGACACAGTCGGTCTGACAAGTGAGTTCGTTGATCAGTATAAAGACAGTGATGAGTTCGACACACGTCTAGATGCTTCGATGTACTACATCCAAATGAACTTCAAAAATGAACTGCTCAAAAACAAAGACATCCGGAAAGCAATCGATTCTGGTTACGACAAAGAGCAGATGGCAGCAGTCCTTTTGAACAACGGATCAATCCCTGCGTACTACTATGTGCCTAAAGAATTCGCAAAAGGTCCGGACGGCAAAGACTTCCGTGACGGCAACGAAGGATTCGGCTCATTCGACGCTTCATCCGCAAAAGCTTCGTTCGAGAAAGGTCTGAAAGATGTCGGCAAGAAGACAGTCAAACTTGAACTTCTCTCGTATGATGACGACAACTCGAAGAAAATCTCTGAGTACCTCAAAGGCGAGTGGGAGAAAAACCTTCCAGGTCTTGAAGTTACAATCAAACAACAGCCGTTTAAAAACAAGCTGGAGCTTGAATCAAAAGGTGAGTTCGAACTTTCATTCGCTGGTTGGGGACCTGACTACCAGGATCCAATGACATTCCTCGATATGTGGATGACAGGTGGACCGTACAACCGTGGTGGCTACTCAAGCGACCAGTATGATTCACTCATCAAATCGGCAATGAAAGAAACGGATACTGAGAAACGTTGGCAGTCCCTCAAAGACGCAGAGAAAGTCTTACTTGAAGACGATCAAGCGATCTCGGTTATGTACCAACGCGGTGCTTCACTCTTACGTAAGCCTTACGTCAAGGGAATCGTTAACCACAAAGTGGGTGCCGATACTTCGTTCAAATGGACATACATCGAAGGAAAATAAGCAGGACTTCAGACCAGACCGCCATATGCGTGTCTGGTCTTTTTTTCCATATGAGTCAAATGAACTGTTTTTATATCATTCATTAAAAATTGATAACATTCTGTTTTCATTTGAATTACTTCCATTTATACTTAGCTGAAGAATGATTTTCACTTTATTTACAATATTTCACGGTAATTATTCATAATTAATGGAAAAGCGCCGATATATTCTATACAGAGGACTTTTGCCTCAACTATTACGATTGACTAGGAAGGAGGACTCACCCTTGAAACAACGTGTACTTACGAGTCAGCAAGCATGGACGGAGGAACAATTGGAAATGATCCAAGCCATCCAAGCGTTAGGCGAGCTGATTCAAGACCGTCCCCGCCGGACGATTTACCGTCGCTACGCCATCGAACATGGTTGGCCACAACCTGAGACCATCATCCGTCAGTTCGGTTCTTGGCCGGAAGCCTTATCCGCAGCCGGATACGAATGGCATATCGATCAGCAACCGGAAGAACTCGAGCGTGCTCCAAAATATACGAAAGATGAAATCTTAAAATCGTTTCATCGTTATGCTCAAGATGTCGGTTCGACGATCACATTAAAGAAGTATCAGATCTGGCGAAAATCGGTTCACCATGCCCCGAGTCATTATCATATCGTGAAGATGTTCGGATCCTGGCATGATGCCTGTACAGCAGCCGGATTAGAAGCCAGTGTGACGTATTCAAAAGCAGAACTTGCCGCTTCACTTCGCCAAGCGATCGAAGAAGTCGGTTTCTCCCTCTCGTTCGAAGCATACCGCGAATGGGCAAAACGCAACAACAAACCCTCGACCAAAGCGTTGCTGCACCGCTATGGTTCATGGTCAGCTGCGATTCATGCCATCGAAAGTGAAATCCGGATCAGTAAACAACAGGCTCAATAATCTTGCTTTTATTCTTTATTTTAACGATTCGACGAACACGCCTCGTTCTTTCATCAGAACGAGGCGTGTTTTATTTCCATCGTCTTTCGACTGCCTTCTCCTCTCAACGACAAAAAAGAACCGCTGATCATTCAGCGGTTCTTGCGTCTCTTCATCAAACGACACGTTCTTTCCATTCCTGATACGATGCGACACGATCTCGTCCCTGGAACTTCGCACCAATGTACATCGCGCGGTCCGCATTCCGGATCAGGCTCGCTAAATCACCGAGCTCGTTTAATGTATCGATTCCGATGCTGGCTGTGATGTTTAATGTATGTTCCTCGATTTGAATCGGGTTGGCATGAAGCGTCTCACGAATCCGTTCGGCGACGATTTGTGCGGAATCAAGATCGGTGTTCGGCAATAAGACGACAAACTCTTCACCGCCATACCGGGCGACGAGATCCGTGATGCGTGTCGCCTGCATCAAGAGTTTGGCGACTTCGAACAACACGACGTCCCCTACTTCGTGCCCATACGTATCATTGATTTGCTTAAAGTGATCCAAATCAATCATCAAGGCCGAGAACGGGTAGAGGTCCCGTTGTCTGATCCGTCGATCGCCCCACTCCTGTAAGGCGCGGTAGTTCGGCAATTTGGTCATCGCATCGGTCCGACTGTCCGTCAAGAGACGTTCCCGCTCCTGCGCCCGTTCGACGGCCCAAGACAGCACACGTAAGGCCCGGTACAGTTCATAGCCAAAATCTTTTGTGAATTCACCGCTCGCCTCGGATGCCAAGAATAAGGAGCAGTTGATTTTTTCCGTTGCTTCCGGCTGAATGAATAAAATGGACTGGGTTTCTTCCGGAACACAATCATAGAGACGGATATCCCATTCTTGCTGCATGCCATATAACAGCACTTCTTCTTTTTCTTCGATGATTTCTTCGATGACAATCCCCCGGACATGATCGGCTTTTAATTTCCGCCCATCCTTCAACGAATAGTACACGGAATGACCATCACTGAAGTCAAACTTGATCCAGGCGATATCAGGACGAACAAAATGATTTAATTGCCGGAGATACCGCTCGATGATGAACTGAGCGTCGCCGTCTTTCCAGGCTGCTTCTTTTAAACGTTCAATTTGTTCCCAGTGTTCGATTCGATCACTGGCATGAACGGAACTGCCAAGCGAACGTTTGATGATGAAGAGCGCAAAGGCGGTCATGACCAGACCACTGTTTCCGTTGTTTTGCACCATTAATGTACTGAAAACACCAAACAGTAACTCTGCCGCGATGACGACAGCTTCAAAACGTAATAACGGTAACATGACACTGCTCGGGATATTTTCACCGAGTAAAAAATTCGATAGTTTGTATTGGAACAATAAGACGCACCATAAAATCACGACCATGACGAGCAGTGGTCCAACATTCTGAATCAAGGTGAAGTCTTGCCCGTGTGTGCCGCCTAACGCATTGTAGGCAAGCCCAGCCGGCAGGATCAATAATAATTCGAGCGTGACGTTAAACGGATAATTATGTAGCATACGTCTCCGTCCGATTGCCGTGTGAACAGTCCGTAATTGATAAATCAACATCGTTAATTGACCGACACAGACGGCTGATAATAAACCATATGTTAAAAAAGTAAAAAGAACGAATCCAAAATGAAAGGTAAAACTCATATGTCTTCTGCGAACCGGATCAATGACAAAAATCGTAGCCAAGACCACAACCAGCATGAATGTAAAAAAATCGATACTCGGACTGTAATCTCTTGTTTTCGCCAGTAGGTCTATCCCAATGACCACAAGAAAAAAGACAATCCAGCTTCGAAGGAGATATTGTTGAAAGCGACGCACGTTGACTTCCCCTTCCCAAAACATTTTTGTATATAAATGGAAAACACAATTTTATTATTCCTTACCTGAGCATGGAAGTCTATTCTGAACGTGCTAATTTGTTACACTAATAATAGAGGTGATCATTCAGTGACTAATCAATTTACAAAAGAAGCATTTAATGCGTTTCAAATCGATGGACTGGAACAACGGATGGAGGCGATTCGGGAACGGATACAGCCCGTCTTCAGACAGATCGGGCAAGACGTTTCTCCTGATTTAACCGTTCATCTTGCAGAAGATATGTATGTGCATATCGCACAGCATGCACGTCGGAAAGTAAATCCACCCAATGATACGTGGATGGCCTTTTCTCCTAACAAAAGAGGGTATAAAAAACATCCTCATTTTCAAGTCGGTCTGTTCGATGACCACTTATTCATCTGGTTAGCCTATATTTACGAGCTTCCGAACAAATCACAGTACGCAACCAAATTGTTGGAACAGCAGCAGCTCCTGCATGCGCTCCCGTCTGACTTCGTCATTTCCTATGACCATATGAAAAAGGACGCACAGCCGATTGATGAGACGACGCTCGAGCAAGGTCTTGTCCGCTTCCGGGATGTAAAAAAGGCAGAGTTTTTAGTCGGCCGCCATGTTTCGGCAGATCAAGTCAGTGCGATGTCACATGATGACTTAGTCCAGATGATTCGAAATACCTACGAACAACTCGTCCCAATCTATAAAAAGATTAAATAAAAAGGATGGCCTAAAAGGTCATCCTTTGTTCGTTAGTTATATTTTACTAGAATTGACATGACTTGTGTACGGTCAGAATTTAAATTTAGATAAATGTTGACCTGTTTCGTTGAAACCGTCATGACATTAAACGTTTTATCGAGCTTGGCCGTTGAATAGGCTTTTTGAACTTCTTTGACAGAGACTGTCCGATCAACTGCTTTCGGATTGTAGACGATTGCGGAAACTTTCGCTTTCCGATCCGGCACGCCGAATGTTGAACAATAATGGACGGCTTTGTTTGGTGTGACTAAGCCTTTCCCGCTTTGGCACCACGTCGAGTTTCTTTCCCCTTTGTACGCGTTATGTACCTGAGCTAAAGTCGTCTGTTCAAGTTTCACTTTGTTGTCGGTCGATTTTGCTTGTGTCGCGCTTGTTTTGATTTGTTTCAACCAATCGACGTCCGTCGGTTTGGCAGCTTCTGCAGATTCGTTATATGAAGGACCTGAGACAAGGCTCACGGTAAGTGCGGCAGTTAAGATAAGACCAAAAATTTGTTTCATGATGTACTCCCCCTTGAATTGCTTGATAAATATCTCATTCCCCCATTTTTGAAATACTATTCACTTTCAATACATTTTTTTAAAAAATATTTTAAAAAAAGTTGTCACCTTAAAAGGCGACAACTTTTCTTTGTTATTTCTTATGCATCTTAAATTCTAAAAATAGCTCATTATAATGAGCCAACATTTCTTTACCGAGATTTTCATATACTTCTAGTGTATCCGTGACTTCTTTGTTCGGATAAAAACGTTCATCTTCCCGCACTTCTTTATCCAGTAATTTCAGAGCCGCTGCATTTGGTGTCGAGTAGCCGACGTAATCGGCATTCTTCGCCGCATTCTCCGGCTCAAGCATGAAGTCGATGAACTGGTGCGCCCCGTCCACATTTTTCGCTGTTTTCGGAATGACGATATTATCGAACCAGACATTGGAACCTTCTTTCGGAATCACATAGTTTAAATTTTCATTTTCACTCATGATTTCATTGGCATCACCCGACCAGACCACGCCGATTCCGGCTTCTTCGTTTGCAAGCAGCAATTTGATTTCATCACCGACAATCGCTTTGATGTTTGGCGTCAACTCCATCAAGTTGGCTTTTGCCGCCTGCAACTTCGTTTCGTCCGTTTCGTTCAACGAATGACCGAGGCTGTTTAAGCTCATCCCCATCACTTCGCGTGCTCCGTCAGCCAGAAGAATTTGATTTTTTAAAGCCGGATCCCAAAGATCTTTCCAACTCGTTGGTTGTTTCCCGTCAATCAATTTCTCGTTATAGACGATACCTACCGTTCCCCAAAAGTAAGGGATCGAGTAGCGATTGCCCGGATCAAACGATAAATCCAAGAAACGTTCATCGATGTTTTTGAGATTCGGGATTTTCGTCTGATCAATCGGCAGGACCAACTCTTCATCGATCATCTTCGCGATCGCATAATCGGAAGGAACCGCAATGTCATACGTTGTCCCGCCCTGTTCGACTTTCGTCAGCATCGCTTCGTTCGAATCAAACGTTTGGTAAACGACTTTGATGCCCGACTCTTTTTCAAACTGGTCAATCAGTTCAGGATCGATATAATCGCCCCAGTTATAGATGTTCAAGACATTTTCACCCGAATACCCTTGTGTCGCGTTTAACCGGTTCAAAGCAAATAAAATGATCCCCGATATTAGAAAAATCGCGACGAACAATTGAATAAGTTTTTTCATCGGTTATTTCACCTCCGGTCGGGACAGCTTCATCGCAGCACGTTGGTTTAAGAAGTAGTAGCCGATGACAAGCAGGAACGTGAACAGGAAAATCACTGTCGATAAGGCATTGATTTTCATTGAAATTCCTTGTCGGGCGAGCGAATAAATTTCAACGGACAAGGTCGTAAATCCGTTCCCCGTCACGAAAAACGTCACGGCAAAATCATCAAGCGAATACGTCAACGCCGTAAAGAATCCGGCAAAGATTCCCGGTGTGATGTACGGCAGGATGACCTTCGTCAAGACATCGAGTCGGCTTGCGCCTAAATCACGCGCCGCATCGACGAGCGTCGGACTCATCTCCTGCAGTTTCGGGAGAACCAAAATGACGACGATCGGGACGGAAAACGCAATATGCGATAACAATACCGACGTAAACCCGAGTTTAATCCCAAGCATCGTAAAGAAAATCAAGAACGATGCCCCGATGATGACGTCCGGACTGACGATTAAGATGCTGTTGAGCGTCAACAGCGACGTCTCAATCCGCTTGCGTCGGACCGCCTGAATTCCGATCGCCCCAAACACACCGATGATCGTGGAGATCGCTGCCGATAAGAGGGCAATGACCAAGGTGTTCAAGACGATGATCAAAAGCCGTGAATCCTGGAAAACTTCCTTGTACCAGTCCCAAGTGAAGGACTCGAAATTCGTCATGTTATCGGCACTGTTGAACGAGTAAAATGCCAGGTAAAGAATCGGTGCGTACAAGATGATGAAGACACCGATTAAATAGAGATTCGCTAGTTTCAGTCGTTTCATCACGTTGTCGCCCCTTTCTTCCGTTTTGTGCTCGTCAAAGCAAGAATGATGGCCATTGCGATGATCAAGAAGACGGCGATCGTCGCACCCATGCCCCAGTTCTGCGTGACGAGGAATTGTTGCTCAATCGCTGTCCCCAGCGTGATGACACGGTTCCCGGCAATCAGACGTGTAATCATGAACAGCGAGAGCGCCGGAATGAAGACGAGCTGACAGCCTGATTTGACGCCGTCAAGCGTCAACGGGAAGACAATCCGGCGGAACGTCATGAAGTTTGAAGCCCCGAGATCGCGTGCCGCGAAGACAAGCGATGGATTGAGTTTTTCAAGCGCATTAAAAATCGGCAGAATCATAAACGGAATGAAGATGTAGACGGAAACGAACACGAAGCTGAAATCCGTGAACAAAATCTGTTGCCGACCGATGCCGATTGCTTCAAGTGTCTGGTTCGCCAGTCCGTACGTGCTGAACAGACCGATGAAGGCATACGCTTTAAGCAATAAGTTGATCCATGTCGGCAAGATGATCAACAGTAACCAGAGTTGCTTATGTTTCGTTTTCGTCAGCAGATACGCCGTCGGATAACCGATAGCGAGTGAAAACACCGTGATTAAAAACGCATACCAAAATGAACTTAACGTCATCGTCAAATAGGTTGAGCTGAAGAACTTTTGGTAGTTAATGAGCGAAAAGTTCCCTTCAAGATCCAAAAACGAATAATAGACGACAAGGACGATCGGTGCGATGACGAACAACGCAATCCAAAAACTATACGGGATGAGGTACCAGTTGCGTGTTTTTTGCATCAGAGCACCCCGTCGTAGGATTCCAGACGTTTATCAAATTCCTCTTCCGTCTCATTCAGACGCATGACGTGGATCGCTTCCGGATCAAACGTCAGACCGATTTGTTCGCCGACGGTCGCTTTTTTCGTACTGTGAACGAGCCACTCGTTTCCGACCTCGTCCATGCAGGCAATCTCATAATGAACGCCGCGGAATAACTGGGAATCGACCGTGACACGTAACTTCCCTTGCGCAACACCCGTGATTTCTAAATCTTCGGGACGGATGACGATTTCAACCGGCTCATTCAACTCAAGCCCCCGGTCGACACAATCAAATTCGTTTTCCGCGAACGATACGCGGTAATCCGACAGCATCCGGCCCGGGATGATGTTCGATTCGCCGATGAAGTCAGCGACGAAGCGGTTGATCGGTTCATCGTAAATATCCGTCGGTGTTCCCGACTGTTGAATCAGACCGTGGTTCAGGACAAAGATTTCATCCGACATCGCCAGTGCTTCCTCTTGGTCGTGCGTGACGAAGATGAATGTGATGCCTAGACGACGCTGTAAATCCCGTAGTTCATATTGCATCTCGGTCCGGAGTTTTAAATCGAGGGCCGATAACGGTTCATCCAGCAAGATGACTTCCGGCTCATTGACGATGGCCCGGGCAATCGCTACCCGTTGACGTTGTCCACCCGACATTTCCGTGATTTCACGCGATTCATATCCGGACAAGTTGACGAACTTCAACGCGTCAAGCACACGTGTCTTGATTTCCGCTTCCTTCATCTTCTTGATCCGCAGACCAAATGCGATGTTTTCAAAAACATTTAAATGCGGGAACAAAGCATAATCCTGAAAAACCGTATTGACCTGTCGTTTATTGGCAGGAACATCATTGATTCGTTTCCCGTTAAACAGAATATCGCCTTCCGTCGCCTCCGTGAATCCGGCAATCAGGCGTAAGACGGTGGTCTTTCCGCAACCCGATGGGCCGAGCAAGGTATAGAATTTCCCGCGTTCGATCTCAAAACTGACCTGATCGAGGACGGTCTGATCATCAAAACGTTTTGTCACGTCTGTAAATTGAATGATTGTGTTGTCTGCCAAGTTCTGTTCCTCCTTATAGGTACGAATCAGTTGCCGTGACGAGTACCTTTGTCTTTGTATCCGACTCGTTTCGTAATTGATGAATTTCAGAAGCCTTATAGTATAATGTCTCGCCTTGGGCTGCAATATAGGATTGTCGTCCCAGCTGAAGTGTCACACGTCCTTCTAACACGTAGACAAACGTCTCGGCTCCTGACGGTTCGTATGTCTTAAACGCGCCTCCCGGCGCCAACTGAAGTAACACCGGTTCCATGTCTTTCTCGTTTGATTCCGGAATCAACCACGTCACATGATACCCTTGTTCTATATCTTCATAACTCGTGACATCATTTTGTGCATAGACGACCTTTTGATTTAATGTATCCTCATCGAAAAAATCTTTTGCGGAGATACCGAGTACTTCGAGCAGACTGAACAAGGTCTCAATCGACGGTGAACTGATTTCACGTTCGATCTGCGAGATGTATCCTTTGCTCAAATCCGTTCTTTCACCCAGTTCTTCTTGTGTCAGTCCTTTTTGAAGACGCAGATTCTTGATTTTATTGCCGATCGTACGCAATCCGCGCCCTCCTTTCGATTCGTCAGTTTAGTATAAGACGACTTTAAGTTTACTAATCACGTACCGATTATAGCGTATTCAGTCAATTAATCAACTAAAATGTTTTAAATTTTCCGAGGTCCATTTGACACCGATAACGCTTACACCTACAATTAATATCAGGTACTAAAACAAGGAGGAGACAGCATGAAAATTGCATGGATTACAGACAGTACAACCATTTTACCGGACTCGATCGCCGACCGTGACGACCTGACCGTCGTCCCGCTTCTCGTCATGAAGGATGGCGAGAGTTTTGTCGACGGCGTCGACGTGCAAGCAGAAACCGTTTATGAATGGATTGGTGCCAAGCATAAGGTGACGACAAGCCAACCATCGATCGGAACGTTCACCGAACACTACGAACGCTTAAAAGAACAGTACGATATCGGCTTTGCCGTTCATCTATCCAGTGAACTGAGCGGTACGTACAATGCCTCGGTCCAAGGAGCAGAGATTGCCGGTTTTCGGTTGATTGCCATCGATTCCCGTTGCGGAATCTATCCGGCAGGTCAACTGTTGGCGGAAGCGATCGAAATGGCAGCAACAGGCGCTGCCGTCGAAGACATCGAACAACACATTCTGAACCGTCGACTCGATCATCATATTGAATTTACTGTCGCCAATTTGGATCAACTGCAGGCCGGCGGACGGATTTCTTCGACAAAGGCGTTTGTCGGTAACCTGCTTCAACTCCGTCCCCTGTTCCACTTTGAAGACGGAAAAATCGTACCGTATCAGACGGTCCGGACGTTCAAAAAAGCACATGGCATGATTTTTGATCACCTCGTCGAGATGCTCGAAAGCGGCACCGTGACCGATGTCTCGTTGTTTCATGCGACTGCGTACGACTTGGCACTCGAGTGGAAGACGGCGCTTGAGCAACGGTTTGACGTCACAGTCCGAATCGATAATCTGACACCTGTCCTCGGTTCGCATACCGGTAATCCAGCGATCGGCATGTCCTTCCTCAATCCGACGAGCCGACGCTGATGTCTAGAAATTCCGGAATCCGGGTAAACCTCCTTTAGAGATTAAAGGAGGTTTTTGTTTTGAAAAACAAATGGATTTGGCTCAACTGGCTTGGTTTTGTCTTCACGATTGCCATCAATGCGTTAGACGGTGGAAAAACAGGTCGTATTTCGGATACGATTTCGACACTCTTCAAACCCGCAGGTTACGCATTCTCGATTTGGGGATTGATTTATGCAATTTTACTCGTTTGGTTGATTTTACAGACGATTCCAAAGTTCAAGGAACATGAAATTGCGAAGAAAATTGGTCCATGGTTCTTGATCAGCTGTCTGTTTAACGCTGCATGGATCGTCACGTTCTCATTCAAACTGTTCCCATTGTCTGTCGTCGTCATCGTTGGTCTGTTGCTTTCGTTGATCGTCATCTATTCGAAAATCGATCGCGAGACAAAAGCCTTACGCTTTAAGCTTCCGTTTTCGCTCTACCTCGGTTGGGTGTCGGTCGCAACGATCGCCAACATCTTCCTGACAC
The DNA here is from genome assembly GCF_000620805.1 of Exiguobacterium undae DSM 14481. Lineage (GTDB taxonomy): Bacteria > Bacillota > Bacilli > Exiguobacteriales > Exiguobacteriaceae > Exiguobacterium_A > Exiguobacterium_A undae. Next base: position 632,292 of record NZ_KK211187.1, on the reverse strand, counting down.
TCGATACAGAAAACATCAACTCCTTGCTTGGCATCGGGGATTCCGGTTGGACGATGATCATGCTGGGTGTCGGTGTCGTCGTCGCCTTATTGTTCATGTTCGCGAACCGCGATCCGATCTATCCGCTCGTCTTCGTCTGGGCCTATATCGCGATCAACTTCCAGTCAGATAACGGACTGGTCGATACGGTCGTCTTGGGCAGCGTCGTCGTTTTACTCGCCGGATATGTCTTCTTGCTTGTCCGGATGCGCCGCCAGGTACACGTGAGCAAGTAACGTTATTTTCCGTTCCGTTCGGCGTATACTAGTATCAAAGGAGTGAATGTCATGCACATCACATTTACAGAAGCTGCTCTTGGTCGCATCGACCAATTACGCGGCGATACGGCAGGTCAATTGCATCTCTACTACGATACAGAAGGTTGTGGTTGCGGGAACTCCGGTATCTTCAGCATCCGGCTTGTCCCTGCCGCAACAGACGAAGATATGACGATCGACTCAAACGTTGGTCCCGTTCTCGTCAAACGCTGGTCGAGTCACTTTCTCGATCAAGAGATGACCCTCGACTACAACGCCGAGAAGAAATCACTGATTCTAAAAAGTGACGGTCAATATTTTAATACGAATGTTCTTGTCACGGATCAAACCGGCTGTCAGCTGACGGCTAACCGATGAATCAAAAAAGGCAGCTTCCTTTGCGGAAGCTGCCTTTGTAGTTAGATGGACAGACAGGAGCTGGGTTGATTACAGAGCGAGTCGTATCGTAAATGTACTGCGATTCTGTCTGCATCTTGCACGAGTCGAACAAATCCCTGCCCGGAATCTGTTCATGAAGCTGTTGCGTCCCCCATGATCACACGCATTGTACCCGCGTGCTTATCTAGTATACGTATAAAACAGTAAAACGGATTTCTTTTTTGACAGTTTCAGCCGACATTCAGAACCGTTCGTTCGATCGTCTGCTGGTCCAAATCCTTGACCTGAACCGGGCGGCTGTAATAGTATCCTTGTCCATAATCACACCCCAGACGTTTGAGGAATTCATGTTGTTCGAGCGTCTCGACACCTTCCGCAACGACCTCAATCCCGAGACTCTTAGCTAGCTGAATGATCATCTCCGTGATCGCCGTCCCCCGTTCATCATGTGGGACCTCATCAATGAAGGATTTATCAATCTTCAGAATATCGATCGGCAGATGCTTCAAGTGCGTCAACGAAGATAAGCCGGTTCCGAAATCATCGAGCGCAATCGTTAAACTCAACTGCTTCAATTCTCCCAGCATCAAGAGAGCCCGTTCCAAGTTCTCCATCACGGACGTTTCCGTGATTTCGAGTTGCAGTTGCAGCTCCCCGCCATTTTTCAGTGAGTGATGGACGATTTCCTTGATCATCAAGTTGTGTGATTCGGACCGAAAATGCATCGCCGACAGGTTGACCGAGACTTGCCGGATGAAGTGATTTTCTTCCCGCCAGACTTCCATCTGATTGACGGTTTCCTGGAGCACCCACTGCGTCAACCGATGAATCAGACTGTATTTTTCCGCAAGCGGAATAAATTCTGCCGGTGAGATGAATCCAAACTTCGGATGATTCCAACGAATCAAAACTTCCGCCTGTTCCACTTTTCCTGTCGCTAATGCAATTTTCGGTTGATAAACCAGATTAAATTCTTTAAAGTCCGTCATCGCCCGTCGTAACGAACCGACGATTTGCTGTTCCCGGCGGTCGGAATGGAGCGCTTCATCGTAAATGACGAAACGGTCGCGTCCTTCATTTTTTCCGGCACGTAGAGCACTCTCCATCTGACCAATCCGCATCTCCAACGTATCATCCGGATTCGGGACGATGATGCCGATCGTCGCTGTCAGATGAATCTCTTGTCCTTCCAGCGAAATCGGTTGCCGAATCGCTTCCAACACGTCAGTGAATGCTGGGTCGAGCTGGTCCGGATCAATGTTTTGAATCAGGAAAAACTGGGTTCCGTTGTACCGGATACACGCTTCATCCTCTTGCAGTAACCCTTTAATCCGATCCGCAAATTGACGAATGACAGCATCTCCTTGATCAAAACCAAACGTATCATTGATCCATTTGTAACCATCCAGATCAAGTAAGGCCATCGCCATATGCTGTTTGGTCCGGCTGTACTGGGCATCGACTTTGTGCATGTGATGATCGAGCCACCGCCGGTTGTGAAGACCCGTCAAGTGGTCGGTATACGCCATCACCTGCAAGGCCCGACGTTCGAGATGTATATACAATCCAACAATCAGAATGATGATGATGAATACAGGAATGGCCACATTGCTCAGGACATTCGATGTCACCGGACCTGCTGCGAGATCAACGTTTGAATTACTCGGAATACAAAACGTCGTTCCGAGCATACCGACATAATGCATCGTTGAAATACCAAATCCCATCACAATCGCGACGGGAATCAAAATCCGTTTTTTCTTGACATGACGTGTCACATAGAGCAACAGCAGTGCCACATAGGCGACCGTAATCGCAATCAGGACCGATAAGATGAACAACGTTGCGTCATACCGGACATCGCCGCCGAACTGCATCGCGACCATCCCGAGATAATGCATCATCGCAATTCCGACGCCCATGAATGCCCCGGCAACCATCACCTTTTTCCAGGTGAGCTCTGAATAATATAATAAATGAAAGGCAATCCATGCGGCCGTCACGGCGGGTACGATCGACAAAAACATCAAGAACCAGTCATAACTGACCGGGACTGCCAACTCAAATGCCCCCATCCCGACAAAGTGCATGCCCCAAATGGACAATCCCATTGTTAATGACGATAAAAACAGTGCGCGTTTTTTCAAAAAGGTTGCCTTAGCTAACCGGCGATTTAATTCAAGAGAAGCATAGGATCCGACGATGGCAACGATGACCGATAGGATGACCAATGTCTCTTCATAGTGTTTTGTTAAGATGATCCATTCATTCATGGTAAGTGCCTCTCTTTTTGACTGACATTCCTATTAGTATCGTCTACTTGCCGTCATTTCTTCAGTCTTCTTCCGAAATTTCATCAGAATCAATCTGCTTTTTCTAAAATAGATGGACAAACTCGAAAAAGGACAAAAAAAAGATGCCGGAATTCCGGCATCTCGTGTGAGCATTTTTTATAAAGCGACAGAAGCGACGATTTCACCGGTCGGTTTTTCTAAATCCGGTTCCGGTTCGACGGTGATGGCGACGGCATCAATCGCTCCGTCTCCTTTCAGCGGGAAGACCGCAGCGGCTTCTCCGTCTTGTTCAATGACTCCGTTCGCGCGTGGGGTGTCCCCTTGAATCGTCCAGAGCTGATATAACTCCCCTTCTTTTAAAGGCGGTAAATCTTTTAGTTGAACGAGCATATATTCCTGATCATCTTTCGTAAAGATCATGCTGGATCCCTTGATGGAGGCGGTACTCTCAAAGTTGCCCATTCCTTTGACTTCATCCATCGCGAACTCTTCCTCCGGCGAAGCTTCGTCCTGTGAAAGGAAATACGCGTTGGCACCAAGTGACAGGATTAAAGCAGCCGCAATACTCATCAACCATCCGAGCGGGACGGAACGTTTTTTCTTTTTCTCGGTTTGAGCGGTTTCGAATTCGGAAACGTGTGGCGTTTCCTGACGAACGGGCTCGTTCGATGTCGACTCCAGTGGTTCTTCAGTCGGACGGGCAGATCCGAGGACCTCCCCGAGAATTCTTGATTTCATGCCTGCTGGTACCGGTCGTGCCGGAAGCGATTCCGCGATGGGGAGCATCAAGTCTTGCATCTCTTGAAGCGCCTGCTTACAGTCATCACACGTTTCCAAGTGTGCTTCGAACGCGTCGCGATCGCTAGCTGATAATGTGCCGTTGAAGTAGTCGATTAAGTCATGACAACGTTCTTCCATCAACGTTCCCTCCCGTCTATTATTTTTCGGAGTGATTGGATGGCACTCCTGATTCTCGTTTTTACCGTTCCGAGCGGTAAATTCAATTGATCTGAGATTTGTTGCTGGGTCAATCCTTTAAAGTAAACCAGTTCAATCAACTCCTGTTGATCCGGTTTTAATTCGCTGACGGCATTCCGGACTTCCGAAGCGGTCTCCCGTTCGATGACGGTGCGTTCGACGGGTTCATCGAATCCACCATCCCGTTCCTCGACTTCGATCGTCGGTTGTCGTTTTTCACGTCTTAAACAGTCAAGAGCGGCATTGCGGGTAATCGTTAATATCCAAGAGGAGAACTTTCCTTTATCGGTATTAAAATCAACGCGTCCGTTCCATATCTTCATCCAGACTTCTTGAATGACTTCTTCTGATAAACGATCGTTATTCGTAAAGCGATGAGCGAATGAGAACAAAAGCCTTTCGTACTTTTCGTAAAGTGCTTCAAGAGCCAGTTCATCTCCACTGCGCATCTCATGATAAAGCGATTCATCGGATTGAGTATGCATCCTTCTCCTCCTTGTGATCAGTCAGCCTTATCATATAGTATACGCAAGCTGACGCGAAATCGTTTTAGTTTTTTATCTTTTTTCATTTTTTGTCCACCACATCCATATTCCCTATTCTACTAAAAAATATAGCTCAAAAAGCGGTTGGATTGACAGCAATACTATGATGGGCATAGCATAAAGGTATCGAATAGACGGATTGCATCTTAGAATGGAGGAAAATGAATGGATTACGATCGGAAAATGAAGAATCGGGTCAGCCGCATCGAAGGACAACTTCGTGGCATCTTGCGCATGATGGAAGAAGGGCAGGATTGCCGCGATGTCATCACCCAATTGTCCGCTGCGCGTTCCGCGATCGACCGGACGATTGGTGTCGTCGTCAGCTCGAATCTCATCGAGTGTGTCAAGGAAGCGGAACAGTCCGGTGAAGGACAAACTGAAGAATTGGTCAAGGAAGCGGTCAACCTACTTGTCAAAAGTCGTTGATCGTCCCTTAGGATCATTTACTTGCCCTGCTCCGCTTGAATGCGGAGCAGGGCATTTTTGATTCTCTTCATTTAGATGTTTTGCAATCAAGATAAAAAGGAACATTAAAAGGCGTGCTTAAAGTGAATTGAACATGAGGAGGAATCGACCATGACCACGTATCAGCTCGATCAAGACCACAGCTCCATTTCATTCTCAGTCAAACATATGATGATTTCAAAAGTAAAAGGGGAATTCCGTGATTTTACGTTTGATGTCAGCGGGGAAGCGCATGATTTAGAACATGCCTCCGCTGTCGTGACGATTCCAGTCGCAACCATCGACACTCGCAGCAATGACCGCGATACGCATTTGAAATCTGCCGACTTTTTTGATGTCGAGCAATATCCGAACATTACTTACCGCGTGACCTCGTTTAAAAAACACTCCGGTGACGAATATGAAGTCACGGGTGATCTGACGATTAAAGACGTCACGCGGACGGAAACGTTTAAAGTCGAGTATGAAGGCAGCGGTGTTGATCCTTGGGGCAATACACGATCTGGTTTTGAAGTGGACGGTAAAATCAAACGCGAAGATTATAACCTGACATGGAATGTCGCGCTTGAAGCCGGTGGCGTCTTGGTCGGCAGTGATGTGAAATTCCAATTGCACCTCGAATTCATTCACGCTTAATCATTAATCAATTCACGTAACAGTATCTGTAGGGGGAAATGATATGACAGTGTCACTTTTTATTGATGTTTCTTGTAAGACCGGTGAATCACCGGTGTACGATGCCAAAACAAAACGATTTTATTTCGTCGATATTCCGGGTCAGCTTCTTTTTTCATATGATTTAACGACAGAAGCATTAAAACCGTATCAGTTGCCAAGCGCGATCACTTCGATCGCCTTGACGGACGCACCGGACTTCCTGCGCGTCACGTCGGCACACGGCTTCGGGACGTTCGACTTAAAAGAAGGACGCCTCTCACTGGAAACCCAGTTGACACTGCCTGAATCGGATCGGATGAACGACGGGAAACTCGATCCGTCCGGTCAATATGTAGCGGGCAGCATCAATGAGGAAGACGGTGAAACAGCGTCGCTGTATCGCTTGCGTCATGACGGTTCAGTCGATGTCTTGCTTGAAAACTTAACGAACTCAAACGGACTCGTTTGGTCGGAAGACGGGAAGACGCTTTACCACATCGATACGCCGACGAAAAAGGTCTATGCTTTTGATTATGCGGCGGATCAACCGTTGACGAACCGTCGTGTTACCATCGATTTAGAAGACGAGGATGGTTTTCCGGACGGCATGACAAAAGATCGGGACGGTCACGTCTTCATCGCCCATTATGCCGGGTCGTGCTTAACGCGTTGGAATCTTGAAACAGGTGAAAAACTCGCCCATGTCGAGTTCCCTGTCTCGAATCCGACATGCCCGATTTTGTATGAAGACCGTTTGCTCGTTACGACGGCCGCGGACGGCGACGACGCCGAACATGCCGGTGCCGTTTTCGAAGTCACGTATTGATGTTTAAGACTCCCTTTTGAGGGAGTTTTTTTGTGGACGCCTGTACTAAAACAGGCGATACTGAAAGAGAAGCGAATATTTTGACGAGGGAGTGTACCCGGATGCGTATTTCATCGATTGAACGGCTTCATCAACTGCAAACGACCCCGTCCTTTTTCCCGGTCAACTGTTACCTATTTGAAGAAGCAGACAGCCTTACCTTGATTGACACAGGCATCTCACTGAATGCCAAAGCCATCTATTCCGTCATCAAGTCTTTTGATAAACCGTTACAATCCATCATCTTGACCCACGCGCATGCCGATCATGTCGGTTCCCTTGATTTTTTAGCGAGTGCCTTCCCGCTCGCTGAAGTATCCATCAGTTATCGGGATGCCGCCCTGCTCAGTGGCGACGAATCGTTACGCGAAGGCGAAACGACACCTCTTAAAGGCGGCATTCCAAAAAACATCAAGACCCGTCCTGATCGGTTACTCGAAAGTGGTCAACAGATCGGCAGTTTAAGTGTCATTGCGTCACCCGGTCATACACCAGGCTCGATTTCCCTTTGGCATGAAGGCAGCCGGACGTTGATTGCCGGAGATGCGTTTCAAACACAAGGTGGACTAGCCGTATCCGGCGACACACGATGGCAGTTCCCCTTCCCGTCCCTTGCTACGTGGGATAAGGAGGTGGCACTCCAGTCCGCGCATCAGTTGACGGAGTTGACACCGGACGTGCTGGCGGTTGGTCATGGTCCGCTTGTCGTCGCACCAAGCTTTGATATGCGTCAAGCGGTCGATCGATTCGAACAACTGTTATCCGCTAAAAAGCGAAACGGTTATACCTAAACGAATATACGAAAAAACACCGCCGTTTCTCCCGATCGCATCGCGACAAAGAGGAACGGCGGTGTTTCATTCGTCCGGTTATTCTGTTTAATAGTGGTACAAACGAGCTTCATACGGTGCCAACCGTTTTGGATCATGGGCTTCATGATTGGACAACAGCAGTTGTTCTTCTGGCAAAGCGAGCGTCGTCGTGACGGCTTCGTCATGAAGATTCAAAACGATCCGCCATGTGACACCGTCCAGTTCCCGCTCGTAGACGTACAAATACGGATCTTGAATCGCCAAATCGCGGTAGACGCCGTACACCATGACCGGATGTTTTTTCCGTAAGGCAATCAGTGTCCGGTAAAAGGCGAGGACGGAATGGGGATCTTGTTCCGCCGCCTCAACGTTAATCTCTAAATAATTTGGATTGACCGTCATCCAGGAATGGCCAGATTCCGTGAATCCTGCCAGTTGGTTTGCGTTCCATTGCATCGGGGTCCGGGAATTGTCCCGCGCCCGCATCTGCATCGATGACAGGACAGTCCCCGGTGATTCACCAGCTGCAACCCGTTCCGCGTATTGATTCCGGAATGCGACGTCTTGATAGGCCTCCGGATCAGAAAACCGGATCCCGGTCATACCGATTTCTTCGCCTTGATAGATATACGGGATACCGGGTAACGTGTGTAACATCAAACCAAGTAATTTCGCACTTTCGACCCGGTAGCGTTCGCTTCCGAACCGTGTCACCTGACGTGTATGATCATGGTTGTTCAGGAACTGGGACGCGACACCACGCGGATACAATGCGTCATACCACTGTTTTTGAATCTGCTTGAACCGCGGTAAGTCCATCGTCTCCATGTCATCCGCCACTTCAAAGTGAAACAGCGTCCGTAATTCATTGCGGTTTTCCCCGACGTACAGCAAACCGTCTTCCGGACCGACGAACGGAATTTCTCCGACCGTAAATAAATCGGTCCCCGCAAGCACCTCGTCATGCATTTCTTGTAAAAAGGAATGGATGCCCGGTTGATTGCCGAGATAGGACAGATCAAAGGGATCGGCAACATCCGCAAACGAGGCGCGTTTTTTAATCAGATTGATGACATCCATCCGGAATCCGTCGATGCCTTTGTCCGCCCACCACCGCATCATCGTATAGACGGCTTGTCGAACGGCTGGATGTTCCCAGTTCAAGTCCGGTTGCTCCGATGCAAACGAGTGGAAATAATACTGCTCGCGTGTCTCATCCCATGTCCACGGGCTTGGTGCGAAATAGGAGCGCCAGTTATTCGGAGGTGTTCCTTTTTCCCCGTCCTGCCAAATGTACCAGTCCGCCGTTTCGCCCGTCTTGCCACGTCGCGACTCCTCGAACCAAGCGTGTTGATCACTCGTATGGTTGACGACGAGATCAAGAATCAGTTTTAAGCCCCGCTCATGGGCTGCCGCAATCAATTCCTCCAAATCGGACAACGTTCCCGCCTTTTCCATGATTGTGTAATAGTCGGAAATATCGTATCCGTTATCGACATCGGGTGATGTATAACAGGGGTTTAACCAGATGACATCCACACCAAGTGACGCGATGTAATCCAACTTTTCGATCACACCCCGTAAATCTCCCATCCCGTCTCCGTTCGAGTCCTTAAAACTGCGCCAATACACTTGATAGACAACGGCTTCTTTCCACCAGGTTCGATTCATCCGGTTTCCTCCTCTATGTTTACATGGTTTGCTTTAATTCATACATGCACATTCTGATGTCAGCTACTTGATCGGTAGACTCTACTTGAAGAACACGTTCTTCAGTTGGATAAAAACGGCTGCTGAACACGGTGCGTCCATACTCAGAAAATAATTCCACCGAGGAGGCATCAACAAATAGTCTTTCGTCCATCGATGTCACCACTCGTTTACTTATTCGCTCTTCTTCACCTGTTTCCCCTATTCGCTTCATACTTATTCCTTCATCATCCCATCTGATTTCAAAAGAAGAACTCAGGAATAGGCTAAGCGATGTACCGGGCAGTCGATTGCCTGTAATGCAAAGTTCAAATCCGATCGGCGTAACCAGCCGCGAATTCCCCGAAAAAATTTCGTCCAGCACTGTTTTGGACCGTAGTGTTTCACATTCTTGAACCGGTCTCATATACAGTTGCCCTTCTTCAACCGTGAGCTCACGCGGCAAAGTCATCATTCCCGCAAAACCCTCCACTCGCTCCTTGAACTCCGCCTCCCACATCGAGAGCCAGCCGATCAAAATCCGTCTGCCGTTTTCATCTTGAAAGGTCTGCGCCGCATAAAAATCATGTCCCAGATCCAATTCCCGGAACGTACCATGCGAAAAACTGGTCTGTTCGAGATCGAGTTGACCGGTGACATAACCACATTGATGCAGATTTTGATACCGCTCTTGTTTCGCTTCGATGCCTTGCGGCGAAAACAACAAGACGTCCACGCCGTTACAAGAAAACAGATCCGGACATTCCCACATGTAACCGAGACGGGGATCTCTCGCCAAAATACCGCGATATTGCCACTCTTTCCCGTTCATTGATCGGTACAGCAGCACTTGTCCGCCGGATTCATCTTTACTTCCGAGCACCATCCAAAAATAATCTTCCTGAAACCAAACTTTCGGGTCACGCCAGTGAGGACTCATATTTTCAGGCGGCGACGCTAAAACGGGATTCACTGTTGCTTTCTCAAATCGTTCGCCATCCTTTGTACGAGCGAGGCACTGCACTTGAATCAGTTGATCCTGTTCTTGATCGATCCATTGGTTTCCTGTGTAGTATAACCAGAGTTCATCCTCGACAACGACTGCACTTCCTGAGAAAACACCACCTCGGTCATACGATTGATCTGGAAACAACGCAATCGGCTTATGCTCCCAGTGCAAAAGATCACGCGATATCGCGTGACCCCAATGCATGTCATCCCAAAAAGTAGAATGGGGATGAAATTGATAAAACAAATGATAAACGCCGTTCCATTGGCTGAGTCCGTTCGGATCATTGATCCAGCCACTCGGTGCAGTGAAATGGTAGATTGGTCGATACGTCATCGTGTTTCACTGACCTGTGGTTGTAACGTCAGTTGAATCTCCCGCTCAATCGTATAAAGGTTTCCGTCATGCGTAAAGGAGACCGGCTGTCCTCCCGTCACTTGCTTGATGTCGAGCGTATCTCGTGTCACCGTGCATTCGAGCCGCTCTCCCTGCCAATGAATCGGAAAAGCAAGACGGTCCCACGCCTTCGGTAATCTCGGATTGATCCGAAGTTGACCGTTTAACATCCGGACACCACCAAATCCGTTGACGACACTTTGCCAAATGCCACCCAGTGAGGCGGCATGAATGCCATGGTCGCTTGTTTTCATGTTCGGACCAAGGTCGATTCGGGCTGCGCGACTAAACAGGTCATATGCGAGGTCTGTTTCCCCCATGTCGCTCGCTAACACACAATGTGTCGAAAGACTGAGTGATGAGTCATGGAGTGTCTTCGGTTCGTAGTAAGACCAGTTCGCCTGCTTGGTTTTTTGATCAAACAAATCTTCAAGCAGGTAAAATAAGATCATGACATCCGCTTGCTTCGAAACTTGAATCTCATTCACCTGTTCCAGATTGTAATCTTCGAACAGCGAACCGACATGTGTTTGCTGTTTATATTTCGTCAAATCAATGATTTCTTTGGAGAGATAGGTATCGTCTTGTGGTAACACCCCGTCTTCTCGAATTGCCGGTAAATAAAGAAGCGGTAAACACTCTTCCCATTTCGCAAAAGCTTTCGCTAAATTCATTTTTTCATCCAGACGTTCATAAAGGGCCGGTTTCGTCTGTTCGAGTACCGTTTTGTACTCCATCGCTTTTTGAATGTTCCAATGAGCTGTATAGTTCGTAAATGCATTGTTATTTACGTGTTCCTTGTACTCATCCGGTCCGATGACTTGATTAATATGATACTGTTTCGCTGCATCATTCCACTCCAGACGCGAAGACCAGAATTTCGCGGTGTCGAGAATGAGTTCATATCCGGATTCTTCCATGAACGTTTCATCACCCGTGATTTGATAATATTGCCAAGTCGCGAAAGCAACATCCGAGGTGATGTGTTGCTCGATGAATCCTGACCAAATCTTGGTCGCCGTTCCCGTTACGATGTCCGCCGCTCCATAAACGGGCGTGACTTCTCCATCCTCAAGCCAGGCAGATTCCCAAGGGAACATCGCTCCTTCATACCCGTTCTCAAGCGCTTTCCGATGTGCCCCCGGTAATGTTTGATAACGGTATTCCAGCAGACTCTTCGCCACTTTTGGTTGGGTGTAAATGAAGTACGGCAACAGGAAGATTTCCGTATCCCAAAACGTATGCCCTTTATATCCTTCGCCCGACAAACCTTTTGCACCGATGTTCATCCGGTGGTCGTGAGCAGGTGTCATCACCGTCATGTGGTATTGCGCAAAACGAATGGCCAACTGATCAAAACCGTCGTCTCCCTCGATTTCAATATCCAGTGCGGACCAAATACGTTGATCCCACTCCGCGCTATGCTGATGGAATTTAGCTTCATATCCTGCTGCTGCTGCTTCTTTTAATTCGGTCAGACTCTCCTCGCGCAACGACTCCAGCGTGTAGTCGGCTTGCCGTTGATCATTATCACGGCTCGTATGAATCGTTGAAAGCTTTTCAATGACAAACGGCTCGTTTGCCTGCAAAGCAATTTGTTTAAAATCGTAAACAATTTTCCTGCGGTCCATTTGGATTAATCCTTTCACCTGGACCGGTGTATCTTGCTTCATAAAGCGATGTGTCGTATTCAATACAAAGTCAATTTTTGATTCGGTTGTCTTTTGGACTTGTTGAAGATACACCTCTTCATACAAACGTTTTTCACCTTCGATAAAATGCTGGACTCCGCTGTTCGTGACTTGTCCGTTGATACCGGAAATCACTCTTAAGGTCGTCTCTTGTAAAGGCGTAATCGTAATACGTTGTCCAACCAAATGACGATCAGCCAACGAAACGAATCGTCTGAATTCCAATACGTATCGCTCACCGGTCGGCGCTTCCCAGTCAACTTCCCGCACTAACTCGGCACGCTTTAAATCCAACTGACGTTTATAGTGATGAATTTTTCCAAGCGTTAAATCAAATCGTGTACCGTTGAAGAAAAATTCCATCGCGATTACATCCGCAACATTCGGTAACTCGGTCACTTCATTTTCTGCAAACCGATTAAACGTTCCCGCAACGAATGTATTCCGGACTTCTCCGACATATCTCTCCTCCGTGGTCGAACGTGCTCCCATGTACCCGTTCCCTAATGAAAAAATCGCTTCCGCTTTTCCTAAAAACTGTGAGTCAAACCGCTCTTCTGCCACACACCAATTTTTATATTCTGCTTGTCCGGTCGAATAGTTCATGATTTCAGTCGTCACTCAGATCATCCTTTCAATTCGAAAATAGTAAAGCGCTTACTTTATAAGTCGAGTTCATTCTATCCGAAACGTTTCGGTAAAGCAATCATTCTTTTTGACATTGACATTTCGAGGGTCTAACCATGTATAATCCGAATAGATACTTAAACGTTTCAGAAAAAGGATGTGAATTTATGAATCTTCTTGATCAGTGGTTGATTTCCGTAACTTTTCAGGCAAAAAAAGCTACGATTTGGCGGAATCAATCGATCTGGAAAACGATTTTTTACCTGTTCAGCCTTTTGGTCTTGTGTTTTGCACTGACTATCTTTTTTTCAACACGTCAATCCGAACCAATCTCTCCGACGATAAAAGAGACACAGTTGCATGTGGCAAACGGAAAATTAGTGACAGCAAAATCGGATGTTATTTTGTTAAGTCAGATCAATTCTTTGATCGTCATCGGTTCTGATCAATCCTTCGAAAACCTTCGTTATGAGAACATCCTGCTTCTTGAAGAGGACACCTGGTCTTACGGACGAAAAGGTTATCCGCTCCAATCTAACCGCTATTCCGAGGCTCCGTTCGTTAAAAACGGCGAGTTCACGTATGATCAAGCGCTTAAAAGAGCAGCCGTTCTCGACCGGCAATTAAAATGGTTCGCCCCCATCTATCTGTATGTCGCTTTTATGTTGCAATTGTTCGTTCACATCGTTCTCATCAGCCTGCTTGCACTGGCGGGCCGCAGCTTCAAACGGATGCACGACATCACTTACCGTCAAGCTTGGACGCTAACAGCTTACGGTGTCACACTGCCCATTCTCATCAAGACATTACTTGATCTTTTCGGTTTCCAAATCGGATTCATGTCGCTTCTTTACTGGGCAAGCATCGCCACTTTCGCTTTACTCGCCATCCGTTCAATTGATAACGAGACATGAATATAAATAAAGGGATGCTCCTCAACAGGAACATCCCTTATTTATATCTGGTATCTAGTTCACTCATCGATTGCTAGTTGATTCGCGTAAAATCAATTCATTTTTCAGTTCAATCTGCCGTTCTCCGTCATGACCTTCAATCAATTGAATTAACATCTCAGCCGCCGCACTTCCCATTTCATACGGTTGTTGAGAAATCGTCGTCAACTTAGGGGTGATATAACGTGAGAGCAAGATATTATCAAAACCAATCACAGATAAATCCTTCGGAATCTGAATCCCCAACTCTTTAGCTGCCTGCATGACACCAAGCGCCATTACATCACTCGCGCAAAAAAATGCCGAGACGTCCGACCGATTCAACAGTAAATGCAAAGCAGCTCGCCTTGCCATTTCCTCTTCAAAATCCCCGTTGACAACCAAAGCCGGATCAAGTTCAACTCCTGTTTCGCGCAGGGCCTCTTCGTATGCTTTTTTTCGAATCTGACTGACATGGGCATGCTCAGAACCATTCATATACGCAATTTTTTCATGTCCCATCCGTCTTAGATACTTAACCGCTTGCTTTGCACTCTCAAATTGGTTGGAAGTGACATAAGCTGCTTTTTCCCCCTCGATTGGAATATCAATTAAGACACAGGGTGTATCACTGTCCATCGCTTCGATCAAATAAGGATCTTCGATTTTCAATCCTTGAATGACGACACCATCTAATTGACGCTCGGCACAAATTTGACGATAGGTTTTGTTTTTTTGTTTCGCCGTCGAAGTGCTCAAAACAACGAACTCGTAGGTCGTCGAAGCTAACGTGTCCGACACCCCACATAACGTCTCATACATGAAGTTATCTTTGATGCTCTCACGTTTCAAATCCGTCACGATGAATCCGATCGTCTTCGATTGTTTTGTCACAAGACTACGCGCAATGATGTTCGGACTGTATCCAAGTCTCTTGGCGGTCTGTTCAATCTTTGTTCGCGTTCCTTCACTTACGTCAAAATAACCGTTTAACGCACGGGATACCGTCGTAACAGAAAAACCCGTTTCGCGGGCAATATCTTTTAATGTGGCCAACTCTTTCACCCTTCCTACTCAAAACGTTTTGGCAAATCGACCGTCCGTCGATTTACATCGTTTATATTCATATTACTTTATTACGTTTAAAGAGCGCAATATCAACGAATATATATACCACACTGTAAAAAAACTAAAAACACTTGCTATCCGAAACGTTTAAGTAGTATGATACTCCCGAGAGATGAAAGCGTTTTCTGTACAGGTTTGAGTCTTACGTTTATTTTGCATGGAAAGCACGGATTCTCATACCCCTTAGAAATATCGGTTTTTACAAAACGTTTCGGAACGAGGAGGAATTTCTTATGAAAACTTGGAAACCCGCATTGGCATTACTGGCAACGACTTCTGTGTTATTGGCAGCCTGTTCGTCGAATGAGGACGACAAAGCTGAAGTATCATCTGATCCAAGCGAGCTAAAAGGACAAACGATTACCGTCGGCTCTTGGAAAGGAACGGAAGCAGAGGTTACGACCTGGGATAAGATGCTGAAGGACTTCACCAAACAAACCGGGATTAAAGTAAAGAAAAAAATCTATAACGATTACCAGACACAACTTCAAACCGATTTAGTCGGCGGAACAGCACCTGACGTATTTTACGTAGATGCCTTCCTTTCTCCTGAACTGTCTAAGCAAGGCGTCCTCGCACCACTCGATGACTATATGAAGCAGACAAAAGATTTTAAAAAAGAAGACTACTACGCTCCTGCCTATAAAGCCTTCACAGCGGAAGATGGAAAGCAGTACGGATTGCCGAAAGACTACTCAACACTTGGTGTGTACTACAACGAAGCATTACTTCAAGATGCTGGTGTTTCACCAGACGACATTCCGACAAAATCAGAAGATTGGCCGGCCTTTCTTTCTGAGTTAAAAGACAAACTTCCAAAAGGAGTATCACCAGCCATTACGACTTCGGAATTGGCACGCCATCTCTTCGTGATGGAAGCAAGCGGAACAGCTATTACGGACGATAAAGGGTATGCCGTCTTAAGTAACCCGGCTCAAATCGAGCAACTGCAACCAATCGTTGACGCGTATAAAGAAGGACTGATTCGCCGTCCGGCAGATTTAGGTCAAGGATGGGCAGGCGACTCATTCGGCGCACAAAAAGCAGCGTTGATGATCGAAGGAAACTGGGCGGTTGCTCATTTAAAACAAAACTTCAAAGACGTGAAATTCGGTACGAAAGAAACACCAACCATCAATGATAAAAATGGTTCGATGATGTTTACGGTCAGTTATTCGATGAATGCTCAAACAAAATTCAAAGCGGCATCGTGGGAATTCATTAAGTACGCCGCCGGAAAAGAAGGAATGAAAATTTGGGCGGACGGTGCCGGAACATTGCCATCCCTTCAATCTGTCGCAAGCGAGATGAAACTTGAAGAGGATCCAATCAAAGCTCCGTTCGTTAAAGCTGGAGCATATGCGACACCTTGGCAAAAAGGCGACACACTTTCCATCATTGCCCGGGAATATAACAACCAGTTCCCTGCCGCTTTAAAAGGCGAAGTATCGTTAGAAGAGGCGATGAAAAAAGCCGAAAAGACTGCCAATAAAGATATCAAAACACAGTTGAATAAGTGATCCACGAGAACGCTCACCTGACCAATTCGGAGGTTGGGCGTTTTCTTCTTATTTCTCAACTTGAAAGGAGCTTTTCCATGACAAGTGTTCCTCATTCTAATCAGCAACCCGTTGTCCCAACCGGTCGCCCTCCGAAACCCAAAAAAGAACGGGCACGTAAGGGCGAAAGTTTACAGGGGTATACGTTCATGTTGCCGACGATTTTGATTATGCTGGTCTTTACATTGATTCCGATCGGCTATTCCTTATTCCTTTCCTTTACACGGGTTAATCTATTTGGCGGTGTCAGTTTTGAGTTCACCGGTCTAACGAATTATTCGAACGCCTTGCAGGATGAACGCGTTTGGATTGCGCTCAAAAATACGGTTCGATACGTCGCCTTCGTCGTTCCGATCCAAACCATCATCGCTCTGATTATGGCGGCGGTTCTCAATTCAGGTATTCGTTTTCAAAATACTTTTAGAACCATTTACTTTTTACCGACATTGACATCAAGCTCCGCTTTAACGATGATCTTCATGTTTCTGTTCAGCTTAAACGGTCCTGTCAACAATGCACTGGTTTCAGTTGGTATCTTACCGGAACCGATTAACTTCGTGAATGAAACACAATTCGCCCTTGCCTCAATCATGGTCATGAACATTTGGGCAACTGTCCCCTACTACATGACAATTTATTTAGCGGGGCTTCAAGACATTCCGAAATCACTGTACGAAGCAGCCGATTTGGACGGAGCAAATGCTTGGCAAAAACTGACGAAAATCACTGTTCCCAACCTTGCTCCGATTACAAACTACGTGATTTTAATGGGATTGATCGGCTGTTTCCAACTATTCGACCAAGCCTATATCATCTCCGGCGGATCGGGTGGTCCGAATAACGCGACACTGACGTTCTCCTTATTGATTTATCAATATGCGTTCAAGACGCTCGGAACGATGGGATATGCATCAGCTCTTGCCATCTTGTTGACGATTGTCATTTTCACCGTCTCGATGATTGCCCGACGGTTAAATAAAGAAGAGTCTCATTACTAAGGAGGTCCGAATATGAAACCGAAAAAATGGCCCCGTGTTTTACTGTATTGCGTCCTCATCCTTTACGGACTCGTGACGCTGTATCCCTTTTTATGGGCAGTTCTTGCTGCGTTTAAACCTTATGCAGAAATCGTATCCGGCGGATTGAATCTACTTCCTGAAAAGCCGACCCTCGATAATTTTGCTTACATCTTTACCCGTGATCCACTCTTTCCGAAATGGGTCATGAACACGTTCATCGTCGCAACGACTGGGACCATCTTGAACGTGATCTTTAACACAATGGCCGGTTACTCACTGGCACGCCTTCGTTTCGCCGGTCGAAATTACTGGTTTTTACTCATTCTTGCCGTCATGATGGTTCCCGGACAGATTCTGTTGATTCCGAATTACCTCATCATGAAATCACTTGGGTTACTTGATTCTTATTCCGCCCTGATCTTGCCGGGTGCCATCAACTTCGCATACATCTTCATGATGCGACAATTTTTCATCAACTTCCCGAAGGAAATCGAGGAAGCCGCTCAAGTCGATGGATTAAACCGTTTCCAGACGTTTTGGAAAATCGTCTTTCCGATGGCGCGTCCGGCCGTTGCCACTCAGGCCATCTTCATTTTCCTTGGTTTCTGGAACGAATTCATGAAGCCCTTGCTTTACATCACGTCACCAGAAAAATATACGTTAACGCTTGGTCTTCAATCGTTCCAAAGTCAAAACGCCACCCAATGGAATTACATCATGGCAGCGTCCGTCGTCTCGATTATTCCAATCATCATTCTATACATCTTACTCAACCGGTATTTCATGCAAGGATTACGTATCGGTGGAGATAAGTAAGGAGGAGCTTTTATGTCTACACCTTATCCACAAGCGGTCATCTTCGATTTAGACGGCGTCATCACAGACTCTGCCGAACATCATTTTCTGGCTTGGCAACAACTCGGACAGGAACTCTCTATCCCGTTCGATCGTCAATTCAACGAGACACTTAAAGGCGTTAACCGCATGGACTCACTTGAACGCATTCTTTCACTCGGCCAAGCAAATGACCGGTATTCTGAAACCGAAAAAACGGCTCTGGCTGAAAAGAAAAACCGGTATTACGTGGAGTCCATTCAACATTTAACGCCACAGGATGTTCTTCCCGGAATCATCGATTTGCTCAAGGATTTGCGTCAAAACAAGATCAAAATCGCAATGGCGTCTGCTTCTAAAAATGCACAGTTTGTTTCCGAACGACTTGAGGTCGATCACTATTTCGATCATATCGTCGACGCAGCGACAGTCGAAAAGTCCAAACCTCATCCAGAAGTATTTTTAAAGGCAGCAACAGCTGTCGGTGTCGCTCCAACAGATTGTGTCGGAATTGAGGATGCGGCTGCTGGTGTTGAGGCTATCAAGAGCGCTGGAATGCGCGCAATCGCCATTGGTGACGCCGACATTTTAAACGCGGCGGATCTTGTCCTGACCGATACATCGAAGCTTTCACTCACCACCTTATCCGGAGTATTCTCAAAATAATTTTCACCGCAGGACTTTTGAGGGAACACCCCCTTTTAAAAGTCCTGTGTTTTTCTTTTTGAAAAAACCCTTTTCTTTTGACTGAAAATTCGCTATCCTTGACGACAATACCTAACAAGGAGGAACACAGATGAAACATTTCGCCCCATCGATTGCGATTGATCGGCTGCCCGCTCCGGTCTTTGCTGAACTCGCTCAGCGGATTGGTGCCGTCAAAGCAGCCGGCCACGATGTCATCACGCTTGGTCAAGGAACGCCGGACCAAACCACGCCCGTACATATTTTGGACGCCTTAAAAGAGGCAATCAATGACGCCTCCAATCTCCAATATCCTCCGTTTCGCGGACATGATTTTCTCAAACAGGCTGTAGCCGATTTTTATCAGTCCGAATTCGGTGTGACGATTGATCCTGCTTCTGAGGTCGCCATTTTGCTCGGCAGTAAAGCCGGTATCGTCGCCTTGCCGCAAACAATCGTCAATCCGGGTGAAGGTGTCATTGTTCCTGATCCCGGTTACCCCGACTACCTGTCCGGCGCGGCATTGGCAGGTGCTTACCCGATCACGTTACCGCTCCTTGCGGAAAATGCTTTTTTACCTGACTACACGTTACTCGATACGACGGATGTCGAACGGGCCCGGATGTTGTTCCTCAACTACCCGAGCAATCCGACCGGCGCGACGGCGACGGCGGAAGCCTTTGAACAGACGGTCGCTTTCGCTGACGCGAACGACATCTGCGTCGTCCATGACTTGGCGTACGGCGGTATCAGTTTTGATGGTCCGACCCGAAGTTTCCTCCAGACCGAAGGGGCGAAAGACGTCGGAATCGAACTCTTTTCGTTATCCAAACGCTTCAACATGTCCGGCTTCCGCATCGCCTTTGCAATCGGGAATCCATCCGTCATCTCAAGTATCGAAACGTACCAGGAACACTTATACGTCAGTGCCTTCACACCCATCCAGCACGCAGCGACCGTCGCCCTCTCAAGCGACCAGACGTGTGTCCGTGAACTGAGTGCGCTGTATGAAGCCCGTCGCGATGCCTTGTTCGGCAAATTACAAGACATCGGATGGGACGGACCGATCCCTGGTGGTTCGTTCTTCGTCTGGTTGCCGGTCCCGTCCGGCTTTACGTCACAAAGCTTTACCGACCACTTGCTGGACGAGGCGCATGTCGCCGTCACACCGGGACATTTCTTCGGTGAATATGGCGAAGGCTACGTCCGGATCAGCTTGATTGCCGACGCCGAACGATTGGTCGAAGCCGCCGAACGGATTGGGCAGCTCAATCTGTTTCAGCAAGCCGTTGCGGAATAATTCTGAAAAAACGTTTGACAGATGGGAATGATTTCCGTTAAAGTAAATCCCAACAGCATATCTACTTATCGCGAGCGACCGAGGGAATAGGCCCAACGACGTCCGGCAACCACCTTTAAGGAACGGTGCCACATCCTACAGAATGTTTCATTCTGAGAGATAAGTTACGAAATCTTACACTTCGTCGCTTTTTTCTGGTTGCTCTTAACTGGAAAAAAGCGATTTTTTTGTATAGGGAGGAAATAACAGATGATTGAATTCAAAGGCATCACCAAACGGTTCGTACGTGACCGGACACCGATTTTCGCCCTGCGTGACGTCAACTTAACGATTCAGCAAGGTGAAATTTTTGGCATCATCGGTGAATCCGGCGCCGGAAAAAGTACCTTGTTGCGTTTGATCAACGGACTCGAAACACCGACACAAGGAACGGTCAAAGTATCCGGTATCAAACTGTCCGATTTATCCAAAGGCAGCCTAAGAGAGTTGCGCCTGAAGATCGGAATGATCTTTCAACATTTCCAATTGATTCAATCGCGGAATGTTTCCGACAACATCGCGTTCGCCTTAAAAGCAGCCGGCGTCAAACGCAGTGATTTCCCAAGCCGGATCAAAGAACTCGTCGCCCTGGTCGGACTTGAAGGATTTGAGACCAATTTCCCGAGTCAACTCAGCGGCGGACAAAAACAACGGGTCGGGATTGCCCGCGCCCTTGCGAATAATCCGAGTGTCCTGTTATGTGACGAAGCAACATCAGCGCTCGATCCGGTCACGACCCTGCAAATCCTGGAATTGCTGAAGGACTTGAATGAACGGCTTGGTCTGACAATCATCCTGATCACTCACGAGATTGATGTCGTCAAACAGATTTGTCACCGCGTCGCCGTCATGGCTCACGGTGAAGTCGTCGAAGTCGCCAACACCTACGACATATTCAGTCAACCGACCCATGACGTCACAAAACATTACGTCGATACGGCACTCCAAATCGAGTTGCCGGAACGGATTTTGCGAACAACACCCGGGAAGATCATCCGTCTCCAATTCACGGGAGAAAAGACCGGTGAGAGTACGCTGTCAGAAGCGATCAAACAATTTGATATCTCGGTCAGCATCCTGCACGGCAAGGTCGATTATATTCAAAACGTCGCCTTCGGAGTGTTGATTGTCAGCCTGACCGGTCCAACGCTTCACGTCAACCGGGCCCTCACTTGGCTTGAGGAGCAACTCCATACGCTTGAGGTGATTCAGGATGTGGCTTGAACGGATTCAAACGATGTTACCGGAGTTGGCAAAAGCCTTAGGCGAAACGGCCTTGATGGTCGGGATTTCCCTTGGTTTTGCCCTCGTCGTCGGGATTCCGCTGGGAATTCTTTTATTCATCACCGACCGTGGATTGTTTTTCCAAAACGTCTTCGTTCGCAGTATTTTGGACTTTTTCGTTAATATCGTTCGTTCGTTACCCTTCATCATCTTGCTTGTCGCATTGATTCCACTGACACAATTGTTGCTCGACAATACGATTGGTCCGACGGCCGCTTCTGTCAGCTTAAGTGTTGCCGCCATTCCGTTCCTTGCCCGACTCGTCGAGACCTCACTCCGTGAGATTCCACCGGGCTTGATCGAAGCTGCTGAGGCGTGCGGCGCCACACCATTTCGTATCATCATCAGCGCCCTGTTACCGGAAGCCCTTCCCGGAATCATCCAAGCGGTGACGTTAACGACGATCAGCCTGATCGGCTTTTCTGCCATGGCCGGCATCGTCGGCGGCGGTGGTGTCGGTGACCTCGCCATCCGCTTCGGTTATTACCGGTACGATAACGTCGTCATGATCGTGACGATCATCGTACTCGTCGTCATCGTCCAAAGTATTCAAGGACTCGGCAATCAACTTGCCCGTCGTGCTGATAAACGTTAAATCCAAAATAGAGACCACTAAGGGAGAGAATGACTATGAAAAAACGATACGCCTTTTTAGCAACAGGATTACTCGGAGCCGGGATTCTTGCCGGCTGTGGCGACAGCAGTGCGAAAGAAGAAACCAAGTCGATTAAGATCGGTGCGACGAGCGGTCCTTACAGCGACATGGTCAAAGAAGCGATTCAGCCTGGTCTTGAAAAGAAAGGCTACAAAGTCGAAATCGTTGAATTCAGCGATTATATCCAGCCGAACATCGCGCTCGGCAGTGGCGACATCGACGCGAACTTGTTCCAACACTCGATCTATCTGAAGACGTTCGCGAAGGAAAAGAATCTCGATCTTAAAGGGCTGATCACTGTCCCGACGGCACCGATGGGCTTATATAGTAAATCTTATAAGTCGCTTGATGACGTCAAGACAGGCGCGGAAGTCGCAACACCAAACGATCCGACCAACCAAGCCCGCGCGTTGAACCTACTCGCTGAACAAGGCTGGATTGAGTTGAAGCCGGATGCTGATCCATTGACGGTTTCTGAAAAAGACATTGTTAAGAATCCAAAAAAACTCGTCATCAAACCACTGGAGGCAGCACAGTTGCCACGTGCCATCGAGAGCGTTGATATTTCTGCCGTCCCTGGAAACTTTGCGCTTGCCGCGAAGTTCGATTTACTTGATGCGTTGGCACTCGAGAAAATGGACGAGCAGTACCGTAACTTAGTCGCTGTCAAAACAGCAGATGAAAAGAAACAGCTCGCGAAAGACTTAACGGCTGTCGTCGAATCAGATGACTTTAACGCTGTCATCGAAAAGTCCTTTAAAGGCTTCAGTAAACCCGAGTGGGCAAACTGACGTAATTCCTTTTGCCGATTCATTCATCTAAAGACGATATAAAACCCCTGAAACAGCTCCCTCCCCTTACAAAAAGGATGTGGAACGGTTTCAGGGGTTTTCCATTGAATGATGTCTCGTTAGAAGTCACGTCTTCCGCTCGACTTCTACGGGAAAAGGAAGCGCTGCTTCCGTCAGGAACAGGCGAGACCCGGTCATCAAACAGATGACAGCTAGCTTGCGTTCCGCCCGAGAAAAGCGAGTGGAGAAGACGGGGCTTCGTCAATCAAAATTCCCCTCTCATTTTTCAAGATAGGATTCAAATACAGATGGCGCGTCATTCATCTACAGATTGATCCACACAAAAGAACCCCAATCCTGCTTTCGCAAAATCGGGGTGATACGTACGCTTTAGTTGTAAATATTACTTTACGGTGTCCGGAAGTTAATCGTGAAGTACGGCGAGTTTTCCCGGAAAGCCACACCGACATCCGCCTGCTTGAAATCATTGTTCATGATATTGTCGCGGTGTCCTTTTGAGTTCATCAACCCCCAGTGTGCTGCAAAGACGTTCGGGTAGCCCATCGATAGGTTTTCTCCGGCTGTCGAGAAACGGATTCCTTTTTCTTTCATCCGATCAAACGGATCGCGTCCTTGTGGATCGGTATGGGAGAAGAAATTGTTTTTCGCCATGTTCTCACTGTGAGCCCGTGTGACAGGTTTCAGCGCATTGTACGGAGTCAGTGCTCCGCGTTTGTACTCTGCCCGGTCCCAGTTCATCAGACGCAACATCAATTTCTCATCCGTTGTCCGTAATGCACTCGATGCCGTTCCGTAGAAGCCGCTTTTTTTCGCTTCCACGTCTTTCGGGATGGCAAGTGTTGCTTTGACCTTATTGCCGTCATGTTGATCAAAGAAATACGTGACATACCGGTCCTTTTTTTCATAGACGGCAGCATGATCGAGGTTCAACAAATAATTTGTATTCCCTTTCCGGTACGACTTGACGGCTTTCCAGCCTTTTTTCGCAAGTGTCGCTTCCGTATCTTTGTTCAGGACGGCTCCTTGCGTCGTCACACCGTTTTTCGAACGGTACTTCCCGTAATCTTTCCCGTCTTTCGTCAGTGCGACAAACTCTTCAGACGCTGTTCGCCTGACTTCCCAGTCATAACCCGGGTATTCACTCGTATATCGATCAATCAGCGTTCCCCCGCTTTTCGGGTAGTCCGCCTCCGCCTGTTCCATGGGGGTGTTTTCGTAACTAAAGAAAGCGACCGCTGCTACTCCGAGCACTAACCACTTTTTCATGTGTCTTTCGCCTCCTCATTTGTTCCATTACCCTAATTTTAAAAGAAACCAGTCCATTCGAACAGTCTAAGCTATCGTTTCAAGTGAAATCACACGATTCCGTATGTCTCTTCACACTTTTGACACATTTTAGACTTTATGTGCAAAAGAGGTCTGACGTCTTTATTCATCACATTCTCACACCATTATCATACATAAAATAAACTATTCTTTCCCTGTTGTTAAAATGTGTGAACATTCTTTTATTTTCATTCCTTTTAAATGTTGTTGCCGTTCCCGAAAACCCTCGCTATCATTAGAATTCGTAAGGAAAAAATAAGGAAATTTTATATAATATCTACTTCCAAAGGAGTATGCCATGATCCTACTTTATTTTATTTACGAATCGATTACGTTTTTGCCGATCCAGCAGTATTTGTTTTCCGGATGGATGATTTTAGTCTTACTGACTGTTTCGTTCAGTATTGCCAATGCCCATGAAGAAGTCCATATCAGTCAGCGGTTTGGTTTTGAATTGCTTGTGCCCGGCGTCGGTCATTTATTACGCAAACAATTCATTCCCGGTCTTTCCATTATCCTTCTGCTGATCATCATACACTTTATGTACATGTTCCGCGCTATCCCGCTCCACCTCGCTTTACTGCTCACTCTTTCCATCAGTCTGTTTTCTTTTCTCTCTCTATTTATCCGAACATACAAAAAAGCGGACAACTAAGTCCGCTTTTTTGTATGTTCAACGATTAAAACTTGTTCGACTCGACTAGTTTATAGCGCTTCGAAAGCTCTAGCCACGTTTTACCATCTTTTTTGGTTTGGACAAGTACATATGGAATGCCTTTCGTCACACGAAGCTCCAAAAGCTCACCGTGTTGGCGACCGTGTGTTTCACTGACTTTTAACCAACGATTTGCAATTTTCCGTTCGATGGTCACGTGTTTTCCTTTTTGAACAGCACGCCATTTTCCGATTTCTGCTTTCCCTTTGACCGGATAAGCGCTTTGTGCTCCTTGAATCGAAATGATCGCCGGATCATGATCGCTGGCGCTGCCGTCTGCCTCCATATAATCAGAGTTGATGTTGACGATATCAGACGACGTATACGGCTTCAGGTTTTTCGAAATCAAGACGTGGTCAAGGACTTGGGCGTTTCCGTTGTAGATGTACGAATACCGTTCGGATTTCGGAAGATCATCCACCGTATTCCAAAGGTTTTTCCCTTTTAAGATATCCAGCGTTTTCGAGAACTGGAAGTCGTTTAAGTCACCAAGTACCACGACGTTCGCATCTTTGACTTCTGTTTCCAGCTCACGGACGAAATCTTGTACGATCGTCGCGATGGCATGGCGTTGGACTTCACTTTTACGGACGGCTGGTTGGTTTTTGCCAAAGTCCGCTCCATCGCCGCCTTTTGAATTAAAGTGGTTGGCGATGACGTGATACGATTCCCCTTTGAAGATAAACTCTCCGACGAGTGGTTTCCGTGAACTATCGAAGTTTGGATCCGTCGGTTGAATCCGTCCCGGGTTGTTCGTCAATTTACCATTCTCGACAGCCACTGCTTCCGTTGCCGTTCCTTTTTCACCTGACGCAAGTGAAAC
This sequence comes from Exiguobacterium undae DSM 14481, assembly GCF_000620805.1. Taxonomy (GTDB): domain Bacteria; phylum Bacillota; class Bacilli; order Exiguobacteriales; family Exiguobacteriaceae; genus Exiguobacterium_A; species Exiguobacterium_A undae. The sequence goes on along the minus strand of NZ_KK211187.1, from coordinate 606,456 downwards.
ACGTGCTGGGTTATACAAGAAACCGACACGAATGTTTCCACCCGGCTGCCCGCCGTCTTTTTTATCTTCCGGTGCGATATCGGTATACGCGTAACGGACACCTGTCTTCGCTTCGATTGCGGCAATCAATGTCTCAAACGATTTCGAAGCATCCACCGTGCCGCTGTCTGTCGCACCGTCATTATCCTGCATTTCCGTCAAACCGACGATATCCGGTGTTTTCAGGAACGTCGCGATCCCTTCGGAAACACGGTCCACCTTGCCGGCATCTGCCGTTGAAGCAAAGTTTTCAACGTTATACGAGGCGACTGTCAAACGTGAATCTCCTGTTTCGATGTTCGTCGGCTGACGATCCACTTCACTTGTGATCAACGTTGGTAAGTCAGCCGCTTTTGAAAGCACTTTGTAAGCCGAGTAGTTATAACTCATGACCCCTTCAATCGTTCCGTCAAAGCGGTCGCCGGATTTCGCCCGGTACGAGCTGCTGCCCATCTCAACGAACAGACGCTCCGGATTGACGTTATTTGCCGTTAAGATTGGCGTACCGCGTTTCGTATAGTCTTTGTTTGCCGTTTGTGTGCGCACTGGAATCGTCCGGTTGGCCTGTGGACCCGTGACGATGGCGTTCGGAAGCGCGACACGCATTCCTTCGACACTCTCGTATAAATCGATGGCATCTTCCGCCGGATCAAATTCAGCAAACGAATCGTTGTCGACGACTTGTGTCGGAATCAAGACACCCTTCTCTCCGAGGACGATGCTTGCCGGTAATCCTGTGTTCAATGCGCCTTTGACGAGGTTGACTGTACTGATCTCCGTGACCGCAAGATCCGTGTCAAACTTATCACTGTATCCGCCAAGTAACCATTCTTTGACGTAACCCGTCGTTGCGACGGTCTGACCAATCGCCGCACCGTGATTTTTAGCGTATACCAGCACACCTTCTGATGTTTTGCTGTTGTTATCCGGGTTCGGATCCTGCATGTAGAAGTTGTTTGCATCAACGATATACGTGACGACACCGGTCGTCCGGACGAGTTGATCCGCGTATGGTGACGTGTGGGCTACCCCTTGAATACTGCTGATTTTCGTGATGGGTGGTGCGATGTAATATTTGAACGTCGATACGGCAGATGTTTTACCGTCTTTAACCACAACCGCTTGGATCGTGACTTCGTCATTGATTGTAATCGGTCCAGAATAAACAGGGCTTTCTGCTGTCGGTGTCGAGCCGTCGACTGTAAAGTGAATCGTTCCCTCGCCCGTCAGTGTGACTTGATCGCCGCGTTCGACTTCTCCGACGGGTGATGCTGTTGGTGCGACCAAGATGTCTCCCGCTTCAGCAGCATGTGCGCCGAGGTCCGTCAACGTATCGACCGGGAAACTTGTCCATTGCGACGGTTCATATGTTTTTGATCCTGCTGTGACGTTTGTCTTGCGAACAAGTGTCGTATCTTTCGCAAAGTCCGTGCTCGATCCGACGGGTCCGATGATATCAAGGACTTCATCCCCTTTTTTCAGGGCAACGGGATCATTTCCGTTGAAGTTCAGTGAACCGGTTGTTTGTTGCGCTTTTCCCTTGATGTCTGCGTTCGCGCTTGAATTGGCGATCACAAACGTTTTTCCCGGTTCAATCGTACCGGACAATGTGATTTTCGCTTCCGAAGGTCCACCGTTCGTATATTGTACAAGTGTATAATCGGCTAAATTAATGATTTGCCCCGAACCATTATAAATCTCAATCGCTTTATTGTTGCTTGACCCTTCTATGTACTCAGACAAGATGACGCCTTCGCCTTCTGCCCCGACCGTAATGCCTGCTTGCGGAAGAATTCCTGCTGTTAATGCGCCGACCAATGCCCACTTCCCAAACGTACTGACGTTCTTCATGATGTTACCCCCTATGAATTTTCTGACACTTCTTCATATTATCAGATATATTTACGGATAGTGTATATTTTGTGTAAAAAAAGACCTTAATATTCGTAAAAGAATTAATTGTTAACGCTTACAAAAATTAATCATTCGTCTTTATGTTACAAAAAAACACGAAAGACAGACAATTGCTTAAAAAAGGGTATAAAAAAAACGCCTTTTCAGCGTGTCTGTTTTTAGGTGTCATGAGAATCGAGGATACAGGTGATCAAAACACCTGAAACGACGAAAGCCCTACCTCTCTTTCGTTGTTACGGCTCCTTGGCCGCGCCAGCTGAATCAAGCGTTTTAGCAAGAATCAAGTTACGCGTTGGGTTGCGTATTTACTGGGATTTTTAGAATTTCGCTCGGAATGAGCTGAAAAGTATCGAATGGAAGGTTTATCTTGCTGGGTCAACTTCTTCTAGTTGAACAGAAGAAGGACAAAATAAAAGCGATGACTTATGTCTGACTCATTTGTCAGTAAGGTCTAAAAATCCTGACCTGATTATTAAATTGTGTATTTAAGTGAAAGATTCTCACATGAGTGATCATCCCCGATTCATGACAAAATTTAATATAACACATTTTATTTTATAAAGTCAATCTTTTTTTCATCGTCCTATTTTTACCGGACTGAACGAACCGTTGATTCCCCACTTCAAAATCGGTATCGTTAGGGAGATGACATTACTATAGAAGAAACGAGGTCAAAAGAGATGGCTACGAATCGATTGATCCATGAAAAGAGTCCTTATTTATTGCAACATGCCGAGAATCCTGTCGACTGGTATCCGTGGGGGGAAGAAGCATTCGCCATGGCCCGGGCGACCAATAAACCGATTTTCCTGTCGATCGGCTATTCGACGTGTCATTGGTGCCACGTCTTGGCGCACGAAAGCTTTGAGGATGAAGAGACCGCCCGTCTGCTGAACGACCGTTTCATCTCCATCAAAGTCGACCGGGAAGAACGTCCGGACATCGATCAAATTTATATGACGGCAGCCCAACTGATGAACGGTCAAGGAGGATGGCCGCTCAGCGTCTTTATGTCACCTGACCAAACCCCGTTTTACATCGGGACTTATTTTCCGAAAACGCCGCAGTTCAATCGCCCCAGTTTCCGGCAGGTCGTGTTGCAACTGAGTGAACATTACCGAACGGATCCCGAAAAAATTGAACGGGTCGGTACTGAAATCAATCAGGCCCTATCAAACGTCCTTCATGGTGACACCTCGGGTCAACTTGACGAGTCACTCGTTCACGACACCTTTGACCAGGCGATGCGGCAATTTGACGTCAAAAACGGCGGGTTTGGTGAAGCACCAAAATTCCCCTCTCCTTCCCTGCTGACCTTTTTACTTGATTATCATCGCTTTGCGGAAGACGAGACCGCCCTACAGATGGTCATGCGGACGTTGACGGCGATGCGCGACGGCGGAATCACCGATCAAGTCGGCTTTGGTCTTTACCGGTACACCGTCGACGCCCGTTGGGAAACGCCGCATTTTGAAAAGATGTTGTATGATAATGCCCTGTTTGCCACAGCTTGCATCGAAACGTTCCAAGCTTCCGGGCGCGAACGGTACAAACAGTATGCGGAAGAAGTGTTCACGTATATCGAACGGGATTTATTATCGCCGGAAGGAGGATTCTATTCGGCGGAAGATGCGGACAGTGAGGGACGGGAAGGACTGTTCTATACCTTCACCTCTGAGGAACTGACCACGTTCCTTGGGAAAGAGGCCTTGTTCCCGCTCTATTATCAGGCTACTCCTGGCGGTAACTTTGAGGGGCGGAATATTTTCCGGCGGACCGACCACTCTCTGCAGGCGTTCGCCGATGAACAAGACATGCCTGTTCGCGACGTCGTGCGCCAACTCGAACGGGAACGACAGACGTTACTACGGATCCGCAGCACGCGGACACGTCCGTTTCGGGATGATAAAGTCTTGACGTCTTGGAACGCTCTGATGATTTCCGCTTATGCCAAGGCCGGACGGGTTTTTGCCAATCCGCATTACACGTCAGTCGCAGAACGTGCCTTAGCGTTCCTCGAGACCCATCTGATCGATGGCGATACGGTTCGAGTCCGTTACCGCGAAGGTCACGTGCAAGGAAATGGATTTCTCGATGACTACAGCTTCTTGACGGAAGCTTATCTGGAACTGCATCATACGACACAAAAAAGTCAATACCTTCATGCCGCCCTGCGTCTGACGGAACGGATGCTCCGCGATTTTGGAGATTCCAACAGCAGCTTCTTCTTTACGTCTGTTAATGATGAAACTTTATTGGTTCGACCAAAGGATCTGTACGATGGCGTCACACCCGCCGGAAACAGTACGGCAGTCTCGAATCTGTTGCGTCTGTCCCAACTGACCGGTCGGACGGATTATCGGGATGCGGCCCATCAGGTGTTTACATCCGTTGCGCTCGAAGTCAAGGCGCAACCGACCGGATTCGCCAGCTTGATGAGTGCCTATGTCCGCACCTTGATGCAGCCAAAAGAACTGATCATCCTGACTGACAGCCAGGAAGCAATCGAACCTTATTTATCCGAACTCCTTACCCGACGCATACCGGAATTGTCGCTCCTCGTCGGCAAAAAGACGGACTTGCTGTCCATCGCGCCATTTCTGGCGGACTATGAACCAATCGATTCAGCTCCAACCGCTTATCTCTGTCACGATTTTCAATGTGAACGTCCGACAACAAACCTCGAATCGCTTCTTGAACAACTAAATTCTTGATTCCATTCCCTTCTGTTTCCTAAAACAGAAGGGTTTTTTAAAAAACAAAACCCCTTTTTTCAAAAAAATTCTAAATATACTGTAGATAAATGTTTTATTGTCGATAGTAAGAATAGGCAAATTAATTTCACACCTTAGAATTGACATCCTAGAGCCCGATACGTCTTCGGACGAATTCCAACTAGGAGGATACGATCTTTGAACACGACACTATTCACGAAAACCTTGAAGATGCTGGTCAGCTTCATCCTGGTCCTCGGTCTATTTGTTTCTTACAGTCCATCATTAGAGGCCGCAACGACGAAAGCAACGACCTACCGTCTGTCTACCGATACTTATCTGTACGACAAGACGACATCTTCACGGAAACGCCTGTTGACGATCAAGACCGGAACTATCGTTTCATCCACGTATGAGTCCACTTCTGGCTACTTCAGAAGAGTGTCATACAACGGAAAAACGGGATATGTCGCGTCAAAATATCTAGCAGCATACGACAAAAAAGAAACGATCAAGGGACAACGGTTCCTCGTTTCGAAAAAGACGGCGCTCCACACAGCGGCGTCAACGACAGCTCCTGTCATCACGACACTCAATGAACAGGATGCGTACTACAGTTCACAAAAAATCACGAATTCGGTCGGAGAAGTCTGGTACCGCGTCAAATATGACGGGAAGACCGGTTACGCCCGTTTTCTGAATGCACAACCGATCAGCTATACGCGTTTAGCAAAAACAACATTAAAGACGACAGACGGTTACATCCTGCGCCAGTATGCCGGCACAGCGTATCCGCGTCAGCTCGTCGTTCCGACGGGGACATCGCTGCAAACGACAGGACGGATCGGTGACTGGTATAACGTCACTTATGCAGGCAAATCCGGCTACATGCATAAAGCAGCCTTCGTCGGTTCATCCAAACAAGACATAACGACGATTCCGGAAACGGCCTTCAAGACAAAAACCGCTCTCGCTTTGTACGATGCGACGGACGGAACAAAACGTCCGCTCATCACGATTCCAAGCGGAACGATCGTCAAATCAACAGCACGGTCCGGTCAGTACCATCGTGTTACGTACAATGGGAAAACAGGGTATGCCTTAACTGCTTCCCTGACGGAATACACAGCCACCGTGAAATTAGCTTCATCCCGCTTCCTGTTATCAAACGCTGTCGCGATCAAAGCGTCTCCATCGTCATCGAGTACGACGATTGCCAGCTTACAAACCGGTAATGTCTACTACACGACGTTACTCGTGACGAATTCGATCGGTCAACAGTGGCACAAGGTCTCAAAAGATGGCAAGACCGGTTACGTTCAAGTCAACCAGGGAAAAGCCATCAAATATTACACGGTCCACGATCTTTCGTTAAAAACGACGAAGGCGACAGCACTTCACTCGTATGCCGGTCCTTCTTACGGAGTCGTCAAAACGATTCCAAGTAATGCCGTGATCAAGATCCAAGGTCAAATCGGCAACTGGTACAAAGTATCGTATGACGGGAAATCAGGTTATGCGTCAGGTGCAACCTTTACCGATCACGTGACGACACAAGCGATTCCAACGACGGACTTCGAGCTTAAAACAGACGTCGCGGTGAAAGCCGCTCCAAAAACAACGGCGACGACCGTCACGACGTTTAAAACGAATGATATTTATCAAACGAATCAACTCGTCACGAACGGTTCATCGAAATGGCACCGGGTGACGAAAGACGGTCAGACGGGATACCTTCCGGTTGACCAGGGGACACCGGTTTCCTATACATCGGAAAACATCGCGATGAAGACAACTGCAACGACAGCACTGCGTACATATGCAGGTAACTCGTATGCGACGACCGCAACGATTACGAGCGGGACAAACGTACAGGTCATCGGAAAAATCCAAGACTGGTACAAAGTGTCGGCAAGCGGAAAAATAGGTTATGTGCCTGCTGATATGATGACGGAACTGATTACGAAAAAGACACTTTCGGCTTCCCGATTCGTCTTATCGAAATCGGTCGACGTGAAGAAAACCCATCATTCGACAGCCGACACATTAACGACTTTGACGGCAAGTGATGTCTACTACACGACACAACTCGTCACGAACGGTCGTTCTGAACAATGGCACCGGATGAACATCAACGGTAAAACTGGTTACGTCCGCGTCAACCAAGGAACGCCGATTGCTTACAGTGCCGTATCAGCAACAAAGTATAAAACATCCAGCTCGACACCACTTCGTTCATACGCCGGTCCTTCTTACGGGGCTGTCACGACGATTCCGAGCGGGACAATCATCACGGTAACCGGACAAATCGGCACTTGGATGAAAATCACATATGCCGGCAAGAGTGGCTACGCGTCTGCTTCGACATTAAATGAATTTACAGAAACAAAGACAATCCCGGAAGCCCGTTTCTTGCTTGATGCATCCATCGCTGTCAAAAGTGATGCGAAAGACACTGCAAGCACGATTGCTACCTTAAACAAAGGGAACGTCTATACGACAAAAACATTGGTTGTCACGTCTGCAAACGGTCAGTGGCACCAAGTCACTATTAATGGAAAAACCGGCTACATCAAACTGGGTCAACCGACTTCAGTCATCGGTTATGAACCGATTGAAAAATCGTTTGTCCGGGCAACAGGAACGACTTTACTCCGGTCCTATGTCGGAGATGCGTATCAGCCGGTTGCTTCCGTTTCACTCGACACCGTCTTGCCGGTAACAGGGAAAATCGGTAACTGGTATGAAGTTTCCTACGAAGGGAAGACGCTGTATGCGTACAACGGGACACTCGTCATGACGTCGTCCAAATTAAATATCTACAATTCAGTGGCGACGCCGTTTACGTTTGACAGTTTCATCAGTGCGCAAATGAAATTGAACCCACCACCACAGACGGATCTGTACGCGTCGAAGCTGATGTATGTCAGCGCGGATTATGTCCGACTTGGCGGCGCACTGGATCCGGTCAACGGAACAATCGCAACGGTCACTGCGACGACACCACTCAACATCCGGTCCGGCGCAACGACCGCAAGTCACGTTTACGGTCAATTCAAACCGCAAGCGATGATCAAGGTGTATCAAAACGTCAGCGGATTCTACACGACGTATCCGCGTATCTATACATCGACTACACGCTATTCGACGATTTATTGGTTAAATGCGTTGGAAGCAGATGTCCGTAACGCGGCAGATCCGCTGAAAGTGGATCGCCAGTCATCGGCTTACTATCAATTCCTTGATTTATCAAAATCAACGGGCGCTACAGCTGCGACACTCAACAAGATCCTTGCGACAAAAGGCATCTTCGGGAAGTGTTCGACCGGCAGTTGTGGACAAGCCTTCATCGATGCGGGTGCCAAATATTCGCTGAACGAAGCGTACTTGATCTCACACGCTTTGCTTGAGACAGGCAACGGTTCTTCGAAATTAGCAACCGGCGTCAGCTGGAATGGACGGACGGTTTATAACATGTACGGCATCGGCGCATACGATTATGACGCCATCAACACAGGTGCAGCGTATGCTTACAGCCAAGGTTGGTTCACACCGGAAGCTGCAATCATCGGTGGTGCGGAATTCATCAGTACGAAATATGTGCATAATCAATACGATCAAAACACCCTCTACAAAATGCGTTGGAGTCCGATGCGTCCTGGTGCTCATCAGTACGCGACGGATATGGGCTGGGCCGTTAAACAAACGACTCAGATCTATAACCTGTATCGACAGATGGAGAGCTATACGGCTGTCTTTGATATTCCGGTCTTCGCCCGTTAAACACAACAAAAACATCCAGGCATGGAATCGATCGATTCGTTGCCTGGATGTTTTTTTGTACTTCCATCGTCCCCGTCTGACGGAAGACATCTCCTGCATTTACGCGGAAGAGACATCCTGTCAGACTTGATCATCGGAGACGATTTGCAGATCGATACCCCGGTTTTGACGCATGATCTGATTGACAATCGAGCCGCGCCGGATTTCCTGCCAGCGGGTCCGGGCGGATTGACCGAGTACGATTTGGGTGATGCGGTGATGCTTCGCGACCGCCGTAATGGTCGCGGCAATCGAGCGTTCTCCTTGAATCCGGATCAACACTTCGGCGTCGAATAAGGACCCGCTCTCGCGTAACATGGCGAGAACTTCCGCTTGCCCTGCCGACAGCTTATTCTCCGGTCCCGGTAAAATCGTCAGGATATAGAGATCTGCTTTTAAGCGGCTCGCCATCCGAAATCCCCGGTAGATCAATTTCCGGGCATTTCCGTTTAACTGGACACAGACCAGAATTCGTTCCTGTAACAGCTTCGGATCTTTTTCAATCAACAACCGCGTCTGATAGACTTGATCATCGACCTCGTCCGCGACCTGTCGGAGCGACAATTCACGCAGACTCGCCAAGTTTTGCAGTGAAAAAAACGAGTTCAAGCTTTGTTCGATTTTTTCTTTTCTGTAGATTTTCCCCTGTTCAAGCCGTTCACGCAACGTCTGTGGGGTGACATCGACCAGTAAAATTTCGTCCGCTTCACCAAGGAACGGGTCCGGAATCCGTTCCCGGACTTCGACCCCCGTCACTTCCTTGACTTTAAACAGCAGACTCTCGAAATGTTGGATGTTGACGGCTGAATAGACATTGATACCGGCGTCAAGCAGCGCCGAAACATCTTGATACCGTTTTTTGCGGATGGATCCCGGCGCATTCGTATGCGCCAATTCGTCAATCAGGACGATATCCGGTTGCCGGGCGATGATGGCGTCGACGTTCACTTCGAGAAACACCTTGTCCTTGTACAACACTTCCAACAACGGGACCTGCTCCAAGGAGCCGATCATCGCGGCTGTTTCACGTCGACCGTGTGTTTCAATCAATCCGAGAACGACATCCCGCCCTTCCTCGATGAGCATTCGGGCGTCGGCGAGCATTTTATACGTCTTTCCGACACCAGGAGCTGAGCCGATGTACAGCTTCAGCTTCCCCCGTGTCATGATTGACTCCGATCAAGCGCCAGATTCAGCAACAGCACATTTACGTACGCATCATTTCCTGCTTCCTGATCAATCAACCGCCGGACTTCGTCACGCGAGAGATCCCGTTCGGTTGCAATACGATTCACTTGTGCCCGTGCATAGTCGAGCGAGATGTGCGGATCGAAGCCAGAGCCGGATGTCACGCGGGCATCGTCCGGAAGCGAACGTCCGTCCTCTTTGGACTGTTCCTGTTGCTCGTTGATCTTCGTAGTGAGCTCCGGGTTGGATGCTGCTAGGTTATCCCCAGCAGATGCGCCCGCTAATTGATCGACTGCCGATGGACGTCCGTGGAAATACTGCTTCGACGTGAAGGGTTGGGCGATCAATTCCGATCCAATGAATTTTCCGTTTTGTTGCAGGAGTGAACCTGCTGCTTTATCGGGTACGAGCAACTGACCAAACAGGGTCAGTAACGCGGGAAAGACGATCCCGCATAACGCTGTGATGAAGACCGTCACACGTATGGCTTGTTTCATTGTCCTTTTTCTCCTTATAGGATGCTTGCGAGCAAGACATCGATGATTTTAATGCCGATGAACGGTACGATGACCCCACCAAGTCCGTAGATCAATAAGTTCCGTCCGAGCAGCTGATCTGCCGTCATCGGCTTATAGGAAACACCCTTCATCGCGAGCGGAATCAGCATCGGGATGATGATGGCGTTAAAGATCAAGGCCGACAGAATTGCGGTCGTCGGTGAATCGAGTCGCATGATATTGAGCAACTCCATCTCCGGAATCGCGACCATGAACATCGCCGGGATGATCGCAAAATACTTCGCGACATCATTGGCAATCGAAAACGTCGTCAAGGCGCCACGCGTCATCAGCAATTGCTTACCGATTTCGACGACCTCGATGATTTTTGTCGGATTGGAATCGAGATCAATCATGTTCGCCGCTTCTTTCGCCGCTTGCGTCCCGCTGTTCATCGCAAGACCTACGTCCGCTTGCGCCAGCGCCGGTGCGTCATTCGTACCGTCTCCGGTCATTGCGACCAAATGGCCTGCCGCCTGCTCCTGCTTGATGACACGGATTTTATCTTCCGGTGTACATTCAGCGACGAAGTCATCGACACCGGCTTCCCGGGCAATCGTCGCTGCCGTCAGGGGATTATCACCGGTACACATGACCGTTTTGATGCCCATCTCACGCAGTCGGTCGAACCGTTCCCGCATTCCCGGTTTCACGGTATCCTTCAGATAAATGACACCTAAGATCGTCTGATCGATGGCGACGACGAGCGGTGTGCCGCCGAGACGGGCAATCTGATCGACCGTCGTTTGAAGGTTATCCGGAATCACACCACCCTGTTCCGTAACCCATTGTTGAATCGCCTGCCCCGCTCCTTTGCGGACGCGGCGTCCATCTGTTAAATCGAGTCCCGACATCCGGGTTTCTGCCCGGAACGGAATGATTTCCGCTCCTTGTAACTTATCCTGATCAATCGGCATGTTTCGCAATCCGGCCAGTTCGAGGACTGAACGTCCTTCCGGCGTTTCGTCTGCGAGCGAGGAGAGGATCGCGCCTTCAAACGCCGCTTCCTGCGTCACATCACCGACCGGTGTGATATCGGATGCCATCCGGTTCCCGAACGTGATCGTCCCGGTCTTATCAAGAATGATCGTTTGAATGTCCCCTGCTGCTTCAACGGCTTTCCCGCTCATCGCGATAACGTTGAATCGGGTCACCCGGTCCATCCCGGCAATCCCGATCGCGGATAATAATCCGCCGATCGTCGTCGGAATCAAACAGACGAGCAACGCAATCAAGATCGGACCGGACAATTCAAATCCCAGATAGTTCGTGAAGACGGGTAAGGTCATGACGACCAGTAAAAAAATCAGTGTCAAACTCGTCAGCAACGTCGACAACGCCAGCTCGTTCGGCGTTTTTTGACGACTCGCTCCTTCGACCAAGGCAATCATCTGATCGAGGAACGATTCCCCGGGATTGCTTGTGATCCGGACTTCGATTTCGTCACTAACGACGAGTGTTCCACCGATGACGGACGAGAAATCGCCGCCCGCTTCTTTAATGACCGGTGCGGACTCGCCGGTAATGGCGGATTCATCAATCGATGCCAGCCCTTTGATGATTTCCCCGTCCCCCGGCACGTATTCACCGGTCCGGACGAAGACGATGTCCCCTTTGCGCAATGTCGCGGACGAGACTTTCTCAATCATCTGACCAACCCGTTTGCGCGCCATGACATCGGCTTTTGATGCCTTCAGCGAATCCGCCTGTGCTTTCCCGCGTCCTTCCGCAATCGACTCTGCGAAATTCGCGAACAGCACCGTCAAGAACAGGATGATGCTGACCGCCAGATTGAAGCCACGCATCTCATCGATGAAAATCGTATACCCGATTGCCATCAGGCAACCGATCCAGACGACGAACATGATCGGTTGCTTCACCATATGCACCGGATTTAACTTTTTAAAGGCATCGAGTGTCGCTTGTTTCGCAATCGATGGATTGACGGCAGATTTGGATTCTCTTTCAGGAATGTTCGGTTCCTGCTCAGTTGGTTGGTGTTTTACTTGTTCCATCATTTCTCATTAGCTCCTGTTCACATCGTCAGCCAATCCGCGACCGGTCCAAGTACGAGCACTGGCAAGAATGTCAGCGCACCGACGAGTACGACCGTACCGAGGAAAACTGTGCCGAAAAGTGGGGTATCTGTTTTAAACGAAAATTCATCTTGCGGAACGGCCGGTTTTGCCTTGAGTGATCCGGCAATCGCCAGCATCAGGATCAGCGGAATGTAGCGACCGAAGAATAAAGCAAACGACGTCGAGACATTCCAGTACACGTTGGCATCGCCGAGCCCTTCAAAACCAGAACCGTTGTTGGCCGTCGCGGATGTAAATTCGTACAAGACTTGCGACAGACCGTGATACCCGGGATTCGAAATCCCAGCGACTCCTGGTGCGACGTACATCGAGACCGCTGTCCCGACGAGAATGAGGAACGGTGGGACGAGCAAGGTGATGGCCATCAGTTTGACTTCAAATGTCTCCAGTTTCTTGCCGAGGAAAGTTGGTGTCCGACCAATCAACAGCCCCGTCAAGAAGACGGCAACGAACGCATACAACAGGACATTCAAGAAACCGGCACCCGTTCCGCCGTAAACGACGTTCAGCATCATGTTCCCCAGCTGGATCAATCCGGCCAGCGGATGGAGCGAATCATGCATCGCATTGACCGCACCGGTTTCGGCGGCCGTCGTAATCGAACTGTACAATGCTGTCCCAATCTGTCCGAAGCGAAGCTCTTGACCATGTGCGGTCGGATTTGCGAAGAGACTGCCGGCCATCCCGAACGTCATCATGACAAACAAGATCGTCATCACGCCGAGGAACAGGCGGCCCTGCTTGGCCGAACCGATGATTTTTCCGTAAGCAATCGGAAGTGACATCGGAATCAGCAGCATCAAGAACATCTGGATGAAGTTGACGTATTGGTTCGGGTTCTCAAACGGATGCGCTCCGTTGACACCAAAGAAACCACCACCGTTATTCCCGAGCTGTTTGATGACTTCAAACGCAGCGACCGGTCCACGGTAAATCAGTTGCTTTGCTCCTTCAAGCGTCGTGACGCTGACAGCACCGCCGAACGTCTGCGGCACACCAAACAGAATCATCGCCAGTCCAAACACAAACGAAATCGGCAACAGAATCCGGACGATGAAACGGACGAAGTCGGCATAAAAATTACCGAGCGGCTTGTTTGCAAGTCCGCGAATGACTGCCATACAAACGGTGAACGCCATCGTCGGTGCGACGAACAGCATCGTTCCGAGGACAAACGTCTGTGACAGATACGATAACGCTTCACCCGAATAATGTTGTTGGTCCGTATTCGTCATGAAGCTGATCGTCGTATGCAGGGCGGTCGACCAGTCCAGATTGACAGCTCCGTTCGGATTCAGAGGCAAGCTTCCCTGGAAACGCAGTAGCAAGTACCCTCCGACAAAAAATAACAAGTTGACGAGCAACAGACTTTTCGAATAACCGACCCACGACTGGTCTTGTTTTCGTTCATCAACGCCGAGAACAAGTAAAAATCGCCGTTCCACTTTACCGAACGAATCCATTTTCCGGTCTTCGACAGGTGCAAAGTAGGTTCCGATGTAACGTCCGAGCAAGATGGCTGCCCCTAGTGCGATGACGAGTAAAATCCAAAATTGGATTAAAAATTGAGTCCACATGATTTGTTTCTCCTATGCGATTAGAATTTTTCTGGATACATCAGACAATAACCAAGATACAAAAAGACGAGACAACCGGTAGCTAATAAAAACCATGTCATTTCCGGTCACCTGCCCGCCACTGGACCCGTTCAATCAGATCAATCATCAGATACGAACTTCCGAAAAAGAAGATGAGTAACAAGACACTCCAAAGTTCACCCATTTTGAAATTACCTCCATATTATTCAATATTTTTACAATTAAACACGACAAAAAGACGATGTGAGGCAGTAACGGCCCCAGCATCGCCCTAAAAAATTGGCATCACTGAATAAGAGTCGTTCCCTCCTAAAAACGCCTGCGGGGTTAGCTGTCGGATTCGGGCATACCTAGGATTTCGCCCTACTTCTCTTATCTGAGAAGATTCACCCCGTGTCACGTGTCGTGACGATTGGGTCCCCCGCTTCAATCATGAATTCGGCGTACTTTGAGATCGAAGCATTAACATGTTAGTGTTCGTTGATGAGATGGATATTACTCCGATTATTTGAGGTTGTAAAGCGAATTTCAAAAAAAAATATAGTCAGACTTTTTGATGACTTCTTTTATAAAAATAGTGTTTTTGGAACATATGCTATAGAAGAAAAAAAACCGCAGCGACCGATTCCTTCATCTGAATGGAAAACATCCTTCAGCAAGAAATCAGGCTACGGTTTTTTTGAATAAACAAGGCTTATGGTTGCTCATTCAGTTTGGTCTGGACCGTCAAAGGAGCTAGCATCGTCACCCAAAGGGCAACCACTCCAGAAACAAGAATCACAATATCGCGTTCGAATCCGAGGGTCAGCAAGGCAACCGCACTTGCGACCAGGACGAGACAAAGCGTCGCGATCATGACAAAACGCGATTGTTTCAACATCTTTCTCATGTGGCATCTCTCCTTTCCTTCCAAAGTCTTTTGTAGTCTACCAAATTTTGCAGGATTTCGGGTGTGCTGACACTTGATTGTGAAAGGATTGTCATCTGACAGCCGTTTTCTGGGCGAAAGACCAACCGGTTTGGTACACTGATTTTAAGACTATAAGGGGGAATTTAGACATGTTACAAGAGCAGACTTTTCAACGGATTGACGGAACCGAAGCCACGCTTCAGAATTATCCGGGACAAGCTTGGCTGATCGTCAACACGGCAAGCAAATGCGGCTTGACGCCACAGTTCGAAGGACTCGAGCAACTCCATCAAGATTACCGGAAACAAGGACTCGTCGTCCTCGGTTTCCCTTGTAATCAGTTCGCCGCTCAAGACCCGGGAACTGATGAAGAAATTCAAAGTTTCTGCCAAATGAACTATGGCGTGACGTTTCCTGTCTTCTCAAAAATCGATGTCAATGGTGAAACGGCACATCCTTTGTTCACGGAGCTGAAAAAGCTCGCCCCGAACACGACAGGTGAAGAAGACGTGGAATGGAACTTCACGAAGTTTTTAGTGACACGTGACGGTGAAGTGACACGCTTCGCCCCAAAAACGAATCCGACTGATTTGGTTGCAGCAATCGAACGGATTCTCGTTGCGGTTTAAAACAGCCTTAATGATTCACCAACAAAAAAAGTTCTGTTTCGACCGTACATCGAAGCAGAACTTTTTTAATTTTCCGTTGACTCAAAGACTGTTTTCTACACAGATCCGTCTCACCGATTTACAGTCAAGGTGTTCCCGGCTCCAAGTGTCCTTTAATCATTTCTTCCGTCAAGACCTTGACGTCCTCGACGTCACGCATCTCCGTAAACGGATGTCCCCAGACATCGAGCCATTCGATTTCTTCGATCGGTTGCGTCCGGAAACGTTCCCCTGTCGGTTCAAAGGAAGCAGCAGCCGTCGACTCGAACGCGGCATATTTCAGCAACCACGGTTTGTCGAGCAACAGCTTCATCGTCTGTTTCGGTTGCTTGAACATGACGTCACCTACCAAGACAACCGGATCAAATCGTTCATGTAATGGATGCGTGTACTGGACCGAAACGATCAGCGCATGGTTCAGGACTTTTTCATTTTGACGCGTATACGACCGCGTCAAAAAATGCGGCACCAATGATTCGGCACTGTCTTTTGTTTGATGGATGCTTAATCCGTGTTCCGTCTGGACGACGTCCGGCAACGTCGGCTCATAACCACGGTTGGCAAGCTGTTGGTCAAGCTCTTTAAATAACAATAAGGTATGTTCGACGAGTGCCCGCACTTGTCGAAATGAGAGTTGAATCGACTGATTGATCATAAGGATGACCTGCCTTCCAATTGATAGAGTAGTATAATTTCTTTTACCCTAAGCAGCACCCCTTCATTCCTGCTCCATCCAACCATTTCCCTAAATTAAAGAAATTTGTCCAGCTCTCCGCTTGATTTCGTCATGATCCGCTGGACGACTTGTTCCGCACGTCGTGCCAATCGTTTTTGGGTGATGACCGGATCCAGCGTCTTCACTTCATCCGGATCATGAATCGATTCACAAAACCAGGCCTGCTCCAGCCGTTCCGTGACCTCTCCTGCCAGCAGGATGGAAGGGACATGCGCACGATCCGCCAAGGCAACGACCGTTGCCGGAAGTTTTCCCATCGCCGTTTGGCGATCAATCCGCCCTTCGCCTGTCCAGACATAATCCGCCGGACGGATCCGCTCTTTGATGCCCATCTGTTGTAGAATGTATGCCGCCCCCGACTCGATTGACGCCCCCAGTGCGTAAGCCGCTCCTCCCAGTCCGCCGGCAGCACCGGCTCCCGCTACGTGTTCCACGCCGAGTTGTTGTCCGAGATGGCTTAACCGGGCGTCCAGTAACGTGATCTGTTGTGCCGTCAATCCTTTTTGCGGACCAAACACGTGTGCCGCACCTGTTGTCCCGGCATACACCGCGGTGACATCCGCTAAGACATGTAAGGAAACGATCGGTGACGGCAGTATGATCCGGTCGGTTTCAAGCAACGGATTGGTCTGCCACGCAATCGGGTTGCCGGTCTTCGTCAACAGGTGAGCGCCCAGTTCAGCCAACAGACCAAGCCCGCCGTCCGTCGTCCCGGTGCCACCGAGTGCAAGATACAAATCCGATACGCCGGTCGCCAAAATCTGTTTTGCGAGACGCCCCACACCCCGTGTATCAAGCAACAGCGCCTCATCCTCCGGTCGCTTCAGATGCAACCCGCAAACCGCCGCAACTTCAATCACGGCGACCCGCTCTTTTTGTACATACACCACTTCGATTGGACGTCCGGCTAAATCCACCGTCGCAGCTGCTACGTGTTGAAATCCATTCGCGGACAAAGCTTCGATCGTCCCTTCTCCCCCGTCTGCGACCGGACTCCAATCGATCGTCGCGTCCGGATCAGCACTCAA
The DNA here is from genome assembly GCF_000620805.1 of Exiguobacterium undae DSM 14481. Classification (GTDB taxonomy): domain Bacteria; phylum Bacillota; class Bacilli; order Exiguobacteriales; family Exiguobacteriaceae; genus Exiguobacterium_A; species Exiguobacterium_A undae. The sequence continues at coordinate 589,183 of NZ_KK211187.1, read as the reverse complement.
TATCCCGGCACGAATGGCACGCGCCGCGTCAGATGAACTCAAGCAACCTTTGAAGCTGTCGATACAGATGAAATGATGCATGACAATCCCTCCCGTTTGCTGGTCTCAATTTTATCCATCCTAAAAAATCAAAATATGATATGATAATTGTCATGCACACGACACGTTTTGTTTGTTTTCGCCGTCGAAAACAAACGATTTTTTTATGAGGAGGTCCTATTCTGTGAGTCTTTCAAAGACACTACTACGGATGGCACGATTCGGAAATTCGATCTTGCCAAAACCGAAAAAAACAATTTCACGTCGCGCCAAGTTTAAACAAAGCTTGCAGCTCGACTCAACATTCCACGAACAAACCATTACAGGTCAACTATCTGACCCGACGGTAACGGTCCAGTCCTTACTAATTCGTGACAGCCTGATGAATCAGGTTATTGAATTACCGAATACCGCTACGACAGGAAATAACCACTTTTCCTTTTCGTTGCCGCACGACATTCTTCCTGTTCTCGTCGAACGCGTTTTAGAGAACAAACGTCTTGTCGAACAAGAGCAGGCTGTTCTTGTAGAACAAGCAGAAGACGCGCTCGAGATGCTCGAGGCAGAACATGAAGAAGATACTCCTGAAACGGAAGCAACACTTCCTTCTGGACGGTTTTCGTTTTGGGTCAAATTCTCAAAGCAATTAGAAGACTTCCGTCCTACAACACTTGAAAAATGGGAACTCAATGGGTTACCTAGTCGTTCCACCATTACAGGCGACTGCTTCACACGGGAAATTATTCTCGGTCGTTTTTTGGAGACAAAGGTCGCTGCTCCCTTAAAACCGTTGATTGATCCGGATTTCCAAAACTCGGCCCATGTTTACATTGATCTAAAAGGAAATCTTCGGTTGCTATTGAATAAAGAGCCAAAGGTCAAGCCGAAAATGCAGATTGATTCTATCAATCGTCCGATAGCGCATCAAACAGAAATCAAAGGGAAAATTTTCACCCGACATGCGTTCATTCAAAAAGGAACCTTACAACTCGTTCACCGAGAAACAGGCGAGCAGATTCCGGTTCCGATCGACTGGGTGTATGACAATGTTCGAAGTGCTGAAAAATTTGGTCTCTACCGGTATACGTATCGTACTGTGATTGACTGGACACTGATTTATCAACAAGAACTGTTGCAAGAAGGTGTGTATGATGCCTTTGTTTTACTTGACTTCTATCATCGATCAGAACCAACACTGATTCGTCTTGGACGTGCTCGATATATTACGCGTCAGTTAATTTCAGAAACAAAAGCACAGAGTGAACAACACACTATGCTCGTTAATCCTTATTTCACAATCGGGCATCGTAATCTCTCATTTGAGATGACAGAATTTACGAATGAAAACTTTGCATATTTAAATCATATGATGAAATTCGCACCACTTTATCGACTATTTGCTGAACAGAACACATGGATCGTTGGAGAACGTCCTTACAAAGCACAGGATAATGGGTATCACTTCTTTAAATATATGCGTGAGACCTATCCAGATCGTCCTGTCTACTATGTAATTGATGAAGATTCACCAGAGTTCAGCAAAGTAAATCAGCTTGGTCATGCTTTACCATTTAAATCAAAAGAACATATTTATCATACACTGATGGCAAAAAAGGTCATTGGAACACACCATGGGGATTACTTATACCCTGTTCGGTCCAAACGTTTTGACAGTAAAATGAATGCAGAACATGTTTTCCTTCAGCATGGTGTTCTCGGTACTAAGAATTTAGAAAATCACTACGGTAAGTATTCACCGTCTTTCCATACTGATTTGTTTTTTGTTAGTTCAGAACGTGAAAAACGTGTCGTCACACAAGACATGGGTTATCCAGAACATGAAGTCCGTGTGACAGGACTGGCTCGTTTCGATACTTTACTTTCAAATGACTGTGAAGTTAAACGTCAAATTTTAATTATTCCTACGTGGCGAACTTGGTTACAAACACCGATTCAATTTTTTGAATCTGACTACTATGAGCATTATCGTAATCTACTTTCAAGTGAACGTCTCCATCACTTTGCACGCACTCATAAGATGGAAATTGTCCTTTGCTTGCATCCAAACATGCAACAATATTCTAGCCATTTCGAGGACTTACCCATCACCGTTATCAACCAAGGTGAACGCGACGTCCAAGACTTGATGAAAGAAAGTATGTTAATGATTACGGATTATTCAAGTGTCGCTTTTGATTTCAGTTTCTTGAAACGACCTGTCTTCTACTTCCAGTTTGATAGTCGACGTTTCATCGGACCAAAAGGTTCGCATTATGACCTTGAAAATGAATTGCCTGGACCAATTTCAAAAACGGCAGATGAAGTACTCGATCAAATGGAACTTTCTGCACAACAAGACTTTCAGATGGCTCCTGAGTACCAAACAAGGGCTGATATTTTCCTTAGACCGGTTGACTCGTCTTATGTGGAAACAATTTATCAAGCGATCACAGACTTTAAAAAACAAACCAGTTGGCTAGAACGTCTCGAAACAAATGAAGCTGCTAATATTTTATATCGTCTCTATCGAAAAAATCGCTATTACTTCCCATCGATGAAATTTGCCTACCGGTTGATGCAACGATTACCGGTCGACCCGAAACTCGTCGTCTTTGAGAGCGGACTCGGTAAACAATATTCCGACAGTCCACGCTATATCTATGAGGAACTGAAACGCCGGAATCTCGATTATAAAGTCGTCTGGGTTTACAACAAGCGCCTTTATCTCGGGGACCCGAACGCCAAGGTCATCAAACGGTTGTCACCGGCCTACTTCTATTACCTGGCGACGGCGAAGTTCTGGGTCAACAACCAAAACTTCCCGCATTACTTCCGACGCCGTGAAGAAACGACGTACATTCAGACCTGGCACGGCACACCGCTGAAGAAGATGTTGTTTGACCTCGACGAAATTCATGGACGAGACGAAGGGTACGTCGAACGGGTGACGAACTCGATCAAACAATGGAGTGTCCTCTTGTCACCAAGTGCGTATGCGTCGACCATCTTCAAAAGTGCCTTCCGGTACGAGGGACCGATTTTTGAATCGGGTTATCCCCGGAATGATCTGTTCTTCTCGAACAATCAGCCGAAGACCATCGAGACGATCCGGACGAAACTGCAACTGTCGGATGACAAAAAGGTGATCTTATACGCGCCGACCTTCCGTGATCATCAGTCGCTCGGCAACGGGAAGTTCTTCTTTGATTATCCGTTTGATTTCGACCGCGTCGCCGAGGCGCTCGGAGACGAATATGTCTTCTTGATCCGGACACACGTCCTCGTGACGAAGAAGCCGAGCATTCCGGCCGAACATCGCGAACGCTTCATCGATGTCACCAGTTATCCGGATATTCAGGAACTGTACTTGATCACGGATCTGTTGATTACGGATTATTCGTCCGTCTTCTTTGATTTCGCGAACATGAACCGTCCGATGTTCTTTTATGCGTACGATCTCGATTTATACCGGGATACGTTACGTGGATTCTATCTTGACTACTACAAGGATTTACCGGGACCGATTCTCGAAACTGAGGACGCGTTCCTGAATGCCTTATCGGATATCCCACGCCTGACAAGCGACTATCAGTCGCAACTCGACACTTTCCGCGAAGCTTATTGCGCGATGGAAGACGGGTTAGCGGCATCACGTGTCGTCGATACGTTTTTTGCAGAGGACGCACTGGATGTAACGGAACAACCGGACGGCAGTTATTCCGTTTGAGTGGTTTCACACCACTAACCTGACAACAAATAAGGACTGACGTAGCAGTCAATCTCTATACAGAAGATGAGGGTGGCAGATGACAAGTCTGCCACCCTTGTCTCGTTCTAAGAGAATCACTCGTTTTACGCGTCAACCCGTCTGAATTCAAGAGTTTCAGTCAATTCGTTTTTGATTTGATTTCCAATTAATGTTATTCTGAATAGGATATTCAAAAATACGATTATTCTTAACCCATATACTCTTGATTTCGTTAGGAGGGCTTGTTAATGGAACGTTGTTCACTTTGCGGAACCCCTTTAGAAACAGACGAGACAGCGTGCTCCTACTGCAAACACCCTGTCCTCAATAAAATAAAAACACCGGACTCACCGGACCCCTCTCCGTCCAGTCGGCGCTTGTTATCCTTCATCATCGTATTCGTCATCGGTCTCGGATCTGTCGGCACCTGGTACGGACTGACACAAACGGACTCCACGCATACGACGCTTCCTCCGGCTGTTCAGGCTTCGCCGATAGCAGACTGGTCCGATGAAACATCCGCCTATAACCAAACCTATTCGTCGGAAAATCCACCGGCGTCTTACGACGTTCTGAAATTTGTCCGTCAGTATACGAAAACGGTGCCGGAAACCGCCACCTATTCCAAAACAACGGATACGCTTGAGACGTTCTCGGCGATTCAATTCGCGACGCTCGAGACGTTTCATTCGGAAGTCGCCGCCTTACGGACGATTCAAGCTGCGTCTGACAGTCCGATTCCTCCCCGTCTGCACACCGTTGACTTCGAACGGTTTGTTTCGAAGGGCGCATCGTTTCAAATCAAGACGGTCGAGACGTATCAGCTGACACGGTCAGCCGGTCAACATCTCGTCACATATGATGTTCGGTACAATGTCCGGTTACATACGGATCATCTGCAAATCACACACATCGTCCGCACGGAGGTGAAGGCATGAAACGAACGGTAATCATCCTCTTGTGTGTCCTGTTGGCCGGCTGTACAGAAGTACGACCATCCGGTGTCCAGTCCGAACTCGAACTCGGACAGTACACGCAAGCCGTCGATCAATCGGCACGTCAAGATACGATGCACGACCCTGCCAAGTTGATGGTGCAACTCGAAACGGCATTAGCGAGCTATCATTTTAAGGAAGTCGTCAAGATTGCCCGAAAAATCGATCAACTTGCCTTGGCGCAAGACAATCCGATCCGTCTCCGGGCAAACTCCCTTCAATTGAGTGCGGAAACGATGCTCGATCAACTGAAACAAGTCGAAGGCACCTATCAAATCGAACGAAGTACACTTGATACGGGTCTGAAAGAACGGTCGTTTCCTGCGACCGGACAAATTGACGTCTCCTTCGCGAAACGCGATGGACTGGTGGCAACGATTGACTACCAGGACTTTGGAATGGTCGAGGCACCCCGCAATGATACGGAGTCGATTCGGTTCGAACCGGATTTATCGGCCCGCCTTCCGTTATCAGAAGGACTGGTCAGTTACGTCTTCAACCAATCCGGCTTTACACTGACGTTCGAAGGTCCCGGCGGAAAATTGGTCTATCAATTGAAAAAAATTTAATAGAGCTGGATCCAAAAAAACGAACGATTTCCCTCATCTGATCGAGAGAAACCGTTCGTTTTTTGATGTTGTCCCGGATGACCTATGCTTACAATTCGTCCAACCGTTTGACGACTTCTGCACAGAGTTCGTGCGTCGCCAGACTGTCTTCCCCTGTCACCGATGCGGTTGGATGACCATGGACGGTCTCAATGAACGCATCGACCATCTCGACGAAGCCGCGTCGGCGTAATGTCGGTTCCCAGTTATCGAGCGGCAGCCGGAGCGTTCCGCCCTTTGTCATCTGTTCAACGGACGTAACGTCGGTTGCGACACGTTTTTCGTTTGGTCCCATCACTTCGACCCGTTCTTCCGTCACCCCGTTGTTCCGGTTCATGATGCCGATGGCCGTGATGCCGTTTGCTTCAAATTGAATCGTGACATGATGCAACAATCCATCTACTTTTTTACCCCGGACTTGCAGGTTCTCAATCTCACCGCGTCCTGTCAAGAAACGAAGCGTATCCGCGACGTGGACAAAATCGTCGAAGATAAACGTCTTGGCATCTTCAATGAACGAGGTCCGATTTTTTTGCATGACAATCAAATTCGGCTCTTCGACTTCCAGTAAGCTTCGGTGCGCCGATGCAAACCGCCGGTTGAAACCGGTAATGAAATGTAATCCGTTGGCTGTTGCCTGTTCCGTTAATGATCGGACTTCCTCGACTTCGAGCGAGACCGGCTTATCGATGTAGACATGGATGCCGGCATTCAGCAACTGTTTGGCTTGCTCAGCATGGACCTTTGTCGCGGAATGAATCAGCGCGACTTGAATCCCGTTTGTGATCACGTCCTCGATTGAATCAAGCGTTCCGGCGAATCGATAAGCTGTCCGCAATCGCTCGGCTTTTTCCCGGTCTGTCGACACGAGATACACTTCTAAATCCGTTCGTTCAGCATAAACAGGCAGATACGCTTTTTGAGCGATATCCCCTAAACCAATCACTGCAATTTTCATCTGACTTCCTCCTTGAACACGTCTTTTGCTCTCATTCCCTATGTTACCGGGTTTCATGCTTCTCGTGTAGCCGAAGTATTTTTTTTGAAAAAGAAGATAATTTCCTTTTTTTGTTTTATGATAAGAACATATTTTGCAAAAGGAGGGAATGAGATTTTTATGAAGTCATTATTCAGGATTTGTTTGACACTCGTCCTACTCATCACATTATGTCTCCCGGCCTTACCTGCTCAAGCAGCCAGCTATCAGGTCATCGTCACTTCGACGATTGGTGCGAACATTCGGACGAAGCCCAGTACAAGTTCATCGGCAACGATTACCCGTCGTGCCCCGTACAAAGCTAAGTTTACTGCCGTTTCCTATTCAAACGGCTGGTACAAGATCAAGGACGGAAGTGCTTACCGTTACCTGTCGAACCAAGTAGCAGCGAAAGTCGGGACCAGTTCGGTCAAGACTTATAAAATCATCGTCTACTCGACAGCCGGTGCCAATGTCAGAACGTCTCCAAGTACGGCCTCATCTAAAAATATCAAACGGCATGCTACATACAAGTCAAAATTTAATGCCGTTTCCTATTTGAATGGTTGGTACAAAGTCAAAGGGAAAGTCAATTATTATTACGTCTCGAATCAAGTCGCCAGAAAGCTGACGACGAGCTCACCTGCTCCATCGAGCGGCAGTTATCCGGTTGCTTCGATGCGTTATTTCAAGCTCGGATCATCCGGTTATGAACTGACGAAAGAAAGTTTTGCCCGCCGTTACCCGGCGAGTACGACGAAGTTATTGACGGCACTCGTCGCTTATGACGCCGCTGCTAAAAAAGGGACACTCGATCAGACATTCACACTGACCTATTCGATGTTGTCCGTTCCTGCCGGCAGCAGCTCCGCTGGTTTCCGGTCGGGTGACAAAGTCACGATGCGCCAACTCTTGAACGGAATGCTCATCCGGTCCGGCAATGACGCAGCGAAAGCCATCGCGGTCCGCACAGGCGGTTCGGAGTCAAACTTCGTTTCCATGATGAACAGCCGGGCGAAAGCGATCGGCATGTCCGCCAGTCATTTCATGAACCCGCATGGTTTTTATCACGCAAGCCACTATACGACGGCAGCTGATATGCAGAAGCTTGCCAATACGTATGCCAAGTACAGTTACTTGATGACGGTCAGCGGACGTAAGTCATACCAGACCGCCGTTAAAGGACCGTATGCACGGACATTGACGTGGTACCATACGAACACGTCACTTCCGGGAGACACGCGTGTCTACGCCAGCAAAACGGGCTATACACCGGAATCTGCGTATACTCGTGTCTTCTTCATCAAAAAAGGCTCGACGCGTTACGGTCTTGTCACGTTAAAAGGAACGCTCCCGCAAACGGAGACGACGTTACGCTCCGTCCTGAATCGCTAAGAACAGACTCTCGGATTCGCTTTCTCCGGAAAGTGACATCGAGAGTCTTTTTTCTGTTGATTTCCCGCTCGAAAATTTACTTGCATTGGAAGCGAATTCATCATATGGTTAAGTTAACAATCAGACGTCTGACGTCTTAACGGAGGAATTCATGTGGGAAATGTAAGTTTGTTATTCGGGGGCGTTGCGCTCTTTTTAAATAGCCTGTCGTTGTTCGGGAAAGTCGATTTAAAAAGTGCCGGTCTGTTCAGTTTATTGACCGGTTTATTGCAGACCTTCATCGCGACGTGGCTCGTCATCGGTGCAGCCGGTGATCCGGCGTTGACGTTCGGTTATGCCAGCATCTACTTGTTTGCGTTTACGTATCTGTACGTCGGCATCACGTTTTTATTCGGACTCGACGGCAGCGGCGTCGGTTGGTTTTCGTTATTCGTCGCCATCGCCGCTCTCTTCTATGCTGGTGTCAGCTTCAGTACAGGTGACTGGATGGGCGGCGCCACATGGATGTTCTGGTTCGTTCTCTGGGGTCTGTTCTTCCTCGGTATGGGCTTGAACCTCAGCGTTGATCCCTTGACGGCACGGGTCGCGATCGTACTCAGTTGGCTGACGTTGATCGTTCCGGCGCTCGTCGGTCTCCGGTTCGGTACGACGGGTGCGAATTATCAACTCGTCTGGAGTGCAGCGGCCATCATGACGGTCTTGTATTTTGTCTATTCCGCGGTTAAATTCGTTCCCTTACGAACGCTCATCCGCTCGAAAAATTAAACACAAGCTGACGCGAACGTCGGTTTTATACAACGGAGGGAGGCGGATATCAAAATCCGCCTCCCTCTTTTCATTTCAACAAATCATGTGCTGCACAAGACACCTTGCACTGTCAGAGACGAACACCCGTAGTCACCGAAGCTCGTTCTGTAACGTCGTCTGGACTTGTTTCAGCGAGGCTGCCGTCGGATGCCAGTAGTAAATCTTATCTGATTCAATTCCTCCGCTTCCTTCAAGCGACAGCGTTTCGACATTTTGTAGACTGGCGCGGTAATCCGTCGCCAGTTTCCGGACGACCGGGAACGGGATGTCGGTCTTGACGTTTTTCCCGACCGCCGTCAAGACGTCATTGAATCGCGTCAAGGAAAAATCAGCCGTCAATTTATCGGCGACTGCCTGCACGACTTGCCGTTGCCGGATCTGCCGTCCGAAGTCTCCCCGTGGATCGTCATACCGCATCCGGGCATACGCAAGTGCTTCTTTACCGTTCAGCGACAGCTCGCCTTTCGGGAACTTCATCTCGTAATACGAGAAGTTGATATCGTTTGCGACCGTCACGCCGTCAACCGCGTCGACCAGATCGGTAAAGCCGTCCAAATTGATTTCTGCAAAGTAGTCGATTTGCAGATCAAGCAGATGCTCGACCGTCTCGCGCGCCATCTCCGGTCCGCCGAACGCATAAGCGTGGTTGATCTTATCATTCGAGCCGTTGCCGATGATTTCTGTCTTCAAGTCCCGCGGGATGCTGAGCATCTTGCTTGAACCGGTTTCCGGATTAACCGTCACGACGATGATCGTATCACTCCGACCCGCTTCGTTGCCGCGTTGATCCACACCAAGCAGTAACAACGATATGGTTTCCGACTCGGTTTGTTTCCCGGTTGATTTCTTCTGATCTGCTTTTTTGGAGTCTGCTTTTTTTCCTTGTTCCGTTTGAGCCGTTTCGGTTGGTTGGACACTCGCTTCCACCGGTTCATCGACCTCATCGACCAGCTGACTGTTTTGATGATAGACGTACCCACCTGATCCGAAGAAAACGAGTAATCCGATACCTAATGCCGTTAAGATCAGCCATCTCCATTCTTTCATCACGATTTCCCTCTCTCCTTCGAATCAAGTCGATTTACGATTGACGTTGGTTCAAGACGATCATCACGGCATTGCTCCAACTGCCGAATAAGGCTGTGATGACTCCGATGCTCGGTGTATTCCGTCCTTCACTGAACTTTTGATAATGCGCAATCGTCAAGCCGTCGCGTTCATCTGCTGCTTCTGCGAGAACTTGTAACACTTCTTCTTCCGTCCAGCGTTTACGGGGTTGTTCGATGCCGATGATTTCCAAGGCGTTGCTCCACGAACCGTACCGCCTCGCAATCGTCGCAACCGTCGGCCGGTTCTTTCCGGCTGCCCACTTCGTATACGTTTGACTCGTCAAAACGGGTAAGGTTTCCTGTGCTTCCAGCAGGGATTCAATGATACGTCGCTCCATCTCCTGCACCCGTTCCTTTAAGATTTCCGCTTCTGATAAGGCCTGCTGCCACGAGTTGAATTGATGGACGATATCGGTCAAGCTCGGCGCCTGATGTTGCTGAGCCCATTCACGGTACGTCGCACTCGTGAAGGGTTCCAGTTCCTCCTTCGCAGCGCGTAACGCTTCGATGATATCCGATTTGGTAAAAGCGACGCGAACGGTGCCGATACCGGCCCGTTCCAAAGCGATTTGCCAAGAACCGAATAAAATCAGGATTTCTGCGACACTTGGGTACTGGGTATTCAGTTGCCAACGAAAATAGGTATTGGCCGTCAGTTCATTTTTCCCGTTCGCAGCGAGACGGAGTGCTTCGATCGCTTCCTCCAAATCGCTCATCACGATGTCTCCCTCCCACACATTCATAGCTGCACATTTCGTCGAACGTCTGCAACAAGTCCTTGCCGAACCGAACGGATGACCAGTGCCTGCTCTGTAAACGTCATTTGGGAAGCAGACGGCAGGCAGATCCCTTCTTCAAACAGTCGACGGCTGACATCCTGCTCTTCACCCATGATATACGGAACATCCCGGTAGACCGGTTGCAAGTGCATCGGTTTCCAGACCGGACGCGATTCAATGTTTTTCTGTTGCAACTGTTGAATCAGCAGATCCCGCTGTTCCGTGCCACCGGGAACCGTCATGGCCGTCAGCCACCGGTTGGCGCGACTGCCGCTGATTTCCTGTTGATAATGGTGCGCATCAATCGTCTCGAACGCCCGGACGTACCGTTGGAAAATCGTTCGGCGCGCCTCGACCCGGTCTTCGATCACTTCGAGCTGACCTCGCCCGATACCGGCACAGACGTTACTCATCCGGTAGTTGAAGCCGACTTCCGTATGTTCGTAATGCAGGACGGGTTGCCGGGCTTGGGTTGCGAGATAAAAGGCCCGTTCGATCAGACCAACATCATTCGAGACCAACATCCCGCCTCCTGATGTCGTGATGATTTTGTTGCCGTTAAACGAGTAGACGCCGAACGTGCCGAACGTGCCCGTCATCCGTCCGTTGACCGTTGAACCAAGCGATTCCGCTGCATCTTCGATCAACGGAACATCATATTCTTCACAGATTGCCGCCAATTCTTCGATTTTAGCGACGACGCCGTACAGATGAACGACGATGACGGCTTTCGGTAACCGGCCGCGCGTCGCTGCCTGGATCATCGCCCGGCGCAGCGCGGTTGGTGACATGTTCCATGTATCGGATTCAGAATCAATCAAGACCGGTCGGGCACCGACGTACCGGATCGGGTTCGTCGAAGCGATGAAGGTCAACGACTGACAAAACACATCGTCCCCTGCCGTGACACCGAGTGTCGAAAGTGCCAAGTGAATCGCTGCCGTCCCGCTGCTCGTCGCAAGTGTCGCTTGTGTTCCACTGTAGACCCGCATACCGGCTTCAAAAGCTTCGACGTTCGGACCGAGCGGTGCGACCCAGTTGGTTTCGAGTGCTTCCGTGACGTATTTTATTTCGTGACCACTGAGGTGCGGGATGGATAACGGGATGTTTTTCATGATGATTCCTCCCCTCTTCGTGACAACTGACGAACCGGCGTCCGGTATAGTGGAAACCAATTCTGCGATGCAAGCACATGCTTTTTTACATGCTGTTCGGATAATTGATCGTAAATCAACGGGTTCAAAATGGAAGTCCCGAGCGCGTACTCGGTCTGTTGAGGACTGAAGGAACGTTTGTAGGCCAGTAAACTGTCGGCCTCGTCCCGCGTCGTTCCGCCGCCTAAATGAAGGGCGGTTTTCCCAAGCTCCTTGGCCCGGCGGATCATTTCGGCAAATAACAGATGATTCGGACGGACAGCCAGCTGTTCGGGATCTGATGCGCCGAGATGATAATGGGCGAACTGCTGACCATAGAGGACGATGCAACCGGCGATGATGATGCCGTTTCGTTCGGCGACGAGCAGCTCAGCCGGTAATCGTCCGTCTTGTAACTGTCGAAAGTACTGATCACTGAAGTAATAGCGGGCATCCGCTTGATGTTTGTCCATCGTCAACCGATACAGACGGATGAAGCTTGCGTATTCTTCCGGCCGGGCAACCCGGACCGTCACCGCTTCACGCCGCGCTTTTTTGATGTTCCGCCGCGTCATCGAGGAAAAACGTCCTTCAATGACGTCGATCGGATCGGTCAACGGCACCGTGACGGTTTGTTGGATCACTTGAGCACGATCACACCAGGCTTGACCAAGTTCACGATTCTGAAGGACCGGATGAAACCGGACCGTTTCCGTGATGATCCGTTCCGCGTGACAGTACGCGAGAAAATGATGCCGCACTTCTTGTACCTGATCCGTCGACCATGATCCGATGAAGACCGGTCCCCCGTATCCGTATGGGGTCGTGATGTCTTGAAAGGGGGTTCCGGCTATCGGTCGTTTCAAGTACGGATAGATCAAGATGCCGAACTCGGAAGGACAGATATACATCTCGGGTACGGCTGACGGCTCTTCCGCCAGTTCGAAGTATGCATACTCGTAATAACAATCCAGTCCGTAATGCGTCACGAGCGCATTCCATTCCCGCGAATCGTGAATCAATCGTTCAGCGCTTAACGACATCATGAGGGACACCCCCGTCCAACCCTTTGAATTCGCCCATCCCGGTCTGATGATCAGTTGAGTTTCCTTCGGATAAAACGACGATCTTGACGGTCTTGAAGAGGATATACAGATCGAGCCGGAACGTGTGGTTTGCAGCGTACCACTGATCCTGTTCGAGCCGTTCCTGCCAGGTCGTCGCGTTCCGTCCGTGAATCTGCGCCCAACCGGTCAAGCCGGGCAAGACATCATGCCGTGTCATCTGTTCTTTCGTATAGTGGTTCAAATAACTGACGAGCAACGGGCGGGGACCGACGAAACTCATCTGTCCGCGGAGGATATTAAAAAATTGTGGGAATTCGTCCAGACTCAAACGCCGGATCCATTCGACGGATTTCGGAATCCGTTCGGCGTCCGGCAAGAGCTTGCCTTCCGCATCGGTCTCGTTCGACATCGTCCGGAATTTATAAATCTTAAACAGTTCTCCTTTGTAGCCGGGACGGACCTGATTAAAGAAAATCGGGCGTCCGAGCTTCGTATAGATGAATAAGGCGACGAGGAGATAGACGGGCAACAGGACGAGAATAGCGAGTAGACTGACTGTGAAATCAAATGTCCGTTTCATGATGACGTCCTCCTTTTCATAAGGTCGAAAAGAGATCGAGTTGCCGCTTGATGACATCTGCTTCGTTAAAGTGTTTCATTGCCCGTTCGAATCCGGCCCGGCCCATCTCAGACGCGACGGCCGGCTGTTCGACAAGATTCAGCATCCGACGGGCCAACTGCTGTTCATCCTGTACTTCGACCAGATAACCGGTTTTGCCGTCGATGACTTCTTCGCGGCAGCCGCGGATATTTGTTGCGATGACGGGTTTTGCCGTCGCCATCGCTTCGATGATCGAGCGCGGCACCCCTTCACGATGCGACGGAAGAACAAACGCATCGACTTGGTGCAACAGCGTCGGCACATCTTCAACGAAACCGAGATAATCGATGTTCGGGATCTCCCGGATTCGTTTCATGAACGTGTGTTTCGTCGTCTGATCCCGTTCACTTGCCATCATTTCACCGGCGATGACGAGCCGGACGTCCGGTTGAACCGCGACGACGTCTTCAAAGGCGTTCAACAATTCGAGAATGCCTTTTTCTTCGACAATCCGACCGATGAATAAAAACGTAAACCCGGCATCCGTCTGACGAGGACGGGGATAAAAGCGGGTCAAATCGATCCCGTTTCCGAGGTGCATCAGCCGGGTCGTGTTTTTGAACCGTTTCCGGTTCGCCAGTTCATAGTCTTCGGCACTTTGGAGTAACAGGTAGTCCGTCGCGAACCGAGCGAGCCACTTCTCGACTGAGTACGTCAGTTGATAAGTGACGCGACCCATCTTTTCGTGAAAGTAAAAGCCGTGAGCGGTATAGACGATATGTTTCGTCCCGGCCCGCTTCGCAGCGACCCGGCCAAGGGCTGCTGCGACCGGCGTATGCACATGTACCGCATCGTATTGTCCGTCTTTTAGAATCTGGACGATCGAGCGGATCGTCTTCCAGTTACTCGTCCAGTCGATTTTCCGTTCGATTGGAATGTCATGCATCGTGAACCCTTGAGCGGCGAGCTTTTGCGCCGCTCCGGTATCCGCACAGGCAATCCCGACATCGTGTCCGGCTCCCTTCAAGGCGAGCAATAAAGGCTGAAGCATCGTTTCCGCCGTCGTATCGAGAGCACAGACTTGAAGGATTTTCAGAGTCGCCATAAATGCACCCCTTCCGGTTTTTCCGACGGTGTCAGCATGCCTTTGATGTCGATGACGATTCCCCGTCCGACTTTGAGCAGGTGTTGCGCAAGTAACCAGTTGCCTTCGACGTACTCTTCATGGGAAACCGCGAAGATGACGACGTCTGCCGGTTTTAAATCCGCGAGATCGACTAAATCGATCCCGTATTCGCGTTTCGCATCTTCTTTTGCGACGAGACGATCCGCGACCTGGACTTCAATCCCGAACTCTTCGATTTCCTTGACGAGGTTCGCGACTTTCGAGTTTCGGATGTCACTGACGTTTTCCTTGAACGATAGGCCGAGGACGGTGACCCGGGCACCGAGGACCGGCATGTTTTGTTTGATCAGATTCTTGACGAGTGATGTCGCGATGAACCGTCCCATCGTGTCATTGATCCGCCGTCCGGCTAAGATGACTTCCGGATGATAACCGAGTGATTCGGCTTTCATCGTCAAGTAGAACGGGTCGACGCCGATACAATGTCCGCCGACGAGTCCTGGACGAAACGGCAGGAAGTTCCACTTCGTACCGGCGGCTTCGAGTACCTCGAGCGTGTCGATGTCCATCCGGTCAAAGATGATCGCCAGTTCGTTCATCAAGGCGATGTTCAAGTCCCGTTGCGTATTCTCGATGATTTTTGCGGCTTCTGCGACCTTGATTGACGATGCCCGGTGGACTCCGGCATCAACGACCGCTTCGTAGACTTCCGCGACGATATCGAGCGTTTCTTGATTTTGGGCCGAGACGATTTTTTTGATCGTCTTGAATGTGTGTTCATGATCCCCTGGATTGATCCGTTCCGGTGAGTAACCGACGAAGAAGTCGACCCCTGCCTGCAGACCGGAAGCTTCTTCGAGGACCGGGATACAATCTTCTTCTGTCGCGCCCGGGTAGACCGTCGATTCATAGACGACGATATCCCCTTTGTTCAGTTGGCGTCCGACGAGCTGCGAAGCCCGGAGGAGCGGTGTCAAATCCGGTTGATTCTGCGCATTGATCGGTGTCGGGACGGCGATGATGATGAAGTCGCTTGCGTGAAGTGCCGCTGCGTCCGTCACGTAGGCGACGTCTGCATTTTTGAGGACGAATGGACTGAGTTCAAGCGTCGCATCGATACCTTCTTTCAGTTCGGCGACGCGTTGCTCCTTGATGTCAAAACCGACGACTTCTGTTTTTTCACCAAAGGCGACGGCGACGGGAAGACCGACGTATCCGAGACCGACGACGGCAATCGAACGGTTGGCGATGGGGAGTGATCGAGTTTCGGCTGCTGTCGTATCTACGATGTGTTTGACTGCCTTATTCATGATGGATTCCTCCTATTTCATCGACTGTCTGACGATCAGTGTTTTTCCATTCGGTTCCTGCTTCATCTGCCGGACCGGCTCGAGCGTGACTTGCATCGAGGAACCAAGCAGCTTCTGCATCTCGCGTAATAAGATTTTTTCATGTTTCGGGACAAACCGTTGTTCGTCCGGAATGTACCGGAGCGTCACTTGATTTAATGCGTATTGTTCGACTTGCAGGCGTAAGACCGAGTTCGGTAATTCGCGGGCAATCGTCGTGATGTCTCCTTCAAACACTTTGCCGCGCTTTTCACTGACGATGTAGCTTGTCCCGCGTCCGTCAATCGACTCAATGACCGGACCGTTCAAGCCGCAGCTGCATCGCTCGTCGCTGAGTGTCATTCGGTCGCCGATCCGGTAGCGGATCAGCGGTGTCCCGCGTGTCGTAAAACATGTGACGACGACCTCTCCGCCCTCTCCGTACGGTTCGATGATTCCCGTTTCGTGATGCAGATGGAGTTTCCGCTCCCGGCATTCGGAAATGATCGGTGCCCCTTCCGAGGAACCGTACTGGTCAAAGACCGGAGCTTGAAAAGCTTTTTCGAGCAGGTGCCGCATCTCCGGTGTCACCGTCTCCGATGTCGGGAAAATCGCTACCAACTGAAACTCAAGCCGGAGATTGTTTTTGAGTAAATATTGGGCGATTTCGAGCATCGCCGTTGGTGTCCCGTCAAGCGCCGCCGGCCGAAAACGATTCAGCTCCGCGATATAAGCGGGAAAGTTCTCTTCTTTCATGTGGAAAATCGACAACAACAGTTGATTTAACGGTCGGTTCATCCGCCAGAAGATCGGCTTTTTCTGATCCACTGCCGTCAACGTCCGACCGGTGAAACTCGCCCGGCGCATGCCGGAATAAAAGCCGTGCAGTTCTTTAAAGTAATCGAGATGTGCCATCCGTTCCTGCACGTCTTCGCGTACAAAGGCGACTTGGAGTGACTTCCCGCTCGTTCCACCGGTTCGGCCGCGAACCGGCGCATCGATGTTCGACATGAACGCTTCATTTTGTTGCCTGAGCGTCTCCTTTTCAAGGATCGGAATCGTCTTCAGCTGTTCCAGTGAGGTGAAGGGTAATCGGATATCGTGTTCTTGAAACAATTTTTGATAGTACGGCGTGTGTGCTTGGACGAACAGGAGAAACGCATTGAGACGTTCGAGCTGTTCGACCCGGTAATCCACCGTCCGGTCTTTCTCCCGCAGATCTTTCATTTTCGCTTCGTATTCGGGTCCATATCGTTCCTGCATCAGCTTTTTACCGTAAAGGGAAGTCAAAATATTCTGAATAAATATCGGAGATTTGTAGTAGAAATCTTCTTTAAGCGCCATCTTGTACTTCCTCCTTCAGCTGATAATGACGTTCATACCAGTCGATGAATGCGTGAACCCCGTCTTCGATCGTCGTCTGTGGACGGTAGCCGATCGTTTCGAACAACGAGGTCACGTCTGCGAAACTTTCCGGAACGTCGCCTGCCTGGAGCGGCATCTCGTGTTTGATGGCTTTTTTACCGAGTCGCTGTTCGATCAGGGCGACGAATTCATTCAGTCGAATCGGGCTGTGACTGCCGATGTTGAAGACACGATACGGGACATTGCTGCGGTCGGGTAAGGGATCTTCCTGATCAAATGCCGGATCGGCGACCGGTTCAGTCTGCATCAGCCGGTAAATGCTTTCGATGATGTCGTCGACATACGTGAAGTCGCGTCCCATCTCACCGTAGTTGTACAGGTCAATCGGTTGACCGTTCGCGATCGCTTCCGTGAACTTGAACAGGGCCATGTCCGGGCGTCCCCACGGTCCATAAACGCTGAAGAAGCGAAGACCGGTCGTTTTGATTCCGTAAAGACTGCTGTACGTATGGGCCATCAGCTCATTCGCTTTTTTCGAAGCAGCGTAGAGGCTGAGCGGATGGTCGACCGCATCCGTCGTCGCAAACGGCATCTTCGTATTCGAGCCGTAAACGGAACTGGAGGAAGCATAAATCAGTTGTTCGACCGGATGATGCCGACACGCTTCCAGGATCGAGAGGAAGCCGACGATGTTTGAGGTGATGTAGACATCCGGTCGGTCAATGCTATAGCGGACACCGGCTTGGGCAGCCAGGTGAAGCACGAGATCAATCTGTTCCGTCTCGAACACTGTGTGGACGGCTGCTGTATCTTCAAGAGAGATCCGGTAAAACGTGTAGCGGCTTGGATCCAGTTCGATCAACCGGGCTTCCTTCAACGCCGGATCGTAATAATCATTGACCTCATCCAGTCCGATCACCCGGTACCCTTCTGCCAAAAAGCGACGTGCCGCATGAAATCCGATGAAGCCTGCAATCCCGGTAATCAAAATCGTTTTATTCTGCACGTTTCTCAACCTCCTCGAAGTGATGAAGCACCTGATAGCGGATATAATGAATCGATGTATAGACAATCAACAGCATCGGGAACAACTTGTAGCGATGGCGGATCGCCGTCCCGACATTCCCGGTCCCGAGACCAAAAATCAAGGCATTAACGACGAAGAGGATCAACATGAACAGAAGCACACTGCCGAACGGATGTTGTTTGAGATATTTCAGATGCAGCATCGTCAGACCAAACAGCAGGAGATAAAAGACGGCATCGGCGAAGAAAATCGCGATGTTCATCAGGCTCGACCACTGCCACGGGAACGGCGAGAACAGGAAGTAGATCATCCGGATCGGGGAATAGACGATCATGTCGAGTGGTCCCGTCACTGTCAGTCCATTCAGATAAGCCGATCCACCGCGGTCATAACTCATCCCGCTGAACAATTGCCCGTTTTGTGAGACATGGGTGAATTTTGCGAACAAGACGTCCTGGAAGCTGTAGACGATGAATCCGACGAGCACGACTTGAACGAGGAGACGCTGGACTTTCGATGCTTCGAAATCCATCCGCTTCGTCTCGTGATTGTAAAAGGAAAAGTAGACGAGTAACACGAGAATGCCGATGGCGAGTCCCGAGTGAAACACGGTGCTGACGAAGTAACCGGTATACGCGAGCGTCAGGCTGACTGCTGATTTTTCGACCGTCCAGCGCACCATGTAATAAAGCGTGTAGACCATACCGAGTGCAACGATTTGGTCACGCAGGAGAATCGGTGAGAGCAACAACCCTTGGGCGAAGAAGGCGAAGATTCCGGTTGCGATCAAGACGTAATGCATCGGTAACTTCAGCAACAACAATGTTTTCGACAAAATGACGATTGAGACGACACCGAGGATGACGTTTAAATACTGAGCCAACATCCGCTCCGGTCCAAACGCGAGATAAAAGAGACCAAGAAACTTCGAGTAACTTCCCCGGACCACTTCGTTGAATGTCGTCGGATCGGTGTAGATCAGCAAGCCCTCCAGGTGAAACGCCTCCGTATCATCCCCGCTGTGCGGCGGGAGCCGGAACAGTTCGAGATCGACCAGCATTAAGGTCAGCCGAATCAGAAACGCGGTGACGAAGATGAGAAAAAGTGGCGTCGTGTCCGCTTGTTTCAAGAGGTACCACATCAACAGGACCGAGTTGATGATCAGGAGTGTCGCGACGTATCCTTCAGAAGTCAAAAAGAGCGGTCGAACCAATTGGCTGAGCAAGGCTTCGATGGCAATGACAATCAGAATCGGCCGCATGCTTTTCCCCTCCTTCAGCTGCTTTGTTCGATGGCGAGTGCGAGTTTGCGTGGATAGAGTGAACGATAGAGTGCCGGAATCAGTAGTCCGATTTGGGTGACGGCACAGAGGGCGTAAGCGATCGTTGCCCCGTACAACCCGTACATCGGAATCAAGATGCTGCAGGCGACGATGTTGACGACGACACTGCCGAAGATCGAGATCGTCTGGACCCGGAACTGTTGAAATCCGGTCAACAAGGCTTGGATGACGGTTGAATTGTAGAAAAAGAGTGAGGCGACCATCATCAGGACAAAAATCGTATGGTACTGAACGAAGGAGGCATTGTAGAAAATCGTCAGCCCCCATTTTCCAAAGAAGATGGATCCGATAATCAACAGGATACCGACGGCATTTGTCATCAGCAGCATCGAGCGGGTCAGCTTCCGCAGTTCCGGGAGACTTTGCCGTTCCCCGCTGTCAGACGAGAAGTTCGGTAACAAGACTGCGACGAGTGAGTGGATAAATAAACTGCCTAGGACCAGAAGGTAAGCAATACTTGCGTAATAGCCAAGTTCTTCCGTCCCGATGGCTTGACCGACGAACAAGCGGGGAATGTTGGCATTCAAGGCAATCAACAAGGCGACGAAGCCCAGTGGGACGGCTTTGATAAATAACTGTCGTCCCGTTTGATACCGCTCGCTCATCGTGTTGTTTTCAAAACCATGACCGATGCGCCGGACGGTCGGTAAGTCATACAGGACGAGCATGACCAAGTTCCCGGCGACGAGCGCGAGCACGAACCCGTGAATCGAATGGGTCGTAAACAAAATCAAGGCGGCTCCCGATACATTGACGAGGCTGCGGAAGATTTTTGATAAGGCGACTTCCTTGAATGCCATGTGACCTTGCAGGAATCCGTAAGCGAGATCAGCGAACGATTCCATGTATTTGTTCAAGTAGACGAGTAACGTCAGCCATAAGATGTCGGCTTTTCCGAAGAAGTAATAGACGACGAGTAAGACGAAGACACCGACCGTCAGCAAGGAAAAACGGGTTTTGATGAAAAGACTGAAGTTCTTCAGCCCGGAACGTTCTGCCGTCAGAATCGTACTGGCATTGAGCCAACAAAACATGACGATGGGTGCCGTCAAAGCGAGCGCATAATTGAAATAACCGATGTTGAGCGGGGTGCTCCATTTGATCAACAGGGTCAGGATCATCCACTGGTGCAGCGAATACGCTGTATCGGCGATGAAAATGAGATTGAAGCGTGATAACTGCCGGGCTGATTTCATACCGTCTCCCCCCTTTATTCCCGGGCGACCCGAATCGCGGGTGGAATCGTTTCCGGAATCGGACCGGTTCGATTCGTCGCTTCGAGTAAATACGTCCGAAGTGCCTGTTCATCATCAATCGCGAGTGCAATATCGCGGAGATACGGATCAATCGAACCGAACGGTCGGGTCTTTCCGACTAAGATCTTATCGAAGACCCGCTCTTCGTGAACCTCCTCGGTCGCCAGTAATTCTTCGTACAACTTTTCGCCTTTGCGGATACCGCTGTAGACGATCGGGATCTGTTCTTCTGTAAATCCACTCAAGTGAATCAAGTTGCGGGCGAGCGTCGTGATGTTGACCGGTTCCCCCATATCGAGGACAAATACTTCGCCCCCTTCAGCGAGGACACTCGCTTGGATGACAAGCCGGCTCGCTTCCGGGATCGTCATGAAATAACGGGTCATCGCGGGATCCGTCACGGTGATTGGTCCCCCGTTCGCAATTTGTTCCTTGAAGAGTGGGATGACCGAGCCGCGGCTGCCGAGGACGTTTCCGAAGCGGACGACGGCGAAGGTCGTTTCGCTGTTGCGGGCGATTTGCTGAATGACCATCTCGGCGATGCGTTTCGTCGCCCCCATCACACTTGTCGGATTGACCGCTTTATCGGTCGAAATCATGACAAACCGTTTGACGCCGGCTGCTTCCGCCGCCAAAGCGACGTTCCGCGTCCCGTAAACATTGTTTTTGACGGCTTCACTCGGATTATCTTCCATCAGCGGAACGTGTTTGTGAGCCGCTGCGTGATAGACGAGATCCGGTTTGAAACGTTGCATCACGTCCATCATTCGGTCCGCATCCTGCACATCGGCGATGACGGAATGAAGGGTGATGCCGTCCGTCACGGCCTCCAGTTCCCGACGGATCAAGTAGATGCTGTTTTCACCATGACCGAGTAAAATCAGATGATCCGGTTTGAACTTCGCCAGCTGGCGGCAAATTTCAGAGCCGATTGATCCGCCGGCGCCGGTCACGAGCACCGTCGCCTGACTGACACTCCGTTCAATTTCCGTGATATCAAGTTCCACTGGTTCCCGCCCGAGCAAATCGGCGATCGAGACTTCCCGGATCTGATTGATGGACACTTTCCCGGATGCCAGTTCCACGAGCATCGGTAACGTATGCGCTTCGACTTTCGTCTGTTTGATCCGGTTCAGTAAAGCGACCCGGTCCGGATAGGATAAGGACGGGATGGCAAGCACGACAGCCTCGATTTTGTATTCCTCGATGATGCACTCGAGCTGTTCGATGGCTCCGACGACCGGGACACCATGGATCATCATCCCTTTCAGCTCCGTCAAATCATCGAGTAACCCGACGACGTTGAGGATGTGTGCTTTTTTCTGTTTCAGTTCTTTTGTAATCATCTGACCGGAGGCACCGGCACCGATGATCAACGTTCGTTTTCCAAGTGTTCGGTTCTCCCGCTTCAATTCGAGGTGACGTCCCCGGATCAACAGCCGGACGAATAAGATGCCGTTTAAGACAAGACCGGTTTGAAGAAAGACGGCCCGTTCGACCGCAAAGTCGAAGAGCGCATATTCGAGACCGAGTAAGACGAAGCTGCTGGCGACGACGACGACGAGTAAGACACCGAGGTCACGCAGACTGGCATAGCGCCAGATGATTTGATAAAAACGCATCCAGTGCGCAACGAGTGTCAGGGCCACCCATTGGATCAAAGCGATTTCGACTGCATCGACCAGTTCAAAGTTCGCGGTCAGATTCAGGGGATTGAAGAAATAGAATGTCACGACCGTCGCTGCGATGATGACCGCGGCGTCGATCAACCGCAAAAGACCGATTTTGAGATGCCTGCGGTACTGATGAAGTGGTGGGGCTTGCATGACGGCTCCTCCTTTCTCTGGTTATGAACGGCTAGGGCGGCTGACAGCTTGCGGGTAAGCCGGTTCTTTTGTTTCTTCAGCGACTGACTTTTTTCCAAGGGCCCGAGAGTAGACGATCAACAATCCGAACAAGAGACCGAGAATGCCACCGATTGCTGTGTTCATGAGGATGTTCGGTGAGACTGGTTTTGTCGGGATCCGTGCCGTCGAGAAGACTTCCGTGCTGCTCGTTTTGATCAACTGGGGTAAATAATCCTGAAAGACTTCCGTCATCGTGTTCGCTTGGATTGCTGCCTGTTCCGCCGATCGATCAGTGATGGATAAGGCGATGACTTGCGAATCCAAGTTACTGGAGACGGTCAGGCGGTCCGTTAAGTCAAAAATTCGTTTATCGGTCACGTCCATCTTTTGAGCGACCTGATCGATGACTTCCGGACTTCTCAGGATATCTTGATAGGTACTGACGAGTGTCGTCGTGGCTGTCGCTTCCGCATCTTGTTGCGGAACGACTAGGATGTAGGCAGTCGCCTCATAGGTTGGAGGAATCACGTAGGTGCTGACCGCATATCCTGCACCCGCAAAAAGAATTGCCAATATGCAGAGAATCCACCAGCCCTTCTTCAATGTCGTCAAATGATCACCGAATGTCTTTTTTTGATGGATGGAGCTCACGCTGTTCACCTCTTTCTCGTTACCTGACACGTTGGATGGACATTGGTTATGGTTACACCTTATTTCCAAACGGCTACCAAAACAATTAGAGCTTGGTGGAAATGATTATATTTTTTTGAGGAGTCATTATGCCCGCGTATCGTTAACTCACCGAAAAAGATTGATTCACGAAAAAAAGACGATTCACATAAAAATGATCGCCGTTTCATCAAAATCATCCCTATAAACTGCATGATGTTCATAAAATTAAGGGTAAATACCAATTTGATGATTAATAAGTATGAAATTCGGTAATAAGTCCTATATGAAGGGTGGATAGAGATTAGTAATGATGTTAAAATCAGTCAATATACCTGAATCGATTGGCTTATTCATCCTAGCACTTTGGGTAACGATCGATTTATGGACCCGTCCGTTATCTTTTACGGACGAAGTCCTGCCGCATCAGTGGAACGTCTGGATCGCCGTTGTCTATCTTGTTCTGTTCGTGACGTTTTATCTCATCACCCGTCCCTTGTATTTTCCACCACGTGCTTTGACGCAACGACTCGTCACCCTGTTTTTGATCCACCTCACCTTTCACACGCTTGTTTTTCTGTTTCGTCCAGCTACCGCTTCTTCGCTTTCGTTACTCCATCTGTTTACGACGTGGCTTTTTGTCATCATCGTCCTATCACTTACCGCTCGCCCATTCGTTCGCTGGTTTCAGTTGATGAACCTCATTCTCTTGTATCAGGCCTTATTTCTTGCAGCATATGCCTTACTCGTTTCGTTTGGTCAACATTATGTACCAATCGATAACATTCAATCATTGCGGTTTGGTCCCGTTTCCTTATCTCAGCTGTATGTCGGGGAACAAGGCAGCTTTCTCCGCTCGGCCAGCCTGACGAATAATCCGAACACCTTTGCCGCTTGGCTCGTTCCCGGTGGACTCATCGCCTGGATGTATGTCCTGCAGTCGCTTGCCCGGAACAGATGGCGTTCCTGTCTCTTGTTCGGAAGCTTCCTGTTGCTGATCATGATTGGTTTGATCCTGAGTGCCTCCCAGACCGGGATTTATTCCTTTTTCCTGCTTGCGTTACTGACGACCGTCTTACGGTTAAAACGGAAGCGGCTTCGCTACCAAGTGACGGCACTTTACTTGCTCGGCGCCGGTATCGTTCTTGTCTCGATGTCGTTTAACCAAGCCTTGTTTTCACAAGTGATCAGTCTCAACGGGCGCAGTGCACTCTGGCAGGCGGGAATGGCGGCTTCCACCGACCGCCTTTGGTTCGGACACGGACTCGGTTCTTCTGCTGTTGGACTCGAAGAACAACTTGGTCCGAGCACGTTGTATACGTTCCACAGCACGCCGATCGTTTATCTGTATGAATTGGGTGTCGTCGGTCTGTTGATGTATCTTGCTTCGTTCCTCCTGATACTCGTTCGATTGATTCGGGATTACCGTTATGATGATTCCTTATCGATTGCCTTGCTCGTGCTCAGTCTTTGGTTGCTGTTTCTTCAGTTCACAGAAAGCGTACTCGTCCGACCGAGTGGATTTTACTTCATTTGGCTCAGTTTGCTGATTTATGCGACACGCCGTCGCACAACCTCACAAGAAAGTACCCACACCTAGACGAACACCTACATGAAAGGGGTATAACATCATGAAGAAATGGACAGAACAACAAGTAATCGACAGCTTAATCGAAGCCAGCATCGCTTACCCTGCCTTAGACGCCAAAACGTATGCCCGCTGGTCGACTGGAAAAGAAATTCCTTCCATCACGACGATCATCAACGTGTTCGGTTCATGGCGTGAAGCGTTACATGCTGCCGGACTGTCATCGATTCGGCCGTATTACTCGGATCAGGAAATCCTCGCCTTCATCAAGGAAGCATCGGAGCGGTTGCACCCATTCCACAGCAACAGCTACCGCGAATGGGCCAAAGCAAAACACGGTCCTTCATTGACGTTAATCAATCTGCGTTTCGGGTCATGGTCACGGGCCCTTGAGGAAGCACACATTGAGATGACACGTTCAATCTGCATGACAGAAGAACGCATCATCAACGCACTCCTCGAAGCATCGGACGTTCTTCCGCGCTTAACGACCCAGACCTACTCGATTTGGGCGCAGGAAAACGGACATCCGACGGTCGCGACGATTGCCCGAAAATATGGGTCGTGGGTCGATGCCCTCGCCTGTCTTGACATTGCCCCTCCTCGCCGGAAGTGGGTAGAGGAAGATGTGCTCGAAGCTCTGACGCAGGCGCAACGTGAGCTGCCGTCCCTCAGTATCATCCATTACCGCAAATGGGCGGAAGGACGGTCTGTTCCAAGTACCTCGACGATCAACGCCTTATTCGGCAGTTGGACATCGGCTGTCCAGTGTTTAAAACGCTCGCGGATTTCGATTTCTTAATAATAATTTGTTTCTACACAAAAATAAGGAACTGATTTCTATATGAAATCAGTTCCTTATTTTTCAACGTTTCATTTGTTGTAACGCCGCTGCCGAGACCAGTGTCATCGTATCGTGCTTTAACATATACAAGTCGCTCGTATAGTTTCCGATGTGCGGCGGATTGATCTCGTGCTGAAGATTACGGAAGAGTTGTGCCGGAAAATTGACGCCGCATTCATAGGCATGGGGATAACCGCCGCCAAACCGTGGATTGATTTCCGAGAGATACAACGTACCATCGACATCAAACAAATCAAAATCCAGCGGACCGATCAGTCCGGAATGTTCAAGCACCTGTTCGACCAATTCGAACACATCTTCCCGGACGACGGATCGACTTTTATCGGTCTCTCCGGCTCGCATCGTCAATTTCTCTTTGACGAAGATGGATGTGACCTTGCCGGAAATCAAATCGACGTAGGCATCCACCCCGAGCTCTTGACCGACTAACAGTTCCTGAACGATCAATCCGCTATTTTTCGCAAATAGTTGCTCGACTTCTGCAAGTGTCTCGACTCGTCTGACCTCAATGCTCGCACTGCCGCTACGCGGTTTAACGAAAACAGGCAACTTGATTTCGGACAGAGCCAGTGCTTCTCGGAACGATTCCATCGAATGATACGTCTGCGCATGAGCGATGCCTCGACTGAGACAATATTCATACATGGCGTACTTGTCAAAACAGAGCTGGCACGCTTCGTGAGAGGAGACGATGACCGTCACACCGATTGCCTGAAAACGTTCGGTTGCTTCTGCCAGTAAACCAAGTTCCGGATCAATCAAGGACAGGATCGCCGTCACTTTTTCAGTCTGACAAAGCCGAAGCAGATGATCGATATAATCGACCTCATCTATTTTCGGCACGATATAGTGGTGCTGCGTCATGTACAATGCGGCGGCCAACGGATTACAATCAGCCGTACTGACACGACCGGTCGTCCAGTCTCTGACAAAATAGTCGACCAGTTTTGCACGACGCCCGGCACTTGTAATCAATAGATGAGGTGTTTTCATACGATTCTCTCCTTTTGGTTAATGGTGTTAGCCTTAAGGATTCGACCTCAACCAAGCAAAACCTGCTACCGTCAAAAAAAAACTAGGACCGAAGACTTACGTAGAACGAACCGGTTGATGGTTTGGTCGTTTTTTCCAAATCAACAGATAGAAGAGAATTCCGATTAATGCGCCTGTTCCATCGAGCAACACATCGTGGATCAATCCGGTCCGTCCACCGGTCAGAATCTGATGGAATTCGTCAAATACGGCAATCGTAATCGCTAACGTATAGGCAAATACAGCAGCCAGCGGGACAGGACGCACTAAGCGAATCGTTAAATCAATCAACGCGATACCGAGGACGATAAAAATCGAGACATGTGCGGCCTTACGAATGAAAAACTCAACGAATCCCGATGCTCCAAGCGCCGCCACACTGACTTCCCCGTTGTAATCAAACGAGATGAATCGCAGCTGCTCCACAAAATCTAAATTAACATAACGGGATAAACCCGGTTTGAGTGACTGTTCTTCATACGGCATCGAACTCGCTACAAACAAAATAATCAAGACAAGTAACGTCACATAACCTGACCAAGGAATTTTTTTCATCACACCTGAACCTCCATTACTATTTCTTTCATTAGAATAGCATGTTCTCCTTTCCTGCCCTTACCGAAATAGACAAAATCATGAAAATCGCCTGAATTTTAAATCCATTACATACATAATCATGCAATTATTTTTTATGTAAAACTTTTTTTTACATTTCAAAGGTTTGCGATATAATGAAAATGGTTATTTAGTACTATAATGTACGGATGTAAGAATAGGAGTTGAGTACTGTGAATCGTGCTCTCGGAAAAAAAATCATGCAACTACGAAAACAACACCGGTACACTCAAAAACATTTAGCAGAACGGTGTGGTGAAACTGTTACTTCCATCTCGGCCTATGAACGGGGACAACGAATTCCCACGACACAGGTATTGGAACGATTAGCTATGGCCTTGAACACGACGGTGATCGATCTCATTGATCCGAAGTATGTCCAACATCCTTCGTTGCAGGAGTTTATCGACCAGTCCCTCGAGCCAACCCAGCCGCTCGATTTCAAGCCCGTCTTAGAAGATATCCTTGTCCATCTGACACTGTCGAATGAAGTGTACTTCAACGGTCGCTTACTCACACAAGAGGTGCGGGATCATATGGCGACGTCGGTCAATCAAGCGTTACAGCAAGGACTTCAGTCAATTAAAACCTAAAAAACACGATGAGACGCGGATAGGAGAATTCCTGTCCACGTCTCATCGTGTTTTTTTGTGCGTCAATCGGACTTCAAAACGTGATGAATGTATAACTGACCATCTTCATATGTCGCTTCCATCATCCGGCTGAAAAAGGGTGATGCCGATGTTTTTTCCGCTAAAAAGACCCGCTCGAAGCGACTGTGCGCTTGGCTGACAAAACTGAGCTTTAACTCACGTAAGGCGGATTTGAACGTAATATGCGTTCCGGTATGTCCAAAAGCGTCCGGATATGTCTGCTGTTCAACGAACTGAAAGGTTTCCTCTGGAAACAACGTCGTAATAAAGGATAAACAACTGTCTTGCCGTGCTTGTGTCGTCTTTTCATCCATAACGTTTACCTATCCTCCGATTTTCTTGATGGCGTTAAAATTTCTGACAATTAAGGACTGCTCTTTTTATTACCCCACCTTTAGACCTATTGAAACCAGTATAGAAAATATTTCAATTAATTTGAAGAACTATTTTTAGTTGCTAAAAAATTCTGCATCCAGTGGATACAGAATCGATTGATTTTAACCTATTTTATCGAGTTCAAGAATACTGACGGTTTTTCCCGCATACAGTGTCCTGCCTGTATAACGTGATAGTTTCGCAAATTCGAATAAGGTGTCCGGCTCATACAGATGTTCAATCGCATAACTGACCTTTTCATCATTACCTGATTTCAAATATAAATTAAAGATCAGACGGTTGCGGTCGACTTTTTGCCCGTAAAACAATGTACAATCTTGAATGCGTCGTGACGCAATCGGTTGGACGTGTGTTTTTAAATACCTCGCATTGTGGATGTTGACGAGCAATTGCCCCGCCGGCGTCAACAGCTGTCGAACATTCCGGAAAAACAACAACAACTCCCCTCGTGAATACCGCGCAATCGTCGTCCCCGGCAACACGATTTTATCAAACGCCCCGCTGCCCATCACATCGACCAACTCATTACTCAGCCCATAGACGCGGTCCATATAACGAGACGAGATGCCCGTGATCCGGTTCAGTTCCGGTTCGACCAAATACAGGTCATAGCCTTCTTGGCATAACGTATTAAACAGGTCAGGAGAAAACGTTCCGTATAAAAGAACGCGGTCTTCTTTTCGAAGATAACGGCGGTATAACATCAATTCATCAATTTCCGGCAAGGCAACAGTTTCTTGATACAAGGCGACGAAGCGGTCATCGGCAAACAAGTTATCGAGGACCTCAACACGAGAGTAGCTCCCTTTTCTTGAGAATGGACCAAACAGCGGTCGCTCATCCATGATAAATCAACTCCTTATAAGTCTGTATGGCCGCTTCATAGTCTTCCCCCAGCCGTTCCGGCAAGATATCGAACCGTTCTTTTTGATCGGCTTCGAGGATCGCAAGAAACATTTCATCCGTCTCAAACAGTTGGTTTGTCGTCAGTTCAAACGCAAAACAGCCTTCCGTGTTTTGAATACCGACCATCGACAGCGGACCAATCTTCCCGTCCGTTCGGGGCAGTTCAAGATCACTGTACGGTGTCACGAATCGACTTGTTCCTTTAAAAGCGGAGGCCAATTGGAACAAGAGCGGATAAAGCGTCAGTTGCGCAACCGGTGCAAGCGCCTCGAGCTGTTCCCGTTGCCGTTCGCGCAACTGACACACATTGACGGCAAACGTGTCACTAAGTTGGAGACGTTGCCCGTAATCCGCGAAAATTCCGCAATTACAGATAAACAAACGATGGGACACGGTCAGTCCGGCAAGCGTCGCATAATCCATGATCCCGGCACGGTGTTCCTCGTTCGAAATGATCCCTGTGTCATGCCACTGCTGAAACGCTCGCTGCAACGCCTGGCGATCAAATGCTGCCAGTCGTTCCTTGATGTCAAACGGCAACGTATCGGAAAATGCCAGCAAGACCGGTGTCCGACTCATCAATTCAATCACCGGCAAATCGTGGCGGGTCGACTGATCGATGTAAAGCAGGCTGTTGATCGTCATCTGATCAAACAAGGACGGCTCAATCGAGTCCAGTAATGCCGTCTCCTCGACGTAGACATGACGTAACGGTTGCGGATGACGCGACGCCGCATCCGGATAGACACCTGTGAACAACGACATCAAGGCATCTTGTAAGGCAATCGGTTGCTCAGAAACGTAGGATGTTTCAAGCGGCACCTGCCCTCCGTTCAAGAAATACGGATCCCCAAATAACACGTCGCCCCGTTCATTCATCAAGTGGAACTGGACATGCAACATCCGTTGTTGTAAATACGCGACGAGTCGCAGCGTCCGTTCACCCGGTCCGCGTAAGATAAATAAATAGTGTTCGAATTCTTGAAACTCCATATAATCGAGTAAATCCAAAAACGTATGCTGATCGTAATCATAACGATCCATCGAAAAACGATGCTGTTCACAAAACGTGATGAGCTCAGGGGTCGGATCAAGTTGATGCAACCAACCTTGGCTTTCGGAAAGAATCGTTAATCCAATCATATGCCCACTCCTTTCAGTTGATGATGATAAAAAAGGCTTCAGACCGGTGACGGAATGAAGCCACGTCGAGAGACGTCGTTATGAAGTTTTTAATTCACGTTTCGCCGGTGGTTTGATCCGGTCCATTTCCCGACTTGCCAAGGGTGCGACCGAGACATGAGCAGCATTTAAGCACCAGCCCGAAGAAGTCATGGTTCGGCGCGATTCTTTAAAGGTGAGATTCATAGGAGTTACCCCTTTCTTTTCGTTTGAAATGGCAGACAACACGTTGACGAACTTTAGAAGTAAAAGATTGGTGTCTCATCAGATTCCCTTCTATAATGAAAAGGGAATCATTTCTCAAATCCACTGGACAGAAAGGACAGAACCCGATGGATCAATTCACGACACCGCAGATTGGTCTCGCCCTTCGCCGTCTCCGTAAGAAACATAATCTGACCCAGAAGGATTTGGCGAATGGGATTTGTAGCCAAGCGGAAATCAGTAAGATTGAGAGCGGCACACATTCTCCAACAGTTGATTTGTTATATGCTCTATCAAGAAAGTTACAAGTGCCTATAACAATATTTTTGAATCAAAATGAGCACGTTGATTCCATTAGATTAACTGACGATAGGTTATTAATACTTTTTCAAAATCAACAATATGATTTGATATATAGAGAAGCTAAAGAAAAAATTAAGCAATTGAATTTCGATCAAGAACTGATTTCTCTCTACTCTTACTATCTTCATATAACTGCTTATCGAATGAATAAGATTGACTATAGAACCTGTATTGTAGAGCTTCAATTGTTAGCAGATAAATATGCAACTCTTTATTACTCTCCTAAAATGTTACTTCGCTTGAAATCTGCTATCGCAACTTTATATTACGAAAAACGTCATTATGTGCACGGCTTACGAACATATGAAGAATTGATTAATCTCAACTTCGAAAGTGACGATTTGTTAGTAGAGAAAATAAGAATTTTATATAATGCGTCAAAAGTTTTAATTGAATTAAATAAGCCAGCAGAAGCTTTAAAATATATTAATGATGGTATTCAATCGTGCCTTCAATTTAAAGATATGTCTTTATTAGGGCAGTTATATTATCAAAAAGCTTATGCGCTAGAACTAATAAATGCAGACGATTCTGAAATAAGAGATTCGTATAAAAAGGCTTATTTGTTGTTTGATATTTTAAATATGAATGAGTACAAACAAATTCTTTTAAGAAAAAAAACTAATCTTCTTGATTGGTTAAGATAATGAGTTAGTTTGTTTGATTGAAAATTCAGCTGGCAAATCATTCTTCGCCACGTTCTTCACTGAGAATTCAGCTGGTAGGTCGTTCTTCGCCACGTTCTTCACTGAGAATTCAGCTGGCAGGTCGTTACGAGCAATATCATTAGTATTAGTAACTGAATTTCCTAGTGATAGTAAAAGGGCTGATGTCCCAATAACTAGTCCTAATTTCTTTTTTAAGTTCATTATTAACAACCTCCTAATATTTTTGTCTGGCTTTGTAACAACATCATATATCCTTAGACCCCCCTTGGATATTCGAATACGAATATTTGGTGTAATTTGCACATTATTTACACTTACCGATACTTTAGACATGAGTCATATGTCCCGAAAGATGCGTAATTTTTACATTTTATCCGTCTTTATGTCGAAATCGTGTATAAAAATAGATTTTTTAGAATATTCCCTCATTCTTAAATACTTCTGATCACACATAAACAAAGCCGTTTCGTCTGCCTGAAGCAAACGAAACGGCTTTGTTTTTATTTCGATGAATGACGCAGGGCAATGAAATAACCGATTCCGAGTAAGACGACTAATCCAAGCAACACACTGCTGATTGTCGTTCGCGTCGGCGATTCCGGCACCCAAATCCCGATTGCAAGATTGATTGCTGCAATCAGCAATACGAGCCATACGATGGTTTTCGGTTTCATCTTGTTCTCCTTCAGTTTGACGTAGTCCAGTCTGTTATTTTTCATGATAACGATACATGAGCCCTCTTATTCGAAACGACCTGATATGATATGTTGACAGAAGACGATTTTAACAAGGGGGACCTATGGATGAAAAAACTTGCAGTGTTTTGTGGTTCAAAAGATGGAGCAACACCAATTTTCCGTCAGGCAGCAGCGACGCTCGGTACCGCGCTGGCACGTCATGACCTCGACCTTGTCTATGGCGGGTCACGCGTCGGAACGATGGGTGCTGTCGCTGATGCGGTCCTTGCAGCCAATGGACAAGCGATCGGTGTCCTGCCGCACTTCTTACAGGAAAAAGAAATTGCCCACCCGAATCTGACAGAGCTTCATCTCGTCGAATCGATGCACGATCGCAAAGCGAAGATGGCTGAACTGGCAGACGGATTCATCATCTTACCGGGTGGTCCGGGGACGATGGAAGAATTTTTTGAAGTCTTCACGTGGGCACAGCTTGGCTTACATGAAAAACCATGCGGCATCTTAAACATCGACGGCTACTATGATTCGCTCGTCACGTTGTTCCAGCAGATGGAGACACAAGGTTTCCTGATACCGGAACACGCCGCAATACTCCTCGTCGAGTCTGATCCGGAACGGTTGCTCGAACGTTTCCGCACGTATACGGCACCACGCGTCAAAACGTACATGAATAAGAAGCAGACCTGATCAAGGCAAAGCTCACCCGTGGGCTTTGCTTTTGTTATTTAATCGGTCCAGCTTTCGACGTGCCGGCGAAGCAAGGCTTTAACATCGGCTTGGATCTCCGCGTCCTTTAAGGCAAAGGCAAGTGTCGTCTCGACATAGCCCATCTTCTCCCCGACATCAAACCGGTCACCGTCGATTTCATAACCATAGACGTCTTCCTGCCCATTTAACCGTTCAATCGCGTCCGTCAGCTGAATCTCGCCTCCTGACCCGACCTCTTGCTTGGCAAGAAACGCAAAGATCGCCGGCGTCAGGATGTACCGTCCGATGATTGCCATGTTTGATGGTGCCGTACCTTGCACCGGTTTTTCGACGAACTGCCGGACGTGATAACGACGGCCCTCTTGTTTCAGCGGATCAATGATGCCGTAACGGTCCGTGTCACTGGTCGGCACATGACGGACGCCGACGATCGAGGACTCCAGTTCCTCGTACTGATCAATCAATTGTTTCAGTCCCGGTTGTTCCGAGACGATGATATCATCACCGAGCAACACCGCGAACGGTTCGTCGCCGATGAAATGACGGGCACTCCAAATGGCGTGTCCGAGTCCCTTTGGTTCCTTTTGCCGGATGTAATGAATCTCGGCCATCGTCGTCGATGCATCCACTTCTTTTAACAAGTCGAGCTTCCCTTTTTGCCGGAGGATGTTCTCAAGCTCCGGTGCGTGATCAAAATGGTCTTCGATCGCCCGTTTGTTTCGTCCGGAGACGATGATAATCTGTTCGATGCCCGCCGCAACCGCTTCCTCGACGATGTATTGAATCGTCGGTTTCGTCAGAATCGGCAACATTTCTTTTGGCATCGCTTTTGTCGCCGGCAAGAAACGTGTCCCGAGTCCCGCTGCCGGGATAATGGCTTTTCTGATTTTTTTCATGACCGCCCTCCGCTCCTCTACTTACTTCTACTCTGTACTTATTTCTTTTTTCTCTCGTCTATTCCCTGTTTTCGTCAAAAAAAAGACCATGAACAAGAATGTCCATGGTCTGCAATCAAAATAGGTTGGAGAGTGCTTCCGCAAAGGTCGAGAAGGACGGCGTCTCATCGATGACCATCAAGGCACCTGCCGCGACGGCAAGAAGACTGATGCCGGATAAGATCCAACCGGGATGTTTGACGGTATCTTCCGCATCCACGTTTTGTTTCCCCGGTTTGGCCTGTTGCGCTTGTTCCTTCAAACGATCTTTCCGGTACTGGTGCTGCTCTTCTTTCGTCAGCTTTTTATAATCGGTCAGGAACTTCTTGTACTCCGGCACGACTTCTTTTGTCGTTCCGTCGAGCTTGACTTGTCCGTACTCGAGCCAGATGACGCGTTCACAGAAACTGCGAATCTGCGTCAAAGAGTGACTGACGAAGATGATCGTCTTGCCTTCGTTCTTGAACTCGTTCATCTTGTCGATACAGCGGTTATAAAACGTCTGGTCCCCGACGGACAAGGCTTCATCGACGATCAAGATATCGGCGTCGACATTGACGGCGATCGCAAAACCAAGCCGCGACTTCATTCCGCTCGAATACTTTTTGATCGGTTGATCGATGAAATCTCCGATGTCGGCGAAGTCGATGATGCCGGGCATCCGGCGTTCGATTTCCGCGTCATCCATCCCGAGCATCAAACATTTCAAGTGGATGTTTTCGCGTCCTGTCAGCACATTTTTTAAGCCTTGCGAGACGGCGATGATCGCAACTTCTCCGTTGATCGCGACGTCCCCTTCATTGGCGTAGATGATGCCGGAAATCAAGTTTGATAACGTCGATTTCCCGGAGCCGTTGATGCCGACGAGACCAACGACTTCCCCGGAACCGATGTCGATTGAGACATCGCGGAGCGCCGTGAACGTCTTGACGTTTTTGCTTTGGTTCTTAAATAACAATTTGAATTTTTCTTTTGTAGTCGTAACCATATCAAACCGTTTCGTGACATGGTCGAGCTTTATCATAGACATGGCGATTTCCTTCCTTAAACGAGCTCGGTGAATGATTTACGGAACTTGATGTGCAAGAATGTCCCGGCTGTGAACAAGAGCAGCGTCACACTCCAGAAATAGAGTCCGGTCGGCCATTCCTGCCAGACCCAAGCGCCGCCGAGTAAGCTCGCGCGATAGCCTTCTACGAGGTAGAAGACCGGGTTCAGACGAAGCACCCCGTGTAAGACGTCCGGGAAACGTTCGATGTTCCAGAGGATCGGCGTCAAATAAAACAACATCCGCATCATCGATTGGAGGAACAATTGGATATCCTTCACGAGCGTAATCAATGTCGAGAAGCAGAGTGAGAAGGCATAGACGAATATATACGTCGCTGCCATATAGTAAGGGAGTTGAAGGAGTTTCCACGTAATCGGAATTCCGTTCAGCATGATGACGATGAAGACGATCACGAGCATCGCGAAATGCTGATACATCCGTGACAAAATGACATAAGACGGAATCGCACTCATCGGGAAACGCATCTTCGTCACCATCGCGAGGCGGCTGTTGATCGAGTTCGATCCACGCAGCAAGGCATCATTGATGAAGAACCAGACGACGATCCCGCACAATAACCAGACGATGAACGGGATATCCCCGTCGACGTTTTTGTTCCCTTTCAGACCGACACCAAAGACGAACCAGTAAATAAAGATCTGTAATCCGGGGTTCAACAGCTCCCATAACAAACCAAGCCGTTGCTCCGCGTGCGCCGATTTGATCTCATAACGAGCCAAACGACGGATCAGTGGGAAGTTCTCCACTTGTTCGCGGACGATACTTTTCATTTCTTTCCACATAATAAATTCCTTCCGATCTGTAAAGGTACATGTATTTTAGTTCAGTTGCATCCACGTAAAAGAAAAAAGACGGACTCCGTTCGCGATTCTTCAAACGAACGATCGACCCGTGCGCAGGACAAATGGTCTGCGTTCTTTCTGCTCCCCCCTTCTTCTCACGTCACTCGTTTCATATTAAAAAGTAGGCATCACATGCCATACACTTAATCAATTCTAGCCATCGTTAAAAATCGTGTCAATGTATTGGGCAAACCGACACCAAACTGTAGCTTTCTACTCAACTAAAAAAACCGCTTCGATGATGTGGAAGACATCAATCAAAGCGGGTTTGGAATGGGATAGAAGTGGAAATTCAATTGTCGTCGGCGGAGAGGCCAGTCCCCACAGCAACAAAATACTCATTAAACATAAAATGACTAAAATCACAGTCCCTTGAACCGTTTCTTTCATCGTGTTTTCCGTCCTCCCTCCGCGGTTTTCCTCGTTTCTTCATCATACAGAACTCTTGTCCTGAATACTACTGTCTGCTTATCAAATAATGGAAATGTTTGACGAATCAGTCAAGGTTTTCGTTTCTTTTTTTAATAGGACAGATTATAATGAAAGCGTTATCATTTTATGTCTTTAGTTCAAATGCCCTAAGAACAACCCTTAAAACAAACGTCTCCATTCGGTTGTCATGTCGTCCGACCTAAGAATTTACGAAGTTTACAAAAGTTTTATCGCACCAGATACCTAGAACGATTTATAGTAGAAGAAGAGGTCAACGATCGCATTTCGACCTTGTATTCATACACCCACTTTGAAGGAGGATTTCTACGTATGTACAAATCAAAACCGCTTTACGCGGCAGCCGTTGCTGTCGCCCTGACGACATCGGCAATCGTGCCGGTTGCGCAGACTACCGTATCCGCAGCAACGCATGTCAAAGTCAAAACGGTCAAACTCAAGTCACTCGTCTTCACAAAAGGTGCCCCGGTCAAGTTACCTGCTACATACAAGGGCGAGAAAATTACGTGGAAAAGTTATGATCGTCATATCTTCAACCGTTATCAAACGGTCAAAGGAACGTATGGCAAGAAGAAATCGCCGATCGAAGTCAAAATCTTCATCCAAAACTATGCCGTGAAATTCGTCGAGAGCGTTCGCGAACAGACGATTTATGTCGGTGACAAACCGGAACTCCCAAAAACACTCGCCGTCCTCTATGCGACAGGTCGTGTCTATGACAAACCGGTCCGCTGGTCGAAAGTCGATACGAGCGAAGCCGGGACGAAATATGCCGTCGCGAGCTACACACGTCTCGGTAAGACCATCACACTCAAAGCAAAAATCAACGTGCTGGACGTCAACAAAGACGATTTCTCCATCGGCTTGATGCACACGAACGATACGCACGCCAATCTCGATAAAGCACCAAAACGGGCAACGGTCATTAAAGAACTCCGTGCCGCGTACCGGGCGGAAGGTAA
Source organism: Exiguobacterium undae DSM 14481 (assembly GCF_000620805.1). Classification (GTDB taxonomy): domain Bacteria; phylum Bacillota; class Bacilli; order Exiguobacteriales; family Exiguobacteriaceae; genus Exiguobacterium_A; species Exiguobacterium_A undae. Next base: position 551,827 of record NZ_KK211187.1, on the reverse strand, counting down.
ACCTTCCCTCTTACTCGATGCAGGGGACGTTTTCTCAGGCTCCCTTTACTTCAACAAGTTCCTGGGTCAAGCTGACCTTGAACTGATGAACTATATGAAATACGACATGATGACGTTCGGTAACCATGAGTTTGATCTCGGAGAGACGGAGAACAACATCGCACTCAAAAACTTCGTCACGAAAGCCAAATTCCCGTTCATCACGGCAAACGTGGACTTCAGCAAAAATGAAAGCTTCAACGGTCTCCAGAAAAAAACCATCACAGCTGGTCCTGAAAAAGGTCAAATTTATCAAGGGATCATCAAGGAATACAAAGGTCAAAAAATCGGCTTCTTTGGTTTGACGACAGAAGAGACAGCGGATATCGCTAGTCCGGGAACAGTTGCCTTTGCCAACTACATCACTAGCGCAAAAGCCGCTGTTAAAAAACTCGAAGACCGTGGCGTCAACAAGATCGTCGCTTTGACGCACATTGGCTTTGACGATAACGAAGCAGTCGACAACGATCAGTTGCTCGCACGTAACGTCGACGGCATCGATGTCATCGTCGGTGGTCACTCGCATACCAAGCTGGAAAAACCGGTTGTTGTCGACGAGACGATCGTACCAGGTAAAACAGAACCAACGATCATCGCGCAAGCGTACCAATATGGTGATTTCCTCGGAAATCTGGATTTGACATTTGACTACAAAGGGAAATTGACAGAGTACAACGGTTCGTTGATCGATGTGGCAAAAGCTGCGGAAGATACACGTGCTGCTGAAATCCTGAAGCCATATGCGGATCAAATCACTGAGTTGAAAAATGAAGAAGTCGGCGCAAATATCGTCAACGAGCTCGGGAACCCACGTGGCGAAGTCAGTGTCCGAAACAGCGAAACGGCACTCGGGAACTTGATCACGGATGGTATGCTCAAAAAAGCAAAAGAGTATAACGCAGAAACGGTCATCGCGATGCAAAACGGTGGTGGGATCCGGGCTGCCATCAATGCCGGACCACTTACAGTCGGCGAAGTCTTGACGACGCTTCCGTTCGGAAATACGCTCGCGACAGTGAAAATGACAGGTCAGGAAATCAAGGACCTGCTTGAAATCAGCGTTGGTGTGGCACCAATCGAAAACGGTGGATTCCTCCACGTGTCGGGCATGAAGTTTGAATACAGCAGTAAACTCGCAAAAGGAAACCGTGTCACGAAAATGGAAGTCAACAACGGCGGCACGTTTGAAACGATCGATCCTGCGAAAACATACGTCATCGCAACGAATGCCTTCACGGCAAAAGGCGGCGATGGTCTGACACCGTTTGAAGTGGCTTACAAAGCAGGCCGCGTGACGGATCTTGGTCTCTCGGACTGGGAAAACCTCCGCGACTTCACGAAGTCGCTCGGCGAAGTCAACTACAACATCGAAGGTCGTATCATCGATACAAAAGTCGAAGCCAACTAATCAGCAAAAGGACGATCTCCCTGAGTGGGAAATCGTCCTTTTTTTATAACGTCTGCGTTTGATTTTGTTTCAGTAAGACGATGATGTCCTCAAGTTCATACTCTTCTGCCATCATCAGCGGCGTGTAGCCGTCGGCATTCTTCAGTGCCGGATCCGCCCCACGCTCGAGCAACAGTTTAACAGTCTCCTTGCCTTCACCTTCGACCGCGTGATGAAGCGGCGTATACTCCTCATCATCCCGTTGGTTGATCGCTTCGCCGCGTTTCAGATACAACTCCACAAGTTCCTTGTTGTTACTGTAGACGGCAGTGATGAATGGACGTTCTCCAAAGTCATTGACGGCGTCGACATCACTTCCGGCTGCCAGCAAGTCTTGGAAGACATCCGCGAGCCCTTCGCTCGACTTCCGGTATCCGAGATAATGTAATGCCGTATCTCCGTCCGCATCGACCGCCTTCATGTCACTCTCCGGAATCAGTTGGTTGATTTCATCAAGTGTTCCCTTTTGAATCGCGGCCATCAGTTTCGATTCACCTAAATCTTGCTTCGTATCATCTTGCTGCACGACGGACTCCGTCCAGCCGGACCACTCTGGAATCTCAAGCTCCGTCGCGGTGAAGACGAGACCGGCGAGTGCCAGACAACTCAGACTGACGAGCAGACCGCTTGTCACACGCGCCAATCGGGGGGCAGTCGTCTTCAGTCCGGCAACCGCCAAGCGCCGGTGAATGGATGGCTGATGACGGAATAATTCACTCATACTCGTCGCGAGTGACGGCGCTTGTTGTTTTTGTTCTATGTAGTGCATGACATCCAGTCGGCGCCATAGCGCCGGACCAACAATCGAGCGGACGAGGGATGGAATTCTCTCCTCTTCAGTCAGTTGCGCGAGCGCAAACCGATCAGCTGTCTCTTCACAAGCGCGTAAATAAGCTGTGCGCAAGAATGGGATCCAGCTCCCGATCAGTAACAACAGCTGTTTTTCTTCATGGTTCTGTTTTAAGTGGGCCAGTTCGCGCAAGATTTCAAAACGCGTCGTCTCATTTAATGGATAATCCGCCGGCAACACCAGCATATACTTTTGGAACAAACCAATCGTCCGTGGTCGTGTCATCTTCGGGTCCTGCGTCAACAGGATCTCTGGTGTTTTCCAGAATCCCATCTGCTCTGCATCACGACGAAGTGCCGCATAAACGAGTGGTTGTTGGGTCTCGCTTAGAAAAACACCTTCCGTCCGAATCGTCATCACCCGGATCCATTGGCGAATCCAAATCGCTCCAAGTAGGAGGATGGTCAGTCCGAGTAAGACGACACCAAGCGTTCCGAGCGCCAGTACTCCGACGATCAGACCACATCCCGTTACGAGTGTGCTCAGCAGGAGCAACCAGAAATAAAGCTGTTCTCGTTTACCGACCCGCAATGGAATCGGTTCTGTCTCATTGGTCATTCTTTCACCTCCCTTTCATTGAGTTCTCGCTATCGTTTCATGTCTTATCATACCCGTAATCCCATAATCATTCCAAGGGAATTGTTGTTAAACGGTATGAAGTGTCTTGAAAGATATATCTTTAGCTTATAATCAAAGAAGTATTTAAGCATGTCTAAAGACCTATAACATTCCAAACGATTCTGATCAAAAATCAAATTTTTCTGAAAAAGTTATAGAATTACCGCGGTTCTTTGTAACATTTGAAACATTAAGTCTATGATTCATCCGAACCATATCCCTTTTAGTAAGGGGTGAGACAAAAGTCTTTGATTTGAATTGCCAATACTTTAAAAATGCCATATACTAACTACTAGAATGAAGAATATGGGAGTGAACATCTTGGGGTTTTTAGGATTGTTTAATAAAGAATATACGGTACAATATCAAGTCATCGAGCGTGACGAGGTCGTCGATACAGATCGATTGAACATCAAGGCAAGTGACCATACGGCAGCTCGTAAAAAAGCCGATACGATGCTCCGTAAACAATTTGGTCGGACACAATACAAAATCGAATGGGTCCAACGTTTTTGATCGTCAAAATACCCGGTCGCCTCAATCCACTTGAGACGACCGGGTATTTTCGTGTTCAGCCCGATTGCTGATATTCTGATTTGACGATGCGATCCGCTTTAAGGAACAAGCGGATTCCGGTATACAGCAAGATGCCAAAGACGGCTCCACTTCCATCAATGATGACATCTCCAACCAGTGGTGTCCGTCCGCCGGTCAGTTGCTGATGAAATTCATCCAAGACACCGACCGTGATTGCCGTCGTTGCGGCAAAAAAAGCGGCCGGCACAGGACGATAACCACGCATGCGTAAGACATGGACCAAGCTCGTCCCAAGAATAAAGAACAGACCGGCATGCATCCCTTTGCGGATGAAGAACTCGAGAAACGCCGCTGGACCTAGCGCCGCGACACTGATCGGAACTTCATAATGAAACGAAACGAACGAAAAGGTATAGACCCACCCGAGCGGGATATGATTCGTCAGAAACGGAATCAGCGATTGTTGCTCATAACGCATCGAACTGAAGGCGAACAGTAAAAGTAAGATGGCTCCTGCTATGATGTAAGCAATGGGTAGACGACGCATTATCATCCCTCCTTCAATACTTGCCATCGTACCATGGATCAAGGCACGCGACATACGGCAAAAGTCGTAGCCGGCATCAAAAAAAGACCCTACTTCCACAAATGGAAGTAAGGTCTGTGTGCTTAAGAGACAGACGTTTTGGGTTCACGCAACAAATGCTTGATTTCACCGAACGTCACAAACGTTTTATTTTTCGCATCATACAGCTTGTAGCGAAGCGACTTCAGACTCGAGAACAAGCCGATCGTCGTTGCTTTTTGAAGCGGTGGTGTCGCCGTATGCGCTTTTTCTAAATTGTAGTTCGGAACACGCGGACTTAAGTGGTGCACGTGGTGGAAACCGATGTTTCCCGTCACCCACTGCAAGACTTTCGGCAATTCGTAATACGAGCTGCCTTCGATCGCAGCCTTGACGTAATCCCATTCGCTCTCATCCTCGAAGTACGAGTCTTCAAACGTATGCTGGACGTAGAACAACCAAATCCCGAGGACGCCTGCTGTGAACATCGTCGTGCCTTGAATGATCAGGAATGCCTGCCAACCGATGAAGTAAATCATGATGCCGTACAGGACGATCAACGACGCATTGATGACATGCGTATTCATCCGTTCCTTCTTGCGGGCATCTTTCCGGTTGAAGCGGCTGACGACGAGAATCAACAAGAGTGGTCCAAGACCAAACATGACGAGCGGATTCCGGTACAGACGGTACTTCAAACGTGTCCATTTTGACGCTTCGACATATTCTTCAATCGTCATGACCCAGATGTCACCGACACCGCGTTTGTCCAAGTTCCCGCTTGAGGCATGGTGGATCGAGTGCTCACGTTTCCACTTCTCATACGGGAACAAGGTCAGGATGCCTGTGATCGTTCCGACGATTGCGTTAGCTTTTTTGTTTTTAAAGAATGACCCGTGTGTACAGTCATGGAAGATGATGAACATCCGAACGACGAAACCGGCTGCGACGATCGCAAGCGGAACAGCGAGCCAAACGGAAATCTGTAAGGCTTGATAAGCCAGGAACCAGGCGACGAGAAACGGCAAGATCGTATTGATCATCTGCCGGACGCTGGATTTGACGTCTGCCTTCTCAAAAGGCGAGACGTGTTTGCGGAGCTGGGCGATTTTTTCTTTACTCATGTGTTACTTCCTCCTCGAATTCGTACAGCGTTCACGACGCTACTATGAAATGAACTTGATATAAAACCTGTAAACGGCGTCCGTGACGGTGAATTCGTAACATCCACATGAAGATCGACCCGACCGATATAGTTAAACGCTTGAATATTTTTAATACCAGGTAATTATAGCACATCGAAAAAATAATAAAGTATTAAATTCTGATATCAGTAAAAATATTTACGGTCATCTGTTCGTAAAACTATTGAGTATCCAACAAACGAGAGTTTCAAGAGAATTATTCCACAAAAAAATCGCCCCCGAGATCAGAGACGATCACTGTATCATTTTAACTTCTTCAACGGCTTCACAGCCGGACCTTCGAGCACATTTCCTTCGTAATCAAACCGCGAACCGTGACACGGACAATCCCATGACCGTTCTCCGTTGTTCCATTTGACGTCGCACCCCATATGCGTACACGTCGTCTTGACGAGATGGAGTTCACCGGCTGAATCCCGGTATCCGCCGACCGTCTTCCCGGCATGCCGGACGAGTCCCCCTTCATCGATGCCGAGGTCGTCCGCCGACTGACTGGCACGGGTCACTTTCCCCTTCAGCAATTCGATTGCGACATCGGCATTGTTCTTCGCGAACTGTTTCGCATCCTGCTTATGCAGCTTCGACCGGTTCGGATCAAACAATCCGCGGAAACGATTCGGTGTTCCGGTCAATAAATCGGATAAAAGCAGCCCTGCCGCAATTCCGTTCGTCATCCCCCACTTGGCAAAGCCAGTCGCAATCAAGATATTCGGATCGTCACTCGTCATCTGACCGATGTACGGTACTTTATCGAGCGAAATCAAATCTTGCGCCGACCAAAATTGGTCAATTTCAGCTACACCAAACTCACTCTCTGCGAAATGCGCCAACGCTTGATAATTCGCTTTCGTGTCCGTCTGATGACCGGACAGATGATTCTCTCCACCAAATAGTCCGAGCCGCGTCCCGTCAGCTGTCTGCGTATGCCGAAGCGATCGGCTCGGTTTGTCGGAACTCATGAACATACCGTCCGGGAACTGTTCCGGAACACGTCCCGAGACGATGTAAGAGCGATGGACTTCGAGTTTCGAGAAATAGAGCCCTTTAAAATCGTTGAATGGAAAGTGCGTCGCAACGATGACTTTTTTTGCCTCGATCCGGTGCCCCGATTCAAGCAACACGGTCGGCGTTCGTTTCGATTCGACAGACGTCGCCCGCGTCTGTTCGTACAGCTTCCCGCCTTGCTCCGTGAAGTATTCTGCGAGACCAAGTAAGTATTTGACCGGATGGAACTGGGCTTGATTGCGGATGACGAGGGCCTGTTCGACCGGATACGGTAACTTCCCCCGAACCTCATCCGTCGCGTCTCCGCCGTTGATTCCAAGCCGACTGTAGGCATCCGCTTCCTTGATCAGTTGCTTGTGTTTCGGTCCGGTTGATGCGACGTATAGGTACGCATCCTGTTCCTCAAGTTCACAGTCGATTGCCAGGCGTGTCGTCTGATCACGGAGGAATCGAATCGCCTCTTCATTCGCTTCGTGATAGAGTCGTGCTTTCTCTTCACCGAACGTCTGGATCAGTTCGTCATAAATCAAACCGTGTTGCGACGAAACCTTCGCCGTCGTATAACCGGTCGTTCCGCTTGCAATCCGATCGGCTTCAATTAACGTCACGTCATAGCCCCGTTCAATCAGTTGAACGGCTGTAACAAGTCCGGCGATCCCTGCCCCGATAACGACGACGTCACTTGTTAGATTTGTTTCCAATTTCGGATAATTCGATGCTTCAATCGAAGTGCGCCAATACGATGTTGGAAATCCGTCCAATTGCTTCATTTTCCCCGCCTCCGCAAATGTCAGTTTTTGCTTTCTAGCTAACAGTTACAGTTACCCTTGTTCTTCTAAAAACATTCACTCCCTGCGAAGAATCCTGTTATTCTTTCAGTCGGGACTGTTTACCTGTTAAGTATTTTCTTGCTTTATCACCAATATAAAAAACGTGCCTCCTTATTAGGAAACACGTTTCTATTCAATCAAGTGGAAATACAGTCTTCGCTTGTTCTACGAGACGCGTGATTTTCGGTTTATTCCGATCCAGAATCGCTTGTAGTTCCGCATCCGGTTCGAGTAGTTCCAAACGATCGTTGACGTCAAGAAGATACCCCCTCACTCCTTCTTGAATCCAGACTTCGTACGTGTCGTCTTGGAACAATCGTGGGTATACACCGACTGCCAACCCGGCTTGTTTGTCAGCGATCATCAGTCTCCCTGTATAAGACAGGTAATCGGGTGTCTCCACCGTATAGGAGACACCGTCTTGCATCAGACTGTGTACGCCATCAAAATCCGGTACAGCCGAAACAAACGGTTTGTACTGAACCGTCGTCACCCCGTACCAGACAAGATTTAGCAGCAGGAAGCCGGCCACTAAACCGAGCGCAATACGCCAACCTTTTTTCTTTCGATTCATCCGAGTTCCACCAACCTGTTCCCCTGTTTTTTGATTGCTTCATCGTGCGTGACGAGAATGACGGTCTTGCCGCTTGCATTCAACTCCTGCAAAATCGTCATGACCCGTTCGGCATTCGCTTGATCGAGTGAGCCGGTTGGTTCATCGGCGAGAATGATGTCACATTTCTTCAGCATTAGTCGGGCCAGTGCGACCCGCTGTTGTTCGCCCCCGGACAGCATATAGACTTTTTTATCTATCTTTTCCTCAAGACCGACGGCTGACAAGACCTCTTCAATCGTTCGGCCGGCGCGGTAGCGTTTTTGGACGATCTCCAGATTTTGTCGGACTGTCTTATGGTCGACCAAGGCGAAGTTTTGAAACAGAAAGCCAATCTTCGTCCGGAAGTAGTCCAGTTGATTCCGTTTTTTCGTGATGTCCTGTCCATCGATAAGAATCTGCCCCGCATCAAGCGGTTCCAAGGCCCCCACCATGTTTAACAACGTCGTTTTCCCGCATCCGCTCGGTCCGGAAAAGATGACGAAATCACCGGTCTCAATCTGTAACGACAAATTTTCAAATAAGTTTTTGCCTTCAAATGTTTTGGACACGCCTTGAATCTGAATCATACATTTCCCCCCTTTAGGATCCGTTGGATGTTTGCCCGTTCGATCTTACGAATCAGTCCGACTAACACTATTCCTTCGAGTACGACCAACAGACCGCCTCCGCTCAGCAACCACAAGGGATGACCGATTGCAAAGACGTACGCTGCAAGCGTCACGGTCACCGTGCTGAACGACGTGATGCCAAGTGTATAGAGGACCAACCGTCGATTTTTTTGCCAGATGCTGTAGCCGATGACTTTTTTGACGGATAACTCAAGTGCATTAACTTGGTACTCGAGTTTCAAGACAGTCACGATGATCAACAGTTCCAAACTGATGATTAGTGCGGCAAAAACCAAATTCATGTAAATGTCATCAGAACGGTGATGATAACGACGAGCGACCAGATGCCAAGGACACGATTTCGCTCAGCCTGTTCGTTATAACCCAGTTGCGGGTGATTCCCCGCATATGTATCAATCAAGTCCATCTTAAATGCTTTTACGGCAGCGGAAGATCCGATCCCGTAAAAGTTTGGTGTATAGGCAAGACGCGGATGCTCCCGTAACGGTTTGAACCTGAAAGTGATGTCACCAAGGAAAACACTGTCGTATGTGCCGCTTCGAATCTGTTGCTTCGCAAGGCGTTTCTCGACACCTGACGTTCCGTAGATTGTCTTTGTACTCGAGAAACTGCCATTCGGCGTCTCTTCATACGTAAAGACCTCCACCTGATTCCGCTCGGCTGCGGCATAGATATCAGCAATCATCTGTTTCTCCGATTTTTTCGGATTCGAGTATAGAGTCGTCGTATCAAACGGCTCGGCGAATCCTTCCAGTGTCAGCATCCGGCTTTCACCGATGATGAACAGACTGGTCGCGAGAATCAACGTCATCAGTAAGACTTTTAATAGTTTCATCGGCACTCCCCCGTAGTTCTGCCACAATCGCTCGGCAACTTTTCTCTGTTTACCGTAGCATCTTCCGCCAATCCGCTTCTACTTCTCCCTTGCACATCAAGGAAAGCAGTATCTGAGAAATGCCGTCAGTTCTTTTAACTTTGATCCGCCGGACTGTGGAATAAGAGAAAGCAGCCCTTTCAAAAAAGATTTTCTTTTCGAACACCGCCTCGGATAAGTAGAGTTATCCTGAAGCGAGTGATGCAAACAGGCGGTTTTTCAAGTGATTTTTCGTGTTCAGTGGAAGAAATGACGACAGTCGGCAATTGGAAAGTTTAGAAAACCGTTGGCATGATTCAAAAAAGATGATTTGAAGACGGAGGATAACTCTACTTATACTGAAACTACCGCGGAATACATAGATATGCATATCTCAGATTGGATTACTCATTAATGAATGAAGCGTTAAAACAATGGATCCCCCTCGTCAATTCTCTTCTTTCCCGCCTTTCGATTCACCCGAATGAACAGGATGAATGCCGCCAAGCCGCACTACTCCGACTCTGGAAGTCGATCGAAGAAGGCAAGGTCATGACCGTTACCTTCGCCCGGATTCGGGCCAAAGGCGCGATGCTCGATTATCTGGCGACCCGCAACCGGACGATGGCCGGTGAAGTCGCCGTCGAGACATTACCGGAACTCCCCCGTCAGCAGCAAGTCTCGTTCACCTACTTACTCGATCAACTGAAACAGGAACTGTCGCGGAAAGAATTCGCTATCCTGCAAGCTCTTCTTCATGGCAATGAGGACACCCTCGGCTACTCTCCGGCCCGGCTGCGTTCGCTCAAATCAGAACTCAAACGGAAGGTTCAGGAGATTCTTCTATGATGACGTTTTACTTGGAACGGTTACTGAAAATCATCGAACAATCTCCGAGTTATAGTCCGCTGACAAAAAAAGCTTATCGTGTCGACGTCCGCCATTTCTGTAGCCACGCCGAAACGATCGACATCCCTTCCCTCCACCGGTATATGAACCAGTTAAAACAAACCTATGCCCCGACGACCGTCGCCCGGCGGATCCATGCCTTGGCGACACTCTTCGATACTCTCGTCACTGAACGGTCACTCGTCAAAAATCCTTTATCCCAGATCAAAAAGCCGTCCCGTCCAATCCCGAAACACCGGACCACTTTCAGCTACACCGATGCCCGACGTGTCATCGAGACGATTCAAGACGAAACGACCTATGCCTTCTACTTCCTGCTGTTACATACCGGTCTGCGGTTCAACGAAGCCCGACAATTACGCCGGACCGATCTCGATCTGACCGAACGCCAACTGTTTGTCCGTCACGGCAAAGGACAAAAAACACGCTATGTCCCACTCCATGATGAGCTGATCATGGTCCTAACACGCTACCTTGACGTTCAGCCAAACGACGAACTCTTATTTCAAAACGACACCGGACGTTCGCTTGATCCGAATCAAACACGGAAGCAACTCCGGCTCGCCAGTCAACAAATCCTCAAGCGGACACTCCGACCACACGACTTACGCGTAACATTTGCAACGACACTGTATCGGGAGCACCAAGCCGATTTACTGACCGTCATGCGTCTGCTTGGACATAGTGATGCGAAGACGACGCAACAGTATATCCTGCCGTCGTCAGAAGTCGCCCGCTCCTCAATCAACCGCCTCACGCCGACAACGCATTGATGATGTGCTGGAGCTTCGTTTCCTGACTGAGAATGTAACCTTCCGTCGTTCGCGAGCTGCTGTGACCAAGCAACCGTTGAATCTCAAGCAGTTTGCAATTGCCGCTGTGATAGAGATACGTCGCAAACGAGACACGCAAGTCATGCGGATGTAGCGAACGTCCGCGTATAGCAAGCGACTGTTGACGTAACATATCGCGAGCTTGTTGCTCATTAATTGCTTGACCACGGACAGAACGGAAAACGAGTCCCGTCGTCCGTCCCTCTAAAAATGCTTGTAGCTTATAAGCCAGTCTTTCCCCAAGCGGAACAGTCCGCAGTCGTCGTCCTTTCCCGTGTCGCACGAGCAGTGTTAACGTCGCAAACTGAATATCCTCGATCGACAACAAACGGGCCTCCATGAAGCGGAGGCCCGTTTGACTGATGAGTTCGAAGAAAAGACGATAGGTCGGATGATTGATTTGGCGAATCGTTTGAATCACCTCTTCAAGCGGATGATGTTCGCATTGTTGGATCTGCTGATGGATAATCGGTCGGACTTGTTTCATGGGATTTGCTTTGAGACGTTTCGCCTGAACTAGTTCATTCCCCAGTGCCATCAACGCATGATATCGTCGCATCGCTGTTGCTGGTTTATATTGTTGAATCAACTGATCAAAATATGTTTGAAGGGACTTGACCGACCACTCGACATGATTCATCTTCATCTGCCGCAAATCACTGCGGTAAGCTTTAACCGTTCGCTTGCTGTACGAGACGTGTGTAAGAAGATACTGTTCCAAATAGTCGTAATGTGTCATAGGAGGTCCTCCTTCAAGAATTTTAGTAAAAGATTCTCTTTTTCAGAGTCTTTCAATCAGGAAGTTCAGTCTCAGTCAATATTCAAAACATGCTCATTTTACTACTACATGCATCGTTTCCGTATAGGCTGGTCCTTGGATATTACTATGGAAAACTGATTCGGACCGAACATGATAAAAATAAGTCCCCGGCGAACTTGTCTTTGTTCTGATGATGAATGCTTCCGGTTTATCGCCATCCACCCGGAATAAATACTTCCGCACCTGCTTTTGAACTCCTTTTGAATCAATTTTGAACATAAGAACACTTGTAAATTGACGTTGATCATCCCGATAAGGAGACTTAAAAAACACAGTATGGTAAGTTGTCTTTCCTACACGTTCTTGACTCCATGTATAGCCATGTCTTCTCATTCCTTCGTTTGCATCTAAACCTGGAAAGGTGAGCTTCGTATATCCTATTGCAACAACTTTTGCATCTACTGACTTGGTATTTGTCAACAAGCCAACAAAAACTAAACTGAATATCAGCATAATCTGAATCATTTTGTTAATTTGGTGCATATTCCATCCTCCTAATCTCTATTACCCACTATAAAATACCATTAAATAGGTAATATTAACTTCATTTTTAAAGTAAAAAACTTTTATCCAACTAGATCCGGTCTAACGCAAAAGGTACTCCGGATAAAAAATCCAAAGCACCTTTTAAATTATTCAAAACGAGAAGTGTATTTCTTTAAGTTGACGAATCCGTTCCTTATCTTCCGCATATTCTCCTGCCTCATGCCAAGAGCCAGTTTCTCCAAACTTCCCTTGATTTGATAGGAAGTTATAGCTACCGATGACCAAGAATATTTCGTCACACATTAAAAGCTTGAAATGGGTGTTAGAAACATGTAACTTTATCTTCCCCGGATAACCCTTTTTCAGCCACTTTCGTGTTAAATCTTTTGCTACCTCTTTAGAGTTTACGCTTCGATCATCATTAGTCTTATAACCATTCTCGGTTCCAATTCCATAAACAATCTTCACGTCGACCCCGCGCTTAAGCGCTTTTTCCATTTTATTCATTAGTACGTTGTCTCGCATTAACCATTTTCCTAACCAAGGACTGACAAGGCAGATTTCAGATTGTGCTTCGTCAAAAGCACGATAGAACAAATCTTTCATCTGTTGATTTTCGACATAATGACGGTTCGTCGGCTTTATATCTTTCAATTGTAAGTCTTGAATGATTTGCAGCATCGATTCTACGTCTAATCCATCCGACGATTTTGCTTTTAACAGATCAAGCACCTCTTGTATTTTTTCATCCTTTTCCTGATGAAGACTGATGGCAACTTGTAAATCAGCCATCATTGCTTCTGATTGAGCGGCTGTCATCTCTGCATTTTGATCGAACTTGCCATTTAACATTTCAAGATTTTTTTCCATTTGTATAGAGTGACCTTTCACGACTTCGTGTATCTCATCCATTTTCTGATTCGAGGAAGATTCATTTTTCAACATGGCACTTTCTATCGTCTGCAACATTTGTGCCATGTAACTATCCATTTGCTTCATTAAGCTACGTGTCAGTTCGTGTTCCTCGCTGGTCTTTTGAGAGACTGGGATTGGTATCAAATCAGGCGTTTGTCTGATACTCACGGGACTATTTTCTTTTTTTGCAAAAAGACTGATTCCGATAAAACTAATGAAAATAAGCATGATGTAGAGTGCCGAAATCATTTGATCAAACAAGAATAAGTGAACTGATGTTAGTAAGGTCATCGCTCCAAGTGTGATGTATGCCGTTACTTGATCGTACATTCTGTCCTTTTGCCACAAATATAGGCTTACGGTTCCAAGAATCAGTAGCAGGCTCAGACTCACTGCATTTGGTAATACCCACGGCAAAAAGGATGCCAGTGCATTGATGACGAGAAGTTGTCGATGTGTCATGAACGTCTCCTTTAATCTACTAAGACTTTATCAATGATGAGTTCAAGTTCATCTTGATAGATATCAACGGTTGCCATGACTCGAATTGGAAACTGCGCGACCATCGCATTTTCAATCCGTTCTTTTCTTCCCTTGATCTCTTGCGAATCCGCTTTAAACAAGACGGATTTGATTTGTTTATTGTCTTGAGTTAGTTGAAAAAACAGATGATCATTCTTTTCTGTTACTTGTTCGACCATTCCCTCGACGATAACCTGCGATCCGCGATCTGATTTTTGAATAGAGGACAGTGTCCGTGTCTTAATCGTTTCTGCTGTTTTATTCGTCAACGTCACATCTTGTAAGGCTGCCGGTACAAGTTCTAATTCTCCTTTATATTCTGTTACTTTTCCTTTAATCGTAGCTGTCGCATGAACAGGATATTCGGAAGAATCGGGTTTTAGGCTTACGAATAATGGTACTTTTAAGGTCTGTCCATTCGTACTTTCGACCGTCAAGAAAATATGCCCTTTCGGATGAACGTACTTTGAAATAATTTTGGCTGATACGGTCTTGGTTTGACCGACATCATCACTTGTGATTTGTTCAGTCTGATTGGATTCCATCATGATGAGATCTTGTTCTGTTTGCGGTACGACTTCAATCTTACCTTGATAGACATCAACGTTTCCGGTGACCGCAACCGTTTTGCCGGACATAAACATCGACGAATCGATCCCCTTGTCTTTAAAGATTGGCACACTGATCGTCCCACTATCATCGTTCACTTTTAAGAATACATGCCCTTTACTCGTTGAACGTTCCGTGACTGTACCAATGATTTTTTTCTGTTGCCCTTTCATCTCTTCGGTAATAGAGGAAATGGACATTATGTCACTGTCTTTTGTCGCTTTATCCGATTCTGCCGATTGAACTTCACTCGTTTCTTTCGCTGTCTCGTTTCCAAACAGATTTAGTTTATAGATGGCTCCACCGACCAATAGTACAAGTATGCAGACGGTCAAACCGATAAACATTCCTTTTGATTGTTTCATTTAGACACTCTCCTTAAGAATTCCTATTCAATATTTATTTTTGTCTTATATTTCTAATTTTACACAACCTCGGAAACTCTAATTTTCATTTTCAATATAAATGGTCAATATGTATTCGTTATAGTTTCTTTTTGTTGAATCACGTTGTCTAAAATAAAAAAGTGACGAAAAACCCTTTTCACGGAGTCCCTCGTCACTCTTTTAACCTTGTTTAAAATCAAGGAAAACTTGATGTTGGTAGTTCATTAAGCCTTCTTTACGTCATTTCCCCCTAAAATTTTCTGCTTGGGTACCATCAACGTACTGTGATTTTAATTTTCACACTCGTACTGTTCCCTGCTTTGTCTTTTACAGTGTATGTCAGTGCATAAATACCTTTACGTTTCGTATTGACGCTGCCAGTCACTTTGAGTGATTTCGTCAACGAACCGTCGATATTATCTTTTGCAGTGACGCCTGTCATCGGATTGAAGGACGACTTGTACTTAATCGTTTTTGACTTCGCTCCCGTAATGACCGGTTTGACGTTATCTTTAACTGTGATTTTACGAATTAAGGTCGTCGTATTTCCCGAGCGGTCCGCGACTTTGTAAGTCAAAGTATACGTGCCGATTTTCTTCAGATTGACGCTGCCCGACACTTGAATACTCTTCGTTACGTCCCCGTCAATGTTATCTTTTGACGTAATGCCTTTTTTCGGATCAAACGTACTGTTCAGATTGATCGACTGGTTCATTACACCTGACAGAACCGGTTTAATCGTATCTTTGACGGTTACACGGCGAATAATCCTCGCATGATTCCTTGCCCGGTCTCTTGCGCTGTATGTCAGACTGTAGATTCCCGGTTTCTTGCTGTCTACTATCCCGTAAATTAACATAGATTTCGTAAGATTTCCGTCCGTCTCATCCATTGCGGTGACATTAAGTTTTTTATCAAAGAGCATTCCTGCTTCAATTGTGATATCCGTCGCGCCTTTAATAACAGGCAATGTTGCATCGATCACTTTCAATTTCAGAACCTCACTCTTATTTCCCAGACTATCTGATGCCGTAAAACTGAACTCTTCATTGGTGTTAGGTTTTGTAATCGTAAAGCTGAAATTACCGGTTGCATCAGCCGTTGTTTCTATTATTTTACCAGCATATGTCAATTGCACTTTCGCTTTCGACTCAGCCGTTCCTGTGATGAGACCTGAACGATTAGTGATCTGATTAACCTGAAGGGTCGGTGCCGTTTTATCAGCTACAAGCACCGTTACAGCTGGACTGATGTTTCCTGCATCATCTGTTGCCGTGATTGTCAGATCCGTTCCTGCCACTTGCTTCGGAATCATTACTTTGAATGCGCCGTCTTTCCCAGCAATCGTTTGACCGATTTCTGTCAATCCTACATGAACAAAAATCACAGCGTCTGCTTCGGTCATCCCTGAAATGACAGTCGTTTGATCGGTGACTTCAGAAATTGTCGGGACAAGCGGTGCAGTAATATCCTTCACTGTTACAGAAGTACTTTCACTACTGTTATACCAATCATCCGTAGCAACTACTGAAATCACAGTGTTGGGAGGAAACGTATTTATTGGAAATTTAAAATTTCCGTAGTCATCTGCTATTGTTTTTCCAAAACTATAATTTTGATTGTTTAATCCTAAAAAGAAACTAATAGTAGAACGCTTTTCAGCTGTACCTGTTATGAATAAACTTTTTTCTGTAATTTCATCAACTGTTGGTTTTTCAGGTGCTGTAACATCCATCGTCGGTGTATTAGAATCTGGTTCTGTTAAATAAGGCTTAAATTCTATTATCGATCCAGCTCTCAAATCATCATTTTTATCAAATATCATTTGTCCGATTGATGTCTCATCTACTGTTCCCCAGTAGTTATTAACGGCAGTAATTTTTGTATTACGATACCCATTAGGTAATATCAGTGCATTTCCAAACCCTAAAAACGAATTAAATTCTACAATGGTTTCTGATGATCCAGAGCTATTCCAATTTTCTATTGTATTATCTAAAGTATTATAAAAAATATTATTTCGAATATAGACTTTTGTATCACCAGATGTACCAACACTAATTTTATGAGAATTCATAAATACATTGCGTTCAATATATACGTTACTGTTAGGATACCAAATGTACATAAATTGTGATAAATCAAATATTCTAGAATCTTTCAAAATTAAACTTCCATAACCCGCACTAACATTAGGTCCATATAAACTTCCTGAAATAATATCGGTATACTCAATATGAATCAAACATTTTTTTGAGTATTCATCGTTAACTGGTACGATATGTGTATTATTAATTTTTATTCTAGAATTCGAGTTACCTATTACCTCTAGAATCCCTAAGTTGTAGATACCTCTATTATTCCCATTGACCACTGTTCCCGGTTCAATTTTTAAAGTCACTCCATTATCGATTTGAATATCACCTACAAGGTTATAGGGTGAATTTTCTTTAGTCCATACGGTATCTTCCCGAATAATTCCTGATACGTCTGTACTTGCTGAAGCGATGACAGTCTTGCCGTTAAAATCTCCAGCGAATAAATATAATACAAATAGCAAAAATAATATTTTCTTCATATTTCCTCCTGTTTTCATAAATAATTTTCTAATCTTAAATAAATCGAATTAGATTCTATTTAAACGATTAGATAAACTCTTTTTATTGTTAGCTTACTCTTCTATCAGTTACATACTATTTCATTTTAAGGTACCTTTTACCTCGCTTACCTATTTTAGTAAAATAAAAAGATTCCTTGTACATAACATACAAGGAATCTTTTTTCAGTCACGACTATATAAATCACGCGTATATACTTTATCTTCAACATCGCTCAACTCAGGATGCATCCGATTCGAGAGAATGACATCTGATTCTTGCTTAAACGCTTCAAGATCACGAATGACACGTGAATTGTAGAATGTATCTTCCGTCAACACAGGTTCGAAGACTGTCACTTCGATTCCTTTTGCCTTGATTCGTTTCATAATACCTTGAATCGAAGAAGCACGGAAGTTATCCGAGTCCGTTTTCATCGTAAGGCGATAAACTCCAACGACTTTCGGATTTTGCTTAATGATTGTATCCGCAATATAATCTTTCCGTGTCCGGTTCGCTTCAACGATTGCCCCAATGATGTTATTCGGCACTTCATCATAGTTCGCAAGGAGTTGCTTTGTATCTTTCGGTAAGCAGTACCCACCATATCCGAAAGAAGGATTGTTGTAATGGTTGCCAATCCGGCTATCAAGTCCCACTCCTTCAATGATTTGTTTTGTATCAAGATTACGGACTTCTGCATACGTATCAAGTTCGTTAAAGAACGCGACACGCATCGCTAAATACGTATTGGAGAACAACTTGATGGCTTCCGCTTCTGTTGAATCTGTCAAAAGAATCGGCACATCTTTTTTGATAGCTCCTTGGAGTAACAGATCAGCAAATTGTTGTGCTCGTTCTGACTGTTCACCAACGACGATACGTGATGGATAAAGATTATCATGCAGTGCCTGTCCTTCACGCAAGAACTCCGGTGAGAAGATAATATTTGGTGTATCGAACTTCTCTTTTAATTCTTGTGTGTAGCCAACTGGTACCGTCGATTTGATGACCATCGTAGCATCTGGATTAATCGCAAGAACTGTCGCAATGACGCTCTCTACCGTACGCGTATTAAAGTAATTCCGTGTTGGATCGTAATCGGTCGGCGTTGCAATGATGACAAAATCAGATTCTTTATAGGCCTCAAAATTGTCAGTTGTTGCTCGCAAATTCAACTCTTTATTTTGAAGAAAGTTTTCAATTTCAGCATCAACGATTGGTGATTTCCGATCATTGACGAGCTCGACACGTTCTTTAATGATATCAATTGATGTGACTTCATTATGCTGTGCGAGTAAAACAGCCATCGAAAGACCAACGTAACCTGTCCCTGCTACTGTAATTTTCATATGTTTGCTTCTCCTTAGATTAAATCGTAACACCTTGGATCGTGTTCATGAATTCTTCTTTTAACTTTCTCAACATACTTTTACTTAAGTCGATCGTATCTTCTTTCACGCTAAAGTAAAATTTGATTTTTGGTTCAGTGCCAGATGGGCGGAGTGTAATCCAAGTATCCCCTTCTAAATACAACTTCAATACGTTTGAAGTAGGAAAATCAATTTGCGACATTACTCCAGTTTGATAATTGTTTCTTTGACCTGAAAGGTAATCTTCGATCATTACTACTTTCTTACCTGCCACTTCGTTCATAGGAGATTGCCGAACCTGTTGCATCATTTCTTGAATCTGAGTCGCACCATCTTTACCTTTTAAAGTTAATGATACAAGATCTTCTTGATAGTAACCGTATCGGTTCATTAAATTAAGAAGTGCAGTGTGTAAAGTGATTCCTTGCTCATGATAGTATGCTGCAACCTCTGCAATGAATACCGCCGCTTGAACCGCGTCCTTGTCACGTGCAAAATCTTTAATCAAATAACCATAACTTTCTTCGTATCCGAATAAAAATGTATGAGAAGACTGTTCTTCGAATTGTTTGATCTTTTCTCCAATAAACTTAAACCCGGTTAGTGTATCGATTGTCTCAATACCATAATCTTGGGCAATTGTACGCCCAATCTCGGAAGTAACGATCGTTTTGAGTATAACTCCATCCACAGGAAGAGTCCCTAATCGCTTCTTTTGCTCGAGAATATAATGTAGCATTACAGCACCTGTCTGGTTTCCAGTTAGCACTTCATACTGTCCTTCCGCATTTTTGACAGCAACCCCTAAACGATCGGCGTCCGGATCCGTCGCAAGTAACAGATCAGCACCATGCTTTTCTCCGTAACGAATTGCGTGTTCGAAAGCAGCATGCTCCTCCGGATTGGGCGAGACAACCGTTGAAAATTCTGGATCTGGAGTCATTTGTTCTTCTACTAGAATGATATTCTCAAATCCAAATCGTTTTAATCCTTCCGGAACAAGATGATACGCCGTTCCGTGTAGAGGTGTAAATACAATCTTCATATCAGATTTTGCAAATTTTCGAAGTTGCAGAGTATCAAGTGCAGCCAGGTATGCTTTATCAAACTCTTCACCAATCATTTGTAACAAACCATTTTTCAAAAGAGTTTCATATTGTACAAATGGAATCATCAGTTCATTTTCGACTTGGTTGATGTAAGAAGTTATGACATCTGCCATCTCAAGCGGCATTTGACCGCCATCTTCCGCATAAATCTTAATCCCGTTGTATTCAGGAGGGTTATGACTTGCAGTAATGACGATACCTGCAAATGTATTCAAATAGCGGATCGAGAAAGATAACTGAGGTGTCGGACGTAATGCATCAAAGACATATGACTTGATGTGATAATGGCCAAGTACTTGAGCAATTTCCATTGCAAATTCTTCTGACTTATGACGGGAATCATAAGCAACAACAACTCCACGTTGCATCGCTTCTTCTCCTTGCTCGACAATATAACGGGCGAGTCCGTCGATGGCTTTTCGAACTGTATAGATATTTAAACGGTTTGTTCCGACTCCTAATTCGCCTCTCATCCCACCTGTTCCGAATTCGAGTGCTTTATAAAACCGATCTTCTAACTCTTTTGGTTGGTCCAATATTGTATGAAGTTCTGATTGCAATTCAAAATTAAGATTGCTGTATGTAGTCCATTGTTGCGATTTTTCAATATAATTCATAACTTCCTCCATCATGCTCTATCTAATCTTAACGACCGATTTCACTTGTAATCCATTCCATGTTTCCAGAAGCGACCAATATCTCACTTGTATCTTTTGTAATAATTAAGTGATCACCTTTTTTGACTTCCATTGTTTCTTCATCATTTTGTAAAACTCCAGCACCTTCAATAACAGTTAACAACGAAAACTGTTCGCGACAAGGATATGAGTACCCTTTGCTGACTTGATGATGGTAGACATCAAATTCAGATGATTTGACAAGTGCTCGAATTGTGCCGGCATGCACAGTTTTTTCAGAAGGTCGTGCGAGAACTGGAACGTCAGGAACTGTCGTCACAGTCAGTGCTTTTTCTAGATGAAGTTCACGTTTAGTACCTTTATCATCAACTCGATCAAAGTCATACACACGATAAGTCGTGTCACAAGATTGTTGCGTCTCGAGAATCATGATTCCTTTACCAATCGCATGGATAGTTCCACTCTCCACAAAAACAAAGTCTCCTTTTTTAACAGGTTGTTTTTTTAGTAAGCTGGACCATTCTTCGTTTGAGACAGCTGTTTCTAGTTCTGCTCTCGTCTGAGCAGTATGACCAAGAATCAACTCGGCACCGGGTTCAGCATCAAGAACGTACCAACACTCTGTTTTGCCGAACCGTTCTCCTTCCAATCTATATGCCTGTTCGTCATTTGGATGGACTTGAACAGATAAATCATCCGTTGCATCCAGGATTTTAACCAGTAAAGGAAACGTTTCATGCGTAAAGTCACCAAACAATTCTTGACGATAATTGGCCCAGAGATCAGATAAAGTACGACCGCTATAAGGACCATTAATGACCTCATTTTCTCCGTTTTGATGGGCTGAAATTCCCCAACATTCTCCAATGGACCCGTTTGGTATATCGTAGTTAAAATCTATTTTTAGTCGTTGGCTTCCCCAAATACGTTCTTGAAAAATAGGCTTTAATTTCATAATCATGATAATTCCTCGTTTCAATAATTACTCATAATGTCATTTAGTTTTTTTATTATTTCTCTCATCCCAGATGAAGTTGGCTTAAATTTTTTATGATGTTTCATCAGTAGAGTGTCTTTAAACTTGGAATGATTCAGTTTTTCGAGAGATATTACATGATAGTTTGCTTTTCCATTAAGTGCATCGATGGTATTTTGATCCTCAATAAATGAGTCACGCTTAATCAATAATAAATTACTACTTCCATTTATTGATTCACTTACTGTACTCCAACCGGGCTTTGTAATTGTAAAATCAGAAGCTGCTATATAATTTTGTGTTTCAGTATAATCATTCGGGATTCTAAATACATTTGGATGACTTATGTCTATATGCGAAGAGACAATAAATTTACAACCTTCAGTTGACCATAATGAAGAATCATTATCGAACTGAGTACTATGATCGATTTTCATACCGAGTCCATAAAAAATCACAATGTCCGACAGAGATATGTTTAATTTAGATTTAATTTTTCTTACTTCGGAATGATTGATTTCTCGAGAGAAAAAATCGAATGTATTCATGTATCTTTTCGAATTAATTTGTCCTTTTAAAGGTAAGTAGTATGTCATTTTCGCATAAGCCTCTTGCATAACTTTAAGCTTAGAATCCGAAATGATATTTTTATAGACATCACTCCATAAAAAATTTGAAATTCCTATACTTGGGATATTCAAATCATAGGCAGCTTCAATTGCTGTCGAATAAATATCTGAAATAATATAGTCAATATTTTTTTCAGTTAAAAAATCACGTTCACCCTTTATTTTTCGTTTACGATGCACAAGATATTCTTCATACATGTCTTGAATTTTTAGATGATCTAGCTCTAAAGTTTGAGGATTTAAGATATAACCGATATCTGTTTCAAGAGTGCGAAAAGTAACACGAGAATCTCTAAGTGATTCCTGCAAGAATTTTTGAGCGAAACTATGACAAATAATAAGATTAAGGTTTTCATTACTTTTTAAAAGCTCACGAATGATTGCAACACTTCTTGTTGCATGACCATAACCATAATCTGAAATGTAGTAGGCGATATACATTTATTTCCTCCAAACAAAAAAACAGGAGAGAAGTATAGGTTTTCTCCCCAAGTAAGTAATTAATAAATGACACGCGACTCGGATTGATTGAAGCATGAGAGAACATCCGACCATTTATAATGAATACGTACAAAGTCTTCTTCTGTAATCTCGAGACCTGTCTGTACCTCAATGAACTCTAATTCAGAAAGTGCATAAATACCGTGTTCTTTCCCCGCTGGCAAATGAACAATATCACCGGCTTTAACTCGAGTAATCCGTCCGTCTACTGCCAAGTCTCCCTCACCTCGAACAATCGTCCAAACTTCATCTCTCAGCATATGGCGATGGTAAGAAGAGTTTCGTCCGGCATAGATACAAATCCGTTTTGTAACCATTTCTTTTTGTTCATCGTACTTAGCGTAATCAAGCGTTCGCGTCCAGCCCCACATCCGTTCTTCATACATGGGCGGTTGGTCGTATTGTCCGATATAATCTTTAATTTTTGGACTCGCTTCTTTTTCAGAAACTAAAATCCCATCAGGACTAGCTGCAATCACCAGATTCTTTACTCCAATGACTGTTACTGGGATATCAAGCTCATTAATAAGGTGAGTGTTTGTACTATCTTCTGAAATGACACCTTTACCGATTTGAGACGTTGCCATCTCTTCCGTCAGCGTATTCCATGTCCCAAGATCTTTCCAGTACCCATCATAAGGAACCGCGATGATATTGTCTGTTTTTTCGACTACAGCGTAATCAAAGCTGATTTTAGGTAATGTTGCATACATAGCTAGTAATTTTTGATAATCTAAAGGTAAATGATTTTCTTCGAGCGTTTTGAGTAAGTATCCTAAACGAAAAGCAAATACACCGCAATTCCAAAGGGCTCCTGATTCAATTAGTGTAGCGGCATCTTCCTCAGAAGGTTTTTCTGTAAACTTTTGAACTTGGATGTGATTATTAGGTATACTAGAATCCATTGTAGGAACCATATAACCATATTTAGAAGAAGGATATGTTGGTTTGACGCCCATTAGTGCTAAATCAGCGTTAGTTGTAATCAACATTTTCTCTAGCACTTTAACTTGCTCAAAAAATTGATCATCCACATAAGGATCAACTGGTAAAACAACCACCACTTCATCCTCATTCACGTTTTGAACTGAGTGTAGGTGACTCGCAGCAAGAGCAATCGCTGGATAGGTATCACGACGTTCAGGTTCAATAATTAAAGGAATATGCTCACCGATTTGAGCATGAATCATGTCTCGTTGCATTTTTGATGTTGCAACCATTGCATCGCCTGATAATCCTGTCGCTTCAAGTTGCCCCCATACACGTTGGACCATTGACTGTTCCTGTAAATTATGGCTTTCAAGCACTTTCAAAAATTGCTTCGAGCGTGTGTCGTTCGAGAGGGGCCATAGTCTTTTACCAGACCCTCCTGATAAGAGAACAAGCTTCATATCACACTTCCTCATTTCTATCCTTATTATTTATTAATGATGTTATTTAAGGTTTCTTTATACCTATTAAGCGAAAGTTCTTTTTTTAGATGAGCATCAAGATACTGACGACCACGCATTCCCATTTCCAAACGTTCTTCGTTTGTCAAATTATAAATATTTTTAATATTTTCAACAAAATGAACGTAATCTTGTGGTTCAGAAACTACTCCAGAGTTGCTTTTCGAAATTAAAAATTCTGCCTCGCTACCTTGCTCTAAAACTCCTAAAATAGGCTTTCCCGCTGCCATGACACCGTAAATTTTACTAGGAACAGAAACACCTTTTATTCCTTTTTGATTCACAACTAAATGCACATCTGCGACATTTAAAGAGTATTTGATGAATTCTTTTGGTTGATAAGGTAAAAACGTCACATTTCTCAAGTTTTCTTTAGACACGTAGTCTTGCATCTCTTTTTTCGATGCTCCTTCACCGATATACAAAAAGTGGATGTCTGGAATAGACTGCAATGTGGAAGAAACTTTGATTAAGTTTTCTAAATCATAATATAAGCCTAAGTTTCCGGAATACATGATGACGAACTTATTTTCAAGATGATGTTCCTCTAAAAAAGCTGAAACATGAACATCCTTTTTAGATAAAGGAATGATTTCATTTTCATCCGTCCAGTTATTGATTACACTGTGACTGAGCTGATGATTTATTCCAAAACGATTTTTAAGTGTCTGTTTCATATCGTTACCTACCAAAATGATGTGATCAGAATAACGACAATTCAGCTGATCGATTTGTTTAGCAACCTTATGTACTGTTCCACCTGTATAATTTACAGCTGCTGCTTGCTCGGGATTAAAATCTTGAATATTGTATACGTGCTTAGATCTTTTTAAAAACTTTCCGATCGTTCCTATCAGTCCTCCTAAGACCGGAGGTTGCGAAATTGTATAGATTAAATCTACATTCTTTTCTTTTAACAAAGCAACGTTAGCTAATGCAAAGTATTGTAAAATGTATTTCATTCGACTCAACTTGGATCGTTTATTTACTCTAGGTAGTTGGACACGAACAATCTTCATTCCATTCCAACATGCTGTTTCGATTTTCTTTTTAGGCCTTCCAGAATAGGTATCTTGACTGTATCCGGGTTGTGCTGCAATAACAGTGATCTCAAAATCATCTTTGATATGCAGACAAAGTTCAGTCATTAGTTGACCCGTTGATGCGTAATCAGGATGAAAATAGTTAATTACAAATGTTATTTTCTTTTTATCTGTCTTTAATATATTCACCAAAAGGTCCTCCTACAATTACATTTGAATCAACACTCTTCCTTATTGTACTTCTAGCAGTTACTACTGAATTTGATCCTATAACTACTCCTGGATGTACGAATGAATCAGTCGCAATCCATACAGAATCTCCAATTTTGATTGGTTTAGTTTTCAAAGAGAAATTTTCACAATAAATATCGTGAGAACCTGTGCAAAGATAAGATTTTTGAGAAATTACAGTATTGCTTCCGACGTCAATGCAATCAAGACTATATAAAACAACGTCGTCTCCTATCCAAGAATAGTCTCCAATTGATATTTTCCAAGGATATGTAAATTTTGCAGAAGATCTGATTTTTACATGTTTGCCTATCTTAGCGCCAAAAATTTTTAAAATAAATACTCTCCATCTGTACATATTATGAAGTGATAATCTAAATAAAGTTCCTTGAATGAACCACCATATTATTATCTTAAACCCACTTGCACCCCTATCAAAATTTGACTGATCATATTTTGATAAATTCATAGTATTTTTATGCATTTTTTTCACCTTTCAAAGCAACTTCTATCAAAATTTTCATTTTCTCAGATAATACAGTTTCCGAAGAATTATTAATCATCCAATCCTTCAAGTTAATAGGGAAATCAGAGGATATTTCATTATATTGATCTATAGCTTCGCTAATTGCGTTTCCTAAATTTTGAGGACAATCATTTTCATACAAAACAATACTATTTTCACTCATTTCTTTTACATCTGAAACATTAGAAGAAATAATTAACTTACTATGCTTAGCATACTCAAATACTTTAGAAGGGAATGAACATTCATTAAATTTAATTGTTTCGCGTTGAGGATTAATAAAAATGTCAGTGCTAATCATTAATTCATTATAATCACTGTCATTCAAAAATCCTAAAAATTCAATATTTATATCTTTCAGGGTGTTTTCTGTAATGAAATCTTCTACTTTTTTTTGAATAGGTCCATATCCAGAAATTCTAAGGTTAATTTTTTTTTCTGTTTCAATATATTTTAAGGATTCCAATAAAACCTCTATACCTCTCTCATAATCTAACCTTCCAGTGTAAGTCAGGTTCGCACACTCTTTAATAAAGTTTTGTGATGGAGTATCGGATGTTGAATTATAGATTCCTCTAGCAACAACAACGTTGTTTGTAGCAACTCTTTGTTTTAAAAGAGATGTTACTAAAACAGCGCCATTCAATAATGGATCCATCATTTTTTCTATCAATAAACTCAACTTGCGATAATACTTGTTAGTTTCTTTTACAGCATAAATTCCGTCTTCATAATCAATTATTATAGGAATTTTAAAAAAAGTTTTTGCAAATAATGCAACAATAGAAGTTTCAACTCTATAATTATAAAAAACTACTACTTTTCTTTTGTGCTTATTTGACTTCGCCCACTTACTAAGTTCATATAGAGAGAAAACTAGATTAAAGATCAAGCTTAGGAATTTAACATCAATCGTAGTTGGAAATATCACTAAAGATTCATTAAGAAATATTTTTTTACTTTTAAATATTTTAAATGTATTTTTTTTTAGTAATAGTGGTGAAATGATGGTAGAATTCCAATTATTTTTTTTGAACAAATTATTAATTGCTACTATTTTTTTATTTCCAGCTGGATGTAAAGAACCATAACCTCTGAATTCTTTTACCTTTTCATCAACATATGGAGCTACGTAAAGAATTTCTAATTCATTATTTTCACCAACTAATTTTTTTTTCATTATTCAAGCTTACATCCTCTCTTTTGTAACTACTTCCAAAAATTATAAGTAAAAATAACGGTTGCAATAAAAAGTTCTCAGTCATAAGAATAATTAACAACATAATAGTCAAAATGAAAATCCCTAATCTATCTTTTGTTATTTTTTTAAAAGAGTTCCAATACAATACCAAAAGAATTATTAAAGGTATCAAACCAAACTGATATCCAAACTGCAATAGGGAATTTGAAGAGTCTTTTATACCATAATTATTGTATAGAACATCATTATTTTGGTATCCCCAACCTACAAAAGGTTTTTTTAGCATTAGTTCAAAATTAGAAAAGCTATCTATCGATCTTCTATCAAAAGAAAAATTGTCGCTTTGAAACTTAGAGAAAATAACTGAAAATTTTATTTCTAAGTACAAATAAATTAAGATTATAATCAAACTAAGTAAAAAATATTTAGGCTTTATATTATTTGAGAATTTGTTTTTAAAATGATATAAAAAAATGAGCGCTGTTATTATATATCCAGTAGTAGAAAAAGTGGTTAATATAGCTAAAACCAACAAAGGAATATACATTTTTTTATATTTTAATTTAATTTTCAGCGTTAAAAATAAAGCTATATTTAATAGTGCTTGGTACGCTCCAGGTTCCCAAAAGATGCCGTTATTTCTTTCGAAATTCCAATAATCATATACATATAATGGTGTTATTCTATAATCCGAATCCCACACTTTAGTTATATCAATATATTGTCTTACAAAATCACTATTGAAATAACCTATAAAAAAGAAGGGGATGCTTGTTGCAGCAAGGAAAACCATTATTTTCACAAAATTTTTAGATAAAGAAGTAATTTTTATTTTATTAAAAATAAGAAAAATAGAAGTGATTTTTAACATTAAACCAAGATAGCTATCTATATTTATTTGATGTATAAAAAAGTTCATTGTTAAAATAGTAACAAAAGCAAAATAAATCGAAAATAATTTCAAATTGATCTTGCTTGGAAAATAAAAAATTAAAGAATACACAAATATAAATATAATTGTTTCGAGATAATAAAGTTTATAAAATACTATCGTGCCCGACGATAAAATTATCAATAAGGTAGTTATAAAACTCTTTACGTTTTCAGCTTTGCTTTTTTTATTTAATAATTCCAATTTAAATCTCCTTATTAAAAAAGCTATTCTTCAGCACTTATTTGCTTTATAATCTTTGCTGGTGATCCTGCTGCAATACAATTTTTTGGTATAGAACTTGTAACTACACTACCGGCACCTATTATTGAGTTTTCACCAATAGTTACTCCTTTTAATATTATCGAATTAGCCCCTATCCATACATTGTCTTCTATAGTTACTGCCTTTTTTTTAATAAATTTTTTGCTATATCTTCTATTATTAATTTGAATAGGATGAAAATCTGTATCTGTAATTTGTACATTTGCACCCAACATCGTATTATTTCCGATAGTGATTTTTTCAGCTGCACAAATTGAAGCACCACTTATACCCACATCGTTACCTATGCTTATTTCAGCAAATTCATCTAAAGTTCTAATCACAGTTTTATGATTGAGTCCCATAGGATTACTATTTGTGGTTGAACAAATTATTAGTCTTTGTCCCAAAGTAATTTTTGCATTTCTAAAATTTTCGATTATAGGTATTCCAACTATATTTATATCTTTATGAAAAGAAACATTCTCACTTTTTAAAATTTCAATAGAAAGGAACGAACAAAATATTTTGTGTACTTTTCTATTAACCTTTAAAATTGTTTTCAACATCAATAAAATCATTCCTTAATTTATATATTGTTTGAATGTTCTATCTGAATTAATTTCAGAATCAAAGTTTTTCAATGCGAAATTATAGGCATTACTGCTAAGTTTTTCTCTTAATTCTCTATTTATAGAAGTTGCAAAAATATATTCTTCAAATTCTTTTTGCGTAGAGTACAAGTAACCACTTTTAAAGTGTTCAATTAATTCATTAGGTCCACCTATATTATTACCTATCGAAAACTTTTTCATTGCAGATCCCTCAACTATACTTCTTGCAAAATGTGGTTCTATGAAAGGACACACTATACAATCAGATATACTTATAAGATTAGGTACATCATCAACAAAAGATAATAACTTTATATTATCATTGTTAGAACACATTTTTTTTATCACTTCTTCATAGGAATTGTTTGCGTTATCATAAAAACCAGAAATAACTAATTTTATATTTGGATTCTTTAAAATTGCATTTTTAAATGCTTTTACCATTTCCTTAACTCCATTACCCTCCACTATTCTACCTAAATACAAATAAACTATATCTTTAGAATCTATATCCATTTCTTTCATTAGTTCAGTATTTTTAGGTTTCGGATAATATTCTTTAAAATCTACAAAATTATAAATTACGCTTATTTTTTCTACATTATCGCTTAAACTTTTAGCATCAAATTCATCAATGGCAATAAATTTATTGACATATTTTAAATTAAAATATCTCAGTATATTCCCTACAAAAGATTGTAAGATGGGTTCTCTTATATGACATATTATATTGACTTTATTTTTTAAAGCATGTCTAGTGGCCATTGCAACTATAAACAAACATGTGCTGTTAAGATGAACTATATCTGGTTTTTCTTTTTTCATATATTTATAAGTTACTAGATAAGTTGGAATTACACCTATCAAATTTCTTATGAACAACTTCATGTTCATTCCAGACACTGTGGATCCATGAAAAGGATACATAAAATTTTTATGAACTAGTTTAGCACCAGAAGTTTTCAGTAAATCCCATACAGGACCTTTTCTAATTCCTAAGATAGTCGCATTATACACGTCTGTGTTTATTTTTCTAACAAGATAGGTTAGACTTTTAGGAGCACCTCCCAAAAGTCCAGAGTGATGAACATAAATTATATTCTTTTTCATATATCCTCCTAAAAATACATCGGAATCAATAATTATTCCGAAAAATTCTAAAAAAGATAAAAAATGACTTAGTCATTTTTATTCCTTCTTTTCTTGTTTTTTTAAATAAAAATGTAATCAAATATATTGAAAACACATAAGAAATTACAGTTGCAATCGATGCTCCAATCGCTCCATATTTAGGAATAAGTAAAATATTTAAAATAATATTAATAACCATTCCTAAGACATGAGTAAATGCAGAAAACTTCAGCATTTCTTCGATGATAAACCAACGATTTAGCAAAGCTTTCATAAATACAAAAATTGCACCCCATACATGAATTTTTAAAACTAATGCTGAATCTTGATATTCGATTCCATAGGTATACTTTATAATTAAATCAGCAAATAAAGTAATTAGTATTGCCGCAAAAAACGCTAAGCCAAACAAAAAGTCATAATTTTTTTGCAAAACTTTTTCAAACTCACTTTTATTTTCTCGAGATGAAATTAGTACTGGAAAAACTGACGATGTTATAATAGTCGGTAAAAAAAACCATACTTCAGATAATTTCACAGCAGCAGCATATATTCCTACTTCTTTGCTTCCACTCATACTGTTTAGCATTATCTGATCCGCTTTTAAATATATGATTGCCGACAAACTTGATAACATCAGAGGCCAAGTAGATTTCAAATATTTTTTTGATAAATCTTTAGAAAAATTCCATTTTTTAATATTAATTACTTTTTTATTATAATAAAATGTAATTAATATTAGTGAAAAAATAAATTCACTCACATATACCAAACCAAAAATTTCTAAAGAAGAATTATTTAATATTAGGATTATTTTAATCAGTGAAGAAATAACAAATCCGATTAGTCTAGACATTACAGATACTTTAGATTGAATTTTTGATTCGAAAAATAAATATATAACTTCAAACGGCTGAATAAGAAGCATTATATTAAAAAACATAAACAGTATAAATACATCATCATCTTTTATAAAAGATAATCCAACTATAGTCGAAATAATAAATCCTAATACCCCACCCAATAGTCTTAATAAAAAAGAAGTCCCTAAAATTTCCCTTTCATTTTCAGGATTTTGAGAAAGTTCTTTCACAAGATACCCAATCAATCCTAAAGGAACAAAGGATGAAAATAAGGAAACTATCGCTAATGCATAGTTATAGTCTCCAAATTTTTCAGGTCCAAAATATCTAGCCATCCAAAGTGAAACAAAAAAATTAATAGCCATTATAAAAATTTTTTCGAAAAACAACCAACTGGTATTTTTAAAAATATTTTTCCCGGAAAATGTGTTACTTTTCATTACATTAGTCAAACATTCTTACTTTTTCTGTTTCTTTCGAAACCTTATCTAAA
Source organism: Exiguobacterium undae DSM 14481 (assembly GCF_000620805.1). Classification (GTDB taxonomy): domain Bacteria; phylum Bacillota; class Bacilli; order Exiguobacteriales; family Exiguobacteriaceae; genus Exiguobacterium_A; species Exiguobacterium_A undae. Next base: position 520,582 of record NZ_KK211187.1, on the reverse strand, counting down.
TCATGTTTAACCATGATTTCTACAAGCTGTTCAAACGACGTCTTAGTAGGATTCCACCCTAAAACGCTCTTCGCTTTTTCAGGTGTTCCTAGAAGTTGTTCTACTTCTGCTGGACGGAAGAATTTCGGATCAACAGATACAATCAATTCTTTGGTCACTTTGTTGTATCCTTTTTCCTCTACACCTGTTCCAGTCCACTCAACATCGATACCCGCGTGTTTGAATGCTAGCTCAACAAATTCACGAACTGTGTGCATTTCACCTGTCGCAATGACAAAGTCTTCCGGCTTATCGTGTTGTAACATCAACCACATACACTCGACATAGTCTTTCGCATAACCCCAATCACGTAATGAATCGAGGTTACCTAATTTTAATTCTTTTTGTTTTCCTTGTGCGATTCGTGCTGCTGCAAGCGAAATTTTACGTGTAACGAATGTTTCGCCGCGTCGCTCTGATTCATGGTTAAAAAGAATACCGTTTACAGCAAACATGTTATACGATTCACGGTAGTTTTTCGTAATCCAGAAACCATACATTTTAGCGACACCGTATGGTGAACGTGGATAGAATGGTGTTGTTTCTGATTGTGGAACTTCTTGAACTTTTCCGTAAAGCTCTGAAGTTGAAGCTTGATAAATACGAGTTGTTTCAATTAATCCAAGAATTTTTACGGCTTCAAGGATTCGTAATGTACCAACCGCATCGACATCTGCTGTGTATTCTGGTACGTCAAATGATACACGTACGTGCGACTGAGCAGCTAAGTTATAGATTTCATCTGGCTTAATTTCACTGATCAAACGGATGACATTTGAAGTATCTGTAATATCTCCATAATGAAGGTGGAAGTTTTCATTGTTATACATTGATTCTGCTTCATTTTCATTCATGACGTCTTCTAGACGTTCTTGGTTATAAGAAGAACTACGGCGAATTACACCGTGGACTTCATAGTCCATTCCAAGTAAAAATTCTGCTAAATATGATCCGTCTTGTCCTGTAACTCCTGTAATCAATGCCTTTTTCATTTGATTCACTCCTATGATTATACTTTTTTTAAGGTTTCTGTATTATTTAAGAACCACTCGTATGCTAATGAAATACCATCTTCTAATTTCACATCAGCTTTCCAGCCTAGCTGATTGATTTTTGTTGTATCAACTAATTTACGTGGTGTACCATCTGGTTTTGTCGTATCAAATTTCAGTTCACCTTTGAATCCGACTACCCGTTGCACCGTTTCAGCCAGTTCTTTAATCGATACGTCTTCTCCAACACCAATGTTGATGATTTCATCCTCATTGTAATGATTCATTAAGTACACGCAGGCATCTGCTAAATCATCTGAATACAGGAATTCACGTTTTGGTGTTCCTGTTCCCCATACTTCAACTGACGATTGATTCGATAATTTTGCTTCATGGAATTTACGAATCAAAGCCGGCATTACGTGAGAGGATTGAAGGTCAAAATTATCATTTTCTCCATAAAGGTTTGTCGGCATCGCTGAAATGTAATTTGTTCCATACTGTTTGTTGTAGGATTGACACATTTTGATTCCTGCAATTTTAGCTAAAGCATAAGCATCATTTGTTGGTTCTAATGGACCCGTCAACAAATACTCTTCTTTTAGAGGCTGAGGAGCTAATTTAGGATAAATACATGTACTACCAAGGAACAATAACTTCTCGACTTGATTCCGATACGAAGCATCAATTACATTCGTTTGAATCATTAAGTTATCGCGGATAAAGTCTGCCGGGAATTCATTGTTTGCAACAATTCCACCTACTTTAGCTGCTGCCAAGAATACGAATTCTGGTTTTTCAAGTTCAAAAAATGAATCCACTTGTTGCTTATCGCGTAAATCAAGCTCTTTACTTGTATGAACGATTAAGTTTTTATAACCTTCTTTTTCTAGTTTACGAAGAATCGCTGATCCAACTAACCCACGATGTCCTGCGACATAAATTTTAGAACTCTTATTCATCATTCACACTACTTTCTTAAATTAGTACGCATCTTTTGAACCAAACAATACTGCAATGGTTTTTACAATAATTTTCAAATCCATCATAAAACTTCTAGTTTTAATATATAAAATATCTAAATCCACCATTTCTTTGAAACCAATATTACTTCGACCGCTTACCTGCCATAAACCTGTACATCCCGGGACAACGGAAAGACGTTGCAAGTCATACGAAGTATATTCTGCCACTTCCCGTGGCAATGGTGGACGTGGACCGACAAGCGACATTTCACCTTTTAATACATTCCATAATTGTGGCAACTCATCTAAACTTGTTTTACGAATAAAGCGACCTACTTTTGTAACACGAGGGTCATTGGCCATTTTGAACATAGCACCCGTTGTCTCATTTTGCTGTAACAGATTAGCCAAGCGCTCTTCTGCATCCGAAACCATCGATCTGAACTTAAACATTTTGAATGTTTTTCCATCTAAGCCAACTCGATCTTGAGAGAAAAAAATTGATGCATTTTTATCTTCAAATTTAATGATAATTGCCAATAAAACTAAAAACGGACTCAGTATGAGTATTCCAAGTGATGATCCGACGATATCTAATAGTCTTTTTAAAATAAGATAGCTCTTAGACTCCTCTAATGGAATTGGCGTAACAACAAAAGTATCTGGCACTCTTTCAAAGTGTGTTTCTTCAAGCAACACTTTTGAAACAGAAGGAGAATCTGCGAGTGCCGTGACAGCTGTTTCCTCATGGATGGAACTTGATTTATCCAAAATTACACTCTCCTTTTTATTCAGTTACTGGAACTTTCAAATCGAGTAGTTCATACATCATTTCACGTACGTCATTACCTAAATCTTCACGTTTTAGAGCGAATTCTAACGTCGTACGAATGAAACCGAGCTTTTCACCCACATCATAACGTTTTCCGTCAAATTCATAGGCAAAGACTCTTTGCATCTCATTAAGTCGGGTAATCGCATCGGTCAATTGAATTTCACCGCCCGATCCGACCTCTTGTGTTTCGAGATATTTAAAAATTTCAGGTGTTAATAAATAGCGACCTAAAATCGCTAGGTTTGATGGTGCCGTTCCTGGAGCAGGTTTTTCGACAAATGATTTTACCTTATGTAATTGATCTGTGATGCTAGTACTTGGATCGACGATTCCATAACGGTGTGTATCTTCGTCTGCAACTGGTTGAACACCAATGATTGAACTATTTGTAATCTCGTACTGTTCAATCAGCTGGCGTGTACAAGGGATATCGGCTTGAACGATATCGTCCCCTAGCATGACAACAAATGGTTCGTTCCCAATAAATGCTTTTGCTTGGAGGATTGCATCTCCAAGGCCTTTTGGTTTCGATTGACGAATAAAATGGATATTGATGTTTGTTGTCGCTTCAACTAAATAAAGTAATTCCGACTTATTTTTAGAAATCAAATTTTCTTCTAGTTCAGGTACAGAATCAAAGTGATCTTCAATCGCTCGTTTCCCTTTACCTGTAATGATTAAAATATCTTCAATTCCCGATTCAATTGCTTCTTCGATGATATATTGAATCGTCGGTTTGTCGACAATCGGTAACATTTCTTTAGGCATCGCTTTCGTGGCTGGTAAAAAACGTGTCCCGAGTCCAGCAGCTGGAATAACCGCCTTTTTTACACGATTCATAAAATTCACTCCTAGTACTATATTTAGATTCCCATAATATAATCAACTTGGCATTCTTTATGTAAATTAAGATAACACATCAATGGTAACTCTACCATAATCTTTTCCATATTTTAATAATGTAAGCGTTAACATAGAAAAAAGAGAGCTGAATTTTACTCTCTTCGTTCTTATTTCAGACAAAAATGTATTATACCCACTGACCTTTCCAGTTCTTTTCAACTGGGTTTGGTGGATTAATGGCTACCAATTGATTTAGTAACACTGCTTCGTTATTTTCATAAATTTCATCGTATAACCAACCTTCGAGTTCCTGCGCCAGGAACTTCCGGCATTCTCTCCAATAAAACGGACGTTTCTCCACATGATGTGCATCAGAAGCTACCAAATGTGCAAGACCATTTCCAAGCAAGGCAACAGCAAACCGTTGCACATCTTTACCGTACTTGCCGATTAGACTGGCACATGTCACTTGACTGATTGCGCCATTCGAAATCAGATCGAACAGTAACGTTGGATTTTGAATGATGGCTTTATTTTTTTCCGGGTGGGCAATAACTGGAATATAGCCGTCTGAAATCAATTCCGCAAACACTTGTCGTGCGTATGAAGGAATCCCGGTTGATGGGAATTCCACTAGCAGATAACGTGAGTCAGCGAGTGACAAGGCAACACCCGTCTTCACTTCTTCCATCAACTCGCCCGTCAACCGAACTTCATGTCCAGGATAAACTGTGATTGGAATGTTGCGTTGTTTTAGTAACACGTTTAACTCCGCAACAGTCAGTCGGACATCGACGTCTATCGTTTCAAATTGGGGATGGAACAAATGCGGTGTCGCAATAATTCGTGTGACCCCCTCATTTGCAGCCTGTTCTGCTAAACGTAATGCCTGCTCGACACTTGCCGGACCATCGTCGACGAGTGGAAGTAAATGACAATGTAGATCAACCATGATGGAATCCCTCACTCATAGGAATAGTAGTATTGATACGCTGAATCATCTGTCAGTTCACGACGGTTTAAGACGACCCCAAGAATTTTTGCTTCAGCGAGTTCCAATTGTTCTTTTGCTTTCAAGACACGTTGACGATCCGATGTTGTACAACCAACAACTAAGACAACACCATCTGTCAGTTTTGACGTAATTCGGCTGTCAGCAACTTGAAGTAACGGAGGCGCGTCCAACACAATCACATCGTACTCATCACGTAAGTGCAAAATCAGTTTTGCCATTGCGTTTGACGACAACAGCTCAGCGGGGTTTGGTGGAATCGGTCCTGCTGTCAAGATTGATAAGTTATCAACTTTTGTTGGTAGGATCGCTTTTTCAAGTTCGGCTTGACGCGTCAAAAGACTTGATAACCCTAGACCATTCGCGACTCGGAACGTATAGTGGACCGTCGGACGACGCATGTCGGTATCAATGATTAAGACTTTTTTACCCTGCTGGGCATAAGCGACGGCTAAGTTCGAAGAGGTCGTCGACTTGCCTTCCCCTTGAGTTGCTGAAGTTACTAATATGACTTGAATTTCTTGGTCAACCGCCATGAATTCGATATTCGTCCGAATCGTCCGGTATTGCTCAGCGACCGGCGATTTGGGTTGGGTGACGGTAATCAAGTTCCGTGCGTCTTTGTTCATTTTACTTTTCTTAGCCATACTGTTTAACCGCCTCTCGTTTTGACGCCTTTTTTGATGCATTAAAGACTTTACTGTCGATATCTGGGATACTGCCTAAAACCGGTAGATCCAAGATTTGTTGGACTTGTTCTTCTGTCCGAATCCGGCGATCGAGAACTTCACGTAAGAAGGCCAGACCGACACCAAGTAAAAAGCCGACGACGGCTGCAATTGCTGTATTAAGTAAAATATTTGGACTAACTGGTGCCGTTGGAATACCAGAAACCGATAAAACTTTGACGTTATCGACATTCATAAGTTCCGTGATGTCTTCACTGAACACTTTGGCGACAGAGTTCGCAACGTTTGAAGCGAGCGCTGCATCCGTATTTTGGACCGAGACGTTGATGACCTGTGAATTTTGTTCACTTTCAACTGTAATCATGTTGTTTAAGGCACTGATGCTGTCTGGTGCATTTTCAACTTCAGCTTGGACTTTTTCTAAAATGGCTGGACTTTTGATAATGACACGGTATGTATTGACAAGGGTGACGGACGATTGAACTTGTGCGGCATCAATCACATCGTTTTCCTGTTTCTTCGGTGTGACGAGAATTTGTGTGCCGGCCTGATAGGTCGGTTTGATTAAAAACGTACTGACAGCAAATGAGATAAGGGCTGCGACGATTGTCAGTGCGAGAATCCGCCAAAGCGATTTTCTCAAAATTGAAAATAGTTCTTGTAAACTAATCGTTTCATTCATGGTTTAATTATTCTCCTTTATCTGTCTAATTCGATGAAATTTTCATCAACTAGACCTCAGTATAACAAAAAATTGGGAAATGGTTGATTAAATTTCAGGAAATAACATACGTTTTTTGAAATTTGTTGCGTATAATAAAGAATGACATGTTTCTTTTTACATGGATTTCCGGATATCGACATAGGAGGAAGATCTTCATGCATCGCTCGTTACAAGCACTCCAATACTATACATCGCACTCAGAAGAAGACATCAAACGACTCCACGAACGGATTCGTGCCAGTCTCGCGTCAACCGAATCTTTGACAGACACAATGATTCGTCTGACCGGACAAGAACCACTCGTTCCGTTCAAACAAGATACCGTCACGGCCGAGGAGTGGACCGCCTTTTTAGCCGGTAAACACCATTCCCAACTCGCTGACTTTTATGGGACACTTGTCGCCCGACCGATCCTGAAAGAAGACGGTCCGATTGTCCAACGAGAAGAGGAAGAAATCGTGCCATCTTTATCACGCACACATCGCGAGACGGAACCCCGTCGGCAAAAAGTCAAAGTCCGGACCGAACCTCGCGTCAAACGAAAAATCCCTTGGGGTTGGCTAGCACTACTGCTCCTCTGTTTCTTGTTGGGTGCCGCCGGTACTTATGTCTACTCCAACTATTTAGCGCGTCCAGCAGCAACGGAACCAAAATCAACGGTTGAGCAACCCGTGACCGTTGAAAAGTCGGAAGAGAAAACAAAAGAACCGAAAACAGACGCCAAAGCCGAAGCTAACGTGCTTTACGTCAAAACACGTAACACGAACATCTACAGTGACTCCGGTCTAACTGATACCCTCTATGAAGCTGACTTCGGTGACGGGTACCGGATTCTTGAAACAACCGATACCGTCAGTAAAATCGAATTGACGGACGAATTGACCGGCTATATCAAAACAGTGGATACGACAAAATCACTGAAAGAAGATGCGATCGCCGACGAATCGTTATTGACATGGGTCGGTGATAATCTCGATACGAGCTTCGTTACCGAGACGCTCATTGACCTTATCGGCAAATCTGCCGAAGATTTGAATAGTATGTATGGTGAACCTGATCGTACATATCCTGATAAGGTAAATATTTATTTGTTCTATGGTAATCATTTCTTTACGCTCCAAAATGATAAAGTCATCGCAATTGACTGGTCGGAAACGGCGATCACAAATGCTGAACTAGCCACCCTTGCACCGCTTCAACTCGAAACGGACACAACGGGACTGGTTACAAGTAATTCTTATCGCCTGCAACGTTTTGAAAAAGCCGGGACAAGTTTCAGCCGGGTACGTTTGGCCGAACAAAATTTATAACCTGATAAAACACAAAGGGACAATCCGAAAAGTGGATTGTCCCTTTTGCTTACTCGAGACCTAACGAGTAACGTAATGCAGTTTTTGTTTGTGCCAGTGAATCTTCTGTCGGATTCCAGTAATAAATGCCATCCGCTTCTTTTCCACCTGTTCCTTCAAGCTTTAAATTCTTTTGATTTTGGAAAGCATCCATGTAGTCAAAGGCAAGTGTCCGCATCGGTTTGAACGACACATTCGTCTGAGCGTTTTTCCCGACGACATCCATGATTGCATTGAATTTACTGACGGAGACGTCCGAGGATAATTTGGCGACAACTTGTTCGATGACTTGACGTTGACGCATTTGACGACCAAAGTCACCACGTGGATCTTCGTATCGCATCCGCGTATATTTTAAAGCTTCATCCCCGTTTAAGTTAATTTTCCCGACGGTGAACTGCTTTTCACCAACTTTAAAATCTAAATCGTTGTTGACGGTAACACCACCAACCGCATCGACAAGTGAGGTAAAGCCTTCCATGTTGATTTCCGCATAGTAGTTGATCGGAATATCGAGGAATTTCTCAACGGTTTTGATGGCCATCTCCGGTCCACCAAATGAATAGGCATGGTTGATTTTATCATTTGTCCCGCGACCGACGATCTCGACTTTCGTATCTCGTGGGATGCTGATTAGGCGACTTTCATTTTGCGTTGGGTTGAGTGTCATGATCATAATCGAGTCACTCCGTCCCCGCTCGCCCGGACGTTGATCGACTCCGAGTAACAACACAGAGACTGGTTTTTGTTTTTCGACGACTGTGTCGCCCGTATTTTTGACCGGCGACTGAATTTTTTTGACGGTCTGGTCGACCTGATAATACGTATAGCCGATGAATCCTCCGACCCCAATCACCAACACTAAAGCAATCAACAGTAAAATTTTTAACGGCGTCCACCGCTTTTTGACTTTCCTTCTTTTTTTGACACGTTCCACGTTTTCACGTTCCCTTCTATTATATGCTACTTTTTCCTATGTAACTTCATTAGTTCTCGTTACTATCGGTCGAATAAAAACGATCTTACAGTCGAGTATACTGAAAATCGACCGTGAATTGTAAAAAACGGGAAAAGATGAAAAAAAGAGTCTACCGGTTGGTAAACTCTTTTTCATCAAAATTCGTTTAGATAGCGTGTGTTTCGTTGAATTAAAGTAACGACTCCGTTGTTGATACTTTTTCGTACATAAAGACTTCGTAGATTTTTTTCTTGAAGTTGTAGTCCATGCTGACGACCATTCGTTTTTTCGGATCCGTCGTCTGGAAGACATATGACTTCATCATGATCGGGTCAGCCAGCCCTAGCTTAATTTCCGCTTTTGAAGCGACCATCGAGTAGTCAAAGTTCGACCAGTCCATCCATTCCCCGAGTCCTTTACCCGTTAAGACGGCATCGAGTTGTTGTTCCGTCATGCCTTCCGTCAGTTTTGCACCTTTTGTCAGCTGCATCTTACTTTCCCGGACACCAAGCTTTGTTTTCGCAGTCACGTTAATCATTTTTGAAGTCAGGCGGTAGACCGAATCCTTGGTTTTCGTAGCAAATGATAAGGCTGTATAGGTCGGTGCCACTTTTACTTTCGTGTCGTAAAAGTTGTAAGCGGCAAATTTCTGACCGTCTTCTTTATCCGCGAACTCTGGTTTTTTCTTTAACATCGTCGACCCGTCTTTTTTCGTTAACTGTGTTTTATAACTTTTGCCGTAGAGCACTTTTGCGACTTGCTCCATTGTCATCCCTGTTTTCAAAGCTTCGAATTGTGTCGTTGCTTGGATTTCTTCTTTGGTTGCCGCTTGTGCTGTTCCTGCGATTAATGTTGAACCGGCAAGAATTGCCGCAATTGTCAATTTACCAAATGTTGTTGTCATGTGTTTTCGCTCTTTTCTAAAAGGTATTGGTTGATTCAAACTATCTGTTTAACGTAATAGTTGGACGGCACGATCAACGTCAAGTCGACCGTATCCGTACGACGTGTCATATCCCTTTTTCCCAAGGTCTTGTGCTGATTTCTTGAGAATATTTTCGACCTCTGATGCTTTGATGGTTGGTTTTAAACTGTAGAGAAGACTCGCAACCCCCGCTACGTGCGGTGCTGCCATCGACGTCCCACTCCAGAAAGCCGACTCACCGTCACTGAGGTAACTCGGAATATCTTGTCCCGGTGCAATCAGATCGAGTCCATCGCCGTAGTTCGAGAAAGCCGATCGTTTGTCGAACCGGTTGGAGGAGCCGACCGAGAAGGCATACTGCGATCGTGCCGGATACGACAATTTGTTTGCCCCGTCGTTTCCGGACGCGACGACAACAAGAACACCTTGTTTTTTCGCATACGCGAGCGCGTCTTCGATCGCCCGTGACGAGAAGCCGCCACCGATGCTCATGTTGATGACTTTGGCTTTGTTTTTCACCGCATGCATGATGCCTTTGGCGATGTTCGAGTTGGAACCGTAGTTGTCTTCGCTCAACACTTTGATCGGAATGATTGATGCTTTGGCATTGATCCCGGACATCCCGTACGTATTGTTGCTGTTCGCTGCAATGACACCAGCGACGTGCGAACCGTGTCCGTGATCATCGATTGCAAGTCGTTGCCGATTGACGAAATCATAGCCAAGGTCCATCCGGACGCGTCCGGCAAAATCGGCATACGTCGGATTAATCCCGGTATCGATGACGGCGACAAGAACCGTCGATTGTTTTTTCGAAGCAATCCGCTTTTTCATCGCATCAAAATTAATATCGGCCCCTTTGACACCACCACGTTGCCCGGTATTATTCAGTGACCATTGGTACGACTTGAACACATCGCCACCGAGTCCCCGCATTTGGCTGTCGAGTTCGACATAGGCGACACCACGTGTTTGTTCAAGTTTACGTTTGGCAGCAAGTGCCTGCATGACCGTCCGGTACGTGAATTTCTCAAGCTTTAGTCCGGCGTCAATCGTCTCCCGTTTGACGGCGTCCGTTTTCTCAGACAACTGCATCGTCTGACTTGTCGTTCCCGTTACTTTGACGACAAGACTGCTTGCCTTCGCCGACGTACTGGCTTTTGCCAGTTGTTCACGCATCGGCTCAAACCGTTCGAGTTTAAATGGAACGACAAATGCCGTATTTTTCTTCCCTTCGATTTCTATGTACTGACGCCCGCTCCAACTGAGTGGGAAGATCAACGATTGATCACTGACTTCCGCGTAACGTTCATAGACCAGTTGTTTTTGATAGTCCGTTTGTGACTCATAGACCGTGACGGCTTCCGTTGCGTCCGCCGCAAACTTCAAGTGTGTCCCGCCCGTCAGATACGTTTTCGTATCAAAGTAGAACAATGCTTTCCCTTTACTGTCAAACGTTCCTTTGATGTACGCTTTTTTTGTTTTTGTATCCAAAACCGGCAACTTCTTGGCTCCTGTTCCTGCTGCTTCCGTCTGAACCGGGACCATCGTTCCGAGCAAACCGAAAACCGTCAAACCGACTAACCACTTTTTCATTTTCCCACTCCTTTATCCGCCTTTTGTCCTATCCATCCAGTATACTGGAAAAAATTATGACAAACACCTATTTTTCGTCTTTTTATCGGTTTTTTTCCTCTGTTTTTGAAGCACTCCACTAAAAAAGGTGAACCCATATTGATTGGATTCACCATATTGCTTCATTTAATATAACTCGCCGCTTGATCGGCATTCAGTCGACCGTAACCGTACGTCGTATCGTACCCTTTCGTCCCGAGATCCTTGGCGGATTTCTTAAGAAAACTTTCGACGTCCGATGCTTTAATCGTCGGTTTGAGACTGTACAGGACACTGGCGACAGCTGCAACATGCGGTGCTGCCATCGAAGTCCCGCTCGCGAAGGCAATTTCTCCGTCCGCCAAATAACTCGGAATCTCGACACCCGGTGCGACGAGATCGAGTCCCGTCCCGTAGTTCGAGAACGAGGCCCGTTTATCGGTCCGACCGGTCGCACCGACCGAGAAGACATACTTCGAACGCGCCGGATAAGCGACCGTCTTTTTGCCGGCATTACCGGACGCGGCGACAATCAAGACATTTTTACTTTTCGCATAGGAAAGAGCTGACTCGACCGATTTCGATGACGTGTCACCACCGAGACTGAGGTTGATGACCTTTGCGCCTTTTTTGACCGCATGATTGATCCCACTGACGAGATCCGATGTATAACCGGCCCCATTTTCATCCAGGACCTTGATCGGGATGATCGATGCTTTCGCATTGATGCCCGTCATCCCGTACGTGTTGTCACTGCCGGCCGCGATGACACCGGCGACATGTGAACCGTGACCATGATCATCCCAAGCTGTCTTCGAACGATTGACAAAATCATAACCGAGATCCATCCGGACCTTCCCGGCAAAATCGGCGTAACTCGGATTAACACCGGAATCGATGACGGCAACGAGTGTCGTTGTTTGTTTCTTTTTCGCGATCCGTTTTTGCATCGCCGTCAGACCGATGTCAGCTCCTTTGACACCTTTTTTCTGACCCGTGTTGAGGAGCGACCATTGATGTTTCTTAAACGCATCGGCACCAAACGCTTCGATCGGTGTATCATATTCGACATACGCCGTTGCGCGCGATTGTTCGAATTTTCGTTTTGCTTGTGCCGCTTCCGCCACCGATTGGTAGGTCAATTTTTCGAGGCGGAGTTCCGGTGCCAACGCTTGAACACGCGTCGCCCCGAGACTGTTGCCCCGCACCATGCCAGATTTCGTTTGAACGATCAGTGCGGTCGTCGTTTTGGCTTGAACAGACGCACTGCGCGTCAGATCAATCGGTTCGTAGCGTGAAACGCTGAACGGAACGGAGTACGTATCTCCCGGATACCCTTCTAAAATCAGATACTGGCGCCCGCTCCAACTGAGCGGGAAATACATCGTTTCGTCATTGCGCTGGAAATAACGGTTGTAGACACGTCCGGCATCGGCATCGGCCTTGCTCGTAAACATCGTTCCGTAGATGTCCCAATCGAGATCAAACTCGAGATGTGTCCCGTCCGCGACAAAGTCCTTCGCATCGAGATACCAGATATCCAGTCCATCCTCATCAAAACGTCCTTTCAGTGGTGCACCGACATAACTGCCATGGAACGCCGGGAATGCTTTCGCTTGATTGACTTGCTGACGACTGACCGTTTTTTGCTGATCGACCGCTTCTCCGTTTAATCCAAATCCCATCAACACGCTCAGTGCCAGACCACCTGAAATGATTCGTTTCATCCCGCCACTCCTCTATTCGTCTTAGGTACATACTCCTATGTACCCGATAAGATTGGAATAATGTGGAATACTGAAAATCATTTACCTGATTCGTTTATTTTAAAGCAAAACACCCATCACCAAAGCGGTGATGGATGAGAGGCTTACTTGACGATGACTTTAAAGGTTTTGACAACCTTGTAGTTTCCGACCGTCGTATACGTGACGCGAATGGATGTTGTTCCTTTGTTAACAGCTTTGACTTGACCTTTTGACGAGACTGTCGCGACCTTTTTATTGAGTGACGCGTAGCTGACAGACTTGATTTTATCCGTCGCGGCCGCGTAACCGATTGTCGTGACTTGACCCGGCTTCAATGTTTTTTGGGTTGCTTTGAGCGTGACGCTGTTGACTTTTGTTTCGATCGGCAATGTCGTCGTTAAGACGAAACCGTCTTTTAATGTGACCGTTGCGGTGACAGTTGTCTTCCCAGCCGCTTTACCAACAAGACGTCCCGTTGTATCGACTGTTGCTTTTGATGAATCGGCTACTTGGTAACGAATTGACGAAACAGCTGATGCGCTATTCGCGACTTTCGTTTTCAGGTTGATGCCTTTTCCTTGGTAGACACTTGCTTTTTCAATCGTTGCAGTTGGTGCTTTTGTTGTTTGTGGAACGAAGACACCAAGGTATCCGTTCACTTCTGCCGTTCTCATTCCTTTGACTGGAACTGTCAAGATCCCGTTTTTATCAGTGACGAGTTTCGTCTTGCTGATGCCGCTCGCATCGACGAAGACTTGGTTCGTATGAAGTTTCCCCATATCGACTTTGATCGTCGTGTTGAGTGCTGATTTTTTCCCGATGACTGTCGCTACACCCGTGTTGCGGTTTTTACCGAGACGGACGCTTGAAATCAAGTGATCTCCGGCAATTTTAGACGTGTTCGCTGTGTGAGACACGACTTTTTGAGCACCGTATGCGTACTGCTTGCGGACTTTCAACAAGTTCGTGATTTCCTCATAATATGGTGTTTGTTTCGCCATATACGAAGCATCGGTCTGATACAAGTCACCATAATAGACAGTCGGGACTGTGTCTTTGTTCGTCAGCAAGTAAGCATACTGCGAAACGACGTTATCGACCGAGTATTTTTTCTTCGTGCTTGCGAGTTCTGCATTGTAGATGTTAAGTGCTTTTTTCTCAGTGTCTTTATCGTACATTTTTTCGAACGATTTTGGCTCTTCGCCTGCTGCGTACTGGACGCCTGTTTTGATACCGTAAAGATCGAGCATGATTTGGTTGACGCGGTTTTTCTCTTGGTCATGGTTGTTGACGAATGACCAGTTCGCAGACACATCCGTCGAACCTGCTCCTGCACGGTTAACGGTTGAACCACTTGCGATGGCACTTAACGGACGTTTTGATGCTTCGTTTCCGAGTGCATTCCGCATCGTGAAGTAGAGCGGTGAATCCATGATGAGCTGCTCATCATTGTTTGCCTTCATGTATGATTTTTGCTCTGATTTGTAGCTTTCGATATAGCTCAAGTGCTCTTTTTTACCAAAGTGCTCTTTAGCAACTTCTGCTTCAGCTTTCAAAATCGCTACATCGTAGTGTGACGCCGCATCGATCCGGAAACCGTCAAACTTGTATGTCTCAAGCATCCACTTCATCCAGTTCTTTTGCTCTTTGATGACTTCTGTGTTCGAGTTGGCCAAGTCTACGCCAAGCAAGAACTCATCATTGTTCGTCATCGTCTTGTTATAGGCTTGCAGTGGGTAACCCGTCTCGTCGACGAACAGGAACTGATCTTCGATGTCGATGCCTGAATTGTCATTTTGGTACGAACGCTCTTCCGATCCGTATCCGTAGACCGCTTGTGTCTTCATGTAGTCTTCCGTCAACTTGGCAATCGTTGTGTTATCTGCTGATGCAAGGAGTGCTTCTTTTGTCTCAAAACCGTTTTCTTTCATATAAGCGAGGTATCCCGGATCTTTCGCATATTGCGACAACATCGGTTTCCAGTTTTGTGGCGAGACTTCATACCAGCCGTCAGCTGCGAGATACGTATCGACGACGTTCAAGCTTTGTGTTTTCGACGCTTCGATCAACCATTCCGGAAGGTAGTTTTTCTCATCGTTTGGTCCAAAGTAACGGTACGGTTTACCGTCTTTGTCCGTCATGACACGTCCTGTACCTTGACCTTGTAGTGACGTTCCGTTTAAGAAGGTTTTGTTCCACTCTTTGAGGTAACCGTATTTCGCTTGCCCCATTCCGCCACCTTTTGTATAGGCGAGGTAAGGTGTCGCGATTGTTTTCGTTGTTTGTCCACCTGTGTACGGATTTGCGAACGGCTCACCTGAGCTTGTCGCACGACGAACGAAGACGGCTTCACGCTGGTTTAATCCGAGCATTTGGTTCGGTACCAAATCCATCTGAACCTTGATGTTGTCGTCATGTAGCATGTCGACCATCATTTCGAGGTGACTGGCTTTTCCGTATTTCGTCGCTGTTGCTCCGCCTGGTCCTTGCGGGAACTCACCGAAATCATATCGATCGGCGATTGCATATCCTTCCATGTAACGTGCCATGTCAAACGAACGGTAAGCTGGTGGCATCCAGACGTCTGTCACACCCCACGAATTCAACAAGTCCCCTTTTTTAGCGAGTGTCCGGTACATATTGCTGTCGTATGGTTGGTAGAGGCTGAAGCTTTGGAAGATAACGTGGTTATCCAGCTTTTCACCTGATGTATAGGCTGCTGCTTGTTTTGGTGCGACGCCAAGACTACTTGCTGCTACGAGAGTAGCCAGTAATCCCGCTGATACTTTTTTCGTGTTCTTCATTGGTATTATTCTCCTTTATTATCTGTATGTATTTGATTGTTTTTTCCTTTAATTACTAATCAACATCACATAATTTACCACCTTTCTTTTGTCATGACACCTGTAAATTTTCAAAAAAAGTCAATAGATTTGCTAAAATGCAATCGATTGCGCTAATCACAACAAAAAAAAACACCTTCCATCCATTTCTGGACAGAAGATGTTTGTAATGCTTAGTTCAATCCGAGAAGAACTGCTTTCTCGTAGCCGCCAGTCAAGACAGAGTTGTCGTACGACTGAAGCTCTTTGTTAACCGTGATGACATTCGACAATGTTTTGAGCGTACCTGCTGGAACTTTGATCTTGACGATATCAAGTCCGTTCGAGAGGTTATCATCTGAGTCAGCAAGCGAGATGCTTGTTCCGACCGGCAAGTTTTTCCCGTTTAATGTGTACTGAGCTGTACTTGTTGCATCGTACATACCTGAGTACTGAACACCTTCCGAGAACTTGACGCGGATGACGTCTTTTTCGTCTTTTGCGTTAGCAGACACTTTTTCGATTTCGAACGGTGAAACAACTGGTTTAACAGGCGTTTTCATGATTTTGAAGTCATGTGTCGCTGTAGCAACCGTGTTACCGACATCATCTGAAAGTGATTTGACGACGACTTTCCACTCTTCGCCGTATCCTGCGTTGTCGACGAGGTTTTGCAGGCTTTGGTTGGCTGCGACACGGAAGTTCATGTCTGAACTGTTTGTGTAGCCAACAACTGAACCATCGATTGTGACGATTTTGCCGTCTTTATCTTTACCGATGAACTCAACTGTTGTTTTCGGCGGCAAGACTGTACCGTCCGCGTTGATGAGTGGTGTATCGGCTTGATCAAGACCACGTAATTTAACCGGCTCGCTCATCATGACGTTGAAGTCGTTTGAGAGGAGGATACGGTCGATCGCATTGATTTCCGCACTCTTCAGATCTGGTGTGTTAAGCGGTGAACCAGAGTAGTTGAGGTCGAGTGACAAGGCATCGTTTTTCTCGCCGTTCGCTTCTGCTTTGACAGAATCTTTCGCGAGCGTGATTTTGAACTTATCGTTGTAGTAGTTTTCTTTCGTGTTGACGGTATCGTAGATTTCCGTCCAGTCTTTCTTGAGCTCAACGAGAACTTCGCCTGTTTCTTCGTTGTAGTATGTGATTTCAGCATACTGGCTGAAGTCTTCATACAACTTTGTACCTGAGTTGTAACGCTCCAGTTTCATTTTCGAACCAAGGAGTGCTTGAACATCAGCAAGGCTGAGGTTTTTGAGTTGCTTGCTGAACATCACACGGAATTGTTCAGGCGACTCGACGACGACACCAGCTGTCGGTTTGACTGTATCTGCCGCAACTGTGAAGTCGAGGTTTTGTGTCGTTCCGATGTTCGACTCATCTGAAAGAGCTGCGAAGTCCATTGCATCCCAGATCTGAAGTGAGTGTTTACCTGACGTGAAGTACCCTTTTTTCGGTCCTGGGTAAGCTTCTTCTGCTTTGACAGCTGCCATCATCTGTTCATCGTTCAATGTGATGATGACTGTATCGCGGCGGTCAACGCCTTCTTTGTTATCAAAGCCGAGATATTTCACGTCGAAGTATTTCTCACCGAACTGACCGTCGATTTTGAATTTCGCATCAGCGATTGCTTCTGAGAACTTCACTTCGAGTTGGTTCAAGCCGACTGCTTTGACAGACGTGACTTCCGGTTGACGTGCATCCGTCAATTTGAAGCTCGCTTTTGATTTGACTTCTGTATCCGTGCTGCTTGTGATTTTCGCAAGGACTTTGACCGTCGCGTTGTCTTGGAGTGGTGTTTCTTTATCCAAGATGACTTCGAAGGCTTTTGGATTCGAAGGAACTGACTTGATGCCGATGACGCGTTTCATCCCGTCGAATTGCTCGATTTGGATGTTGTCATTCGCCATGTAATCTTCTTCGTGAAGACCTTGTCTCACTTTATCAAGTCCAAACGACTTGAGTAACAACTCACGTGAAACGGCTTTGTCGAGGAAGATCGTCACGCGATCCGCTTGGTTTGATTCAGCTGCAAGGACATTGATCATCTCAACCGGAGCCGGTGTGACCATGACTGTGCTGAACTTCACTTTTGCTTGTCCATCGATTTTACCGATCAAGTCTTTGTACTCACCGTTGACTGTCTCGATGATTTGCGCATCGATTGTCGCTTCGAGGTCCGTGTTGCTGAACTCTGAAGTGAGGAGGACTGTCGCTTTACCGTCTTGGATTGTGACGCGTTCTTTCGCAAGCGAACCGAATGATGTCGATAATTTCAAGACGATATCGTCTGCTTTCATATCCACTTCACCAGTTGCTTTGTTTTTCAATTGGAATGTCACTTCCGTGTTGTCTGATCCGTTTGCAAGGATCGAAGACGCTTTTGGTGTGACTTCGAGCATCCAGATGTTTTCAACGCTTTGCGTCATGAAGCTGAGTGAACCGAGGTCTTTCGCGACGCCACCGATGAGGATGCCTTTCGCGTCGACCGTGTAATCCTTACCGTACTCTAAGCCTTCGACTTCGAGGACAGCCGATTTCTTGTCAGCGCTGAGTGTTGCTGATTTGACTGTACCGCCTGCGATTTTGAAGTTGTCTGCAGTAACAGAATCAACGGCACGCGAGAACGATACTTCGACTTTGTCTTTGCCGAGTGCTTTTGCTGAAGCGAGAACTGTGTTTGCAACCGTGAAGTCCATCGCAGCTGATTTCACATCGCCGACTTTGACGACATAGCTGTGTGTGCCTTCCGGAATGCCACCTTGCGACGCCATGAATTTCCCTTTAGAAAGAGATCCTTTGACGACGATCGGTGCTTTCGTCATATCTTTACCTGGGTAGATCAAGAGTTCAGCCATCGCACCCACAGCTGGGTACATGACGTCTGCTTTAACAGAAAGTGTCTGATCATCGACGCTTCCCATGACGTTTGAGATCATTGCTGCTTTCACTTCATAGTTGATTGAACCTGTCACGACAGAGTTCGCACCTTTGTACGTGTAAGCAATTTTATATTTACCGGCTTTTGATGTGCTCGGTGTTTTGATGTTGAATTTGCTGATCGGGCGTTTCACGATGATGCCTGATTTGTAACGGATGCTGATCGTACTCGGAAGAACGACTTTGCCTCCGACTGGAACTGGTTCGAGGACTGGTTCGAGGATATCAACGACATAGTTCTGAAGTTCTACTTTGAGGACTGCTTTTTTCGAAGTGCCGGCAACTGTACCGTAAAGGACTTGGTACTTGTTGATGTACTTCGTTTCAAATTTCACAGAGCCGCTCCATTTAACAGAACGCATTTCGTATTTGCCGTTTGAAAGTTTGACTTTGACCTTTGTCGGCAATGTCAATTTCTTAACCGCATACTTTGAACCACCTGCGTGTTTCATCAAGATTGGTTCGATGTATTTAACAGAGACCTTTGCTGCCGCGTCAGCAGCAACCGGTGCGACGACAGATGCAGTAACCGCAAGTGCAGCTGCAGCAGCGTACAATTTGTTGGTTTTTTTCGAGTAAGCCATGTTTACAATTCCTCCTCTTGTCTTTCAAAACTAAAAGCAACAATCCCAACCAGATAACCTACACTTAAAGTAAAATATTTGTAAATATTTACTTTAACCCATGCAACAATCCTTCTGTCTTCTTCGGAGGAATACGTTCTGTTTCACGCGCCGATCCATCGCCTATTCAGTAGACGATCGTCAGTGATCCATTATGTATCCAGTTTGGGATGAACAGAAAGATGTTGTCGAAACCCTTGAATATGAAGGATTTCCGTATGTGGTAGGTTTGTACCGAATCACACTTCTAAAAAAGTGAATGACTCAGCTACAGATTCAATATACAAAACCAGGAAACTCACGACAATAGGTTTTTTGTAAAAAATAGGTGAATAGTAATAACTAGTAAAATATATTTACAGGCTGTATATGGAAATTAAAAATCTAACTGTCCTTTTTTGAGAAAACGCTTACATTTATATAGAATTTCAGATAAGTCAATATTTTTGTGAAATAAAATAAAGACAGTCACTTGAACAAAAGTGACTGTCTTTTTGTCTCATAACACCTTTTGATTGGCTTGTTCGATTGCTTCCAAAAAAGCATCCCGACGAAATCGATGGTCGGTGTCCGCTGTTACTTCAATCATTTCATCCAGTCGACGCAATTGGATTGGTAAGCCACGTCCGATCCATTCCAGCTGTTGTTGTAAATGGTGTCTCGCCTGATCCAGCGTATGTCGTTCTGCTGCGACGAATTGCCGTAAGTACTGTAAGACATAACCGAGTCCGAATTCGATTGGAATCCGTAATTCGGCTCCTTTGTCCTTGATGCGAATCAGACCGGCGCCGTAATGAATCGCGCGTTCCCATTCTTCACTCACCCGTCGATACCAGTTGTCGTTCGTCAAACAATGAATTTCCAGTGCGCCTTTTGGACCACTCGGCATAACGCTGAAATAATCGATTTTCATTTTTGGTCTCCTTTTCACCATTAAAAATAGGATGAATCCGTAACGGACTCACCCTATATGACAGGTCAGAAGGTTTGATTGTTCGAAAATGTTTTATTCGGACGTCCAATCCCTTCGTATTGGACGTTTCCTGGCTCATTGACATAAGCCCAACAGTTCCTGCCGTCGACCAAACGCGCCGACTTCATTTGTTTGACTAAAAGTTCTGGCGTGATCTGTTTGATTTCATCCCACTCCGTCATGATGACAGCAAGATCTGCTCCTGCAACTGCTTCTTCAATCGATTCCTTTTGATCAAGCAGTGTTTTTGCTGCCGGATCGTATCCTGTAACGGTGACACCCATCTTCGTTAATCGCTCGGCAAGGCGTAGTGCCGGCGCATCCCGTAAATCGTCTGTTCCCGGCTTGAAAGCTAATCCCAACAAAGCAACATGAAGACCAGGACTTGGATTGATTTTGTCGAGGACATATTGCAGTTGTGCTTCGTTTGTCCGGTCAGCTGCTTCAATGACATGAAGATGTTCGCCTTGTTGTTGTGCCAGCGTCGTCAAGGCAGCGATATCTTTCGGGAAACAAGAGCCCCCATAACCTGCGCCCGCCTTCAAGAAAGCAGGACCAATCCGCGGATCAAGACCGATTCCGTGCGCTACATCTTCGACATCTGCTCCGACAATATCGGCTAATCGGGCAATCTCATTGATGAAACTGATTTTGACTGCCAAAAAGCTGTTGGCTGCATATTTTGTCAGTTCTGCCGTCGTCGGATCCACATGAACGATTGGTGCATTCGTTTTGAACAAATCCGTCAACGTCTCGGCCAACTGTTGATCGTGCGCCCCGATGATAACGCGATGCGGATTACGCATATCACGAATCGCTGTGCCTTCCCGTAAGAACTCCGGAACCATCGCAAAACGTAACGATGGATAGACCGTCTGTAACTTTTCCGTCGTTCCCGGTGGTACTGTCGATTTCATGACGACAGCAGCGTCCGGTTGAATCGAATGAATTAACTTGACCACTGCTTCGACGGCCGATAAATCACAACTCCCATCCGCCCGTTCTGGTGTTCCGACAGCTATCAGATAAAGATCAGATACCGGATACTCTGTCGTGAAGGTCAGACGACTTTGATTTTGTTGTAATGCTTCTTCGATTCCTTCTTCCGTAATTGGAGCAATTCCGTTCGACAGACGCTCCATTCGTTCTTTATTTAAGTCGACACAGATTACATCATGTTTCGCGTCGGCTAGTCCAATCGCGGTCACGAGTCCGACATAACCGGTTCCAATTACCGTCACTTGCATCTCATCACGTCCTTCGTCAGTTTCCCTGTCTTCACTATACGGGAGCGAAAGCGATTTGTGCATCGAAAAAGCTTTTCGAATACGCTATACTGGATACGGGAATGGGAGGAATGCTCGTGGCGATTATCATCTTTTGCCTCGTATGTCTCTTCGCATATCGTATCCGGAAGCTGCCTGAAGCGATTCGGACGATCTTACTTATCCTTGGGTTACTCAGTGGATGGTTCGCGCTGTTTGAGATCATCAGTTATTTAGAGGCCAACCCCTACCTGGCTGCCATCCCGATTACACTTGGACTTGGCTACTGGTATTGGTGGCGAAAGAAAAAACGGACGACCGATTCCACCTCATCCTAAGGTCGAGCGGTGTCCGCCTATCAATGAAACAAAACCAGCCCACTTGTGGAACTGGTTTTTTTGTCGTCACAAGACAGCCGGTGGTCCGAACTTGCCGTCGTGGTAATCCCGGTACGCCTGACGGATCTCGTCTTCCGTGTTCATGACAAACGGACCATAAGCAATCGTCTCTTCCCGAATCGGCTGTCCGGAATAGATTAAGATCTTCGTTCGGCTGACAGCCGTCAGTTCCAGTCCACTGTCACCCGATGCCTGTTCGTCAAACGTCAGTGTCGCGGCCATCGTCTTCGCAAGCCGCGTCTTGCTTGCTCCGGCTTCGATCTCTCCTGCCAAGACATACATAAACGCATTATGGTTCGTCGGGAGGACGTGTGTATACGTCGCACCCGGTGCGAGTGCAATCTCGCTCATCGTGATCGGCACCAGACTGTCGAGTGGTCCGGTCACCCCGGCAATATCACCGGAATAGACCCGGACCTGCCCCCCGTCGAACGGTACGATCGGCGCTTCTTCGAGCAAAACGTTTTGATACGAAGTCGTCGTCTCCTTCAGACGTTTCGGGAGATTCAGCCACAGTTGCAGCGTATGGATCAGATCGTCATCAACCGCTTCTTCCGCGTGACGCGCCGCCCAACCGGCGTTCATGTACTGAACATCCCCTGCATCCAAGATTGAATGTCCGCCGTGATTATCGATATGCTCCAGCCGTCCGTCCATCACGTAGGTAATCGTCTGGAAACCGCGGTGCGGATGATCGGAAAAGGTTCCGCGTTTGAACCAATCTTCCGCCATCAGAATGAACGGATCAAACTCGTCTTTTCGCTCCGGCGGCAGGACCCAGCCTTGCTGGACATGGGGATAACCGTTTTGCTGATACGTCACTTGCCAGTGTTGTGCAATATCGCGTTGGAACATCTCTTCGACTCCTCTGCTTAATAAGATATCCTCATTGTCGCACAGTCCGTTTCGGAAGCAGAACTGGTTTGCTTGTTCAGGTTTTCTAAGGCAACTTTCTCTTCCCTATCAAAAAAACGACCCCGTTACTATCTCGGGATCGTTCGTTTAGTACCGTCTGATTTAAAAACGGTTCGCTTTTTGTTCGAGAACGGCAATCTTTTCTTCGATCTCAAGCAACTTCAGTTCATGTTCGAGTTCAAGACGACGTTTTTTCCGCTTCAGCTGGCTCAGTTCTTCCGCAACCGATTCCGGTGATGCTTCCGGACGAGGTGGGGCCGTCTGATCCATCGACTGGCGGAGCGGATCAAACAAGTTCGACTTCGCGAACTTCGCTGCTTCCGGTCCAAACAAATCATTGATGATCGGCAACACTTTGTTCATCGCGTTCCCTGGAATCTGCGACTTTTCGTCGACGAGACGTTTTAACGCCAGTTCATCGACCAAGTACCCTTTACCATCCTGTTCGGCATGCAGTTCGCCTGTCCGAATCCAACGACGGACCGTTTCTTCCGAGACACGTAACAATTCACTGATCTGTTTTGTTGTTAACATCGTCATCCCTCTTTCCATTCATTTGATACCCTTACTATACACACGTGTGTGCGTGTGTGTCAATCGAGACACACATCAAAAAGCCCTCTGAACCGATTCGGTCCAAAGGGCTTTCCTGTTATCCAGCGCGTCGTAACAATAACCAAAGTCCGACTACAGCGAGACCTGCTCCCGTTGCTGCGTATGGGAACGGTTTGTCTTCACCCGCTTGCGGGAGACGTTCGTTTGACGTCGTGTTCGTTGTTTGTTGATCCGCTACGTTCGTCGCCGGTGCTTCGACCGTCTTGACCGGTGTTTTCGTCGGTGTCGGTGTTGGCTTCGGTGCTACGACCGGTTTTGCTTTCACGATTTCCGCGACGAGGAAATACCCCATCGTGTCTTCCGTCAATGTGATCGAATCCGTTGTTGCTTTGCGTTCGAACAGTTTCAAGAACTCATCGTACTCCGGGAATTCTTCTTCCTCTTCATCCGCCATGCCGACCGCCAATGCTTTGACACTGGCTTTCGTCATTTCAAATTCAAACGAATCCATCAAGTCGTCCAGTGAGATGTGGTGCATTGCTTCAACCGTGTATCCGGAAGCGACTTCTGTTTTGACTGTGTACGTACCAGGTGTCAATTCAATCATCAATGCGTCGTCTTTCGCGACTTTCTCCGTATAAACGTCGCTGCCTGTGATTGCATCCGTCACCGTATACGTCGCAGGAAGTGTTTGCTCCGAGTAACCTGGAATCTTGTCGGCGTTCGCATCAAAGAAGTTCGTGACGAGCAACAAGTTTGAAAAATCCAACTCTGCTTCTTCATCATAACCGTATAAACCGGCATCGATTTGTACATTCTCACCGGCTGTCAGTTTAACTTTCGCCATATCGTCCTCATCCAGGTCAGAATCGATTGTCGGGTCCGTTCCCTCGTGTTGCGGTGAAGTGGAGTAGTAACCGATGTCCATGCCGTAGACGTCGATGTAGTATGTGCCCGGCTTCAGGTCCTTAAACGAATAAAGACCGTCTTTTGTATAGGCTTCGTCGACAACGTCATAGTCCGCGTTCAAGAGGTAGACCGGCACATCACTGATACGCGTTTCTTTCTCTTGACGGATTCCGTCTTCGTTTTCATCGTACCAGATCGTTCCGCTGATCGTTCCTGTCGTCGCGATCGGTTGTTCCGTCTCCGGTTTTGGTTCTTCTTTAATCGGTTCTTCTTTGACCGGCTCTTCTTCAACTGGTTCCTCAGCAGGAGGATCTTCCTTGATTGGTTCTTCTGCTGGTGGTTCTTCCGTCACCGGCTCTTCTGGTGTCGGTTCTTCTTTGACTTCACGGCCAAACTCAATCAAGACCGTTTTCGTTTGATCGGCTGAGACGATCTTGACGACTGGTGCCGTCTCTGCCGTGAACGTCACGATTGGTGTTTTCGCGATGTCGATGTCTTGCCCTGTCACGCCCTCTTCAAAAACCAATGCGGTTTCCGATTCGAGGTTGACGACTCCTTCTCCCGTAAAGGTTAATGTGTAAGGATTCGTTCCCGTTCCTTTAACGTCCCACGTCAGTGCTGTTTCGGCTTGTGCCGGTGTGATGACACCAAAAACAAGCAAACAAGCTAGTATGTACATTCCAATTTTTCGCATTATGTTTATTTTCGCCCCATTCTTTAAATATGTTCTACCTAAATTCTAAACAATACAGTAAAAATAAACCAGTCCTTTTTCAAAGATCATTCGGAATCAGCCGACTTAAGATAAAAAAAGAAGCATACGATAACCGGGAACGATTGGTTATCGTATGCTTCCTTTTTTTATCAAAATTAGGCGAAAATACTTCCACTTCTAAACGAAGTGAAAGTGGGAGATGAATCGCCAGCCTGCTTTTCGGGTATATTTTCCTTAAAGGAGGTGAAAAATGGTGTTGAAACACAAGGCCTACAAATTCAGAATCTACCCTACAAAAGAGCAGGAAATCCTGATCGCGAAGACGATCGGGTGTTCACGCTTCATCTTCAACCACTTCTTGGCGAAGTGGGATGAAATGTACAAGACCACTGGAAAAGGACTGTCCTACGGTTCTTGTTCCAAAGAAATTCCTTTGTTAAAGCAGGAGTTCGACTGGTTGAAAGAAGTGGATAGTACCTCTGTTCAGATCAGCGTCAAACATCTTGCTGATGCGTTTGATCGCTTCTTCAAGAAGCAGAACGAACGCCCTCGATTCAAGTCGAAGCGCCATCCCGTCCAATCGTACAAGACGAACATACAGGGAAAGTCTCAACTTCCTGAAGTCTCGATTGGATGCAATAAACTCAAACTTCCGAAGCTGAAATGGGTACGTTTCGCCCATTCGAAACACATCACAGGCCGTATCTTGAACGCCACGATTCGACGTAACGCTTCAGGCAAATATTTCGTCTCCCTGCTCGTCGAGCAGGAAATCGACGAATTGCCGAAGACCGGTTCATCTGTCGGCGTCGATGTCGGACTCAAGAACTTCGCTATCCTGTCGGACGGCACCGTATACAAGAACGACCGTTACTTCCGTTCGCTTGAGAAGAAACTGGCGCGCGAACAGCGTAAGCTCTCCCGCCGTCAACGCATCGCCCTGAACAAGAAAGTCACGCTTTCCGAGGCGAGAAACTATCAGAAGCAGAAGCGGAAGGTTGCCTGTATCCACGAGAAGATCGCCAACAAGCGGAACGATTTCCTGCACAAGGTATCGACCGAGATCGTCCAAAACCACGACGTCATCGGGATCGAGACCTTGCAGGTGAAGAACATGCAGAAGAACCGTAAATTGAGCAAGTCCATCTCTGAGGTCAGCTGGTCGGAGTTCTTCCGGATGCTGGAGTATAAGGCAGAATGGTACGGGAAGACCATCGTGAAGGTTGGCAATACCTTTGCTTCCAGTCAACTGTGCTCCAGTTGCGGTCATCAAAACAAAGACGTGAAACATCTCAGCTTGCGTGAATGGACATGCCCGAGTTGCGGCATCCATCACGATCGAGATGTGAATGCAGGACTGAATCTCAAACAAGAAGCCGAACGCATTTTAGCTTCTTCAACCGTCGGGACGACGGGGTTAGCCTGATAAATTTTCGACCGTTAGGTCGGATAACTCAGGAATCCTTCACCTCTAAGTGAAGCGTAGGTGGAGGTAGTTCAACGGACGACTTCGAGCGGAATCTCAATGCCGCGTCCTGCACCCGCATCGATGATCAAGACCGGTAAGCGGTTTTCATCAAATACTTCTTTTTCGATGGTCGTATCGGACGTATACGTTCTGACTTCACCCATTTTTTTTGCTTCGAATGAAACAAATGGGAACGGAATCGACTGATTGGCGACATCCAGTCGGATATCGACTTGCTGGTCGTCGAGTCGGATATCGTTTGCCGTGCGAATCGTCAAACGCATTCGATCATTTTCCGTTGCTGAAATCTGAGCCGAGATGTTTTCTGTTTGTCCAGCACGTTTGACAGGATCGATGATGACCGTCGGGGAAGCGGTCTCCACCTCGTCAGCACGTTGACAACCAGGAACGACAAGCAGCGAAATCGCCAGTGGAATCAGCCAGCGCTTCATCACATCTTCACTTGATCGCGAAAGTGAGTTCAGCGGTACAGGCGACTTCCCCATCGACCGTTGCTGTGGCACGCCCTTTACCAATCGGTCCACGCAGTTTCGTCAGTTCGACTTCCAGTCGGAGCTGGTCACCGGGGACGACTTGACGCTTAAACCGGCAGTTTTCAATACCCGCGAAGAAAGCGAGTTTTCCTTGATTCTGTTCCATCTTAAGGACAGCAAAGGCACCGACTTGCGCTAATGCTTCGACGATCAAGACGCCGGGCATGACGTTGTAGTCTGGAAAATGACCATTGAAGAATTCTTCATTGGCCGTGACATTTTTGATTCCGACCGCCCGTTTACCTTCTTCGACTTCTAAAATACGGTCGACGAGTAAAAAGGGATAACGGTGGGGAATCACTTCCTTGATTTGTTCAATCGTATACATATAAACAGCTCCAATCACTGGTTAGTTTAAGATTTCGTCCAAAAATCGGTGATGCGGGTCCATGTGTCGAGCTTAAGGACATCCATCGCTTCGCCACCACCAAGTGTCGCATACCCAACCATCGCACCGATGACTAACGCAACGACGACTAACAGAAGAACGATCAGTAAGCGAACGATAATCGGAACACGACGTGAGGAATACTCACGCATCTTTTGACGCTGTTTCGGTTCCTTGTCTTGTTGTCCCTGATTGTCTGCTTGTTGATGACGTTTGAGACGTTCACGTGTCGGTTGGTCTGTTCCTGCTTGATTTTGTACCATCTTGATCACCTTTCGTTGAGTCAGTCTAAGAACATCATAGCATATTAGTACCTGGTATTAAATAGTTTCGATTTAGCTACAAAACCGTTCTTTTTTTAAGTGTAACATGCACAAACGAGGAACTTGTAAAAAAGTTCTGCATTTTCTATATAAGGAAGAGAAGTGAATCCACCTGCTTTTTCAAAAAAACTTTTATCATTTTCCAATCCAAATAAAATCGAGGTGCGTATGCTGTTCAGAACGGTAAAACAAAAACTACCAAACACGTTTTAAATACCACCCAAATTTGAGAGGATGAGACAAAATGAAAAACACGAAAAAATTCGCAGCAACAGCAATGGCAGCAGCACTCGTATTACCAGGAACAGCAGCATTCGCTTCTGGTGGCGGAGATGAGATGAAACATGAGGACGGCGCGAAAAACGTCACGGTCAAAACAAAAGCCGCTGACCTTCGTGCAACACTTGATCAACTACTCTCTGAGCACTTCGTGCTTGCCGTCATGGACATGAAAAAACAATATGACGGATCAAAAGACGCAGAATATTACGAAGCGGCTCTCAAACAGAACGCACTTGACATGACACCAGCGATCGCATCGGTCTACGGTGAAGAAGGCGCGAAACAGTTCGAGAAAATCTTCGTCGACCATAACAAATACACAACAGATCTCGTCAAAGCCGTCAAAGCGGACGACCAAGACGGCATCAACGCTTCAAAAGCGGAAACGGAAGAGTTCGTCCAAGACCTCTCGAGCTTCCTTGATACAGCAACAGAAGGTAAACTGCCGAAGGCAGCAGCGGAAGAAGTGCTCCGTGCCCATGAAGCGGACGTCTATAAAACATTCCAACAATATGCAGCCGGTGACTACGAAGGATCGTACAACACGTTCCGCGAAGGATACAGCCGTATGTATGACATCTCGAAAGCACTCTCAGTTGCGATCACAACACAAATGCCTGAGAAGTTCGACAACACAAAAGCGGATACAAAAGCAGCTGACCTCCGGTCAACACTCAACAGTCTTGCAGCAGAGCACGTCGCACTGGCTAACATCAGCATGACAGCAGGCGTCGATCAAGCGAAAGACTACGATGCAGCAAACTGGGCAGAAGACATGCACACAGCTGACTTCAAAGCGGCAATGAAATCGGTTTACGGTCAAGCGGGCGCGGATCAGTTCGAGCAAGTTTGGACGAAAAACCACATCGAAGCCCAAGCAAACCTTGTCACAGCAGCGATCAATGACGATAAGAAATTGATGGGTGACGCACAAGAGATGCTCAAAATGTTCTCAAATGACTTCGGTGCGTTCCTTGGCGCAGCAACGGAAGAAAACCTTCCGACAAAAGCGGCTCAAGAAGCTGTATCTGGCCACGAGATGTATATCCAAGATACGTTCATGCAGTACACGGAAGGCGACTACAAAGGATCGGTTGATACGTTCCGTGAGTCTTACGCTTACATGTACGGCGTGGGGGCAAACCTTGGTGACGCAATCGTCAAACAATCACCAGAGAAGTTCATGGACGGTACACCAGGCTCAATGCCAAACACAGGTAACGGCGGCATGAGCGACAACAACACAGCAGCAACGACTGGTGCGATCGCACTCTTCGGTCTCGCACTTGGTGCAGCCGGAATCGTCCTTGCTCGCAAACGTCAAAACGCATAAGAATTCGGGTATACTAAAAAGGATAGCGCCTCGGCACTATCCTTTTTCTGCGCAAGAGACTTTGTCTCGGAAAGGAGTGACGTGTCTTGAAAAAATGGTTATTGCCGGTCAGCATCCTCTTGATGCTCGTTTCAATCGGTACGTTAATTTTTCTATTAATCGGAAACACGAATGAACCACAATCGAACATCACGCAAGGCGACGCAAAAACTGAGTCTGCGGCATCTTCCGAGGCAAAGGAAGATCCACTCAAACCGTCCGAAATCTTCAAAAAAGAATTTAAGAGTCTTTCGACCAATGAAGTTGAACTCCCAAAAACGTTAGCCATCGATCAGCTTGATGTCAAAACGAACGTCGAGCAGGTCGGTTTGGATAAAGAAGGCGCCATGGCCACTCCGAAAAATGAACAGCAAGTAGGTTGGTATAAGTTTGGTCCCCGTCCAGGTGATGTCGGGAATGCCGTCATCGACGGTCATACCGATACAAAGACCGGTCCTGCCGTCTTTAACCGTCTCGATGAACTGAAAAAAGGCGATACGATCAAAATCAAGGATGAGTCCGGCCGGACACTTGTCTTCCGTGTCAAGAAGCTCGTTGAGTACGGTCACCTCGATGCGCCACTCGAAAAAATCTTCGGCGCATCGGATCAACGCAACTTGAACTTGATTACTTGCATCGGTGTCTATGATGAGAACGAAGGCACGTACGACAATCGTCTCGTCGTCTTCACGGAACTGGATGAAAAGGCTTCGGACCCTGTCAAAACACCTCCGAAACCAGCAACGAATGTCCGCGTTTCCGGCGGTTTCGTGAACTGGTACGCCTCAACAGATGAAGAAGTCGTCCAGTACAACATCTACCAAGAACAAAAAGGAAAACGGAAGAAGTTAGGTGCGACGGAATCCATCGAACGGAAAGCCTTCCCATTACCGGAAGACGCCAGCGGCCGCTTCATCATCACGGCTGTCAATAAAGCCGGTATCGAATCAGAAGAAGCGTTCAGTGCCGTTCAAAAATAAGATACAAGAAAAAAGATCTTGTGCCCTCACCGGCGCAAGATCTTTTTAGCTTTCTTGATTCAAGGCAATCCGCAGTTGTTTTTCACCGGACATCGTTTGATAAAACACACTTAACCGTCCATCCGTCACCCGAACTTGTGCCGATGGGATGAAGACGATGCCGATCCGTGATTCGCCCGGTTTGTAGGAACCGTTCAACGAGTTGAACTGATCCGCAATCGTGACGATTTTTCCTTTTGTCTCGTACTCCGCAATCTTCGGTAAAATCTGAATCTCGTCTGCGGATTGATTGGTGATTTTGACCGTGATTGCAAGCAGACGGTTCGGTTCCCCCATGATTTGCAACAGCTTTTCTTTTTGAACATTGATGACGAGCAACGGCGTTTGGCGGGTCGTATCGCGATGTGCGACATCCAGCGTCTTTAACTGGAGCCCCGCCATCTCGTATGTCACCCCAATCCGGTCCTCCCGGTCAAATTGTTTTAACTGCCCTTCGTTCAGCCGAATGGTCGTCCGTGCTTTTTCAGGATTGCCTGACGTCTCTTCCTGCTCCCACCAACCGAGGAGCGGTACCATGAACTTCGCGACGATGACGATGACGAGAAGTGTTGCCATGACATAAAACAAAAATGTCTTCACACTCATCCTCTTTTCTAAGCCTCGATCTGTTCCTTCATCCAGCCTGCCGTCAACCCGTTCACTTCGGGTGACGACTTTTGACGCGCGAGGTGGTCACAGTACTGAATGGCAAGATACTCCGCTTGGAATTCCACGTAACGGGTGCCCGGAAGACTGTTCACTTCGTAAATATAGAGGTTACCGTCCGCCCCGATTCCGACATCGATCCCGAGTGCATCGAGCGGATAGGCATAAAACGACTCGAAATAAGCCGGGAATCGACGGGCAAAGTCGACAATTTTCCGCGTTACCTCATGATGCGTCTCCGGGTAGTTCTGTTGCATGAAAATGTCCATTCGGGTCGTCGAGAACGCGCCATGGCTCAAGTGACTGACCGATTCTTGGTTGTTGTTGCTGACAAAGGGAAAAAACTTCACGAGCTTCCATTTTCCGCCTGCTCCCTTGGCGACATGGATCCGCATGCAGTAGGAATGACCATGAATCGTTTGGGAAGCAATGAATGGTTGCACGATCATCGGATTCCGCTTTGTTTCTTCTTCGATACGGTCAATCAGTTCTCCTTTTGTATAGTTCATATTCTCAAGTAAATGCCGAAAATCAAAGGAATCGTTTCCCCTTTGCTCCATCGTATAAATTCGTTGCCCCTGTTTGCCGTTCGCCGGTTTGAAGATGACGCGTCCGTACCGCTCGAGTAACGGCAGCAAATCGCTCCCTTTTCGAACGCGGTGCATCGGAATCAGATTATCCCGAAATGTTCCGTCTTGCGCCAAACGCTTCAGCACGACGTTCTTATTACCAATCCGGTGCGTCGTAAACGGAATCTCTTGCGCCAGCCGCTTAAAGAGCTGTTTCTGTTCTTCCGTCAGCGGCAGATGGTTGTAGATGACATCCGGAAACTCAACAAAACTCGGCTGCCACGCGTCATCCAAAAAATGCTGGGCCTGAATCATCCGACTGTCAAAATCGACATCTTGCGGTCGAAAGAAAAAGGTCTCGAACCCCATCGAGGCCGCG
The DNA here is from genome assembly GCF_000620805.1 of Exiguobacterium undae DSM 14481. Lineage (GTDB taxonomy): Bacteria > Bacillota > Bacilli > Exiguobacteriales > Exiguobacteriaceae > Exiguobacterium_A > Exiguobacterium_A undae. The sequence goes on along the minus strand of NZ_KK211187.1, from coordinate 488,742 downwards.
ACGACACACGCAATCTTATCGCGGAACTGCGGTTTCTCATTCAAACGTAATATGCCAATCCGTGTCATGGCGCTTCCTCCTTCACTGGCTCGAGATAAATCAAGTACCGTTCTGTACTGTCGGTTACATTGTAAAAAGGATAACAAGTCGAGATGACAAGTGATTCTTTGCCGGTCGACTGCAAGACACGTGTATCGGTATAATCAACGATTTCACTCGAACGCATCACGTACCGGTATGAACCGTCCGCGAGAAACAGTTCGACTTCGTCACCTTCTTGCAGCTGGCTGATCTTCGAGAACGTCGTATCGTTGTGACCGGCGATGAATATCCGGTCCTCTTGTCCCGGGAAGGCCGTTTCCGGATGATGACCAACGCCTTTTGCGAGTGTCACCTCATCCACACCTTCCAGTAACGGTAGTTCCATGTCGAGTGAACGAATCGACAGAAAGCCGAGTGTCTCGCCGTTTGCAAACGTCATGTCCGGTTCCCGGTCGGCTTTTCGATCCATCGGTTCTTTTTTACCCGATTGGTCAGCTGTTTTCGTAGACTGTCCTTCCGCTTGAACGACAACTTCCTTCGCTTTCTCCAGTTCCACGGATAACGTTTGCTGGACGGTCAGCTTTTGATAGCCGACGTATCCAAGCAAAACGAGTCCGATCAGCAGCAAAATCGTCGATCCCTTTCGTATCATCGTAGCTCGACCTCCTTCCGATTGCTCCGTAAGACCTGACAATACCCGGAGAGATTGTGTTCAACATCGTCAATCCGGACCCGGAAGGAATGATGCCGGATATAAAAACTTCCAAGAATCCGCTCCGGTCGTTTCATATACATAGCGACTTCCGGATAAAAAAATCCGTTCAACTGATAATGCATCCGCCGTTCGATCGTTTGTTCCAACTGTTCCAGCGGGAAGTTTTCGAGCAATGCCTGCCGTCCTTGCGTCTGTATCCGAATAATCATGTCCTGTGCCGCGAGCATCAATTCAAGAAACGTCGGGTACGTCGTCTCCCGGTCATGGATGAACGTCAGTTTCGGTGCGACGTTCTGAAGTCCAAACGTGTAATAGCGGTCTTCCGGTCGATGCTTCGTCAGTTCATTGACGCTGTAGCTCAACCAGTGATCATGATACTTCCAGTACTCATGCTCCAGGAAGTAATCGAAGGCATCGACGACAGCGGTCAAGTATCGTTCGTCGCGGTCCTGTTCATACAGACGAAGCAGAGCGAACGTTGCCTCCCCTTCGTAATAGACAATCCGAAAGGCTTCTTTTAAGGTCATATCCGGATACGCGAGTACATGATGGAAGTTCCCATCTACTTGTTGCAACTCGAGGATCACTGTCGCGAGTTGGCGGCACACGTCTAAATCATCTGTTACCTGAAACGTCTTCATATACTGGGTCAATGCCAAAATAGCGGCAGCATTCGCGCCAAGCTTCACTTCACCCGGCTCCCAATCAACGACATAGGCGCGGTTCTCTTGTACGACAATCAACTCATCAATCAAATAGGCTTTCGCCCGTTCAATCGCTTGCCGTAACGCGATGTCCGGCGTCACCTCATAGGCTTCAATCATCGCGTACAGCGTGCTGGCATGACGTAAGCTGTTGTAATAGGCGATTTTTTTATCAAAACACGGAAAATAACCATATGTGAATCGACCATTCTGTTGAACTTGCTTGGCTAAATACCGGCCAGCCTGTTGAACAACCGATGTGATTTCAAAAGTAAGGTCATGCTGTTGCTGATAAGTTCTTATTTTTTCTGCTGTCGTGTTCATCTGTAAGACAACAGGACCGTCTTCTTCGAAGACACTGGTCGTCTCAAAGGTGATACAGCGCGTCTCCGGATGAAATGCCATCCGTGGAACCGATCGTTGTTGCAATTCAACGTAACGCGTCATGTTTTTTAAATTGATGCGTAAATCAGGATGATCCGGATCTGGTGTCAACATCGCATTTCCGTTCAACTCTTCCTCAAGAAAGGCACATTCCATTCGCGTATCGAAGGCGATGCCGGACCGGAAATAGTTTTTACGTGTCTGTTGCAGACGTGCGTTCAATTCGGAAAATGTACAAAATTGAAAGTTTTTCGCGAGATCGACTTTGATCCATTGATAGTTACTTGGTCGTTCGCCTAGCTGGGTCTTGATTTTTTGAAAAATCGTCGATAAACGTTTTCCCCGAAACGTATGCACCTGCGCCCGTCCCGTCGGATTACCGAGTGATACAAAAACCGTTAAGCGTTGGTTCAAGTAATAGATCGCTTGTTCTTGTTCCATCAGTTCAGTCAATCTTTCTTCCAATCCTTCGATTCGCATGAATTGGTTCATTCCGTCTCACTCCTATCAAAAAGATGAACTTGCAGCAAGGACACGACGTCCTTGCTACAAGTGAAATCACTTTTTTGTCGACTCAGTCTTGTGGACGGCGTCGGAATAGTTTGGCGAACAATCCGGTCAACGTCGCGAGCATCCCCATCAAGGTGATCAAGAAGAGGTTCTCAGACGTGTTCGGAAGACTTTTCGCCACAGGTTTCGGAAGTGGCTGACTGACCGGTTTTGAATACATTGGTGTGTTTTTAGCTGAAATGCCGTTTGTTGCCGGCAACGTCGGTTTTGTGACGACACCAGAATTTGATGGTAACGTCGGTTTCGTTACAGCCCCTCCATTTGTCGGTAAAGTTGGTTTTGTAATGACGCCTGCATTCGATGGTGGGGTCGGCGTTGTAATGATTGGAATCGGCACGACCACGGCATCATTATCATCTTTCGGATCCATGACCGGATCTGGCTTGTTGTCATCATCACCGTCGTTATCATTGCCATTATCGTTATCGTTGTCATTATCTTTATCAGCATCCGCATCAGCGTCAGCATCTGCATCAGCGTCCGCATCAGCGTCAGCATCTGCATCAGCATCCGCATCGGCATCCGCATCCGCATCGGCGTCAGCATCGGCATCGGCATCCGCATCGGCGTCAGCATCGGCATCGGCATCCGCATCCGCATCGGCGTCCGCATCAGCATCAGCATCGGCGTCCGCATCAGCGTCCGCATCAGCGTCAGCATCGGCATCAGCGTCAGCATCGGCATCAGCGTCAGCATCGGCATCAGCATCGGCATCCGCATCAGCATCGGCATCCGCATCGGCATCAGCATCAGCATCCGCATCGGCATCCGCATCGGCATCAGCATCGGCATCCGCATCGGCGTCCGCATCGGCGTCCGCATCCGCATCAGCATCAGCATCCGCGTCAGCGTCGGCATCCGCATCGGCATCCGCATCGGCGTCAGCATCCGCATCCGCATCGGCGTCGGCATCGGCGTCGGCATCCGCATCCGCATCCGCATCCGCATCAGCGTCAGCATCCGCATCGGCATCCGCGTCAGCGTCGGCATCCGCGTCGGCGTCCGCGTCGGCATCCGCGTCAGCGTCAGCGTCAGCATCCGCATCCGCATCCGCGTCAGCGTCGGCATCCGCGTCAGCATCCGCGTCGGCATCCGCGTCAGCGTCAGCGTCAGCATCCGCATCCGCATCCGCGTCAGCGTCGGCATCCGCGTCAGCATCCGCATCAGCATCGGCATCGGCATCGGCGTCAGCATCGGCATCCGCGTCAGCATCCGCATCAGCGTCGGCATCGGCGTCGGCATCCGCATCAGCATCAGCGTCCGCATCGGCATCCGCATCGGCGTCAGCGTCAGCGTCAGCGTCAGCGTCGGCATCGGCGTCAGCATCGGCATCCGCATCAGCGTCAGCATCCGCATCGGCGTCAGCATCCGCATCGGCGTCGGCATCCGCATCGGCGTCGGCATCCGCATCCGCATCCGCATCGGCGTCAGCATCGGCGTCAGCATCGGCATCCGCATCGGCATCGGCGTCGGCATCCGCATCGGCGTCAGCATCCGCGTCGGCATCCGCATCGGCATCCGCGTCAGCATCCGCTTCTTCATCAAATACAATCGTCGCTCGTCCATCGAGATCACTCAACAACTCGGCATCGATCACGGTTGTACTGACGGCTGATCCTGTCACGACAACGTCATCTTGCGGCACATCTGCTGGTTTTACGACATCCACATTGAGATTGACGGAGGTCGGTCCGAGGACTTGTACACCAGCTAAATCGTTAGACAGGTTTACTGTATCGTTCGTGACTGCATTCAATAATGCATTCACATCCGGCAAAAGACTTCTGACTGGATTTAATATCGGATTAATGATGCTTCCGGCAAGCCCGCTCAATTTTACATTCGTAATGGCATCGACTAGATCTTGTAATGCCGTTTGAACGACTTGTTTCACTGCAGTGTCCAAGTGGTTGCCTAACCCGTCACTAAAATCAACGATGATGGAACCATCTGGATTCACGGTAAACGGAATCGAATCTTCATATTTTAATAAATCAGATAAGGCCGAATCCAGATTTTGAAGGTTTTCCAGTGCCGTGCTTAACTCTGTTAAACCTTCAACTCTTAATAACGCACCAATCGGTCTGTTCTGTAATCGATCAATTCTTGTCAAAAGCCTGCTTACTACATTCGTCACCTCTCCTGTCAACGGATCCAATTGTCTCTCTAACGTCGGTAAATCCTGTAACGTCACCGGGAGAAGTTCAACGCTGACAGCCGCATTGCCGTCAGCCGTCATTTTTCCGGCAAGATCCGGTACATTAAAGACGGCGACGCGTTCCGGATTAAGGACTTGTGCATCCGCGAGACCGACTCCGGTCAGTCCCAGTGCTAAATCATAGCGATCCGGCTGTTCTGTCAGTCCAGCAGTCACCTGTACACCGGTCAATAACTGAACATCCGCCAAACTGACCCGATTGGCAGGTGCACCGGACAGCGAATTTTTAATCGAATTCGCAAACTGTTGTTGTTGCGATTGAAACTTTTTTTCAGATGCTTCGGTTTTTGTATACGTGAAGGAGATCGGAGAGAGGGCGAGTGAGGACGCTGCCAATAGTTTGACGAGCCGCTTGGTGTGGTTTCTATGGTGTTGGTTCATCTTCTTTCGAAAATCAGGTGTCTTCTTGTTCATTGGAACACTCCTTTTCTTGAGAAAAATTACCTTACACCTCATATTATGCGACTTTCTGACTAAAAAATATACATTTTTTTACAATCATAATGATTATATAGTTATTATTAACCAGTATTTGAGATACTAAATTCCCATTAAAATATATTTAATATTTATTTTGATTTTAACAAAGATAAAATATATTGTAATTTTATTTCATTACTTATTCCGCTAATTACTTCCAAAAGCGTCGTTTTTCACTTTATACCGATATAATAAGCAATCCGACAAAAAAACCTCTTGAGCAGGGCTCAAGAGGTTCTTGTGGCATTTGTTAATACGTGATGTGTTGTTTACTCCACACAATCGATTCCTTGAACTGGCGCACGAGTTCTTCTGCCGGTCCCGTCAATGAATAGGCTAATCCCTGTACTTTTTCGGACATCTGCTGCAAAACAAGCCCGTCTTCGATCAGCTCTTGCAGTTGTTCGAGAATCTGACCATGGGATTGATCCAAGCGTTGTTCAATCTCACCAATCGTCAATGCCCCATCCCGCAGGATGTAAATGACACTCGACTTAAGACTGTTCTCAAAATTGTGTTGAAACTTCTGGAGTGCTAATAAATCAGCCTGCTCTTCTACATGACGTTGATCCATCTGACGCATACCCCTTTCGTGACACGATACTCTACCTTCTCAGTATGACCGAAGCAGCGGGAAAATTCAAAACTCAATCTTTTGTCGTCACGATTGTATTAAACGTCTTGTCGTCTTCGGCAATGACCATCTTCTTCTGTGACCGCAAATGATAGAGACGGCGGATATTGAGGATGATGACCTTCATGACGGCATAGAACGGCACACCGAGCAAGACACCGAAGAAGCCGGCGATGTTCCCGGCAACGAGTAAAACGATGATGATCGTCAGCGGGTGGACATCAAGGGTTTTCCCTTGGACGAGCGGTGACATGATGTGCGAGTCGATTTGCTGGGCGACCGTCATGACGATGACCGCGTAGACGGCGAGAATCGGATCCTGAATGAAACCGACGATCAGGGCCGGAATCACACCGATGACCGGACCGAGGAACGGAATGATGTTCGTCATCGTCGCAAACAAGGCGAGCAGTAAGGCATAGTCAATCCCGATGATCAAGTAACCGATATAGGCAATGATCCCGACGCCGATACTGACGATGACTTGTCCCCGAATGTAACTCATGATCGTCAAGTGAACGTCACTGAGGATTTTTTTCGTTTCCTTATGGTATTCATACGGCATCATCTTTACGAGATTGCCTTTTAATTTATCCCCATCGAGCAACATGTAGATCAACATGATCGGGATGATGACAATCGTGACGACCGTCGTCGTGATGATGCTGACGAATCCACCGACACCGGTTCCAATATTTTTTAAGAACGTCGATGCGTACTCGGAAATGTTACCGGAAAACTTGTTAAACAGATCATCCTGTCCTCCGAGGAAACGGGAGAAGAAGGCACTGTTTTGCAATTGATCCCGCACGTCGACAAGTTGACGTTGGAATTGTGAAGCGAGTGTCGGAATCGAATTGACGAATTCCGTGATTTGGTCTGACAGCATCGGTCCGAAGATGAATCCAAGCGCTGTCAGGATTCCACCGAGACCAAACAATACAACGATCACGGCCGGCCGGCGTTTCATCTTTTTCTCGAGCAGCTCAACGATCGGCAACAGGACATAATAAAGAATCCCGGCAATCGCAAGCGGCGGTACGACCATTTGCAGTAAGATTGCAATCGGCCGAAACAAGAACGTCACATGATTCCCGATCCAGACGATGATCAGCAACGTCATGATCCACCAGGCACCACGGTACCATTTGTTCTCAAACATCTTTTGCATCTTGTCACTTCCTTATGATTAAAATAATGGCATCACTCAGTAGATTCCCTTTATTCCGGCTCTTCTAATCCTTATTTTCAAAAAATAGTGAAGCGGCTACGATTTCTTGATGACTTGAAACGGCTCTCATTTAACGTTCATTAGAAGAAACTAGTAAATAAAATATCTTTTTTACATCTTTGCGTGTTAAAGTTTGATGAATGCCTATTTGATTAAGTAAGATAAAAATACTGGATTAATTTTTTGAATTGAATAAAACTACACGTGGAGGATAAACAAGTGAAATGGATTAATCAAAAAATTGGTCGCCAACTGATGTTTGCGTTTTATATGGTATTTATCGTCCTCAGTCTGACATCAGCCATTGTCTATACGTATACAGAACGAAAAATTGATCAGACGAATGCGACATTTGATGATTTACGGGAACGTCGAACGAACGCCAATGCGTTAGCCAACGAATGGACACTTGTGCAGAGCAATGTGAAGTCGTATGTGCTGTTCGGAACACCGGAAATACTGGATACGATCAAAGCCAATCAGCGTGAAATCAATCGTTTGACGAACTGGTTCGAAGAAAATGCTATCTACGAGCAAGGGACAGAATATGCCGCCGCCACGCGATCGCTTTACGACGATTATTTCGGCACGGCCCTCCCACTTCTGACGGAATACGTCGATGGAAAAAGACAAGGATCGATTGACGAAACGTTCCTCGATCCGAAGACGCTTGCTTCCCTTTCAAACGGGGACGATTTATTCAACGCCAACGGGACGTTACGAGGATCAAACAGTCAGTTGACGACGGACACAGACGCTGCCGGGATCGACACGTTGCTCGCGGACTACCTGACGTTGATCCAAGACAAAGAAACCGAAGCGAAAACGAGTTTGCTCGGTGAGATGCGGGTTGCCCAGTTCATCTGGTTGTCGAATCTCGTGGTATTGATCATCATCTTGTTGTTACTCGTTCGTCCGTTCATCAGCCGGGTGACGAAGCAGGTTAACACGCTGTCACGGGACAGTGCCTTACTTGCGACCGGTGAAGATATCGCAACGATTCCGTTACCGAAACGTCACGATGAGCTTTATACCTTAACCACATCATTTAATCAGATGGCAACATCGATTGCTGACAACAAGGTCCACATGCTCGCGAAAAACGAAGAGTTACAAGCGCAGCAAGAAGAACTCGTCGCCCAGCAGGAAGAGTTGCAGGCGCAACAAGAGGAACTCGAAGAAGCACTCGAAATCACGTTGCGCAGCGAACAGCATTTAAAATACCGGAACGAATTGACGGAGACCCTCGCATCTCGCGAGACGTTGACCGCTTATCCGGAAATCATCGAGAAACTCGTCTCGATCACCCATTCGGAAATCGGTGCCCTGCTGTTCCTCGATCAGCATGACGTCCGGTCGACGATCGAGTACGGGATGACGGAAGAAATGGTCGGTCAACTCGTCAAAGACGACCAGTCGCTGTTCCACCGGGCACGCGTCTTGAAACGACCGGTCCACTCGTCGAAACAAGTCGCGCACGACAGCCCGTTACCGTATCCCTACTATATGTATGAAGTCGCTGTACCGATCCTTGACCCGAATGAAGAACAGATTATCGCCTGTATTTATCTCGTCCGTTACCGCGATGCCTTCACACCGGAACAGATGGGCGACATCCTGTCGTTCTCGCACCAGTTGTCCCTCTCACTGATGCGGATGGGGATCTATGAAAAAATGATCCATGAGAAAAACAAGACGGGACAACTCCTGAACTCGATTCGGGAAGCCGTCGTCTATATCGAACACGAATCCGACGAATTGCTCGTCAACGAACCGTTGATGAAGCTGTTCCCGGAAGTCCAGACCGAACATCAAAACGAAAGTAACCTTTCGTCGTTCCGCCAAGCGATGTCGGCCCTGTCGTCGATCATCGATGAGCCGGAACCGTTCGAACAATACATCGAACAGATCGTCGAGCAAAATCTGCCGGAAGACAGCCTTGTCGTCTCGATCCGGTCGCAGAACGCCTACATCCAGATCTATGCCGAAAAGATTCAGATCAATCACGTCTGGGTCGGCACGATGCTCGTCTTGCGTGATGTCACGAAGGAAACGGAAGCGGACCGGATGAAGGAAGAATTCGTCTCGACGGTCTCGCACGAACTGCGAACGCCGCTGTCTTCGATCTTCGGCTTCACGGAACTGATGCTGAACCGGGAAATCGATCCGCCGAAACAACGGAAGTATTTAACGACGATTCACTCGGAAACCGGACGCCTGACGACACTCGTCAATGACTTCCTTGATGTACAGCGGATGGAGTCGAGTGAGCAGCGGTATCAGATGTCGACGTTTGACCTCGTTCAACTTGCGAGTGAACTGATCGACTTCCACGATGCATCGCATACGACACACCAGTTGATGTTTGAAGCGGAAGGTCCGATCATGATTGATGCCGATACAGAAAAAATCAAGCAGTTGTTAAACAACCTGCTCAGCAATGCGATCAAGTACTCACCGGATGGCGGCGATATCATGATCCAGATTCAAAATCGGGACAATTTCGCCGAAATCACGATTCGCGACCAAGGAATCGGAATTCCGCAAGAATCGATGTCGAAACTCTTTGATAAGTTTTACCGGGTCGACAATTCGGAGACACGGAAAATTGGTGGAACCGGACTTGGTTTATCAATTTGTAAGGAAATCGTCAAACACCATAACGGAACGATTGAAGTCGAGTCGACGGTCGGAATAGGATCAACCTTTACGATCCGCTTTCCGATTGCAGTCATCTCAACGATTCTGACGTATGAAGAATAATTGAAGACAACAAAAGCCACCTGCGCAAGGTGGCTTTTGTTGTCTCATGTATTCAATTTCCGTGATTTACTTAAGTGACGTCACGATTCCCATCATCTGATCCGATGTCGTCAAAGCTTTGGAATTGAACTGGTACGCACGCTGAATCTGCGTCAAGTTCGTCATTTCCGTCCCCATGTCAACGTTTGAAGTTTCGAGTGTACCGACTGTCAACGGATTCCCTGCTGCGTTCTGGTATTGTCCCGTCGCCGTGAACAGTCCGGCGCCGACGTCCGTCAGTTCGCCGTGGTTCGGAATATCAGCGACGCCGATCCGGGCAAGAACCCGTCGTTCCCCGTTCAAGACGCCCGTGATGTTGCCGTCTTTGTTCAGTTCAATCGATGTCGCCGTATCCGGAAACGTAATCGGTTCGTTCGCCTGGTTGATGACAGAACGGCCGGCATCATCCGTCAACAAAACTTGTCCGTTCGCTTGCGGTGACAATTCAAAATTGCCATCCCGCGTAAATTTCGTCACGCCGTCCGCATCAATCACACCAAAGAAATGATGCGGATTACTGAGCGCAGCATCGAGTTTCCGTCCCGTGTTCTGGAACGTCCCTGTCGTAAACCGCGTCGCTTCATTGGCGACATATCCACCGACACCAAGCCGCAGTCCTTCTGGTGTCGTCAATGGTCCGGTCACGAGACCGCCCGGTTGATTGTTAAGATTGCGGACCAACAGTTCATTGAACTGAGAGTCCCGGCGTTTGTAGCCGTTCGTATTGGCATTCGCCAGATTATGTCCCGTCGTATCGAGCTGCTTCTGGAGCTGAGCCATCGTGCTGGCTGATGTATAAAGTGATTGCATGGATTTCCTCCTTGATTAGCGGACGCGTCCGATTTCCGAGACGGCTTTCTCCGCAGTCCGGTCGTACGCTTGGATGACTTTTTGATTGGCTTCAAACTGTCGCAGACCGGCGTTCATCTGCGTCATCGTCTGTTCGACTTCGACGTTGCCGAGTTCAAGGACTCCTTGATCAACTTTGACGGCACCGGCGTTCAAGGCGTCCGGTGATCGGAACAGACCGTTACCCGTGCGTTCCAACGTCTCCGGCTGATTCGTCACGACAAGACCCAGATTCCCGATTGCTTGACCATTACCGTCCGTGACAGCACCATCTGCATCGACGACAAAATCTTCATTGATGACGTTCAACGGTTGACCGTCTGCACCGAGTACAAGATCGTTTTCCGTTGTCCGCAAGAGACCGTCTTGTCCGACGGCGAACTGACCATTGGTCGTATAAAGGGTTTCTTCTTCCCCGGTCGCCGGATCCGTATGCCGGACCGTAAAGAGGGCAGCTCCTTCAAGCGAACTGATTTGGATATCTGTCGCATTCCCCGTCTCCGTAATCGAACCGAGTGCGAAGTTCGGTGTCGCCGCCTGCATGAAGACGCCGGTCGCCAGTGTCCCGACCGTTCCGCGTGACCGGATGCCTGTTCGTTCATTGACGCCTGCCTGCTGAATCATCATCTCCGGGAACGTCCGAAGTGACGCCTGATCGGCACGGAAACCGGGTGTCCGGGCGTTCGCCAGGTTGTTACTTAACATCTCTTGTTGCCGTTGTAATGACTGCATGGCATTTGATGCCGTATACATTCCTCGTAACATATCTATTGGCTCCTCATTGACTTATTGTTCAATTCTATTCCTTCTAGTATATCGGTCTATTTTTTAGACATTTGATGTTTTTTTCAAAATAAGGTAATGAGAAAAATAGATGCATCGAAAGACCTAGAAAAATCCATTCTCTATTTTATTGAAAGATTACATATTCAAATTTGACAAATATTGCTATAATAGGATTATTAAATTTCATGATCAGAGGTGAAGTTTTATGAGTTTCTTTAAAAAACGTGCAATTGAACGTTCTGTTCCCGGGTCTTTAGATTTAAACAGTCTATCCGATGTTACTTACTTTTTAGAGCACCATCCTGATGCGGTCTATACGATGGATACGAAAGGGCACTTCATCTCTTTTAACAACAAATTTCCTCTGTTGCTCGGTTACGACCGTACTGGTCTCAAAAATATTCATTTTGAACAGTTTTTGCAACCTGATGAAAAAAAGCGTATTAATGAAATTAAGAAACGGGTCTATTCCGGCGAGACCGTTCATTTCACGGCCGAGGTCCGTCATCAAAGTGGACACATGATCACACTAAACGTGACCAACATTCCGATTTACGAGCAACGGGTCATCGTCGGTTTATACGGTATCGCCCGCGACATCTCACAACAAAAAGAATTTCGCACCGACTACCAACGGCTCTTGATGAAGGAACGTTTGGCGGATACGCTCGAAGGTGTCACGTTCCTTGAATATATACCGGCAACCAAAAAAATCATCACCTCCGCTTCACTCGCCCCACTACTGGCCTTGTCAAAAAAACATGTCACGAAAATGGATACCTATGATTTCCTCGAAGAACTGCATCCGGAGGATCGTCCAGGTTTTCGTGAACAAAGCCGCCTGCTCCACGAAGGAGCCATCGATGAATTTTCGATGACCTTACGGATGGGACGGCGCAGTCAATTCAAAAAAATCATTCATTGTGAAGGCGTCATTCAGTCAGAAACAACCCCAACCTCGATTCTGTTCATTCTCCAAGACGAGACACCTCTCGTCATGATGGAAAAAGAACGTGATTTAGCCATTGCCTCATTAAAAAAGTTTTTTACGTCACTCGATACGACCGTGTATGAACATCGTTATGAAGACAATACCGTCACATTTCATGCAACGGGTTTCCTAGAGCCTTACGCTTCTTACTTGAAACAAATCGAACGGGATCACCAGCTTTGGACAAAACTTGTCTCACCTGATGATTTACCGGCCATGAAAGCCGTGTATCCGACCATTCAAAAGGGCGATGTCGTCCGACTTGTCTACCGTCTGGATTTTCCGAATCAACAATTTTGGTTGGAAGAGACGTGTATCCCGATTATCGATGCTTCCGGAACGGTGATTGGACATTACGGGGTTTCGACCGACATCACACGATTGAAAGAACAACAACACGAGATTTGGCACTTATCGATGCATGATGCCATCACCGACCTTCCGAATCGTGCTTTCGTCCTTGATCATATCAGTGAATTACTGACGCACCGCTCTCCTTTCACTCTGATGGCTGTGACGTTTAATCAATACAGTGTCATCTACGAGCGATTTGGTCATGAAGTTGGTGACGAGTGGATGCGGCAGACGAGCGCGACCCTAAAACGCCTTACCCAAAAAGATGTATTTATCAGTCATCTCTTCGGCGATAAATTCCTCTTGATTCTAAAAGGAAAAATCGATGAGGTCCGTGCCATCAAACTCGCCCATCAGCTTCTGGACTTAACGGAGCATCGTTTTGATATTATGTCGTACGAGTTGTTTGCCAAGGTCTATGTCGGCATCACGTATTCTGTCCACCATGACCACACAGCAGAAGAATTGTTGAAACAGACCTACACTGCTTTACGTCGTGCAAAATCAATGTCCAAAAGCAACTATCAGTTTTATTCGACGAAGCTGGACATCGAGATGTATCGCCGTTATGAACTCGAACGTGATCTCCGCGATGTCATTGCCCGGAATGAACTCTTTCTTGAATACCAACCGAAAGTGAACAGCTGGAGCGGACAGATTGTAGGTGCCGAAGCCTTGATCCGTTGGAACCATCCACAATGGGGACGCCTCTCTCCAAAAGATTTCTTGTCGTTGTCTGAAGAAAGTGATCTGTACATTCACATTGGTGACTGGGTGCTCGATCAAGTCTGTCGCTTGTTACGCGAGTTACTGGATCATAATCCAAGTCAAGTCGTTCCGTTATCCATCAATTTGTCTCCGAAACGGCTGTTTTATGGAGACTTCGCCGCACTTGTCGAACAGCAGCTCAAACGTCACCGGATTCCGGGGCACTTGCTTGAAATCGAATTGCTGGAGTCCGACATTCTCCTTGAAGGCGGACAAGTTCTGGAAACGCTCGAAAAGCTCGTCGCACTGGATGTCAAACTTTCGCTCGATGATTTTGGAACGGCTTATTCTTCGATTTCCTATATTCAGCGCTATCCAATCCATTGTTTAAAAATTGATCGTTCCTTTGCCATCCATGCTGAACAGGATCCGAAAAGTCTGTCCGTCATCAAAAGTATCATTTATATGGCTAAGGAGTTTGGACTCGATGTCGTGGCGGAAGGAGTCGAGACTTTGCCTCAACTCCAGCTGTACCGGGAGTTGGAATGTGACATGATTCAAGGTTACCTGTTCAGTAAACCGATCGACGTCTTACACTTAAAACAATTGTTGCTCGAAGGAACGCTGTACCCAACCGATACAGGTACGGCTTCTCCGAAAGAACCGACGTTGAGCCTCCATGCCAAAGTCACGATTACGAAACTGAACAACAAAGTGATCCAGGTCGGTTCTTCTCCGATCTTAATCAACCGGTGTACCAGTCAATCCGTCTTTTTCTATTCATCGATTCGTCTGCCGGTTCAGCAACAACTCGAACTGTCGTTAAAATTAAATGATTTGACGCACCCGGAACTGTTATTACGTCCGGTCTCGATCACAGAACTCGACAACGGATTTTTCTATTACACGGCGGATTTCCATATCCGTGCTTTATCAATCGTCGTTCAGGAACAACTTAACCTTACCCATCAAGTACGCATCGATGACTTTTTCGAAGCCTCCTCGTAAACAAAAAAACTTCTGCCTCATGCTGAGACAGAAGTTTTTTAGCCGTTCGGATTTTTACTGAGTACTGCTGTCTGCGTCCGTTCCAACACGGCGTTCGTGATAACGATCAAACCGGTGAACAGGAACAACGCTTCAAAACCAAAGTGACCGGCAATTTGACCGCCTGCCAGTGGTCCGAGGAAGTTCCCCATGAACTGGGCCGATTGGTTATAACCAAAAATCCTGCCCGATGCATTCGCCGGTGTATGTTTGCGAAGCAGTGTCTGTACCGAAGGCATCAAGGCAGCTGTCGCAAATCCGATTCCCATACGTAAGACAATCAGTTGACTCGTATCGGTCACGAACGCTTGGGGAATCAAGAACGCGGCAAAGATGAGCAGTGCGAAGAATAAGACACGTTCCGCTCCGATCTTATCAGACAACCGCCCGAGTCGTTGCGCGGCGATCAAGGCAGCAATCCCGGGTGCCGAGGCGACGATTCCGGATAACAGTGCCAAGCGTTCCGTTCCGGGACTGAGTTCCCGCACGTAAAGCGACAAAATCGGACTGATTGATTGTGCGGCGAACTGAATCAAAAATGTCGTCAAGAACAGGCTTAAGATCAATTCCGGATGGCGAAGTGACTGGATGACTTCCTTCGCAGAAGCCATTTTTTTGACTTGCAACGGCACGAACTCTTCTTTGACGAAGAAATAGGTGACGAGGAAAGTCAGGAAGAGCGGTATGCTCGTAAAGAGAAAAACGGGTCGAAGCCCAATCATATCGGCAAGGAATCCTCCGATTAGAGGTCCTAATAAGCCACCGGCAATCCCACCGGTCGACAATGTACCGAGCGCCCAGCCACTTTTCTCTTTTGGGGTTTGTGAGGCAATCAAGGTGATCCCGGCGGAAATGAATCCGGAGACGGCACCCATGACAAGACGTAAGAAGACGAGCTGGTAGACGTCTTGGACGAAGCTGATCAAGAACATGACGATCGACATCCCGAGACTGGCTCGAAGCAACATCAATTTCCGACCTTTTTTATCGGCCAATCGGCCCCAAATCGGTGAAACGATGGCTGCGACAAGGAAGGTCGCCCCAAAGGCGATTCCCGACCAGGTCGTGATTTCCTGGCGTCCATCGACACCAAGTTCTTCAATGAATAAGGGCAAAAACGGTAAAACTAAACTGAGTGCGGCAGCGGTCAAAAAACTGCCAATCCAAACGACAACTAAATTCCGTTTCCACAATGGCATTGTGGCATCACTTCCTTTTTAATGGAAAATCCGTTTCAATTCAACAACTTCTAATATACACTTCACAAAGTGAAATGTCTAGGATTTGAACTGATTCTGATGACTCCCGGACTATTGCCTCATATCCAAGTCGTCCCGAACAACCGATAATAAGATAACGAAATCAGAGGAGTGATTGAGTATGAAACGTTTCATCGTCAGTCTCATCTGCGCCGCCGTGGTCAGTTCGCTTCTGCCTGTTCCAAGTGAAGCAGCGACCGCCGTCACTCGTCATACCGTCATCTGGTCGATTCCTGAGGCCAAACAACTTTCAACAAAGATCAATCAGCTGACCACCAGACAGATGAAACGTGTCTATCTGCATGTCGCTGTCGAGGGTGACCGTACCCTCTACCGTTCTTTCGTTGAAAAAGCCCATCTGGCCGGCATCGAAGTCTACTTTTTATTCGGACAACCGCGCTGGATCACGAACGAAGGGACCGCCAACCGTCCGAACGTCGAAGACCCGTTAGCCTGGATCAATGTCTACCTGCAGGAAACGATGGAACGGCCGGACGGAATCAGCGTCGATTTGGAACCCTATGCCTTACCGGAGTGGGAAACCGATCAAGCTGCCGTCGTCGCTTCCTATCAACGGATCTTAACGGCTTTTCAAGATGTCAGTGACACCACTAGTCTTCCCTTGCAACTGTTCTTACCGTTCTGGTTCCATACCGTTTCCGATGCCTCCGGTCGTCCGCTCAGTGAATGGGCAATGGAGTTAGCCGATGAAGTGACGTTGATGAGTTACCGGACGGTCTACGGCGGCGGGAATGGTCTTGCTGCCATCACGATGACGGATGCCTTGTATGCCGCGAGTCATCAGCACCGCTTGTCGTATGCCATCGAATTTACAGCGCTCCCGGAAACACCGAGCATCACCTTTTACGGAAAAACACGGACCACGCTCAATCAACTAGTGAATCAGACCATGAACAGTTCCTTGCCGCCAAGCGCCATCGTCTATCATGATTTTGACGCCTATCAGGAGTTCATGCGCAGTACGCAGTAATCCGGCACGTTTCAGCAGCATCGGTTCATCTTACGTCTCCATCAAAAAAGGGTCATTCCGCAATTGGAATGACCCTTGTTGGTGTATCTTATTTTCCTAAATTATCGAGCATGATCCCTGTTCCCCGCGCGACACATAACATTGGGTCTTCTGCAATCAAGACCGGCAGTCCAAGTTCTTTTGCGAGCAACTGATCGATGCCGTCAAGCAATGCTCCGCCACCTGTCAGGATGATGCCGCGGTCGATGATGTCCGCTGCAAGCTCCGGTGGTGTTTTCTCCAACACCCGTTTTGTCGCTTCGACGATTTCCATTGCCGCTTCCGCCAACGCTTCATGCATCTCCTGCGAAGAAATCGTAATGTTGTCCGGCAGACCCGTCACGAGATTCCGACCCCGAATGTCCATCTCTTCTTGACGTCCTTCGTCTGAAACGGTCGCGACCGTCATCTTGACGTTTTGTGCCGTCCGTTCGCCGATAATCAGTTTATGGTTATCCTTGATCGCCCGGATGATGTCGTGATCAAACCGGTCCCCTGCTACTTTAATCGTTTCCCCGCAGACGATGTCTCCCATCGAGAGTACGGCGACGTCCGTCGTTCCGCCACCGATATCAATCACCATGTGACCGGCCGGCATCCAAATGTCCATCCCTGCGCCGACTGCTGCGACTTTTGGTTCCACTTCGAGGAACACGGTTTTTGCACCTGATTTTTCGCCTGCTTGACGGATTGCTTTGGCTTCAACCGTCGTGATGCTGGCTGGTGTACAAATCAGCATCCGAACACCACCGAACATACTCCGGACTTCGATTTTGTCGATGAAATGACGTAACATCGCTTCCGTCATCTCGAAGTCGGCAATGACACCGTCCCGAAGTGGACGAATCGCTACGATGTTACCGGGTGTCCGTCCGACCATCTGGTGGGCTTCCGTTCCAACGGCATGAATTTTTCCTGTTGCTTTATCGATCGCGACGACTGATGGCTCGTCGAGCACGATTCCCTTACCTTTTACGTGAATGACGACATTGGCCGTCCCTAGGTCAATTCCGATATCTTTTGAAAACATCTCGCGTGATCTCCTTTATCCACTGGCTATTATTCCAAAATTTAGAACGTCGTTTGGACGTCTAACCCATTTATGTATACATACCTTTCAATTCTAGCACAGCGTAACAAAAAGAGACGACTTTCTTTTTGAGAAAGTCGTCAAGAATAAATAAGAATGAAATGAGAGCTTAAAGCTTCGTCGCGGCTGTTTCTTCAATCGCAACGGTTTCTTCTGTAACGCGCTCAACATCTGCACCAAGTGCTTGTAATTTAAGGTGGAAATCAACATATCCGCGATCGATATGGTGAAGGGCGCCAACACGTGTTTCGCCTTCAGCAATCAATCCTGCTGTGACAAGTGCCGCACCTGAACGGAGATCTGTTGAAAGGACTTCTGCTCCTTGAAGCTGGATACCGCCTGTGATGATCGATGAACGACCTTCGATTTTGATGTCGGCGTTCATACGACGGAATTCTTCGACGTGCATGAAGCGGTTTTCGAAGACCGTTTCCGTGATGACTGATGTGCCTTCTGCTTTTAAGACCAAGGCCATCATTTGTGCTTGGACATCTGTCGGGAAGCCAGGGTGTGGCATCGTCTTAACGTCAATCGCAACCAGTTTCTTCGGTCCGACGACACGAAGGCCTTCTTCTGTATCCGAGATTTTGACACCCATCTCTTCCATTTTCGAGATCAACGGACGAAGGTGTTCACGTTCTGCACCGATGACTTCGACATCACCTTCTGTGATCGCTGCTGCGATCATGAATGTACCCGCTTCAATCCGGTCCGGAATCACGTAGTGGTTGCCACCGTGAAGTTTTTCAACCCCTTCGATGCGGATTGTTTCAGTTCCAGCACCGCGGACTTTTGCGCCCATTGCGTTGAGGAAGTTCGCGAGATCGACGATTTCAGGCTCTTTTGCAACGTTCTCGATGACAGTCGTTCCTTCAGCAAGTGTTGCTGCCATCATGATGTTTTCAGTTGCACCGACAGATGGGAAATCGAGGTAGATTTTTGCCCCTTGTAAGCGACCGTCGACTTGTGCTTCAACAAAGCCGTTACCGATGATTGTTTTTGCGCCCATTGCCTCGAACCCTTTTAGATGGAGATCGATTGGACGGGAGCCGATTGCACAGCCGCCCGGCATCGCAACGCGTGCGCGTCCAAGACGAGCGAGGAGTGGTCCCATGACAAGAATTGACGCACGCATCTTCCGAACGTATTCAAGCGGTGCTTCATCTTTTAGTTGTGCTTCTGCATTAACCGTCACCGTGTTTGCTTCTGCATCGAATGTCACTTCTGCATTTAAGTTCCGTAAGACATTATTAATCGTATAGACGTCTGCAAGACGCGGGACATTTTGAAGGACTGATGTTCCTTCTGAAGCAAGCAACGTTGCGACCAATGTTTTTAAGACTGCGTTTTTTGCACCTTCTACTTTTACCGTTCCAGCTAATTTACGTCCGCCACGGACAACAATTTTTTCCATTACTCATGCTCCTCTGCTTTCGTTTCTATTCTATTCGTTCAATTCGCGATTGGTGTAGATCATAGTTGTAGACCAACGCATGATAGAAGAGAAACACCCTGTAGTTTATCTCTCATTCCAAATCCAACACGACTTTTCATCTCGACAATGGTTGTGTTACTTCATTATAAGAATACTATCCTGTTCCATACTAAAACATATTGCCAATTCAAGGTTTACAATGAAGTTACAAGTTCATCCGACTAAAAATTGGAGACGCTGCGCGAATCCTGAATAATCCAGTAAAAATCCGGCGACAAGTGAACCGAGCGCAATGGCAAGCAACACTCGTAAAGCGACAGCCTGCGGACCTTTAGGATGTTGGAGGAACTTCTCCCATTTGACAGGAAGGAGTGCCCACCAGGCAAGCATGATGGCTGTTAAATAAACGAGCATACTGACTAGCGCACTTAAACCGATTGACGTCACTGTTCCTGCACCTCTTCTTGTTTTGTTTTTCCCAACCTTACCATGATTTCATACAATGAATGATTGCGCAAACAAAAAAGCACAAGATAATTTATTTTAGCGTATAAAATATATTATGAAAAGATGAATCTGGAAAAAACAACATAATAAGATTGAGAAATGTGTGAAGAGGACACATATATTGTACTTTTACTTTTTTGACCGTTGTTAAACCTGAATCCCTGAATCGCATGCGAAAACGGTTGTCCTGAGCTGAATCATTGACCGTTCATGAAAAAAGACCCGGTTTCCATGACGGAAACCGGGTCTTTTTTTACTTGGATCAATCGCGACCGTACTCTTTTAGGTTGAGACGGTTGATTGCGCGTTTCAATGAAAGCTCAGCGCGTTTGAACTCAAGATCTGATAATTTCGTGTCCTGGAGACGACGTTCTGCCCGGACTTTCGCAGCAGAGGCACGGTCGTAATCGACCTTCTCCGCAGCTTCAGCCGTTTCAGCAAGAATCGTTACTGTATCCTGGCGCACTTCCATAAAGCCACCGCTGATAGCGATCAACGTGCGTCCGCCATCTTCGTGGCGCAACTTCAAGATGCTGATGTCGAGTGGTGTCACGAGCGGTACGTGGTGCGGGAGAACCCCGATTTCACCAGATATCGTTTTCGCGACGACCATCCGAACATTCCCATCATACACTTCGCCATCCGGGGTGACGATATTGACATGAAGTGTGTTCATCTCAAGTCCCCCTTATGCTTTGTCACTTAGACAAGCGTCTTCGCTTTTTCAATCGCATCTTCGATCGGACCGACAAGACGGAATGCTTCTTCCGTCAAATCATCGTGTTTCCCACCGAGGATTTCTTTGAAGCCGCGGATCGTGTCCTTAACCGGGACGTACGATCCTTTTTGTCCTGTGAACTGCTCAGCTACGTGGAAGTTCTGCGACAAGAAGAACTGGATACGACGCGCACGGTGTACAGTCAATTTGTCTTCTTCAGACAACTCGTCCATACCGAGGATCGCGATGATATCTTGAAGTTCTTTGTAACGCTGAAGTGTTTCCTGAACTTGACGAGCTACACTGTAATGCTCTTCGCCGACGATTTCCGGTGAAAGGGCACGTGAAGTCGAAGCAAGTGGATCCACGGCAGGATAGATACCCATCTCAGAGAGACGGCGCTCAAGGTTCGTCGTTGCATCCAAGTGGGCAAACGTCGTTGCAGGAGCCGGGTCAGTATAGTCATCGGCTGGTACATAAACCGCTTGGATTGATGTAACCGAACCTTTGTTTGTTGACGTGATACGCTCTTGAAGCATACCCATCTCTGTAGCAAGTGTCGGCTGGTAACCAACGGCAGATGGCATACGACCGAGAAGGGCCGATACCTCTGAACCTGCTTGTGTATAACGGAAGATGTTATCGACGAAGAGAAGAACGTCTTGTCCTTGCTCATCACGGAAGTATTCCGCCATTGTCAAACCAGTCAAGGCAACACGAAGACGTGCGCCCGGCGGCTCGTTCATCTGACCGAAGACCATCGCCGTTTGTTTGATAACGCCTGAATCCGTCATCTCATGGTACAAGTCATTACCTTCACGCGTCCGTTCACCAACACCTGCGAATACCGAGATACCGCTGTGCTCTTGGGCGATGTTGTTGATCAATTCCTGGATGAGGACGGTCTTACCTACACCGGCACCACCGAAGAGACCGATCTTACCACCCTTGATGTAAGGAGCGAGTAAGTCAACGACTTTAATTCCTGTTTCGAGGATTTCAACTTTTGTTGAAAGGTTATCAAACGTCGGTGCTTTTTTGTGGATCGGAAGACGTTCCACTGTAGCATCGAGTTCTTTTTCATCAATTGGGTTACCGAGTACGTTGAAGACGCGACCAAGCGTTGCTTCTCCGACAGGTACCGAGATTGGAGCACCAGTGTCCAGTACTTCCACTCCGCGGCGTACACCATCCGTAGAATCCATCGCAATGGTACGGACGACGTCGTCACCAAGATGCAAGGCGACCTCAAGCGTTAAATCGATGGCTACTTCTTCTACTGTTTGCGGCGTATATTGAATACGAAGCGCGTTGTAGATGTTCGGCAAGTGTCCGTCGAACTTAACGTCGATGACAGGTCCCATGACCGCGACGACGCGGCCTTTTAAACCGAGTTCGTTCATCGTGTTTCCTCCTAGCTATCATTACGCCGAGTGGTTTACTGCTGAGCAGCGGCTCCACTGACGATCTCTGTGATTTCTTGCGTGATTGCAGCTTGTCGAGCCCGGTTGTAGACGAGAGTCAATCGACCGATCAAGTCATCTGCGTTATCTGTCGCACTTTGCATTGCTGTCATACGTGACGCATGTTCTGCTACTTTCGCGTCAAGAAGCGCACCGAAAATCAAGCTCTCCGCATAACGCGGAAGGAGTTCAGAAAGGATTTGTTCCTCACTTGGCTCGTACTCATAAGTCGTCGAAGACGAAGCTTCGATTTCTCCGAGCGGGAGAAGGGTTTCGACTTTCACTTCCTGGCTGATGACAGACAAGAAATGGTTGTAGCACAGCTTGAGTTCGTCGATTTCGCCGAGCGTGAACGCACTCACTGTACGCTTCACGATTTCTGCGACATCGACATACGAAGGAGAATCGTTTAGTCCTGTGATCGCGTCCGTGACCGTAATTCCGCGTGAACGGAAGAACTGGACACCGACTTTACCGACCACGAACAAGACGTAACTGTCCGTAGTATGCTTTTCATTGATTTCCCGGTAGACTTCACGCAGCACGTTGGCGTTATATGCACCAGCTAAGCCGCGATCCGATGTGATGACGATATAGCCTGTCTTTTTGACAGGACGTTTTTCGAGCATCGGATGGCTAGCACCTGTCGTGCCATTCGCAATGGTTCCGAGCACTTCCTGCATTTTCAGCATGTAAGGCTGGAACTTCGCGCTATGTGCTTGAGCGCGGTTCAGTTTCGACGCCGAAACCATGTTCATCGCTTTCGTGATCTGTTTCGTACTTTTCGTCGAGTTGATCCGCATTTGTATCTCGCGCAACGATGCCATTTCGATTCACCACCTTGTTAGTATCAAGAGCGTCCGGCCGAGTCTAAGAGAAATCTCTTAGACAGTCGGTTGGAACGTTTTCTTAAATTCTGAGATTGCAGTAACGATTTCTTCGTCAGCTGGAAGGTTACCTGTTTTACGGATCTCATCGCAAAGTTGTTTGCGGTTTTGATCGAGCCAAAGGTTGAGTTCCTTTTCAAAACGACGAATATCTGAAACAGCAACATCATCAAGGTGACCACGAGTCAAGGCATAGATGATGATGACTTGCTTATCGACAGTCAACGGTTGGTTGAGATCCTGTTTCAGAACCTCTACTGTCCGCTCACCACGGTTAAGCTTCGATTGTGTCGCTTTATCAAGGTCAGATCCGAACTGTGAAAAGGCTTCTAACTCACGGTAAGAGGCGAGGTCAAGACGGAGCGTACCCGCTACCTTCTTCATCGCTTTTACTTGAGCCGAACCACCTACACGCGATACCGAGAGACCCGGGTTGATCGCTGGACGGACACCTGAGAAGAAGAGATCCGATTGAAGGAAGATTTGACCATCCGTGATCGAGATAACGTTTGTCGGGATGTAAGCCGAGATATCCGACGCTTGTGTCTCGATGAACGGAAGTGCTGTTAAGCTACCTGCGCCAAGTCCGTCGTTCAATTTCGCCGCACGCTCAAGGAGACGTGAGTGAAGGTAGAAGACATCACCTGGGTAGGCTTCGCGGCCTGGTGGACGCTTCAGAAGAAGCGAAAGCTCACGGTATGCCGCTGCTTGTTTCGAAAGATCATCATAGATGACAAGAACGTGCTTGCCGAGATCCATGAAGTGTTCACCCATCGCTACACCAGCGAATGGTGCGAGGTAAAGAAGTGGCGCTGGCTGTGAAGCTGCTGCCGAAACGACGATCGTGTAATCAAGTGCACCGTTTTTACGGAGTGTCTCAACAACACCACGGACTGTTGATTCTTTTTGTCCGATTGCGACGTAGATACAGATCATGTTTTCTTCTTTTTGGTTGATGATCGTATCGATGGCGATCGACGTTTTACCCGTCTGACGGTCACCGATGATCAACTCACGTTGTCCACGACCGATTGGAACGAGGGCATCGATTGCCTTGATTCCCGTCTGAAGTGGTTCGTGAACCGATTTACGTGCCATAACACCAGAAGCTTTACGCTCGATTGGGTTATAGTGTTCTGTTTCGATTGGACCAAGACCATCGATTGGCATACCGAGTGGGTTGACGACACGTCCGAGGAGTGCGTCTCCTGTTGGTACTTCCATGATGCGGCCCGTACGGCGAACAGAGTCGCCTTCTTTGATTTCAAGGTAGTCACCAAGAATGATGATACCGACGTTGCCTTCTTCTAAGTTTTGCGCCAAGCCCATTGTGCCGTTAGCGAATTCTACGAGCTCTCCCGACATGACGTTGTCGAGTCCGTGTGCACGAGCGATACCATCACCGATTTGGATGACTGTACCTGTCTCGTTCACTTCCATCGTAGAACCGTACTGCGCGATACGCGCTTTAAGCAGGGCGCTGATTTCTTCAGCTCTAATGCTCATGCGTTTCACCCCTATTTTCTTACGCTTTTAACAGCTCACGCTCAAGTCGCGTTAGTTTCGTTTCGATCGTGCCATCATATGTCGTGTAACCGATTTGAACACGAAGTCCGCCGATTACATTCGTATCAACAACATTTTCTACTTCAAGCGTTTTACCTGATTTTTGGCCAAACGTTTCTTTCACGTTCGTGATTTCTTCGTCTGACAGTTTGTATGCACTTGTCACGATTGCTGTCGCAACGTTACGGTGCTCGTTCAACAACGCGATGAAATGCTCCGGCAATGATAATACTTCCGCCGCACGGTCGTTTTCGACCATGACGAGGATGGTATTCAAGACAATGGTATTGAAGCCTGTGAAGCTCGTATGAAGTACTTGCTTCAGCTCTTCTGCAGAAATCGATGGGTTGTCTAACACCGATGCGAGCTCTGGTGTTGCGTGGAGCACTTCGCCGAGCGTTCGCACATCAGCTTCTGCTTGTTCGAGCACATGGTGCTCAAGTGCAAGATCGAAGAGCGCTTTTGCGTAGCGTCCCGCTACGTGGTCACGCATTAGTTCGTGCCCTTAGTGTCAGCAAGGAATTGATCGACGAGTGCTTTTTGAGCCGCTTCGTCTGTCGCAAGCTGTGTTTTCATGACGTGGCGTGCTGCAGCGATTGCTTGAAGAGCAACATCGTTCTTCAAAGCAGCTTGTGCTTCAGCGCGTTCACGTTCGATCGCACGGCGGGCTTCTTCCTTACTCATTTCTGTTTCAAGACGTGCCTGCTCCATCGCACGTGCTTGTTCTGCCTCAGCTTGACGGCGTGATGCTTCTAACAGGTCACGTGCTTCCGTACGTGCCTTGTTGAGTTCTGCTTGTTGTTGTTCTACGTAGACTTCAGCGTCTTTCCGGCTTTTCTCAGCCGAATTGATCTCGCTCGCCACATGCTCTTCACGCGCTTTCATCATGTTGATGAGCGGGCCCCATGCGAATTTCTTCAAGAGGATGAGGAGCAAGAGGAAAACGACGATCGTGACGATCATATTGGCAAGTAAGAGTTGGTTGCCTTCGCCGCCCGCCTCTGCCGCAAGATACGTGAGATTCATTCGATTACACTCCCCTCGTGGTTGGTCCTACTTCTAATATCTACATAAGGGAGCCGTGGCCCCCATGACGGTTCACTCTAGTGGAACGAATAACGCCCTATGTAGCTCAGTTCTTGATGCGTAAAATACGGATTAAGAGTTGAGGAGAAGGAAACCGACCGCTACACCGATGATTGGAAGTGCCTCAACGAGACCGATACCGATGAACATTGTTTGACGAAGTTCGTTTTTGAGTTCTGGCTGACGTGCTTGTCCTAATACTGTACCGTTTACGATAAGACCGTTACCGATACCTGCGCCGAGTGCGCCGAGTCCGATGATGATCGCTGTTGCAATAAGTTCCATTATGAATTGCCTCCCTAGATTGTGTTCGAAATTTGGTCGTGCGGTTATCGGAAAAGCAGATGCTTTACCTTCGAATTAATGGTCGTGCGCTGCCTTATGTCCGATGTAAACCATCGTTAAGATAAGGAAGATATACGCTTGGATTGCCCCGATGAAGAGAGAGAATCCTTGCCAGATCAACATTGGAATCGCTGACAGGATGACACCGACTGGTCCGAGGAATTGGAAATCGTTCGTTCCAGAGATGATACCGATCGAGAGAATGATACCAATCATGATCTCACCCGCGAAGATGTTACCGTAAAGACGAAGACCAAGCGTCAACGTGTTTGCGAACTCCTCGATGATGGTAATAATAAACATCGGCGTCATAAACGTTTTTGCATAAGCGCCGAAGCCGCGCATTTTCACACCATAATAATGGCTCATGACCACTACCATAGATGAAAGTGCAAGTGTCACGTACGGATCCGCAGTTGGTGAGTTGAACCAAATGTAATGACCCGTCACAACGTTAAAGGGAAGACCCATTAAGTTGGACACGATGATGAATAGGAACAGTGTCATTCCGAAAGTTAGGAAGCGACCCCCTGTTTTCCAGTCCATCGTACTGCTGATGATTCCGCGAACGAATTCGAGGAATAACTCCAGCGTGTTTTGAAAACCGGTTGGCTTCATCGCTAGACGTCGCGTACCGGCCACGGCAATCAGGAAAACGAGAGCAGCTGCAATCAGCACTGTGATCAAGTTTGTCCAGCTACCGTACAGAACGAAGTCGCCCCAGAGTGGGATTTCGTAAAGTGGCATTTCGTGGTTCATTTGACTATTCACCTCTTTTCCCGCTTAAGTTCGTGAGTCAAAAACTCACAAAATTGTATGACGTGGCCGGCGAGAAGGCCTATTACCACCGCAGTTAATGACAATTCGGTTTCGTACTTCAAACCGATCATCACACAAAGTACCGCGACCGCCATGCGTGATACGGTCCCTCGAGACATCGGCTTACGCCCACGCTCGATTACACGATACATTCGATCGACGCTGAGTCGTTGCAGCGTCAGAATCATGAAGCTACCTGCCCCACCTAATGCCAGCCCATAGATCACTGGATCACTCGGATAACCGACAAGTAACAGGACGGCAAGGATTCCATAATAGAGTCCGAACCATCTTAAGTACGCACGATACAACGCATCTTGAAGGATTATGTTCATGTCTTGTCTCCTAACAAGTGCCTGATCATTGCGATCATGCAGAGAATGCCGATGAAAATCCCGATGAACACTGAAAACGTCGCCCCCATATTTTGCCACCAGTTCTGCTGTTCCCCATAGTTCCCAACAAGAAAGCCGATGACGATCGGTGCGGCAAGTGCCGTCGAAATTTGCGAGGCCATGACCATACTCGTCGCGAGCCCGTTTTGGCGCACTAGAGACGACCCCCTTTTCCCAGTTGTGGGCTCTTTTTCTTTCCCACAATTTGCGGATTTTCATACTAGTCAAGAATACAATGAGAACCATTTCATAGTCAAATGAATTCACAATTAAAATGGACCGTCTAAACCATTGTATATCAACAATTGATAAGGTTTTCACAGAGGTATCCCGTGCCACGCTTTTCACGAAGATGTGAAGAAAATATGTAGTACTATCAACGTTTAGCGAGATGGTTCACTAGGTGAACAAAACCATTGAACAGTAACGTTATATCGTGTTCCGGAATGAGAAACAAGTCATCTAAATTTGATTTGTGTCGATTTTGTGAAAAAACAATTTTTATTCACAATTGTAAACGCTTCCGTTTTGGGATAGGAAAACCCCTTTGACATCTGTTTGTAACAAAGCCGGCAGACGATTTCCAATTCGTCTCCTGTGTCCCTTGTCACAGCTCAAAATGTCAGATCTGATTTCGTCGTTTCGAGGTCATCCGGCAGTTGATTTTTTAACAAAAACCATACATTTCACACGGATGTTTTGATTCTCCCGCTTTTTTTCAGGTGATTCGCCCCATCGGTCGTCCGCTCAATGCGTTCCAACAATAACGTTTTCGGACGATTGTCGGCAGACGGACCGTTATGGTAAAAAGAAGACAGAACATCAGAAGGAAGTGAACAAATGGAAACAGAACGTTTTCGTGTCCGGTGCGCGGACTGTTTTGGCTTATGTTGCACAGCGCTCGCCTTTTCCGCCTCGAGCGACTTCGGACACGATAAGCCGGAAGCAACCCCGTGCCGGAACCTCGATGCCGATTACCGGTGCAAGATTCATGACCGACTGCGTCCGAGCGGTTATAAAGGGTGCACCGTCTATGATTGTTTCGGCGCCGGTCAACAGATTTCGCAAGTGACGTTCTCCGGCATCTATGACGATTCGACGAAACCGCTCATGTACACCCTCTATCCGAAGATGGTCCACCTTCAGGAAATGATGTGGTATCTCACCGACGGCATCCGACCGGAAACCCGTTCCATCCATGATGCTTTGAAAACAACACTTCAGGAACTCGATGCGAAGACCGCGTTGCCTCCGGATGAACTCGCCGTACTTGACGTCGACCAGCTCCGCACGACGATCCTGCCGCTCCTTGCGCAAATCGAAACACTGGTCCAAGCGCCGTACCAGAAAAAGCCGCCGACACTCCCGAACGACTGGATCGGCAAAAACCTTTCCCGACAGAATTTATCTGGTTGCAGCCTTCGCGGACGATTTTTACTGGCAACGAATCTGTCGCACTGTCAGTTACGCGGCGTCAATTTCCTCGGCGCCGACTTGCGTGATTGTAATCTGCGGGGCGCCGACCTGACGGATGCCCTGTTTTTAACGCAGGCCCAAATCAATGCTGCTCAAGGAGACGCCGGAACACGGCTCCCGGAACTATTGCTTCGACCGTCGCACTGGGCGTAAGGGAATGATGTGGAATTGGTTATTGTCTAATAGAAGTGCCGACCTGTTCCCAAGTATAACGCGTCATGCTATCGTGACAGGTGTTCCGCCCTCTTCCTCATGCGCTTTCTGCAGGCGAGACAAACGAGGACGGTCACGATGTTTGACCAGATGATTTCGTTTCATCTGTTGTGTTCCACAAAAGAACCGATGCCTCCGTTTTTGACGGTAGCACCGGTTCTTTTTGTCGGGTATTCAATTTTGTCATGATGGTCAGTCAATTTTTAACATGAAACGGCTCAAACGTCGCTTCCTGATTAAAATGTTCTAAAATCGCTGCCGCAATTCGTTCTGAAGCATGACCGTCGCCGTAAGGATTCGAAGCGTGTGCCATCTCCGCATAGGCGACTTTATCGTCCAGCAGCTCACTGGCGAGACGGTAGATCGTGTCTTCGTCCGTTCCAGCAAGCTTCAGCGTTCCCGCCTTCACCCCTTCCGGACGTTCTGTCGTATCGCGTAAGACGAGGACCGGAACACCAAGCGACGGCGCTTCTTCCTGGACGCCGCCGGAATCGGTCAGAATCAGATGCGCCCGACTGGCGAAGTTGTGGAAGTCGAAGACATCAAGCGGTGGAATCAAGGTGATCCGGTCGTGCCCTTTGAACACATCCTTGGCTGCTTCTTGGACAACCGGATTTAAATGGACGGGATAGACGATATGGATATCCGGATAATCATCTGCCAGACGGCGGATCGCGCGGAACATCTGATGCATCTTCGCACCTTGATTTTCCCGACGGTGGGCTGTCATCAAGACGAGTTTCCGTTCACCGACTGTTTCCAGCACAGGATGGACGTAATCGGGTTGGACCGTCGTCTGTAAGGCATCAATCGCCGTATTGCCCGTCACGTAGACACCTGTCAGGCGATTTTCTGACGCGAGGTTTGCTGCCGCCTGATCGGTCGGTGCGAAATGCAGGTCAGCCAAGGTCGACGTCAACTGCCGGTTCACCTCTTCCGGGAACGGTGAATATTTATCGTATGTACGGAGTCCGGCTTCGACATGACCGACGGCGATTTGGTTGTAGTAAGCTGCAAGACTCCCGACGAACGTCGTCGTCGTGTCGCCGTGGACCAACACGAGATCGGGCTGGACTTCTTTCATGACCGCATCCAGTCCTTCCAGACCACGCGTCGTGATATCGACTAACGTTTGGCGGGGCTTCATGATATTCAAATCGTGATCGGGGGTAATCTCAAACAGCTCTAATACTTGATCGAGCATTTCCCGGTGTTGCGCCGTGATCGTGACATGAACATCGAACGCAGGATTTTGTTTTAAGACGTTGACGAGTGGTGCCATCTTGATCGCTTCCGGTCGTGTGCCGAAAATTGGCATGACTTTGATTGGCATACAAACTTCCTCCTTTTTACTTCTTTTCTTATTAAAACATATTCCCCATCAGACGCGCAGTTCCCGCCCGTCTTCACTGAAAATGAAAAAAAGACGCTCCCTTCGCAGGAAGCGTCTCACATTCTGTCTGTTACTTCGTACCAAACAGACGGTCACCCGCATCCCCGAGTCCAGGGACGATGTAACCATGGTCATTTAATTTCTCATCGAGTGCCGCAAGATAAATATCGACATCCGGATGTTCTTCCTGAACACGTTTGACGCCTTCAGGTGCTGCACAGAGGCACGCCAGCTTAATGCTTTGTGCGCCTTGTTTCTTTAAAGAGGAGATTGCGTCAGAGGCAGAACCGCCTGTCGCAAGCATCGGATCAACGACGACGAAGTCACGTTCCGCAACGTCTGTCGGTAATTTGAGATAGTATTCTGTCGGCTCAAGTGTCTCCGGATCACGGTAAAGACCGATGTGACCCACTTTGACGTTCGGCATCATGCGAAGCATGCCGTCGACCATTCCAAGACCGGCACGAAGAATCGGAACGATTCCCAGTTTCTTGCCTTCAATCATCTTCTGCGTCGTTTTCGTGACCGGTGTCTCGATTTCAACGTCTGTGAGTGGAAGGTCACGCGTGAGTTCATATGCCATCAATGAAGCCACTTCGTCGACAAGCTCCCGGAATTGTTTCGTTCCTGTTTCGACTTTACGCATGATCGTCATCTTGTGCTGAATCAATGGGTGATCAAATACATGTACTTTACTCATTGTTTTGCATCTCCTCTCCATTCTCTTTTCGCATTGTACTCTAAAAAGCGACTGCTTGGGAACTGTTTTCTCAGAAGTCCTGGTCGTTTAAGACCCGTTTTCCCGCCAAGACATCCCGTGCCGCCGTCGATGCCGGACTTTTTGGCAACTTCGCAAGTTTTTTCAACGTTTCTTGATAAACCGGCTGACCCAGCGCCTGTTCGCGGAAAGCCTTCATCCAGAGAACGGATGGAACGTGTACGGATTTAGGATAAGTAGCAAGATACGCCGAATAGTTTTTTGGAATCGACTTGTAGACCCGGTGTTTCGCCTTTAACTGATAGAACGACGCCGTCGCGGCGACCTTCGGATCTTCAATCACCTCTTTCGTCAGGATGCGGTCGACTTCCATATACGCTTTGGCATCGAGTGCTGCCTTTGCTTCTTTCAGTTGATAGGTGTGAACCGCAGTCTTTTTTTCTTGAGCCACTTGCTGTTCCTGCTTTTTCACTTTGTCTGCCAACTGTTCTTTGGTTTCGGTCAGGGTCTCGACTTCTTTCGTCAACGCGACGACCTGTTGTTCACTTTTTTTCTGTGTCGCCGTCTCTGCCGAATCGTCCGAAAAATCGAGCTGGAATAAACCGATCAGCAGGATACCCGCCGCAACGAAACCGGACATCATCCATGGATTAACGCGGACAAGCTTGCGCCATGGCTTCATGTAGTTGTGATTTTTTGCCATGTCCGGCAACAGCATAAACCGTTTTTTAGCGAGTGTCTTGCCGCCCGCCCGTGCTGCAATCGCCATCCGGTAGCGGTACATCTCGATTGGGACCGGAATGTTTTTCCATTGTGTAAACCGTTCATCGGCTTGCTCGTAAAAGCCTGCCTGTTGCATGATGACGATCGCTTGAAAGTCCTCCACTAATTTTTTATAGTTCCGCTTCGAAAGACTTTGTTTCGCTAACCAGCCGGATAACTGATCTATATCAACACGGTCAATTTCTTCTTGTGCAAATTCCTCGAGTTTCATGAATACGTTCCACCTTCAATCAATAATTTAATTTATTATAACAAAAAAAGTAAAAATGAATACAAAATATTCAACAAGAAACTTATATTGTCAGATTAGTTTAATTAAATTAACTAAAAAAAGAGCAGGGACGTCCTCCAAAAGGTCCGTCCCTGCTCCCGATGTATCATGTTTCGTTTAAACTGCCGTCTTCCATCCGCAAGACACGGTCACAGTACGACAGCATCCGTTCATCATGTGTGATGACGATGACAGTCTTCCCGTACTCATGCGCCTGCTTCCGCAACAATTCCATCACCTGTTGCGCGTTTGAATAATCGAGGCTCGCCGTCGGTTCATCCGCCAAGACGAGACGCGGGTCATTGACGAGCGCCCGGGCGATTGCAACGCGTTGCCGTTCCCCGCCGGATAAGGCGTGCGGCAAATGATCGCTTCGGTCACCTAATCCGAACACTTCGAGCTGAGCCGCCGCATCGATCGTGCGTCCGGCTTCTTCCGCGACGAGCTCCAGTTGTTCCGCTGCCGTCAGAAACGGAACGAGGTGCGACTCCTGAAAGATGAAGCCGATTTCCTCAAGCCGCATCTGCCGCCGTCCTTCGTCCGACGTATCACCGAGCGGACTGCCGTCAAATTGAATCATGCCGGATGAAGGTGTCTGCAACAGACCAAGCAATTGTAATAACGTACTCTTCCCGCTGCCGCTCGGTCCGACGAGGGCAATCAGTTCGCCTGTCCCGGCTTCGAATGAAACATCGTGCAGGACTTTCATCTCTCCATACGTTTGTTCGACCTGTGTCATCTTAATCATCCGGTCATTCCTCCCATCGCATCCGCCGGCTCCAGTTTTTTCAAGGCACGTAGCGGTATCAGACCACCAAGCATCGCTGTCAGCACAATTAATCCACCGTAGCCGAAACTTGTTGTCCATTCAAACCGGAACGGCAAGTCGCCCGGTAAGAGCTGACCGATTGTCCAGATCAGCAGCAGGCTGATCGCAAACGAAACGGTCGTCAATAGAAAGACCTGTAAGACCAATCCTTGACCAATCGTTCGTGTCCGAATCCCGATGGCTTTTAAGATGCCGAGTTGCTTCATCTTCTGCATCGTCAAGATGTAGAAAAAGGCGGTCAAAATCAAGGAACCGATCAAAACGAGGGCAATCCGCATCATTTGGAAGGAATTTTGTTCCGCCGCATAACCGGGTACTTGTTCAACAATCTGTTGTTGTGTATAGGTCGCAAGATCCGTCTTGATGGGATCCTGACTGATGAAGGCCGACACATAATTCGTCTTCATCTTATCTTGCCACGCCTTCCACGTCTCAAGTGTCGTCCAGAGCACCGGTGCATGGCTGTACCGCCCATCGCTGACCGTCCCGACGATTTCAAACGTCGCTTTCGTCCGGAAATCCGTGATCGTATCCCCGACGGCTGTCCCGCTTTGCTTGGCATACTGCGTATCAACCAGGACTTGTCCCGGCTTCAATGTCGCCAGTTCCTTCGGTCCATAGACCGTATCCACTGGAGACGCAAACACTGTCACATCATCTTTTGTCCCATTCTGTTTCTCAAGGACCATACTTTGGACACCCAACGCTTCCGTTCCCGCCGGCTGGTCCGTTTGTTCCAAAAATGAGCGTGTCAGTTGTCCTTCCGCATCTTGGCTCAGCGCCACGTGCTCAACCGGTAAGTTCCGGACGACGGCTCCGTTATCATAGGCCAGTCCGTCCGCGAGCCCGGAAATCATTAAAATCAATAAGACGATCAAGGTTGTCACGATCGCCATCAAGGTGAATCGTTGCTTCATCCGAATTAATTCACGCCAGCCCATCTTCATGCTCTATCCCTCCTGCTTCTTTCGTTACAGGTTCATCTTAAAGTCTGAAGATGAACGGAACATGAACAAGTTAATCGCCTTGTGGAAAAGTCAAAACAAATGTCGTGCCCACGCCGAGTCGTGACTCAATCCGAACCGTTCCACCGAGTTGATGGATCGTCTCCTGAACGATTGCAAGACCAAGCCCTGTCCCGGTTGCACCACGCGAGGCATCACCTTGATAAAATCGTTCAAAAGCATGTTCGATCATGTCAGGCGTCATGCCCGGTCCTTCATCACTGATCCGGACCGTCACCATATTTCCTGCGGTCTCGGCTTGAATCGAAATCAGTTGTCCGTCGGTCGAGACATGCAGTGCATTGCGGATGATGTTATGGAAAATCTGGTCGAGCGCCATCTCGTTTGCAAGAATGACCGTGTCGTCCGGCACGGTCAGAGCGACCGCGATGCCTTGCTCATCCAGTTGATAGCTGAGTGTCTGTAACGTCGCCTGAATCGCTTGTCCCAGCAACACCGGATGCCGCGCCAATTGCCGTCCTTCGTCCAGTCGGGCGAGTACAAGCAGTTGTCGTGTCAATTCCGCCATCCGCGCTGCCTCTTGTCCAATCGTCACCAGTTTCGCCCGGTCGTCCGGCCCCGCTGTCTGTTCAAGCTGTCCGGCATACCCTTTGATCGTCGTTAAGGGCGATTGGAATTCGTGGGAAACATTCGCGACAAACGTTTTTCGTTCGGCGTCTGATTTGGCGACAGCTTGCGCCATCTCGTCAAACCGGCGCGACAGTTCCCCGATTTCATCCTGACCGGTCGTCGCGACCGTGACGGAATAATCTCCGGCGGTCATCTGTTCGGTCGCTGTCGTCAATCGTTTGATCGGCCGGACGAGGTAACGGATCGAAAAGACAAGCAACAGGAAGCTGATCAAGACGAGCAGTGCCAAGAAGGCCCCCACGAACAGGTGCAGTTCACGAATCTGCCGACTTAAATCCGGTCGGATGAAAACAGCGTCTGTGCCCGTCTCCGTCTTCAAGGACGCCCCGTACGTATTGATGACTTCGTTATCAAACAGTCCGAGTAAAAACAGGTGGAACGGATACTCCCGCATCCCCTGATAGACCTGCCCGTCCTGCACCGATTCAATGACGTCAGGTGCCAATGTTTCGTCACGGAATGGATTGCCGTACCGTTTCACCTGACCCGATTCCGAGACGACGTACAATTGAAAACCGGTCGCGCTGAGCATTTCGTAGAAGGAGTCGACCTGCTGGTCTCCGTGCTGTTCGTAATAGGCGAACGACGTCTGAACCGCCTCTTCGACCTTTTGACTGTAAGATGCTTGTAAGACGGTATAGTACAACACGTTACTGATCAATAAGGCGATCAAGGCTGAACCGAGCAAGACGAGGCAGACGAGACCAACAATCTTCGTATATAACGATTTCATGAGCGGCTCTCCAATCGGTAGCCGAGTCCTCGGACAGTCTGGATCTCGATTGCGTCCGTCTCCTGCAGACGGTTGCGGAGTCGCTTGATATGGACGTCGATCGTCCGGTCGTCCCCCATGAAGTCGAGTCCCCAGACGTGTTCGATTAATTCCTCGCGACTGAAGACCCGTCCCGGGAAACTGGCCAGCTGGTGCAACAGTTCAAACTCACGTCTTGGAATCGTCAAGCGGGTCGTCCCGATCATCAGCTGTTGGCTCCGTTTATCGATCGTGACGTCCCCGAATCGCATGACCGGAATTGACGCTTTTTGATAACGCCGCGCGACGGCATGCAGACGAAACAGCAATTCCTCCGGATCAAACGGTTTTGTGATGTAGTCGTCCGCTCCGGCTGTAAAGCCCTCGCGTTTATCCGTCAGCTCGCCGAGTGCCGTCAGCATCAAAATCGGAATTTCCTGACTTGCCCGTAACCGAGCGCATAATTCAAAGCCGCTTCGTCCCGGGACCATCACATCGAGTACCGCGGCTTCAAATACCTGCCCGTCGATCCAGTGTGCCGCTTCGTTCCCGTCTGCAGTCGCCCGGACCCGGTGTCCGTCTGCTTCCAGCGTCTCGCGGACAAGCCGCTGGATGTTCAAGTCGTCCTCTACCACTAAAATTTCCACGGTCGTCACTCCTTCCAGTCTGGTTCATGCCATCAGAAAAACCACCCCGCACTTCTCATCGTTCGAAAAGGTCGAGGTGGTCTTGAGGCTTCCGAAACTTAACCGCGTTCCGGGTAAAGCGGGAAACGACCTGTCAAAGCCAAGACTTGCTGGTGGGCACTTGTCAGTGTTTCGTTGTCTTCTGGATTTTTCAGAACAAGTTCGATCAGTTCTGCGATTTGTTTCATCTCGGCTTCTTTGAAACCACGTGATGTCATCGCCGCCGTTCCGATCCGGATTCCGCTTGTGACGAACGGACTTGCCGGGTCAAACGGAATCGTATTTTTATTGACCGTGATGCCGGCTTCGTCCAGCGCATGCTCCGCCAGCTTTCCTGTGATACCAAGCGGTTGCAGGTCAACGAGTAGCAAGTGGTTGTCCGTGCCGCCGGAGACGATCCGCAGACCACGTGCCGTCAGCTCTTCACCGAGCACTTTGGCGTTCGCGACGACTTGATTGATGTAGTCCTTGAAGTCCGGTGCCAAGGCTTCTGCAAAGGCAACGGCTTTTGCTGCGATGACGTGCATGAGCGGACCACCCTGGATGCCAGGGAAAATCGCTTTATCGATCGCTTTTGCGTGTTCTTCCTTACACAAGATCATTCCGCCGCGTGGACCACGCAGTGTCTTATGCGTCGTCGTCGTAACGAAGTGGGCGTGTTCGACCGGGTTCGGGTGAACGCCGGCTGCGACGAGTCCCGCGATATGGGCCATGTCGACCATCAGGTAGGCACCGACACTGTCCGCGATTTCACGGAACCGTTTGAAGTCGATGACGCGCGGATAAGCCGATGCTCCCGCAACGATCAATTTTGGTTTGTGTTCTTCCGCCAGCTTCGCGACGACATCGTAATCGATCATCTCTGTTTGTGGATCGACACCATATTCGACGAAGTTGTATTGAACACCGGAGAAATTCACAGGACTGCCGTGCGTCAAGTGACCACCATGCGAGAGGTTCATCCCGAGGACCGTGTCGCCCTGATCGAGAATCGTGAAGTAAACCGCCATGTTGGCTTGCGCCCCAGAGTGCGGTTGCACGTTGGCATGTTCAGCACCAAAGATGGCTTTCGCCCGATCACGCGCCAAGTTCTCCGCTAAATCAACGAACTCACAACCTCCGTAATAACGACGTCCCGGGTAACCTTCTGCGTATTTGTTCGTCAGCAC
Organism: Exiguobacterium undae DSM 14481; assembly: GCF_000620805.1. Classification (GTDB taxonomy): domain Bacteria; phylum Bacillota; class Bacilli; order Exiguobacteriales; family Exiguobacteriaceae; genus Exiguobacterium_A; species Exiguobacterium_A undae. The sequence continues at coordinate 451,683 of NZ_KK211187.1, read as the reverse complement.
GCTGCCTTGAGCTTCCATGACAGCTTGTGAGACAAAGTTTTCTGAAGCGATCAATTCGATATTATCGCGTTGACGTCCCAGTTCCTTGCGCATGGCCGAAAAGAGTTCCTCATCTTGCTGTTTCAGATACGTAAGCGGTGTTTGTTCCATCTGAATTCCCCCATTCATTTCGATAGCACTATCTTAACACGAATAATCGATAACGGGCACCCTCTAAAAACACATTAAAAAAGCAAGGGGAATGCAACCCCTTGCACAAATCATTCGTATTTAGCGCGAGCGCCACCAATCAATTTTGGTCGTGTGACGGCAGCCGTCACGTGTGCTTCTCCGATTTCCTTGTGCGGCAGGCGCACAGGAATCGCCACTTGTTTTAAATGCATCCCGATGAACGTATCGCCGATATCGATCCCGGCATCCGCCTGAATCGCCTCGACGACGACCGGTGCTGAGAAGCGTTGATAGGCGACGCTGGCCATCGAACCACCCGCCTCCGGAACCGGAACGACCGTGACGGCTTCAAGGCCAAGGCGTTCGACGATTTGCCGCTCGAGCGTCAAGGCACGGTTAATGTGCTCACAACCTTGAAACGCAAGATCGACCTGATGCGAACGACGGAATGCGTCGAAGACGTCAAACAACGCTTCTGCGACTTCCGGTGAACCGGCTTTGCCGATTTGTTTCCCGATGACTTCGCTCGTCGAACAACCGATGACGAGCAACTTCCCTTTTAACGGGAAGCGCTCATTCAATTCGGTCAGTGACGCTTCGAGATCCTGTTTAATTTGTTCCAAATCCATTTACTTCACCTCATAATCTGAGATTTTGCAGACACGGTTTTCGTGGCGTCCGCCTTCAAACTCGGTCTCAAGCCAGATCTGAGCGATATCGCGGGCAAGACCCGGTCCGATGACACGTTCTCCCATCGTTAAGATATTCGAGTTGTTGTGCTGACGTGTCGCTTTCGCGCTGAACGTATCATGGACAAGTGCCGCCCGAATCCCTTTGACTTTATTCGCAGCGATGCCGATCCCGATTCCAGTACCGCAAATCAGAATACCGCGGTCAAACTCACCATTTGTGACAGCTTCCGCGACAGGAATCGCGACGTCCGGATAATCAATCGAATCGGATGAATAGGTGCCGAAGTCCGTATAATCAATCCCAAGCTCCTGTAAAAGTTCAGTCAGTTCTGCTTTCAGCTTAAAACCACCGTGATCTGCTCCAATTGCTACTTTCATCGTTACTATTCCCCCGTTTGTTTAGGTTGTTTTTTCGGAAGTTTCCGGTTGTCCGGTGCTTTTCTTCCGTTTCCGTTCTGCGTCAATTTTAACACAAGACGGTTGACGAGGGGTTCGAGTTCATTTCGGACCTGCCGGTAAACGTTCATCGATCCACCATACGGATCGTTGATGTCCCGTTCCAGACCCGTCACGTATTCGTACAGCGTGAATGTCCGGTCTTTGAGTTCCGGGTACCGTTCGCCGACTTCTTGTTTGTGACTCCGGGTCATCGTCAAGATGATATCCGACCAACGCCCGAGGACGTCGTCGAAGACTTGCGTATAATGTTCAAGCTCGATTCCACGTTCACGTAAGACTTGCAACGCATTTTCAGAAGCATCAAAGCCTTGCATCGAACGCAGACCGGCTGAACGGACATCGAATTCTTGATCCGCTACTTTTGAGCGCAATAATGCCATCGCCATCGGGCTTCGGCATGTGTTTCCTGTACAGATAAACAATACACGACGTGTGCTCATCTCAGTATCCTCCTTCTTTACGGGCGAATGATCCGACCACCTGCTGCCTTGTGGAGCCGATTTCGGACTGCTAGCCCAACCCCTTCTTCTGATAGGTCCCGTACAAAAATCTGATCCACCGTCGTCTGATCAAATCGCCGTAAACAATCGTAAAGACGTTGCGCTGCCGTTTCCATCGTCGTTCCGAGGAAACAGCGGACATCGGCTTCGATGTCCTCTCCGTCAAAGAGAATGACGCCTGTCTTTTGTCCGGTTTGGCGTGCTTCATCGATGAGTTGTTGCAAAAATGAGAGGTCGCCGGCCACAACGGATAGTGTCGCTTCCGGTGCGTAGTGCGTGTACTTCATTCCTGGTGCCTTCGGTGTCTGATCCTTCATCGATAAGGCAGGATCGAGTGCCACCGTGCCGATCACCGATTCGATCTGTTCCCGCGTTACGCCACCCGGTCGTAAAATCACCGGTGGGTTTGAGGTACAGTCGATGACCGTCGATTCTACACCAATTCCGGTTTCCCCGCCGTCGACGATTGCGGCGATGCGGCCCGAGAGGTCATGTGCGACGTGCGCAGATGACGTCGGTGAAGGTTTTCCGGATCGGTTGGCACTCGGTGCGGCAAGACCCAGCCCGGTCGCTTCAATCAATTGAAGCGCGAGCGGATGGTCCGGCATCCGTAATCCAATCGTATCAAGTCCTGCGGTGACGAGTGAGGATGCACTTCCGTTTGACTCGAGAATGATCGTCAAGGCACCCGGCCAAAACGTATCCATCAAGCGGGTCGCGACATCCGGAATATGAGTGACGAACTGCTTTGCCTGTTCGACGGACGCGACATGGACAATCAATGGATTGTCGGAAGGTCGGCCCTTCGCGGCGAAAATTCGCCGAACGGCCGCTTCATTCGTCGCATCTCCCGCAAGACCATATACGGTCTCCGTCGGAATCGCGACGACTTCCCCTTCTATTAACAGTCGTACCGCTTCGTTTAATGTCTGATGTTGAATCATTTCCGTCTTCACTCCGTACAATCCTTTCGTTCCGCATACACGATACGGTCTTTACCGTTTATATCTTTTAAAATACCCGTTTCTACAGTTGGATAACGTTTTTTTAACATCATTTGCACTTCTTGTCCTTGATTGTGTCCAATCTCAAACGCAATCAAACGGAAATCATCCCGTAAGACACGTGTACTGTCTTCAATCAGCCGCCGATAAAACACGAGTCCGTCTTTCCCGCCAAACAAAGCGAGGTGCGGTTCATGATCAAAAACGACATCGCTGAGCAATTCATCTTCTTCAATATAAGGAGGATTTGAGACGAGAACGCGGACCGATTGATCGGCGAGCGGCGCGAGCAGATCACCTTCTAAAAATGTGACATCGCCGCCAAGCGTCTGCTGATTTTCTTTTGCGACCGCAATGGCATCCGCCGAAATATCGACCGTCGTGACCGGCTGACCAAGCTCCAGTGCAAGCGTCAGACAGATCGCCCCGCTTCCCGTCCCGATATCCACGATTTCGCCGGGTTGGAACGCTTCTCCTTGCAGGCGTCCCGTCACGAATTCAATCAACTCTTCCGTCTCCGGCCGCGGAATCAAGACCGCGGGCGAGACACGGAAGTCACGTCCGTAAAAAGGCTGGTAACCGATCAAATGTTGGACCGGGACACCATTTAAATGCGCCAATAAATATTCACTGAACAACAGATCCTGTTCCGGTTCGAGTTCGTCCGATAAACGGACCAACAGCCCCGTCCGGTCGACCTGCAACACGTGCATAAGTAACCATTCGGCACTCGAGGCTTCACGACCTGCCGTCACGAGCATCGTTTGTGCCTGATTCAGACGTTTTGCGATCCGCATCAGTTTGCCGCCTCCGATGCCCGGGCCTGGTACTCCATGACGAGTGTATCGATGACTTCATCCATCTCCCCTTGGAGAATCCGATCGAGCTTTTGGATCGTCAAACCGATCCGGTGATCCGTCACGCGGTTTTGCGCAAAATTATACGTCCGGATCCGCTCGGAACGGTCGCCCGTCCCGACCGCTGATTTTCGTTTTTCATCGTACTCGGCCTGTTGCTCGCGCTGAATCTTATCGTAGACACGGGCCCGTAAGACCTTCATCGCTTTTTCTTTATTTTTGATTTGCGACTTCTCATCCTGACAACTCGCGACGATTCCCGTCGGCACGTGCGTCACGCGGACAGCCGACTGGGTCGTGTTGACCGACTGGCCGCCCGGTCCGCTTGAGGTGAACGTATCGACCCGGACGTCCTTGTCGTGAATCTCAACTTCGACATCTTCTGCTTCCGGTAGGACGGCAACGGTCGCTGTCGAGGTATGGATCCGTCCTCCGGATTCCGTTGACGGTACCCGTTGGACACGGTGGGCGCCATTTTCATATTTCAGTTTCGAATAGGCACCGCTTCCTTTGACGATGAAGATAATTTCTTTATAGCCACCGAGTTCCGTATAACTGGCATCGATGATCTCAATCTTCCAGTTTTGTTTTTCCGCGAATTTCGAATACATCTTGAACAAGTCGCCGGCAAACAACGCCGCTTCGTCGCCGCCTGCTGCGCCACGGATTTCGACGATGACGTTTTTATCATCGTTCGGATCTTTTGGTAAGAGCAGTGCTTTCAGCTTCGTTTCGAGCTCCTTGATTTCCGGCTCGAGGACAGCAACCTCTTCTTTCGCCAGATCGCGCATCTCCGGGTCTGTCAGCATGTGACGCGCCTCTTGGTATGCCTCCATCTTGTCACGGTAGACACGGTAGACTTCAACCGTCGGTGCGAGTTGTGACTGCTCCTTCGACACCTCACGCAATTGATTTGTATCTTTAATGATGGCTGGGTCTGCCAACAGGTCGTTCAACTTTTCATATCGGTCCTCTAACGCACTCAATCGATCTAACATTCTCGGTCATCCTTCCTGATGATTCTTCTGTCGTCAGTATAGCAAATATTTAAAGTCACGTTGCGCAGAACAGACATTTCTTCCTTTTAGAAACGTTTTCTCGTACTCGCTTTTTTCACCTGTTGACGTATTGGATGAATTTTCCTATAATTAGTGTACTAATTGAATTAATACACTTAGGGAGGTAAGGGAATGTTTACGGTCGATCCAAAAAGTTCATTGCCGATTTATGAGCAGCTGGTCGCCCAAATCATCCGTGCGATTGCCCGCGGTCTGCTCCGGTCCGGTGAACAGATGCCGTCCGTCCGGGAGCTCGCGGGCAACCTGCTCGTCAATCCGAATACGGTCTCACGCGCCTATCAGGAGCTCGAAAGCCGTGATTTCATCGTCACGATGCGCGGGAAGGGCTCGTTCATTTCTGATTTACCGCTGGAACAGGTCAAACAGGCCGCGATCCAGAATCATATTCAGACACTTTGCACTGTAGCTGACGAACTATCGATCTCTAACGAAGATCTTTATAAATTGATTATCCAAACAAGGGAGGATTCATCATGTTGACCGTGTCTCACCTGACCAAACAGATTGATTCCAAGATGATTTATGAAAATGCCTCATTCACATTACCCGCCGGGACGATTACGGCATTGATCGGACGAAATGGTGCCGGGAAGACGACCTTGCTGAAAACATTGGTCGGAGCGCTCGAGCCGTCACGCGGGAAGGTCGAGTGGAACCAAGAGTCCATTCATCATGTTCCAAGCGCCCGGCAACACCTGTTTTTAGTGCCGGATTCGATCGGTGTCTACCGGCAGATGACACTCGGTGAATTGATGGAGTTTTACCAAGCCTTTTATCCGAATTTCGAACGGACATACATTGAAAACTATTGCCGGTCATCGAACCTCGATCGTGGACGTCGCGTGACGTCACTCTCAAAAGGACAGGCCCAACTGTTTTTACTTCAGCTCGCCTTCGCAACGAACGCACCCGTCTTGTTGCTGGACGAACCGACGGACGGGCTCGATCGGATCAACAAACGGGATTACTTAAAACAATTGGTCACGTTGCTCGCAGAACGTCAAACAGCCGTCTTGATCGCCTCGCATCAACTCGAGGAACTGGATTCACTCGCTGACCGGGTGATGACGATCGAGCAACACCTCGTCAAGGAACCGAAAACACTCGAAGACGCAAAATCGAGTATGCAAAAGTGGCAGCTGGCCTACGAGACGGTCCCGGATTTCCAACATAACGACGTCCACGTCTTGTCACAGACAGGTCGGGTCGTGACGCTGATCGTCCGGTCGGAAGCCGGAGCTATGTATGTCAATCAGACCAATCCATTACTGAAAGATGCATTACCGGTTCAACTCGAAGATTACTTTTTAGGAACGTTCGGAGGCGATCAACATGTATAAACAACTGATTCGATATCATATCAAACAAGGCATCTGGCCACTCGCCTCACTTTTTCTGCTTGCGGTCTTCAGTTATGGATTCGGCAGTTATACGGTCATCGACAATTTTGATGATTATCTTGGTGTCAAAGCCGACTTGATTGAGCCTGTTCTCGTCAGTCCAAGCTTTGCCGGGTTCGGTGCAATTTTGATCGCTGTTTTCGCGATTTTGATACTCGGGAAAGAACGGGGAAGCGGTCGAAGCCTGATGTTACACGCTTTACCTATTAATAAGAAAACATTGTACTGGATCAAATGGGGCATCGGGGTTGTTGTCTTGCTCGCCTTTCCGATCATCGGCTTTTTTGTCAGCTGGTTACTCCTGCAAGGCATCGGTGGAATCAATCCGTTTGATCACGTATCGGGAGCAGACCTGTTCATCGATTTTCTCGTTTATTTTTTGTTTGATACTGCCATATTCAGTATCTTCCTGTTTGCCGGCACAATTGCCGGTGACGTCATCGGGCAACTCCTGCTCGGTTTGTTTTTCCTTTTTTTAAATTACTTTACGTTTTTCTCCGTTCTATCCGTAACGACGATCGGGCTGAAGCAAAACGAGGAATTTCTTTCGTCCGTCAATTTCTTGATGACCGTGACATCCCCGTTCCCGCTGCTGTTCGAGACCAATGTCCGGACGGATCTAACTCCGGCTATTCTCTTCAATCTCGTCTTAGTGCTCGTCTTGACGATTTGCGGCAGCATACTCTACATCCGAAGCGAAAACGAACGGTTGGGTCGTTTCACGGTCTTTCCAAAGATTCATCCGTTTTTGATCGTCGTCTTCTCTGTCTATACGACGATTTTACTTGCTGCCATCATCGGTCTGATCTCGTCTGAAAATCAATTTTTATACTGGCTTGCCGTCGCGATTCTCGCTTGGCCGGCATTCAGTTCCTACCGGCGGATGATTGGGTGGAAGCGTTGATTCCGTGCTACACTAGTCGCAAACCTTGGAACAAAGGACGGAATGCATGATGCCAAAATATCTTCAGATTTATCAACAGTTGGTCGATCGGATTCAGAACGGGACGTTACCGGCAGAAACGAAACTCCCTTCCGAGACCGAGTTGATGCACGAATTCGACGCGAGTCGCGGAACAGTCCGTAAAGCAATCGATGCCCTGCAGGACAAAGGATTTGTCCGCAAGCACCAGGGCAAAGGAGTGTTTGTTCTCAGTCAAGACGCGATTGCCTTTCAGTTCAACGGCATCGTCAGTTTTTCGGAAGCCCACCGTCAGATGGGACAGCATGACGTGACGACAGACGTCCTTTCCTGTGAAGTCATCGAGGCAACGACTGAACTGGCACACTTGTTTCATGTCACGCCCGGGACCCCGATTACACAGGTCAAACGGGTCCGGACGATTGACGGGGAACGGGTCATCTTCGACATCAACCTGTTCGTGAGTTCACTCGTCCCCGGTCTGACAAAAGAGATTGCTACGGAATCGATTTATCAATACATCGAACAGACGCTTGGCCGACAGATCAGTTACGCCAAACGAAAAATCGAAGCGCAACCAGCGACCGAAGAAGACCGGAAATATCTTGATTTAGAAGGTACGTCACACGTCATCGTCATTACGAACGATACGTATTACTACGAAGGACAACATTTTGAACGGACCGAGTCCCGTCATCGACTCGATAAGTTTCAATTCACGGATATTGCAAGGCGTTAAAAAAAGACCGGACAGGCAAGAGGATGGATACGCTATTGAAGCGCTCTCATCCTCTTTTTGTTTACCTCCAAACTTATATAGATAAGTTGTTGACTTAACTTATATAGATAAGTTAAGATGAGTGTGCGCAGATAAGAAAACGTTTTCATTTCAATTGATGTCTTCAGTTCAATCCAAAAGGAGAATGTGAGATGAAACCCAACTACCGGCAAATTGCAGAACAAATCATCGAACGCATCGGCGGTAAAGACAATGTCGAGCAGGCCGCTCATTGTGTCACCCGCCTTCGTTTAACACTGAAAGATCAAAGCCTCGTCGAGCAAGAAGCTTTACTCGAAGTGCCACTCGTCAAAGGAGCCTTCTTGAATGCCGGCGTTTATCAAATCGTCATCGGAGCCGGGGACGTCGACCGGGTTTATGCCGAGTTCATCCAATTGACCGGCTTGCAGGCGACGACAATCGCCGACGTCAAATCGTCCGGTGCATCCAAAATGAATCCGTTCCAAAAACTGATTAAAGTCTTTTCCGATGTTTTCATGCCCATCATCCCGGCCATCATCGTTGCCGGACTCTTAATGGGGATCAACAATTTGTTCGGCATCGAGTTCGGCGGCAAGACGATGATCGAACGGTATCCGAATTTGCAAGGTCTCTGGGATTTAATCAACATGATGGCGAATACCGCCTTCGTCTTCCTCCCGGCACTCGTCGGCTGGTCGGCTACGAAGCGGTTTGGCGGCAGTGAAATCTTAGGGATTGTCATGGGACTGATGCTCGTTCATCCGGATCTTCTCAATGCTTGGAATTACGGACAAAGTGCCCTCAAAGGCGACATTCCGACATTTAACATCCTCGGCCTATTCGAAATCGAAAAAGTCGGCTATCAAGGACAGATTTTACCCGTCCTCGCAGCCGCTTACGTCTTGAGTACGATTGAACGTTGGTTGAAAAACCGGGTTCCAAATGCGATTCAACTCCTTGTCGTTCCGATTACGACGATTACATTAACAGGGTTTCTTGCCCTTGCCGTCATCGGTCCTGTCACGCGCCAAATCGGGGACTGGATTACGATCGGCGTCGTCAATACATTTGAAGCTGTTCCATTGCTCGGCGCTCTTTTGTTTGGTGCCCTCTATGCCCCACTCGTCATCACCGGCATGCACCATATGTTCATCGCCGTCGATTTGCAACTGATCGGTCAAAGCGGGACGACGTTCATCTGGCCGATGATTGCCATCTCGAACATCGCCCAAGGTTCGGCGACGCTTGCGATGCTGTTCCTTGCGAAAAACGTCAACGATAAAAATATGGCATCGACTTCTGCCATCTCGGCTTACTTCGGGATTACGGAACCTGCCATGTTCGGGGTCAATCTCCGGTTCAAGTATCCGTTTTATGCGGCGCTTGTCGGATCCGCGATTGCTTCCTCGTTCATCGCAGTCAGCGGTGTCTTAGCACCGGCGATTGGTGTCGGTGGTTTGCCGGCCTTCATCTCGATCGTGCCGGGATCCATTCTTTCCTTCATCATCGGTATGGTGATTGCCATCATCGTTCCAATCGTCTGTACGTTCCTGTTCCATTACGTCACGACGAAACGTGCACGAAAAGCAGCACTGAAAGAAGCTGCGTAACTGTTTAGAAAGGTGTGACCTGACATGACTCTTACGACAACCGACTGGCGAAAATCCGCCGTCTATCAAATTTATCCGAAAAGCTTTTACAGCCCGGAAGGCACAGCGACCGGAACGCTCCGTGGTGTGACAGCGAAACTGGATTACTTGGCGCAGCTTGGCGTCGACTATCTTTGGCTGACACCGGTTTATGCGTCGCCGCAACGCGACAACGGGTATGACGTCAGCGACTATTACGCGATTGATCCGTCTTACGGGACGATGGCCGATTTCGAGGAGTTACTTGCCGAAGCCGACAAACGCCAGCTTTCCGTCATGATGGATATCGTCGTTAACCATTGTTCGACGGACCATGACTGGTTTAAGCAAGGGCGGCATCCGGAAAGTCCGTATCACGACTATTTTATCTGGCGGGATGAACCGACGGATTGGGTATCGAAATTCGGAGGCTCCGCCTGGTCATTTGACGAGGTGGCCGGAAAGTACTATCTGCATTTGTTCGACGAGACGCAAGCCGATCTCAACTGGGAAAATCCGGCGCTCCGGGAAGCCGTCTATCAAATGATGGGCTTCTGGCGCGATAAAGGAGTTCGCGGCTTCCGTCTCGACGTCATCAATTTGATTTCCAAGGATCGGTCTTTCCCAAATGATCCGACGGGAGACGGGCGCATCTTTTATACGGATGGACCGCATGTCCATGATTATCTTCAGGAAATGAATCAACGTGTGTTTGACGGTCATGATTTGATGACGGTCGGCGAGATGTCGTCGACGACACTCGATCATTGCCTGCGTTACTCGAACACGAACGAACAGGAACTTAAGATGACGTTTAATTTCCATCATCTCAAAGTCGATTATCCAAACGGACAAAAATGGACGGCTGCTCCCTTCGACTTTCTGGAGCTGAAACGGATTCTGTCGGACTGGCAGGTTGGGATGCAGGGCAATGCCTGGAACGCCATCTTCTGGTGCAACCACGACCAACCTCGTGTCGTCAGCCGGTTTGGAGACGATACGGTCTATCGGGTCGAAAGCGCCAAAATGCTTGCGACGACATTACACGGTCTTCAAGGAACGCCGTACATTTATCAAGGTGAAGAAATCGGGACACCGAATCCGGACTTCACCGACATGACCGACTACCGGGATGTCGAGACCCTGAACGTCTATGAAGAAAAGAAAGCGCAAGGTGCCGACGACGAACAGATTCTCGCCGCAATCCGGCAAAAGTCACGCGATAATGCGCGGACACCGATGCAATGGGATGCTTCGACGCATGGCGGTTTTTCAACAGAAACCCCTTGGATTCCGGTCGCTTCGAACCATACGACGATCAATGTCGAAGCGGCACTCGCTGATCCCGATTCCGTGTTTTATCATTATCAGAAATTGATTCAATTACGGAAACGGTATGATGTTTTGACGAACGGCCGGTATCACCTCCTGACACCGGACGACCCATCGCTTTGGGCGTACGAACGAACAACGGACGACGAACAGTTACTCGTCTTGTCGAATTTTTACGGGATAACGTGTTCGTTCACGTTACCAAACGAGTGGCTCGAACATGAAGTGTTGCTTCAAAACTATCCGGAGTTGCAGATAAAAGACGGTCTCGTGACACTCCGTCCTTATGAATCCGTCATGTTGTACAAATCGATTTAACACGATCAAACCCCGCATTCTCAAACGAGAGTGCGGGGTTTTGTATCCCTCTATGAAATTTTTCGATTCGCTTCCTCCCGTTTCAGCTGTTCCCGGAACAGCCGGGTTTCAGCAATGACGACACCGGACAATCCAATCAATCCGATCAAGTTCGGAATGGCCATCAGTCCGTTGAAGACATCCGAGATCGCCCAGACCATGTTCAAGTTCGTCGTCATCGCTCCGAGACCGGCGACGAGGACAAACAAAATCCGGTACGGCAGAATCGATTTTTGACCAAACAGATAATAAATTGATTTTTCTCCGTAATACGACCAACCGAGGACCGTCGAAAAGGCAAACATGACGAGACCAATCGTCACGATGTATTTTCCAGTTGGTCCAAGGAATACTTCAAAACTTGCCGTCGTCAATTCGACACCCTCTAATTTCGTATCCAGTTGACCACCCATGACGAGTGTCAATCCGGTGATTGAACAGACGACGAGTGTATCGAGGAATACTTGGGTCATCGAGACGAGCGCCTGCCGACCCGGGAAATCCGTTTTCGCCGCCGCAGCAGCAATCGGCGCTGACCCCAGTCCTGCTTCATTTGAAAAGACCCCACGCGCGACACCATAACGGATCGCTGCCCCAATCGCACCACCTGTGATGGCTTCATTCGAGAACGTACTGCTGAAAATCGTTGCGATTGCACCCGGAATCAAGTCATAGTTCATGACGAGAATCACGAGACCACTGCCGACATAAAAGAAAATCATGAACGGAACGAAGTAGCTGACGACTTTCCCGATGGATTTGACCCCACCGATGATGACAATTCCGGTCGCGACCATCAAGACAATACCCGTTACATACAGCGGAACATCAAAAGTCGACTTCATCGCAAGGGCAACCGAGTTCGTTTGAACACCGTTTCCGATCCCAAAGGCAGCAAGTGACGCAAATGCCGCAAACAACACCCCTAACCATTTTTGTTTTAATCCCCGTTCGAGATAGTACATCGGCCCCCCGGCCATCTGTCCTTTCTCATCAACGACCCGGTACTTGACGGCAAGAATCGCCTCAGCGTACTTCGTCGCCATTCCGAATAATCCGGACAACCACATCCAAACGATTGCTCCCGGTCCCCCGAGCACGACTGCCGTCGCCACCCCAACGATATTCCCCGTACCGACCGTTGCAGCGAGCGCTGTCATCAACGCTTGAAAGTGACTGATGTCTCCTTCGGATGTATCATCCTGATGTTTCGTAAACGCGAGCTTTAGTGCATATGGAAGCTTGGTAATCTGAATGAATCCCAATCGTATCGTCAAGTAAATCCCCGTACCGACCAAAAAGACAAGCAACGGTGGTCCCCAAACGAAGTCCGACACCGTGCTGATCCAATCACTAAACGATGTTCCCATTCTATTCCCCTCCTCCAATTCAGTATGTACTTTTCTATTTTTTCAGAATTTACAGATTATTGTCAACACTTAATTTCAGATGCAGATAATTGCCTAACTTATAATTTTCAAATATAAGTAAATTTTCGAGTCTGCTTGTTATATTACAGATAGTTGGATTGTTGTTCATTTCGCAAAAAGGAGCGTGCATGATGAAGATTAAAACGAAGTTAGTCTTATTGTCCTCCATTCTTTTGCTCAGCCTGATCACGGTCGGTTTATTCGGGGCATTTGCACTCAACGATGCCGATCAAAAAAGTCAGGAAATTACCACGTCTTGGATTCCCGGGCTAAACTTGTCGCACGAGACGAATACGGCCCTGTCCGATTTACGGCGTGTCGAATTGTTGCACATCCAAGAAGATGACCCGACGATCAAAGCTGATTATGACAAACGATTACAAGACGGGCTTGCGGCTGTCGAAAAAAATCTAACGGCTTATGAAAAAACGATTTATGGCGAATCAGACCGCCGACTGTTTGATGATCTTCAGAAAAAATGGACGACCTTTGAACAGACGACAGATCGGCTAGTTGAACTCAGCACACCGGAGACGAAACAAGAAGCCGTCACCTATTTTGAAGGTGCGAGCCGGGATTCCTACTTTGCCGTATCCGACAGCTTAAAAAAAATCGTTTCTTATAATAACAAACAGGCACAAGAGGCCGGAAACAGTATTACCGACGCGACGAACCGCGCACATATCCTGTTGTTCTCCATCATTGGTCTGATCAGTGTGCTCGGAGTTGTCTTTACGTTCTTCATTTTGCGCTCGATTTTCATCCCCTTGCAGCAGTTACAGGATAAGACGCATGAACTGGCGACACAGGGTGGCGATTTAACGGCACAGCTTCAGGTGACGCGTCATGATGAAATCGGACACATCGCAGACTCGATGAATCAGTTTATCCGAAATCTGCGACAAATCATCCAGCAAGTGGATGGAACAGCGACCCATGTCGTTTCCACCTCCCAGCATGTCGCAGCACGTATCGGGGAGTTGGATCAAGATATGCATTCGACCTCACATACGATTGAAAATCTGTCTGCCGGAATGGAGGAAACGGCCGCTTCAGCAGAAGAAATGAACTCATCCGCGGTCGACATGGAGTCAACCATCCATGGAATTGTCGCAAGTGCCGGTGAAAACGGTCGGCTGGCAAAAGACGTCGACCAACGCGCCCAGTCACTTCAGGTCGTCGCGACAGAAGCCAAATCTAACGCGACGCTCATCTTGTCCGAGACAAAAATGAAACTGGAGGATGCGATGGTCCGGGCAAAAGCGGTCAAGGAAATCTCTGTCCTCTCCGACGCGATCCTCTCGATTGCCGCACAAACAAATTTGCTCTCACTGAACGCCTCGATTGAAGCGGCACGCGCCGGGGAAGTCGGACGGGGATTCGCGGTCGTCGCCGAAGAAATCCGGAAGCTCGCCGAAAGCAGCCGTGCAACCGTCGAACAGATTCAAGACGTATCGTTATCCGTCATCGAATCTGTCGAGCACCTCAATACAGCATCCGGCGAAATGCTTCATTTCATCGATACGAAAGTTGTTCATGATTACGACTTATTTGAACAAGCATCCGAACAATACCGGACCGATGCGCATGTGTTCGGGAACGCGGCAGATCATTTTGCCGAACAAGCCGGACAGTTACAGGAGCTGACGACGAACATGCTCGGTGTCATTCATGATGTCGCTGTCACCGTCAACGATGGGGCCCAAGGCACGCAGTCGATGTCCGAACAGATGAATCATTCGGTCCAAGCCTTCCGGGATGTCCGGGAACAGACGACGGCAAGTCAACAGCAGGCCGAATCTCTCCAGGCTGTGTTACGTCAATTTAAAATTTAACAGACACTAAAAAAGCAAACCGATTCCCGGACCAATCACCGGAAATCGGTTTGCTTTTATGATGTTTCAGCTGCATCTTATTGAGTGGCACTTGGTAATGATTGCGCGTCTTTCGCTTCTTCCGGTAGCTCGATTGACTTGATCTCATTGAATTTCGAGAAGGTTGATGCATTTTCCATCGTGAATTCTGTTCCTTCCTCGATCTCAAATGCCATTTCCATATCGAGTGTCTGCGGATAATAGGTCTTGACGTCATAGGTCATCGAATACTCCATCTTTTTGTAATCGACCTGGTCCATGACATCTTTCATCTGGGCAAGTTGTCCGGTTTGTTCAAGCGAATCTTTCATGAATGCTTTCAGTTGGTCTCCCTCAAGGTCGACATCGATGCGATACACATCGCCCTCTTTTTTCATCGTCCAGTTGTCTTTATATTTTTTTAATAACGTTAAACTTTGTTCTGTCGATGCAGAGGATTCCATTGTTTCCATCAAATCCCCTAGTTCGGATGCATCTTGGACTAACCATTGTCCTGCTTGTGACATATACATTTTGTCATTTACGAGATAAAGTTCTGTCTCCATATCCGTACCATCTTCTGCATTTTTCATCGTCATTTTTTGATACATCGACATCGGGTTTTGAATGATGTCTGCCGAAATCTTTTGACTGATCGGCATGCCGCCAATTTCTGACATCATATCACTGTCCATATGAAACGATTTGATATTCTCCTGTGCAGCTGTTGCTTTTTTCAACAGTTCTGCATTGGACAGCTGACCTGAATCCGTGGAACTTCCACCGTTCTCACCTGTTTGGCTACATCCTGCCAATCCGATTGCCACCGTCATGAATCCGACTGTCATAAACCTCGTTTTCTTCATTCCCGTTCCTCCTTTAAAACATATTATCTGTATTTACGTGTTCTTAATGGAAAATGTTTCAATTGCCTATAGTATGCTATTACCTTTCTCTCCAGTTCTTACACCTTTCCATTCAGGTCTTGTCTCTCACCTTGTAGGACTACTGCTATTCTTTATGAAACTTTACATCAGCAAAATGTTCGTTTTACATTCGAGCGCTACAGTTAGGTCTGTAGGTTTTACCCAGTAGCGAATAACATTCATTTTCCTTGAGGAGGAACATCCATGAAGTTGAAACGAATCATCCCGATTATGGCATTATCGACATTATCCCTTAGCACGATGATCTCGACAGACAATGCCGAGGCCAAGACGAAATCATCCAAATCTCCGGAAATCCGTAACGTCATCTTTTTGATTGGTGACGGAATGGGTGTTTCTTATACGTCTGCCCACCGTTATCTGAAAAACGATCCTTCTACACCTGTCGCTGAGAAAACCGCATTCGATCAATATCTTGTCGGTCAACAGATGACCTATCCGGAAGATCCGGAACAAAACGTCACCGACTCTGCTTCTGCCGCAACGGCGATGTCATCCGGTGTCAAAACGTATAACGCGGCAATCGCTGTCGACAACGATAAGTCGGAAGTCAAGACCGTCCTTGAAGCGGCAAAGCAACGCGGCAAATCGACAGGACTCGTCGCGACGTCCGAAATCACACACGCGACGCCGGCCTCATTCGGGGCGCATGACGAGAACCGCAAGAATATGAACGCCATCGCCGACGACTATTTCAAAGAACGTGTCAACGGAAAACACAAGATTGACGTCCTGCTCGGCGGCGGGAAATCGAACTTCGTCCGTCCGGATGTCGATTTGACGAAATCGTTTAAAAAAGACGGTTACAGCTACGTCACGGATCTTGATCAAATGCAGGCGGATAAGAACAAGCAGGTACTTGGTCTGTTCGCGGACGGCGGACTGCCAAAACGAATCGACCGCGAGAATACCGTCCCGTCTCTCGAGCAGATGACGAACTCGGCCATCAAGCGTCTTGATTCGAACAAAAAAGGCTTCTTCCTGATGGTTGAAGGAAGCCAAATCGACTGGGCGGGTCACGATAACGACATCGTCGGAGCGATGAGCGAGATGGAAGACTTCGAACGTGCCTTTAAAGCAGCGATCGCTTTCGCCAAAAAAGATAAACACACGCTCGTCGTCGCAACAGCCGACCATTCGACCGGTGGTTACTCGATCGGAGCAGACGGCATCTACAACTGGTTCGCCGAGCCGATCAAAGCAGCGAAAAAGACGCCGGACTTCATGGCGGCAAAAATCATTGAAGGCGCAGATGTCCGGAAGACCTTGACGACGTACATCGATCAAAACCGACTTGCCTTGACGGAGGAAGAAATCCAGTCCGTTTCACGTGCCGCGGAGTCGAAAAAAGTGCTCGACGTCGATAATGCGATCGAAGACATCTTCAACAAACGTTCGCACACAGGCTGGACGACAGGTGGACACACCGGAGAAGATGTTCCGGTCTATGCCTTCGGTCCTGCAAAGGAACGCTTCGCCGGACAAGTCGATAATACGGATCACGCCAAAATCATCTTCGATCTGTTGAAATCGAAGAAATAAGGAGACTTTCCATGAAACAGATACTTGCTGCCTTGATGCTCGGGACGATTCTTTCGGGTTGCGGCACTACGCCAGACACCGTCCAAGAGAAGTCGTCAGAAAAGTCGGTCCCGAAACAGGAGACACCGGTATCGATCGAGAAGTCTGCCGCATATGTCCCGAACCCGCAATTACCGGATGACCGCAAACTGACGACCGTCAATCAATCGGTATCCGACGATAAAGGTGAACTGACATTAAAACAGATCGTCCGTCCCGATATGACACAAACCATCGGACCAATCACGATGAAGATTGAAGAGATGAAGGTGTTCCATGCCCGTCCCAGTTACGGGATGATCGACTTTTTCCACGGCTTCACCCATGACGAATCCTTCGACCTCGTCAAGACGCGTGTGACGATCACGAATACAAGTGACGAACCGGTCACCTTTAACCCTGTTGCCCATTTTAAACTCGACGCTAAGACCGAGAAGACGATTGAGGACGATGTCTATCTCGAGTCACTCGCGACGACATACGCGCCGTCCGAGACACGAACCGGCAACTTCGGCTTCATCATCGAACAACCGCTCGAGTCCGTTGAATTATTGACCAGTGACGTCCTGAACGAGAAACGTGACGTTATCGAAAAAGGCATTTCGGTCTCAACAACACTCAAGTGAGAACAAAAAAACAGGTAATCCCTTCCGCATGATACGGAAGGGATTGCCTATTTTTGATACAACGCCGGAATCTGTTCGTGCGGCATCGGACGACCGAAGTAATATCCCTGCATCCGTGAACATTCCAACCGATTGAGGACATTAACCTGCTCCAGCGTCTCGACTCCTTCGGCGATGACTTCAAGCTCCAGCGATTTCGCCAAATGGATAATCGAGGAGATCATCGAATAGCCCGTTGTTGCCGGCTGGATTTTTTCGACGAACTCGCGTGGAATTTTCAGCGTATCAATCGGAAAATCAGCCAGTCGGGATAAGGACGAGTAGCCGGTGCCGAAGTCGTCAATTGAAATCGTGAACCCAAGTTCCTTCAGGCGATTCATCGTCTCGACCGTCTCTTCAATATCTTCCACGGCCGAGACTTCTGTGATTTCAAGATCAATTCGGGCCGGATTGACCTGTGTCTCTTCGACAAGTCGAACAAGTGTCAGGACAAACGTCGGATGATGGAACTGTTGCATCGAGACGTTCAGTCCGACCTTCAAGGTCAAGCCGTCATCTTCCCACTGCTTCGCCTGTAAAAATCCTTCACGTAACACCCATTCGCCCAGACGAATGATCATCCCCGCCTCTTCTGCCATCGGAATGAAATCGTTCGGGGCAATCATACCGAGTTCCGGATGATTCCAGCGGATCAATCCTTCGACACCGACCATCCGGTACGTCACCGTATCGACTTGCGGTTGATAATACAAGATCAATTGATTGGTGTCGATCGCAACCGGTAATTCGGACTCAAGCCGCAATCGGTATGACGCTTTCTCTGCAATGTCTTCAAAGAAGATAATCGATTTCCCGCCGCTTGATTTGGCTTGGTACATCGCTAAATCGGCTTGTTTCAACAACGTCACGATCGGCTTGTCGGTTGTCCGCTGATAACCGACGGCTCCGATACTTGGATTCGAAATCAGTTCAATCTCATCAATCGTATAGGTCATGCGTAACCGTTCGAGCAGTCGGGCCGTCCGAATCCGTCCGTCCGTTTCCGATGCGACATGACGCAAGATGACCGTAAATTCATCCCCGCCTTGACGCGCAACAAGATCGTCCGGCTCCGTCACCTCCTGTAAGCGGCTTGCGACTTGAATCAATAACTGATCTCCGACATGGTGGCCAAACGAGTCATTAACGAGTTTGAAGTCATCCAAATCGATGAAGCACAAGATGATTGTTTCATCGTCCTGTTCGACTTCCACCAAATGATGAAGCACTTCTTCAAAGTACGTTCGGTTGATCGCTCCGGTCAAATGATCGTAATAAGCAAGACGGCGAATTTTCAATTCATTTTCCCGCACCCGCGTGATATCCTGACCGATTCCATAGATGCCAACAAACCGGTTCCGGACACGAATCGGAATGTTCGTCACGTTCAGCAACACATCCGTCCCGCCCGATTTGCGAAACGTCGTTTCAAATTGATGCGCTGTCATTTCCTCATCAGCCGCTGCTTGTTGTTCCATCAGCTGTTGATAGGATTTGCCGACCAGTTGGTCCGCACTTTGCTCCGTCAATTTTTCAAAGGACGGATTGGCACTTTTGATGCGCCCTTTCAGATCCAGCGAGTAGACGGCATCCGGATGATACGTAAACAACGATTTATACCGCTCTTCACTCTCTTCAAGTTCGTCTGCCTTATGATGAATTTCTTCTATTAATTCGTGATTACTCAAAATCATCAAAATTTGCCGGATTAAAATCAACAGAATCGTAATCGCACAGCCAATCATCAACCCGTTTAAGGCCTCGTCACGCCGTGCGTACAGGGCCATCGTTGAAAACAGGATGATGACGAGCAGATACGGCAAAAACAGTTTCCCCAGTTGCACCGTATTCCGTTGCTGCCTGTCATTCGGCTCGTTCGCATTAACCGACTTGTTGACATGCCCCGCTACACCGACCATCAATAATCCGAGGATGAATAACGGATCGATTATCCGAATCGCCTCATTCCCGCTGACGGTCGTCATGTAGACAAACATCGTATCGGCAACAATCTGAAACAAAAGACCGATAAACAAAAACTGAAATAAACGCAGACGCCCACGCCACTCTTTTTTCTCAAACAGATAATAAATGCTGATCATACAAAACAGAAGCACGATGTCACACATCGGATAAGCAAACGCCAAAATCACCTCGCCACGTGACGCAAACGGTGTATTAAACAAGGGACGAATCAAGAAAAACCAGCTGTAGGTGACGGCGACCGTCATGACGATGGCAATATCGAAGATAAAACTGATCAGCCGGTTTTTCGTGACGTGCCGGCGAATCAAATGTAAAAAAGCGACTAAAAAGCACACCGATTGCAAGATGTAAAAGACATCCGACACACCTGGAAAGGGGACATCGACACGCAGGATATTTTCATAAGACATCCAAATCAATTCAGCGATCAGATAACTCCCTGTCCCGAACGCCAAATACAGAAAAAACCGTCCTTCTTGTTGACGGAAAGTCCGGTGCGCCTGAAGCAGGAGAACTGTTGCCGCTAAGCAACCGATGATGGAAAATAGATTGTTTCCCCAAGCCGAAAGCGCCGGCCGGTCCTCCAACAGAATAATCCACAGGTAGTACATCGCAATGAAAAGTAAGATCCCCGGCAGATAATACGATTTTTTAAGACTGATCATGTACCTTTCCTCCTTCATGAAAAAGTCCTTCTCCTTCCATTAGGGATGGAGCGTTCAAAGTCCTGCGCGGGCGACAAAAAAAGAGACCTGTTTCCATCAGAAACAGGTCTCTAGCCTTACGTTCCGATCCTTAGATCGTCCGCAACAGATTTGCCATTTCGATTGCCGAAACAGCTGATTCGTATCCTTTATTGCCCGCTTTCGTACCTGCACGTTCGACGGCTTGTTCAATCGAATCGGTCGTCAGGACACCAAAAATGATCGGAACTCCTGTCTCACGTGACGCACTCGCAACCCCTTTTGCCACTTCATTGCAGACATAATCGTAATGCGACGTCGCCCCGCGAATGACGGCTCCAAGCGTGATGACCGCATCGTAGTTGCCGCTTTTCGCAAGCTTTTCTGCGACGAGCGGAATTTCAAACGCTCCCGGTACCCACGCCGTATCGACGGCGTCCGCTGCCACACCGTGTCGACGGAATGCGTCGTTTGCGCCTCCGACTAATTTTGATGTGATCAATTCATTAAAACGTGCCGCGACGATTGCGACGCGTAGTCCCTCACCTGTTAAAAAACCTTCGAATACCATGTTATTGTCCTCCTTGGATGTCGAGCAGATGCCCGAGTTTCGTTTGTTTAGTGTGCAGATAATGTTTGTTTTCCGGAACCGGCGCGATTTCAAGCGGCACCCGTTCGAGCACCTTAATGCCGTGTTGTTCAAGGGCTTGTTGCTTATCCGGGTTATTCGTCATCAAGCGAATCTTCGTCACACCTAAATCATGTAACATCGCGGCTGCGACTTTGTAGTCGCGTAAGTCCGTCGCATATCCAAGTGCGTGATTCGCTTCGACCGTATCGAGTCCCTGCTCCTGTAACTCATACGCTTTTAACTTTGCCATCAAGCCGATGCCCCGTCCTTCCTGCCGTAAATACAGGACGGCGCCTCCTTCTTGACCGATTCGCTCGAGGGCGGCGTCGAGTTGTGGACCGCAATCACAGCGTTTGGAGCCAAAAACATCTCCCGTCAGACATTCGGAATGAAGCCGGACGAGCATGCCGTCTTCTGTCTCACCGGACAAGACGGTGACGTGTTCCTTCGCATCCGGCGTCGTGTAACCAAGCATCCGGAATGCTCCGTGATCCGCCGGCAACAAGACGTCGGCTTCGCGTCGAACGGGACGTTCCAGATAAGAAACGAGCGCGTCGATCGTGATCATCTTCAGTCCATGGACTTCTTTATACGTCAACAAGTCGTCCACACGCGCCATCGTCCCGTCTTCCAAGATGATTTCACAAATGACGGCCGCTTCTGCGCTTCCGGCGAGTCGTGCCAAGTCAACACCGGCTTCTGTATGACCCCGCCGTTCCCGGACACCGCCTTCTTTCGCGATTAAGGGGAAAATATGTCCCGGACGCTTGAATTGACCGGCTCGATCCGTCAGCATCCGTTGGATCGTCAAGGCCCGCTCGCCCGCACTGATACCGGTCTTCGCCTCTTCGTGGTCGATACTGATGGTAAAGGCTGTTCCGTGCGGATCGGTGTTGACGTCCGTCATCGGATTCAGTTCCAATCGGTTTGCCAGTTGCGGACTGACCGGTACACAGACAAGTCCTTTGCCGTGAGTGATCATGAAGTTGATTTGTTCCGGTGTCGCATGTTCCGCAAGCAGGATCAAATCGCCTTCGTTTTCCCGATTTTCGTCGTCACAGACGATGATCGGACGTCCTTGTTTTAACTCTTCAATCGCTTCTTCTATGAGATCAAATCCGTTCATCCTGCTCCGCCTCCTAAAAATGCCGACCAATCAGTTTTCTGCTCCTGTTGCGTAAAGTGATACAAGTGTTTTGCCATCAGATCACACTCAATATTGACGAGCGCTCCACTCTGTAAGCGGTCGAACGTCGTCACTTGGCGTGAATGTGGAATCAGCGAAATCGTCAGACTGTCCGCTTGGACATGTTGAATCGTCAAACTGGTTCCGTTGATCGCAATCGAGCCTTTCGGAATACAGTATTTGCGCCAGTCAGCGGTCTCAAATCGGTATTCCATCGCTTCACCGTCCGGTCGACGGCTTAACAGCCGGGCTGTCCCGTCAATGTGGCCACTGACGAAGTGACCGCCGAATCGTCCGTTCGCCGGCATCGCCCGTTCCAGTTGAACCGGTGTGCCGACGCGCAATGTCTGCAGTGCTGTCGCCCGAATCGTTTCGTGGACCGCATCCGCCGTAAATCCGGTTGCCGTCATCGCCGTGACGGTCAAACAGATGCCGTCGACCGCGATACTGTCACCGATTTTCGTTCCTTCGAGCACGTGCCGGGCTTCGATTTCCAGCGCCAAACCGTTCGGTCGCGGGACTTTTCGTTTGATCGTGCCGACTTCTTCAATCAATCCTGTGAACATGTCCATTCTCCTTTCCGCTCATACCGCAGATGGATATCCTGACCGATCGGCTCGACGTCTGTCAGTGCAAATCGGTCTTCGACCTCGACGGTACCCGTCAAACCACCGGTTCCCTTCAAGACGGAAGGCGCCTGATAGACATCGATTCGATCCACAAGGTCGGCTGCCAAAAATGCCGACTGGATGGTCGGCCCGCCTTCAATCAAGAGGCTCCGGATGCCTTGTTCGTATAAGGTCTCGAGAATCTGGTCCGGTGTCGAGTACGTGCTGACAAGGACGGTAACATTCGGCTTGGAACTGATTCGCGGCTGTTCCGTCAGCCAGTACGTCGGATTCAAGCCGTCATGCAAAACCTGAAACGTCTCCGACAACCGCCCCCGTCGATCAACGAGGACCCGAATCGGTTCGATTCCCTCTTCACTGCGTAACGTCAGGGCCGGATCATCAATTAAAACCGTCTCACTTCCGACCAAGATGGCGTCATGTGTTGCCCGCAACCGGCGTCCCGCCGTTCGCGCGGCTTCTGACGTAATCCAGCGTTTTTCACCTGTCGTGATGATTCCGTTTAGTGTCTGAGCAATCTTCACCGTGACAGCCGGCCGTTTTCGCTCGATACTTTGCCAAAACGGTGTATAAAAACGAACTGCTTCGTCTTGCAGCAATCCGACTTCGACCGTCAGTCCGGCGTCGCGCAGACGTTCAATGCCCTGCCCCGCGACGATCGCATGACGATCTTCCGTCGCGACGAACACGCGCTTGATACCGGCGGCAATGATCGCTTCCGTGCAAGGAGGTGTTTTGCCGTGATGGTTACATGGTTCCAGCGTGACATACAGATCGGCGTCGCGTGCCGCCTCTCCCGCCATCCGTAACGCTTCGACTTCGGCATGGGGACCGCCGGCAAACCGGTGCGCTCCAAAACCGATGATCCGTCCGTGCTTCGTGATCACACAGCCGACACTTGGATTTGGACTTGTTTGTCCGTCTAACATCTCTGCCAATTGCATCGCATGATGCATTCTATTTTTCATGATTTCGCTCCTTTCAAAAGAAAAAGACGCCACTGCATTTGCAGGGCGTCATGATTGAAGGGTCACGAAAGAAACGTCTTGTTTTTCTGTTTAAAAGCATACAGAAATAGACCTTTCTCTGAATGTATTTTTTCAGAAAATGGTTTCAAGCACATTTTTTCGTTCTTCTCCCATCCGGACTTTACCGTCGGCCTTGGAATCACACCAAGTCAGCCATAGTGCGTACACTATGGGTCGCGGGCTCGTCGATTCGAAAATCGCATCACCGCCGGTTGGGATTTTCACCCTACCCCGAAGAACTGGTTATTCAGTTGTACAGCTCAAGACTAGCACAGGTTATTTTAAAATACAAAAAAGAATTTGTTTTTACTTCCATTTCCGACAAAAAGTATGTGCTATCCGACGGACTTTAAAAGACCTCATCCGTCGGATAGAAACATACTTTTCGGTTTGTCTATTACGCCAAGTAGCCGTTTTTCCGGTCATGGAACTCCTGCTTGACCGTCCCGAGTAACTGTCCGTCCGTCAACAAACGTAACGCCGTCCGAGCCAGGATTTTTGCGCCGGTGATCAAGGCTTCGTCGCCTTGTTCCGATCGCGCCGCTTCCCGGAAACTTTCCGTGTGGGCGACCAAATCATCCGCTCCGATCTTGATATACGGATGGATGGTCGGCAGGACCTGGCTGATGTTGCCGGCGTCAGTCGAACCAAGACCCGGGCGTTCATCCGTCTGGACGTCTTCCCCAAGCGCCACTGCTTCCTCCCGGAAAATCTCGTCAAACGTCCGGTTGAACAGGAGATTGTCGACCTCATTTTGGAACGCGATGACCTCAAGCGTTGCCCCGGTCGCAAGCGCTGCCCCTTCGGCAACGGCTTTGACCTTCTTCGTCACGTCATTCAACCGTTCGCGCGTCGTCGCCCGGATGAAGAAGCGGGCTTTGGCGTACTCCGGGATGATGTTCGGCGCATCACCGCCATCCGTGATGATGCCGTGAATCCGGACATCGCTCGGTAATTGCTGGCGTAAGGCATTGATGCCGTTAAAGAGTTGGATGATGGCGTCGAGTGCATTGATGCCCTCTTCCGGTGACGCTGCCGCGTGAGCCGGCTTGCCGGTAAAGGCAAAATCGAGTGGATCGACGGCGAGCGAGGAACCGGTGATGCGCGTTTGTCCGGACGGATGAATCATCAGGGCCGCATCGATCCCCGTCAGGAGATCATGTTTGACGAAGCTGCCTTTCGCACTGCCGTTTGGTCCACCTTCCTCTGCCGGTGTGCCGAGCACGACGACACTGCCCCCGACTTCATCGATGATTTTACTGAGTGCGATCGCCGCTGCGACACTCGTCGTGCCGATGATATTGTGACCGCAGGCGTGACCAATCCCCGGCAACGCATCGTATTCGGCGAGGAAGGCAACGGTCGCCCCCGGTTTATCCGAAGTCTTCCGGGCCAGGAACGCCGTGTCGTGTCCCGCGATCCCGAGCTCAACCGTGAACCCTTCTGCCGTCAGGCGTTCCGCATGATGACGCGAAGCAAAATATTCCTCATTCCCAATCTCGGGTGTCGCATGAATCCGGTGACTCGTCTCGAGATACGACTCACGTTTTTGTTCGATATCCTGCTCAATCGTTTGAATCAAGTTTTCCCGTTTTGTCTGAACCGTCATTTGGGTCACGCTCCTTTGGATTTTTAGTTATTCGCCGATGTCACTCAGTGGGACGAACGTCGGAATCGTGCTTCCTTTGTACTCTTTTTTGATGAAGGCCGCGACATCGTCCTGTTGGTACAGTGAAGCGATTTTCTTCAACGTCTTTTTGTCCTTATCTTCCGTTCGTGTCGCGATGATGTTGATGTAAGGTTTCGCTGTTGCATTTTCATGAAGAATCGAGTCTTTGATCGGATTGAAGCCGGCATCCACGGCGATTCCGTTGTTGATGATCGATGCCGATACATCCGGCAGGACACGTGGCGTCTGTCCGGCGACGACCGGGACAATCTTCAGTTTTTTCGGATTCTCGACGATTTTGTCGACGGCTCCGTTTCCATCAAAGTCGTCCGGCAATTTGATCAAGCCCGCTTCCTGCAGCAACAGCAGTGCCCGTCCCATGTTCGTCGCCTCGTTCGGAACGGCAATTTTTCCGCCGACCGGGATATCTTTGACGTCCTTGACTTTATCCGAATAAATCCCCATCGGTGCGATGACGGTCGTCGCAATCGGCGACAGCTTTAAGTTATGTTCTTTTTTAAAGGCATTGAAGTACGAAATCGTCTGGAACGAGTTCGCATCGATCTCGCCTTCCGCGAGTGCCAGGTTCGGTTGCACGTAATCGGAGAACTTAACGAGTTCAATCGTAATCCCCTCTTTTTCCGCTTTTTTCGCGACGTATTCCCAAACTTGCGTATCCGAACTGCTGACGCCGAGCTTGACCGTATTTTTATCCTCTTCCCCGGACGCTGCACACCCTGCAAATAATACCGTCGTCAATGCTGCACCAATCGCTAATCCTTTTTTCATCGTTCATCTCTCCCTTATCTTCTCTATGTTTTGTTAGTGTCTCCGAATTTTTCGTGCCAACAGGTTACCTGTCGTCTGTAAGCCTTGCACCAAGATGACGAGGATCCCGACCGTGATGATCATGACGGTCGTATCAAACCGTTGGTAGCCGTAGGTGATGGCCAAGTCCCCGAGCCCTCCGCCACCGATCGCCCCGGCCATCGCCGACGCCCCGATCAAGCCAATCGTCGCGATCGTCAAGTTCAGGACAAGCGAGCTGAGCGCTTCCGGCAACAGGAAACGGAAAATCGTCTGCAACGGTGTCGCACCCATCGCTTCCGCCGCTTCCAAGACGCCCGTACTGACTTCGAGCAGTGAACTTTCAATCAATCGGGCAATATACGGTGCCGCATAAAAGACCAGCGGGACGATTGCTGCCTTCGTGCCAATCGACGACCCGACGAGCAGCCGTGTCAGCGGAATGATCGCGACGAGCAAAATGATGAACGGAACCGACCGAAACACATTGACGACGCTGCTTAAGACGTTGAAGAGCGGCACTTGTTCGAGCAACGCTCCCTTACGTGTGACGACCAACAGAATTCCGAGCGGCAGCCCAATCAGCGTCGAAAAGAGCAGCGACAATCCGACCATCGTCAAGGTTTGCAGAAAAGCGGTCCAGATATCCGTGTAGTTAACTAGCATCGGCCAGCACCTCCTCGACGTTGACATCCGACTGATCAATGTATTGCAGGGCTCGCGCGATTTCCGCCGTTTCACCGATCAATTCGACGAGCAAACTGCCGAACGGGATATTTTGCAGTTCCGTGATGCTGCCGTGCAGGATGTTGACATCGACATCAAACCGTTTAGCGACTTGCGACAAGAGCGGTTGCCCGGTGTGTGCCCCAAGGAAATTGATTTTATAGACATGATGTCCGGCATCCCGCTGTTCGATCAACCGTTGCACCGACGCCGGAATCTCATCTTGCATGACGGAACGGACAAAGTTTTTCGCCGTCGCCGTCTGGGGATTCGAGAAGACGTCGAACACGGTACCCGATTCGATTAACTTCCCGGCCTCGATGACCGCGACCCGGTCACAAATCTCACGGATGACGCCCATCTCGTGTGTAATCAGTAAAATCGTGATGCCATATTCCGCGTTGATCTGTTTCAGTAACCGCAGGATATGTTGTGTCGTCTGCGGATCAAGCGCCGATGTCGCTTCGTCACACAACAGAACCGACGGCTGGGTTGCCAATGCCCGCGCTATTCCGACACGTTGTTTCTGCCCTCCGGATAACTGATCCGGATAATGATCGGCTTTGTCCGCTAAGTCGACGAACGCCAGCAGCTCTGTGACGCGCCGGTGGACTTCCTCCTTTTTGATCCCTTTTAAGACGAGTGGTTTTGCGACATTCGCGAAGACCGTATTCGAATCAAGCAAGTTGAAATGTTGGAAGATCATCCCGATGTTTTGTTTCGCTTCCCGCAGTTGTTTCGCCGAAAGGGTCGTCAGTTCTTGCCCGTCGACCGTCACGCTGCCGGATGTCGGACGTTCAAGAAGATTGACACACCGTAATAAAGAACTTTTTCCAGCCCCGCTGAACCCGATCACGCCAAAGATTTCACCTTTTCGGATTTCGAGATCGACACCGTCCAATGCAGCAATCGATTGTTCGTTGGTCTGGTAGATTTTTTTTACATTTTTGAATGTAATCACCACTTTTTCCCCCTTTTAAAAAACAAAAAGGCCTCTTCTTAAGAAACAAGAAGAGACCTGGATCCGCACAGAGGCAGAATCCACTCGACTCATCTCTCAGACAATCGTCTGATGGAATTGGCACAGTGCTCATAATGAGTCTGTTGCCGAGGTTTCGTAGGGCCAGTCCCTCCACCTCTCTGGATAAGTGTTGCGGTATGAAATTCATATGTGTGTTGTTGCTGTTCGAACTTATGTCGTAAAACTAATTTTTACATTACAGAAAGATCTTTTAAAGGTCAACCATATTTTCAAAAATAAACCATATGACCCATATCGATTGATTTCCCGGGTTGGGCTTCATCATAGAAGAGTTCCGGCCGCCGGTCAAGGAGCATTTGACAATCCTTTTCCGTCAGTGCTATCATCTTCTCAATGATTAATCCGACAATTCCTATATGTTATATCAAGAGTGGACGAGAGACCTGGCTCTAGGACTCCACGGCAACCTGCGATTGGCAAGGTGCTCCGACCAGCAAAGCAACCGCTTTGGATGATACACACGAGAAACTCGTTTGCCGTCCAAAGCCAAACGGGTTTTTATTTTGAAATGGAGGATGAGATGATGAGTATGAGTTATCCTGTTTTACCGGGCGCCGAAGCCTTTTTCTTGGAACGTGGATCAGTCGGTATTTTGCTGTGTCACGGCTTTAATGCGACGCCACAAAGTGTTCGGGCTGTAGGAGAACGCTTCGCAGAACACGGTTTTTCCGTCTACGCCCCCCGTCTGCATGGTCACGGGACAGATGTACGTGACTTCGAAACGGCGACGGCCGAAGATTGGAAACAGAGTGTCCGCGCGGGCTTTGCTCAACTGTCCCGCCAGTGTGAATCGATCTTCATCGTCGGTCAATCGATGGGTGCGACGCTCGCACTGGCACTCGCTGCCGAAGGTCTGCCGGTCGCAGGGATCATCACAATCAATGCTGCTTTATCCGTCCCCGCTTACGAAGCGTTATCGTTTACGGATTGTCCGGTTTATCTGCCGGAAAGCCCACCCGATATCAAGCAAACCGCTTTTGAAATTATCTATGATGTCGTGCCGGCAGTCGCTGCGTCCGAACTTTTACGCTTGATTCGCGACACCATCCCAACCCTTCCCGCCATTCAAATTCCGACGCTTATTTTATATTCTGCCGAGGATCATGTCGTTCCGCCAACCTGTTCGGATTACCTGCACCGGACGATTGGTTCGACGGATAAACGCAGTTATTGTCTGCTCGATTCCTATCATGTCGCGACACTCGATCATGACCAAGAGACGATTGTCCGCGAAACGGCTTATTTCGTCGAGCAGTACAGTCAGTTGACACGGACCGGTTGATATTAAAAAAAAGCGAACGATTTCAAGCCCTGAGGCCGGAGAGTCGTTCGCTTTTTCATATTGTACTCTTAATTCTGCTGTTGTTTTTTCCATTCCTGCAACGGTTGCGGTTTGCCTGGTACTTGATGGCAGTGACGGCAACGTGGTTCATAAGATTCAGAAGCTCCCACCAAAATGATTGGATCATTGTAGTTGGCCGGTTGGCCGTTAATCAAGCGTTGTGTCCGGGAAGCCGGATCGCCACACGATAAACAAATCGCCTGTAATTTCGTCACGAACTCGGCACGTGCCAATAATTCAGGCATCTTTCCAAATGGTTCTGCCCGGAAATCCTGATCGAGCCCCGCACAAATCACGCGTTTGCCATCTTGCGCCAGTGCCTCGATGACCGCGACGATTTCATCGTCAAAAAATTGAACTTCATCAATTGCGACGACCTGTGTCTCTTCTGCTACTGCCGCATAGACGTCGCGGCTCGTCGCCATCGGAATCGCAATGACGGAATTTCCGACGTGCGACACGACATGTTCTTCATGGTAACGGTCGTCAATCGCCGGCTTGAACACTTGCACCGGTAATTTTCCGTACTGTGCCCGTCGAACACGACGGATCAGCTCTTCGGATTTGCCCGAAAACATGCTTCCGCAAATCACTTCGATCCAACCATACTGATTGATCACATGCATCATCGTAAAACACCGTCCTCTAAAATTAGTCACTTTAACGAGTATAGCCCGAATCTAAATTGAGAAAAAGAGTTGACTTCTCAAAATCGAAAACTCCTCAGTATTCCCCTAAATCTTCATCTCCTCATTTCAACTGGTATCTATTTCCTGTACACTAAGGAAGAAGTTTCTTTGAAGGAAGGTGACTCCGATTCATCACATACTACATGAAGTTCTCCACCAATATGGAGCATTCGGTCTCGCCATTCTGTTAGCCGGCGGAATCGTCGGTTTACCGATTCCTGACGAAACGTTACTCGTCATGTCAGGATTTTGGATGCATCACGGTGATTTACCACTGATCGGAACGATTCTGGCGGCGTATGCCGGCAGTTGCATCGGGATGACGATCAGCTATGTGCTGGGTCTGAAACTCGGGATGCCCTTGCTGCATCGTGTGGCTCCGAAGTTACGGATTTCCGAAAAACATATCTTTCAAGCGGAGGTCGGATTTTTACGTTACGGGAAAACGGTTTTGATCATCGGTTACTACATACCCGGACTCCGTCAGCTCTCTGCGTTTTTTGCCGGTGTCTCAAAAATGCCGTTTCGGATCTTCGTCACGTATGCCTATACCGGTGCCTTGATCTGGATCAGTATCTTTTTAGGAGCGGGTTATTTTCTCGGACGTCATTTTTCCTTCAGTCTGCTGTTTCAACACTTTGCGGACAATCCGGATATGCTGCCGTACCTCGTCGGAGCGGCTGGAGCGATCGGTCTGTCGTTTGTGCTTAAAACCTATCTCACCTATCGTGCCCAGTTCAGTTTATACAAAAACAGCCTGCTCCAGTGATGGAGACAGGCTGTTTTTTAATACAGAAGTCGCAATTACTTGCGGCCGTATTTTTTGTTGAAGCGATCGACACGACCGTCTGCAGCGTTGAACTTTTGACGACCAGTGTAGAATGGGTGCGAGTCCGAAGACACATCCACGCGGATGAGTGGGTACTCGTTTCCATCTTCCCAAGTGATTGTCTCGTTCGAAGAACGTGTAGAACCAGTCAAGAATTTGTACTCAGTAGTTGAATCCATAAATACAACTTTGTTGTAGTTTGGGTGAATTCCTTGTTTCATGGTTGTTTTCTCTCCTTCCGCCCTGGTTCATTTGCTGAGCCAGAGTAAGTTACCTTCCTATACTAAACGATTTTTTGATGACCCGCAATACCTATTTTCAAGTCGTTGTGTCTGTTTTCGTCACACGGGGTTTGACAGGTGCGCGTCGGACGGGCTTCTTCTTTTCTTTGTTCAGTTCCACAAAAAATTCTTCATTGTTTTTTGTGTCACGAATCTTGCGTAAGAAGCTGTCTACAAACTCATTGGACTCGTTCATCGTCCGGCGGATCGTCCACAAGGCATCCAGCTGATCTTGCGGTAACAACAACTCTTCTTTCCGTGTTCCGGATTTCCGGATGTCGATGGCCGGGAAGATCCGGCGTTCGGATAACTTCCGGTCGAGATGGAGCTCCATGTTGCCGGTCCCTTTAAACTCTTCATAGATGACGTCATCCATCCGCGAGCCGGTCTCGACGAGGGCAGTAGCAAGGATCGTCAGGCTGCCACCGTGTTCGATGTTCCGGGCAGCACCGAAAAAGCGTTTGGGTTTATGGAAGGCGGCCGGATCAATCCCCCCGGACAACGTTCGTCCGCTTTGCGGAACCGTTAAGTTGTAAGCACGGGTCAGACGTGTAATCGAATCCATCAAGATGACCACATCTTTTTTATGCTCGACGAGACGCATCGCCCGTTCCAAAACGAGTTCGGAAATCCGTACGTGGTTATCCGGTGTTTCGTCAAATGTTGAACTGACGACATCGGCTCCCGGAACAGACCGTTCGATGTCCGTCACTTCTTCCGGGCGCTCATCAATCAATAGAATGATCAATTCGACATCCGGGTGATTCACTTGAATCGAATTTGCGATTTCTTTTAATAGAGATGTCTTACCCGCTTTAGGCGGTGCGACGATCAATCCCCGTTGTCCGAAGCCAACCGGTGCAATCATATCCATCACACGAACCGACAGATGGCGCGGTTCTGTTTCGAGCCGCATCAAACGATCCGGATAAATCGGTGTCAATGCCGGGAAAAACAGACGATTTCGGGCCGTATCCGGCGCTTCCCCGTTGACTGCTTCCACACTTAATAAACCTTGGAACCGTTCATTCTCTTTTGGCGGTCGGACCTTTCCGGTCACGACGTCTCCATTACGAAGGTTGAATCGGCGGATTTGCGAAGCAGCAATGTAGATATCTTCAGAGGATTGCGAATAGTTGATAGGACGAAGGAAGCCGAAGCCGCCGTCATTTTGCATCTGTGGGTTGCCGGGGATCACTTCTAATACCCCTTCGAGGAAATACAGACCGGTTGACTCAGCCTGCGCTTTTAAAATCTTGAACATCAGTTCACGCTTGCGGGCCTCTCGGTATTGTGGGACGTTTTTTGTTTTTGCAATCTCATATAAGTCTTTTAATGTCAGGTTGCTCAGTTGAGCCAGTGTATAGGAACGTTCTGGTTTGTCAGTTTTCTCAGTTGGCATATGCATTCACCTATTCTTCGTATAAATTCAGTAGCAAAGGGCGCGATGTTCATTTTAACAGTTGTTGCTTCATACTTTTTGTCGTGCATTAAAGGTATCACATTTCCGCCTCTTTCGTCGTGATTTAACGAATGGGAATTTCTTCTTTGTAATATTCGAGTATATTATTGCAATTATGTTACAAAAACGTCATGTTTTGTAGCGGAACTGAAAAAACGTTTTCATGTATCGGCGTGCTAAGATAATCGTGCAGAGAAAAACTTACACAGTTGTAAGACACACTGCCTAAACAAACACTTAATGAGATTGATCATATAACCCGGTTTTCAAACTACTTTAAAATGACATGGAGGATTTCACATATGAAACGTTTTCTAGCATCGGTCGCGACAGCAGCATTAGTGGTTTCAGGATTTGCATCAGTGGGAACAGATAAGGTTGAAGCAGCAGCTACAGTCACGAAAGTTAAGATCACAGATAACGGATTACGTGTTCGTACGGCTCCTTCTACAAAAGCAGGCATCGTCGGTAAAGTAAACGCAGGCCAAACATTTACATACAAAGGTAAATCAGGCAGCTGGACTAAAATTTCGTACGGCGGAAAAACACGTTATGTCTTCTCGCAATATACGAAAACATACAAGTCTTCTACTTCAACGGCTAAAAAATCAACAACTTCATCTTCAACACGTACACGTCTTCTAAGCGAAGCCGCTAAACACAAAGGAACTCCTTACGTATGGGGCGGAACGACAACTCGTGGATTTGACTGCTCTGGTTTCACAAGCTACGTTTACAAAAAAGCAGCAGGCAAAACATTGCCACGTACGTCTTCTTCACAATACGCATCTTCTAAAAAAGTCAGCGTATCTAGCGTTCAACCGGGAGATCTTGTTTTCTTCTCACACGGTAGCGGCATTCAACACGTCGGTATGGCGACAAGCAAAACAAGCATGGTCAACTCGGAAACGGGTGGCGTTAAGTACTCAAGCTTTAAATCAGGATACTGGGGTTCACGCCTTGTCGGCGCGGGTTCATATCTATAATTCAAATGAACAAGCGGTTGAGCATCGGCTCGATCGCTTTTTTTCTACCCTATTATTAAAAGGAGGACTTATCATGAACGTATTGATCACAGGCGCTTCCGCCGGAATCGGACGGGAACTTGCTTATCTGCACGGCGAACAAGGACATCATCTGTTACTCGTCGGACGAAACGTCGAACAGCTTTTTGAGACGAAACACTTTGTCGAACAACGGGGTGGTTCAGCGGTCGTTCTCCCGTATGATATCGGTCAAACGGTTCAAATCAAAGCCTTATTACGTGCGACAGAACACACTCGCGTTGATGTTTTGATCAACAACGCCGGTTTTGGTCTGTATGGTGAATTTATCGAAACGGATGTATCACGCGAATTGAACATGATTGACGTCAACATCCGGGCGCTGACGTATTTGACGAAAGCTTTTTCCCGTCGGATGCAACTACAAGGCGGCGGACGGATCGTTCAGATTGCATCGACCTCCTCTTTTCATGGCGGTCCTTTCATGAGCGTGTATTATGCGACAAAAGCTTATGTTCTCAGTTTTTCGGAAGCATTGGCGGACGAGCTCGCCCCGTACAATATTCAGGTGACGGCCGTTTGCCCGGGAGCCACCCATACTGATTTCGCTAAAACAGCGGATCTTGCGACGTCCGGATTATTTAAACGTCCAGGTATCATGGATGCCAAGACAACTGCTCAACTTTCCTTCACCGGATACATGAAGGGAAAAACGCTTGTCATCCCGGGTCGAAGTAACGCCATCTACGTTTTCATGACCCGTTTCCTCTCACGCCGAAAACTCGTCCAGATGACACACCAGTTGCAAGCTCCAACACACAGTCTTTAATACAGTTTTGTCATTTACATGCGAGTGGACTCTTATAAGTCTGATATCAGAGCCTGACTCATAAGTCACACCAAAATCAATTCTCGTGACCATCGGCTATTTCTATGCTCATTCACGACAGTATGATGACTAATTGAGATACCTCATACAAATGCTCTTATTTCTTGTACAAAAAGAAAAAAGAGGCAGACTTCCGGATTAAATACCGAAAATCTACCTCCCTTCATTCATTTTTGAATCATGACTCGCATGTAGCATCAAACTGCATTCCCTTTTCGAAAAGAATTACGTTCTTCACTCGACTCCTACGGGAAAAAGCGCGGTGTTCCGCGCTGTCAGAGACAAACAAGACCCGACTACTTGTCCATTTGGACAAATAGACGCGGCTTGTGTCTCGCCCGAGGAAAGCGGGTGAAGAAAACGTAGGTTCTTTTGGATAAGCTTGCAATGCCGATTACTTAATAACGAGCTTTGGTTTTTTCTTGAACGAGTGAATCCCTTCGACAAAACGAACCGTTCCCGATTTCGCCCGCATGACGACAGAGTGCGTTTGACCGCCTTGCGCCGTAAACTGAACACCCTTCATCAACTCGCTGTCCGTGACACCTGTCGCGGCAAAGATACAGTCATCTCCCGTAACAAGATCATCCATCATGAGGATTTTCGACGGATCTTCAATCCCCATTTTTTTGCAACGCGCAACTTCCGCGTCATCTGCCGGCAAGAGTCGTCCTTGGAGTTCTCCGCCGAGACATTTTAAAGCAACTGCCGCCAGAACACCCTCCGGCGCACCACCTGAACCAAGCAACATGTCGATTCCGGTATGCGGGAAAGCAGTATTGATCGCTGCTGCGACGTCACCGTCTCCAATCAGACGAATCCGTGCCCCTGTTGCGCGAATCCGTTGAATGATTTCTTCGTGACGTTCCCGGTCGAGAATCGAGACGACGACGTCTTCGATCTCTTTATTTTTCGCTTTGGCGACTGCCGCGATGTTTTCTTCGATCGTCGCATCCAAACTGACGTGGCCCGCTGCTTCCGGTCCGACGGCAATCTTATCCATGTACATATCCGGTGCATGTAACAAATCTCCGGCATCGGCTACAGCGAGAACGGCAAGTGCTCCCCATGTTCCTTTAGCAACGATGTTTGTTCCTTCGAGCGGATCAACGGCGACGTCAAGACGTGGTCCGTATCCGTTCCCCAGTTTTTCACCGATGTAGAGCATCGGAGCTTCATCCATCTCGCCTTCGCCGATGACGACTGTTCCTTTCATCGGGATCGTATCAAATACATCACGCATGGCGCTTGTTGCCGCGTCATCTGCCTCGTTTTTCAAGCCCTTCCCCATCCAACGTGCCGAAGCAAGTGCTGCCGCTTCCGTCACCCGTACGAGTTCCATTGATAAACTTCTTTCCATGTGTATAATCCCCTCTCCCTAGCTGAAAATCTTAGACCGTTTCACGCCATACGAGGGCGCCAAGCCCTTTTAACTTCTCAACGAACTGTTCATAACTCTGATCGAGCACTTCCGCGTGATGCAACAGCGTTTCCCCCGAAGCGAGCATACCGCTTAAGACAAGTGCCGCCGCGCCGCGCGGATCGTGTGCTTCGATTTCGGTTCCACGCAAGTCTTCCCCGCCGCGAATGATGATAGAGGCATCTTCGTGCGTAATCCGTGCGTTCAGTCGCCGCATTTCCTGGACATGCCGGAAACGTTGCGGATACAATTTGTCGACGACGACACTCGCGCCTTTCGGTTTGAGCAAAACAGCAGAGATGATCGGTTGAAGATCACTCGGAAAACCGCCGTAATGGAACACACGAATATCAATCGGTTTTGCCATGTCGACAGAGGCTGTGACCGCATCATCTGCGATTTCGATGTTCGCCCCGAATCGTTCGAGCTTTTGAATGATGCTCTCCAGATGAAGTGGAATGACATTATCAACCGTCACCCGACCGAGGACGGCTCCCATGGCGAGGAACGTCCCCGCTTCCATCCGGTCAGGAATCAACGTATGCCGGCAACCTTGCAGCGTCTTGATCCCTTTGATGCGAATCTCATCGGTCCCTGCACCTTTGACACTCGCCCCCATGTTCGTCAACATCGTGCTGACGTCAATGACTTCCGGATCACATGCTGCGTTTTCAATGACAGTTGTCCCTTCCGCCATGACGGCGACGAGCAATGCACTGATGGTTGCACCGAAGGAAGGAAGGTCCAAATAAATTCGGTTCCCCTTCAACTCTTCGACATGCATATAGTAAACCCCTTGTTCATTTCGCATCGAAACACCGAGTCGCTCCAGTGCCTTGATGTGTAAATCAATCGGTCGAGGACCGATGGCATAACCACCGGGCAGACCGAC
Organism: Exiguobacterium undae DSM 14481; assembly: GCF_000620805.1. Taxonomy (GTDB): domain Bacteria; phylum Bacillota; class Bacilli; order Exiguobacteriales; family Exiguobacteriaceae; genus Exiguobacterium_A; species Exiguobacterium_A undae. The sequence continues at coordinate 414,851 of NZ_KK211187.1, read as the reverse complement.
GACTCCCTGTTTGAATCGTGCCGCGAGGACACTCATCAGATAAATCGATCCACGTAATTTCCGTGTATCCGTACCTGTGAGCGGCATCGGCTCAACATGACTTGGGTCAATCGTCACCATATCGCCTTGACGTGTCACGACAGCTCCAAGCATCTCAATGATTTGGATCATCGTCGCGACATCGCCAATGTCCGGCACCCCCTCTAAGATGACCTGTTGGTCGGTCAGCAGTGCTGCCGCGAGACACGGAATCGCACTCTGCTTCGATCCACTGATCATGACGGTCCCTTCAAGACGTTGTTGTCCTACGATATGCAAAATGTCCACATTCCATCAACCTTTCTGTACAATCTGTTATTGCTGCGCTTTTTCCCAGTCAGCCAGGAACCGCTCGATTCCTTGTGTCGTGAGTGGGTGTTGCGTCAGTGATTCAATGACATTCAGCGGAATCGTCGCGATATCGGCACCCGCAAGTGCTGCGTTCGTGACATGAACCGGATTCCGGACAGATGCCGCAATGATTTGTGTCGGAATGTCATGAATGACGAATATTTGAGCGATCGTTTCAACAAGCCCCATGCCGTCTTGACCGATATCATCCAATCGACCCAGGAATGGTGAGACATACGTCGCACCTGCGCGTGCTGCGAGCAAGGCTTGGTTCGGATTGAAGATCAATGTGACGTTCGTCGTGATCTTTTCTTTCGAAAGTGCTGCAACGGCCTCAAGACCGGCCGGTGTCATCGGAACCTTTACCGTAATGTTCGGTGCAATCTGGGCAAGTTCCTTCCCTTCCCGAATCATTCCCTCCGCGTCGAGTGCGATGACTTCTGCACTGACCGAGACGTCTCCGACGATCTCACAAATTTCACGCAAGCGTGTATGGAAATCGACGCCCTCTTTTGCGACGAGTGACGGGTTGGTCGTAACCCCATCTAAAATCCCCATTTTATGTGCTTTTTTAATATCCTCTACGTTTGCTGTGTCGATAAAAAATCTCATCTCTCTCTTTCCCCTTTCATCCCTTAAAATATCCCTTGAAATCGCTTACTCTTCTATTATAAATTTTTTCTCCGAGAAGTCCTAACGTTTTCCAAAACAATCTGCTGAAACAGATGAAAAAAAACACGATAGACGAATGTCTACCGTGTTTTGGGCACGAAAAATTAAGCTTTGTTGCTTGAACCAAACTCACGCATCTTACCGATGACTGTTTGTTTGATTGCTTCGCGACCTGGTGCGATGAATACGCGTGGGTCATATGCTTCTGGTTTCTCAGCCAAGACTTCACGAACCACTTTCGCGAACGAAATTTGGTTTTCCGTGTTGACGTTGATTTTCGAAGTACCAAGCGAAATTGCTTTTTCGATATCGTGTGTCGGGATTCCTGTTCCACCGTGAAGAACGAGTGGGAGGTCCGTTGCGTTACGGATTTCTTCCATTTCAGTGAAACCAAGGTTTGGTTCACCTTTGTATGGTCCGTGAACAGAACCGAGTGCAGGAGCAAGCGTATCGATACCAGTTTCTTTAACGATACGAACGCAGTCGTCAAGTTTCGCGTACATGACATCGCCGATGACGTCGTCTTCTTGTCCGCCAACTGTTCCAACTTCTGCTTCGACTGAAACACCTTTCGAGTGTGCATACTCAACAACAGCTTTTGTTGTTTCGATGTTTGTGTCGATCGGGCTATGTGAATCGTCGATCATTACAGATGTAAATCCAGCGTCGATCGCTTCTTTACATTTTTCAATGCTCGAACCGTGGTCGAGGTGGATTGCAACAGGAACTGTTACTTTCATGTCGTGAACGAGACCTTCTACCATTTTAACAACTGTGTAGAATCCGCCCATGTGACGTGCTGCACCTTCAGATACTCCAAGAATGACTGGTGACTGCTCTTCTTGAGCCGCACCGAGTACTGCTTGAGTCCACTCGAGGTTGTTGATGTTGAATTGACCTACTGCGTACTTACCTTCGAGAGCTTTGTTTAACATGTCTGTCATAGATACTAATGGCATAATGACATCCTCCTCTGTTTTGATCGCTACTTACACGTAAACGTGCATTTTCAGACTGATTATAACACACTGATTCGCTTGAACGTACAGCATTTCGCTCCGAATTTAGGATTGTGACGACGACGTGAAAGATTAACCGCTTACATCGCTCGAAATTTGCACAGTCACTTCTTTTTTTAATTCAAAGATGTCAAACGGCTTTCCGAAGAAGGCGACGACGCCCAGTCGCTTCGCTTCTTCCATTGCTTCTTTTTCCCCAAGTGCCGTCATCAAAATCGTCCGAACCCGTCGTCCGACCTCGTCTTGGTGACGCAATACTTCAAGACCGGTCCGTCCCGGCATGTTGACATCCATCAACAATAAATCATAATCCGCCTCTTTCAGGCGTTCAATCGTCTCTAAGCCGTCCACAGCGACGTCCGTCGTGTAGCCCTGTGCCCGAAACAATTGGGCCAATAAATTCCGAATCCCCGGTTCATCTTCCGCGATCAGCAATCTCCCTTTCATGTCCCACACTCCTCCTCTAGTTATTTCCATTCTACATGAAAGCAAAACTTGCTATATACTATCCTTGACAGAAAGTTAGAGAGGATGTTCAAAATGATGAAAATTTTAGCGACTCAGTTCAACGGAAAATTACAAACGCTTACAAAACAAGAAGACGAATTATTCGATGTCGTCCGTCTGCTGGCTCAGGCGCTCGTCGGTCAAGGGAAAGTCTATCTCGATGCGTACGGTGAATTCGAAGGTCTCTATCCGATGCTGTCCGACGGTCCGGATCAGATGAAACGGGTCACGAAAATCAAAGATCATAAAACATTACATGCTGTCGACCGCATTCTGATTTTCACACCGGATACGGAACGTTCCGACCTGCTGGCGTCTCTCGCCCGTTATGATGCGTGGCACACACCGTACGCAATCATCACGCTCGGCGACGTGACTGAGACACTCGAACGGTCGATCGCACCGCTCGCCTTAAAATTCAACAAAGGCCTGCTTCCGGCTGAAGACGGTTCCCGTCACGGCTTGCCGAGTCTTGCACTGGGTGCGTTCCTGTTGACGCATATCCTGACGCAGTTACAAGAGATGACGGAAGAGTGGGAATGACGCTTTTCTTCTATAGTATTAGAACGTGATGCTGAACTGTTTTATCTGTAACGACAAACCGAGTGGGTTTCCTCTAGCTTTAGAGAAAACCCACTCGGTTTTATTGCGTCTGAATTGTTGGATCCTCTCAAGCCGAAGCTTGATCTTCCTGCGCTTTTACTTCTTCGCCGTATGACAGCTGATCCTGCATCCGAACGAACGGCAGATAAATCGCGACTGACATGGCGATCGTTGCGATTTGCAACAAGGCAGCACGCCATCCGCCGATCAAGAACCCGGAGATGATCGGTGGTGTCGTCCATGGTACCTGCAAGGCATTAAACGGTTCGACCCAGCCCCACAGAATCGTGAAGTAGACCATGAATGATGCGATGGCAGGAACGATGACGAACGGGATGAACATGATCGGGTTAAAGACGATCGGCATCCCGAAAATGACGGGTTCATTGATGTTGAACAAACTCGGCGCAAGTGACAACTTACCCAGTTGCTTCAAGTGCGCCGACCGGGCAACCATCAACGTCGCGATGATGAAACCGATCGTGATCCCGGTTCCGCCGAGCTTCGTAAAGACATCCAGGAATTGAATCGTGACGATGTTCGCGTTTCCGCCAACAACCAGTTCTTTCCCCGAGTCAATGATCGCTTGGTTTTGGAGCGCGTTGGCTGTCAACAGCGGTCCCATGATTCCCATGATGATGGCGGCACCATGAATCCCGCACCACCACATGACGGACATGAGGACCATGATGAGAACGGCTCCAGCCAGCGTATCCGTCAAGTTTTGAATCGGCGCTTGGAGAACGTCATAGATGACTTCCGTGAACGTCCGGTCTGCAAATGCCTGGAACACGGCAAACGTGACGACAGACAACGTGATGACGGCTAATCCCGGTACGAGTGCCGAGAACGAGTTCGCAACACCCGGCGGAACACCTGCCGGCATCTTGATGCTGATGCCGCGTTTGATGAACTGCGAGTAGATGAAACCGACGACCAATCCAACAACGATCGCCGCCATGACACCTTGTCCACCTGTCCAGACTTTCGGGACGACGCCTTTGACGACTTCGCCTGATTCCGACAGGACGGATGCTTGGGTGATGATCAAAAACGAGATGATCGCGAGGATCCCGGCCGGCACCCCTTCGATTTTTTCGTTTTTGACGTAGGAATAAGCAATCCCGAATACACCAATCAAGGCGAGGATATCAAACGTCGCTCCGACGACTTGCGTCAACGGCAACGTCCAATCGGCTCCAAAGAGACCGGACATGAACTTCTCCCAACCCGGAATCGGGAGGGCTAAGATTAACAGGAACAGTGACCCGATGATTGTCATCGGCATTGTCAGGATGAATCCATCCTTGATGGCGAGAACGGGTTTGGCATTCGCGAAACGGGCAAAAGCCGGCGTTACTTTTTCGAATACGGTTTCTAGACGACTCATTCGGAAACCTCCTTACAGGTCTTCAGCGCGCGTGGCGATGATCTCTTTGTACCAATGGAACGACTGTTTCTTTTTGCGGGCAAGACCATTTTCATGGTCGACATAGATGAAACCGTATTGTTTTTTATAACCGTTCAGCCAGCTGAGGAGATCGATGACCGACCACGCATAATATCCGGAGACATTGATTCCTTCCTGGACCGCGTGTTTGACGGCGCGGAGGTGGCTCTCGATGTACTCGATTCGTGGTGTATCCATGATTTCTTCGCCGACGATCGGATCGACATCACCGAGACCGTTCTCTGTAATGTAGATTTTGACATCGCCATAACGGGCTTGTAACATCCGAAGTCCATCGAGGAAGGCATCCGGTGCAATTTCCCAGCCCCACTTCGTATAGACTTTATCGTCCATCAAGACCGTCTTATAGACGCCGTCAAACGACGGATTACCCGGACGACCGGTCGAATTTTCACGACCGCCCGCCATGACGAGTGCTGTATCGTTTTTCATGACACGTTGCGGACAATAGTAGTTGAGACCGATGAAATCGTTCATCGGAGCTGTCCGTTTGAGGACGTCGAGTTCGTCTTGTGTCCAGTCCGGCAGGAGACCTTGTTGCTCCAGTTGCTTGACGACGTATTCCGGATACGTCCCTTTTAAGATCGGATCGTAGAACCAGTGTGTCGCAAATTCGTTCGCATGCATCTCGGCGAATTTATTATCCGCCTCGTTGTCGATGCTGAAAGCCGGGTTAAAGACGTGCGTGATGCCGATTTCCCCTTCGTATCCGGCTTGCTTAAAGCGTTCGACGGAACGGGCGTGGGCGACGAAAACATTGTGCGTCGTCTGGAAGTAGGCTTTCGCATCACCTTCGATGCCTGGCGGGTGTGCGCCTGACAAGTAGCCGAGCGAACAGAAGATGACGGTCTCATTAAACGTAATCCAGTTGCGGACACGGTCACCAAACGCTTCGAAACAAGTATCCGCGAAGCGGACGAAGGCATCGACCGTCGCTTGATTCCGCCAGCCGCCTTGTTCTTCAAGGACTTGCGGCAAATCCCAATGATAGAGCGTGACGAACGGGACGATGTTGTGTTTTAAACATTCATCGATGACATTGTTGTAAAACTCGAGTCCCTTTTCGTTTACTTCGCCTGTGCCGTTTGGGAAGATCCGTGGCCATGAAATCGAGAACCGGTATGATTCCAGCCCCATCTCTGCCATCAGTCCGATATCTTCTTTATAGCGGTGATAATGGTCAATCGCGACATCACCGTTTGTATTTTCAAAAGTCTTTCCAGGAATTTTCGAGAAGACGTCCCAGTTCGAGACGCCTTTCCCGTCCTCGTTCCATGCACCTTCGACTTGGTAAGAAGCCGATGCTGCACCAAACAGGAAATGTTTAGGCATTTTCAAAGTCGTCACCCCGTTTTATTTATTTGCGAGCTTCAATGCGTGGTCGAGTACTTTTGTTCCGTTCATCATGCCGTAATCGATCGTGTTGATGACATCAATCGGCACACCTTTTGGTTCACAGATCTGTTTGCCTTTTGCGAGCAAGTATTTAACTTGCGGTCCGAGCAGCGCAACATCCAAGTTGTCGACATACGTTTCCATTTCTGATTCCGGGTAGGCTGCGATTTCTGTTTCGAGTCCACGCTCAGCGGCAACCGCTTTCATTTTTTCCACTAACATACTTGTCGACATACCTGCCGCACAGAATAATCCGATTTTCATCATTTTTGATCCATTCCCTTCAGTTGGTTGATTTCGTTTTGCATGTGCATCATGTATCCGAGCATTTCTTTAACAAGAATCGTATTCATCAAGTGATCTTGCGCGTGTACCATCAGGACACCGACCGTAGCCGTTTTTCCTTGTGCTTCAAGTGTGACGAACTTCGTTTGAATGCTGTGCGCTTCTTTTAAAGTCGCATCTCCCGTTTTGACCGCTTCATTCGCTTCGTCTACTTTTCCTTCTTGCATCAAAAGCATCGCGTGGTGGTAACTTGCTTTCGCGTCTCCCGAGAGGGCAATCAGACCGAAGATGTCTTCCGGTGTAATTTCAATCGTTTCAGAAACCATGGTATCTCTCCTTTTGTATGGATAACTAAAATTCATAGGTACAAATTCTACAAATTGATAATAGCACGTGCGAAAATTTATGTAAACCCTTTCTTCTTGAATAAAATGTGAACAAAAAAAACGCAGGTGAGAGATTCCTCCCGCCGGCGTTCAAGATTTAATATTCGAGACTTTCAACATTTTGACGTGTCGGAAATGATGGGTCGCCCGCGAGACGTCAAAGATTTGACCGTTCGTTAAGTAGACCGTATTATCGACGAGCAGCGCCGGATCGTTTTCTTTTAACTCAAGCAACACGGCGTCTTCCGCATTCAAAAAGTCCGCGTAGATGACTCGGTCGGCAAAGCCAATCGCAAGTTTTTGGTCATTGCGTAAATAGTTGTAAATCGACTTTTGAATGATGTTTTCATCCAAATAGACGACAAGGTTTTTACGGAAATACGAATCCTCGACCGAAAACGGATGATCGTCGACCAACCGCAGACGCTTGACGTAGTAGACCGGCGTGCCGACGGGACACTTCATCCGTTCCGCCACCTCTTCGTTCGCCGTCGTCTGTTCAAACGCCAAGGCACGTGTCTCGACTTTGCGCCCGCTGAAGTCACTCGTCAATCCTTGGAGTTTCTCGAGGTTGACGTAATCACTGTTGTAATGATCGCGGACGAACACGCCGCTGCCCTGCACTTGATAGACGTATCCTTTATTAACGAGAATCTCGATCGCCTTTCGGACGGTGTTGCGGCTGATGCCGTACTTCGTCGCATATTCATCTTCCGTCAATAACTTATTCGTATGTTGATAGACGTGATTTACGATATCCGTCTCGATTTGTTCTGCTACTTGTTTGTACTTTGGAGCCATCAATATCTACACCTTCCACGTAAATTTGTAGGAATGAATTCGCTATCATTATAGCAGATAAGTTTTACACGCGTCTTTGAATCCTCAAATTCCAATAAAACATGAAAAAAACCCGTCTCCACACGGGAGACAGGTTTTCAATTCCAATCCTTGACGCTTACTCACCAAGTGATGCTTGAATGAAGTCATGGAAAAGAGCTTGCGGACGTTCCGGACGTGAAATCAATTCCGGGTGGAACTGACACGCGACGAACCATTTGTGTTCTGGAATCTCGATGATTTCGACCAAACGACCATCCGGGCTTGTACCGGAGAAGATCATACCGTTCGCTTCGAACTGCTCGCGGAATTCGTTGCCGAACTCATAACGGTGACGGTGACGTTCATACACGAGTTCGCTTGAGTACGCGGCACGTGCTTTCGAACCTTCCTCGAGCTTACATGGATAAAGACCAAGACGAAGCGTTCCGCCTAAATCTTCGATGTCTTTTTGCTCCGGAAGCAAATCGATGATCGGGTATGGTGTCGCCGGATCGATTTCCGCCGAGTGCGCCCCTTGTAAGTTCAGGACGTTACGGGCGAATTCAACTGTCGCCAGTTGCATCCCGAGGCAGATACCGAAGAACGGAACGTTATTTTCGCGCGCGAAACGGGTTGCTTCGATTTTTCCTTCGATGCCGCGTTCGCCGAATCCGCCGGGAACGAGAATTCCGTTTGCTGATCCAAGGAGTTCTTGGACGTTCTCACGCGTGACGTCTTCCGCATTGATCCAGTCGATTTCGATGTCGCTGTTGAACGCAAAACCGGCATGCTTCAACGCTTCTGCAACCGAGATGTACGCATCACGCAATTCGACGTATTTCCCGACGAGTGCGATTTTCGTTTTCTTCTCGAGGTGTGTCACGGTATGGACAAGTTGTTTCCAAGCTGTCATGTCAGCAGATGGTGTATCGAACTTGAAGTAGTCACAGACGAGTTGATCCATGCCTTGACGTTGCAAGTTGAGCGGTACCTCATAAAGCGTTGACGCATCCTTCGCTTCAATGACGGCTTCCGGACGTGTGTCACAGAAGAGGGCAATTTTATCTTTCATTTCTTGCGGTACATCATGCTCCGCACGTAAAACGATGATGTCCGGCTGGATTCCGTAGCTCCGGAGTTCCTTGACACTGTGTTGCGTCGGTTTCGTCTTCAGCTCACCTGCAGCTGCCAGATACGGAACGAGTGTACAGTGCACATACATGACGTTTTCCTTGCCGATGTCATTTTTCACCTGGCGAATGGCTTCGATGAACGGAAGCGATTCGATATCCCCTACTGTTCCACCAATCTCTGTGATGACGACGTCAGCCCCCGTCTCTTTTCCGGCACGGAAAACACGGTCTTTGATCTCGTTCGTGATGTGCGGAATGACCTGAACTGTTCCACCGTTATAATCGCCACGGCGTTCTTTTTTAAGAACCGTCGAGTAGATGCGGCCTGACGTGACGTTCGCATTCTGACTGAGGTTGATGTCGATGAAACGTTCGTAGTGACCGAGGTCAAGGTCAGTTTCAGCGCCGTCATCCGTCACGAATACTTCACCGTGTTGGTACGGGCTCATCGTGCCCGGGTCGATGTTGATGTACGGATCGAATTTTTGGATCGTGACGTTGAGGCCACGGTTTTTCAAGAGACGTGCGAGCGATGCTGCCGTGATCCCTTTACCGAGTGAAGATACTACCCCACCGGTTACGAAAATATACTTTGTCATGATTAAATTGCTCCCTTCTCAAGTCCAGAAATCTGTCAGAGGTCGTAAAAAAATAAAAAAGCAAAAGTGCCCCCATTCACAGGAGACACTTTTGCTGAAATTAAGCACGTTGCTTAAAGAAGCCCATGACTAACTTACGTCATTCCGAAAACTTCGTCAAGCAGATTTTTTAAAGTCAAAAATCAAGCGTGCTGTCGTCAGCCGTCAACGAAAAAACTGCTATTTTCATGTTCAAAAATAGCAGGTTGCGGTTGTTAAACTTCTTCTTCATCTTCCTCGAAATCTTCGAGGTCTTCTTCATCCAAATCGTCGTCGAGATCATCGATGACCGCGACTTTTTTGAATGTATCATCTTCGCTGTCGTCAGCTGCATCGTAATCGGCTGTTTTCGCGAACGTATCGAGATCATCTTCGATCGTCTCGAATTCATCTTCTTCTGCATCGTAGTTGAACTCTTCTTCGAACTCATCCAGTTCTCCACGTTGACGTGCTTCGATGACCAAATCTTCATCCGATTTGTCAAACGGATACCACGCACGAAGGGACCAACGGTTAGCTCCTACGTTAACGAAGTTCCCATCGATGTTCATGTCTGTATAGAGTTGGGCAAGTTTCTCGAACTTGTCCTCTTCATTTGTAAACGTATGATATTTTTCGATTTCTTTTGTGATGTCATCGAAAGTGATAGGCTGTTCGCCCGCTTCTTGCAGCATTTCATTGACGAAGTTAATCAGTGAAAGATCAGTAATTTCTTCTTTACTTAAACGGCTGAGGCTCATTGTGACGGCCACTTCCTTTCATTTGCGTTCAATCCATTACTTCTCATTATACGCAAAATGGCTTTTAAAAATCCAGTCTCTCGTAAAAAAAAGATTGTTTGTGAAACAAATCGTGTTTTTGACACGCTCAAAAAAGGAATAATGCAGGGAGAAGAAGGAGGAATGACCGATGGAAATGACAATCGAACGGGTGAACGATTTTGACGGCTACAACTGGCTTCCGCTGCTTGCCAAAAGTTCACAGGAAGAGTTTATGTTCGTTGAACACATGTTACGCAACCGCCGGCAGGAAACCTTTCAAGAAAACGGGGAAGCGATGTTCGTCGCCTTGTCGACGACCAATCAGGTCCTCGCTTGCGGTGGCTATATGAAACAATCCGGTCAGACCAAAACAGGTCGGATCCGCCATGTCTATGTCTTACCGGAAGCACGGTCGCAAGGCATCGGAACAGCACTGCTTGAGAAAATCGTGTCCGAAGCTTTTTTGACGTATGATCGTTTGGTTCTCTACAGCGAGCAGGCGGATCCGTTTTACCAAGGACTCGGTTTTCAGCCGGCAACGGGTGACAAGATTACACATGCACTCGATAAATCTGCTTTTGCCAACTCAAACCGATGAATTGACATATCGGAAACTATCGATTAGATTGATGGCATGACACATCAAGTTGATCTTTTTAAAGCTCTGTCGAACGAAGTACGGCTCGATATCTTACGCTGGCTCAAAGATCCTCAAACTCATTTCGGTAAACCGACCGCTCACTTGTCAACGAATTCCGCTGAAAAAGGAGGCGTTTGTGTCGGTGATATCCAGGAGAAGGCAAACTTGTCCCAATCCACGGTATCCCAGTACTTGGCGATGTTACAAAAAGTCGGACTGCTCGAATCAGAGCGTCACGGCAAGTGGACCTATTATCGGCGAAATGAACAAAAGATCAGCGAACTGGCGGAGTACTTCAAGGGAGAACTCTAACGGGTTTTCCTTTACTCATATATCGACATTTCTCGATATATAGATTTGTTAAAGAAAGAAGTGACGGATTGTGAAATTCATTTATTACTTGTTCGCCTTGCTTGCCGGCATCTCGCTCAGCATCGAAGGCGCGATTTATGGAGAACTCGGCAACAGCATCGGCAAACTTGAGAGCAGTTTCTATAATTTCTTTGCCGGGACGATCATCATCGGCATCATCATGCTCTTTTTCGGAAAAGGCTCGCTCGGCTACACGTTTAAGGCACCAAAATGGACGTTGCTCGGCGGACTGCTCGGAAGTATATACTTAACGATCCTCATCATCAGCATTCCGCTCGTCGGTGTCGGACTGGCGATGATCAGCGTCATCATCGGTCAGATGATCGCCAGCATGATCATCGAACACAAAGGCTGGCTCGGGAGTCCGCGGGTCGCCATCAACAAAGATAAGTTGATCGCATCCGGTCTGATGGTCATCGCCCTATTTTTGATTTTTTAAGGAGGAATCGTAATGAATATCGCATTACTTGGTATGACGCTGCTTGGAGGTGTACTCCTCAGCGCCCAGTCTTCAATCAACGGCGCGTTTGGTCAAAAAGCCGGCGCACTGGAAAGTACGTTCTTGACGTTCTTCACCGGCATGTTGCTGCTCGCACTCGCCGTCCTTTTCTTTGGACAAGGAGATGTCCTGATGTTGCTTGACGCCCCACGCTGGCAACTCAGTGCCGTCTGGTTCGGCGTCAGTTATCTGTTCCTCACCATTCTCGCCGTTCCCAAGATTGGTGTGACGGCAGCCAGCATCGCAACCGTCATCGGACAGTTGTCTGCCGGAATGGTGCTCGATCACTTCGGGACATTTGGTGGCGTCGAAGTGGCGTTTGATCTCAAACGGTTTGCCGGTCTCTTGTTCATGCTCGCTGCTTTGTTCTTCATTTATCGCGGCAACAAACGGCGTGCTGCTGCTCCTGCTTCTGACTCGATCGCTTCTTGATCGTCAAAATGATTGGTTATCTAACATTAAAAGGAATCACTCTTTCTTTCACGCGCTTTCCTCAGGCGAGACACAAGCCAACTTTCCTGCCTCAATGAGGCAGGAAAGTGGGTCTTGTTCGTCTCTGACAGCGCAAGTCACCTTGCGCCTTTTCCTGTAGGAGTCGCGTGAAACGAGTGATTCCTTTTGCACGAAACAAGGGTGGCAGAATTATAATCTGCCGCCCTCTTTTGTATAGCAATCAATTTTCAGTCCATCCTGTTCTACTTGTCTTGCCCGTTCAAATACATCAAGGCATCCACTGCCAGCTGATGATCTGCTTCTTGCGATAAACCGGACACGGTGATTGTCCCGATGACACCGACTCCCGTGACGCGGATTGGAAAGGAACCACCGGCATCGGCATAGTCGGCCGGATCGACAGCGTACATCGTATGGTAGGACCGTTGCTTGCTCTCATTGTAGAGACGCATGTAGAGCGAACTGTGACCGTGCCGGAGCACGACGTTCGATTTCCGGCGGATCCACTCTTCCTGATCCGGTGCCGTTCCGTCGAGTGCTGCGTAAAACAAGCATTGTCCGTTTCGCTTCAGTTCGACGGCGACAGACAATTGTTCCTGCAACGCTCGCTCGATGACATATTGTCCGGCCCGCAGTGCCTCCTGATTCGTAAAACTCTGTAACGTCAAGGTATGCTCTTGTGCCAACAACTCCGTCAGTTTCATCCCTCCCACTCCTTCCGCAGGATTTTCCGTCCGGTCTCACTGCTCAACCGGACCGCTTCAATCAGTTGCATCGTCTTCAAAGCATCGGTCAAGTCGACTGGTAAATCTCCGGTCGCAAGCCCTTTCGCCAACGCTTCATAAAACCCGAGATAGTTTCCCGGAAGTGTCGCCAACCGTTCCGGCGGCTGATCGGCAATCTGCAGATAACCGTAGTTCGTTTCCTCGTCCCGTCCGAATGTGTGATCGATTGGTTGACCGGACGCCAGTCGGGCTTCTTGCGGATCCATCCCGTATTTGACGTAACTGCCGCGTGTCGCATGTAACTCAAACCGCGGGGTTGGTCCTTGGATAAAGGAGTTTGACCGTAAGACGACACGGCGCTTTCCGTAAAACAACGTCATCTGGAAGCCGTCATCCGTCTCTGCCCCGTCACGCTGGAACAAGACATCACCAACAACCGCATCCGGTTCGCCGAATAAAGCGAGCGCTTGATCAATCAAATGGGAACCAAGATCAAATAAAATCCCGGAGCCCGGTCCCTTCTGTTCGCGCCACCGGTCCCGCACGACCGGACGATACCGGTCAAACCGCGATTCAAGCCATTGCCAGTCGCCGATCTCATTCATTTCAATCAACTGCTCGATCGTCAAGAAATCGCCGTCATACCGTCGATTTTGATAAACTGCGACCCGCACACCCTGCTGATCGGCAAGGCGCATCAGTTCTTCCGCTTCTTCGATCGTCACGACCGCCGGTTTTTCGAGCAGGACGTGTTTTTTCGCCTCGATTGCCTGTTTTGCCATGTCAAAATGTAAGGCGGTTGGCGTCGTAATGATGACCAGTTCCGTCTGCTCATCTTGAAGTGCTTCCTCTAACGTCGCGATGACGGCCGCATCCGGAAAGACGGTCGCGACCTTCTCTGCTTGGCTCGAAACGACTTGTCGGACCGTAAACTCCGGTAACGCTTGAATCAATGGGGCATGAAATGTCACGGCTGAAAATCCGAATCCGACAAGCGTCGTTTGAATCGTCGTCATGCTTGTTCCTCCTCTGCTATTTCGAGCAAGACTGCTGCTTCACGTAACCAGTCCTGCCAGCTGTCTGTTGGTTGTTCGTCAGTGATCAAGACGTCAATCTGGTCCAGGTCACAAACCTTATGCAGAAAACGTTTCTCAAATTTTGTCCGGTCGGCGAGCACGATGACCTCACCGGCACTGCGGATCATCGCTTTTTTGACGATCGCCTCTTCGAGATTTTCAGCAAACACCCCTTGCTCCGTCAGACCACATGCTCCGAGAAACACACGATCGACCTGATAGTTTAAAATATCATCGGCCGTCTTGATGCCGACCAAGCTACGCGCATGCCGATCAAACTTTCCCCCGGTCACATACAAATCGATTTCCGGACGTGCCTCGACCTGCTCGACGATCGCGAGGGAGTTCGTGACGATGTGGAGGGGTTGCACCGGGAGATGGACCGTCATCCGGGCGACCGTCGTCGCAGCATCCAAGATGATGGTTTGATTTCGTTCGACATAGCGGACCGCCCGTTTGGCAATGCGGTTTTTTTCCGGTTGCTCCGTTCGTCGATCGTATTGTACGGTCGTGTTCGTCCCGACACGAATCAAGCCATTTTTGACCCGGATGATCTGGCCTTCCTGCTCAAGTGCAATCAGATCACGACGCGCCGTATCCCGTGAAATCCGGTATTCTTCCATCACCTGATCGAGTGAAATCTCAGGGGTCGTCTTGATCCATTCGCGCATTTGTTGAAGTCGTTCCTGTTGCGCCATTTAGATTCCCTCCCAGTTCTTTTCTTTATTTTAAGTTTTTAAATTAAAATGTGCAATTTTTACGCAAAATATATTTGTTGAATTCGGGTAAAGAAAACTAGGACTCGGATTTTAAAAGGAGGAATCACGTATGCGTACGATTTTCATTACCGGGGCCTCGTCCGGCATAGGTCTTGCGACCGCCACACGTTTCGCTGAGGAGGGATGGACGGTCTACGCCGGCATCCGCGAATGGACGCCGGCACTCGAGCAACAAGCTGTGCCAAATCTGCATTTTCTTGAAGTCGACGTCACCGATCTTGCGAGCCTGAAACAAGCCGTCGCCGTCATCGAGCAGGAAGTCGGGCATCTGAATGCCTTATTTTGTAATGCCGGACAAGGATTGTTGCGGGCGCTCGGACAAGCAACGAGTTACGAAATCAATCAACTGTTTGATATCAACGTCTTTGGCGTCATGCGGACGGTTGAATGTTGTCTGCCGCTGCTCAAAGCCGCTCCGCACGGCAGTCATCTGCTCGCGACTTCAAGCATCAGCGGCCTTGTCGGTCAGCCGATGAATGAAATTTATTGCGCCAGTAAATTTGCTCTCGAAGGATTGTTCGAAAGTCTCGCCACCTATTACAAACCATTTTTCTCGATTGATGTCACATTGATCGAACCCGCTGCCGTCGAGACGAACTTTACCGCAAGCGTCCTCGACCGTCTCGAGCAGACGGGCGGACTTCACGATGATGACTTCAAGCCGATTGTCGAGAGTTATTTACGCACCTACCGCATCCGCCATCAAGAGCGGCAGTCAGCGGATGACATCGCCGAGTTGGTATTCGATCTCGTCCACGCAGACGAAAAGCCGTTACGTGTCCGAACCGCACCGGAAGATGAAGCATTCGTCGCTCATAAAACGGCGAACGATCCGTCCGGTCTGATCGGAACCGTCAAAACCCGGCAACTGACGTTAAATTTAGACTGATTTCCCTTTTGTTGAAAAGACAATCGCTGCATCCTTTTCTTCCTCCTATAATGAAACTATTCAATTCATTTTATTCAAAAGGACGGTTTTTCATGACGAATTTGTTTTTGTACGCAGCCGTCTATTTGATTCCGACGTTCATCATGTTTTATATGGCGGTCGATATCTTTTTGCGGAATCCGAAGCGCTCGCAACACCGGTTGTTGAGCTTGTTTACCTTTGCCTACGGGATGTTATTCCTCGGTGAGTTTTTCCGAAATACCGCACCGGTCGCGATGAGTCCGGCTTTTGTGACGTATTGGTTCGGGAATGCCGGCTTACTCGTCTTCAGTACATCGCTTCATTTTATCTTCCGTGTGTCGAACTTGTGGAAAAAGATGCCGCGCCTCCTGTATCCGGGCATCTTTTACCTGCCGATGGCCATCGTCTTGTTTACCTATGTCTTTCAGACGAACGTCATCAACAGCCAACAGTTCGACCGGATCGGACTGTTCATCTATCCGGAGTTCAATCCGTCCTATTTGATCACGATGACGGTCGGGAACGTCTTCCACGTCCTCGTGATCGGTCTCCTCGTCTACGCCCGGACGCACTTGCGTGACGCACGACGCGGCATCATCAACGTCTTGCTGGGTGTTGCGCTGATCGTCCTTGTCTGGGATGTCGTCTTCGGTTACAACTCGTTTTATGGCATCATGCCCCCGTATGCCTATATGTACGGCGGACTGTTTTGGGCGGCTGCCTTGACGATTGCGATGCGTCGGTTTGATTATCTTGCGTCCTACCAAAAACGGTTTGCGACGCTGTATAACTTGAATCCTTCCGCGATCCTGTTGGTCGACCGGTACGGCCGGATCGAGAGTGCGAATCCTGCCGCCTATACGTTACTGAAAGAGCAGGACTTGTTGGGTCATCCGTTCGCCGATTATCTGCCGGAGAAAAAACAGCAGGACTGGACGGTCCATTACGAGGTCCATTTCCAGTCGCAGCGCAAATTCAATGAGTACGAAACGAAAGTCGTCACCCGGGAACAACAGGAACGGTATGTCGTGATGGATGCCGATTTCGTCTTCATCGAACAGGAACTCCACGGAATGTTGTTGATTCGGGATATCCAGTCCTTCAAAGAGGCCGAGCAAACGATTCGCTTTTTTGCATATCACGATCCACTGACGAAGATTGCCAACCGGCGCAGTTTTTATGAAGCAGCCGGACAAGAACTGTTGAAACGGATGAGCATTACGATTGTCGTCGTCGATCTGGATGGATTCAAAGGCATCAACGATACGTACGGGCATCAGATTGGGGATGCGTTCTTAATCCACATGGCCCGATTACTTGAACAAGAAGTTGCATCGCTCGGCTTTGCGGCGCGTGTCGGGGGCGATGAATTCTTTTTACTGTTGTATGATCAGACACCGGATCAGCTCCATCAGTTCATGTCGTCACTCTTAAAAACGTTCCAAGACAATCCGTTTCTTTTGGCGGAAGAGTTGATTGAGATTCGGACGAGCATCGGTCTCAGTTATTCCCCTGACCACGGCATCAGTCTCGATACGTTGATTCATCATGCCGATCAAGCGATGTATCATATCAAACATAACGGCAAAAACGGATACCGGATTCATGATACGCTGGATCCGATACAACGACCGTATGAAGGAGGGGCCAGATGATTTCCGCGTTCGCTATTTTTTCACGCCTGTTCAAAGGAATACGTCGTGCGTTCCACTTGTCGTACTTCCAAGGATTATTGATTCTCTGTCTGTTGACATTGATTTCCGGAACGATTTTTTACAGCACGCAAGAAAATTTATCGGTCGTCGATGCGCTCTACTTTTGCATCACGACACTGAGTACGGTCGGGCATCCGACATTTTCCCCCGTCACGACGCTCGGGAAAATCTTTACGATGGCGTACATCACGATCGGATGCGGATTGTTTTTGACGCTGATCGCGACGCTGTCCTATGTCTTGATCAAACAGCCGGAAGAGTGAGAGGAGAAGTTATCGATGCGACAAGCTGCCATTCAAAACAATTTCGACTGGTGTCGTTTAATCTGTGAGTTGCATGGGTGTACCGTGACGGAAACGGCGGATAGCTGGGTCGCCAAAGGGGATGTTCCGCTCCTCTATCCGGAAATGATGGTCCGCGCTCACCAACAACAACTTGATTTGTCCGGTGTCAGGAGCATCAAGGATTGTACGGCCGGTTACGATTTTTCACGTGCCGGTTTGACGCATCTCTTTACAGCCGAATGGATCACCCGCCGTCCGATCCTCGATCGTCGGGCTTTACCTGCCGATTGGACCGTCGTGCGTGACGTGCAGGAAGCAGCACGTTTTTTCGCCATCCTCGAAACGGAGGATGTCCCGCAGAGGTTGTTTGAACGTTCCGATGTCCGGCTGTTTTTTTCCGAGCAGCAACAAGCGGGATTCATCGCCTATTCGAACGGACAGACGACCGGTCTGTCCCACCTGACCTCAAACTATCTCGACGAACGGCTGTGGGATGATGTGATCCGGCTCAGCTCCGCCCATTTTCCCGGACAACCGCTTGTCGGCTATGAATATGGGGATCAACTGATCACGGCCCTCGAGGCCGGTTTTGATGACATCGGACCGCTTGCGGTCTGGATTCGCTGAACGGATGAACGTTCCCCTCTCCTTTTCAGACGAAGTAAGGTAGAGTGGAACAAGACAGTGGATAAGAAGAGAGGAGGTGCAGGTTGTCTTCACCTGAACAGGTGAAACAGCCAACACCATGAAGCGAACAACTTTTTTCACCTTAAATACGTTAGGTACGAAACGCGGCGGTCTCGTCAAAGCCGTCATCAAGCGGGCGAACACGATCGCAGCCGCTGAGCCGGATCGTCACGTCCATCTGTTGACCCTCGGGTTGCAGACACAAATCAACAGTATCCGGGAAGAGATGGTCCACCTCCATCTGTTGGATCAGCGTGTGCAGGTTACGAACTTGATCCATACGTTAGGTAAGCAAAAACCGAATGATAAACAGACGAAAGCCCGTTTGCTGAAACGATTGCAACGGCAATTCGTCATCTTCGAGGATGCGAGCCGCCCGGAAAACGATTCCTATCGTCTGTTCGAGAACGGTGTCTACTGCCAGTACATACGGTTTGACGCCGATGAACGGCTCGTCTTCATCGATTACTTTTCAGAGTCGCGTCACCGCTTAAAACGGGAAGAATACCTTGAGCACGGCCAATTGTTCCAAGTCATTCATTATTCGGCGACGACGAACAAACCGGTCTCCCGTCAATTTCTCAACGGTGACGGCACCTGTTACTTAACACTGTGGCATAAGATCAATTCGGTGGATTGGAGTCATCTGTTTTACTTCGGAAAACACGAACAGTTCCAATTCAACGATCCGGCCGCCTTCTACACGTTTGCGCTGAATCAGTTGCTGGCCCAATATCCGGCAGTCCTGCTGTCCTCGGAATTCCGGGATCGTCTGCCAAACTTACCGAAACGGAATTTAGATGCCGTCGTATTGGATGTCACCCATCCGAACATTCGGAAAATCGCCTTCGGCCATAGTAATCATTTTGTCGCGCCGTTTGACGAGACCGCGACGATCAGCGGTGTGTGGAATGCGCTGTTTAAGCGGATCGGCGAATGGAGTGCCGTCGTCACGGCAACGCCCCGTCAAGCCACACACATGAAACAGCAGTTTGGACACGATTCGCTTTTCAAATCGATTCCGCATGCCTTTACGAATAAAGCGGCAGGCAGCCTTGTTGCTGACGCCGTCAATCCGAACCGGTTCGTCGTCGTGTCACGAATTCAAATCAAAAAAGATGTCGCGGAGAGTGTTCGCGCGATGCGTTTGATCGTCGATCATAATCCAAACGCCTTCCTTGATTTTTATGGATTCGGGTACAACGATCAACTTGAAAAGGACCTCTTGGCGTTGATCAAGGAACTCGCCTTAACGGATCATGTTCATTTCAAAGGGTTCGTCACCGATATGCGGGAAGCCTATGCCGGTGCCGTCGCAACGCTCTTCACCTCCCAATCGGAAGGATTCGGAATGGCGATCCTCGAGAGCATGAGCTACGGGATCCCGGTCATCGCTTACGATATTTGTTATGGTCCGGCGGAAATCATCGAAGACCGCGTGACGGGACGTCTCATTCCAAAAGGCGACACGGCTCAGTTTGCCGAGGCCGCGATTGAATTGATGACACAGCCCGAAGCACGGCAGGCGATGGGCTTACGTGCTGCCGGAGCGCTCGCACCGTTTTCTGATCAACAGTATGAAACGAGTTGGGTGAACCTGTTACACGAACTGGACGTTTCGACACATTAACTGTTATCCCCGAGAACAAGAAAAAGTATCGTTTCGCCGCATCTCAACAGATCCGGCAGAACGATACTTTTTTGGTGTTACATCAAACGGCTGATGAATGCGGTCGCGATCCCAAAATAGACGAGCAACGACAGGATGTCGTTTAACGTCGTGATGAGTGGACCGGACGCGATGGCCGGGTCGATGTTCAGGCGATGCAAAATCAACGGAATGATCGTTCCCGCCAGTGTGCCGAAAATCAAGGTGATGATCAACGAACTGCCGACGACGAGACCCAGAATCGGATCCCCCTGCCAGACATAGGCGATGATCGCAATCAAAATACCGCATGTCACACCGATGATCAATCCCACCCGCAACTCTCGAAGAATCAGCCGGGTGACGACTTTTTTATCGACTTCGCGTGTGATCAATCCGCGGACGACGACAGCGAGGGACTGGGTTCCGGTGTTTCCGGTCATGCCGGCAATCATGGGCATGAAGAAGGCTAAGGCGACGACCTTCGACAACGTCTCCTCGAACTGACTGATGATCGATCCCGAGACAAGTCCGATGAAGAGTAACAGAATCAGCCACGGCAACCGGCGTGTCGCCGCCACCCAAGGTTTTGTATCAAAATCAATCGATTTACCGGAAGCGGATAATTTCTCGATGTCTTCATTGGCTTCTTCCCGTAAGACATCGAGCGCATCATCGACGGTAATCAGTCCGACGAGGACCTCCCCTTCGACGACCGGCAACGATACCAGATCGTATCGTTCGAACATCTTCGCGACATCCTCCTGATCGGTCTCCGACGAGACGCTGATGACTTTTCGATCCATCACGTCCGCAATCTGTTCGTCGTTATTCGCCAAAATCAAATCACGGTACGAGATGACGCCGACGAGTTGACTCAGCTGATTGACGACATAGACGTAGTTGATCGTTTCCGAGTATTCGATATAATCCCGCATCTTCTCGACCGTCTCGCCGATTGTCGACTCCTCCGTCACCCAGATGAAACGGTTTGTCATCAAACGTCCGGCCGTCTCTGCCGGATACGTCAGCAAATTCCGGACGACCAGTGCTTCGTCCTGTCGCATCCCCGACAGTAAGCGGTCCACTTCCTCGTCCGGCAGTTCTTCCAGAATTTCTGCCAAATCATCGTTTTCCATTAAATCCATGACGTGTCCGGCATGTTCGACGTCGAGACGCCGCAGCACATCCAACTGTTGCTCCAGTTCCAGTTCCTCGATGACATCCGCCAAACGTTCATGATCGAGATAGCGTAACAGACGTTCTTGCTCGGTTGGCGCCAACTCGACATACCACTTCGCCAAATCGTACGGATAGACTTCCTCAATCACCTGCTGTGCTTCTTCACGTCGTTCCTTCATCAACGCATCCAGCAGCAGCAACTTCCATTGTTGTTCCTTTGACTGACTCATACTACCACCCCCACGTTTTCTCCTTCTCCATCTTAGCACGATGCTTTCAAAAAGAACGCCCGTCAAAGCAGTTGACTTTTCTTTCGTCACGCCTTAAAATTTGCCTAAAGGAAACATTATTAGTTCGGAGAACAATCCATGCGATAAGGCAATCTCTTTTTTTAGACTTTTTCTTGCCCTAAGGAAACATTTGTTTCCACACCAAAATTTAAGCAGTTGAAAGGAGTGTCTTCATATGTACGCAATCGAAGTAGAACAATTAAACGTATCGTATTTCGAAACGACCGCCTTGGAAAAATTATCTGTTCGCTTCACGGCAGGACAGCTTGTCGGCATCATCGGTCCAAACGGTGCCGGCAAATCGACCTTCATCAAAGCCATCATGGGATTGATTCCGGCCGGTGCGAAAACGATCACCTTGTTGGGTCAATCGACAAAAGAAGCACGGACGCGGGTCGCTTACGTTCCACAACGCAGTGCCATCGATTGGGATTTTCCGATTCGGGTGCTCGACGCGGTTTTGATCGGCTGTTATCCAAAACTCGGTCTGTTCAAGCGTCCGACGAAACAACATCGGGCCTTAGCGGTTGCTTGTCTCGAACGGGTCGGCATGCAGGACTATGCCAACCGACAGATCGGTGAACTGTCGGGCGGTCAACAACAACGGGTCTTTTTAGCCCGTGCCCTGGCACAAGAAGCAGAACTGCTGTTACTGGACGAACCGTTCGTCGGAGTCGATGCCGGCAGTGAACGGGTCATCATCGACTTATTGCGGACACTACGCAACGAAGGGAAAACGATTGTCGTCGTCCACCATGATTTGAGTAAGGCCGCCGATTACTTCGATACCCTCATGTTGTTGAACCGGCAATTGGTTGCCGTCGGTCCGCCGAAAGATGTCTTGCATGCCAAAACGATTGAAGGCGCATACGGCAATTCGCTCGCCTTCTTACAGAAAGTCGAGGTCACCTCATGAACTTTTTAACTTTCATCGAAGCGACGTTTCAGTATGATTTCCTGCAAAAAGCGCTCATCACCTCCGTCATGGTCGGGATCATCTGTGGTGTCATCGGCTGTTTCATCATCCTGCGCGGCATGTCCTTGATGGGGGATGCGATTTCCCACGCTGTCTTACCGGGCGTCGCGATTTCCTATCTGCTCGGTATCAACTTCTTCATCGGTGCGGTCGTGACCGGTCTGCTGACGGCGCTCGGAATCGGGTTTGTCAGCCAAAACAGCCGGATCAAAAACGATACCGCGATCGGGATTTTGTTCACTTCTGCCTTTGCGCTCGGCATCATCCTGATTTCCTTCTTACGCAGCAGCAGTGACCTGTACCACATCCTGTTCGGAAACGTCCTCGCCGTCCGCCCGAGTGATATGTGGATGACACTGATCATCGGCATCATCGTTCTCGGGGCGATCTATCTGTTCTACAAAGAACTATTGGTCACATCCTTTGATCCGACGATGGCTGCAGCTTACGGATTGTCGACACGATTGGTCCACTACCTGCTGATGACGATGTTGACACTCGTCACAGTCGCTTCCCTGCAGACAGTCGGCATCATCCTCGTCGTCGCGATGTTGATCACACCGGCAGCGACCGCTTATCTCTTGACGAACCGGTTGTCGCGGATGATCTTCCTGTCCGCCGGGTTCGGCACAATCTCTTCCATCGTTGGTCTGTATTTTAGTTTTACCTACAACCTTTCTTCCGGAGCGTCGATCGTGCTGGTCGCGACTGCCCTGTTTGCACTGGTCTTCGTGTTCTCACCACGTCACGGTCTGCTCCGGAAATGGAAATCATCTAAAAAGGAGCTCACGACATGACATTCAAACGATTCATCCCCTTGGCTGGTCTCGCCGTCTTACTGGCAGGCTGTTCAACGGATTCCGCGGACGAAGGAAAATTGCAGGTCGTCACGACCTATTCGATTTTAGAAGATATGGCACGTGTCGTCGGCGGCGAACACGTCGAAGTGCACAGCATGGTCAAGATTGGTGCCAATCCCCATGAGTATGATCCGTTGCCGACGGACGTCCAGAAGATGGCCGATGCCGACGTCGTTTTTTATAACGGGTTAAATCTTGAAGCCGGCGGTTCCTGGTTCAACAAACTCCGTTCGAGTACAAACAAAGACGGCAAAGACGCACCGGTCTATCAACTGAGTAAAGGCGTCGAACCGAAGTACTTGACGGCAGCCGGAAAAGAACAGGAAACCGATCCCCACGCCTGGCTCGATCTGAACAACGGCATCCAGTACGTCGAAAACGTCAAAGATGGTTTGATTAAGGAAGATCCGGACAACCGGGCGGATTACGAAAAAAATGCTTCCGCGTATATCAAGGAACTCAAGACGCTCGACACAAAAGCCAAAGAACGGTTTGCGGCGATTCCTGAGGAACAACGGCATCTGATCACGAGTGAAGGCGCCTTTAAGTACTTCAGTTCCGCCTATGACTTTAAAGCCGACTACATCTGGGAGATCAATTCCGATAATCAGGGAACACCCGATCAAGTCCGCCGCATCGTCGATTTAATCAAGCAGCAGGACATTCCCGTCTTGTTCGTCGAGACAAGTGTCGACCGCCGGAGCATGGAGACGGTCTCCCGTGAAACCGGTGTCCCGATTGGCGGAACCCTCTATACCGATTCGCTGGGTGCCAAAGGAAAAGACGGCTCGACGTACTTGACGATGATGGAAGCGAACTTCGATACGATCGAACAACAACTGACCCGCTAAGAACTGTCATCGGATTGCCACCCGATTTTTCTGCACGGCTGTCTGATCCAACGTATACTAAGGACGGAAACGATATACGATGGAGGGATATGGATGGTACGAAAAAACGGATGGATGATCGCGACATTATCAGCGACCCTTGCGCTCGGTGCCTGTGGTCAGGCGGAACAAAAGACCGCCCCACATGCCGAACAGGAAAAACAGGAAGCGCATGCTGAACATGAAGGACATGCTTCACATACAGGTGCTGATCAGTTGGAGCGGACGACTTCTCCGACAATCGCCCCGTCATTTTTAAAAGAGACCGATTCGTCGATTCAGACGATTTATTTGTCTGTCGCGAAGCATCAGGACTTGCTCGAAAAAATGCCGTGTTACTGTGGTTGCGGGGAATCTGCCGGTCATACGAGTAACTATGACTGCTTCATTGCGGATCAGGCACAGAGCGGTGAAACGACGTGGACGACACACGGCATTACGTGTGGGACGTGTCTCGACATTGCGGCTCAATCAATCGTCGCCTATCAACAAGGCACACCCATCAAACAAATCCGCGATGACATTGATGCGATCTATTCCAAAATGGACGTGGCACCGACACCCACTCCTGCCCTCTAAATCAAAAAGCTGTTTCGACCTCAAGCGTCGAAACAGCTTTTTTTGTGTAGGACTTAGTGTCGCGAACGAGCGGTCGCATGGAGGACAAACGGTCTGCCGGAAAGCAGTTCTTCGAGTTGATAATACGTATGGGCGCGAAGCGGTTGACTCGTGCGTGGGAGATGCCGCAATTCATACGCCACTTCCAGCAGGTAGAATTTATAGGTTGCCGACTCATCAAAACCAAAACTGGTGCGTCGTGCTTCCATGTAACCGAGTAAACGCCGTTGTTGCTCCATCGATAACCGTTGTACTTGTGGGGCAATCGCTTCAGCCGGACGAAGGATCAGTTCCCGTTCCGTTCGATACAGACGGTTCATGACGCCTTGTTCCCGTCGTAAAGCGATCAATTTTGCAGGCTGGTAAGAGCGCGGGTGCGGGTGGGCATGGACTAAATACCGTTCAATGAGGGCTTGCGTCGGGGCTGCTGGAAAGGAAATGACATCATGCATACGATTCGACTCCTTTTTCAGTAGTAGATACGCCATCCATTTTACTACAAATCCCCAAATGAAATGGACCGTTCAGCAGGAAGTAAATCAGTTTTTTAGTTTTAGAAGTGGTTTCATTTCTTCAGGCAAGTGGAACAGTTCCAAAGATAGTTACTTACGAAAGGATGATCGATATGACTCAAATGAAAGCCATTGGATTCCATCAGCATTTACCGATTACAGAAGCCAACAGTTTGATTGATCTTGAAATCGAGCGCCCCGTCGCGCAAGGACACGATCTGTTAGTTGAAATTAAGGCAGTCTCCGTCAATCCGGTCGATACGAAAGTCCGGGCCCACGGTGCGGACGAGACTGAACCAAAAGTCATCGGTTACGATGCGGCAGGTATCGTCGTTGAAGTCGGCGACCATGCTTCCCTCTTCTCGGTTGGTGACGAAGTCTATTATGCCGGTGCCATCAACCGGCCCGGTTCCAACAGCGACTTCCAACTCGTTGATGAACGGATTGTCGCCAAAAAACCGCAACGGCTGGCGTTCAGCGAAGCGGCCGCCCTGCCACTGACGACGTTGACGGCTTACGAAGCATTGACCGACCGTCTCCAGTTGACGTTTGATGCCAAATCAAACCTCGATAAGACGATGTTAATCATCGGTGCAGCCGGCGGTGTCGGCTCGATTGCGACGCAACTCGCGAACAAGGCCGGACTGACCGTCATTGGAACGGCTTCACGACCGGAGACGATTGAATGGGCCAAAACACATGGCGCCCATCATACGATCAATCACCATGAAGACTTCCGAGCTCAACTCGAGCAACTGGGGTATCACTACGTCGACTATATCTTCTGCTTGAATGCAACCGATCAGCATTTTGACGCGATGGTCGACGTCATCGCTCCGCAAGGAAAGATTTGCAGCATCGTCGAGACGGATCAAAACCTTAACCTCAGTGCGTTGCAACAGAAAAGTGCGACCTTCGTCTGGGAGTTCATGTTCACCCGTTCGCTGTTCCAGACAGCAGACATGATCCGCCAACACGAAATCTTGACGCAAGTCGCCACGTGGTTCGAAGAAGAGACGCTTGAGACGACTGTCACGCAGACACTGATCGGTCTAAATGCCGACAACTTGAAAGAAGCCCATCGCCTCGTCGAAAGTGGCAAAACGATTGGGAAAGTCGTTGTTGAACGACGATAAGACGTAACAGGGACTGACTCAAAAAAGAATCACTCGTCTTTTCACGCCCTTTCCTCAGGCGAGACACAAGCCAGTTTTCCTGCCCCATTCAGGCAGGAAAGCGGGTCTTGTTTGTCTCTGACAGCGCAAAAATGCGCTTTTTCCTGTAGGAGTTGCGTGTAGCGAGTGATTTTTTTACGAGATCAGGGTGGCAGATTATCATTCTGCCACCCTGATCTTTGTAAAAACTGACTTTTGAGTCAGCCCCTTTTTTGTATCATCTGCTCTTTTGCCGCTTCACGGAAAAGACGATCGCCGCAAATAACGACAACAGTCCTCCTGCCCAGCCGATGATCGGTGCGTATGAAAACGTATCGCGTAACAGCATCCCGCCAACGATTAAAATCGCCGCATCGGCTGCGAACAATACAGCTAAAAAGCGATAGTTCATCTGAAGTCCCCCTTTCTTCTCAGAAACATCCACCGTACTTTTCATCTTTCCCTGATTTTAAAGCACGCATGCATCGGCTCGATTGTGAATGTCCCAAAACGTCTCGAGCACTTTTTGGTATGAATTTCTTGTATTTAAGATAATTTTCTAATAACACTATATTTTTGAGTCTAAAAAATGTACGATTACGGTAAGAAATAGGTATAGTAGTTACATCTATTATTGAATCGGAAAGCTGACGCAAAGGGGCATCCATATACTTTATGAAAAAATGGTTCAATCAAAAAATCAGCCGACAAATCATGTCCGCTTTTTACCTCATACTAATTACGCTTTCTGTTTCTTCGATTGCTGCTTACTTTTATACGAACCATCAAGTCATGAGTGCGAAAACCAGTCTCGATGCCATCAGCGAGCGTCAGGAAAGGGCGACATCCTTATGGGACGACTGGCAATCACTCCAGTATGAGATGCGGGGATATATCGTGTTTGGAGACGACGCTGTATTAGAGACCGTCGACGAAAAAACACAGTCGCTGGAGGAACAAACCCAGTGGTTCGAGAAAAACGGAACTTATGAGGCTGATCAAATCTATGCCTCCGATGTCCGTTCGCTTTACACGTCCTACACGACGTTCGTGATGCCGAGCTTGATCAAGTACGTTCAAGCCAAACAAGACGGGACTGTCGATGAAAGTTTCCTGCAGATGCCGAGTCTGAAATCGATGATGCCGGAAGTCAAACGGGATCCGAACCGAAAGTTCAAGATGAATGCGTCCGACAGTGAAACGATGCGTAAAAGTGTCAACACGATGGAGAGTGTTTTCACCAATTACCGGACAAGTCTGCAGGCCAAAGAGACGATGGCAAAGGACAAACTGATTACACAAACAAAATACGCCGAATGGATTTGGCTTGTGAATCTGCTTGTCTTATTTCTCGTCATTCTGTTGATCATCCGTCCCTTCATCGAACGGACGACACGTCAGATTCAACTGCTCAGTAAAGAAAGCAAGCTGCTTGCGCAAGGACTTCACACGGCACCGTTGATTCCGATGAACCGGACCGATGAGATCGGCGAGCTCAGCAAGTCGTTTCATCAAATGGCGACAGCACTGACCGACAACAAACATCGGTTGATGTCGTCCAACGATAATCTGGAACAAGCACTGCAATTGACGTTGCGCAATGAAGCCCATCTCAAAATCCGGAATCAGTTGACCGAAACACTTGCCGACCGAGATACCGTGACAGCGTATCCAGCTGTCATCGAAAAGATGGTCGAGATTACCGACTCGACGAATGGTTCGTTGATTTTCAAAGAAGGGACGACGGTAACGAACATCGTGTCTCACGCCATGTCGGAACACGAGCAGGATCAGTTGATTGCGACGATTGAACCGGTCATTCGAAAAGCACGGACAGACAAAGTTCCGCATACGGCTCAATTCGAAGAACGCGCTTTTGCGGTGACACCGGTCCTTGACGCCAGTACCGATGAAATCATCGCCTACATCTATCTGATGCGCCTGCACCGCCCGTTTGATCGGCAAGAGCAGGAAGAACTGGCGTCATTCGCCCGTCAACTCGCGTTGTCGCTCCTCCGGATGCGTTCTTTCGACGAGATTGATCAAGAACGGGAAAAAACAGCCCGCTTGTTGAACTCGATCCGTGAGTCGATCGTCTATATCGAACCGGACGGACCGATTCAATTGATCAACCGACCGTTACTCGAATTATTTGATCATCCATCCGCCGTTGAGTCCAAGGCTGAATGGTTGATTGAAATCGATGATTCGATCACCCACTTAAAATACCAGGTCGATCAACTGCCTGAATTCGAACGGTACTTGCGTCAAACCTTCGTCAACCGGGAAACGGGAGAAGGCATCACGTTTTCGATTAACCACGAACAACGGTTCATCAAGACCTACTCGGAAGAAATCCATTACGGCGGGAAGTTCCGGGGCATCCTGCTTGTTCTCCGGGATGTGACGAACGAAGTCGAAATCGATCGGATTAAAAATGAACTCGTCTCGACGATTTCCCATGAGTTACGGACACCGCTCTCCTCGATTTACGGTTTTACCGAGCTGATGATCCAGCGGGATCTTCCGTCACATCGTCAAAAAAAATACTTGCTCGCCGTCCATTCGGAAACCGAGCGATTGTCCCTGTTAATCAATGACTTCCTTGATTTACAACGGATGGAGGCCAATAAACAAGAGTACACGTTCGAACCGTTTGATTTACTCGCGATGATGAAGGACTTAAAACAACTGCACAGTCTGTCTTCGTCCAGTCATCAAATTCGTGTCTCATCTGACGTGTCACCCCTCTTGATTGAGGCCGATGCAAAGAAAATTCGTCAATTGTTCGGAAACTTGATCAACAATGCCATCAAGTACTCACCAGCCGGCGGTGCCATCGACATCCGTGTGACCGAGCATAATGAACGGCTGCAGGTGGCGATTACCGATCACGGTATCGGCATACCTGCTTCCGCCATGAGCGAACTGTTCCAGAAGTTTTACCGGGTCGATAATTCCGATACCCGAAAAATCGGTGGAACGGGACTTGGCTTATCCATCTGTCGCGAGATTGCTCGTGCCCATGATGGTGAAATCCACGTCGAATCGATTGAAGGACAAGGCTCGACGTTCACCGTCGACTTGCCATTGACACAACCGGATGCATAAGCAAACCGCGCTGTTCCGAAAAGGACTGGCGCGGTTTTTTTAATTAGACTTTTTAATCAGCCTTTAATGCGGCTTGCAATGTCCACCGTACGCTTCGCTTGGTGACGGACAGCCGGTTCAACGGACTCCACCATGTTGCCGTCCTGATCGACGGTCACCGTCGTCCCGTATGGATTACCGCCTGCTGCGAACAGAACCGGATCCGAGTAGCCTGGTGCTGCGACGATCGCACCCCAGTGGAACATCGATGTATAGACAGCAAGGACCGTCGCTTCTTGTCCGCCGTGCGGATTTTGCGCCGACGACATGGCACTGACGACTTTATTGACGAGTTTCCCCTGACCCCAGAGACCACCTGTCGTATCGAGGAACTGTTGGAATTGTCCCGGGACATGTCCGTAACGAGTCGGGACACTGAAGATGATCGCGTCCGCCCAGTCGAGCAGGTCGGGTGTCGCTTCTTCGATGTCACGCGTGGCATCGGTATGTTTTTGCCAGAGTGGGTTGGAGGCAATCGCTTCTGCCGGTGCCGTCTCCTTGATTTTCGCAAGACGCACTTCGGCTCCAGCCGCTTCCCCTGCTTCTTTCGCCCACGTGGCGAGTTGATGATTTGTTCCGGTCGAACTGTAATAGATGACAGCCAGTTTCACATTAGACATGACTTCGCTCCTTTTTTCAAAAACAGTGACGGACAATGGATGTACATGTCCTCTTTTCCCGCTTTTTGGATAAAGTAACGCCTTTATTTTGAATTCAAGGTTTTTCAATTTAAGCGTTTCTGAATTTTTTTAAGGCGCGTACATTGATCGTATACAAGACGAGGATATATAGAAGTAACCCTGAGAGATATCCCCAAATGGCATCGAAGCCGTTTCCGTAGACCATGATTTCCTTGATCGCACTCGCCCCGTAAAAAATCGGCATGATGTAGCTCAGATTCCCCAGATGGTAAGGAATCAAATCCAGTGAAATCAAACCGGAAAAGAAGACTTGTGGAATGATCGTGAACGGAATCAATTGCACGACTTGGAGCGCAGAGCTGGCAAAAACAGAAATCGTCGCCCCAAACAAGACAGCGGTCGTCGCAAGAAGCAACAAGACGAGTAATACCAAGAAGATGTTACCGTTTGAACTCATCTGTAAGATATAGACCGTATAAAGCACAATCAAAATCGCTTGGGCAATCGCAAAGACACTATAGCCCATCGTATATCCAAGAATGACCTCACTCCGCTTGATTGGTGTCATCAATAATCGCTCCAGCGTTCCCTCGCTGCGTTCTTTGACAAAAGCCATCGCTGAGATGACGAAGACCATGAAAAATGAGAATAACGACAGGAAAACATAACCAAGTGAATCAAACGTCGACTGATCCGTCGAACCATGGACATAGCTGGTCTCCATCTTTGACGCAGGATTAATTGACGATAAGGCTGCTTGAATTTCTTTGGCGGCTGTTGAGGATTTTGTGGAAGGTTCGCGCAGTGTCATGTCAAATCCATTGTCTGAATAAAGAAATACCGCATCGACGTGTTCGTTATCCGTCAGATATGTTTTAGGGGATGTGATCGTTTGTTTTTCCTGAATCAATTCGATGTCCTGCTTATTCAATGCAGTCACAAGATTTTGTGGCGTTGCTTCTTCGATCACAATGACCGGCACATAGTCTGTATCCCCCAACAACAGATAGATTAACGTCAAGAGCAGTAAGGGAGCAATCAAGATCATCATGACACTTCGTTTATCATTCAGTGTTTGACGGATGACACGTTTAGCTAAGTGGTTCATGAGTTGTCCCCTCCTTCAGTTGATCCGAAGCTAAAATGAACAATTCTTCGACGCGTCCTGTTTGTGTCTTCGCGAGCAAGTTGTCGACCGTATCATATTCAATCAACGTTCCTTCATAAATAAGGGCTGCACGATCACATTCGATGACTTCATCCATGACATGAGTCGAGACGACAATCGTCGTACCCGCTTGTTTGATGCGATGAAACTGGTGCCAGATCTCACGTCGTAAAACAGGATCAATCCCGACGGTCGGTTCATCTAAAAACAAGACTTTCGGTTGGTGTAATATCGCGATGGCGAGCGACAGTCGTTTTTTCATGCCTCCCGAAAAAACATGCACTCGTTTTTGACGATGTGCCGTTAAGTCGACAATCTTAAGCACTTCCTCGATTCGTTGTTTTAATACGGACTTCTCCAGCTTATAAACGGATCCAAAAAACAAGAGGTTATCTTCTGCCGTCAAATCCTCATATAACGCATTATTTTGCGGCATGAACCCAATCTCATTCAAGAGCGTCATGTTTGGCATCAAGGTGTCCCCGATGTGAATCGTCCCTGTACTTGGGGCAATCGCTCCAATCATCAATCGAATCAACGTCGTTTTTCCTGAACCGGAAGGACCTAACAAACAGCAGATTTCGCCGGACATGACAGTGAAATCAATATGTCGAATGACTTCTGTCTGACCAAAGGACTTTGTTGTTCCTGCTACACGAATCTTCATTGGATGATCTCCTTTCTTGAATTAAAAACAAAGATAATCAACACCATGTTGTTTATAATGTAAGTATAGATAGACAAAATACCGCTTACAATAATCAACTTGAGCGAGTCTGTCGCTTTACCGACACATCTCATTCAAGTGTTGAAAAGGAGACGCTTTTATGACGAAACAAGACAACGATTTACGTGTCATTCGGACGAAACAGCTCATTAAAGAAGCTTTAATTGGGCTCATTGAGGAAAAGGGATTCGAAAACATCACCGTGAAAGATATCGCCAAACAAGCCGGAATCAATCGCGGAACATTTTACAGCCATTATGAAGACAAATACGATTTGATGAAT
Organism: Exiguobacterium undae DSM 14481; assembly: GCF_000620805.1. Lineage (GTDB taxonomy): Bacteria > Bacillota > Bacilli > Exiguobacteriales > Exiguobacteriaceae > Exiguobacterium_A > Exiguobacterium_A undae. The sequence continues at coordinate 382,530 of NZ_KK211187.1, read as the reverse complement.
CTCTACATCGAAGAAATTTTCACTGGAGCCGAAGAAAAGCTCATTAAAAACCTACAGGTCCTCTTTAAAAAAGAATCCCAATTTCCACCGGCTGACGCCTCTTTACTGTTGGTCCCATTTCTTGAGTTTCTTTATCAGAATCGTGTGCTGATGAAAACCTTGCTTGGTCCAAACGGAGATCTTCAATTTCAAGATCGCTTGAAAAAATTCATGCATGACGCTTTGTTCCACCGTTCTTCTGAATCCTTGTTTGATAAAAACAAGCTTCTTGTTCCTAGTGAATATCTGATTTCCTATATATCATCCGCACACATCGGTGTTGTCCAAGAATGGTTGCTGCACGAGAAAGGCGAAACACCAGAGGAGATCGCAAAAATCATCTTTACCATTACGACGCGTGGTCCACTCCATGCAGGCGGCTTGCTCTAATACTTTATGTGCTGTCTAGAGACGTACAATAAGACCCGTTCTCTTGCTTAATCGATGCAAGGAATCGGGTCTTATTGATCTTTCACAGCTTCTGTAAACTACTATCTCCGCCAGGACTCACGTAAACTTTGGATGGATTAAGAAGACGTCGTTACTGAATCTTCGACCAACCACTTGAACCAACGACCATGGCCGTCTGTCTCGGCAATCGTCTGTTCCGTCAAGACTCCATCGATGTACGCATCGAGATGCAAGTACCGGTCCTGGACGTTGTTGTACAGGTGGTAGAGGTTCCGCGTCTGTCCGATTTCCTCGACGACTTGGAGCAATTCCTTTTTCACAGCCAACGGCATCTGGTTTGCGACATGCGTGTGGAAAATACAGAGGATACTGTCGTCCGGTGTCTGCGTTGCGTACCGCTTCAATAATTGAATTCCATCCCCTTCGACGAGTTCCAGTGCAGACTCGTCAACGTAACGCGCTGCCGCCTCGAACATCTCAAGCCGTTCCCGGTGCTCCGTCCAAATCAGTGCTTTCAGCCACAACTGTTCATCGGCATCGGTCAGATCGACGATATTTAAATCGAGTCCGGTCCGCATCGTGACGGGTGGTGGTGTTTTGGGAAGCGTCGGTGTTCCCGTTCCCTCGATGACGGAGGTCAGATGCAGACGGGATGCCGGATGGCCGACCGTCTCCCCTGTCCCGTAATCATAGGCGTATTGATCAAACAACAGTTGTAATCCGGCACTCGTTCCAATTTCGAGCAGAGCGAGCGGTTGGTTCGTCTGTTGATGAATCTGACCAAAGACTGGATACAGATACGTACAGCGTCGGACCTCGTTCGTTTGGACAAGACGTTGTGCCAGCAGCGGAATCAGATCCGTTTCGTAAGTCTGACAAAAGGATTCGAAGTCTGCGAAGGACTCCGCAAAGGGTTTTGGTTGGTCCGTCACGCTCGGATAGTACGCGGCGAGCGGATGATCAATCCCTTTCAGCAACAGATAGTGGACGGCACCAAACAGGAGATTCGGAATCGGTTGCCCGTCGCGCGCGTGTCGGCACAGTTCAAGAATTGCCGGAGTTTGTGCAATTTCGAGCGATAGATATTCATAAAACGGACTCGAGTCCCGGCATTCCCGTTCCGCGAAAGTCTGGAAGCGTTGTGCAATTTCTGCTTGTGTCATGAATCGTTCCCCCTTTTTTCGATACCCATCTTATATTCCCCGAATTATTCCAAACCCCTGTTTTCGATATCAAAAAAAACTCTTCCGCCTGTAACAGGGGAAGAGTTCGTCTGACGATTAATCAGCTTGTTTTTTCTTAAGAATATCCGTCACGACTTCATTCAGTTTCTGTTTGAAGACCGGTCCGAAACTTTCCGCGTACGTATTCGTCATATGACTGACGTCGCGGTAGATGACGACGTTTCCGATGACCGGACGGAACTCTCCATCAACGCGGAAGTAATCCGTCAAATCGAGTTTATAGAGCGACTTGTTCGTCTGCTCGAAGTTTTTCCAATACGCTTCATCACGCTGGTTGACTTCGGCATTCATTTTCTTCGTCGTCTCTTCGATGCTCGTCGTCTCGAGCGACTCGAGGACGTTAAAGCTGTAACGCGGATTATCCCGCAGTGCCAGACCATCGATACCATACTCGTCTTTGACGTACTGCATCTGATCAACCATCTGTTGATGAATCTTATCTTTCGTCGCATTTGCCGCCGTGACGTGCGAGATGATGAGATCAACATCGGCATCCTTCAAGTAATCGAGAACATTTTGGTTCCAGATACCTTTTAAGACGTTATCTTCATAGCCGGTCGAGAAGCGTGTCCCGGAACGGGTGATGTTCAAGACCCGGTACTTCTCACCTTTTGCGGCTTCGTGAATGGCTCCGAACCATTGCTCCGAGTGCGAGCTGCCGACGAGGGCAATCGTTGCGATATAGTCTTTCGTTTCGCCGTACTCGCCGACTTTGACGTCACTTTTGCTCAATACTTGATTACTGCCGTCGGTGTGAACGAGCGGCAGGTCATCAAAGACGTTGGCGTACGACGGGAACGGCTCACGGTCCGGTGTCTGGTCCGGATTCTTGACTGCCATCGCCCCCGGATAATCGCCGGTGCTGACGCCGTCCGTCAATTCTTTTTCTTCAAAATATTTCAGACCGAGTAACGAACCGATCAACAAGACGTTGATGCTCGCCATAATGCCGAGCTTCTTGAAGGACGAGCGGTCGACTTTTGAGCTGCGGATCGGTTTTTCGATATATTCCGTCATCAGGTAAGACAACAGAATCGACGACAGGATGATCAACGTCCCCATCCAGAAACCTGGTGTTTGCTGGACGTTGTAGCGGTAAAACTCAAGCAGGACCCAGTGCCAGAGATAAATCCCGAACGCGATTCCACCGAGTTTGACCATCGGTTTTGAACCTAAGAAACGTTTGATCCCGAACGTCGTCTCACGTGTTCCCGACAAGACGATGAACAAGGCGCACGTCATCGGCCATAAGGCGATGTAGCCCGGGAACATTTCCGAGACGTTGAAGAGGATCCCGGTTAGGATCAACCCGATCAATCCGAGCCAACCAATCACGGTTGCAATCCATTTCGGAACACGGATCGACGACAGGTTGATACACAGCAAACTTCCTAAGGCGAATTCCCAGACGCGTGTCATCGTGATGAAGTACGCCCACGGCTGATTGACTGACGTCAGATAAATCGAATAGACGAGAGAAGACACGAACAGGACACCTAAAATCGTATTGAGCATCGGTTTGACGTTCTTGATCGCATACTTTTTGACCATCCAGAGGATGAAGGCAAACAAGACAAACCAAATCATGTAGAACTGCCCTTGAATCGACAAGGCCCAGAAATGTTCAACCGGCGACTTCATTTGGCTCGCATCCAAGTAATCGGTACTCGAAATCGCCAGTTGCCAGTTTTGATAGAAGAACATCGAGGCAACGACTTCACGAATCGTCTTCTCTAAAATCGATTGCGGTAATAAAAACGAACTCAAAACAAGCACGACGGCCAAAATGAACAAGACCGATGGTAACAACCGTTTGATCAACTTCGTGACATACGGTAAGAAACGAAACTCACCGGTCCGATTGATCGTCGAGATGATCGATGTCGTAATCAGGAAACCGGAGATGACGAAGAACACATCAACGCCGCCTGAGACACGATTGAACCAGATATGATAAACCGCGACGAGTAACGCCGCAACGACACGTAACCCTTCGATTTCCGGTCGAAACTGACTTTTGGTATTGATGAGTTTTTGAGGTTGGACTTCTTTGTGATTCAGTTGATTCATTTTGCATTAGCTCCTATACTATTTTTCTCACGACGAGACGAATGGAATTGAAAAAAATTCCTCCAACATTAAACACGCACCAATTCATCCTAAAGTAAAATACTAATAAAATCCATAACAATAGTAATTACTTTTGCGTTTCTTTGATCACCGACCACGACAAACACGACTCTTCTGATAACGAAGGGTCGTGTTTACATATGGCTTATTTCACGGTTAACGTAAACGTTTTACTCTTGCGTAGTTTGATCGATTCCGCATGGACCGTCACGCGTGTCCCCCGTTTTTGTTTCGGGAACGTCATCGTCTGTGTTTTACCGGTCGCGATTTTCGTGTACCGTTTCTTGTTGATCGTCACGACAATCGTCTTGCCTTTGGTCGCTTTAACTTTCCATGCCGTACTCGCGGAATTTAACGCCGTCGTGTATGATTTCAGCGTCGGATTGCCGGCAGCGACGACCCGTTGCTCGGAAACTTGGAGCTGTGTTCCTTTGCGCGCCACCAATTTGACGATTTGACCCGCTTTCAACGGTTTCGTCGGGATGGCGAACATCCGTGTTTTCTTCCGATCGATATACGCGGTGTACTTGCCATCGATGTAAAGCTTTCCGTAAGAAGCATCCCAATCGAGTGCGCCGTCGATCGTCGTCTGTTCGTCATTTAACGGCTGATGTAATACACTGGACATCATCACGCTGTCTTTTAACGAGAGTGATTTTGAGGCATAACTGCCCGAACGGACAATCCGGTACTCGGCCAGTTGATCTGTATAGGGAATCGTCACTTCGGTCTTCTTGATTGCCGGCACGGTTGCGATTTTTTTCTTTCCATAGTAGACAGTATACGTTCCGCCGTCCGTTTTACTCTCCAAACGGTATGTGAAAGTTTTGAAATTCGTATTTGTCGACTGGGTCACACGCGGTACTTCGTATCCGACGACCGTCCGCTGTACCGTCGTTTCCTTATCAAATACATTGCCGCCACCGATTGTAAACGAGATTGGTTGCCCGAGCAGTCCCGTCGTACCAAGTGGAAGGGTCAGCATCCCGTTCTCATCCGATACCGCACCGTTGATGCGTGTTCCGTCCTTGCGGAAGACACTGACCGGCACATCGGCCTGTCCAAGATCAATCCGGTACGTATAGAGACCTTCTTTGACTTCTTTCAGTTGATCGAGTGTCGCCGTCAGGTATCGTTTGTGTTGATAACGCGTCGTATCTTTCAATACGACACCTGTTTCTGTCGTATAAGCGACGGTATACTCCGTATTATAAATCCGCTTTTGACTTGTCGGAATCCGGACACCGTTCTCCTGGTCAACGTCTCCCGTAAACGTAACCTTCTGAAGCGCAAGCGGCTCCGTCGTCCCGTCGATTCGTGTCAACTGAATATCCGGCGTCAACGGCGTCTTCTCCAGAAACACAGTGTCCGCTTTTGTCCGATCATCAATCGCGATTGGTTCGCGTAAGTACTCTTTAAAGTCGAGCAGCGTTGTTTGTCCGTTTGCCCGGTAAATGGCACGTCCATCGGTCAAGACTTCTTGTGCTAACTCATCGGAATAGTCGACCAGTGTCTTGATTTGTCCTGTTTGCTTGTCCAGATAATACAAGGAAGTTGAACGGTTATCGTCTTTCGTCTCATCTTCTTCTGTCAGTTGCATATACAAACCGTCTGCCGTCTCATAGGCTCCACGGACAAATTGATCCGTCCGTTTATTCGGTAAGGCATACGTCTGATTGGTTTCCACATTCCGGATCACGGCTGTCTTGCTGACATCAAGAATCCAGTCCCCTGTCAGCGGATAAAATTTATTTACGTCGATGGACTGAACTTTTGCAAACGTTCCATCTGCTTGCACATCATACCAGTCCGCGACGCCGTCCCGAATCAAGGAGAAACGGTTCGGGCCAATCCACTGAACGGACGGAGTACGCCCATCCTTCACCGTATCACGGATGACGAATTGGTTTCCCTGTCGCTCCAGTACATGAAACGTATCCCAGCCTGCCCGCGCCACGAGATGATCTTGATCAAGAACTCGTAAATACTCCAGATTTTCAGGGAGCTCCACTTCTTCCGATGTCCCGGTTTTAGCGTTCATGAAATAATACGGCTGAAAGTTTTCGTCAAAATAATCGTCTTGGAACAAGAATAATGTCTTGTCAGCAGATTCTGCCCGGAGGAACGCATACGGTGATACACCACTTGGATACGGCGTCGTTTGTTTCGTTTCCAAATCATAAAATCCGATGATTGCCTGATCATTCTTTTTGATGTCATACGGGGCAGCTTCAGTCAGTGTCGTCAGCGTCAACCAGGTTCCGCAGACCAGTGCGGTACTCCCCATCCAATGTTTCCAGTTCATCTATGTAGAACATCCTTTCAAAATGCAGTGATTAATTCTATTTTATTCCATTTATTTGCTCTATTCAGATGTTTTTTGATACATCAGGTCAATGACAAACATATCGCAACCGATTCAAACGTTCGTTCTGATTTAGTTTAGGGTATAGACTACTTTACAACAATGACGAACGTTAGGAGAATATTATGATCGTATTTGGTTACGCCCTCTACTTATTGTTAGGCACGTTAAAATTCGTGCTGTTCAGCTTTTATACCAACACCGCTTTTCCGGTTGACCTCTTTTTAATGAACCTCGGCGGGATGTTCGTGCTGTCGAGTTGGACACTGTTGATCCAGTGGAACAAGCGCCGCTGGATTTGGCTCGGTCTTTTAATCGCCCACAGCTTCCTCTTGATTTCTGATCTGTGGTACTACCGCTACTTCGAAGATTTTCTGTCGGTCTCGTTGATGTCGCAGATGTTGCAGATGGGTGATGTCAGCAGCGGCTTCGCCGCCCTGATCCTGCCGTCCGACTTCCTGTTGTTTGCGGACAGCCTGATTTTCTTAGCGATTCTCTTCTTTACGCGCAACAAGACGTTTGCCGTCACGAAAAGCAAACGCCAAAAGGCAGCAGGTCTTGTCTTACTCGCAGGTGTGATCCTGTTTGCTGCGCCAGTCACCTACAGCGTCGTCAAAGAAGACCAACGGCTCAGCCAGTCGGTCTCCGACATGCGGGACTATTATCAGCTCGGTTTCTGGGGCTACCATGGACTCGATCTGTTCCGCGGCATCCAAGGAGCAATCGGCTCAGAAGAAAGCTTGACCGCGTCTGAGCGCCAACGAATCGAGGAAAACTCGACTTCAGCCGCAGACGGCGCCACGAAAAAACCGAACATCATTCTCGTCCAACTGGAATCGTTTCAGGAATCGGTCATCGACCAAAAAGTAAACGGTCAAACGTTGACACCGAACCTGAATAAGTTGAAACAAGAATCGCTGTACTTCCCGTCGTTTTATCATCAGACGCATGAAGGACGGACCTCGGACGCGGAATTCATCACGAACACGTCGCTCTATCCGTTGAAGTCGGGTTCGGTCTACACCCGGTTCCCGGATAATGAATTCGGAGCGTTGCCTGAATTGTTGCGCGACAATGGATACGATACCGCCGCCATGCATGCATATGAAAAAGGATTCTGGAATCGGGATCAAGTGTATCAAAACCTGGGCTTCGATCACTTCTTCAGTCAAAAGGATTATCCCGATCAACAAGAAATCGGGATGGCGTTAAACGATAAACAGTTTTTGACGACATCGATCGAGCATATGGAAACACTCAAGGAACCGTACTTCTCGTTCCTCGTCGCCCTGACGAGTCATACGCCGTATGAGATTCCAAAAGACAAACGGGAGCTGGATCTGTCCGGTTACGAGGATCCGATGTTAAAACGTTATTACCAGACCGTCCATTATGTCGACGAGGCCGTCGGGCAGATGGTCAAGGAGTTGAAGGCAAAAGACATGTGGGACGAGACACTCGTCATCTTTTACGGGGATCATGACAGCGGCTTGACGAACGAAGGCAGTGAGATGCAACAAAAAGCGCAGATCGACAATGCCGTCGACGCCTTTGCCCTCGACCGCCAAGTCCCATTGTTCATCAAAAAACCACATCAAGACACGGGTCAAGTCATTCAAGAGAACGGCGGACAAATCGATATCGCTCCGACGATTGTTGATTTACTCAATCTCGAGTCCCCGTATATGATGGGCAACTCCCTGCTCGATGATGAACCAAATCTGACTGCTTTCCGTGACGGCTCGTTCCGTTACAAGGACTACTATTACGAAGCGAACCTGACGGAAAAAGCCGGCAACGGCATCTGTTATGACGTCTCGACGAAAAAACAGGTCGATCGTAAGATGTGCCAGTCGCAAACGAAACAAGTACGAAAAGATTTGCGTCTGTCGGATGCGATCATCGAAAAGAATGGATTAGAGCAAGACTGAACCAGTCATCCGAATCAAATGATCGTTGCAGCACTAAAGGAGGAGCCGGACTCAGCATCCGGCTCCTCCTTTTATGTGCTTTAGTCCATCCGTCTTGAATAAATCATCTAGTGAGATGTCCGATATTCAGTCAACCACTGCTGTTCCTCGTCAAACAGGACATCCCATCTTTTCATGATGATCCAGTCAAACAATTCCGGGATCGTCTTGTCCGATTGTCGGTAACGATTCAAAAAACGGAATGCGGTCAGGATCTCGTTACTTTGAATCTGTCGCTTTCGTTTCAGCATTGTTTTCACTCGTTTAATGATCGGCTGAATAGCAGATGCATCCCCATGTTTTGCAATTCCGAGCAACGCGTACGCTTTGACGTCGACCGACCGATCCTCCAAGCCTTTCACAAACAGCGGCAGGAACGAGTCGTCTCCGAGTTCACTGAGCGCATTGAGTGCCGAGTGCCGGACATCACCTTTCGGATGATCGAGGAGCGGTAACAGATGCGGAATAACCCGCTCCGTCCCGATCGTTGCCAACACAAAATTCGCACTCATGATCTCAAACGAATCGGTCGAGGTCGTAATAAATTGAATTAACGCATCTTCTGCTAAAGCCCCCCGACAGGAGCCGAGTGCATCAATCGCCGAATTTCGAATAGCCGAACGGGAATCCTCGACGTACTTGATGATATCTGTCGCATCATCCACCCGTTCCTGGTTCGCCAGTTCATCAAGGATACTGGTAATCAGTTTAGGCTTTGTCTCTTGCGCCAGTCGCTCTAACAGCAAATCAGCAACACGTACGTCACCTGTGTTCATCCCAATCGTCCCCAGCATAAAGTAGAAATACCGTTTCATTTCTAGTCTCTTAGTCTGTTCAAGCAGGTCCATTAACACAGGAAGCATTTGAATATCCTGAAAACGCCGTGCTGTTTCATACGCTAAGTCAGACGGCGACCCTTCACTCGTGGAATAACCCCGTTCTTCATCGTACACATACTCGTCGATCGACATCTGTTCCGCTAATGCGATTAATTCATCTTTGTTCATCGGCAGTTCCTTTAATCTTCTCAAACAGTTTATACCAGTACAGCGTCAGATCAATGTTTGAATTAGCTGACTGTTTCAGCGTATCGACTCCGCCAAGGACAAACCCTTCTTTCACGTAAAAACGGCAGGCAATCAAATTATCGTTTTGCGCTTCAAGCGATAGGCCAATCAACGATTGTTCCTTCGCCCAGGTTTCAGCTGCTTCAAGCAGCAAGTGACCGACACCGCTTTTCCGGAAATCCTTTTTGACGGCGATGTTTTCAATATAGGCAAACCGGTTCCAGTCTTTGACGAGACGGATCTGTCCAATGCACGCGTCTTCATGGAAAGCCAACAAGACGATTTTTTCACTGCTGTCGATATAAACAGACCAATCCAGTTTGTCATCCGGGAAACGGATTTCTGATGGTGTATCATACAACTCTTCTTCGTAAGACCAGACGCCGTTTGAAAGACTCGGGAGAACTTTTCCGACAATTGGAAAGGGTTCGTTAGCTGCATTGACGATAGTTATAAACTGTTCTTTTAGCGGCTCAATTGTGATTCTCTCAAATTGGTGCATTGCTCTCACCCCTTATTATGTAATTTCCAAGATAACTCTTCATATTAGAAGATCAAAATTTTTTCGAACTGCAAAATCAATTTTAAGAATCTGTACTTAAGTATTCTTTAACCATCGCCAGACATTTTTCGACTGAATAGTCGCCTTCAATCCTTAATATCGGGCACGATAATTTATCCATCCATTGCTCGTGCAAGGCTTTACTTCGAACTTCCAAACCCGCATGGTCATAGAGAGTAGCCCATTTAAGAAACGTTTGCGATTGTTCATACTTTTCACCACCCGGTAGTACCTCTCCCCCGTACCGTTCTATTTCCCTTTTTTGCAGTCTTTCGAGTCTGACCTCCGGTGGTATCCATAAAAAAATAACGAGGTCAAAATAAGAAGCAAAGCAATTACCCCAACCTACAGTTGCTCCCGATAAAATCCATTGCTCGGAATGTGACAAATCCTTCTTCAACATTTCTATTCTTTCAGGTACAGGTCGCTGCTCAGTAAACTTGGATATCCAATAATAATCATCCGTATCCAAAGAATCATGAGGAAGAACTTCTGCTAAAGCTTTGCCCAGTGTGGATGTTCCTGATCCCGAAGCCCCTATGATATGGATTTTATTCATCATTTTTTCTCACCCTTACAAGCGTTTTATGTATCTATTATATAGTTTTCCTAATTTTACATTACATTTTTTAAAAGACACCTACTATTCTTTTTAAAGCATTCAAAATAGACTCATATCAATTAATAAAAACCATCATCTTTAAAAAACTTCAAAAGTAATTTTGTACTAGCGTAGTAAAAAAAGACCCTCTATAAGTTCAAAGAACTTACAAAGGATCTCCCTGATTTAACATTAAATTAGCGCTTTATAATCCGGTTCCACTACAAATCCCATCGATCAGCGGGGTATATGGTTAGATTACATCATACCGCCCATTCCACCCATGCCGCCCATATCAGGCATTGCAGGAGCAGATCCGGCTGGTTCCGGTTTATCGGCGATGACAGCTTCTGTTGTTAAGAACATCGCTGAAACAGACGCTGCGTTTTGAAGGGCTGAACGCGTTACTTTCGCTGGATCGACGATTCCTGTTTCGATCATGTCGACATACTCGTCCGTTGCCGCGTTGTAACCCATGCCCTGTGCTTCATGTTTGAGACGCTCGACGATGACTGAACCTTCTTGACCGGCGTTTTCCGCGATTTGGCGAAGCGGTGCTTCGAGCGCACGAAGGACGATGTTGACACCTGTCGCTTCGTCGCCTGTCGTTACCGAAAGAATCGATTCAACGGCTTTCGTGACGTGGATGAAGGCAGTACCACCACCGGCAACGATTCCTTCTTCGACGGCTGCACGTGTCGCGTTGAGTGCATCTTCAATCCGGAGTTTTCGTTCTTTCAGTTCCGTTTCTGTTGCTGCTCCGACTTTGACGACGGCTACGCCGCCTGCGAGTTTCGCGAGACGCTCTTGGAGTTTTTCACGATCGAAGTCGCTTGTCGTTTCTTCGATTTGTGAACGGATCGTACCGACACGGGCTGTGATTGAATCACTGTGTCCGTTTCCTTCGACGATTGTCGTGTTGTCTTTTGAAACGACGACTTTCGACGCACGACCGAGTTGCGTGATTTGTGTTTCTTTCAGATCAAGACCGAGCTCTTCTGTGATCAGTTCTGCGCCAGTGACGATTGAGATGTCTTCGAGCATCGCTTTCCGACGGTCCCCGAAACCTGGTGCTTTGACCGCAACGGCGTTGAACGTTCCACGGAGTTTGTTGACGACGAGTGTCGCGAGTGCTTCGCCTTCGACGTCTTCCGCGATGATCAAGAGTGGTTTGTTTTGTTGAACGACTTGCTCAAGGACCGGCAGGATTTCCTGGATGTTCGAAATCTTTTTGTCCGTGATCAAGATGTATGGATTCTCAAGGACGGCTTCCATCTTATCCGAATCCGTGATCATGTATGGTGATGCATAGCCACGATCAAACTGCATGCCTTCGACGACATCAAGTTCCGTCGTGAAGCCGCGTGATTCTTCGATTGTGATGACACCGTCTTGACCCACACGTTCCATCGCTTCGGCGATCAATTGACCAACTTCTTCGTCAGCAGCTGAAATCGCCGCAACTTGCGCGATCGCTTCTTTGCCTTCGATTGGTTTCGCAATCGCGTGCAGTTCTTCGACGGCACGGCGGACTGCTTTTTCGATCCCTTTACGGATGACCATCGGGTTCGCACCCGCAGTGACGTTTTTAAGTCCTTCACGGATCATCGCTTGTGCGAGGACTGTCGCTGTTGTCGTACCATCCCCTGCGATTTCATTCGTTTTCGATGCGACTTCTGCCACAAGCTTCGCGCCCATGTTTTCGAAGTGGTCTTCGAGTTCGATTTCTTTTGCGATTGTCACACCATCATTCGTGATGAGTGGTGAACCGAATTTACGTTCGAGAACGACGTTCCGTCCTTTTGGTCCGATCGTCACCTTGACTGCGTCCGCTAATGCGTCTACTCCACGAAGCATCGCCCGGCGTGCTTCTTCACTGAATAAGATATCTTTTGCCATGACTGAAATCCCCCTTTGATTAGTTTGCTACTGCTAAAATATCGCTTTCGCGTAAGATTAAGTATTCGTTGCCATCGACTTTTACTTCTGACCCTGCGTATTGCGCATAGATGACGTGGTCCCCGACATTCACTTCAAGTGGTACACGGACACCCTGCTCCGTCACACGGCCTGTACCGACAGCGACGACTTTACCCTCTTGCGGCTTTTCTTTCGCTGACCCAGGAAGAACGATTCCTCCGAGTGTTGTTTCTTCTTTTTTAACGACTTCGATCACGATGCGATCACCAAGTGGTTTTAACATGCGAAACATCCTCCTTGAACATGACTGTTTTTTAGCACTCACTTAATTGGAGTGCTAACATATTTTTATCTTAAACGGTTTCCAGTTGGAATTCAAGCCCGAACCCTTATCCGTTTTCCCGAAATCGACATCTTTGAACCATCACCATTCGTGCGCCCGGTCGGTTTGTTTGTTACAATCGGGACAGTACCTTCATTACAAAGGAGTTGTTTCCCGACAGATGAAAAATTCCGTCAATCTGCCGTTCAACATGGCAGAGAAGTGGCAAATCCGTCACATCATTCCGATTGTGATTTATTTAATCGTGCAACTTGTCCCAGCAACCTTTCCGAGTTTCCTGTCAAAAAGCCAAATTCCGAGTGTTCTCGGTTGGTGGCTCGCGATTGGTTTTACCGTAGCCGTCATCGTTTCCTTCTATTGTCTACGTCCTGACTGGCAGAAGTGGAAAGCAGAGGGCAATCAAACCGATACGATGGATACGTTAAAGTGGATCGGAATCGGGATTGTCTTACTGTATGTCTCTTTAATCAGCGTCAACTTGATTGATGCCTGGTTGTCCGGTGGGATTGAAAACATCGCGAAATCACAAAATACGGATGACATTATGAAAGCGATCCAGGTCATTCCGATTCTCCAACTGATGGTCGTCCTGCTTGGTCCGATCATGGAAGAGTTTCTGTTCCGCCACATCATGTTCGGAAACTTGTCGACGAAACTGAACTTCATCTTCAGCTTCGTGCTCAGTGGAATCATCTTCGGTCTGATCCACGGCGACAACAAGTTCTTGATTTACGTCGCGATGAGTTTCGTCTTCTCGCTCGTCTTCGTCAAGACACGCCGCATCATCGCTCCAATCGCGATCCATGTCTTTAATAACGGCATCGTCGTACTTGCACTTTACGCAACGACTTAATTAACGAAAGGTAGTGTTTTCATGCGACAAGGTTCAAACTTCATGGCATTTTTCTATGCCATCTTCGGTATTCTGTTCATGTACCTCGCGTACAGCAACTCGATCGAGGCAGGAACCGTCTTCAACTTCTGGACGATCCTCTTGACGCTGTTCGCAGCCGTCGACTTTTACCGTCTCTACCTCATCTTCCGCTTCCGAATGGCAGCCAAGAAGATGATCAAAAAAGAACAGGAAAAAAAGGACGACAAGAAATAATGCAAAATGAGATCGCCGAGGAATCGGGGATCTCATTTTTTGTCTCATTACATAGTTTCAAAAGCCTTTATGATGAGAGGCTAATGGCAAGGTGTTGTGTGTTCATCGCCCGACTTCTACGGGAAAAGGAAGCACCGCTTCCGTCAGGAACAGGCGAGACCCGGTCGTCAGAGACGACCGCGGCTTGCGTTCCGCCCGAGAAAAGCGGGCGTGACAAACACGATACCGCGTCCAGCACTAATAGATCATGTCCTCCCATTTCCGAAACAACAAAAAAGACCAGATGACGATTCATCTGGTCTGCTGTCCTCTATTAGGCACTCTTGATTTGATCCTTCTTACCTTCCGTCGACATGAACGCATCGAGTTGATCGGAGTCGAGGACCCCTTCCCATTTCGCGATGACGAGTGACGCGAGCGTATTGCCTGTTACGTTGACGACAGAACGCATCATATCCATGATCCGGTCGATTCCGGCGATGAAGGCCAGACCTTCAGGCGGGATTCCGACTGTCCCGAGTGTCGCCAGTAAGACGACAAACGAAACCCCAGGGACAGCTGCCATCCCTTTTGACGTCAGCATCAAGACGAAAACGAGTGTCAACTGTGTGCCGATCGATAAATTGATATCGTACATCTGCGCGATGAATAAAGCAGCCATGGCTTGATAAAGTGCAGAACCGTCGAGGTTAAACGAATAACCCGTCGGAACGACGAAACTGACGATCGATTTTGGAACTCCCATCTTTTCCAGCTTCTCCATGACGCGTGGTAAGACCGTTTCCGACGATGCCGTCGAATACGTCAGGAGCAATTCATCTTTGAAGACACGAACGAAATCCGACACGCGGATGCCGACCCATTTCATGATGGAACCAAAGACGATGACCATGAACAGCAGTGCCGTCACGTACAACGTTCCGATCAATTTGAACAATGAACCGAGTGATTCGATCCCGAACGTCGAGACCGTGACACCAATCAGGGCGAAAACACCGATTGGCGCAAACTTCATGACGATGTTGACCAAATTGAACATCGCGGCTGCGACCCCTTCGAAGAAGCGGACGACCGGTAAACCTTTTTCACCGGCAAATCCGACACCGAGTCCAAACAGAACGGAGAAGAAGATAATCGCGAGCATATCCCCGCGTACCATCGCGTCCAAGATGTTTGTCGGGACGATGTTGACGACTTTTTCAACGAGCCCTTGATCTTGCGTCGTCTCTTCCGTCTCCACGTACGTCGAGATGTCTGTCTTGTCGAGTGTCGCCATGTTGATGCCGGCACCCGGCTCGACGAGATTCGCTGCAAACAATCCGGTAAAGATCGCAATCATCGTCACGATCGTAAAGTAACCAAGCGTCTTGACGCCGAGGCGTCCGAGACTTTTGGGACTGCCGACCGATGAAACACCGAGGACGATTGTCGTAAAGACGATCGGGACAACGATCATTTTCATCATTCGGATAAAGATGTCACCGATTGGCTTCAGCCACTCCGCAACGTGTGGATTCCCGTAAAAGACACCGCCGACAGTGATCCCGAGAATCAATCCGATTAAAATCTGCCAAGCCAAACCAATGGGCTTGCGTTTTGTTGTTGCCATAATTATTCCTCCTACATCTTGCAATTAAAAAAAACACAATAAGAGCATTTTGTCCTAAAGACAGAGCGTTGTCAAACCCATCTGTTATAGCACAATACAAAAAAAGAAATGGCTTCCGTCCGAAGAACAGAAGCCATCCATACAATTTTCACTTAGTTTAGCGGTTTTGATTGACCATTTCCTGAATCAGTTCACGGTTCCGTTTTTTAAAGACTTCATTATGGGAAGAAACCATCGCGACTTTTGCTGCGTCCGGTTCGATGAATTTTTTCGCCCGGTTGACGGCATTCGCCGCATCCTGGAACGCCCCCGAGATGAGGTGGACTTTCCCGTCGTGGGATAAGATATCACCTGCTGCATACAAGCCGGGCACACTCGATTCACTCGACGTTGTTCCGGCGATATAAAAATCGTCGACCTGCTGCAAATCGAGATCGCAGTTCGAAAGTAACTCGGCATCCTGTTCGTAGCCGTGGTTGATGATGACCTCGTCAATTTCCAAAGCCACCGTCTCGCTTGTAGCACAATCAATCAGTTCGACCGAGGCAATCCGGTGATGGTCGTCACTGGCAATTAATTTATGGATCGTCGTATTCAAGAGACAAACGGCAGAGCTGTTCACGAGTTGCTCAACTTGCGCTTCGTGCCCCGTGAAACAGTCTTTTCGGTATGTGACATAGACTTTTTTCGCGACCGGTTCCAGTTCATTCGCCCAGTCGATCGCCGAGTTACCGCCGCCGGAAATGATGACGGTTTTGTCTTTAAACCGTTCAATCGATTTGACGGTGTAGTTCAAGTTCGACACCTCGTACCGTTCCGCGCCCTCAATCTTTAATTTCTGCGGATTGAGGATTCCGCCGCCAACCGCAACGATCACCGTTTTCGAATAATGAATCGTCCCCGATTCCGCTTCCAAGACGAAGTTGCCGAACACGTCCTTCGTGATGGAGATGATTTTTTCGTTTAAATGAACGCTCGGATTAAACGTCAAGCCTTGTTCGACCAGCTGTTCCATCAGCTTTGCACCGGTAATAGGTGGCTGACCCCCGACGTCCCAAATCATCTTTTCCGGATAGACGTGAATCTTCCCACCCAGTTCTGCCTGATATTCGATCAATTTCGTCTTCATTCCGCGTAGTCCACTATAGAAAGTAGAGTATAACCCGGCCGGGCCTCCACCAATTACCGTTACATCGAACAATTCCTGCTGCTCCATCTCACTCACTCCTCGCTCTTCAACACGACTGATTATCATTCTCATTCCCAATGATAACGTGAACATCTCTTGAAGACAAGA
The DNA here is from genome assembly GCF_000620805.1 of Exiguobacterium undae DSM 14481. Taxonomy (GTDB): domain Bacteria; phylum Bacillota; class Bacilli; order Exiguobacteriales; family Exiguobacteriaceae; genus Exiguobacterium_A; species Exiguobacterium_A undae. Next base: position 365,864 of record NZ_KK211187.1, on the reverse strand, counting down.
AAAAATGTTGACAGCGTTTTTATGAAACTGTTATGGTTAGGTGGACGATAGTGATAATCATTATCAATGATAACAGCTTTAAACGAGAAGGAGCCTCTGTCTATGGTACGTCTAGCAACAGAAGATATCAGTATTGGTTACGGAGATCGTACCATCGTCAAGGAATTGACGGTTCAGATTCCTGATCGAAAAATCACGACGATCATCGGTGCGAACGGATGCGGCAAATCGACGTTACTGAAAGCGATGACCCGGATCATTCCCCATCAATCGGGACGCGCGTTACTTGATGGTCTCGATATTGCCAAGGAAAGTACAAAACTGCTTGCCCGGAAAATGGCTATCCTGCCCCAGACACCGGAAAGCGCAAGTGGTCTGACGGTCGCAGAGCTTGTCTCATACGGTCGCTTTCCTTATCAAAAAGGATTTGGTCGTTTAACGAAACACGATTACGAGATCATCGATTGGGCACTGGAAGCGACGGACACGATGGCGTTTAAGCATCGTCCGGTCGACGCCTTATCCGGTGGTCAACGGCAACGGGTCTGGATTGCGATGGCCCTCGCGCAGGAAACGGACATCATCTTCCTCGATGAGCCGACGACCTACCTCGATCTCGCCCACCAACTCGAAGTCCTGGAGTTACTCGAACAACTCAACCGGACAGAAGGTCGGACAATCGTGATGGTGTTACACGATTTAAATCAAGCGGCACGTTTCGCCGATTACATCATCGCCATGAAACACGGCGAAGTCGTCAAAGCCGGAACGTGTGAGGAAGTCATCTCAAAAGACGTCCTCAAAGATGTATTCCATATCGATGCCGAAATCGGTCGTGATCCGCGCACGAACAAACCGATGTGTGTCACCTACAACTTAATTAAGGGAGACTGAATCATGAAAAAACTTTTATTACCGGTTCTTTTATTGTTAACGCTTGTGATTGCCGCTTGTGGCAACACGGAGAAAAAAGAAGAGACCTCGTCTGCTGATACAAAAAAAGAAACGATTACCTATAAATCCGAAAAAGGTGACGTCGAAGTCCCGGCTGATCCAAAACGTGTCGTCGTCCTGGCTGGTTTCGCCGGCAACGTCATGGCACTCGACGTACCGCTCGTCGGTGTCGACTCGTGGTCAAAATCAAATCCGAAATTTGACCTGAAAGACGTCCAAGAAATCTCAGAAGAAAACGTCGAAAAAGTCATCGAACTCGAGCCGGATCTCATCATCGGATACGATACGACAAAAAACATCGATAAGTTCAAAGAAATCGCACCAACTGTCACGTACACATACGGCAAAGTCGACTACTTGACGCAACACATCGAAATCGGTAAATTGCTCAACAAAGAACAAGAAGCACGCGACTGGGTCAAAGACTTCAAAACACGTGCAGCAGACGCCGGAACAGAAATCAAAGCTAAAATCGGTGAAGATGCGACAGTTTCTGTCATCGAAAGCTTCGACAAACAACTCTACGTCTTCGGCGACAACTGGGGCCGCGGCACAGAAATCCTCTACCAAGAGATGAAATTGAAAATGCCGAAAAAAGTCACAGAGATGGCGTTAAAAGACGGCTACTACGCGTTATCACCGGAAGTCTTACCTGAATATGCAGGCGATTACCTGATCTTCAGCAAGACAGCAGAAGCGGATAACTCGTTCACAGAAACGGACACATACAAAAATATCCCTGCCGTTAAGAACAAGCAAGTCTACGAAGTGGATTCAAAAGAATTTTACTTCAACGATCCACTCACATTGGAACGTCAACTGGAGTTCTTCAAGAAAAGTTTCCTTGGCGCGTAACGTATACTAAAGGAGGGAGCCTCAATGCTCCCTCCTTTTTTGGATTCATACAAACTGGAGGCGATACCTGTGTCATCCGCTCGACTACCCTTTGGATTAAAAATTTCATTCGGACTGGTCCTCTTCGTCGTCATGTTTTGGATTTCGATGACGTTTGGTGCTGCTGATACGTCAATCCGTGAAGTCTGGAACGCCTTGACGTTTGGTCCGCTCAACGATAAAGCCAAAATCATTCAAGAAATTCGTCTCCCCCGGGAACTCGCCGCGATTCTCGTCGGTGCGGCACTCGGCGTCTCGGGTGCCATCATGCAGGCGATGACACGTAATCCTCTGGCGGATCCCGGTCTGCTCGGTCTAACAGCCGGTGCCAATGCGGCCCTTGCCTTAGCAATCGTCTTCATTCCCGGCATCAACTATTACGGCATCATGCTCGCCTGCTTCATCGGTGCTGCGCTCGGTGCCGCTCTCGTCTTCGGAATCGGTGCTTCCCGCCAAGGCGGCTTCTCCCCGCTCCGGATCGTCCTCGCCGGATCGGCGATTTCCGCCTTCTTGTACGCGATTGCGGAAGGAATCGGGATTTACTTTAAGATTGCCCAGGACGTCTCTCAGTGGACGTCAGGCGGACTCGTCGGCACGACGTGGGGACAACTGCAAGCGATCACGCCGGTCATCGTCATCGGGACGGTGATTGCGATGATTTTCTCGCGTCAGTTGACGATTCTCAGTCTGTCGGAAGAAGTCGCACTTGGTCTTGGTCAAAACATCACCCGGATCAAAGCTGTCTTGTACGTCGTCGTCATCCTGCTTGCCGGTGCTGCCGTCGCCTTAGTCGGCAATATGGCATTCATCGGATTGATGATTCCCCATATCGTCCGGGCAATCGTCGGGACCGATTACCGTTACATTCTGCCGATGACGGCTGTATTCGGAGCAACGTTCATGCTGCTTGCCGATACGATCGGTCGGACGCTGTTTGCGCCGTACGAGACACCAGTCGTCGCGATCGTCTCGATGCTCGGTTTACCGTTCTTCTTATTGATTGTCCGTAAAGGAGGTCACGCATTCTCATGATGGAAACTCGTTTACGTCGCCGTCAACGCTTGATCTTTTTCATTTTAAGTGTGTTATTGCTCGGCACGATCGTCATCAGTATCGGGCTTGGTCCGGCATCCGTCTCGTACGACCGCTTGTTGCCGACGTTATTCGGTCAAGGGACGTTCAAAGAAGATTTTGTTCTGTTCTCGCTCCGTCTGCCACGAATTATCATTACCTTACTTGCGGGAATGGCGCTCGCCTTGTCCGGTTCGATTTTGCAAGGTATCACTCGGAATGAACTGGCCGATCCCGGCATCATTGGGATCAATACAGGAGCCGGTGTCGCGGTGGCGATTTTCTTCCTCTATTTCCCGGTTGATGTCGGCTCATTTATCTACGGATTACCGGTTGCGGCCTTCTTAGGTGCTTTAGTGACGGCCGTAGCCATTTACGCGCTTTCTTACGACCGGAATCGCGGCTTGCAACCGATCCGCCTGATTTTGACCGGCGTCGGCTTCTCGATGGCCTTGTCCGGTATCATGGTCATCTTGATCTCATCGACGAAACGTGAAAAAGTCGACTTCATCGCCAAATGGCTCGCCGGTAACATCTGGGGCACGGACTGGACATTCGTCTACGCCTTGCTGCCCTGGCTGATCGTCTTGATTCCGTTTACGCTGTATAAAGCCAATAAACTCAATCTGCTCGCTTTAAACGAACCGGTCGCGATCGGTGTCGGGGTCGCGATTGAGAAGGAACGGATTCAACTGTTGCTGACAGCAGTCGCACTCGCGGCATCCGCCGTCTCCGTCACCGGTGGGATTTCCTTCATCGGCTTGATGGCACCGCATATCGCCCGTGCCCTGGTCGGTCCGCGCCATCAATGGTTCTTGCCGATTGCGCTGTTGATCGGCGGCTGGTTGCTCGTCTTGGCCGATACGATCGGACGAAACATCGCTGATCCGGAAGGTGTTCCGGCCGGTATCGTTGTCGCACTGATCGGTGCACCGTACTTTATTTATCTGCTTCTGAAAAAGTAAGAAAACTGATCAACCAACAAGAAATGATTTCTTGTTTCACTCGCTTTCCTCAGGCGAGACACAAGCCAGTTTTCCTATCCATTTGGACAGGAAACCGGGTCTTGTTTGTCTCTGACAGCGCAAGTTGCCTTGCGTTTCTTCCTGCAGGAGTCTCGTAAATCAAATCATTTCTAAAAAAACAACAGCGGCGAGAGGAATTTTAACTTCCTCTCGCCGCTGTTGTTTTTTACGTATCGGTTCATTATTATTTAATATTTAACGCGCCGTGCTTCTCGTTCCGCTAGAATCAGCTCGCGTTCTGACAGATGCGTCGGATCCAGTCGTTTGATCCGCGAATCGACGAGACGGTCGAGTGACAAGACGGACAGCAAAAAGACAAGAATCGGGCCGATCAGCGTTGGTCGCGACACATACGGAATTAGAAATTGGGATGCCACGACAAGTAGCAACTCGCTAATGGTAATGACGATGTACGGCAAGGCAAGATGGTCCCACACTTCCATCCGGTCAAATCGTTTCGTAAAGTAACGATACTTCAACAAGCGGACGGTCCACTGGTAGCCGAGGACCGGGACCAGTAAAAAGTAATGCATCGAGGCTTCGGAAAAGTTTAAATCATCTGCTAGAAACAAAAAGACGACCAAAACGAGTAGAAAAAATACCGTCTGGACATGCCGGGCACGTTTCGTGAAGCGCAGATAATCAAGTGTGAGTTGCCGTTTGATTTCACCCATTCCCTGACCTCCCCCTTATCGCTAAATTAATTTCCCGGTTTCCGGTACTGTTCAATCTCCCGCATCGTCACGAAGGCGGGATCCAGTTGTTTCGCCGTCGCATTTAGTTTGGAAACAAACAACGTAATTACCAGCACCCAGATCAGAATCATGGCAAACGCGACACCTGAATACTGCGGGAAGAGATAGCCCACGTAGAACAACAACACAGGCACAAAATAGCCGATCATTGAAGCCCGACCGACCTTCAAGACGGTCTCTTGATACAATTCAGCCGGCAGACGTCGTTTTAAAATCCGCAGACGCATGATTTCACGGACGACGCCCCCGAGACAAAGTAACGGAAGCGAAAATAACGTAAACAGTCCCGTTTTCCAAAAATCCGGAATGAACCAACCGATGACTGCGACCACTAAAACAGGAATCGGAATCAAATATTGGATTTTTTTCAACGGTGGTCCGAGCAGATTTAACCGTGCATTTTTTTCAAGCAATGTATTCATTTAATTTTCGCTCCTACTTTATACATTTTTGTACACTTCCTGATCACTGACAAAATCCGGATCATCACGCAGTTGGATTTTTTTATACACGCGTTCACAGATTGCATAGAGTGGAATGAGGATGATCATAAGCGCCAACCACATCTGCCAAAACGGACGATCCATCGTCGCTACCATCAGGACGACAAAAATCGTATACAGGATGACTTGATAGATGATCCAAAAACGCCATTGTTTGGTTGCCAATTCTTCTCCGATATAGGATTCAAGAATCCGGCGCTTTTCGACTTGATACCGGTAATCGAACAAAAAGTAAGTTGCCGGGATCAGTAATACCATTAAACTCGAGTCAAACAACGTTGTCAGGATCCCGACGCCGATGAATAGTAACATGCTCCAAATCATTTTTGTCCCTAAGGTATTCTTATCCATGTAAGCTAGCGTCAATTCGTGTAACCGTTCGTCCCGTGCCGTACGCATGATGTTCTCTCCTTTAAGCCTGTCATTCTTCCAGATACTTCACGTGCTTATGCACTTCCTGATCACTGACGAAGTCAGGATCGCCTGAACGTGCCATTTTCTTAAACAGCCAGTCGGTCGCAAAGTAAAGTGGCACTAGAATCAATGCCATCCAAAAGGCCGTCTTCCACCAGCCGAGATCGTTTGTCTCAAGTACTACGACAAGCAGCGTGCCATATAACACAATCTGAATGCCTAGCCACAGCATCGATTGTGTCATGATCTGATCTTTTGAAAGATACCGTTCTAAAATCCTGCGTTTTTCCAGCTGAAACGGAAGATCAAAAATCAGATACACAAGCGGCAACAGACCGAAGTAAAGTGCGGAATCCATCGTTTCCGAAAAGATGCCGAGCGTCGCCGCCACGGCAGCCATCAGCCAGCCGTTTTTTTGCAGCTGACTCTTGTCGATATAGGCAAGCGTCAGTTCATGTAATCGTTCGTCCTTTGCCGTTTGCATCCGTCTTTCCTCCTTGAAGTCCTGTTTCGCTAGTGTAGCTAGTGATACCGGCCGTGTCACAAGCGAACTGCCACACGTTTCTTTTCGTTGTTCTATACTGTCATATACTTACAGTTTACCAGTTATGTTTCAAAAAAAAAGAAACTTCTATAAAAGAAGTTTCTAGGCCGAGACTTGGATGATCAGGTAAATGACGCTATAGGCAACGATGGCTAACGGAATCATCGCGACACCGATCAACCAACCGTTCTTATCACGAATTCCGAGATACAGAACAAGACAGCCGACGATGAAGGCGATTAACGTTGTGAATGGATTCATAGTAGTTCCCCCTCAAAAATAACCTACTAAGAAATTTCCCATTCCCGGAACTTGATAAACACACAAAGCGGCGTCTCAGCAGTTCAGACGGAAACGTTTTGTGTCCAAACGCAAAAAAAGTGCTAGACAGGACGGAATTCCATCCTGCCAAGCACTGTTTCGTAAAAGGATTACTTCTTCGTAATGACAACTTTCTTCTCGACGACATGGCCGCCTAAGTCAGTCAGTTTCAGGTTGTAGACGTTTTGACCTTTTTTCAAGGTGACGGTTTTGTTGATTGTCTTCTTGAATGCACGCATCTCGTATGGTTCTTTGAACGAACGGCGGTATTCAGCATTGCCGTTCAGATCAAAGCGTAACTCATCGTAGTTGTCGCGCAGGACGATTGTCATCTTCGCTGTTTTGGTTTTGCTTGAAACCGTTGTTGGTGCCGTCACGCGGATCGTCGGACGTTCCGAATCGATGATGACTTGACGGCTGAAAGCGACACGGTTGCCTTTTCCATCATACGCTTCGACTTTAAACGATTTCACGCCGTCTGTCGTATACGTGATGTTCTGGCTGAACGCATAGTGCTGTTGCGCGGCATCCCAGCGTAATTTCACGGATTTGCCGTTGATTTTAAATGACTTCACGCCTGACTCATCCGCAACGTTACCTGTTACAGTCACTTGTTGCGACGTCGTTAAGGCGAGTGCTTCCGGTGTGTCGATTTGGACACTCGGCACCGCTTTGTCGACGCCTGATGTGTTGACGTTTTTCTTGACGATGTTGCCCGCGTAATCAGAGACGACGAACGTGACTTTCGCGCGGCTCGGAAGATCCGTCAGCGTGTAATTTTTAGCAGACGGAGCAAGCGGCTGTTTCAAGACACTTTTGCCATCAACGAGAATATCAAATGAAGCGATACCTGTTCCTTGATCACCGGCTGTCCATGAGACGGCCTTCTTGTCAGCATCCCATTTGACTGTCGCAGCCGGTACTTTCGTATCGACATAGATCGGGAATGTCGCGGTCTGCCATTTCGCATTCGGGTAATCGACGACTGATTTCACTTGGTAGTAGTACAAACCGTCTTTGACTTTTGAACCGTTGATCGTTCCATCCCACGCAGCGTTCGTCACCGGCGTAAAGCCTGGCTCCGCTCCACCATCGTAGTAGTTCTTGACGACATCCGACTGAGTTTCGAGTTTACGGAGTGGTGACTGGTTGCGGTCGAGAATCGAATACTCGACTTTCTTCGCATTCCGTAAGAACGATAGAACCGGGAACGCCTCATCCGCGCTGCCGTCTCCGTTCGGAGAGAACGAAACTTTTTCTTTGACGACTTTACCGAGCGCATTCGTGCCGAGGAAGTTGAAGTCATCCTTCACTTCTGTCGCAAGACCCGTGATGCCGTAGAATGTGTTGCCGTCATAGAGCGGCGCATCCACGATCGGTGCTTTGTCCCATGCCCCTTTAAAGCCGACATACGGAACCGTCAACTCTGGGTTTTTGCTGTTGGCATCGACGAGACGGACGAATCCTTCGACGAAGTAGCCGTTTTCGAAGATCGTGTCGAGTGGTGCACCGTTCGCCCAATCCACCGTGTCTTTTAAGTCGACTGTGACGTTCACTTTTGTTGTGCTCTTCGCATTGATCGCGACCGAGCTTGCTTTCTTCGAACCGACCGTGAACGAGATCGGGAACGTGCCTTTGTTGGCATCGACTGCATCAACGGTTCCTTTTTTGAAGATACCGTTTGCCTCGAGGAGGTTCTGACCTTCAACTGCAAGATCCGATTGAACGGTACCGGCCAGTTTGTACGTTAACTTCTCATTGCTGTAGTTCTTCAAATCTAACGTGAAGGTGAACTTGTCACCGACTTGTTTTAAGGCTGCTTTTCCTTCGCCCGATTTCGTTTCCGTCACGACGACCGGTGTTTTCATCGCCGCACGCAAGTCCATCAGACCCGCTCCTTCACGACGCGGCGAGTAATAGTTGCCGGTTTTCGCTTCCGCATTGTACTTCCCTTTATCGAGTTGCGGACGTGACGTGTTCATCAGGATCGTCTTCGCAAGTTTGACACGTGTCGCACCGCTGACCTTAAAGTCCTTGTCGATCCGTTGCATGACGAGCGCCGTCCCACCGGCGACGTGTGGTGCTGCCATCGATGTACCGCTCATGACGCCGTATTCGTTGTCGTTGAGCGTCGAATAGATTTTTCCGCCTGGTGCCGTGATCTCCGGCTTGAAGTCCAGGTTCGGTGTAACGCCCCATGACGTGAAGTCGGACATTTCGCCGGCAACCGGATTCGGACTGGAGACCGCTTTGCCGTCGAACGTCACCGTCAACGCCTTGCCGTCTTTGGCTTTTGCTTCGAGTTCGTTTCCGTCGGCAATGCTTAACGAGACGAGCGGAATCGTTGGTTTATTAAGCGCCATGCTGACATAATCGCCATGATCGACCCGACCGCGGACGATGACACCGGCTGCGCCTTGTTTTTCGGCTTCTGCCTGGATCATCCCGTAGTTGAAGCTGCCGTTCCGAACGACGAAGACGACTTTATCTTTGACGTCTTTATCGGCATAGTTCGCTTCACTGCCATCGCCAACATAGACGACATCCATCTTCTCTTTATCGAAGACCGTAATCGGATTCGGTGAATCTTGTTTTTGATACGCGAGGTAACCGGCGTCCTGTCCGTCAACCGTCAACGCCATTCCTTCGAGTGTCAATTGTGTGTTCTCAACCGACGCAACTTGCAGTGATTCGCTGATCAAACCAGGTGAACCGACGACACCGACGTCTGGATTCGACGCGTACGGGTTTCCGGCGCCGCTTCCGGCAAATGCTGAGTTTCCGGCTGAAATCGCACACAAAATGCCGTTGTTCATCGCATTGACGATTGCTTTTTGTTCCGGATCATCTTTTTGGACGAATGATGCCGTTGAGCCGAGACTCATGTTGATGACGTCTGCGCCAAGCGCAATCGCATCATCGATTGCTTTGATGTAGATGTCACTGAATGTCGACGGCATTCCCGGATCGTTTCCGAATACTTTCATCGCGAGAAGTTGTGTCTCAGGTGCAACCCCTTTGATGCCACCGTTCGCTTCATCGCCGTTGGCACCGACTGTACCGGCAACGTGCATCCCGTGCATCGAAGCACCCGGACCGAGATCGCGGATTTCGCTGTCATGATCCGCATAGTTATAGCCATACGGTACTTTTTCCGTGAAGTAGTTTCCTTTTAGTCCTTTTGACGATTTAAAGCCTTCGACTTTTGATGACGTCAAATCGACTTTTGTTTCCGGGCTGAGGACCATGTCCTTGTGCGTCGGATCGATTCCCGTATCGATGACGGCAACGATCGTGCCTTCCCCTTTATACCCGTAGTCCTGCCACGTCTGCTTCGCATTAACCATGTCTTTACTATGTAACATGTTTGGCGTTGCGCCCTTTTCGACTTCCGGACGCGCATATTCGTGTGCGATATGTACGTTCTTGACCCCGCTTAATTTCTTCAGTTCCTTGATTTCACCATATTTGACTTCCCCGCTGAACCCGTTCAACACGGTCGTGAAGCTTTCCTTATAGGCAACCGCGATGTCTTGTTGTGCAATCGCAGCTTTGACTTCCTTCTGTTTGTTGACGATTTGATTCTTGAGAATCGTTTTTTCCGTGTTGCTTAACGCGCTGTAACGTTTATTCTGAGCTTGCGCGTGCTCGATTGCGGCTTTTTGATCCAGTTCAACGACAATCCGGACCTTCTCATTTTGACTGTATGACTTTTCCTGCCCCGTTTTCTTGAGTGAGAGTGCTTGTGGCTTTTGTACGTCTGCTTTCCCTTGAGATGACAGACTTCCCTCAGCATGAACCAGGCTGGAAGATGTCATGATGGCGGCTGCCACCAATGCAATCTTCTTCTTCATTCGTTTTTCCCCTTTTCCGAAAGATGTAATGTGACCCTAAAAAACATATTAAACGAAAATTCTGTATTTTTAGTTTAATTAAGTTTCTCTTAATATACAATTTAAATTTGGTTCTTTTTAAAAATATTTGTTGGTTTATGTCATCAAAAGTATCAAACTCCCTATATTCCCCTTATTTTATTAAGAAGATTTCTTATAGGAAAACACAAAAAAAACCCTTGGTTTCCCAAGGGTTTTTTGAACATACGGAATGGAGACTATCGGGCTCGAACCGACGACCTTTTGGCTGCCAGCCAAACGCTCTCCCAGCTGAGCTAAGCCCCCGTGTGTTTCTATTAAGAGTATAACCATTTCTGTTCATTTTTTCAATATAAAATTAGACCGCTTACAAAAAAACTCTCCTTGCCGCCTCGACAAGGAGAGTTTCAGTCTTATTTATTTAAGTCACGCATCAAATCCGCCTGTCGCTCCAGTTCTGCTTGTTGCTCCAAGATCAGTACTTTTTTATACGTCCGCGCTGAAATCAGGATACTGATTTCATATAAGACGAACAATGGGACAGAAATCATTAAATGCGAGGTGACGTCCGGCGGTGAGATCAACGCCGCGACGACGAATAACGCAAAGTAGGCATACTTCCGATTCTTCCGCATGAAGAACGGCGTCACGAGTCCAAGCCGTGTCAAAAACATCGTCACGACCGGCAGTTGGAACAGTATTCCAAACGGGATCGTCAAGCGGATCAAAAAGCTGAAATAGTTCTCGACGCCGATGACTTGTTCGATGCCGAGCTCTTGTCCGAGCTCTGTCGATACTTCAAGTAAAAACGGTAACAACCAAAAGTAAGAAAATGAAACACCAGCTAAAAATAAGAAGAACGTTACTGGAATATACGTCAACGTCGCTTTTTGTTCTTGGTCATGCAGACCGGGACGGATGAACGCCCAAAGCTGGTACATCCAAAACGGTGACGCCAAGACGATTGCGATGATGAACGCAAGATTCAGATATAACATCAGTGGATCAGCCACGTTAAAAGCGTTCAGACCAATTCCAAGCTCCTTTAAGTCAGCCTGCAGAAAACGCACAAGCGGACGGACAAGCGGAAAAGCTGCAGCGAACATGACCACCACGATGATGAGCGACCAGATGATCCGTTTCCGGAGTTCATCTAAGTGCGTCGTCATACTCTGCTCTTGATCGATCGCCATGATTCACTCACTTCTCTTTCGTTTCGTCCTTTTTGTCTTTATCATCTTCCATGATGCCGTTTGTCGCACTCTTGAATTCTTTTAACGTCTGACCGGCGGCGCGGCCGAGTTCCGGTAATTTCTTCGGTCCGAAGATGATTAAGGCGACGACACCAATCAAGGCGATGCTCCCCGGGCCGATACCAAGTGTCAACGGGATTAAGTTTTCCATTATGATTTCACTCCTTCAGCTGATTGCGAATAATGCTTCATGAAATAAACAAGCGACTGCAACTCAATCGACAGATCGATGTGATGGACCCGAACATGGGCCGGTACGTTTAATCGTGCCGGTGTAAAGTTCAGAATGCCGGTCACACCATACTCAACTAACTCGTCCGCTACTGACTGTGCGAACTGGGACGGTACCGTCAAGATGGCGACGTCGACATGGTTCGCTTTGATTTGTTCTTTCATATCTGACACGTGGTAAATCGGAACGTCTTGTGTCGTCGTTCCGACCTTCTCCTCATCCGCGTCAAACGCGATGACGATACGAGTACTATTATTCTTTAAAAAGTTATAATTTGCAAACGCTGTCCCGAGGTGTCCGACCCCGATTAAGGCGACATTCGTGACCTCGTCTTGGTTAAGTGTCTTTCGGAAAAATGTTAACAAATGTTGAACATTGTAACCGTACCCCTTTTTCCCTAACGCCCCAAAGTAGGAAAAATCACGACGGATCGTCGCCGAGTCGACTTTGACCGCTTCACTGAGCTCTGCTGACGAGACGCGCAGCTTGCCGGAGTTGTAAAGACTCTGGATGAAACGATAATATAACGGCAGTCGTTTCGCCGTTGCTTGTGGTATTTTTGTGTCTGGCCCATTCATACTGCAGTTCCCCCTTCGGCCACGTTCTGACGTGGCACCCAAATCAATGCAAAGAATTCTACTCTCCTTGATTGTAAACCACTTCACATAGAGTAACAAATATTATATTCGGCAGGATTTTTCGTGATAGACTAAAGGGTGGAAGGATGGATGGATATGATTCTCTTACAAGTAAACCAACTCTCAAAATCATTCGGTGTTGAGCCGATTTTAGACAATATTAAACTCGAAGTACAGGAACGGGACCGGATTGCCCTCGTCGGTCGAAATGGTGCCGGAAAATCGACACTTTTAAAAATCATCGCCGGCGAGCTGTCACATGATTCCGGGGAAATCATGAAGAGCAAGGAAGTCCGGATCGGTTACCTCGCTCAGGACAGCGGACTGGAGTCCAACGAATCGATTTGGAACGAGATGCTGACCGTCTTCGAACACCTGCAGGATCAAGAACGGGCGTTACGCCGGATGGAAATCGAGATGGGCATGGAGCACATCTTGAATGATCCGGTCGCCTACGATCGGTTGCTCAAAACCTACGATCAGGCACAACACGACTTCTCGGAAGCCGGCGGCTATCAGTTTGAAGCCAACATCCGCTCCGTCTTACACGGGATGCGCTTTTATCCGGACGATTATTCCCGCCGGATTCAAACACTTTCCGGTGGTCAACGGACCCGTCTCGCCCTGGCGAAGATGTTGCTGCAGGCACCGGAACTGTTGATTCTCGATGAGCCGACCAATCACCTCGACATCGATACCCTGTCTTGGCTCGAAAGTTACTTATCCGGTTACCGCGGCGCCGTCCTGATCGTCTCCCATGACCGGTATTTCCTCGATCAAGTCGTCAATGTCGTTTATGAATTGTCCCGCAACGTCTCCCGGAAGTTTACCGGCAACTATACGAAGTATCTCGAACAAAAAGCGGCGTTGTACGAACAGGAAATGAAACAGTTTGAACAGCAGCAGGAAGACATCGCGAAGATGCAGGACTTCATCCAGCGTAACATCGCCCGCGCGACGACGACGAAACGGGCGCAAAGCGTCCGCAAACGTCTTGAGAAGGTCGACCGGATCGATCGACCGGACGGCGACGAACGCAGTACGGTCCTGTCGTTCCCGATTGAAAAGCAAAGCGGCAATGACGTGCTGCAGGTGAACCAACTTGCCGTCGGTTATGAAGAAGCTGTCTCAAAAAACATCACGTTCCGTCTCCAACGTGCCGAGTCGCTGGCGCTCGTCGGTCCAAACGGAATCGGCAAATCAACGTTACTGAAAGTCCTCGTCGGTCGTCTGAAACCGCTGTTCGGTGACTATCGTTTTGGCACCGGCGTTTCGATCGGCTACTACGATCAGGAGCAGGCGGAACTGAACGACCGCAACCGGGTCATCGACGAGATTTGGAACGAATGGCCGTTGATGCGGGAACAGGAAGTCCGGTCCGTTCTCGGACAATTCCTCTTCAGCGGAGACGACGTCTTTAAGCTCGTCCATGAATTATCCGGCGGCGAACGCGGACGATTGGCACTGGCGAAGCTGAAATTACGGAAAACGAATCTCCTTGTCCTCGATGAGCCGACGAACCACTTGGATCTCGACTCCAAAATGGTGCTTGAGAATGCCCTCGTCGATTACGAAGGGACGTTACTGTTCGTCTCCCACGACCGTTACTTCATCGACCGGGTCGCGACCCGCGTCATCGAGATGAGTGTCGATGGTGTGACCGATTACCTCGGCGACTACTCGTACTACATGGAGAAAAAAGCCGAGAAGGAAGAAATCGCCCGCCTCGAAGCGGAAGAAGCGAAAGCAATCAAAGTCGCATCGACGAAGACGATTGATAAGGAAGCCCAAAAAGAAGCACGCAAAAAGAAACAGCAACTCGAACAGCTGGAACAAGAGATTGAACGGTTGGAGAACCGGTCGGTCGAAATCGAACAGCTGTTGTGCGAACCGGAAGTCTTTAATGACATTCCGAAAGCGACTGCCCTGTCGGCGGAGCGCGACCAGATTGATGTCGACTTACTCGAGCTCATGGAACAGTGGGAGTCGTTCCACTGATGCGTTCGAAAAGTTACTTGATCAATCTCATTCAAGGTCTATTGTCCGGTGTACTCTATTTTGTCCCGATGTATGCGGATTACGTTTCGGTTTTCATCCGTCCGGATGGATTAAATGCCGTGTACCCGTTGTTTATCTTAATCTCCTGTATGATCGGTCTTGTCATTCAGACATGGAGCGGTCTGTTCATCAGTCTGTTGTCCGGCTTATTCTGTACGCTCCTGACGACGCAATTATTCGTTGAACTCAATGATCCGATGATCATCCTGTATTATGGAGCAGTGTCACCGCTCGTTGCGTTTCTGATCAGTTGTGTCGGGATCTGGGCCCTTGCCGTGTTGTTTTATCTGCTGGACGGTTTCCAGTACAGCAAACGTCATAAAGTGGAATAGGCAACAAAAATAGACGAGGAAAGCGGATGTCGAATCTGCTTTTCTCGTCTATTTGTATCGCGTTGTCTTATTTCGTAGGACGCGCAATCGTGAAGATGTCACCAATCTTCGCATAATCATTTCCGGCGAGACGGGCAATTGCGCCTAAACCGTCGGCATCAATTCGGAACGAGTCCACGAGTTCATCTGCGACGTGATACCGTACGACTTCGCCGATCAATAAATCAGCTGCCTCCAGCTCAACGTGTTGCGTCAGTTTCAGTTCAAAGCGAATCTTCGCTTCGGCAACTGCCGGGACGTCAATCAGATCGCTGTCGATCAACGTCAGGTTCGTCCGCTCCAGTTCACTTTCACCGTAAGCGAGCGGGGCTGCCGTTTCGTTGACCGCTTCGACAATCTCTTCACTGACGATATGAATGACATACTCCTGATTGAGTAAGATATTTTTGGCTGTATCTTTTTCCCCTTGATCCGTCTTTTGGACTGCGATCAATAATTGCGGCGGATGGCTTGAGGCGACCGTGAAAAACGAAAACGGCGCAGCATTAATCGTTCCGTCCGCACCTTTTGTCGTCACGAAGGCAATCGGTCGCGGGATGATGCTCCCGATCAACAATTTATAATTTTCTTTTGGACTGAGTGACTGTGCATCAAACTTCATTGTTCATTACCCGCTTTCTCTGATCACCCGAGCATGGCTGCGAGCGAATAGTCTCCAGCACCAATCAATGCGACGCCGAGGGCGATGACGATCAGGGCCATGTTGTATTCGTACCCGTTCTGTGTGACCCAGTAACCATTTTGACCGTGGACCTTGATGATTGCGATGAGCATCGATCCGATGATCAGGGCGGCAGCGAACCATAAGAACAAACCACCGGCAAACAACAAACCACCGACGAGTTCCGCCAGTCCTGCCGTAATTGCGAGTGTTTTACCCGGCTTCATCCCGATCGACTCGAACCAGCCACCCGTCCCTGCAATGCCATGCCCTCCGAACCAGCCAAACAGTTTTTGTGTCCCGTGTGCGGCAAATGTTAATCCAATCACCAATCGAATAAGAAATAATCCTAAATCCATCATCTTGATTAAAACCCCTTTTACTTAATGTTTTTTAATTACTTTTCGTAACCTAAATATGACTATAAATCATCACTTACTAAAAGTAAATAGATTTGTTTTTGTTCTTTTTGTTACATTAAGTAAAATGATTCGATTTTTTTAGTGGAAGCGGGTATACTACAAGTATAGAAAGGATGAGTGCTGATGGAAGAGACATTGATTCCGACTGCCCTTTGTCCGAAAGTCGAACATGCCTTTGAAATTTTGGGCAAGAAGTGGACGGGCTTGATTTTACGTCATCTGATGACGAAGACCTGTCGTTTCAACGAAATTCAAGATGCGATTCCGGAGTTATCTGGTCGTATGTTAACGGAGCGCATGAAGGAACTTGAGGCGGAAGGTATTGTCATCCGGACCGTCATTCCGGAACGTCCGATTAAAATTCAATACAGTTTGACTGACAAAGGTCGTCAGCTTGAACCTGTCATTCGTTCAATCGAAGAATGGGCCGAGCTCCAAGACTGACACAAAAAAGACTCTCCCAATCGTGTGGAGAGCCTTTTTTTATTTCTTTTTTTGCATTGAGAACGATTATCAATTAAACTGAAGAGGTTCACTTATGGAGAAAGGATGATTCAGATGAACATCATGATTGGTTTTGTCAGCATGTCCGGCAACACGGAAGACATCGTGCAGATCTTGCAGTCGGAACTCGAGCGCAAGGGCTGTACGGTTCACATACAAGAGCTCGATCAGTTATACCCGTCCGACTTTTCCAAGTATGATGCCGTTTTACTCGGCTCCTACACGTGGGGGGACGGCGATTTACCGTATGAAGCAGAAGACTTCGTCGACGAGTTGGGGGAAAGTGCGTTAAACGGCTTACCTGCTGCCGCCTTTGGCTCCGGTGACCTCGATTATCCCAAATACTGTGCAGCCGTCGATACGTTGGAGCAGACGCTCACGTCCGCGGGCGCGACGATTGTCGTTCCCGGGCTGAAGATTGAGTTTGATCCGGATACACCTGAGAAACAAGCCGCCTGTCGCACGTTTGCGAATGAATTTTTCGTCCGGGCACAACGGCTTCACGCTTAACCGGAAAGAACCTCGACTTCAGCCGAGGTTCTTTTTTGCTTTCCAGCGTTTTTGGAGATACCAAGGAACAATCGTCAAGACAAGAAAGACGACAATCGCACCGATGATGATTTGCGGATCCTTCGAGACGATGCTGCTGCCCAAAAAATTATAGGCAAATGTCCCGGGGATGATTCCGATCAACGTCGCTAGGAAAAAGGACAGCAAACGGACTTTCGACAGTCCGGCTGCATAGCTGATCAAATCGAAGTTGAAAATCGGAAGCAAACGGAAAATCAACACATAGATAAATCCATTTTTTTCGAGTTGCTGCTGAATCTGCTCCACTTTTCCGGCATTCGCCTTCTCCTTGATCAGTCCGCTTCCAAGCTTTCGTGCGACTAAAAAGGCAACGACCGCCCCGAGCGTCGCTCCGATCACTGTATAGATTGTTCCCATCCAGGCACCAAAGGCCAGTCCGCCGGTAATCGACAGGACGGATGCCGGAAAGAAAATCAACGGGCGGATCGTATAGAGGAGAATATAGAGAATCGGCGCCCACATTCCGAACGATAAAATCCACTCCTTGATATCTGTCGGGTTAATATCGAGATAGGCACGGCTGAACCAGATCAGTCCGCTGATGATCAGGACCAGCAGAAGAATTCGCATAATTTTTTGTTGGCGTGTCATAAAATGTCTCATTTCCTTTCCTGTAGACCCTGGTCTTATCTATCAGTTCCCGAATCCGACTTGCGTCACGCCTCCGGTTACACTTGAAATGGGTGTTTCAGCTGTAACGCTTTATGGGAACTAGCTAAAAGAGAATAATCTGGAAAGCAGAAAGGTGATCAGAATGACACAACCGATTAAAGCCCTAGTCTTTGACGTGTACGGGACCTTATTTGATGTCCACTCCGTCAAAGTAAAAGCAGAAGAATTGTATCCGGAACATGGAGAAGCGATCAGCCAAGCCTGGCGCCAAAAGCAGCTCGAGTACTCGTTTTTACGTCAGTTGAACGGTCAATACGTTCCGTTCAGTCAAGTAACGCGTGATGCGCTCCGGTATGCCTTGCTACAACTCAAACTGCATGTCACGGAAGAACATATTGCTGACTTGATGGAGGTCTATTTGCAACTCGAGCATTACCCGGAAGTCGATGCCGTCCTCCGGCAGATGGGGGATAAACAACTGGCGGTCTTCTCAAACGGATCACACGATATGCTCGATCCGTTGATGGAACAGTCCGGACTGGCCGAATGGTTCGACCATATCATCAGCGTTGATGACATCAAACAATATAAACCGACTCCGGCATCCTACATGCATGCCCTCAACACACTGGGGCTGAAGCGGGAAGAAGTCCTGTTCATGTCGTCGAACGGTTGGGACATCACCGGTGCCAAAAGTTTTGGTTTTCGGACAGCATGGATCAATCGGGCAGGTCTGCCGGTCGAAGAGTTGAATCTCGATCCGGACAGCATTTACGATGATTTGAACGGTCTGCTGGAGTGGAAATAAAAACAAGCGATGTTCCCCCACGAATATTGGGAGAGCATCGCTTATTTTAATAGTTCGCCAGACGCGAGAATCCTCTTTTAAAGAGATCAAGCTTCAAGCCACCGTCTTTCTCGATGAAAAACAGGTATTCTTTTTGATCCGTATCTTTATAAAAGACTTTGTAGAGCGTCAACGTCCGTTTTTTATTGTTTTCACTGGCCACGACCTGGTGCTTCGAGATGACCTCCGCTTGGATTTGTTCGGCATCCAGTCGGTCGATCATCGGTTGGAAGGATTTCTTTTCCTGATCCGTCGCCGGCTTACCTGGCGCGATCGTAAAGAAGTCATCACTCGCTTTATTCGTCAAACCGTATTTCCGGTCGACCAATACCACGTTCTTTAGTTCACCGTTGACGGTCTGATCAAACGCATACAGCTTCTCGATCCGTGTCTGTTCACCTTCCGCACGACCGATTTCGTACAGGGGCTGCTGTTTCGTATTCGCTTCAACTGCTTTTTTATCTGGTACGAGCTCTTCTTTATAGGCGATTTGATACGCATCGACGATTTCCCGAATCTGTAAACCGATTGCGACAATGACGAGTACACCTAATAACGCGATGATGACTTTTTTCATTCCCTTATTTCCCCCATGTCTCTCGAATTCCTTACTTTAAATCTAGCCCAGGTTCGGCATTCATGGCAAGTGTCGATTGGCGGCCGGCCCGATATGGATGAATGGCTGCTGCTCCGATCATCGCGGCATTGTCACCGCATAAGTGCATCGGCGGGATGACGAGCTCGATCCCTTCACGTTGACAGGCTTCGGTCAACCCTTTCCGTAACCCTTGGTTCGCGGCAACACCACCGGCAACGAGCAGCTGTGTCCCGCCCTTTTCCTTGACGGCCCGAATCGCTTTTGTGACGAGGACTTCGACGACGCTCGCTTGAAAACTGGCTGCCAAGTCTTCCGGGATGATGACTTCCCCCCGTTGTTCCGCATTGTGGACGGCATTGATGACAGAGGATTTTAAGCCGCTGAAACTAAAGTCATATGACTCTTTCTCGAGCCAAATCCGTGGGAAATGGAACGTATCCTGTCCTGTTTGCGCCAGTTGATCGATCCGGGGACCACCTGGATAAGGGAGCTTCAAGGTCCGCGCCACTTTGTCATACGCTTCTCCGGCTGCATCATCACGGGTTTCCCCGATTACTTCGTAGACGCCGTCTTCCGGCATATAAATCAATTCCGTATGTCCTCCTGAAGCAATCAAACAGACGAGCGGGAACTGAAGTTCTTGCACAAGACGATTGGCATAAATATGACCCGCGATGTGGTGAACACCAATCAATGGTTTACTGTGAGCAAAGGCCAATGCCTTGGCCGCGCTGACACCGACGAGGAGGGCACCGACAAGACCGGGTCCTTCCGTGACGGCAATCGCATCGATCTCATCAATCGTGACGCCGGCTTCCGTCAAGGCATCATCAATGACATATGTGATCCGTTCCACATGATGACGGGAAGCAACTTCCGGCACGACCCCGCCAAAACGTTTATGACTCTCGATTTGAGACGAGACGACATTCGAAAGTACATCCGTCCCCCCGCGCACGACAGCAGCGGCTGTCTCATCACAACTGGATTCAATTGCTAATATCAACGGTTGTGTCATAGCTTGTCTCCTTCTAGTTCCAACCAATAGATGGCTGCATCTTCATTATTGTCCTGATAATAACGTTTCCGTGTCCCGGCGTATAAAAAACCAAGTTTTTCGTACAAGGTCCGCGCCGGTGTATTCGAGACACGCACTTCGAGTGTCATCGCCCGTAACCCAAGCTGTTTGGCTTCCGCGATCAACGCAACGAGCAGAGCTTCTCCGATTCCCATGCCACGTGTTGCCCGTTTGACGGCAACGTTCGTGATATGGCCCTCATCCGCAATATGCCACAGTCCGGCAAATCCGATGATTTCTTCTGCTTCTGCGACCAAATAATAGGCATTCGGATTTTGCGTCATCTCCGCTACAAATGCTTCCAGTGTCCACGGCGTCGCAAAGGACTCCCGTTCCACGGCATGAACGCCGGGTGCGTCAGCGACCGTCATTTTTCGAATCAAGACGTCACTCATGACGTTGTGCCTCAATCCATTTGGCTTCCGCTTCCGCGAGACGAAGGTAACGCGGCTCAAAGGCATGAGTCTCGACAGATTGCCGTGTTGCGCCAAGCAATGCCAGAACACCGGCACGTGGAGCGCGGAATGCCGGATCAACGATGGCGAACGGTTCCAGTTCCGATCCGAACTTGTCCGTATCCCCCGTCACTTTCGTATCCGTCGGCAAGTTTTTGACGAAATCTGCGACCAATGTATGTTGCTCTTCTCCGACCAATTGACCGTTTTCGTACAGACCAACGAATCCTGTTCCGCGGCGGGCGTCTTGAATCGCTACGATCCGACCGGTCGAGCCGGCGGATGCTGCCATCAGTTCAAGCGTCGACACAGGAACCAGTTCGATTCCGAGTGTATAGGCTAACGTCTTGGCCGTTGTTGCTCCAATCCGGAGACCGGTATACGAACCGGGTCCATCCGCAATGACGACACGGGTCAAATCGCGCGGCGACCAGCGGACTTCCTGCATCATGCGCTCAAGCAAAGGCATTAATTTTGTTGCATGGTTCAACGAGGTCACATAAGAGGCTTCTGCCAAGATCTGTTTCCCGTCCGATAACGCAACAGACAGTTGTTTCGTCGATGTATCAATCGCTACGATTTTCATGGATATAACCCCTCACATATCTTGATGTACTGTTCACCGATTGGTTCAAGCAAAAAACGACGTGAGTCATCGCCTGTCCGTTCAATCGTGATCGCAAGGCGTTCCGGTGGAAGGACATCAGCAATCAATTCCGACCATTCGACGACAGCGACACCATCTCCATTCAAATATTCTTCAAGACCGATGTCATCTCCGCCTTCGAGACGGTAGACATCCATATGGTAAAGCGGCAATCGTCCAGTATAGACCTTCATGATCGTAAACGTCGGACTGTTGACGTTTCGGGTCACACCCAACCCCTTGGCGAATCCTTGGGTGAAGGTTGTCTTTCCTGCCCCCAAGTCCCCGTCGAGCGTCACGACCATCCCTTTGAAGGCACGGTGCCCCAGTTCAACGGCAAGCGCCGTCGTCTGTTCGAGGTTCGTCATTTCAAGTTTCATCATCTGTGTCCCTCCTCCTTTTCTCTTACTCCATTGTACCGAACAAAAAAGGCAAAAAAAAATACGAAACGCTGAACGTTTCGTAGTAAAGTTGAAGTTAAGTTTAAAATTGGTTGCGGGGGCCGGATTTGAACCGACGACCTTTGGGTTATGAGCCCAACGAGCTACCAGACTGCTCCACCCCGCGA
>NZ_KK211187.1:52893-340301 GCF_000620805.1 Exiguobacterium undae DSM 14481 | reverse complement strand
TGTTGCAAACTCTCGTGGTGTGACGGGCGGTGTGTACAAGACCCGGGAACGTATTCACCGCAGTATGCTGACCTGCGATTACTAGCGATTCCGACTTCATGCAGGCGAGTTGCAGCCTGCAATCCGAACTGGGAACGGCTTTCTGGGATTGGCTCCACCTCGCGGTCTCGCTGCCCTTTGTACCGTCCATTGTAGCACGTGTGTAGCCCAACTCATAAGGGGCATGATGATTTGACGTCATCCCCACCTTCCTCCGGTTTGTCACCGGCAGTCTCCCTAGAGTGCCCAACTAAATGCTGGCAACTAAGGATAGGGGTTGCGCTCGTTGCGGGACTTAACCCAACATCTCACGACACGAGCTGACGACAACCATGCACCACCTGTCACCCTTGCCCCCGAAGGGGAAACTTGATCTCTCAAGCGGTCAAGGGGATGTCAAGAGTTGGTAAGGTTCTTCGCGTTGCTTCGAATTAAACCACATGCTCCACCGCTTGTGCGGGTCCCCGTCAATTCCTTTGAGTTTCAGCCTTGCGGCCGTACTCCCCAGGCGGAGTGCTTAATGCGTTAGCTTCAGCACTGAGGGGCGGAAACCCCCCAACACCTAGCACTCATCGTTTACGGCGTGGACTACCAGGGTATCTAATCCTGTTTGCTCCCCACGCTTTCGCGCCTCAGCGTCAGTTACAGACCAAAGAGTCGCCTTCGCCACTGGTGTTCCTCCACATCTCTACGCATTTCACCGCTACACATGGAATTCCACTCTTCTCTTCTGTACTCAAGCCTTCCAGTTTCCAATGACCCTCCCCGGTTGAGCCGGGGGCTTTCACATCAGACTTAAAAGGCCGCCTGCGCGCGCTTTACGCCCAATAATTCCGGACAACGCTTGCCACCTACGTATTACCGCGGCTGCTGGCACGTAGTTAGCCGTGGCTTTCTCGCAAGGTACCGTCATAGCATGAGCATTACCTCTCATACCTGTTCTTCCCTTACAACAGAGTTTTACGATCCGAAAACCTTCATCACTCACGCGGCGTTGCTCCATCAGACTTTCGTCCATTGTGGAAGATTCCCTACTGCTGCCTCCCGTAGGAGTCTGGGCCGTGTCTCAGTCCCAGTGTGGCCGATCACCCTCTCAGGTCGGCTATGCATCGTCGCCTTGGTGGGCCATTACCCCACCAACTAGCTAATGCACCGCAAGGCCATCCCAAGGTGACGCCGAAGCGCCTTTCATCATCAGACCATGCGGTCTGAAGAACTATTCGGTATTAGCTCCGATTTCTCGGAGTTATCCCAATCCTTGGGGCAGGTTCCTTACGTGTTACTCACCCGTCCGCCGCTCATTCCCTTCACTTCCCTCCGAAGAGTTCCGTGAGCTTCCTGCGCTCGACTTGCATGTATTAGGCACGCCGCCAGCGTTCGTCCTGAGCCAGGATCAAACTCTCCATAAAGTGTTTGACTTGCTCGTTGTGTGACCGAAGTCACGTTGACGAAGCTTGCGCTTCATTCATTGTTTGTATCCGAAGATACGTTTTTTGCCTCATCGTTCAGTTTTCAAAGTTCGTCATCGTTTGTTTTGAAAATGGTGGGCCTAAGTGGACTCGAACCACCGACCTCACGCTTATCAGGCGTGCGCTCTAACCAGCTGAGCTATAGGCCCGTCAAAAGCAAACAAAATATGGTGCACCCTGAGAGATTCGAACTCCCGACCCCTTGATTCGTAGTCAAGTACTCTATCCAGCTGAGCTAAGGGTGCGCTATGGTGCGGTCGAGAGGACTTGAACCTCCACAGTGTTGCCACCACTAGGCCCTCAACCTAGCGCGTCTACCATTCCGCCACGACCGCAAATATAAAGTTTAAAATTAAAATGGTGTGTCATGCAGGATTCGAACCTGCGACCCTCTGATTAAAAGTCAGATGCTCTACCAACTGAGCTAATGACACGAAAAACTGGGCTGGAAGGGATCGAACCTTCGCATGCTGGAATCAAAATCCAGTGCCTTACCACTTGGCCACAGCCCAAAAATGGCGGTCCTGACGGGATTCGAACCCGCGATCTCCTGCGTGACAGGCAGGCATGTTAACCGCTACACCACAGGACCACATTTTTGTGAAACTAAGTATGAAATTAAAAATGGTGGAGGATGACGGGATCGAACCGCCGACCCTCTGCTTGTAAGGCAGATGCTCTCCCAGCTGAGCTAATCCTCCAAAATGGTGACCCGTACGGGAATCGAACCCGTGATACCGCCGTGAAAGGGCGGTGTCTTAACCGCTTGACCAACGGGCCATTTAAAAACTGATAACTATTCTCAAGTAACAAATTCACATAAGAGGTCTGGCGGAGATGGAGGGATTCGAACCCTCGCACCAGTTTCCCGGCCTACACCCTTAGCAGGGGCGCCCCTTATAGCCACTTGGGTACATCTCCAAAGATAATGGCTCCGCAAGTAGGATTTGAACCTACGACCTACCGGTTAACAGCCGGTTGCTCTACCACTGAGCTATTGCGGAACGTGACGTTCGCTTCAGAACACTTTTCTATATTAGCAACTTTCTTTCTCTTCGTCAATGCTTTTTTAAAAAAGTTTTTAGTGACGAGAAGTTGTTTAGTTGCTGTCGTTTTGACGACTTCTATAATTTATCATGCTCCGAAATGAACGTCAACTACTTTTGTAAAAAATCTTTCCACGACATTGTCCGCAACGGTATCGTTCCGGATTCATCTTTCTTTTCCTTCTATATAATGTCCCACATTTCTCGCATTCATACAGGTGATTCTTTTTTTCATTTTCTTTTAAACGGGGACTGTATCGTAACCCGCCGTACCGCTGTAGCCACTCTTTAAAGTCATGATCTTGATGGCGATGACCCTTTCCGAGCAGATGCAAATGATAGTGGCACAACTCATGAATGACGATGCCACGAAAAATTTTGTGGTCCACAAGATAGCTCCGATTAAAATCCAGATGGTGATCCGCCAGAAAATAACGTCCGCCTGTCGTCCGTAACCGCTCATTAAAAACTGCCCTATGCCGAAACGGTAAAGCAAACACGTCGAGCGAAAGCTGCTCGACGTATTGCTGTAATTGTTCATTCGTCATGACGGACTGACCATCGTCAGACCGATGCGTCCGCGTTCCGGTTCGACACTCGTCACCCATACGGTCACGATGTCTCCCACCGCGATGACGTCCAGCGGGTGTTTGACCCGTTTTTTACTGAGCTTCGAGATGTGAACAAGTCCACTCTCTTTCACGCCGATGTCGACGAAGGCACCAAAGTCGAGTACGTTTCGCACTGTTCCTTGGAACTCCATGCCGACTTGGATCATATCGAGTGACAAGACGTCTTGACGGAGCAACGGTTTATCAAGCGCTTCCCGGGGATCCCGCTCCGGACGTTGCAAGGCTTCGATGATATCACGTAAAGTCGGTTCCCCCACCTCAAGCAATTGCGCCGTCTCGGTTACAGACAACTCATCCAGCTTCGAGCGTAATTCTTCTGTCCCGACGGTTTGTAACGATAAGCCCAGTTGCTTGAACAACGCTTCGACCGTCTTGTACTGCTCCGGGTGAATCGGTGTCCGGTCCAGCGGATGACTACCTTCCGGAATCCGTAAGAATCCGGCTGCCTGTTCGTACGCTTTCGCTCCCAGGCGCGGAACCTTCAGCAGTTCCTTCCGTGATTCGAAAGCCCCCAGTTCCGAGCGACGTTCGACGATTTTCTTCGCCGTCGCTTTCGTAATGCCGGCAACATAACCGAGTAATGACTCAGAAGCCGTGTTGACGTCGACTCCGACTTGGTTGACGACCGTCTCGACAACAAAGTCGAGCGTCTCTTTCAGCTTCGTCTGCGTGACATCATGTTGGTACTGCCCGACACCAACGGATTGCGGATCGACTTTGACCAATTCCGCCAACGGATCCTGTAAACGTCGTGCAATCGAAATCGCTGAGCGTTGCTCGACTTGCAAATCCGGAAATTCACTGCGCGCGATTTCCGACGCGGAGTAAATGCTTGCACCCGCCTCGTCGACGATCGTAAAGGCAATCTGCTCATGTCCTTTGATCCAGTCGGCAACAAACGATTCCGTCTCACGGGAAGCTGTTCCGTTTCCGATTGCAATCAGTTCGATCCCGTACCGTTTCACGAGATTTGTTAAGACTTGGCGCGCTTCCTGCGCTTTGTGTTCCGACATCGTCAGGTAGACGACACCAACTTCTTTCATTTCACCGGTCGGATCAATGACGGCCCACTTGCAACCGGTTCGGTATGCAGGATCGAGACCAAGCATGACTTTCCCTTTCATCGGAGGCTGCATATACAGTTGGCGTAAGTTTTTTCCGAATACTTCAATCGCTTGATTTTCCGCCTTTTCCGTCAACTCATTCCGTAGTTCACGTTCGATTGCCGGGAACACTGATTTCTTGTAGCCCGTTTGGACGGCTTCCTCGACCAAGCGGCGTTTTTGTTCCGCCAACCGGTTAAATGGACGGAGCAGATACGGAAGAATTTGCTGTTCCTCCAACACTATCTTCACCGAAACGATCTTTAGGGCTTCGGCACGATTGATGGCCAGAATCCGGTGCGGCACGATTTGACGGATCCGTTCACTGTATTCGTAATACTGGGCAAACACACGTTTCTCATCAACGGCGTCCTTCTTGATTTTCGTGACGATATCAGCAAACCGATACGCCGTCTTCCGGATATGCTCCCGGACACTTGCTTGTTCGCCCCATTCTTCCGCGATGATGGCCTGTGCTCCGGCAATCGCTTCGCCTTCCCCATGCGCCGCGACATACTGTTTGAATTGGTCCTCATCGTATGCTTTGGGCGAACGTAGAAAATCAGCGAACGGCGTCAATCCAGCTTCCCGTGCGATTTCTGCTTTTGTTCTCCGTTTTGGACGAAACGGTAAGTACAAGTCTTCAATCTGCTGTAATGTCGTCGCTTCACGCAACGCTTGATTCAATTTTGCTGTCATGACACCTTGTTCTTCGATTTTTCGGAGAACATCGTCTCGTTTTGCTTCCAGTTGTGTGATGCTTTTATGGCGGTCGAGGATCGCTTTGATTTCGACCTCATCGAGTTCCCCCGTTTGTTCTTTTCGATACCTGGCGATAAACGGAATCGTTCCCCCGTCTTCCGTCAGCTGTAAAACGGCTTTGACTTGCGCTAGTCGTAAATTCAATTCTGTTGCGATTCTCTTTTCCATCTTCCTCACCTCGTGTTCATTATACCGAAGAATCGACAGGACACAAAAAAAGACTGATGCAGCGCATCAGTCTTTTGAAAATACTTCGTTTGGTTCTACTTTGATTGCTTCGCGTAGCTTTTGCAGCGCACGGCGTTGAAGACGGGAGACATGCATCTGTGAAATACCGAGTAATTCCCCGGTTTCCTTTTGACTCATGTTCCGGTAATACGCACATTCTAAAATCGAACGTTCCCGATCCGTCAAAACAGCAAAGGCTTTTTCAAGAATCAGCTTTTGGTCAACGGAGTCATAGCCGTTCTCTTGATTGCCGACGAGGTCAAGCAACGTGACCGTACTGCCTTCTTGATCGGCTTCGATCGAACTGTCGACAGAAAGGGCTTGATAACTTTTCCCCATCTCAAGTGTCTCGAGAACTTCCTCTTCCGATACTTCCAGACGAGCTGCAATTTCATCAATCCGTGGTGAACGTTGCAGTTCTGTCGTCAATTCTTCGACGGCTTTTTTGATTTTTGGCCCCAGTTCCTTGATTCGACGCGGCACGTGAACGCTCCACGTCTTATCACGGATGAACCGTTTGATTTCTCCGATGATTGTCGGAACAGCAAACGATTCGAAACTCCGGCCAAACTCTTTATCAAAACGGCGGAGTGCAGCAAGCAATCCGATCATCCCGACTTGAACGAGGTCATCATGGATCGGGCGACCACGCGAGAATTTACGGGCGAGTGCCTCAACGAGGTCTGAATAACGTGCAAGTAATGCCGCATGAACTTCCTCATCTTGGTCATCTTGTTGGTATAGGTCAATTAGTCGAAGGACTTCGTCATCACTGTGATGGCGTTGTTGAGACTTTGCTGGCACTTTGACCCACCTCATCTCTATTCATATATTTTGTCATATGGACAGTGACGCCGTTTGCTTTCTCGATCGTGACTTGATCCATGAGTGCTTCAATCATTAAGATCCCTAGTCCCCCCTCATGCAGAGAGTCTAAATCGTGTGAATCGGTGATCGGTTCACTTTGGCGTTTAACGCTGTCTTTATCAAATGTCACACCGTTATCTTTGACGATGATTTCAAGACGATCATCCGGGTAGACATTGCATGTCAACGCCATCGATCCATCCTGTTCACCTTCATACGCATGCTGAACCGCGTTGGCACAGGCTTCCGAAACAGCGATTTTAATGTCTTCGATGTCATCGTATGTGTAACCCATCCGGTTCGCGACGCCTGAAACCGTCAAACGGGCAATGGCAACATATTCCGGTTTTGCCGGAAGTGTCATTTCAAGTTGTTCGTTTTTCATTGCGTTCCACCTCGTACACCACTATCAATTGTAATGATGCTAGAAAGACCAGTAATTTCAAACAAACGACGAATGCGTTCAGACACACCGACGAGTGTAAACGATGTTCCGTTTTTCTTTGAAGCTTTTAAGGCGCCGACAAACACGCCAAGACCTGTTGAATCCATATAATGAATCTCATCTAAATGAACGACGACATCATTTGCTTCAACGGCTGGTACGAGTTCTTGACGAAGTTTCGGTGCTGTATACGTATCAATCTCTCCTGCGATATAGAGATGCGTCTGACCATCTAGTTGCTCTGTTTTAATTGTTAAATCCATCTTCAAGTTCCTCCTCAAGGAAAATCTGCTATGTGTTCTCTCTATCTATATAGTTTAAATAATACGGGATAACCCTTCTTAAAGAAAAGGTCACTCTGATGTAATTCCCGCATTCAAACATCTTTAAACCAAAATTTAAAAAAATGTTCAAAAAAAGTCGTATACAGATGTATCGACTCTTCTCGCTGTTATATGTAAGTGCCTAGAAATCAATCAAGCCTAGGCTGATCGCGACGGCACTATTTACTTTCATCATCGTGTCAGGATCTAGGTGCGTGACTTTATCCGTTAGACGGCGTTTGTCGATTGTACGGACCTGCTCAAGTAGGATGACCGAATCACGTTCTAATCCGTGTCGCTCTCGATATACTTCCACATGGGTCGGTAGTTTGGCTTTGTCGATCTGTGCCGTGATCGCAGCCACGATTACAGTTGGGCTGAATCGGTTACCAATATCATTTTGTAGGACAAGGACAGGACGAACGCCTCCTTGTTCCGATCCGACCACAGGTGACAAATTTGCATAAAACACGTCGCCACGTTTGACTATCAAAGCTTACACCCCGCTTACTTGACGTAGGAGCGAGAACTCCGCCTCCGTTTCAATCTGGAACATTTCGCCAACGATTGATAAATTGATCGCTGCCATTTCTTCGTAACCACGTTTCAATTCCTCACGTAGCTGACGTTTGCGTTCTTCGGTCGTATGGTTCGACTTCATCCCAATCGTCTCCTTCGCTACATTTCGCTCAACAAATTGCTTTTCCCGTTGTTGGACCAAGATAATGGCACCTCCAGATTCACTGAAACCTTAACGAACGACTCACTTTCTACTTCAATATATCAGTCAAATTCAGAAAATACAATCAAAATTCAAACAAATAACATTTTTTTGCCATCATATTGATGTCATTTCAAAAACTAAATCCGCGGAACACGCTTCGAAAACTGACAAAGGACTTCATAATTGATCGTCCCCAACCAGTGAGCCGCCTCGTCAATCGGTGCACCTGCTCCAATCAACGTCACTTCCGTTCCGACCGGGTATTCTTCCGGCAACCGGATCATCAGACGATCCATACAGACACGGCCGACGATTTCACACGGATATCCGTTGACGATCAACGAGTATCCTTGAAATTTACGTGACCACCCGTCGGCGTATCCGATCGGGACCGTTCCGATCCATTCATCCGTCGGTGCCGTGTAGGTCGCGCCGTAGCTGATCGTTTGCCCCGGTTCGACTTGCTTCACTTGCAGAAGACGGCTTTTTAATGAGAAGGCCGGTTTTAAGAACTCATAGTAAGCACTCATTTCGTCAGACGGCAACGCTCCATATAACGCAATGCCGACACGGACGATGTTGTATGGCGCTTGACCCGCCAGTCGAATCGCGCCGGCTGAATTGGCAGCATGAATATAGCGGATACCCGGCACACGCTCGACGAATTGCAGGAAGCGGGTTTGCTGTTGATCGAACAACCGGCTCGTCAATTCGTCTGCAGTCGCGAAATGCGTATAAATCCCTTCAAGTTCCAGTAAATCAGAATCCAGTTCAGCAAGCAGTTCGTCCAGTTCCTGAAGTGTCTGTAAGCCGAGCCGCCCCATTCCGCTGTCGACTTTGATGTGAATGCGTAAATGATCGATTTCAGTCAAATGTCGTTTGGCTTCCCGCAGCCAGTCGGCTGAAAAGACAGGTACTGCGACATCATAGTTTGAGGCGACGGGCGCATGTTCAGGAAGCAAAGCTTCAAGCATGAGAATCGGCGCCTGAATCCCCGCTTCCCGTAATTCGATGGCCTCTTCCAGTAAAGCGACGGCAATCATGTCCGCCCCGTTCGCCAAAGCGATTTCCGCCACCGTCACGGCACCATGCCCGTATCCGTCCGCCTTGACGACAGCCATCATCGACTGGTCGCCGAGGCGCGTCTTGATTTCACGCACGTTATGCGCGATGGCTTCCCGGTCAATTTCTATCCAAGTTGGTCGATACATCTGAACTCCTCTTTTCTAGTAAGACTTGTGCAGCCGCATATTGATCGGAATGGGTGATCGAGAGATGAATGATGCCCTCAAACGGTCCCGTCATGACCGGACGGCCGGATGCTTCATTCAACACTTCGAGATCGAGCCATGATACGTCAGATCCGATCCCGGTTCCGAGGGCCTTGACGAATGCTTCTTTCGCGGCGAATCGTCCCGCCAAATATTCGAGGCTCCGGACGCCGGACAACGTTTCAAACCGTTCCTGCTCCCGTTTGGTCAAAACCCGTTGTACGATCCGCGGCTGACGTAACAATGTCTGTTGCATCCGTTCGAGTTCAACCAGATCCAGTCCTATTCCAAAAATCATTTCTGACGCCTCCACAGTTCTATTCTTCGCTGTCTTCATATAGAATGAAGGGGAAGCGAGGTGTTGTCATGTTTAGTCGAACGGAAAACCTACAAACGTTCACACGTTCTTATCCGGTCGTTTCGTTGTTCATTTTAATCCAAGTCGCTCTGTTTGTCATCGAACAGTTGAATGCCTTTTTCAACTTGGGCTTCTCACCGCTCAATTATGGTTCAGCCATCAATCTGTTCATCGCCAACGGTGAATGGTGGCGGGTCGTCACAGCAACGTTCCTGCACTATGACTTCTGGCATATTGCCTTCAACACGTTTGCCTTGGTCATCTTCGCCCCTGCCTTGGAGCGGATGATCGGTCATGCGAAATTCGCATCGTTTTATCTTCTCGTCGGTACGCTCGCCAACGTCTTGACGTACTTCACGAAAATCAACGAACCCTTTTATGGTCAAGCCGGGGCGTCCGGAGCGATTTTAGGATTGCTCGGATTTTATGTCTATCTCGGTCGTTTTAAACGGACAGTGATCTCAGCGGATGACGCACGCCTTGTCTACATCTTCAGTGCCATCACCGCCATCTTCACGTTGCTCGGATCAAACGTATCCGTATTTGGTCACCTGTATGGATTCGTCCTCGGATTCCTTGCCGGTTTCGTATTTGGAAAAAGTGCCGTTCCGTTCACGCGTCCGTTTAATGTCGGCAAGCGGTCGGCAGCAAGCGGTCGGGTCGTCTATACGAGCGGTTCGGGTCAGACGGGACGCATCATCTTTTATGTCATCGTCGCCTTCGCCGTCTTCGGTCTGCTTGCACGTTTCATTTAATACGTCTGTATGCCTCTACAAAAAAAGCGAGCTGCCCTGATCTCCGTTAGTCGGAATTCAGGGCAGCTCGTTCTTTTTTCGTCTCTTATTTCCGTAACGATTCCGCCAAGTCTTTTACATCATCAATCAGATTGTGGATCGTTTCTTGATTGTCCGTGTACAGCGCACGAAGCTCTTCAAAACGTCCTTTCGGATCTTGTTTGACGGCAGAAAGTTGTGTCCCGGCTCCACCAAACGCCCGTTTGACTGCGGCGAGTTGTGTTTGGCGTGTGTCTTTATGAAGCATCGATAACGTTGCTCCGATCAGCGCTCCGCCGACTGTTGCTGCTAAAAAGTAATTCTTCTTCATCTGTTATTCCCCCTAGACTGGTCTTGATGTAACTTAAAGCGGTTGTAAAAGCTGGTACCGTTTCATGACTGGAGAAGGCGCAAACGACTTCCCTGCTTCTTCAGCATACTGGTCGACCGTCAGTCGTTCAACTGATTTCGCATATCGTGTCGCATCCCCGTCATTGCCGAACTGAATCAACAAGACCAAATCGTCCCCACGCTCGACGCGGGCGATCCGGACAGCCTGAAAGCTGTCATATTCAGCGCCAAGGACTTTTGGATTCGACATGACCTGATGGACGAACAAGTCGCCGCTGTTTCGATCGGCCGGAACCGACCAATAGAACAAGCTGCCTTGTTCTTGAAAATTGCCGCGCGTCTCAAGCAATGTATAGGTGTTTCCACTTTGGAAAGGTGATTTCCCATCTGTCTCGATAAACAACAGGGCTTCTCCGCTTCCGCTTGCCGCACGAATGTGTGGATCACGCGCACGAATTTGATCAACAAAACTACCGCTACCGAATGTGATGGAAAGTTTAGATGGCATCACAGGCCTCCGCGAGTTCGAAGTCTTTGCCGGTCAGACCGCCTGCATCATGCGTCGTAACCGCCAGCGTAACTTTTTTATAATCGATGATGATGCGGGGGTGATGATTCAGGTGCTCAGCAACCGAACCCACCTCCTGTACAAAATCCAGTGCTGCCGGAAACGAATCCAATGTATAGACACGGACGATTTCGTCATCGACCACGCGCCATTCAGACAATCCTTCCAGGCGTTCTTCCACTTCATACTCATTCAACCTTTTCATGCCATATTCCTCCTCCACAATTATTTTCGTCCTATACCTTATACCCTACTTTTACGCTTTCTTATACCTCCCCCCTCCGATTTCTTCCTTTTGTCTTCCGGCGCAGATAGAGTACAATGTGAAAGAGAACACTATCTTCCATACAGAAAGGGGCAGACGCTCATGCGCGCGCTTATTGTCATCGATTATACGTTCGACTTCGTCGCTGACGAAGGGAAATTGACGTGCGGGAAACCCGGCCAAGCCATCGAAGGTCGCATCGCCTCGTTAATGGACGAGTTTTCGTCCGCAGACTACGTCGTCATCGCAAACGACATCCATGAAGAAGGAGATACCTTCCATCCGGAAACGTTACTCTTCCCGCCGCATAACATCCGCGGCACCCACGGCCGGGATCTGTTTGGGCAAGTCGCCGAAATGGCACGGGTCGCGGATCATGTCATCGACAAAACACGTTACAGTGCCTTTGCCGGAACGGATTTGGATTTACGCCTGCGGGAACGTGGAGTTCGTGAAGTTCACCTCGTCGGTGTCTGCACGGACATCTGTGTGTTGCATACAGCCGTCGACGCCTACAATCTCGGATATAAAATCGTGGTCCATGCGGATGCGGTCGCGAGTTTTAATGCGGTCGGACACGACTGGGCTCTTACACATTTCAAACAATCGCTCGGCGCAGACGTCGTCGGCGAATAAGAAGGGATCTGTCTTCATGTTACAACGTAACCTTGCACTTCATACTGACCTCTATCTTCCGCGATGGATGTACATTTATTGGCAGGAAGGGCGTCACAATGAACGTGCTGTTTTTGATGTCTACTACCGGACGAATCCGTTTGAAGGCGGATATGTCGTCTTTGCCGGACTCGAAAATATCATCGAGTACGTCCAGACGCTTCATTTCACGGAAGAAGACATCACGTACCTTCAAAAGATGATCGGTTTCCCGGACGAGTTCAAAGACGAGCTCCGGAACTTCAAGTTCACGGGATCGATCTCAAGCGTCAAGGAAGGCGAAATCGTTTTTCCGAATGAACCGCTTCTTCGCATCGAAGCACGGATTTTCGAAGCCAAGCTGCTGCAGACTGCCATCCTCAACATCGCGAACCATGAATCACTCATCGCGACGAAATATGCCCGGATCCGTCAATCGGCCCCGGGTGCGAAGTTTTTAGAAGCTGGAGCACGCCGGGCACAAGGTATTGACGCCGCCTACTTCGGCACACGCGCGTCTTACCTGGCCGGCTTTGACGTGACAAGCCTCGCCTCTGCCGGACGTGACTTCGGAATCCCTTCAGGCGGGACGATGGAGCATGCCGACATCCAGTTCCACGATGACGAATTGACCGCATTCCGGACATTCGCCGCTTATTATCCGGATCAAGCGACACTGCTCGTCGATACGTATGATACGCTCAAAAGCGGTTTACCAAATGCAATCATCGTCGCGAAAGAGCTCGCGGCAAAAGGACATAAGTTACGCGGGATCCGGATTGATTCCGGTGACTTGTCTTATCTGTCGAAACGAGCTCGGACAATGCTTGACGAAGCCGGTTTCCCGGAAGTCGACATCGTCTTGTCGGGTGACTTGGACGAGTATGTCATTCAGGATTTACGGATTCAAGGAGCACAGGCGAACACATTCCTCGTCGGTACACGCGGCATCACTGCGTACGAAC
The DNA here is from genome assembly GCF_000620805.1 of Exiguobacterium undae DSM 14481. Classification (GTDB taxonomy): domain Bacteria; phylum Bacillota; class Bacilli; order Exiguobacteriales; family Exiguobacteriaceae; genus Exiguobacterium_A; species Exiguobacterium_A undae. Next base: position 327,458 of record NZ_KK211187.1, on the reverse strand, counting down.
AACCGGCGCTGGGAATGGTCTATAAGTTAGTCGCCAGGGAAGTAAACGGGGAACTTGCTCCTGTCATCAAGGTCTCTTCCTCGAAAGCGAAGACGACGACACCACACATCAAGGAAGTGTACCGGATCGTCGACCGGGTGACGAACAAGTTTAAAGGAGACTACATCACTTTGATGGACGAGGATCCGACCGATCTTGATTCCATCGATTTGATCGATGTCCGGGACCCGTCGTTCCGGAACCGGATCGAAAACTTCAACGTCGAGCGTCTCCTGACACCAATCTTCACGGAAGGGGACATGATTTATACCGTCCCGACGATTGAAGAGAGCCGCCATTTCCACGAACAGCAGATCGGCCGTCTGTGGGAAGAGTACAAACGTCTCCGCCTGCCGGAAGTCTATGCCATCACCTTCAGCGACCGCCTCTGGAAGTTGAAGCTCGATATGATTCGCGACACACGTAAAGCAAGCGGCATTAAATAAAAAAACAGCCCACTTCAACTGAAGTGGGCTGTTTCGTTTGGTGTTGGTGTCATTTGGGCTGTCGCTTGTTCCATTTGTTGACGAAAGTACCACGCGAAACCAAGCGCACCTCCGATGAAGACGATATACGTAATCCGTTGACCAAACTCCGCCAAGGAATCGGCATAAAAAATACTAATCAAGTGGTCGCTTCCACTGATGAGAAGCAGACAGGCAATCAGGAGCGCTATGCGGTAGGCAAGCGTCGGACGATCGGTTGGCTCAGCATGCCAATACATAATGATATGATGGGCAAGTAAAATGATTCCAATGATTCCTAATACTCCTATAAGTGCTTGCGGCATAATGAACGGTCCTCCTGTTTCTGATTTCTAATTTCATTTAAACATAGTTCACCTGAAAATCCTCGTTAAAACTTTCCCATCATCTGTATGGTCACGGTATACTGGAGAAAATCTGCGTACATTCATGCAAGGAGGAGTTTTCGTGAAAACTTTTAAACTGTGCACACTGCGTATCTTAATGGACGAGTCCGGCCGGGATACAACGATTCCGGTTACGATCAAAGACGGATTGACTGTCAGTACCGATCAGACGGCCCAGTGGGTGGCTGAAATCGTCGTCTTAAAACATGATCAACCGATCATCGATGAACTGTTCGCAAAAAATCTGCGGGCCTTGATCGAAATCACAATCTCACGACCGGATAACGATCCGGCTGCCATGATCATCACACCACTCGAGTGTACACCGTTAAACGAAGGCACCTCTTATTTATTCACCGGAAAAATGGTGATGATGAAAAATGACTTATCCGAATCGATTTTACGCGAAGTCGTCGAAGATCATTTCACAGGGGAAGCATTGATTCAGGAGTATAAAGACCGCCGTTCCAAACGTGGTGCTCATATCACGAGCATCGCCAAGGAAACGTTTAAACAGTACTTACAAGAAAATCCGAAAATCAGTTAAGGACGTTTCGTCCAGTCCAGGATGTGATCGGCGACATTAATCCGGTCGATTTCATACCGGTCGGAAAAACGAATATAGTTGGCACACGCATTTTTAAGCGGTGTCCGGTAACTGAATGTGTCATCAATCGAGGATAAGGCGGCTTTGATCGTGTGCGAGTGACAGACGATCAACAGACGTTTTCCTCGATGTTTTTGTGTCAACTCTTCGACAGCTGCGAAGACACGGGCCTGAATTTCCTGTTCGGTCTCAAGACCCGGGACACGGTCCGTATCATTGGCTTGGACAGCTTCATAAATTCCGGCGATCGGCTTGCCCGATGCAAACCCAAATTCGCGTTCGACCAACCGGTCATCCGTTTCCGTCAGCTCGAGTCCTACGGCACGGCCGATGATTTCCGCCGTTTCGACCGCGCGGGACAACGGACTGGAAATCAAGACATCCCATTTCTCCTGTGCGAGATACGTCGCACTCAAGCCGGCTTGCCACCGCCCTGTTTCGTTCAGCGGAATATCTTCCCGCCCCTGAATCCGTTCGTTTAAATTCCAATCGGTCTGACCGTGGCGCACTAAACAAATTTCTGTCATCTCATTGTCTCCTTCAAAAAGAAATATGACTGATTGTATCATGTTTCTTTACTTAGTGAAGAGGCTCACGAGGCGGCAGGACAAGGACTTGACAGCTGAAGGCTTCAATCCGGTCGAGCAGCCGTTCAATTTTGAGCGGGTTTTCCGTCTGCGCAAAGCTGGCCAGTGAATGGGTTCCGTTCGGAAACGAAAACAACCGGACATCCGCCCCGACATCGGCTCCTTTTTCAATGAAATGGAGCGCCTGCGTAAAGGGAACGATCGGATCTTTTTTTCCGTGCAACAGCATGATCGGCGGTGAATCGGCGGTCAAATGAGTTGCGGGTGAGACACGTGTCATGAGTGCACGCCATTCCTCCCGTCCTCCCCCATAAAATTTGATATGGGCAATCCAGGTCTGGATGAACTTGAATAATAAGAAGTTCGTTGGTGGATACAAGGCGATGACGCCGCTGATCAGCGGGAGTTGTTCCGCTTTCTGTTCACCGATGAACTCCATCGGTGCCAGGGCGGTCGTCAACATCAACGCTGCACCGGCCGAATCTCCCCAAAGGACCATTCGTCCCCGCGCAATCCGCAACTCATCGGCTTCCTGATTTAAAAAACAGAGGGCGTCGCGTACGTCTTCCAAATTATCCGGGAAGTAACTGCCGTCTTCAAACAATCGGTAATCGATACTGCAAACCGCGATGCCAAGCTCTAAAAAACGTTCCACGATCGGTGTAAAACAAAAGAGATCATCACGGCCTCCTCTGACAAACGCTCCACCATGTGCATAAATCGCCACCGGAAACGGTCCTTCACCGACCGGATAGTACAGATCCAGTTTAAGCTCCTTCTCGCCGATCGTTTTATACAAAACGGTCCGTGGAGCCAGTTGGGTTTCCGCAAGCGGAAGCGCCGGTTCCGTCCACCGTAAAAGAGCACCGTAATTGTTCCAGATGCTCGCACCGGCAGCAGCCGTCGTCAAAAGCGCAGCCCCTCCCATCAACCATGCTGTTTCCCGTCTCACCTCATCACCTCCGGGCATACTCACGATTTTTAATCTTATTAGTCTTTTACCCCATTTTTTTAGAAGTCGAACTTCTTCCCGCTCTTGTACTTGACGCTTTGTTTTGGATTCGTTATAGTGAAAAGGTTCAAATCGGAATAATTACGTTTTAATACTTCTTGGAGGTTTTACACATATGAAAAAGTTAATTCCCGCTTTCACGGTCGCGTTCGCGAGCGCCACTTTCCTCGCTGCCTGTGGATCATCTGATTCAGGTTCGAATCAAGATGCCGCCGACCAAAAACTCAACGTCTATACATCAACGTTCGCCACAGCGGCGATTGCCAAAGAAATCGGCGGCGCTGATGTCGATGTCAAGATGATCGTTCCTCCTGGTGCCGATCCCCATTCGTATGAACCGACTTCTAAACAACTGACAGAAATCGCACAAGGGGATCTGTTCCTCTTGACCGGAACGACGCTTGAGCCGTATTCAGAAAAAATCAAAGCCAGTCTCAAAGGAAACGATGTCCGGTTCATCGAGACAAGTAAAGGCATCGATTTGCTTGAAGCGAGTGCCACGGTACACGTTCATGGAGAGACAGACGCACACGACGAAGAACATGCTCATGAAGACGAGCACTCAGAAGATGAGCACTCAGAAGAAGAACACGATCATGGCAAGTACGATCCGCACGTCTGGCTTGATCCGAACAATGCCAAAATGATGGCCCAATCGATTTCGACGGCGTTGGCAAAAGAAGTACCGGACAAAAAAGCGACGTTCGAAAAAAATCTGGCTGAATTTGATACGCAGGCAGATGAGCTCGATCAAAACTTACAGCAAGCAGTTGCTGACGGCTCCAAAAAAGAATTGCTCGTGACACATGCCGCTTACGGATATTTAGCGGAACGCTACGGTTTTTCTCAACTGCCGATCGCCGGCATCTCACCGTCTGACGAGCCTTCGCAAAAAGAACTGGCTGCCCTCGTCAAAGAAGCCAAGATGCACGATTTGAAATATATTGCGTTTGAAGAGACGGTTTCCCCAAAAGTCGCCCGGGTCATCCAACAAGAAATCGGAGCTGAAGCCATCACGATTCATAACTTGGAATCGGTCACAAAAGAACAACAGGACGCTTCTTATTTTGACTTGATGAATGAAAATGTCACGACACTCAAAAAAGCACTGCAGTGAAGCAGTGTTGACATGCATTAAAAGATACGTTACGGTAGAAAACGTATTTCAGACAATTAAATGACTTCTTTTTATCGCGAGAGACGGAGGGACTGGCCCAATGATGTTTCGGCAGCGGACGATTGAATCGTACTGTGCCAAATCCAGCAAGCTACGGCTTGAGAGATAAGAAGAGCGTCTTTTTCAGTAAAGACCTCCTTCTTTCTTGCGAAGGAGTCTTTTTTTGTACATGCAGAAATGGAGTGATTTTATGAACGAGACGATTACACCAAACAAGTGGGCCCTTCTACCATTACTTGTCTTTTTGGTCCTCTTTATCGGTGCCGGCATCTTTTATGACGACTTTTATAAGTTCCCGATTCTGATTGCCGCATTGATTGCCTTGATTTTTGCTGCCGTGACGACCAAAGGCAGTATCAATCAAACCGTGGAACGGATTGCAACGGGTGCCGGAAATCCGGACATCATGATCATGGTCTTTATTTTCTTACTCGCCGGTGCGTTTTCCGGAACAGCGGATGCGATCGGCGCCATCGAAGCGACCGTCAACGCGTCACTGACATTTTTACCGCCGTCTCTCTTAATGAGCGGATTGTTCATCATCGCTGCCTTCATCTCGATGGCGATGGGGACTTCGACCGGTACGATTGCGGCGCTCGCCCCGATCGCACTTGGTATTCACGAAGCGACTGGTGTCAATGTCGCCATCGCGGCTGCCGCCGTCGTTGGGGGCGCGATGTTCGGGGACAACTTGTCGTTTATCTCCGATACGACGATTGCAGCGGTCCGCACGCAAAAAACCAATATGCGTGATAAATTCCGAACGAACTTCTTGATTGTGCTTCCGGCAGCGATTTTGACCGTCATCATCTTGGCATTTGTTTCAGGTGCCGGAGATGTCGTCGACGCGAAGGCCTTCGAGTTTTATAAACTGATTCCGTATCTGTCCGTCATCGTCTTGGCCTTGTTCGGCGTCAACGTCATCCTCGTCTTGATCGGCGGAACCGCCTTGACAGGAATCATCGGTATGCTCGACGGCAGCTTCGGTTTAAGTGGATTCGTGCTATCGATGTCCGAAGGATTGATGGGCATGGCTGAAATTTCGATTTTGACATTACTGATGGGTGGTCTTGTCAGTCTGATCACCTTTAACGGCGGTATCGCCTATCTGAAAGAAACACTGACTCGAAAAATCACGCAACGCCGCGGCGCAGAGTTCAGTATGGCTGCGCTTGTCGGAGCGACAAACCTCGCGACGGCAAACAATACGATTTCGATCCTTGTGGCTGGACCGCTCGCAGCGGAGATTGCGGATACGTATGACATCGATCGGAAGAAGTCAGCCAGCATTCTCGACATCTTCTCGTGTGGGGTTCAAGGAATCATCCCATACGGCGCCCAGTTGCTGATTGCGGCGGAGTTGACGAAAACAGCTTCTCCGGAACTGATTCCGTATCTGTTCTATCCGTTCTTATTGTTCGTGTGCGGATCCCTTGCGATTCTTTTTGGATTCCCGCGCCGGAAAAACACTGCTGTGCGCAAAGAAAATATTTCGTAAAACAAACAAGTCCGGCCGCCTGCAGCGCGACCGGACTTGTTTTTGATTATTTTTTCTTCTGTTCTTGCCGGTTAAGAATGAAATACGCGATGGCTGGAAGCGGGAACTGAACGAGCCCTGCGCCACCCCACACCCACGGATTACGCCCGGTTTTACGGGCGCCAAGGAACAGGAAGGTCGCTTGAGCGCCTAACAGCGTCGCAAGTCCGGCCCACACTCCTTTTGGTACGTTTTTAACGGATCGTGCCATGATTTTACACCTCACTTCATGTATGGATATACCCACTTTGTTCGCTCTCTAACAGCTTACCTCCTGCTTTGAGCGTCTAAACAGACGTGATTCTGAGTTCATGCTAAACTAAACGAGCAATTCCATATTCTAGTTTCATTGAAGGAGGAGTATATACATGCAATACGCAAAACTTTCAAATGGTGTCACGATTCCACAGATCGGTTTCGGAGTCTGGCAAGTCGACGAAGAGACGGAAGCACCGGCTGCCGTCGCAGAAGCGATTCGTGTCGGTTACCGTCATATTGATACGGCTGCCGTTTACAAAAACGAACGTGGTGTCGCCAAAGGAATCAAAGAAAGCGGCGTGAACCGTGAAGATCTCTTCTTAACGTCTAAAGTATGGAACGATGATATTCGTGCCGGACGCACTAAAGAAGCTTTCGCTGAGTCACTCGAACGATTAGAGACCGATTATTTGGACCTCTATTTGATTCACTGGCCGGTCGAAGGGTACATTGAAGCATGGAAAGCGATGGTTGAGCTTTACGAAGCTGGGAAAATCAAAGCGATTGGTGTTTCGAACTTCAAAGAACATCACCTCGATACACTGGCTGAAGAAGGATTGATGACACCGATGATCAACCAGGTGGAACTTCATCCGCAACTTCCGCAACACGAACTGCATGAATATCTACAGGACCACAGCATCCAAGTCGAGGCGTGGAGCCCGCTCATGCAAGGGAAATTCCTTGAAATCAATGACTTTAAGGAAATTGCCGAAAAACACGGTAAATCTCCTTCACAAGTCGTCTTGCGTTGGCATTTGGATAACGGCATCGTTGCTCTTCCAAAATCGGTCACACCTGAACGGATTGCGGAAAACTTTGATGTGTTTGATTTCCAACTCGATGCGGACGATCTCGAGAAGATTGATCGTTTGGCAACAGATGTCCGTCTTGGACCAGATCCGGATGAAATCGACTTTTAAGCACTGCCGTTAACAACAGGCTGACGCTTTAGAACGATTGCTTTATGAAGAGGGGTGGCAGACTTATCTGCCACCCCTCTCTTCTCGTTAATCAGGAATCACTCGCTTCACGCAGCTCCTACAGGGTGTCTCGTTTGAGAAACGTGCGTGAAAGAACGCGTGATTCCTTTTTTTCGTGGTCATTACCGCGCTATACATAATAGACAAGAATCGTCTCTTCTGCTTCTTCTGCCTGACGGAAATAAGCGCGCAAGTCACCGAACTGCTCCCATACCGTATCAAATTCTCCTTGCCGCCCCGCTTCCCGGTAAATCACTTCAAGCGCCTGTCGGTCAAAATTCCGCATCACCTCGGAAGAAATGATTAAGAGCGGTAAAGGAAGGATGCCGACGATCGCCGCATGATCTTCATTGACGATTAACTCTTCCCCGACGATTGCCCGCCCCAGATTGTAATGGGTTTCCTGATCAATGAAGATATCGATTTGACTCATCAATTGGTACAACGGTGTTGTTTCTTCGAGCGCAAACAACTGTTCATGGTCGGGCTGTGTTTCATGGATGAACAAAATCCAGTCCATGATGATGTGCGGATCATCACCAAAAGAATCCCAAACGGCATCTGCGACTCGGACATAATGAACATTTTCCATCCTCCCCCTCCTTCCGACCGTTTTTTTTAGTATTCCCATTTTCTCACCTGTTTAATGATGATTCCTGAAATCCAAAGACAAAAAAGAGGATCAGATTGCTCTGACCCTCAGTTTGTTAGATTGCTTTTTCTTTTGTATCGTCATCTTGCCATGCTTCAAGCGTTTCTTTCCCGGGAAGATTCGGAATCGAATCTTTATGGAAACGAGGATCTTGACCGTTTCGGCGTTGAACGAGGTAATCATCCAGTGCCAATTTGGCAATTTTCGATAACCGGAAAATCGCATACAGATTGACGATCGCCATCAGTCCCATAAAGATATCGGCTAGTGCCCAGACCAGTCCGGCTGTCTGAACCAACGAACCAAATACGACCATCGCTAAAACAATCACCCGGTAGATCGTCATCAACGTTTTGTTGTCATTGATGAAGCTGATGTTCGACTCACCGTAATAATAGTTTCCGACAATCGAGCTGAACGCAAACAAGAAAATCGCAAGTGCCATGAATCCAGTCGCAAGCGAACCGACTTGTGAAGCAAGTGCTCCTTGTGCCAAATCGATTCCGGCAACCGGTTCTCCACTCGCATCTTTTGTCGCGACACCACTGACCAAGACGATCATCGCGGTTGCCGAACAGACCAGCAACGTATCAACGAATACCGCAAATGATTGGATCAAACCCTGTTTGACCGGGTGCGATACTTCTGCCGTCGCAGCAGCGTTAGGGGCTGACCCCATCCCTGCTTCGTTTGAGAAGAGACCACGACGGATTCCGTTTAAGACCGCTGCTCCAATCGCTCCACCTGCAAGCGTTTTGAATTCAAGCAATCCTTCTTGGAAAATCAAACCGAAGACGCTTGGTAAAACTTCAAGGTTCGTCACCATGATGTACAGGGCGATTAAAATGTAACCACCCGCCATGATCGGGACGAGAAACGCTGCGACTTTCGCGATACTGCGGACACCACCGAAGATGACAAGTGCCGTCAATACGACAAGTCCGACTGTGATCCATGTCTTATCGATGCCATACTGACTTTGAAGTGACAAAGAGATCGTATTCGACTGCACCGAGTTAAAGACAAATCCAAAAGCGATTGTGATCAAGATGCTGAAGACCACTCCGAGCCAACGTTGTCCAAGTGCTTTTTCCATGTAATAGGCCGGACCACCACGCCATGCTTTATCATCGCGCACTTTATAGATCTGCGCCAACGTACTTTCGACGAAGGCAGAGGCCGATCCGATTAAAGCGATCAACCACATCCAGAAGACGGCACCGGGTCCACCAAGCGCGATCGCTGTCGCGACACCGGCAATGTTTCCGGTTCCGACGCGTGCTGCCGTACTGATGGCGAACGCTTGGAACGGCGAAACACCGTCTTTTCCTTTATCTGTTCCTTGGAACAACAGGCGAAGCATTTCCGGAATCATCCGAAATTGGACGAATCCCATCCGAATCGTAAAATAAATGCCTAACCCGACTAATAGAATGATGAGAACGCTCGACCATAATACATCGTTGATATTACTGACTAACTCCATGAATTGTTTTTCCACGTGTCTTCCTCCTCATTAAACGTTCCATCATGTAACCTTTTTTCACATGTGTTCTATGATACGAAAATAATTTCAGAAAATCAAATTCATTTCCTTCTTTTAAGTCGTTCAAGTGCACAAAAAATCACAAAACCTCACATCCAATGTGAGGTTTAACGTAAAAAAACAAGCCCCGTGTAATCGGGGCTTGTTGAAGACATCTCTCTTATTTAACAATCGAGTACATCAGATGAACAGATTGAGATTGGCGTCATCCGTCGCGCCAAGATAACTTGCGACACCGCCATAATCGATGTCATCCAACAATTCTTCTTTTTTGATTCCCATGATGTCCATCGACATCGTGCAGGCGATCATCCGAACTCCTGCCGCCTGTGCTTTCGCCATCATCGTCTCAAGCGCATCCACTTGTTTGTCCTTCATGACTTTTTTCATCATTTTTTGACCAGCCCCGCCCATATTCATGTTCGAGAGCGGAAGATCGCCGGCATGTTTCGGCATCATCATGCCCATCATCCGTTCCATCGGTGCCTTCTCAACGGATGGTGCGTCCGGTTTTCGAATGACATTCAGTCCCCAGAACGTAAAGAACATCGTCACTTGTTTGCCCATCGCTTGAGCACCTTGCGCGATGACGAACGATGCCAGTGCTTTATCGAGGTCTCCGCTGAAGACGACCATCGTCGCATCGTCCGCTTTCGTGACGTCAGACTGGATCGGCGCGGCCGTTGCCATTCCTTTTTCAAGCAAGACTTCGACGATTCCCTTATTCATTTCCGCCGTATGGACGGTATGACCGAGCTTATGTGCCCACGCTTGAACATCCGGCAGGAATCCGGGATCCGATGCTTTGATGAAAACTTGATCGCCGTCTTGCAGTTGATCCATCTTCGTTTTTAATTCCACAATCGGGCCCGGGCATTGGAGACCGCATGTATCCAGTAACGTAATCTGCTCTTTTGTTGCTCGTTTCGGCTCACTTTTCGTAATCGTCACTGCTGTTTCCTCCCGTACTTGGCTTCTCGCTTCACGGTCACGATTGACCGTTGCCCATGTCTTGTAACCGCCACTTAGATTTTTGACATCAAAACCATGTTGTTTGAGTAACTGGCTCGCGACATATCCGCGTAATCCGACTTGGCACGTCACGTAAATCGGTTGATCTTTCGGCAGTTCCTCCAGCGACTGACGTAATGTCGGCAAGGAAATGTTAACGGATCCCGGAATCGAACCGAGTTCATTTTCAGACGGTTCACGGACGTCCAGCAATAAACCACCGTTCGCGACAATCTGATCAATCTCGTGCCAATGGACGTTTTCACTGTCGCCAAGTACGATGTTTGAGGCAATGTAGCCGGCCATATTGACGGGATCTTTGGCTGAACTGTACGGAGGAGCGTAGGACAGTTCCAAATCCGGAAGATCGAGAACCGTCAGACCACCTTTGATCGCTGTCGCCAAGACATCGATTCGTTTTTCGACACCGGTCATCCCGATCGCCTGTGCGCCAAAAATCGTTCCGTCGACCGGATCAAACAACAGCTTCATCGAAATCGGACTGGCGCCTGGATAATATCCGGCGTGCGAACCGGGATGCAGATGAACCGCTTCATACCGGCGTCCGGACTGACGAAGACGTTTTTCATTGACGCCGGTTGAAGCGACCGTCAAATCAAAGACTTTTGCGACTGCCGTGCCAAGTGTTCCTGTGTACCGAACGTCTCGCCCATTGATGATATCGGCGACGAGGCGCCCTTGACGGTTGGCCGGCCAAGCAAGTGGAACGTGGACCGGTTCTCCTGTAATGTAATCTTTGACCTCGATGGCATCCCCGATCGCAAAGATCGAAGGATCGGATGTCCGCAGTGTCTCATCGACTTGGATCGTTTGTTTGATTCCGAGCTCAAGTCCGGCATCTGCCGCTAGATTACTTTCCGGCATGACGCCGATCGACAAGATATTCATGTCCGTCTGAATTACTTTTCCACTCGTCAACACGACACGTGTACCGGCCTCTTCGAAGCGGGCCACGCCGTCCGATAAGATCAAGTCGACCCCTTTCGCCCGGAGGTGCTCATGAACGATTGCTGCCATTTCCGGATCCACCGGTGCCATGACTTGGTCCGCCATCTCAATCAGTGTCACTCGTGCCCCACGCTCGACTAAGTTTTCCGCCATCTCAAGACCGATAAATCCTCCGCCGATGACGGTTGCATGAGACGGACGGGCTTCGTCGACATACTGACGCATCTTGTCGGTATCCGGAATGTTCCGTAGCGTAAAGACGTTTTCCGCTTCCTCCAGCCCCGGAATGCCCGGTCGGATTGGTTTTGCTCCCGGTGACAAAATCAACTGGTCGTATGTTTCTTCATATTCTTCTCCGGTATCGACTTTCCGAATGATCAAGGTTTTTTGTTCACGATTGATTTGAATTGCTTCAGACAGATTTCGGACATCCAGATTAAACCGTGCGTTCATTCCTTCAGGAGTCTGAACCAACAGTTTATTTCGGTCTTTAATGATGTCACCGATATAATAGGGTAGACCGCAGTTCGCAAAAGAAATTTCCTTCCCCCGTTCCAACAGGATAATTTCCGCCGTTTCATCCAATCGGCGCAACCGTGCTGCCGCCGTCGCCCCACCAGCTACTCCACCTACAATGATCGTTTTCATTCCGTCTTCCTCCTTGAGTAGAATCCATTATGGTCTATGTGTACCAATATACCCATTCAGGTATACATTTTCAAGTTATCTGTTCGTTCATTCACAAAGATGTCTTACCTTAAAATGAAAATGTTCCTTTGAGGATAACGGACATTAGTTGCAATTCCATCTAAAATGCTTGAAACTGAGATTACAGTATTTATAAGGGGGATTTAATCATGGATCAGGATCGTAACTCAAAAGACACGAACGATAACAAAGTCACACCGATCAACCAAAACAGTCAGCCGGAAACAAATGAAAACGGGGTAACGGCTGTGCAACAACAATATCTGGAAGAGTTCCAAGCGTTCTTAGTCGAAAAAGGTATCCCGATGGAAGCACGTGAGAATGAAACACACGTCTTCTTCATGACACAGGAAAAAACGCCGGCGGGTGCTGAACCGATGATGATGATCGTCTTCAGTAAAACAGCGACCGACGTTGAACTGTTTGCTCGGACGATTACACACGTACCAGACGGTGTTGAGGATCTTCCAATCTTAAATGCCATCAACGACTTTAACCAAGAATTCAAATACTTCCGCGTTGTCCTCGACAGCGATCGTGACGTCACAATCGCTTCAACGATCGATTTGGATCACGGCTTTAATCCGGCAGCAATTTTCGGACACTCGGTCATGATGTTCCAAGCATCGGATGAAGTCTTCAGCTACCTCACGAAACTGTATGACCAAGTTCAGTAAAATATCACCTTAAAATGGCTTCCGGGATACCTCGGAAGCCATTTTTTTCATCTTTAAGTTCAATTGACAATGAGAATTATTCTCGCTATAGTTAGATTTGTGAAAACGACATCATTTATCGATATTTATTATATTCTGGGGGAATCAATCATGAAAAAACGGTTAAAAGTAGCTTCACTTTTCATTACAGCAGGACTTCTTGCGGCTTGTGGCAACGCGGAAGAAACAACAACGGCTCCGAAAAAAGAAAAAACGGAGCAAACGTCTGAAACAAAAACAGATGCGGGGATCGCAGCGACAACCCTGAAGGATGAACTGACAATCTACAGTTCCATCAAGGCGGAGCTCGACAAAGCAAAAGAAGGTCAAGCCATCGATTGGAAAATGGTCACGACGAGTTATGAATCGAAATTAAAAGGCGGCGTCACGACGGCTGCTCCTGAAATTGAAGAAGTCATCAGTTCCGCATTAGCGGGTGTCGAATCAAAAGAACTGGATGAGAACGTTGCCCGTCAACTCGTGGACAAAGGCATTCAGTCTTACTTCTATAAACTCCAAAAATCGACACAAGCGACAGCAGAAGAAGCCGTTGCTGCCGGTAAAACCGACGAAGCGACTGCTGCATTAAACGATATCAAGGACATGTCCGAGACAGTCTTCATCCCAACTGCAGAAAAGCGTGACGCGAGTTACGGCTTTAAAAATGAAGAAGCGATTGCTCAAGCAATCTCATCCGGCTTAACGGCACAAGAAGAAGCGATTGCTGCAAAAAACGTCGCGGACTTTAACGTCGCGAAACAGTTGACGGATAAATCCATCTACCGTTCGTTCTATCTTGCCGCTCTCGGTTACGCTCAAAAAATCGAGGATGGCGTCAAAGCCGGAACGGATGAAAAAGAATTACAGATGGAGCAAGCGGAAGGATACGGTTTCTTACTTGCCATCGAGGAATCACTGGCCGGTGGCGATGAAGACGCGGTTGCTAAATTAAAAGACCTCTATGACTTCTCAAAAACAAAACCAGAGGGTGTCAAGTTCAAAGAAGTGGAAAGCTTATTCGCCAAAGCATTAACGGAAAAGATCGACGGCTACCACGAAGAAACACAAGAAGCGCTTGAGAAAAAAGACGTCGATACGGCACGGGTCGAGGCGATGGAAGCAAACATGTTCATCATCGCAATGAAACCGACACTTGAGAGCCGTCTCGGTAAAGAACAAGCCAGCACGGTCTTGTCTGACGCCAACGCTTGGTATGCCCTTGTCGAAAAAGGCGACCTGAAAGCCGAAACGACAGGTGATAAAATCGTTGACGCCTTAGAGCCACTCAACTAATCGATTGGAATCGGAGGAACGCGACATGCAGATCGGAATTACAGGAGGCGCGGGTTTCATCGGATCCGCTCTTGCACTTCGGCTTCACGCAAGCGGTCATACTGTAAGTGTCATCGATGCCTTCACGGATTATTATGACGTCGAACTGAAGCTGGAGCGGGCTCGTCTTTTGCAACAGAACGGGATTGAGGTGTTTGAAGGAAACGTGCATGAGGATTTGCCGACTTGGTTCGGCAGTCACTCCTTTGCCGCCGTATTTCATCTCGCCGCTTTGCCCGGCGTCCCCGGTTCGTTACAGGAACCGCATCGGTACATCGAGGATGATATCGCGATGACGGTGACCGTCCTCGAAGCAGCGCGCACATATGCCATTCCGCATCTGTTTTTCGCTTCTTCTTCCTCCGTCTACGGGGAACAAACGGGTGCTCTGTTGGAACATCAAGCAACCGGACAGGTGATGAGTCCCTATGCCGCAGCCAAGTACAGTGCGGAAACCTTTTGTCAGGCTTATCAGAATCTGTATGGTCTACAAATCGGGATTTTCCGCTTCTTCACTGTCTATGGCCCTGCCGGACGACCTGACATGGCATTGTATCGATTCATCGAACAGGCGCTACGCGGTCAACCGTTGACCGTTTTCGGTGACCCGATTCGGGACTTCACTTATATCGACGACATCACACGGGGAATGGAGCAAGCCTTGCAAGCACAGGCAACCGGTATTTTCAATCTTGGTGCCAACCGTCCGGAATCGGTGCGCGACGCCGCGGCGATGCTCGGGGAACGGTTTGACGTGCCGGTGGCATTTGCTCCCGCCCGGGCGGGAGATGTCTCAATGACATGGAGTAACACCGATGCGGCAAGGCAGACGTTCGGTTATGTTCCCTCCGTCACGCTCGCTGATGGAATGGAATGGATGATCACATGGCATCGCGATCGTCTGTGATACGTGGAGCTGCGGGCGTCGTTCTGACGTTGGCAGCTCTTTTTTTACTCGTCCGTTTTGGCCTCGAACTGCCTGTTGTGTATGACTATCTCCAAACCCTGTTGACGTCTTACTGGACAGTGGTCGCTACCGTCACCTACGCTTTCGCTTTTTATTTACGCGCACGCGCTTGGCGGACAGCGGACGAAAAAAATGCGTCTACCGCGGTTTACCTAACGAGTCTGTATCTTGGTCTCGCAATCAATCACCTCTCCCCCGTCAAGGTAGGAGAAGCGGTTCGCCTGCTGACGGCGCGAGCGATTGGCAGTCCGATGAAACGGACAACGGCGATTTTTGTCGCCCAACGCGGCATCGACCTATCCGTACTCGGTCTTTTTGTCGCTGCCGGGTTATTATTAGGACAGACGATGTGGGTCGCCGGGCTTGCGTTTGCCGGTGGTCTGCTCGCCTTGTTGCTGGTCCGGCGATGGATCAAGACGATCTATCCCTTGATTGGATACGGGGCGGCGGCGTGGCTGTTTGAAGCCGTGGCTGTTTTTTGTCTCTTGCAAGGTGCCGATGCCGACATCGCCTTTCCGCTTGTCCTCGTCGCGATGAGTGCCGGAATCTTGTCCGGAATCGCCCAGTTTACCCCGGGTGGACTCGGAACGTATGAACTTGCGATGGGAACGGTCTTGCAACTTGCGGGTATGGCCAACCCGTACGAGCTCGCCTTGATGACGCATCTCTTTAAATATGCGTTTGCATTTTTAGCGCCGGTTTATGTGCTCATCCGCCATTTCCCGATTGTTACATTACTGTTCACCCAGTTTAAGAAGCACGATACGAAAGGATGACCTGCATGAAAAGTGCTTCCCGTTTTGAAAAAGTTGCCGCACGGATGTGGAACTTATTGAATGAAGGCAAACCCTTCACACCGATTTTTACGATCGGTGTGTTTCTCAGCTATCTGATTTTGACGCAAGGCTCACTCAGCGGTGTCGGCTTTGGATTCCTGATGACCCTGCCGCTGCTCGTCTTATATTGGAAGTTTGATTTTCCGTTGTTCTTACGGAATTATCTTTGGCTTCCGTTGATCGTCTGGTTGTTCATCGAAGGAACGGACACGCGTCTCCTGCCGCTGTTTGCGTATGGAGCCGGTCTTTATTTCTTCTTCACCGTCTTTTTCTGGGGGACGATCTATTATCACCTCCGGATCGGGACCAACTGGCTCAACTTCACACGTTTTTGGAAACTGGTCCTTAAAAACAGTGACTCGACGAGCGGAAATGCCCAAGAACAGCTGCCGAAAGTCGGACTTTTACTCGCGTATTGGCAAACCGCTTCAATCGAACAGACACTGGATTGGTCCTATCTTTGGTTTCCGCTTGGGCTGTTCCTGTTCGCCTGGGTCCTCCATCACTACCTGTTCGATTGGAAGCCGAAACTGCCGACCGAATCAACCGTCGATGCACCGATTCCGACATCACAAAAAGTCTATGTCCTGATCGTCGACGGCATGCGGAAAGATCGCTACATGGCGGCGAACACGCCGTTTCTCGAACGTCTCCGCCAAGAAGGAACGGAGTATACGAACATGGAGACCGTCTATCCGGCTCGAACGGTCGTCTGTTTCAGTTCCATGTTCACCGGAGCCCGTCCGGAAGAACACGGTATCCATTCGAACATGGTTTGGAATACGACAGGGGTCAAAACCGATACGGTCTTTGACCGGTTGCGCGACGTCGGGAAAACCGGTAAGATTCTTGGAATCGCTCATCTCGTCGATGCCTTCGGTGCCAAAGACGTTCATACCGTGACAGCCGTCATGCATAATGATGTCGCGGACCGCAACATCGTCGATCGCGCCAAACAAATCGTCCAGCAAGAAGATCCGGATTTACTGGCGATTCAATTGATCGGCACCGATCAGACCGGTCACAGCCGCGGCACCCTGTATTCCGAATACGTCCAGAAAATCGAAGAAGCCGATGCCTTACTGGCTGAATTTTGCGAAGAACTGGACCGGCTCGGTAAGCTCGACGATGCAACACTGATTGTCATGGCGGATCACGGACAAGCCGACGGGATCGGCGGTCATGGTCATCTCGATGAAGGAGAACGGTTTGTTCCGTTTTGGATGTACGGCAAACACGTCCATGCCGGTCTGAAAGTTGATACACACCGGCATATCCTGTCACTTGGACCAACGATTACGAAGTTGCTTGGTGCTGATATCCCGCATGACAGCCGGGGTGTCTTACTGACGGAAGCCTTTAAGGAGGAATCCTCATGAAAAAAATCGTCGTCTTTCTTCCGGCCCATAACGAAGAAGTCTCCTTGCCGCTTGTCTTAAAACGCATTCCGGCTGAAATCGATGGACTGCCTGTCGAAACGATCGTCATTGACGACGGATCCACTGATGCAACGTCTGAGATTGCCCGGCAACACGGAGCCCATGTCTATCGTTTCCCTAAAAATCGCGGGCTCGGAGCTGCCGTTCGGGAAGGACTGCTCCGGTCCTATGCCCATGGCGCGACCGTCGCCGTCATGATTGACGCCGATAACGAATACCCGGCGGATCAGATTCCCGACGTCGTCCGACCGATTCTTCTCGATGAGGCCGACTATGTGTTTGGTTCCCGTTTTCTCGGAACGGTCGACGGGATGCGTTTGTACCGGTATATCGGCAATCATGTCTTTACCTGGTTACAGTGCGTCTTATTAAAACGTCGGATTCACGATGGACAAAGCGGCATGCGGGCCTTTTCCCGTGCGGCGTGTAAACATGCGGAAATCATCCACGACTATAACTATGCCCAAGTGCTGACACTGAATCTTGTTCGAAAAGGGTTCCGGTTGCAGGAAGTCCCGATTCGTTACCGTGTGCGGGAAGCCGGAAAGTCCTTTATTCGCTTTAACTATATCCAGCGCGTCCTCCCTGCGATTTACCGGGAATGGCGTCGCCCGATCGTCCCACTGTCGTCTGAAGAACGTTTTGAACGAAAGGAGCATCTCGGATGAGAAAACCGCTTTTCATCACCGTCATCGCCTTCTTGTTCCTGCTCACTACACCGTTGCCGGCATTCGCCTACAGCTACGGCGATCCAGGAAAGGAAGCTTTTGCGGAAGCTTATAAACAGTTTGAGGAACAGCTTGACCAAAACGATTACACGTTAGCCAAAGAAACCATCGATGCCTACGATAAGGAATTTACGCTCTACTTCCCGGAAGCAAAAGAAAAAATCGATGCGTCGTTAGCCAAGGAAGATGCCGATGCTGCCAAGCAAGCCTACCGGGTCGCTTTGCGTCAAAACATCGAACGTCGTCTGCACTTCGCGCAGGAACAATTCGATGATTTCGGACAGGCCAAGTTGTTGCTCGCTAAAGCACGCGGCACATATGATGTGCTCGCACCTTACGTCAAAGAAAGTGATGGTGCAAAGACAAGTGATTCATTGTATACTGCTTTTGATGATTCACTTGCGGCGCTTGGAAACCCCGGTTTGTTTGGAGTCGGGAAAAAAGCAAGTGATCGAAAAACATTTGATCAAAACATTAAACAGATTGAAGATACTGTCACCCCGCTGTTCGTTTTACCGGGTGAAGAGAAGACAGGTGTTTTTGATGAAGAGGACTCCATTTTCGGTCAATCCTTTGGGACAGATGACATTTGGAAAACGGTCGCCATCAGTCTTGTCATCATCTTAATCGTCATCGTCATCATCGGTCAGCGTAAGAAACGACGCGCTCAATAAGGAGGAAGACACATGGATTTTCAGGCGTTTTTAATCACCCTTCGCGAATGTCTCGAAGCCGTCTTGATCGTCGGCTTGATTCTCGGTTATCTCGATCGGCTCAATGCACCACAATATAAAAAATGGGTCTACGCCGGTGTTGGACTTGCCTTACTCGCGAGTTTAGGTGTCGCCTTCTTGTTCCAAGTCGTCTTTACGAGTTTCGCAAGCTTCGGCAGCGATACGTATTTACGTCTTGGAATCATGATCATCTCTGTTTTCCTCTTAACCCATATGGTGCTTTGGATGGGCAAGGAGGCAAAGGAAAACCAGCAGGCCTCGCAAGCGAAAGTCGCTGCCGCGGTCTCGACCGGCAGTGCGATTACGATGATCGTCCATTCGTTCCTCGTCATCGTCCGGGAAGGGATCGAAACGGTCTTCTTCTTCGCAGCGATTTCGGGTGGTGAAATCGAGAAGGTGCTGACCAGCTACGGTGCTGTCTCCGGTCTCCTGCTCGCCTTGATCTTCGGCTACTTATTCGTTTCCGGAACGATGAAGATTCCCGTCAAACGCTTTTTCCAAGTGACCGGCGTCTTAATCTTGTTCATCGCTGCCGGCATGCTCGTCCAAACGATTGGTCGATTCCAGGATCTTGGGTTGCTCGGCAGTCTGTTGACGAATGCAGACGGTACACCGGCCGCCCTTTATAACATCGTGGCTTTCATGCCGGAACACTATATCGATCAGATTCAATATTTACGTGATACGGGCAATACGACATTGATCAGCGGTCAAATCGGAACGTTCATGGGGGCGATGTTCGGCTACAGCCATAATCCGTCCATCGAACAAGTTTTCGCTTGGTGGGGATACTTCGCTTTCGCCGGCTTCATGTTGATGCGTCAAAATCGCGCACCAAAAACCGTCAAGAAACTGAAGGAGGTCTCGTGACGGTTCGAAGCGGTCATCCACAACAACGTGGACGATCGCTTTTTTTCATGGTTGTCGTTCTGATCTTCGTGTTTTCCGCCGGACGCCTTTATCTGGTCAGTCCGTTTGTCGCAAGCTACGATATCGCCAACTTCACGTTAGCGGTCGGACAGTATGACTTGGCGAATTTGCAGCCACATTTCCCCGGGTACCCGTTTTTCATCTTACTCGCGACCGGTCTCGCACGACTCGGGCTTGAACCTGTCCGTGCCCTTGGAATCGTCTCGATGCTTGGCTTCACGAGCGGACTGGTTCCGCTGTACCTGCTGTTCAAACGCCGACGATACGATACGGTTCGTCTGCTGGCTGCTTTTACGGTCGTGTCGACGGCTTCCCTTGTCGTCTTGTCCGCAACCGGGATGTCGGATGGTCTCGCCCTTGGTGTTCTTTGTTGGTTCGTCTGGAGTGTCGAACGCGCACGACAGGGGCAGTTCCGTCTTTTGCCGTACCTCTTGTTCGGTCTGTTGATGGCGACCCGGTTATCCTATGCACCGTTCGGAATCATCCTCTTGTTTTTACTGTGGCAAGCACGGCGTGATGCTTGGCAAGTCGTGTCAGAGATGGCAGTCCTGCTACTCGCTCAACTCGCTTGGCTGTTACCGGTCGCCTTCTCTGTCGGCGGACCGGCTTCCTTTACCCAGTTGTCACTCAACTTCGTGACGGGTCATTTCTCGGACTGGGGAGGCACGGCGCAAACGGATGACGCCACCCTATTAGAACGACTTGGATTGACAATCAAACAAATCGGTTGGCATGGTCTTGGATTTGCCACTTGGATTGGTCTCGGATCGGGACTGTTCTTGTTTTGCCAACGTTTCCGTTCGTTCCCTCTCTGGTGGAGTGTTACCGGAACCGGTTATTTTCTCTGGGTCTGGTTTGCCCAAAACATCGATAAACCGCGGCATGTCTTACCACTCGTCTTACTGCTTGTGATTTTACTCGTCCGCCGTCTGTCGATCCGTTGGTTTGTTCCGTTTTTATGTATTCAATTGCTGATCGGAAGTATCGCCTTGTATCAACAAGCGACTACTAAACCGGCTACGATTCAGCTGGCGGAAGCCATTACCGGCTTATCCGCGTCCGCGACCATCTTTACGGATGAAGAAGAACGTCAGTTTTTGATGGCACGTCCTGACGCTACGATTGTCCCGATTGGATCCGTCAGCAAATGGCGGGCGGAACCAAAATCACAGGAGGTCTATCTGACCGGACGATTGCTCAAACGGTTACTGGCGGAAGATGTACCAATCGAAGTGACGGAAGTTTTTCGCTTTACGAGTGATCCCCGGTTCGAACCGGAAGATGCGGAAGCGCGGTTGTACCGGATGATCTTACGATAAGGAGCGAATTTGGATGAATATCATCGGAACCGGAAACACGGCAACGATTCAACAAGAAACTGCGACGATTGTTCGAAAGCAGTTTCACGCACATGTTCCGCATGCATCGATCCAGCAGGAATTTCTAAATCATCTGTCCATTCAAAACCACTTTCCGATGACACCTCGTGTCTATAATCAAGTTGATTATTCCATTCGCATGGAGTACTTGAAAGGTGAATCGCTCGGTGATTTGATGAAACGTCATCCCGTTCGGATTCTCCGCTACATGACGACCATCGTCACCTTACAAAGGTATCTTCATACGTTATCCGTCGACGGGTTACCCCTTCTTCAAGAACGATATCCTGCTCACAGTGCACTTGTAGCGGGACATACTTTATGTCATGGTGATTTTCACCCGTATAATCTGTTGCTTGTCAAAGAAGACGTCTATGTCATCGATTGGATGGATGCCTCCATCGGCAATCCACTGATGGACGTCGCCCGTACTTTTTTATTGATTCGCTACGGAGGACGAATGTCTTTACGAAATCCGGCAGAACGCGTTTCCCGCTTCATCCTCAGTCATTTGTACCGTGTCTGTTACTTTAAGCGCATCAGAAAAGTCACCGGATTCGAGGCTTGTTTACGGTTGTGTGCAGCTTCTCGTTTGAAAGAGCAGATTACACCTGTCGAATCCGTTCTGTTACAACGTTTTTTACAATGATGGATCCGGTCGAATCATAAATCATCGCCACCTAATTAAGCTAAACATAAAAAATCACTCTTTTTCACGTGCTTTCCTCAGGCGAGACACAAGCCAGTTTTCCTGCCTCCATCAGGCAGAAAATCGGGTCTTGTTTGTCTCTGACAGCGCAAGGCGACTTGCGCTTTTTCCTGTAGGAGTCGCGTGAAGCGAGTGATTTTTTGAATCCAGATTCTTAGTGTATCGATCTTAACAGCTTAACAAAACGTCGTTGAAAAGCAGACAAGACGAAGACTCCTGCGGGAAAAGCGGAACAGGTGAGACCCCGTAAGTCGCGCAGGCGACGCGGAGGCTCACGTTTCGCCCGCGGAAAGCGAAGTCTTGTCTGCGTATCAACGAATCTTGAACCGAATTCGAAGTACTTTCCTCGTCATTCAAGTTGAATACGGTCGCTCCATATAATCAAATTGTCCGCCACTGATTTCAATCGTCTTGACCGGAACGAATCCAAGACGCCGATACAGGCGTTGCGCACCAGCATTCGTCTGATCCGCATTTAACGTAAACGCCCGTAATCCACGCCGCTCCCCTTCGTCCGCCGCTGCCTGCAACAGCTCAGACCCAATTCCTTTTCCACCGTATGCCGCATCCACCGACAACGTATCCAGATAAAAGACGTTTCCTTCCGTCTCTTGATCAATCTGTACCTCTTCTCCGGTCCACTCGCGGAGCTGATGTTTAATCGGCTCATCCAACTGTGCCGCATCTACTCCTGCGTATGCGATGACGATGCCGACGACATGCCCGTCCAGTTCCTTGACGAGAATGTTCTCGTGACTTAACCGGTTTCCCGTTTGCGTAACAAACAGCGCGAGCCGCTCCAAAATTAATGCCTTCTCCTGTGTTCCGGTCAGGGTCTCGGCAATTTCATGAATCGCCTGTTCAATCAACGGTGCGATTTGATCCGCGTCATTGGCAGTTGCTTGTCTAATCATTTATGTGTCCCCTTTCTTCTACTCTCTTTTATCGTAAAACAAAATCCCTCCTGATGTCAGGAGGGATTTGTTCATTTCAGTTCAGCTACCGGAATCGGTGTAACGACCGGTTCGCGTGTCATGACCGAGACGACACGTCCCGCAATCGCGACCGCGAGCAACGTATATAACGTTAGACTCAACGGCAGATAGACGAGTGAGATGACGAGGACGATGGCATCAAGACCAAATAAAATCGTCCCGATTGATAAGCCGGTCAGTTTACTGAGGCCCATCGACAACAAATCATCTCCTCCTGTTGCCGCGCCACTTTTCAGAACGAGACCGAGACCATAGCCGGTCACGATTCCACTGGCGACAGCAGCGATCAGTGTTGCCGGCCATGCCTGTTCCGGAAAATGAAACAAATCCAGTCGGTACCACATTTCGTAGAACAGCGACAATGCGCCTGCCGATACAAGTGCTTCACTGACAAAACGTTTTCCTTTAAAGTATAACGCTCCGATAAAAAACGGAATGTCGAGTACGATCATCGAAATCGATGGATTAATGTCAAAAAAGTAACGTCCGAGTAAAGACAGACCGATAAATCCGCCTTCTGCCAATCCAAATTGTTCATTCAAGGTGTAATAGCCAAACGCCATAATGAGCGTTCCGGCCAAGATGGTTATAATTCGTTTCATGTGTTGTTGTCCTCTCCCGTATCGTCCATGGGAGAGGGTGTAGTTGTCCCGTTTGGGTATTCATCTATTTTCGCTCTCCCTGATTTTTTTCAAGCCATTACCTTCCTGTTCAATGAAGATTGGCACTGCTAAAAATCAGGTAAGCTGAATAGATGATCGATCCTCTCGGTATCCATCGGTTTCCACCCTTTCGTTTTGTTGTCTTCTTCATTATAACCTGAACTTCAGAAACTAAAACAGTTTTACACGTTTTTAACAGAAACGATACAGATGAACCGATACCTCGATCCCGATACCCACTTTTGCTCACTCATTCACAATTTAGACATTATTATGCTCAATGGTGAACAAAGTACTTGAAAACAACATTGTGAAGTAATACACTAAGAATATCAAATGAATGTGATTTTTATCACAAACAAAAACGAAAAGGGGACTTTACTCATGAAAGTAGCAGTCATCGGTTGTACACACGCAGGAACAGCAGCAGTTAAAGAGTTGGCTTCACAGCACGAACAACTGGATATCACCGTTTACGAACGAAACGATAACGTCTCATTCCTTTCTTGCGGCATCGCGCTTCATGTCGGTGGCGTCGTCGAGCATGCGGAGTCGCTGTTTTATTCTTCACCGGATGAACTGACTGAACTCGGTGCCGAGATGCGCTTAAAACATGACGTCCTGGAAATCGACAGCACGAACCAAACGATTCTTGCAAAAAATCTCTTAACGGGTGAAACCGTTCAGGATACGTACGATAAATTGATTATGACGACTGGTTCATGGCCGATCATCCCGATGCTTCCCGGGATTGAACTGAATCAAATTGAACTCTGCAAAAACTATCACCATGCGCAAACCATCATCAAAAAAGCAACGGATGCCCAGCGGATTACCGTTGTCGGTGCCGGTTACATCGGTGCTGAATTGGTTGAAGCATTCGAAGCATACGGCAAAGATGTCACGTTCATCGACAGTGCCGACCGGATTTTAAATAAATACTTGGATCGTTCATTCACGGATATCATTGAAAGTGAATTGACAGACCGCGGGATTCACCTCGAGTTGAATCAGACCGTTCAAAGCTTTACCGGCGTGGACGGTAATGTCACACAAGTCGTCACAGATAAAGGAACGTTTGAGACGGATCTCGTCATTCTCTGTGTCGGTTTCCGACCAAGTACGGAATTGTTAAAAGGACAAATCGACATGTTGCCGAACGGAGCAATCATCGTCGACGACTATATGCGGACCAGTAATCCGAACATCTTTGCTGCCGGTGACAGCTGTGCCGTCTACTACAATCCGGCCCGGACACACGCTTATATTCCGCTCGCCACAAATGCTGTCCGAATGGGAACACTCGTCGGGAAAAACTTACTCGCTCCGACAATCCGCTACCAAGGAACACAAGGAACGTCCGGTCTCCGGTTGTATGACTTGAACATTGCTTCGACCGGTCTGACAGAAGATGCTGCTCCGTTCTTCGGTTTAGAAGTGACAAGTACGACGGTTCAAGATGCTTACCGTCCCGAGTTCATGCCGACAGCTGAAAACGTCCAGTTGAAACTTGTCTACGAAACTGCGACACACCGCCTCGTCGGTGCGCAAATCATCTCAAAAGTTGACCTCACCCAGGCGATGAACACCTTGTCAGTGGCGATTCAAAATGAGATGACGCTTGAAGAACTGGCTTTCGTCGACTTCTTCTTCCAACCGCACTACAACAAACCATGGAACTTACTGAATCAAGCCGCTTTACAAGGAATGAAAGAACTGACATCAGAACGCGTCTGATCGGTCATCCACCCTGTCTTTAATCAAAATCGGAGTTCACATTCTGTGGACTTCGATTTTTTTATTTGCCCTCTGTCCGCTACGGTTAGTTGTTGCTACAGCCTTACTGAGCGTCCTTTTCTACTTAACGAAAACTTCACTTGATTAATCAATTGACGTTTAGACGTGAAGTGACAGGGAACATACTTCTTATGCAAATCAAACCACTACCTAGGAGGAATCAATTCATGTCCCAGTCTAACAATCCACTTACACAATATTTTAATGATGACTTCCCAAAACAATATCAGGATGCACCGGCTGTCCAGGCAAAAATGGAGCCAATCCCGGATTGTGGCGAAGAAAGTTATAAAGGTTCCGGTAAACTGATCGGGAAAAAGGCCTTGATCACAGGGGGCGATTCTGGAATCGGTCGTGCCGCTGCCATTGCTTATGCACGTGAAGGTGCAGATGTTTTCCTCAACTATCTACCGGAAGAACAACAAGACGCTGAAGAAGTTAAAGCACTTGTCGAAGCTGCCGGACAAAAAGCGTACTTACTGGCGGGCGACCTCAGTGATGAAACGTTCTGTCAACAACTCGTCAAAGAAGCACACGAATCACTTGGCGGAATCGATATTCTGGCACTCGTCGCCGGCAAACAGCAAGCCGTCGAGGACATCATGGACCTGTCGACGGAACAACTTCGCAAAACATATGAAATCAATGTCTTTTCTCTGTTCTGGGTCGTCAAAGCCGCCCTTCCGTTGTTAAAAGAAGGGGCTTCGATTATCACGACGACTTCGGTTCAAGGCTACAACCCAAGTGCGAACCTGCTTGATTACGCGTCAACGAAATTTGCCATCAACGGTTTTACACGGGGACTTGCGAAACAAGTCGCACCAAAAGGCATCCGTGTCAATTCTGTTGCACCGGGTCCAATCTGGACACCATTGCAAATCTCAGGTGGTCAACCAAGCGAAAACATTCCGGAATTCGGACAAGAAACACCGCTTAAACGGAGTGG
This sequence comes from Exiguobacterium undae DSM 14481, assembly GCF_000620805.1. GTDB lineage: Bacteria > Bacillota > Bacilli > Exiguobacteriales > Exiguobacteriaceae > Exiguobacterium_A > Exiguobacterium_A undae. The sequence goes on along the minus strand of NZ_KK211187.1, from coordinate 301,331 downwards.
TCAACCTGTCGAACTTTCGAGCGTCTATGTCTTCCTCGCTTCAGATGATGCCAGTTATGTCACGGCACAAATTTATGGTGTCACAGGCGGAATTGAACTTGCTTAATTGAATACTAGAGTAAAAAGCGATTTTGATGGCGACATCAAAATCGCTTTTTTTGGTATCAGTTGCTTCTCCCCGTCCGATTTAGTCTAATGAAGATATACATACCCTTAGGAGATGATTCATGTGACAGAAAAAGAAAAGATGATTCAAGGTCAGTTGTATTTAGCCGGGGATGCGGAGCTCGTGGCGGACCGAAAACGGGCGCAGATGCTTTGTCATCAATTTAACCAACTCAGCATCGAAGAGCTGCCTGCCCGAAAGTCTCTCCTGCAACAACTTTTACGGACGGAACAAACGGATTTTTACATCGAACCGTCTTTTAAATGTGATTATGGCTACAACATCACGCTTGGTGCCCGGTTTTATGCCAATTACGATTGTGTGCTGCTCGACATTTGTCCGATTACGATCGGCGACAACTGTATGCTCGCTCCGGGCGTCCACATTTATACAGCGACACATCCGTTAGATCCCGTCGAACGCAACAGCGGTTATGAATTCGGGAAACCGGTTGTCATCGGGGACAACGTCTGGATCGGCGGACGTGCCGTCATCACTCCGGGTGTGACGATCGGGGACAATGCCGTCATCGCGGCCGGAAGTGTCGTCGTCAAAGATGTCGCCCCAAACACTGTCGTCGGCGGGAATCCTGCCCGTTTCATCAAATCGATTTGATTTCTCATCAAATTTTAATCTAATCCTCAGTCTCCTCTCACTTGCGGGCGCTATTCTAAGAATAAGAAAAGCAGCTACCACTACTGAGGAGGAAATCATCATGACAAACGAAAAACGTACGGATAAGCCCAAAAAGAATTTTGTAAAACGCGGTCTCGCTTCAATCGCCATCACAGGAACCGTTTTGACGGGAGCCGGCGCCTTCTTACTTTTCACCGGTCCGGGACATTCTCTCGTCAATTCAACGGTCACGACTTCAGAACAAGTTGAACAAAAAGTTGAAGCAGCTTCCACAAAAGTTTCAAGCAACGTCAAGCAGTCGCTTCCGAGCGCATTTCGGGATGATGATCAAGACATAGAAGGAACGTTAAAAGAAATATCCGACACATCGGTGACACTGACGCAAAATGGTTCGGATCAATCGTATTCGTTTGCCTCATCTGCTGAAATCGAACAAGCTGCGGCCGGCGATTGGATTAAACTTGAACTCAATCAGGACGGTCTTGTCCGGGAACTCGAACGGGAAGATGATCGGAACGATGACCGGGATGGTCGAGATGACGATTCATCCGACGATGACCGCAATGAAGTCACCGGTGTCGTCAAAGAGCTGTCCAATGAACAAATCGTCTTGACTCAAAATGGTTCGGATCAAGCGTACCGCTTCAGCGATCGGGCAGAGATCGACCAAGCGCAAGCCGGTGATACCGTCAAACTTGAACTGACAGCAGCCGGTCTCGTCCGGGAGCTCGACCGTGAAGATGCGGATGATCGGGACGACCGGAACGCTGACCGCCAAGAAGACGATGCAGCGGAAGATCAAGATATCCGTGGTGCATTGGTCCGTGTGACGGACACACAAGTCGTCATTGAACAAAACGGTAAAAACGTGACGTTTGAACGTGCGCAAAACATGGAACAGGATAATGATGTACAGGTTGGTTCACAAGTCGAACTTGAGTTGAACGAATCGAAGCAAGTGACAGAACTCGACGAACAGTCGTAAGGAGGAAGTCTATGGCACCGACCATCTTAATCGTCGAGGACGATTCGAAAATCGCCCGCCTACTTGAACTGGAATTAAACCACGCTGGATACGCGACGCAGGTCGCCTTCAACGGTAAAGATGGCTTAGTAGCTGCTGAGAACGACATCGATCTCGTCTTACTTGACGTGATGATGCCGGAGCTCAGCGGCTTCGAGGTGCTTCGACGGCTTCGCGGAAAAGGTAATCCGGTTCCCGTCATCTTATTGACGGCACGAGGCGAAGTGTATGACAAAGTGGCCGGTCTTGATCTCGGTGCCAATGATTATGTGACGAAACCGTTTGAAATCGAAGAATTGTTGGCCCGGATCCGGGCCTTACTCCGCTTGACGACACGTGCCGCCGTCGAAACCAATCAGCTTCATTACGCCGATGTCTTGCTGGATTTGGACCGGCATGAAGCGTTTCGCAACGACGTCCCGCTTGATTTGACGCCACGCGAATTCGATTTGTTGTCCTATCTGATGGAAAACAAGGAACACGTCTTGACCCGTGAGCAAATCCTCAATCGGGTTTGGGGGTATGACTACTTCGGCGAAACGAATATCGTTGATGTCTACATTCGGTATTTACGCAAAAAAATGGACCGCAGCCAGTCTCCCCTCATTCAGACCGTTCGCGGCATCGGCTATGTCTTAAGGGAGGAGAAAGGATGAAGTTACGAACCAAACTGGCGTTATCGGTGACGTTGTTCACGACACTCTTGTTGCTGTTATCTTTTTTAGTCGTCACCTATGTCGTACGCGATCATTTGATTGAATCCCGTTTCACCCAACTCGAGCAAGCCGAGGAGCTGATGGAAGATGATTCCTCGACCCGAGCCTTGTTGACGTTGCATGAAGATTCCGTCGTCCTGTCCCGTGACGACGGACGCTGGGTCATCGCAAACGATGAAGAGGATGATGATTCCGCCACCGTCAACGGCGATGTGCGGGCACGCGATCTCCCCGGTATTCCGACGACCAGAGACGAACCGTTTAAATCCGGTAATTGGTTTGGCATCGTTCATGAGGATCAAGCTTATCTGTTTGAAGACGACACCGTCGATGATACGATTTCGACCTTGATCTTCGCCTTCTCGATCGTCTTGATCATCGCGGTCATCATCGCCTTCCTCAGCAGTTTCTTCATCGCCTATCAAACGTTACGTCCGCTTCGTCAACTCAGTCAGACGATGGAACGGATTTCTGACTCCGGCACACTCGAGACCGTTCCGGAACAGCAAAATGATGAAATCGGACAGCTCGGAAAAGTCTTTAACCGGATGATCGGACGTGTCGACCAAACAATGGAACAGCAACGGCAGTTCGTCGCCGATGTCTCGCATGAGATGAAGACGCCGCTGACCGTCATCGAAGGGTATGCGAAACTGCTGAAGCGTTGGGGTAAGACAAATCCTGATGTCCTCGAAGAATCCATCAGTAATATCCTGAACGAAACGCATACGATGCGGAGTGGACTGATTGAACCGATGCTTGAACTATCGCGTCTCGGATATGGCGAGACGACGACAGAGACGATCGACTTGAAGCAGCTCGGCACAGAAGTTGCGGACCGGATGAATCATGCCTACAATGTCCTGATTCCGGTGGACGCCACCGGTTCCGTCACAGCGAATCATGAAGCACTTGTCCGGATTTTGACGATTTTTATCGACAATGCGATTAAATATGCCAAAGATCCGGAAATTCGTCTTCGACCGGACCGGCTCGAAGTTCTCGATCACGGAACCAGCTTATCGGCGGAGCAGCGCGCCCGTCTGTTCGATCGGTTTTACCGGCTCGATGAAGCACGCGACCGGTCCGGCAGCGGACTGGGTCTTTCCATCGCTGCCGCGTTGGCGGAACATCATCATCTGTCCGTCGGCAGTGAAGCCCGTCCCGGTGGCGGAAGTTGCTTTTTCATCACGTTCGGCTGACACCTGAAACGAAACCTTCCATCGTCTTTTAGCGTACACTAGAGACAGTAGTCAGATGATGAAGGAAGGTTATGAACGATGGATAAAAAACGTTGGGGAGGCTTAGCCGTCGCCGGAGCATTTTTACTCTCAAAAGGTAAAGTCCTGCTTGCTCTTTTAAAGTTCTCTAAATTCGGCGGGACGTTAATCTCGTTCGGCATTTCGTTATTGTTTTATGCGCAAATTTTTGGTGTCTGGTTTGGTGTCGGTTTGCTGTACCTCTTATTCATTCATGAGATGGGTCATTTAGCGGCTGCTAAACGACTTGGCTTCAAGACAGGATCGGCGATTTTTGTGCCGTTCATGGGGGCTGTCATCGGGATTAAGGATACATTCCGGACGCCGAAACAAGAAGCGATTTTAGCTTACGGGGGTCCGCTCGCCGGACTGTTCTCCCTCATCCCGCTTTTGATCGGATACGCCGTGACCGGAAATGATTTTTGGCTCGTCATCTTCCACTTGGGTGCTTTGTTGAACCTGTTCAACTTGCTGCCGGTCAGTCCGCTGGACGGCGGACGGATTTTAGCCGGTCTGCCGATTGTCGTCTGGGTCGCCGGCCTTGCTGCCTTGATTGCATACGGCATCACGCATTTCAGCATCATTTTGTTATTGATCGCGTTCCTCGGCGGCAGTGCCGTTTGGAAACGATACCGTTTCGCGAAACAATATGAGGACAATAAATCCGTCCTGATGTTTTACCGGGCAGCCCGAAGCCGTGTGCTTCAGGCGAAACTCGAGCAGGAGCAGCTGGCGGCGACAGAAACCGTTCCATCGACAAGCGACGAAGCCGTCGATGCCGATGACACACCGGTTGCGACGTATGATCCGATTGCTTGGTCACTCCGTCAAGATCTCCAAGATTTACGCAGTGCCAGCCCGGAAGATGCCAAAAAAGATGCGGACGACATGTTGCGTTATCAATATGACTCCGCCAATGACTATGATGCGTTATTACGCCGGTTGGACCAGCGGATCGAACCGTTGATCGAAGCAGAAAAGTCGGTCGAGTACCATCAGATGCCGAAAAAACAGCAGACGATTACGCTGTTTGCCTACTTGGCACTTGGTGCGATTCTCTTTATCGCCTTTGAATATTCCAAAGGATATCTTCCGACCCCGTCTTAACCCATAAACAGAAAAAAGGCATTCCGCTGTTCACCTGCGGGATGCCTTTTGTGATGAGAATATCTCATTTTGCACATTGCCTGGATGGATTGCTTGCATCCGTCCGGAGAAGCGACTAATCTGAATGAAAATCAATCCACCTGTTTTTAAAAAAAGGAGGCTCTCCTGATGATGAATAAAAATACGGCTCGGTTGGGAGAAGCACCCATCAATAAACTCCTGATCGGTCTGTCGCTTCCGGCAATGATCGGTATGCTCGTGACTGCGCTTTACAATATCGTCGACACGATTTTTGTTGCGCAAGGCATCGGGACGGCGGCTGTTGCTGCCGTCGGAATTGCGTTTCCCGTCCAGCTCGTCTTGATGGCAATCTCCAACTCCGTTGGGATCGGCGGGGCAGCGATTGCTTCCCAACGGCTCGGTCAGAAAAACCTTGACGGGGCCAGCCGGGCGTATGCGAATGTTTTAATGGTCGTCTTCGTCGTCAGTATGCTTGCGATCGTGGCAGCGTTCATCTTTGTTGAACCGTTGTTGCGTGTGTTCGGGGCGACACCGGAAATCATGCCGTACAGTATTGATTTCTTACGTGTCCTGCTGCTCGGTTCCCCGTTCTTCATGCTGACAATGGCCTCAAGCGCCATGTTGCGGGCGGAAGGCCGTGCAAGCTACCAGATGCGTGTCATGCTGACGACGGTCGCAATCAACATTGTCTTAACCCCATTGTTCATTTTCGGACTCGACTGGGGAATTCAAGGAGCGGCACTCGGAACGGTCGTCGCTCAAATCGTCGGTTCAATCCTGATTTTCCGGTTCTTTTTTACGAAAGCCAAAAAAACGAGTTTAGTACTTAATCGGGAAGCGTTCCGTTTTGATCCGAAACTCGTTGTCCGGATGGGACAAATCGGATCTTCCTCCTTCATTATGCAAGTCTCGCAATCCGTTTTGTTCATTACCGTCAACCACATGCTCGTTCGGTACGGCGGGACGACGGAACTGGCGACATTTGCTGTCATCAACAAATTCATGGCGCTCGTCGGGATGCCAATCATGGGAATCGTCCAAGGGATGCAACCGATTGTCGGCTATAATTTCGGTTCAAAACAGTTTGACCGGATGTCGCAAGCCATCAAACTGGCGATTCGTTATGGTTTGACGTTATCGATCACGCTCTGGCTGTTGATTCAACTGTTCCCTCGTTTCTGGGTCGGGATGTTTACCGAAGACGCCACTTTACTGGATGATGGTTCCACGGCGATGCGGATTCTGTTTGCGATCTCATTTGTCTACGGTATTCAGATGATCATCAACGGGATGTATCAATCACTGGCAAAGGCACGGATCGCCTTGTTCCTGTCTTTGTCCCGACAAACGTTGTATACGATTCCGCTCGTCCTGATTTTGCCGGTCTTCTTCGGAGTCCAGGGGGTCTGGTTCGCCTTTCCGATCGCCGATTTGATGGCCGTCTTGACAGCCATCGTCTTTGCCTACCGGGACCGGATCATGCTCTTTAAACCAAATGAGTACGCCGAACCGGAAACAAAAGCCGCACAGGCCAAATAACCGACAGTCCGTCCTGCCGCTCGGCAGACGGGCTTTTTTCACGAAAAGAAAAGACGAACATGCATTCTAAATCAAAATACGGTATGCTGTTAAAAAAGGAGTGCTGATATGTCACCTTACACACTGGCAATTGATTTTGAAACGGCCAACCGGAACAGTCGCAGCATTTGTGCCTTCGGATGGTCGGTTTTATCCGAAGGGAAAGTCATTACAAGCCAACAAGTTTTAATCAATCCGGAGGAAGACTTTGATGCCGGCAACATTCGTGTCCACGGCATTCGTCCGAGCGACGTCTGGGATGCGCCGGCGCTACCCGAAGCGATGGCAACACACGGTTTATTCGAGCTGATTGAAAACGCGGAACTCATTGTCGCCCACAACGCTTCTTTCGATATGGGGGCACTTCAAAAAGCGATTCAAAAATATGATTTGTATCAAATGCCGTCTTTTCAGTATGGCTGTACGGTCAAGTTGTCACGGAAACTCTACCCCTGGTTGCCGAACCATAAGTTAAATACGATGGCAGAATTTTTGGGGGTTTCCTTTAAACACCACGATGCGAAAGAAGATGCCTATATCTGTGCCTTGTTGCTGCAGGATATGTTGGACCGGACGAACATCGAACATCCGGTCGAACTGCACCGTTTTTGTGGTGTCCGGATGGGTGAAGTTGCTTATTAATTCTCTTCATCTGAAAAAGGAGCGGCTCATATTCTGAGCCGCTCCTTTTCTATCTGTTTGTTGCTTATTTCGTTGTTTGTTTGATTGGGAACCAGCCCGGACGGCTTGTGATTCCTTGCCATAAAGCATCCGGTACAACAAGTTCTGCTTGTGCCGACGGATCAAGTTCAGTCCGAATCGAAGCCGTGTCGCCTGCTTCGACTTTTTCGACCCATTTTGGTTCCATGATCAGTTCACGACCAAGCGCGACGAGTGGAACCACTTCAAGCGAACGCTCGACTTCTTCCGGTGTGTGGAGTGATCCGACACCGATGACCGGAACATGTTGTCCAACACGTTCTTGCACCAAACTGATCGGCGAACGTGTTTCGTTTTGATCACGAATCGATCCTGCAAAGAAGTCCATGACGGAAACGTGCAAGTAGTCGAGGTCTTTTTTCGCAAGAGCGTCGACGAGTTGCATCGTATCATCGAGAGTGATTCCCGGGTTTTCGACTTCTTCCGGTGAGAAGCGGTAACCGACGATGAACGACGGGTCTTGTTTTGCGACTGCTTCGACCGCATCAACGACCGCAAGCGGGAACGCAAGACGTTTTTCGAGACTGCCGCCCCATTTATCATCGCGACGGTTTGAGTGTGGCGAGACGAACTGTTGAATTAAGTACGTGTTCGCACCGTGAATCTCTACTCCATCAAATCCAGCTTCCATCGCACGGCGTGTTGCTTGACCAAACGCTTCGATGATTGCGTCCACTTCTTCTGCCTCGAGGGCACGTGGTGTCATTGCACCTTCACGTTCCGGAGCCACTGCGCTCGCACTGACAGTTTGTCCGCCGACGAGTTCCGGCGGCGCCATACGACCCGCGTGGAAAATCTGCAGAATTGCTTTTGCGCCTTGATCTTGAATCGTTGTTGCAAGACGTTTTAAGCTTGGTACCAATTCGTCGCGCTCTGCTCCGAACTCATTCGGGAATCCTTGCCCGTCAGCTGTGACGTTGGCACAGGCTGTGATGACTGCACCAACCCCACCCGAGCGTTCTGCGTAATAAGCAAGTTCCGCTTCCGACACTTCACCGTTTTCTTCTGCCGCGTAGTTTGTCATCGGCGCCATCATAATCCGGTTTTTTAATATTACTCCGTTTGGAAGTGTAAACGTATCAAACATCTTTTCATTAGCCATTGAAGCATATCCTCCTCTGAAATCTTAACTTGAATATCGTCAGTATACGCCCGTGTTCCGTCAAATGACCAATGATGTGCCTAGCCGATGTTCGGTCCGCTTAATGGACTTTGATTTTTCGTTTTGTCCGTCCGCCCGGCCACCACCAGTTCCAGTGTCCAAACAGCTTCATCAGTGCCGGGACTAAAAACATCCGAATGATGGTCGCATCAATGAAAATCGCCAAGGCAATCCCGACGCCCAGCTGCTTGATCGGGCTCACCCCGGTGAAGGCAAAGGCACCCGTGACGACGATCATGATCAAGGCGGCCGATGTAATGATTTTACTGGTCTTCGCAAGACCCATCTCTGTCGCAATATCATTGTCGCCTGTTTCCTCGTAGTACTCTTCCATCCGTGAAACAAGGAATACTTCGTAATCCATCGACAGCCCAAACACAAGTGAAAAGATGAAGACCGGTGTCAAAATCCCGATCGTCTCTGCCGGGAAAACCCAGCCCGATTCAAACAAGATGACGAGTAAACCAAAGGTTGCGCCAAGGCTGAGCAGGTTCATCAAGATGGCTTTGATCGGAATCAGAATGGATCGGAAGGCAAACAATAAAATGATGAATGTCGCAAGCAGGACGAGTCCCAAAGCAAGCGGCATCTTCGAATAAATTTCATCGTAGATTTCCTGGTTAAACGCAGCCGGTCCTCCGACTTGGTACCCTTGCTCCCGAATTTCACGGACCCATTCTTGTGACGCCTTATCGCCGGGATCTCCCGTTAAATTCACATTCACCCGGGCAATCCCGTTCTCAAACGCAATCAAGGAGGCCAGTTGTTGTTTCCCCTGCTCCGTTGCTGCGACCTGCGTGACCTCGAGTCCGTTCGCTTCAGCGAGCGAGCTTGCGGAAACTACTCCCCGGACGCCTTCGTCCGCTTCGAGGCGTGTCGTCAGTGCCTCGAGTTGCTCCAGCCCCTGTTCTGTCTGAAAATCAGCTTTCAGTAAAACGACGGCATCCGTGCCATCATCCCCAAAGGTTTTTTCCCATGCTTCAAATGCCAGACGTGATTCATAGTCTTCCGGTAAGGCGCTCGCTTGCGGAATGTTCAGTTCCAGATCGCGCAGCGGAATTAAGCACGGCAACAGCAACAGTAAAGAAAATAACGTGATCGCAACGGGACGCTTCATGACGAAACGCGCCAGCTTGCGCCATCGGACTTCGCCCTGCTCCGAGTCGGCTTTAAAAATCCGGCCTTTTTCCAGCCCGGAACCCAGCAGTGCAAGCAAAGCCGGCAGTAACGTGACGGCGCTGATGACTGCTCCGAGCACTGATACCAACGTGCCGATGGCGACTGCTTGAAAGACGTCGACGTCAATTACGAGCAGTCCGGCTAACCCGACGAACACACAAATCCCGGAGAATAAAATCGATCGTCCGGCTGTTGCGACGGACACTTCAGCCGCTGCTGTAATCGACCGTCCGGCTGTCCGTTCTTCCCGAAAACGATTGACGTACAGCAAAGAAAAATCAATACCGAGTGCCAGTGAAATCATCGCGACGGCATTCAAGACAAAAATCGATAACTCTTGTTGACCCGCAATGAAATACAAGGTCCCTGCCCCGAAAATGAAGGTCACGAGTCCCATGATGAGCGGTAGGACGGCAGCAAGAGGTGTGCCGAAGACGAGGAGTAACACGAGCATGGCGGCCGGCACACCAATCAACTCGGCCCGTACCAAATCGTTTTTCGATGCTGTATTCAAGTCGTCGACGATCAACGGCTCACCCGTCAATCGAATCGTACTGCCGTCCTGCGGATCGAGTTTGTCTTGAACCGCCTTCACCCAAGACGGTTCGATGTCGGGTATCCCGACCGACACGTACCCCTTACCGTCCTTCAAAGCTTCCGGATTTTCCTTATTCCCGACGACTTGTCCGACTCCCTCAATCGTCCGAAACGCGGTGACATGACGGTTCATCTCTTGTTCGATGATCTCGTCATCCCCTTCAAACAAGACGATGATTTGATGCGGATCCTGCGTAAATTCTTGTTCCAAGATCCGTTCGACCTGCTGAAACTCGCCGTCCCGGGTGAAGCCGTTCCCTTTTAATTGATCCGGAAGCTGCACCGCAAAATAACCAAGGACAATCAAAAGAATCAACCACAGCAAACTGATGGTTTTTCGAAACCGGACTACGTACTGACCAAATCGTTCCATCTGTCATCCCCCTCTTTTCGTATACAAGAAACACATCCTTCGCCTGATAGGACAAAGGATGTGCTTACGTCTTTTGAAAAATCTGCAGCCACGTCGTGCCGAAATTGGAAGAGGTTGAAACGATGGCAAGACGTTGTGCCGCTCCGTCCAACAATACCGTCTTAAGTAAAACGGAGGACTGACAACCATCAAACTTAAACTTCAATTTATCTTCTTCATATAAATAAAAGCGTGTCGCATCGGTAATCGAAAATAGATTCTGATGGCGATCTACAAGCAGATATTCTTCATACTCCGAGAAAGGAATGACGTTTTCCGCCTCGGTCATAGCGTCCCAAATCACATAACGTGTTTGGATCATATCATACGAAATGATTGTTGCCGGAGCAATCAAACGTTCAAATGCGAACTCCGGATCGTACCCGCGTTCAATGAGACGTCCAAATAAAGGGGCTTCGGCATAGTCTGAAAATGTTCCTTGCTCGGTTTCAAAACAATAACGGACAACATCCGTTTCGGCTGAATACATAAAAATTTCTTCACCCTGCCAATAATACAGATTACTGAACCAAGCATCCGAAAAGAGTGCCGGCCGTTTCATATATTGAAGACGTCCGTCTTCTAAATCCAACAAACCAAAGGTCGATGTTTCGTTAAAAACGATGAATACCCGATGTCCTTCTGGTTCAAAATACCAGGTGAACGGAACATATGCACACGCTGTTTCCCATCGTATTCTTAAGTCTGCGTCACACTTTGTAAATCCGTACTGATCCCGATATAAAATCAGATCATCACCGAACCGGTCAAAAAGAGATACAGACTCATGGAGCAACAGCTCAGCAGCTGGTTTATACATACGCATCACTTCCTACTTCCTACGGTATCAACCTTCTCTGTTTCTAGCTACTGTCGATGCGCTCTGCGAGCACCTCCTGTATACTGAAGTTATACGAAAAGGAGGAATATTTACGATGAAACCCCTACAACTGTCAGCAGAAACAGCTGTTGAACTTTCGAAACGTCTCAATGTGCCGCTCGAACAATTGATGCACATGCCGCGACACATTTTGATTCAAAAACTGGTTGAGCTTGAAAGTGAACAGTCGGATGCTGCATCAAAAGATGACACGCCGCCGTCATCAGATTAATTCTTTTCAAAATGCCCTTCTCTTATGCGCTGTTCGCTAAAAGAAGGGCATTCATTCGTTTCATCCAACCGACCCGATGTCTTAAGCCTGCGGATTGTATTTGGACTTTCCGTAACGGAACACATTGACGATCGCTTTCCCGTCGCTCGGATAACCATTCGGATGGTCAATCGGGAACAATGAGAAAAAGATGAAATAAAACGAGAAGTACGCAAATTGGTACGTAAAGATCGACGTCTCGAACAGCCCGGCGTAAATCAAACCGTTTACAATCAGAATACTCGCCAGATTGAAAATCGCGCCGCCAGCATAAACCATGATGTTCGTAAATTTATTTTCGTAACGCAGCGCCTCATACTGACACCAGCCGTCCCAAAAATAAACACGGTTTAACCGAATCGGTCCCACCCGCAACAAAGACTTGCCGGATCCGATATTGATCTCCATATTGCCGCCGAACAGACGGGCAAAAAAGTAATGACCCATTTCGTGAATTAACGTCACAATCGGTAACAGCAAAAAGAACGAAAAGAAAAATTTCCAAATATCGTTGAAGCCAAACATAGATTACATCCTCTCAAAAACCAGCACTCTAAATACTACTTATAGTATGTTCCCGAAAGGTTTGAATTAAAACAGAAAAGGCTCAAAATCATTAAGTCATTCTGATGACACCGCAACAGGACTGTCATCCGGATGAATTCCATGTATGTCCACACCAAAAAATCGAAGTCCACGTTCGTGAACTCCGATTTCTCCAACTACGCCTCGTTTAAAAGAAACACTAAACCATCATTATTTGTTTTTATTGCGTCGTTTGCTCGCTGCGTATAACAAACCAAGAATCGTCAATGCGGCTCCACCTGCTACCGCGTACTTTTTATAGTCTGCCTTACGCTCTGCAATCACAGTCGTCGATAAGGCCTTGACGACGATTACTTTTTCTTCGTGAAGACGGGGTGCGTGAATTTTTACTGCCCCTTCTTCAACGAGAACTTCAAACTCACCGCTCGGTAACTCGATTGTCACATCGTGCTCTGTCGCGTTGTGATACACACGTTGCCGTTCGACATATCCTTCATACGTCCGCTTCAGTTCATACGCAATGATGCCTTCTCCTTCTTCCAGAAAACGAAGGTGCTTCCGGATCATCGCCGTGTTTTCGAGGCGGAACATCGGATATTGACGACGTAACGCAATCAATCCTTTGACATATTCAACGCTGTAACGGAACTCGTCAGCCCGTTCGTAATCCAGTTGATTCACGACTTCACCTGCGTTAAAACTGTCACGAATCCCATCTTTCGTCCGGAAGAATTCTTGTCCCGCATGTAAGAAGGGAATGCCCTGCCCGGTCAAAATGATGGCATTCGCAAGCATTTGCCGTTTCCGGCGGATTTCATCCGTATCTTCCGGACGCGACACGGATAACTTATCCCAGATCGTTAAATCGTCATGTGCTTCGACATAAGAGACGACCTGATTTGGCTCATCCGCAAATCCTTGCGATGAAACGTTCCCGGCGATTCCCCGTTTGACCTCATTCGTCCGTTCAAACGCTCCGCTGATGAAACCACGATCGGTCGGCGTTTGAACGTCTCCTTTGACGCCGTCCCGCAACCCATTGTTGAAGTGCGCGATACCGGGCATTTGCGGTGCATTAAAGTAATTGGCTTTATCCTCGAGTGGCAGGGGTGTATCAAGATCCCATCCTTCTCCGATGATTAAAATCGATGGATCAATCCGGTCAAGCGCATGACGAACTTGGTTCATCGTCTCCACATCGTGTAACCCCATCAAATCAAACCGGAATCCGTCGAGGTGGTATTCTTTTGCCCAGTACGTCACACAATCGAGAATGAACTTACGCATCATCAGTCGTTCTGACGCCGTATCATTTCCGCAAAAACTGCCGTTCGACAGCGTACCGTCTGCTTCGTGGCGGTAAAAATAACCGGGCACGAATTGTCCGAGCGGTGCCGTTTCCGCGTCATGGACATGGTTAAAGACAACATCCATCACGACACGGATTCCCCGGTCGTGCAGCGCCTGAATCAACGCTTTGAGCTCTAAAATCCGTACAGTCGGATCATCGGCATTCGACGCGTATGATCCTTCCGGCGCAAAGTAATTGACCGGATCATAACCCCAGTTGTAGTTATCCGGATCCCGGGGTGCCGTTTCATTCACCGAACCAAAATCATAGATCGGGAGAAGCTGGACGTGCGTCACACCTAAATCAGACAGATAATCAAGACCTGTCAATCCGCCAGACGGTGTCCGTGTTCCGGCTTCCGTCAGACCGCGGAAAGTTCCACGCTCGATGACCCCACTCGCCGGATGGCTTGTCGCGTCTCGCACATGTAATTCATAGATGACCGCTTCTTGTGACGAGTGGAACAATGGGCGCTCTTCAATCCAACGCTCCGGTTGAATCGTCGATGGATCAATCAATGCCCCCCGCTTGCCATTCGTCCCGACGGCTTTGGCGTACGGATCCACCGCTTCGATTTTCTGTCCAGCGATGCTGGCTTGAAACGTATAGAAGTACCCTTCATACACAGCTCGATCCAGTGTGACGACAAATGTCCCCTGCTGATCTGCTGTCATTTCGAGTTCTTCGACTTTCCTCGCTCGTAATGTTCGGTACAATCGAATGGCGACACGTTCGGCTGTCGGTGCCCATAACCGAACTTGTATCGTCGTCTCATCAAACGTCGCTCCTAAATCCGATCCTTTATAGGCATACCGCTCATCCAGCTCTTCTGGTGTGAGCGTCAACATATCTGCTGTTTGTTTCAAAGCCATGCACCCCTTTCATTTCATGGTTTTCATTATAGCAAAATTTCAGAACCGTGAACGTTTCGACTGTTCACCTTTCTCGTTCTTTTCTTTCCACTTCGTTGAGAAGTCAGGGCATTTTCAGACAAATATGCTAAAATGATGAAGGAACGAAAGGAGAGATTTTAAATGGCAGCAAAAGATAATTCATTCGACATCGTGTCACAGATCAACATCGAGGAAGTTAAAAACGCAATGCAGGTTGCGTTAAAGGAAATCACGAACCGATTTGACTTCAAAGGTTCAAAAAGTGATATGAAATTGGAGAAAGAGGACTTGATCCTCATTTCTGATGACGATTTCAAACTGGACCAAGTCAAAGACGTATTGACGGCAAAACTGATCAAACGTGAAGTCCCGACAAAAAACCTGCAATATGAAAAGGTCGAGCAGGCGGCTGGTAACACAGTGCGTCAACGCGTCATCCTCAAAAGCGGAATCGACCGTGATGATGCGAAAAAAATCAACACGGCCGTCAAGGAATCGAAACTCAAAGTAAAAACACAGATTCAAGATGATCAAATCCGTGTCACGGCAAAATCACGCGACGACCTGCAACAAGTCATGCAAATCGTACGTGAGTTACCACTATCCGTCGACGTTCAGTTCATCAATTTCCGTTAAGCACAAAAAAATCCCTTTCTCCTACCGGAGAAAGGGATTTTTTATCGTCATTGCGCTGTATAGCCGCCATCGAGCACAACGGCTTGACCTGTGACGCCCGCCGCTTTATCACTCGCCAAGAAAATCGCGTAGTCGGCAATTTCTTTTACTTGAAGTAAACGATGTTGCGGGACGAGCGGATAAATGACTTCTTCCAGCACACGGTCCAGCGGGACATTCCGTGTTTCAGCAAGCGAAGACAATTGTTTTTGAACGAGTGGTGTATCGACATACCCCGGGCAAATCGCATTGACGGTAATACCGGATGTCGCCCCTTCAAGGGCTGCAACTTTCGTCAAACCAATGACGCCGTGTTTCGCACTGTTGTACGCAGCTTTACCGGCAAAGCCGATGAGTCCGTTGATCGATGACATGTTCAAAATACGGCCGAATCCTTGTTCTTTCATGATCGGGAAAACATATTTTGTATACAGGAACGGTGCCCGTAACATGATGCTTTGCAATAAATCGAATTTTTCAGTCGAGAATTCTTCAATCGGTGAGACGTGCTGCATACCGGCATTGTTGATGACGATATCGATCCGTCCGTAATGCGACATCGTCTGTTCGATGCTCGACTTGATGGCCGCCTCACTCGTGACGTCTCCCGCTACTGCAAAAGCTTCGAATCCTTTGCCTTGAAGTGTTTCCGCCGCTTGTTTTGCCGCCACTTCCTGCAAATCAACGATGACGACTTTCGCACCTTCCTGTGCAAATTCTTCCGCGATTTCAAGACCGATACCACTTGCTGCTCCAGTGATTAATGCTACTTTTCCTTCGAGTTGTTTCATGATGATCTGCTCCTTCTTTACTGATTCGTTTCTTTTACTGTACGCTTAGAAAACGAATAATAAAAATGAATACTTGTTATGATATATATAACCTAAAAGAATAGGAGTGGAGCCGATGGATTTCCGTCAATTGGAATACTTTACAGAAGTAGCACGCTTTAAGAGCTTTACCCGGGCAGCCGATCACCTGCATGTCACACAGCCGACACTCAGTAAGATGGTGCGCCATTTAGAAGAAGAACTCGATATCGAATTGTTTGACCGGAGCAAGCGGCAAATCGTCTTGACCGATGCCGGCGTGACGCTACTCGAAGAAGGTGAAAAGATTTTAAATCAATTGGCGGACCTGCCTTCACATCTTTATGACGTCATGCATCTGACGAAAGGAACCATCCGGATCGGTGTCCCGCCATTGATTGGTTCCTTATTTTTCCCCCGCCTGCTCCGACTGTTCCGCGAACGCTATCCGATGATCACGATTGAAATCACGGAAGCCGGCGGACATGCGCTTGAAAAAGCTGTTGTTGCGGGCGAAGTTGATTTGATTGCGACGGTCTTTCCGGCCGACGAACACTTGACGGTCTTTCCGTTCATCGAGGAAGAACTTCATCTGTTTTTACCGGAACACCATCCGCTCGCTACGCGGACATCGATTGCGCTCGAAGAGGTCGCCGAAATGCCGTTTGTTCTATTCAACGAAACGTTTTCGCTTCATGATGTCGTTTTGCAGGCATGTGACGCAGCCGGTTTTCATCCGACCGTCAATCATGTCAGTTCCCAGTGGGACTTCCTTTGTCTCCTTGTCGCGGAAGGAAATGCCGTCACGCTGCTTCCGCGCTCTCTTGCGAAACAGATGACGATCAACGGGGTCAAAACCATTCCACTGGATACAAGTGTCCCTTGGCAACTCGGTGTCGCGGTTCCGACGGGGCGTTACCAATCGTACGTGACACGCGAATGGATCCGCTTCGTCCAAGAAATTCATTCTAAAAATGAATGATATGTATAAAAACCATGTATTTGTAGCATGAATATTCTTCCTTTAAGATAAGTTGTATCGTTCACAACAGAAAGGAAGTTATTACTCATGGCAACAAACTTAGATACACGACATGAAGTAGGTCTTAAAAAATTAAACGAGTTCACGGATGTCAATTCGGCACAGTCGACACATGAAAAAATCGCTGAATCATTAAAAGATATCGCACCTGCTGTCGGTGAATGGATCACGGATTTTGCTTACGGTGAAGTTTACAGCCGGAACGGACTTGTTAACCGCGACCGGGCGATCGTCACGATTGCTTCCCTTGTCACCCAAGGGACGGAACCGCAACTTGCCCTTCATATCAATACCGGTCTGACAGCTGGATTAACAGGCAACGAGATCGTTGAAGCCATCATGCACCTTGTTCCCTACACAGGATTCCCGCGTGTCCTGAATGCACTCGAAGTCGCCAAAGTCGTCTTTGCCGAACGTGGCGTTACCGTTGATCCGGCTTAATTAAAAGAGGATGAGCCGCATGCAACGCAGGGTATACTCTTAGTACAAGGGAGCGATGCCACATGCAGTATGCACTCATCACGGATTTGCACAGTTCATTGCCCGACACCCGGGCTGTCCTAAAAGACATTCAGACGACCGCGCCAAATGCGGTCGTTTTTTCACTCGGCGATGTCCATGAATGTCATATCGGAAAAAAACGTGCGAAACGGTATGTGTTTGAAGAAATCGAACATGTCGTGACACTGGATCCGGATTTTTTGAAGCTGGTTTTTTTTGAAACCTTACTCGGAAATCAGGAAGAACGGTTGTTTTCCCTCATCCCGGTCGGAGTGTCGCGTGTTCTCGACCAACTCCGCTTATCCGATCGGACAAAACAACTGGCGTCCGCCCGCTTCATTCACGGCGACCAGCTGAAGTGGAGTTACGACTTAACGCCTGACACATCCGAATATCCGGACCGGCTGTTGTTTTTTGGACACAGTCATGTCCGGGGATTGTTCAAAAACGGAAAACGATTGGTCGTCCATCCCGGCATTCCGATTTCAATCAAGCGTGGACGTTACGCGATCAACGTCGGACCCGTTCTCGTCGAACGTGAATGGTTGCTCTATGATACGACTGCCGAGACGATCACTTTTTATCGTGCCCGCTAACTAAACAACCCCCCGCCTCGATTCACTGTACAGTGAGGAGACGGGGGGTTTCTGCGTTTTCGTATGTTTTACAAGTAACGGACGAGTGACGCACGGACTAAATCGACTTGTGTGAACTCCGTTTTATCCGCAAACTGATTCACGACACGACGGACTTCACCTTGGCGACGGACGAAGCTTGTCGGCACCGGTGTTTTCCGGACGATTTGCTCATACAACGTCGTCAATTGATGATCATCGATGACCGTCGTCATTTGATCAAGGAATAACAAGACATGCAGGCGGTTCAGGTAATCCCACGGCTTATCTTCCGAGCGGAATTCATTACGTGCCAACCATTTCTTCAGACCAATCGCATCGATTTGGTTTAATGTTTCTTTTGTGCGTGGCGCTTTCCAAAGTGCCAACAGCTCACCTAATTTTTTACGTGTCTGTTTTTTCACCATGAAGAATTCGAAATTTCCTTTTGTTTCGAGTGCATCACCGCTGATCGGCGCAATTTGATCCGCTCCGGGTGCTGTCACGAAATCAAATACGAAATCGACCGATTCTCCCGGAAGCCATGCTGCGACTTTTCCATGGAAGTCTGCAATGAAAGCAACTGATGCTGCCAAATCTTCCTGGTTCATTTGTGTAGAAGCGTGCTGCAACCGTTCCATTGTCTCTTTGTTCATATAATAACCCCATCTTTAATCTGATTTACTTACATTTCTTCTGGAGCACCGACACCAAGCAGGCGTAATCCTTCCGTCAATACAATCGTAACCGATTTTACGAGTGCAAGGCGAGATTGTTTTTCTGCGTCGTCTTCTAAAACACGGACTTGTCCGTAATATTTGTTGAAACTTTGTGCTAAGTCCAGCACGTACCGGCTGATGATCGAAGGCTCGCGGCGTGTAAACGCACGGTCAATCACGGTCGAGAACTGGTTCAGCATCGACACGACGCCCCATGAGTAATCGTCCGCACTTCCGGCAAACGCTGAACCGTCGTATTCCCCTTTACGCAATAATGAATTTGCCCGTGCATTCGTATATTGGACGTACGGACCCGTTTCTCCTTCAAACTTCAGCATTTGTTCGAGATCAAATTCAATGTTGTTCATCCGCTCATTTTTAAGATCATGGAAAATAACAGCGCCGACACCCACTTCACGTGCCGTCTGCTCCGCATTCGCCAGGTTAGGATTTTTCTCGGCGATGTTCTGTTTTGCAACATTGATTGCATCCTGAAGGACTTCTTCTAAGAGAACGATCCGCCCCTTACGTGTCGACATCTTTTTGCCGTCTTTCATGATCAGACCAAACGGTACATGGTGCATACCGTCGACATTTTCAAAGCCAAGTTTTTTCAAGACCGCAAATAATTGCTTGAAGTGCAACGCTTGTTCACCGCCGACAACATAAAAGGCTTGCTCAAAACCGTATGTCTCAAGACGATAGACGGCAGCTGCCAAATCACGTGTCGCATACAACGTCGCTCCGTCTTTTTTCTTGATCAAGGCAGGAGGCATTCCTTCTGCTTCGAGGTCGACGACCATCGCACCTTCCGACTCGACCAGCAACTCCTTTTCTTCAAGCAGATCGATGACGTGTTGCATCTTGTCATTGTAGAAGGCTTCCCCGTTCAAGCTGTCGAAGCTGACACCCAGCATTTCATACACACGGTTGAATTCAACAAGTGACACTTCGCGGAACCATGTCCAAAGTGCCGTCGCCTGCTCGTCACCCTGTTCGAGTTTTTTGAACCAGGCACGACCTTCATCTTCTAAGCCCGGGTTTTCTTCCGCCTCTTCGTGGAAACGAACGTACAGTTTAAGCAATTCTTTAATTGGCTCAGCGCGGACATCTTCTTCCTTGCCCCACATGTTGTAAGCAACCATCAGCTTGCCGAACTGTGTTCCCCAGTCTCCGAGGTGATTGATGCCGACGACTTCGTATCCTTTTTTCCGTGAAATCTGGTTCAATGCGTTTCCGATGACCGTTGAACGGAGGTGCCCCATTGAAAACGGCTTCGCGATGTTCGGAGACGAGAAGTCAGTGACGATCGTTTTTCCGGTCGGCTCACTTGAACCGTATGCCTGTTGTTCGTCTAACACACGTTTGACGATTTCACGCGAAACGATTTCCCGGTTTAAGAAGACGTTGACGTATGGTCCGGCAGCCTGAACGTTTGAAAAAAGTGGATTATCGATTTTTTCAGCCAGTTCCGTCGCAATCATCATCGGTGCTTTCCGGAATGCTTTCGCGAGTTGGAAACAAGGGAAAGCCAAATCTCCATGGTCCTCATGTTTCGGTTGTTCAATCAGTTGTTCAATCTCTTGTTGCGACAACGCATCACCGATCACGCTGTGTAATACTTCCGCATATTGTTGCTTATAACTCATGTTATTCCCTCCAACAGTTTATTTTTTCCAATAAAAAACGCCCTTTGCGCAACACGCAAAGAGACGGAATGACCGCGGTACCACTCTTCTTGGTGTCGACGGTGCGACACCCACTTTAACTGGGGATAACGGGGGTCCCCCGGCTACGCCTGATCAGGTTGATTCGGATAGCATCTCGGAAGTGCGTTTCACGGTTTTTCAATCCATTCAGGCTTCCACCATTCCCTGATTCGCTGGTCGATCAAATGATTCCGTTACTTTCTTCGTCATTGATTGTTTGATATCTTCCACATTATACGCAATCCGCTTCATTCTCTCAACCTTATTTTTTTGTAAATCCCTCATCATAATTTCCACAAAACGGGTATAAGTAGGGAAGGACTGTTAAAGGAGGGGACGCATTGTGGTCTACTATCAAAAAGTGGCACGGACGAGTTGGCTTGTGTTGTGTCTCGTTGCCGGTCTGCTCACCTTTGCTTTACTCGCACGTCCGACGCTGATGGACTTTCCACTTTCTTTTGGTAATGCCGTCTATCTTCTGGCACTCATCATTTTATTCCAATTCGATAACGTCCGTCGTGGCGGAATTTATTATACCTTTCAAGAGGGTATCATCTTGTTCATCTTCCTCAACTATGGTTTGTTGCCGTCGATCCTGCTCAGCCAAATCGGCATCATCATCTTTCAAGTTTTCTCTCATAAAAAAGAAATCCGTCTCAAACGATTTTTATACTTGTATCCGATCAACGTCTTGTTTGATTTGTTTTATCTCGCTTGTCCATCACTCGTTTACTTGGCGCTCGGCGGCCCGATCGGCACTGGATTCACGTACTCGGAAGCGATTATTCCTTTTTTAGGATACTTGACGGCGGTCATGCTCGTTTCTTACGTGCAGTGCCGTTTCGTCAATCGTGTCCTCTATCTGAAATACGATTGGATCCACCTTGTCCGTTTGCAGACGCTCGTTTACGGGACGAGCATGCTGTGTGCGTTTCTCGGCATCTGGTTTTATGATGAAAATCCGCTCATCGCTGCTTCCGTCTCGGCCCTGATCTTGCTTTTGTTCAAACGGTTGCTTCAGCAACGGGGCGTGACGATCGAAGCCAACGAAAATGCCAAACGATTTGACGATGCGAAAGAGCACCTCTTGATTTCCCGTTTCGAACGCGAGACGATCGACTCGTTATTGATTGATTTGCCCCAACTGATTGACTTTTCGGAAGGCTGGATTTCGATTCAACAGCAACGGAAACAAATCATCTACAACATCCGGACAAAGACGGTCATCGATGTCCTTCCCTTGTTTCATTCGTTGTCGGCCGAGCAGCTTCAGACGCCCATCATCCACGGTCTCCGGTTTGATTGGGGGAAAGACATCCAAATCGATTTGCCGGTCGACCGTCATTCGATGCTCGCCATTCCTTCGATCACGAACGAAGACGTCGATGTATCGATTGTGTTGTTTCATCAAATAGCCGATGCCTACGATGAGGCAAAGGCGGATGAGTTGTCGCGTTTACTGCGGATTTTCTGTCGTTCGTTGCATCGCTCCCAGGAAACGCATCAACTCTATGCTGAAAGTCGAACCGATGCGTTGACGGAACTGTCCAACAGCCGTGCTTTTTATGAAGAGGGTGCCTATCAATTCAACTCCGACCGTTATCCGTTGTCGATTGTTCTGTTCGACATCGATCACTTTAAGTACGTCAATGACACGTATGGTCATAAAGTCGGCGATCTCGTCCTTCGTGAACTCGGACGCCGTATCCGGTCCTTGCAGCAAACACGGCAGGATGTTTTTGCCGCCCGTTACGGTGGAGAAGAGTTTGTGCTCTTACTCCACCAGTGTCCGCAGAAGCAGGCGATTGATTTCGCAGAGATCATTCGTCATGCTGTTCTTGACCGCCCTTTTTTGGTCGACGGACACCGCTTATCGATCACAATCAGTCTCGGCGTCGATACGGTCGAGCATCCGGGTGAACGGACCTTTGAAGAGTCGCTTCGTCAAGCCGATCATGCCCTTTATGTCGGCGGCAAACATAACGGTCGAAACTGTACCGCCCATTACGCTAATCTTTGAAAGGTCGTGACTACTTTGTCCATTATTGAAATCGAACACACCATCCCGATGCTGAAATCACCTCGCACCATCCGGATTTACCGCCCGACGGAACTGTCAGCCGAAGAAGCACTCCCTGTCATCTACATGCACGACGGGCAAAATGTGTTCAGCGGCGAAACCGCGTCCTTCGGAAAAGGCTGGGAAGTCCATCATGCGTTGCATACGGTCAAGTTGCATGCGATGATTGTCGCCATCGACAGCCCGGACGACGGGATGGATCGATATGACGAATATGCCCCTTGGACGGATGAAGCTCTGCTCATGCGCACCGCCTATCCTTCCCACCGGACAACGATTGGCGGAAACGGCAAGCAGTATATGGACTGGATCGTCCACGAATTAAAACCGCATATCGACACACATTACGCGACGATCCCGACCGACACGACCATGATCGGGAGTTCGATGGGCGGCGTGATTTCACTTTATGGATTATTCGCCTATCCTGAAATCATCACACGTGTCGCCGCCTTGTCGACCGCCGGCTGGGCCAACTTCTCCTCCTTACTGGAGTTCATCGAACGCAGCCCCCGTCTATCGGAACAGCATCGTTGCTACATGGATGTCGGCACCAAAGAAGTCAGTGGACCGATGACCGAAAATGACTATTTACACACGAATGATGTGCTCGCCAAAGCGGTACAGAAAAAAGTCGACAGCGCGACCTATACTGTCATTCCAAATGCCGTTCACCACGAAACGGAATGGGCCAAACGGATGCCGGATATTCTCCGCTTCTTGTTTTCATCGTAAAAAAAACAGGCTGGCGGCATTCCCCGTGAGGATGCCGTCAGCCTGTTCTGATTGGTTGTGTTTATTTAACGAGCGCTTCCGCCTGTTCTTTGATATAACGATTCCGCGGATGCTCACGGCATTCATCTGAACAAGACCGCATCACTTTCGGTTCGCAGTCCTCGCAACAGAAGTGTTGACGATTACATTCCGGGTTCGCACAATTCACATAACGTGTCTCGTCTTTCCCGCAGTAGTAACATGTCGAGACGACGGTCGGGTTGACTTCATTGACAGGTACTTGTACACGTTCATCAAACACATACAATTCGCCTTCCCAGTCTTCTCCACGTGTCGCTTCATCTTTTCCATACATGACGACGCCGCCCTTAAGGTGGAAGATGTCATCACTGTTTTGACGTTTCCGGAAGTAGGCCGTGAATTTTTCACAGCGGACACCGCCCGTGCAATACGTCAGGACTTTTTTCCCTTCAAACAGGTGCTCATTTTCATCGAGCCATTGTGGAAATTCCCGTGATGCGTCCACGTCGACTTTGACGGCATTTTTAAAATGCCCGAGATCGTATTCATAGTTGTTCCGGACATCCAAGATGACGACATCTTCATTTTGCATCATGTTTTTCCACTCAGCCGGTTCGAGATAGGCTGCATGTTCTTCCGGCACGTTGAATTCATCTTCAAAACGCCATGTCACGAGCTCACTCTTGTAACGGACAAAGATTTTTTTGAAGGCATGCTCGTCGACCTCATCGATTTTGAACTCGATATCACTAAACCGTGGGTCCGCAAGCAAGTCTTGCATGTACTGTTCTGTCTGTTCGACCGTTCCGGACAACGTTCCGTTGATTCCTTCCGGTGCGATCAAGATTCTTCCTTTGATGCCGAGCTCTTTGCAATAGGCAAGATGCTCCTTTGTTACTTGTTCCGCATTGTCGATTGGAACATACTTATAAAATAATAGTACGCGATAAGGTTTCATAATCCTCATTGGCCCCCATGTCAGTTTTTTGCAGTAAAACGAACGTTGGCGAACGAAGCGTCATAGCTATTAGCTAGCTGGGAACGCCTGCAAAACGCACCCATTTAAGTATGATACCAACTTCGTTTGAATTGTACAATTGCTATGTTACGGATCACGATTACATAATGTCTCTCCCTTTCTGACGACGAAAGAGTTAAAATAGAAGATAGCAGTTTATTTTGTAAGGAGGATTTCGAATGCTCCAAACCGTCCGTCAGTGGATTGAACAGATGATTACGTTTCTTCAGGATCTTCCAGGCGGAGCTTCGACTGGATTAATCGCCCCGTTTCTTGAATCCTTGTTTCCATTCCTTCCGTTAGTCTTGATCATTTCTGCTAACGCAGCAACATATGGTTTTTGGATGGGTGTGTTAGTCTCGTGGGTCGGAAGTATGCTTGGTTCACTTGTCGTTTTCGCTTGTATTCGTTATTTATTTCGCCGCCCCGTCACACGGTGGCTTGAACAACATAAAGGCGCACAACAATGGATTGAACGTGTCCGGCATATGAGTCCGATTTCACTCGGGTTTTTCTTCTCACTCCCGTTCATGCCGGCATTCATCATTACATCCATTTCGGCGATGATTCAGCTGTCGCTTCGGACGTACTTGATTGCGGCCGGAGCCGGTCGATTGATTGTCGTCATCATCTTTTCCTTAATCGGTAAAGAATGGTCGACTTTTTTAGAACGACCGATTCGACTTGTTTTCCTGTTCCTGATTTTACTCGCCATCTGGGGAGTCAGCCGCGGAGTGGAAGAAATCATTAAACGGCGTGCCCTTGCCCGTCGTTCGAAAGTGCTCCGCGAGATTGAGCAAGACATCGAACACAATAATAAATAACTTATCCGCACAAAGCGACAGACCTCTTTTATCCTTAAAGAGATCTGTCGCTTTTAAGTGATTGAACGGTCAGGTTTTGCGTCCATTTAGACACAGGACTTTTGAATCATTTTCTCCAACCATTACTATACTTAAATATCGTTCACATTTTGTTCAACATTGGAAACGCTTACATTAAATTGGTAAGACCAATATTAGTATAATTTCATGATTTCCCTTCATTAAATTAGGATAGATTTTCCAACAAGACTGTCTCTATAATGAATTTAAATTCATTTTTAAAGGAGGCGTCCCTATGCACCAAGTATCGGAATCGACGAAGACGGAGACGACACGCTCCGCACAGACGATTGTCGAAAGTGCTTCATTTCGACAACTGATGCACGAAAAGAACAGCTTTATCATCCCTGCGATTCTGTTTTGTCTTGTCTTTTATTTTACCCTCCCTGTCATGACGAGCTATTTTACATTTTTAAATCAACCGCTGATCGGAGATATCACAGGTGCTTGGCTATTTGCTTTCCTTCAATTCATCATGACGTGGACGTTCTGTACCCTCTATAACAAAAAAGCCCGTTCGTTTGACCGATTGGTCGAACAGATCAAGGAGGAGTCCCGATGAATTATACAGCTGTCGCTCTGTTTGCAGCGATTGTCGGTTTGACACTCGTCATTACATATTTTGCTGCCCGTAAGACCAAAACAGCCAATGACTTTTATACAGCGGACGGCGGGCTGACCGGAGCCCAAAACGGAATGGCCATCGCCGGAGATTACATGTCGGCTGCTTCCTTTTTAGGAATTGCCGGTATGATTGCCCTAGCCGGTTTTGATGGATTTTTTTATTCGATTGGTTTCCTCGTCGCTTATCTCGTAGTACTCTATCTCGTCGCTGAACCGTTGCGAAATTTAGGGAAATATACAATGGCGGATATGATCGCAGCCCGTTTCAACGCTTCCAAAGTCCGGGGTGTCGCCGCGATGAACTCGATCGTCATCTCGATTTTCTATATGATCGCCCAGCTCGTCGGAGCCGGTGCCTTGATTGAACTGTTGCTAGGTATCCCGTACACAACGAGTGTCATCATCGTCGGTATCCTGATGACGGTCTACGTCGTCTTTGGCGGTATGACCGCAACGTCGTGGGTACAGATCATCAAGGCCGTGCTCTTGATGGCCGGAACAGCCGTCATCTCCTTTATGGTATTTGCGAAGTTTGATTTTTCAATCATGAAGATGTTTTCCGAAGTCAAACAAGCGACACCACTCGGCGATTCGTTCTTGAATCCAGGGAATAAGTTTAAGCTGCCGCTTGATACGATTTCCTTGAACTTGGCGCTTGTCCTCGGAACAGCCGGACTGCCGCATATCTTAATTCGTTTTTTCACCGTCAAGGATGCACCAACTGCCCGTAAATCCGTTGTGTATGCAACATGGATCATCGGTGCGTTTTATATCTTAACGATTTTCCTTGGTTTTGGAGCTGCCGCGTTTGTCGGTTCGGAAGATATCATTGCCGCAAACGCTGCCGGAAACATGGCAGCCCCTCTGCTTGCTCAAGCACTCGGCGGCGACTTACTCTTTGCCTTCGTAGCTGCCGTCGCCTTTGCGACGATCCTCGCCGTAGTTGCCGGACTGGTCCTGTCTGCCGCTTCCGCCTTTGCCCATGACTTCTACAGTCACATCTTACGTAAAGGACAAGCGACGGAAAAAGAACAAATGACGGCTGCTCGGCTGGCATCGATTGCCGTCGCGCTCGTTTCAATGGTCTTGGCCCTGTTTGCCCAATCCATGAACGTCGCCTTCTTGGTGTCGCTTGCCTTTGCTGTTGCGGCAAGTGCCAATTTACCCGTCATTCTGCTTACGATTTTCTGGCGCCGTTTCAGTACTGGCGGAGCCGTCACCGGAATGATGGTTGGACTTTTTTCTTCTCTGATTCTCGTTGTGCTCAGTCCGAATATCTGGGCAGTCGACGGTTCAGCCTTGTTCGTCGGGGAAGCTCTATTCCCGCTGGCGAATCCAGGAATCGTCTCGATTCCACTTGGTTTTCTAGGTGCGATCATCGGGACGCTTGTTACAAAATCCGACGAGGTTGCCGGTAACTTCGAACGGATTCTCGTCAAAGCCAATACCGGCATCGATACAGCGACAGAAGTCGCTGCATCCAAAGAATAATCCCCTCGACGGCTCCTTCAACCCCCTTGAAGGAGCCGTTCCCTTTTACATTTTGCAGGTAGATTGCCATACTTACCGTATTATAGATCGTGAAAGGAATGGCATAGATGGACTTTTATTATTTTTTACCTCTCGGATTTTTCATTGGCATCATCTCTGGTTTTTTCGGAATCGGCGGCGGAATCATTCTGACTCCGTTATTGTTGATTCTCGGTTTTGCACCAAGTGTCGCCATCGCGACGAGTTTGATGCTGACATTGGGCTCGACGGTCTCCGGTACGCTGTCCCATCTCCGTTTAAAAAACGTCGTTTGGCGTGACAGTCTGGTTGTCGGTTTAGTCGGCATCATCGGTTCTACCATTGCTACTCCCATCGTTCTTCGATTGGAGGAAGTGAACGGGGCGCATCTGGTCATCTCGATCGTCTACATCGGTCTGTTATTGTACTTCGCCAATAAATTCTTGCGCCCCAAATCAACGACCGGTCCTCAGACAGGTTGGAAAAACCGCTATCTTGCCCTTGCTTTCATCGGCTTGTTCGCCGGTTTCATCTCGTCTTTACTCGGGGTCAGCGGTGGATTCATCATCACGCCGTTACTGGTCGGGATTGCCGGTTATGAACTCAAGCGTGCCGTCGGAACCAGTATCGCCTCTGCGTTATTGATTGTGTTATCCGGTCTCGTCAACTACACGGTCGCGAGTACCGATGTTGACCTCCTCGTCGGTATCATGCTGATCATCGGCGCCTTGCTCGGTGCGCCGATCGGTGCCAAACAGTTGGCCCATTTTGAGAGTGCCTTCGTCAAAAAATATTTGGGCATCTTCTATTTGACGGTTGCATTGAGTGTGCTTCTAGAAGTGCTTCATTTCAATGTTGCTTCCTTGATTGTGCTGATTGCTCTCAGTCTCATCTTTTTATTGACCCTGGTCGTCTATGGTCGAAGACGTTCTGCGAAACGGTAACTCATTTTCTTATACGCGACTTGCGCAAAACTTCATCTGCAAAAAAACGAGGACGACAGATTTTAAATCTGCCGTCCTCGTTTCTCGTTTCATCATGCTACCCGTCGAATCGTTCCCGCCTCATATTGTTTCGTATGATCGATGACGATTTTTGACAGCAACAACATACCGATTAAGTTCGGTATCATCATCAGCCCATTCGCGATATCCGCAACCAGCCAAAGCGGCTCCAGATTCGCCACCGCACCGTAACATGCAGCAACCGCAAAAACGATCCGGTACGCTTCATTCAAACGTGTCGCACCACTCAAATACTCCAAACATTTTTCTCCGTAGACGTACCATCCGATAATCGTCGAATAGCCGAAGAAGAACACCGAAAAAGCAACAATCCAGGCTCCGCTTGATCCAAGGACACTTGTAAAGGCGGCTGAAGTCAATGCTGCGCCAGACAGAGATGCATCGTGGGCAACACCCGATAATTCCCCACCCGTCGGATCCCAAAAACCGGTCGTCATCAACACGAGCGCTGTCATCGTACAGACGATGATGGTCACGATGAACGTACTGGTCATCGAAATCAACCCTTGTTCCGCCGGACGTTCACTTTTGGCCGAACCTGCAATCAAGGCAGCCGTTCCAAGCCCTGCTTCGTTCGTGAAGATTCCGCGTGCGACCCCAACTTGCATCGCGACCATGATGGAAATACCCGTGAACGCCCCCGCCGGCGCAAGCGGTTCAAACGCATATTGCACAATCAATCCAAGTGCCGGTAACACTTGATCCGCCTGAATGACTAAAATCAAGAGTGCAGCACAGATGTAGAGCAGACTCATCAAGGGTACAAAAATCGTCGAGATCGAGCTGATCCGTTCCAATCCGCCTCGGATTGAAAAGTAGACCGCAATCGCCAAGAGAATCCCGAATGCAAGCAACGGAACGTGGAACGTCTGATTCAATACTGTCGACATCGCGTTAGCTTGAACCGTATTCCCGACACCAAACGACGCGATTAAACCGAAAATCGCAAAGGCAACCGCTAGCGGTTTAAATCCTTTTCCAAGCCCTTTTTCAATGTAATACATCGGTCCACTGACCACTTCCCCACGATCATTTCGTTCGCGGTAAAGAATCGCAAGTAAACTTTCGGCGTATTTGGTCGCCATTCCAATCAATCCGATGACCCACATCCAAAAGACAGCACCCGGTCCACCCATCGTCAGAGCGACGGCAATACCCGCAATGTTCCCGTTTCCGATTGTCGCAGCAAGTGATGTCATCAGCATTTGAAAACTGCTGATTTCCCCTTTACCATGCTCAGATTTCGTCAACGCCAGACGAAACGCTTGTTTTAATCGCCGAAATTGTAAGCCGCGTAAACGAATCGTAAAGTACAGTCCTGTCCCGACCAACAAGACCATGCTGGGAATCCCCCAGATCCATGAAGAAATTAGTTGTAACACATCCATATTCGTTGATCCTCTCTCTCTTTAACCTATACTCTGTCGCCCACCTTAGCACAAGTTTGTTTAATCTTACAATCCATTACGAAACTTTTTGTGATTTTACACAAACCAAGATATACTGAATACATCAGCACGTTCAGAGAGAAAGAAGGAATGTCTTTATGTTAGAAGCGACCTACCATTCACTCGATGATTTGGCGGAAGCCATCGGAATCGCCTTAAACGCACCAATCACGATTGAGGATCGAAATCATCGATTACTGGCTTATAGTACCCATACTGCCGATACGGACCCAGCCCGGATTGCAACCATCATCGGTCGACGAGTTCCGGAATCCGTCATCGATCAACTTTGGAAAGATGAAGTCATTCAAAATCTGGCTGCCCAAGACGAACCTCTCATCATTTCGGCTCGGACCGGTGTCGGTCTGAATGACCGGGTAGCAATCGCCATTAAACAAGATACGGAAATTCTCGGCTACATTTGGTCGATCGCTCGGACCACGCCTTTTTCAACAACAGAATTGGCAGATTTAAAAAAAGGTGCCCTGCTTGCCCAACGTCAGCTGCTCGCGATTGACATGCAAAAGAAACGGCAGGAAGAAAAATCGGAACAGTTCTTTTTTGAATTGCTTCATGAAGACATGCCCGAATCGGAAATCCTGAAGACCTTTTCGAAACTGCACTTGGCTCCACCCGGCATCAGTCGATTGATGGTGATCCGCTTCTCGGAGGCCATCACCCCCCGTCTCGCAGATCGATTGCGTTACTTGCTGACGATTCAGCAAACTGTCCGTCCGCTCTTGTATGCGTATGATGAAACGGATTTTATTTTGTGGATCAGCACAAACGATCAGGATGCCCAACACGAACGGCTTCAATTTGATGCCTTCATCCAATCGTTTCGACAAATGCTCGCGGAACGGTTCAATTATACGAACTTCATTTCTGCCAGCAGCGAAGTGTTTACCGGTGTCCAATCTATTCCGGACCGTTATGAAGAAACGGGAATCGTCTTACGGTTAAAGGATGCCTTTCCCTTTGAGTTAGACGCGGTGACCCGCTATGAACGACTCGGATTATTCCAACTGTTGCCGATCTTTTCCGAACGCTTGCGCCGACGGACCGTCCGGCTTGAAGAGATTGAGCGGTTGCGTGCGTACGACGGCAAACATGCTGCCTCCTTATGTGAAACGTTGGAATGGTTCCTTCACTATGACGGGAACGTCAAGCAGGTGGCTTCCCATCTGCACGTCCACCCGAATACAATCCTGTACCGGATGCGCCGGATCGAAGAAGAAGCCGGCATTCGGATGGAGTCGCTCCCGGAACGTGCGCTCCTTTACTTGTATTTAAAAGCAGACCGTTATCCTTTGTGATTTTTCACAAAGGATTGTCTGTATTTTTGAAATCGCCGATAAAGTAGAACGCTTTCATTTCTCGTATACTGAAGGGGAAGTGAAACACTGTTTGTTTATTCGCGAAAGGGGATCGCATTTATGATCATCGGAGTATTAAAGGAAATTAAAAATAACGAAAACCGTGTTGCGTTAACGCCTGCTGGGGTAGCAGCCTTAACGGGTCAAGGACATACGGTCATCGTCGAAACAACAGCCGGTATGGGGAGTGGCTTTACGAACGAAGAATATACGCAGGCCGGTGCACAAATCATCGAAACAGCTGCAGAAGTGTGGGCCACTGCTGAGCTTGCACTCAAAGTAAAAGAACCGGTTGCTTCGGAATACCAATATTTCCGTCCGGAACTGACACTGTTCACGTACTTGCACCTCGCGGCAGAACCTGAATTGACACGTGCACTCGTTGATTCAAACATCACAGCCATTGCTTACGAAACGGTTGAGAAAAACCGGACGTTACCACTCTTAACACCGATGAGCGAAGTGGCTGGTCGGATGGCGTCACAAATCGGAGCTCAGTTCCTCGAAAAACCACACGGCGGCATGGGCATCCTGTTAGCAGGTGTTCCTGGCGTCCGTCGCGGTAAAGTCACGGTCATCGGCGGTGGAGTCGTTGGCACAAACGCAGCGAAGCTTGCAGTTGGTCTTGGTGCAGATGTCACCATCATCGATGTCAGTCCGGAAC
Organism: Exiguobacterium undae DSM 14481; assembly: GCF_000620805.1. GTDB lineage: Bacteria > Bacillota > Bacilli > Exiguobacteriales > Exiguobacteriaceae > Exiguobacterium_A > Exiguobacterium_A undae. The sequence continues at coordinate 269,360 of NZ_KK211187.1, read as the reverse complement.
GTCTCCGTCAACTCGATGACATTTTCGGGAATTCAATCAATACACTGATCTCAAATCCGTACACGATTGCGGAAGCAGTCGCTGAAAGTGACCTCGTCGTCGGTGCCGTCTTGATTCCGGGAGCAAAAGCGCCAAAACTCGTCACGGCTGAGATGGTCGAGCGGATGAAACCGGGCTCTGTCATCGTGGACGTTGCCATCGATCAAGGTGGAATCTTTGAAACCGTCGATCGGATTTCGACACATGATGATCCGACATATGAGAAATTCGGTGTCGTCCATTATGCTGTTGCCAACATGCCGGGTGCTGTTCCCCGCACCTCGACACTCGCTTTGACGAATGCGACACTTCCTTATGTTCTGGAACTCGCAAACAAAGGCACACACCGCGCACTCGCTGAGAATCCGGCTCTTGAAAAAGGTCTGAATGTCGCACAAGGGTTCGTCACGTACGAAGCCGTTGCACGCGACTTAGGTTACACGTATAAATCCGTTGAGGATGTTCTGCACTTGCACGCTTAATCGCGTCACATGCAAATAAGAAACAGTCCGTTGCTTCGCGCAACGGACTGTTTCTTGTGTCAGATATCCTATATGATGAAAAGATAACATGACATAAGGTGGACTAGATATGACACATACGTTACACGCACATTCAAACGACATCACGATTCCCTTTGCGGAACTTGATCTCTTAAATCACCTGACTTCTGAAATCGAGGTGGATGGACTGCATGAAAAAATCCAATACCTTCAGAAGTTAGCACCGACCCATCCCCTTCTCGGCATCGCACAGGCCTATACTTTGTTTCATGCGAAAGAATTTTCAGCGGCACGTCAACAAATCGAGCTGGCGCGAGACAAGACGGGAGATCATGTCCGGGCTCATCTGCTTCTCGGTTTGATGAGCGAAATGGAGCACTTTCAACATGAGGCAGAACAACATTTCTTGACTGCCCTCAAGCTTTTCCCGGGCGAACCGATCGTCCATCGTTACCTTGCTGTTCATTATTATGACCGGACATTTCATGGGGAGGCTGCACATCACGCTCTCCAGTATTTGAAAAAAATCGGTCCTGACAGAGAAGGGACACTGATGATGATCGATATGATGCAGTCGATGCCGGATCATGACGACTATGTCTTGGAATCACTCTACGCAACACTGCTCGAAATTCCTGAACATCGGCACGATATGGTGTTTCATGCCATTGCCGCTAATAACGCTGAAATGCGGTATGACGCCTTTTGTAAGACACTTGACGGTGAACCGGACGAAGCAACCACTGCGCGGCTCGATTCGCTTCTGTCTTTGATGGTCGAACACAGTATGTGGGCAGCCATCCATGATCAATCCGACGAACGGATGTACCGCAAGATGTTCACCGATATGTGCCGCGACTTGACGTTTCGTCATGCCGGACTGCGATCCGTTCCGTTGTATCTGTCCATCCGGTCGCGGTACTGGATCAATCGCCTGCAGCACCGCGGATGACTTAAAGCGCAAAGGCGACGAGGGCACCAATCGTCAATGGAATCAACAGGTTGTCGGTGTCCCGGTACGAAACGGCTTCAATCAACGTGGCGATATTGGCCAGTAAAAATCCGTAGCTGACGGCGAGCCAAGACGGTAATTCATAAAACAAAAATGTTACCGTCAGGACAAGAAACGAGGCGAGGAACATCGCGATGCTTCCCTCAAACGATCGCTTTATGTTTCCGCGGGTATAAAATGTTTTTCCAAAACGTTTCCCGACGAGAGCGGCCAATCCGTCTCCCCAGGCCAGAACCATGCTTCCCGCGACGAGAGCCATCGGTTCCTGTTCGAAAAATAACATGACTAATAAGGCCAAGGCGACTGGGTAATACACCGTCCCGTATGATACTCGCTCGACTTGGTTCATCTGTCCGTCGCCTCGTTTTAAGGTGATGAGATTCACAACCGTAAAGAACAGCAACGGGACGATTGCAATGTACCACTGATCGATCCAGGCAAGCGCCAGAAAGACCCAATGTCCGACCGCGATATGAATCCATTTCCGAACCGTTTCGGGTTGTGCCTGTATTTTCCGTCCTGTCCACTCCAATCCGGCTAAGACGATTCCGACGATGACGATTGTTCCAATTGCAGCAATCCACTCCATACGAATCCCCCTTTTTCTGATAGTTCCATTGTACTTCGTTCGATTGGCGTTTGCTCTTTCGAACCTCCATTTGTTAACATAAGGTCAAATGACGTTCTAGAGAGGAAGTATTCTGAATGTATGATGCTCAAGCAGTTCAAACGTTATCTGGCTGCCTGCTTCGTTTAAAAGAAGGCAAAGGAATCGGTACACTCGTTTCTGAAGAGGAAGCTGAGCTTCCAAAAGTAATGACACGTCTCAAACAGTTCGACCCAACAAAAAATGGGTTGTCCATTAATGAAATCGTCCATCTTGCCAATGCATTGATCGGGGAACATATGTCGGCAACGACGATTCAAAACTGGACGAAACGAGAAGTCCGAGACATCATTGGTGTCCCGCACCGTGGTAAAAAATATTCAATCAACCAAGCTGCCATCATCTACTTGCTCGATGATTTGAAGCACCTCTTTTCATTAGAAGAAACACGGGAGTTATTGACGATTGTCTTTAAAAACCCGAATATCGATGAGGATGACTTGATCAGTCCCCTCGATTTTTATCTTGTTTATACACAACATGCCGAAACCAGTGGTCCGATTGAATTGACGGAAAAACGTCTGAGACGCTCATTAGAACGCATCAACGCCTACCGCCCTGAAACGGTCCATGTCCTTCAGCTTTGTCTCTATGCACGCCGTATATCGCATCTGACGCACGAAGCGAAGCAACGTCTGCAACATGTCTTACACACTTAACAAAAAAAAGATGTCCGCCCGATGAATCGGGGGACATCTTTTTGGTTAGACCGCTGTAAGCGATTTGTAGTTGACGTTATTCGTCAGACTTTTTAAGACAGAGAGCAGTTCATACATCGACAGTTTATCCGCATCTTTGACAAGACGGTACTCATCACCGTCCTGCAATAATTCTGCGACGACTTCGCCTGCTGAACTCCGAACTGAGAATTTTCCTTTTGTCAGGTCGAAGGAAATCGTATACGTGCCACGTTCATACACGTTATACTCACATTTCTTCGAGAAGAGTGAAAATTTCTCACGCATTTGACCTACTTCTTGACCATCGTGGTTCATCACGACCCATTTTTTACATGTCGGGATGAACTTACCAAACGCTACCCCTCTACCTTCACCATTCATTACTTGGACACGACCCGTTTCGTCGTGTTGAACTGCACCAATCATTTGGTGCGATTCATCATAAATCGCGGCATGACCTTGCGAAAAAACGCAACCCTGCACATAGACAACTTTGCGCAACAGAAATTCTCCTCTCACTGCTAAAAAGTGCTGGTATTTCGTCCCCAGTATATTTAGACATTCCTAATAATTTGATTTTCTTTATCTGACTGATATTTCGTTAACGAAAATGATTATTGCACCGTTTGAACAAATTGACAACCCCCTTTTGTCGACAATCATTCGACAACCTTAGCGAAAGCCAATCTCATGGGCAAACTCCAGTAATTCTTTTCGGTCAATCAATCGAATCCGGTTCGGTTCCGCCAACTGATAAGCGGCTTCCGTATAGGTCGAATTCGTAACGACCCATCCTTCATCCATGTCGTAAAACGGGACAGCCGCAGCCACTTGCTGCACGGCTTCCAAACCAACTGCTGAACTGTATCGTTTCGCTTGAATCGCAATCCTATACCCTTGTGCATCTTCAATCAACAAATCTGCTCCGAAATCACGTGAGGCCGGTGTCAACTCGACACGATACCCGGCTGTTTCAAAAAGCTCGACCAACCATTCTTCAAACTCTCTGCCTTCCATCCGATCCAGTCGATTTTCAAGCGATGGTGTCAGGAAAGAAAGGATTAAAAAGAGTATACACCCTACTATACTGATAATCAAGATTAAAGGTTCCCATGAACTCGAAATAAAATAAGATCCGATTATTCCGATAAATGCGAATAGCAAGGCAATCAGCCTTCGTTTCGTCCGTTTCTGCATCGTCATTTTTACTCCTTTTTCGTATCGTTCGATTTTCGTTTCTTTTTCATCATACTAAAATTTACTGCTCCCTTGTTTCTCAAAGAGGAACGTCATGTCCAAGTGGAGAATAAAGAGAAAGAGTACGTAGTGAACAGCACTACGCATCGCTAACGGCAATTGGGTCGTTTTATTTCTTTTAAGGAGGCAGCTCATGGCAGAACATTCATCTCCTTCTTCAAGCAGAGTCATCCATGCAACGTTACGCGCTCTCGAAGAACCTGTCGTGTTGGTTGATCGACTAGGTATGATCGACTTTGCGAATCCTGCATTTCATAAACAGTTCCTGACAGCGTCAGCTGATGTTTCGCTTACTTCGTTTTTTTCAATAGAAGAAACACTTTTCCCGCTCTCTCGTCAGGTCCGGATCGTCTCTCCTCCCTATGCGTTAACATTTTCACCCGTGGAGCAGACTGATTTTTATCTCGTGACCATCAAATCACTCGACTTAAGACAGCTGTTGAACTCAACGATTGATGCCGCCTTGCTTGTGACCGACTCGGATTTCTTCATCACCTCGATGAATGAAACGGCGAGTACACTGTTCGGATTTGATTTGACGTATCCACTCGATCACGTCACACCCATCGCATTGCATGATGCAGACGAATTTCAGCTTCGAAAACAGCACCTGGAGCAGTTGAATCTAAAAAATCTGGCGGATGAAGATATTCTTTTACTTCACGGTCGGGATACGGAAAACGAATGGACCTACCATCGAAAAGACGGCTCTCGTTTTCAAGGACGCCTCTATATGACACGACTCGAAAGCGGCGGATTTTTCCTGTTCATCACGGACATCAGTTCACAAAAACAAGTCGAAACGCATCTTGCCAAAAGTGAACGCCGTTTCCGGCTGATTGCCGAGTCCGTTCTCGAAGCGGTCATCTTCCATGATCAAGGTGTGATTCTCGATGCCAATCGTGCTGCTGAAATCATCTTTCGGACGAAACTCGAACTGATGAAAGGACATCAGATTCTCGATTTCATTCACCCTGAATTTCAAGAGTCTGTCATGCGACGCATCGCCGCCCACTATGAGGAACCGTATGAAGTCATCGGACAGCGGGCGGATGGAACATCTGTCGAAATTGAGGTTTTCCCACGTGAAATCACCTACGATAAAACACGGATGCGTGTCGCTGTCGTTCGGGATATCAGTGAACGGAAAAAAATCGAAAAAATGTTGGAGCGTGAAAAAAATGCCATCATGCGTCAGCGGGACATCACCCAGTCCATTCTTCAAGCTTCCAATGAAGGCTTTTTACTGACGGAGGAAGACGGCAGCTTTATCTACATGAACGTCAAAGCGCGAAAATTACTGGATGTCCCGGGCATCGCCCCAAGTAAGATTCAGGAACGGATCAGCATGATCCCAAATTTGGATTTAGCAACCCGCTATGCCATGTTGCAGCAAGTTGAAGAGTTACTGGCCGGAAAACATTCCGAAATTTCTTTCCGGTTCATGTTACAGCAGCCGGATGAATCCAGTAATCATTACTTTGAATTTTATGCGACGTCGATCAAAAAAGAACGCAGCCGCTTTTCCCGGCATGGTTTTTTGTTTGTCTTCCGTGACCGGACAGAGGAACAAAAAATGGATCAAGTCAAAGATGAACTCGTCAGCACCGTATCGCACGAATTACGCACACCACTCGCCTCGATTCTCGGCTTCATGGAACTGTTGCGCTACCGGCAGCCGACACAGGAGAAAACGACACGCTACATTCAAATCGTCCATGAGGAAGCCAAGCGGCTGACAACACTGTTAGACGACTTTTTAGATATTCAACGGATGGAAGGCGGTAAACAAGATTACGTCTTCAAGGCGTTCTCCTTACGTCAACTCCTGCTCGAAACGATCGAGACGTTTGGCGAACATGCCGAAACCCACACGATTCAGGTCCAGCTGGAGGATGACCCGGTCATGATCTTTGCCGATGAAAACAAGATCAAACAAGTCATCATCAATCTGTTATCGAATGCCATCAAGTATTCTCCTTCCTGTGACCACATCGATGTTCACTTGAAGAAAACGGCGGATCAAGCCAGTTTGACCGTCATCGATTATGGACTCGGCATTCCACAAAATGCGTTTGATAAGCTCTTCACGAAATTTTACCGGGTCGATAACTCAGCCATCCGCAAGATAGGCGGCACGGGACTGGGACTTGCCATCTGCAAGGAGATCATTGAATCGCACGGTGGTGCCATTTCTGTCGAATCGGAACTGAATCAGGGATCGACGTTCACGATCGTACTGGATCTCGATCCACGAAAGGAATTTGAGAAACTATGAAACGAACTTACTTGATGACCGGTTTCCCGGGTTTTTTGGCAACGAAGCTCGTTGAACGACTCGCGCTTGTACCGGAACAGATTGACTGCTTTTATCTGCTTTATCTTAAGCAGGAGCAGGCCGGCGCCGAGGCTCAGAAAAATCATTTTTTGAAGACGACTGCCTTACAAGAAGAACAGTTAATTTTAATAGAAGGAGATATTACAAAAGAAGGACTCGGCTTACCGGAAGCAATGCGGCAAGAGCTTGCGTCCCGCGTCACCCATCTCTTTCATCTCGCCGCCCGTTATGATTTAGCGACCTCGTATGACCTGGCGTTTCGGATCAACGTCATCGGAACATCCAACGTGACACGACTGGCGCATACATGCGTCCATCTGGAACGATATGTTTACTTCAGCACGGCTTATGTCTCCGGCTTACGAACAGGGACGGTATCCGAACAGGAACTGCTTCATCACGCTGATTTTAAAAATGCTTATGAGGAAACGAAATATTTAGCGGAAGTCCGGTTCCGCGACGAAATCGGTACGCTTCCGTATACCATCATCCGTCCCGGCATCGTCGTCGGACATTCACAAACCGGCGAAACACCGAAATGGGACGGTGTGTACTTTATCTTGAACGCCCTTCGCCTGTTGGACACGTTTGCCCCCTTGCCGTACGCCGGTCGGGCGAACGCGCTCGTCAATCTGGTTCCGTATGACTATGTCGTTGCGGCGACCACTTACTTGAGTCATGCGCCAGCCGGAATCCGGACGACCTATCATTTGACGGATCCCTTCCCGCACGGCGCCCGGGCGATTTATGAAATGCTGCATGTCGTCTATTACGGTTCCTATCCCCGCGGGGTCGTCCCGTTTCGTCTCGTCACATCGTTGCTGACGCCACGCGTCGCCAAACGATTACAGATGCAGCGTCAGACGCTCGATTACTTCGTTCACCCGGTCCGTTATGATACGAGCAACACATTACGTGACCTCGACGGGACAGGCATCATCTGCCCTGATTTGGCAGAACTGATTCCCCGCCTCGTCACCTATTACAAAACAAAACATTCACAGATTGGAGAAACCTTATGAACGTTTTAATCACCGGGATGAACGGAACGGTCGCTCCTGTCCTTGCAGACGTCTTCCGTTCCCACCATTACGACATCACCGCCTGGGACCGGTCCGTCGTCTCAACGACTGACCCTGCTATCATGGAAGCTTTCATCGATCGGGTCCAACCCGATCTGTTGCTCCATATCGGGATGGGGTCGGCTCATTTTGCTGAAACGCTTGCGCGGCTGTCGTTTGAACGAAACATTCCGTTTCTGTTTACAAGTACTGCTTCCGTCTATGCCGACGATCAAATCGGACCGCATGATCCTACGGTCGCACCGGCAGCAACGGATGAATACGGCGCATACAAGCGAACGTGCGAACGTCTGATTCAAGCGGTCAACCCCGATGCGTACATCGTCCGGATCGGTTGGCAGATCGGACAAGCAGCCGGATCCAATAATATGATTGATTATCTGGAACGCCATGCGGTCACCGGTCCGATCCCTGCCAGCACACAGTGGTATCCTTCCTGCGCCTTTTTAGAAGATACGGCACAGACGCTGTACACGATTGTTACGACATATACGCCCGGTCTTTATCTGGCGAACGGGAATTCCAATCATTCGTTTTTTGAGATCGTGACAGCCTTGAACACTCTGCACGGTGCAAAGTGGCAGATTCTAGAGGACAACCGCATGACACGCGATGACCGGATGACGGACGCACGCGTCACCATCCGGCCGATTTCAGAACGCCTGTCCTTCGTCCATTAAAAAAGTGTCCTTCGTCCCGATCAATACGGGAGGGAGGACACTTTTTTTGACTGTTATAGAAACTCAACCAATCAACATGTTTTCTTTTGGATAACGAATCGTCCGGTCGTGTTGCATCGCAAAGGTGAAGAGAATCGTTAAGGAACCGACCCGTCCGACCAACATCATGAACATGATCAAGGATTTTCCGAAGTCATTTAATTCTGCTGTGACATTCAAGGACAATCCAACTGTTCCGAACGCTGAAACCGTTTCGAAAAACAATCCGATGAACGGCACGTTTGGTTGCGATAAAGCAAGCAGCGTCGTGATCAAGGCGATGAACAACAGACTGAACACGGCAATCGCATAGGCTTTTTGAATCGCTTGTGGTCGAACGGTCCGACGCATCAACACCGTTTCCCGTTGCCCCCGCAAATAGGTCCAGACATTCTTTAGAATGACGGCGGCCGTCGTGACCTTAATCCCGGACCCCGTCGAGGCCGAACCTGCTCCAATGTACATCAGGACCATGATGAGACCAATCGAGAGCGGCACCATCGTCGTCAGATCAATCGTCTGAAAACCTGCTGTCCGTGTCGTGACGACTTGGAAGAATACAATATGGAGTGCCTCAAAAAACGAATACTCTTTGAGTGAACCAAGATTCGATACCCATTCATAGACCATCATTGCGATGACCCCAAGACCATTGATGACGAGCAACGACATGACCATTAATTTCGAGTGGAGCGAAATCTTCTTGAAGCTGCGCTTCGCTGATAAGTCAGCGATGACCGTGAACCCAAGTCCACCAATCATTAATAACGCGGCAATCGTCAGGATAAAGGTCGTATCTTGCTGAAAGCCAGTCAAGCTATCCCCCCATAACGCAAAACCGGCATTATTGAAGGCCGAAATGGCGTGGAACAACCCGTAATATAACGATTTCCCGAATGTGTACTTATACTGAATAAACAAGTCGAGCGCAATCAGGACCATACCGATCAATTCGACGACGACGGTCGTAACGATGATGTTCCGGACGAGACGAATCGTTCCTCCCGGACTGTCGAGATTAAACATCTCTTGAATGATGATCCGTTGACGAATCCCGATTTTCCGACCGGTTACACTCAATAAGACCAGCGCAATCGTCATGAAGCCCAGTCCGCCGACCTGAATCAATAGCATTAAAATGATTTGCCCGAACAGATTGTATGCTTCCGCGATGTTGATCGGCGATAATCCGGTCACGGTACCGGCAGACGTCGCAACAAATAAACAATCAATAAAGGAAACCTCTTGTCCTGCTTGCTGTGAGACCGGCAACCAGAGTAAAAATCCCCCTAACAGAATGGTGAGGGTAAACCCCATCGCAATGAACCGGGCCGGCTTATCAAATTGATGATAAATCAGTTCCCCGAGCCGTCCAAATTTGGCTAATCGCGAACGTCTTTTATGTGAAAACATGTTCGTACTCCTCCTATATGAAATGACCCAATTGCATCTATCATACTCTCTCAAAAACATTAGTTCTATCTAAATGTACAATCTGCTAAACCTTTTCGTTTTTTTTTGGTAAAATAGATAAAAGTCGACGTTTAATCATAAAAGGAGGTTGAGGGAAACAGTGGACCCTAGGACGGCTGAACATTCGATTGAAGATGTCTCGCGAAGGCTGGAACGCCAATCACAATGGATGCCCGCACAGTTGTATTATCAGTTCGAGGAGTTATTATCACTACATGTGGATCAATCAATTCTAAATGAATTGTATATTGCATTAAAAAAATACGATGTATTAACCGATATAGAGCGTGACGAACGAAACGAAAGCATTCAATTGCTTATCGACGAAAACGGCGCTTGATACTCGGTTTTTGGATTTCCGAGCAGAAGACGCCTCTTCTGCTCTTTTTATTTTTCGTTCACGATCAGACAACATGGGGAAAGGTGGCACAAACAAATGGATATCGTGTCGATTATTGGTATTATACTAGGCCTCATCACCCTAGTCGGAGGAATGATTTTAAAAGGGGCTTCGCCGGTCGCCCTGTTGAACCCAGCGGCACTTGTCATCATCTTTGCCGGAACGATTGCGGCCATCATGATCTCATTTCCGAAAGAGCGACTCAAAATCGTTCCCGCTTTATTTAAGGTCATCTTCTTTGAGCAAAAACTGATGACGAAACAAACGCTGTTGCAACAGTTTTTAACACTTTCGACACAAGCTCGAAAAGAAGGGTTGTTATCACTCGAAACAGCACTCGAAGAAGTCGATAATGCCTTCATGCGCCGTGGTGTCATGATGGTCATCGACGGACAACCGTCTGAATATGTCGAAGATGTCATGACACGCGATCTCGAAAACATGACGGAACGCCATCATGCCAACGCCAACATCTTTACGCAAGCTGGTACATATGCACCGACTCTTGGTGTACTCGGAGCCGTTATCGGACTCGTCGCTGCCTTGTCCGATCTGTCGGACATCGAAAAATTGGGCCATGCGATTTCCGGTGCGTTCATCGCAACCCTGTTCGGGATTTTCACGGGATATGTCCTCTGGTTCCCGTTCGCTACCAAACTCAAGCAAAAATCAGCCAATGAAATCCAACTGTATGAAATGATGATCGAAGGGATTTTATCGATTCAGAATGGAGAGTCCCCTAAAAATCTGGAGGATAAGCTACTTGTGTATCTGACACCGAAGGAGCGTGCGACGTATGAAACGGAAAAAGAAGCCGCATGACGAACATATCTCCGAAGGTTGGCTGATTCCTTATGCCGATCTTCTGACGTTATTGCTTGCCTTGTTCATCGTTCTGTTCGCTTCGAGTAACGTCGATGCCGTTAAGCTTAAAGCGATGTCCCAATCGTTCAGCTCCGTCTTTAACGGCGGTTCCGGGATGATCACGAACAGTTCATTGTCGACCTCACAGGAAGAAGAGGACTCCAAAAAGACGGATGCCCGGACAAAGGCGCAAAGTTATGAAATCGCCGAACTTGAAAAAATCAAGGAAGAAGCGAATGATTACATCAAACAACAGAAGCTTGAAAAAGACATCAAAGTCGAAGTGACGAATGAAGGATTGGTCTTCACGATCCGCGACCGTGCGCTCTTCTCTCCTGCACAGGCCGAAGTGCGCGGCAATGCCGTTCAGATTGCCCAAGGGATGAGTAATTTACTCGTTAAAGCCGGTCAGCGTCAGATTCAGGTATCCGGTCACACGGATAACATTCCGATCAACACGGCACAATATCCGTCCAACTGGGAGTTGAGCACTGAGCGGGCGATCAGCTTCATGCGGGCGCTCCAACGTAACCCGCAACTCGTGCCGAAACGGTTTACCGTCAGTGGATACGGCGAATATCAACCGATTGCTTCCAACCAGACGGAAAGCGGCCGGAGTCAAAACCGCCGTGTCGAAGTATTGATCCGTCCGTTAATTGACATCAAAGCACAAAATGTTCTCGACGAGACGAAAGTCAAACCATCATAAAAGCAACGCAAACAGGTCCATCCCAGACTATTCCGGGATGGACCTGTTTGCTGTTTTAATAATACGGACGAATCATCAAGTAGACGATGACACCCGTAAGACTGACGTACAACCAAAGCGGCATCGTAAACCGTGTCCACTTCTTATGTTTCTCGAAATTTTGATTCAACGCATGGGCAAGCGACATCAGGACCAGTGGGACGATGACCGCCGCTAAGATGATGTGTGAAATCAAAATAAAGAAGTACAACGGACGGACAAACCCTTCGCCTCCGAACTTCGTCGACTCGCTGACCGCGTGATAGGTGACGTACGAAATCAGGAACAGCGTCGTCGTCGTCATCGCACCACCGATAAAACGACGGTGGTTGATGCGATTTCCACGGCGGATCGAAATCCAGGCTCCGAGTAATAACATGAATGTGAAGCTGTTAAAAATCGCATTCAAGAACGGAAGGATCGTCCAGTCAAACCCGTCCCCGACTTGTAACGGCGGCGCAAAAAATAACAGTGCGACCAACAAGTTGATGACGAGCGTCAGGATGATGACGAGTGGAACAAAATTACGTTTTTTAGCGGATTGCTGCATGAATCATTCTCCTTGTTTCCAATCAAAGTATCGTTTTAACCATTTTGGTAATGGACCATCAAACAAACGTTCACGCCAGTACAGATCGGCTGCACGCTGGACGGCTGCTCCTCGGATTGGGTACGGATGGACGACACGCGACAGTTGACCAACCTTATCTTTACGGGCCATCGCATAGACGACTTCCTGCATCCATTCGCCCGCCTGTTCACCAATCGCGTGGGCACCAATCAATTTCCCGCGCTTATCCGCAATCAGTTTGACACGTCCTTCCGTCCGACCGTTGATGACAAAACGATCGACTTCATCGAGTCCTGTTTCGTAGACTTTGATGTCGTCATACTTTTGACGTGCTTCTGCTTCCGTCAACCCGAGATGGAAGAGTTCAGGCGTCGTGAACGTCACCCATGGTACCGCACGGTAATCCGGTTTTGTCCGTAAACCGAACAAGGCATTCGTGACGACCGTTTTCCCTTCAAGACCCGCGACATGCGTGAACGGTAACGATTGAATCGTGTCACCGACGGCAAAGATGTGACGTTGGTTCGTCCGAAGCGACGCATCGACTTGAACATATCCTTTTTCGACTTGAACACCCGCCCGGTCAAGACGCAATGCTTCGATCCGAGGTTTCCGTCCAACTGCGACGAGCACCGCATCCGTTTCGATGACACGTGATTCGTCTCCCGTTTTGACCGTGACTTCGATCCCGTTCGCCGCTTTGCGGACACTCGTGACCGTCGTAGCGAGATGCAGCGTCAACTCTTGTTCGATTTGGCGTTGCAACACGGTGACCATGCTTCTGTCTTCTTTCGGCATCAAGGAATCCGCGCCTTCGATGACCGTCACCTCGGTTCCGAGATGCGCATAAGCTTGTGAAAGTTCCATGCCGATTGCGCCGCCGCCAATGACGAGTAATCGTTCAGGACGTTCGGTCTGTTCAAAAATCGTCTCATTGGTTAAATAAGAAATCGTATCCAGTCCGTCGATTGGTGGGACGATCGGCTGTGAGCCGGTCGAAATGACGAATTTTTCACCAACAACCAGTTGTCCCGCCACTTCAACTTCATTGGCACTTAAGAAGCTCGCTTCCCCGATGTACACATCTACACCCAGATCTTCAAAACGTTTTGTCCCGTCATGCGATTGGATGATGTTACGCGCCCGGTCGACACTGGCTTTCGTCTTCGCATAAACGGCGTCCCCGTTCAGTGTGATGTTATATTTAGCTGCCGTCTGCTTCATGACATGGACATCATGGGCGGCTTCGATCAACGCTTTCGAAGGCACACATCCGTAATGCAGGCAGTCTCCCCCTAAATGCGTATGCCGTTCAATCAATGCAACGTGGGCACCGAGACTTGCTGCACCCGCAGCAATCGTCATTCCGGCTGCACCCCCGCCAATTACGACCAACTGATAACTTTTCATCGGGAAACCTCCTTATATCGTGTTGCAATCTCTTCCATCCGTTTCCGGTTGACCCCCCAGTCCGAATATCCGACGCGTGAAGCCGAGCGGAAATGGACGAGCTGAGCCGATGGATCAAAATAAAATTCGACATCATCTTTGAAACGTAGAAGTTTGCTTGAGAACACCGCATGAATGTACTGGGCATCTTCTTTCACGACGTCCACCCGGTCCAAACTTTGGAGAATCCGCATAATTTGAAACTTTGATTCTGTCAGATTGCCTTTAAACGGTAAAGGTGCCATTTTCAACGCTTCTTTGTCCGTTTGTGTCGATACCGCATTCGGTTTCCCGGTCAGCGGACTTAATGTTCCGTTCGATACGCCAAGTGCCATGACTGATTCCTCCATTCGTTTCGTCTTACAGTAAATCTCTATTCCCATTTTACTTTACCAGTTCGGTTTCGAAAGCGCTTCTCATTTGACTTTTTCGTTATGCTTTTGTGACCGGCAGGAGAATCGTCGCGATGGCGCCCCCTTCCGGCTGGTTATCGATGAACAGTTTTCCTTCATGCGCTTCAACAAGTTCGCGACAGATGGCCAGTCCGAGTCCCGTTCCACCTTTCCCTTTTTGGACCTGATAAAACTTCTCCGTCACGTGACGAAGGTGATTTTTCGGAATCCCGGGTCCTTCATCGCTGAAGGACAGGAACAAGACCCGTTCCGAACGGACCAGACGGATCGTAATTTCACCGCCTGTCGGTGAAAATCGAATCGCGTTATCGAGCAGGTTCAAGAAAACTTGTTTCAATCGATTCTCGTCGTATAAACCAATCACCTGTGCCGGCAGTTTCCGGACGATCCGGATGTCTTTCTCCTCCAGTTTTTGACGCAATTGTGCCGTCACCGCCTCAATGATTTCCGTGAGGTTGACTTCTTGACGGTATAAAACGAGGCGGCTCGTTTCAAGCTTGGAAAAGTCCAACAGTTGTTCGACCAGTGAAATCAACCGTTCCGTTTCCGAATGGATGATTCCCATGCCAAGCGAGGCTTCTTCCGGCAACCGCTCCGGTTCTGCCAGTAAGGTTTCGCTCCAACCTTTGATTGAGGTCAGCGGCGTTCGCAGTTCGTGCGAGATTCCCGAGATGAACTCGTCTTTCAGCGTCTCCTGTTGTTTGATCTGTTGTCCCATATAGTTGATCGTCCGGGCCAACTCGCCTAATTCAAATGTATATTCTTCATTCACTTTGACATCATAATGTTGTTTCGCAATCTGATCGGACGCACCGATGACTTCCTGAATCGGACGAACGATGGATGAGACGAGGCGTGACGAATAAATATAAGCCAGTCCCCAAATCATGATCCCTAAGACAAGAATCGCCAAACAGATCTCGACAACCCGCTGATCAATTTTGGCGAGTGAGGTCGTATACCGAAGAGCTCCTGTCGTTTGACCAAACGATACGACCGGTTCCGTCACTTCCAACAAATGTTCGTCCGTACTCGGGTCGTCATACCGTTTCGTAATGGTGTCGCCTGCCAACAGACGGGTTGCTTCCTCTTTTGTCAGGCTCCGCTTGGATACGAAGCCGGTCGACGAGTAACGGGGGACTCCCTTGACGTCCAACACTTCGATTTCAGCGTCCGTATACGCATACGAATCGAGGACTTCATGAATCGTCGCCTCAGAATCCTGAAAATCATACGCCAGTCCGCTGTTGGCGAATAACACGGCGCTGGCATTGGCGTGCCGTTTCAGGACATCCGTTGCCGTCACATAATAATAGTTATACGTCACGAACGATAAAATGCCGATGACAAGTAACACCGTCACGGTAATGATCGTCATGAAACGCATCAGAATCTGTCGTTTCATTTTTCGTTACGCCATTTGTATCCATGACCCCATAACGTTTCAATGAACTCGGGTTCGGCTGGATTTTCTTCAATCTTTTGACGCAGGCGACGGATGTTGACATCGACCGTCTTGCGATCGCCAAAATAATTTTCGCCCCAGACGGCATCCAGCAATTCATCACGTGACATGACTTGATCTTCGTTTTTGATGAAGTGACACAATAAATCGTATTCGGTCGGTGTCACTTCCACATCCACACCTGCTTTTTGGACACGTTTCGCCCCAAGATCGATTCGAAACGGTCCGGACAGCAATTCACGCGGTTGTTTACGGCGGCGTAACGTCTCGACGCGACGAAGTAACGATTGAATCCGTGCGAGCAGCTCCGCGGGGCTGAACGGCTTCGCGATGTAATCATCGGCTCCGACACTTAAGCCCATGACTTTATCTTCTTCACGTGTCCGTGCCGTCAACATGATGATGCCGACGACTTCATCTTTTGAGCGGGCTTGTTCGCAAACGGCAAATCCATCCACTTCCGGCATCATGATATCGAGCAACAAAATATCAAACGTCTGCTGCTCAAACTGGTCCAATGCCTCCCGTCCGTTTTCAGCTTCAATTACTTCATATCCCGCTCGCTTTAAATTAATGACGATGAAACTGCGAATCGCATGTTCATCCTCAGCCACTAATATTTTCGTCATCTCGATTTCCTCCTGCTTTCGCTTTATTCCACAAGGGCTACGTTTGCTGCATATTCGTCATACGATTGATTGGCATCGATGACGTAGACATAATCAATGCCTTCTTTGATTTTTTTCTTTTGTTGGCTGGCGATATACTGATTTTTCGGAATGATTTCGAGTTCAAAATCAATCATGCCGGTTTCCCGGTTGATGAAACGGACCCGGTTATCTTTTTTCTCGATCGTTTCGCGTGTGGCCCAGTTCGCCGGGAAACGCATGACGAAGTTATACTCAAGATCGATGTATTGTTCTTCCCGCAATTCAAATCCGCTTTCGAGAAACGGTTGCACATTGGCGCCGTTCCAGGCATAGTACGCCGTGATACGCGGTTTGTCTTCCGCAGTGCGTCCGACACTTCCTTCCGGTGTGTACTGATGGGCGAATTCAACGACTCCATCTTGATCCACATCTTTCGGGAAGGTGTACATCGGCTCAATGATTTCTGTGATTTGATCAAAATTCACTTGATTGAGCTTGGCTTGATCAAGCTGAACGAGCATCAAATGCATCGCCGCGTCACGCGTAAAGGACACGAGCAGTCCTTTTTCCTTTGCTGCATTGATGATGTCGATCTCAAATAAATCATGATCGGCAAACAGATCACCTTCCCGCATCGGCAGGGATATGACCTGACGGACGGAAGGAGTCAACGCTTCCTCGTAATAAACCAGCTCTGTCGGTTGACCGGTTTTTAGCAACAGCATGTCTTGGCGTTTGTCTTGATTCAAGTCGGCGATCGTCAATCGATCGTATGTATCGACTTCCGTGACACGCATCGAAGACTTCAGCAGATCCTGCAAGACATAGACGGTATTTTTCTCAAGACTCGTGATGCCGATGACTAACTGATTCAAGGTTTTTGATGGATTGGCAAGGACGTGGAGTTGATCAATCGAACGACCTGCCGCAATCGGCTGACTGACACGCAACACCCACTTCTTTTTCATCCGCTCGTGGACCAACAGGTGGATTTGGAACGTTCCGTCCTGATTGATCCGGTAAAACGTAACCGCTTCTTCCTGACCGTCCCGATCCAAATCAATCAGTTCATACAGTTTGGAAAATGATTGATTGCGGGGCGCCACGATTTCGGCCTGTGCCGGTAAATCGGCATCAATTCTTGTTTTTAACGACTTTTCCCATTCCGGTAAAGCCGGATGTTCCAGTAACGAGGCAGGATGCGGGAATGTAAGACCACACCCTGCTAAATATAGGGTCGATAAGAAAATAACAACATATTTCATCAGATGAATATCCTTTCCGTACATACTCTCTTCAAACTTTATCACACTCTTTCGAGAGAGAGTAATTGTGGAAGAGGAGTCAACTTGTTAAGATGTAACAGATATTCGAAAGGAGTTTACACTTATGGCTTATGAAATGATCGTACTTGATCTGGATGATACATTATTGACGAGTGATCACACGATTTCTCCAAAAACGAAACACGCATTACTCGATGCACAGCGTCGTGGAAAAAAGGTGGTCCTGGCAAGCGGACGTCCGACTTACGCCATGATCGATCTTGCGAAAGAACTCGAACTCGCCCGCTACGGCAGTTACATCTTAAGTTTTAACGGAGCTTCCATCATCGACTGCAAGACCGATGAAGCACTCTTCTCCAGTACCCTTCTTCCGGAGACTGTCCATCGTCTTTATGATTTAAGTCAACGGGAAAACATCGACATCCATACGTACGTCGGACACGAAATTTATACCCAACACCCTAATCCCTACACGACAATCGAAGGGGAATTGACAGGAATGGACGTCGTCACTGTACCCGATTTTAAAGCAGCCATCACAGCACCTGTCGTGAAATGTTTGATGCTCGCAGAAGAAAGCCGGTTGGCGGAAGTCGAACAAAAACTGCAACTCGAATTGGCCGGTGAACTCGCCGTCGCCCGCTCCAAACCATTTTTCTTGGAATTCACAGAGGCCGGTGTCACAAAAGGAACCAGTCTCGAATGGCTTGCCAACCGCCTCGGCATTAAGCGTGCCGACGTCATCGCGTGTGGCGACGGCAACAACGATTTATCGATGATCGAATGGGCCGGACTTGGTGTCGCCATGGCGAATGCCGCCGATACCGTTAAAGAAAAAGCTCAGTACATGACCGCCTCGAATGACGAAGACGGCATTGCCCTCGTCGTTGAAAAATTCATGATGGATTAACGATTTCGACAAAAAAGCATTCGATTCCGGTGTCCTCGGAGTCGAATGCTTTTTGTTGTGTTAAGACATACACCAGTCAATCGTCGGGCGACCTTGTTGGTTCAACCACTCATTGGTTTGCGAGTACGGACGGCTGCCAAAAAAGCCGCGACTGGCCGAAAGCGGACTGGGATGAACCGATTCCAAGACCAGATGACGCGTCGTATCAATCAAACTTTTTTTACTTTTCGCATGGTTTCCCCACAGAATGAAGACGATCGGCTGCTCCTGTTGTCCCAATACTTCAATCACACGATCCGTAAACGATTCCCAGCCTTTTTTCGAATGCGAGCCGGCTTTTCCGGCTTCGACCGTCAAAGACGTGTTCAGCAAAAAGACCCCTTGCTTTGACCATGCCTCGAGATTGCCCGTCGTCGGCGTCGGACAGTCGAGATCGGTGACGAGTTCCTTGTACATATTCCGCAAAGAAGGCGGAATCGCGACACCGTCATTGACTGAAAAACTTAATCCGTTGGCTTGATTCGGTCCGTGATACGGATCTTGACCTAAAATGACACATCGGACATCAGCTGGTGCCACAGCATCAAAGGCATGAAAGATTTGATCTTTTGGCGGATACACGATTGTTTCCCGGTAAGCCGTTTTAACGAAATCCCATAAACGGATAAAATATTCTTTTTCTTTCTCTTCTTTTAAGATTTCCTGCCAGGCTGAATGCATACAGCTCGCTCCTTTTTCAGTCTCAAGCCCCTGTTCGTTCGGCTTGATTCTGCTATGATGAGTAATGAGGTGGAATAAACATGATTCAAACAACACAGTTATTTGGTTTGCCTTTTGTCAACGCAACACCATCGACATGGTATACCCATATTAAAACGATTTTACACAATAACGAAAAAGCCTTTCTCGTCACCGCTAATCCCGAACTGGTCCTCCGTTCGTTGCGCGATCCCGCTTACAATCATATCTTACAACAAGCGACATACATTACACCCGACGGAATCGGCGTGACGGCAGCCAGTAAACGGATGGGCGAACCCTTAACGGCGACCTTGCCCGGCATCGAGACGGCACGTGAACTTCTTCGGACGGCAGACGCCTTAAAAAAACGTGTTTTTTTACTCGGTGGTCGGCCGGAGGTCATGAAAGCTTTACTTAAACAGCTGTCCATCCGTTTTCCCGATATCCAGTTCGTCGGTACGTTTCATGGATTCGGGAAAGAAGAGGAAGCCGCCGCCGCCATCCGCTCGGCTGATGCCGACTTGATCCTCGTCGCGCTGGGGGCACCCAAACAGGAGCAGTGGATTGCTTCCGTTTATGATCAACTGGATCACGGCATCTTCATCGGTGTCGGCGGTGCCTTTGATGTCTGGTCCGGTCACAGCAAACGGGCACCCAAACTGTTCCGCAAACTCAAGCTCGAGTGGCTGTACCGGATTTCCAGCCATCCGCGTGGATTTGAGAAATTAAAGGATCTGTTGCTGTTCGTGTTACTCGTCTTGCGGAAAAAATCACGTCTGTAAACACAAAATACCCGCTGTCCGTTTGAAGGGACAGCGGGTATTTTTGTTTCTTATGCGTTAACTGTTGAGAATGAACGACCGAGTTCTGTTGCTTTAACGATCGCTTCTTCTTTGATTTCTTCTGCTTTTTCAGGGTTCATTGCCATACCTTCGATGAACAATGCGTTGTAGTCTGTTACACCTGTGAAAGCAAGTGCTTGACGGAGGTAGTCATCTCCGAAGTTGAGTCCTGAACCAGTGTAGACACCGCCTGTTGCTTGGATGTGGAGTGCTTTTTTGCCTTCCATCAATCCTTTAGGACCTTCTGCAGTGTAAGCAAACGTTTTACCTGCAAGAAGAACGCTGTCGATGTACATTTTGAGACGTGCTGGGAATGAGAAGTTCCACATTGGCGTCACGAATACATATTCGTCCGCTTCCATGAACTGCTCAAGGTGCTTCGTCATCGTACCGACTTTTGCGATTTCAACTTCTGTGAGCGCTTCGCCTGTTGCGAATTTTCCCCATGCGCTTAATACGTCTGTATCGATTTCTTGAACATCTTCGTTGTATAGGTCAAGAACTTCTACTTCAGCGTTCGGGTTAGCTGCTTTGTAGCTTTCGAGGAAAGCTGCACCAGCTTGAAGGCTGAATGAGTGTTCCGTTGATTTCGGGTTTACAGTTACATAAAGTAATTTAGTCATTTTTATTTCTCCCTTTTATCTAAAGTAATTTCTGTAAGTAAATATACCAACACCGTTTTCTTTTGTCAATTAGTTTGATTTCGAAGAATTCAGCAAAAAAAGCTTAATCATGACGATTAAGCTTTTTTTGCATGCGTATAATGATCTGCTTTATGACCAATCCGTTTCAATTGGTCAATCAACTGTTCTTTTTCTTCAATTGAAAGATCGCTGAATAAGTCCGTTAAAAATGCTTCGTGTTTCGGGAAGGTTTCTTCCATCAACGTCCGACCGGCTTCGGTTAATGTCCCGAATGTTACACGGCGATCTGTCGGGCACGATCGTCGGGCAAGAAGTCCACGGTTTTCCAATTTATCGACGACATACGTCACACTGCCGCTTGTCAGTAAAATCTTATCACCGATTTGTTGAAGCGGTGTGTCTCCTTTGTGGTACAACAACTCAAGTACACCAAATTCCGATAAATTCAATTGATGTGTCTTGATGTCCACCTTTACTTGTTCCGTTACCGCATGCATTGTACGAGATAGAACAACGAGCATTTTTAATGCCAGCTTCGAGTCTGTCGATTCCATTTTACGTTCGCCCCTCTTTATCTTCATTCGAAACAATCATAGACCTCTTTTTTCCATTGGTCAATTCCAGCTCGGATTTCTACCCTTTCGACAGACACCCCACATTTCCCTTGCCGTGAAACGCGTTCCACAGATTATGGTCTTGATATACACTACAAGGGAGGCTTTCATCATGTCATTGCAAACAGTCTTACAGCGTCTTTTCCAAAAAAATGTGGCGTTTGAATTAGCGATTGAACAACTGTATACACCAACCGGCTACTACCTGTGTAAACATACGCTGGTCGCCCAGTACAAAGAGTTGACGCCGGCTCATCAGGTCGAGCTGTTGCAAAAAATTTCCGAACAGATTGAGCGCTCGACTTGGCTCGAAGGATCGATTACGAAACAAGACTGGATCCATCTCCACCAGCAACTATCCAACAACCGATAGGAGGAACCTTTGATGACCAACATTCGTGACTTGGCACGTGAAGCAGATGTTTCAGTGACGACGGTCTCGCGTGTCCTTAACCATCATCCGTACGTGGCGGACGATAAACGAAAAGCCGTCCAAGATGCCATCCGCAAACTGGGTTACATCCGGAACCAGACAGCCGTCCAGTTATCCACCGGACAGACCAAGACGATTGGTGTCATGCTGCCTTATGTCGACCATCCGTATCACGCCGCCATCCTCCAAGGAATCGCCCGATGTGCTTTCGAAGAAGACTACCGGTTTTTGACCTGGCAGACGAACTATGTCGAGTCACACGAACAAACTGTTCTGCAAGCACTCGCTCAACGTGAAGTCGATGGACTGATCATCGTCTCCCATAGTCTCGCCGTCGAGGACATTCTAAAATACGAACAATACGGACCGATTGTTTTTTGTGAACACCATGCAGATGTCTCTGCTGTCTATATCGATCACTATACAGCATTCCAAAAAGGGTTGGCTGCCTTTCAGTCCCTTGGACATACGGAAATCGGCATCTGTCTCGGCCGACCGGACAGCACCAATAGTCTTGCCCGAAAACGAGCCTATCAGGATACGGTGGCATGTACGCCGTCAGAATGGATTTACGAACATTCGCTGACGATCGAGGATGGTGCAAGTATCGCACGCCACTGGTTAAGTCAGCCCCGACGTCCGACCGCTCTTTTGACGGCAAGTGACCACGTTGCGGCCGGTATCATCCTGGAACTGCGGAAACGGGGCTACCGCGTTCCGGAGGACTTAGCCGTGATCGGTTTTGACGGCAGTGATTTGGCCGTCGTCCTGAACTTGACGACCGTTGCTGTCCCTTATGAGACAATCGGGCGGGAAGCTTTCTCCATCGCGATCAGTGATACGTGGCGCGATCATCCGCAAATCGAAATTCCGACCACACTCTTGAACGGTCTCACTGCGAATCCTGCTGTGAATGAACGTTAAAAAAGGTCATCAAACAGCTCGTTTCTGCTGTTTGATGACCTTTGTTTTAGTAGTGACCGTTTCAGATCATGTTACTGTGTTGATTTCTTTTTCCGAAAACGGGCAAAGAATTCATAAACGATCGGTACGATCAACAGTGTCAACAAGGTCGAACTCGTTAATCCACCGATGACCGTTACACCCAGTCCTTTCGAAATCAGTGCGCCGCCCTCAAGACCTAACGCGAGTGGTGATAACGCACCGATTGTTGCGAGAGCTGTCATCAAAATCGGACGTAGTCGCGTTCCGGCTGCATCAAGTAATGCCTCCCGCGTATCGAGCCCTTCATTTTCCTTATGAATGACACGGTCAATCAGAACAATCGCATTTGTGACGACGATTCCAATCAACATCAAGGCACCAATCAACGAGGAGACAGAAATCGTTTCTCCTGTAATCAACAGGGCAAGTAAACCACCGATGATCGCAAATGGAAGTGAGAACAAGATGACGAGTGGCGTCAATGCTCCGCCAAACGTGACGACAAGAACAAGATAGACGATCGCAACTGCTGCTGCCATCGCAAGTCCAAGTTGCGTGAACGATTCTTGAATCTGCTCCGTCACTCCGCCTGCGTCATAGGATACGCCTGTCGGAAGGTCAATCTTCTTGACGGTTTTGTCAATCGCCTGTGAGGCTTCGGTTGCTTTATCCGTTTTCAGTTCTGCCGTGACGGTCGCGACAAGTTTTCCATCACGTTCACTGAGTGAATCCGGTGTCGTTCCTTTTTTGACCGACACGAACTCTGATAATTTCCGTACGCCGAGCGGCGTCGTGACATCCGTTTCTTCCAAGTCATTAATCGAATCATACGTCGTCTGTTCGTTTGGTACGATGACGTCTAATTCTTTTCCGTCTACTTTTATAGTAGAAAGTGGTTTTTCTTCCCCTTGGACATTTGCGATGCCTTGGGCCAGTTGTGCCGTCGACACACCGAATTCCGCTGCTTTTTGTTGATCGACTTCAAACGTGTATTGTGTGTACGACTCTTTTAAGTCTGTCGTCACTTTTCGAACGTATTTCGATTCACCCTCGATCGCTTCAACGAACTTAGGTGTCATCGTTTGTAAATCTTCGATCGAGTTGGCATAGATCGAATACGAGACACCCGAAGAGGCCGCCCCGCCGCTGAAGTCTTGTTCTTTCCATTCTCCAGTCGGGATGTCTTGGTTCAACTGTTTAATCGCTTGTTGTTTAATGTCTGCAAAGTCTTCTGTGTCTGGATCATACTGGGCAATGAAGACGGCTTGTTTCGTGTTTCCCGGGTTTAGTGGATTTTCTCCACCGACCGTAAACTGTAAGTTGTCGACACTGCTTTGTTTGTCAAAGTAAGCTTCTGCCTGGTCAGCCGCCTTCAATGAATCTTCCAGTGTTTGACCCGGTTTTGGATTGTAGGTGACATAAAACGTTTTTTCACTCTCTTGATTCAAGAAGTTGACGCCGATTGCCGGAACGAGTGCAAAGCTGCCGATCAGCAACAGAACAGCCAGACCAAAGACCACAAGTTTATGGTTCAAGGACCAGTTGAGTACACCACGGTACCAGTTCGCGAGTTTACCGCCATCTTCTTTTTCCGGTTTTGGTGCCTTCCCGCGTTTGAACAATGAATCGGCAAACATCGGTACAACCGTGACCGCAACGATCAACGAAGCAAACAGGGCAAAGACGACCGTCAAGGCGAATGGCAGGAACAACTCGCCGACGAATCCGGTGACGAATCCAAGTGGCAAGAAGACCGCAATCGTGACGATGGTGGACGAAGCAACCGGAATAAACACTTCACGTGTTGCATCGATGATCAAGGCTTTTCCTTTTAACGGTTCAGCCGGATCCGTCAATCGCCGGTAGATGTTCTCAATGACGACGATGGAATCATCGACGACCCGACCAATCGCAACGGTCATCGCACCAAGCGTCATGATGTTGAGTGAGATGTCCAGCTGTTTCAAGA
Source organism: Exiguobacterium undae DSM 14481 (assembly GCF_000620805.1). Lineage (GTDB taxonomy): Bacteria > Bacillota > Bacilli > Exiguobacteriales > Exiguobacteriaceae > Exiguobacterium_A > Exiguobacterium_A undae. The sequence continues at coordinate 244,646 of NZ_KK211187.1, read as the reverse complement.
CGAGAATCGCCATCAACAGAGAGAGTGGAATCGAAATGACGGCAATGATCGTTGATTTAATGTTACGCAGGAACAAGAGAATGATGATGACCGCGAACAAGGCGCCAATCAAGGCCTTGCTGACCATCGTCGAGACCGACTCTTCGATTGGTTTCCCTTGATCCAGGGTGACGGATGCTTTTACGGTGCTGTTATCTTTTTCAAAGGCTTGAATCGTCTCTTTGACGGCATTCACGACTTCGACGGTGTTCGCATCCTGTGATTTCGTCACTTGAACACCAATCGATCGTTCTCCGTTCGACCGGGAAATCGATTCTTCGATCCCTTTGTCTTCGATTGTCGCCAGTTGCGACAATTTGACGGTCGGTACTTGGGTCGGGGCAGCCGTTGTAGGTGCCGCTGGGTTTGAAGCGGGTGCCTCCGTTGCTTGTGCCGGCGCTCCAGTTGGTGCTTGTGCTCCTGCTCCAGGTGACGCCTGGCCTGTTTCCGCTGACGGCTGCGGCGTGTACGGTAAACGCAGATTTTTTAGTTCATTGACGGTTGTCGCTTTGCCATCCAATACAACCGCCTGCTCTTGATCTCCCAACTCATACAAGCCGAGCGCCAAACGGGAATCATTTGCTTGAATCAGTTGTTTGACGTTCTCTTCCGTCAATCCATACTGTTGTAATTTCTTTTCATCAAACTGAATCTCGATCCGGCGAATTTCTTGACCCGCAATTTGTACTGTCTGCGCCCCTTCAATTCCTTCGAGTTTCGGTTGGAGTTCACTTTCAACCAGTTTGGTTAAATCGGACAACGAACGTTTTTCGTCCGATACGGCAAATCCGATGACAGGGAAGGCATCAAAGGAAATCCGGGAAACTTGAGGTTCCTGTGCCCCTTCCGGCAACTCGACGTTCGCTAAAGCCTCTTTCACTTTCTGCTCTGCTTCGTCCATATCGGTACTAAAGCTGTAGTCGATTTGCAGATTCGACGCATTTTGGAAAGACGAAGAACGGACCGTTTCGACGCCGCCTAAGTTCTCTACTTTACTTTCAAGTTCCCGACTCACTTCGTCTAATACTTGTTCCGGGGTCGCACCTGGATAAATCGTCGTTACCGAGACCGTTGGTGTCGTGATGTCTGGTAACGTTTCGAGTTTCATCGTCGTTCCGGCATAAATTCCGGCAACCGTGATGATGATCGTCAGCAACCAAAGAGCAAACTTGTTATTGACTGAAAATTGAATGATACGCTTCATGGTAAGGATTCGCCTTCTCTCTTCTTTTTCAATTTATTTCTGATTCTCGGATGCTTGATCCATCGCACGTGCTTGTGTAAGTAATCGGTTAATCAAGGACTGGCGAAGATCGGGTGTAGGCTCGCCAAATTGAAAGTGCTCCGACATCTTTAAGCCGTCTAACGTAAAACGAATCATCATTGCATCAACGGGATCCGTCTGTTCCATCAACTGGTCAAAAAATTGATGGACCTGTTTCTTTCGTTCTTCGACGAAATCAGCATTTTCCTTCAAGAATGACAATAAAAACACGACCGTATCGATATCCAGACAAATCTCTTCGTCCCGCTGGGCTTGGAGCATGACGAATGCTTCCATTTGCCCAAGCCCTTGTTCACGATAGGTTTGATATTGCTGAAACTGACGGGCTTCCTGTTCTTCGATGACCCCCATCAGCAATTCTTCTTTTGAAGCAAAATGATACAACAGCCCACCCTTTGACACGTTGGCCTGTTTCGCCACTTCTTCCAGCGTCAATTGCGGAAAACCCCGGGTCAGCATGATTTGAACCGTCGCATCCGTGATCCGACGTCTTGTTTCTAACGCTTTTGCACTGACCATGGTCTCTCTCCTTTCTTTTTACTGTACCGTCCGGACGGTTTCTTTTATAAATATACGAATTTCTTTTCGACTTTGCAAGATTAAATCGATGTTTCACGTGAAACGCTTTCTGGTTAGACAATCTACATCTGAAACAACAAAAAAATCCACACGATTCCCGCTCTTTTCAGATCGGGAACATGCGGACTTTTTCAGATGATGGTTAAACGTCTTCGCGGGCACTTTCCATTAAGGCTGCATGCATCGCTTCTGCTAACTGATGTTCACGCAAGACATGCACCCCACGATCCGTCGGTCCTCCGGGAGCCGCCACATCTTGAATCAGTTCTGCTGTCGGCCGTTCTTCATGCAACAGTAATTCCGCCGAACCTTTCATCGCTTGTGCAATGATTCGCCGTGCAGCGGATTCATTAAAACCAGCTTTCGTTAACACCGGTGTCATGGCGCCGACGATTTCATAGAAGAAAGCGGGACTGCATCCTGCTGCTGCCATCAAATACGGCATGGTTGAAGCATCCGTTTCAACCGTTTCACCGACTCGTTCAAACAACGTCGTTGCTTGTCGTTTCTTGATGTCAGAAACATGATCACCGAACCAAAGGCCGGTCATGCCTGTTCGAAAGGCGACAGGCGTATTCGGCATCGCACAAACCGCTCCACATGTCACATGCGCTTCAATCTCGACGGGTGTGATGTGGGCTGCGACGGAAATCAACAGTTGATCCGTCCAACGGTGTTGTTTGATGTATTCCAGGACACCGTCCGGTTGCATCGCTAAGACGATGACATCAAACCGATCGATTTGTTCATCCGTCGTCGTCCGCACCCCATACTGCTCTGCCAAGGCAAAAAGACGGGCACGATCCGCTCGGTTCGTCATCGTAATCGTCTGCGGTGAGATTCCGGAATCAATCCATCCCTTGACGAGTGCTTCACTCATCGAACCTGCACCTATCATTAAAATGTTCATGTTCATTCCTCCCAACAAAAAAAGGACCAGTCGCTGCTGGCCCTTTTGGATTTCCTAGTCATTATACACGAACGGCTAAATCTTCGACAGCGACGACACGCAGCCCTTTTTCATTCAACTTCTTAACGATTTTCTTTTTCGTCTTGTCATCACAATCTGTTGGTAATGTGATTAAGACACGACGCATGACACTACTTTTCGCATCAAGTGTCATGAGGCTTGCGACCGTCGAATATTTATTGACGATTTTGGCGATTTTTTCAAGCGCACCTTTTTGTTCACTGAGTGCCACTGTTAAGACATAACTTCCCGAATCACGGTTCCATGCTTCTTCCAGCATACCGAGCATCTTTCCGTGTGGTAAGATACCGAAAAATTGTCCGTCATCGTTCAGTACCGCGATGTACGGAAGTTCTTTAATGGAAAAGAAGACTTCAAAGAAGTTGCTTCCCGTATAGATGAACTTCGTCGTATTCTTAATCAATGTCATGACATTGTCGTCTAAACTGCCGCCATTCATGCCATGGCGATAGATGTGCATTTTATAGATGTTCCCTTTGAACTGTTGACCGGATTGATCCAGAACGGGTACACAACGATATCCCGTTTCTTCCAACGTCTGTAACGCTTCACGGAGCGTGGCTGTTTCTGATACTTTGACACACTGGTGTTTCGGGATGCATAAACTTTGAACGAGCATACTAAACGTCCTCCTCTTTCCTCTTCATGGTTCTGGCTGAACTGCCGATCGATCCTACCTAGCTTATCATTCGCTTTTGTTCGTCGTTTTCCTGCTTTCCTTCTATTCCCTTCACAACCCCAACCGAAAACACAACTTCCCTTTAGAATAAGGAGGAAACACCTACGATTCAGAAGGTTTTCGAATCATTATTAAATCAACAATCTGTCTTATATTAAGATTTATTAAGATTTCGTAAAGGTGGTACATAGTTGTATTCTTTTACAATAGCGTCTGATACAATCGAACTCGTGAAGTTACTTCACTATTCTTGTTCTTAATATGGAGGCAGAAAGAATGTTTAGTAAAAAACAAGATCCATTCGCAGTGAAATTATCTGAGATTGCAGGACACCTGAAACAAACGTCACAATTTTTCGTCGATTTTAAAATTAATGGTATTGCCGATGTTAAAGAATTCGCCCATAAAGTAAAAGATTTTGAAACAGCTGGTGATGATTTGATGCACCAACTCATCATTGATTTAAACAATGCTTTCATTACACCGATCGACCGTGAAGATTTATTGGCACTCGCTAACTCGCTTGACGATGTTCTCGACGGTTTTGAAGAATGTTCAGCTATTTTTGAAATTTATAATATCGTACAAGCAGACGAGCACATGATCCGCTTCGTCGATGAGATCCACATTGCTGTCAACGAACTCGCTTTATCAATGGATCTGTTGGTTGCCCGTAAACTTCAACCGATGCGTGAACACGTCATTAAAGTAAAAGAACAGGAAACAATTTGTGATAACTTACGTCGTAAGTCAATCAAAGCCTTGTTCGCTACAGAAACCGATCCAATTAAAATCATCCAATACAAAGAAATTTATGAATCGCTCGAATCAATCGCCGATTACTGCCAAGATGCAGCAAACGTCATTGAAACGATCATCATGAAAAACGCATAAGTGAGGAGCGAACGAGATGGATAGTCTTTTTATCATCACCGCCATAATCGTCATTCTCGCACTTAGCTTTGATTTCATTAATGGTTTCCACGATACAGCGAACTCGATTGCGACTTCGGTGTCGACTCGTGCTTTGAAACCACGTCACGCAATCATTCTTGCGGCGACGATGAACTTTTTAGGTGCCATTACGTTTACTGGTGTAGCTAAAACAATTTCCGGCGATATCGTCGATCCGTCGACACTTGAACACGGAAGTTATGTCGTCATTGCCGCTTTACTTTCTGCCATCGCCTGGAACCTGTTGACGTGGTACTTCGGTATTCCGTCCAGTTCTTCGCACACGCTGATCGGTTCGATCGCCGGTGCTGCGATCGCCTCAGTCGGATTTGGCGGAATCGAAGCAAAAGGACTTTTGAAAATCGTCCAAGCCTTATTGATTTCACCAATTCTTGCGTTTACACTCGGTTTCATTGTCTATGCCATCTTTAAAGTAGTCTTCAAGAAGGGTAATCTGGCGAAGACGAATCGTCGTTTCCGTCATATGCAGATTGCGACAGCTGCCCTTCAATCGTATACGCACGGAACGAATGATGCCCAAAAAGCAATGGGGATCATCACGCTTGCTCTGATTTCTTCCGGTTACCAAACGGATCACGACGTCGCGACATGGGTTAAGTTATCATGTGCAATCGCGATGGGTCTCGGTACATCAGTCGGTGGATGGCGGATCATTAAGACTGTCGGTGGACAGATCATGAAAATCCGTCCCGTCAACGGAGTTGCGGCTGACTTAACGTCTGCTGCCATCATCTTTGGTGCAACCGCGATTCATTTGCCGGTCTCGACGACACACGTCATTTCTTCTGCGATTCTTGGTGTCGGTACATCACACCGGAAAAAAGGAGTCAAATGGGGTACGGCACAACGGATGTTGATTACATGGGTCATCACACTCCCGATTTCAATGGCAGTGGCTGCTCTCATTTACTACATTCTTGATTTCCTTTTCATCCGATAATCACGATTCCCCGTCTAGTTTAAATAGATGGGGAATTTTTGTCCCCGTTAAGCTCAGGGAGTTGTCGCCTCGTCTATAATTCGCTATGATTGATGGCAAGAAGAATCGCTTATTTTATTTAGGAGGAATTCCAAATGACAAAACGTAAAGCCTTAACAATCGCTGGTTCTGATACAAGTGGTGGTGCCGGTATTCAAGCTGACTTGAAGACGTTCCAGGAGCTTGAAGTCTACGGGATGAACGCGTTGACGGTCATCGTCGCACAAGACCCCGATCAATCTTGGCACCATGCGGTTTATCCAATCGATGCCGAACTCGTCCGGACACAAATCCACACGGTCCTTGGAGGAATTGGCGTTGACGCGATGAAGACGGGTATGCTCCCGACTGTCGAAATCATTGAAGTCGTTGCTGAAAAAATCAAGTCATCCGGCGTCAAAAACGTCGTCATCGATCCGGTCATGGTGTGTAAGGGTGAAGACGAAGTCCTCAATCCAGATACAGCTAACGCTTTACGTGATGTCCTGACACCGCTCGCTACGGTCGTGACACCAAACGTCTTTGAAGCGGGTCAATTGTCCGGTCTCGGAAAAACACCTTCGACAATCGATGAAATGAAGCTGGCAGCTGCCCGGATCCATGAAAAAGGCGCACAATACGTACTCGTCAAGGGCGGCAGCAAGATTGACCACCCACGAGCAGTTGACGTGCTTTATGACGGAAAAGAGTTTATCCTAATTGAGGACGAGCGTATTGAGACACCGTACACGCATGGAGCAGGATGCACCTACTCCGCCGCCATCACGGCTGAACTCGCAAAAGGAGCTTCCGTGGAACAAGCGGTCCGGACTGCGAAATCGTTTATCACCTCTGCGATTCGTAATTCATTCCGTTTGAATGAATATGTCGGTCCGACTGACCACGCTGCTCACCGAACAGTAACGTCTTAATCGCTCAAGAAGTCCGCGCAACGATCGCGGACTTCTTTCTGTATAGGAAGGGGATACACCATGCAAGCACTTGATTTAACCGCTGTACAAGACTATATCGACAAGCATGCCAATACACCACTGTACGTTCACGTCGAGACGACGAACGGCGCGTATGCGACCCATCAGGATCCGACGTTCCACAGTGCCGGCATGTTTTTCCGCAACGCCGAGATTACGTATGAACGTGGACTGATTACAGGAAACGGTCCCTACCGGATCGGCTTGAAACTGGCACACGGCTGGTTGTACGGAGAAGGATTAACGGATTACGAGTTCGCCGGAGATCAGCTTTTGATTGCCGGTCATGACATCGAAGGGCGTCTTGCGATTGCCTTCGAACTCAGTCCGACCCCATTCGCGCAGGGCGCAGAGGAGGTAGAATGATGGCTTATAACGAACAAGATCATCTACTTGTCATCTTCCCTCACCCGGATGATGAAGCATTCAGCTCAGCCGGAACAATCATTGAGCATGCTGAAAATCGGGGACCTGTTACGTATGCCTGTCTAACACTCGGAGAAATGGGACGCAACATGGGACGTCCTGTCTTTACGAACCGTGAACAGCTCGCAACGATCCGAAAACGCGAACTGATTGCGGCATCGGAAAAAATGAAGATTTCTGATTTACAAATGTGGGGACTTCGCGACAAGACAGTCGAATTTGAAGATGAAGCAATGCTTGCGAAACGGATTGGCAAATTGATGGAACAGACCCGACCAACACGGGTGATTTCGTTTTATCCGGGTTATGCCGTCCATCCGGATCACGAAGCAACGGCACGTGCCGTCGTCCGGGCTCTTCGCGCAATCGAAGAAGCCGAGCGTCCTGAATTTTTAGCAGTCGCCTTCGCCAACAATACGCGCGATGAACTCGGTGAAGGGACGTTTATCCATGACGTCAGTGCCTATACCGAGCAAAAAATCGAAGCCCTGCAGGCACACGCCTCACAAACCGGTGGATTGATGAAAGTCATCTCAGAAGACTCGAACATCCGCGACCTCTTGGTAAAAGAACGGTATTACCATTATCCGCTTTAATTCTTCCACCCTCGAACACTTTTAGTTCGAGGGTGTTTTTTGTCTGACAAAATCTTGGATTAGCAGTCGACTTTTGGAACACCTTCTGCTAGTGTCAATAGTTGAGACTGTGTCTCCGGAGTTCGTAACCTCCTCCGTCACAAAAACTAGGAATGGAAGTGTACATTATGAAAAATGAACGTGCTCTTGTCGTCTTCAGTGGCGGTCAAGATTCGACGACCTGTCTGTTTCAGGCACTCGCCGATTATTCGCAGGTTGAAGTCGTTACCTTCAACTATGGACAGCGTCATGCCGCAGAACTTGACGTCGCCCGCACGATTGCATCCGAACTCGGTGTGAAACACCATGAGCTCGACCTCTCGCTCCTCAGTCAATTAACAAGTAATTCGTTGACTGACCACTCACAATCGATCACGACGAATGAAGACGGATTGCCTTCTACGTTTGTAGACGGCCGGAATCATTTGTTCCTGTCTTTCGCAGCTGTCCTCGCAAAAGGACGCGGAATTCGCCATATCATCACCGGTGTTTGCGAAACGGACTTTTCCGGTTATCCCGACTGTCGTGATTCCTTCATCAAGTCACTGAACGTGACCCTTAACCTCGCGATGGATTATCCATTCGTGATTCATACTCCGCTCATGTGGCTCGACAAAAAAGAGACATGGGCATTAGCTGATTCACTTGGCGCATTTGATTTTGTCCGCGAGCGGACATTGACGTGTTACAACGGAATCATCGGAGACGGCTGCGGCGATTGCCCGGCATGTGAATTACGGAAAAAAGGCTTAGATGCCTACATCGAGGAGGTCCAACATACATGAAATTCAATTATGAAGCACCCGAAACAGTCGAGCGTCCGACGGGCGACTCGCTTATTTATACAAAATCACGTGTCATGATCGTCAAAAAATTGACGTTTGATGCGGCGCACCATCTGTATGATTACGACGGAAAATGCCGGGCTTTACACGGTCATACGTACCATGTTGATCTTGGAATCAGCGGATTTCTCGATCATCGCGGGATGACACTCGACTTTGGTGATTTGAAAAAGATTTTCAAAGAACACCTTGAACCGTTGCTCGATCACCGGTATTTGAACGAATCGCTTCCTTACATGAATACGACAGCTGAAAATATGTCGGCCTGGATTTTTGAGACGCTCGGAAAACATTTGCCGGACGAACGTGGTTTGCGTGTCGAGTTCGTCAAACTGTACGAAACACCAACTGCTTTTGCGGAAGTCCGTCGGGAATGGATGCTTGAATCATGAGTCAACTGAAAAAAACACCGAAGATTCCTGTACTCGAAATCTTTGGTCCAACCTTTCAGGGAGAAGGACGATCGATCGGTCAAAAAACGATGTTCGTCCGGACCGGTGGGTGTGATTACTCTTGTGCCTGGTGCGACTCAGCCTTTACGTGGGACGGATCAGAGAAACCGGATTTGATGACAGCCGAAGACATCCTCACGCAGCTGGATGCTCTCGGCTCCTACGGTCACGTCACGATTTCCGGTGGTAATCCGTTACTGCACGCGTCCATCGGGACACTTGTTGATGCCTTGAAGAGCCGCGGCATTACGATGTCGGTCGAAACACAAGGTTCCTACTGGCAAAACTGGATCCTCGATATTGAAGACGTCACGATCAGCCCGAAACCACCGTCGAGCGGTATGACCGTTGATTATGACCGTCTCGATGCCTTTTTCAAACGGTTACCCGAGCAGCAACGGGCCGTCAAAATCGTTATTTTTGATGAGGCGGACCTTGATTTTGCCGCTGCCGTTTCCGATCGCTATGCCTTGAAGACCCTTTATTTATCGCTCGGTAATCCCGATCCCGCGGAAGAAGGTACGATTGCCCCGCGGATGTTGTCTGATTTAAAAACTTTATGGGAACGCGTTGCAGGTGATGCACGATTTAATCATGCACGGGTTCTCCCACAACTACATGCCCTCGTTTTTGCGAACGATCGCGGCGTCTAAGGAGATTAATTATGCGTCCAGAAGATTTAAACGACTTGTCTTTACTTGGTCAAAAGTCCGTCCCTTACATTTTTGAATACCAACCGGAAGTGCTTGAAGCCTTCCCGAACCGTCATCCGGAAAACGATTACTTCGTTAAATTCAACGCACCGGAATTCACAAGCCTTTGCCCGATTACGAATCAGCCGGATTTTGCGACCATTTATATCTCGTATATTCCGGACGAGAAATTGGTGGAGTCGAAATCATTAAAACTCTACTTGTTCAGCTTCCGTAACCACGGTGATTTCCACGAAAACTGCATCAACGTCATCGGGAAAGATCTCGTCAAATTGATGGAACCCCGTTACCTCGAAGTCTGGGGCAAGTTCACGCCACGCGGCGGAATTTCGATCGATCCGTACTACAACTACGGTAAACCGGGAACGAAATATGAACAGATGGCCGAACACCGTCTCTTCAATCACGATCTCTACCCTGAAACGATCGACAATCGTTAAGACTCGAAAAGCCTCCATTGCCTTAGGCAGTGGAGGCTTTTTTAAACCGGTCAACTGGACGGTAAATCAATGATTTTTGCCCCTTGTTCGTGTAGACGAATCATTTGGGCCGGCCAGATATGCCGCAATAAATGGTCATAGGGGACGTTAAGTGTTTTTGCCAAACGTTCAATCATCGAAAATGACGGGTGTGCGATACTCTGCTCAATCCGTTCCATCATTTCCGGTGTCGTTTCTGTCAGCTCAGCCAATTGCTCCAAGTTAATCTCTTGCCGCTCACGTAATGTACGAATCCGCTGCCCGTAATTTTCGAGAGGACTTATCGTTTCGCTCATAATGTAATCTCCTTTTCTAAGCAAACCACACTCCGCTTTTGTTCCTGTTAACTTATTCCCGAATTTCCTTTTTCAACACCCCTTCCCTTCATGATATTCAGGATATGAAATATAATTTTAAAAAAATCATAAAAAAAGACTAGCTTTTTAAAAAGTTATCGCTTACAATTTTAAATGCAAACGGTTGCATTAATCGCTTACATTATTGCACTAAACAGACAGAGAAAAGAGACATAGAGGAGTGAGACCACATGAAAAACAAGATTTCATTTGATTTCTGGCAAAAGCTAGGGAAAGCGTTAATGGTAGTCATCGCAGTCATGCCAGCAGCCGGAATCATGATCTCGATCGGCAAGCTGATCGGAATGTACGGCGGCGATCTCGCCCTAATGCAAACGATTGCAAGAATCGTTGAAGATTTAGGGTGGGCGATCATTACTAACCTGCACGTCTTATTCGCGGTCGCGATCGGTGGATCGTGGGCGAAAGAACGAGCCGGCGGAGCATTCGCTGCCTTGCTTGCCTTTATTTTAGTCAACCGCGTCACAGGCGCCATCTTCGGTGTCAACTCAGCTATGCTCGCGGATCCAAAAGCAACCGTCACTTCGTTGTTAGGTTCGGACTTAGTCGTGAAAGATTATTTCACTTCCGTTCTCGGTGCTCCTGCCCTGAACATGGGGGTTTTCGTTGGTATCATTTCCGGTTTCCTTGGAGCCGTACTGTTTAATAAATTTTATAACTTCAGCAAATTACCAGATGCGTTAGCCTTCTTTAACGGAAAACGGTTTGTCCCGTTCGTCGTCATCGGTGGATCGGTTGTCGCCGCATTCGTCCTGTCACTCGTTTGGCCGTTCGTTCAAGGATTATTGAATGACTTCGGACGCTGGATTGCAACATCGCGTGATACAGCACCGATTCTTGCGCCATTCGTCTACGGAACACTCGAGCGTCTTCTTCTGCCGTTTGGTCTTCACCATATGTTGACGGTTCCAATGAACTATACGGAACTCGGCGGAACGTATAAAATTCTCACCGGTGCAGCACAAGGTTCAGTCGTTGCCGGTCAAGATCCACTCTGGCTGGCTTGGATCACCGATCTCGTCAACTTAAAACAAGCCGGCAATACACAGGGCTACAATGATTTGATCAACAGCGTCGTTCCAGCACGTTTCAAAGAAGGACAAGTCGTCACATCACTTGCTTCTTTAATCGGTGTCGCCGTTGCGATGTATATGTCGGTTGACGAAGACAAAAAGAAAGCTTACAAACCTGTTTTCTTATCTGCTGGTCTTGCGGTCTTCTTGACAGGTGTTACAGAGCCGATCGAGTTCATGTTCATGTTCATCGCACCTGTTCTTTACGTCGTTTATGCCGTCTTGACGGGTGTCGCGTTTGCGCTTGCAGACGTGATGGATTTACGGATTCATGCGTTCGGGGCCATCGAGTTGCTGACGCGTATTCCACTGATCGCCAAAGCAGGACTTCTCGGTGACTTGATTCGCTTCATCGGTGTCTGTATCTTCTTCTTCTTCTTGAACTTCTTTACGTTCCGTTTCGTTATTAAAAAGTTCAACTATGCTACACCAGGCCGGAACGGAAACTACCTCGATGACGTAGTGGTAGCTGACGGTGCCGCAGCGACTTCAGAAGCAGCTGCGACTTCCGATCAGTCACAAGCTTCGCAAATCATCGGTTTACTTGGTGGTCCGGCGAACATTGAGGAAGTCGATGCCTGCATGACACGTTTACGCGTCACGGTCAAAGATCCAAACCTGGTCGCACCTGAGTCCGATTGGAAGTCAAACGGTGCACTTGGTCTTATCCTAAAAAATAATGGCGTGCAAGCCATTTACGGTCCAAAAGCGGATGTCCTGAAATCGGATATCCAGGATCGAATCGGCGCATAAACCAAATGGATTAGGGTAAATAAGAAAAGGTGAAGCTCATCATGAGTTTCACCTTTCTTTATTGAAAATCAGGAGGAACAGCAGATGCGACTACTTACGTTAAATTGCCACTCATGGCAGGAAGAACAACAACTTGAGAAATTAAATCAAATCGTCACGCACATCATCCAGCAGGATTATGATGTGATCGCTTTACAGGAAGTGAGTCAGCTGATGGATACACCGATCCTCTATGACAATGTCCGTGAAGATAATTTTGTCTACTTGATTCAACAAGCATTGCGTAAACAAGGTCTCGACTATTCGTTCGTCTGGGATTTTTCGCATATCGGGTATGATGCCTACGAAGAAGGTCTTGCCCTCTTGACCAAACATCCGATCATCAAATCTGATTCCTATTACATCAGCCGGAGTCAGGATACGATGGACTGGAAATCCCGGAAAATCGTCCGGGCGACGATTGATGTCAATGGAACACACATCACGTTCAACTCCTGTCATCTCGGGTGGTGGGAAGATGCGGAGGAACCGTTCAGTGAACAGTTTAATCACTTGATTGCACGGATGGATCCCCTCGAATGGACACTGTTCCTCGGCGATTTCAACAACGATGCCTTAGAACGCGGAACGGGTTATGACTACATGGTGCAGCGCGGACTGCACGATGTCTTTTTGTTGGCACAGGAAACCGTCGGTGTCGAGACGGTCGAAGGAAAAATTGACGGTTGGGAAGAAAATCAACACGGCTTGCGGCTCGACCTTGTCTTGTCGAACCGAAAAATTGATGTCGATCGTGTTGGTGTCGTGTTTGACGGTGTCCTGGCACCGGTCGTCTCCGATCACTTTGGCGTCGAAGTCGATATTTCCATTCAAAAAGAACCGATTTAACTGTTGACAACGCTTTCTTTTCTCATTATGATGAGGGCAACAAGTAAATAGTGCGGATTGTGACAGTACGGCTGGCAAGACCGATTCAACACCTCGTTCGTGAAGGTGTTGTTCGGTCTTGCCTTTTTTTGTGGCCTGTTGCCATCGCACGTCTTTCCTAAAGGAGGAACTCAACATGGATTACAAGCAAACTGCAGCACGTGTCCTTGAACTGGTTGGTGGTCGAGAAAACATCATCACAGCCGCCCATTGTGCGACGCGCCTGCGTCTCGTTTTACACGATGAATCCAAAGTCGATCAAGCGGCACTCGAAGATTTGGATGGTGTCAGCGGGGCATTCTCCAGTTCTGGTCAATACCAAATCATCTTTGGAACGGGAACGGTTAATAAAGTTTTTGCTGAATTCGCACCACTCGCTGGTGTGAAGCTCGACGGAGAAGAACCGCTTGATGTAAAAAAAGCAGCTTCTCAAAAACTGAATCCCTTTGCCCGTCTCGCACGTTCCCTGTCCAACGTCTTCGTTCCGCTGATCCCGGCAATCGTTGCAGCCGGTTTGTTGATGGGACTGCTCGGTATGATCAAAGCGTTCGGTTGGGTCAGCGGTGACTCGGCAATCGTTCAATTGCTGGATATGTTCTCGTCTTCTGCCTTCATCATCTTACCGATCTTGATCGGTTTCTCAGCAGCACGCGAGTTCGGCGCCAATCCGTACCTCGGTGCCGTCATCGGTGGAATCATGACACACCCGTCGTTGCTGAACCCGTGGACACTCGGAAACAGTGAACCGGAAGTGATGAACTTCCTTGGGATGAACATTGAATTGATTGGATATCAAGGAACGGTTTTCCCTGTTCTCCTGACAGTTTGGGTCATGGCCAAAATTGAACAACAAGTGCGCAAGCGGACACCGGAAACACTGGATCTGCTCGTCACACCATTCGTCACGATTCTTGTGACAGGTTTCCTTGCCCTCATCGTCATCGGTCCAATCGGAACGTTGCTCGGAAAAGGGATCTCATTCATTCTTGTCTTCTTCTACGAACAGTTCTCCGTCGTTGCCGGACTGTTGTTTGGTGGTCTGTACTCAACGATCGTCATTACGGGGATGCACCACAGCTTCCACGCGATTGAAGCCGGCTTGCTGGCAGATAAGAGTATCGGTAAAAACTTCCTCCTCCCGATCTGGTCGATGGCCAACGTCGCGCAAGGTGGAGCCGGACTTGCCGTTTACTTCATGACGAAAAACGTCAAACTGAAAGCACTGGCACTCCCTTCTGCGTTTTCTGCTTTCCTCGGTATCACAGAACCCGTCATCTACGGTGTGAACCTGCGACTCGGTAAACCATTTATCGGCGGCGCCATCGGTGGTGCCATCGGCGGTGGCTATGTCGTCTTGACACAAGTCGCAGCAAACGCCTATGGATTAACCGGCATTCCGATGATCGCAATCGTCGCTCCACTCGGTGCCTCGAACTTGATCAACTATCTGGTTGGTTTTGCGATTGCCGTAGCGACTGCTTTCGTCGCCACTGTCATCCTGATGCGTCTTGACGCACGGAAACAAAAACAGACAGATTTGGCTGCTTAACTAAACGATGCGACCCTTTGAGAATCCTCTTCGGGTCGCATTTGTCAGTTTTCTTAGTTGAAGGATTAGCCGTATAATATAAATAGAAAGGAGGTAGTCAGACTGATCATCTATAAGGTACTCAACAACAATGCGATTGTTACAAAAGAAAACGGTCAAGAACGAATCATCATGGGACCAGGCATTGCTTTCGGTAAAAAAAAGAAGGATCCCGTCGATCCGTCCAAAATCGAAAAAATGTTTATTCCGTCTTTTGAAAATGCAGAACAGTTCAAGGAAATCTTGACGACGACACCACTTGATATCATCGATTTGTCGGAGCAGATCATTTCCTACGCAGAGGGAGAACTGAAAACACCTTTTCATGACTACATTCACGTCAGTCTGACTGATCACCTCGCCCACGCCGTCCGGCTCGCCCGGGAAGAATTAGTCGTTCACAATCGATTGGCGGAAGAAATCCGATTGCTCTATACCGCAGAGTATCAGATTGGAGAATGGTCCGTAGCCCACATCGAAAAGAAATTGGCTGTTTCTTTACCGAAAGAAGAGGCTGCGAACATTGCACTCCACTTGTACAATGCCCGTCAGCAGCATCCGAATATGGCTACAGCCCTGCAAACGGCTACTTTATTAAATGAATTACGTGAACAAATTGAAGCCTTTTTTGGGCAGACGATTGAAACAACATCGATGACCTATTATCGGTTTTTCACTCATATGAAACTGGTTTTGGCCCGGATTGAACAGGGGCAAACGTTACACGATATGGACGATGTGATCTTGTCTGCCGTCCAAACGCGTTATACCGACGCCTTCCGTTGTGCCGAAAACATGGCGGCTTGGCTCGAACAGGAATTACAGACGACGGTCCCGATTTCGGAAGTCGGCTATATGGCCCTTCACGTTGAACGGATTCGTCCTGATTTTGAAAGGAGCAAATCGTATGAGAATTTATAGTCTTGGAGAAGCATTAATTGATCTGATTCCACTGGATACAGACAACCTGACCTTTCAAAAAAATCCGGGCGGTGCCCCGGCAAACGTTGCGGTTGGTTTAGCACGACTCGGTGCAGACAGTTACTTTTTAGGTTCTGTCGGTGATGATTCGATGGGCCATTTCCTTAAAGATACGCTGCATCACTACGGTGTCAAGACGGACCATCTTGTCTTTGATCCGGAGCATAAAACCGGTCTTGTTCTCGTCACGAACTCGGCCGATGGTGAACGGTCATTTGAATTCATCAACAGTTACCGCGCCGATATGAGTTTTCATGAAAAAGACATTCCCACCTCACTCGCAGATGCCGATCTTTTGCATATCGGATCGATTTCATTGATTTCCGGGGACTCGGTCGAGGCGACACGTCGCGCCATCGAGATTGCGAAAGAACATGCTGTACCGATTTCCTACGATCCGAACTTACGCGAATCCTTATGGTCTGATTTAGAGGCGGCCCGTTCAACGATTCGTTCCGTTTTACCGGATGCGCAGATCGTTAAGCTGGCCGAAGAAGAGCTGACCTTTTTGACGGGACAGACGAATCTCGACGAAGGCGCGGCCGAACTGTTGGCCGAATATCCGATTCGCTTACTCGCTGTGACACGCGGGGCCGAAGGTTCTCTTCTTTACTCGGACCGCTCCATGGCAGAAATCAAGGCGATTTCCGTCGATGCCGTCGATACGACAGGAGCTGGAGACGCATTCATGTCAGGACTTCTGCATCAGTGTGCCATCCGCTCGTTTTCGTTTGACTGGGGTGAAGAAGAATTACGGGACATCGGTCGGTTCGCCGCGATTTCCGGTGGACTGGCGGCATCCGTCAAAGGCGCCATGGCTGCCTTGCCGACGCTTGACGAAGTGTCACGACGATTAAATTAACCCTGCCGTGACACAGGCAACTTTCCCATATCACACAACAAGGATGACAGAATTATAATTCTGTCATCCTTGTTTGTATTACTTCACTTTTTACTGACCCTTCAGAAACGCCTCGATGACCGTCAACGTTTCATCCTGTTGTTCTTTTGCGCTCAACGGACTTGAATTGTCGCCCTTCTGTTTTCCGTACATTCCGAAGTTAGCATGATTTCCGTCCTTAATCAGATGGAATGTCGCGTCAGACCGAACGTCCGCTTTACTTGCTTCAATATCCTTTACCGGCAGGACGCCGTCACGACCACCGTACACCGTCAATGAAGGCGTATCAATGGCGTCGATCGGATAGGAGGCGAGGAAAATGATGCCTTTAATCTTTGGACTCTCGTCTAATATCGTCGATGCTGCGCTCCCTCCCAGTGAGTGACCGATCAGGTACCACCGTTTGACATCGGGATGATCATCTATGATTGATAATCCTTCATTGGCGTTGAGTAAAGCGATATTAAACGGCAATTTCGGAATCGTGACAAAATGGCCTTTCTCCGCGAGTTGTTGCCCGATATAACTGTACGCCGCAGGGTCTACTTTGGCACCTTGATAAAAAATAAAGCCGGTTTCGCTCTTCGGATCTCCAAACTGATATCCTTGTCCGACTTTTTCTCCGAGATACGTTTTAGCTTCCGCGGTCGGTCCATAATCGAACTGTGCCCACACCATAAATACGACGATGATGATGGCTAGAAGACTTGCGAGACCGATTCCGATTCGTTTGATCCATTTCTTCATCTTCATCTCTCCCCTCTCTTTCTTCTACCCCTTACAGTGTGATACATCACATATGAAAATTAAGTTTTGAATTTTCAGTTAATGTAAGCGTATCTATCTCTTTTTCAATATTTGGTTTAAGATAAAAAAAGTATCGGTTATTCGAAAGGGGAATCATTTGTTTTGCCACGTACTGTTGTATCTACGATTCAGTGGTTTTTATTTATCATTTGTACGAACATTGCCCCGCCGCTCGCGATTGCTGCCTCATTTGAATTATCAAGTGCGGATACCCTCGCTTTCCTCTCACGTTGTTTATTCGTTTTTGCGATTTTAAGTCTGATTCAAGTTTTATTTGGTCACCGTCTGCCGATCATGGAAGGTCCTGCCGGGATCTGGTGGGGTGTATTCGCCCTCTACTCGTCGATTGGCATCACATTATACGGCAGTTATTCCACGACACTGCAGTCGCTTGGATTCCTGCTGATCCTCAGCGGCATCATCTGTATCATTCTCACCCTGACCGGTGTCCTGCGTCGACTCGTTCCGCTGTTCACACCACAAGTCATCGGCGTGTACATGCTACTGTTGTCTGCTCAATTATCAGGGTCTGTCATGAAAGGGTTGCTCAACATCGAAGACGGCAAGATTCAAGTCCTCCCTGCCATCATCTCCATCTTGACCGTCATCGTCTCGCTTTATCTCGAACGCAGTGACCGATTGCGGCAATATGCGTTATTGATTACCTTACTCGTCGGCTGGAGTATGTTTGCCTTAATCGGACGCGCCGAAATGCCGACGTTTGATGGTCCATTCTTTACCTTCCCCGATTTGATGCCGTTTGGCGGCATTCATCTCGACTGGAGCCTGCTTCCGACCGCATTGATCATCTCGTTGTTACTGATGACAAACGTTCTGGCGAACATTAAAGTCATTGAACGCATCATCAGTGCGAAACGCGGAGAGAAGGTCAAAGGACAAGTCGCGACTGCCGGCGTTACGGCCGGAATCGGGCAAATTTTCGCCGGAATGTTCGGAACGGTCGGTCCGGTCGCGATTTCCGGAACAGCCGGTTTTATCGCTTCAACGGATAATACGGACCGTCGAGCCTTTGCGGTCGCTAATATTATTTGTTTATTCCTCAGCATCGTCACGCCGTTCGTCGGACTGATTGCAAAAATTCCCGTTGCTGTCGGGTATGCGATGGTCGCCCCGATTGTTGCCGGGATGGCAATCATCGGTGTCACCGAAGCGTCCAGGGAACTGAACCGACAGACGGCGATGATTACGGTCGGACTTCCGTTACTCGTCGGGATCGGCTCGTTGCTCTTGCCAAAAGGTGCGACGGCTGACTTACCTCCCCTCGTCACGACGCTGATCTCAAACGGTCTTGTGCTCGGAACACTTGTCGCACTACTCGCTGAATCGTTGCGTCACATTCGGACAAATGATTAAAAAAACGCCCTGAGGAAAATTTCCTCAGGGCGTTTGTTATGCGCTCCGGTACTTAACGGACACCGCGCATGTATTTTTGAAGTCGTGGTGCAAAGATGAATAAAATGACACCAAAGACGATGGCGACGAATCCTGTGATTCCGAAGTACAAAATCTCAGTATCGGCTGTATAGTATTTAACGATTTGTGCGTTGACTGCTTGACCTGTCGCATTCGTCAAGAACCATAAACTCATCGTCTGTGCCGAGAAGGCAGCAGGCGCCAGTTTAGTTGTTGCCGATAATCCGACCGGTGACAAGAACAGCTCCCCGATCACGACGAGGAAGAAGCTCAAGGCGAGCCAAAGCGGACTTACCGTCGTCTCTGTTCCGAACAAGAGGCCCGGTAACGTCATGACGATGAACGATAATCCGGCAAATGTCAGACCAAACGAGAACTTTTGCATCGTTGTCGGTTGACGATCACCAAGCTTCACCCAGAAGCTGGCAAAGACAGGTGCCAACACGATGATAAAGAGTGGGTTCAGCGATTGGAAAAAGGCCGGTTCCAGTTTAAATCCAAGGAACGACAGGTTGGTCCGTTCGTCTGCAAAAATCGAGAGTACGTATGAACCTTGTTCCTGAATGGCCCAAAAGATCGCCGCTGCGATGAACAACGGGATATATGCGATCAAACGTGAACGTTCATCCCCCGTGATTTTCGGGCTCCGTAACATGACGGTGAAGTACACGATTGGAATCAAAATCCCTAAAATCGTAACCATTAATGTAAATCGACTGATTGTCAGCAAGCCGGTTGTTGCTGCAATCGTTCCTAAAATCGCAATCAAGACGACGACGACGGTCGCAATCGTGAAGAAACGTTTCCGTTCACTGCCGACCAGTGGATTCAAGACGTATGTTCCGGCTTGTCCCAGATTCTTTTTCTTCGTCAAAACGAAGACGACAAGACCCACGAACATACCGATTGCCGCTAGTGCAAAACCAGCATGGTAGCCGGAAGTATCCGATACTTTACCAACGACGAGCGGTGCAAGGAACGCTCCGGCGTTGATTCCCATATAAAAGATACTGAAACCCGCATCACGGCGGTTATCGGTCTTACTGTACAGATCACCGACGATGTTCGAAACGTTTGGTTTCAAGAACCCTGTTCCGATGACGATCAGTCCCATCGAGATGAACAACGCTGTAATCCCTGCCGGCAATGCCAACACGATATGCCCCAGCATGATGAGAATCCCACCATAAAAGACGGTTCGTGAGGTGCCTAACAGACGGTCAGCGACCCATCCTCCGATGATCCCTGACATATAAACAAGTGATCCGTAAACTGCCATGATGGACGCTGCCGTCGTTTTATCGATGCCAAGACCACCATTTGCGACTGAATCATACATATAGAAGATGAGGATGGCACGCATTCCATAGTAGGAAAAACGTTCCCAAAACTCGGTGAAGAACAGGGTGAACAACCCTTTCGGATTCCCGAAGAATCCTTTTTGCGGAACAGTCTTATAGACCTGATCGCGATCAAACTCTGCCATATGATCGGCTCCTTTCGTCTACCTTCAATATGTGCACATTGTTCAATCTTTTTCCCGCTTTCCCCAAACGATAAGCGTGAACCAACCGATTGAACGTAAATACACTGTTTTGCCTGAATTGTCTCACTTCTTTTTTTGTTTATGAGACAGCACTATACCATTCAACCGTAAATCATTTGACGAGTCAAATATTAATTCCGTTACACAAAAAAGAGCGATACGAAAAGTCGCTCGCTCAAGTCTGCATTTCTTTTGATTCGATTACCGTCACCCCGGGCGGTGCATGTAATGTATGGTGGATCATGGCCTGGGCGACCTTCTCCGCTTCAATCGGAGCAAACGTACTGCGTTTCAGTAACGGACGGAGTACGGTCGAGACACGCGCTGCCGCCTGTTCTCCGAACCGGAACTCATCCCGTTCCCCGAGCAACAGTGATGGTCGGAAAATAAGTAAGGCATCGTACCCGAGTACACGCAAACCGTTTTCCGTATCGCCTTTGACACGGTTGTAAAACGTCTTGGCATTCGGATGGGCACCGAGGGCAGAAATCAAGGCAAATCGCGTCGCTCCCAAATCCATGAGTTCACGACCAACTTCGATCGGATACGTATAGTCCACCTGCCGGAAAGCTTCTTGTGATCCGGCTTGTTTAATCGTCGTTCCGAGTGCACAGTAGACATGATCCACTTCCGGCAGTTCAATTTCCGTCACCCGGTCAAAATCAATCACCCATTCTTCCAGTTTCGGATGAAACCGGTTCATCGGACGACGGACAAGCACGTGTACTTCCTGATAGTCTTCATGCGCCAGTAGTTGATCGACGAGCTCTTGACCTACTAATCCGCTCGCCCCTAAAATAGCTGCTTTCATCATCCATCCTCCTCTTGATTTTTGTGCTGCCCGATTGGTAAAAAGTAAGACCGATTGCCGGTAATTCGTTCACCTGCCCGGACACCGACGGCACTTGGGCGTCCACCCAGCACAAACACGCCAAACATGTAAGCGACTTCCGCTCCGTCTTGCAGCTGCCAAGTCGGCAACGGTTGGTATTGTTGGTAAACAGCCGATTGATCGGCAAAGGACCGTTGTTCATTGCTGTACATGACTGCTCCATTCCCTTGATGGATCGTCACCGTGTCCCCTTCTCGCCCAAAAATCGGTTTTTCAACGAACGCTTGATGTCGTTCTAAAAAGGCGGTCGGTTCTAAATAGGTCGGCAAAAAATACCGCTCAATGATGTCATGTTCCGCTGCTGTCAGATACTCATGGCTCGTTTCATGTAACAGCCAAATCAAGGCCAAGACCGACTTTGCCTGCATCAGGAAAGCGGACGGCGGATTAATGATTTCGAGTAATCCCATCTCGACGAGTTGAAGCAACAAAACCCCCAGTTCTCTTCCGTTTTCATCACGGTCGAGCAACGCCATTTCGATCGGAAACGTTTGGCGGTACAGAATATCGATGCGTCGTCCCTGTTGATCATACAAGCCATCTTCTGCCCGTATTTCCAATTCATTGAGCGGACAGTATGTAGCACCGGCTACAAATCGTTGTAAATACTCAGTCGTCCACCGGTCCTCGATGTTGTCGCCGTGTGATGTGAAAACGACATGCGGTACCTGATTCATCCGGTGTTCTGCCGCCTCGACGGCACGACGTACACTCTCGGCCAACTGTTTTGATTGTCCGTCGTTGATTGAGTCCAACCCTACTTTTTCGGCAATTCGATCGTTGACTTCAAACGATTCTTTGATGAACGTCGGTGTATCCGCATTCCATTCCATCACAGAAATTTTTTCCCCGCTGACGATGAAATCAAACCGGCTGATGATCGACAGAGGCCGCATCGTCTGTAAGCGGAGAAAGGGCAATGCGACTTTCGGAAACCCCAGTTCAATCAACCCTTCATCATCCATCGTCCAAAGAATCGGGATGACCTTCTCAAAAATCGAGTAGGCATCCCGTGCCGCCGTCCGTAAGTTGTCAATCGTTTCCTTCGGGACCGGCATGGCTTCAGTCAACGCATAGACCTCTCCGTCGAGTACATCCCAAAACGATTCCATGTCCCCATACAGTTTCTGACGCTCGTTCATCCGCCGAAGAAACCGGACGAAGATCCCGTTCCGAACCCTTTCGTCTTGGCGTTATAACTTTTAACTTCTTTCGATTTCGGCGTGTAGCCTTTCGTTCGCATGGCACTATGCATCAGGGCACGTGAGGCAAAATAACTTCCTCCCCAATAAAAGAAACCGGAATGGGTCGAGCTTGCATCATCGCAATACCAGACGCCTTCATCGTTATCATATTCATAGTCGTCACAATCCGGATCATCCGGACGCTCCGCCCTCGCATCATCCGCTCCGCACCCACTGAGTGTCGTCCCGATCAATAACGTGGCTGCAAGTGTCGCTTGTTTCATCCAACTCACATCTCATACCCCTTTCATGACCATTTGTTATTCTAAGTATACGCTTTTTCCAGCAAAAAAGTTTCTCTGTCGCACCGGAACTTTTTTTGTTCCACGCAGTAGAACAACTAAGAAGATTCGAGGAGGAAATCAAATGTCACTTGCCTATTATGTCGAAGATCAAAATGAATTCAAATCGATTTATCAATACAGCCGGTTTGCCATCGAGCCGGATGAGATCATCGCCCATCAATTGTGTGAATTCCATATCATCGAAGGTCACTTGTACGAATTACGGTCCAATGAAATGGACGGCGAATACGATCAGTTGATCGTGGATCATGTCGAAGCTTCGCCCCGCGATCCGAGTGACCGTGTCTATCCTCCGCACCAGATTCACTTGGAGTTCAGACGCTTCCAAGATCACAGTCCCCACCCGGTTCTCAAGACAGTGACCGTCCCGAATCATATTCAAGCGATGCGCTTTCTGATCAAGGACAAACTGAGCGTTCCCGATCACGGGGTGTTCGAACGAGACAGCTGTGAGATTGATCTCGACCGGAATTGTTACGTCATTTACCTTGGTGAAGAAATCATTTAATGAAAGAAATAAGCATAGTTCGTTTTCAAGAGACGTTTTTTTTGGCATACTAGATGATAAGAACGAATTAATCGAGGTGAACACACATGAGCGAACAACCAAAAAAATTATCGCTTCAAGAAGCAATGATCGAGCAGTTAAAAGCAAAAAAACAATCACAAACAAAACGTCCGACCGGTTTGCGCGGAACAGAAACAAAACAGATGACAAGCCAAAAAACGAAAAAAACGAACAACCAGAAAAAACGGACAGGCGTCTAATTGAATTCGTGAAATAAGGGAGTAGTTATGAGTATTTTAACGGTATCAAACTTAAGCCACGGTTTTGGCGATCGTGCGATTTTCGAAGATGTCTCGTTCCGCTTGTTAAAAGGGGAACACATCGGTCTCGTCGGAGCCAACGGCGAGGGAAAATCGACGTTCATGAATATCATCACTTCACAGCTTGAACCGGATGAAGGAAAAGTCGAATGGGCGAAACATGTCCGCGTCGGCTATCTGGATCAGCACGCCGTTCTTTCGAAAGGGCTCACGATCCGTGATGCCTTAAAAGGAGCATTCCAATACTTGTTCGACATCGAGCAGGAAATCAATGATCTCTATACGAAAATGGGCGAAGTCGAACCAGACGAACTCGAAAAAATGTTAGAAGAAGTAGGTGTCTTACAAGACATCTTAACGAACAATGACTTTTATACGATTGATGCGAAAGTCGAAGAAATCGCGCGTGGGTTAGGTCTCGATGAAATTGGACTCGATCGTGACGTGCAAGAGCTCAGTGGCGGACAACGGACAAAGATCCTGCTCGCAAAACTGTTGCTTGAAAAACCAGATATCCTGTTGCTGGATGAGCCGACCAACTACCTTGATGTCCAGCACATCGAGTGGTTGAAACGATACCTCAATGACTACGAGAATGCTTTCATTCTGATTTCACACGACATTCCATTCTTAAATAGTGTGATCAACTTGATTTATCATATGGAGAATCAAGGGCTCAACCGTTATGTCGGCGATTACGACAATTTCTTGACGGTCCATGAGGCAAAGAAAAAGCAGCATGAGTCGGCGTTCAAACGCCAACAGCAGGAAATCTCTGAGCTGAAGGACTTCGTTGCCCGGAACAAAGCACGTGTCTCGACACGAAACATGGCGATGTCCCGTCAGAAAAAACTCGATAAGATGGATGTCATCGAACTCGCGCAAGAACGTCCGAAACCGGAGTTTCATTTCCAGACGGCTCGGACTCCAAGCAAGTTGATGTTTGAGGCGAAGGGACTTGTCATCGGATATGACGAACCCCTCTCGCGCCCGCTTGATTTGATGATCGAACGTGGTCAAAAAATCGCCTTACACGGAGCAAACGGAATCGGGAAGTCCACTCTTTTGAAGAGTTTGCTTGGCGAGATTCCATCCGTTTCCGGTACGGTCGAACGCGGCGAAAATCTCCATATCGGCTATTTCGAACAGGAGATCAAGGAAAAGAATTCGAATACGTGTATCGAGGAAATTTGGGGCACCTTCCCGTCCTTGACGCAGCAACAGGTCCGGGCAATGCTCGCGAAATGTGGACTGATGACAAAACACATCGAATCGAAAATCGAAGTCCTCAGTGGTGGCGAAAAAGCGAAGGTCCGCCTTTGTAAATTGATGAACACGGAATCGAATATTCTGGTTCTCGATGAGCCGACAAACCACTTGGATGTCGAAGCAAAAGAAGAATTAAAACGTGCGTTGCAAGCCTATAAAGGAACGGTTCTGTTGATTTCACACGAACCGGAATTTTATGAAGCCGTCGCGACGGACTTATGGAATTGTGAATCGTGGACGACGAAGGTCTTCTAAGTTTCGCTGGAAACATACGACGGGGGTTGATTTCAGTGTCCCACTGAATCAGACAACCGTCGTTTTTTCATTCTTTTTTTAATTCATAGACTTAACGATTGCCTTGTTCGTAGATTTGTATCACACTAAATGACAGAAGAAACTTTTCAGAAGGAGTGGATGTCATGGAAACCATCACCAAGAAAGCGAGTTTATCACTGATTGAACTTCAAAGCGGCGGAGACGAGTCCTTGTTTTGTCGTCTGTATTCCCCCGCCTTAACGCGTCCCGCTCCTTTGATCGTCTTATTTCACGGATTCCCCGGAAAACAATTGAACATGGACTGGGCCGTTCGACTGCAGGAACTTGGTTTTCATGTCCTCGTCACTTCCTATCGCGGCACGATCGGCAGCCCCGGTGCCTTCCGTTTTCGCCATACGCTCGAAGATGCAACGGCGATCATGAAACACGTTGTTTCTCCTACCTTTACAGAACAACACGATGTTGCAGCTGATCAGATTACAATCGTTGGTCACAGCATGGGCGGTTTTGCCGGACTTCATGCCTTTGCAAATGTCCCGACGATTGCCCATTATATCGGCATCTCGCCTTTTAATTTTGGTTTGATCGGACAGTTGGTACTCGAGTATCCGGAACATGAGGAAGCCTTGCGCGGTGTTCTCAGCCGCGGCGCGACCTTCCTGTCGCATACCGACGGGGAGACATTGCTGAAAGAGTTGACCAAGAACCATGCCGAGTGGAATCTACTGACACTAAAAGAGCAACTGCGCACCCGTTCCGCGCTGCTTGTCACATCCGAACGCGACGAGACATCCATTAAATCCCTACACCATGATCTCTTACAAGATGCCAGTACGTTTGAAGAAATCATCGTCGACAGCGATCACAATTACATCGACAACCGGGAAGACGCCTTTCAGTCTTGGACAACGTGGTTGCAACAACGCTAAAAAACAGGAATCCTCACCCTGATACGGAGGATTCCTGTTTTGTTTGTGTTTTGACGTTTGGTCGTAACTGCATCCGGTACAACACGAGCGTGAATAAGGTCAGTGTCGAACAGCCATACCAGATCGTCGTAAAGAGTGTTCCCGTATCGGTTCCGATGAAGATACCGTGAAGGGTCATCAGGAGCCATGCCGGTAAGACGAGCCAGTGGGTCAATTTCCATAATGTTTTCCCGAGCGTCTCCTTGAGGAAGTCGGATGTAACCAATACGAAACCAAACAGGTAGAGACTGATTGTCCCGAAAGCGTTCCAAAGAGGCTCATACGAAGCATTTCCCGGGATGATGATTTCAAGAATCGTTAACGGTGCATACGTATCGACGACAATCAATGTCGCGTGCAGGATAATCGCAAGCAACCCAGCCCATCCGCTGTACAGATGAATGTTGTGCAAACGGGCTTTTTGTTTTTTTAAGGCTGGAAAAGATCCGAGTAATCCTGCCAAGACAGACAGTGTCAAAAAGAAGTGACCTGTCAGTCCGCTTAAACGAATCATCGTCCATGTCGAAAACAACCATTTCATCCAGTCCATATCGATTGTCCCCCTTTCTCTTCCACCACCATTTTTCCTGACTCATCCATCAACAAAAGTCGTCCCTTCGGAAACCATTTAAACAGTTTGTCCTGTCGCTCCGCCTCCGTCATCTGAAACGCCAGCTTCGTCATCACTTCGGCTTCATACAGTTGTGGCGCCGAAGCCGTGACTTGAACAACGTCCGTTTCAATCGGCCGACCTGTTTTGCCGCTCAACAAATGATGGTTCGTACGTTGCCCGACCTTCCACGAACGGTATACCCGATTCGATGTCGCAATCGCCCCTTGGCGTAACTGAACTTCGGCAATCGCCTGTTCCGTCTGCGGATCGGTGATCGCAACCTTCCACGGCTGTGTATCCGACCAGACGATGACATCTCCTCCCGCCTCAATCAAACCACGCGGTTGTTTTTTCCGTAACCGTTGTGCCGCAAGCATTGCCGCTGCGCCTTTTCCAATGCCGCCTAAATCAATCGTGCCGTGACTCACTCGCGTCACGTCGCATCCTTCCACTACAAACGGACTGCTCTCGGGTGGAGATTCGAACCTGAGCGATTCGACGCCGCGTTGGAATGGAAACGAGCGGTCGTATCCATTTGCCTGTTGCTGTTCCAGTAAAAAGGGCGAAAAATACTGCTCCGTCTGTTCAAAGTAACGAATCGCACGTTGCAATAAGCGTGCAAGCGGTAACGAGACACTGAGCGATTCTCCGACCATCAGGCCATTTAGTCGGCTGACCTCACTCGCCGGATCAAATCGTGACCATTGCCGGTCGACATATTGAAAAAATTGTTCGATGGTTTGCCATTCGTCCTCTGTGATCGGTTGATCGGTGACGAACCGAATGGTGTTATGCATCGCATACAACTGACGATTCATTCCGATTCACCTCCTATTTCGAATGACTGGACTGTCCGTCACTTCCACCGCTCGGCTGTTCAAAGCCGGATGTTTCGTTGCTCTGCCACCCTTCATCATCATCGTCCTCCTCATAACTATCCTCATCTGACTCACCCCACTCATCGTCATCACCTTGCGACGGCTGACTTGGAATCGTCGTTTCATCGGAATAGGAATCACCTGTATTAACGGGATTTGCCGGCTGATCATTCGAAACGACACTCAATTGACCGATTGCAAGACCTAAAAAAACACTGCTGCTCAGACCAACAATCCACTTTGCAAATGGTTTTGGTTTCATTGTCCCTGCTCCTCTCGTTTCCTGTTATCTTTACTGTATCGATAAAAACTGACAACTAGCTGATGACAACTGTGGGATAATAAGAAAAACGACGGGACAGGGGGAATGAGGATGCGGGTCTTGATTGCAGAAGATGATGAACGTCTGGCTAAAATGTTACGCCTTCATCTTGAACGCGCCGGTTACCAGGTGGATGTCGCACATGACGGGGTAACCGCCATCGAACGGTGTCAGACGTTTCGTTATGATTTGCTTGTCCTCGATTGGATGATGCCGCATAAAAGTGGCATTGAAGTTGCAACCGAGTTGCGGGGGGAACGCTTCGAGGGCGGTATCCTGATGTTGACGGCACGCGATACGGAAATTGATTTGGTCCATGGACTCGACAGCGGGGCCGACGATTATCTCGTCAAACCGTTTCAGGCAAACGAGCTGTTAGCGAGACTCCGTGCTCTGAGCCGCCGTCAGAAAAAAGCATTCATCTCGATCGTTTCTTATCAGGAACTGGAACTCGATATTACGACGCAGACGATTTCCTATGCCCACCATCCCCTTGATTTGACGCGCCGTGAGTTCGAGTTTTTATCGTTGTTACTGCGTCGTCCGGAACAGGTGATGGGGCGGGAATTGATCATTGAAGTCGTCTGGGGCATCGGGGCCGATATTACCGACAATGCGCTCGATGCACTTGTTCGGCTTGTCCGCAAAAAACTGGATGCAGCAGGTGCACCTTCCTTGATCAAAACCGTCCGCGGTTTCGGCTACCGGCTCGGTGATCCACATGCTTGAGACGATCCGGAAACGCTTGACGTTATTGTTTAGCGGCACGTTTTTATTATTGTTAATTTTGATTTTAATCGGGGTCTATTTTACGACTGCCCGGTTGCTGGATCAAACGGAGTTGAACCAATTAAAGTCGGTCTCGAATCGTGATCTGTTCGAACGCATCGAACACGGGGAAGATCGTGTGATCCGGGATCCGATTTATTTTCAACTCTTTAATCCTGATGGGACGGAACGCTATACACGACTGCCCGACGACCTGCCAAAAGAACCCGTCCGAAAATTCCTGGATTCAAACAAAGTGACTGAAAAGATTTTTTCCGACGGTCAGCATTTTTTGCTTTATCAACGGACCAGTCCGGAAGGATCCACCCTTCTCTTGAAGGATATTTCAGCGACAGAAGATACGTTGGAACGGTTGATTGCCATGTTGGCGGGAATTACCGTTCTTTCGACACTCGTCTTAATGGGCGTCAGCTATGTCTTGGCTGGTCGATCCGTCTTACCGGTCCAACAAGCCTTTGATCGGCAACGGCGTTTTACGTCTGATGCGTCCCACGAACTGCGTACCCCCTTAACGATTTTATACAGTGGCATTGAACTATTGGAGACCGAACCACTCAGCGCGGAAGGAAAAACGATTTTACATGATTTGAAGTCAGAGACTGCATCAATGCAATACTTGGTCTCCGATTTACTGTTACTTGCCCGGGAAGGTCATCCCGGTCCGATGTCGTTGCTCGACATGAGTACACTCGTCACGCAAACCGCCGACCGCTTCCGCCACACCTTAGCCGATCGTACGCTTCATCTTGACGTGGCTGCTGATCTCTTTATCAAAGGCGACCGGAATCAGTTGATTCGACTGGTGACGATTTTTTTAGAAAATGCCGCCGCTTACAGCGATGCAGATATCGAAGTCCAATTGCAACACACTTCCTCTGATATCCGGTTGAGCATCGCCGATCACGGCATCGGAATTCCGAAAGAAAATCATGATAAGGTATTTGAACGCTTTTTCCGGGGCGATCACGCGCGCCACGGGACCGGCACCGGCCTTGGTCTAGCGATTGCCCGGTCCATTGCGGATGCACATGAAGCCGTCATCTTACTGGATTCAACACCAGATGAAGGAACACGCTTCACGATTGTTTTTCCAATTCCTTGATGGACCGTCAGCTAACTGTCAGATAACCTCGTTACAGTAAGAGTATGTTCTTATTACTATCAAGGAGGGTTTTCATATGTTAGCTGGTGTACCGCTCCATCCCTTACTCGTCCACGCTCCAATCGCACTGTTACTGTTTGCGACCGTTCTGTTGGTATTCAGCTTGAAATGGGTCCAGTTAAAATTATTTGTCTTGATCACCTTATTCGCAGGTCTCTTGACCGGGGCTGCCGCTTATTTGTCCGGTGACGGCGCAGAAGAATATGCAGAAGCCAATCTCAGCAATGTAACGCATGCTGCTGTCGAGAATCATGAACACTTTGCGTTATTCAGTCTTGTCGCCTTTGGGATCGCGTTTGTCTTCTTGCTGCTGGGCTACCGGTCAAGCAAAAAAACGATGCTGATGCTGAGTTTACTGGTTGCCGTCGTCGGCAGTGGTCTGCTCGCGTATACCGGTCATCTTGGCGGACAGATGGTGTATGCCAAATAATCAGATATGACAAAAAAAGCCCTCCTATCCGTGGATAAGAGGGCTTTTTAAATTCACTTATTTGCGGTGGGCACGTCCTGGACGGCGGTTGCTCGAGCGGCGTGTATTGCCACGGCCTTCTGCAGGAGCCTTTGTCCCTTTGCTTTGATCATGTTGCGCACGAATCATCTCGTCCGATAATTCGACGAGGATTGGTGTGACTTCGACCCCAAGCTCGCGTTCCATGTCGCGGAAACTCCGACCGTCTCTTGGTGTGACGATTGAAATCGCCACGCCGTCGTTCCCGGCACGTCCCGTCCGACCAATCCGGTGGACGTAGCTTTCGGCATCATCCGGTAAATCATAGTTGAAGACGTGTGTGACACCCGTGACATCAAGACCACGTGACGCCACATCCGTCGCAATCAAAAACGGTGTTTTGCCTTGGTAGAACTTCGCCATTGCCTTTTCACGTTTTCCTTGTGTCAAACCACCGTGCAATTCATCCGTCGGATATCCTTGCATCTGTAATTCTTCGTTCAGCTTGCTGACACGGCGTTGTGTCCGGCAGAAGATGATGGCGGCATAGGGACGCATCTCATCAAGCATCGTCCGAAGTGTTGCCTGTTTACGACGGTCTGTCGTCTCGACGACAAACTGTTCAATCGCATCGACCGTTACTTTTTCAGCTTCGACTTGGACTTCGATTGGATCGCGAAGATACGTTTTCGCGAGTTGCTCGACTTTCGGCGGCATCGTCGCGGATAACATGACGAATTGACGATCGACAGGTGCTGCCGCGATGATATCTTCGATTTCCGGTAAAAATCCGATTTGCAGCATTTGATCGGCTTCATCCAAGACCAACGTCTTGAGTTCACTCAAATCAAGTGTTCCCCGTCCGACGTGATCTAAAATCCGACCTGGTGTCCCGATGATGATTTGCGGCATCCGGCCGAGACGTTGGATTTGTTTGAACACATCTTGTCCACCGTACACAGCAAGTGCACGGATGTCTTCCATGTTCCGGATCAACTTGTGTGTTTCGTCCGCAATCTGACGTGCGAGTTCTCGTGTCGGTGCGACGATTAACGCTTGGACGGTTTTGCTCTCTAAATCGATTTGTTCAAGGATCGGCAATAAGAACGCAAGCGTCTTCCCTGTCCCGGTTTGTGCTTTTCCTATTAAGTCACGACCCGCCAGTAAATGCGGAATCGCCTGTTCCTGAATCGGTGTCGGTTGTTTAATGCCTTGTTTTTGTAATTTTTTCACCCATTGTTCTTGAATGTGTAATGCTTCAAATGTTGACATAGTATCCTCCT
The DNA here is from genome assembly GCF_000620805.1 of Exiguobacterium undae DSM 14481. GTDB lineage: Bacteria > Bacillota > Bacilli > Exiguobacteriales > Exiguobacteriaceae > Exiguobacterium_A > Exiguobacterium_A undae. Next base: position 212,934 of record NZ_KK211187.1, on the reverse strand, counting down.
AAAAATTATCCACAGAAAAAAGCTGTGGATAACCTGCTTCGAATCGACAAAAACAGTTATCCACAGCCGTGCTTTTACTAGTATACACAATTTACGCGTTCATTGCTTCCTGTTTTAACTTTCGATCAAGTACAAATGTACCAAATGGAATAAACGAAGCGATAAAGGCGATCCCTGCTTTTACAAACGACCAACGGTATTTAAATTTAACGACGGCTAACCATAGTGCATACATGACGAACAAGACACCGTGCAGGGCACCGACGACTGAAACGGCTTCCGGTATGCCCGCCATATATTTTAACGGCATCGCAATCAACAACAAGACCAAAAATGAAATCCCCTCTAACACGGCAATCAATCGAAATTGACCTAACGTAGTTCCTAACATCCCGTCACTCCTTTTTCCTGTTTACTTCTTTTAGTATACGGGACGTCAGCCGGTCTGTGACCTGTGTCACAGGATTGTCAGATTTCGAGCGGACGGAGTCGTGCCTCAATCTCTTGGCGCTTTGGCTCGAGGAACGGTGGAAGTGCCAATGTCTCGCCAAGCGTTTCGACCGATTCATCTGTCGCAAATCCAGGTGTATCCGTGGATAACTCAAATAAGATGTGGTTCGGTTCCCGGAAATAAAGCGCTTGGAAATAGTGGCGGTCGACCTTCCCCGAATTCGGCAGACGATACTGGTTGAGCCGTTCCACCCATAAATCATACTCTGCACTGTTCGGAACACGGAAGGCGACATGATGGACACCACCACGACCCAAGCGTTCCCGGTCGAGGTCCGGACGGGCTTCGAGATGTACCTCAGCGCCGATTCCGCCTTGTCCTGTCGAGTAGACTTCAATCTCTGCAAAATCACCGGCAAGCGACGGATAACTTCCGACTTTTTTAAAGCCCAGCACTTCTGTCAAGACGAGTGCTGTCGGTGCCGGATCATTGACGGTCAATGTTACGGCGCCTAATCCGACGATGGCATGCTCCGCCGGAATCTCCTCGTGTTTCCAAGGTACACCACCTGCGACACCTTGTTCCCCATCTTCTGCAACGAGAATCAACCGAGTGCCTTCTTGATCACGAAAAGCGAGCGTCTGCCGCCCTGCCCGTTCCACGATGGCATCATGATCGATTCCTTGTGCTGTAAAACGCTCTGTCCAAAACTTGAGTGATTCCGTCGTTTTGACACGGAGTGATGTCGAAGAAATACTCGAAGCACCCGGTACACCCGTCCCGAGATGCGGGATATCAAAAAACGTCAGATCCGTCCCCGGATTGCCTTCAGCATCTCCGTAAAAAAGGTGATACGATGTCGTGTCGTCCTGATTGACGGTTTTTTTGATGAGACGCATCCCAAGAATTTGTGTATAAAACTGATAATTCCGCTCTGCCATTCCGGTTAAGATTGACACATGATGAATACCGAGTAACTCCATGTTTGTCACGTCCTTTTGGTTGTTTTTAATTCGTACCGTCAGTATATCGCACATTTATCTTGAATTCAAGATATTAACTCATTAAAAAAATCGCCCTTTCGAAAAAGGACGATTGAATAGTTAAAATTAAAGTTTTACGACGTTAGCAGCTTGTGCTCCACGTGCGCCTTCAGTGATTTCAAATTCAACTTCTTGACCTTCGTCAAGTGATTTGAAACCGTCTGTTTGGATAGCTGAGAAGTGAACGAAAACGTCGTCGCCGCTTTCACGTTCGATGAAGCCAAAACCTTTTTCTGCGTTAAACCATTTTACTTTACCTGTGTTCATGGGAACAACCTCCAAAAATAAATTACTTAATACATATGCAAGGCATATGAAAGAAATTCATTATTGTCCCGAAATACATGGAGCGACGAAAAGATTGTTCGTGACGCAATGTGAATCAGTAGTGACAATAACAATATTAAGCTACCGTTAGTATAGAATGATTGCGCTTTAAAAGTCAAGTTGTCTGACCAGTGTTTTTTCCAATTGATTCCACTTTTTAAGCAAAAAAGCAGATTCGGAATGATCCGAACCTGCTTCTGTTTCTTAACGATGGATCCAGACAGCTCCTGCTGAGTTATCTTTCGCTTCACCGATGACTTGAATTTTAAGACCGTTGTTCGGAAGCAGTTTTCCTGCATCCGGGATCAACTGATTGATGTACGATTTTGAATCATCAAACTTCGTGACACCTGCAAGTCCTTTGTAATCGTACAGACCACGTGTCGGCGAATCGATGACCCAAGCCGGTGCTTTATCATAGCTGAAAGCAGCATCCGCGATTTGGTAACGCGTGCTTCCTGCAACGACCGGTTGTCCTTTAAGCGTTCCGACGATCGCTTCAGGATGCGAATCGACGACACCGAGGAAACCTTCACCCGGGTGAACACCAACCCAGTTATCCGTAAAGCTGCTGTCGGCATACCATACGACGAGACCTGTGTTGTACTTGACACCGCGTGCATGCTCAAGCGCTTTGTCTGAGCCTGCATAGTTCCGCCATTCGAGGTAGTATGCATTATCGGCATAACTGAAACCATCCGAAGCAATGAATCCGTCTAACTTAAATTTCGGTGTACCTTCTGCATCATCTTCAAAGACGACTTTTCCGTCGACTGTCAATTTCGCGTTATCAAGTGCGAAACCGTCCAGGGCAAGACCCGCATCCCCTGTATAGTCAAACGTCAACGTGACTTTTTTGCCGGCAAATTCACTGAGGTCATACGATTTGTCGACCCATGCACCTTTTGAAGATTCGGCACGCTGATCGCCATCCGTATCTTCATCTCCGATGACATCGATGACTTTTGATACGCCGTCAGCTGTTGCCGTGACTTCCAAGAAGTCATAGTCGAATTCGACGTCGAAGTACGCTTTGTAATCAAATTTCGCTGATGTCGCTGCCGTCAAATCGAATTCCGGTGATGTCATTGACGTGTGGAGATCGTTACCTTTCGTGCTGTAGTAGTATTTTTTACCGAATGCCGGCGCAATGCCTTTGACCGGTTTTTTCGGTAAGTTGACTTTGATGATGCCTGGATTTTTTGATTTCGTGACACTTTGATCCAGGTAAGAAGCTGTTCCCGCTTTTGAGAGCGAATCAAAGTCGACTGTTTGAATGTTCGCCCAGTTTCCGCCCATCAATGTTTGGAAGTACTCTTTGTTTTGTGGTGAGAAACTTGTTGGTTCTGTCCCGGCTACGTTTCCGTTCCAGCTACCGCCGCTCATGATCGACCATGAAGCTACCGGCTCACCTTGACCTGTGTACTGTGTATCGTACTCATCCGGAAGACCTAAATCGTGACCAAATTCATGCGCAAAAACGCCGACTGCGCCGTCTTCTGGTTGCACTGTGTAGTCATAAGCCGCCATCTTTCCGCCCCAGTTTGTTGAGTTCGAAGTCGTGTTTTCGACCGGATAGACATTCCCAAGTGTCCAACGGTGTGACCAAATCGCATCATCACCGAGCTTACCGCCACCTGCTTCTTGACCGGTTCCGGCATGAATGATCATCAAGTGATCGACCAGACCATCCGGCTCATTGAAGTTACCGTCGCCGTCGATGTCATATTGATCAAACGTATCGTAATCGGCCAGGTTGATGCCTGCTTTGACAGCCGCATTCAACGTATCCTTGACGAGATCACGTGGTCCTTTTGGTCCGAGGTTATCGTTTCCACCTTTTGGACTGTCTGCACCGTAATCTTTTGCTGTTCCCGGAACTGTCAACCAATCGGATACTTTCCCGTCGACCGTATAGCTTCCACCTGATTGTTCTTCATAATATTGTTTAAACGTTTTGACTTTCTCTCCATTAAACAATTTGAACTCTTCGTCACCGAACATCAATTTTTCGTAATGTTCTTTATTGAAGTTGTCCGCATACATATAGCCTTCCTCTTGGACGACGTTGTTATGCTTGAAATCGCTGTACTCTGTTAATAAAACAAGGACTTTGTCTGAGCGGACAGCGCCGTTATAAGGTGCTTGTTTGGCTTTATCGACTTTGACAAAACCATCCTTTTTACCCTTTTTGTAGTTGTTATGATTTTTCTTGAGTTGTTTTGCCAACTGTTCTTTTTGTTTCGTCAAAAAGTCTTTTGTTTTTTGATCAAATGCTTCTTCTTTACCTGATTCGTGATCATGCTCTTCATGATCAACAGTCGGTTTTCCGTTGGCTTTTTTGTCCAAGTACTTTTGAACAGCCTTTTGTTTTGCTTCTGCTGATGCTGCTTTTGAGACGACCCCACGTTTTTCAAGCACTTTCAATAAGCGTTCCTGATCGACCGTGTTCAAGTCCATCGGTGCTCCTGCTGCGACTTTTTCAGCAGCCTCAACCGATTTTACCTTCCCACCAGGTAAAACTGGACCGACGGCAAATGCAGCCGCGGTGATGCCGGACAAGACGGCTAGACTAAGCTGTTTCTTTTTTCCCACGTGAACTGACCCCCTATGTAGTAGTGAAAAGTAAACTAAGTGAACTTTTCTGAATATTCAAATCATAAATTGTTTTATTCCGTTAATCAATCAGTTTTTTAACAATTAGTGCTTTGTAACCATACCTATTTTTGGGATTTAGTTCATGTTTTTTAAAATCTGCCGATAGATGTAATAAACAGCCTGTCTTTTTCTTTGTCCCAGCCATCAAGCTTCATACATACAGAACCAATCTTGATTTCATATTTTATTGAAGGAGGACTTTCATGTCACCCCTACAGAAATTCGAACGGCAGCTTTTAAAAAACTATTTGATCGGCTCATTCGTCGCCGTGTTTGGTGTCGGTTGTCTCTTTATCTTTGAAACACTGACCTTTGATGTACGTGAACGGGTGGTTTTATTGACGATCATGACGATTTCCGTCATCACGATGTTCAGTTTTGAATACACGGTTTACAAAAAACATATGCGTCCGCTTTATCAAGTTTTCCAAAACTCCTTTCCGAGCCAGGAGCAATTGACTGCTGCTTTTCGGACGACCCACCGCTTCCCTTTGTTGACGATCAGACGGATTCTTGGTCCACACTTCCTCGGTCTCTCGATTCCTTCATCCGGATTGACGGCTCTGGCGATTCGTTTTGGATGGCTCGATATGCCCTATTATCTGATTGGTCTCGCTTGTTTCGGGGCTGTACTTGTCGCGATTTTACACGCCTTGATTGAATTCTTCCTGACGTACCGTGTGACGGAAGCGATGTTAGCAGAACTGACGACACAAGCTCGCATGCGTGGTTACGGTGAGCTGATGCTGACCAAAAAGGATTTTATCAGCCTCCGCCAAAAGATGTTGATCAGCACCTTGATCATCGGTGTTTTTCCGATCCTGTTATTCGTTCTCGCCTCTGCCGTCCAATTGACGGAAAATGAAAGTTTGCGTTCCTACTGGAGTTGGTCGACGTTGATTTTGATCGTCATCCTGTGTCTTGCCACATTCTGCAGTTTACTTCTATATGAAAATATCAAAAAGCCGATTTTGGCTCTGCAGGACGGCGTCGCTCAGATTAAATCCGGACAATTGAATACGATCGCTAATCCGTTTTCCGATGAATTCTCTCAATTGATCGGCGGATTCAACTTGATGGTCGAAGGCATCCAAGGCCGGGATCAGGAAAATGAACAGTTGCTCGACAGCTTATTTACCTTGTTTGCCGCGACGCTTGATGCCCGTGATCCTTATACAGCCGGACATTCGTTACGTGTCGCAGAATACTCGGTTGAGATCGCCCGTGCCGCCGGATTAGCCGACGATCAAGTCGAGTTGTTACGTAAATCGGCCCTCTTGCATGACATCGGAAAAATCGGCATCCGGGATGATGTGCTCTTGAAGGAAGGACGATTGACGGAAGAGGAATTCGATAAAATCAAACAACATCCCGTCATCGGGGTGCACATTCTATCGCAAGTTCATCTTCCAATGAAGTTACAACCGATTCTTCCCGGGGTAAAGTACCACCATGAACGCTATGATGGAAAAGGATACCCAGAAGGATTAGCCGGTGAAGCGATTCCCGTCTTCGGACGCATCATGGCGATTGCCGATGCCTATGACGCCATGACATCCGATCGTCCCTACCGAAAAGGAATGCCCGTCGAAAAAGCACTCGCTATCTTGGAAGACGGTAGCGGGACACAGTGGGATGCTTCCTTTACGCAACTGTTCCTGGATTTGAAGAGACGTTCTGTCATTACTGCCTCTTGATCATCATGAAAGGAGTTTCTCATGCATCCTAAAATTGTGGATCGTCACGAACTGTATGTCATCGGACTTGGTCTGACTTGCGAAGAAAATGAACTGCATACCTTGATGCCGGAATTATGGCGTGAGTTCTCACGTCGCTCACATGAGATTCCCGCAGAACCGGGCAGTTATCCGCTCGATTTATCACTCGGACAACGCGGAACGAAACATACACAATGTATCGGCCTTCCCGTTGCTTCGCTCGATCATGTCCCAAAAGGCATGAAAGGACATCATATTCCATCTGCCCGTTATGTGTTCTGGAAACATGAAGGTCCCGATATCGAGATTTGGAAATCGTTTGAAAAGATTCAGCGGTTCGCTCAGAAGCAGGGAATCACCCTTGACCCGCTTGATTTTAAAATTGATGAGACACGTGACAAGACACATCATCTCTATCAACGCATTCTCTAAAACCGCTGTCTGAAGCGGTTTTTTTATTGTCTTCTTCTATTTTTTTCGGTCACTTAACTATTCAGTACGGGTATTAAGTACTATAATCTGAAAATTCTAATTAATGCGAACGGCTTATTCTCGGTTTCTCCTTTCTTTGGCATAGTTAGACTCAACCCAAACAAGGAGGCGATTTATTTTGAAAAAGTTTCTCGCTACATCGCTTGTCGCAAGTGTACTTGTCGTTCCTACAGTCGTCGGAGCAGAAGGTCTTCAATCTGGTAAGCTGACGAAAGCTTCATCAGAACCTGCTGCATCGATCGTCAAAGAGTACGTCAATAAAAAAGGTGACTTCTCTGTACAAGATGTCCAAAAAGATGGATCTTCTAACATCGTACGTCTCCAACAAGAAGTGGATGGCGTCCCGGTCTTCGGTAGTGTCGTCGTCGGTAACGTTGCGAAAGACGGTACATTAAAAGCAGTCGTCAACGACGCCGTTGACGTCAAAGGAAAACCAGGTCTCGCTAAAAAAGCAGCAATCTCTGAGAAGAAAGCACTCAAACTATACAAAAAAGCAATCAAAGCAACTGAATTCGAAGTGGCTCCAAAAGCTGAACTCGTCATCTATCCAGTTAAAAATGATGCGGTCTATGCTTACAAAATCACATCGACTGTCTTAGCAGGCGGCGAGCCGTCACGCTGGACATACTTCATCGATGCGAACTCAGGTAAGGTCATCAACAAATTCGACCAACTGGCTCACGCAACAGGTACGACAGTACTCGGAACAAGCGCAACGTTCAACACGACGTTGAGTGCCGGCAAATACTATCTTCAAGATACGACGCGCGGAAAAGGTGTTTACACATACGACGCGAAAAACCGTACATCACTTCCGGGAACACTCTGGGCAGATGCGGATAACGTCTTCAACGCTACTTACGACCGCGCTGCCGTCAGTGCACACGTCAACGCAGCAAAAACGTATGACTTCTACAAAAACACGTACGGCCGCAACAGTTATGACAATGCGGGCGCACGCTTGAACTCGACGGTCCATTACTCGACGAACTACAACAACGCATTCTGGGACGGAACGAAGATGGTTTACGGTGATGGAGACGGAACAACTTTCGTCGCTCTCTCTGGTGCACTTGACGTCGTTGCGCACGAATTGACGCACGCTGTCACAGAATACACAGCTGGTCTCGTCTATCAAAATGAGTCTGGTGCCATCAACGAAGCGGTTTCCGATATCATGGGTACGGTTGCTGAGTACTCTGTCGGATCGAACTTCGACTGGCTCGTCGGTGAAGACATCTACACGCCAGGTGTAAGCGGTGACGCACTCCGTTCAATGTCGAACCCGGCAGCTTACGGTGATCCGGACCACTACTCAAAACGCTACACAGGAACACAAGATAACGGTGGTGTCCACATCAACTCTGGTATCATCAACAAATCAGCGTACCTCCTTGCAAACGGCGGCACATTCTACAATGTATCCGTTACAGGAATCGGTGTACCGAAACTTGGTGCGATCTACTACCGTGCGCTTAATGTCTACTTGACTCCGAACTCGAACTTCAGCTCACTTCGTGCGGCAGTCATTCAGTCGGCAAAAGATCTTTACGGTGCAACAAGTGCAGAAGCAACAGCCGCTGCTAAATCATTTGATGCTGTCGGCGTCTACTAAGAAAACTTCCTCCCAAGGATTTTCGACCTCCTGAGTCCATGACTCGGGAGGTTTTTTACGCGAAAAAAGCGACCTGTCAAAGACAGACCGCTTTTACTTATTTTCCAGGATCACGTGCGAGACGCAATCGTGTCGACCCATTGTCCGGGAAAGCTTTCAGTTGCAGCTTTTCGCCCTGATACCACGTGCCGTAACTCGTTTCGACGACCGGCTCCCCTAAAGCAGACAGCCCGGAAGCCGAAGCATTCGTCCAGTCAATGGCTTCGATGATCCCATCCGATACGACAAGCAGATAACCTGCATTTGAGAAATGATACGTGTTGACGGCATCCTTTTGCGTGTTTCCAAGTGCACCGTACTTCGCTTCGAATTTCTCAAGCGGCTGACCAAGATATTGTTCCGGTTTCTCGATCGGTTGATTGGCGACAACCTGTTGTAACGTCGCAAGCAGTGTCTTGTCTTTGACATCGGACGGGACATCCATCCGGACGTCCGTTTCCGGAATGTATCCTTCGACGGCATCACTTAGTTTCAAGTGCACCATTCCATTTTCAGCATCCAGAATTTCGTAGACGTCACCTAAATCCGCTTTATAGATGACGCTGCTCCGGTTTGCATCCTGATAGACATCAGCAAAGGGACGTGTGACCCATGCGGCTTGGCTGATTTCCGGTTTATCCGCCTTCTTCTTTGCTTTTGGCTCTTTTTTCTTTTGATCAGTTTTCTTTTGATCGGTCGAGGCTGACTTTTCCGTGTTTGTCTCTTTTTCTTTTTCGCCGTCGACGGACTTAGGTGATTCCACGGTCGATGTCGCTTGACTCGCATCATTCGTCGACACCATGTAACCCCATCCACCAACAATCAGGATGGTTGCTAAGATCCCGCCCAGCGCGACACTCCGCCGATTCCGTTTCTGCTTCCGGCGCTCTTTTCGTGATAAGCGTTCTTGTTCCGTTTGTTGTTCATTTTGACTCATCTATTGTTCCTCCTGAATTGATCGAGACACTTTTTAACCACTATACCATCGAACAACCTGTCCAGAGTGGTTAAATTTCGATGACAGTTCTGCCTTGATGGGTTCCGTCGAGCAGAGACGATACGACGTCCGGAAGATCGTGTAAACTTTTTGTTTCGACCCATTCCTGAACCGGTAATCGCCAGTCATCCGCAAGGTGCTCCCAGAGACGGGTACGCTCCGAAACCGGTACTTGGACGGCATCGATTCCAATCAAGCGAACGCCGCGCAGGATGAACGGATAGACAGTCAGCGTCATCTCAGCCCCGCCGACGTTGCCGCATGTCGTGACTAATCCGCCGTATTGGACATATCGAATAACGGACGCAAGCAACGGTCCACCAACCGTATCGATGATGCCGGCATAACTTCCCTTCTTCAAGGGACGCGTCGTTTCGTCCAAAAACGATTGCCGGGACAATACTTCCGTCACGCCTGCTTGTTTCAAACGATCTGCTTCCGCTTCTTTTCCCGTGACGGCATGAACAGTGAATCCGAGCTTCAGAAGAAGTGCGACAGCAACACTGCCGACACCACCCGTCGCGCCTGTGACGAGCACCGGACCATCATCCGGTTTCACCCGGTGCAACAGTTCCTCCACTGACTGCGCGGCGGTCAAACCGGCCGTACCGTACGCCATCGCTTCAAACGTCGTGAGTCCGTCCGGTAACGGTGTGATCCAGTCTCCGGGGACACGTATGTATTCCTGAAAGCCGCCTGACGTGTTCATCCCAAAATCAAATCCATTGACGACGACTGCTGTTCCCTCCTGGAACCGTGCATCGGTTGAGCTGACGACATGACCTGCTGCATCGACACCCGGCGTATGCGGATACTGTTTCGTCACCCCCCGGTTCCCCGTGACGGACAACGCATCCTTGTAGTTGACGCACGAGTAGTCGACACGAATCAACACGTCTCCTGCTGGCAAGTCGGCGATCTGCTTCTGTTCGAGTGCTCCTGTCAACTCCCCCTCCTGTTCCCGGACAACAAATGCTTTGAATGTATCTTTCATCTTCAGGTCCCCTTCCATGAATGACTCCAGTAAGCTATACCCGAACACAGTCATCGGCATACCTTTTATATACGTTTTGTTCATACAAAAAAACCGTGAATGCCGAAGCACTCACGGTTTTTGGCGTCTGACGAAAAGAAACGTTTTTCCGCAGGTAGTCACTGGTGACAGGTCAGAACGTCATCGGTCAGTGGTCATGGGTGTGCCGTGCCCGTTGAAATTCCCTATTGGAAGAGGTTTGTGTCAGAAGCGCCGTCCCTGATCAGGAGTCTCACCTGACCAGAGTCTTACATGTAACGTGTACCGTCAAAATCAATTTCTGTCCGGTAATTGGCGGCATTGATCGCATTTGAAATCCGATGTGCTGCCCGCTCCATCTCCTGCGCTTTAACCCGGTAGGCGTCCGGATCATACAACGCATGCCGGATGACGGTCGTCCCTTCAAATCCATATTGGAATTCGCGTTTCGGACGGGCGGCGAGTTCTTGGAACTGTGTGGCTTTTGCCCGGAGTTGGGTCGCCAGTTCAATCGCTTCGACGAGAGGTACTTCACCTTCTGTCGTCTCGATCGTCGTCGACAAGTTCGCCGCATAAACTAACCGGTCCAGTGTCCGCATATCCCGGCGAACTTCATCCATCGCCGATTCGACATCCAGTAGCGTCCGCTCTTGACCGGTCGGCAAAGCCTCCCCTTTTTCAAGATCAATGAACGCAATCCGGTCCACTTCTTCGACTAATTGTTCGAGTTGTTTCCGTAAGATACTTTTTAATTTCACGGCATCTGCTAAGTACATTGTTCAGTCCCCCGTTTCCTGATCCTGCTCTAGTGTTTATTACGTCCTGAGATTATGAAAGGTTTCATTTGAGTTGCCCGAGATAATTGGAAAAATCATTTTCAATGTCCACCAATACCGTTACCGTCACATCGGTTGATTGGTTCGGATCATAGCGCACCATTTCATATAACCGTTGTAACTCAAGGGACGGTTGAAAACCGATCCGTTCGAACCATTCCCGGAACGACTCGGTCTCCCAGCGTTTCAATTTTGGGGGGAGCTGACGGTTAAACAAGACGACTTGTTGCCGGACCTGCTCGACCGGTAAAGGCGGCAGTTCGTCTTCTGGATTCGTTTCTCCCAGGCGTTTTTTTATTCGAACCGAACGTGGTACTAACTCGTCTTCAGTACTGTCCCATTTCTTTCGTTTTCGGAAACGGCGTCCGATCAGAAACAGTAATACTAAACCGGCGAGACCGGTTGCGACCAGCAGATACGGAAAGCCGTTCTCGCCCTCTTCGCCTTCTCCTTTTGAAAACGGATGAAATCCAAGGGAAATAAATTTTTCTTTTTGTGGTTTTCCTCCGCCTTCTACCGGTTCATTCGTCTCATATCCATATTTAACTTGTCCAGGCGGTAATTCTTTTTTCTTGAACAGGTACGACCACCAAAACGTCAAAGGTTTGGATTTACACTCTCTTACACACTGTTGTTGTGCACCGCCCCCCGGAAATACTTCAACGGTTTGTAATGTCTTGTATCCTGCCTGAACTAATGGTTTCATGATACCCAGCCCTAGAATGACCACACCCATCAAAATGAACAACCGACTTCGAAAGCGCATGTCCCCACCTCTTTAATGTCATTTTTATCCATTATATACGAGTTCCGTCCTAATTATCGGAATTTTTTGTTTTTGTCAGAAAGGGGCTTGAATCCGAAAGGGGACGGGAAAAGGAAAAGAGTGATTTTTAGAGAGGGGTTTCCAGATGCTGAGATTAGATGAAACACATGATCCGTATCAAAATGGTCAATTGATTGCGGAATATACCGAAACGAAGTCGAACGGGGAGGCCGTTCTTCGGGCGGAGCAACTGATGAAAGACAGTCCGTTCGTTGCACCGCGTCGAACACCTCATCCGAGCCGTTATCTCCGGTCTTTGATTTCGCCGCTCTTTTTGACGGATCGGGATAAACATATTCTGCCGTTGACGAAGGCTTTTGTCAGTGAACAGGACGAAATCCGACCAAGTTGGTTCGGTCGGCTGACGTATGAATTTGAACAATTGATCAGCCAGGTTGAAAAGGTTGATGTCCGGGCTTACGGAGCGGTCGGGGACGGTGTGACGGACGATACACTCGCCTTTAAGGAAGCACTCGCTGACGGACACCGCCAAGTCCATGTCCCGGCCGGCACGTATCTCGTCCGCGGCATCCGTCTGCCGAATTATACGATTTTGACTGGAGACGGCAAAGGACAGACGATCATTAAGCTCCACGATGCGGCTCCCAAAGGACGCCGGTTGATCACGAATCAAAACTACTTACTCGGTAACCATCATCTGCTCGTCGAACGGATGACACTGGATTGGAACATCGAACGGATCGGGGATGCGAAAAAGAGCAGTACGTGGGGCAATCATTCCAGTTGTTTGACCTATGCCCATGTGACGTACGGTTGGGTGTTTGACGTCGATGCCGTCAATCCGGGTCTGCACTGCTTTGATATCTCAACCCCCTATTACAATTACAACGGGGACGGTGCACGCGCCAACCTCAGCAGTTCGTTCATCTGGTTCGACGGACTGACGGGATCCGGTTTTGGGGACGACGGCATCACGACCCATCACAGTGACCATCTGTTCATCTCACACTGTTTTATGCGTGATCCGAGCGGACGCGCGCATGCTTCAGGTTTTTCGAATTCAAACGGGATTGAAATCGATGACGGTTCCCGTGATGTCTGGTTGTTCAACAATGCGACGACACGTTGTTTCGGCGGACTTGAAATCAAAGCGCACGCAACGTCTTCCGCCGCATCGACCGTTAAAATCGTCGGTCACTTATCCGTTGATGACCATCGTTCGTTTAACTTCCGGCATATCGGACATCATCAAGCAACCGATCCGACATCGCAGACCGCCTACAATATCGTCGCGACACGTCTGATTGCCCAGACACCACAGTATACGCCGCTGTACCAAAATTCGAAGCCGCGTGCCTTGATCGTCTCCGCCTATCGGAACGTCGTCATTCATGACTTCACAGTGCTCGGTGATCCCTATTATGATTACCAGGAACAACCGGTGATCGGGATTCAATACAAAGCACGTAACGTGACGTTGAGCCAAGTCAAGATGAGTGGTTTCCGACGCGCCAAAACGGATATTCAAATATTCGGGGGCGACAACCGGGCAGAAGATGTCCGATTGATCGACGTCCGAATCGAGGACTCTGCCAAACACGGCATTACGATTGGTCCAAGCATCGAGCACATCCGGTTGGCAAATGTCGCCATCAAAGGCGATGGGACGGTCGGTCTGAATGCCAAGTCCGAACCTGAACTCGAACGGTTTATCGCGACCGGCTATAAAGTACCGGTCCGCACGCATTCGACATAACTGGTTTCCGGATGATTCCGAACACAAAATAAGGCTGATTCGACGCGTGTCGAGTCAGCCTTATTTATATTATTGGGCCCGAAGGTATGCTAAGACCCGGGTATCAATCGACCGGTCTTTTTGTTCCCGCATCTCGAAGTTTTCGGTATGCAAATACGTCCGGAATGCTTCGTCGAACGAACCGCGGTAGCCGAGTTCGAGCAACTTATCCATCACTTCTGACTCCAGCGCATCGTCAATCGGTTTGATTTCTTCCGGTTTACTTGGCTGTAGATAGAGCGTATGCAATTGATAAATCCGTTCCAGTTCCTGAATCGGACTCGTGTGATCGTCGACCCGCAGATCGATGTACCGGTCGTTGAATCCACCATATCCGCCACCTTCTTTGACGACCAACAAAGCGGCTGACTGCATCCCCCGCGAATCCCCTCCCGCTGCTTGACCGGCTGCCAGTGCGCGTAATAGTCGTTCCGCGAGCGGTCCTTCCGTCGTCTCGAACACACGAGCCATCTCCTTGACTGTGTTGCCGTCAACTAAAATGTTGCCTTGCGCCGCGAAGTGTTTCCCGGCGATTCCGCCCGCCCAGTCGTTGCACCCTTCACCTGTGAACGTCGCACTTTTACCGGAGGCATCCACGATTCCGACCTGGCGATCCGCTCGCCCTTCGTCCGCTTCCGTCAGACGTTTCAAGACTTCATCCGCCGACTTGCCTTCCGTAATCATCCGCAGCCCGTCTGGTCCGTAGGCTGTATTCGCAAAGGATTGTGTCGCAATCGCACCTACACCGGCCTTCGCAAACGGAACCGCACTGCCGACCGCTAAAAATTTAGATTGAACCGCTACACCCCAAGCTTGTTCCTTTTCACAATACCCAACGATTGAATATGTCATGTTCTAAAATCCCCCTTGATTGTCATAACTATCCGTTCGTCGTAGGGATTCCCGTTTCCTGCACACAAAAAACCTTCCGTCCCTTTCGAACGGAAGGTGAAGCTTCATTGAATCCCTAATACAACAGCGAGCAGAAGAGCACCACAGGCGAGCGAAATCCAAATCGCAAACAATTTCCAGACAAACCGTAACCACTTTTCATAAGGAATGCCGGCAATCGCTAGAAACGCCATCAAGTGGGCACTTGTCGGAAAAATCATATTCGTCAATCCATCTCCGTACTGGAAGGCTAGTACGGCAACCTGACGCTCGATCCCGAGCAGATCAGCGAGTGGTGCCATGATCGGCATCGTCGTTGCCGCTTGTCCACTTCCTGAGGGAATAAAGAAGTTCGTAATCAGTTGGACGATATACATACCGATGACAGCAAGTGATGTCGGTAACTGTCCGACGGCGTTCGATAAACCGTAGATCACGGTATCGATGACACGACCGTCCTCTAAGATGACGACGATCGCCCGGGCGAACCCGACAATCAAAGCACCAAACGTAACCGCTTTCGCTCCGTCAATCAAACTCTCAAACGTCCGGTTGACTCCCATCGTCACAATTCCGGCAAGGAGACCGATGATCAGGAATGATGCCGTCAGTTCCGTCAAATACCAGCCCCATTCGAAGATCCCGATGACATTCAGTGTAATGCCGCCAACCAATACGACCAGCACAAACAGATGTTTTTTCGAGAACCGTGAAAAGGTTGTCGTCGTCTCTTCTTTGCGGTGTTGTTCCAGATCATGAACCAGACTTTTCGTCGGATCTTTTTTAACTTTTTGCGCATAATTCATCACATACAGAATCGTGACGACTAAAAAGACAAGATAGACTGCCGTCCGATAACCGAGTCCACTAAACAGAGGCACTTCGGCAATGGATTGCGCGACACCGACCGTAAAGGGATTCAACATCCCGCCGGCAAAGCCGACTGCTGCTCCGAGACTGACGATGGCGGCACCCGTCATCGCATCATATCCAAGTGCACGTGCTAACATAATGCCGATCGGAACAAAGATGATCGTTTCTTCCGCCATTCCGATCGTTGCGCCGGCGACCGAAAAGACGAACATCGTCATCGGAATCATGATGTGTCCCTTCTGACCAAATCGGTTGATCAATTGATTGATGCCGGACTCGATTGCCCCGGTCTGTCGGATGATTCCGAAGACGCCACCGACCAAGAAGATGTAGAAAATGATGGCAGCGCCTGCTTCCATTCCTTTCGGGATGGCTTCAAACAAACCAAACAAGTTGACTGGAGCCGACTCGACCGCACGATACGTCCCGTCAATGACAACGGTTTGTCCGTCCTGTTTTTCCCGATCGAACTGTCCTGCCGGTAATGTATACGTCAAGATGACTGCAATCAATAAAATTCCCATGATGATAGCATATGTGTGAGGCATCTTGAAGAAAGACCGGGCAGAAGCGTCTGTCTGTGGTTTCTGTTCGTTCATTCGTTTGCCTCCTGACCTACTTTTAAAATTTTACTCTCTTAAGAGATAATGCCCTATTTATGGAAAAAATAACAGAGTATTTCGTCATTTAATTTTTTTGTAATATATTATTCACTGGTTTTTCCTCATCAGAAACCACAAAAAAACCTGACAATTGTCAGGTTTTACGACGTTCTCTGCTTAGGCGTTGAAAGATTGAACATCTAACGGTTTCGCAAGCGCTGTTTGAGCAAATGCTACGAACTGACCGAAATGCGCACTTGTGTTGTGTGATTCGATTGCTGCTTGGTCTTCCCATTTCTCAATCATCATGAAGACATTTTCGTCTTCGATGCTTTGAAAGAGATCATAACTGATATTGCCTGCTTCCATACGTGATCCTTCGATCAGTGTTTTCGTCGCTTCTAAAAATTCTTGGCGTTTTGCAGGTTGTACTTCTAATTTTGCTTCAATGGCGATCATTGGAAAGCCTCCTCTAAAATTTCATTAACTTAAGTATAGTAGCATCTTCCCTTTCGATTCTCCATTAAGATGCTTGTACGATTAAAGAAGTTATATTTCGGGTAAAAAAATGTATCATTTTGACATCAGAGAGGAGTCCATTCAAATGACGGTCGAGATTTTTTATTTCGATGATGATGGCGAGATTCCAAACAACCCAGATCTACCTGTTCTGATTTATCGTCATGTCTTTGACGATCCGTCTTCCATCGAAGACACCTTTCATTCGCACAATTGGCAGAATAGCTGGGTCGACGGCATTTTTGATTTCCATCATTATCACAGCGTCGCTCATGAAGTCATCGGTATTCTTGAAGGACATGCCAGCATCCAACTCGGTGGACCACTCGGAAAAACCTTTACTCTGACGGCCGGTGATGTCGTCGTTCTTCCTGCCGGTACGGGACATAAGGCGCTGCACACCAGCCGACAATTTAAAGTCATCGGGGCGTATCCAAACGGTCAGGATTACGATACTTTGACGGGCGATCCGTGCGAACGCCCGGCGAACCTGGAACGGATTGCTCAGGTCGAACGACCGCAAACAGATCCCGTTTATGGAAAACAAGGACCGTTATTTGAACACTGGTAGCCACGTCTGCTTTCCGTCCACTGGAAAGCAGACGTTTTTTTCTGCCACATCAGTGGTAAACCCTACTATTGTGTTTTTTAAAAGGAGGAAAAAAGATGAATGAGACAGAACGGACCGTCATACTTGCAGCACTGAAGCAACAAACCGTCACGCTTCCGGATCAGACTCACGTACGCGCACTCGGTCAAGGAACATGGCGCATGGGTGAAGATCAAACGAAGCGTCAGGCTGAAATCGAAGCGTTGCATGTCGGGCTCGACAGCGGGATGGAACTGATTGATACCGCGGAAATGTACGGGGAAGGTGCATCCGAACAGTTGATTCGCGAGGTGCTCAAAGAGCGACGCGACGAAGTGTTTCTCGTCTCGAAAGTCTACCCGCATAATGCCGGGGGGGAAAAGTTACGCACCGCCTGCGAGCGGACACTCGAAAACCTCGGCACCGACTATCTCGATCTTTATTTATTGCACTGGCGTGGCAGTATTCCGCTACAGGAAACAATCGATGGACTGGAACAGTTAAAAGCCGAAGGGAAAATTCGCCGTTGGGGCGTCTCAAACTTTGATGTCAAAGATATGAAAGAACTTCTTTCGCTCGATCAAGGCGATCAATGCGCCGTCAATCAAGTGCTGTACCATCTCGGTTCACGCGGAATTGAGTACGAGCTGATGCCGCTTCTCAAACAACACGGGATACCGGTGATGGCGTATTGTCCGCTTGCTGAAGGCGGCAGTTTACGGGATCAGTTGCTGGACCATCCGACTGTCGAACGCCTCGCCGAAGAACACGGCGTCAAACCGGCACAAATCCTGCTTGCCTGGGCCATCCGAAGCGGTGACGTCATCGCGATTCCAAAAGCCGGACAAGCGCAGCATGTGGAGGAAAACGGAAAAGCCGCTTTGGTCGATTTAAGTGAAGAAGAATTGGCTGCACTCGACGAAGCGTTCCCGGCACCTACGAAAAAAGAACCACTCGATATCGTTTAAGGAGGAGTCAATGATGAAAAAATCAGTCAAACTCGGAAAATCTAATTTAACGGTCAATCCAATCGGTCTTGGGACCAACGCGGTTGGAGGACATAACCTCTACCCGAACCTCGATGAACAGGCAGGTCGGGATCTTGTCCGCGTCGCCTTGATGAACGGAATCAACTTTTTGGATACCGCCTACATTTACGGACCGGAACGTTCAGAAGAACTGGTCGGAGAAGTCTGGAGTGAAACGGTGGAGCGTGAAGAGGTCATTCTTGCGACAAAAGGGGCGCACCAACTGGTCGACGGAGATGTTGTCATGAACAACTCACCTGAATTTTTAAAACAATCGGTCGAGGACAGCTTAAAACGTCTGCGAACAGACTATATCGACCTCTATTATATTCATTTCCCGGACGAACAGACGCCAAAAGACGAAGCGGTCGCCGCACTTGCCGAGTTGAAAGCCGAAGGAAAAATCCGGGCAATCGGGGTTTCGAACTTCTCACTCGAACAATTAAAAGAAGCGAACAAAGACGGTCATATCGATGTCTATCAAGGAGAGTACAACCTCTTTAAGCGCGATGCCGAAAAAGAGATTCTTCCGTACATCCGGGAACACGGCATTTCGTTTGTCCCGTACTTCCCGCTCGCAGCCGGTCTGCTTGCCGGAAAATACGATGCCGAAACGAAATTTGATGATCTTCGGAAAAATGATCCGTTGTTCCAAGAGGATGTATTTAAAGACAACTTGGCGAAAGTCGACTTATTACGTCCGATCGCGGAAGCGAAAGATGCCGAAGTAGCCCATATCGTCCTCGCGTGGTATTTGGCACAAGACGGTATTGATGCCATCATTCCAGGTGCGAAACGGGCTGAGCAAGTCACGGATACAATCCGGACACTTGATGTGGAATTGACGGAAGAGGAAATCCGCCAAATCGATCACATCTTTAGCTGACCCAACAAAACCACGCCATTTTGACTTGGCGTGGTTTTGTTTGAGCAAATTAAGCGAAAATCGGACGAATGACTCGTATGATAAATAAAGAAGGAGGCGATTATTCATGAAACACCATTTTCATCTCACAGCCGACTGGCCCGGCAATCGGAATGATATCGGACAGATCGAGACAGGTGAACTGAAAACGAAAATTTCGATTCCGGACGCGATGGACGGTCCCGGTGTCGGAACCAATCCGGACGAAATGTTGCTGGGGGCGGCAGCGACATGTTACATCATTACGCTGGCCGCGATGCTCGAACGCAACAACATTCCGAAAGTGTCCCTGACGATGGAATCGGAAGGAATCGTCGACGTCACGAATGGGGTCTTCACCTATGACGCCATCATTCATCGACCGACATTGATTCTTCCGGCGGACACAACAGAAGCGAACCTGACAAAAGCACGCCGTCTTGCCGAAAAAGCGGAAGGCTCGTGTATGATTACCCGGGCACTGGCGGGTAACGTGAACGTTTCGTTAGAAGCGGTTGTGGAGTTGGCAGGTTAAAGATTACTTTATACTTCCTCGTTTAATAAAACAGTAAGCTGAACTCTTAAAATTCAGCTTACTGTTTTTGTTAATTATTGATTTCTTTTTGTAACACTACCTTCCAGGTTTCATACGTACCATCCGGTTGGATTTTCATTATTCTATGTATCATCCGGTGGCAATTAGCACATAAAAGTGCTAGATCCTCTATTTTAGTTGTTGTTTGACCATTCAAACCTAAAGGATTTTTATGATGCGCTTCGATATATCTGCTCCCCAGAGATCCGTAAACTCTAAAATAGTCAAAATGACAAATTTCACAAAACAAACGACCGTTTATTTCTTCAAATTTTTCCTTCGCTTTTCTTACTACTGTTGAGTTTCTTTCTAACATATAATGATTCATCATTTTCTTTGTACCTTCATCGTATGATTCGCTAGCGTAAGTAGCCATCTGTTCTTCGATAAAAGAATTTAGTTGTTCTACTTCATCAACGAAGTATTCCATATTTTCTTGAATATTATTTTGAAAGTCACTTTTAAATTCTTCAAAGTTTATAAATTTATAGTGATTATCCATTTTAAAAGATTTATCAGATGTTCCAAGAATCTTTTTTAAATCTACTAGTTTTGAACGCTCCAATAATACAAATTGCAATTCATTGATCGTTTGGGGAAATTCTAGTTCAGACACACTAAAAATTAAATAGTCATAATCACTTTCTTTCGTTTCACGTATTCCGAAACGGTTAGTTGAGACTCCACCTTTAGATCCTCTAATACCAATTTTTTTCTCATTTAAAATTAAACGGTCACCTTCTTTTAATAATGGTATGTTATTTGTAATAGCAAAGACTTCCAACCATTCTTTCACTAGTTTTTTTATTAATTGAACATTTTTTTGCTGTGTCATACAGCGTTCACCTACTTTCTTAGTACATTGGAGGAAAACTATTCGTGGGCCAAACACAAAAAACATCTGGTGATACACATACTAAGCAAGTGTCACTTTACTTAAAACATTTAATCCAAAATAGTTCGAGTAATCCATCTACAAACGATCCAAGCTGGATGACCGCACATTTTTTATTTACACAATTTCCTGGTTTAACCGATGTTCAATCCAAATTCGAGTTTTCTAACTTCGATCATCGTGCTGATCTTTATCTTTATCAAAACGATCGAATCATACCCATTCATCTGTTTTCACTAAAAAAAACAGGAAGTATTCAACCAAAAAATCCAGGTGCAAAGTCATTTCTAGACAAATACTTTAACCTTCCTGAAGCACAAATTCAGTTAAACTCCATTATTGATCAAGAACGTGAACGTTTATACCGATACATTCTTGATCAAAAAAACCTACCGCATCTTTATTTATCGGAGCGGGATCTAAAAAAACAAGTGAGTCTCCTACAACTAAATCAACTAGAATCTAAACAGTATCGCAAAATGATTTTAGAAAGTATTCGTGATCAGTGCTATTCCATTTTGCTTAAGTTATTGAACACGAACCACACTCTCATTTTTAATGGTTTTAAGGAGCTCTCACTCATTGAAGAGTACAAAGTGCTCTCGATTCAAGATATTAATAAATCAATTCATGTTGAAATGCAGCAACAAACACTTAAATCATTTCACAACATTTATCTATTAAAGAAAAACACTTCTTCAATCTATATTTATATTGATGATTTTGAATTAGAATTACGTTTTAAATTTGAATCTTCTTTATCTTCGTCAATCAAGTTAGCAACTAAACTATCCTCTTCTATCCATTTAACAGAGCAGCTCCCTCAACAATTTGAGAGCATAAACAATCAGTTTTTAAATACATTTGAAGATATATTAGATAGTCATACATACGTTCCTGCATCAAATAATAGTAATGCAATTGGTAGATGTAACGAAGCACTCTTAATCTATCGGTTCATCAAGAAAAATCCATCAATAAATATAGTTGATGCTGAAATTATACACAGTACATTTGAAAAACATTATGGAAATTTAAATAGTGAAATGCTTGAACAATTGATTACTTGTTCGGAAACTACTTATCATTCACTTTCAGTGTTTCTAAAAGAGCGTTTTGGAGAGTTTTACACGATTCAGCAAGTCCAACTTGTAGCGGATAGTTATGTATCAAATAAACTCGAAACCGCAGATGTTATTTTTACAATCAATCATAAAAATACGTATATTGAAATCCCTTTATCATTAAAAGCTTTGAAAAAGAGGAATTCGATGATGACACTCAAAAATCCTGGAGTTGGTAGTATTTTATCCTATCATTACTTTGATATTTATGATGACATGCAACTATATATTGCTCGAATCAAAGAAAAATATCAGTCGGATCTGTTGACTAGGAAAGAAGTACTCTCAATCGTATCTCATAAAATTACTGAGCATTTAAAAAAAGCCAGTCAAACTTCATTAGAATCAGGTCTAAGAAACATGATTGGAACGAACACTTCTGTCATTTCTTTTTATCAACAAAATATGTGTAGCATTCATTCCTATTTGCAGGTAAAAGGACCCGTTGAAGTACAACAAACCAGTTCGACTACAACACGTCTATCTTGGATGTCCGGTCAAGAAGAAATTCGCCTTCGTGTTAAGTTTAGTTCTGGTGCTTCCCATGGTTGGTCTTCCTTAAAATTATCTTGCGAACGATTGATAAAGTAAAAAACAGGTGATACTTCATTGGTATACTGAAGTAATCACCTGTCTTTTAAAATAGCTCAAGTTGTTTTTCTGTATTATTTTTAATAACTTCTTCAGTCTTTAACCAGTCAGTGATTGGTTGAAGGATACGAAGTGCGAGTAATACAGGAACTGCATTTCCGATCTGTTTATACTGCTTATCTAAACGATTGTTCAATTGTGTGTTCATATTTTCACCATCGTGAAATTCCCACCAATCTGGGAATGTCTGAATTCGTGCAGATTCCCTAACACTTAATCTCCGATTCTCCCCAATCAACTTCCATTCATCAATACCGACTTTCAGCATTTTTTCTCCGCCCGGCCAAAGTTGAGCCTGTCTACCTGATGCTTGAATCGTAAAAGCTTGATCGGTCCAATCTTTTTTTCGATTTCTTGACAAGTACATGGAAGAAAATCCTCCACTATACACATCTAAAGGATTTACAGGTAAATCTGAAATAGCATTTTCTAATGTAACATATTCATTTTCTCTAGAAGGACCGTGTGTCGGTTCAGGAAATTTGTAGTCAAAATCTACATCTTGCCGAACTCCTACAATAAAAACACGCTCGCGTAATTGCGGTACACCGTAGTCTCGTGCATTTACTAACTGATACTTAATCTTATAACCTGCGGAAGCAAAATCTTCCATAATTTGTTTTGCAACTTCACCTTTTCCAAGCGTTAATAATCCTTTCACGTTTTCTGCGACAAATACCTTAGGACTTGCTTGAATAATTGCTCGAATGAAATGAATATATAAAAAGTTTCGTTCATCATCAATTAAACGTGGACCGGCAGAACTAAAACCTGGGCAAGGAAACCCTCCGAGTATTAAATCACAGTCTGGAAAGTACTTAATATTTCTAATATCACGTGAATCTTGGATCACTTGATTAGGGAAATTTGTTTTATAGGTAATAGCAGACTCTCTAAAGATATCGTTAGAATAAATCGTTTCTGTTACTGTTCCTTTATCAATAAGTTTTTTAAATTCTTCCTTAGAATTAAATGATTTCGTAACTGCCTCTTCTCCGTGAAGGCTTACTAAACTAGCTAATTCAAGACCTAAGTCGAGACCGCCAGCTCCCGAAAAGAGACTGATTACACTATGTGAATCAGTTGAACGCTTAATTGTATTAAAGAAACTTTCTTCTTCATTATTTTCAATGATTAAATTTGTTTCTTCATAAATTTTTTCGAATAAGATATTTTTTATATCACTATTTTCGTAATTACTAAGAGGCTTGAACTTTCCTCTTCCACGCTTGTTAATTTTCATTGTTTTCACCTCATGGTTAGAGTACCTGTCTTTACTATAAAGGACTTTTGTAAAAAAGGCCAGCACTGTTTTTAGATAGAGGTAGCTTAAATAATTTCAACTTTTTTTACTCATGAACTATTTAAAATAAAGTTATCAACAGTTAAAGCATTTAAAGCGTAAGCTAACTGAAAAACAAATTATCCACATGTGGATAACTTCGCCTATGGTATAATAACTGAACTTATCCACAACTAGAAATGAGGAACTTATGTGCCACGTGAAATTTATCCGGTCGTCGTTAAAACGACGGCCATCGAACAAATTACAAACGGACAACCGCTTCTGTACAAAGAACTGTTTCAAAAGAGCAATCATCTAAAAGAAGCCGGTGCCTTGCTCCGGCTGACAACAGAAGATAAAGAATACCTTGCGACCGGTTACTTTGGCAAGCAGGAAAAAGGTCTTGGCTGGTTACTTTCAACCGATGAACTGCAAGACATCGATGAAGCTTTCTTCAAAGAAAAAATCGAGGTTGCCCTCGATCGTCGAAATGATTTTTTTGAAAATGATTTGATTGATACGTTCCGGGTCTTCAACGGTTCCGGCGACGGCATCGGTGGACTGACGATCGATTGTTTTGATCATCATTACTTAATCACGTTTGAGAACGAAGGCATCTATTCCTTTAAGCAGGATATCGTCTCGGCTCTTGAGTCACTCATTCATTTTAAAAGTATCTACGAAAAACGGGCTTTCCAGATTGACGGTCAACCTGTCAAAGGGGATGACTTCTTAGCCGGTGAACGTGGTGACTTCCCGGAAGTCCTGCAAGAAAACGGTCGACCGTTGTTGTACCATTTGGACGCCGGTATGCGCACCGGACTCGATATCCAGCAACGCGAGCTCCGTTCGATCGTCAAAGAACATGCCGCAGACCGACGTGTCCTGAATCTCTTTTCGGATACCGGTACGTTGACCGCCTCGGCGTTGCTCGGTGGTGCGACTGAAACAACGAGTGTCGATTTCTCGACCCGGAGCCGCAATAAGACAATCGAACAACTCGAGCTGCATCAACTGGATCCGGCGACACAAACGATTCTTGTGCAAGATGCGTTTGATTACATCGATCAAGCGGACAAAAAAACACGCTTTGACTTTGTCATCGTTCATCCACCGGCGCTCGTCAAAACACAGGCACGTCATTTCCGGGCCGAAGTTGATTTGACGGCATTGATTCAACAGACGATTCATATGACGCATCGTGGCGGGTTGTTGCTCGTGACGACGGATTGTCCGCTGTTTGATCAAGTTCGGTTTATGAAGATGGTCGACCAAGCCTTCAAAAAGCTTCGCCAAACGTACGACATCGTTTGGGAAAGTACGTCGTTACCTGATTTTCCGGAACACCCTTCTTTAAAAGAAGTCACGTTAAAATCGGTTTTAGTCCGCCGTAAATAATCAATAATCCAACGATTCTGCTGATGGTTTTTTCATCAGCAGAATTTTTTTGGGATTAAAAGGAAAAGCATACTGAATAGCGAATCATTACTTTTAGGAAAAATAACTACTCATTTAGTGATACTTACTTTTCCAAAATGCGACCGTAAATCAAAAGTTTGATAGGCAGCGTTCAATGCATCGATCTGCCAAGGCACGTGCTCTTCGATCACAAGATCAATGACTCCATCCGCTACGAGTTGCGCGACTTCTGCCAAGTGCTTTTTTTGCTGTAACATCTCTTCCTCTTTCCCTTTCAGCAATGGAAGAGCAACAAAGACGGCTTCGAGCGTTAGTGCCTTACTGTGCATCGGCGTCAAATCTTGTGTCGTCCGCGTCGCGATAGAGATGATTTTGCCGCGTTCTTTTGCGAGGATGAAGGACTCTTGCAAATGATCTCCTCCGACCGTATCGATGATGACATCAAATCCGTCATGACCAAGACGTTTTAAAAGTTGTTCGGCCGATTCTTCCCGGTAACGGTGTGGACGAATCCCATGCTCGTCCAGCCACGTTGCTTTTTCATCATTTGCCGCACTTGCCGTCACGTCACACCCATAGTGTTTGGCGAGTTGTCCGACAAGATGTCCGACACCACCTGTTCCACCAGCTACATACAATCGCATCCCCGGGTAAACGGCTGCCCGTTCCTTCAATACTTCCATCGCTGTCAGACTGATGACCGGCAAACACCCTGCAGTCGCAACGTCAAGATGTTCCGGTCTGTGGACCGCCATCTGTTCTGGAACCAGCATTTCCTCTGCCAATGCCCCGGACCGGTTTCCGAGTCCACCACCAAAGGCAATGACGTGATCGCCGATGGAAAAAGACGTCACACTCTTTCCAGTTTCAATGACTATCCCCGTAACATCGCCCTGGAGAATTCCAGTTGACGGAGCTGCCGCCACATGACCAAAAAACATTTTTGTGTCCAGTGGATTCAGGCTCGTCCCCTCAACTTTGATCTTTAAATCGTAGTTCCCCGTTTGATCGAGTGTGACGTCTTTTTCTGTCAGCGCAGCGTTTTTCCCGTATTGTTCGACGACAAATGCTTTCATTTTAAATCCCCCTTTTTTTCATCATCAGTTTAACTAAATTTAGCGAGAATTCTCCCACCTCTAAGCATACCGGGGCGAAGCCAAGCGTAGGTGGGAGATGAATCGCTCGTCTTGGTAAGAATGCAATTATTTGATAAAATCAGTATAACTCATCAAAAGGACTGATATATTAATGAAAATGGATACAAATAAACATTCAGTCTTCCTTCTGAATTATCATCTTGTCCTCGTCGTGAAATACAGACGAAAAGTGATCGATGACGCCATCTCGGAGTTCGCGAGACAGACATTCGAACGAATCGGCGCGTCGTATCATATCACGCTGAACGAGTGGACTCATGACGGCGATCATATCCATGTGCTGTTCAAAGCACACCCGAATACGGAGATGTCAAAGTTTCTGAACGCTTACAAGAGTGCAAGCAGCCGACTGATCAAACGAGACTTTCCGCATGTCAAGAAACAACTATGGAAAGAAATGTTTTGGTCTCGAAATTATTGTCTAGTGACGACCGGAGGTGCGACAAGCGACGTCATCAGACACTATATCGAAAAACAAGGGAAGGAGTGATCACTTTGCTGAAGGCGTATAAGTTTCGACTTTATCCGACGAAACCACAACGAGAATATTTTATGAAGACGTTCGGTTGTGTCCGTTTCGTCTACAATAAGATGCTCGAAGAGCGGATTCGACTGTATGAAGACTCGAAGCTCAACCCTGGCGCAAAGCAAAAGCTCCCAACCCCAGCGAAGTACAAGCCTGAATTCCCTTTCCTCAAAGAAGTCGACAGTCTTTCCCTTGCGAACGCTCAGATGGACTTGAACAGGGCGTACCAAAACTTTTTTCGGGATCAGTCTGTCGGATTTCCGAAATTCAAATCAAAGCATAACGACCGAGCCTCTTACACGACCAACAATCTGAAGGGAAGCATCCGCATCCAAGATCGGAAGGTGAAACTGCCTAAAATCGGTTTTGTGAAGTTGAAACAACATCGTCCGTTTGATGGTGTCATCAAGTCCGCGACGGTCTCGATGACGAAGACAAAGAAATTCTTCATCTCGATCCTTGTCGATCAATCCGAAGAGCAATGGGTTCCGGCCAAGAATAAAGTAGGAATCGACCTTGGTCTGGAGCACTTCGCCATCATGACAAATGATGAGCGTGTTTCTGAGAAAGTTGACAATCCTCGTTTTCTTCGAAAGTCCGAAGAGAAAATCAAGAAGGCGCAACGCGCCTTGTCACGCAAGAAAATCGGAAGTAAGAACCGAGCCAAGGCGAGGATGATCCTAGCCAAGAAGCATGAAAAGATTGCACATCAACGTCAAGATTTTCTTCATAAGCTGTCGAAACGGATCGTTGACGATAACCAAGTCATCGTCGTCGAGACACTGAAGTCGAAGAACATGATGAAGAACCATAAGATCGCCAAATCGATTGGAGACGTCAGTTGGTATGCGTTCGTCCGACAGCTGGAATACAAATGCACATTCTACGGACGAACACTAATCAAAGTGGACCAATGGTACGCCTCTACTCAAATCTGTTCTTCTTGTGGAGTAAAAGGTGAGAAGAAAACGATCGATGTACGCGAATGGACGTGTACTTGTGGCGCTCATCATGACAGAGATATTAATGCGAGTATCAACTTGTTGCTGTTAGCAGACTGAAAACCCTTCAGGGTGGGAACCACCCGATGAGCTTGGTAAATAACCGTAGCTAGTAAAAGTACGATCTTCCCAAGAAGCTCCCACTTCAATTTGCGAAGCAAATACGTGGTGAGTAGTTCACCATGATTCAGAATACTCTAACATTCTCGCTTCATGATATGATGAAGTTACCTTAACTCAGAAAGGACGTTTTTTTCTTGAAACATGATTTGATTCGTCGTTTGACTACATATGCAAAAATCGATACCCAGTCGAACTACGCCAGCACAACCGTCCCGACCACCGAAGGACAATGGACGCTTGCTCGACTCCTCGTTGACGAGCTGAAGGAAATTGGGATGAGTGATGTGACCGTCGATGCCAACGGATATGTCATGGCGACGCTCCCTTCAAACACGGACGCCGACGTTCCAACGATTGGATTTTTAGCCCATCTCGATACGGCAACTGACTTTACGGGAACAAACGTCAATCCGCAAATCGTCGAAGATTATGATGGCGAAGACTTGGTCCTCAACGCGACGCTCCCTGTCATCCTGTCACCAAAGGATTTCCCGGCCCTGAAAAACTATGTCGGACATACACTGATGACGACAGACGGGACAACTTTGCTTGGTGCAGATAATAAAGCCGGCATCGCCGAAATCATGACCGCGATGCATCACCTTATCACCCATCCGGAAATCAAACACGGTCGGATCCGTGTCGCTTTTACACCGGATGAAGAAATCGGTCGTGGTCCGCACCATTTTGATGTCGCGGCCTTTGATGCAAAGTTTGCGTATACAGTTGACGGTGGTCCACTCGGCGAACTCGAATATGAAAGCTTTAACGCCGCTGCGGCAGAAATCGTTTTCCATGGCACGAACGTCCACCCAGGGACGGCGAAAGACAAGATGATCAATTCGCAAAAACACGCGATGGCTTTCCAAAACCGGTTACCGGGTGACGAAGCTCCTGAATTTACGGATGGTTTCGAAGGATTCTACCATTTGATTTCGTTTGAAGGATCGGTCGAAAAAACGACGGTCCATTACATCGTCCGTGATTTTGACCGTTCTAAATTCGAAGCCCGGAAACACTTCCTGACGGCTTTGGTTGAAGAATGGAACAAGAAATACGGGACAGGCAGTGTCGAAATCAAACTAAATGATCAATACTACAACATGCGTGAAAAAATCGAACCACACATGGAAATCGTTGATATCGCCCATGCGGCGATGGAATCACGTGGTGTCACACCAATCATCAAACCGATTCGTGGCGGGACAGACGGCTCTCAGCTCTCTTACATGGGACTTCCGACACCGAACATCTTCACGGGCGGTGAAAACTACCACGGAAAGTTTGAATTCATTTCCGTCGACAATATGGTGAAGGCAACCGAAGTTGTGGTTGCGATTGCGGAACGATTCGCTCAGTCTTCGAAATAAGATCACTCAAGAAAAGCAGATTCTCGACATGAGAACCTGCTTTTTTTCATGAAGAATGCTGTTGCTTCTTTAAACGATAAATGTATCCGAGTAGCAGAAAAATAATCAAGGTCGAGGCAATCATTAATTCCTTTGACCATTCTCCGATCAAGGAGTTCGGATTCTTTTCGATTTTTGGCATCTTCTCTTCCATTTGTTTAACTTGTTTTTCCGTCACCTTAAATTCATCGTTCCATGTCCATGTCCGTTCTTTTCCCTCGACGCGAATCGCCACTTGGTACGTGCCGGCTTTTAAAATCCCCATTGTCTCAATCGGCACTGTCATATAGGTCGACGGTGCAAAGCGAACGTCCATTTCTTTTCGAACGACGACCTTTTTATTTTTCGAAATGACCGCTTCAAATTTCATCGGTTTCGTAATCGTCGCGGCTTGGTTCGCAAGCTTCACCAAAACGTTGGGGCGTGTCAGGTAGGATTTGGTTTGAATCCCTTCATACGTCAATTCAGGAGAGACGTCTTTAATCTCGGAACGGACCTTCAATCCGATAATATAGGCATGTCGGTTTTGAATCCCAATTGTATCTTCTTTTGTTTCGTTTTCGTCGAATTTTTTTTCGACTCGGATCCCTGCCAGAACGGTTCCCGTCAATTCATTTGGAATTTGCAGGGGTAAGGAAACAATCTTCGATTCGCCACCTTTGATGAAGGTCGATTTCGTAGCCGGTCGAATCATTTCCGTTAAGGAAACAGGAGCAAGCGGAAGCGGTTTTTTTTGCTCATAGACGATTAATCCGTTCCCATTCGTCGTCGCGTTGCGAACGGATGTCAAAAATGTTTGATCGTCCGAACCATGATTGTAAATCCGAACCCGGACATCCGTTTTTTGATTGCCCGCCATTCGTAAATCAAAGTACGTGACACCCGAGTCGACTTGAAAATCGTTCGGTACCGCTTCAATCGAAAAATTAACAGGTGCATCTGCTTTGACAAAAGACGAACTACCTGCACTGAACAACAGATACAATATGACGGCAAGACCGCTGATTCCCCATTGCTTCATCTCTATCCCCCCTTCATCTCACATCAATTCACGACGTCAGAGAGTACCCACTCAAGGGTAGCCGTGTGTGTTCCTTTAACTTGTGTATTAATCGGAACGTTTAATGAGATGCGAGGTTCTTGTTGTTCCAATGCTTTTGGCCAGTACACCAGCCAGGTCGAGAACGTACCGGCAGCTGAGGATAAAATCGTGGTTCCATCTGTTGCACCTGCGGTTAATTCAATGTCTTGGGTTGTCGGAGCCGGAACACCCGTCAATCCAATGACTGATTTAACAATCCCGTTTTTGATGGACAGCTTCGTCCCCGCCAATGATTCCTCAGAGGTTTCGGAGTTTTGAAATGCCCCAAGCTTTACGTTCACATCCCACTGTGAACGAATCGCGCGTCGATCGGTCACTTGCAAAAATGGTTTTTCATCCAGTGCTTGATACACTGCTGAATTGGTCGCAAGCGCTTCATGCGAACCAAAATTGAAATCCGGTGCATAGTCAAGCGTAAGAGGACCCGTATTACCTGTCGGCTCGTTTCCTCCGTCGCCAGTTGGATCATATGGATCTGCCGGATCTGGTGTTTCCGGATCAACGATGACAGGAGCTTTATCGGTCGTGAAAGTAATCGTCGCCTGCGAGTTTCCGGTCGATGTCGTAGCCGCAAACGCGGAAGTTGTCCCAAGCAGTAAAGCAGCACTCATCAATACCGATGTCACAACAAATTTTTTTCTCATCTCAGTTTCCCCCTCTTTTTAAGGCGCATTGATCAAATTCCATTGAATATCTGCACTGTACGTTGAAGGTGTAGCCTGTTTTCCTGTCAGATCGAGAATAATTCCTTCCTCTTTGGCATAGACGAGTGGTGATTGATTTTGGTTCGCTGTCATTTGTCCGGTTGCGACTTCAATCTCTGTTGCTTGCAACAGCTGTTTTTGAGTGGATATCTTGAAATACAAGACATCCTCCAATATATCGCCTTCCGTACTGGTCATCGGACGCGTCAGACTCGCTTGCAATCGCCAGTTGTACCCAGTCGCATTTTCGTGTGCAATTGAAATGGTCATTGGTGCGAGGCGGGCGATGATGGTTTCCCGCCCCGTCAACTCATGACTGCCAAAATCAAGCGTCGGCGGTACGGTCAGGCGAAACGTTGGTCCGATTCCGAGTGTTGCCGTCGCTGTGTTACCACTTAATACATTTAAATCAATCAAACCATCGGTCAATGCACTGTTGAAGGTATAGATTTTATCCAGACCAACCGGTAGTTTGCCGACTTTAAACGATAATGTGAAGCGATCGCTGCTTAATACAGACAGCTTTAGTAAGGAGCTCACGTCAGCGTAGATTTGATTGTTTGTCCGATCAATCACCGGTACAACATCGACCGTTCGTGTGCCGATTCCTAATAATCCGCTGTATCGATACTGGAGTTGAATCGAGTCCGTCTCAATACTTTGCATCACTTCTGGTGGCAATCGAAAGATCATATAGCCACTGGTTAGATTGACATTTAAAAGACTCGACACCGTGTTAACGAGTTCAATTGTCTGTGTTGTCGCATTGTACGTAGCGCTTAAACTCGAGTTTCCTAATAACGCGACACCTGCAAGACGAGGCGAAACAACTGGTCGCTGGGATGGTGTCTCTTTTTTAGGTGCTTCCGCGACTGGTAGTTCTTCCAGCGACGATTCCGTGTCTTCTGAGGGAAGTTGATTCTGCTCTTCGTTCAATTGATCTTCTGACGACGAAGGTTCAGCAATCGGAGATTCTTCATTTTCAGAAGCAGGAGGTTCAGGTAAATCAGACTCATTAGAATGCTTTGGAATATCTTCCTTGGATGCTGGAATATCGCTCTCAGGTGTGGGTGATTCTGGGGTCATCGGGATGTCGCTCTCAGGTGTGGAAGGGACCACCGGTTCATCTTTTTTTGAATCAGGTGGTAAGATTACTTCATTTTCATTTGGTTCTTCCGGAGATTCCGTATCGGGCGTTGACGCTTCCTCTTCTTCGTTTGTTATCTCCGGTTCCGTTTGTTCGATCAAGATTTCGCACGCTTTCTTTTTTTCCAAAAGAACCGGATCATCGAGCGAGTTCGTCTCGACCTCGATTTCTTCTAATAATTTTTTACAGACTTCAATCGTTAACGGTTCTTCTGATTCAGTCTGATTTGTGATTGCCCGGCTTGTGTCGACCGGCATCACGAGAGAATAGAGAAAAATTATGATTATGATGAGATTCGGAGAACGGTTTTTATACATGCCTCTCTTTCCCTCCCATTGACCTATTTCATTAGACCTACTCATATTATCGATAATTTCCTTTAAAACAGGTAATTAAACCAATTAATGGGTATTCCAAAAATGTACTTTAGAGATTTTTTTCTTGAAATATGATTTTACGTATCGATTGCTCATTTTTTTACTTTATTTTACTTTTCCAGAATTACAGTTTGAATTAAAATTTCAGCAAGAAAAATACGCCTTTCCATCGAAAGACGTATACTTCCCTTACTTTTCTTCTGTTGTTGTTTGTTGGTCTGGAAGCGGCAATTGCACCATGCTGCCTGATCCGCTGACAAGCGGTGATTTTCCGTCCCACTTCTTGACGGCTTCGTACTGAATCATCTCTTCCGTCAACGTCTTCTGTAATTCTTTTTGGGCTTTGGCGAGTCCTTGTGCTTCAATCAACCGGGCATCTGCCGCACCTTTTGCTTCTACCCGCAACCGTTCTGCTTCCGCTTTCGCGATTGCCAGGTCTGTTTTCTTTTTATCTAATTCTTGTGAGGCCTTGACCCGTGCATCGATGGCTTCCTGCGTCTTCGCATCTGGTTTCGGTGCTCCGAGTGCGACGTCTTCGATGATGAATCCAATCTTTTTCACATCCTGGGCGAACTGTGTCTGAATGCTTGTCGAGACATTTCCGGACTGTTCTCCGAACAGCTCAAGGACCGTGACTTTTGAAATTTGCTCACGCGAGGCATCATAGAGACGTTGCTTTAAATAACCCGCAGCAATCTCATCGATTTCAATCGGACCAAATTTATTAAAGACTTCCGTCACTTGATCAGGTGATACCGAAAAGCTGTACGTAAAGTCGACGACGATATTTTTCCCGTCTTTTGTCGCCAGTGTCATGTTGTCGAGTGATTTTGTCTGTGTCCGGATCGGATACTCGGTTACGCGCGTAATCGGTGAAACGATATGCCAGCCTTGTGACAACGTCTCATCTTGCACACCACTCGATGGCTTATAGACGACACCGACTTGACCCGGTTCGATTTGTTCGACGATGAATGGTGTCATCGCAAGAAGGGCAACAACGATCACCCCTGCGATGATCATCGATGGGCGGATGCGTTTTTTTGGTTTGATTTCTCTCATTTAGAATCCCCTTTATCAATTTTGTCTTGGATGTACTTGTACAGTTCAATGGCTAGCAAGACGATGAGTGCAAAAAATAATAATGTGAAAAGTGCTGCCATGCCGTCCTCCTCCTTTGTCAACTCCTTACTTCATCTTACGCTTCAGACTGGAAAATGTTTCATTTTGATTAAAAGCATGGTTGCTAATTTTCGCAATCCGGTCTAAGATGTAAAGAACTTTGTCCTTGAAACGAAGCGTATCATTTTGTGGTACACTCGTAACAGCACATCACACACTAGAAACGAGGGTTCATCTCTATATGATTACAGTACAAAACGTCGGTCTCCGCTTTGCGGACCGCAAATTATTCGAAGACGTCAACATCAAGTTCACACCAGGTAACTGCTACGGTCTCATCGGTGCAAACGGTGCCGGTAAATCAACGTTCCTTAAAATTCTTGCCGGCGATATCGAAGCGCAGCAAGGAGACGTCATCATCACTCCGGGCGAACGTCTTGGTGTCCTGCGTCAGAACCATTACGAATACGAAGAGTTCCAAGTCATCGAAACGGTCATGATGGGACATAAACGTCTTTATGAAGTCATGAAAGAAAAAGATGCCATTTATATGAAAGAAAACTTCTCGGATGAAGACGGCATGCGTGCCGCTGAACTCGAAGGTGAGTTCGCGGAAATGAACGGGTGGGAAGCAGAGTCGGAAGCGGCGATGCTTTTACAAGGTCTCGGAATCAAAGAAAACCTGCATACGAAAACAATGGCTGAATTGACGGGTGGCGAAAAGGTCAAAGTCTTGCTTGCACAAGCTTTGTTCGGTAAGCCGGATATCCTGTTACTCGATGAGCCGACCAATGGTCTTGACTTGAAAGCCGTTAAATGGCTCGAAGAATTCTTGATCGGATTTGAGAACACGGTCATCGTCATTTCCCACGACCGTCACTTCCTCAACAACGTCTGTACGCACATGGCCGATCTCGACTACGGAAAAATCCAACTCTACATCGGAAACTATGATTTCTGGTATGAGTCAAGTCAGCTCGCTTCACGTATGGCAGGCGACCAAAACAAGAAAAAAGAAGAGAAAATCAAAGAACTTCAAGCCTTTATCGCCCGTTTCAGTTCGAACGCCTCAAAAGCGAAACAAGCGACATCACGGAAGAAATTGCTTGATAAGATCACACTCGACGACATCCGTCCGTCTTCACGCCGTTATCCGTTCGTCGGCTTCACACCGGAACGTGAAATCGGAAACGATCTGTTGATTGTTGATGGCATTTCGAAGACAATCGATGGCGTCAAAGTACTGGATAATGTTCGTTTCTCATTAAACAAAACGGATAAAGTCGTCTTTATCAGCCAAAATGACATTGCCATCACGACACTCTTTAAAATCCTCATGGGTGAAATCGAAGCAGACAGCGGGACTTTCAAATGGGGCGTTACGACGTCACAATCGTACTTGCCAAAAGATAACTCGGCCTTCTTCGAAGGATCGGACAAAACAATCCTCGACTGGTTACGTCAGTATTCGCCAGCCGATGAGAGCGACACGTTCCTCCGTGGTTTCCTCGGTCGGATGCTCTTCTCAGGCGAAGAAGTCATGAAAAAAGCGTCTGTTTTATCTGGGGGAGAGAAAGTCCGTTGTATGTTATCAAAAGCGATGCTCAGCGGCTCAAACGTGCTTGTTCTCGACGATCCGACGAATCACTTGGATCTTGAATCGATCACAGCCCTCAACGATGGCTTGATCGCTTATAAAGGCGCAATGCTCTTCAGCTCGCATGACCATCAGTTTGTTGAAACAATCGCAAACCGGATCATCGAATTGACGCCAAACGGTATCGTCGACAAAGAAACGACGTATGATGAATACCTCAACAATGACTCTGTCCAACAACAATTATCAACGTTGTATGCGACGAACTAAGTAATGAAACGAGAGACCTGTCCTAGCGGATGAGGTCTCTTTTTTGTAGACTGAAGATATCATGCCCATCAGAGGAGGAAAAACGTTGCGCCATCGTGCCTGTGCAGCCTTAATTGAGAACGGTAGGATTTTGATGGTTCGTCTTGAAACAAACGATCGAAGTTTCTGGACATTACCCGGAGGGGGTCTCGAGGAACATGAAACCTTCGAACAAGCGGTCATCCGGGAGATGCAAGAGGAAGTGAATCTCGCCATCCGCATCATCAAACCGCTTTACTCAGAAACTCACGCAAACGGACAAGAGATCTGCTTTTTAGTCAGACAGATCGATTCACGCGAACCGATTTTGGGATATGATCCAGAGCGTCCGGAGGGAAACCAAGTTCTGACCGGAGTGAGATGGATGCCACTTTCGGAGATGACCGCCGATCGACAAGTCGCAAAAATTGTAACGGCTTTAGGATAAGACATACTTTTTTTTGTAAAACCAAACGAAAGGCATCTGCTCCAGTCGAGTAGATGCCTTTGTTGATCATGTCCGCAGTTGACTCGCCTCTTCTTCCACACGACGGAGTAACCCTTGCACGATTTTTTCTGTCTCCCGTTCACCTCCGAGTGACAACAGGCTCCGGCCGACAAAGTTGGCGCCTTCATTTTTGCCGGTATAAATCAGCTGACAGCTCGTTTCGTCGAGCCGTTTCAGTGTAAACGTCATCTCGAGCTGAAAGATTTTCGCAAGGGTAAAGCCAATCGTGTTTTGCTTAAAGTCCGGTTCGCTTGTATACGCAAGGTCCGTCACGATGTACGTCTCTAACCGGTTCCCCTGCATGTATGTTTGCCGATACGTCGAACCGACGACACCCGGTTTGCGTTCAATCACTTCGTGCTGGACGACACCCGGAATTAACCGTTGCAACCGATCGTGGTCAAATAAATGCCAAGCCTGCTCGATTGGAACGTCGAGGACTCTTTCTTCGTGCCATGTCACCATCCGAACACCTCCCTTTACTAAAAAATACCCTGATGTGTGCAGTTCTAACTTCAGACTACACACAGACAGGGTATTTGGCTTATTTTAATCGGCAATCATGATTTATTTTACAGTTTGACGCTCCAAGGCATTCCCAAGGAACTTCGCGAGCTCCAGCATTCCGAACTTACCAGCAGCCGCTTCCGCATCCGAGTTGTAGTTCGTATTCGTGTTGACATCATACGTATAGATCGTCCCGTCCGCATCCTTGATGAATTCAATCCCGGCGACAGCAATCTGATTCGCTTGCAGGAAAGCTTCGTATTGCTGGATAATCGGATCATCGAATCCATCAACGACTTTAAACTTCATCGGAGTTTGTGGTGCTTCTTCCCCGACCGGGCAGAACAAGTCATCGATCACACACGCGTCCGCCGGGCACAGTTCAAAGCCTTCTGACGTATCAACTTGTACGGCGTAAACGAATTTTCCGCCGACGAATTCACAACGCGTGATATACGGTTCAGGCGCTTGGATATACTCTTGAATCAGGGTGATGCCGTCGACCGGCTCATCAAAGGTCGGGCCATCGAGATACGTTTCAAGTGCTTCGATCGAATGGAACAACTGGACCCCCAGTCCTTTTCCGGCACGGTTGTGTTTCGTGATGAACGACGACACCCCGATGTTTTTCGCCGCTTCGACAATCTGATCACGTCCGACGGCAGCCGTCGTTTTCGGGACACGGATACCGGCTTTTCGAAGAGCCGTATATTGATTGATTTTACTGACTTCCAGTCGCAACGCACGTGTTCCGTTGAAGACCGCCCGGTCGTGCTCCTCGAGCCACGCGAGCACCCCTTCCGTCAGTTCCGGCGCGTAGCGGTGCCCGCGCGTATGCGAAGACGCACTCATCCGGCTGTAGAAGACGCCTTCTGGCGGGATTTCATCAAGCGGGACCTGTCCTTCATCGAGATGCCACTGTTCATACGGCAACTCCAGTTCTTCGAGTCGTTTAATCAAATGGTCCGTCCATTCCTGGTTTTCGTGTAAGATATGAATTTTTGTCATTTGGTTTGACCTACCTTTCGTTTTTCTTCGACAAGCGGCATGACGTCGCGCGCGAAGCGTTCCATTTCTTCAAGTTGTGGTGAAAATTGAAGTAATAATAAGGAGACACCCACCTG
The DNA here is from genome assembly GCF_000620805.1 of Exiguobacterium undae DSM 14481. Classification (GTDB taxonomy): domain Bacteria; phylum Bacillota; class Bacilli; order Exiguobacteriales; family Exiguobacteriaceae; genus Exiguobacterium_A; species Exiguobacterium_A undae. The sequence continues at coordinate 175,097 of NZ_KK211187.1, read as the reverse complement.
CTCAAACGCAAGAATCCGTTCGGCAATCTGTTCCGGTGTTCCAATCAAATCAGGACGGAGTCCACGGTTGGAGACCGAATAATCGTTCCGTTTTACCTGCTGTTCGAGTTGTGATTTGCTGACGAAATCGTCGTACCCGACGTAACCGGCACCGTCTTCCTTGACGTCCGTGATCCGCTGCCACTCTTGAACAGCCTCTTCTTCCGTATCACGGCAGATGATATACGCAGCCAGTCCAAAACTTTCAAGTGGCGGTTGCCCGGTCGCTTGTCGACGCGCCTTCATATCCTCAATCTTGACGGATACTTCTTCCACCGTTCCGCCGTGCATGACATAGGCATCACAATGATTGACGATGGTTTGTTTGCCGGCTTCACTTTCCCCGCCTGCGTACAACTTGATGCCCGGTCGTTGAACGGGCTTCGGATGCAGCTGTGTCTTCTCGAGCGTATAGTAGTTCCCGTCGAAGCTGTACGGTGAAGCGTCTGCCCATAATCCTTTCATGATCGTGACAAACTCTTCCGTCCGCGCATACCGTTCGTCATGCGCCGTGAAGATCCCGTTGTATTGCCGCGCTTCTTCTTCCCACCAGGCAGAGACGACGTTCAGTGTAAAGCGTCCGTTGCTGAGTTGATCGATGTTTGCTGCCATCTTCGCGGTCGTCGCCGGATTATGGAACCCCGGACGGACAGCTGTCATGATTTCCAGTCGTTCTGTCGTCGCAGCAATCGCCGCTGCTGTCGTCCAGGCTTCAAGACTTGGTGCTTCCAGCCCTTTGATGTCATTTAAGTTCAATTCCGCAATCAGCGTCGTCGAAAATCCGATTTGTTCTGCTGTTTGCGCCACCTGTTTGGCATAATCGAACGTCGCCGGCATCTGTTCGTCCTCGACGTTTCGTAACCACCCTCCAAAAATCGGTAACCAAAATCCATACTCCATCCGTTATATCCCCCTTATTAAAAAAATCGCTCTTCTCGAAAATCGAAAAGAGCGACGGATTAATCGTGTCTGCTCTTATCTGTAAAGGGATTGATCCCTTTAGGAAGTAGCACCTTCCGCGCATGATGCGGGGTTGCTGAAGTGTCTTCGGGCCATTCCCTCGACTTCTCTTGATAAGAATTATTGGAATTATCGTACACTTTTTAGCAGAGTAAAGCAACCATTAAACCTTGTTTTCCAATCGGAATTAAAAACAGTATCAAAAAAGGACGAGAGCTGGGCTCTCATCCTCCTTGTCTTAATATGGGGCAACAAATGCCGACTCTTCGACAGGTGCTTCTTCACCGCGGATGCGGTCATAAAACTTGGCGAGGGTGACGCTGAAGTAAGGTCCAACCCAGAGGAAGGCAATTCCGATCGTAATCAAACCGAGCAGGAACCAACCAATGAAGGAGAGAACAAGCATAAAGGCTTCCATCTTGTGACCATCCATCATTTGGCGTGAACGCGTAATCGCATCCAAAATACCGATCGACGGTTCATCACGTAAAATGTAATAAGTCAGCATATACGAAAATGACTTGATGATTCCCGGAACGATCAACAGCAAGAACCATAATCCAAGAAGAATACCTTGAACAAGCGACAGACCAACTGCTTTCAAGAAAAACTTATACGGTTCGAATAAATCGACGATTTTTGCTTCTTCTTTACGGGCGACAGACAGCGCAAGCCATGCCCAACCGATCGCAAGCGGCAGGAACAGGATGTTCAACACAAATCCAATCAAATCGATGAACTGAAAGTCTTCGTTCGGAGCAGAAGAAAACGTAGTGGGAATCCCTTGAATGATGAGAAACAGTAAAAACATGAGTGCCATGAAGACCCAGCGACCGTTAAGTGACTCACGTGCCGATAGTTTTAATTCTTTAATCATAAAGATCCTCCTTAAAATAAGTTCTACTCCTATTTACGGCTTAAGCAGTAAGGAGTTTCAGTTATTTTCAGGATTTTCCTGTTTTTAGCTTGTGCAGGCGTGCTTTTTCGAGCTGACGTTGGCAGGCCGTATAGAGCGAACGTCGACCATCGAGGCGTTCCATCGCAAATGGGATGGCATGTTTTTTGGCTTGTGCGATGACATGGGCTGACGCCGCATGCGAAACACGACTCGTGATGACGACGATGGCATCCGTCTTTTGCGCGAGGCAGGCAATTTTCTTCGCCGACTGGGCATCCCCCGCTAAATGAATGAGCTCGATTCCGGTCTCAGCAAAAAATGTCCGGTAGACGGGTGCCTGCTGTTCGTTTCCGACGATGACGAGCCGCATTCCTTTAAACGCTGCAAACTCAAGCGGTTCCTTGTCGACGTAATCGATGGGTTGTCCCGGCAGCGACGTCGTGACGAGCGGCGTCATCGGTTGTTGTTTCTTTTCGCGAATCCGGCGTGGTTGCCGAACCTTTTTCACGGTCGGTTTTCGCTTCATCTGCTTGGCATATCGCCCGGTCGATTTTTTTGATACGGATGTCACGGCCATTTCTGCCGTCACGTCTGTCGGTTTCGATTCTGTTGACGGATCAAACGGTTGAACGATTGGTTCTTCATATTGGAAGGGATACTTCCAGGCAATCGTCAGTGTTTCCGGATGACCTTTCCACATGACCAAGTCGACAAGTTGTCCTTCCTTCAATTGAAAGAATCGCATATCTTCGACCGGAGTTGCGTAGTAAAACGGTTTTCCCGTCTCATCCTTCAACGGACCGTTGACCGTCGACTCGATGATGCCGTGATTTTTGACGATACATTTTTCAAAGACGATTCGTTGCTCCAGCGTCTTCATTTGATCGGTTGCGACGACGGCGAGCACTTCCAGTGACGTCCGCCGGTGGTCTTGATGAATAATCTGAACGCGGACTTCCATGCCGTGCTCAAGATTCCATTGGCGGATTTCCTTTTCCGAGATATGGCTGTTCGGCCATTCCCGCAACGATCCGCCTTTTAATTCCCGGACAAACGTATACGCATAGCGTTGTTCAACGATCGGTTCGTCCGATTTCGGCAGTTCTGTCAACGGACCGGGTGACGCCGGCTGCTCTTCTTTCGTCGGTTGAAGCACCTCTTGCGGATGTACGCGTGGTGTATAGTAACGCGACAATTGGACCCATTCATCGATTCCCCGGATTTCCTCAAGCAGCAATTCCCAATCTTCCGCCGTTTCAACAATCTGTAATTTACCGGCGACCAATTCTTTCGCCCGTTCCATGATTTGTTGCATCATCTCAAACAACCCCTTTGCTTTTTTTCAACTATAGCAAGGGGGTTTCGTGTAGGTTGGTCTAAAAATAACCAGGTATTTTTTTGTTTATGGTTAGGTTTTAATTTCGATTGACGGGTCGCCCAACCGGTATTTTTCGACGGCCACAATTAAAATCGTGATGATCACAAGCAAAAACCAAGACGACAGTTTTCCGAAGTCGACCAGTTCCCAGCCCTCCTCTTGATTCGGATAGACCCATCCTTTAAAAAACGTCACGATATTTTCAGCGAGCCAGATGAACCAGGCGATCAGACCAAATGACAGGACCAGCGGCATCCGGTAGACGGTCTCATCCAACCGGTAATAGACCCAGGATCTTAAGAAAACAACGGCAACAAGTCCCATCAACAGCCAGCGGAAATCAAATAACCAGTGATGGGTAAAAAAGTTTAAGTAGACTAACAGTCCGATCAAGGAGGCGAGAAGCGGACGGGGAAATTCGGTGATCCGGAGATCAAACCGGCGAAAGGCCTGGCAGATGTAGCTCGCGACACTCGCATACATGAAACCGGCATAAAGCGGCACACCAAACACCTTGCTCCAGGCGTCTTCCGGATAACTCCAGGAACCAACCTGGACTTTAAACAACTCGAGTCCCAAGCCAATCGCATGAAAGATTAAAATCAATTTGAACTCTTCTTTTGTTTCGTACCGTGTTACAAGCAGCACGATCTGAACAAAAAGACACCACACTAAAAGCAAGTCATAGCGCGCAATCGGTTCAGATGGAAGGTACCGGGATACCGCAAGCGCCAAAAAAATCGCAACCGGAAAGACACAACAGATGGCTTCGAGATATGTAAAACGGATGAAATGGCGGATTTTTTGCATGAGGTGACCTCCTTTTCATTAGTATACGCATCCGGAGAAGTGATTCCCTCCACCTCAAGATGGAAAATATCGGATTCACTTCAATTTTCTCCATCAAACATGGTACAGTTAATGAATCAATTTTACTCCGAAACGAGGTGTCTTCCGTAAATGAGACAGACAATTCAAACGTCCTGGCTGTTACGCTCCGTCCTGAAATGGACATTGTTCTTATTTGGTCTGTTTTTACTCGCTGTCGGTTCATCGATGATGATCACGGCACAGCTTGGCGTCTCGACATGGGACGTCCTTCATTTGGGTCTCCAAAACAAAACGCCTTTTTCCGTCGGGACGATTATTCTCCTCGTCGGATTATTGCTTGTGTTCGTCAAGTATTTGCTCGACCGGATCACACCGCAGATCGGTACGCTCGTCAACGCGATTTTTGTCGGGGTGTTCATGAACCTCGTCCTCGGTTCAGGTCTCCTGCCGTCGTTTTCTTCCGTTTGGCAAAACACGCTGTGGCTGATTGCAGGAATCTTTATCATCGGAATGGGCGCCGGCCTTTATGTCGCCGTCGGTTACGGTGCCGGACCACGTGATGGACTAACGCTGACACTGGCGGAACGATTCGGAACGTCGATCCGGATGATGCGGACATTCATGGAAATCACCGCCTGCGGAATCGGTTGGCTGCTCGGCGGACCGGTGTTCTTCGGAACGATTTTATCGATTTTCTTGATCGGTCCGTTCCTGCAGTTTTGGTTGGGTCATTTCCGCCGGATGATTGCTGCCATCGATGCCGGAACGATTCCCCGGAAACAACAGAAAATTAGTTAAGTCGTTTGACTCGATACCTTTTCATCCGAAATGGTATCTTTTTTTGTGGATGAAGCATATTAGTTGCAGCATGAAAACAGACACGTTATATTCGTTTACATATCAATCTTTGATACGTCAAGGATTTTTCGAACGAAGGGAAGGATGTGATGACTTGAGTATTTCTTGTACTGAAAAAGGACGATTGATTTATGCGCTCGTCTCCGTCAATAAGACAATCGCTCAAAAATTTGATCTTTGTACGGACGGTTTCAGCCAAACCCGGATGGATCTGCTCGCTCAACTCGAGGTGGATACGACGATCAGCCAAAAAGAATTGCAACAACGCGTCAACGTCGATAATGCTGCCGTGACACGCCACTTGAAGCATCTCGAAACGAACGGGATGATTGAACGTGTCCGTTCAGCAACGGATAACCGCGTCATTCTCGTTTCATTGACGCAAGAAGGTGCCACCCGCATTGCACGACTACGTGAGCAAAAAGATGAATTCCTCGAGCAATTGCTTGAAGGATTCACGGCAGACGAACAACATCAGCTGGCTCAAATGATGCAACGAATTGAAACGAATGCCCTCACTTTACCTAAAACAACGGTTAATTAAAAAGGAGAATGTCAGATGACTACACAAACTACAACTGATTTCATGGAAATCGTCAAAGGACGCCGCTCGATCCGGAACTACGACACAAACGTCAAGATTTCTAAAGAAGAAATGACACAAATTCTTGAAGAAGCAACACTTGCTCCCTCTTCAGTCAACATGCAACCATGGCGTTTCCTCGTCATCGACAGTGCTGAAGGAAAAGCGACACTTGCACCGCTCGCTAAATTTAACCAAGTCCAAGTTGAGACATCATCCGCTGTCATCGCTGTCTTTGGTGACATGAACGCGATCGATCAACTCGAAAACATTTATGATACAGCAGTTGCACAAGGGCTCATGCCGCAAGAAGTCCGCGATCGTCAAGTACCTGCGATTCAAGGCATGTACGAAAGCGTTCCGGCGAGTGCTCTCAAAGACAGCATCTTGATTGATTCAGGTCTCGTCTCGATGCAATTGATGCTCGTTGCCCGTGCGCACGGCTATGACACTAACCCAATCGGCGGCTATGAAAAAGATCAAATCGCCGAAGCCTTCGGTATGGAGAAAGACCGTTACGTTCCGGTCATGCTTCTATCAATCGGAAAAGCCGTCGACGCTGGATACCCATCCGTTCGTCTGCCGATCAACGACATCACAGACTGGAAATAAGCAGTACCCGTACTAACCAAAAACAGAGAACAAACAAAAAGGGAGATTATTACTATGACAACTCAAACAACTACAGATTTTATGGAAATCGTTAAAGGACGCCGCTCAATCCGCAACTACGACACGAACGTCAAAATTTCTAAAGAAGAAATGACACAAATTCTTGAAGAAGCAACACTTGCTCCTTCTTCAGTCAACATGCAGCCGTGGCGTTTCCTCGTCATCGACAGCGCTGAAGGGAAAGCGACACTTGCACCACTCGCTAAATTCAACCAAGTGCAAGTCGAGACATCATCTGCTGTCATCGCTGTCTTCGGTGATATGAATGCAGTCGACAGCATCGATACAATCTATGATATGGCTGTTGAAAAAGGCTTGATGCCGCAAGAAGTCCGTGACCGCCAAGTCCCTGCCATCAAAGGCTTCTACAGCCCGGAAGATACAGAGACACTTCGCGACAGCATCTTGATCGATTCAGGTCTCGTCTCAATGCAATTGATGCTTGTGGCACGTGCGCACGGTTATGATACAAACCCAATCGGCGGCTACGAAAAAGATCAAATCGCTGAAGCCTTCGGTATGGATAAAGACCGTTACCTTCCTGTCATGCTCCTTTCGATCGGAAAAGCAGTTGACGCTGGTTACCCATCCGTTCGTCTGCCGATCAACGACATCACAGACTGGAAATAATCACAAACAACCGACCGGATTCCTCAACAGGAATCCGGTTTTTTTGTATACTGACCAAAAGGAGCTGGTCAAATGATGTATGATGTCACGATTATCGGTGCCGGGATCGCCGGAATCTTTTTAGCCCATGAACTGATGGAACAGGGACAGACGGTTCTGTTGATCGATGCCGGAAAACCACTTGCGCAACGGACGAAACAGGAAGCCTACCTTGGCTTTGGCGGACTTGGTAAATCAGAAGGAAAATACAACTATTCTGCCGGATTCGGAGGTGAACTCGCCGAGAAGCTTGGAGCAGAGACGACGCTCCGCTTGATGCACCAAGTCGATGCGCTCCTTTGCCGCTACGGAGCAGATGAAGTCGAGTCGTACTCCACGTCTAATCCCGTTTTAGCTGATCGGGCCAAAGTGGCCGGTCTGGAGACAATCGAAACGACGGTCCGGCATTTAGGGACCGCACTATCGGAACGGATTTTAAGACGGCTCGAAGCCGCACTTCACGAACACGTTACCTTTCGTTTTGAGACGGCTGTTGCGACAATCAAACGGCAAACAGACGGATTTCTGCTCACGACTGAACACGAAACATTTTCGAGTCAACGCGTCGTCTTCGCGACCGGACGCTCCGGTACTGCCTGGATGCAGGAGCAACTTCAGGCGTTAGGTCTGGCTCAAAGCAAAACCCGTCTCGACCTCGGCATCCGGATCGAGATGGAAGAAACGGCATTCCGGACATTGTTACAGGACACGTTTGAAACGAAATTGGCCTATGCGTCAGCAGCAGGGACCGCCGTTACATACTGCATGAATCCGAAAGGACGGATCATCCGCAAACATCAAGAAGGTCTCGTCATGCCGGACGGGCAAAACTTCCGCGAACAGGATTCCGGCACGACCAACTTAAACTTCACGCTGTTTTTACCCCGCTATTTTGCGACACTCGAAGAAGCGAATCATTATGCCGCTTCCGTCATCGGACAGATCAATCAAAGGACGGACCGGATTGTCGTGCAACGACTCGGGGATTTGCGGGCCGGTCGTTCGACGCAGTCAGGTGCTCTCACCGAAAACAAAGTGCGCCCGACACTTGCAGCGACAGCGGGGAATCTGATCGAGGAAGTCCCAGGCACGGACATCACGGTCTTGTTGGAGTTCCTCGAACGACTTGAGCAGTTGCTCGATACGCCGCTCTCAAACGACACATTGCTGTACGGCATGGACGGAAAATTTTATGCTCCGATGCTGTCGACGTCCGTCACCTTTGAAACGGACATCCCGGGACTGTATGCCATCGGCGATTGTTCCGGCGTGACGCATTCGTTGTCGCAAGCCGCTGCGAGCGGACTCCATCTTGGACAACTCCTGACACAAAAAACAGCCGTCCTAAGAGATAAGTTCTCTTGAGACGGCTGGTTGAACGCCCAGGGTACTTTATTTTTTAAACGCTTCATACACCTTCAGCTGTTTGCCTTTGACTTTTGTCGTCTTCATTGCCCGCAAGACGAGTGGACCTTTTCCATTCAGGATTTCCACGTACGTGACCGTATCCTGGATCGTGATGATCCCGATGTCTTGAGCGGTCATGCCTTCGATTTTCGCAATCGTTCCGACAAAATCAACGGCACGCAGTTTCTTTTTCTTCCCGCCGTTAAAATACAGCTTCATGATATCCGCGTTAAGTTGCTCCGTTTTCGAGGCCCGGACGTCTGCCGTCGTAATTTTCTCTTCAAACGCATCCGCCGTCCGAATCAATTCCCGCTCAGTTGGTGCCTGACGTTTTTCAATCGCCTCACCGCGGTACTGTTCGACTTCACGCAGACGACGCATGTCAGACTCGGTTACTAAGCTGATCGCTTTTCCAAGTGCTCCGGCACGCCCTGTCCGACCCGTCCGGTGGACATAACTCTCTTTTTCGACCGGCATATCGTACTGGATGACGTGCGTGATGTTTTCAATATCAATTCCCCGTGCTGCAACATCCGTCGCGACGAGATAGCGGAACTCGCCTGCCCGGAATGCTTTCATGACGGCGAGGCGTTCATCCTGCTCCATCCCGCCGTGAATTTTTTCGACCGGATAATCCATCGAGGCCAATCCTTGGGCGACGAAATCGACGTGTTCTTTTGTCCGGCAGAAAATCATGCAGCGATCCGGATTTTCGACGACCGTGACGTCTTTCAGAATCGCAAACTTCGTTTTGTCGGTTACTGTAATATAACTGTGTTCGATTTCGGCGATTTCCGTTGCCTTCGTCGTAATTTCAACTTCTTTCGGTGACTGCATGTACCGGTCACTTAACTGATGGATGTCTTGCGGGAATGTTGCTGAGAACAACATCGTCGTCCGTTGTTTGGGCAGCTGTTTGAGAATCGTATCGACTTGATCAAGGAAGCCCATGTTGAGCATCTCGTCTGCCTCGTCGAGGACAAGGTACTTAACCTTTTCAAGCGATAACGTGCCCCGCTCCAAGTGATCGAGGACACGACCCGGTGTCCCGACAACGATATGCGTCTTTTGTTTCAGTTCCGCCACTTGTCCGCGGAATGGCTGTTTTCCGAAGACGGCTGTCGCTTTGATCCGCTTGTAGCGTCCGATGTTCATGACGTCTTCCGTGACTTGCAATGCAAGTTCGCGTGTCGGCGTCAAAATCAGGGCTTGCGGTTTGTTTTCTTCCCACTCGACGAGCTCACAGAGCGGAATCCCGAAAGATGCCGTCTTTCCGCTGCCGGTGCGGGATTTGACGATGATATCTTTTTCTGACAAAGCGACCGGAATGACTGCTTGCTGGACATCCGTCGGCGTATGGTAACCAAGTTGTTCAATCGCTTCTAGAATCGGTGCACTGAGTTGAAAATCCGTAAATGGTTTTTTAGACATAAGAATACCTCATTTATTTTGTAGTTTTTTTTAGTGTGATTAGTGAATCAGACGTGACCTCTCATTATGCGCTACTTTCGACAGGACGTCAAAAGAGCTTCCCACCTGTTGGCGGGAAGCTCGACTTGCTTATTTTGCTGAAATTGTATCTTTTTTGATTTGTTTACTGCGGAGCTGACCACATGCCGCGTCGATATCCGTACCGTGCTCAAGACGCACACCACAGTTGAGACCGTTCTTTTTCAACGTGTCGTAGAACGTGGAAATGTCTTCCGACGTACTCCGTTGGTATTGACCGTGCTCATCAACCGGGTTGTATGGAATCAAGTTGACGTACGTCAAGTGGCGTTTGTCTTCGAACAATTTCGCAAGCTCGATCGCTTGGGCCTTTTGGTCGTTGACACCACGTAAGAGAATGTACTCAATCGTGATTTTCCGGTTCGTCGTCTTGACGTAGTAATCGATGGCAGGCATCAATTTCTCGAGCGGAATCGCACGGTTGATTTTCATGATTTGTGTGCGGAGTTCGTTGTTTGGCGCGTGTAATGAAATCGCCAAGTTGACTTGAAGTTTTAAATCTGCGAATTTGTAGATTTTATCTGCGAGTCCACTTGTCGAAACTGTAATGTGACGCGCACCGATCGCAAGACCGTTGTGATCCTTGATGACGTTCAAGAAATCGACCATGTTGTCGAAGTTATCAAACGGCTCACCGATACCCATGACGACGACGTGGCTGACACGTTCTTCTTTTCCGACTGCATCGAGGTGATGCTGAACGTTCATGATTTGCTCGACAATTTCTCCAGCAGAGAGATCGCGGCTCTTCTTGATCAAACCACTCGCACAGAAACTACAGCCGATGTTACAACCGACTTGCGTCGTGACACAAACTGAAAGTCCGTACTTGTGACGCATCAAAACAGTTTCAATCAAGCTACCGTCATACAATTTGAAGAGGAACTTGATTGTTCCGTCTGCTGATTCTTGTTTCACGGCTTCTGTCATCGAATTAATCGCAAAACTCTGATCTAACAACTCAAGGCAATCCTTGTTGACATTCGTCATTTCTGCGAAAGTAGTGACACGTTTACGATAGAGCCAATCCCAAACTTGTTTTGCTCGGAACGGTTTGTGACCTTGATGCGATAACCATTCCGTCATCTGCTCAAGTGTTAATCCATAAATGGATGGTTTATTCATTAGTGAGACCTCATTTCTTTTTCCAGAACTATAACATTCCTTTATCTTAGTAAAAATCAGCCGCTTACGCAACGTTCAAATCCTAAATGTTCACTTTCTGTAAATTTCCGCGTCTTCTTTGGCTTATTTTCCGGTCCAGTTGTGTCAAATCGACAAACTTCGTTTTCGAAAACTCAAAAATGCCCCGATATGGAAAATCAGGCTGATACTCGCAAGGATCAGAAGGTGGATCAAAAACTGATCAGTTCCTTCTAATAATTGTTGGGTATTGAACAGACTGAAAATCGAGCCGTAACGCATCCATTCCACTTTTTCACTGAGACCGGATCCGATCGTCAGGACAATCGACAGGACAAGGACACTGCCAGCAATCGAAAAAGCACGCCGCTCATCATCAAACAAGGTGGCAATAAACAACGTGAATCCACCAATGGCATACAGTAACAACAGTGCGTTCACTTGAAAACGAATCAAGGTCAGCCCATCAATCGACACTCCGGAAACAAACCAGTCCGCGAGCAGCAAGACGAGCGTATTGCATACTACCAGGCATGTACTGGCGAGCATCATCACGATCATTGCGGCCGTCGTATATTGATGCCGGGTAATCGGTGCTGCCAAGTATAAAATCAGTTCGCCATTATCGATCGGTCGTGCCAACAGACGGGCGGCAAGCGATAACAAGAACAGAGACGCGATGATTTGAAAGATCAGTCCGTAATAATTCCCGCCAAGTAAATCAAGCACATTATCAAAACCGGTCACCTTGTCGTATTGAAAAGCTTTTAAGACTTCCGGCGGCAACGCTTGAAGTTTCGCTTCGAGCAATCCGGTCTTCATCATCGAGGGGTAGAGTGCCGCAAGCATCAACAAATACAGACTGGTGCCGATCGCATACGCCGTGATCGGTTTTCCGTTGTGTTTCAACAACGACCAAATGATGGTCATCATGATGATTCCTCCTCACCGTAATAATGTAAGAAGACATGTTCCAAGTCATCCGCTGACGATTGAATCGTCCGGACATCGTACGCTGTTAACAGGTGAATGATCTGATTTAACGTCAGTTCGTGACCCGTGACAAACGAGACCTGCTTCTGAAGTCGTTGACTGCCGATCTGCAGCGCAAATTGTTCCGCCTCTGCCTCGAGTCCAAATTCGATCGTATATTGTTTCCGACTTGAACGGACCAGCTCATGAATGTCCGCTTCCACGATGATCCGTCCTTCTTTGATCAAGGCGGCCCGGTCACACGATTTTTCCATCTCCGGAAAATGGTGTGAACTCATCAAAATCGCCTTTCCGCGTTGCCGTTCGATGTCGATCAAGTCTAAAAAATGTTCCTGCATCAGCGGATCGAGCCCGCTCGTCGGCTCGTCGAGCAGGTAGACCGGTGCATCCTTCATGAAACAGCCGACCAAAGCCAGTTTTTGTTTCATCCCTTTTGACATCTTCCGAATCTTGGTTTTCGTCTCAAACGGAAACCGATTGAGCAACTCCTGCTGTCGCTGCGGCGAACTGTGATGCAGTTTTTGCATCAACTGCAACACCTGTTCTCCGGTGAAGTCGCCCGGCAGATTGATTTCTCCCGGTAAATAACCGACCAGACGTTTGACCTCTTCCGATTGATTCCAACAATCAAATCCGCCGATTGTCGCACGCCCCGTATCTGCTTGAATCAATCCCATCAATTGCCGGATGGCGGTTGATTTCCCGGCACCGTTCGGTCCGATGAAACCAAACACCATCCCCGGTTCCACCGTAAAACTGACGTCAAACAATCCTCGTTTCGGGGCAAATTCTTTCGTCACGTGGTCCAAGTGAATCATCCCAATCGCCTCACTTCTTTTGGAGATCGTCGTTAGTACCTTATACCCGTTTTGGCACTTCTTGGGACAAATCAGTCCGATAAATGACAAACCGTTCGTCATGATTTTTGTCGAACAATTCTTTTAACCGAACTTCGTCGACTTGCTCGAATACCGTCTGATGCTCTAAAAAATACCGGTACTCGTCTGCCGGATAATACAGAATTAGATCCACCGGTCTCGGACGGCGTTCGATCGAGGCTAAGATATTGTCTACGACCTTCATGAAGATTTGCACAGAAAACGGATTAAAGAAATAACATTTCGTGACATCATCGGGAATCGGGTACGCTTCTGCATAGGTCTGCTCAAAACGGATGCTTCCCCGCCGCTTCTTCATTTTTTTCGTATACGCCATCTGATTCGTGAGCGCATCCTGATAATATTGACCGTTCATCTCGACACCGATGACGGAGCAATCAAACCGATCGTGCAGATAAAAATTCAGTCGTCCTTTGCCGCATCCGAAATCGACCACCGTATCGGTCTGATCAAACGAATAAACGGCACACAGCTCCTCAAGCGCCGCATAAGGAGTCGGTTCATAGCGGTTGTAGTGACTAAATGCGTTATAGAGGTGTTGGATATCAATCGTCTCGATTCGCAATCGTTCTTCGTACTCTTTTTCATTCATCTAAGATTCCTTCTTTCAAGCATTGTTGTGTCCATCGTACTATACTTAAGAAGTACGTAACTCGATAAAAGGGGATGTTTGTATGATCGTTGTGACGAACCGGATCAAGGTCAAAAAAGGGATGGCGGCCGCACTTGCCCCACGTTTCACGCGTCCAAGCGGTCTCGACTCGATGGAAGGATTTGTTCGGGTCGAAGTGTTGTTGACGCAAGGACTCGAAGAACATGATGAAATGAATGTCAACATGTACTGGGAAGACATGAAACACTTTGAAGCGTGGCGCAACAGTGACGATTTCAAAGCGTCACACAAACGGCCTGCCCCGACGGACGGCAAACAAGAAGAGTCGCCGATGCTTGGAAGTGAAATCATCACGTATGAAGTCGCTTCTGTCAAAGAACGAATTTCTTGATGATCCATTTGTACAACTGCCTTGCTTCCACTTTTGGTCGCAAGGTTTTTTAATCCTTCAGACACCCCTTACTATATTGATATGGGTGTAAATTGTATGTAATACCATTATTTGTTATCATAAGTCCAATACAGAAAGAGAGAGGACTTATCATGCTGAATTCATTATCTATTTTTGAACGGGTCATTCGCGACTTGCCGATTGATCGGTCCTTGACGCGCCAAGACTTGTGCGTGGATAGTTTCTTATTACAACAGGATCACGAGTTATCCGTTTATTACTCACCGATCGGAGAATACATCAATCGTTCTGCGAAGATCGTTTTCATCGGGATCACCCCCGGATTTGAACAGATGCGGATTGCCTATGAAGAAGCCGCCGACGCGTTTCACCATGGCGCGACCATCGAAGAGACTTCAAAGATCGTCAAATACAGCGCCAGTTTTGCTGGACCGATGCGGCGCAACCTGACCGTGATGCTGGATGAACTGGGTTTAAATCAGTTGCTTGAAATCCCTTCAACAGCTGCTTTATTCCATACCCATCAGGAACTGCTGCACATGACTTCCATCCTCAGACATCCGGTTTTTTACCGCGATAAAAACTATACGGGACATCAACCAAAGATTGACCGAAGCCCGTTATTGCAACACTATGCGTATGAACATTTTGCCGCTGAACTGAATCAGTTACCCCATCCGGTCATCCTGGTCCCGTTCGGACGGGTCGTCGAGTCGACGGTCCGGACGTTGCTTCACCAAGGACGAATCAAGAAGCACACCGTATTGTTCGGCTTCCCCCATCCATCCGGTGCGAACGGACACCGGAAGCGGCAATTTGAAGAAAATAAGGATTATTTGATGAAGCAGCTCGTTTCGTACTTCAGGATTTAATGTAGTTTTTCGTTTAAACTAGCTAACTTCTAAAAAAACAGACTTGAAACTATTTTCTGAAATATGATAAGGTTTTCTTATGAAAAGAATATGACTATTCTATCGATGAGGTAGAGGCGCGGTCTTAATGAGTACTTGATCTGAGGATGACAACAATGACGATCAACGAAAGGTGATGCCGCCGAAGTATCGTCATGTGTCAGACGTGACGAAGCTGGTCGAATTGGGAAATACCCGTTCGATTGCCATACGTATGTTGTATGGAGCGCTCCAATTCGGCTAAGAAAGACGCATCCAGCAAGGGTGTCGGCTTTGTTGCCGGTGCCCTTGCTTTTTTTCTGTGCAACGGGTCTCATCTTCTAAAAAAGGAGGAGGAACCACAACCATGGTCAACTATTCAGATTCCATCGTCGCGCTTGCGCCGGCGGTCATCGCCATCGTCTTGGCGATCGTTACACGAAAAGTCGTCATCTCACTCGGTGTCGGTATTTTAGTCGGAGCGTTATTGCTCCACAGCTTCAATCCGATCGATACCGTTGTTTATCTCGGGAAAAATATCTTCAGTCTGTTTTGGGCAGACGGGGCTTTAAATGAATGGAACGTCTTATTACTCGTCTTCTTACTGTTGCTCGGTGTCTTGTCGACACTGATTCAAACATCAGGTGGTGCCCGTGCCTTCGGCGAATGGGCAACAACACACGTCAAGACGGCGCGTGGAGCCCGACTCGCCGCTTTCGGCCTAGGTATCTTAATCTTCATCGATGATTACTTTAACAGTCTGGCCGTCGGAAACGTCAGTCGACCGTTAACGGACCGTCGCGGTGTCTCACGGGCCAAATTGGCGTATATCATTGATTCAACTGCTGCACCGGTCTGTGTCATCAGTCCGTTATCCAGCTGGGGTGCCTTCATCATCTCGATCATCGCCGGGATCTTGACGACACATTCGATCACCGATTACTCAGCGTTCAGTGCCTTCATGATGATTGTGCCGTTAAACTTCTATGCCATCTTCGCTTTGTTGCTGACGCTCTACATCGCCTATACGGGAATTGCCGTTGGACCGATGCGGACGCATGAATTGCGGGCTTTACAAGGTGAGTTGTTTGACGCCAACAAAGGTACTCCGATGGGAATGGCGGAAGAGGTCAAAGAGCACGATAATGGAAAAGTCCGTGACTTGGTCGTCCCGATTATCGTATTGGTCATCGCGACCGTCACAGCTCTTCTTTGGACGGGTGCTCAGGCGCTTGCCGCTGACGATCGTCCCTTTACATTGATTGGTGCCTTCGAATCGACGGACGTGACACGTTCTCTCGTCGCAGGTGTCGTCATCAGTTTAATCGTTGCCTTCTTGATGTTGATCGGTCGGAAGATTCCGGCACGTGATTACCGCATCAGCATTTGGGCAGGAATGAAATCGATGTGGCCGGCGGTCGTCATTCTATTGTTCGCTTGGACGATCATCGCTGTCATCGGCGACATGAAGACGGGGGATTACCTTGCCAGTTTCGTCAGCAAATCCATTCCCGCTTCTTATCTGCCGTTCCTGTTGTTCTTAATCGCGAGTATCATGGCATTCTCAACCGGAACAAGTTGGGGCACATTCGGTATCATGTTACCGATCGGTGCTGACCTCATCATGGCGGTTGAGCCGAGTCTGTTGTTGCCAACACTTGCCGCAGTCCTTGCCGGATCCGTCTTCGGTGACCACTGTTCACCGATTTCCGATACGACGATTCTCAGCTCGACCGGTGCCGGATCGCACCATATCGATCACGTCACGACACAATTGCCGTACGCGTTGATTGGTGCCGCAACGTCGGCAGTCGGATACCTTATACTCGGTGTCACCGGTTCGTCGGTGTTCGGATTCATCGGTGCGCTTGTCGCCTTCTTGATCTTCCTCGTCATGTTGAACGTTCTTTCACGACGCGGTGAAGTCCCGTCGCAACTTCGTTCGGAATAACGGAAGTCTGTGAAACAAACATTCTATTCAAAAAGCCGGACCGATGATTACATCGGATCCGGCTTTTTGTTATGCCTTTTTTGTTCAGACCATCAACGCGCAGACTTCATTCGCAAAGGCAACCGGGTCTTCGATCGGCAATCCTTCAATCAATAACGCTTGTTGATACATCAGTTTAGTATACAGTTCGAATTTCGGACGATCCTCGGCATAGGCCGTCTCAATCGCCTGGAACACATCGTGCGACGTGTTCAATTCGAGAATTTTCACGGCTGCGACATCTTGATTGTTCGGCATCGATTTGAGGATTTTCTCCATTTCGATTGAAACCGCACCATCCGTCGCGAAGCAGACCGGATGTGACTTCAAGCGTGTTGAAGCTTTGACCTCTTTCACCTGTCCCGCCAGTACGTCCTGCATCGCGTTAAACATCTCGACTTGTGTCTCCGTCGTTTCGGCTTGATCCGTCTGCTCGATTCCGAGATCGCTGCTCGTGACGGACTTGAATTCTTTCCCGTCGTAATTGAGCAGCATCTGAATCGCAAATTCATCAATCTCTTCCGTGAAGTAAAGGATATCGAATCCTTTGTCCTTGACGAGCTCCGACTGCGGCAATTTATCCAACCGGTCCGTGCTCTCCCCTGACGCATAATAGATGTACTTCTGGTCTTCCGGCATCGCGGCGACGTATTCTGCGAGCGTTACCAGTTTTTTCTCTTTCGCCGAATGGAACAGGACGAGGTCTTTGACCGTATCCTTTTGCATGCCGTAATCATTGTAGATACCAAACTTCAATTGACGGCCAAAGGCTTGATAAAACGTCTCGTATTTTTCCCGGTCGTCCCGAAGCAACGCTTCAAGTTGTGTCTTGATTTTGCTTTGAATGTTTTTGGCGATCAACTTCAACTGGCGATCATGTTGCAGCATTTCACGCGAGATGTTGAGCGACAAGTCTTCTGAATCGACCATCCCTTTGACGAAGCTAAAATGATCCGGCAGCAGATCACTGCATTTTTCCATGATCAAGACGCCGTTCGCATACAGTTCCAGCCCCTTCTCGAACTCTTTTGAATAATAATCAAAGGAAGGCTGTTCTGGAATGAACAAGATCGATTGATAACGGACGGCTCCATCGGCACTGATGTGAATGTGTTTGATCGGCGCATCAAATCCGTAACGTTTTTCCTGATAGAAGTTACGGTAGTCCTCATCCGTCAGCTCCCGTTTGTTTTTCCGCCAGATCGGGACCATGCTGTTGACCGTTTTCATGACCGTGACCGTCTCTGTTTCATCTGATCCGTCGACCGGACGTTGTTCCGTTTCCTCCATCTCGATCGGATAACGGATGAAGTCCGAGTATTTCTTGACGATACTCCGCAGACGGTGTGGTTCCAAATATTCATCGTAGTTCTCTTCGTCTTCGTTGGCTTTGATATGAAGTGTGATGTCTGTTCCGACGGTCTCTTTTTCGACCTCTTCGATCGTATGTCCGTCGACCCCGTGTGACTCCCACTTATAAGCGACGTCACTGCCAAACGGTTTCGTGACGACCGTCACGGTGTCGGCGACCATGAAGGCGGAATAAAAACCGACGCCGAACTGTCCGATGATATCATGACCGTCTTGCGATTCATTTTCTGCCTTAAAGGCGAGCGATCCGCTTTTGGCAATCGTTCCGAGGTTTTCTTCGAGCTCTTCTTTTGTCATTCCGATTCCTGTATCGCGTAAAATCAGTTGACGGGTTTTAGGGTTCGGCTGAATCGTAATTTTGTAAGCATCCTTGTCGAACGTAATCGTCTCGTCCGTCAACGCTTTGTAGTAAATCTTATCCATTGCGTCACTGGCGTTCGAAATCAACTCACGTAAAAAGATTTCCTTGTGTGTGTAGATGGAATGAATCATCATTTCGAGCAATCGCTTGGATTCTGCTTTAAATTGTTTCGTTTCCATTTTCGATACCCCCATGTATTTTTTAGCACTCTATAAGACAGAGTGCTAATTCATTTCCATTATTACGGATACAAAAACGACTGTCAATCCTCCAATTCATCGAGTGCCTCCAGTTTTTGCCGCACCTGCCGTCCGATATCACGCAGTCCTTTTGTCGAACCATATGTTCCGTGACTCCGGCCCTTGTCGTCAGGACGACTGCCGAGACCAAGGAACTGTTCGCTTGGTTTAAAGTGAAGTCCGATGATCGGAATCCCGAATGCAGCGGAATAACCAAATTCGACGACGGCATCCGGATAATCGGTCAACGCGACGGGTTCTTGCCACGTGATGCTTGGATCCAGTTTCCGGAAACGGTCCGTGTGCTCGCGTCCGAGCAAAATGATGCCATGCAGGGAAAACAACGGCAGCAGCTTTTTCAAAAAAGTTTGTCCAAAGTCCGTCTGTTCGAGATCCTGCCGCATCGCAATCGTCCCCATGTAGCGTCTGGTCGGGAACGGAAAAAAATCCGTATGGATGACCGGAAGAAGAGCGTCATCATAAAAGGACCCCCCAAATCCATTTAAGAACCCTTCCAGTTTTCCACCCTGTTCCTTTCCGAACCATGTCTTATAAACATCAGGTTGTTGAAAATAGTGATTAAACTTGTCGATCGTTTGTTCAACGTGTTGCTCCGTTAGATAGGTCTCTAAAGACATATCCGGCTCAAGTAAAAAGAACGGACCCGTCGAATCAAAACGCATCGTTCCTTCCTTATTCAAAAATTGTCCGGCTGACGGATTCGTCGCGACCGTCAACCAGCTTTTCTTCGAGACGTCACCAAACCATAAGACGGGTGTCGTTCCCTCAATCAATTCGTTTCGCATCGGTCCACGTGCCAACTCGATTTGGTGCTGCACGGCTTCCTCTAATAATTTTTTTGCATATTCCCATTGCTCTGATGTCAGCGTTCTCATTCCTTTCGTTTTGCGCTTTCCTGTTTTTTGATGTTCCCGTTCCTCCAAAACGTTAGACACTTCGATGGGTTTAGCTCGATTCGCGGAGGGAATGTTTCATAAGGTAAAGCACAAAATCGGACATTACTTTTCAGGAGGAGATTTTTTTATGAAACGACTTGAGAATAAAGTAGCAGTCATTACCGGATCGGCGACAGGAATCGGCCAGGCAACGGCACTCGTTTTTGCAGAACAGGGAGCGACCGTCGTCTGTGCGGATGTTGATCTGGAAAAAGCACAAGCAACGGTCAAACAGATTGAGCAGGCAGGCGGAAAAGCAGAAGCGGTTCATGTCGACGTCTCACAAGTCGATAGCGTAAAACAGCTCGCAGACCATTTAGCGTCTACATACGGGACGGTTGATGTCCTGTTCAACAATGCCGGGATTGATCAGCAAGGCGGGAAAGTCCATGAATATCCGATCGAACTGTTTGACCAAATCATCGCCGTCGATTTACGGGGGACTTTCTTGACGAGTAAGTTTGTCATTCCATTGATGCTGAAAAACGGCGGATCGATCATCAACACGTCATCGATGTCGGGACGTGCGGCCGACTTGAATCGTTCCGGATATAACGCGGCAAAAGGCGGCATCGCCAACTTCACACGCGCGATGGCAATCGACTATGCCCGGGAAGGCATCCGCGTCAACTCGCTTTCGCCGGGAACAATCGAAACGCCGCTCATCGATACACTCGTCGGCGGAAAAGAAGAAGAGCAAGGGAAGCAGTTCCGTGATGCCAATGCTTGGATCACACCACTCGGTCGCCTCGGTAAACCGCGTGAGATGGCAACGGTTGCCTTGTTCCTCGCTTCAGATGACAGTTCATACGTTACGGGTGAAGACATCACGGCTGACGGCGGCATCATGGCCTATACGTGGCCGGGTGAAATGTTAATCGATGATAAATGGAAAACAGACGCGGAATAAGCGACGTTTTTTTCAGCACGGTTCCTACTTGTGGAGCCGTGCTTTTTTTGTTCATTTTTGAACGGTTTGACCCTAAGAAATTCGAGACGCTTAAATGTTTTGGGCATTAGTTTACCTCACTGAACTACTTTTGAACGGGAAAAGTAAAATAAAGGGGGAGAAACTATGCTTACAGAATCGATTACTTATTTACAACGCTGTTTACAAATTCAAAGCACCAATCCACTCGACGGGGAAGAGAACGTCGCCGCGTACGTCTATGATTTACTGACGTCACACGGAATCGAGACGGAATGGATCGAGGTGTCACCTAAACGGATTTGTCTCGTCGCAACGATCCAAGCCGGCGTTTCGGCCGTTCACCCGAAAACGATTGGCTTCTCGGGTCATCTGGATACCGTGCCTGTTCAACTCAGCGAGTGGACAAAGGATCCGTTCGGCGGCGAAATCGAGCAAGGACGCATCTACGGACGTGGCGCCTCCGATATGAAATCCGGTGTCATGGCAATGGTCAGCATGATGCTTGAATTGAACCAACGGGATGACTTACCAAACCATCTGAAATTGTTGATCACATCCGACGAAGAAAACGGGATGACCGGGGCCCGTCATTTAACAGAACGTGGTGACGCAGATGATTTGGACGCTCTGTTGATTACGGAACCGACAAGCGGTTTTCTTGGCTACGCCCAAAAAGGAGTCGTCGGCGTGGAAGTATCGTGTACGGGTAAAAGCGCTCACAGCTCTTCGCCCCAACTCGGTCAAAATGCCATCGATGATCTGTATCGTGTGATTCGAGAAATCAAATCCGACCGGTTTACGATCACCACTCACAGTCATCCGGAGCTCGGTCCGGTCGTCGCTTCCATCACGTCCATTACGGGCGGTGAAGGTCCAAACGTCATTCCGAGCCAAGCTGCATTTTATATGGACATCCGGACGATTCCCGGATTCGGACGGGAACAGGTCTTAACCGCACTGGAAGAAATCAATCAACGTCTGCGTGAACAGGACGACAGCTTTTCGATGAAAGTCACTGTCATCAAGGAGATTCCATCCTGTGAAACTGATTCCGAGGACCTGTTCTTGCATGTCGTCGCAACAACGATGGAATCCATTCGCCGTCAGCCGACACGACGCGTCGCGATTCCTGGAGGAACAGACGGCGCCATGTTCAGTCAGGCCGCCCGAAGCTTCCCGATTGCCGTTGCTTCTTTCCACGATTTTCGGCTGGCGCACCAAATCGATGAGTCCATTCCTTTATCGGAATATGAAGAAACGATCGAGTTGTGCACGCGTTTAGCGCTCCATTCATATACCTAAAAAAATCCTCCATTCGTCTCTTACACGACGAATGGAGGATTTTTAAGTGTACACGCCGATCAAGCCAAGGGCTTGCCCAACATAACTTTGATCAGACTGTAATGTATGGTTTGATTCGTCAACGTGACGCCAGTCGATTCGAACATGCCCCAGCCGGTTGTAGATCAATTCAAATATAAACCCAGCGTTTTCAAAGGAAACGATTCCCGGAAACTGCTCATGAACAATCCGAAATTCATGGGCAAATCGGTCATATTCTTCAAACGATAACGTCATCTGATGGATCCTTTTATCCTGATGCCACACGTCGATTTGTAATGTAGCCAACGCTTCATTCACTTCGACGATGTGCCAGTCAATCGTCTCGTCATATCCCGTAAATGAAATCACATGGTTCAACTAAATCACCTCTTTTTGAATGAATCTCCGTTAGACAGGGAATGGTTTTGTAACGAATCGAAATGACCGTCGCCCACTCACGAAAGGAGTTTTCTTATGACTGATCAGCAAAAGACGTTACCGACGGATCAAAGCGTCGATGCCTTTTTGAGTACGATCACGCCAGTGTCAAAACGGACGGACTGTGAACAATTGCGGCAGATTTTTGAAGAGATGACGGGTTATCCGGCTGTTATGTGGGGTGACACGATGATTGGATTCGGTCACTATCACTATCGGTATTCTTCCGGACATGAAGGCGACTCATTTCTTGTCGGATTCTCGCCCCGCAAAGCGAACATCAGCCTCTATTTCGCAACAGGTCCGGAGCGTGAGCAATTCCTCGCGCGTCTCGGCAAACACAAGACCGGAAAAAGCTGTGTCTATATTAATAAACTAGCAGATGTCGACCTGCTTGTCTTACGAGAGCTGATCGTTCACTCCGTCGCTTTTCTGGAAACGACGTATCCACGGTCTTGAACGCTCAAAAAACGTCCCTCCCTTCGCTGGTTTTGCGAAAGAAGGGACGTTTGCTGTTGGCATTAATGTCCGCTGTCTGTTGTATCGATATGACGAATGTGTTTGAGATTGACCCCGATGATGACGACAGACAATAAGACAAATGCACTCCCGACGTAAAACGGCAGGTTGGCATTAAAAATTTCAGCCAATTTACCGGCCATGAACGGTGCGATGGCTGCCCCGAGAAAACGTAAGAAACTGTATGCTGCTGATGCTGTCGAGCGTTCGACCGGCGCTGCATCCATGACTGCTGTCGTAATCAAAGTGTTATTGTTCCCGAGCACAGCTCCGGCAAGAATGACACAGACGATGACGACTGCTGGTGTTTCGGTAAAGATCCCCATTAGCAGTAACAAGACGGCGAATAAGAGAAGCATCAGTACCATCGCTTTGATCGTCCCGAGCCATTGTTTTAATTTTGGTGCTGTCAGGACGGACGTCAAGGCGAGCAACATCCCCCAACCGAGGAAGACAAACCCGAGCCCTTGTGCCGGCAGCTTCATGACGAACGGCGCATACGCCATGATCGTGAAGAATCCGACGTTATACAGGGCAGCAACGATTCCGAGTGTCAGTAATGACCGGTGTTTCATTGCCTGGAACGGTGCCAGCAACGAAATCTTTTTCGGTGGTGTCGCCGTCGCAACTGGTTTTGGCATCAAGAACAACAAGACGAGGAACGCGATGACCATGATCGTCGCAACACCCATGAACGGCGCACGCCATGTAATCGAACCAAGTGTCCCGCCCAGCAATGGACCGATTGAAATCCCGAGACCGACCGCTGCTTCATATAAGATGATCGCTTTCGCCGTTCCGCCGGATGACAGGGAAACGATCGCGGCAAGGGCCGTCGCAACGAACAAGGCGTTCCCGAGTCCCCAACCGCCGCGTAAAGCGACGAGCGTCCAGATGCTGTCGGCTTGTGACGCGAAACCGGCGACAACCGCAATGACGGCGATCCCGAGCATCAATGTTCCTTTTTGACCGATCCGGGACGAAATCGCACCGGTGATCAGCATCGCAAACGCCATGACGGCGTTATAACTCGTAAACAGCAATGTGACTTCACTTTTGGAAGCTTCTAGATTGTCGGCAATCGTTGGTAAGACCGGATTGACAAGCCCCATCCCCATGAATGCCGTGATACTGGCAAAAAATACCGCCCAAACCGCAATCGGCTGATGCAGCAAACCTTGTTTGCTTTCAGCCAAGACTGTTTCAGGCGCAAGTGTCGTTGTTTTTTCAGCAAGAGCCATATGAATCCTTCTTTCTTAAATAAACTGTTTAAAGGAGTGACGGATGACGTCACCACGACTGATGATTCCGACGAGCTTTCCGTCTTTTAGAATCGGCAGTTTTTTAATCCGTTTCGCGCCTAGCGTCGCCGCGATTTCTTCCATCTCGGTCTCCACCGTCGCTGTGACGACTTTTCGCCGTGCCATCTCCATGACCGGTCGATTCAAGATATGCCGAACACGCTCTTCGTAGTTTTCGTCATCGCCTTTGATGACGTCGACGTAGACGAATGTATCGACGATGATGTCTTTATGTTTCCCGATCGCCCGCATGATGTCCCCGTCACTGATGTAACCGACGACCTCCTGCTGTTCGTTCACGACCGGAACACCGCTGATTCCGGATGCAATAAAACGTTCAACCACCGTCCGGATCGTATCTTGTTCACTGACAGTAATGACGGTTTCTTTCATGGATTGATAAGCTTTCATCGGAATTCCCCTTTATCAGATGCTGTAATGGAATAAGTTCATAACATTCAGTTGCACGATACAATTAAATAACATTTATGATTGTATAATACAACTATAACCGTGTCAAGAACCCTGCTCTTGTATTGACAGCGGTCGTCTCGTGCGTAATGATGAGGGCAATAGAGGCTGATATGAAGAGGTGATAAGATGTCTAATCAATCCCTGGAAACGATTGAACTCGAACTGGCGATTTTGATTCGTCGTTTGACGACGGCGACGGCCGATAACCGGAATTTGGACCGCGCGTCCTACTTGCTGTTGCGCCAACTGTCGGATTCCGGTCAAGTCGGTGTCAAGACGCTCGCACGTGAATTGCAGCTCGACGTATCGACTGTCAGTCGGCAAGCGGCTGCCCTCGATCAAAAAAATCTGGTCGAAAAAATAAAAGACCCGACAGATGGCCGGGCCTTCTTCTACAAGATCACACCGCACGGTCAACGCGAGTTGGAAATCTACCGGACCGCTCGTTTGACGAGCATCGAACGGCTCGTAACGGACTGGCCGGCTGAAGATACGGAATCCTTTGGACGGTTGCTGAAACAGTTTAACCAAGCGTTGCGGGAACGGTGAATTCCTGAAAAACAGTAATGGGCAACCCAGCACAGAGGGCGGATTATACATCCGCCCTCTGTTTTTGTTCAGCTGAATGTTTCGTCGTCTTCCGGTTAAATGATCGTCACGTTCTGCTGAATACGCTCGATCTGCTCCGGTGTCGTGCGGCAACAACCGCCGATCAATCGGGCACCTGCCGCGTACCACTCCGGCGCAATGTCTTCGAACGCGGTACAGGCCGTTTCACCGGACCATGTTTTACTGACCGGATCATAATGTTCCCCTGAATTCGGATAGACGATGATCGGAACATCGGTCAGTTGTTTTAAGCCGGTGATGAACGTCGTCGCGATTGATGCTGGAAAACAATTGGCACCGATTGCTGCCAGTTGCGGATGCCCACCTAAAGCTTCGATGCACTCGACCAACGTCGTTCCTTCACTGATATGCGTCGCGTCACGCAAGGAAAAGGCAAGCCAAGCCGATTGTTCCGGAAATTCTTCGAGCAGACGAAACAGCACTTTGGCTTCTTGTAAGGAAGGAATCGTCTCAAACGCCAGCAGATCGGCGCCGGCCGCAATCAAAGCTTCGAGCCGCGGACGGTGGAAGGCTTCTAGCCGGGCATCGTCGACTCCGTAATGACCGACGTATTCCGATCCGTCGGACAGGGAAGCGCCGTACGGTCCGATTGATCCCGCGATGAGTGCGTGACGCGCTTTTCCTCCTGTTTCTTGCCGTGCTTGTTGTGCAAGATGGACGGTTTGTTGCATCAATTCAAGCGCTTCGTCCGTTTCGATTCCCCGGCTCTTGAAGCCGTCGATACTCGCCTGATAACTCGACGTGATGGCACAGTCCGCTCCGATTTTAAAATAGTCGGCGTGCACACGATGAATCTGCTCCGGTTCTTCGACCAATACACGCGCCGACCAAAGCGGATCGTCGAGATTACTGCCGTTACGTTCAAGTTCGGTCGCGAGCGCCCCGTCTAATAAGATATAGGGTTTTTCATGTAGCAACCGTTCAACTGGATTGTTTTTCTTTGACATCTTCCACACTCCGTTTCCATGATTTTTTAGTCAGATGATGGACGACGTAACATAAGGCGATGAAGGGCACACCAAAGTACAGCGCCACCCGTTGTGTCGGATCAAAGGCGATTCCGATCAAAGAGGCCAGACACATTAAAAAAGAGACGATTGGGACAAGCGGATACCATGGCGTCCGGTACACTAAATCGCTGAGATCATTCCCCTCCTGCAGATACCGTCTTCGGAACATGAACTGTGACGCGCTGATACTCATCCAGACGACGACAACGGCAAGACCGGAAATCGAGACCAGAGCAATGTAGACCGAACCCGGTGCGTAAACACTGGAAAACAAGGCGAGCAGACCACCGAGCATACTGAAGCATACAGCACGTGTTGGTACACCACTCGCATTCAGCTTGGAAAAGAACGGTGTAATCATCCGTTGATCGGATAAGGACCAGAGCATCCGCGACGCGGCATACAATCCGGAATTCGCAGCCGACAGAATGGCTGTCAAAATGACGAAGTTCATGATGTCCGCGGCAAACGGCAGACCGATTCGCTCAAACACGGCCACAAACGGACTTTCGAGGACACCTTTTGAATCATTCGGTAAAAGAATCGCAAGAACGATGATCGTTCCGACAAAAAACAGGACCAATCTGAAAATCGTCGTGCGAATTGCCAGCGGCACTGTTCGTTTTGGATCGACGGCTTCCCCTGCTGCGATTCCAATCAGTTCCGTCCCGGAGTAAGCGAAGTTGACGGCAAGCATCGTCAGCAAGATGGCGAAGGCACCATTCGGAAACAATCCGCCTTCTGTCAAAGGAGCAAGCAACGGCGCCTGTGATCCGTCCGCGAGCGGTAAAAATCCGACGATCGCTGCTGTTCCCAAGACGATGAAGACTAAAATCGTCAATACTTTGACGGCGGAAAACCAAAACTCGACCTCCGCGAACAAGCGGACCGTCAGGACGTTGATTCCTAAAATCATGACGACGAATACGCCGCTGAACATCCAGACCGGAACGTCCGGGAACCAGCGTTGCATCAACAAGCCGGCTGCCGTGAATTCCGACCCGAGGGCGACCGTCCACGTCAACCAGTAGAGCCACGCCACCGTATAACCGGTTCCGGATCCGATGTACTTCGTCGCATAACTATGAAAGGCGCCGGTTTCCGGCATATGTACTGCTAACTCTCCCAAACACAGCATCACGAGATAAACTGCCAGTGCCCCGACCAAGTACGATAAAATCGTTCCGATCCGACCGGCCTGCTCGAGTGTATAACCTGTACTTAAAAACAATCCTGTCCCGATGACACCACCCAGTGACAGCATGACGATATGCCGGGATTCCATTTTTCGTCGAAACGTCTCCTCTTTCATCTGCTCTTCCACACTCCTCTTTCTCTCACTTACAATAAAAAAACGCACCCACATACATGGGTGCGCCGGTCGACAATCAAAAGAAGCTTATCGATCGGGTACGACACCCGCAGGAATTAGCACAGTATCTTGCGACCTGTTGCTGAGGCTTCAAAGGGCCAGTCCCTCCACCTCTCTGGATAAGAATGTAATTTTTCATAACAGTACCAACCACGTTCTGAATTGTCAACACAATTCAGAATATATCATTAAAAAAAACGTCTTACACCAGAACGGTATAAGACGTCTTTTGCTTATTTCTTCGCAAACAAGTCAGCTGTTTTCAATGCCATCCGAACCGCTTTCCGGTTCAGGGTGCCCTGCTGATGTTTCATTTCTTTTGTTTGATTGTTCAACTTGCCTTGAAGCGATTTGATTTTTTTGTCTTTCTCAGCAATCTTCGCTTTATCGCGTTTTTGAGCTGCCACGATTTTTTGTTCTTCTTCCGGGAAGTACGATTCAAAACGTGAAACGGCTTCTTCGATGCTGATTCCTGTAATCGGTTTGACGACTGGAAGCAGTTCGGCTTTCGCCATTTCCCGATCAAACGGAACGTTCTCCGGATAGTTTGTTTCTTTGTAGATATGCTCTAAGTCGTTTGTGTTCAAGAACTCGACGAAGTTATCGAAGTTACGTGCCTGTACACGAGCCGGGCTCTGGAAGTCTGCAGACTCGATTACATCCGACAAACGTGTGCTGTCTGTGATGTCATTTGCCCAGATGTGTGTCAATTGGTGGTAATCCGTCAATTCACGCATCCGTGCATCTTTCGGAATCAGGATACTTGGCGTGCCGGCAAGCGTCGCCGTGATGTTTCCGTGAAGACGTGCTCCAAAGCTGAAGTCGGCTTCTTTTAAGAAGTCGATCCATGTCTGTGCATTCAAGAAGAAGCGGACACGGTCGTTCATGTATGCCGGATCCGACATCTTGACTGGATAGTTCGTGACCGATAAGTCAGCAATCGGATGTGTCCCTGTGTACGTCAAGCGTAACTCTTTCATCCATTGCGGGATGAAGTAGTGGTTCGGGTACTCTTTCATTCCGCGTGTGATGAAGTTCAGGACGTTCTGCGGCGCAAGACGTGACGAGTTGACGCCGATCATCGAATCTTTCGTGATGTTCGTTTCACGGATTTTCAGATCACGGCCAAACGCATACATCGATGGGCAACCGATGACTTTGTGATCGATTCCTTCGCGGAAACCAAGGCGCGTCAAATATTTTGATGTGATTTCACCACGAAGTCCAAGCATGCTTGAACGTTCGAGGACGGCACTGACAAATGCCTTTACATCTTCATCGAATGAAAAACCTTCTTTTAAGTCCGGCTCAAACGGTGCGCGTAGACCAACGCCGATGACGACGACTGGAATCTTCAGCTTTTTAATCAATTTTGTATATTTACGAAGTGTCGGAACGAATTCTTTACGGAATGCGTCTGCGAGTGGAATGACGTACAGGTCGAAGTTGGCGTTGATCTCATCTGCACGCTCTTCTTCATAGTAGTAATAATCCGGTGTAATCGTCGTGCCTTCTGTCATCAATGTGCGGAAGATGCTGTATTGATAAATCAGGTTTCCGACGTTTCCTCCGATTGAATTGTGTTTCATGAGATATTCTGCGTCGAACTGTTCAAACGGTGTCATACCAGCGCGAATAATAATACGTTTCATGTAAAGTAATTCCCCTCTCACTTCTGTTTTCATTGTCCATTAAAATTAGCTCACAAAAATATATTTTACTTTTTATTCAACCAATCCATTTAAGGATAGATGAGTTTAATTCAGTAAGTCAACGAATTGCTTGAATTTAACATATTCTTGACTGCGTTTGATTCTAATCTGTACATCCACATTAGATTTCCCGATATAACAAATACTTAAACCTGTTTTAATTGATTCCGATAGATTTCGAGATTCGTATGAATCATCCGTAAGAGCGGTTGTGCTGTCTCTTCCGTAGAGAGCAGTGTCTGAAAAAGATGCGTGGATTCGACATCGTTGCCTTTTTCCATATCGCGCTGAAGTGACGATTTCATCGTCTCGCTCATCTGACGGATCTGTTGTTCTTGAACCTGTTCGATTTCGTCACTGAACACAGCTCCCTGTTGCTCCATCGCCTGTTTGGCTTCAGCCGTCAATTGCCGGATCAGCTCCATCCCCTGTGCCTGCTCCCGAATCGGACCAATCGCCGAACGGAAAAGCGACGTTACCCCTGAAAACGTCGTGATGAACAAATACTTGTTCCACATGTCACGGATGATCGTTTCCGAATACTTGATCGGCGCTTTTGTTCCGGTCAGATGCCGTTCCAGTTCTTCCAGGCGTTGCGTCCGTTCCCCCGTCAATGGACCAAACAACAGATGGTGAGAAGGACTGGTTTGAAGAATCCGTCCCTGTTCATTCAGTGTCGATTCGATGAAGCATAGTCCGCCGAGCACACGGTGTTCACCAAATGTTTCAGTTAACCGCTCCAGATGTGCCATTCCATTTAACAACGGCAAAATGTATGTATGTTCCGCGACAAACGGTTCGATATCCTGTACGACCTGATCCAGGTGGTAGGCTTTCGTCGAAAGCAGAATCAGATCAAACGTCTCATCTGTTCCGGCCTCGATCAAACGTGGCGACAGCTCAACATCACCGTGCGGACTGCTGATCCGGAGTCCGGATTGTTCCAACTCCTGCATACGACGTGGACGGACTAAAAACGTGACATCCTCCCCTTTTTCCGCCAAACGTCCTCCAAAATAACCGCCGACTGCCCCTGCTCCGACAACTAGAATTTTCATTTTCATACCTCCGAGTCTCTGATTTTTTCTTCCATTAGTAGCTGTTCTTTGTCTAGCCTATCATACAGATCAGACCGAATTGGACAAAGATGACAATTTAATTAAAGCGCTTGCATTTTAGTTTCCGTCGTTTATACTACTTGTATACAAGTATACTTATTAAACAAAGTAGGTGATTTTATGTCTGATCTTTTATACCCGATTAAATGGTTATCAAAAGCATCTGCCGGTGATCGTGTTGCCTATGAACTGCGGATGCGGATCATTTCCGGCAAAATCGAAAGCGGGACAGTTTTGTCTGAAAATAAGTTGGCCGCTGACTTTTCCGTCAGCCGTTCTCCGGTCCGTGATGCCTTGAAAGTCCTGGCATCAGAACGGATCATCCGGTTGGAACGAATGGGAGCTGTCGTCGTCGGACTGTCGAAGCGCGACATCCAAGAAATCTACGATGTCCGGCTGTTAATCGAGACATTCGTCTTCGAACGTCTCGTGCGGATGGAGCGGCAAGAGCTGGTCCGTGAACTGAGCAAGGTGCTCGAGATGATGAAAATCGCCATTAAATACAAGGATGCGGACGAATTTTCCTATCAAGACGTCTTATTCCACGAAACGATCATCCGATCGATTGACCATGGTTACGTCAGTATGATGTGGCAAAATCTAAAACCTGTCATGGAAAGTTTCATCTTATTGTCGATGCGCCAACGTATCGACGAGGACATCGAGGACTTCGACCGGATCCTCGCGAACCACGCCCTCTACATCGAAGCTATCGAAACCGGTGACCGGAAACGAATGATTGCCTCGCTGCATCAGAACTTTGATGATGTGCAGGAAGTCGAGGATTTATGGAAGTCACAACAACTGATGACGAAGGGAGTCGAGCCACATGACTGAATACATGTTAGGGATTGATATCGGCACGACCAGTACAAAAGCGGTGCTCTTCACGACGACAGGGGAAGTCGTCGGACAAACGAACATCGGTTATCCGCTTCATACACCAAACCGTTCAACGGCGGAACAGGATCCGGAAGAGATTTTTCATGCCGTCCTCGAAAGCATCCGGTTGATGACGAAACAACATCCAACGCAGCAGCCGAAGTTCGTTGCCTTCAGCAGCGCGATGCACAGTTTGATTGCGATGGACGAACACGACCAGCCGCTGACTGCCTGCATCACATGGGCGGACAGCCGGAGTGAAGTCTGGTCGAATCGGATCAAGGAACAATACGGCTATTCGATCTATCACCGGACGGGAACACCGGTTCATCCGATGTCACCGCTCAGCAAGATTTGTTGGCTTGTCGAAGAACATCCCGACATTGCCGCCCAAACAAAAAAATACATCGGCATCAAGGAATTTGTTTTCCAACGTCTGTTCGGTGAGTATGCCATCGATCATTCACTGGCGTCAGCGACCGGCTTGTTCAACATTCATGAACTCGACTGGGATACAGAAGCCCTGCACGTCGCCGGCATCGATGCATCCAAACTGTCGCGCCCGGTTTCAACGACGACTTCGTTTACGAATCTCGCACCGGAATACGCCAAACAAATTGGATTGGATCCTTCTACACCATTCCTGATCGGAGCCAGTGACGGCGTGCTGTCGAACCTCGGCGTCAATGCGATCCGCAAAGGGGAAATCGCGATTACGATCGGAACGAGCGGTGCCATCCGGACGATCATCGACCGGCCGCAAACCGACGAAAAAGGTCGGATCTTCTGTTATGCCTTAACCGAAAACCATTGGGTCATCGGTGGTCCGGTCAATAACGGAGGCATGGTCTTACGCTGGATCCGGGATGAGCTCGCATCGTCGGAAGTCGAAACGGCGAAACGGCTCGGGATTGATCCGTATGCTGTCTTGACGAAAATCGCCGAGCGGGTCCGCCCGGGTTCGGACGGCTTACTGTTTCATCCGTATCTGTCGGGCGAACGGGCACCGCTCTGGAATCCGGATGTCAGCGGTTCGTTCTTCGGCTTGACGTTATCGCATAAAAAAGAACACATGATTCGGGCAGCGCTGGAAGGTGTCATCTACAACTTGTACACCGTTTTCCTTGCGCTCATCGAATGTATGGATGGTCCGGTCACACGGATTCAGGCAACCGGGGGGTTCGCCCGTTCTGAAGTGTGGCGTCAGATGATGGCGGATATCTTCGAATCAGAAGTCGTCATTCCGGAAAGTTTTGAAAGTTCCTGTCTTGGAGCCTGTATTCTCGGATTGTATGCGACGGGGGAAGTCGATTCATTTGAGGTGGCCGCAGACATGATCGGTGATACGCACCGTCACGTGCCAAACGAAGAGGCGATGCATGAATACCGGCAGTTGTTGCCGATCTTCATCAGCTTGGCGCGTGTTCTGGAAACCGATTACCGGCGCATCGCTACGTATCAACGGGGTTTGATTCAAAAAGAAATTTAATTTAACGTTTTTGGGGGAAGTCACATGCCATTAGTCATTGTTGCCATCGGGATTGTTTTGTTACTCGTCTTAATCATGGGGTTGAAGTTAAACACGTTTATCTCCCTGATCATCGTCTCGTTTGTCGTCGCGCTCCTGCTTGGAATGCCGCTTGATGAAATCGTTACGACGATCGAAGCCGGACTCGGCGGAACGCTTGGTCACCTCGCCTTGATCTTCGGACTCGGTGCGATGCTTGGAAAACTGATTGCGGATGCTGGTGGTGCGCAACGGATCGCGATGACGCTTGTCGCGAAATTTGGGGAAAAGAACATCCAATGGGCGGTCGTCGTTGCCTCATTCATCATCGGGATCGCCCTCTTCTTTGAAGTCGGATTGGTACTGTTAATTCCAATCGTCTTTGCGATCTCACGTCAGTTACGCGTCTCGATTCTTTACCTCGGGATTCCGATGGTTGCCGCTTTGTCGGTCACACACGGTTTCCTGCCGCCTCACCCGGGTCCAACGGTCATCGCCGGTGAGTACGGCGCGGATCTCGGACAAGTGCTCTTGTACGGCTTCATCGTTGCCGTGCCGACGGTCATCATCGCCGGTCCGATCTTCACAAAAGTCGCCAAGCGGATTGTTCCGGAATCCTTTAAGAAAACCGGCAACATTGCGTCACTCGGCGAACAAAAGGAATTTGATTTAAAAGATACACCGGGATTCGGCATCAGTGTGTTCACGGCGATGTTACCGGTTCTCTTGATGTCGGTCGCAACCGTCATCACGTTATTACAAAAAACACTTGGTTGGGACAATACACCTGTTTTAGCTGCCATCCAGTTCATCGGAAACGCCTCGACGGCGATGCTGATTTCCTTGCTCGTCGCGGTCTATACGATGGGACTTGCCCGTCAGATTCCGATCAAAACGGTCATGGATTCCTGTACGACCGCCATCACCCAAATCGGGATGATGCTGTTGATCATCGGTGGCGGCGGTGCCTTCAAACAGGTCTTGATTGATGGGGGTGTCGGTGATTACGTCGCTGAAATCTTTGACGGAACAACCTTATCACCGATTTTACTCGCCTGGATCATCGCCGCCATCTTACGGATTTCGCTTGGTTCGGCAACCGTCGCTTCGCTGACGACAGCCGGTCTCGTCATTCCGTTGCTCGGTCAATCGGACGTCAATCTGGCACTCGTCGTCTTGGCGACTGGAGCCGGCAGTCTGATCGCTTCGCATGTCAACGATGCCGGGTTCTGGATGTTTAAAGAATACTTTGGGTTAACGATGAAAGAAACGTTCGCGACGTGGACGTTGCTCGAGACAATCATTTCCGTCTTCGGACTTGGATTTGTCCTCTTACTCAGTCTCGTCGTCTAAAAAAAGGAGTCGGTCTATATGCTACATTCAATCGGAGTCATCGGGCTTGGCGTCATGGGGCGCAACATCGCCCTGAACATGGCAAGTCATCAAGAAAACGTCGCTGTTTACAACTACACACGTGATTTAACGGATGAGCTGATGGCTCATAACGAAGGGTTATCGATCCATCCGTATTATGATGTCGCGGATTTTGTCCAATCCCTTGAACGTCCACGGAAGATTTTCGTGATGGTCACGGCAGGCAGTGCGATCGATTCAGTCATCGAATCACTCGTCCCGCATCTCGAGACGGGCGACATCATCATGGACGGTGGGAATTCCCACTTCCTCGATACCGAACGCCGGTTTGATCAATTGCAGCAACACGGCATCGAATACATCGGCGTCGGTGTCTCCGGCGGTGAAGTCGGGGCCCGGACCGGTCCTGCCATCATGCCGGGCGGAACAAAAGAAGCCTACGCACAGGTTGCACCAATTTTGACGAAGATTGCCGCCAAAGTGAACGGTGAGCCGTGTTGCGTCTACATCGGACCAAAAGGAGCCGGTCATTTTGTCAAAATGGTCCACAACGGCATCGAATATGCCGACATGCAATTGATTGCGGAAGCTTACAGTTTCCTCCGGTTCCGTCTTGGACTCGATGTCGAAGAAATCGCTGATGTCTTCTCGTCTTGGAATGAAGGCGAACTGAAAAGTTACCTGATTGAAATCACAGCCGATATTCTTCGGAAAAAAGATGACGAAACCGGTCTTCCATTGATCGATGTCATCTTGGACCAAGCCGGTCAAAAAGGCACCGGCAAATGGACGAGCATGCAATCGATTGATAACGGAATTGCTTCTTCGATCATTACGGAAGCGCTCTTTGCCCGTTATCTCTCGGCTGTCAAAGAAGAACGTGTCGCAGCAGCTACCGTCCTCACTGGACCGGAAGCCCGCGAGGCACTCGACAAAGACGTCTGGATCGAGCGGATCCGCCAAGCCCTCTACATGGGAAAAATTGCGGCGTACGCGCAAGGTTTCACCCAGTACCGGACGTCTTCCGAATTGTATGACTGGAACTTACGCCTCGAAGAAATCGCGTTGATTTTCCGCGGCGGCTGCATCATCCGGGCCGAGTTCCTGAACGTCATCAGTGAGGCTTTCGCGAAGGACGAATCGCTTGCGAACTTAATGCTCGCACCGTACTTCGCCGAGAAGGTTCAGGACTATCAAACGTCACTGCGCCAAGTCGTCGCAGAAGGTTCTCTGGCAGGACTCGCTGCTCCATGTCTCAGCACCTCGCTGACGTACTACGACAGCTACCGGACGGCTGATTCCAATGCCAATATCCTGCAAGCACAACGCGATTACTTCGGGGCACATACGTATGCCCGGACCGATCGCGAAGGCACGTTCCACACCGAGTGGCAATAACTTATACAGCTCCTGTTTCCTGTTTCATTTAAGGAAATGGGAGTTCTTTTTTTGTTCACACTTTGTTTATCAGGATAGGAAATTGCAGGTTATCTCTTGACAAAACAAAGCGGTTATATGAAATTAGTATTAGATTAGAATTATTCTAGTGTGATAGATACAGTTTTTTCTTAGCACTAGAACAGATTCTTAAATAGAACCCAACAGGAGGATTTTTATCATGTCTTTAATCGGAAGTGAAGTAAAACCATTCAGTGCATCAGCATTCCATAACGGAGAGTTCGTCGATCTTACAGATGCTAACCTTCGTGGAAAATGGAGTGTCGTTTGTTTCTACCCAGCAGACTTTACATTCGTTTGCCCGACTGAGCTCGAAGATCTTCAAAACCAATACGCAGCACTCAAAGCGCTTGACGTTGAAGTTTACTCGGTTTCAACAGATACGCACTTTACACATAAAGCTTGGCACGAAACTTCAGAAACAATCGGTAAAATCGAGTACGTCATGATTGGTGACCCGTCACACGTCATCTCACGCAACTTCGAAGTCTTGAACGAACAAGACGGACTTGCAGACCGCGGAACGTTCATCATCGATCCAGACGGTGTCATCCAAACGGTTGAGATCAACGCAGGCGGAATCGGTCGCGACGCAAGCACACTCGTTAACAAAATCAAAGCAGCACAATACGTACGCAACAACCCAGGCGAAGTTTGCCCAGCGAAATGGGAAGAAGGTTCTGCAACACTCACACCGAGCCTCGACCTCGTCGGAAAAATTTAAGGAGCGGATTTGAGATGGCTTTAGCAGCAGATATTAAAGCACAACTCGCTCAATACTTGGAGTTATTGGAAGGAGATCTTGTCCTCGCGGTCAGCGCCGGGACAGACTCTGTTTCTCTTGAGATGAGCGAGCTCGTCGAAGAAATCGCGAGCATGTCACCACGAATCAGCATCGAACAGGCGTCACTAGCCCGGACACCAAGCTTCAGCGTCAATCGTGTCGGTGAAGAGAGCGGGATCACGTTTGCCGGGATTCCACTCGGTCACGAGTTCACGTCCCTCGTCTTGGCGTTACTCCAAGTCAGCGGTCGTGCACCAAAAGTCGATGCTTCACTGATCGATCAGATCAAAGGGATCAAAGAAACGTATCATTTTGAGTCTTACATCAGTCTCAGTTGCCACAACTGTCCGGATGTCGTCCAAGCCTTAAACGTCATGAGTGTCCTGAACCCAAACATCAGCCACACGATGATTGACGGCGGTGCGTTCAAAGAAGAAGTTGAAGCGAAAGAAATCATGGCTGTCCCAACGGTCTTCGTCAACGGCGAAGCGTTCGGAAACGGTCGGATGTCGCTCGAAGAAATTCTTGCGAAACTCGGTACAGGCGTCGACGCATCAGACTTTGCCGATAAAGACCCGTACGACGTTCTTGTCGTCGGTGGAGGTCCTGCCGGTGCCAGTGCTGCGATTTATGCCGCACGTAAAGGCATCCGGACCGGAATCGTCGCTGAACGGTTTGGCGGTCAAGTCATGGATACGATGAGCATCGAGAACTTCATCAGCATGAAGTATACGGAAGGTCCGAAACTCGTGGCGAGTCTTGAAGAACACGTCAAAGAGTACGGCATCGATGTCATGAACCTCCAACGGGCAACGCGTCTTGAGAAAAAAGACCTTGTTGAACTGGAGCTTGAGAACGGTGCGGTCTTGAAAACGAAGAGTTTGATCCTTTCAACAGGAGCCCGCTGGCGCAACATCGGTGTGCCGGGCGAACTCGAGTTCAAGAATAAAGGGGTCGCTTACTGTCCCCACTGTGACGGTCCACTCTTCGAAGGAAAACGTGTCGCTGTCATCGGCGGCGGGAATTCCGGTGTCGAAGCGGCCATCGATCTTGCCGGTCTCGTCAAACACGTGACGGTGCTTGAATTTGCACCGGAACTGAAAGCAGACGCGGTCTTACAAGACCGTCTGGCAAGTCTTCCGAACGTTACGGTCGTTGCCAACGCTCAGACGAAGGAAATCACAGGTACGGATAAAGTGAACGGCATCACGTATGTCGAACGCGAAACAGGTGCTGAGCATCATGTCGAGCTTGAAGGAGTTTTCGTCCAAATCGGTCTTGTGCCAAACACAGACTGGCTCGGCGAAACGATCGAACGCAACAAGTTCGGTGAAATCCTTGTCGATCGTCATGGCGCAACGAACATCCCGGGTGTTTTCGCAGCCGGTGACTGTACGGACAGTGCTTACAAGCAGATCATCATCTCGATGGGATCAGGTGCTACCGCTGCACTCGGTGCCTTCGATTACATGATTCGGAACTGATTATCGAAACGCTTTGCTTCGGCAAGGCGTTTTTTTGATTACAAAATCTAACATAAACAGAATCTCCGTCAACTAAAGAGGATTTTTCCCGTGCTTTTCTCGGACGAAGCGCAAGCCGCGGCTTTTGCGACCAGCAGGTCTTCAAGCCGGGTCTCGCCTGCCTCTGACAGCGCGTAAACGCGCTTTTCCCCGTAGAAGTCACGGAAAATCATCTTTTAGGCCAACGCTTTCATTATGAAAGATTTAGATTCAAACTGACCTCTATAAATTGTTCGAAATTGACACTTTTAGCTAGACC
Organism: Exiguobacterium undae DSM 14481; assembly: GCF_000620805.1. Taxonomy (GTDB): domain Bacteria; phylum Bacillota; class Bacilli; order Exiguobacteriales; family Exiguobacteriaceae; genus Exiguobacterium_A; species Exiguobacterium_A undae. The sequence goes on along the minus strand of NZ_KK211187.1, from coordinate 136,811 downwards.
AGTTATCTGATAGATTGAGAGTATTCAAAATCTATCATAAAGAAGGTCAGGCACATGCAAAAAGCAGCACCGTATTCAAGCACTCGTACCCGGCAACTCGTCATCACTTCAATGTCGATTGCACTTGTTTTTGTCGCTACACTTTTCATCAATATCAAATTACCCATCGCAGCGAACGGTGGACTGGTCCATATGGGAACAGCCATGTTGTTCCTGATCGCGATTTTATTCGGACCCCGGACGGCAATGATTGCCGGTGCTGTCGGAATGGGTTTGTTCGATATCGTTTCAGGTTGGACACTTTGGGCGCCGTTCTCTTTTGTTGGACGGGGATTACAAGGGTTCATCGTCGGTTGGATTGCCTGGACGTATGGTCGTAAGGGAACAAAAGTCAGCATCAACGCGCTCGCAATGATTGCATCTGTTCCTGTCATGCTCGGTGTATATTACATCTGTGAAGGTATTCTATACAGCAACTGGGTAGCTCCGGCATTATCAATTCCAGGAAACATTACGCAAAACGTCGTCGGCATTCTCGTCGCAATTCCAGTCGGGATTGCCTTGAAGAAAACACGTTTCTTCCGTCAACGCGGATGATTTTACACAAACAACCCCGTCCTCTTCAAGAGGACGGGGCTTTTTTGTGTCGGATGAATACTGTTAACGAATCGGTTGGGCTTCCGTCAATTCGAGCGTTTTTGTGGTTTCGGCATGAATTTGATCAAAGAGTTCCGGATTCGCGACGAGTGACGTCCCGTACGACGGAATCATTTCTTTGATTTTCGCTTCCCACTCCGGCATTTGATCCGGGAAACATTTCCCGAGAACTTCCAGCATGACCGGCACCGCTGTTGAGGCACCCGGTGACGCGCCAAGCAACGCTGCGACCGAACCGTCTGCCGCACTGACGACTTCCGTTCCGAACTGGAGAGTCCCCTTGCCTTGTGGTGTATCTTTGATGACTTGGACACGTTGTCCGGCGACGACGACATCCCAGTCTTCCGTTTTGGCATTCGGAATGAATTCGCGCAGTTCATTCATCCGTTGCTCCGTCGACAGTAAGACCTGCTCGATCAAGTACTTTGTCAGTCCCATCTCTTTTGCTCCTGCCGCCAGCATCGTCAACACATTGTTTGGTTTGACGGATGTGATCAAATCGAGATTCGATCCGGTTTTGAGGAACTTCGGCGAGAAACCGGCGAACGGTCCGAACAGGAGTGATTTTTGACCGTCGATGTAACGTGTGTCTAAATGCGGGACAGACATCGGTGGCGCACCGACTTTGGCTTTCCCGTAGACTTTCGCATGGTGACGTTCCGCGATTTCTGGATTTTTACAGACGAGGAATAAGCCGCTGACCGGGAAACCGCCGATCTGTTTCGATTCCGGAATGCCTGTTTTTTGAAGCAATGGCAGACTGCCGCCGCCACCGCCGATGAAGATGAACTTCGCCGTATGGTGTTCAATCCGGTTGTCTTGGTCATTTTTGACTTTGATTTCCCAGCCACCGTCGACCCGTTTCAAATCTTCAACGCCATGACCATAGTTGATCTCGACATCGAGTTGTTTTAAGTGATCAAACAGAATCCGTGTCAACGCACCGAAATTGACGTCTGTCCCTGAATCGATTTTCGTAGCTGCGATCGGTTCCGGTGATGTCCGGCCTTCCATGATCAATGGAATCCATTGTTTGAGTTGTTCCGGATCTTCCGAAAATTCCATTCCTTTGAACAGCGGATTAGCTGAGAGCGCTTCCAATCGTTTTTTCAGAAATGTGACGTTTTCCGCCCCTTCGACCATACTCATATGTGGAATCGGCATGATGAATTCTTTTGGGTTCGGCAATACTTGTTCTTTGACGAGGTGCGACCAAAATTGGCGCGACAGTTGGAACTGTTCGTTGACCTTGACCGCCTTGCTGATGTCGATCGTTCCGTCTGCATTTTCCGTCGTGTAATTCAGTTCGCAGAGTGCAGCGTGACCCGTCCCTGCATTGTTCCATTCGTTTGAACTTTCTTCCCCCGCACTTGCCAACTTCTCGAACACCTTAATTTTCATGTCCGGCGCAAGCTCTTTTAATAAGACCCCTAACGTTGCGCTCATGACTCCGGCACCAATTAAAATAACATCTGTTTGTTTAGGCATACTGCTCATGATATCCTTCCTATCCCCGTTTGATATTATGGACCTGTCATACCAGTTGAAAACCGCTCGTATGACGACAACTTACCTTTCCAGTATAACCCTATCACAGGTCATTCATAAATTAAAATATCCGGTGTTTTCCACTAAACATAAATCCATTTCCCCTGAATCGAACGCGCACATCCCGAGACATACTTTCAGGGAAAGCGGCTATATACTCTTAATAGAAGAAAAAGGGGGAACGATTCATGGCGACACGCTGGATTTTCGGCAATCAGCTGAACCACACGTTACCGCTTCTGCAGGAAGCGGATCCGAAACACGATGTCATCTTGATGGTCGAAGCAACCTCACGCTCGACCTGGAAAACGTACCATAAACAAAAACTGGTGTTGATTTTTTCAGCAATGCGTCATTTCGCAGACGAACTCCGGGACAAAGGATTTACGGTCGATTACCGGGAAGCGGACTCGTTTGACGACGCTTGGAAGCAGCACCAGCAACAATATAAACCGACGCACCTGCTGTATACGGCGATCACCGATCACCCGATGCGTCGCGCCATGGAGCGGTTTCAAAACAACCTTCCGAAAACGATCACCGTCGATGTCTGTTCCGATGTTCCACTCTTTTTATTGACGCAGGACGAAGCCGTCGCCCTGCTCGGGGACAAACCGTGGAAGATGGACCGCTTTTACCGGCAACTTCGCAAAGACCGCCGCCTGTTGATGAACGGAAACAAACCACTCGGCGGAAAATGGTCGTTTGACGCCGACAATCGAAAACCGGCGAAGGACGGCGTTGATTTTAAAGCACCGATCCACTTCCGACCGGATCAGATCACACGTGACGTCATCCACAAAGTCGAGACGACGTTTGCCGATCATCCGGGACAGCTCGATGCGTTCCACTGGCCGGTCACACGACAGGAAGCACAGCGGGCACTCGCCCGTTTCATCGAGGAACGGCTTGAGACATTCGGAACCTATCAGGATGCCATGCTGACGGGAGAGGATACGTTATCGCACTCCCTGCTCTCCTCATCGATCAATATCGGCTTGCTATCACCGGACGAAGTCATCAAGGCCGCTGCCGCAGCGCTCGAAGAGCAGGAGGCGCCGCTCAATGCCGTCGAAGGATTCATCCGCCAAATCCTCGGGTGGCGTGAGTACATGCGGGCCGTCTACCTGAGTGAGATGCCCGGTTATGAACAGGTCAATGTCCTCAAACACGACCGTGACTTGCCGGACTTCTTCTGGGACGGTCAGACGACGATGACCTGCGTCGCCGAGTCGCTCCGTCCCGTCATCGAAACGGCGCACAATCATCATATCCAGCGGCTGATGGTGCTCGGAAACTTTGCCAACTTGTTTGAGATTTCGCCGCAACAGACAGCGGACTGGTTTAATGAAATGTATATCGATGCCTATGATTGGGTTGTTCTGCCGAATGTACTCGGGATGGCGTTGCATGCCGACGGTGGTCTCCTGTCGACGAAACCGTACATCGCATCGGCGAACTACATCCACAAGATGAGCGACTACTGCGGGAACTGTCCCTTTAATCAGAAAGATGCCCTTGGGGACAACGCCTGTCCGTTTAATGCCTTGTATTGGGACTTCATCGCCCGGCACGAGGAACGTTTCTCCGGCAACCAACGGATGTCGATGATGTACCGGCAGTGGGCGAAGCGGGACCAAGCGGATCAGCAGGCAATCCGTAAAAAAGCGACGGCGTTGAAAAAGCAATTGGCGGACGGACAATTCCATCGCTGAGTTTTCATCAACACCAAGAAAGACCCGGCTCCCTGTTTTGTTCGGCAGGGAATCGGGTCTTTGTTTTTTTCCTTGATGCATCACGCACTGTGTCGTTCTGCTTTTTGATGTTTTTTCGTCCGCAACTGGTACAGGACAAACAATCCGATGAACCAGACCGGTGTCAGGAGCAAGGCCGGACGTGTTTCGTCCGCGACGAGCATGACGACCAGGATCAGTGTGAACAGACCGAGTACGAGGTAGTTGACGAACGGTGTCCACGGCGCTTTGAACGTTGAGGCGGCATGCAATTCCGGCTGCGTCTTCTTGTATTTCAAGTGACAGACGAGAATGACACCCCAGACCCAGATGAAACAAATTGCACTGATTGTCGTGACGATGCTGAACGCCTGTCCTGGAATCAATTTACTTAATAAGGCACCACCCGAGACGACCAATGTCGAGATGAACAAGGCATTTGCCGGCACGTGGTTCTTATTCAGCTTCGAAAAAGATTTCGGTGCCTGCTTTTGATTCCCGAGATTGTACAAAATCCGGCTCGTCGAGAACATTCCGCTGTTACAAGCGGAAGCGGCCGACGTCAGGACCACGAAGTTGATGATTCCGGCAGCAAGCGGAATCCCGATCAGACTAAACGTTTTGACGAACGGACTTTCCGTTGCATTCAGTCCTGTCCATGGATTGATCATCAGAAGGACCAGTAAGGCACCGACGTAGAAGAACAGAATCCGTAACGGAATCTTGTTGATCGCTGACGGAATGTTCTTTTTCGGATCGGCTGTTTCTGCTGCCGAGACACCCACGAGTTCAACCCCGACATACGCGAAGACGACCATCTGGAACGACAACAGGAACCCGGTGATGCCGTTCGGGAACATCCCGCCGTGCTGCCACAGATTCTTGACTGTGACCGGTCCGGCATCTGTTTTGAAGCCGATGACGAGCAAGACGATCCCGACCCCGATTAACGCTAAAATCGTGATGACTTTGATCAAGGCGAACCAAAACTCGAGTTCTCCGAACAGTTTGACCGTCAAGAGGTTAAAGCCGAGTAAAATCAACAGGGCGATGACGGCCGGAATCCACTGCGGGATATCAAACCAATATTTGACGTAGACACCAACGGCAATGATATCGGCCATCGCCGTCATGATCCAACAGAACCAATATGTCCAACCGGTCACGAACGCCGCGCGTGGTCCGAGATAATCTTCCGCGATATCCGTCAGTGACTGGTAACCGGCTTTTGACAATAACAATTCGCCCAGTGCCCGCATGACGAAGAAAATCGCAATCCCGACAAGCAGGTAGGCAAACACAATCGATGGACCGGCCAGCTGAATCGCTTTCCCCGATCCTAAAAACAACCCTGTTCCAATCGTTCCACCAATCGCAATCAATTGGACGTGACGATTCGATAAATCCCGTTTTAATCCTTGCTGTTCCAAACCTGAACTCCTCCTTTGATGATCTCTCTGTTTCCCCCGGTCAGACTGTTCTGTCAGTCCAACAAAAAAAGAGACTGGACGGGTGTCCAATCTCAAAAAAATCATCAGAATAGCAAATAATCATCCTTTGCTTGGCAAAGCCAACACAAAAAATAAAAATTCAGTACTCTTCTGTCCTTTTGCCTGAGATTGTGAACCCTTCGGCGCCGTATACACGGTCTCTCCAGAAGCTGCTCCTGCCATAGTGTGACCCATGACAATCATAGCTTTCTTTTTTTATTCGGTTGCTGAGGTGACATAATCACCTGAATTGTTTTTAATACTAGTAATCTTATGATCGTTTGTCAACCGTTTTATTTCATTTTTTCATTTCTTCTTTCATAACGTGAAACAGGACTTTGCATGCCGTTTCCAGAAGTCTCCTACAAAGACTACCGCAGGAGGAGGAACTGATCGTGAAGACATATTATGTCATTCGCCATTGTGAAGCAACGGGACAAGCACCCGATGCTCCGTTGACGAAACAAGGTTACAAACAAGCAGACGCACTCGCCGGTTTTTTCAAAACCATCCCGGTCGACCGGATTTTATCCAGTCCGTTCCGCCGGGCACAGGAAACGATTTTACCTGTCGCCGCTCTCCATGATTGTCCGGTTGAAATCGAGGATCAGCTCCAAGAACGAATCCTCAGCACCTCGCCATTAAGCGAGTGGCGTTCCGCTTTACAAGAAACATTCGTCGATTTCGATCTCCGCTTTCCCGGCGGTGAATCGAGTCGTGAAGTGATGGAGCGGATGACGTCTGTCCTGAAAGAAGCATCGTTGCATCCGGCCCGTCATACGGTGCTTGTCACGCACGGAAACGCGATGGCTTTGTTGTTACACACCATCGATTCGACTTTTGGCTTTGATGACTGGCAGCAATTGCAGAACCCTGATGTGTACCGTCTCGTTCAGACTGCCGACGGGATGACCTGTGAACGGATGACGCTTCATCAAACCAAAACGTAAACAGGTGACAGACATTTTTTCAAGTATTCGACAAACGCATACGATTACTTTCGATCTATTCTTTTAACTTATGGAAAACATAAGAATTATCTATTTTACTTCCCCTTCGAACTCCGCTACATTTAACGAATTGATAACAAAGTGAAGTAGTTCGAATCCCCGTCTACCGGGAGATTCGGCTTAGGAAAAGAAGGGGTATCTTATGTCTACACAATCTAATCACGCACGTAAAGGGTACTTGATGATGGCCGTTCTCTGGTTCGCATATGCGACGTTCGCCATGAACTGGGTCGCCGGGTCTTCCTTGACACCACAAATCACGGCCCATTTTTTCGGTGACCGGACCGTCGATCCGTTGATTTCACAACTCGTCAACTATTCGATCACGACGGCACGTGTCTTCGCGAACATCTTGGCCGCACTCATCCTGATGAAACTTGGACCCAAAAAAGCACCGATGCTTGCCCTGTTGTTCCTGATGATGTCGATCGTCGCCATCTATCTGCCGAACTACTGGGCGTATACGGCAGCCCGGATGATCATGGGTCTTGGTGGCTCGATGGTCATCGTCTACATGAATCCGGTCGTCACCCGCTACATCAGTGATCCGACGGAAAAACTGCGGATCAATGCACTCAATACGGTATCTTACAATGTCGGAGCGTTCGTCGTTTCCTTGCTGTTCACATTTTTCGCGACACAATTCACGAACAACTGGCAACTGACATTGACGATTTTTGCTGCTTTGACAGCCGTCCTGTTCCTCGCCTGGTTGATCTTCAGTGAAGAATTCGACTTGAATACGGCAAGTGATCAAAACGAAGTCGTCACGGCTTACGGTTACAAAGATGCGATCAAAGACAGCTTCTTATGGAAATATGCGTTGGCGTTCGGCGGTTTCTTAACGCTCTACATTCTGTCGCTCGTCGGACTCAAACCGGTATTTGACACCTATACCGAATTAAACGGATCGCTCGTCAATCTGCTTGTATCCGGTGCCGGGATCATCGGGACCTTTGTTGGTCTGAAAATCGGCAGCCGCGGGACACCGCGAAAACCGATTCTCCTGACCAGCGGGCTGATCATGATCGGCAGTTTTATCATCACGGTCGCGTTCGGCAATATCTCGCCACTCGTTTCGTATGTCTTTGCCTTCGTTTCCGGATTTGCGATGTACATTCAGTATCCGATTTTCATGAATCTCGCACACGAGATGAAAGGCATGACCCCGCAAAAGATTACCGTCTTATTTGGTCTCTTTTGGGCAATTGCGTACGCCACACAGACAATCTTTACGATTCTTTGGAGCTATACGCTCGGACAGATGGGATACATGGCTTCGATGGTCGTCTTTTTCCTTTGCTGTTCGACATACCTCCTGTTCAGTTTCTTTTTACCGGAGACCAAACCAAAACAAACGGTGCCGGCTTCGAAAAAAACAGCCTAATCCCAAAAACAACCCCCAAGTCGCTCGCGACCTGGGGGTTGTTTTATTTTTGATGGGCACCATATTGATGCCGTAAGATGAACAGCAACCGGATCAACGGTTCATGGTACGAAATGAACGTTCCTTCCCGTATGCCAGCAATGATGTCGTCTTCCGTCGCCCACTTGACGGCTTGGACTTCTTCTTCCTGTAACGTCAGGGTCGTCAGATCAACGTCTGTTTCGGTTAAGTAATAGTCGTCAAACCCGTCTTCAAACGGAACTGTCAACTGCGGACGCCGTCCGGCGAACGACAGGGACAATCCGAGTTCTTCAAACAATTCACGTTCCGCCGCCGTTTGACTCGTATCGCCTGTTGTCGCACTGCCACCGACGCTGAGATCCCACATGTTGGACCAGCCCTCTTTGAACGGCTGGCGTTGCTGAATCAACATCTGTCCCTGTTCGTTAAAAAGACAAACGTGCACAGCCAAACGATAATCGCCATCTTTTAATTCTGTTCCACGCGGCCAGGTCCGTCCTGTTTTCTCGCGGTCTGCCGTATAGATATCCCATCGTTCCATTTACTTCTTCCCTCCTGACCAATTATCCGAAAAGAGCGTTGCGACTGTTTTGTCTGCTTTCGCCCGATCGAGTCCGAGCACGACACTTAAAAACAGTGTCTCCGACGCTTCATCCAGCAGTGTCAGTTCGTACTGTTTTCCGAAACGGACCCACCGTCTTTTGCCTTGCCCGATTTTGTTTCCTTGATACGTGACACTGAACGTCATCGTCGCCCAGTTGATATCGATTTGCAGATCCCGGCTGTCAATCCGGTAATCCGCAAACATCAAGAATCCAGTTTTTTGAATGGTCGCAACGACACGCCCGTCCACTTCCACCAGGATATGCGGCAACATGCTGAACGTCTGTTTCGTCACGCGGCCGATCTCGGCTTCTTCCTGTACGAGTTGCCAGTTTTTCTGCATTTGCAACAACTGTCCGGTCACTTCATGCGTGACGTGTCCGGCTTCGTTTTGGATCGTAAAACGTCGGTTCAAATCCATCGTCTGGTTCATCAAAAGTGATTTCATGCTTCTCTCCTGTTCTGTTAAGACGATGCGTTTGCCGCATCGTCTGCCTTCACACAATCAATCGCAACGACGAGTGCAATCAGAATCGTCTCCATCGCGGCATCAATCACCTGAATTTCGTAGCTGTCGCCAAACGACAACCACTTTTTCTCAACCTGCCCGACGACTTCGCCTTGCCGCTTGACTTGGAAATCCATGTCCCACCAGTTTCCGTCAATCTCGATTCCGGCTGCGTCAATCGTATAACGGGCTTTGAACAATGAAAATTCCTTTTCGATCGTCATCGTTTGTCCCTCGACCTCAACAAAAAACTTCGGTCTTAAACTGAATGTTTTTTTCGTGATCGTCGCAATTTCTTCTCCGTCCGTCGTCGTAATCGAAAACGACTTCGGAATTTTCATGAAGCTGCCTTCGACGAGATACCGATCCTGCTCCTGTTCATTCTTAATCGAAAAACGACCTCGTAAACTGAGTGCTTTTTGTTTCATGTACAGTGTATGCATGGAGATCTCATCCTTTCCTGGCGACTGTGTTACACCTATTACGATATGAACGGACTAAAAGATTCATCCCTGACTTCCTTTATCTGGTTTCGACAAACGGCTTCAATATTCCCGCCTGCAAAGCTTGTCTCCTTGCACTTTTTGTTCAATACGCTTAAAGTATATAGTTGATGAAATTTTAATTGAGCAAAACGAATTACCTTAAGGAAAGGGTTTTATATACGATGAAAAACAACTTTTGGCAGGACCTGCCACGACCATTTTTTGTACTTGCACCAATGGAAGATGTCACCGATGTCGTCTTCCGTCACGTCGTTGCGAAAGCAGCGCGACCGGATGTCTTCTTTACTGAATTTACGAATACGGAAAGTTACTGTCATCCGAAAGGTAAACAGAGTGTCCGCGGACGACTCGAGTTCACCGAAGATGAACAGCCGATGGTCGCCCACATTTGGGGCGACAAGCCGGAATATTTCCGTGAGATGAGTATCGGGATGGCGGAAATGGGCTTTAAAGGCATCGATATCAACATGGGCTGTCCGGTGCAAAACGTTGCCGTCAACGGAAAAGGATCAGGACTGATCAACCGTCCCGATGTCGCCGCTGAACTGATTCAGGCAGCAAAAGCCGGCGGTCTGCCGGTCAGCGTCAAGACACGTCTCGGCTATTCAAAAGTCGAGGAGTGGCACGACTGGTTACGCCACATTCTCGAACAGGATATCGCCAACCTCTCGATTCACCTGCGGACGCGTAAAGAAATGAGTGCGGTCCCGGCTCACTTCGAACTGATTCCGGAAATCAAGAAACTTCGGGATGAAGTCGCACCGCAAACCCTCTTGACGATCAACGGCGACATCAACGACCGACAACACGGGCTTGAACTCGTCGAGCAGTACGGTGTCGACGGCGTCATGATCGGCCGCGGCATTTTCCATAACCCGTTTGCCTTTGAAGTCGAAAAGAAAGAGCACTCGAGCGAAGAATTGTTGGGTCTGTTGCGTCTGCAACTCGACCTGCACGATCAATATTCAGCGGAATTCGAACCCCGCCTCTTCAAGCCGCTCCGCCGGTTCTTCAAGATTTATGTCCGTGGTTTCCGCGGTGCCAGCGAATTGCGTGCCCGTTTGATGGACACGAATTCAACGGATGATGTTCGGGCGCTCCTCGATGAGTTCGTCGAACAAGAAGGCATTCATGCCGTCAATTCGTTTTCGATTTAAGAAAAAATAGAGACACCAAAAGAGAGAAGCGGCTTGAACATCGCTTCTCTCTTTTTTCATACACTTTTTTAAATTTTCTATGATGTGATTATCCGTTTTTCATATGGAACGATTCCGTTAACGTAAAGGTGATGTTCTTGAGTTCAAGCCCTCCGAGCGCAAAGTACAGCTTGAAGTAGTTGTGTGGATTAAAGACGAAGACGTCTTTTGTCTGTGTCACCCATTCGCCGTTTGTCCCGTTGAACGTAAACGTCGCGACCGGCATATTGTTCGCAAACAATGTCACCGGCATCTGTGCCAGTTCACCGGCATACGACCGTGCTTCAAACGTGACGTGATACATCCCGGTTTCTTCCGCCGTCACGGCAAAGACATGACTGCTTCCGGTCGACGTGTCGAGTTCATCAAACACGATCGGGACACCGCTTTGAAGTTGCTGATGCGTCACGGCCTGTTCGTTCAGATCATCTGCCTCTTCCGGTAATCCGGTGACATCGACTGTCGCTCCCTGACCAAGCGTCCGCTCCATGACCGGTGACCGCAGGATGAACTGACAGATGTTCGCCGCACTCCGCAACAACTCTGCCCGTGTCAACGTACCGTCCGCAAGCGATGACAGCGTATCATCCTCAAACGGATTCGCCCCCGGTTCTCCAACGACCATGTACAGGTCATTTTGCGAACGAACCATCGTCGCTGTCTGTTGCCGGTTGGCTTCCGTTCCTTCGGCATTGATTTTTGCCCACCAGTCGGTCATGACGACACCGTCAAAGCCCCACTCGTCACGGAGAATCCGGGTGTTTTGATCGTACAATCCAGCCGTCCAGAGCCCGTTGACGGCACCGTATGTCGTCATGATCGCATACGCCTGTCCCCGTTTGACGGCGTGCTCAAATCCTTTTAGATAAATTTCCCGCAAGGCCCGTTCCGAGACAATCGAATCGAGATCATGACGATGGAATTCCTGATTGTTGGCACTTAAGTGTTTGAGCGTTCCCGTCACACCGACCCGGTGCATCCCGTCGAGCTGGGCGACGGCCATCATCCCGGTCAGATGAGGATCTTCCGAGAAGTACTCAAAGTTTCGTCCGTTGAGCGGATGACGATGGATGTTCATCCCCGGTCCAAGCAACGTATCGATGCCGTTTTTCCGGAGTTCGAGCCCTGTCATCTCAAATAAGTCAGCCACCAACTCGACGTTGAACGTTGACGCGACAAGCGTCCCGTTCGGAAGCGAAAAGGCTTTGGTTCCGATGTCCATCCGAATCCCGGACGGACCGTCAGCACAGCAGGCCGCCGGAATGCCGAATGCTGTCAGCCGGTCGGTCACGCCGCCAAAGGCAGCTGCTGTTCCCGGTGTGACGCGCGGTGAGTTCATCCCCTCGCCGCGAACGATCGCTGCCAGATCCTCATCCGTCAATTGATCGAGGAACACGTCGAGGGACGTGTTGCCTTCGTAGACATCCTTCAGTGTCAGACCTTGATCTTCCGAAGACAGTCGCGCGGCAGGACGTTCGGCGAGGCGGCGGGCTTCCGGATCGATCGTCCGCAGCGGTGTCGCTTCGTACGTGACGTCATAACCGGTTTCCGTCTTGTGTGGCTTCAGACGGTCAAACGCCGTGACCGGTGCCATGTTTTCGCTTAACGTCTCGGTGACACGTAACGTGTCGATCGTTTGTGTCGCCACGTGCGCCGCGGTCCGGACGTCCGTGCCGACGTACAGATGATACGCTCCCGCTTCGATGACGTAAGACGATTTATGCCCCGTCACACCGGCATCATCGTAGCTCGCGTATTCCGTCAGCGGTACCGTCAACGTTACCGTCTCCTGTTGACCCGGTTCCAGCTGTTGTGTCTTCGCGAACGTCACGAGTCCGCGTGCCGGATTGCCGAGTTGTCCCTGTGGTTTCTCGAGATACACCTGGACAACTTCTTTCCCGCTGCGTGTCCCTGTATTCGTGACGGTGACGGTCAATGTGACCTGTTGCTCCGTCATGTCGATCGTTTCCGTCGCGACATCAAACGTCGTATAGGATAAACCAAACCCAAACGGATACAGGACGTCGTCTTTCGCAAACGTCTCGAAGTAGCGGTACCCGACGTAGATGTCTTCCTTGTAAATCGCCCGGTCTTCGTGACCGAAGTACGGCGTCGACGGATACGCGTCGAGTGAACGGGCAATCGTATCCGGCAGTTTTCCGGATGGTGTGATTGCTCCCGTCAAGAGATCAATCAAGGCATTTCCGCCTTCCATCCCGCCTTGCCACGCATACAAAATCGCACTCGGATCAAAATCAAGCGCCCACTGCATGTCGATGACATTGCCGACGTTTAACAAGACAACGGTCTTCGGGAACGCCTGTGAGACTTTTTCGATCAAGGTTAATTCGACGTCCGTCAGCAGGTAACTGCCCGGGTCTGCCGTATTATCACGGTCTTCACCGGCCGTCCGACCGATCATAACGATCGCGACATCCGACTGCCCCGCCGCTTGAGCGACGACTTCGTCCGTGACCGGCATTTCTTCCTGCGACCAGGGTTCCGCCGCCCAGCCTTCGCCTTTATCAAACGGATGATCCTGCAGCCAGGCTTCGTAAACATCGAGCAACGACTGGTTCACGGTCAGATCCGGATGTTGTTGCAGAGCTTCGAGTGGACTTGTCACGTGCGATACGTTGACCATCCCACCCGATCCCGTTCCGCTTTTATAATAGTTAAACTGATTGCGTCCGAAAACTGAGATTGTCGTCCCTGCTGAAAGCGGCAACGTCTGCTTGTCATTTTTCAACAGGACTGCCCCTTCTGCGACCGTCTTCCGGGCCAGTGCCGTATAAGCGTTCCAATCTAATGTATAAGTCGTCATCTGCTTATCCCCCTATAGTGTTCGTATCAGATTTCATTGCCGCAAACCGATTCTGAAGACCGTTCGCAATTTCTGTGATGCAATCTTCCGCTTGCGGATACTGTCCAAGTTTTTCGATGAAGGCATGATCCATGCCGTTATACTGAATCCGTTTAGTTTTGACGCCGACCCGCGCGAGTTTCCGCCCGTACGCTTCGCCTTCGAGACGAAGATAATCATATTCCGCCGTGATGATCAGCGCCTCCGGCAGTCCTGCCAGCTTGTCGCTGAAGAGTGGCGAAACATGTGGATCCTGCACATCCGTCGTTCCTTGCAGGTATAACCGGTTCAACAAGCCATCTGTGTCTGCAAGAGCCGTAACGATCCCTTCAAGCAACTCCCGATTCTCGTTCATTTCGTAGGCGTCAAGACGCCACTTGAAATCATCCGTCGGCAAAGCGGCAAGATTGACGACCGGATAGAGCAGGACTTGGTACTGGATCATCTTTGTCTGTTGTTCGCGGTCAAGCAGGGCACAAACGGTCGCTAAGTTTCCGCCGGCACTGTCGCCGGCGACAGCCAGTTGTGCGTGGTTAATGCCGAGTGCTTCCGCTTGTTCATAGATCCATGTGACAGCCGCGAAACAATCGTTCAGACCGGCCGGAAATGGATGTTCCGGTGCGAGCCGGTAATCAATCGAAATGACGACGACATTGGCCCGTTCTGCCAGCAACCGGCAAGGATACTCGACCGGATCAAGTGTCCCGCCGAAAAAGCCGCCGCCGTGAAAGTAGACCACTGCCGGTAACGGTTCCGTCGATCGTGGACGGTAAATCCGTGCCGGAATCGGTTGCTCAGGACTCGGAATCTCAATCGCTTCTGTCGTAATCGGTGTCGTCGTCAGATCGGTATTGACCCAACCCATCCCGGCCCGCGCCGCTTCGAGCGAAAACGGTGCTGCCGGCGAACTGTCATGTTGTTGCTGCATCTTGACTTCCAAAACGCGCGGATCAAGTACGCCGCTTTCCCTCCGGTCCGGTACCGATTTGATGACGACTTCAACACCATCTTGCAGTTCACCAGTCGTTTTTTCTGCTAACCGATCGACCAATTGCTGATAATCCTGTCCCATGAATCTGCCTCCTTTAACCGAATTCTTTACGCACTTATAAGAGATCATTCATTTGTAAAAATAAGTATCGAAACCGCTTTCGTAAATCGTTAAAAAAATTTTGGGTGTCCTTTGTTTTTAAAAGAGACCGCTTACAAAACCAATCATACGCATCTTTATCCGATTAATCAATCATTCTGGATGATTCAAAAAAAGCCACTTGTCTTTCACGTGTTTTCCTTGTCGGAATGACGTGAAACGAGTGGCTTTTTTGAATTAGCTTAAGATATTTTCTTCTGAAACGAGCGTGAACCCGTCGATGACCGTGTCTTCCTCGACTTCAATCAACAGACATTGTTTGCCGTTGTAATTGACCTGCTTAATGTACTTCAAGTCTTGGGCACTGACGGAGATATTTGCGACTTTCGTATTGATTTTAATTGATTTCGCTTCATAGTTCGGGACGATGTTACTCGCCTTCATTTCGTACGTCGTATCATCGATGACTGTCTTGAAGGCCCGTTCGACCTGTTCCGTACTGACGTCTTCGATGCCGCTCGCTTTTAAGACCCGTTCGACTTCTTTGACGTCCAGCATCGGAATATCTTCCGGCTCGTCTTCCTTTTCGTCCTCAACGACGAGCAGGTGATTGACTTCCTCATAGACACCCGCGAGCGTTTTTGAATCGACTGATTCGCCGATGACCAGTTTGACAATCTCTTCAAATACCGCTTTGTCTTCTTCCGCCGTCACGATTTGATCACCGTTCAGGACGTTTTCAATGAACAGCAGGTCCGGTTTATTCGGTTTGCTTGCTGTGTAAAGGACACGGTTGACGTCCGCCGCATTATCCGTGAAGCACGGAAATAAAAAGCCGCCAATTGGTGACGCCAGTTTGATGACCGGATTGATCAGCAGGTTCGACTTGAACTCGAGATCGACATAGTCAAAGACAAGCGACTGTTTCGGCAGTTCCGTCTGGTTGAGACTGCTCAGAATAAACGGGGTCGTATAGACTTCATCGTTCTTATCCACTTCCGTCTCGTCCGCCTGCCGTTTCGTCGTCTTGTAATACTGTCCCCGGATGAACGTGACGACGATATCGTTTTCGTACTGCACGTCTTGGACCATCTTCAGCGCAATCTGTTGCATCTGTTCCGTCCAGTCTTCCGTCTCTTCCGTGTACAGGCCTTCGTACAACAGTTGTTGCGTATGTCCGGTCGCGCCTTCTTCAGGCTGCTGGAACTTGACCTCAAACAGCTTGATGTCGAGTTTCCCGGTCAGGACTTTCTTGAAGTTCGCGAGGAACAATTCCTGTTGCTCGAGTTCAAGAAAGGCGAACGGCCGGCTTTCCTCATAGAAGATTTCACTCGTTTCCTTGCGGATATATACATTATAAATTTCGTTGATTTTAAGTAGTTCCGAGTCGACCTTAAAATGGCGACGGATATCACTTATGTCTTGTTTGTTCATGGTACGGTCTCAGCTCCTTGACGTTTGAATTCCTCGTGGCTCCTAAAAAAGGAGTGCCTCCTGTCCAAATCGAACAGAGGTACCCCTTTACTATACAAGATTTGAATCAGCTTCGCTGACAGAGTTCAATTCTTCGCCCGTGAACTGAATAAATAATGTTTGATCAGATAACCGACAAGAACAATCAGCAACGCGATGGAAAAGTAGACGATGAAATTTAGCGCGACCGGCAGAAAAATCGACACGATATAAATAATCATCACCGTGACGGCATAAAACAGTAAAAATAGACTGATGGCTTTCAACGGATTTCTCCTTTCGATTTGGTTCTTGTTACTCCTGTTCGAATGCTCTAAAACTGTAGGAGTTCGTGATTGGTTCATGGATCACCAATTCGTAGCCAAAACCTCGTTCGTCTGCCTGCTCAACAATGGATTCAATCTGAACCGTATTGAGATGACGTTGAACAAAAACAAGTGTCATGATCATCAAGACGAGCAGTCCTGCTAAAATAAAACTTGGTGTAATGGACGTATGTAATCCTTTTTTCATCCCCTCAGCTCCTTCCTTTATTCATACGTTTTTTCTTATGTAAAGTTCCAGATTTCCCCATTATCCTTCTTGGATGATACAGATTCGTTGGAAATTTGTTTAAGAAAAGTTCAACTAAGGAAAAAATCATACATACAGATCATGTAACAGAAAGCAGGTGTCTCATGGTGACTCAAATCATCGGTCTCGTGTCAGTCTTCCTGGTTCTCGGCTTGATTTTTACCAATCGTTCTCTTCTTGCCATCCTTCTGGTAGTGTTCGTAAGCTCGATTGCTTTGTTTTTTATACGCATTTCACTGGAAAAAATGCCGCTCTTAGATGCTTTCTTTGATTCGTTTGGATTTTTATCAAATATTGTTCTAGTTTTTTTAGTCGTCCATTTTTTCAAAAAACGATCAGCACACGATAAAAGTCTGTAACCAAAGCATCCTATGATCGGATGCTTTTTTTTATGTTAAAAATCTCTGTAATTTTAAATCATTCACTTCGTTTTTATCCGATATTGATTTTAATTTTTAAGTAATTTATTTCTCTGTTACTTTAGGCTTAATTCCCAAAAAATATTTCCGGTAAAAAATATTCAACTTTTGTAATGTTTACATTATTTTAACCCTATCCAAAATATTCGATGGCATACTGAGTGAGTTGAGAGGATTCTCTCATCACACTTACATAAGAGGAGGCAGTTCATGTTCCAGAAAATCAAGCTACTCGCCGTATCGTTTGTTTTGTTTCTCACTGCGTTTCAGTTCGACCTCTCACCCGTTTCCGCACTACCGTCCGGCATTCCGTCAAAAGCGACGGCTCAATCTGAGCTCAACGCACTGACAGTCAAGACCGAAAGTACGATGACCGGTTACTCCCGTGATCTCTTCCCCCATTGGAGCAGCCAAGGAAGCGGCTGTGATACCCGTCAAGTCGTCTTGAAACGCGATGCGGATTCTTACGTCGGCAACTGTCCGGTCACGTCCGGCTCATGGTACAGTTATTATGATGGACTGACATTCACGAACCCGTCCGATCTCGACATCGATCATGTCGTGCCGCTCGCGGAAGCATGGCGTTCAGGTGCAAGCAGCTGGACGACAACGACACGTCAGGCATTCGCAAACGACCTCAACGGTCCGCAATTGATTGCCGTCTCCGCAAGCTCGAACCGTTCAAAGGGTGACCAGGATCCATCGACATGGAAACCAACCCGTGCCGGCGCAAGCTGTGCTTACTCGAAGATGTGGATCAACACGAAAAGTCGTTGGGGCTTAAGTCTCCAATCCTCTGAAAAAACAGCACTGCAAACGATGTTGAACACCTGTACATACTAAGAAGGAGTCGATTCGATGGAAACGAAAACCTCTACGTTTACCGCCACGCACGGTGTGATGACGAATGAAGTCGGCGTCATCAGCGGCGAACTGGAATTACGAACGACCTGTCAGGAAGACGGCACACTCGAACTCGCCATCTCCTACGTCGGCTCAACCGACGTTTACACATTACCCGGCAAGGATTATCAGCTGCATGATGTCCGCGATCACGAAGTCGTGCATCGGATGCTCGCGACGGTGCTAGAACGGACATAACAAGAATTGAAATTTCCACAAAAACACATGTTGAACTGACTCCACTGTCCATTCGACATGTGTTTTTGATTTTTAACATACATAAGGAGAAATTTTGATGTAGGTGGACACTCATTTCTGTATTTTTCATGACTTATCTTTATAAATCGGCTCATTGCTGTTTGATAAAAATATTCATTATAGTGAAGGAAATATACATTTTGATTTCGAAAGAAGTTTCCAATGAGAGAAGTTTTGATTGGATCAGGTGTAGTGTTAAGCAGTGCCGGTATTTTCATGTTGTTGTACGGACACATCCCACAAGGTTTTATCGGTATGATTACAGTGACTTTGGGTGCAGTTGTAGCCATGTTAACGAAAAAGAAGAAGGTAGAATGACCATTATGTAGAAGGAGGCAACGCCATGATTTATGAATTAATGCGGGCATCTGAATCTACTACGATTGGTGAATTTATTGCAACGTGTGCTGACCCAATTTTAGCCCATGTCAATCCTGGCTTATTAAAGACCAAAGACCCGATTGTCTCCATTCACAAAGATCATTCCATTTTTGCGGCGCGCATTCCTCTTGCAGAAAACGAATTGAACTGGATTGAACTCTCACCGGAAAACCTCAAGAAACAAACCAGTCTGTTAGCTCCGAACACATGTTACTTTGGCATCAAGCGGGGCGAACTATACGGAACATATTTAGTTTCGAGTGACTTGATTGCAAACGAATATTTTTCAAATGAGCGGAACTATTTAGATGGTATAGTGCTTTCAAAATAAGGAGGTTCTTTATGAATCCGATTTCAAATCAGGTCGGGACCATCTTCATTCCCGTCAGCAACGTCGAAAAATCCCGGGATTGGTACTGTGATCTGCTCGGCTTACCATCCGACGGTGAGATTTTGTTTGGTCACCTGTACGTCATTCCGATGAATGGTGTAGACATCGTATTAGACAGTAAAATTTTTTCAAAAGACAACATTCTCAGTACACCACTTTTTCATTTTAATACAAATAATATCGAACAATCTTATACATATATGAAAAACAAAGGCATCGAATTGACGACAGAAATTGAACACGGTCACTGGTTCAATTTTAAAGATCTCGACGGCAATCATTTGATGATTTGTGCCTGTTAAGTCCATTTTAGTTAAGAAAAAAGCAGAAGAATACGTGTCATTCTTCTGCTTGCTTCGTTTCTTTGAAAAGAATGATCGGATCATAAGGTGCATTAGGATCATTTTTCAAGTTGATAAAATGTCTTTGATCATTCCAATCCCCAAACTGCTCCGTATAGGGCATTTCCAATGACTGAAACACTTCCTCATTTTTGACCAGACCAATGTAAACTTCGTACCCTTCATCATCTGATGAGAAAAAGCCGCCTTCAGCAGCTGTAGTTTCAACCAGCGCTTCATCGATCAGATCTCTTAATTTCAATAATGCTTGTTTATTGCCAACAATAAAGGACTCCTGATGATTGGTATGCTGAGCATAAATATGTAAATACATCTGGTGTTTCCATGACATGATGTCTTCTCACCTCACCGGTTATTTTTTCAAGTGGACTTTTTATTTAGTATTGATTTTGAATATGACCTAAATGTAATTGATGAAACCCTAAAACAAAAGGTACTTCATTTTTATCCCTTACTCCCATATCGATGCTGTTTTCCCATCCAATCATTTCTTTCTCTCCATCTAAGTTTTTTAGCTGATATCCAACTTACGTTCTGTTCAATAGTGCTCGGATCAAAATCAACATCATCTGACCAGTAATAAGTATCATGCTGTTTTAAAATGACAGCCTCAAAAAGTATCGAGGGGAAATTTTCTGGTGTCGGAAGGATATGAATTCCTGTTACACCTTCAAACCATAATTCAATCGCAGACGGGTTTTTGAACTGACGTTGAAATAACAGTTTGACGTTTGTATCTAATCCGCTTGGAGCAGCCATCGTCAGATTCTCATCAATATACGTTTCGGTCCACATATGCATTTCCTTCAAACACCCGTCATGAAAATAACCAAAGTCCTCAAGTAATTCCCTAATTTCTGATTCCTCTTTTAGTTCATTCCAGTTCATGAGCGACCTCCAGTACAGTGTTTGTTTTGTTTTTAATAGTTTTTTGCTGAGAAAACTACTCCTTTTATTACCCGGTAGTTTCGAATTATCTAATTCTTCTCTCTACAATTTGTGGAGCTCATTCGAGATATTCATTGGTAATTCTCCTTTTGAAGCAGATAGATTATGTTGCAGTTGAACAATTTTTCTCGCTCAAGGAATGTTACTAGATGCTTCTTTTTAAGCAAAAATATACTGGAGGACTGATTGTACCATCGAAGGATTTTCTCCAAGGATGAGAAATTTTCTACTAACCTTATTGATTATGAATAAGAGATTTCTCTTGTTGCGTTATTTCTATTCATCGTTTAAAAAAGACGATCATCTAACACATGATCGTCTTGCATAATTCATTTAATAAAATTCGATTGTTACTTTACTATATCCATTTGTCTTAAGGAAAGACGTTAATAATTTTTGAATTCTTTCATCTGCCTCTTCTAAAAATCCTTGCTCGATTTTTTTCTTTTCAATTTTATTTTTTTCTTTGTTGATATCATCAAAAATTTGTTGCGATTGATAATCTGAAAATAGATCACCTTTAACATCCGTTACCTTTGCTGTGTCTGTATCTGCTACGTTATCAAGTATCTTTGAATTCGGTACCTTAACTAATAATTGCTTTGTTGTCTCGTTATAAGACAGTTGTAGCTTAGATAAATCTGTACCTGCTTTCAAATAACCATCGTATTCAATTAACTTGATTGCTTCAGCTAATTTAAGATCAATCAAAGGTACATTTTTACTGCTTCGACTGATTATTACCTTGCTGTACTCATATTTCAAAGTAGTCCATTCAGATAATTCTACCAACCGTTCTTTTACTAAAGCGGTATCAGAGCTTTGAGTTGTTGAAATGAAAGAAGGCTTGAAATAGAAAACAGCTCCCGCACCGATTACTCCGAGAATCACCAAAAGCGCAAATATATTTATAACTATTTTTTTCATCTTTACAATCTCCTTAACTATGTATCATTAAATCTCTAGCATAGAGAACATACCTAAACTTGAGTTATGGTGTGATCGCTATAAATCACATCATCTCTCCAATTCATACTTCTTGATACTGCTTGGATTCAATGGATCTTTTACATACTGCATAACATTCTTCGATGTGTGCATTTCCTAAATATTTCATCGCACCAAAACTAATTCCGGCCGAGACGGCCTGACCTACAAAAGGAACGTACTTTGTGACCTGTTTAATTGCCATTTTAGCACCCATTTTTTTCAGTAACTGTGCCACTACTGTTTTTGTAATGTACTTACCTACTAGTTCGCTACCGACTGAAGAAATAATAATCGCGAGTCTTCCTTTTATTTCAGAATCGAGCTGTTCAATCTGCTCAGGGGATAATCCAAACTTTCGATTAATTGCGGGAAGAAGCTCCATCATGATGACGACATCTGCTCCTACATCTGCTCCGGGAATGGGGACAACCGCTGCTGCGGCTGAAGCCGATGCTCTTTTATTCACCATTGCATTACACTCTGCTTTAATACGGTCTAACTCTGAAATAGAAATAGGTAACACGTTATTTCCCCCGATTCTTAAGTTAATTTCTATACTAATAAAAGATAGCATTTCACAATAATTATCGGTTTCATTCCTTAAATTTACAATGATTTTTATTATTTAATACTAATAGTGATTTATCTGTAATATTTTTAATCTTATACGAACGAACACTTTGGAAACAAATCATCCTCTTTAAAACTACTGCATGTTACGTAGCAGCATCCGATAATCCTCGTTATTTAAAACTCCATATCAACGTGCTTTCTTGAATACCAATTCGCCTATCTCAATAATATTTGAATTTTACGCTGTAATAGGAATATATCTCAGAATCCTAAAACACGTATTAAGACTACTTTGTAAGCCGAGGCAGCTGGATAATGACAACCCATCAAGCGTTCCATTGGCAAACGACTTCAACGGTCCAAAATTGATTGCCGTTTTTGCAAGCTCGAACCGTTCAAAAGGGAACCAGGATTCATCGACATGGAAGCCGACACGGGCAGGTGCGAGCTGTGCTTACTCGAAGATTTGGATTAATACGAAGAGCCGCTGGAACCTCAGCTTACAGTCGAGTGAAAAAACAGCCCTACAGACGATGTTGAACATATGTACATACTAAAAAAGAGTCGATTCGATGGAAACGAGAAAACCTCTACTTTTACCGCTACACATGGTGTCATCAGCGGTGAACTGGAACTCCGAACGACCTGTCAGGAGGACGGAACGTTAGAACTGAAGATTACTTATATCGGGGCGATAGACGTCTATACGTTACCCCGGTAGTTATCCTGTCCATGACGTCCGGGATCATGACGTCATCCATCAGATGCTCGTCAATGTACTGGAACGAACATAATAAAACAGACGCTGCCCAATCAATGGGCAGCGTCTTCTTCATTCTCGCGTATTCAGAATCAGATTATCATTATTTACTAAAGCATGCGTTTTTATCTGACGTTCTATCCGGTATAGTGAGAACAACGTCATTATCCTTTTAGGGAGGAATAGCTCCTGCGAAACGTTTTGATTCCAACCGGCGTCATTTTAAGTGGTGCAGGTCTCTACATGGCATTAGAGAGTCACGTGCCTGCGTTACTCGTTACGGGCATCATCATGCTGTTTGGTTGTGGTGTCGGTATCATCACGAAAGAAAAGTCAGAGTAAATTTTGTTCAGTCAGGAGGATAGCTATGATTCAACAATTCACGAATGAACAGCAGGCACACGCTACTATTGGTGGGTTTATCGCTAAATCTGCCGACCCGATCCTCGCCCACATCAATCCATCACGTTTACAAGACAACAATCTTGTACTATTGATTCAAGCTGATCAATCGATTGTTGTCTCTTTCGCTAATTCACAAAATCAATCAGGTTGGACGCCACTATCACGAGAGCAGATTCATCAATCGAAAAGTCTACTCGCACCTAAGACATGCTACTTTAAAATTACACACATTAAATATGCCGGAACCTATTTGATTTCACCGGATTTGATTGTGAATGATCAATTCAAGAGTGAGAAGGATTATTTAGAAGTTCTAATATCAACAACGAATAAGTAAATTATAGATGTTTTATCAAGACGATCTCATCTTTAATCGGAACTCCCTTTTCATTGTATAACGGGATTTCCGGTTTTATTTTGCGTGCAAGGTCCACGGCATTCGGAATCACTTTTGATACTGTATATCCCCGATGTTGATAAAAACGTATCGCATGCTCATTATCATTCGTCGTAACGAGTGTCAGCAAGTTGCATTGTTGCTGTGTTGCCTCTTCCTCTACCACTTGCATCAATCGTGAACCAATTCCTTTACCTTCTTCAAGACTATCCAGTGAAATGATTTCGAACGTCTGCGAAGAGATATGATAGGTGACAAGTCCAATGATTTCATGATCATCGTTCGTGACATAAAAACCTTCTAACAGACTACAATCATGAACACCTGTCGACGTTACCATTTGTGAACTGCCCCAGTGCTCATTAAAAAAGGCTTTGACCTGACTACGTGTTTCCTCTTCAATGACCTGAATAATCACTATGTCCTTCACTCATTTCTAATGTTTATTCTATGTAACGATTCCACGTTAAATATTCCTCTAAGTCTTTCCACGTTAATAGAGTATATGGAGTTCCCGCCTCTAATTTTATAGAGATATTTTCTGCTATCACTTTTATACGTTTAGCTGGATTGTATCTTTTTCCTGCAGGATAAACAGCTATTTTATCAAATAATAACTCTCCATCTGCTTGCGTTTCTTTCCTCAAATCTAATAGATCGATTTGATCTTTTGAAGGAATCTCTTTTCCTATCCAATCACATATTTCAAAAAGAGGATATCGATCCTTCGTCCATTGTTCAATGATTTCGATGACCTTAAGAATCATGAAATCACCTGATGGTAATTGGTAACTAATCGCATCACCGGTCTTTAAATTTGTTTCAGCTATAAATCTCTTTGGTACTTTTTTAGCTTGTGGCTGCGGAGAGTTAAGTTTCTCCTTCAGTTTATAAAGGATGACTTCTCGTTTCTTTTTCAATGTAGGATCTTCTTCCCAACGATCAAGGTCAACACCACTATC
Source organism: Exiguobacterium undae DSM 14481 (assembly GCF_000620805.1). Classification (GTDB taxonomy): domain Bacteria; phylum Bacillota; class Bacilli; order Exiguobacteriales; family Exiguobacteriaceae; genus Exiguobacterium_A; species Exiguobacterium_A undae. Next base: position 112,404 of record NZ_KK211187.1, on the reverse strand, counting down.
AATGATACGCAATGCCTCACGTTTCACTTCATCTTGAAGTCTTCCTAATTTCCATTGTATTAAGGCAAAAGATAACCAAAAAGCTGTAATCTCTTCATCGTCTATCTCATCTAGGTATTCTTCAACAACAACTTTCGTTGCTTCTGCATTCGTAAAGTTATTGCCTAATAAATCCTTATATCTAAAACTAATATCTTCTGCTATATCATCAGACAATATTGCTACTCCCCAAGCTCCCATCTATTATCCACCTCCGCGATTTTCATGTCTTTTTTATTAATTTAAACATGGACTTACAGAAAAAAGCGTCAAAGACATTTAGGATGTGCTTTGACGCTTCAGAATAATATTTATACGTTTACTTATGATACCGCTCACCGTAATATCTCTAAGTGAGGGTTTTAGAAAAATTTTAACATCAACCTTCACATTCTATATATCTGCTCCTATTCTTACCTATTTATAAGATGTAGTAAAACGTATGTAAATTTTGCGTATCCTGACAAATATTCTTTAATAGATGATTTTGGATTCATTTACTCACCAGCTTCTAAACATCAATGCCACGTACTTCACCGTTAATAACCCGAATAGTTTTAACATGCCGTTGATATAACTTGTCATATACATCCATCATTAAATAATCATCACCTCTTTCATTAAAGTAATTAATAGCTGTGACCATACAAACATTCGGTAAAACATTGTACTCTTCTTCTGTAAAATAATGCTCATCTACCCCTTATTTATAAAGTTCTATCGTTTTATAACCGATGTCAGCTATTAATATCGATTCCCCCGTAAAACTTTTAATGCCTTTTTGAAAATCTCTCATATGAATATTCCATATTATTTCTCCTTTGATTTAAATTGCAATTAAAACAGAAAAAGAGGGAGAAAACTCGTCCGGTGACAAGTTATCTCCCTCTAATTTCAATTCATTTAATACTTCATCATTTCAAATGTTAGGATTTCACAAATTTCTATAACACTGCTTTAAATAAAGCCTCTTTAATCTTTATTTTCAACTCCGAATTTTCCTTGTATAAAATCACATTTTTAGATTTAACATCAAAAGGTAATTCTTCACCAAATTTTGATATTAAAATTGTCTTTTTGCCTAAAGCATGTGCTATTCCTAATTCATAAAAGACATTTGGATTTCTACCATTCAAATTAACCACTATTATCCTTGCTTCTAAAATAGATTTAATTATACTTGGCAATATCTCACCCTTAATGTGCTTTTCATCACCTCTTATACATTTTAAAGATAAATCTAAACACACTTCCCTTACCGTAACAAAAGTTTCCCATTCTAAATCTTGAAATGGAGTCACCATGAAAACTAACTCTGAATTAAATTCTAAAGTATTTTCATCAATTCCCATATTTTCTATAAAAGTCTTTATATCGAAATACTTATTTTTCATGAATGAGTCTTTTTCAAAATTCATTTTTTGTGCATCGTAAACTAAATGATTTATTTTATTCCATCTAATATTATCTTCTGAAAGTTTATAATTTATATCATAAATTTTATTCTCTAATTCTTGTCTCATTTGTTCTAATTCAATTTTTTTAAGTAAATTATCATATTGCATTTTAGCCTCTTGCCTTTTTTTTCTGGTACTTTGAACTGAAAGCACTGCTGCCATCATTCCTGACACCATACTTATGACAATTGCTACTATAGTAAATAATTCCTTATAATCAATCATTTATATTCACCCCTGTAAGTAAAAATATAGTTGCTATGTATACTATGACAACCGAAATTATATAAGAAATTAATATTAATCCAAATAACGAAAACCAATCACCTAACTTCTTATTATCTAAAGAGTAAATATCATATGCTTTTTTAGATAATGGAAAAGCAATTAATGTCATGCAAAAAAATATTAATAAACAAACTATTGCATTTAATAGTAATTCATTATTTCCTTTATTACTAATAACAAGAATCGCACTGGTTATAAAAGAAATTGAAAGTATACTTATATCCCCTGGTAAAATAATCATTTCTTTGCCTAAACCAATCCATGTAAAATTGTGATTGACCAATAATTTTATTAATAATGTTAATACTACAACTAAAATAGGTAATATTATATTTATCATTTCTTTAGATAGAACGTCCATTAAATCCTCCACATTTAGTCTATTGTTAACTTGTCTTCAACAATTATAATAAAAAAAAGAAAGAATATATACTTTGATATGCTCCCCAAAAGGTAGACAGTTGAAATATCAAAAACTGTCCACTTTTTGAAGGGAGCTTTTTCTATATCTACGTCTAATTTTTCAATGGATCAAAAACTACGCATCATTAAGATGTATGAGAATGGAACAGACTCAATCAAGTCAATATCCTCGCTCTTCGATTTTTCAGTCACGACCTTAAATAGATGAAGAGGAAAATATCGTATATACGGCTCCTTGGCACTCCGTGATCAAACAGAATGGACAGGTTATCCAGAATAACTAAAAATGAAGGCTGTACGCGCAGTTCTGACTCAAGAAGAATCGCTCACTAGCGCTACGGTACGGTTTAATATTTCGAGTTTAAGCGTACTTGCAAGATGGATTCGGAAATATACTAGTCATAATATTCAAGGAAAACCATTGAAGGTGAGATCCAGTGTGACTAAAGGTAGAATCACTACATTCGAAGAGCGTGTTTAAGCAGTTATGGACTGTATAGAAAATGGGAAATACTATTAAAGACCCATCGGGTCTACTATCAAAAAATTTATAGCTAGATAAGGAAGTTTGAGAAGGACGGAATCGACTGGAGAAAGAAAATGAACATCTACACATGGAGAACGACTTCCTAAAAAAGTTAAAGGAGATCGAAAGGAGGTCACGTTAAGTCAAATTCGTCTTCAAGATAAATACGAAGCTATTTAATCATCAGTAGAGCAATTCGGTTACCCGATCATAGCTCTATGTCATCTAGCAGGTATCTCGCGCGCTGCCTACTACAAGTGGTTACGTCGTATAGATATACTGAAAGCACATGAGACTGAAAACATGAAACTCATCTAAGAAATGAACGAGATTCACCTTTCGGTGAAAGGAACCTATGGCTATCGACGGATGACATTGAACTTGAAACGTCTTTTCGGAAGAAACGTTAATGTCAAGCGTGTACGTCACCTGATGCATGTCACCGGTATTCATTGCGTCATACGCCAACGTCCTTTGTTCGTTCGTAATCGTCCTCAACCGACCACCGAGAACATTCTGAACCGTGATTTCAATTCGGCAGGACCGAATCAAAAAATGGGTGACGGACGTCACGGAATTGAAGTATGGTGCTTCTCAGAAGGCGTATTTGAATGGCATTCTAGACCTATATGATGGATCCATCTGTGCCTTTGTTCTAAGGCATAGTGCACTCTAACAATAATCAGCTCGTGTTCGATACGCTTGAACTCGCCCTTCAGGGCGCACCGGGAAGCTATCCCTTGCTTCATAATGATCGAGGGTTCCAATATACGTCCATTCGTTCCGCCACATGACACGCGTGGCAGGCATTATACAAAGTATGTCTCAGGTTGGGAAATGTATCGATAATGGTCCGATCGAGTTCTTTTGAGGAACCTTGAAATGCGAAAGTTATTATCTACATAAGTTTACGGAGTTCGACGAACTCCAGCTTGCGATTCAAAAGTATATTCATTTCTACAATCTAGAACGGTACCAACAACGATTAAACGGCTTGACTCCATTAGAATACAGAGCTCAAGCCGTTTAAGTGATTTTTATTATTTATCCTATCTACTTGACGGGGAGCAGTTCACTTTATATCTTTCCTTTAAAAACCGTACTTACTTATGATACGGTTCATTCCGATTAATCCGATATGCCCGATAAATCTGCTCACACAAAATCATCTTCATCAACTGATGCGGGAACGTCATCTTTGAGAATGAAATCGTATCGTTTGCCCGTTGCATGACTTCCGGTGCGAGACCAAGTGATCCGCCGATGACAAACGCGATTTTACTTTTGCCGTACGTCGCCAGTCGATCGAGTTCTGTCGCAAACTGTTCACTCGTCCGTTGCTTTCCTTCGATAGCAAGTGCGTAGACATGAACATCCGGTCCAATCTTCGCTAAAATCCGTTCGCCCTCTTTTTTCTTCACTTGCTGCATCTCGGCGTCACTTAATTGTTCCGGTGCTTTTTCGTCCGGCACCTCGATTTCTTGAATCGAACAATAGGCGCCAAGACGTTTCGTATATTCGGCAATCCCTTGCTTCAAGTACTTCTCTTTCAGCTTTCCGACCGTGATAATGGTAATTTGCATCATTTTTCTCGCTTTCTGACAGAAAATTCAGGAGTTATCCACAGAGTTATCCACATGTCCACATGTTGATAATTATTTTTTGCTTGACACAAGATATGTCGCGGGCTGGTCACAGTACTCACATGTAACGTTTTTTTCTGCTGGCACCTCTTCCAAAATCGGGTACTCTTCCGTTTCATCGACTACTTCGTCGAGCGCTAACTCGACGTGTTCTAAACAGACATATTTATCCACAGGTCTTTTCCTCCTTTTAAGTTATCCACATTTATCCGCTACCAGTATAACAAAAATTGACTTCCCTCACTGAAAAAAGTTATCCACACCTCCTCTTTGGAGTTACTTCCTTGATCGGCTTCCGCCTCACCACCAATTCCTTCATCGTGTCCGCTGCACGCGACTCCTACAGGAAAAAGCGCGGCTCGCCCGCGCTGTCAGAGGAAAACGAGACCCGGGCATCGACGCCGACAGGCAAGAAGCCCGCGGCTTGTTCCTCGCCTGAGGAAAGCGTGTGACAGCGAATCACGATGAGAACCGGAGACACCATCTTTTCTGTGTACAAAAAAACTACCCGCACGTATACGAGTAGTTGATCTGAATCTATTATTGCACCGTCGCCGCTTGCGCCGACAGTTTGACATCCAGTGTCTGCTTCTCGCCGCCCCGGTAGAATGTCACTTTGACGTTATCGCCGACTTTCGCATCCCGGTACAGGACACTTTTTAGATCAGCAAACGAGTTGATGTCCTTGCCGTTGATTTCAACGATGACATCATTTTCTTTCATCCCTGCTTTTTCCGCTCCGCTGTTGCCCGTCAAACCGACGACGACAATCCCGCGGGTGACGTCATTCGGTAACTTCAGACGATCTTCCCGGAACCCGCTCGGGAATTCCTGGACGTCCCGGATCTGAATCCCGAGTTGCGGACGAATCACTTCACCGTTTTGTTCGAGATCACGCATGATCGGTAACGCTTCGTTGATTGGAATCGCAAAACCGACCCCTTCGACACTCGCTTCGGCAATCTTCATCGAGTTGATTCCGATTAATTGACCGGACGTATTGATGAGCGCTCCGCCTGAGTTCCCCGGATTGATCGCGGCATCGGTCTGAATGACTTCAGTGTTGAAGTCCTGCTGCCCGTCCTTATTCGTATCAACCGGCACCGTCCGTTCCTGGGCACTGATGACACCGCGTGTCACCGAGTTGGCAAAGATCCCGAGCGGATTCCCGATTGCAAGGACCGTTTCTCCGGCACGTAACGTATCCGAATCACCGAGTTTCACGACTTGTGTCACTTTTGAAGCATCAATCGACAACACAGCTAAATCGTACGTCGGATCTTCTCCGAGGACTTTCGCTTCGAGTGCCGTTCCGTCCGATAACGTGACCGACAAGCGGCTGGCTCCTTCGACGACGTGATAGTTCGTGACGACATAGGCTTTATTGCCGTCTTTTTTATAGATGACACCGGATCCGGCACCCGTCTCTTGCGCACCGCCTTGGAATGAGTTTTGCAGGTTCGTCACGCTGACGACGGCTTCTCTCGTCTGACTGACGGCGCCGACGATATCGTTTTCCGATTCCGTCGCGTTTGATGCCGCTTGTTCCGGTGTTGCCGTCGAGACCGGTGCTGGACTCGTCATCTCGTCACGGACGAACGGCCAGGCGATCAAGGCAATCAACAGCGCCCCGATGATTCCGCCGATCAAGCCGACAAAAAAGGCTTTCCCGCCGCCGCGGCGTTTTGGTGCAGGTGGTTCTTCTTCATATGATTCACGATAAGGACTGACCGGCTCGTCTTCACTTGGTCGTCGCGGCGGAAAGCCGCTTGTCTCATCGGTCGATGCGTAAGGCTGATCTGATTCGTTCCGTGGTTCTTCTGGTCGATCCATCGACACACGCCTCCTTCTAAACTCTCTTTACACAAGTATACCCCCATCACGTGGCGAGTTAGCCAAATGTGGGGGTCTTTTGAGCATATTCAGTAATTTCCCATAATCAGAGCTTCAAAAGCGGCGTCGGAATGACGGGATCGGTGTCGAGCAACTGGATCTTGCTGAGGTCGACATCGCGGCTCGCAAGCGTCTGGGAGACACTCATCCGGGCCAGCTCTTTCATGTTGTTGTCCTTACTCAAGTGGGCCATATGAATCCGTTTCGTCCGGTCGTCGAGCACTTCGCTCATCGCGATCGCGGCATCTTCATTCGAGACGTGACCGTAATCGCCGAGGATCCGCCGCTTGACGCTCCACGGGTAATGTCCCATCTGAAGCATCCCGATATCGTGGTTCGCTTCAAAAATATAGGCGTCGGCGCCACGGATGACGCCTTTCATCCGGTCCGAGACGTAACCCGTATCCGTGATGTGGGCCAGCCGTTTTCCCTCGTGGGCGAACTGGAAAAACATCGGATCGGCTGCGTCATGACTGACGTTAAACGATTCGACTTCGATATCTCCGAACTGTTTGACCTCGCCGACTTCCCAGAGGAACTTCAGTGCGGGATCGATCTTGCCGATCTTCGCTTCCATCGCTGCCCACGTTTTTTCGTTCGCATAAAGCGGGATGTTGTACTTCCGCGCCATGATGCCGACGCCTTTGATATGATCCGAATGTTCGTGGGTGACGAACAAACCGTCAATCTGATCCGGTGACCGGTGGATCTGGTCGAACAGGGCGAGCATCGCTTTTCCGGTCAGACCGGCGTCGACGAGCAGGCGGGTCTGTTCACTTTCGATGTAGAGGGCATTCCCCGTCGAGCCACTGGCAAGGACGCTGTAGTGTAGGCTCATCGTGCATTCCTCATTTCTCTGAAACGGTATCAAGCCGTTCGATGGTCTGGACTCCGCCGTCAATCGCGTTGACGAAATACAGTTCTTCTCCGTTCAGTTCAATCTGCCATGTCGGCGGTAAGATCTGCACCGACTTCGTCCCTTCCGTCACGAGACAGAAGTAGCCGAGCTTTTGACTCGTCATCCGTTTTGAAGCCGGGAACAGGCCCTGCTCCGACAGTTGGATGACGGACTCACTCGCGGACAATAACGTGACATCCTGAGCCTGACGGACGACTTTGTTTAAGTGACGTTGTTTGTAGCTGACGATTTCCTTTTGTTCGTTCAACTGGAGCACGAGTAACGACGGACCAATCATCGCGTCATCCTCACGCGACTGTTGCGGCGTCGAATACAGCGGTTGTTCCTTGTAGGTCTGAACGAACGTCATCTCTTTGTGTTTGCTGTCATACTTCCAAAACGTATAATCCGTCCCGTAGACAACTGATGCCTGGACAAACGATGTCGCTGAATCACGCATCGCCTTCGCTTCGAGCGGATGCGGCTTCGTCAGCCGGACGGACCATTCGATTTGGTTTTTGACCGATGTGATCGCATCCTGAATCGGTGACCCGGGTTTCGGAGCGAGTGAACTGGAATCCACTTCCGCCGTCAGATAACCAATCTCCTTCGAGACCGGCTGCAGTTTTTTTTCATCAATCTTCCGTTCTTTCAAAACGGTTTTCCCGTCCGCGTTCGTCGTGGCGATCCGGGGATCGACCATCCGATCAATCAGCTGAACGGCAAGATAGACGTTCAGAATCAGGAAAGTCAGAATCAGTAACGTTTTTGCTTTACTCCAATCCATGAATCCTTACCCCTCTTTTTCGGTAGCTTGATCGACCGTCGTCCATTTTCCGTTTTGTTTAATGAACCATGTCGGTTTGAACAACGCATAGCGGCTTGTTGAAATTTGATACGTCATCTCGTAACCCATTCGAATACCGGAAATCTGATCGCGCAGATCCGCTTCCTGCAGTTGTTGTTCGATCCGCTCGATCGACGGCAACGTCGTTTCGCGGAGCAACAGCTTCCGGTCGGCCCGGAGCATGCTCCGGCTGAGGGAACGGATTTGATTTTCTTCGAAGTTGATCTTGATCGTCGCCAAATCAAAATCCGGTTGCTCCAGCAACGGTCCTGTTTCGCCAAAGACCGGATAGCGGTTCAAGTACAGGCGGAAGATTGCCGACTGTTCTTCATCCGATTTCGACATCTGGTCGAAGTAGTAGCGGAATCCGCTGCGTTGCGTCACCTGATCGAGCCAGCCGCCGTGAATGTTAATGTAGCTGACGAGTGTACTGTAATCGACGGAAGACGTCTGGGTGTTCGGTGATAATGTATTAAAACGAAACGCGTTGTAATCCCGGTCGTACGTCGAGACACTGACGCCGTCCGTCAAGACGTCGAGGTCGTCCCGACTCTTGATTTGTTGGACGTTTGAGTTTTCCGTAAAGAACGCACTTTCAAGCCGCTTGAGCGGTTTCGGATCCTGTGCGACTTCATCGTAGACGAACACTTCTTCAAGCCGTGGCGGATTACTCGGGACATACGTGTAATCGCCGCCCTTGAGCTCCACTTTCGTCATCGGTTTTTTCTTATCGTAGGCAAACAGGCGTTTTAAGACCGTGTCATCGCCGATCAGCTTAAAGTCTTTGAAACGGCCGGTCGTCGATTCGAGCCGGAGAATCGGTCCTTCGTAATCGAGCAGATACAGCCGCTTGATCGGTTCCGACATCGCAATCTGATCTTCGCCGAGCAATTCCTCGAGCATCTTCGCACTGATCGGTGTCGGGAAAATCATTTCGACACTTCGTTTGCTGTTCGGGATATTCGACGCCTTATCCGTTAGGACCAGCACACCGACATCAAATGACGCGCCGATCCGGTTAAGAATCGTCCGGCCGATGATTTGTGTCTGGTAAGCCGTTTCCCCGTTCGAGTAGACGACGAGTTCCGGATTGACCAGCTGATTGCCTTCGACAGTCTTCGAAGCATCGATTTCATTAAACGACACTTCTTCTTGTTCAATCGATTCACTGCTCGGATGATATGTCCAGAGCATGGCGGTCTGCACAATCGAGCCGCTGACCAACAAAATCAAGAGGATTGATTTCAGGCGCTGTCTCGTCATCCGATATCCACCTCTTCGATCACCTCATACGGAAGTGTAAAGTAGATCGTCGTCCCGCGTCCCCACTCGCTTTCTGCCCAGATGTCGCCACCGTGTGCCGAGACGACGTCTTTCGCGATCGAGAGACCAAGTCCAGTCCCGCCAATTTTACGGGCGCGGGCTTTATCGACCCGGTAGAACCGTTCAAAGATCTTCTGCAGGTTCGCTTTCGGAATACCGACCCCTTCATCCTTGATGCTGATGACGATCCGTTTGGCCCGGAGCATCGTCCGGACAGTGATCGTCCCGCCTTCCGGTGAATATTTGATCGCATTCGTCAAGATGTTGTCCGCGACCTGAATCAATTTATCCTGATCCCCGCGGATGTAGACTTTGCGTTTCATAATTTTCCGCCGGAAGCGAATCCGTTCCGGCTTCGTCATGTCATGGCGGTCGAGAATATCGTTCAGGAACTGGATGTAATCAAAGCGGACTTTGTTCATCTTGTATTCCTTGCTGTCCATTTTCGACAGTTGCAACAGATCGGTGACGAGACGGATCATTCGTTCCGTCTCATTTTGTGTCGTCTCGAGGAATCGTGGTGCCAGTTCTTCGTCCTGATACGCCCCTTCCGCCAAGGCTTCGAGATAACTCCGCATCGTCGTCAGCGGTGTCCGGAGCTCGTGACTGACGTTCGCGACGAATTCGCGGCGGTCCTGTTCGACTTGCTCTTGCTCCGTGACGTCATGCAGGACGATGATCATCCCGGTAATCGGACCACTGTGTTTTTTGACCGGTGAGAAAAATGCCCGGACCAGGAACAGTTCATCTTCGCTGCTGAAATCAAGCAGGCGGGGCGGCATCGTTCCGTCTTCCGGAATCATGAAGTCGTCACCAAGCGCAAGCAGATCCTTCAGGTTCATGCCGACGATACCGGCATCATCCATGCCGACGATATCCTTCGCCTGATCATTCATCAAGATGACCCGTAACGTCCGGTCCGTCGCAATGACCCCGTCCGTCATGTTTTCAAGGACGCTCGTCAACTTCCGCCGTTCGGCTTCCGTCGTCGCATTGGCTTCAAGCAGTTCGTCCGTCAGTTCGTTGAAGGAGCGGGCCAGCTGACCAATTTCATCATCCGAATACACTTTTACTTTCCGCGAGAAATTCCCGCGACGCATCTCAATCGCCTGGCGTCGCATATCGGAAATCGGACGGGTGATCGTCCGCGATAACAGGACACCAAGAATTGACGTGATGACGAGTGCAATCACTGTCCCCGTTGCCAAGATCCGTGTGACTTGTTGCATCTGGGCGTAAATCGATTCCATCGAAGCCCGGACGTAAATCATGCCCGTCGTCGCGCCGGTCCGTTCCGAGGTGACAGGGACCGCAAAGATCCGGATCTTATCTTCTGTTCCGGGATCAAGGACCGTATCGACACGGGAGGAGCTGGTCGCCTGAGCCTTCTTGATCAGCGAGTTGGTCGCCCGTTGCCCGACAGCCGATTGGTTGTCTTCATCGGACGTCGCTTGGATGATCGAGTCCTGATCGATGATTTGGACTTCGAGAATATCGTTCCTTGAAGTGGAGCCACTACTAAACTCAGACAGCAGTTGTCCAAGAGAATCAGACAACTGCCGTTTTGAGGCTTCATCATCGCCTGTCTTATCAAATTCCTTACCGACATTGTACGCAACCAGTCCGGCTCGGTCTTCGACAGATTTTGAGAAGTTCGTAATGTACTGCTTTTCAAGCGAACGAACGAAATAAACACCAATGACTTGCATCGCAACTAAAATCAACAACGCGTAAATGACGACAAGCTTCCACTGGATCGATTTAAAAAAGTTCGTTCCTTTTAACATCGTTATTCATTCTCCCCGTCTTGGAGATAATAGCCGACACCGCGGCGGGTCATGATGTAGATCGGTGTACTTGGGTTATCTTCGACTTTTTCACGCAAACGACGCACGGTCACGTCGACCGTCCGCACATCTCCAAAGTAATCGTATCCCCAGACCGTTTGCAATAAATGTTCACGGGTCATGACTTGTCCGATGTTTTTCGCTAAATAGTGCAACAGTTCAAATTCACGTTGTGTGAGTTCGATTTTTTGATCTTGTCGTGTGACGGTATGAGAATTCGTATCGATATACAGTTCTCCTACTTTCAACGGACCCGGTCCAGCATTGGCAGGCGTCGCCTCGACCACGTTCACATTCCGTAAATGTGCTTTGACACGGGCCAACAATTCACGTGAACTGAATGGTTTCGTCACGTAGTCATTCGCCCCCAGTTCAAGACCAAGAACCGTATCGATCTCCGAGTCTTTTGCTGTCAGCATGATGATCGGCACTTTTGACGTCTTCCGGACTTCCCGGCAGACTTCCATTCCGTCCATCAGCGGCAACATGATATCGAGGAGGATGAGGTCGGGTTTGAATTCTTCGACTTTCTCAAGCGCTTCGACACCATCGTTCGCTACGTCTACACTGTAACCTTCTTTTTCTAATTTAAATTTTAATATATCCGCAATCGGCTGCTCGTCATCGACGACGAGGATTTTACGTTCCGTCACTGGGTGTTCCCCCTTAGAAAATTTCTATTCAATCTATTTTACCTGTTTTTAATCCATATAGAAAGGTGGCGACGGAAACTCCCGGCGCCACTCGATGGACTACATGACTCGTCCACGTTCATCGTTCCACGTGAAACATTACTTTCAGTATACGCTTTTTTGATTCATTTTGTGAATGTTTTCGCTTAGTGGGGTATAAAAAAAGCAGCTTCAGATCTGACATCTGAAACTGCTTTAACAATTACGCTTCTTCGTACAGGTCACGCAGGACAACCGTCTGTTCCCGTCCGGGTCCGACTGAGAATGTCACGAGTGAGATGCCTGTTAAATCAGCAATTCGTTTCACATAGTTTTGCGCATTGATCGGCAGATCCTCAAACTTGCGGATATGCGTGATATCTTCTTTCCAGCCCGGTAACTCTTCATACACCGGCACACACGCTTCGAGATCACGGAAGCTTGCTGGATACTCGTCAATCTGTTTGCCGTTAAACTCGTACGACGTACAGATTTTGAGGGTATCGATTCCTGTCAGGACATCGATCGAGTTGAGCGAAAGGTCTGTTAAACCGCTTGTCCGGCGTGAGTGACGCACAACCACCGAATCAAACCAGCCGACACGGCGTGGACGGCCTGTCGTCGTACCGTATTCACGGCCGACTTCACGGATCTGATGACCGATTTCGTCAAACAGTTCCGTTGGGAAAGGACCATCACCGACACGTGACGTGTATGCTTTACAGACACCAACGACATGATCGATCCGGGCTGGACCAACACCGACGCCTGAGGCGACGCCGCCGGCAGAGGCGTTGGATGATGTGACGAACGGATACGTTCCGTGATCCAGATCAAGCAACACGCCTTGTGCGCCTTCGAAGAGGACTTTTTCCCCTTTGTCGAGGCTGTCGTTGACGACGACCGATGTATCGCAGACATACTTCGCGAACTCTTGACCGTACGCATAGTATTCTTCGAAAATATCATCGAACGCAATTGGTTCCGCGTCATACATCTTCGTGAACATCCGATTTTTTTGTTCGAGGACGATTTTCAGTTTTTCAGCGAATGTTTCTTTATCGAGCAAGTCTGCCATCCGGATTCCGATTCGGGCTGCTTTATCCATGTAGCACGGTCCGATTCCTTTGAGCGTCGTTCCGACTTTCGCATCGCCTTTCGCCTCTTCTTCGAGCTGATCCTGCAGTTGATGATATGGCAAGATGACATGTGCCCGGTTTGAAATAAGTAAGTTATCTGTTGAAACACCACGATCGTGCAGATACTTCAATTCCTTGACGAGCGATTTCGGGTTGACGACCAAACCGTTCCCGATGACACATTTCTTGTCTGAGTAAAAGATCCCTGATGGAATCAAGTGCAACTTATACGTCTCATTGTTAAATACAATCGTATGTCCTGCGTTGTCTCCACCTTGATAACGAGCGACGACATCGGCTTTTTTCGAAAGAAAATCGGTGATTTTCCCTTTTCCTTCATCGCCCCACTGTGTTCCGACTACTACTACTGATGACATATTCTCATCCACCTCCACGTACGATTCAAAACCACGACTAAGTGTAACGCGGAAAAAAACAGAAGTCAACCAAATACCGAACGATTTATTGTTACATTTCTCTTTCGTTCGTTTAAAACGCGATTTTAAATCACTTTTTTCCTTTCTCTTCAAGATATTCGAACATAACGATTCAAAAAACTCCCCTGCCGGAATCGGCAGAGGAGAATCGAATGGATTTAAGCAGGTGGTGCATACGAATTGCTTGGCTCAAGATCCACGAACTTATTAAATTCTTTCCGGAAGGCGAGTTTGACGGTACCGGTCGGACCATTCCGCTGCTTGGCGATGATGATCTCAATCGTGTTCGCATCTTCCGTTTCTTTGTTGTAGTAATCATCGCGGTACAAGAAAGCGACGATATCGGCATCCTGCTCGATCGCTCCGGATTCCCGGATATCGGACATCATCGGCCGTTTGTCCTGCCGGCTCTCCACTCCCCGCGATAACTGTGATAACGCAATGACGGGGACTTCGAGTTCACGGGCAAGCGACTTCAAGGACCGGGAAATCTCGGAGACTTCCTGTTGCCGGTTATCGCTTGAGCGGCCGTTCCCTTGAATCAATTGAAGGTAATCAATCATGATCATCCCGAGACCGTGTTCCTGCTTCAGACGACGGCATTTCGCCCGGATGTCGTTCACCCGGATGCCCGGCGTATCGTCGATATAGATGCCGGCCTGAGACAGACTGCTCATCGCAAGTGATAGCTTACCCCAGTCCTCGTCTTCCAGCTGTCCGGTCCGGAGACGCTGTGCATCAACATTCCCTTCCGCACACAACATCCGCATGACGAGTTGTTCCGCCCCCATCTCAAGACTAAAGATGGCGACGTTCTCGTCAGCACGGGTCGCGACGTTTTGGGAGATGTTCAAGGCGAATGCCGTTTTCCCGACAGACGGACGGGCCGCCACGATGATCAAATCGTTTCGTTGGAAGCCGGCCGTGACTTGATCGAGGTCGCGGAATCCGGTTGGAATCCCGGTCGTCTCACCACTTTGTTTGTGCAGCTTGTCAATCGTCGCGTAGGCACTCGTCAAGACGTCCGAAATCGGAATGAAGCTCGCGCTTCCTTTTCCTTGTGAGACTTCGAGAATCTTCCGTTCTGCTTCATTCAGCAGGACATCGACCTCGTTTTGCCGTTCATAGCCATCCGTGACGATTTCATTGGCCGTCCGGATCAGTCGGCGTAACGTTGACTTTTGATCGACGACATTGACGTAGTAATTGATGTTCGCCGCAGTCGGAACCCCTTCGGCGAGTTCACCGAGGTACGCCAGTCCGCCGACTTCCTCGAGGATGCCGAGCGTACTGAGTTCCGCCGTGACCGTAACCAAGTCAATCGCTTCGCCGCGGTCCGACAAGACGAGCATCGTCTCAAAAATCCGTTGGTGGGCTGCCCGGTAAAAATCTTGTGGCAATAATCGTTCGGACGCACTGATCAGTCGATCAGCATCGATCATGATCGCCCCAAGGACGGCTTGTTCCGCCTCAATGCTTTGGGGTGGCGTATTTTGCATTAGATCACTCATCACCGATCCCCTTTTCTAGTCACGCTTCTTTGACCTGAACGTTGAGCGTGGCTGTGACTTCATTGTGCAATTTAAGCGGTACTTTCGTGACGCCGAGTGTTTTGATCGGGTGCTCGAGTTCGATTTTACGTTTATCGATCTTGTAGCCCATCTGTTTTAACTCGTCGGCGATTTGTTTGCTTGTGACTGATCCGAAGACACGACCGCCTTCACCTGTTTTCGTCGAAACGACGATTGTTTCTTTTTCAATCTTGTCTTTTAACGCTTGGGCATCAAGCAACGCTTGTTTTGCTTCTTCGGCTGCTCTGCGCTCGTGTGCCTCATGTTGCTTGAGGTTCCCGGTTGTTGCCGGACGTGCTAGTTTCTTTTTGAATAACACGTTGTTTGCGTATGCATCGGCGACTTCTTTGACGTCTCCTGTTTTACCTTGGCCTTTTACATCTTGTAAGAAAATAACTTTCATTCTGTTTCCTCTCCTTTTGTTTCATCTTCTAAATAGTGATCAATCGCTTTTCGTAATTCTGTCGCAACCGTCAACACGGATTCGGTCATCTGGGTCGCGGCGTTCGTTAAATGACCGCCGCCTCCGAGCGTCTCCATGATCAGCTGGACATTGACCTCACCAAGCGAACGGGCACTGATCGCCGTCCGTCCGTCCTGCAGTTCCGCAATGACGAACGCAGCCCGGATGCCTTGAAGGGACAAGAGTTGATCCGCTGTTTGCGCGATCAAGACTTGATCGTGGATAACCCCCGGCTCGGCCGTTGCAATCGCCATCCCGGCGGCATAGACTTCCGTCCGCTCCAAGATATGCGATTGTTCGACATACGTCTCAAGGTCCTGACTGAGGAACTCTTGCACTAAGACCGTATCGGCCCCTTGCGAACGCAAATAGGAAGCCGCGTCGAACGTTCGGGAGCCGGTCCGTAACGTAAAGCCTTTTGTATCGACGATGATACCGGCCAGTAAGGCCGTTGCTTCGAGCATCGCCAGTTTTTGATTCGTCGGCTGATACTCAATCAGTTCCGTCACGAGTTCAGACGTCGACGACGCATACGGTTCGAGGTAGACGAGGACCGGTTCTTCAATGAAGTCCTCTCCCCGTCGATGGTGGTCAATGACGACCATCCGTTCGAAACGATCGAGTAATGCCGGAACGACGACGAGTGACGGTTTGTGGGTATCGACGATGATCAGTAAGGCTTGATCATCAATCAACTGATCCGCCTGGAAAGCGTTGACGAAACGGGTCGCAAGTTTCGGTTCCTCGCTGATTTCGTTCATCATCCGCCGGATGCCTTGACCGATTTCCGCTTCCGGCAGGACGATGTGTGCCTCTTTATCGTTCATCTCAGCGAGTTTCAGGATTCCGATCGAGGAACCCAGGGAATCCATATCCGGATTCCGGTGACCCATGATCAGGATCCGACTGGATTCCTGCATTAAATCACGCAGCGAGTTGGCAATGACCCGGGCACGGACACGGGTCCGCTTTTCGGTCGGATTGGTTTTCCCGCCGTAGAAACGAACCTTACCGTCACGTTTGATGACGACTTGATCGCCGCCTCGTCCTAATGCTAAATCTAAACTAGATTGTGCCATCAGTCCAAGCGCAGGGATCGGGTCACTGCCGCAGCCGATGCCGATCGACAACGTCAGTTGGACACCACGTTGGCTTGTTTCTTCCCGGACCGTATCTAAAATCGAAAACTTCGAGCGTTCCAAGATCCGTAAATTTTCTTCCGTCGTCACGATGAAGTAACGGTCGGAAGCGGTTCGTTTGATATACGTTCCGTGATCGGCCGCCCAATGGTTCAACAGTTGTGTTACACGGCTGTTCAGTTCACTGCGCAGCTGATCCTCGATCCCTTGTGTCATCTCATCATAGTTATCCAGATAAATGACGCCAATGACGGTTTGATTGTCCACTAACTGTTGTTCGACCTGGGCTTCTTCTGTCATATCAAACAAATAGAATGTCCGGTTTTCACTGTTGGAAAAGACACGATAGACCGATTCACCGATCTCGAGCGTCGCCTGATCCTCATCCACAGCAATCATCTCGACGAACAACGGATCGAGATCCGTCAAGATGTTCCCCATCGCCAAGTCGTCAAAAATCTCGCGCATCGGATCGTTAAACCATGTGACGCGTGTCTCTTCGTCATACAGTAAGATTCCGATCGGCATGTTCGTCAGAGCGTCCTGACCTGTGTCTTCCACTTGAATCGAGATGCCGGCGACATATTTTTCCCACGACTTCCGACCACGTCGCTCCTCCAGGATATGAAGGGCAAACAGACCTGTCGTCAAGACGGCACCAATTGCTGCGATAACGGGGTGATCGACGGCGACGACAAACAGTAGAGCCACGATTAATAGATACGGAACGAAACGAAAGAATCGTCGTTCTCGTTCGGGTGATACCTGCTGACCTGACCCCATCGCGTCCTCCTTGTATACTGAATAGACTCTTCTTAAAAAATTCGTTAACTTGTATATTATAACCGAAAAGCAGGACAGGTTGAAAGCGAAGCGAAAAAAAGCGCTCTTCCTTCGAGAAGGAAAAGCGCCAGACCGTAATCAGTCAGCTACGTATGGAATTAAAGCCATTTGACGTGAACGTTTGATTGCGATTGTAAGTGGACGTTGGTATTTCGCTGAAGTACCAGTCACACGACGTGGAAGAATCTTTCCACGTTCCGAAATGAAACGTTTGAGAAGTTCTACGTCTTTATAATCGATATGAGTGATGTGGTTCGACGTGAAGTAACATACTTTACGACGACGTTTTCCACCTGGACGACGTGCCATGTGATTAACCTCCTTTTTAGAGTAAATTTTTCAATCCGACGTTCCCATTAGAATGGGAGATCGTCGTCTGAAAGATCGATCGAACTGCCGCCGCTGAACGGATCAGCGCCGAAGCCCGAGTTCGATGAAGATGAAGCCGGTGCTGGCGAGGAAGAGTTGTTCTGCTGTTGCTGTGAACCCCATCCTGCAGCATTCCCGTTTCCACCTGTATTTGAATTCGAAGAGTAGCTATCACTATCGGAAGAACGGCTTGCATTGCGTGATTCTAGGAATCGAACACTATCCGCGACGACTTCTGCACGATAACGACGTTGACCATCTTTATCGTCATAGCTACTAATCTGAAGGCGACCCTCAACACCTGCAAGGCTCCCTTTTTTCAAATACTGAGCAACGTTCTCTGCTTGCTTGCGCCAAACGACGCAATCGATGAAGTCAGCTTCTCGCTTCCCATCTTGTCCTGTAAACGGACGGTCACAAGCGAGTGTGAATCGCGTTACCGCAATCCCGCTCTGCGTATAACGCATTTCAGGGTCACGAGTTAACCGACCGACTAAAACGACGCGGTTAATCATCAGAATCACTCTCCTGTTTCAGCTTATTTCTCGTCTTTTGTGATCATTAAGCGAACGATATCGTCACTGATCTTCATGAGACGGTCAAGTTCTTTTGTAGCTGCTGGTTCAGCAGTCACGTTAAGAAGAACGTAGAAACCTTCACGCATATCATTGATTTCGTAAGCAAAACGACGTTTACCCATTTCAGTTGTTTTTTCAACTGTACCACCGTTGTCAGTGAGGACTTTGTTGAAACGCTCAACTAGAGCTTTTCGTGCTTCCTCATCAACTTCCGGACGGATGATGTAAAGTACTTCGTATTTACGCATATCTGTCACCTCCTCTTGGACTGGCGGCTCGATTCATCGAGCAAGGAGCAATAATTCATTACTCACATTTGTTAATACTATCAAAGTATTTTGGTTTATGCAATAAAGATTCGTTTGCTTCGCTTAAACGTTGAAGCGGAATGTGACAACGTCGCCGTCTTGGAAGACATATTCTTTTCCTTCAGAACGGTAACGGCCCTGTTCTTTGACGGTCGCCATGTTTCCAGCTGCTGCTAAATCGTCGTAAGCGACAACTTCAGCACGAATGAAACCACGTTCGAAGTCAGAGTGGATGACACCCGCACATTGTGGCGCTTTCATCCCTTTTTTGAACGTCCAGGCGCGGACTTCTTTTTCACCGGCCGTGAAGTACGTAGCCAGTCCAAGCGTGTTGTAAGCTGCATGGATCAACTGGTCGAGACCTGATTCTTCGATTCCGAGATCGACGAGGAACTCTTGGCGTTCTTCCGGCTCGAGTTCAGCGATTTCTTCTTCGATCCGGGCACAAATGACGATGACTTCTGCCCCTTCTTGTGCAGCGAATTCGCGAACAAGACGAACGTTTTCGTTGCTGTCGGCGTCAGCGACTTCATCTTCCCCGACGTTTGCGACGTACAGCATCGGTTTCATCGTCAACAATTGGAAGTGTTTGACGATTGCGGCTTGATCTTCATTTAATTCTGCAAGACGGGCCGGTTTTTCGTCTTCCAGTAGAGCCAAGACGATTTCGAGTGCTTCAAGTTCACCTGCTGCGTTTTTATCACGCGATTTTACTTGTTTTTGAACGCGTTGGATCCGTTTTTCCACCTGTTCGAGATCGGCGAGGATCAATTCGAGGTTGATCGTCTCGATATCATCGATTGGTGACACTTTTCCTGAGACGTGCGTGATGTTTTCGTCGATGAAACAACGCACGACTTGACAGATCGCGTCCACTTCACGGATGTTGGCCAAGAATTTATTTCCCAGTCCTTCTCCTTTTGACGCGCCCTTGACGATTCCCGCGATATCCGTAAATTCGAATGCTGTCGGGATGGTCTTCTTCGGGTTGACGAGTTCCGTCAATTTACGAAGACGTGCGTCCGGCACCTCGACGACACCGACGTTTGGATCGATCGTCGCGAACGGATAGTTCGCCGCCTCGACACCTGCTTGTGTAATTGCATTAAAAAGTGTTGATTTTCCTACGTTTGGTAAGCCAACGATTCCTGCTGTTAATCCCACTTGGAATTCCTCCTTTTCGGTATTTCCTAGGAAATCCGTGCTAGCGGCCGCAGTGGGTAGAATGATTACACCACGTCAGCACATCTTTCACAATTATAGATAGTTCAATTTTTTTAAGCAAGGAGATGCTGGTTCTTTTTTAACCGTCCCGCTGTTTGATGTACGTTTTTTCATAGTCTGAGGCAACGGATGACGTGTTTCCTGCGATGTGAACGAAAAAAAGAATCCGGTTAGTTTCCGGATTCTTCTTCAGAGTCATTCAGGTAATACTTTTTTGAGGCGTTTGTCAAAATCCCGGCGCGGCATCAGGATGCTCGCACCGCAACCTTGACACTTGATCCGGATATCCATTCCGACCCGAATGATTTGCCATCGATTCGTGCCGCACGGATGTTGTTTTTTCATTTCGACATAATCATGAAGATTGTACGTTTTTGGCATCATCGGCTTGACCACCATTCCCTTGTTCTGTGTTCATCATGACCATCCGTGGATATGGAATCTTGATTCCTTCCAGTTCCAGTCCTTGTTTCAGTTCTTTCCGGATTAAGCGTCCTGCCTGGAAGTGTTGCATCGGCGGGACTTCTGCCATCAAGCGGTAGACGACTTCAGACGGTCCAAGCGTCTGGACACCCAGCATTTGAATCGGTTCGACGAACATGTCTTCATATTTTTTTGTCGTCGTATCGGCAATTTGATGAAGAACCCGTTCGACCCGTTCCAAATCTTCTTCATACGAGACTTGAACATCGACTAAAGCAAAACTGTTGTCGACGGAGAAGTTCGTCACCTGTAAGATTTGACCGTTCGGGATGATATGGATTTCTCCATTTAATCCTTTTAACTTCGTCGTCCGAATTCCGAGTTCCGTCACGACCCCTTCGATCAAGCCGACCCGGACAAAGTCGCCGACTTTAAATTGGCGTTCGAAGATGATGAAGGCTCCCGTAATGATATCCTGAACCAAGTTCTTTGCCCCGAATGAGATCGCAAGCCCGGCGATACCGGCACTGGCGACAAGTCCGGTGATGTTAATGCCGAACTGACTGAGCACCGTCAGCAACATGACGATTCCGAGAACGTACCGAATCGCATTTTGCAACAATTTCAATAACGTCTCGTTTTGACGTTGTGCCAGATAATCGTGTTCACTGATCTTTCGAATCGTAAATAGCCTCGACACCGCCCCCGTCAACACACGCGTCAATATATAAAAACCGGCGATGATGATCAAGGCGATCAACAACTTGAGCCCAAACCGAATCCACATGTCCGGATCCATGACTTGTTCAAAAATCCGATCCACTTGGGCGACTGAATTTTGTACATCTTGATTGGTAGCCATTCTCTCCATCCTTTCCATTCTCTCTATTACGACAGTATACGTGATTTTAAATGACTTTCAACTAAAGAACCGATTTTGACGTTAGATTTTCTTAAAAACCGGGAAAGGAAAATCATTACAGAACGCCTTCACTCTCACCATGACACCAAGACGCTGACACCAGGAGAAGAAAGGATGATCTCGATGAATTTTCGGTTCCATTCCCATGAAAAAAAGCCCTATTCCTTCTTTTTAGAATATACCGAACCGTTTGCCAAAGAACGACTCGCGGAACAACTACATGAGCAGGTCAGTGCGATGAAAGACAACCGTCCCGTCGTACTTGTTTGCATCGGCTCCGACCGCTCGACCGGTGATTCGCTTGGTCCACTCGTCGGGACCTTTTTGGAAAAAAACCGTCCGTCGAACATGCATGTCTACGGAACACTGGCCAAACCGGTCCACGCGTTGAATCTGGCAGAGACCATCCATTCGATTCAGACGACACACTATCGTCCGCTTGTCATCGCGATCGATGCCTGCCTCGGTCGATTGTCGAGTGTCGGGCACGTCTTCTTCTCCGAAGGTCCGCTTGCACCGGGTGCCGGTGTCCAAAAAGAACTGCCGGCCGTCGGTGATTTTAATATCAAGGCCGTCGTCAACGTCAGTGGTTTCATGGAAATGATGATTTTACAAAATACACGACTGCACCTCGTCTATGAATTGGCGGAATTGGTCGCCGACAGTTTTGCCTTACTCGACACCAAGCTGTCCGCCGAGACGACCCGTACCACGATTTCCTTCACACCACGCTCGATTTGATCGACTCATCTGTCCGACGATCCTGACGTACGTTCAATCAAAAGGATCCACTCCGCATTGGTACGGAGTGGATCCTTTTATTCGTGTTCTTCCGGCAGCAACAGTTCGAGAATCCGGTTCAAATCGTCTTCATCGATGAAATCAATCTCCAGTTTCCCGGCCTGCTTCGTCGTTTTGATCCGAACCGTCGCCCCGATCCGGTCCCGTAAAGCTTCCTCGATGAAATCCAACTCTGTCGGTTTCACCGCAACAGGTCGTGCCTGTTTCTTCTCCCGCAATTCCTGTTCGAGGCGGCGAACCGTCCAATTTTCCCGCATGACCCGTTCGGCCATCCGTTCGATTTTCAGCGGATTTTTTAAGGCCAACAAGGCACGGGCATGTCCCATCGATAACCGTTCTTCCATGACGGCTTGCTGGACATCAACCGGCAACTGCAACAAGCGGAGACTGTTCGTGATATGGGACCGGCTTTTCCCGACCCGATTCGCCAGTTCCGCCTGCGTGACGTTAAACTCTTTGAGCATCTCAGCGTACGCCATCGCTTCTTCAATCGCACTCAAATCGGCGCGCTGAATGTTTTCAATCAACGCCAGTTCCATGACACGGGTTTCATTCGCTTCGATGATCAGGACGGGGACACGTGAAAATCCGGCCTGCTTCGCTGCTTGATACCGTCGCTCGCCGGCAACGATTTCGTAAAACCCTTCGCGTGGACGGACGACAATCGGTTGGATCATCCCGTGTCGTTTCAAGGAGTTGGACAATTCCGCCAACGCCTTTTCGTGAAATTGCTTGCGCGGCTGTCCGGGATTGGGCCGAATGGCTCCAATTGGTATTTCATTCATACGTAATCTCTCCTAAACGTAGCGGAAGGCACGACCGCTCGTTACGGACGTGCCTTCACGATGCGGATCCGCACCTCGACATATTCTTCGCAATCCAGTTCTTCTTTTTCGACCGTCAAACCGGTCCGTTCGATCATATCAACGGAATCACGAATTGTATTTAAGGCAATCCGCGTGTCCCGGGCAAAACTTTTATGACGTTTTTTCGGAACTTTCGGCGTCAACAGACGTTCGACCCGTTGTTCCGTTTCCTTGACGTTCCATTCCCGTTCGATGATTTCGCTTAAGACCTGAGTCTGTAAGTCGGTTTCTTTTAACGGCAGAAGGGCGCGGGCATGCCGTTCCGTAATCTGGCGTTGCTTGAGGGCTTCCCGGACCGTGTCCGGCAACCGGAGTAAGCGGAGCTTATTCGCGATCGTCGACTGACTCCGTCCGAGTCGGCGCGCCAGCACTTCCTGGGTAATTTCTTGCATCGCCAGCAATCGGGCATACGCTTCCGCTTCTTCGATCGGCGTCAGCTCTTCACGTTGCAGATTTTCGATGAGTGCGAGGGCAGCCGTCGTCTCGTCCGTCATCTGTTTAATGATGGCGGGAATCGTATCCCATCCGAGCGATTGTACAGCCCGAAAACGGCGTTCGCCGGCGATGATTTCGTACCCTTCGCCTTGTTTTCGGACGACAATCGGTTGCAGTAAACCATGTTCTTCGATCGTGGTCGCTAGTTCAGTAATCCGCTCCCCGTCAAAAACGGTCCGCGGCTGGAACTGGTTTGCCACCAGTTCCGTTAATTTCAACTCGCGGACAGTGTCTTGTGGATCCAGCTTAAGGGCAGCGGTTTGTCCTCCCTTACCGAGCAGTTTGGCAATTGCATTCTTCACGTTGGTGTACCTCGCCTTCATCAGTCATCGTTTCACGTGAAACGGTGTTTAACCTAGTGGATCTTTCGCCGGTGTACCTGCTTTACGCGGATATTTCCCGGGTGTTAATCGTTTTTTATCGACAATAACGATATTACGCTCACTTTCCTCACCTGGCAATTCGAATTGGAAACTTTCCCGCAAATTCCCACCTAACACTTTCAGGGCTGTTGCCCCTTCTTCGAGCTCTTCGCCCAGTTTCGCGGCTTTTAAGGCTACGAATTGACCGCCGACTTTGGCAAGAGGCAGACAGTACTCCGCAAGCACCGACATCCGGGCGACCGCACGGGCCGTCACGACATCAAAATGTTCCCGGAACTGTTTATTTTTCCCGAATTCTTCCGCCCGACCATGATGGAAGGCGACTCCTTCGAGTTCAAGTTCCGTCGCGAGCATGTTCAAGAAGCCGATCCGTTTATTCAGTGAATCGATGATCGTGACTTTCAGATGCGGGAACATGATTTTGATCGGCAGACTCGGGAAACCTGCACCGGCGCCGACATCACAGACCGTTTCGACTTGCGTGAAGTCAAAGTAGAACGCCGCTGTGATCGAATCGTAAAAGTGTTTTAAATAAACGCCTTCCTCATCCGTGATCGCCGTCAAATTCATTTTTTCGTTCCATTCGACGAGTAGTTCATAATACCGTCGGAACTGTTGCAATTGATGCTCCGAGACTTCGAGACCTTGTTCCGCCAATGCTGTTACGAATTGCTGTTGATTCATTCTCTTCACTCCGCAGTCAATGCGTATTGGCCTTGTTCGATATAGACGAGCAAAATCGAGATATCAGACGGGTTGACCCCTGAGATTCGTGATGCTTGTCCAATCGAGAGCGGACGCACTTGGTTTAGTTTTTGTTTCGCTTCAATCGCAAGACCACTGATGACATCATAATCGAGACGTTCCGGGATCCGTTTTTTCTCCATCCGCATCATCCGTTCGACTTGATCAAGCTGTTTGTCGATGTAACCGGCATATTTGACTTGGATTTCGACCTGTTCCGCTGCCTCCGGAGAAAGCGCGACCGGTGCCGGTGTCATCTCGGCAATCATCGCATACGTGATTTCAGGACGTTTGAGCAGCGTGATGGCGTGTAACGCCTCTTTTAACGGGGAAACACCGATTGCCGTCAACTGTTCGTTGACCTCACTCGTCGCTTTGATGACGACTTTTTCAAGTCGTTTCATTTCCCGCTTGATCTCGTCTTTTTTCTCGGCTAATTTCGCATGACGTGTCTCATTGATCAGACCCAGTTCATGTCCGATGTCGGATAGACGTAAATCGGCATTGTCGTGACGCAACAACAACCGGTATTCGGCACGTGACGTCAACAGACGGTACGGCTCATTTGTTCCTTTTGTCACGAGATCATCGATCATGACGCCGATATAACCTTGTGAACGCGACAGGATGAGTGGTTCTTTTTCCTGAACTTTGAGTGCGGCATTGATACCGGCCATGATCCCTTGTCCGGCCGCTTCTTCATAACCGCTTGTGCCGTTGATTTGTCCGGCTGTAAACAATCCGGCAATCCGCTTCGTCTCAAGTGTCGGCCAGAGTTGTGTCGGGACGACCGCATCATATTCGATCGCATAACCGGGACGCATCATCTCTGATTTCTCAAGCCCTGGAATCGACCGTAAAATATCATGTTGGACATCTTCCGGCAGACTCGTCGAGA
The DNA here is from genome assembly GCF_000620805.1 of Exiguobacterium undae DSM 14481. Lineage (GTDB taxonomy): Bacteria > Bacillota > Bacilli > Exiguobacteriales > Exiguobacteriaceae > Exiguobacterium_A > Exiguobacterium_A undae. The sequence goes on along the minus strand of NZ_KK211187.1, from coordinate 86,946 downwards.
GGCCTTGGACGTAGACTTCTTCCGTGTCACGACCTTCCGGCTCCAGGAAAATCTGGTGACGGGGTTTATCACTGAACCGGACGACCTTGTCTTCGATCGACGGGCAGTAACGGGGACCCGTTCCTTTGATCATCCCGGAGAACATCGGGGAACGATGGAGATTCGCATCGATCAACTGGTGCGTATATTCGGTCGTATACGTCAACCAGCATGGAATCTGTTCCGTAATCATCTGTGTCGTTTCATGACTGAACGGTAATGCGACAGCATCACCCGGTTGGATTTCCGTTTTCGAATAATCGATTGTTTTCCCGTCAATCCGCGGTGGTGTACCGGTTTTGAAACGAGCCAGTTCGAAGCCCAGTTCTTCCAGATGTTTCGACAAGTTGACCGATGGCATCTGATTGTTCGGACCGCTCTCATACGACAACTCACCGATGATGATTTTCCCGCGCATGAATGTGCCGGTCGTGATGATGACCGCTTTTGCCCGGTACTCGGCTCCTGTATTCGTCACGACGCCGACACACGTGTCGTCTTCGATCAACAATCGTTCGACGAGAGCTTGGCGCAGTAACAGATTCGGTTCATCTTCGAGGGCTTTTTTCATCCGGTTTTGATATTCGAATTTATCCGCCTGTGCCCGAAGTGCACGAACGGCTGGACCTTTTGATGTGTTGAGCATTTTCATTTGAATGTACGTGGCGTCAATCGCCCGTGCCATTTCTCCGCCGAGAGCATCAATTTCCCGGACGACGATCCCTTTTGCCGGACCGCCGATTGACGGATTACAATACATGAATCCGACCATGTCCGGATTCATCGTCAACATGACGGTTTTTGAACCCATACGAGCGGCTGCGAGGGATGCTTCAATCCCCGCATGACCGGCTCCGATGACGATGACATCGAATTCGCCTGCTTGATAAGCCATAACTGTGGTTCCTCCTTTTAAAAATCAACAACCTGACAACGTTTATTTCCCTAAACAAAATTGCGAGAACAATTTATCGAGCAAACTGTCTTGCGCTGTATCTCCATTAATTTCACCGAGTGTATCCCACGCCCGGCGTAAGTCGATCTGGACCATATCAATCGGCATCGACGCTTCCGCCGCACCGAGTGCATCTTCAATCATCTGACTCGCCTGTTTGATCAATTGGATGTGACGGGCATTCGAGACGTACGTCATGTCCTGACCTTCGACTCCTTGTTCAAAGAAGAGCGCGGCGATGGCCGCTTCAAGATCCATGACTCCCGCTTCTTCGAGCAGGGACGTCGTGACGATTGGACGGTCATCCGCCAACTGAGTGACGCGCTCGAGATCAATCTGTTGCGGTAAATCACTTTTATTGACGATGATGATGGCGTTCATGCCCCGAATCGCTTCGAATAACAAGACATCTTCTTCCGTCAATGCATCGTTTCCGTTTAAAACCAGTAAAATCAAGTCCGCTGAGTTAAGCGCCTGACGCGACTTTTCGACACCCATCCGTTCGACGATGTCTTCGGTTTCCCGGATCCCCGCCGTATCAATTAATTTCAGCGGGACACCACGGACATTGACGTATTCTTCAATCGTATCACGTGTCGTCCCGGCGATATCGGTGACGATCGCTTTTGCTTCTTGCACCAATGTGTTGAGCAAAGACGATTTTCCGACGTTCGGACGCCCGATGATCGCTGTCGACAAGCCTTCGCGCAGGATTTTCCCTTGTCGGGCCGTCGCCAGAAGTTCCGTTAAAATGCGTCGGACTTCGCCGGCGTCTTTCTGAACGATTTGTTGGGTCATCTCTTCTGCATCATATTCCGGGTAGTCAATGTTGACTTCAATCGAAGCAATCGTCTGCAACAATTGTTCCCGTAAATCTTGGACCAGTTTTGACAACCGTCCTTCGATTTGACCGACGGCAACCGTCATCGCCCGGTCGGTTTTCGCCCGGATCAAGTCCATCACGGCCTCGGCCTGGGATAAGTCGATCCGCCCGTTCAAGAAAGCGCGTTTCGTAAATTCTCCCGGTTCGGCGAGTCGGACGTCCGGTTGTTCGAGAATCAGTTCGAGCACCCGATTGACGGCGACGATTCCGCCGTGACAATTCAGTTCGACGACATCTTCCCGCGTAAAGGTTTTCGGCGCCCGCATGACGCTGACCATGACTTCGTCGACGACCTGTTCTGTCGTCTGCTCCACTAACTTGCCGTAATGAATCGTATGCGTCGGGACATCGGTTAATCGGTTGGCACCACGGTAAACACGATCCGCCGTTGCGACCGCTTTTGGACCGGATAAACGAACGATTGCAATCGCTCCTTCGCCCATCGGCGTCGAAATTGCGGCTATCGTATCAAATTCCATCATCTGTTGTTCACACCTCGTTTTCTGCAATCTTTTCTATAGTTAATGTTCAGGAATATATAAATGGGTATAACGTGACAACTATACACGAAATAGCGCAAAAGAAAAAGAGCGACACTCTGTAAAAACGGAGTATCGCCCTCATTTGTGATTAACGTTTCTTTTTCGGCTTTTTCGGAGCAGGAGCTGCTTGAGCCGCTTCTTTTTCACGTTTTGAAGCAATCGTTGCTTCAGTCTGTAATTTGATCTTCTCACGCATCGGTTTCATGATGACGATCGTCACGATGATCGAGAAGATGTAACCTACGACCCAGTACAATGACAAGGCAGATGGTAATGTCACACCCATGACGAAGATCATGATCGGGAAGACGTACAGCATGATTTTCATCTGTGGATTGTCGTCTTGACCTGCCATCGAGATTTTCTGTTGCAGGTACGTAAAGATTGCCGACAAAATCGGTAAGATGAACAACGGATCCGGTTTTCCGAGGTCGAACCAGAGGAACGAGTGTTGGAAAATAGCCGGTGTATAGATGATTGCGTTGTAGAAGGCAATCAAGATCGGCATTTGAATCAAGATCGGTAAACAGCCGGCAAGCGGATTGACGTTGTGCTCTTGGTACAACTTCATCATCTCTTGTTGCAGTTTTTGCTGTGTTTCTTGATCTTTCGAACTATATTTCTCACGAAGCTTCATCATTTCCGGCTGGATGACTTGCATACCACCCATACTCTTCGTTTGCTTGATCATCAACGGTAAGATCACCATTCGGACGATCAAGGTTGTGATGACGATCGCAATCCCGTAATCCCCATTAAAGTATTCCGCGATTTTTCCGATCAACCAAGCCATCGGCCAAACAAAGTAATGTTTCCAGAAACCTTCTGTATCAGCAGTAATCGGTTCACCTGTCCCGTATGTTCCAGGGGTACAACCAGATAGAACGATTGCGAGTACGGACATCAGCCCAAGCGTCAGCCAAATCTTAGTTCTCTTGTTCATAATTCCTCCTAGTAATGTTTACACGTGGTCGGTACTCGTATTTCTATATGATAGAAGTAGGCGAGCGGCCGCTACAAATCAACAGGATATACTACACGTTTATTTAACTTGTCGCTTCCAGACACCAGAACGTTTGAAGACATGGCGCAAACTGTCTGCGACTTCTTGAGCCGTCATCTTCGCAGCCGGATTGCGCGCGATGATCACAAAATCATAATTCGGGGCAAGCGATGCTTCATGAAGCTGACACGCTTCACGAATGTACCGTTTGACTTGGTTGCGGACAACGGCGTTCCCGATTTTCTTACTCACCGATAAACCAATCCGAAAGTGAGTCTGCTGCTCTTTCTTTAGTGCATATACGACAAATTGCCGATTTGCGACAGAGGCTCCTCGAGTAAACACCGCTTGGAACTCCTTGTCTTTCTTGACGCGGTATTCCTTCTTCACCTTGATCACACTCCATCCTGACATCACGAAAATTCGTCGTCTTTCATCATATCATAGAATAAACCCGCTCTGCGAGAGTCGTCTTGTGACAAAAGGACGAACATCCTCAAAACAACAAAAAAAGATCACTCCAGGCATCGCCAGAAGTGATCTCATCATCGCTCGATTATACAGTCAAGGCTTTGCGGCCTTTAAGACGGCGAGCAGCCAAGATCCGGCGGCCACTCTTCGTTGCCATGCGCGCACGGAATCCGTGAACTTTTTTGCGCTTACGGTTGTTTGGGTTGAAAGTTGGTTTCATTAGTCTGCACCTCCTTTAAAAAATACTCTATAAAAATCATCGTTTTCTACTTTAAGGCAGTCTTGTACATTATATAAATCAAAAGTGACCTTGTCAATGAAAGTTCAGAAGATTTATCATGCGCATTTTCATCCTATTGCAGCATGAATCGTGAAAATAGAATCAGTGGGTCTGTTTCATATCATACAATATGGTTTGTTTGACAGAATGGATCGAAACCACTCCTCTTTAAACTATCCACAGACTTATCCACACTATCCACACTTTCCGTGGATAACTTATCACTTTGTCTACAATAGTATTTTTTAAAATCAACGTCAAGGTCTGTTTTTGGATTTTCTTAAGACCTCTTCTTGTCGTTTTGTGCATAACTTTTTTGGACGCTTCCTCTTTAGAAAAGTTATACACATCTTATCCACAGTTTATCCACACTATCCACACCCTGTGGGTAACTGCCTGTGTATATGTCGCTTTACTTGTGGATAAATCATTCTAACCATTGCCAGACCTCATTTCATTTGATACACTAATTGTGCATAACAAGAACGCAAGACAAATTGATTCTTCAAGTTATACACACCCTGTGGATAACTTTATACACAGAAATCAACCCCTGTGGATAACGTTATCCACAGTTTTTATGTTCTGGGGATAAGTCGTGTTCCTTCATTAACTTTGTCCTGTGCATAAGCCTGTGTATAGTTTTTTATATCATGATAGAAAAAGGGGGGTATTTATGAAAAACGCTGCCGAACTTTGGCACAATGTATTATCTGTAATTGAGGAAGAGCAACGTACCCCAAAAGCCAGTTACGACATGTGGTTAAAGTCTACGGAAGGTGTCACGCTGAACGGAACGACGTTGATCGTCTCTGCACCAGCCGCCTTCACGGTCACTTGGCTCGAACGTCAATACTTATCTTTACTAGAAGATACCGTCGAAGAAGTGACGGGAAGCCGGCTTGATATTCAATTCATCGAGGAAGGTCAAGCTAAACATATGCTCGATCGTCAAAATGAGGAAGTAATCGAAGTCGCTCCGAAACCGAATGTCCAAAAGACACGCAAACCGACGGATGAACTCGTCATGAGTGAACTGGGACAGTTAAATGCCAAGTATACGTTTGATACGTTTGTCATCGGATCCGGAAACCGATTTGCTCACGCTGCTTCATTGGCTGTGGCGGAAGCACCGGCGAAAGCATACAATCCCCTCTTTATCTATGGTGGAGTGGGGCTTGGCAAAACACATCTGATGCATGCGATCGGTCAGTATGTTCAAGATCAAAACCTTGGTACACGCATTGCATATGTCTCGTCTGAACGCTTTACGAATGACTTCATCAATTCGATCCGTGACAACAAGACGGTCGAGTTTCGGAACAAGTATCGAAACATCGATGTTCTATTAATAGATGATATTCAGTTCCTGGCCGGAAAAGAGCAGACACAAGAAGAGTTTTTCCACACCTTTAATGCGCTCCACAACGATCAGAAACAAATCATCATCTCGAGCGACCGCCCACCTAAGGAAATCCCGACACTTGAGGACCGGTTACGTTCCCGCTTCGAATGGGGACTGATCACGGACATCACACCACCGGATCTTGAGACCCGGATTGCGATTCTCCGGAAAAAAGCCAATGCCGAGCAGCTGGATGTCTCAAATGAAGTCATGCTTTACATCGCCAGTCAGATTGATACGAACATCCGCGAACTCGAAGGGGCTTTAACACGTGTCATCGCCTATGCGAACCTCGTCGGACGGACGATTGATCCGAATGTCGCTGCTGAAGCGTTGCACAACATCATGCCGGCGAGCGAACCCCGGAAAGTCACGATCCGTGATATTCAGGAATCGGTCAGCAAACACTTTAATCTGCCGTTTGATGATTTAAAAGCTAAAAAACGGACAAAATCGATTGCTTTCCCCCGTCAAATCGCGATGTACCTGTCACGGGAGATGACGGAAAGCTCGTTACCGAAGATTGGCGAGGAATTTGGGGGACGTGATCACACAACCGTCATCCATGCACATGAAAAAATCAGTACACTTGTCAAATCAGACGGGGAAACAGGAAAAGTCATCGAGCAAATCAAGCACGAATTGAAACATTCCTGAATCCTGTGGATAAGCTGTGGATAAAAGAGGTTAGTTATCCACAAGTTATCCACACGCGTTTTGGCTCTATACCAAGTTATCCACCGACTTATCCACACTATCCACAGCCCCTAATACTATTATTAAAAAAATATATTATTATGTTATGATGGTGTAACGCCCATTTTGAGAGGAGCTTAACGACAATATGCATATTACAATTCAACGTGATACTTTAATCCAAGCAATTCAAGATGTAGCAAAAGCAGTCTCATCCCGAACGACGATTCCGATTCTGACAGGAATTAAACTCGAGGCCCATGGAGACGGCATGACGCTCACTGGTAGTGATACAGAAATCTCAATCGAACGGACTATCTATGCGGAAGAGAACGGTACATCGTACGTCACGGTCCACCGTGCAGGAAGTGTCGTCTTAAATGCTCGCTTCTTTGGAGACATCGTGAAAAAGTTACCCACAGATGAAGTCATCTTAGAAGTCTCACCGAATTTCATGACACGGATTCAATCCGGTACCGCTGAATTCCATCTCAACGGACTTGATCCGGATGAGTTCCCGCGCCTGCCGCAAGTCGACGGTGGACAACAGTTCCGTTTACCGGCTGATCTGTTACGGTCAATGATTCGTCAAACGAGTTTTGCCGTCGCCGTCCAGGAAACACGTCCTGTTCTGACAGGGGTTAACTTCTCGGCAGACAAAGATATCCTGACATGTGTCTCGACGGACAGTCACCGACTGGCGTTACGACGCGCCCAGTTCGAGACGGACAACGAGATCTCATTCCAAAATGTCATCGTTCCGGGGAAAAGCTTAAATGAATTATCCAAACTACTTAGCGACGGTCATGTCGACATCACGATTACGAATCAACAGATTCTGTTTAAGATGAAACACGTCTTGTTCTTCTCGCGTCTGCTTGACGGCAACTATCCGGATACGTCACGTCTGATTCCGGAAGAATACCGGACAGCGGTGCGCATGAATGCCAAGGAATTGCTTCAGGCGATTGATCGTGCGTCGTTGCTTGCACGGGAAGACCGTAACAACGTCATCAAGTTCGCAGCAGAAGGAACGACGGCTGTCGAAATCTCGTCTCATTCACCGGAAGTCGGTAAAGTATCTGAGCAAGTCAGCATCTTATCGCTTGAAGGCGAAGAGCTGAAAATTTCGTTTAACTCGAAATATATGATGGATGCCTTAAAAGCCCTGGATGCGACGGATATCGAAATCCAGTTCACGGGTTCGATCCGACCGTTCATTTTACATCCTGTTGATCAAGATAACGTTTTACAGCTGATCCTGCCGGTTCGAACGGCATGATGTGCACCCAAGGAACCGTTCGTGTTCCTTGGGCTTTTTTTGAAATCCGTATATACGTTCGTTCATTTTGCTAAATCGTGAGTTTTTTAGTACAATAAAGAGTACGTCATTTATAATATGTAGGTAGGAGGAGTCAAACCATGAATCAAATCAAGATTTCAACAGAATACGTCACATTAGGTCAGTTCCTGAAACTTTCTGATATCATCTCGAGCGGTGGACAAGCTAAACCATTTCTCGCTGAGGTGCCCATTCTCGTCAACGGTGAAGTCGATCAGCGACGTGGTCGTAAACTACGGGATGGAGATGTCATTGACGTAGAAGATTACGGTCAATTCATCATTAAGAACGAGGGCAACTAACGTGCGACTGGATTCGGTCCGACTCAGTCACTATCGCAACTATGAGTCGTTAGAATTATCTTTTTCGGAAAAGACGAATGTTTTGATTGGTGAAAATGCGCAAGGGAAAACGAATCTGCTTGAGGCGATCTACGTGCTGGCACTGGCGAAATCCCACAGGACGACGCACGACAAAGAATTGATCCAGTGGGATGCCGAGGCAGCGCGTGTCGAAGGACGGGTCCATAAACGAAGGGGAGACCATTCGCAGGAGATCACGATTTCAAGCCGCGGCAAAAAAGCGAAGTTGAATCATCTCGAACAACGCCGGCTCAGTGATTACGTCGGTGCCTTGAACATCGTATTGTTTGCACCGGAGGATTTGCACATCGTCAAAGGCAGTCCTCAAATCAGACGTCGTTTTTTGGATATGGAAATTGGTCAGGTCAGCCCGGTCTATCTACATGAATTGAGTCAGTATCTGAAAGTCCTCAAGCAACGTAATGCCTTATTGAAGCAGTTGTCGATGAAAGGCGGGGATGAGACTTTTCTCGATGTGTTGACGGAGCAGATGATTACGCTAGCCGTTAAAATCGTTCAGCGGCGTCATCACTTCATCGCCCAGCTTGAAAAGTGGGCACGGCCGATTCATGAAGGAATCAGTCGCGGACAAGAAAAGCTCGTCCTGATTTATCGTTCTGATACATTCAGCAATGATTTGCTTGATGTCGAAGGAATGACTGCTTCTTATACGCAGAAGTTTGGTAAAATAAAAGAGAATGAAATCCGAAGAGGTGTGACGTTGTTTGGACCCCATCGCGATGACTTTGAAATGGAAGTCAACGGACGGAATGTCCAGACTTACGGTTCGCAAGGACAGCAGCGGACGGCGGCACTCTCTTTGAAGTTAGCAGAAATCGAATTGATTCATGAAGAAGTAGGGGAATATCCGTTATTACTTCTAGACGATGTCTTATCCGAGCTCGATGATCATCGTCAAACCCATTTGCTCGATACGATGCAACAAAAAGTGCAGACCATTCTGACGACGACAAGCGTTGACGGAATCGCACATGAAACGATCAAACAGGCGAAATTGTTCCACGTGAAACAGGGGGCCGTCATTTTGGAAGAGACATCATACAAAGAAATAGTAGGTGAGAAAACCGATGAGTAATCATGAAGATATGGAATTAGAACAAGGGTACGGTGCCGATCAGATTCAGGTGCTTGAAGGTCTAGAAGCCGTTCGGAAACGTCCAGGTATGTATATCGGATCGACTGCATCGAAGGGGCTTCACCACTTAGTGTGGGAAATCGTCGATAACTCGATCGATGAAGCACTCGCAGGGTATTGCGACACAATCAAAGTGACGATTGAACCAGGCAATTCGATTCTGGTCGAAGATAACGGTCGGGGAATCCCGGTCGATATCCAAGAGAAGATGGGACGTCCGGCAGTTGAGGTCATCTTGACCGTGCTTCATGCCGGCGGTAAGTTCGGCGGCGGCGGATATAAAGTATCCGGCGGTCTGCACGGTGTTGGGGCATCCGTTGTTAATGCGCTCTCGACGAAACTCGAAGTCTTCGTCAAACGGAATGAAAAACTGTATTACCAAGCGTACCACCGCGGTGTTCCAGCCGCAGACTTAGCAGTCATCGGAACGTCAGAAGAGACAGGAACGATGATTCGTTTCTTCCCGGATGATGAAATTTTCCAGGAAACACTCGAATACGATTACGATCTGCTCGCAACACGTTTACGTGAGCTGGCATTCTTAAATAAAGGATTAACGATTGAAATTACGGATGATCGGGCAGATGAGCCGATTACACGCAATTTCCATTACGAAGGCGGAATCAAATCATACGTCGAACATTTAAACCGTTCGAAAGAAGTCGTTCACGAAGAACCGGTTTATGTGCATGGTAACCGCGACGGCATCGAAGTCGAAGTCGCGTTGCAGTACAATGACGGATTCGCAGCCAACATCTACTCGTTCACGAACAACATCCCGACGCATGAAGGTGGAACACACGAAACCGGTTTTAAAACCGCGTTGACCCGTGTCATCAACGATTATGCGAAGAAGTTTGGTCTGATGAAAGAGGCGGACGGCACGTTGTCCGGAGAAGATGTCCGCGAAGGGATGACGGCGATCGTTTCGATCAAACACCCGAATCCACAGTTTGAAGGACAAACGAAAACGAAACTCGGTAACTCGGATGCCCGGACGGCAACGGATACGTTGTTCTCGTCTGCGTTTGAACAGTTCATGATGGAAAATCCGACAAGTGCCCGTGCGATCGTTGAAAAGGGTATGATGGCGTCGCGTGCCCGGATGGCCGCAAAACGTGCCCGCGAATTGACACGACGTAAAGGGGTTCTCGAAGTCAGTTCACTTCCAGGGAAGCTTGCCGACTGTTCGTCACGCGATGCAACGATTTCTGAAATCTACATCGTTGAGGGTGACTCGGCCGGTGGTTCAGCCAAATCAGGCCGTGACCGTCACTTCCAAGCGATCTTACCGATCCGGGGTAAAATCTTGAACGTCGAAAAAGCACGTCTTGATAAAATTCTCGGCAGCAATGAGATCCGGACGATCATCACAGCACTTGGGACAAGCATCGGTTCTGAATTCAACATCGAGAAGGCACGGTATCATAAAGTCATCATCATGACCGATGCCGATGTCGATGGTGCCCACATTCGGACACTGTTGCTGACATTCTTCTACCGCTACATGCGTCCGCTTGTCGAGCACGGGTATGTCTATATCGCCCAGCCGCCGCTCTACGGCATCAAACAAGGGAAAAACATCACGTACGTCCACAACGAACGTGAGCTGAACGAAGCATTGGCAGCACTTCCGGAAAATGCACGATACGACATTCAGCGTTACAAAGGTCTCGGTGAGATGGATCCAGAGCAACTTTGGGAAACGACGATGGATCCAAGTGGTCGTCAAATGCTCCGCGTCGAGTTGCAGGACGCGATCGAAGCAGATGAGGTCTTTGACATTTTGATGGGAGACCAGGTAGAACCACGTCGTGACTTTATCCAGTCGCACGCACACTATGTGAAGAACTTGGATATTTAACGTTGAATAGAGAGGGTGGCCATACGAATGTCCGATCAACAAGGGATCATTAAAGATATCAACATTAGTCAAGAAATGCGTACGTCCTTCATGGATTATGCGATGAGTGTCATCGTCGCCCGTGCTTTACCGGACGTCCGTGATGGTTTAAAACCGGGTCACCGTCGTATTTTATATGCGATGAATGACCTCGGTATCCGTGCGGACAAGCCGCACAAAAAATCCGCCCGTATCGTCGGTGAAGTTATCGGTAAGTATCACCCGCACGGTGATTCAGCTGTTTACGACACGATGGTTCGGATGGCGCAGGACTTCAGTTACCGCTATGAGCTCGTCGACGGTCACGGAAACTTTGGATCCGTCGATGGCGACTCTGCCGCTGCCATGCGGTACACGGAAGCCCGTATGTCTAAAATCGCGATGGAAATCATTCGCGATATCAATAAAAATACCGTCAATTTCAAGGACAACTACGACGGATCGGAACGGGAACCAGAAGTCTTGCCGTCCCGTTTCCCGAACTTGCTTGTCAACGGTTCGAGCGGGATCGCGGTCGGGATGGCAACAAACATCCCGCCGCACCAGCTTGGTGAAGTCATTGACGGCGTGTTGGCCTTGTCGCACGATCCGGACATCACGATTCAGGAACTGATGCAGCACATTCCGGGACCTGATTTCCCGACAGCCGGTGAAATTTTAGGACGCAGTGGAATCCGCCGCGCGTATGAAACCGGCCGTGGATCAATCATCGTCCGCGCGAAAGCTGAAATCGAACAGACGAAAAAAGACCGCGAACGAATCATCGTGACGGAGTTGCCGTATCAGGTCAACAAAGCCCGCCTCGTTGAAAAAATCGCCGATCTCGTCCGTGAGAAAAAAATCGAAGGCATCACTGATTTGCGTGATGAGTCGGATCGCCGCGGTATGCGTATCGTCATGGAGATCCGCCGTGATGCGAATGCGAGTGTCATCTTAAATAATCTGTATAAACAGACGTCGATGCAAACGACGTTTGGGGTCAACATGCTCGCGATCGTTGCCGGTCGTCCGCGTACCTTGACACTCAAGGAAATGTTGTACCACTATCTCGAGCACCAAAAAGAAATCGTCCGTCGCCGGACACAGTTTGATCTCGAGAAAGCAGAAGCACGCGAACATCTCTTAGCTGGTTTACGGATTGCCCTTGATCACCTCGATGAAGTTATCAAGATCATCCGTGCGAATCGGACAGCGGATGCTGCCCGTGAACAGTTGATGGACCGGTTTGCTTTATCCGAGAAACAATCGCAGGCGATTCTTGATATGCGTCTCCAACGGTTGACGGGACTTGAGCGTGAGAAGATTGACGCCGAGTACGAGGAGATCATGCAATTGATCACGGAACTCAAAACAATCCTCGAAAGTGACGAAGTCTTACTCGAATTGATTCGGACGGAACTCGAAGAAGTGAAAGAACGCTTCAACGATAAACGCCGGACTGAAATTCGAATGGACCACATCGAATTTGAAGATGAAGATTTGATTCCGGAAAAAGATATCATCATTACGTTGACAAGCAGTGGATACATCAAACGCTTGACGACGGATTCGTACCGCGCGCAACGCCGCGGCGGACGTGGTGTCCAAGGAATCGGGACGAATGATGCCGATTACGTAACACGTCTGTTGTCGTGTTCGACGCATGATACGATTCTCTTCTTTACGAACCGTGGAAAAGTGTACCGGATCCGTGGTTACGAAGTGCCTGAAATGAGCCGGACATCAAAAGGTGTACCGATCATTAACTTGATTCAGATCGAGCGGGACGAAAAAGTCGAGACAATGATTCCGGTCAACTTCAAACGTTACCTCGAAGAGCAACAGACTGGGGAAGCACCTGAAGCCGTCATCGATGTAGACGTAGAAGTGGAAGCGGATGAAACGGAAGAGGTCCTGGATACGGAAGAAGTAATGCAAGATGAGCAAAAATCGCTGATCTTCATGACGCGTAAAGGACGTGTGAAACGTTCACCGTTGTCCGCTTACGCCCGGATCAATAAAAATGGACTGATTGCCATCCGTCTGTTTGAAGATGATGAATTGACATCGGTTCGACTCGCGTCGACGGAAGATGAAGTGTTCACCGTTTCCAACAGCGGGAAAGCGATTCGTTTCCCGATCACCAATGTCCGCTCGATGGGCCGTGGTGCACGCGGCGTCAAAGCGATGAACTTATCCGGTGATGCGATCGTCATCGGGATGGAACTGGCCCGTGACGAACAGGATGTTCTCGTCATCACGGAAAAAGGATTTGGTAAACGGACGCCGATGACGGAGTTCCGGACACAATCCCGTGGCGGTAAAGGTTTGATTGCAAGTAAGGTAACCGATCGTGTTGGTCAAATCGTTGCTCTTCGGATTGTCGACGTCGATGATGACATCATGATCATGACGGAAAGCGGTATCGTCATTCGAACGGATTCACAAAATATCTCAAGTGTCGGACGTAACGCACAAGGGGTAAAAGTCATCCGGATCGAAGAAGGCGATCGTGTTGCAACGGTTGCGAAGCTGAAAAAAGAAGAAGCTGTCGAGGAAGAAATTGCAGCTTTAGAAGAGGGAGCACCTGTTTCAGAAGAACAGACGCTTTCCGATTCTGAGGTAAGTGAAGCATCCGAGCAGACGGAAGAATAAAGGAAGTGCAGCAGAGTGAGGACAAGTTTGTCTTTACTCTGCTATTTTTCTAAAAAAATTGGTGATGGAAAGGAACGAAATAAAGATGCGTGTTGCAACTGAGCGGCTCATCATTGGTGACCGAATCACAGAGTCCCTTTTTTTACATACAGATATTCCGATTGTCGCGGCAGGAAAAAAACTTGGAACAGATGAATTGAGACGAATCAAACGCTTTTTGATTAAAGAAGTAGAGATTGAAGAACGACCGGAGGGAATGGTGGAAGAAACAGCATTGGATGTCACGTCAGACGAGGCAACGGACACCAACCGGTTTGATGAATTGATCGAAACGTACAACCAAGTCTTCACCTCATGGGAACAAGGACGCGTTCCGAATGTGTATGATGCGTTACGTTGGGTCAAGGAATCGGTTCCGGATCGTGTGCAACGTGAAGAAATTCTGCCTTATTTTCTGGAACGGGGGACAGAAGCCTATACCGTCCGCCATGCGATTTATCGTGGCGCGATTGCCCAACTCTTGGCAGAGGCGGTCGGGAAAGAGCGGAAAATGATTCATGATCTCTGGGTGGCATCGTATTTTGCAGACTGTGGACTGGCACGAATCATGGAATGGCGTCATACAAAACGGTATGAAGCGATGCAACAGGAGATTTTCCACCGTCATCCGGCGATGGCGTTCCAAGCGTTACAAAAAGAAAGCATCATTTCGGATACGGTCAAACGATTGATTGTCCAACACCACGAACGTTTGGACGGGTCCGGTTATCCATTGAAAGTCAAAGGCGATAAAATCATGGATCATACACGACTGTTCATCGTCGCGGATGTATTCGCAGCGATGACGAGTTGGCGTCCGTACCGTGAAGCCTATACGTTGTATGATGCCTATTGTTACTTAAAAGTACGCCCGATGCAGTATGACTCTAAATACGTCATGTTGCTTGGACAACTGTTGTTGCCGATTGAAGTCGGTGACCGTGTCTTGATCAGCAACGGTAAAATCGCAACGGTCCTCCGCAAGAATATGGTCTTTGATCGTCCGGTGATTGCGTACGAAGAACATAATCAACGTATCGTCAAAGACTTAATGGAAGAACGTCAATTCAATATCATCCAGTTGATGGATTAAACGAGGCTGCTCTTTCCCGGTCTTGTCGTGATCATCATGTAACGTATATATAGAAGAAACACTCTTTTGAGCGCTGTTCATTCAGTGAAAAAAAGAGTTTTTCTTTTTTTTTATAAAAAATGCTTGTACAATAATAAATCCCATGGTATATTATTTCTTGTCCTTACGAGGACGAGCGCACTGCTGGAAACAAGAAAAAAACTTCTTTCAAAAAGTTGTTGACTTATTGTTTCAGACTTGGTATTCTAATTGAGTCGCCAAAACAGGCGCGAACGAACTTTGAAAACTGAACGATGAGGCAAAAAACGTATCTTCGGATACAAACAATGAATGAAGCGCAAGCTTCGTCAACGTGACTTCGGTCACACAACGAGCAAGTCAAACACTTTATGGAGAGTTTGATCCTGGCTCAGGACGAACGCTGGCGGCGTGCCTAATACATGCAAGTCGAGCGCAGGAAGCTCACGGAACTCTTCGGAGGGAAGTGAAGGGAATGAGCGGCGGACGGGTGAGTAACACGTAAGGAACCTGCCCCAAGGATTGGGATAACTCCGAGAAATCGGAGCTAATACCGAATAGTTCTTCAGACCGCATGGTCTGATGATGAAAGGCGCTTCGGCGTCACCTTGGGATGGCCTTGCGGTGCATTAGCTAGTTGGTGGGGTAATGGCCCACCAAGGCGACGATGCATAGCCGACCTGAGAGGGTGATCGGCCACACTGGGACTGAGACACGGCCCAGACTCCTACGGGAGGCAGCAGTAGGGAATCTTCCACAATGGACGAAAGTCTGATGGAGCAACGCCGCGTGAGTGATGAAGGTTTTCGGATCGTAAAACTCTGTTGTAAGGGAAGAACAGGTATGAGAGGTAATGCTCATGCTATGACGGTACCTTGCGAGAAAGCCACGGCTAACTACGTGCCAGCAGCCGCGGTAATACGTAGGTGGCAAGCGTTGTCCGGAATTATTGGGCGTAAAGCGCGCGCAGGCGGCCTTTTAAGTCTGATGTGAAAGCCCCCGGCTCAACCGGGGAGGGTCATTGGAAACTGGAAGGCTTGAGTACAGAAGAGAAGAGTGGAATTCCATGTGTAGCGGTGAAATGCGTAGAGATGTGGAGGAACACCAGTGGCGAAGGCGACTCTTTGGTCTGTAACTGACGCTGAGGCGCGAAAGCGTGGGGAGCAAACAGGATTAGATACCCTGGTAGTCCACGCCGTAAACGATGAGTGCTAGGTGTTGGGGGGTTTCCGCCCCTCAGTGCTGAAGCTAACGCATTAAGCACTCCGCCTGGGGAGTACGGCCGCAAGGCTGAAACTCAAAGGAATTGACGGGGACCCGCACAAGCGGTGGAGCATGTGGTTTAATTCGAAGCAACGCGAAGAACCTTACCAACTCTTGACATCCCCTTGACCGCTTGAGAGATCAAGTTTTCCCTTCGGGGACAAGGGTGACAGGTGGTGCATGGTTGTCGTCAGCTCGTGTCGTGAGATGTTGGGTTAAGTCCCGCAACGAGCGCAACCCCTATCCTTAGTTGCCAGCATTTAGTTGGGCACTCTAGGGAGACTGCCGGTGACAAACCGGAGGAAGGTGGGGATGACGTCAAATCATCATGCCCCTTATGAGTTGGGCTACACACGTGCTACAATGGACGGTACAAAGGGCAGCGAGACCGCGAGGTGGAGCCAATCCCAGAAAGCCGTTCCCAGTTCGGATTGCAGGCTGCAACTCGCCTGCATGAAGTCGGAATCGCTAGTAATCGCAGGTCAGCATACTGCGGTGAATACGTTCCCGGGTCTTGTACACACCGCCCGTCACACCACGAGAGTTTGCAACACCCGAAGCCGGTGAGGTAACCGCAAGGAGCCAGCCGTCGAAGGTGGGGTAGATGATTGGGGTGAAGTCGTAACAAGGTAGCCGTATCGGAAGGTGCGGCTGGATCACCTCCTTTCTAAGGAAAACGTCCCTTACGGGACATGCCCATCGTTCAGTTTTGAGAGCTCGTCTCTCACGTCTCGAAAGAGACACTCGCACCTTGAAAACTGAAGACATCAACAAGACATCAAACTTTTTATAACCATGTCATTAGACGTGTGTTCTTAGAATACCAAAATGCTAGATCAAGGTATGAAGGGCGTACGGTGGATGCCTTGGCACTAGGAGCCGATGAAGGACGCGACGAACAGCGATATGCTTCGGGGAGCAGTAAGTATGCTTTGATCCGAGGATTTCCGAATGGGGGAACCCACCATCCGTAATGGGATGGGACATGTTACATGAATACATAGTGTAACGTGAGGCAGACCCGGGGAACTGAAACATCTAAGTACCCGGAGGAAGAGAAAGCAAATGCGATTCCCTGAGTAGCGGCGAGCGAAACGGGAACAGCCCAAACCGGAGAGCATGCTCTCCGGGGTTGTAGGACACTCTATACGGAGTCAAAAAGGAAGACAGTAGGTGAACGACCTGGAAAGGTCGGCCGAAGAAGGTGACAGCCCTGTAGCTGAAACTGTTTTCCCTCCAGAGTGGATCCTGAGTACGGCGGGACACGTGAAACCCCGTCGGAATCCGGGAGGACCATCTCCCAAGGCTAAATACTCCCTAGTGACCGATAGTGAACCAGTACCGTGAGGGAAAGGTGAAAAGCACCCCGGAAGGGGAGTGAAATAGATCCTGAAACCGTATGCCTACAAGTAGTCAGAGCCCGTTAATGGGTGATGGCGTGCCTTTTGTAGAATGAACCGGCGAGTTACGATAGCGCGCGAGGTTAAGCTGATGAGGCGGAGCCGTAGCGAAAGCGAGTCTGAATAGGGCGCCATAGTGCGTTGTCGTAGACCCGAAACCAGGTGATCTACCCATGTCCAGGATGAAGGTCAGGTAACACTGACTGGAGGTCCGAACCCACGCACGTTGAAAAGTGCGGGGATGAGGTGTGGGTAGCGGTGAAATGCCAATCGAACCTGGAGATAGCTGGTTCTCCCCGAAATAGCTTTAGGGCTAGCCTCGAGGTTGAGAGTTCCGGAGGTAGAGCACTGATTGGACTAGGGGCCCCCACAGGGTTACCGAATTCAGTTAAACTCCGAATGCCGGCAACTTATACTCGGGAGTCAGACTGCGAGTGATAAGATCCGTAGTCAAGAGGGAAACAGCCCAGACCGCCAGCTAAGGTCCCAAAGTGTATGTTAAGTGGAAAAGGATGTGGCGCTGCCTAGACAGCTAGGATGTTGGCTTAGAAGCAGCCACCATTCAAAGAGTGCGTAATAGCTCACTAGTCGAGTGGCGCCGCGCCGAAAATGTAACGGGGCTAAACATACCACCGAAGCTGCGGATTCCGTAAGGAATGGTAGGGGAGCGTTCCAAACCGCTGTGAAGCTGTACCGTAAGGAGTAGTGGAGCGTTTGGAAGTGAGAATGCCGGTGTGAGTAGCGAAAAGAGGGGTGAGAATCCCCTCCGTCGAAAGCCCAAGGTTTCCTGAGGAAGGCTCGTCCGCTCAGGGTTAGTCTGGACCTAAGCCGAGGCCGAAAGGCGTAGGCGATGGATAACAGGTTGATATTCCTGTACCACCGATCCACCGTTTGAACAATGGGGGGACGCAGGAGGATAGTGACGCATGCGGATGGAAGTGCATGTGTAAGTTTCGAGACCGTCTGATTGGCAAATCCGTCAGGCATCAAAGTCGAGGAACGATGCGGAGTCCCGTAGGGACGAAGGTCACGATTTCACACTGCCAAGAAAAGCCTCTAGTGAGGTGGAAGGTGCCAGTACCGTAAACCGACACAGGTAGGCGGGATGAGAATTCTAAGACGCGCGGGATAACTCTCGTTAAGGAACTCGGCAAAATGGTCCCGTAACTTCGGGAGAAGGGACGCTCTACATGAGTAGAGCCGCAGTGAATAGGCCCAAACGACTGTTTAGCAAAAACACAGGTCTCTGCTAAATCGCAAGATGACGTATAGGGGCTGACGCCTGCCCGGTGCTGGAAGGTTAAGGGGATGGGTTAGCGCAAGCGAAGCTTTGAACCGAAGCCCCAGTAAACGGCGGCCGTAACTATAACGGTCCTAAGGTAGCGAAATTCCTTGTCGGGTAAGTTCCGACCCGCACGAAAGGCGTAACGATTTGGGCACTGTCTCAACGAGAGACCCGGTGAAATCATAGTACCTGTGAAGATGCAGGTTACCCGCGACAGGACGGAAAGACCCCATGGAGCTTTACTACAGCCTGATATTGAGGCTTTGTGCATGATGTACAGGATAGGCGGGAGACGTCGAGACCGGAGCGCCAGCTTCGGAGGAGTCACCCTTGGGATACCGCCCTTCATGCATAGAGTCTCTAACTCGCAGCCGTCATCCGGCTGGAGGACCGTGTCAGGCGGGTAGTTTGACTGGGGCGGTCGCCTCCTAAACAGTAACGGAGGCGCCCAAAGGTTCCCTCAGAATGGTTGGAAATCATTCGTAGAGCGCAAAGGCAGAAGGGAGCTTGACTGCGAGACCTACAAGTCGAGCAGGGACGAAAGTCGGGCTTAGTGATCCGGTGGTTCCGCATGGAAGGGCCATCGCTCAACGGATAAAAGCTACCCTGGGGATAACAGGCTGATCTCCCCCAAGAGTCCACATCGACGGGGAGGTTTGGCACCTCGATGTCGGCTCATCGCATCCTGGGGCTGGAGTAGGTCCCAAGGGTTGGGCTGTTCGCCCATTAAAGCGGTACGCGAGCTGGGTTCAGAACGTCGTGAGACAGTTCGGTCCCTATCCGTCGTGGGCGCAGGAAATTTGAGGAGAGCTGTCCTTAGTACGAGAGGACCGGGATGGACGCACCGCTGGTGTACCAGTTGTTCCGCCAGGAGCATCGCTGGGTAGCTACGTGCGGACGGGATAAATGCTGAAAGCATCTAAGCATGAAGCCCCCTCCAAGATGAGATTTCCCTTTGAGTAATCAAGAAAGACCCCTCAGAGACGATGAGGTAGATAGGTCACGGGTGGAAGCATGGCGACATGCGGAGCTGAGTGATACTAATCGGTCGAGGCCTTGTTCTAGCAGATGATCTTGTTGATGACTTCAGTTTTGAGGGCGCGAGCCCGTCGTCTGGTGACGATAGCCAAGTGGTCACACCCGTTCCCATGCCGAACACGGAAGTTAAGCACTTGAACGCCGAAAGTAGTTGGGGGCTTCCCCCTGTGAGGATAGGACGTTGCCAGGCAATTGAAGAAACCGATCTGCATCTGCAGGTCGGTTTTTTTGTGTTATGTGAAACGTCAGATTGTTCTGATTATTGGAGGAGTCATTGACATGACACCTCCTGCTTGTTACCATAACATCAATATTCTTTTATAGAAGAGAAAGCGAGTGGATAACATGTGGGAGAACAAATTTGCTAAAGAAGGCTTGACGTTTGATGACGTCTTGCTCGTACCACGTCGATCAAGTGTCTTACCGCGAGATGTTGATTTGTCTGTAACGTTATGTGAAGGCATTACTTTAAACATTCCTTTAATCAGTGCTGGAATGGATACTGTCACAGAAGCTCCGATGGCGATTGCCATGGCCCGTCAAGGCGGTCTTGGTGTCATTCACAAGAACATGTCAATGGAAGATCAAGCGGAGCACGTCGACCGCGTTAAACGTTCTGAGAATGGTGTCATCACGAATCCGTTTTATCTCACTCCGGAACGACAAGTCTATGATGCTGAATATCTTATGAGTAAGTATCGCATCTCAGGTGTTCCCATCGTCAACAATGAAACGGAACGGAAGCTTGTTGGTATTTTGACGAACCGTGATCTCCGTTTTGTAAAAGATTACTCGACAGTCATCGAGACGGTCATGACAACGGACGAACTCGTGACTGCGAAAGTCGGAACGTCACTGCAAGAGGCAGAGCAAATTCTCCACAAACATCGGATTGAAAAGTTACCACTCGTTGATGAGAACGGTGTTTTAAAAGGATTGATTACGACAAAGGATATTGAAAAAGTTGAACAATATCCACATGCAGCAAAAGATTCATTAGGGCGCTTGCTTGTTGCCGCAGCGGTCGGTGTGACAAAAGATGCTTCGGTTCGCGCGAAGTTCCTTGTTGATGCAGGTGTTGACGCATTGGTCGTCGATACAGCACACGGTCATTCTGAAGGGGTTCTCGTGAAAGTACGTGAACTGCGAGACGAATATCCGAACTTGCCGATCATTGCCGGAAACGTAGCAACAGCAGAAGCGACACGTGATTTGATTGAGGCTGGTGCATCGGTCATTAAAGTTGGGATTGGTCCTGGATCGATCTGTACGACACGTGTTGTTGCAGGTGTAGGTGTTCCACAAATCACAGCAGTCTTTGATTGTGCGACAGAAGCCCGTAAACACGGCATCTCGATCATTGCAGACGGCGGAATCAAGTATTCGGGTGACATCGTCAAAGCTCTCGCAGCAGGTGGACACGCTGTCATGCTGGGAAGTTTGCTGGCTGGTGTAGAGGAAAGCCCGGGCGAGATGGAAATCTATCAAGGACGTCAGTTCAAGACGTACCGTGGTATGGGTTCTGAGGCGTCCATGAAACGTGGCAGTCAGGATCGTTACTTCCAGGAAGCGGACAAAAAGTTTGTCCCGGAAGGAATCGAAGGTCGCGTCGCCTATCGTGGTAAACTCGGAGATTCTGTTTATCAGCTTGTCGGAGGGATTCGTTCAGGTATGGGATACTGTGGTTCGGCTTCGCTTGAAGAATTACGTGAAGAGACACAATTCATCCGCATGACAGGAGCTGGCTTGCAAGAAAGTCACCCGCATGATATTCAAATTACAAAAGAAGCATCGAACTATACACGTCAATGATTCAAAAACCCTGTCGACCTTTATCGGTCACAGGGTTTTTTTGTGGATAAACATGTGGATAACCTCATTGTAACTGCCAAGCGGCCACCAGTTCAGCGAGTCCTTGTTCCAGGTGTTGTTCCGTGACACTCGCAAAACCGAGGACGATCTGTGGATGAATTGTGGATAACGGCAGTTGGGCATAATCCGATAATCCGTACACTTGAATCGAAGCGTCCTTCGCCCGTTGAAGCAATTCCTGTTCACTCATCCCGTTTGAGACGGACAGCACGACATGGAGTCCGGCACTTTCACCCGTCAATCGTAAAAACGGAATATCACGTAACGCATGGACGACGACATCGAGTTTCCGGCGGTAAATCTTCCGCATCCGGTTCAAATGTTTCTCGAAGTCTCCTTCTTTCATAAACCGCGTTAAAATCGTTTGGTCAAAACGGGACACGCTGCATGTATAGTACGGAAACTCCGTCTGATACCGCTCGAGTAAAAGCCGCGGTAAGACCATGTACCCGATCCGCAATGAAGGCATCAATGATTTCGAAAACGTACTGACATAAATCACACGGTCGCTGTCCATACTATGCAAGGAAGGGATCGATTTCCCGGTGTATCGGAATTCGCTGTCATAATCATCCTCGATGATGTAACGATCTGTTGATTCCGACGCCCAGTTCAACAGTTGCCGTCGGCGGTTGACGGATAAAATACTGCCGGATGGAAACTGATGGGCCGGCGTGACGTACATGACATCGGCCGGACTTTGAATCAGGGAGTGGATCGTTAAACCGTTTTGGTCGACCGGGATTGGAATCGTGGTTCGTTCATGACTTTCAAGTATCAGCCGTGTCGCGTGGTACCCGGGATCTTCGATGCCATAGGTCGTTGTTTTGCCTAATAAAAAGATGATTTGCGGCAATAACTGTTCGACACCGGAGCCGATGATGATCTGTTCCGGCGAACAGACGACACCACGCGAATGATAGAGATAGGTCGCAATTTCAACGCGTAACGGCAAGTCCCCTTGCGGATGACCAAGCGAGACGAGCGATTGATGTTGTTCATCGATGACATCCTTGGCATGTTTTCGCCAACGCGAGAACGGAAACGACGAGCCGTCGATTTTACTCGGATGGAAGTCATAACGCAGAAGCGGTTTTTCGGACGTCCGTTGGCTGGTCGGCAACGGCTTTGTTTTGACATAAGCAAGTTCCTCATACGCCAAGACGAAGTATCCTTTCCGTGAAATCGATTCGACATATCCTTCTGCGACCAACTGCTGGTACGCAAGTTCGATCGTCGTTTGACTGAGGTTTAAAAACTGACCGAGTTTTCGTTTTGACGGTAATTTCGTGCCATACGCCAAACGGCCCTCGATGATTTCCTGGCGGATTTGTTGATAGAGCTGTTCGTACAGAGGACGATGGCTTTCCCGTATTAACTCGAACGATAGCATATCCATAAGTTGTCTCCTTTTTACTGACCTGGTTAATTCATCATAAACTGATACTTTTAAAATAGTCAACGAAGAATATACTAGGAACTATCACCGATTAAACATGACATCACTTTTTAGGGGGAGTTCAGAATGATGGAACGGCAACAAGGATCTGATCGTGTTAAAAGAGGAATGGCGGAAATGCAGAAGGGCGGCGTCATCATGGATGTCGTCAACGCGGAACAAGCTAAAATTGCGGAAGCGGCTGGAGCGGTCGCAGTCATGGCACTCGAACGCGTACCGTCCGATATTCGTCGGGATGGCGGCGTCGCCCGGATGGCCGATCCGCTCATTACAGAAGAGGTCTTACAGGCGGTATCGATTCCAGTCATGGCGAAATGCCGAATCGGACATATCGTTGAAGCACGGATCCTTGAGTCAATGGGAGCAGACTTCATTGATGAGAGCGAAGTGCTGACACCGGCGGATGAAGAGTACCATTTGTTGAAATCCGCCTTCACGGTACCGTTTGTCTGCGGGGCACGTGATTTAGGGGAAGCGGCGCGACGGATTGCAGAAGGCGCTGCGATGATCCGGACAAAAGGTGAACCGGGAACCGGTAACGTGGTGGAAGCCGTCCGACATATGCGCAAGATTCAAGCCCAGCTAAATCAAATTCTTCACTCACCGGCGGATGAAGTGATGACCCGTGCAAAAGAGTGGGGAGCACCGTACGAAGTCTTGCAACAGATTCAAGCAGCGGGTCGTCTTCCGGTCGTGAATTTTGCGGCAGGCGGGATTGCGACTCCCGCGGATGCGGCATTGATGATGCATCTCGGGGCAGACGGGGTTTTCGTCGGCTCAGGTATTTTTAAATCAGAGCATCCGGAACGTGTGGCGAAAGCCATCGTTGAAGCGGTGACTTACAAAGATGATTTCGAGCGCATCGCGCATCTGTCGAAGGGACTAGGGACAGCGATGAAAGGAATCGATGTGACGTCGATGCCGTTTGAGGAACGGATGGCACCACGCGGATGGTAATCGGTATCCTGGGTGTTCAAGGGGCAGTTCGCGAACACGAGCAGATCTTGCGGACATTAGGCGTGGAAACGGTGGTCGTTAAATCCGTGACCGATCTCGACGGAATCGATGGATTGGTTTTACCCGGGGGAGAATCCACGACGATGCGCCGGTTAATTGACCGGTACGGATTGCTCGATGTCTTGCGGAGCAAAGTCACGACACTGCCGATGTTTGGAACGTGTGCGGGAATGATTTTATTGGCAAGCGAATTGAATGAAGGACCGGCGCACCTCCAGGCGATTCCAATGAAGGTCAGACGGAATGCGTTTGGACGGCAAGTTGATAGTTTTGAAACGATGCTGGCGGTTGAAGGGGTTGGGCAGGATGTCGAAGCCGTTTTCATCCGGGCACCTTACGTCGAGCAGGTCGGAGAAGGGGTCCGGGTGTTGGCGAAGGCGGAGGACGCCATCGTGACCGTCGAAACGGATCTTCACCTCGCCTGTTCCTTTCATCCGGAATTGACGACAGATTCACGCCTGCACCATTATTTCATTCAAAAAATCAATCAATCCCGATCGATTTCGGTATGAGAAGAAGTACGGGAGAAACCGTCAGTTTACGGCTGTCGGTTTCTTTTTTTATGCTACACTGAAAAGACATAACATCATGTGAAGGAGAGGACCGATGAAACGTCTTTTCATGCTTTTTCTGAGTGCGCTCCTACTGACAGCTGGTTTGTCGCCGATGACGGGCCATGCTGCTGAGCCGCCAGCCATTCAAGCGGAATCTTACATAATGGTTGATGCGGTCACAGGAAAGGTTTTATTGGCAGAGGAGGCTGATTTAGCCTTACCTCCTGCTTCGATGACCAAGTTGATGACACTATATCTCGTGCGCCAACAGATCGAACAAAAAAAACTGTCCTGGAATCAGACCGTCAAACCGAGTGCCAAAGTATTGAAATTAGCAAAAACGGAAGGGATTGCCCGTCTTCCGATTCGAAAAACGACGTACACAATCCGGGAGCTGTACGATGCGGCGCTGATCAAATCAGCAAATGATGCGGCCGTTCTGCTGGCTGAAGTCATGGCGGGAACGGAAATGCAATTCGTCGAACAGATGAATGAGACGGCTGCCTCGCTTGGGATGAAAGATACTGAATATGCCAATGCGTCCGGTCTCGACGCGGTGGATGCGACATTGCCGGGTACCAATTTGATGACCGCGATGGACATTGCATTATTGATCATCCGTTACATTCAGGAGTATCCGGATGTTCTGGACGTTACGAAACGTTCGGCCATCACCATCAATGGGGAGAAAGTCGAGAATTCGAACAAGATGTTGACCCGTCAACCGTATGCCTATTCGGGCATGCGGGGGATGAAGACGGGAACGACGGATCTTGCCGGGTACTGTTTTGCCAGTGTGGCGACGCGCGGAAATTTGACGCTCGTATCTGTCGTCATGCGAACGACATCTGATAAAGCGCGCTTCACGGAAACCAAAAAATTGTTGGATTACGGTTTTGCGTCCTTTGAACCGTTGACGTATTACGGAAAAGGGGAACAAATCAAACGGGTGTTACCAATCAAAGGGGCAAAACAAGCCCGTTATGATGTCGTCACGAAAACCCCACTGTATGTTACCGTCTCGACAAACAAATCGGACCAACGTCCACCGGTCTTTCAGTTTTCAAAAGAACAGGCTCCCTTAAAGCGGGGAGAGGCGATCGGAACGGTCCAGGTCGAAGACGAGGGTTTGTATTTGCCCGGCTTCTCGGTACCTCATGCCGTGTTGTACAGTGCTGAAACGGTTAAACTCGCCAGTTTTCAGACGCGGCTGTTTCGGGCGATTTCGGCCTGGTCCGAAAAAATCAGTCAGGCAATTCATCAACCAACCCTTGTCAATCGTCAAGGGGATAGTGTAAAGTAAAGCTAATCTCATAATGATGTCATGAACGGACCAAGTAAAAGCATTTATTCTGTTAAGAGAGCTAGTGGGTGGTGTGAACTAGTCAGAAGGATACTTTGAATCGAGCCGGATCACACACCTTGCGAACAAGGTGCGGGTACGCCCGTTATCGCGTCTTTAGAGTGGGCTAGTTGAACTAGCAATGAGGGTGGCAACGCGGATCCAGGTGATTCGTCCCTCTTCGGTTTTTGAACCGGAGAGGGATGGATTGCCTTTTTTTATTGAAAAAAAGGAGGAGAAAACATGATTGATATTAAACGATTACGACAGGATTTTGATGCGATTCAAGAAAAACTTGCCCACCGAGGTGAAGATTTGACGGACATGAACCGGTTCATCGAACTCGATGAGAAGCGCCGGGAATTAATTGCAAAAACAGAAGTTCTGAAAGCGGAACGGAATGAAGCGACGAAAAAAATCGCTGAACTGAAACGCAATAAAGAAAACGCCGATGAGGCGATCGCTGCGATGCGTCAAGTTGGGGATCAAGTCAAAGCACTTGATGACGAACTGCGCGAGGTCGAAGCAACACTCAACTTGCTGTTACTCGGGATTCCGAACATTCCTCACGACAGCGTCCCGATCGGTTCTACGGAAGATGATAATGTCGTCATCCGGGAAGTCGGCGACAAGCCAGCCTTTGATTTCGAAGCCGTTCCGCACTGGGATTTGATGGAACAGTTAAAAATCGTCGACGTCGAACGGGCAGGAAAAGTAACGGGAAGCCGGTTCGTCTTTTACCGGGGTGCCGGTGCACGTCTCGAGCGGGCATTGATCAACTTCATGATGGATCTGCACCAAGATAAAAACGGGTACACGGAAATTCTTCCGCCACTCATGGTCAACCGGGACTCAATGACAGGAACAGGACAACTTCCGAAGTTTGAAGAAGATGCCTTCAAAATCGAAGACACGAACTACTTCCTCGTCCCGACAGCAGAAGTACCGGTGACGAACATGCACCGGGACGAAATTCTGTCAGCCGACCAGTTGCCGATTGGTTACGCGGCCTACAGCCAGTGTTTCCGCTCTGAAGCCGGTTCTGCCGGTCGTGATACACGCGGTCTGATCCGCCAACACCAGTTCAACAAAGTCGAACTCGTTCGTTTCGTCAAACCGGAAGAATCTTACGAACAGCTTGAACTGTTGACGGCGCAAGCAGAAGACGTCTTGAAATTACTCAAATTACCGTATCAGGTCTTAAGCATGTGTACAGCGGATCTTGGTTTCACGGCTGCGAAGAAATATGATATCGAAGTCTGGATGCCGAGCCAAGGGGTGTACCGTGAAATCTCTTCTTGTTCAAACTTTGAAGATTTCCAAGCACGCCGGGCACAAATCCGCTTCCGCCGCGAAGCGAACGCAAAACCGGAATTCGTGCATACGTTAAACGGATCAGCGTTAGCTGTCGGACGGACAGTAGCAGCAATCCTTGAGAATTACCAGCAAGCGGATGGGTCAGTTGTTATTCCAGAAGTGCTTCGTCCATACATGGGTGGTCTTGAAGTGATTCAAGCGTAAGTAGGGAAGGGGGATTTCCCCCTTCTGATTTTTTAAAAAGTTTTTTTAGAAAAAGGCTTTACACAGGAAAACCAAGATGCTATTATAATTTATGTCAGGAAGGCGCTTGTGCAACACAACGCTCGATTATAAGTACGGAGGCGTACTCAAGTGGTTTAAGAGAACGGTCTTGAAAACCGTCAGGCGGCGAAAGCCGTGCGTGGGTTCGAATCCCACCGCCTCCTCCACTTCTTTTTTTTTACCTAAAATTACATTTAACATGGAGTCGTACCCAAGCCCGGCTGAAGGGGACGGACTCGAAATCCGTTAGGGGTCGCAAGGCCCGCGTGGGTTCGAATCCCACCGACTCCGCTTATATAAGCATCCTACCTGTTGGGTAGGGTGCTTTTTTGTTGATTCGATCA
This sequence comes from Exiguobacterium undae DSM 14481, assembly GCF_000620805.1. Taxonomy (GTDB): domain Bacteria; phylum Bacillota; class Bacilli; order Exiguobacteriales; family Exiguobacteriaceae; genus Exiguobacterium_A; species Exiguobacterium_A undae. The sequence continues at coordinate 58,970 of NZ_KK211187.1, read as the reverse complement.
GACGCTGCATGCTATGTTTTCCTACATCCGAAAAGGAAAAAGGAGAAAACATCATGATGATTACGAAACACATGCTACTCACACACTATCAAGAGACACTCGACTTCGTTCGGGGGCTTGAACACATATCGGAAGATGCCTGGCGGACACCGTATGCTGAAGGAAAATGGACGGTCGCTGAAATCGTCGGACATTTATCACCTTGGGACCGGTTCATCGTCGCAGAACGTTTACCGTATGTCTTGGCAGATGAACCGTTCCGTGTGACGCCGGACAGTCAGGCAGTCAACGAAGAAGCAGCGAAGATGAGCCGGGAACAGCAACGGATTTTAACGATTGATGAATTTTTAGTCAGCCGTGACCGCTTGCGTATTGCCGTCGACTTGATTCCGGAAGACCGGTTAACGGATACGTTTACGTCAAAAGGCAAAACGATTTCACTGCTTGATTTTTTAGGGGCAATGATGCAACATGACCTTCATCATCAAGCACAAATTAAACAAGTCACCGCTTGATAAAAAAAAGCCCGTTGACGGATTCGTCAGCGGGCTTTTGTATTAGCGGACTTTCGCAGCTCGGGCAACTTCAAGTTGCTTGTCGATTTTTGATAAAATCCGTTCGATTGATTCCGGCTCGTTTAACAGATCGTACTCATCGATCGACAAACGGAGGACAGGACAAATCGTAAAGTTGTTGATCCAGTTCGTATAGCGCTCATACATCTCTTCCCAATACTCGATTGGTGTTTGCTGTTCCATCTCGCGTCCGCGGAGACGAATCCGCTCCAAGACCTGTTCGAAGGAACCTTCAAGATAAATCAACAAATCCGGATGTGGGAAGAACGGCGTCATGACCATTGCGTCAAAGAGACTTGAGTAAGTCTCGTAGTCTGTTGGTGACATCGTCCCTTTTTCGAAATGCATTTTTGCAAAGATGCCTGTATCTTCGTAAATCGAGCGATCCTGGATGAACCCGCCGCCGTATTGGAAGATTTTCTTTTGTTCCTTAAATCGTTCTGCTAAGAAATAGATCTGTAAGTGGAAGCTCCACCGCTCGAAATCATGGTAGAATTTATCGAGGTAAGGGTTCGTATCGACTTTTTCAAGAGATGTCCGGAAACCAAGTGAGTCTGCTAGACCGTTCGTGATCGTCGATTTCCCGATACCGACCATTCCGCCGATCGTGATGACGGCGTCTGCCGGGATATTGTACTTTTCGCGTAACTTCGAGTTCATGCGTGGTTCGCTCCTTCATATAATTCATTGCGGATCTTTGTCAGGACATATTCCAAATCTTCCGGACGTTTGACGAAGTCCAGTTCATCCCCGTTAAAACGGATGACTTTGACTTCCGGGTGTTTGGCTTGATAATCCGTGACGAACGTTTCGTAGTCGGCTGCCAATTGCTCGAGATAAGCCCGTGACATGTTTTCTTCGATCTCACGCCCTCGTAACGCAACACGTTTCATTAACGTATCGATGCTCGCATCCAAATAGATGACGGCATCCGGTTTTGGCATATCCGTCGTCAGGATCGAGTAGATTTGTTCGTATTTATCGAGGTGTTCGACTTTCAGAGAACGATGGGCAAAAATGAGATTCTTAAAGATATGATAATCAGCGACGACAGAGCGTTGCTTGCTGAGATAGTGACGTTCGATATCATCGAGTTGCTTAAAGCGATTACACAGGAAGAACATTTCCGTTTGGAAACTCCATTCTTCGATGTCTTCATAGAACTTTCCAAGAAAGGGATTTTCTTCGACGATTTCGCGTAACATAGAAAATGAGAAATGATGACTGATGGCGTTCGCAAGTGAAGTTTTGCCAACACCAATTGGTCCTTCAACCGTTATGAACATATTCAATTACCCTCCGTTCAGCAAAGTGCAATTTATATTTTAGCACAAAGAAGCGGCACCTGCTGAAGTTTCAGCGGGAGAATTTTTGTAAAGATAGGAAGTGTGAAGATGGAACGGCATGAACACTATATGCGCCTTGCAATCGAGGAAGCAAAAAAAGCAGCATTGATTGGAGAAGTTCCGATTGGGTGTGTCATCGTCAAGGGAGATGAGGTGATTGCTTCCGGTTACAACCACCGGGAAACGAATCATCAAGCGACCGCACATGCCGAATTACTGGCGATTGAAGAAGCATGTGAAAAGCTGGCCAACTGGCGTCTTGAAGGATGCGAACTCTATGTGACACTCGAACCTTGCCCGATGTGTGCCGGGGCGATCATGTTGTCACGGATCGAACATGTCATCTTTGGTGCGGTCGATCCAAAGGGCGGATGCTGTGGCACCTTGATGAATCTCGTTCAAGATGAACGGTTTAATCATGTGTCGCAATTGACGGGTGGTGTTCTCGAACAAGAGTGTGGCGAGATGCTGACGTCTTTTTTCCGGGAGCTCCGTGCGAAAAAGAAACAACAGAAACGGGCAATGGGTTGCAACGAAACGAATGAAACAGTATAATGAAAAAGCACTCGAAACAAGTGCCACTAAAATACGATAAACCATTTGCCGTGCTAGGTGGGGATGTAGCGGTTCCCTGTCACTCGCAATCCGCTATAGCGAGACTGAATTCCATATCGAGGGATAGGATTGGTGTGGTCTGCCTTACGTAAGTAGCGTTGACGTCTGAGTCCTGCGCAACAGATACCCATGAATCAGGTCAGGTCCGGAAGGAAGCAGCCTTAAGTGGTGCTCTCTGTGTGCCGCGGGAGCGCTTGGACTGAGCAGGCTGCGTGAGTAACGCATGTTGAACCTATTTCAGAATATGGTGCGCGGCAGTTTAATTTTAGATAACAAGTCTACAGCCGGTTTCGGTTGTAGACTTTTTTAGGTAGAATAGAATCAGGATCATAAAAAGAGGAGGCGCAAATTTGGCCTATCAAGCATTATATCGTGTGTACCGCCCTCAGCGTTTTGATGAAGTCGTCGGACAAGCCCACATCACCCGGACGATTCAAAATGCCTTGATGGAACAACGGATGTCACATGCGTATCTGTTTTCTGGACCACGCGGGACAGGAAAAACCAGTCTGGCTAAAATCATTGCCAAGGCAATCAACTGTGAACAAGCACCTGTAAACGAACCGTGTAACGAGTGTCCGACATGTCGGGCGATTACGGAAGGATCAAGTCCGGACGTCTTTGAAATCGATGCGGCTTCAAACAACGGTGTCGATGAAATCCGGGAAATCCGGGATAAGGTCAAATATCCACCATCTGAAGCGGCGTACAAAGTCTACATCATTGATGAAGTGCATATGTTGTCGACAGGTGCATTTAACGCCTTGCTGAAAACACTTGAAGAACCCCCTGCCCACGCCATCTTCATTTTGGCGACGACAGAACCTCATAAAATCCCGGCGACGATTATCTCACGCTGTCAGCGGTTTGACGTCAAACGGCACGAAGTCGATCAATTGATGGAGCGGATGCAGTACATCTTATCGGATCAAACGATCGGTTATACCGAAACCGCTTTACGGCTTATTGCCCGGGCAGCGGATGGCGGGATGCGGGATGCCTTGAGTCTGCTCGATCAAGCGGTTGCCTTTTCCAATGGAGATTTAAACGATGATGCTGTGCTGGAAGTGACGGGTGCCGTAGAGGATGAAGCGTTACTTGCTGTCGCCAACGCCCTGCATGCCCATCAAGTCGATCAGCTTTTACAGACGCTGGAACAGATGCAGCGCGCAGGGAAAGACTTGAAACGGTTCGTTGAGGATTTGGTCTTTTTCTACCGGGATACCTTACTCCTGAAAGCTTCTCCGACGGCGGTTGATCTGCTGGAGCGGGCACGACCGACAGCGGAATTCAAAACATTCGTCGAGACGATTGAGACGGAAACCTGCTTCCATATCATCGAGCAGTTGCATGACTGTCAACAGCAGATGCGGTTGACGAATCATCCGCGTGTCCTCGTTGAGATTGCCTTCATTCAGATTGCCGAACAGGGACGGACAACCGGACAGATCGTTCAATCCTTGCAACAGGAAGTCCGTGAACTGAAAGAACAGATGCATCAATTAAAAGTCACCGGAGTTCCGGCAGCTGAGAATACACCTGCACAGCCCGTCAAACGGAAACAAGCGCGACCGACTGTACGAATTGCCAAGGAGCGGATCCGTCAGATGTTGAGTCGGGCGGAAAAAGCCCAGCTGCTTGAGATTCAGGAACGCTGGGATGCGATCTTGAAGTTGATTCTTAAGCAGGATGGTCCCATTTATTCCTTGGTGCATGAAAGTAAACCGGTCTTATGTTCAGCCGATACGTTATTGATTGAGTTTGATAACGGTAAAGGATGGCATTTCGAACAAGTCATGACCAATGAACGCACACGTTTCGTCATCGAAGAAGCGTTGTTTGAAGTCTGCGGAGTCAAACGTGAAATTCTTGCGATTCTCGATAACGATTGGAAAGAACTCAAAGCAGAGTTTGTTGCGAAACGAAATAGTAGTAATATAGAAGAGAAAGAAGTGGCAGTCGAATCGGAAGAAGATCGATTGTTGTCCGAGACGTTGGGACGATTTGGTGATATCGTAGAATTCGAAGACTAATTTCATTAGAGGAGGAACAATTATGCGCGGTATGGGAAACATGAACAATATGATGAAACAGATGCAAAAGATGCAAAAAGATATGGCGAAAGCCCAAGAAGAGTTAAAAGACCTTACGGTGACAGGCACGGCTGGTGGAGAAATGGTATCGGTTGTAGCAGATGGTCACAAAAATATCATCGATGTCATCATTAAAGAAGAAGTCGTTGATCCGGACGATGTGGAAATGATTCAAGACCTCGTACTTGCTGCGACGAATGACGCTTTGAAAAAGGTGGATGAACTCGTGTCGAGCAAGATGGGTAAATTTACACAAGGGATGAACATGCCGGGAATGTTTTAAACTGTAGGAGGAAACGACGTGCAATATCCTGAAGCGATCAGCCGCTTGATTGAAAGTTTCACGAAGTTACCGGGGATTGGTCCGAAAACGGCTGTTCGTCTCGCGTTTCATGTCTTGGATATGGAAGAAGACGATGTGTTGATGTTCGGTAAAGCCCTGGTAAGTGCGAAACGTGATATTTCGTACTGTAGCATCTGTGGGAACATTACAGATAAAGATCCATGTTACGTCTGTTCAGACAAGCACCGTAACCGGACAATCGTTTGTGTTGTCCAAGATTCGCGTGATGTCATTGCAATGGAAAAGATGCGTGATTACCAAGGGTTGTATCATGTCCTCCACGGCGCAATCAGTCCAATGGAAGGAATTGGTCCTGAAGATATTAACGTATCGAGTCTATTAACACGTCTGCAAGCGGACGAAGGCATTACAGAGATCATTTTGGCAACGAATCCGAACATTGAAGGGGAAGCGACAGCAATGTATTTGTCGCGCTTACTGAAACCGACCGGAATTCGTGTCACACGTATTGCACACGGTTTGCCTGTCGGAGGCGATCTGGAGTATGCGGATGAAGTCACTCTATCGCGTGCCATGGAGGGAAGACGCGAGTTATGAGTTGGTTTCGAAAAAAGATCCGAGCCGAATACGATGAACGTTTCCTTCAAGAACTGGCGCAAGCAAAAGAGAATTATCTGATGAAACGACATTTACTTGAAATCAGTTATGATGATTACGGGGATCTTGAGGCGCAAATGAAGCTGGCTGAATCCTTGTACTTCTTTTATATAAGAGAAGCAAAACAAAGACGGGTTTCATTAACCACGTTAAGATCGTGATCAGGAGGACGAAAAGAGGCTGTTGCCCGCACAAGGGTCAGTCTCTTTTTCTTTTTTTAAATTAGTTTTGAAAAAGTGTTGTCAGACTGTAATTATCGTGGTATATTAATTCTTGTCCTTACGAGGACGAGCGCACTGCTGGAAACAACAAAAAAACTTCTTTTAAAAAGTTGTTGACTTATTGTTTCAGACTTGGTATTCTAATTGAGTCGCCAAAACAGGCGCGGACGAACTTTGAAAACTGAACGATGAGGCAAAAAACGTATCTTCGGATACAAACAATGAATGAAGCGCAAGCTTCGTCAACGTGACTTCGGTCACAACAA
>NZ_KK211187.1:46787-47973 GCF_000620805.1 Exiguobacterium undae DSM 14481 | reverse complement strand
TCACACCCGTTCCCATGCCGAACACGGAAGTTAAGCACTTGAACGCCGAAAGTAGTTGGGGGCTTCCCCCTGTGAGGATAGGACGTTGCCAGGCATACTTTTTTAATAAAGTATTTGACAATTTTGACTGATTGATATAGTATTATAGAAGTCGTCAAGTTACCACGGTCCTGTGGTGTAGCGGTTAACATGCCTGCCTGTCACGCAGGAGATCGCGGGTTCGAATCCCGTCAGGACCGCCATTTTTATTTACCGAATTTTACTTATGGCTTTGTAGCTCAGTCGGTAGAGCAGAGGACTGAAAATCCTCGTGTCGGCGGTTCGATTCCGTCCAAAGCCACCATTTACACCTGCCGGTGTAGCTCAGCTGGTAGAGCAACTGACTTGTAATCAGTAGGTCGCGGGTTCGACTCCTGTTGCCGGCACCATCTTAATATGGCGGTTGTGGCGAAGTGGTTAACGCACCGGATTGTGATTCCGGCATTCGTGGGTTCAATTCCCATCAGTCGCCCCATTTTATGTTTTTAATTTCATATTTTTGTGTCATTAGCTCAGTTGGTAGAGCATCTGACTTTTAATCAGAGGGTCGCAGGTTCGAATCCTGCATGACACACCATTTTTTTATGCGGGTGTGGCGGAATTGGTAGACGCGCTAGATTTAGGATCTAGTGTCTTTGACGTGGGGGTTCAAGTCCCTTCACCCGTACCATTTATAAATGCGGAAGTAGTTCAGTGGTAGAATACGACCTTGCCAAGGTCGGGGTCGCGGGTTCGAATCCCGTCTTCCGCTCCAATTTTTAATCCAATGTAACAACAAATAGCATAATTTGCGGTCGTGGCGGAATGGTAGACGCGCTAGGTTGAGGGCCTAGTGGTGGCAACACTGTGGAGGTTCAAGTCCTCTCGACCGCACTTATTATGCACCCTTAGCTCAGCTGGATAGAGTACTTGACTACGAATCAAGGGGTCGGGAGTTCGAATCTCTCAGGGTGCACTTTTTCGGGAAGTAGCTCAGCTTGGTAGAGCACTTGGTTTGGGACCAAGGGGTCGCAGGTTCGAATCCTGTCTTCCCGACCATTATTATTTTCATATCGGACTTTGAAAACTGAACGATGAGGCAAAAAACGTATCTTCGGATACAAACAATGAATGAAGCGCAAGCTTCGTCAACGTGACTTCGGTCACA
>NZ_KK211187.1:0-41867 GCF_000620805.1 Exiguobacterium undae DSM 14481 | reverse complement strand
TTCCCATGCCGAACACGGAAGTTAAGCACTTGAACGCCGAAAGTAGTTGGGGGCTTCCCCCTGTGAGGATAGGACGTTGCCAGGCAATTGAAGAAACCGATCTGCATCTGCAGGTCGGTTTTTTTGTACTTTAAATCAGAAAGGACTGTACGGATATGAAAGGTCGGATGCCGATTGTTGAAGCACTGTATGCTCATGTAGAAAGGAAAGCTACTTCTTGGCACGTTCCCGGTCATAAAAACGGAACAGTACTAAACGGCTTACCTTCTTTTTTAGAATGGGATAAAACAGAGTTGGCTGGTTTGGATGATTTTCATCATCCTGAAGAAGCCATCTACGAAGCAAAACTTTTGTTGCGTCAAATCTATGATGCCTCGGACAGTCATTTTCTGGTGAATGGATCGACTGTCGGAAATTGGGCGATGTTAGCGGCAGTTGCGAGTCGTGGAGACCGGATCTATGTGCAACGGAACTCACACAAGTCTGTTTTTAATGCGTTGGAATGGTTGGGGTTATCGCCTGTTTTAATGGAACCGGACTACCATGCAACAGGAATCAGTGGAAATGTTTCACGTGAAACATTAGAAGAGGCCTTGAAACTGTATCCCGGAGGAGTAGCAGTCTTTTTGACGTCACCCACCTATTATGGAGAAAGCGCCGAAATTGATAAATGGGTTCAATTGACGAAGTCGCACGGGTTACCCTTACTCGTCGATGAAGCACATGGTGCACATTTTGGGGAAGCTTTTGGAGTTCGCTCTGCCTTTGAGTTAGGTGCAACCGCCGTTGTTCAATCTGCCCATAAGACCTTACCTGCATTGACGATGGGGGCGTGGATCCATGAACGTTTCACGGATGACGAACGAAGACGGCTAACACGTGCGCTTCAAGCCTTTCAAACCTCCAGTCCGTCCTACTTGCTGATGGCTTCACTTGATTTTGCCCGCGATTACCGTCAACAATTTACGGTTGAACAGATGTTGGAAATACGGAACAGCCATGAACACTTTCACCAACAACTCAATCAACACACTGAGTTGGACGTATTTACGTTTGATGATTGGTCGCGGATGATTGTCTCCTGCCGCGGGTATTCCGGGAATCAAGTGTTGGCAGCATTGGCCAAGCAGGGGATAGATACAGAGTTTGCTCTCGGAGAACATGTCGTTTGTATTTTACCGTTGCGCCTCTTACCGGAATCCGAACGAAATGCATGGATTGAACAAATCAAACAGGCACTTGATATGATGAAAACAGAAGGAATTCCCGATAAAAGGTATATGGAACAACCTATTATGGGTAAAATAAAGGTATCATCACTTGCTTGTCCACTCGATCAACTGGAGCGTACCGTGGCAGTCGAACGGTCTTTTGAAGAGGCAGTCGATTTTGTTTCACTTGAGACGATCATTCCCTATCCCCCCGGTGTTCCACTCTTACTACGGGGCGAACGGGTGACGCAAGCACACATCGAAATGATGAAGCAGTATATGACCACATCCGTCCATCTCCAAGGTGGGGAGCTTCTATATGAAGGAAAATTGCGTGTGATACAGGAAGGAATTACAGAATGACAGGAACTTTTATTACCGTAGAGGGGCCAGATGGCGCCGGAAAAACGACTCAATTACAACTACTTGCAGATCATTTGAAAGCCGAAGGATATGAAATCGTGATGACGCGGGAACCGGGCGGCACACGAATCGGTAATGAAATTCGATCATTGATTTTGAATCCGGATTTTAAAGAGATGGATGAGATGACCGAAATTCTACTGTACGCAGCGTCACGCGCGCAACATGTCAATGAATTGATCCGTCCGGCTCTTGCCGCCGGGAAAATCGTGTTATGCGACCGGTTCATCGATGCATCGATTGCCTATCAAGGGTATGGACTGGGTTATTCCATTGAACAGGTGCAGGAAATCAACCGGCAAGCTACAAACGGTCTGACACCCGATCGGACTTATCTGTTTGACTTGACGGTCGCGGATTCGAAACGACGGATGGTGGAGCGGGGGGCGCTCGACCGGATTGAGCAACGAGATGACGGCTTCCGTCAACGGGTATACGAAGGATTTTTGACATTAGCCGAACAGGAGCCGGAGCGCATTCAACTGGTGGACGCCAACCACTCAATCGATGACTTACAACAAATCTTGCGTCAGGATGTCCTGACCTATCTAGAGAAAAGGGAGCGATTATCATGAAAATGGTTATTACGATTGTTCAAGATAAAGACAGCTTACGTTTAGCAGAAGCATTGGTCGAACATGATTTCCGGGCGACAAAACTTGCAACGACGGGTGGATTCCTGAAAGAGGGAAACACGACGTTTATGATTGGTGTTCAGAGTGAACGCCTGGATGACTTGATGCGTCTGATTAAAAAGAATTGTTCGAGCCGAGAACAGATGGTTTCGCCAATCTCCCCAATGGGCGGTCATGCTGATTCCTATATCCCTTATCCTGTTGAAGTACAGGTCGGTGGAGCGACGGTGTTCGTCTTGCCAATCGAAGGGTTTCATCAATTCTGATGCAAACATTCCATGAACTAGAACAAACACAATCGGTCATCGCGACCATTTTACAAAACTCGTTACGGACCAATCGGATCAATCATGCTTATATCTTTACCGGAGACTATGAGCCGCTTCTTCTGGAGGCGGCTCAGTTGTTCGCCAAAAGTCTGTTTTGTGAGAAAAAAGATCAAATCGAGCCGTGTCAAACATGCCGGAGTTGCCGCCGGATGGACAGTGGGAACTTGGTCGACTACTATCAAATCGAACCGGATGGGGCGACAATCAAGAAGGAACAGATTCAGCAGTTGATGCATGATCTGTCGTTGCGTGGTCTCGAAGGGGATCGCCAAATCTACGTCGTGACGCAATCGCATAAGATGACGCCGCAAGCCGCGAACAGTTTATTGAAGTTCTTTGAAGAACCGGGTGCGGGAAAAGTGGCGATTTTAATCACGAATCAGCCGCAGTTGTTGTTACCGACGATTCGTTCACGCGGTCAATTGTTAAGTTTTCGACCGGCGGATCGCCTGTTGATCGGACAGGTCTTATCCGAAAAAACGGGACGGGATAGCGAATTAACCCAACTCGCAGCAAGGGTCTATCCGAAAATCGAGGATGCGGAGCAAGCATTGGTCGAAGACTGGTTTGTAAATGCGCGAGTGTCAGTGTTACAATTGATGGAGGAATTAGCGAATCGTCCGGCCGATTTACCTCTGTTCGTCCAAGAGAAATGGATCACTCAATTTAAAAACCGGCAAGATGCGCGGATTGGTCTGGAACTGGTGACGTGTTTCTTTGAAGATGTCCTGCATCTTAAACTGAATCCGTCATGGGAAATGATCACCTATGCGAACAGCCGACCATTACTTGAACAGATGGGTGGAAAAAGTCAGACGACGATCACACGTTGGTTGCAGGCAGTACTCGCAGCCGTTAAACGGATCGAAGCAAATGTTAATCCTCAATTAACAGTTGAGCGTCTCATGTTTGACTTACAGAAAGGGTAGAGCGATATGCTAGAAGTAGTAGGCGTTCGCTTTAAAGAAGCGGGCAAAATTTATTATTTTGCACCTGGACAAGAGTCATTATCACGAGGACAATCCGTCATCGTTGAGACAGTGCGGGGCATTGAATATGGTGAAGTGGTAATTGCCGATAAACAAATGGACGAAGATGATGTGGTCTTGCCGCTAAAATCGATTCTTCGCGTCGCGGATGATAAAGACGCGATGATTGTCCGTGAAAATAAAATGGCGGCGTTTGATGCGCACGCTGTCTGCGTCGAAAAAATTCGGGAGCACAAGCTCGATATGAAATTAGTCGACGTCGAATATACATTTGATCGAAATAAAGTCATTTTCTATTTCACAGCGGAAGGTCGTGTCGACTTCCGTGAACTCGTCAAAGATTTAGCTGCGGTCTTCCGGACCCGGATTGAATTACGTCAAATCGGCGTACGGGATGAAGCGAAGTTGCTTGGTGGAATCGGTCCGTGCGGCCGCGTCCTCTGTTGTTCTTCTTTCTTAGGAGAATTTGAACCCGTCTCGATCAAGATGGCAAAAGATCAAAATCTTTCCTTAAATCCAACCAAGATTTCTGGTGTGTGCGGTCGTTTGATGTGTTGTCTCAAATACGAAAATGACACGTACGAAGAAATGCGACGCGATTTGCCGGATTACGGAAAACGTCTGACCGTTCCTGAAGGGGAAGGACGAGTCGTTGGTCTGAATATCCTCGATCAAATCGTCCAAATCGAATTAAAAGACCGTTCCCGGGTCCTCACATACTCGATGGAGGAATTACTGTCCGTCGGTGCCGTAAAACAAAAACGACCAAAAGAATGACGGGGTGCATACGCGTGGAGAGAGTCGATAAAAAAGAAATCATTACGCGTGTCGATGCGATCGAGCAACAGATTCACTTGCTGACGGAGCATCTGAGCGTGTTAAAAGATCAGCTTGCTTATATGATGGAGGAGAATCAACACCTTTATCTTGAGAATCACCACCTCCGTGAGAAAGTGGAGCGTGATGAACAACAACCGATCACGGAAGAAGCGGAAGCGGAAGCCGGGGTTGGAGCCGGTTATGACAATTTAGGACGGCTCTATCAAGAAGGGTTCCATATTTGTAACCTGCATTATGGTCAAGTCCGTAAAGACGGAGACTGTCTGTTCTGCTTGTCCATGTTAACGAAACATTGAGAGGCTGACTTCCTAGGAGTCAGTCTTTTTTTCAGAAAGGAAGAACTGTATGGCTGAACTACTATCAGATGAGCGACTTGATCATCTGCTTGGAAAAGAAGGGCACATCATTCAAAGTCCCAGCGTATTTTCATATTCGCTTGATGCCGCGTTACTCGCACAATTCGCCTGGGTACCGATCCAACAAGGGAAATTAGTGGATCTTTGCGCCGGCAACGGAGCCATTCCGTTATTTTTATCGTACCGGACCAAAGGGACGATCACAGGTCTTGAAATTCAACCGCGTCTGGTCGACATGGCACGGCGCAGCATCGCGTTTAACGAAAAACAGGACCAGTTGAAGATGATCGAAGGAGATGTCAAGAAAGCAGGAAAACAGTTGGGATACGGGCTGTACGATGCCGTCACGTGTAACCCGCCATACTTCTTGGCCAACGAATCCTCGAACCGGAACCAGAGTGAACATTATACGATTGCCCGGCACGAAGTCTTATGTACGCTGGAAGACTGTATCCGGTCGGCCGCCGATCTCCTGAAGCAAGGCGGGAAAACGGCATTTGTTCATCGCCCGGAGCGTCTGCTCGACATCGTGACCTTGATGCGTCAGTACCGGCTTGAACCGAAGCGGATGCAACTGATTTATCCGAAAGAGGGCAAAGAAGCCAACATGCTGTTGATTGAAGGCATCAAAGACGCCAAACCGGGGTTGAAAGTATTGCCCCCGTTCATCGTTTATGAGCAGGATGATACGTACACCGAGCAGATGCGGAACCAGTTCGATGTCTGAGCACCACGCCGTCTATATCGTCCGTTGTCGGGACGGCAGTCTCTATACCGGGTATGCCGTCGATGTTGAAAAGCGGTTGGCGACACATAATGCCGGACAAGGGGCAAAATACACCCGGGCCAGACTGCCGGTCGTGCTCGAATACACCGAAACATTCACGACGAAGTCAGACGCCTTGAAACGAGAGTATGCAATCAAACAACTGACACGGACCAAAAAGGAACAACTCATTCAAGGAGGGATGACATCGCATGAAAGCAACCAGCAGCTTTAAAGGACAAACGGCGGGACTGTACATCGTTCCGACGCCGATCGGAAACTTAGAAGACATGACGTACCGGGCTGTCCGGATTTTACAAGAGTCGGATCTCGTCGCGGCGGAAGATACACGACAAACGATGAAACTCTTTAATCATTTTGAGATTGAGACGAAACTCGTCAGTTACCATGAACACAATAAACAGGTCAGCGGAGCACGTTTGCTCGCGGACTTGCAGGACGGCAAACAAGTCGCACTCGTCTCGGACGCCGGGATGCCGGGCATTTCCGACCCGGGCAGTGATTTGATTCGCTCGGCGATCGACGCCGATGTACCGGTCATTGTCTTACCCGGAGCGAATGCAGCTTTGACGGCACTTGTCGCATCCGGTCTTGCGACGGAACGGTTTCTCTATTACGGATTTTTACCGCGTAAGAAAAAAGAGCGCCGGGAGGCACTGGAAACGGTTCGGTATGAAAGCGGTACTCTGATCTTCTATGAAGCACCCCATCGTTTAAAAGAGATGCTGGGGGCCTTACGTGACGTACTCGGTGACCGTCAGCTGACGTTAGCCCGGGAACTGACGAAACGGTATGAAGAATACATCCGTGGATCAGTGACGGAAGCCCTCGAATGGGCGGGAGAAGACGTCCGCGGCGAGTTTGTCGTCATCGTCGAAGGATCAACCGAGGAGCGACCGACTGAAATCGCGCAAGAAGCCGATCCGCTGCAACAAATCGAACGGTACATCGAACAAGGGGAAAAACCGAATGCTGCCTTGAAACGAGTGGCCAAGGAGCGGGGACTTGATCGTCAGGAACTGTACCTCCGTTATCATGAATCCTAAAAAAAGAAGCGACTCCGTTTGGAATCGCTTCTTTTGGCTTATTCGTTTCCTGCGTAATGACGATCGAGGAAATCTTTTAACTCAACGAGGACACGTTGTGCGCCGTCTGGAGAGAGAATCAATTTACCGTCTGCCAATTTGAAGTTATCTTCTGATACTTCGCCTGTTACTTGGCAAGTCATGTTTGGTTTGTATTTTTTAAGGATGATCTGCTCGTTGTCGACATAAATCTCGAGTGCATCCTTCTCTGCGATTTGAAGAGTCCGACGAAGTTCAATTGGAATAACTACTCGACCGAGCTCGTCTACTTTACGTACAATACCTGTTGATTTCATTTTGTTGTTCCTCCTCTGATGTCTAGGTTCTCTTTTTTTTTGGAAAATCGTCAAAATTCGACATCACTTCTATAGAATGTAGAATACTAAACTTTCCAAAAGTAGTCAACCAATCTGAATAGCTTGAAATCAAAATGTCATTTATTTCTCAAAAAAACCATATCTGAAACGATTTATTAATAGTTTTTCCCTTTTTAAAGGAAATGAAACTATTGAGTGTGTTTTTCTGTAATTTGATGTCTGATGTCAAAAAATGTTTCGATTCGACAAAAAACGAGTTTCGACACAGACGGCAGAACAGCGTATAATAATGAAATGAAATACAGAACGGAGGAATATCATGGCAAAAACATTTTATATCACGACACCGATTTATTATCCTAGCGCAAAGCTACATATCGGTCATGCATACACGACGGTCGCGGGAGACGCGATGGCGCGTTATAAACGCCTTCAAGGATTTGATGTTCGTTACTTAACAGGAACAGATGAGCACGGACAAAAAATTCAGGAAAAAGCAAAAGAAGCCGGCGTGTCGGAACAAGAGTTTGTCGACGGCGTCGTTGAACAGATCAAAGTCTTGTGGGATCGCCTGGATATCTCGTATGACGACTATATCCGGACGACAGAACCGCGTCACAAGGAAGTCGTGGAACGTGTGTTTGAGACGTTACTCGAAAAAGGGGACATCTATCTCGGCGAATATGAAGGATGGTATTCCGTTCCGGACGAAACGTATTACACCGAGTCACAACTCGTTGACGGCAAAAGCCCGGACAGCGGTCATCCGGTCGAACTCGTTCGGGAAGAGTGTTACTTCTTCCGAATCAGCCAATACGCGGATCGTTTAGTCGAGTACTATGAAGCGAACCCATCGTTCATCCTACCGGAATCGCGGAAACATGAGATGATCAACAACTTCATTAAACCAGGTCTTCAGGATCTTGCGGTCTCCCGGACAACATTTGATTGGGGCGTTAAAGTACCGTCGAACCCGAAACACGTTGTCTACGTCTGGGTCGATGCGTTGACGAACTACATCTCATCACTTGGTTACGGGACGGATGATCAAGGAAACTTCGATAAATACTGGCCGGCGGATGTTCATCTGGTCGGAAAAGAAATCGTCCGCTTCCACACAATCGTTTGGCCGGCATTGCTGATGGCGCTTGACCTGCCGCTTCCGAAGCAAGTCTTTGCACACGGCTGGTTACTGATGAAGGATGGAAAGATGTCGAAGTCAAAAGGAAACGTCGTCGATCCGATTCCAATGATCGATCGGTATGGACTCGATGCGTTACGTTATTATCTGCTTCGTGAAGTACCATTTGGATCAGACGGGATGTTCACACCAGAAGCATTCGTCGAACGGATGAACTTTGACCTTGCGAATGATCTCGGTAACTTACTCAACCGGACGATTGCGATGATCACAAAATACTTCGACGGTGTCATCCCGGCCTATGTCGGAAATGTCACGCCGTTTGATGAGACATTGTCGACGCTTGCGAAAGAAACGGTCGAGAAAGTCGAAGCATCAATGGAGCATATGGAATTCTCGGTCGCTTTGTCGCACATCTGGCAATTGATCAGCCGGGCGAACAAGTACATCGATGAAACACAGCCGTGGGTGCTTGCAAAAGACGAAGCGAAAACAAACGAATTGGCTTCTTCGATGGTCCATCTGGTCGGCGCATTACGCCACGTTGCGATCATGCTACAACCGTTCATGACACGTTCTCCAAAAGAAATGTTCCTTCAGCTTGGTCTTGAAGGACAGCCGATGGACTGGACAGCCCTCGAACAATTTGCAGCAATCGAGGAAGGAACAAAAGTGGGCGTCGCCCAACCGATCTTCCCGCGTCGCGACATGAAAGAAGAAGTCGAGGCAATCGTCGAGATGATGAAACAAGCGTCTGCTGCACGTGTCGAAGAAGAGACCGTCGAAGAAGAGGTCGATGCCGACGAGCGTCCGGAGACGACGATTGATGTCTTCGATCAAATCGAACTGCGTGTCGGAGAAGTCGTGACGGCTGAAAAAATCAAAAAAGCAAAAAAATTGTTGAAGTTAACCGTTGATATGGGGAAAGAGACACGTCAAATCGTCTCTGGAATCGCTGAATGGTACGAGCCGGAAGATTTAGTCGGTCGGAAAGTCATCGTTGTCGCCAATTTAAAACCGGTCACATTACGGGGAGAATTGTCACAAGGAATGGTGCTGGCTGCTGAAAAATCAGGTAAGCTTGAACTAGCGACGGTCCCATCGACGATGGCAAACGGAGCAAGCGTAAAATAATTCAGATGCCTGTGGACTTCATGTCGCAGGCGTTTTTTTGAAAGAGGGAGTCGAACGGTATGTTGATTGATACACACACACACTTAAATTCGGATCAATTCGACGGTGACGTCGAGGAAACGATTGAACGGGCACGCGCAAACGGCGTGTCACCGATGATTGTCGTCGGATTTGATCATAAGACGATTGACCGGGCGATGGAACTGGTCGAGCACTATGATGATCTTTATGCGGTCATCGGCTGGCATCCTGTTGATTCGATTGATTTCGACGAGGCGGCCTATCAGAAAGTCGAACGGTTGATGGATCATCCGAAAGTCGTCGCCCTAGGGGAAATCGGACTGGATTACCACTGGGATACATCACCGAAGGATGTTCAAGAAGAGGCGTTTCGAAAACAAATCCGCTTGGCGAAACAAAAAAATAAACCGATCGTCATTCACAACCGTGAGGCGACGGAAGATACACTCCGTATCCTCGAAGAAGAAGACGCCAAGGAAGTCGGTGGGATTTTGCACAGCTACAGCATGAGCGCAGAACTGTTACCGCGCTGTCTGGCGATGAACTTCTATATCTCACTCGGTGGACCCGTGACGTTTAAAAATGCGAAGACACCAAAACGGGTGGCGCAAGAAGTGCCGCTCGATCGTTTGCTCGTCGAGACGGACTGTCCGTACCTGACACCAACTCCATACCGCGGAAAACGAAACGAACCGGCGTACGTCCGATTCGTTGCGGAAGAAATCGCACAGTTGCGCGGGATGATGTATGCGGATATCGAACAGGCGACGACTGAAAACGCAAAACGCGTCTTCCGGCTTCCATGATTCGATCAGTCGCTTATATGACGATTGGCGCGACGCTGTTGCTGATCGCCAGTCTATTGTATCTGTCGATGGATCACCCCCGTACGGTTACGATCATGGTGGATGGACGCGAGACACAGGTCGAGACGCTTGAGACTTCGGTGTACGGCGTGTTGCAGGAAGCGGGGATTTCCGTCCGCGCTCAGGATGAAATCGAGCCGGCGCTCAGTGCCGATCTTCCGGACAATGATTTGATTGTCGTTCAACCGGCGAAAGAAGTCACCTTGATCATGGGGTACGGGGAAGCACAAACCGTCAGAACCCAAGCACGGCGGGTGGATGATCTATTGAAGGAACGCGGCATCAAACAAATGGAGACCGACGACATTTATCCGGCAAAAGATGCGGTCTTGACGACCGGGATGACGGTCCGGTACCGGGAAGCGTTCCCGGTCGAATTGATCGTTGAAGGAAAAGCCCGGGAAATCTATACCTATCAGACGACAGTCCGGGAGCTGTTGGCGATGCAGGGCGTGAAGCTACAAGCGGAAGATAAAGTATTGCCGAGTCTTGAGACGACGGTCCAAAAAGATATGCTCGTCACGGTCAATACGACGCGGCGTGCTGTTTTGACGGAAGAACAGCTGTTACCGTTTGAGGTCGAGACGATTGAAGACGATACACTGCCGGTCGGCGAACAGTTAGTGACGAAAACCGGACGCCCCGGGATCCGGACGCAAAAGTATCAATTGACGCTTGCGGACGGTCTGAGCAAAGAAAAGAAATTAATTGCGAATGATGTGACGAGTCAACCGGTTAAACAAGTCGTGAAAGTCGGAACAAAACCCGTCGAGGCGGTTGCCGCCACACCGGCACCGGTCTTCGATACGGAAAAAGCGACAGTGCCGTTAGCGGAAGCACCTCAAGCTGCAACGGATTTGGATTTTAAAGAAGCGAAAACCCTGATGGTGGAAGCAACAGCCTACACCAATGATCCGGCATCGAACGGAAGTCGGTTGTATGATGGACGTGCCTTGACGGCAACCGGTTACGACGTGACGGATACGATCACCTACCAAGGGTTACCGATCATCGCCGTCGATCCGAAAGTCATCCCGCTCGGCACAAAAGTTTATGTCGAAGGAGTCGGGCTTTCGATTGCGCTTGATACCGGTGGTGCGATCAAAGGCAATAAAATCGATGTTCTCGTAGACGGCGAAACGACAGCGAAACAGTTTGGCCGAAAAACGATTCAGATTTGGGTCATTCCGAACGAAGCAGAGACGGAAGCGGGCAGTTGACGCTTCCTTGTTTTTTTTGTGGAAACAGGTACAATTACGGAAGTGTTTGAAAAAGGTGGAGAAGAAACGATGCGGAAACGCTTAAAAGAAGTCATCGTCGTAGAAGGACGGGACGATACGACACGGTTACAGGAAGTATTCGATGTCGATACAATTGAAACAAACGGTTCTGCTGTCAACGAACAGACGTTGCAACGCATCGCGAAAGCGCTCGAACGGCGCGGTGTGATCGTCTTTACCGATCCGGACTTCCCCGGGGACCGGATCCGGGCACGGATCAACGAGCGGGTTCCGGGATGTAAACAGGCTTATTTGCCACGGGCGGATGCCAAAGACAAACGCGGTAAAATCGGCGTCGAACACGCGTCACCGCAGGCGATTGAACGAGCCCTCAGCGCAGTGTATGAGACAGAAGAACAGCAGGAAGCGGAAGTGACGCGGGACATGATTCTCGCAGCCGATTTGATTGGCGGACCTGCTGCTTCGAAACGTCGCAAACGGCTTGGACAGGTGCTGGCAATCGGAGAGCCGAACGCGAAACAACTCGTCAAACGAGTGGCGTCGATTCGGATTACGAAACAAGAATGGGAAGATGCTTTGAGACAGATAGAGGAGGAACAGGATTGAAAGACATTGCAACATTGCACCGGACAAAGGAAATCTTGGCAAAACACGGATTTTCCTTCAAAAAGTCGTTAGGGCAAAACTTTTTAATTGATTTAAATGTACTGGGGAACATCGTCGGTGCCGCCAATTTAACACCGGACAGCGGAGTGCTCGAAATTGGTCCCGGAATTGGCTCGTTGACGGAGCAATCTGCGAAACAAGCGAAAAAGGTCGTAGCCCTTGAAATTGATCAACGGCTTTTACCAATCCTGGATGATTCACTGGCACCATATCCTCACGTCAAGGTCATCCACGGTGATGCGCTTGAGCTCGATCTTGAGACAATCGTCGATCAGGAATTCACGCAACAAGGCATTACCGATCTTGCGGTCGTCGCGAACCTTCCATACTATGTGACGACGCCGATCATCATGCGGATTCTGGAAGCACGGACACCGTTCCGGACATTGATCATGATGATTCAAAAAGAGGTGGCGGAACGAATCGGAGCGAAACCGGGGACAAAAGCCTACGGCTCGTTATCGATTGCCATTCAATACTATGCGGAAGCGGAAGTATGCTTCACGGTTCCAAAACACGTGTTCATTCCGGCGCCAAACGTCGATTCGGCTGTCATCCGTCTGAACATCCGAAAGGAACCGGCCGTTAAGACGTTGGATGAGAAGTTGTTCTTTGAAGTAACGCGTGCCAGTTTCGCGCAACGTCGGAAGACGATTTTGAATAACTTATCCAGTCACTTCGGAAAAGCGGAGAAAGAGGCGGTTGAGGCAGCGTTGCACGAAGCAGGAATCGATCCGCGCCGTCGCGGTGAGACACTCAGTCTGCAGGAATTCGCACAGCTGGCCGACGCACTTTTGCCGATTAAAAAACGTTGACGGTAGACAAAAGAACGGATATAATATTTGCCCTTTCTAATATTTAATTCATATGCTATAATAAATATTAGTGAGGTGAAGCGTATGCCAAAGACGTTGAACGAAATCAGACATGTTTTTGAAACACATGTTGGTGAAAGACTGACGCTAAAAGCAAGCGGCGGTCGTAAAAAGGTCGTAACCCGAATCGGAACGCTCGTTGAGACGTATCCATCGGTGTTTGTAGTCAAGCTAGACGCAGAGCGCCACAATGTCGAGCGAGTTTCTTATAGCTATGCCGACGTATTAACCGACTCCGTACAAATCGAATTTGCGAATTCGTAAACTTACCTTCCGAAGCGGACAGAAATGTTCGCTTCTTTTTTTGTGCAAAGGTTGATACAATTCGTACAGGATACGTACTAGAGGAGGAACGGCACGATGACGATTATTGTAAAAGCACCAGCAAAAATCAATTTAGTATTGGATGCGACGGCGAAACGTCCGGACGGTTATCATGATGTACATATGGTGATGACGACAGTTGATTTGGCAGACCGGCTCGAATTAACGGAACTAGCTTCTGGTGAGATTCGGATGAATGCGCAACATGCGTATGTGCCGAACGACGAACGCAACTTAGCGTATAAGGCGGCAGCGGTCTTGAAAGAGCGGTTTGATATCAAGAGCGGGGTCGAGATCTACCTTGAAAAACACATTCCGGTCGCAGCCGGATTAGCGGGCGGCTCGAGTGATGCGGCAGCGACGCTGCGTGGGCTGAACGAATTGTGGAAGCTCGACTTAACGCTTGAACAACTGGCGGAAATCGGAGCGGAAGTTGGTTCCGATGTTCCCTTCTGTGTCATGGGCGGGACAGCGATCGCGACCGGACGTGGTGAGAAACTGGAGAAACTCGTGTCTCCTCCGCCGTGCTGGGTCGTCCTCGCGAAACCGACAATCGGTGTCTCGACGGCAGACGTGTACGGGGCACTGGATTTAAAAACGGCCGAGCGCCCGGATGTCGAGGCGATGATCGAAGCAGTCAAAAATCAGGACTTCACGGCGATTTGTGATGCGCTGGGCAATGTTCTTGAATCGGTGACCTTACCGATGCATCCGGAAGTCGAACAGATTAAAGCATTCATGACGAGTTGCGGCGCGGAAGGCGTCCTGATGAGCGGGAGCGGACCAACTGTCTTCGCTTTGACGGAACATGAGAATCGGGCACAACGGCTCTATAACGGATTACGAGGTTTTTGCAACGAAGTCTACGTCGTTCGTCTTTTAGGGGAAAACCATTGATAGTTTCCGTATGAAAATGATATATTCACTAGTGAATATTCGGAATTACGGAGAGGTGGAACAATTTAGATGAAAATTCGGAGAAGCGGTCGGCTCGTAGACATGACACGTTACCTGCTGGACCATCCGCATCATCTGGTCTCATTGACGATATTCGCGGAACGTTATAAATCTGCGAAATCTTCGATCAGTGAAGATTTAGATATTGTCAGTGAAATGTTAGAGCATGAGGGGACAGGTCGACTCGTCACCGTTCCCGGGGCAGCTGGAGGCGTCATGTTCATTCCGACGTGGAGCAGTGCGAAGGCGTTACCGTTTATCGATGAGTTATGTGAACGGGTGGCACGACCGGACCGTTTGTTGCCGGGCGGATACTTATATCTGACGGACTTGCTCGGGGATCCGCGGATGGTCAAACAGATGGGGCAAGTCTTCGCCTCTGTCTTCAGTCAGAAGAAGGTCGACGTGGTCATGACGATCGCGACGAAAGGGATTCCGCTTGCGTACGCAGTCGCCGAACAGCTGGGTGTTCCGTTTGTGATCGTCCGCTCGGACAGCCGGGTGACGGAAGGATCAACCGTCAGCATCAATTATGTTTCCGGCTCGTCAAAAGCGATTCGGACGATGGCGCTGGCACGGCGGAGTCTTCCCCGTGGTGCCAATGTCCTGCTGATTGATGACTTCATGAAAGCCGGCGGAACGATTCGCGGCATGATGAGTCTGCTCAGTGAGTTTGAAGCGAACGTCGCGGGTGTCGGTGTGCTGATTGAAGCAGAAGGTGCCGAGAAGAAGATGGTCAATGAGTACGTCAGTCTGATGAAGCTTGCGGACGTCGACGTGGATCTTGGACAAATCCAAGTGAAGCGCGGAAATGTCGACCAGTATTTCACAGATGGTGACAATACCTGAATTTGACACACGATTTTTTTGTAACTATACTGTAATTATCAAACTTTTGGAAATTATGCGTAAAAAGATTGGCAAAAGCTAAACCTTTGAATGTTTTAAGCCGTAAGTAGAAGTAGACAACGAAGAGTTGTGACAACGGTTATAAAAAGGGGTGCGGACAAAATGAATGTCACCGACGTCAAGATTCGTCGCGTCGTAGCAGAGGGTCGAATGAAAGCACTTGCCTCGATTACGCTCGACCACGAATTTGTGGTCCATGATTTACGCGTGATCGAAGGGAACAGCGGTCTTTTCGTCGCGATGCCAAGCAAACGGACACAGGAAGGCATCTTTCGTGATGTCGCCCATCCAATCAATGCATTAATGCGAAAAAAGGTCGAAGATTCAGTATTAGAAGCATACGCGGTTCGTGAGGAAAATGCTGAAACGTCAGAGCTTGAGTTGACGCCACTTGAAGCGACCGATCGATCGTAATTCAATAGACAGGTTTCCGTTCATGGGAGAACCTGTCTTTTTTTGTGCTTTTTCATGACTTCCGACCCGTCCCGTCATTGATTCGGTGCGCCATTTTCGTTATAGTGGGAACGAGTGGACTATTTCAGAAAGAAATCAACACTAATTTACATGGAGGAGCGACAAGGATGAATCATTTCGCGGTAATTCTAGCAGCGGGTAAAGGCACTCGGATGAAATCAAAGCTCTACAAAGTACTTCACCCAGTAGCTGGGAAGCCTATGGTACAACATGTCGTTGATCAGTTGACGACACTTGGTGTCACACGTCAAGTCGTTATTGTCGGTCACGGTGCAGAGTCTGTAAAAGAAGTGCTCGGCACATCGGTGGAATATGCACTTCAAAGCGAGCAGCTTGGCACGGGTCATGCTGTTCAAATGGCAGAACCTGTACTTGGGAACGAAACAGGCTCGACACTCGTCGTATGTGGAGATACGCCACTCCTGACGAGCACAACGCTTGAGTCACTCTTGCAGCATCATGCGGAGACGGGCGCAAAAGTGACGGTCCTAACCGCACATGCAGATGACGCCACAGGCTACGGTCGCATCGTTCGCGGCGAGGACGGAAACGTCTCGAAAATCGTCGAGCATAAGGATGCGAACGAACAAGAACTGGCAATCACAGAAATCAACACCGGAACGTACGTGTTTGATAACGAGATGTTGTTTGCGGCTTTAAAACAAGTCAAAAATGATAACGTACAAGGTGAATATTATTTACCGGACGTCATCGAAATCGCAAAAGCAGACGGCGAAACGATCGCTGCGTATGCTGCACCGACATTTGAAGAAACGATTGGTGTCAATGACCGTGTTGCGCTCGCGCAGGCGGAAACATCGATGCGCAAGCGGACAAATGAGCATTGGATGCGTCAAGGCGTCACGTTTGTTGATCCCTCTTCAACGTACATCGGACCGGACGTCGTGATCGGTTCGGATACAGTCTTGTACCCGGGGACACAATTGCTCGGAAAAACAACGATCGGTTCTGAATGCATCATCGGACCCAACTCGGATATTCGGGACAGTGAAGTCGCGGATCATGCCGTCGTCCGCCAATCGGTTGTGACGGACAGTCAAATTGGAGCAGCCGCACAAGTCGGTCCATTTGCCCATCTGCGTCAACAAGCCGTACTTGGTGCCAACACGCGCATCGGAAACTTCGTTGAAGTGAAGAAATCAACGTTCGGAGAAGGCAGCAAGTCTGCCCACTTAAGTTACGTCGGCGATGCCACAATCGGCAAAAACGTCAACTTAGGATGCGGTTCGATCACTGTCAACTACGATGGAACAAATAAATTCCAGACGGTCATCGAAGACGATGCCTTCATCGGCTGCAACGTCAACTTGATCGCACCGGTCACTGTCGGTAAAAATGCGCTTGTCGCAGCAGGATCGACCGTTACGGATGATGTTCCGGAAAACGGACTGGCAATCGCACGTGAGCGTCAGACGACCAAACCCGATTACCGTTAATTTTATTCGTTCATTACCTGTCGCTCTACTCGTCTAAACCCAAACAAATGGAGGCCACCTAACCATGTCTACTGTCTTAGAACATGAAATTCGTATTTTCGCCCTTAACTCGAACAAACCACTGGCAGAGGAAATCGCTAAAGTCATCGGGATTCCGGTCAGCGAAAGTTCAGTCAAACACTTCAGTGACGGCGAAATTTCAATGAACATCGAAGAAAGTGTCCGGGGGGATGATATTTACATCATTCAATCGACAAGCCAACCGGTCAATGAAAACCTGATGGAGTTGCTCATCATGATCGATGCGTTAAAACGAGCTTCCGCACGGACGATCAACGTCGTTATTCCGTATTACGGCTACGCGCGTCAAGACCGTAAAGCACGTTCACGTGAGCCGATCACAGCGAAGCTTGTTGCGAACTTGCTTGAAGTTGCCGGTGCGACACGCGTCGTGACGATGGATCTCCATGCAGCTCAAATCCAAGGTTTCTTCGATATTCCAGTAGATCAATTAATGGGTGTTCCCTTGCTTGCTTCTTACTTCGAGAAGAAGAACATCGACCCGAACGAACTCGTCATTGTTTCTCCAGACCATGGCGGTGTGACACGGGCACGTAAATTAGCGGAACAATTAAAAGCACCAATCGCGATCATCGATAAGCGTCGTCCAAAACCAAACGTGGCGGAAGTCATGAACATCGTTGGCCAAGTCGACGGAAAAATCGCGATCATCATCGATGACATCATCGATACAGCAGGAACGATCACACTCGCTGCCAACGCTTTGATTGAAAACGGGGCGAAGCAAGTGTATGCCTGCTGTACACACCCGGTTCTGTCGGGTCCTGCGATGGAACGGATCGAAAACTCGGCGATTGAAGAACTCGTCGTCTTGAACACAATTGATTTGACGAAACGTGAATGCGCAAGCAAAATCAAACAAATCTCTGTCGCACGTTTGCTTGCAGAAGCAATCATCCGTGTCCATGAGCAAAAATCAATCAGCCCGCTCTTCAGCTGATTTCAAACAGATATGAACGCCAAGGTCCGGTTTTTAGAAATCGGACCCTTGTGCGTTGTTGTTTTTCCACCATCTGACGGATTGAAGGATCCGGCAGGAGAAAGCAGAGGAGGTGACGGTATGAAATGTATCGTCGGTTTAGGCAATCCAGGCGCCAAGTACGCTAATACACGCCATAATATCGGTTTTTTGGCAATCGATGCACTGGCCAAGGAACACGGAATAAAATTAACCGAGTCGAAGTTTAAAGCGGTCTTCGGAACGGGAATGATTAAAGGGGAGCGCGTGGTCCTCGTTAAACCATTGACGTATATGAACTTGTCGGGTGAAGCGGTCCGTCCGTTACTCGATTTTTATAAAATTGCGGTCGAAGACGTTCTTGTCATCTATGATGATCTGGATTTGCCACTCGAGAAAATGCGTTTGCGTTCAAAAGGGAGTGCCGGAGGACATAACGGCGTCAAATCGTTGATCCAACATCTCGGTACACAAGACATTAAACGATTAAAATTAGGCGTCGGCCGGCCACCGGCACCGATCCAAGTCATCGACTGGGTCTTGATGCCGTTCGCAAAATCAGAACAGGTGACGTTGCAACATGTGTTATCTGATTCGGTTCATATCGCAACCGATTTTATCGATACGCCGTTTTTGGCGTTGATGAATCGTTATAACTGAACAAAACGCTTTGGACATCCAAAGCGTTTTTGCTGTCGTCCTAGGAGGGAAAGTATGAAACAACTACAAAATCTGTTACTCGGTATTCCGGAGATTAAAACCGTCCGGGAACGGTTCCGTGACGGCGTTAATGCCCAACTGATCACAGGACTGATGAACAGCGGGAAAGCCCTGTTCGTCGCGGGTATTTATCAGGAAACAAAAAAACGGTTCGTCATCGTGACGCACAATATGTTCCAAGCCCAAAAATTGTACGATGATCTGATTGAATTGGTCCCGGAACAAGACGTGATGTTGTATCCGGTCGACGAGACACTCGCGGCCGAACTGTCTTACGGCGCGAGCCCGGAACTCCGGGCGACACGCATCGAGACGAGGCATCGTCTCCTGACGACGGATGACGGAATACTGATCATTCCGCTCGTTGGTCTGAGACGGTACGTCCCGACAGCGTCCGATTTTTTGGGGCATACGAAACGGATTAAACCCGGCGATATCTTGTCGATTCCGGATTTTATTCAAGAATTGGTTGATGCCGGATACGAACGGACCGCTACGGTCACGACGCCGGGCGAATTTGCGGTGCGCGGAAGCATCATTGATTTGTATCCGTTGACGGTGGAACGTCCGTACCGGTTGGACTTGTTTGATGAAGAAGTGGATTCGATCTATACATTCGACGCGGAAACACAGCGTTCGCTTGGTGTCATCGCGGAAGCGTTAGTACCGCCTGCTGCCGAACATTTTGCGACCGGTGAAGGGTTGCGGACCGCCGGGGAACAGTTGCGCCGGTTGTATGACGTGACAAAGGAACGGGTCCAAAGTACGGAAGTCTTGGCGGCGCTCGAAGAAGGCATCGCCTACGATGTCGAAGTGCTTGAAAGCGGCGAGCGACCAAAACAGCTTGCGAAATATGCACCAATGCTTTATCAAACGACGTTACTCGACGACATTAAAGATGCCGTCTTGATCGTCGATGAAATTGCCCGGATCGAAGAAGCAGCGGAAGTCCAGGATACGGAAGAAGCGGAATGGATGGCTTCCTTGATCGAACGGGGACAGAGTGTCAGTGAGTACACGTTAGCCGTTCCGATGATGAAGGTGTTTCAGCAACGGCAACTGCTGTATCTGTCCTTGCTCCCGACACGCCGGAGCGGTGTTCCGGAGAGTGCTGCCATTCATTTCAGCATCAAACCGATTGCCCCGTTCCACGGTCAAATGGAGCGTCTGAAGCAAGAGGTCGATCGGTACGGTCGCGCGGATATGTGGATGGTCTTTTTAGCGAGTAACCGCGAACGGGCCGAACGGATGCGGCAGACATTATCCGATTATGGGGTCGAAGCCTCGTTGCATACGACGGAAGACGATATTCGCCGCGGGCATCCATCAATTCTGATCGGCGGCATCCACGGCGGATTCGAGATGACAAATGCACGCCTCGTCGTCATCACGGAAGAAGAAGTCTTTAAACAACCGGCACGGCGACGCAAACAAACGACCAAACTGACGAATGCCGAACGGATCAAAAGTTATCAGGAATTAAAAACCGGTGACTATGTCGTCCACATTCATCACGGAATTGGACGGTACCACGGGATTAAGACGATTGATGTCGCGGGGAACCACCAAGATTACCTGCATCTGATCTATGCCGGAGAGGACTCGTTGTACGTCCCGGTCGACCAGATTGATTTGATCCAAAAATATGTCGGGGCTGAAGGCAAAGAACCGAAAATCTACAAGCTGGGCGGAATGGAATGGAAAAAGGTCAAAGCGAAAGTCCAGAAATCCGTCGAAGACATCGCGGATGAGCTGATCAAATTGTATGCGGCACGCGAAGCAGCGGTCGGATTTGCTTTTCCGGAAGATGATGACAGCACGCAGGCATTCGAAGCCTCATTCCCATACGAAGAGACGGTCGATCAGTTGCGGTCGATCGAAGAAATCAAAAAAGACATGGAACGTTCCCGTCCGATGGACCGCCTGTTGTGCGGCGATGTCGGTTACGGAAAAACGGAAGTCGCGATCCGGGCGGCCTTCAAAGCCGTCATGGCCGGCAAACAAGTCGCCTTGCTTGTCCCGACTACCGTCCTTGCGCAACAGCATTACGAAACGATGCTCGAACGGTTCAGTGACTGGCCGATCAACGTGTCCGTCATGAGCCGTTTCCGCTCGGCGGCAGAGCTAAAAGCGACGAAAAAAGGATTGAAGGAAGGAACGGTGGATGTCGTCGTCGGCACACACCGTGTCTTATCCAAAGATGTTCAGTTTGCCGATATCGGCTTGCTGATCATCGATGAAGAACAACGCTTCGGAGTGAAGCATAAAGAACGACTGAAACAGCTGAAAACGAATGTCGATGTCCTGACCTTAACGGCGACACCGATTCCACGGACGCTGCATATGTCGATGATCGGTATTCGGGATTTGTCGGTGCTTGAGACACCACCGGAAAACCGCTATCCGGTTCAAACGTATGTGATGGAATATGACGGAATCGTCATGCGGGAAGCGTTGGAGCGTGAGCTTGGTCGCGGCGGACAAGCCTTTTTCCTCTACAACCGGGTCGAAGGGATCGAACGAAAAGCAGAGGAAATCCGGGCACTCGTTCCGGAAGCACGTGTCGTGACGGCTCATGGCCGCATGACGGAAAGTGAACTCGAAAGTCAGCTCATTACCTTCTTCGAAGGGGACGCCGACGTCTTGGTCAGTACGACGATCATCGAGACCGGCATCGATATTCCGAACGTCAATACGTTGATTGTCAACGATGCGGATCAAATGGGGCTCTCCCAGTTGTATCAATTGCGGGGACGTGTCGGTCGGTCCAGCCGGGTCGCCTATTCCTACTTCACATACCGTCCACAAAAACGGTTGACCGAGGTTGCGGAAAGCCGTCTGCAGGCGATCAAGGAGTTTACGGAACTGGGCAGTGGTTTTAAAATCGCGATGCGCGACTTATCGATTCGCGGGGCAGGGAACTTGCTCGGATCGCAACAATCAGGCTTCATCGATTCCGTCGGATTTGATTTGTATTCGCAAATGCTGTCGGAAGCGGTCGAAGAACGCAAAGAGCGGATGAAAGGAAAACGGAGAGTCCAAAAATTCGTACCGGACTTTACGTTCAGCCTGGATGCCTACATCCCAAGCCATTATATGGCCGACTCCGAATTGAAAATTGAATTCTATAAACGATTGAAGTATGTGGACACACCGGAAAGTCTCGAGTCGCTCGAGTCCGAGATGTTGGAACGGTTCGGGGAATTCCCGGTCGAAGTCGCCCGGTTGATTCAGTTGACGCGGATGCGGATTTTTGCAGAGCGGGCACGGATCGAACGTGTCAAACAGACGGATCCGAAAATCGAAATCGTCCTTTCGGCACAAACGACTCAGTCGCTTGATGTCGCTGATTTCGTCAAATGGACGGTTCCGATCGGGCGTGGTCTCGGGATGGGACAAGAGGACGGAAAATTGGTGTTGACACTGAATCGCGGCAAACAAACGTTGCAGCAGACGACGGAGCAAGCGGAACGGTTGCTCGCTGAGATTGATCGCCGGATCCTGCAATGAGTAAACGAATGACCATTGCTCAGGGCGCAGCACTCCTGGCGATTTCGAGTTACGTCTCCAAACTGTTGAGCTTTTTCTATCGCATCCCGTATCAAAATATGGCGGGAGACGTCGGTTTGTATGTCTATCAGACCGTCTATCCGTTATTTGCGATTGCAGCAGCACTTGGTATATATGCGTTGCCGGTCGTTGTCGCGAAGTTGACGTTACATCATCCGGAAGAGAAACGGGAAGTGTTATGGGCAATCTTTTTCGTCTTGTCCGGCATGTCGTTAATCCTCGGGACGCTCGGTTGGTGGATTGCTCCTGAAGTGGCCCGGTTATTTGGGGACGCACAACTGGTAGAACCGCTCCGGGCAGTTACGTTTACGTTTTACCTGTTGCCGGTCATCGCCGTCTTACGGGGGATGTTTCAGGCGGATCTTGAAATGCGGCCGACGGCGTTTTCACAAATCACGGAAAATGGCGTTCGTGTCTGCCTGCTGTTACTTGTGACCTACTACGGTGTCCAAGTCGGTGCGAATCCGTATCAGATTGGAGCATCGGCCCATATGACGGCACTCGGCGGCAGCGTTGCGTCGCTCATCTTATTGTTACGGTTCGCGAAAGGGCGGATTGGTCGCCCGGTCGTATCGAAACAGCATATCCGTCGTGTCGGACGGGTCCTGTTGACGAGCGGGATGGCGGTCAGCATTGCCTCGCTCGCATTGTTATTGATGCAGTTGATTGATGGCTTGACCTTTGTGAATCTGTTAGGTGATTCCATCGAAACAAAAATGGAAAAAGGGATATTCGACCGAGGTTATCCGTTGCTGCAGTTTGCGATTTTGTTTGCGACGTCAATCAGTCTCGCGAGTGTGCCGACATTACTGTTAGAATATCGGAAGCGCAATGACACCGCGACGAAACATCATTTGGAGACGTTGTTGCGTTCCGGTCTGCTGATTGCGGCCGCAGCGACGGTCGGTCTCGTCGGTGTGATGCGGCCGTTAAATATCGCACTCTATCAGGATGACAATGGGACGATGGCGCTCAGTTGGCTTGCGGCAACCGGATTCACGGCGTCCTTGTCGATGATCATCGTCTCCTGTCTCCAATCGGTGGATGCGGAAAAGTACGCCTTTGCAGGTGTCATCGTTGGTCTGGCGGTTAAATTTGGGCTGAACATCTGGTTGATTCCGGCATATGGCATGACCGGTGCCGGGATGGCGACGTTCGGTGGATTTGCTGTCATGGCGGCAGCACAATTGATCTTATTGAACCGGAAGTTTGGTCGTGTGACGGCTGGTCGGGCGTTTTACATCAAGTTGATGAAAGCGGTCCTCCCGATGGCGATTTTCTTATATGTGATCGAACAACTGTTTCAGTTGTCCGGTTGGGAGAGTCGGATCGGAGCGACGATTGAGGTTGGATTGTTGGTCCTAGGTGGAGCTATCGTCTTTTGTATCTTCGCGTTACGGATCGGTGTTTTGACCGAACGCGAGTGGGCGCTGTTGCCTTTTGGAGAGAAACTATATCGTATTCATCAACGTAGGGGGATTATATGACACATCAAATCACGGTCGTCGGCTTAGGCGTCGGCGAGCTGGAACAATTACCGTTTGGCATCTACAAGTTACTCAAGGAAACGACATTACCCGTTTATTTGCGGACAGCGGATCATCCTGTCGTTTCAGAACTGATGGCAGAGGGAATGGAATTTACATCGTTTGATTTTATTTATGAGAAACACGACCGCTTTGAGTCGGTCTACAGTGAAATCGTCGCCAGCCTGCTTGAACAGGCCCGGACGGAACCTGTCATTTACGCGGTCCCCGGTCATCCGCTGGTCGCGGAAAGCACGGTTCAGCAACTGTTGAACCAATCGGACAACATCAAGATCGTCGGAGGACAAAGTTTTCTGGATCCAATGTTTGCCGTAGTGGGCGTCGATCCAATCGAAGGTTTTCAATTGCTGGATGCGACGGCGTTCGACATCGATGAAGCCCAAATCCGGCAACATCTGTTGATCGGACAAGTCTACGATCAGTTGGTCGCGGGTGATCTGAAAGTCATGCTGATGGAACGTTATCCCGATGAACATGAGGTGACACTCGTCACGGCGGCCGGCACCAGCCGCGAACACGTCGTGACCGTCCCGTTGTATGAGTTGGATCATGTGACGACGCTCAGCAACTTGACGACGGTGTATGTACCGCCCGTCACGGATCAAACGATTTTAAATCGAGATTTCACGACGCTCAAACAAATCATCGCCAGATTGCGTGGTGAAGGCGGCTGTCCGTGGGATCAAGAACAGACACACGAGTCGCTGAAAAAACATTTAATTGAAGAATCGTACGAATTACTGGAAGCAATCGACCTTCAGGACGATAACTTAATGATTGAAGAATTAGGCGACGTTTTGCTGCAAGTCATGCTTCATGCCCAAATCGGTTTGGATGAAGGCTATTTTGATGTGCGGGATGTCATCGGCAGTGTCAGCGAGAAGATGATCCGCCGACACCCTCACGTCTTTGGAGACGTGAAAGTCGACTCGGCAACCGACGTCGTCAATAACTGGCAGGATATCAAAGCACAGGAAAAACCGGAACGGACCTCTCTCTTGGATGGTGTCACGAAGGGAGCTCCTGCCTTGATGCGGGCAGAACAGATTCAAAAGAAAGTCGCGAAGGTCGGCTTTGAATGGGAAACCGTCGCCGGGGCACTTGATAAAGTCCGGGAAGAGATTCAAGAACTGCAAGAGGCACCGGCGGAAGAGCAGTTAGGGGAATTTGGAGATATCTTGTTTTCGTTAGCGCTCGTCGGAAAATATATGGAGTTGTCGGCAGAAGACGCGTTACAGCAGACCAATGACAAATTCATTCGCCGCTTTACCCGAATGGAACAATTGGCAGACCGTCCGTTAACGGAGTTATCATTAGCGGAACAAGATGCCTTGTGGAATCAATCAAAGCAGGAGGAACAGTCATGAGACTTGATAAATTTTTAAAAGTATCCCGTCTGATCAAACGCCGGACACTCGCGAAAGAGGTCGCGGATCAAGGTCGGATTACGATTAACGGACTTGTCGCCAAAGCGAGCAGCAACGTGGCGGTCGGAGACGAGATGACAATCCGGTTCGGAAACAAGATCGTCACCGTCCAAATCGACGGCATTAAGGAACACGCCAAAAAAGAAGATGCGTCGGAGATGTATCAAATCATTCGTGAAGAAAAAGTGAATTCCGAAGAATCGATGTAATTTGGTTGAAAAAGGAAGTATACTAGAGAGTGTCAGAGATGACCACTCGGATAAGGAGGGATGATATGCCAGCACCGTTGGAATCAGGGCGCGATACGCCGCCCAAGATCAAACCGCTTAATGACCGGAAAAAACAGTTGAGTCAAAATGCAATCGAAAACCGTTTACGTCTGAAGAGGCGCTTCTTAGTCTGTATGTCGATCTTTCTTATTGTCCTGTCCCTGATGGGGTGGTCATATATCGAAAAGAAACAACTGATCGCTGAACAGAAGCAGTCGTTTCAGGTTGCGCATCAAGAACAGGCAAAGGCGGAAAAAGAGTCCGCTCGTCTGAAAGAAGAAATTGAACGGTTGAATGATAAGAAGTATGTTGCGAACTTAGCGAGAAGTGAACTGCTGTACTCGAAAAAAGGCGAAACGATTTTCTATTTTTCACCGGAAGATTAAACGAAGCTTGCCGATTGATTGAAAAAATGTAGAATCACTCGTATAATAAGAAAGAATCAACTAAAAAGGAGCAATACAATTTATGTCGATTGAAGTAGGCAGCAAAGTACAAGGGAAAGTTACAGGCATCACCAATTTCGGCGCGTTCGTAGAATTACCGACGGGTAAGACAGGTCTTGTTCACATCAGTGAAGTAGCAGATTCTTACGTCAAAGATATCAATGATGTCTTGACAGTCGGACAAGAAATCACGGTTAAAGTGTTGAGTGTAGAGAACGACGGAAAAATCGGTCTTTCAATTAAGAAAGCCGTCGATCGCCCAGAAGGTGAACGTCCACGTCCTCCAGCTCGTCAATTTGATCGCGGACCACGTCCTGCAGGTCAAGACCGCGGACCACGTTCGTTTGATAACAAAGGACCACGTGGTGGAAGCGGCGGCGGTGGAAACCGTGGTGGCTTTAACAAAGGTGGCCGTGGCGCACCGGCTCCACGCAAAGAGCAAACGTTCGATACGTTGATGACTAGTTTCCTTAAAGACAGTGAAGATCGTCTTGCGACATTGAAACGTCAAACGGATTCAAAACGTGGCGGACGCGGTGCTAAACGTCAATAACTTGCTGACCTGTTCTTTATAAGAATAGAGGTGGAATGACGCTGTTCATTCCATCTTTTATTTTTTTGAAATTATTTTTAGAAAAAGCGTTGACATTCATTTGACTCCCAAGTATTATAGAAAATGTGCTTAAGACACACGCATTCAAAATATGGCGGTGTAGCTCAGCTGGCTAGAGCGTACGGTTCATACCCGTGAGGTCGTGGGTTCGACTCCCTCCGCCGCTACCATATTTTTTTGGCCCGTTGGTCAAGCGGTTAAGACACCGCCCTTTCACGGCGGTAACACGGGTTCGATTCCCGTACGGGTCATTCTGTAAAAAAGCTATCTCTATTTCATATAGAGATAGCTTTTTTCGTTTAGATTAATGCGAAAGGGAGGATGAAGACGTGGCAGTAGAAGTAAAACTTCCAAGCGTACCCTTGCTTGTTGCCGTATCCGGCGGCTGTGACTCGATGGTGTTAGCCCATCTGTTGTATGAAGCAGGTCACGATATCATCATCGTTCATGTGCACCATGGACTTCGTGCCGAATCCGATGCAGAAGCACAATCGATTCAAGCCTGGTCGCAGGCACGCCAACTCGATTTTCGGATGACGCGTCTTGAATGGACAGACGAGACGGCGACTCAAGAGAAATGCCGCAGCAGACGGTATGCTTTTTTTCAAGAGGTGATGCGGGAGACTGGACGCGATCAGCTGGTCCTCGCCCATCACCGGGACGATCAACTGGAGACGTTATTGATTCAATTGCTCCGCGGGGAAGCGCATATCGACGGGATTCCAGTAGTCCGACCGTTTGCACACGGGCAGATCCACCGTCCGTTATTGACGTATACGAAGCAGCAGCTGTATGACTATGCGGCGGAACATCAAGTCGCGTGGCACGAAGATGCGACGAATGCGGAAACGAAGTACCTTCGCAATCAGATTCGGCATCAAGTGATGCCGGCACTCGCTGCCTTACGCCCCGGTTATGAAGCCGCGACCGTTCGCGCTGCGATGCTGCGACATGAACAAAAACAAGAACATCTTGCCTATGTCGCGGCGCTCGTCAAAGACTGGACGACGGAACAGGGACTTCCGCTGAAGAACGTTCTTCAACTCCCTTCCGACTTCAGACGCCTGGTCCTGCGTGTGCTCGTGCCGGACGCAGAACTCACACCGAACGATTACAATCGATTTTTGACACTGCTACGAGTAGATATGCCGTCCGGTGAAGTGTATTATGGAAACTGGAGGATACAGCGTACATATGGCTACTTGACATGTGTTCCCTGTCCTGTGAGACACTCTGTACCTGAACCGTTTGAAGTGGGGGAGCGTTTGGGTACCTATTATTATGGTGAACAAATGGTTACGTTTTCCCGTGCGACCACCGGCATTCCGTTTTCGGCCATCCGATTCCCGTTGACGGTTCGACCACCGTTACCCGGGGATCGGATTCAACTGGCGGTCGGCACTAAAAAAGTCAGCCGAATTTTGATGGATGCTAAAGTTCCACGGACACTTCGAACACAAATCCCGGTCGTCGTGGATGCAACAGGGCAAGTTCTGGCAGTCATCGGACATCGAATTGCAATATTCGGGTCATTTGAACTCCTCGCAGAATCAGGTTTAATGATAGAATGGTAATGTAGTGTTTAAAATGGAGGAGGAATACCTAGCATGACCTTAATGAATGATATGGAAAAAGTACTGATTTCGGAAGAAGAGATCCAACATAAAGTCGGTGAACTCGCGGGTGAACTGACAGCGGATTATGGAGATCGTTTCCCACTGCTTGTCTGTGTATTAAAAGGCGCAATGCCGTTCATGTCTGATCTCGTCAAAAAGATGGACATGCATCTTGAAATGGACTTCATGGATGTGTCGACTTACCACGGTGGGACGACATCGACAGGGGAAGTCAAGATCGAGAAGGATTTAAACACATCAGTAGAAGGACGTGACATCCTGATTGTCGAAGATATCATCGACAGCGGATTAACATTAGGGTATCTCGTGGACCTCTTCAAATACCGGAAAGCAAAGTCGGTTAAAATCGTGACGTTGCTGGATAAGCCGAGTGGTCGTAAAAACGATTTACACGCCGACTACAGCGGTTTCGTCATTCCACATGAGTTCGTTGTCGGTTACGGTCTTGACTATGAAGAAAAGTATCGGAACCTTCCTTATGTTGGAGTATTGAAGCCAGCAGTCTACGGCGGCTAATTATTTTTAATCTTGACTGTCACATGATAAGATGAAACCAATTACAAAGCGCGCTTTGCCGCGTTAGGATTCGTATCGATTGAGTAAGTTTAATCAGTTGGTGCGGAGAGGAGGCCTACGATGAACCGAGCAGTGAAGAATACCCTCGTGTTTGGGGTCATTTTTCTAGCTTTGATCTTGTTTCTGCAATACTTGCAGAGTCCAGTGAACAAAAGCAAAGAAATCAATTACACACAGTTTGTCGAGTCTGTTGAAAAAGGTGATGTGAAGACGGCGACGTTCCAGTATGAGGGACAGACGTATAACGTCACGGGTGAATTACGTGAAAAGGATACGACATATGAAACCGTCGTACCGGCTGTTGATACAGAACTGACGGATTTGTATACGCAATTGCGTAGCCAAAACGTCAAGATGGACTTCAAAGCAGCAGAAACAAATGGCGGTTGGATCGCGTTACTGACGACGATCGTGCCATTCATCATCATCTTCATCCTGTTCTTCTTCTTGATTAATCAAGCACAAGGTGGCGGCGGCGGTGGCCGTGTCATGAACTTCGGAAAATCGAAGGCGCGCCTGTATGATACAGAAAAGAAAAAGATTACGTTTGACGATGTCGCGGGAGCGGATGAGGAGAAACAAGAACTCGTTGAGGTTGTTGAATTCTTGAAAGATCCACGCAAGTTTGCCCGTCTCGGTGCCCGTATTCCTAAAGGTGTCCTCCTTGTAGGTCCTCCAGGTACAGGTAAAACATTGCTTGCCCGTGCAGCAGCTGGTGAAGCCGGCGTACCGTTCTTCTCGATTTCAGGTTCTGACTTCGTTGAGATGTTTGTCGGTGTCGGTGCATCACGTGTACGTGACTTGTTTGAAAATGCGAAGAAAAACGCCCCATGTATCATCTTCATCGATGAGATCGATGCGGTTGGTCGTCAACGTGGAGCTGGTCTTGGCGGCGGACATGATGAGCGCGAACAAACATTGAACCAACTTCTCGTCGAGATGGATGGATTCAGTGAAAACGAAGGTATCATCATGATCGCAGCAACAAACCGTGCGGATATCTTGGACCCGGCTTTACTCCGTCCAGGTCGTTTTGACCGTCAAATCACGGTTGAGCGTCCAGATGTCGTCGGACGTGAAGCGGTCTTGAAAGTACACGCACGCAATAAACCACTTGATACAACGGTTGATTTAAAAGCCATCGCACAACGCACACCAGGTTTCTCTGGTGCGGATCTTGAAAACCTGTTGAACGAAGCAGCACTTATTGCCGCGCGTACCGACCGTGACAAGATCTCAATCGTCGATCTCGAAGAAGCGATCGACCGTGTCATCGCTGGACCAGCGAAGAAGAGTCGGATCATTTCACCAAAAGAGAAAAAGATTGTCGCATGGCATGAAGCTGGTCATACGATCATCGGTGTCACACTCGATGATGCAGATGAAGTGCATAAAGTAACGATCGTTCCTCGCGGGAATGCGGGTGGCTACGTCATCATGCTTCCGAAAGAAGATCGCTACTTCATGACGAAACCAGAACTTGAAGATAAGATCACTGGATTACTTGGTGGTCGTGTCGCGGAAGATATCGTCTTTGGTGAAGTTTCGACTGGAGCGAGTAATGATTTCCAACGTGCCACAGGTTTAGCACGGAAGATGGTCATGGAGTTCGGGATGAGTGAAAAACTCGGACCACTTCAGTTTGGTTCCGGTCAAGGCGGAAATGTCTTCTTAGGACGTGACTTCCAAAACGAACAGAACTACTCTGATGCGATTGCCCATGAAATCGATAAAGAAATTCAAGCGATCATCAACAAGTGTTACCAAAAAGCGAAAACGATCTTAACGGAAAAACGCGATCAGCTTGATTTGATTGCGACGACGTTACTTGACGTGGAAACACTTGATCAGAAACAAATTCACCATCTCTTAGAGACAGGCGAATATAAAAAGCATCAACCTGAAGTGATTACGGAACCAAAAGCGGACGAGAAAACGCCGGAATCGACGACACCTGTCATCGATCAACCGACAGAATCTCCGACACAACGCGGCTCTGTCATCGACGAAGGGGAAAATGTCGATACGGAAAAACCAGATCAACCACGCCGGGATGATCAAATCTAATCACTCATGAAACACCGTTCGGATGAATCGGTGGACGGAGTGAAAGATCAATGGATTTCGTTTGACGAAGAGGTCAGTATTCCGAATGGGATGCTGACCTCTTTTTTTGTAGGCAGGTTGCAAGGCGCACTTCGGTAGGTGAAGCCCCGGCTGCATGGTATAATCACAACGTATGCAACAGTTATCGTCAGAGAAAAGTGGGGAAGCAGATGATTTTAGTAATTGATGTGGGAAATACGAATATCGTACTTGGCGTCTATGATGAACAGACACTTGTCCAGCATTGGCGCATTGCAACGGATCGTACACGGACAACGGACGAGTACGGCATGTTGGTCAAAGCCCTGTTTCGGGATGCAGACTTAAACGTGGAAGACATTGAGGGAATCGTGTTATCATCTGTCGTACCCCCTGTCGTGTTTCCACTCGAGAACATGTGCGTCCGTTATTTCAACCGACGTCCATTCGTGATCGGACCGGGAATCAAGACGGGACTCGATTTAAAAGTCGATAATCCAAGAGAAGTCGGGGCAGACCGGATCGTCAATGCCGTCGCTGCGACGGCAAAATATGATGGTCCTTTAATCATCGTTGATTTTGGAACAGCAACGACATATTGTTATATCGATTCACAAAAACGCTACTACGGTGGAATCATTTCACCGGGTGTCATGGTGTCGACAGAAGCCTTGTATAACAAAGCGGCGAAATTACCACGAATCGAGATTGCCAAACCGCAGTCGACGATTGGTCGAAATACGGTACATGCGATGCAGTCCGGTACGTATTTCGGATACGTCGCGCAAGTCGATGGGCTGGTCCATCGGATGAAAGAAGAAATGGGAGAAGCGACTGTCATTGCGACAGGTGGACTCGCCCGATTAATCAGTGAGGAATCCGCGACGATTAAAATCGTTGATCCATTTTTGACGCTGGACGGGTTGCGGATTATCTACGAACGAAATAAGTGAGGGAAAAATAATGAAACGTGAAGAATTATTAGCACAATTAAAAGATGATTATTTAGTCAGAGCCTTAGGGTTTAACGGCGAAGTCCGCGCGTTTGCGATTCGTTCGACAAAAACCGTTTATGAAGCACAACTCCGCCATCAGACGACACCTGTCGTCACGGCAGCACTCGGTCGGACGTTAACGATTGGTGCAATGATGGGAACGATGCAAAAAGGGGATACCCGTGTGACGCTGAAAGTCGAAGGGGATGGTCCAATCGGAAAAATCATCGTCGATGCGGATGCGAAAGGACAGGTCCGGGGATATGTCAGTCACCCGCGTGTCGAAATGGACACATACGTCAACAGTGACGGTCTGACAAAACTGAAAGTCGGCGATGCAGTCGGGCGCGGAAACATTTCCGTCATCAAGGATTTAGGTCTGCGTGACTTCGTCGGTGGACAATCGCCGATTCAAACAGGTGAAATCAGTGAAGACTTTACGTATTACTTCGCGGTTTCCGAGCAAAGTCCATCTGTCGTCGGAGCAGGCGTCCTCGTCTATCCGGAAGATGAGTCGGTCATCGCAGCAGGCGGATTGATCGTTCAACTGATGCCGGGTGCGTCGGAAGAAACGATTGCGGCACTGGAACAACGAGTTGCGGCATTAAAACCCATCTCGATTCTGGTCGGTGAAGAAAAAACACCGGAAGAGATGTTAAGTCTTGTCTTAGGAGAATCGTTCGAACTGCTCGATACGATTCCGGTGTCATTTAACTGTACGTGCGAACGTGAAAAGTTAGCGACGGCGATCGTCGCCCTCGGACCGGATGAGATTCAAGCGATGATTGATGAAGATGGTGGAGCGGAAGCGGTCTGTCATTTCTGTTCGGAACATTACCAATATGATGTCGAAGAATTACAAGCACTTCGCGAAAAATCACTCGAAAGAGCATAAGAGGGTCTGAAAATGGGAACTGTAAACTCTAAGTACTTGTGGATGTTGATTTTCATTTTATTACTGACAAACTTTTTGACGGGTGCTTACGCGTTCATGGGAGAATTACCGAAAGTAGATTCTCCGAAGGTCGTTCAAGATAGCATCGGTGGACCACTCGAAGATGTCGTCGCCAAAGTCGGAGATCAGGAAATCACGCGGGCGGATGTGTATCAAGTCATGCGAAACGAGCATGAACAAGAAACGATTGACCGTCTGATTGCAGAAGCAGTCGAAAAACAGTCGGAAAATGGATCAAAGCCGACTGTAGAACGCTTTGATTGACAATTTTCATCCAGTCCGTGGATAATTGATCTATCGGATTACTTGGAATTAAAGTTTTTCATTATGAGGAGGAATGGTCATGCGCATTGCGAATTCAGTATTGGATTTAGTCGGCCGCACGCCGATCGTTAAATTGAATCATTTGACAGGACCGGAAGATGCGGACGTGTACTTGAAATTGGAATATATGAATCCGGGTTCAAGCGTCAAAGACCGAATCGCCTTAGCGATGATCGAATCGGCTGAGTCAGCGGGACATCTCAAAGCAGGAGATACCATCATCGAACCGACGAGTGGAAACACGGGCATCGGACTCGCAATGGTGGCTGCTGCAAAAGGCTACCGTTCGATTCTCGTCATGCCGGAAACGATGAGCATGGAACGTCGAACTCTTCTTCGTGCGTACGGTGCGGAGTTGATTTTAACACCCGGTCCAGAAGGAATGAAGGGTGCGATTGCTCGGGCGACGGCAGAAGCGGACGAACACGGTTATTTCATGCCGCAACAGTTCAACAATGAAGCGAACCCGGTCGTTCATGAAAAAACGACGGGACCGGAAATCGTCGAAGCGTTTGAAGGATTATCCCTCGATGCCTTCATCGCGGGAATCGGAACGGGCGGTACAATCACCGGCGCTGGAAAAGTCTTGCGTGAGGCGTTCCCTGGAATCGAAATCATCGCGGTTGAACCAACGGATTCACCTGTTCTGTCGGGTGGAAAACCCGGTCCACACAAGTTGCAAGGCATCGGTGCCGGATTCGTTCCATCGATTCTCGACACACAGATTTATGATGGTGTCGAGCAAGTGACGACGGAAGAAGCGTTTGATCATGCACGTCGCGCGGCCAAGTCGAACGGAGTCCTCGGCGGAATCTCTTCCGGTGCAGCGATTGCAGCTGCTTTGAAGACGGCGAAGCGTTTAGGAAAAGGCAAAAACGTTCTGGCGATCATTCCGTCAAACGGAGAACGCTACCTCAGTACACCGTTGTATCAGGTGGAAGAAGAAGCGGACAGCTCAAAACTATAATCTTAGCAGACTCAGAGGTTCATTCCGCTTGTTCGGAATGGACCTCTTTTTCCTTGTCGGAAAGAATGGGACTTGCGTTTGAGTCGTCCGTCTGACTGATTTTTTGCGTATAATGAAAACAGAATAGCTCGGAAGTGGAGGAACAAGCGTGCGACAGACAGTATACGAAGCATTTACATGGACGAAGGAACAATTTTATAACCGGTACGTCGAATTGACGGCAAACCGGACCGGGCACGTCTGGCTCGAAAGCGGCCGGATCGGCGCTTATACGATGGCGGGGGTCCGACCGGTGGGACACATTCGGACAAAGAATGGTCTCACGACGGTGACGGTGTCCGGGGAACGAAAAGAGACGACGGATGCTCCATTCACAATTTTAGAGGACATCCGTTCACGTTACGCCTCGGCTCGACCGGCGGGAATGCCGCCGTTTTTTGGAGGGCTGGCAGGATACGTCAGTTATGATGCTGTCCGTTATTTAGAACGCCTGCCGCAGCAGGCGGCGGACGATCTGGAGACGGCTGATCTGTCACTCTATTGGTACGATGAGGTGGCCGTCTTTGATCATGAAAAAAATCAATTATTTGTTGCCGTGACCCGTGAGACAGAAGCGGAAGCTCGTCTGGCCTTAGTCGAAGAAGTCGCCTCGTGGCGGCAAATGAGTCCGGCACCGGTCTTTCAGGTTCCGGACGTCAAGCAGCCTCAGCGGGACCGTTCCTTTAAACGGCATGATTTCATTCACGCCGCCGATCGAATCAAACGGTATATCGAAGCGGGCGATGTCTTTCAAGTGAATCTCGCTGTCCGCCAGCAAGAGCCGCTCCAGACGACACCAGCGCACATTTATGACGTGTTGCGAACTGTCAACCCGTCTCCTTACATGGGCTATTTTGCAGATCAGGAACTGGTTCTCGTGTCGGCGTCACCTGAGTTGCTCGTCGAAAAAATCGATTCAGCCCTCGCGACCCGTCCGATTGCAGGAACCCGTCCGCGCGGCAAAAATGAAGAAGAGGATTTTGCTTTAGCGAAAACGTTGCTCGATAACGAAAAAGAACGGGCGGAACACGTGATGCTCGTTGATCTCGAACGAAATGATTTAGGACGGGTCAGCCGCTACGGTTCGGTTCATGTTGATGAGTTGATGGTGATCGAAAAATATTCACACGTTCAACATATCGTCTCAAACGTCCGGGGTGAGATTGCGGAAGGGGAGACCGGAAGCAGTGTCCTTGCCGCCATGTTCCCGGGAGGTACGATTACCGGCGCACCTAAAATCCGGACGATGGAAATCATTGAAGAGCTTGAACCGGTCCGCCGGGGGATTTATACCGGCTCACTCGGTTTTATCAGCTGGGCGGATGATGCGATTTTCAACATCTTGATTCGGACGCTTGTCGCAAAAGACGGGATGGCGTATATTCAGGCGGGAGCCGGAATCGTGACGGATTCCGATTCGGAAAGCGAATATGAAGAATCACTCAGTAAGGCGAAGGCGCTTTGGGTCGCCAAAGAATTAGCGGAGGGAACGACATGATTGTACTGATCGATAATTATGATTCATTTACGTATAACTTAGTACAGTACTTTGGAGAGCTTGGACAAGAGGTCCGTGTTTTCCGAAACGATGCGATTACGATTGAGGAAATTGAAGCACTGGCACCGGATCATTTGGTCATTTCTCCGGGACCGTGTACTCCGAACGAAGCCGGAATCAGTTTGGAAGCCATCCGTTACTTTGCCGGTCGTCTGCCGATCCTTGGTGTCTGTCTTGGGCATCAGGCAATCGGTCAAGTGTTTGGTGGAAAGGTCGTCCGGGCAAAGACATTGATGCACGGAAAAGTGTCCTTTCTGACCCATGACGGTTCCGGTATGTTTGCCGGAATTGAACAGGAGACGCCGGTGACGCGTTATCATTCACTTGTCGTCGAACGGGAAAGTTTCCCGGACGCCTTGACGATGACGGCAGAAGCAGACGGGGAAATCATGGCTCTTCGTCATAAGGAGTTGCCGATCGTCGGCGTCCAGTTCCACCCGGAAGCGATTTTGACCCGTGACGGGAAACAGATGTTAAAAAACTTTTTGGAGTTGACACACTATGT
This sequence comes from Exiguobacterium undae DSM 14481, assembly GCF_000620805.1. Taxonomy (GTDB): domain Bacteria; phylum Bacillota; class Bacilli; order Exiguobacteriales; family Exiguobacteriaceae; genus Exiguobacterium_A; species Exiguobacterium_A undae. Next base: position 5,558 of record NZ_KK211187.1, on the reverse strand, counting down.
ATCTTTGGCATGATGGACAGATAAAACAAGAAAACGACGTACGCATCTCGCCGCTCGATCATGGATATCTATACGGGATGGGGGTCTTCGAGACATTCCGGACGTATGCGGGTCATCCGTTTCTCTTTGATGATCACATCGAGCGTCTGCAGATGAGTTGTGCGGCAATCGGCATCAAATTGCCTTACGGACGTGATGATTTATTGGCGGCGGTTGAAGAATTGTGTCGTGTGCACGGAACGGGAGATCTCTACTTTCGTTTAAACGTCTCCGCCGGTGCCCGTGAAATCGGTCTTTCGATTGAACCGTATGAGCAGCCGACCGTTCTGTTGTATGCGAAATCGATCGGTTCCAGACAGATGGCGGAACGGGCGCTTGAAACGGTTCGTTTGCCCCGGAGTACACCGGAAACGAGTTATCGGTTGAAATCACATCACTATATGAACAATCTGGTTGCCAAACGTCAGTTGTTTAATCAGGAGGCAGAAGGTCTCTTTTTGACAAAAGACGGTTTTATCTGTGAAGGCATCACGTCCAATATCTTTTGGCGTTATGGAGAACGATGGTACACGCCGCCACTTGAGACAGGCGCCCTCAATGGTATCACCCGTCAATTCCTGATGGAAGAGTTGCCTGTCGAGGAACGGCTGGCGTTATTGCCGCAATTGACGGAAGCGGATGAAATCCTTTATACGAACTCGGTTCAAGAAGCGGTCGCAGTCTCTTCCTTGGATGGGCGGACGTTCCCGGGTCTTAAAGGACACGGATATCAAGCAGTCCGGAGATTGTTTGATGACGCTGTCCAGTCGAAGTGGTCGAGGAGGGAAAAAGGATGACGAAAATCATGGGGATTCTTAACGTGACACCGGATTCTTTTTCCGATGGCGGGAACTATGTGGACATCGAGCAGGCAGTCCGGCATGCGAAACAACTCGTCGCGGACGGAGCGGACGCGATTGACGTCGGCGGTGAATCGACGAGACCCGGCGCTTCATTTGTCTCGGCTGAAGACGAAATCGACCGTGTTGTCCCGGTCATTCGGCGCTTGAAACGTGAACTGGATATATTGGTGTCGATCGATACGTATAAACCGGAAGTCGCTGAAGCTGCTGTTCGTGCCGGAGCAGATATCATCAACGACGTCTGGGGATCGAAATGGGGGGACGGCTCGATGGTCGAGGTGGCAGCCCGGCATGACGTCCCGATTATTTTAATGCACAACCGCTCAGAACCTCATGGACCGGATATGCTGGCTGAAGTACGGGCCGATTTGGAAGACTCGATTCGATTGGCGAAACAGGCCGGAGTGTCAGAAAACCACATTTGGTTGGATCCCGGCATTGGGTTTATGAAGACACATCAAGAAAACCTGTTTTTAATGCGTCATCTGTCGATTACGACGGACTTTGGTTATCCGGTCCTGCTCGGGACATCACGGAAGTCGATGATTGGTCTGACGCTTGGCTTGCCGGCTGATCAGCGTGTCGAAGGGACGATTGCGACAGTCTGCTACGGCATTCAACAGGGATGTGAGTGGATGCGGGTGCATGATGTGCAGGCGGTCAAACGGGCAGCTGTCATGATGGATACGATGTTGGCTGCGGAATTACCGGGAGGAGAATGAAGATGGATCGGATACAGGTGACCGGTATGCGTTTTTACGGATACCATGGTGTGTTTGCAGAAGAAACGAAGTTGGGTCAACGCTTTAACGTCGACCTGACGATTGGTCTTGATTTATCAAGTGCCGGTAAGACGGATGATTTACGCGAAAGTGTCAATTATGCGGAGTTATACGAAGTCACGAAGCAGGTCGTCGAAGGGAAGCCGCTGCAACTTGTCGAAGCGCTTGCAGACCGCATTGCAGAACAGGTACTGTTGCTCGATCCCCGGATTCTTGAGACGACGATCAAGGTCATCAAACCGGATCCGCCGATTGCAGGACATTATGAACATGTTGCCGTTGAAATCCACCGGAAGCGGGGCGATTATGCATGAATCGTGCCTACGTCGCACTGGGATCGAACATCGGCGATAAAGCAGCTCACCTGCAAGCGGCCATCCGGTTGATCCGTGCTTTGCCAACGACGAAAGCGGTGCGTGCTTCGTCGATTTATGAGACGGCACCCGTCGGTTACGTGGATCAAGATCTTTTTTACAATATGGTCGTCGAACTGGATACGACCTTATCCGCCGAGCACCTATTGACGGAGCTACAACAGATTGAACACCAGGAAGGGCGGAAGCGGTTATTTAAAAATGGACCGCGGACACTCGATCTCGACATCATTTTGTATAATGACGAGACGATTCAGTCAGAAGGATTGACGGTACCGCATCCACGGATGAACAATCGGGCATTCGTCTTGGCGCCGTTGCGTGAACTAAATGCTGCCTATTTTGTGCCGGGGTGGGAACGAACCGTCGACGAGTTGTATGTCGACTTGCCGGAAGCGGAACGGGCGGATGTAAAACGAATCGAACTTAAGTCGCATTCAGAGCAGAGAAGGGAAGAGCGTGATGACAGGTTTTAAAATTGGTGATGTTGAACTGAATAACCGTGTCATTTTAGCACCGATGGCGGGTGTCTGTAATCCTGCGTTTCGTTTGATTGCAAAAGAATTCGGGACAGGTCTCGTCTGTGCGGAAATGGTCAGTGATAAGGGGATTCTGTACGAAAATGAACGGACGATGCAGATGTTGTACGTTGATGACCGGGAAAAACCACTCAGTCTGCAGATTTACGGCGGTTCGAAGGAAACGTTGGTCCAGGCAGCACAGTATGTCGATGCCAATACGAATGCCGATATCATTGACATCAATATGGGCTGTCCCGTTCCGAAAGTGACGAAGTGTGATGCCGGAGCGAAATGGTTGCTTGATCCGGATAAAGTGTACGAGATGGTCCATGCTGTATCGCAAGCAGTCGAGAAACCCGTGACGGTCAAGATGCGGACCGGTTGGGACAGTCACCATATTTATTGTGTCGACAATGTCCGGGCGGCAGAAGCCGGTGGAGCGAAGGCTGTCGCCATCCACGGACGGACTCGTTCCCAAAAGTATGAAGGGGTTGCCGACTGGAACATCATCGGCGAAGCGAAGCGGGCAGTCAACATTCCGATTATCGGTAACGGCGATGTCCAGACGCCGCAAGACGCCCAACGGATGATCGATGAGATCGGAGTAGACGGTGTCATGATCGGTCGGGCTGCACTCGGGAATCCGTGGATGCTGTATCAGACGATCCAGTATCTTGAATCCGGAACGTTACCGGCTGAGCCGACACCACGTGAGAAGATTGATATTTGCCTGTTGCATGCCGCGCGTCTCGTCGCACTAAAAGGGGAAAAACTTGCCGTGCGGGAAATGCGCACCCATGTTGCGTGGTACCTCAAAGGATTAAGCGGAAACGGACAAGTCCGCAAAGCGTTATTTGATATCGATACTCATGCGGGTCTGCAAGAGTTGTTGCGTCAGTATGTCGAAACATTGGAAACGACCGCAGTACACGCGTGACACGTAAAGTATGGTCGGGATTGCCCGTTTTATGGTACGCTAATGCCATTGAAGATGAGCGAATCGGTTTTTCTAAGAGCTGTCGGTCATGCCAGCAGCTTTTTCATCGAAGCGGATGAAAACCATCGTGAACCATTATAAAAGGAGTGAAGACAGTGAGTCAGGACATGGAAATGAATGATCAAATGCAGGTGCGTCTTGGTAAGATGAACGCCATGCGTGAACAAGGACTTGATCCGTTTGGTGCACGTTTCGAACGTTCAACGGATACAGCGAGTATTCGTGCTGCTTACGGCGAACATGAAAAAGAAGAATTGGCAGAACTGAAGCCGGACGTTTCCATCGCGGGTCGTGTCATGACGACACGCCGTAAAGGGAAAGTCGGTTTTACGAACGTCCAGGATGTAAACGGTCAGATCCAATTGTATGTGCGTAAGGACGACGTTGGGGAAGAAGCATATGAAATTTATAAAACGTGTGACTTAGGGGACATCGTCGGAATCAGCGGTTACGTCTTCAAAACGAATGTTGGCGAACTCTCGGTTCATGTCACATCGTTTACGTTGCTGACTAAAGCATTACGTCCGCTTCCGGATAAATACCACGGATTAAAAGATGTCGAACAACGGTACCGTCAACGTTACCTGGATTTGATTACGAACAACGAATCACGTGAGACGTTTATTGCACGCAGTAAAGTCATTCGCGGTATTCGTCAGTACCTCGACAGCCTCGGATACCTGGAAGTCGAAACACCAATGTTGCATACGATCGCGGGTGGTGCTTCGGCGCGTCCGTTCATTACACATCACAATGCACTCGATATGACACTTTACATGCGAATTGCCATCGAATTGCACCTCAAACGGTTAATTGTCGGTGGACTTGAAAAGGTGTATGAAATCGGTCGCGTTTTCCGAAATGAAGGAATCTCGACACGTCATAACCCTGAATTTACGATGATCGAACTGTATGAAGCTTACGCGGATTACAACGACATCATGAATTTGACGGAAAACCTGATTGCTCATGTGGCGCAGGAAGTACTCGGTACGACACAAGTCACGTACGGCGAAGATGTCATCGACTTGTCTGTCGGCTGGAAACGTGCGCATATGGCGGATCTTGTCAAAGAAGCGACAGGTGTTGATTTCTTTGAAGAGATTTCGAAAGAGCGTGCCCATGAACTCGCACACGAACATGGTGTCGAAGTCCAAGCGCATATGACGACGGGACATATCCTCAATGAATTCTTTGAACAGAAAATTGAAGAGTCACTCGTTCAGCCGACATTCGTTTACGGACATCCGGTTGAGATTTCACCACTTGCGAAGAAAAATCCGGAAGATCCACGTTTTACGGATCGATTTGAATTGTTCATCGTCCGCCGTGAGCATGCGAATGCCTTTACGGAGTTAAATGATCCAATCGATCAACGGGAACGTTTCGAAGCCCAGCTGGTTGAAAAAGAAGCAGGGAATGATGAGGCCCATGAAATGGACAATGACTTCATTGAAGCACTCGAGTACGGCATGCCGCCAACTGGAGGACTCGGAATCGGAATTGACCGCCTCGTCATGTTATTGACGAATTCTCCGTCGATTCGCGATGTACTGTTGTTCCCAACGATGCGTCATCAACAAAACTAACTTGGAACGGTCATTCCCTCGTCTTTCTTCATATAGAAGGAAGCGGGGGGATTTTTACTTTGATTCATCTAATAAAAACCTTTAATTAATCAGGTGTTTATTAGAATAATCCTTACGAAAACCGGGAATAAGATTATTTTAAATGTTTTTCTAATAAAACACTTGTATAAACAAAAACTCCATGGTATATTACTTCTTGTGCCGCAAATGGTTGTGACACACCGAAAAAAATATCAAAAAAGTTATTGACAATCGTGTCAGTGACTTGGTAAGATATTAAAGTCGCTGAAAACGACACGACGAACTTTGAAAACTGAACGATGAGGCAAAAAACGTATCTTCGGATACAAACAATGAATGAAGCGCAAGCTTCGTCAACGTGACTTCGGTCAC